>NZ_JBMDLB010000007.1:0-2487156 GCF_049310065.1 Streptomyces tatrensis | reverse complement strand
TTCTCTAGCCAGTTACCTGTTGTAGTGAGGCCATGAGTACAACTGAGGCGGTTGCCCCGCCTGCGGGCTGGCGAGTACATCGGTACAACCTGGAACGTACGTGGGGCGCGCTGCCGGACGCCGCGCCGGAGCACGCAACGGATCTTGAGACCTGGATCCGGGGACGTGGTGGCAGACACGGGCAGAGATTTCTTATCGGACCGAGCGGACTTCCTGACCTACGGGTGAACGCATTCCTCGCGTCAGCGCGGATGCGCAAACTGGCGGACACCACCAACCGGGACTACGCGTACTCCCTTGCGCTGTGGCTGGACTTCCTGGACGGGATGGAACGTCAGTGGTGGGAGGCATCAGCCGACGACGCGGAGGAGTTCCAGTTCTGGCGGATGACAGATCCGGCGAATGACGACCGGGTCGAGGCATCGTCCTTCGCCCGGGACCTGGCGGCATGCAAGACCTTCTACGGTTTTATGGGCCGTGAGCACGAAACGCCGAACCCGTTCGAGGGAATGGACAGGCCGCGGGGGGTGCGGAAGGCCGACGTGAAGTGGCTCGATCCGGCGGCAGTGGCCCGGTGGAAGGACCTCGGGCTGCGAGGCAGGGACCTGACAGGTCGGCCGGACCGGTCGTGGCGCGGTCGCAACGAGCAACGGGATTCTGCTTTCTACGACGGCCTCTACGGCACCGGTCTGCGGCTCTTCGAGTGGGGAAGCGTGGTGCTGCCCGAGTTGCCGCCGCTGGTCCACGGACGCGGCTACTTCACCTGCACGCTGGCGGACTCGTGCGCCAAGGGCGGCTACGGGCACTCGTACTGGATGCCGAGATCGGTGCTGGCCAGTTCACGGGCCTATATCGAGGGAGCCCGCGCCAGGGCCGTGCGGCGAGCACAGGCCGCCGGCCGCTACGAGTCGGTGAGGAACAAGAGGCTCGTCGTCGGCTCCGCCCGCCATGGCAAGTCGGTGATGCTGGAGGGCGCGAAGGCGTCCATCGCCTGGAACTCCCTGAAACCGCCCGAACGCCGAAAGCTGTTCCGGCAGACGGCGCAAGGTCTCGAGCCGTTGTCACTGTGGTTGAACGAGGACGGACTACCCCGTGACGATCATGGGTGGCACCACACGTTCGCGACCGCCAACAAGCGGATCGAAGCACTGGGGCTTCCCGACTTCACCTGCACGGCCCACATGCTCCGGCACTCCTGCGCCCTGCGATGGTTCGCCATCGGGAAGCTGATCCGCACCGCACGGCTGGCCCATCTGAGCCGGGAAGAGGCCAGGGACTTCCGCTCGGAGTTCGGCGACACCTGGCATCTGGTGCAGACAATTTTGGGGCACCGAAGAGTCGAGACGACCAAGGGCGTCTACCTCGAACCCTTCCAGAATCTCGAGGTCGAGTTGTTGCTGCTGCACGCGGAGGACTTTCCGGTGGCGAAATTCATGGCCGATGTCTTCGCCAATCACGCCCAGGTCCGCACCGATCCGATGGCGGGCGGCAATTGAGCCGGTCCGGTCGACGAGCCGCACGTCCTGGCCCCGGCCCCAGGACCGCCAGGGGGATTTTGGACGGGAGCCGCGGTCTGATCGTGAGGTGCTTCCAAGAGGAGAGCGGCGAGCACCAGGACTTCGACTTTGAGCGGCTGGCACTGGCGCCTGGCCTGCAGACGGCTCTGGCCTCGGCCTTCGCCCGTCGCACGGTATCTGGTGGAGGGCTCACGTCCCTGGTGGCGATGGAGAAGCCTTGGCGGGTGGCTCTGCAGTTCGCCAGTTACGTGTCGACATTGGCGTGGGCCCCGACGGAGGTTTCCCACCTGGTTCCTGAGCATCTGGACGGCTTCTACGACCATCGGCGGAAGAGCGCTCGGGATGCTTCCAGGGAACTGTCGGCCCTCAAGCTCCTCCTGGCTGAAACCGAGGGCCTGAGCGACGCGACCAGGGGGAAGCTGAAGGAGCGCAGTCCTCGACGGCCCGCGCCGGAGGCCAAGGAGAGTTACAGCCGAGCCGAGATGCGCAGGATCGCTGACGCGGCGCGTGTCGATCTGAGGGCTGCGGCTGCCCGGATCCGCCGTAATCGCGCGTTGCTGCGACAGGTCCAGGAGGGCCAGGTCCCACCCGATGTCCCGGCTCGCGCTCTCGAAGTGCTGGAGCACGTCCATCGGGTCGGTGATGTTCCTCGGGTCACGGTGGCGAAGGGCGCCAACAGCGGCTATGACAAGCCTCGGCCCTGGGTCGCCAAGTTGGGGCCTGCTCGGGAAATGATCTCCTGGCTGCATCTGTCTGCTGACGAGTGCGTCGCCGGCGCGGTCCTGATGGCCGTCATGACCGGCCAGAACCGCAGCGTTCTGATGAAGACGAAAGCTGTTCACCACCGCGCGGATGGTCACACGGGCGGAACCGGCACGGCCATCATCAGGCAGCGCAAGAAACGCAGGGGCAATCGGGCGCACATGACGTTGGTGCTCAGTGACATTCCGGACTGGATCAGCATTCCGGACGGTCTGGACGAGCTGTCGGCGCGCGATGAGCTGCACACGCCCTTCGGCCTCTATGTGCTTCTCCACGAGCTGACGTCCCGGTCACGGGAAATCACCGGCTCTGACCTGCTCTTCCTCGGCTGGCGGGGGTCGAGCCCATCGCAAGGACGGGGCCTGGCCACCCCGGGGGAAAGCGGCATTGCGGCCTGGGCCAAGTCGAGAGTTCTGTTGGCCGATGCGCGGGACGCCAAGGGCAAGCCGGTCCGGATGGCGGTGACGTTCGACCTTCTGAGGCTGTCCCACGTTGAGCTCCACCAGAAGCCCGTCGCTCACACCGAACAGACGCTGGCCACGGACTACCTCGCCCGCAACCGCGGCAACATCACCGCATACCGGCGGGTGGTCGCCGCGGCGTTGGACGAAGAGGTCAGCAAGGCCACGGCCCGCGCGGCCATGGCCACACTCACCAGGGATGACCTCGAACAGGCGCACACCGACATCGAAGCGGTCGCTCACAAGTACGGCGTCAACATCCTGACCTTGCGGAAGATGATCGACGGCGAGCTGGACACCGTGATGAACGCCTGCGTCGACCACGAGAACAGCCCGCAGGCGCCTGCGGGAGAGCCGTGCAGAGCCTCGTTCATGGTCTGCCTGGGATGTCCGTGTGCTCGGGCGCTTCCCCGCCATCTGCCCGTCCAGGTTCTCGTCCACGACCGCCTGGAGGCACGGAAGGACGACATGACGCCGTTGCAGTGGGTGCGGCGCTTCTCGGGCCCCCAGGCACAGCTCTCGGACCTGATGGACCGGCACGGACCCACCGCGGTGGACGACGCGCGGGCGGCCGTCTCCGAATCCGACCGAGCGATGGTCACGAGGTTCTTGAACAGGGAGCTTGATCTGCGATGACTGAATACGCTCTGGCCATCGGCTGGGACACCGTTCCGGAAGGCACCGAGTGGCCTGACGCCCAGACGCCGGTGTTGCTTCGCCGGGAGATCCCGCCGGGGACACCCGTCAGCGAGCTGTCAGTGTTCTCGGACGACTACTGGCATCTCGACCATGCAGTCTTCGAGGGCCACGCGTCGGCAGCCGGGGTGAGCTTCGCCGATGTCCCCTCGACGCTCCGGCTGGCCGCCAAGCACTACGTGTGGCAGCTGCTGAACAACATGCAGATCAAGGGCATGCGCCGGGGCTCCGGGCAGCCGTCGATCAGGACGATCGTGAACACCTCCGCATCACTCAGGGCGTTCTTCATCTGGCTCGGGGGCCGTGGCATCCACGCTCTGGGCGCGGTTACTGCCGAGCTGATCGCCGACTACCTCGAGGACGTACGGGACGACGAGTTCAGTCTGGACCGGAAGTACCGGTTGCTCACCGAAGTGCGGCGTCTTTGGCACTACCGCACAGTGCTGCCGCGCAGCATGGGATTGCCTGACTCCCCACCTTGGGGAGGGCAGGACACCAAGGACCTGCTCGAGAAGAACCCGGTCACCGGCACGAACAAGACCCAACGCATCCACGAGCGCACCATGCAGCCGCTGCTGTGGTGGGCCATCCGCTTCGTCGAGGACTTCAGCGAGGA
Source organism: Streptomyces tatrensis (assembly GCF_049310065.1). Taxonomy (NCBI): domain Bacteria; kingdom Bacillati; phylum Actinomycetota; class Actinomycetes; order Kitasatosporales; family Streptomycetaceae; genus Streptomyces; species Streptomyces tatrensis. The sequence continues at coordinate 2,483,104 of NZ_JBMDLB010000007.1, read as the reverse complement.
CATCCTCAACGCTCACGCCGACCACGTCCGGCTGCAGAGCCGCGAGTCGACGGAACGCGCACGCCTGAGTACCTCTGATCTTCGGGTTCCCGCAGGTCAACGCGCTCAGGAGATGACTGCCTACCTCCAGGGACTGCGTGAACGCGGCGAAAAGCTGCCGGGCAAGCGGCAGGGCGACCACTACGTGATCGACTTCCGGCACGTCGCCCGAGTCATCGCCTGCGCGGAGTCCGTCAAGAGCACCAGCACGGGCCTGCTGGCCATCGACTCCGGAATCCCCATCGACGACGGCGCCTACCTTCAGGCATCACCCACGGGGCTCCTCGACGGACAGCCGTGGCATGAGCAACGCTTCAAATACCTTGAGGGCCGTGACCTCGGTCGGTTGCTGAGCACCGCCTGCTTCACCGTGGTCGCATACCTATCTGGCGCTCGTCCTGGCGAGGTGCTCAACCTCGAACGCGGGTGCATCGAGCGGGACACGACCGCGAATCTCTGGCTCATGCACGGCACCGCCTACAAGAACGCCGTCGACGAGGAGGGAAACAAGATCCCAGCCGGCCAGAGGCGCGAGGATCCGTGGGTCGTCGTCGAGATCGTGGCCACCGCGGTCGGCGTGCTGGAGCGGTTGCACCAGAAGCAGTTGCTCTTCCCGAACCTGATCGAGCCCTACCGGCGCAAGAAGAACAAGCGGCGCAGGGGAAATGCCCGACGTGACCAGTCGATCGCCACCGATCTCGCCAAGTTCGTGTCCTGGGTGAACACGGAGTGCCAGCGACGCGGTCGCGCCGAGAACATCCCCGCCGATCCCCGGGGCGGGCTCACCGCTTCCCGGTTCCGCAGAACATTGGCCTGGTTCATCCGGCGCCGGCCTCGCGGTCTGGTCGCGGCCTCAATTCAGTATGGCCATGTCCATACTCGAATAATTCAAGGATATGCAGGCACCTACGAGTCGGGGTTCCCGGACGAGTACGCCTTCGAGGACTGGCTGTTCCGGATCGAGGGAATCACCGAAGACGAACGCGCTCTCGTCGCCGGCGAGAGAGTGAGCGGCCCCGCCGCAGAGGCTTACAAACACCGCGTGACCGCGGCGAACAGCCAGTTCGCCGGACACGTCCTGACGAGTGAGGGCCAGGCTCGCGACCTGGTCGGGAACCCGCTTCTGCAGATCCACCACGGCGAGGGCATGACATGCGTCCTCGACCCGGCGCAGGCGGCCTGTCAGCTCAGAGGCGATGTTGACGACCCGATGGTCACCCCGGACACCGACGACTGCCGACCCAAGTGCCGAAATCTCGCGCGCACAGACCGCGACATCCTGCAGATCCAGCGCCGTCACGACGGGCTGGTCGAGATCGTTGAGGACCCCCTGGCCCCGCCGTTCCGCCACGCGCGCGACCGGCAGGAACTCGAGCGACTCCAGTCAATTCTTGCCACCCATGAACAGGACGGGAAGGGACGCACCCCATGACCGCTACCGCCCCAGCCCAGGACGACGCCAACCGGACCGCGATCTTGGCAGCGATGGACCGGCTCCTTGCCGGCACTCCGTTGAGATCCACAGGCAGGCTCAGCGTCTCCCAGCTGGCCCTCGAAGCAGGCGTCAAGCGCTGGTATCTCACGCATCAGTACCTGGACCTCAAGGACCTCTTCCAAGCACGGGTCAAGGCCACGGGCAACACGCCAGCCGCTTTCGCGAAGCGACTCGACGAGTTCGACCTGCTCAAGAAGAAGCACGCTGAGTTGCTGAAATACACCGCCGAGCTCGAGGAACGATTCGAGATCTACGCGGCATCAATCAACCTGCTGAGTCTGGAGAACGCGGCCTTGGCTGAGCAACTGGGCACCGCGGCCCGCGTCACTCCCATCCGCCCCCAAAGACGGACAGCGAGCCGCTGAGCACCGCCGGGCTGGCTGGTCATCGGGCACCGTCCTCCCAGCTTCCCGCACCGGGCGAGGGTGGCCAGGAGAGGACCGGTGGTCGGCCAAAGCGGGAGCAGATGCTCTTCTGGCACCTGTTGCTCACAGCTACCCAGGCGCATGGGCCCTGAGCTGGGACTAGCCAGCAGCCCAGAGATGGCAAACAACAAGTAAAGCCTGCTAGATAACCTACGGGATCGACGGCGCCGCCCACCGCGGGGCCCTCGCCGCCGGCGGAGCGACGGCCGCCGTGCTGGCCTGCGGGGTGGACGTGCCCTACCCGCGCGGGCACGCCGGACTGCTCGGCCGGATCGCCGCCCAGGGGCTGCTCCTCGGCGAGCTGCCGCCCGGCAGCCATCCCACGCCGAGCCGGTTCGTCCTGCGCAACCGCGTCATCGCCGCCCTGACCCGGGGCACGGTCGTCGTGGAGGCGGCCCACCGCAGCGGGTCCCTGGTCACCGCCCGGCGGGCCCAGGCACTGGGGAGGATCACCATGGGCATCCCGGGCCCGGCCACCAGCGGGCTCTCGGCAGGCGTGCACGAACTGCTGCGCGGCGAGGCCTCGCTGGTCACGGACGCGGCGGAGGTCGTCGAGCTGGTCGGAGGGATGGGAGAGCTGGCTCCCGAGCGGCGGGGCCCCGTGATCGCCCGGGACCTGCTGGGTCCCGAAGCGGTCCGGGTACTCGACGCCCTGCCGGCAGGCCGCCTCGCGGACCTGGGGGAGCTGGCCCTCGCGGCGGGCACCGGCACCGATGAAGTCATCGGCAGACTGTACGAACTTCACTCTCTGGGGTTCGTCGAACGGCAGGGCGACGGCTGGCAGTTGGCCCCGAAGCGGCCGAGAGGAGGCGCATAAAGCGGAGCTGCCCGGCGAGGCGGTCGTTGACCTGGGGCGTTCCGGTGAAAGAGTGAAGCCGATGAGAGACGCGGCCTTCCCGGTGGTACCCGCCGGGACCGTGCGCCAGGCGCCGGTCCCGGGTCGCCCGCGCGAGTCCGGGCGCCCTTGCGGGCCCGCGCGATCCCGTACTCTTCGCGCACCGCGACACTTCCGTCACGCTACGCTCCCAAGGAATCCGGCTCCGGCAAAGGCGAAGCATGCCCCAGCACACCTCAGGGTCCGACCGCGCTGCGGTGCCCCCCGCTGCGCGCGGCAGCGAGCGGTCCACCGCGCCCTCGTCCCTGGAGGTGCTGTGGCGCTCGTACAAGGACTCGGGTGACGAGCGGCTGCGGGAGCAGCTGATCCTGCACTACTCGCCCCTCGTGAAGTACGTGGCGGGCCGCGTCAGCGTCGGTCTGCCGCCCAATGTGGAACAGGCCGACTTCGTCTCCTCCGGAGTCTTCGGACTGATCGACGCCATCGAGAAGTTCGACATCGAACGGTCCATCAAGTTCGAGACGTACGCGATCACCCGCATCCGCGGCGCGATGATCGACGAGTTGCGGGCGCTGGACTGGATCCCCCGCTCGGTGCGGCAGAAGGCGCGCGCCGTGGAACGGGCCTACGCCACGCTGGAGGCCCAGCTGCGGCGCACCCCGACCGAGCACGAGGTCGCCGGGGAGATGGGCATCGGCGTGGAGGATCTGCACGCCGTTTTCAGCCAGTTGTCGCTGGCCAACGTGGTCGCCCTGGAAGAGCTGCTGCACGTGGGCGGGGAGGGTGACCGCCTCTCCCTGATGGACACCCTGGAGGACACCGCCGCGGACAACCCGGTGGAGGTCGCGGAGGACCGGGAGTTGCGGCGGCTGCTGGCGCGGGCCATCAACACGCTGCCCGAGCGGGAGAAGACGGTGGTGACCCTCTACTACTACGAGGGCCTCACGCTCGCCGAGATCGGCAACGTCCTCGGGGTCACCGAGAGCCGCGTCAGCCAGATCCACACCAAGTCGGTCCTGCAGCTGCGGGCGAAGCTGGCGGACGTCGGGCGCTGAACCGGGGCCCCGGGGTGCCAGGGCTGCGGCCGAGAGCGTGCGACGGCCTTGCGGTACATCCGTAGAGTGGACGCGTGCCCAGGATTCGAGCGGCCTCCGTGGCCGAGCACCGGTCGATGCAGCGCGGGGCCCTGTTGGACGCCGCGCGTTCCCTGCTGTCCGAAGGGGGGACGGAAGCGCTGACCTTCCCCGCCCTCGCCGAGCGGACCGGCCTTGCCCGGTCCTCCGTGTACGAGTACTTCCGGTCCCGCGCGGCCGTCGTCGAAGAGCTGTGCGCGGTGGACTTCCCCGTGTGGGCGGCCGAGATCGAGGCGGCGATGTCCGAGGCGGAGGCGCCGGAGGCGAAGATCGAGGCGTATGTGCGCTGCCAGCTGGGGCTGGTGGGGGACAAGCGGCACCGGGCGGTGGTGGCGATCTCCGCGAGCGAGCTGGACGCCGGGGCGCGCGAGAAGATCCGGGCGGCGCACGGGTCGCTGATCGCGATGATCGTGGAGGCGTTGGGCGCGCTGGGGCAGGCGGAGCCGAGGCTGGCCGCGATGCTGCTCCAGGGTGTGGTGGACGCCGCCGTCCGGCGGATCGAGGCCGGCGCGGGGGAGGACCCCGTCGTGGTCACGGACGCGGCGGTGGCCATGGCCCTGCGGGGCGTCGGAGGCTGACCCCGGCCCGGGTCCCGGACCCGGTCTGACCCTGTTCCGGCCCTGCACTTGGGCACCGGTTCGGCGTCGCGGCGTGCCGGTTCGGTGGTCGGGTGCCCTGCGGGGGCTGTCCCCTACCCACCCTTCCTCCGTTCCCAGGGCTCTGCCCTGACCCGGTCCTCAAGCGCCGGACGGGCTGGAGGGGTACCGGGCTGCGCCCGGACCCCCTGGGGCTCCGCCCCAGACCCCGGTCCTCAAACGCCGGACGGCTGAAGAGCCCCGGACCCCGGCTCTCGAATGCCGGACGGCTGAAGAGCCCCAGACCCCGGTCCTCGAACGCCGGACGGTTGGAAAGCCCCTGGTCCTCGAATGCCGGTTGAGAGCCCTTGCCCGCTCAGGGGCAGTAGGCGGGGGGTCGGGTGGGGGAGGAGGGTCAGGGGGTTGAGGTAGGTGTTTGTGTGGAGGAGGCCCCAGTGGAGGCAGGGGCGGGGGCAGTGGGGGCCGTCCGTGAGGAGGGCCACCACCTGGCCCTTCGTGACCTCGGCGCCCTGTGCCACCAGGGGGCGGACCGGTTCGTACGTCGTGCGCAGGCCGTTCGGGAGGGTCAGCGAGAGGACACCGCGGCCCGCGACCGGGCCGGCGTAGTGGACCCGCCCCGGACCGACCGCGCGGAGTTCCGCGCCCACCGGGGCCGCCAGGTCCACTCCGCGGTGGCCCGCCGCGTACGGGGTCGGGGGCGGGTCCCACCAGCGGACCACCGTCAGGGGAGACGGGAGCGGGCGTCCGCCCGGGGCCCCCGCGGTGCTCGGAGCGCGCCGGAGCTCCGGTGGCCCCGGTGCCGTCGGAGGTGGGGCCAGGGTGAGGCCCAGGGTCAGGAGCAGGGTGAGCAGCAGCTTCGTCATGGGGGAATGGTTCCGGTTCCGGAGCCGGTCCCGCCCGGGCCTGTGGACGGTCGGGGCACTGTGGACAACCGCGTCATCCGGCATACCACCGGGTCCCGTACACTTCTTGTGGCGATCCGGGTCACCGGGTCGACTTCGCACGCCCCAGCACCGGCCCCTCAGGGCCAGGTGACAGCGTCTCTCGGTCCCCTCTGCGGGGGCAGGGCGCGACAGGGGCGTCAGGAACCAAACCGAGAAACAAGGAGATGGCCATGGCCGTCGTAACGATGCGGGAGCTGCTGGAAAGCGGCGTCCACTTCGGTCACCAGACCCGCCGCTGGAACCCGAAGATGAAGCGCTTCATCTTCACGGAGCGCAACGGCATCTACATCATCGACCTGCTGCAGTCGCTGTCGTACATCGACCGCGCCTACGAGTTCGTGAAGGAGACCGTCGCCCACGGCGGTTCCATCATGTTCGTCGGTACCAAGAAGCAGGCCCAGGAGGCCATCGCCGAGCAGGCGACGCGCGTTGGTATGCCCTACGTCAACCAGCGGTGGCTGGGTGGCATGCTCACCAACTTCTCCACCGTCTACAAGCGCCTTCAGCGTCTGAAGGAGCTTGAGGCGATCGACTTCGAGGACGTCGCCGCCTCGGGTCTCACCAAGAAGGAGCTCCTGGTCCTCTCTCGCGAGAAGATCAAGCTGGAGAAGACCCTCGGTGGTATCCGCGAGATGTCGAAGGTCCCCAGCGCCGTCTGGATCGTCGACACCAAGAAGGAGCACATCGCCGTCGGTGAGGCGCGCAAGCTCCACATCCCGGTCGTCGCGATCCTCGACACCAACTGCGACCCCGACGAGGTCGACTACAAGATCCCGGGCAACGACGACGCGATCCGCTCCGTCGGTCTGCTCACCCGCGTGATCGCCGACGCCGTCGCCGAGGGCCTCATCGCCCGTTCCGGTGCCGCCACTGGTGACTCGAAGCCGGGCGAGAAGGCCGCCGCCGAGCCGCTCGCCGAGTGGGAGCGCGACCTGCTCGAGGGCGAGAAGAAGGCCGACGACGCTGAGGCCGCTCCGGCCGAGGCCGCTGTCGAGACCCCCGCCGTCGAGGCTGAGGCCGCTCCGGCCGCCGAGGCCGAGGCTGCTCCGGCCGTCGAGGCCGAGGTTGTCGCCGAGGCCGTCGTCGAGGCTCCGGCCGCCGACGCCGAGCAGGCCTGACCCACTGAGAGCGCCCGGCGTTCATGCGCCGGGCACTCACAGCACGGACGATGACGGCGGGGGAGCCGCGCCAAAAGCGCGCCTCCTCCGCCGTTCACCCGTAGATCTACGACTTCGAGAGAGAATCACAGACTCATGGCGAACTACACCGCCGCTGACGTCAAGAAGCTCCGCGAGCTCACCGGCGTCGGCATGCTGGACTGCAAGAACGCGCTGGTCGAGGCCGACGGTGACGTCGACAAGGCCGTCGAGGCACTCCGTATCAAGGGTCAGAAGGGCGTCGCCAAGCGCGAAGGCCGTTCTGCCGAGAACGGTGCCGTCGTCTCCGTCATCTCCGACGACAACACCTCCGGTGTCCTCGTCGAGCTGAAGTGCGAGACGGACTTCGTCGCCAAGGGCGACAAGTTCCTTGCGGTCACCAACGAGCTGGCCAACCACATCGCCGCGACCTCGCCGGCCGACACCGAGGCGCTGCTCGCGTCCGAGATCGCCCCCGGCAAGACCGTGCAGGCGTTCGTCGACGAGGCCAACGCCAACCTCGGCGAGAAGATCGTCCTGGACCGCTTCGCGCAGTTCACCGGCGGTTACGTCTCGGCGTACATGCACCGCACGATGCCCGACCTGCCGTTCCAGATCGGCGTCCTGGTCGAGCTCGACAAGGAGAACGCCGAGGTCGCCCGCGGCGTCGCGCAGCACATCGCCGCGTTCGCGCCGAAGTGGCTCTCCGCCGAGGACGTTCCGGCCGAGGTCGTCGAGTCCGAGCGTCGCGTGGCCGAAGAGGTCACCCGCGCCGAGGGCAAGCCGGAGGCCGCGCTGCCGAAGATCGTCGAGGGTCGTGTCAACGGCTTCTTCCGCGACAACACGCTGCTTGGCCAGGCGTACGCCCTGGACGCCAAGAAGTCCGTCCAGAAGGTTCTGGACGAGGCCGGTGTCACCCTGGTGCGCTTCTCGCGCATCAAGGTCGGCATCTGAGTCCGTCCGTACGCGACGGACACCGGACCCCGGTAGGGTCTGAAGCAGTCGCCCGCGTTCGCGCAGGGCGACCGCAGATCTGACGAGGAGGCCATTGCCGTAGAGGGAACCGCGAGGACCCACCGGCAATGGCCTTCTTCGTATGTGCACGAGGAGATCTCCATGAATCAGGGCGTGGACACCCACACCGCTTCCGACGACAAGAGCGACCAGGAAAAGAAGGGCCGCCGCTTCATGCTGAAGCTGTCGGGCGAGGCCTTCTCCGGTGGCGGAGGACTGGGCGTCGACCCCGACGTAGTCCACGCCATCGCCCGCGAGATCGCCGCGGTGGTCCGCGACGGCGCGGAGATCGCGATCGTGATCGGCGGTGGCAACTTCTTCCGCGGAGCCGAACTCCAGCAGCGCGGCATGGACCGGGCCCGGTCCGACTACATGGGCATGCTCGGCACGGTCATGAACTGCCTCGCCCTCCAGGACTTCCTGGAGAAGGAAGGCATCGACTCCCGCGTCCAGACGGCCATCACCATGGGCCAGGTCGCCGAGCCGTACATCCCGCTGCGCGCCGTGCGCCACCTGGAGAAGGGCCGCGTGGTCATCTTCGGCGCCGGCATGGGCATGCCCTACTTCTCCACCGACACCACGGCCGCCCAGCGCGCCCTGGAGATCGACGCGGAAGCCCTGCTCATGGGCAAGAACGGCGTCGATGGGGTCTACGACTCCGACCCGAAGAAGAACCCGGACGCGGTGAAGTTCGACGCGCTGGAGTACAGCGAGGTGCTGTCGCGCGACCTCAAGGTCGCCGATGCCACCGCCATCACTCTGTGCCGCGACAACAAGCTGCCGATCCTCGTCTTCGAGCTGCTCGCCGAGGGCAATATCGCGCGAGCCGTCAAGGGTGAGAAGATCGGCACGCTCGTGAGCGACCAGGGCACCCGGGCCTGAGCAGGCCCCCCGTCCGCCTGAACCATCCATTTCTGACATGCAGGAGCACGTGGTGACCGAAGAGATCCTCCTCGAGGCCGAGGAGAAGATGGAAAAGGCCGTCGTCGTCGCCAAGGAAGACTTCGCCGCGATTCGCACCGGTCGTGCGCACCCGGCGATGTTCAACAAGATCGTGGCGGAGTACTACGGCGCCATCACGCCCATCAACCAGCTCGCCTCCTTCTCGGTCCCCGAGCCGCGCATGGCGATCGTGACCCCGTTCGACAAGAGCGCCCTGCGCAACATCGAGACGGCCATCCGCGACTCCGACCTGGGCGTCAACCCCAGCAACGACGGCAGCATCATCCGGGTGACCTTCCCCGAGCTGACGCAGGACCGCCGCAAGGAGTACATCAAGGTCGCGCGCACCAAGGCCGAGGACTCCAAGGTCTCGATCCGCGCCATCCGCCGCAAGGCGAAGGACGCCCTCGACAAGCTCGTCAAGGACAAGGAAGCCGGCGAGGACGAGGTGCGCCGCGCCGAGAAGGAGCTCGACGACACCACCGCGAAGTACGTCGCGCAGGTGGACGAGCTCCTGAAGCACAAGGAAGCCGAGCTCCTCGAAGTCTGATGAACGACACTTCCTGGCAGCCGGAGCCGGTTCCGGCGGGTCCCGCCTACGATGCGCTGGTTGGCCCGCACACTCGGCCCATGCCCATCGTGCCCGATGCCGCCGGCCGTGACTTCGACGACCGGGAAGCACGCGATCGGGGGGCCGCCGCTGACGGCGGCCCCCTCTTCCGCGCCGATACGCCGCCGCAGGAGCCCATGCCCAGCCCCCCGCCGACCCCGCCTTCGCCGGCACCGCAGGACGCCTCGCCACCGCCTCAGAAGAAGCGCGCCGGGCGGGACCTGCGTGCCGCCATAGGGGTCGGGCTGGGTCTCGGCGCGGTCATCTTCGCCTCGCTGTTCATCGTCAAGGCGGTCTTCGTCGGCGTCGTCGTCGTGGCGGTCGTCGTCGGTCTGTGGGAGCTCACTTCCCGGCTCCAGGAGAAGAAGGGCATCAAGGCCCCGCTGGTCCCGCTCGCCATCGGCGGCGCAGCCATGGTCATCGCCGGATACGTCCGCGGGGCCGAGGGCGCCTGGGTGGCGATGGCGCTGACCGCCCTCGCGGTCCTGGTCTGGCGGATGACCGAGCCGCCCGAGGACTACCTCAAGGACGTCACCGCCGGAGTCTTCGCGGCGTTCTACGTGCCCTTCCTGGCCACGTTCGTCGCGATGCTGCTCACCGCCGACGACGGGCCGCAGCGGGTCGTCACCTTCCTGGTCCTGACCGTGGTCAGCGACACCGGGGCCTACGCGGTCGGCTGGCGCTTCGGCAAGACCAAGCTCGCCCCGCGCATCAGCCCCGGAAAGACCCGCGAGGGGCTCTTCGGAGCGGTGGCCTTCGCGATGGGGGCCGGCGCGCTGTGCATGGAGTTCCTGATCGACGGGGGCGTCTGGTGGCAGGGCCTGGTGCTCGGCCTCACCGTCGCGGTCAGTGCCACCCTCGGCGACCTCGGGGAATCCATGATCAAGCGGGATCTCGGGATCAAGGACATGGGCACCCTGCTGCCGGGCCACGGCGGCATCATGGACCGGCTCGACTCCCTGCTTCCCACGGCCCCGGTGGTCTGGCTGCTGCTCGCGGCGTTCGTCGGCACCGGCTGACCTGCGAAAAGGCGCCCGTGCAGGCGGGGCGGTTACTCTTGGAAGGCGCGCTGCTTCTGCGGCGCGCCTTTCGTCTTACAAGGAGTACCTGCCATGGCCCGCCCTGTTCCGGGAGAGCTCACTTTCGTCGCCCCTCGTGGAGCGAAGAAGCCGCCCCGGCACCTCGCCGACCTCACCCCCGAGGAGCGCCGGGAGGCCGTCGCCGCGATCGGTGAGAAGCCCTTCCGGGCCAAGCAGCTCTCCCAGCACTACTTCGCCCGGTACGCGCACGACCCGGCCGAGTGGACCGACATCCCGGCCGCCTCTCGCGAGAAGCTCCAGCAGGAGCTGCTGCCGGACCTGATGAACGTCCTGCGCCACATCTCCTGCGATGACGACACCACCCGCAAGACCCTGTGGAAGCTGCACGACGGCACGCTCGTCGAGTCCGTGCTGATGCGCTACCCGGACCGGGTCACCATGTGCATCTCCTCGCAGGCCGGCTGCGGCATGAACTGCCCGTTCTGCGCCACCGGCCAGGCCGGCCTCGACCGCAACCTGTCGACGGCCGAGATCGTCCACCAGATCGTCGACGGCATGCGCGCCCTGCGCGACGGCGAGGTCCCCGGCGGGCCCGCCCGGCTGTCGAACATCGTCTTCATGGGCATGGGCGAGCCGCTCGCCAACTACAACCGCGTCGTCGGCGCCATCCGCCGCCTCACCGACCCGGAGCCCGACGGCCTGGGCCTGTCCCAGCGGGGGATCACCGTCTCCACGGTGGGCCTGGTCCCGGCGATGCTGCGCTTCTCCGACGAGGGCTTCAAATGCCGCCTCGCCGTCTCCCTGCACGCCCCGGACGACGAGCTGCGCGACACCCTGGTCCCCGTGAACACCCGCTGGAACGTCCGCGAGGTGCTCGACGCGGCCTGGGAGTACGCGGAGAAGTCCGGCCGCCGGATCTCCATCGAGTACGCCCTGATCCGCGACATCAACGACCAGGCCTGGCGCGGTGACCTGCTCGGCCGCCTGCTCAAGGGCAAGCGCGTACACGTCAACCTGATCCCGCTGAACCCGACGCCGGGCTCGAAGTGGACCGCCTCGCGGCCCGAGGACGAGAAGGCGTTCGTGGACGCCATCGCCCGTCACGGGGTGCCGGTGACCGTGCGCGACACCCGCGGCCAGGAGATCGACGGCGCGTGCGGCCAGCTCGCCGCCTCGGAGCGCTGATTTCCGCCAGTTGAGGTGTGCATTCGGCCACGGGGTACCCTGTGGCCGAAACCAATTTCATATTCCGACAGGGGAGCGCCACAGCGCTGAGAGTGCGGTATCCGTCACCGCAGACCCTCTGAACCTCGCCCCGGTCATTCGGGGTAGGAAGTTCGGTCATCACTCAAGCTGTTGCGCCCTGCCCGGCGTCCGCTCCACAGAGCGCCGGGCAGGGCCGCGTCTTCTCCTGGACATCCCAGGAGGAATGCACCAATGAGCACCACCAAGAAGATGGCGGGCGTCGCGCTCGTGGCCGCGCTCGGCGTCACCACGCTCAGCGCCTGCGGCGGCGGCACCGCCAAGGACAAGTCCGCCGGGGCGACCGACGCCCCGGCGTCCAAGTCCAGTACCGTCAAGACGATCACCCTCGTCTCCCACGACTCCTTCAACGCGACCGACACGGTCCTCAAGGAGTTCGAGGCGCAGAGCGGCTACACCGTCAAGGTCCTGAAGTCGGGTGACGCGGGCACCGCCCTGAACCAGGAGATCCTCACCAAGGGCTCCCCGCGCGGCGACGTCTTCTTCGGCGTGGACAACACGCTCCTCTCCCGCGCCCTCGACAACGGCATCTTCACGCCGTACGAGGCCAAGGGGCTGGCCGACGTGAAGCCCGAGTTCGTGCTCGACAAGGAGCACCGGGTCACCCCCGTCGACTCCGGCGACATCTGCGTGAACTACGACAAGGCCTACTTCGCCGACAAGAAGCTCGCCCCGCCGCAGACGCTGGACGACCTGATCAAGCCGGAGTACAAGAACCTGCTGGTCACCGAGAACGCCGCGACCTCCTCGCCCGGCCTCGGCTTCCTCCTCGCCTCCGTCGGCAAGTACGGCGACGAGGGCTGGAAGGACTACTGGAGCAAGCTCAAGGCCAACGGCGTCGAGGTCGTCGACGGCTGGGAGCAGGCCTACAACGAGCGCTTCTCCGGCTCGGCGGGCGGCAAGAAGGCCAAGGGCGACCGCCCGCTGGTCGTCTCCTACGCCTCCAGCCCGCCGGTCGAGGTGCTCTACGGGGAGCCGCAGCCGACCGAGGCCCCCACGGGCGTCGCGACGGGTACCTGCTTCCGCCAGATCGAGTTCGCGGGCCTGCTCAAGGGCGCGAAGAACGAGGAGGGCGGCAAGGCGCTCCTGGACTTCCTGATCTCCAAGAAGTTCCAGGAGGACATGCCGCTCCAGATGTTCGTGAACCCGGTGACCAAGAACGCGGCGCTGCCGGAGCTGTTCACCAAGCACGGCGTCGTCATCGCGAAGCCCGAGACGGTCGCCCCGGAGGCCATCGCCAAGAACCGCGACCAGTGGGTCAAGGCGTGGGCCGCGCTTGTCGTGAAGTAGGACCGTTGAGTTCCGTACCGAAGGAGAGCGGGCGGGCCACGGCCGTCAGGCTCGGTCTGATGGCCGTGCCGCTCGCCTTCTTCGGGCTGTTCTTCGCGTACCCCGTGGCCGCGATCGTCGGGCGCGGGCTCAAGACCGACGCCGGCTGGCAGTTCGGCCGGATCGGCGAGGTGCTGGCCCGGCCCGACATCGGCGGCGTGCTCTGGTTCACCACCTGGCAGGCGCTCGCGTCCACGGCGCTCACGCTCCTGATCGCGCTCCCCGGCGCGTACGTCTTCGCGCGCTTCGAGTTCCCCGGCAAGCAACTGCTGCGGGCACTCGTGACGGTGCCGTTCGTCCTGCCGACGGTCGTGGTCGGCACCGCCTTCCTCGCGCTGGTGGGGCGGAACGGTCTGCTGGACGAGGTGTGGGGGATCCGCCTCGACACGACCGTCTGGGCGATCCTGCTCGCGCACGTCTTCTTCAACTACGCCGTCGTCATCCGCACGGTCGGCGGACTGTGGGCGCAGCTCGATCCGCGTCAGGAGGAGGCCGCCCGGATGCTCGGTGCCGGGCGGTTCGCCGCCTGGCGGCGGGTGACGCTGCCCGCGCTGGTGCCGGCGGTGGCCGCGGCCTCGCTGATGGTGTTCCTGTTCACGTTCTCCTCCTTCGGCGTCGTACAGATCCTCGGCGGGCCCGCGTACTCCACCCTGGAGGTGGAGGTCTACCGGCAGACCGCGCAGCTCCTGGACCTGCCGACGGCCGCCGTGCTGACGATGGTGCAGTTCGCGGCCATCGCGGGGATCCTCGGCGTGCACGCCTGGACCGTGCGCAAGCGGGAGACCGCGCTGCGGCTCGTCGACCCGGGCAGGACGACGCACCGGCCGCGCGGCTGGGCCCAGCGGGCCCTGCTCGGCGGGGTGCTGCTGACGGTGGCGCTGCTGATCGTGCTCCCGCTCGGCGTGCTCGTGGAACGCTCCCTCGACGCTCCGGGCGGCTACGGCTTCGGCTTCTACCGGGCGCTCCAGGAGGTGGGGGCCGGCGGCGGAACGTTCCTGGTGCCGCCGATGGAGGCGATCTGGAACTCCCTGCAGTACGCGCTCGCCGCCACCGCCATCGCGCTCGTCGTCGGCGGGCTCGCGGCCGCGGCGCTGACCCGGCGCGCGGGCCGCTTCGTACGGGGCTTCGACGCGCTGCTGATGCTCCCGCTGGGGGTGTCGGCCGTGACCGTCGGCTTCGGCTTCCTCATCACCCTCGACGAGCCGCCGCTGGACCTGCGGACCTCGTGGATCCTGGTGCCGCTGGCGCAGGCGCTGGTGGGCGTTCCCTTCGTCGTGCGGACCATGCTGCCGGTGCTGCGCGCGGTCGACGGGCGGCTGCGGGAGGCCGCCGCCGTGCTCGGCGCCTCACCGCTGCGGGCCTGGCGGGAGGTCGACCTGCCCATGGTGCGGCGGGCCCTGCTGATCGCGGCGGGCTTCGCCTTCGCCGTGTCCCTCGGGGAGTTCGGGGCGACCGTCTTCATCGCGCGGCCCGACCATCCGACGCTGCCGGTCGCCGTGGCGCGGCTGCTGGGGCGGGCCGGGGAGATGAACTACGGGCAGGCGATGGCCCTGAGCACGATCCTGATGCTGACGTGCGCGGTGTCCCTGCTCCTGCTGGAGCGGCTGCGACCCGACAAGACCTCCGGAGAGTTCTGATGACCCTGCTTCAACTGGAAGGGGTGTCGGTCCGCTTCGGTGAGCGCGCGGTCGTGGACGCCGTGGACCTGGCGGTCGCCGAGCACGAGATCGTGTGCGTGCTGGGCCCGAGCGGGAGCGGCAAGTCCACCCTGCTCCGGGTGGTGGCCGGGCTCCAGCCCGTCGCCGGCGGGAGGGTGCTCCTGGGCGGCGCCGACCAGGCCGCAGTGCCCGTACACCGGCGGGGGGTGGGCCTGATGTTCCAGGACCACCAGCTGTTCCCGCACCGGGACGTGGGCGGGAACGTCGCCTTCGGGCTGCGGATGCGGGGTGCTTCGAAGCAGTCCTCCGAGGCCCGGGTCACCGAGCTCCTGGAGCTGGTCGGGCTCCCCGGGGCGCAGGGCCGGGCGGTGGCCTCGCTGTCCGGCGGCGAGCAGCAGCGGGTCGCGCTGGCGCGGGCGCTGGCGCCTTCGCCGCGGCTGCTGATGCTCGACGAGCCGCTCGGGCAGCTGGACCGCGGGCTGCGGGAGCGGCTGGTGGTGGAGCTGCAGGGGCTGTTCTCGCGGCTGGGCACGACCGTGCTGGCCGTTACGCACGACCAGGGCGAGGCGTTCGCACTGGCCGACCGGGTGGTCGTGATGCGGGACGGGCGGATCGCGCAGGTGGGGACGCCGCTGGAGGTGTGGCAGCGGCCGGCGTCGGAGTTCGTGGCGCGGTTCCTCGGCTTCGAGAACGTCGTCCCGGCGGTGGTGTCGGGCGGGGTGGCCTCCACTCCGTGGGGGAAGGTCGCCGTTCCGGCGGGGGCGGTGGACGGGGAACGTCAGGTGCTGATCCGGCCGGCCGGGGTCGTGCTGTCGCCCGAGGGCGGGCTGGGGTGCGAGGTGGTGTCGCGGACCTTCCGGGGGACGCATGTCGCGCTGTTGCTGCGGCCCGAGGTGGGGCCGGTGCTCGAGGCGGAGTGTGACTTGGCCGGGGCGCCCGGGGTGGGGGACCGGGTCGCGGTGAGCTTCGCTCCGGGCGAGGTGGTCGTGCTGCCGCGGGAGTAGGGCCGCTGCGCGGGCGGAGTCCGCACTGCGACCTTTGCCGCTGCGCGGGGCGAAGTCCGCGCAGCGACCCTTGCCGCTGCGCGGGGCGAAGTCCCCTACCCACCCTTCCACCGTTCCCCGGGCTCTGCCCGGACCCGTCCTGGGGCTCCGCCCCAGACCCCGGTCCTCAAACGCCGGACGGCTGAGAAGACCAATCGCCGGACGGCTGAGAAGACCAATCGCCGGGCGGCTGCCTCTTCAGCCGACCGGGGTCGGTTCCGGGGTGGGGACGTCGCCGTGTGCGTCCTCGTGGTTGCCGTACCAGGCGACCGCCACCGCGCCGGTCACCGCCAGGACGAAGCCGAGGACCGCCAGCCAGGCCATGCCGGGGCGGGAGGCGTCGCCGAGCCAGAGCACGCCGATCGCGCCGGGGAGCACGGTTTCACCGACCACCAGGGCGGCGGTGGCGCCGTTCACCGAGCCGATCTGGAGGGCCACGGTGTGCAGGTACATGCCGCCGACCCCCGCCAGGACGATGGCGTACAGGGCCGGGTCGGAGAGGAGGGAGGGGAACGAGAACGGCTCCACGCCGTTCAGGATGCGGACCCCGACGCCCAGCGCGCCGAACGCCAGACCCGACAGCAGGCCCGCCAGGATCGCGGCCCGGCTGCCGAGGAAACGTACCGCCACCGTGCCGCCCACGATGATCAGCACGGTCACGGCCAGCAGCCACCAGTGCGTGGCGGGCGGCGCGTAGTGGCCGCCCTCGTGGCCCGCCGCGGTCGCCAGCAGGACCAGCGCCGCGCAGACGACCCCGATGGAGGTCCATTCCTTGCGGGTCAGCCGGATGCCCAGCATCTTGACGCTCAGCACGGCCGTGATCACCAGGTTGGCGCTGATGACGGTCTGGGAGAGGAAGAGCGGCAGGAGGCGGGCGGCCAGGGCGCCCAGGCCGAAGCCCACGAAGTCCAGGATCGTGCCGACGATGAACTCCCAGGTCATCGCGGCCTTCGCCGTGGAGCTGAGGTTCGGGCCGCCGTGCTGGGTGACCCCGGCGGCGGCGGGCGACATCCGGGCCGCCCGCCGTGAGCCCACGGCTTGCAGGACGGATCCCGTGCCGTAACAGATGGACGCCGCGATAGCGGTCAGCAGGCCTATGAGCACCCGGGGGCTCCGTTCACGTCTGGCAGGTTTTACGTAGTGCGTACCTCTTCCAGACGTGGAAAAGGGGAGAGAAGTTGCCTGGCCGGGTCAGATGGTCCGGCTCAGGTTGTCCGGGTCAGCTCATCGCGGCGAGGGCCGCCGGGACCTCGGCCACCGAGTCGACCAGGGCGATCCGGGACTCCATCGCCCGGCCCCGGGCCAGCGCCTGGAGCAGCGGCCAGGCGGGCAGCCGTTCGGTCCAGTGGGCGCGGTCGACGAGGACCATCGGGGTGGGCTCGCCCCGGGACGCGTAGTAATTGGGCGTCGCGTTGTCGAATATCTCCTGGACCGTGCCCGCCGCGCCGGGCAGGAACACCACGCCCGCGTTGGAGCGGGCGAGCAGCCCGTCCTCCCGGGTGGCGTTCGCGAAGTACTTCGCGATGTGCCCGGCGAAGGGGTTCGGCGGCTCGTGTCCGTAGAACCAGGTCGGGATGCCCACCGAGTCGCCTCCCGTGACCGCCGGCCAGCGTTCCCGTACGGCGAAGGCCGCGCGCGCCCAGTCGGAGACCGACGGGGTGAAGGAGGGGGCCTTGGCCAGCATCCGCAGGGCCTCGGGCAGGGCCTCGTCGGGGGCCGGGGCGAGGTACGCGCCGAGGTTGGCCGCCTCCATCGCGCCGGGGCCGCCGCCGGTGGCCACGGTCAGACCGGAGCGGGTCAGCGTCCGGCCGAGCTCGGCCGCGCCCCGGTAGGCGTCGCCGCCGCGGGCCATGGCGTGGCCGCCCATCACACCGACCACGCGGGCGCCGGCGAGGTGCTCGTCGAGGGCGTCGGAGATGGCGTCGTCGTGGATGGAGCGCAGCATCGAGGAGTAGATGTCCCCGTCCGCCTTGGTCTCCTGGAACCAGGCGTACGCCTCGGCGTCCGGGGTGGCCTCGTAGCCGGTCGATAGCCCGCTGAAGAGCTCCTCGGGCGTGTAGAGCAGGCCCCGGTACGGGTTGAACGGGAGGTCTGGGACGGGCGGGAAGACCAGGGCGCCGTCCGCGCGCACCTTGACCGAGGCGTCCGGTTCCATCGGGCAGCCCAGGAACACGGCGGCCGAGGTGTCGGCGGACAGCAGGGCGAAGGTCCGCTCCAGCAGGTTGACCGACTGGATCCGGTAGCCGCTGAGCGAGCCCCGGGCCACTACCCGGTCGAATTCGGCGAGCGTCTCGATCTCGGTGTCGATGTATCCGTTGACCATTCGGCCCACCCTAAGGGCTGCCCGTCTCAGCGGGTCAATGCCAGCGACGTCAGCTGTGACACACCCCAGCTGAGCGGCAGGCACACCGCGACCAGCGCGGTGGCCCGTACGGTCGCGGCCGTACGGAGGACCTTGCCCGGGGCGCCGAGCCCGGTCAGCGTCTCGCGGGCGGAGGCCCGGGCCTGGTGGACCTCGACCGCGGAAGTGAGCAGGGTGGCGGCCGCGCACAGCACCACCAGGGCGGCGGCGGGCGCGGTCAGCGGGCCGAGCGGGACCTGGAGCCCGCCGTGATCGCGCAGGGCCACGGCGCTGAGTGCGCCCGCCCCGACGGCGCACAGGACACCAAGGGGTGCGCCCAGCCGGGGGGCCTCCTCCTGCAGGGTCCGCCCGGCCAGCAGCCGGAGCGCGCCCGGGCGGACGGCCTGGACGAGCGCTCCGCAGGCGTAGGCCAGGCCCGGACCGGCGAGGGCGAGTCCGAGGGCGGTCAGCGCCCAGCCCGTCGGCATGCCGGCTCCGCCGGGGCGGGAGTAGGCCAGAGCGGCGAGGCCGCAGGCGGTCAGGGCGATGCCCCAGGGCAGTGCGGTCTGCGGCGCGCGCCGGGGGTGCGGGCGCAGGGCGAGGGCGGTGGCGGTCGACGCGGCCACCGGGAGCAGGGCCAGCAGGGTGAGGGCGGCCGCCACGGGCAGGGGCTGGTCGCCGTGGAGCAGCCGTGCCCCGGCGCCGTCGAAGGGCAGCCCGGTCACGTCACCGCGCAGGTGGAGGAAGACGGCCAGGGCCACGGCGCTGCCGAGGGCGCAGGCCACGGCGGTGGAGATCGTCGCGACGAGGGTGAGCCGTACGGGTCCCAGCCCGGCGGCGTCCAGCCCTTCCAGGGGGCGGGTCGCGGGGTCGGTGCGGGCCACGGCGACCGCGAACTGGACGGTGACGGCGAGGGGGACCAGGGCCCACAGCAGCTGAGGGAACGATCCGGCGGGCCGGGCGGTGGCCTGTGCGAGCACGTACAGCAGCAGGAAGCCGCTGCCGGCGGAGGCGGCGGCGACGAGCAGCCGGCGCAACTGGACCAGCGGCCGGGAGCCGCGGGCTAGGCGGAGAGCGAGCACGCGGCCTGGTCCTCCGGGGGCTGGGGGAAGGAGGTCGGGGAGAGTCCGGCCGCGGCCGCCGCGGCGGCGGGGCGGCCGTCCAGCAGGGGGAAGCGCCGGTCGGCGACGGCCGCCGTCTCCTCCTCGTGGGTGGCCAGCAGCACGGTGATGCCGTGGGAGCGGGCGGCCGTGGTGAGGGTGCGCAGCAGCAGGGAGCGCTCGGCGCGGTGCAGCGGGGCGGTGGGCTCGTCGGCGAAGATCACGGCGGGCAGGTGGGCGAGGGCGCGGGCGAGGGCGACGCGCTGGGCCTCGGCCCGGTTGAGGGCGCCGGGGTGCTTGCGGGCGAAGGCGCCGATGTCGAGGCGGTCGAGCCATTCGCAGGCGGCCCGTTTGGCCGTGCGGTGGGGCGCGCCCGCGATCAGCAGCGGCAGGGCGGCGTTCTCCCAGACCCGGAGCTCGGGCAGCAGCCGGGGCTCGGGGCCGATCCAGCCGAAGCGGTCGCGGCGCAGTCGCTCGCGGGCCAGGGTGCCCATGGTGTGCACGGGGACGCTGTTGAACCAGACCTCGCCCTGCTCGGGCCGCAGCTGCCCGGAGAGGCAGTGCAGCAGCGTGGTCTTGCCGCTGCCGCGGGGGCCGGTGACGGCGAGGATCTCTCCCGCGCGGACGCCGACCGAGACTCCGATGAGTCCCGGTGATCCTCCCCCAGACTTCGTCCGGGGGGACCCCCTGTGGGAGTAGTGCAGGGACCGTGCCCAGAGCAGATCGTCCTGGGGCGGGGCACTGTCCGGCCGGGCATTGTCCAGCGCGGCGTTGTCCCGTGGAGCCACCATGGCGTACACCTCCGTCCGGGGGAACGAAGCGGAGCCCGCTTGGTCACTGGCGCCGCAATGAGATGTAAAGAGATGAACGTCTTGGATGGTGACAGCACACGGCCCGGACCCCCGCGTTCTCACTCGAACGGGGGATCCGGGCCGTGTGGTCCGGCAGTTTGCCGCCTGCGGGACGGTGGGAGGACGCCTGCTGGTTAGAGCTTGGTCCAGGCCTCGGTGAGCACGCGGCGCAGGATGCCCTCGATCTCGTCGAAGGTGCCCTGGTCGGCGGTCAGCGGCGGGGCCAGCTGGATGACCGGGTCGCCACGGTCGTCGGCGCGGCAGTACAGGCCGTTCTCGAAGAGCGCCTTGGAGAGGAAGCCGTAGAGCACGCGCTCCGTCTCCTCGTCCGTGAAGGACTCCTTGGTGACCTTGTCCTTGACGAGCTCGATGCCGTAGAAGTAGCCGTTGCCGCGGACGTCGCCGACGATCGGCAGGTCGTGCAGCTTCTCCAGCGTCGAGCGGAAGGCGTCCTCGTTGTCCAGCACGTGCTGGTTGAGGCCTTCCTTGTCGAAGATGTCGAGGTTGGCGAGCGCCACCGCGGAGGACACGGGGTGTCCGCCGAAGGTGTAGCCGTGCAGGAAGGTGTTGTCACCCTTGTAGAACGGCTCGGCGAGGCGGTCCGAGATGATGCAGGCACCGATCGGGGAGTAGCCCGAGGTCATGCCCTTCGCACAGGTGATCATGTCCGGGATGTAGTCGAACTTGTCACAGGCGAACATCGTGCCCAGGCGGCCGAACGCGCAGATCGTCTCGTCGGAGACGAGCAGGACGTCGTACTCGTCGCAGATCTCGCGGACGCGCTGGAAGTAGCCGGGCGGCGGCGGGAAGCAGCCACCGGCGTTCTGCACCGGCTCCAGGAAGACAGCGGCGACGGTGTCGGCGCCCTCGAACAGGATCTCCTGCTCGATCTGGTCGGCGCACCAGCGGCCGTAGGCCTCGGGGTCGTCGCCGTAGATCGGGGCGCGGTAGATGTTGGTGTTGACCACCTTGTGCGCGCCGGGGACCAGCGGCTCGAAGGGGGCCTTGAGGGCCGGCAGGCCGGTGATGGACAGGGCGCCCTGCGGGGTGCCGTGGTAGGCGACCGCACGCGAGATGACCTTGTACTTGGTGTGCTTGCCCTGCAGCTTGAAGTACTGCTTGGCGAGCTTCCAGGCGGTCTCGACCGCTTCGCCGCCACCGGTGGTGAAGAAGACCTTGTTCAGGTCGCCCGGGGCGTAGTGCGCGAGGCGCTCGGCGAGCTCGACGGCCTTGGGGTGCGCGTACGACCAGATGGGGAAGAACGCGAGTTCCTGCGCCTGCTTGTAGGCGACCTCGGCCAGTTCCTTGCGGCCGTGACCGGCGTTGACCACGAACAGGCCGGCGAGGCCGTCGAGGTAGCGCTTGCCCTTGTCGTCGAAGATGTAGGTGCCCTCGCCGCGCACGATGGTGGGTACGGGCGAGTTCTCGTACGACGACATGCGGGTGAAGTGCATCCACAGGTGGTCGTAGGCGGTCTTGGAGAGGTCCTGGCTCACGGCTATCGCGTTCCCCACATGTAGGTCTGCTTCTTCAGCTTCAGGTAAACGAAGCTTTCGGTTGATCGCACGCCGGGGAGCGCGCGGATCTTCTTGTTGATCGTTTCCAGCAAGTGGTCGTCGTCCTCGCAGACGATCTCGACCATCAGGTCGAACGAGCCCGCGGTCATCACCACGTACTCGCACTCGGCCATGGCGGTCAGTGCGTCGGCCACGGGGTCGAGGTCTCCCTCGACGTTGATGCCGACCATCGCCTGGCGCCGCAGGCCCACGGTGAGCGGGTCCGTGACGGCGACGATCTGCATGACGCCCTGGTCGAGAAGCTTCTGTACCCGCTGGCGCACCGCTGCTTCGGACAGGCCGACGGCCTTGCCGATCGCTGCGTAGGGACGGCGACCGTCCTCTTGCAGTTGCTCGATGATCGCCAGGGACACAGCATCGACCGAAGGGGACGGTTGTCTGTTCCTGGAATCTGCGCTTCGACTGACCACGACCTCACTGTGCACGAGGAGTCGTCTGTTCCGCAAGGCGAGAACGATGTAATTCGTTGTTTCGGGAGTCAGATCTCACTGATTCCGTAGTTCGTGATGTGTGGGCCTGTCGAAAACGGCGTCTGAGAGGCTAGGCTGGGTAGCTGTCTCAACCATTGGACATGTGATCACAGGAGTGTGGCTGTAGTGACCACCGAACTGCGTCGTCTGCGCAACTACATCGGCGGGGAGTTCAAGGACGCCGCCGACGGGCGGACCACCGAGGTGGTCAACCCCGCCACGGGCGAGGCGTACGCGACCGCTCCCCTCTCCGGCCAGGCGGACGTCGACGCCGCCATGGCCGCGGCCGCCGCCGCCTTCCCGGCGTGGCGCGACGCGACCCCCTCCGAGCGCCAGAAGGCCCTGCTGAAGATCGCGGACGCCTTCGAGGCCCGCGCGGACGAGCTGGTCGCCACCGAATCGGAGAACACCGGCAAGCCGCTCGGCCTCACGGCCAGCGAGGAGCTGCCGCCGATGGTGGACCAGATCCGCTTCTTCGCGGGCGCCGCGCGCCTGCTGGAGGGCCGCTCGGCCGGCGAGTACATGGAGGGGATGACCTCCATCGTCCGCCGTGAGCCGGTCGGCGTCTGCGCCCAGGTCGCGCCGTGGAACTACCCGATGATGATGGCCGTCTGGAAGTTCGCCCCGGCCATCGCCGCGGGCAACACCGTGGTCCTCAAGCCCTCGGACACCACCCCGGCCTCCACCATCCTGATGGCCGAGATCATCGGCTCGATCCTGCCCAAGGGCGTCTTCAACGTCGTCTGCGGCGACCGCGAGACCGGCCGGGCCATGGTCGAGCACTCCACCCCGGCGATGGCCTCCATCACCGGCTCGGTGCGCGCGGGCATGCAGGTCGCCGAGAGCGCCTCCAAGGACGTCAAGCGCGTCCACCTGGAGCTGGGCGGCAAGGCCCCCGTCGTGGTCTTCGAGGACGCCGACATCGCCAAGGCGGCCGAGGACATCGCCGTCGCGGGCTTCTTCAACGCCGGCCAGGACTGCACCGCGGCCTGTCGCGTACTGGTCCACGAGTCGATCCACGACGAGTTCGTCGCGGCGCTGGCCAAGAACGCGGCCGACACCAAGACCGGCCAGCCGGACGACGAGGACGTGCTCTACGGCCCGCTGAACAACCCGAACCAGCTGAAGCAGGTCGCGGGCTTCATCGAGCGCCTCCCCGCGCACGCCAAGGTCGAGGCGGGCGGCCACCAGGTCGGCGAGAAGGGCTACTTCTACGCCCCGACCGTGGTCTCCGGCCTCAAGCAGGACGACGAGATCATCCAGAACGAGGTCTTCGGCCCCGTCATCACGGTCCAGTCCTTCACCGACGAGGACCAGGCCCTGGCGTACGCGAACGACGTCGAGTTCGCCCTCGCCTCCTCCGTGTGGACCAAGAACCACGGCCGCGCGATGCGGATGTCCAAGAACCTCGACTTCGGCTGCGTGTGGATCAACACCCACATCCCGCTCGTCGCCGAGATGCCCCACGGCGGATACAAGAAGTCCGGCTACGGCAAGGACCTCTCCGCCTACGGCTTCGAGGACTACACGCGCATCAAGCACGTCATGACCTCGCTCGACGGCTGACCCGGCTGACCCGGCTGACCGAAGGCCGGGCGGGCGGCCTGCCGGCCGCCGCATCGACCAGGTCACAGCCTTGAAGGGGCGGGTAGTAGACAACATGTCTATTGCCCGCCCTTTGGCGTTCCACAAGGCTCATCCCATGCCTGAACTCGCCTTCTCCCGCCGCGCGGCGCTGCGCGGCCTCGGTGCCGCGGGCCTGCTGGCCGGCCTCGCCGGCTGTGGTGTCCCGGCCGCGTACGTCCCAGAGAACCGGCGGCAGGGGCAGGACCGCTCCGCCGGCGACCGGAGCGTCTCCTTCTCCAACTGGCCCCTCTACATCGACGCCGACGAAGAGGACGAGAGCAGGCGTCCGACGCTGGACGCCTTCACGGAGAAGACCGGCATCGAGGTCCGGTACACCGAGGAGATCAACGACAACGACGAGTTCTTCGGCAAGATCAGCCCGTCGCTGATGAACCGCCAGCAGACCGGTCACGACCTGGTCGTGGTCAGCGACTGGATGGCCGCCCGCTTCGTCCGCCTGGGCTGGGCCCAGAAGATGGACCGCTCGGCGCAGGCCAACGTGGCCAAGCACCTGGACCCGCAGCTGCGCTCCCCGGCCTTCGACGAGGGCCGGCTGCACACCGTCCCCTGGCAGTCGGGGATCACCGGCATCGCCTACAACCGCAAGGCGCTCGGCCGGGAGATCAAGTCCGTCAAGGACCTGTGGCACCCGGACCTGGCCGGCAAGGTCACCCTCTTCTCCGGCCTCGACGAATCCTTCTCCCTGCTGATGCAGGGCAACGGCGTCGACGTGACCAAGTGGACCGAATCCGACTTCCACCGGATGTGCGACCAGGTGGAGAGCATGGTGAAGAAGAAGCACATCCGCCGCTTCACCGGCAACGACTACACCTCCGACCTCGGCAAGGGCGACGTGCTGGCCTGCCAGGCCTACTCCGGAGACGTGATCCAGCTCCAGGCCGACAACCCGGACATCGAGTTCGTGGTTCCCGAGGAGGGCGGCGAGCTCTGGGCGGAGAGCCTGCTCGTCCCCAACCTCGCCCGGCACAAGGCCAACGCGGAAGCCCTGATCGACTTCTACTACGACCCGGAGGTGGCCGCGCTGCTCGCGGCCTACGTCAACTACGTCTGCCCGGTCCCGGCCGCCCGCGAGGTTCTGGCCGCCTCCGACGACCAGGAGACCGCCGAACTGGCCGAGAACCCGCTGATCTTCCCCGACGAGGACATGCGCAAGCGGCTCGTCGTCGCCCGGGACATCTCCTCGGTGGAGCGCTCGTCCTTCGCCAAGCGCTGGAACGGCATCGTCGGCCTTTGAGAATCGCCGGCCCGTGAGATCCGGGGCCCGGTCTCGGCCCCGGTCTCGGTCCGGCCACAGAACTGAACATGTTCAGCAATTCTGCTGAA
The DNA here is from genome assembly GCF_049310065.1 of Streptomyces tatrensis. NCBI lineage: Bacteria > Bacillati > Actinomycetota > Actinomycetes > Kitasatosporales > Streptomycetaceae > Streptomyces > Streptomyces tatrensis. The sequence continues at coordinate 2,458,293 of NZ_JBMDLB010000007.1, read as the reverse complement.
CATGTTCAGAAAGCTGCGTAGGCTTCCTTCCATGAGCGAGAGAAGCGCCCTTCAGCGGCGGATCCGTGCCTGGCTTGCCCTGTTCCTCGTCTGCCTCGTGCTGAGCGGACTCACCGCCTTCCCCCTGGTGAGCGAACTCCACTGGGCCAATGCCCTGGTGGACAACGCGTGGCTGCGCCGTGTCGGCGACGGGCTGGAGCGGGCGGACTCCGAATACCCCTTCCTCCTCTACGGCACGGACTGGCTCGCCTTCGCCCATCTGGTGATCGCGGTGTTCTTCTACGGAGTCCACCGCGACCCCGTCCGCAACGTCTGGATCGTCGAGGCCGGCATGATCGCCTGCGCCGGCATCGTCCCGCTGGCCCTCATCTGCGCTCCCATCCGGGGCATCCCGGCCTGGTGGTCGCTGATCGACATCTCGTTCGGTGTCTTCGGAGTGATCCCGCTGCTGATCCTGCGGCGCATGATCAAGCGGCTGGAGGCCATGCCGACGGACCCCGGCCGGGAGCCGACCGCGGCCCAGACCGTGGCCCCGACCGCGGATCCGGCCGAGGCCCGGGGCTGAGTCCGCACTACTCGGCGAAGGCGGCCATGATGATGCCGAGGGCCACCGGGTTCATGTCCTGGCCCTTGGCATCGGTCGAGTTGACCGAGTACACGAGGGTGCGGGACAGGTCGCGGGTCCCGCCTATCGCCGTGTTGTAGCCGTGCCGGCCGCCCGTCTTGCCCCAGCCGACCGTGCCGTCCGGCAGCTTCAACCGCGACAGCCCGGCCGTCAGCGTCGCGGACTTGCCCGAGACGAAGTCCTTCACCCCGGGGACCGTGAACATCTCCTCCAGCTGCGCCGCCGGCACGATCCGTCCGCTGAACAGGGCGACGGTGAACCGCTCCAGATCGGCCGTGGTGGAGATGATGTCGCCCGCCGCCCACCGGTCCGAGGAGTTCCACTCCGTCACGTCCCGCAGCTCGGTGGAACCGTCCTCCCGCGCCACCGCCTTGTACCCGTGGTTGTGGCGACCCGGTATGCGGGTCTGGAAACGGCCCGGGAACGAGGTGTCCCGCAGCCCCGGCGGCCGCAGCACCCGCGCCGCGACCGCCTTCTCGTACGTCGTGCCCGTCACCTTCTCGATCAGCACGCCCAGCACCGTGTAGTTGATGTTCAGCGGGATCCAGCGAAGAACCCCGGGCCTTCAGGATCGGGAGCAATCGCCTCTTCGAGACTGCTCTGGCGTGCACGTATTCGGATATCCGGGCCTGTTGTCGGTAGCTGCCGTTACGGTGAACGTATGCACCTCGTTGTGCGGGTGAAGCTGATGCCGGATGCCGCGCAGGCACCCGCGCTGGCAGCGACCCTACGCATGGTCAACGAGCGGGCCAACTGGGTGTCCGCCGTGGCGTTCGAGCACGGCGTGCCGCGTGAGCACGAGCTGCGCACGCACACCTACGCCGAGCTGAAAGCCTCCGGTCTCGGGGCGCAGGCAGCCCAGCATGTGATCAAGAAGACCCGCGACGCCTACACCACGTTGAAGGCGAACATCCGGGCGGGGAACCTGGGCAGGCCCGGCTCGAAGCGCAGGGTCAAGGCGGAGTCGAAGCCGATCACGTTCCGGCCGGAGGCCGCGCAGCCGTACGACGATCGGTGTCTCAGTTGGCAGTACGACGCGCGGACCGTCAGCATCTGGACCATCGGCGGGCGGCTCAAGAACGTCCGATTCGCCTGCTCCGCCAAGGCGTTCACGATGCTCCGCGAGTACCGCAAGGGCGAGTCGGACCTGATCGAGCGCGGCGGCGTGTTCTACCTGATCGCGGTGTGCGAGATTCCCGAAGCCCCGGTCAACGAGAAGCCGTCCGCGTTTATCGGTGTGGACCTCGGTATCGTCAACATCGTCACCACATCCACCGGTTACCGGGCCGCCGGGCGCGGCTTGAACCGGCACCGCAAGCGGCAGCTCGAGCTGCGCCGCAAGTTGCAGGCCAAGGGCACCCAGTCTGCCAAACGGCGGCTCAAGCACCGCGGCCGCAAAGAGGCGCGGCACGCGGCGAACATCAACCACATCATCTCGAAGAAGATCGTCACCACCGCTGAACGCACCGGACGCGGTATCGCCCTGGAAGACCTGACGGGCATCCGCGACCGGGTACGGCTCCGCAAGGACCAGCGGACACAACTGCATGCGTGGAGCTTCCACCAGCTCGGCCAGTTCATCGCTTACAAGGCGCGGCGGGCCGGGGTCCCGCTGGTGTACGTCGATCCGGCGTACACCAGCCAGGAATGCTCCGAGTGCGGACACATCGACCGGAAGAACCGAGTCGATCAAGCAACGTTCGCGTGCCGCGCCTGCGGCGTCATGATGCACGCGGACGACAACGCGTCTCACAACATCGACCGCAAGGGCGAAGCTGTGTGGACTGCGGGGCGTGAGTCACGCGTCCCAGCCACCCCATAGGTGGTCTGGACGGAGGAGATGACCTGGCAGCCAGTCGGGCTCTACCTCCAAGCCCGGTCCTTCAGGAGCGGGTCAAGCTGACGTAGTGCTGGGCCGTGCCCGGAGCGGACTCGGGGCTTCTGGCCACCGCACCCGCGATCTGGTCGTGCGGAGCGGTCACATCGAAGCGGTGCTCCCACTGCGCCTCGAAGGAGTCGCCCGGACCGTCGGCCGCCGGTATCGGTCGCCTCGCGCCCGCTGCGGATGTCCGCGACGCCGGAACTGCTTTGCCGGCTGCCGCTCATGCTGCACCAGCGCGCCGTCGCGTCCTTGTGGAGCGTACCCAGCCCTGCGATCGCCGGCCCCGGCGTGCTTGACCACATTCGTCAGCGCCTCCTGCACCACCCGGTGCACCGTCGCCTCCAGCGCCGCAGGCAGGGCGCGCACCGAGCCCGTGCGCTCGTAGGTCACCTCCGGCCCGCTGCCCCGGACCCGCTCCAGCAGCCCCGCCAGCTCCCCGATGCCGGGCTGCGGCGAGCGCGGCGCCGCTTCGTCGGTGCGCAGCACCCCCAGCATCGTGCGGAGTTGGGCCATCGCGTCGCGGCCCGTCTCCGCGATGGCCGCGAAGGCGGCCTCGGCCCGCTCGGGGGCCCTGCGCACGGCCACCGGACCGGCCTCCGCCTGCACGATCACGATGCTCACCGCGTGCGAGAGGATGTCGTGCATCTCCCGTGCGATCCGGGCCCGTTCGCGCGCGGCCGCCTGCTCCGCCTCGATCCGGTTCGCCCGCTCCAGCTGGGCGGCCCGGTCCAGGAGGGCCGCCGTGTACGCCTGCCGGGTGTGCTGGAGCCGGCCCAGCGCGTACGCGGCGCCGGAGACGAAGAAGGTGAAGAGCAGTTCGCGCGCGGTCCCGGTGTTCCAGTACACCGACAGGGCGACCGTGAGGACCGTGAGCCCGCCCACCGCCAGCCGTACCCGGGTCGCGCAGTGCAGGGCGACCGTGTAGAAGGCGAGCAGTCCCGCGTACGGAAGCGGTTGCCCGGGGCCGTCGCCCCCCAGGTTGTACGCGCCGCCGGCCACCAGGATCGCGACCAGCACCGTCACCGGAGCCCGCCGCCGCCAGATCAGCGGCAGCACGCCGAGCGTGGTCATCGCGTACGAGGCCCAGTCCGCGGGCGGCGCCCCGGCCGGCCGGGGCACCACGAAGGGCATCGTGACGGCCAGTTGCACCAGCAGCGTCAGCCCCAGGTCCTGCCGGCGCGGCCCGGCCCGCCGGATCCACGCCCCGAGCTCCCCCCAGACGCGCATCACCGGCCGAGCTCGGCCCGTACGGCTCCCAGCGCGTCCACCCGGTTCGTCGTGATCGAGTCCACCCCGGCCCTGACCAGCGCGCGCATCGAGCGCTTCGTGTCCGGGGTCCAGGCCGACACCAGCAGGCCGTCCCGGTGCAGGGCGTCCACCAGTTCCGGGCCGACCAGCCCGAAGCGGTAGTTGAGCCAGCTCGGGGCCACCGCGTCGATCAGTACCCGGCGCGGGGGAGCCAGGGTGGTCCACGTCAGCGCGATCTCGGCGCCCGGATCGGCGGCGCGCACCGCCAGCATGGTGCCCGGGCCCGCGCAGTAGTACGTACGGTCGCGGGCCCCGCACTCGCGGACCTGGCCGACGACGGTCCGTACGGTCTCGGCCGTCGCACCCGGCAGATCGACCATGACCCGGCCCGCACCGGCGGCCGCCAGGGCCTCGCGCAGCGTCGGGATCCCGCCGTCCGTCAGCTCCCGCAGCTGCGGGGCCGTGACGTCTTCGAGCCGTACGTCATGGCCCCACAGCCGCTGGAGGTCCTCGTCGTGGAGCAGTACGGGCACCCCGTCGCGGGTCGTCCGCACGTCGATCTCCACCGCGTCCGCCCCCCGGCCGAAGGCGGAGCGGATCGAGGGCAGGGTGTTCTCGCGGACGCGGTAGGGATCCCCGCGGTGGCCGACGGCAGTCAGGGTGCGCATGCACCCATTCTGCTGGGGCGTCAGGAAGCCAGCCAGGCGGAGGTGTACGTGTCGATCTCGGCGGTCAGCTTCGCCTTGCCGGCCGGGTCCAGGAAGGAGGCCTCGACGGCGTTCTTCGCGAGCTGGGCGAGACCGCGCTCGTCGAGGTCGAGCAGCCGCGCGGCCACCGCGTACTCGTTGTTGAGGTCGGAGCCGAACATCGGCGGGTCGTCGCTGTTGATGGTGACGAGCACGCCGGCCGCCACCATCTCCTTGACGGGGTGCTCGTCGAGGGTGGCGACGGCGCGGGTGGCGATGTTGGAGGTGGGGCAGACCTCCAGCGCGATGCGGTGCTCGGCGAGGTAGGCGAGCAGCTCCGGGTCGCGGGTGGCGCTGGTGCCGTGGCCGATGCGCTCGGCGCCCAGCTCGCGGATCGCGTCCCAGATGGTCTCGGGGCCGGTGGTCTCGCCGGCGTGCGGCACGCTGTGCAGGCCGGCGGCGCGGGCGGCGTCGAAGTACGGCTTGAACTGCGGGCGCGGCACCCCGACCTCGGGGCCGCCCAGGCCGAAGGAGACCAGGCCCTCGGGGCGCAGGTCCAGGGCGAGGCGGGCGGTCTCCGCGGCGGCTTCCTCGCCGGCTTCGCCGGGGATGTCGAAGCACCAGCGCAGGATCACGCCGAGCTCGGCCTCGGCGGCCTTGCGGGCGTCCTCGATGGCCTCCATGAAGGCCTTCTCGTCGATCCCGCGGCGGGTGGAGGAGTACGGGGTGATCGTGAGCTCGGCGTAGCGGATGTTCTGCCGGGCCATGTCGCGGGCGATCTCGAAGGTGAGGTGGCGCACGTCGTCGGGGGTGCGGACCAGGTCGACGACGGAGAGGTAGACCTCGATGAAGTGCGCGAAGTCGGTGAAGGTGAAGTAGTCGGCGATGGCCTCGGGGTCCGTGGGGACCTTGGAGTCGGGGTGCCGGGAGGCGAGTTCGGCCACGATGCGGGGGGAGGCCGAGCCGACGTGGTGGACGTGCAGTTCGGCCTTGGGCAGCCCCGCGATGAAGGGGTGCAGGTCGGTCATGAGGGTGCCTCCGAGGGGCGCGGTGCGGATGGAACGGGCTTCATCGTAGGCAGGACCCGCACCGCGGAAGGGGCTTGTCGCAGGCAGCGCTTAGCATGGGCCGTACGAGAGGGGGGCGCCGTATGACCGATCAGAGCCCCGAGTCGCGAGACCCCTGGGCGCCGCCGGAGCAGCCCGCGGTCGATCTGGGCAAACAGCAGGGCGGGCCGGGGGCGTCGGGGGCGCCGTCGGCACCGGGGGTGCACGACCAGCAGACCGTCACGGGGATGCCGGGGGCGGGCGGATACCCGGGCGGCTACCCGGGCGCGCCGCTGCCGGGGCAGACGCCGCCGGCCGGGACCGGGCCGATATCCGCCGGGGCGCCCGCGCCCCAGCCGGGGCAGACGCCCGCCTACGGGTACCCGGCCGAGCCGGATCCCGCGGGGTACGGATACCCCACCGCGCAGCAGCCGGTCCAGCAGCCCGGATACCAGGGCTACCCCGGTGACACGGGCTATCCCGGATACCAGGGCCATCCCGGATACCCGGGCGGCGGCGGATACCCGGCGTACCCGCCCAGGAGCAACGGCTTCGGGGTCACGGCGCTCGTGCTCGGGATCCTCGCCGTGGTCACGTGCTACTTCGGCCTGCTGTTCGGCGTTCCTGCCGTCATCTTCGGCGTGCTGGCACGTGGCAAGGCCAAGCGCGGCGAGGCGGACAACGGGGGCATGGCGCTGGCGGGCATCATCACGGGCGCGGTCGGCATCGTGCTCAGCGCCCTGTTCATCGCGCTCATCATCCTCGGCGTCATGTACGGGGACAGCAGCTCCGACACCGACTCGGACTACTTCTCCCCGTACGAGAACACACAGGTCCTCCACCGGGGTTGAGCCGCGCTCGGCGGGCACGGCGGAGGGCCGGACGGGGACGGTACGCGTCCCTGCCCGGCCCTCCGCCGTGCCGTCAGGCCAGGCGGCCGTGTCCGGCTGCCCCTGACCGAAGCCTCCAACCCTGCCCCGGTCCGAGCCCCTATCCCTATCCCTGCCCCTGCCCGGTCTCCCAGGGCCACCTGGCGTCCCGGCCGTCCTCGATCAGGGACACCATGCGGAAGGCCGCGTCGGTGAGACCGCCGAAGGTGTGCCGGTTCGAGGCTCCGGAGGGCGCGTGGCCCACCTGGTAGCCGGCGAGGTTCCAGGTGTAGACGGGGACCGTGTCCGGCACCAGGGCCGTGGGGTCGCCGCCGTAGGAGTACGTGGTCTGCTCGTCGGTGACGATCAGCACCCGGTCGTGCCCCGCGTAGTGCGCGGCCACCGCCTTCGCCGTGCAGGTGCCGCCGAGGTCCTCGAACCGTTCGAGGACCTTCAGCACCGACTCGCCCCGCCGGAAGCCGACCGCCTTGCTGGTGGAGCCGAACTGCACCAGGTCCGCGTCCTCGGCTCGCAGCGCCAGCGCCGTTCCGAAGACGGCCGCCGCGTCGGCCCGGTTGAGCTGCGAGCGGTCCGACAGCGGCGACCACATCGACCCGGACCGGTCCACCAGGACCAGCGTCCGCCCGGGCAGTGCCGGTACGTGGGCCAGGGAGTGGCCCAGCGCCCGCTCCAGCGGGTACGCCCAGCGCAGCGAGGGCGCGTGCTGGTGGGCGGCCAGGTAGCGGAAGGGGAACTGCCGGGCCCGGGCGACGGTCTCCGGGTCGGAGATCTTCGCCGCGACCCGCTCGGCCACCGCGTCCGACACCCCGGCCCCGTCGAAGTTGCGCAGGTTGCGCAGCAGCGCCATGGCGCCCATGGACGGGATGACCGCCTCCCAGGCGGCCGCGTCCGTCGGCCCCTGCAGCCAGCCGGCCAGCGCCTCCCAGGTCATGCCCGCAGTCGCGAGCCGCTCGGCGCCGTCCGCGGCGGTGACCACGGCCCGGCGCTCCGCCACCGGCAGCTCCATCAGGGCCCGGTGCGCGAGCAGGGTGCGGTTGCCCGCCGGGACCTCGGCGGTCTCGGGGTTGTGCCGGCGGTCGAGGGCGTACCGGAACAGCTCGCCCTGCCAGGGCTTGTCCGGGTCGGGGGAGGCGTGCACGAGGTTGAGCACGTCGCCGAAGCGGTAACCCCGGGAGGCGGTGTCGTACTTCAGCAGCGAGGTGCCGGAGTAGAGGCGGCGCACGGCGTCGGCGATCCCGCGCTTGACGGGCTTGGGCACGTTGCGCCCGCACGTGGCGGTCCAGTAGCCCAGCAGCTCGCCGGGCTCGTCCGCGCGCAGCAGTACGGAGTCCACGACCTGCCGGTTCGAGGGCCCCCCGGTCGCTCCGGCGTCGAGCCGCGCCTTGACGTATTCGGCGGCTCCGACGAGCGAGGCCGTCCGCATGTTGCCGTCGCGTCGCAGCCAGCCGAGCAGGCCCGCGGTCCACGCGGGGTCCTCCACGGCGAGGCCGCGCACGAGCGCGGCGAAGCGGTCGTCGCGGTCGTCGCGGGCGCCGCCGGACTCGTAAGCGGTCCGCTGCGTCACGAAGTTGGCGACGGCGAGCAGGAACAGCTCGGAGGACAGGGCGGCACCGGCCGCCCCGACGGGTGCGGCCGGTCTGCCCGATCTGTGGATGTGAGAGCTGACGGGCTCCATCCGTGATGGCCGCAGGTTGAAGCGAGCCATGTTGAATCCTCCCCCGCCCGAAGAACGGGGGATTCCTGGCTCACGCTGCCTGACGCCCCGGCGGGACGAAAGGTCTTCTGCGATCAGCGCCAGCCGGGTTGAAACCAGCCCGGAACAGCGGAAATGCGAAAAGAGGATGTGCGTGCTTGGTTCTCGTACGCACCTTCCACCCCAAGCCGTACTCCGGTGGTGAGAGGAATGTGCCGGAACCCAGAGAACGCTGGAAGCCATGCCTGGTTGTCACAGCCCCTTGGTCCGGAAGCAAGCTGGACGCGGGGTGCCGATGACGGGACTCGAACCCGCGGCCGCCCCATTAACAGTGGAAGTAAGTCTCACCTGCGCACCTGGACAAGGACACGCTAGACGCACACCCTCGCGGGCCGCGAGCGATTAAAGCCCCGCCCGCAGCCGCTCGCGCGCCTCCATGAGCGCGAACCCCAGCAGGTTCAGGCCGCGCCAGCGCGCCGGGTCCAGCGCGCGCTCGTCGTCGGCGGCCAGTCCGATGCCCCAGATCCGGTCCATCGGGCTCGCCTCCACCAGGACCCGCTCCCCGGTCGAGAGCAGGTACGAGGTCAGCGCGGGGTCCGAGCCGAACTTGTGCACGCTGCCCTCCACCACCAGCGCGAACCGCTCCCGCTCCCACACCACGTCGTCGAAGCCGCGCACCAGCCGCCCGGCCTTCTTCGCCTCGGCCGGAGTCCTGGCCTCCAGCGCCGCCCGCTCGGCTTCGGGATCTTCGAACAGGCGCGCCTTTCCAGCCATCATCCAGTGCTCGGCGGTGGCGTACCGCACGTCACCCACGGTGAACTCGGACGGCCACCACTGGCTGAAGCAGCTCGGTCCGAGCGTCCCGTCGGGCCGCGGGCGATGTCCCCAGAACGGCAGGAACTTCAGCCTTTCACCCCGGCTGACCTGCCCGATCAGTTCCTCGATCTTCTCCATGCATGCGAGTCTCGCAGGAGCACCGGACACTTCGTACGGGATTTCGGGCGCGCCTCGACACATGGTCGACCGATTCCGTCGCGTAATCAAAAGGCAACAACGGAATCACTTGGCCGAGGGGTGTACCTCTGCCAGGATCGGCACTCAATTCGAGCTGTAGCTCGAACTGTAGCTACGGAGAGCGTGAGAGCGTGATGGGCAACCGCTTCCAGGTCAAGGTCCAGGTCAAGGACCGATTCGCCGAAGGCGCGCAGTACATCGACGGGCAGCTGCGGCCCGGCACGTCAGGACGGTCACACACCGTGATCGACCCCGCCACGGGCGAGGAGGTGCTCACCTACGAGCTGGCCTCCACCGCCGACGTGGACGCCGCCGTCGCCGCCGCCAAGCGGGCCTTCCCCGGCTGGTCCGGGGCCACCCCCGGGGAGCGCTCCGACGCGCTGCACCGGCTGGCCGGCGTGCTGGCCGAGCGGGCCGAGGAGTTCGCGTACGCGGAGTCCCTCCAGTGCGGCAAGCCGGTCAAGCTGTCGACGGAGTTCGACGTACCGGGGACCATCGACAACACCGCCTTCTTCGCGGGGGCCGCACGCCACCTCCAGGGGCAGGCCGCCGGGGAGTACTCCGGGGACCACACCTCGTACGTGCGCCGCGAGGCGATCGGGGTCGTGGGCTCCATCGCGCCGTGGAACTATCCGCTGCAGATGGCCGCCTGGAAGATCCTTCCGGCGATCGCCGCGGGCAACACCATCGTCCTCAAGCCCGCCGAGCTCACCCCGCTGACCTCCCTGATGTTCGCCCAGGCGGCCAAGGAGGCGGGCCTGCCCGACGGCGTGGTCAACATCGTCACCGGCGCCGGCCGGGACGCGGGCGAGCACCTGGTCGGCCACCCGGACGTGGTCATGACCTCCTTCACCGGGTCCACCGCCATCGGCAAGCGGGTCGCGGAGATCGCCACCGCCACCGTCAAGCGGCTCCACCTGGAGCTCGGCGGCAAGGCCCCCTTCCTCGTCTTCGACGACGCCGACCTGGAGGCCGCCGCCAACGGCGCCGTCGCCGCCTCCCTGATCAACACCGGCCAGGACTGCACGGCCGCCACCCGTGCCTACGTCCAGCGCCCCCTGCACGACGCCTTCGTCGCCCGGGTCGCCGAGCTGATGGAGACCGTCCGCGTCGGAGACCCCTTCGACCCGTCGACCGACCTCGGCCCGCTGGTCTCGCACGCGCACCGCGACCGGGTCGCCGGTTTCGTCGAGCGGGCCCGTGCGTACGCCACCGTCGTCACCGGCGGTGAGATCCCGGGCGGAGAGCTCGCGGACGGCGCGTACTACCGGCCCACCCTCATCTCCGGCGCCGCCCAGGACAGCGAGGTGGTCCAGTCCGAGATCTTCGGCCCGGTCCTCGTGGTCCTGCCCTTCGACACCGACGACGAGGGCATCGCGCTGGCCAACGACACCCCGTACGGTCTCGCCGCCTCCGCCTGGAGCCGTGACGTGTACCGGGCGAACCGCGCCACCCGCGAGATCCAGGCGGGCTGCGTCTGGGTCAACGACCACATCCCGATCATCAGCGAGATGCCGCACGGGGGCTACAAGGCCAGTGGCTTCGGAAAGGACATGAGCACCTACTCCTTCGAGGAGTACACGCAGGTCAAGCACGTGATGTACGACAACACCGCGGTGGCGGCGAAGGACTGGCACCGCACGATCTTCGGGGACAGAACCTAACACTTCGCGGCTCCCGCCGCGGGGCAGTTGCCGCCCGACCAGCGGCCCGCACCCATCCCGAAAGGGCACCTCCCATGGAGCAGTTCGAGCCCGACCGCCTCTCGGCGGCGCAACTCGCCGCGATGCGGCGCAGCCTCACCACCGGGCGCGGCGCCCTCACCCGCCGCTCCGTGCTGCGCGCCTCCGGAGTCGGGGCGCTCACCCTCGGCGGCCTGTCCGCGCTCGCCGGCTGCGGCATCCCGCCGGCCAAGCGCGCGGAGGGCAACGCCGCGGCCTCCGACGACCACTCGGCGCAGGAGAAGGAGATCAACTTCTCCAACTGGACCGAGTACATGGACACCAGCGAGGACGAGAAGTCCCGTCCCACGCTGGAGGAGTTCACCAAGCGGACCGGTATCAAGGTCAAGTACACCGAGGACATCAACGACAACGTCGAGTTCTTCGGCAAGATCAAGCCCCAGCTCGCGGCCGGCCAGGACACCGGCCGCGACCTGATCGTCGTCACCGACTGGCTCGCCGCGCGCATCATCCGGCTCGGCTGGGCCCAGAAGCTGGACCCCTCCCAGCTCCCGCACGCCTACGCCAACCTGATCCCGCAGTTCCGCAGCCCCGACTGGGACCCGGGCCGCGCGTACAGCTACCCGTGGACCGGCATCAACACCGTCATCGCCTACAACACCAAGGCGACCGGCGGGAAGAAGGTCGACTCCGTCACGCAGATGCTGGACGACCCCTCCCTCAAGGGCCGCGTCGGCTTCCTCACCGAGATGCGCGACAGCGTCGGCATGACCCTGCTCGACCAGGGCAAGGACCCGGCGAACTTCACCGACGCCGACTACGACGCGGCGATCGGCCGGCTCCAGAAGGGCGTGGACAAGAAGCAGATCCGCCGCTTCACCGGAAACGACTACACCGCGGACCTCGACAAGGGCGACCTCGCAGCCTGCCTGGCCTGGGCCGGCGACGTCATCCAGCTCCAGGCCGGCAACCCGGACATCCAGTACGCGATCCCGGCGCCCGGCTACATCACCTCCAGCGACAACCTGCTGGTCCCCGTGAAGGCCCGGCACAAGGCCAACGCCGAGCGGCTCATCGACTACTACTACGAGCCCCCGGTCGCCGCCCAACTGGCCGCGTACATCAGCTACGTCTGCCCCGTCGAGGGCGTCAAGGACGAGCTGGCCAAGATCGACCCGGAGCTCGCGGACAACGTCCTGATCGTTCCCGACAAGGCGATGGCCGCCAAGTCGCACGCCTTCCGCTCCCTCACCGGTGAGGAAGAGACGGCGTACGAGGAGAAGTTCGCCAAGCTCATCGGAGCCTGACGGGTCCCGCCGCGTCCCCCGCCGGCGATGACACCCGTACCGGCACCTGCCCCTTCCACGACACACCACCGAAGGCCCAGGCCCATGACTGACAAGACCGAAGGCGGCGACGTCCGCCTCGCCGGGATCAGCAAGCACTACGGATCCTTCACCGCCGTGCACCCGCTGGATCTCACCATCCCCCAGGGGTCCTTCTTCGCCCTGCTCGGCGCCTCGGGCTGCGGGAAGACCACGACCCTGCGCATGATCGCCGGCCTGGAGGAGCCCTCCACCGGCACCGTCAGCCTCGGCGACCGCGAGGTCACGCACCTGCCGCCGTACAAGCGCCCGGTCAACACGGTCTTCCAGAGCTACGCCCTCTTCCCGCACCTCGACGTCTCGGAGAACATCGCCTTCGGGCTGCGCCGCCGCGGCATCAAGTCGGTCAAGAAGCAGGTCGACGACATGCTGGAACTGGTCCAGCTCGGCCAGTTCGCCCGGCGCAAGCCGCACCAGCTCTCCGGCGGCCAGCAGCAGCGCGTCGCAGTCGCCCGCGCGCTCATCAACCACCCGCAGGTCCTGCTCCTCGACGAGCCGCTCGGCGCCCTCGACCTCAAGCTGCGCCGCCAGATGCAGCTGGAGCTCAAGCGGATCCAGACCGAGGTCGGCATCACCTTCGTGCACGTCACGCACGACCAGGAGGAGGCCATGACCATGGCCGACACGGTCGCCGTGATGAACGGCGGCCGCGTCGAGCAGCTCGGCGCCCCCGCCGAGCTCTACGAGAACCCGAAGACGACCTTCGTGGCGAACTTCCTCGGCACCTCCAACCTCATCGAGGCCGAGGTCCTGGAAGCCGGCGCCTCCGACGTCGTCGTCTCCTCGGCCGGTACGAAGCTGCGCGTCCCGGCGGCGCGATGTTCGACCACGCCCCGCGCCGGCGGCAAGCTGCTGGTCGGGGTGCGCCCGGAGAAGATCTCCCTGGTCCACGCGGACGCCGAGGACACCATCGAGACCGGCCGCAACAAGGTCGCCGGCAAGATCGTGGCCTCCTCCTTCATCGGAGTCTCCACCCAGTTCGTCATCGACAGCCCGGTCTGCCCCGAGCTGGAGGTGTACGTCCAGAACATCGAGCGCGACGCCCGCCTCACCCCCGGCGCCGACGTGATACTGCACTGGAACCCGGACCACACGTTCGGCCTCGACGCCGCCCAGGACATCGACGCGGGCATCGAGACGGTGGGAGAGTCCGCGTGAGCACGACCGTCGCGCCGCCCCAGGCGCCCGCCCCGGCCGAGCCCCCGGTCCACAAGCCGTCCCTGAAGAAGCGCCTGATCCCGTACTGGCTGCTGCTCCCGGGCATCCTGTGGCTGCTCGTCTTCTTCGTGCTGCCGATGATCTACCAGGCCTCGACCTCGGTGCAGACCGGCTCCCTCGAAGAGGGATTCAAGGTCACCTGGCACTTCCAGACGTACTGGGACGCCTTCACCGAGTACTACCCGCAGTTCCTGCGCTCCCTGCTCTACGCCGGCACCGCGACCGCGCTCTGCCTGCTGCTGGGCTACCCGCTGGCCTACCTGATCGCCTTCAAGGCGGGCCGCTGGCGCAACCTGCTCCTGGTGCTGGTCATCGCGCCGTTCTTCACCAGCTTCCTGATCCGCACCCTCGCCTGGAAGACGATCCTGGCCGACGGCGGCCCGGTGGTCGACGTCCTCAACACGGTCGGCTTCCTGGACGTCACCAGCTGGCTCGGCATGACCGAGGGCGACCGCGTCCTCGCCACGCCGCTCGCGGTCGTCTGCGGTCTGACGTACAACTTCCTCCCCTTCATGATCCTTCCGCTCTACACCTCGCTGGAGCGCATCGACACCCGCCTCCACGAGGCGGCCGGGGACCTGTACGCCCGTCCCGCCACGGTCTTCCGCAAGGTGACCTTCCCGCTGTCCATGCCGGGCGTGGTCTCCGGGACGCTGCTCACCTTCATCCCGGCGAGCGGCGACTACGTCAACGCCGAACTGCTCGGCTCCACGGACACCCGCATGATCGGAAACGTCATCCAGTCGCAGTACCTGCGCATCCTCGACTATCCGACGGCGGCCGCGCTGTCCTTCATCCTCATGGCCATCGTGCTGGTCATGGTCACCATCTACATCCGCCGAGCGGGGACGGAGGACCTGGTCTGATGAAGAGCGCCACCACCTGGCTGCGCCGCAATCTCGTCGTGATCGCGGGGCTCGGCACGCTCGCGTACCTGATCCTGCCGAACGTCGTCGTCACGGTCTTCTCCTTCAACAACCCCACCGGGCGGTTCAACTACGCCTGGCAGGAGTTCTCCCTCGACGCGTGGAAGGACCCCTGCGGGGTCGCCGACATGTGCGGGTCCCTGTCCCTGTCGCTGCAGATCGCCCTGTGGGCCACCATCGGCGCGACCGTGCTGGGCACCGCGATCGCCTTCGCGATGGTCCGCTACCGCTTCCGCGGGCGCGGCGCGGTCAACTCGCTGATCTTCCTGCCGATGGCCATGCCCGAGATCGTGATGGCCGCGTCCCTGCTGGCCCTCTTCCTCAACATGGGCATCCAGCTCGGCTTCTGGACGATCCTGATCGCCCACGTCATGTTCTGCCTCAGCTTCGTCGTCGCCGCCGTCAAGGCCCGGGTGCTCTCCATGGACCCCCGCCTGGAGGAAGCGGCCCGCGATCTCTACGCCGGACCCGTGCAGACCTTCCTGCGCGTCACCCTGCCGATCGCGGCCCCCGGCATCGCGGCGGGCGCGCTGCTCTCCTTCGCGCTCTCCTTCGACGACTTCATCATCACCAACTTCAACTCGGGCAACACCGTCACCTTCCCCATGTTCGTGTGGGGATCGGCCCAGCGCGGTACGCCTGTACAGATCAACGTCATCGGCACCGCGATGTTCGTCATCGCGGTCCTGGTGGTGCTGGCCGGCCAGATGGTCGCCAACCGCCGCAAGAAAGCACAGCCCAAGTAACACCTGTAGGGAGTTGGAAGACATGGCCCCAGACGCCATGCGCACCGCTGCACGATCTCTTTCCGAAGCGAAGCCGGTCTCGTACTGGCTGGACGACCCCGGCAAGCCCGCCGCCGAGCCCGCCCTCACCGGGGACGAGCACTGCGACCTGCTCGTCATCGGCGGCGGCTACAGCGGCCTGTGGACCGCGCTGCTCGCCAAGGAGCGCGACCCCGCCCGGGACGTCGTACTGATCGAGGGCCACGAGGCGGGCTGGGCCGCCTCGGGCCGCAACGGCGGGTTCTGCGCCGCCTCGCTCACCCACGGCCTCGCCAACGGGATGGCCCGCTGGCCGGACGAGCTCGCCAAGCTGGAAGACCTCGGAGCGCAGAACCTCGACGCCATCGAGGAGGCGGTCGCCCGCTACGGCATCGACTGCGACTTCGAGCGCAGCGGCGAGATCGACGTGGCCACCGAGCCGCACCAGGTCGCGGAGCTCCGCGAGTTCCACGCGGAGGCCGAGCGGCTCGGCCTCGCCGGCCGCTCCGAATGGCTGGATGCGGACGCCGTACGGGCCGAGGTCGACTCCCCGACCTTCCTCGGCGGGATCTGGGACCGCGACGGCGTCGCCATGCTCAACCCGGCGAAGCTCGCCTGGGGCCTGAAGCGGGCCTGCCTCGAGCTGGGCGTACGGATCTACGAGAACACGCGCGGGCTGGACCTGACCGGCTCGGGGGAGGGGATGGCCGTGCGGACCCCGTACGGGCGGGTCTTCGCCCGCCGGGTGGCGCTGGGCACCAACATCTTCCCGTCGCTGGTCAAGCGGGTGCGCCCGCTGACCGTCCCGGTCTACGACTACGCGCTGATGACGGAGCAGCTCACCGAGGAGCAGCTCGCCTCGATCGGCTGGAAGAACCGGCAGGGCCTCGGCGACAGCGCCAACCAGTTCCACTACTTCCGGATCACCCCGGACCGGCGGATCCTGTGGGGCGGCTACGACGCGATCTACCCCTACGGCGGCAAGCTCGACGCCGAGCACGACCACCGGCCCGAGACGTACCTCAAGCTCGCCGAGCACTTCTTCACCTGCTTCCCGCAGCTGGAAGGGCTGAAATTCAGCCATGCGTGGGGCGGGGCGATCGACACCTGCTCGCGCTTCTCCGCCTTCTTCGGCACCGCCCACGCGGGCAAGGTCGCCTACGCGGCCGGCTACACCGGGCTGGGCGTCGGGGCCACCCGCTTCGGCGCCGACGTGATGCTCGACCTGCTCTCCGGGGAGAAGACCGAGCGCACCGAGCTGGAGATGGTCCGCTCCAAGCCGATGCCCTTCCCGCCCGAGCCCTTCGCCTGGACCGGCATCACGATGACGAAGTGGTCGCTGGCCCGGGCCGACCGGATGGGCGGGCACCGCAACCTGTGGCTGAAGACGCTGGACCGCTTCGGTCTCGGCTTCGACAGCTGAGGCCGCGCGGCCGGCGCCGCACCGGTGCACGGCTGCACCGGTGCACCCGCCGCACCGGTGTGCTGATCAGGTAAGCGACCTCCGCACGCCCCGGGCGTACATCGCCACCGGCAGTGTGACCTGCTTCACTGCCAAGGAGTAACGAAACCCGCGTCATACCTGCGCCCGGCCCCGCTCTCTCCTGTGAGAACGCTTCACCTCATCACAGAGAGCGGAGGCCGGGCGATGGCGATCCCGGGGGACAAGACGGCAGTGGAATGGCTGGTCTCGGTGGCGCCCGATCCGGACGCCTGCCGGTGGGAGTGGGAGCGCAACCCCCTCGGGGTCGCCCTGCTGCCCGCCGGCCGCCGGTGGGACGTGCTGATCCTGCCGGGGGAGCTGGGACACACCACCCTCGAAGTGCTGGACTCGCTGCTGGAGCGGCCCGGCCCGGTGCTCGCCGATTTCGGCGACTCCAGGCTGGGCTTTTTCGTGCCCCCGGGCACGGCGTCCCGCTGGGTCGGGACGGGCGTACGGGGAGCCGGTCACGGGACCTGGATCGTCGTCCCGTACCCCGGCCGGGCCACGGGCGGGGTCCGCTGGCTCGTGGTCCCGGACGGGCAGGGCACGCTCACCGATCCGGTGGTGCTGGAGCTCGCGATGCACGAGGCGGCGGCGCGCGTCGTGGGGCGGGGAGGCGGCACGTCTTGACAAGGGCATTGGTCTGGACCATCTTGGGCGCCGCTGTGCCTTCCCCCACCGCTTCCCCACCAGCGGCCCGGCTCCATCCCCCCATGCACCGGAGGCAGTTGTGCGCCCCACTCGTCCTGCCGGCACCACCCGCCCCGCCAGACCCACCGTCATACGCTCCGTGCTGTCCCTCCTTACCGCCGCCGCCCTCGCGGCGGCCGGCCTCCTCGCCACCGGCCAGAGCGCCGCGGCGGCGGACGCCGATCTCGTCCGCAACGGCGGCTTCGAAGCCGGCCTCGACGGCTGGAGCTGCTCGGCCGGCAGCGGAGCCGCCGTCAGCGCCCCCGTGCACGGCGGCACTTCCGCCCTCAAGGGCACCCCGGCCGGGCAGGACAACGCCCGCTGCTCCCAGACCGTCACCGTCAAGCCCGACTCCGCGTACACGCTGAGCGCCTGGGTGCAGGGTGCGTACGTCTACCTCGGCGCCACCGGCACCGGGACCACGGACCCGCAGACCTGGACGCAGACCCCGGGTGCCTGGAAGCAGCTGAGCACGAGCTTCCGTACCGGCGCGAGCACCACCTCGGTGACCGTGTACACGCAGGGCTGGTACGGCCAGCCGCCGCAGTTCACCGACGACGTGACCCTCGTCGGCCCCGACCCCGGCGGCTCCGGACCCGGCCCCCAGATCCCGGCCGCCCCCACCGGGCTCACCGCGTCGGCCTCCTCCTCCACCACCGTCGGCCTCTCCTGGGCGTCTGCCACCGGGGCCACCTCGTACAAGGTCTACCGGGACGGCGCGAACCCGACCACCGTCAGCGCCACCTCGGCGACGGTCACCGGGCTCACCGCCTCCACGACCTACTCCTTCCAGGTCAGCGCGGTCAACGCGGCCGGCGAATCCCCCAAGAGCGCGGCCGTCCCCGTGACCACGCCCAGCGGCGGCGGCAACCCCGGCAACCCGGGCCTGCCCGCCCACGCCCTGGTCGGCTACCTGCACGCCAGCTTCGCCAACGGCTCCGGCTACGTCCGGATGGCCGACGTACCCGCCTCGTGGGACGTCATCAACCTGGCCTTCGGCGAGCCCACCTCGGTCACCTCCGGTGACATCCGCTTCCAGCTCTGCCCGGTCAGCGAGTGCCCGACCGTCGAATCGGCCGCGGAGTTCAAGGCGGCCATCAAGGCCAAGCAGGCCGCCGGCAAGAAGGTCCTGATCTCCATCGGCGGCCAGAACGGCCAGGTCCAGCTGGGCACCACGGCGGCCCGCGACACCTTCGTCGCCTCCGTCGGCAAGATCATCGACGAGTACGGGCTCAACGGCCTCGACATCGACTTCGAGGGCCACTCGCTCTCCCTGGCCACGGGCGACACCGACTTCCGCGCCCCCACCACCCCGGTGATCGTCAACCTGATCTCGGCCGTGAAGACCCTGAAGGCCAAGTACGGCCCGGACTTCATCCTGACGATGGCCCCCGAGACCTTCTTCGTCCAGCTCGGCTACCAGTACTACGGATCCGGCCCCTGGGGCGGCCAGGACCCGCGCGCCGGCGCCTACCTCCCGGTCATCCACGCCCTGCGCGACGACCTCACCCTGCTCCACGTCCAGGACTACAACTCGGGCTCGATCATGGGCCTCGACAACCAGTACCACTCCATGGGCGGAGCCGACTTCCACATCGCCATGACGGACATGCTGCTCACCGGCTTCCCGGTGGCAGGCAACACCGCCCGCGTCTTCCCGGCGCTGCGCGCCGACCAGGTCGCCATCGGCCTCCCGGCCACGACCAACGCGGGCAACGGCCACACCTCCCCGGCGGAGGTCAACAAGGCACTGGACTGCCTGACGAAGAAGACGAACTGCGGGACCTACCAGACCCACGGCACCTGGCCCGCCCTGCGCGGCCTGATGACCTGGTCGATCAACTGGGACCGCTTCGGCAGCTGGGAGTTCTCGAAGAACTTCGACGCCTACTTCGGCGGCTGACCAGCGGCTGAGCGACCGTCGGACGCGGCAGGGCCGGGGCGTGCACGCCCCGGCCCTGCCGTGCTCCGCACCGCGAGCAGCAGCGGCGTGCACATCAGGAGGCTGGCCAGGACGTCCAGGGGCCAGTGGTAGCCGCGCAGGATCAGCCCCGTCGCCGTCAGGGCGGTGAGGGCGGCCGCGAGGGGGAGGGGCCAGCGGCCCCGGATGTACGGGCGCACGAGCAGGGCCGCGCCCACGTACGCCACGTACGCGGTGGCCGTGTGGCCCGAGGGGTAGTAGCCGGAGGCCCAGGGCTCCAGGGGGCCCGGCCGGCCGGTCCACTCCTTGAGCGGGACCACCAGGGCCGGCACCAGGGCCATGGCCAGCGCCGCGGTTGCCGCGCCCCGGCGGTTGCCGCGCCACGCGGCGTAGCCGGCCGCGAGGAGCAGGACGGGGACCGCGACCGGGACGTTGCCGAAGTCGGAGAGGCGCTGGGTGACCGCGTCGGGGACGGTGCGCACGAGGGCCCGGCTGAGGGCGGCGTCCGGGACCAGCAGGGGCCCGGACACGAGGACCTGCCAGGTGATCAGGGCGAAGAGCGCGACGCAGAGCGCGCCGAGGCCGTAGGGGAGAGTGGCCGGCCGCCCCGGAACAGGGGGGGTGGTTCCGGGGCGGCCGCCCGGATCGGGTTGCCGGGCGCCCCGGGGGGTTTGGGGCGAGCGGCCGTCCGATCGGTGAAGAGTGTGCGCGAACGCATGCCCAGTGCGGCGCTGGGGAAGCCCGGTACTGGTGTCGCTTCCGGTTTCCCGGGAGCGGGGTGTCTCACTCATCTGCAGAAACCGTACGGCAGCGGAAGGGGGACCGACAGCGGGAAAACGCTCCCGCCATCGGCCCCCCACACCTTCTTCACAGTGCCCGACCGTTACCCGCGGTAGTGATCGCTTGGTGATCGAGGATCGCGCCTCCGCGTTCTACCGGGCGTGTCAGACGTTCGACCGGAGTGTCGGTCGGTACGTCGATCAGAGGGTCGCGAACGCGGCCTCGATGACGTCCAGGCCCTCGTTCAGCAGGTCCTCGCCGATGACGAGCGGCGGCAGGAAGCGGAGCACGTTGCCGTAGGTGCCGCAGGTGAGGACGAGCACGCCCTCGGCGTGGCAGGCCTTGGCGAGCGCGCCGGCCGCCTCCGGGTTCGGGGTCTTGGACGCGACGTTTTCAGGAGTGTCGGTCTTGACGAGCTCGATCGCGATCATGGCGCCGCGGCCGCGGATGTCGCCGACGATGTCGTACTTCTCCTGGATCGCCGTCAGGCGGGCCTTCATGATGGACTCGATCTTCTTCGCCGCGGCGTTGAGGTCGAGCTCCTTCATGGTCTCGATGGAGCCGAGCGCACCGGCGCAGGCCACCGGGTTGCCGCCGTAGGTGCCGCCCAGGCCGCCGCCGTGCACGGAGTCCATCATCTCGGCGCGGCCGGTCACGGCGGCGAGCGGCAGGCCGCCCGCGATGCCCTTGGCGGTGGTGATGAGGTCGGGGACGATGCCCTCGTCCTCGCACGCGAACCACTGGCCGGTGCGGCAGAAGCCGGACTGGATCTCGTCGGCGACGAAGACGATGCCGTTGTCGTTGGCGAACTTCACGATCGCCGGGAGGAAGCCCTTGGCCGGCTCGATGAAGCCGCCCTCGCCGAGGACCGGCTCGATGATGATCGCGGCGACGTTCTCGGCGCCGATCTGCTTCACGATGTTGTCGATCGCCTGGGCGGCGGCCTCGGGGCCGCAGTTCTCGGCGCCGGTCGGCCAGCGGTAGCCGTAGGCGACCGGGACGCGGTAGACCTCGGGGGCGAACGGCCCGAAGCCCTGCTTGTACGGCATGTTCTTCGAGGTCAGGGCCATCGTGAGGTTCGTACGGCCGTGGTAGCCGTGGTCGAAGACGACGACGGCCTGGCGCTTGGTGTACGAACGGGCGATCTTGACGGCGTTCTCGACGGCTTCGGCGCCGGAGTTGAACAGCGCCGACTTCTTGGCGTGGTCACCCGGGGTGAGCTCGGCGAGGGCCTCGCAGACCTCCACGTAGCCCTCGTAGGGGGTGACCATGAAACAGGTGTGGGTGAAGTCGGCGAGCTGCGCGGCGGCACGGCGCACGACGGCCTCGGCGGAGGCGCCGACCGAGGTCACGGCGATGCCGGAACCGAAGTCGATCATGCGGTTGCCGTCGACGTCCTCGATGATGCCGCCACCCGCGCGGGCCGTGAAGACGGGAAGCACGGAGCCCACGCCACCGGCCACCGTCGACAGACGGCGGGCCTGCAGCTCCTGCGACTTGGGGCCGGGGATCGCGGTGACGATGCGGCGCTCCTGCGGGACAGCGGTCATAGGGGGCTCCTGGGGGGTGGGGGTGTTTTCGGACGCACTTGTGTCTTTGTCCGCAGGCTAGGCCCGGGAGGCGTGGTCCTGCATGCTCCGTTCGGGAGTGGTGCCCGCGTGTCCTTGTCCGTGACGGCCATAGGAAGGAATCCGCGCCTGTCTTGTGGATCACGACCGGGTACGGGCCGCGCGGCGGCGACGGCCACTAGATTGAGCGCGCAGCGTGGTGCAGGGCATCGCAGGGCAGTGCGGTAACGGGCAGGGGGCAGGGGTTACATGGACACCGACGGTACGCACGGCGGGGGCCGCGGCAGTTGCGGCGGCTCGCCCGGCGTGGGGGCCGGCGGGCCCCAGATCCCCCGGCCGACCGGACCGCCGCCCTCGCCGCCGCGACCGGTGATGGCCCCGCCGCCGCCCGCGTACGCACCGGGGAGCCCCGGCGCGGGCGTGGCCGGCGCTTTGCAAGGGTCTCCCTTCACCGCTTGGCTGAGCGTGCCGCGGCCGGAGGCGAAGCCCGGCATCTGGCGCTACGCCTACACCCCGGCCGCGCCGAAGCCCGAGACCACCGAGCGGGCGCTGATCGTGCGGGTCGTGGTCTCCTTCCTCGTCTTCTTCGTGTGCTGGCAAGCCTTCCTCGACGGGAACCTCCCCTTCGTCGGGTCCCCGCTCTACTACTTCACCCCGGACAGCTGGTGGGGCGGCGGCCTGGCCAACGAGCCGATCGACCACCGGGGCCAGGCGGCCCGGGAGGTCTACGTACTGCTGGTCACCGTGGGACTGCTCCTCGGCTTTGCCAAGATGGGCGGCTGGCGGACCGCCTTCGACCGGCTGATCGCCGCCCGCGGCCCCTGGTACCGCGCGCTGGGCGCCGCGGCAGGAGCCTTCACCGTCGGGCTGCTCATCGAGAGCGAGACCCTCGTGGTCTATCCGCTGGTCTTCTCGCACCTGCCGTACGCGGAGCTCGGCACGGCAGGCGGTGCGGTGATCACCTACGTCCTCTACGTACTGATCTACGCACCTGTGGTCCTCGTCTTCGCCCGCCTCGGCGGCTGGGCCACCCTGCTGGCCGGCCTCCGGGCTCCCGCCCTTCCCGCCGGTGCCCCGCACGCAGTGAGCCCGGACGGCCCGGACTCCCCGGCCGGCTGGCCACAGCTGCGGGCCGCCGGGCTGTCGGCGTCCGCGGACCGGCTGGCCGCGGAGGCCCGGGCGGGGCGCATGAACGACGTCGACCACGCGCGGATCGGTCGGGCCTGGGAGTCCGTGAAGGCCGACCCCTCGCGCCGCCCCGCCTTCGTGGAAGCCGTACAGGACAAGGGCGCGGCCGCCTGCGGCCACCCGTCGGGCGCCCGGGACCTGCCGGGCCGCACCGCCTCCCACGACCTGACCGTCGGGCAGGTCAGGCTCGGCCGGGTCACCGATGCCGAGCCCAACCCCCAAGAACGCCGCGGGACCGGGCTGGCCCTCGACCCCGGGGTGCTGGGCACCTCGGTCCTCGCCGTCGGCCCCTCGGGCTCGGGCAAGACCCACCGGCTGGTCAGGCCGGTCGTGGAGTCGCTGGCCCTCCAGGCGCTGGCCGGGAGGGCCGCCGTGATCGCTGTCGGAGCCGCAGGAGCCCAGCTCGGGCCCGACGACGCCTACGACATCGTGGTGCGCCCGGGTGACCCCGGATCCGTTCACGACCTCGACCTCTACGGCGGGACCGGGGACTCCGACGAGGCGGCCTCCTTCCTCGCCGAAGCATTCGTGGGAGACCTGCCGGGCGTCGACGTACGCCGGTCGGCAACGGCCCTCGCCCAGATCCTCGGCCCGTTCCGTGCTGCGTACGGCCGCTTTCCGGCCGTGCCCGAGCTGCGCGCGCTGCTCGAACAACTGCCTGAGGCGCTCGGGGCGCTGCGTCACGAGCTGGAGCGTTCCGGGCAGCAGGCCATGCTGCGCGAGCTCGATGCCCGGGCGCGGCAGCACGCCGCCCACGGCGACCCGGGACCCGTGCTCGCGGACAGGGTGGCGCTGCTCGACCGGCCGGCGTTCCACGGCTTCTTCGACACCGCCGGCGGTGGACGGCCCTTCTCCCTCCGCGCTCTGGGACACCCTGTGCGGGTCCGCGTGGATCTTCCGGAGCGTGGCCACCCGGATGCCTCCCGGCTGCTCGCGCGGCTGCTCCTCGCCCAGTTCAACGCGGCGGCCGCGGCCCGTGCCGACCGTTCCCTCTTCGCCTTCCTGGTTCTCGACGACGCCTCGCACACCCTCACCGCCGAGGCCGTGCGCAGCATGCAGGGGCTCCGCTCGGCCAACGCGGGAGTCCTGCTGGCGCTGCGCACCCTGGACGACGTACCCGAAGCGCTGCGTACCCCGCTCCTCGGAGCGGTCGGCTGCCGGATGGTCTTCTCCGGAATCACCACGTGGGACGGCAAGTGGTTCGCCGACGCCTGGGGAACCGAGCTGGTCGAGACGCGGGACGTCACGAGCCGTACGGTCTACGCCGACCAGCCCTTCACCCGGGCCGTGCACGCGGTGCGCAAGGTGATCACCGGCAAGGCGGTCACCACGGACGCGGTCACCGTGCGGAAGGTGGAGCGGGAACGCTGGTCGGCCTCTGCTCTCGCCAACACCGTGCCCCCCGGCCACGCCGTGCTCTCCCTCACCTCCGTCCGCGGCGAGCGGGCCGCCCCGCTGCTGGTGCGGCTCGGGGGTCAGGGCTGAGGGGGAGGACATCGCCGGGACGGGGTGAACCCGTACGGGGTGGCAGAATCAAGAGAGCCGTTCGTACGACACGGCGAAATCCGCGGTGGTGGTCCACGGCGAGAATCCTCCGTCGGCACCTCGCCGCCGCCGCACCCTCCTCCCTCTTCCTAAGGCGCCCCGGTACCCATGCCGCTCACCCTCGCCTCGCTCGTCCAGCACTCGGCGCTCAAGCTCAGCGTCCGGGCCGGGGAGGGCCGCCTCGACACCCCCGTGCGCTGGGCCCACGTCAGTGAGCTCGCCGACCCCGTCCCCTACATGGAGGGCGGGGAGCTCCTCCTCATCACCGCGATGAAGCTGGACGCGGAGGACCCCGAGGAGATGCGGCGCTACGTCCGCAGGCTCGCGGCGGCCGGGGTCGTCGGCATCGGCTTCGCCATCGGCGTGAACTACGACGCCGTGCCCGAGGCGCTCGTGGAAGCCGCCACTGCCGAGGACCTGCCGCTGCTGGAGGTGCCCCGGCGCACCCCGTTCCTCGCCATCAGCAAGGCCGTCTCCGCCGCCCTCGCCGCCGACCAGTACCGGGCCGTGACCGCGGGCTTCGAGGCGCAGCGCGAGCTGACCCGGGCCGCGCTGTCCGCCGACGGGCCCGCCGAACTGCTGACGAAGCTGGCGGCGCACGTGCACGGCTGGGCCGCCCTGTACGACACCTCGGGCGCCGTCGTCGCGGCCGCGCCCGACTGGGCCGCGCGCCGGGCCGCCCGGCTCACCCCCGACGTGGAACGCCTGCGGGAGCGCCCGGCGCCGGCCAGCGCCGTGGTCGGCGGCTCCGAGGACCGCGTCGAACTCCAGTCGCTGGGCACCGGGCGGCGGGCCCGCGGAGCCCTCGCGGTCGGCACCGGGGCCCCGCTCGGCACGGCGGAGCGGTACGCCGTGCACTCCGCGGTCGCCCTGCTGACCCTCACCACCGAACGCTCCCGCTCCCTGCACGACGCGGAGTCCCGGCTCGGCGCCGCCGTGCTGCGCATGCTGCTCGCCGGCCAGGCGGAGCACGCCCAGGCCGTGGCCGGGGACCTGTACGGGGCCCTGCTCGACGCGCCGTTCCGGATCCTCGTGGCGGAACCCGCCCTGGCCGGCACGGCCCAGCCGGAGGGCCTGGCGCTGCTGGCCGACGCCGTGGAGTCGGCGGCGGCGCGCACGGGGGAGACCCTGCTGGTGGTGTCGGAGCCGGGCCGCCTCGTGGTCCTGGCGTCCGATGGCGGATCGGCGGTCCAGGCGTGTGGGGAACACGCGGAGGCCCTGGAATCCCGGCGCGGCCGGGAAACGGGCGAGCCGGAGCCGGACGAGCTGGTCCTCGGCCTGTCGGCGCCCGCGGTGGCCTCCGGCGTGGCGGCGGCCTTCAAACAGGCCGACCAGGCCCTGGCCGTGGCCCGGCGGCGCGGCCGCCCCATGGTCGAACACGAGGACCTGGCGGCGGGCTCGGTCCTGCCGCTGCTCGCCGACGACGCGGTACGGGCCTTCGCGGACGGCACGCTGCGGGCGCTGCGCGAGCACGACGAGAAGGGCCGGGGCGACCTGGTGGCCTCCCTCCAGGCCTGGCTCTCCCGCCACGGGCAGTGGGACGCGGCGGCGGCCGACCTGGGCGTCCATCGCCACACGCTGCGCTACCGGATGCGGCGGGTGGAGGAGATCCTCGGCCGTTCCCTGGACGACCCGGACGTCCGCATGGAGCTGTGGCTCGCCCTGAAGGCCACCTCGGCCCCGACGTAACCCCGACCGGGCGCTCGGACCGGCCGCTGCGCGGGGCGGGAGCCCCTACCAGCCCTTCCACCGTTCCCCGGGCTCCGCCCGGACCCTTGCCGCGTGCGGCGCCGTTCCCGGGGGCGGAGCCCCAGGGGGTCCGGGGCGCAGCCCCGGGGAACGGGCGAAGGGCTGGTAGGGGACTCCGCCCCGCGCAGCGGGTGCCCGCACCCGCGCAGCCGGGCCGCCCGGGGCCCCGTACGAGCCCCCGGCGGGGCCCCGCACGGGCGGCGGCCGCCCCGACACTGACAAAGCGGCGCGCCGCGCCACGCACGTACTCCACGCCGGACAAACGCCGAAACCCCGGCGGAGTCCTACGGTGGAGGGGACAAGGACCCACCGCACACACTCCGAAGGGCCGGGATCAGCATGACTTCCACCCACGCCTTCTGGCTCGCCGGCCGCCAGGCCACGGGCGACGACAGCTTCGACGTCCACTCCCCGTGGGACGGCCGCCTCGTCGGTACCGTGAGCGTCCCGACCGACGCCCAGGTCGAAGAGGCCGTGGCCGCCGCGTACGCCGTGACCGCGGAGTTCTCCGCGACCCCGGCCCACGTACGCGCCGAGGCCCTGGCCCACGTCGCCCGCCGGCTCGCCGAGCGCACCGAGGAGATCGCGCTGCTGATCTCCGCCGAGAACGGCAAGCCGATCAAGTGGGCCCGCGGTGAGGTCGGCCGTGCGGTGTCCGTGTTCCGCTTCGCTTCGGAAGAGGCCCGCCGCTTCAACGGCGGAGAGGCCCAGCGCCTGGACACCGACGCCGGCGGCGTCGGCCGTCTGGCCCTGACCCGCCGCTTCGTCAAGGGTCCGGTCCTGGGCATCGCGCCCTTCAACTTCCCGCTGAACCTGTGCGCCCACAAGGTGGCCCCCGCCATCGCCGTCGGCGCGCCGATCATCCTGAAGCCGGCCCCGGCCACCCCGCTCTCCGGTCTGATCCTCGGCGAGCTGCTCGCCGAGACCGACCTGCCGGCCGGTTCCTGGTCCGTGCTGCCCGTCGCCAACGACAAGATGCCGGAGCTGGTCAAGGACGAGCGCCTGCCTGTCATCTCCTTCACCGGTTCGGACAAGGTCGGCTACGCCATCCAGCAGGCCGTGCCCCACAAGCACTGCACCCTGGAGCTCGGCGGCAACGCCGCGGCCGTGGTCCTGGAGGACTGGTCCTCGGAGGCCGACCTCGACTGGGCCGCGACCCGCATCGCGACCTTCTCGAACTATCAGGCCGGCCAGTCCTGCATCGGCGTGCAGCGCGTGATCGCCGACGCGACGGTCTACGACCGCCTCGTCGAGAAGGTCGTCGCCAAGGTCCGCGAGCAGGTCACCGGCGACCCGAACGACTCCGCCACCGACGTCGGGCCCCTCGTCTCCGAGGACGCCGCCAAGCGGGTCGAGTCCTGGGTCGACGAGGCCGTGGCCGCCGGAGCCAAGCTGCTCACGGGCGGCAAGCGCGAGGGTGCCTCGTACGAGCCCACCGTCGTCGCGGAGGTGCCCGCGGGCGTGACCCTGGCCACCGAGGAGGTCTTCGGACCGGTCCTCACCCTGCGCCGGGTCGAGAACACCGACGAGGCCTTCGCCGCCGTCAACGACTCGAAGTTCGGTCTGCAGGCCGGCGTCTTCACGCGGAACATCCAGACCGCGTTCCGCGCCCACCGCGAGCTGGAGGTCGGCGGCGTGATCGTCGGCGACGTCCCGTCCTACCGCGCCGACCAGATGCCGTACGGCGGCGTCAAGCAGTCCGGTGTGGGCCGCGAGGGCGTGCGCTACGCGATGGACGACTACACCTACGAGCGGGTCCTGGTCCTCAGCGGCCTCGACATCTGACCGAACTCGTACGGCCACCAAGCCGACGGCCGGAGCCTACTGTGCGGGGGCTCCGGCCGTCTCCTTTTGCCGCGGGGACCGCGGGACCTGTCACCCCGGGGCCCCCGGAGCCGCAGGCCGCGGACGCCGTGTGGCAGGGTCGTGAGCGCCCGCGTGCGCAGCTCCACGCCGCCGGGCGAGACGATCCCCGGCCGACGAATCGAGTCGCACGTGTCCTACCTGGTCCGCCACCGCGCCGTTGCAGACCCCGCCCTGCGCCTGGTGTGCTTCCCGCACGCGGGAGGCGGCGCGGGGTTCTTCCGCGACTGGCCCCGGCACCTGGATCCTTCGGTCGAAGTCGTGGCAGTGCGGTACCCGGGACGCGAAACCCGCATGGGCGAAGCGCTGATCCCGACGATGGACGCGCTGGTACCGCAGGTCGCCGTGGAACTCCTGGCCGAGACTCCCGTGCCCACGGTGCTGCTGGGCCACAGCATGGGCGCGGCCGTGGCGTACGAGAGCCTCCTGCGCCTCGAAGCCGCCGGGGCGGACCACGTCACGCGTCTGTGCGTCTCGGGTCGCGGACTCCCCGCTCCCACTGCCGTGCTCCCTCCGCGCACGGACGAAGAGCTGATCGCGGCCGTCACCGACCTGGGCGGTCCCCACGTGGAGGTCTGGAGCCACCCGGAACTGCGCGAGCTGTTCCTGCCGGTCATCCGCAACGACTTCCGCCTGATCGACACCTACCGCCGCCGCGAGGACGCTCCACTGCTGCGCGCGGACGTCGTGGCCCTCACGGGTGACCGCGATCCCCGCGTCACCCCGCTCGGCGCCCGGGCCTGGTCGACGGTCACCACGGGCGCCTTCGCCTCCCACGTCTTCGAGGGCGACCACTTCTACCTCGTCCCCCACGCGGAGCAGGTCGCCCACCTGGCCGTGGCCCGTCACGGCGCCTGAGCGCGCCCTGGCGTCCGAGCGCGCCCGAAGCCGAGCGCGCCCGAAGCCGTGTGCGCCGATGGGGGGACGCTCCGGACGTCCCCCTTTTACCGCCGCTTCCCCGCCGCCCGAAACGGGTACGACTCACTGGTAGCACCCACCGGTAAGCACCCCCTCTCTCGGCGGCGAGGTGAGCCCCCTCATGTCCGCAACACAGCCCGGCGACAGCGAGACCCAGCCCGCACGGCCCGTACCGCCCGCACAGCCCAAGGTGACCGAGCGCGAGGCACGGCAGGTCGCGGAAGCGGCCCGGGAACAGAACTGGCAGCGGCCGAGCTTCGCCAAGGAGCTGTTCCTCGGACGGTTCCGGCTCGACCTGATCCACCCCCACCCGCTCCCCGCCGAGGAGGACGTCCGGCGCGGGGAGGCCTTCCTGGCCAGGCTGCGGGAGTTCTGCGAGACCTCCATCGACGGGGCGCGCATCGAGCGCGAGGCGAAGATCCCCGACGAGACCGTGCGCGGGCTGAAGGAGCTCGGCGCGCTCGGCATGAAGATCGACCCGAAGTACGGGGGCCTCGGCCTCACCCAGGTGTACTACAACAAGGCGCTCGCCCTCGTCGGCTCCGTCAGCCCGGCCATCGGCGCCCTGCTCTCCGCCCACCAGTCGATCGGCGTACCGCAGCCGCTGAAGATGTTCGGCACCCAGGAGCAGAAGGACGCCTACCTGCCGCGCTGCGCGACCACCGCCATCAGCGCCTTCCTCCTCACCGAGCCGGACGTCGGCTCCGACCCGGCGCGCCTGGCCACCACGGCGGTCCCGGACGGGGAGGACGCGTACGTCCTGGACGGCGTGAAGCTCTGGACCACCAACGGGGTCGTCGCCGACCTGCTCGTCGTCATGGCCCGGGTTCCCAAGAGCGAGAACCACCGCGGCGGGATCACCGCCTTCGTCGTCGAGGCCGACTCGCCGGGCATCACCGTCGAGCACCGCAACGCCTTCATGGGCCTGCGCGGCCTGGAGAACGGCGTCACCCGCTTCCACCGGGTCAGGGTCCCCGCGGCCCAGCTCATCGGCGCCGAGGGCGCCGGCCTGAAGATCGCGCTGACCACGCTGAACACCGGCCGGCTGTCGCTGCCCGCCATGTGCGTGGGCGCGGGGAAGTGGTGCCTGAAGATCGCCCGCGAATGGTCCGGCGTACGCGAGCAGTGGGGACGTCCGGTCGGCCTGCACGAGGCCGTCGGCGCCAAGATCTCCTTCATCGCGGCCACCACCTTCGCCCTGGAGGCCGTGGTCGACCTGGCCTCCCAGATGGCCGACGAGGACCGCAACGACATCCGCATCGAGGCCGCCCTCGCCAAGCTCTACGGCTCCGAGATGGCCTGCCTGATGGCCGACGAGCTGGTCCAGATCCGCGGCGGGCGCGGCTTCGAGACCGCCGAGTCCCTCGCCGCCCGCGGCGAGCGGGCCGTGCCGGCCGAGCAGATGCTCCGCGACCTGCGCATCAACCGGATCTTCGAGGGATCCACCGAGATCATGCACCTGCTGATCGCCCGCGAGGCCGTGGACGCCCACCTGTCGGTGGCCGGCGACCTCATCGACCCGGAGAAGGCCCTGGGAGACAAGGCGAAGGCGGGCGCCCGCGCCGCCGGGTTCTACGCCCGCTGGCTGCCGCAGCTCGCCACCGGCGCCGGGCAGGTCCCCGGCTCCTACCGGGCCTTCCACCCGAGCGGCCACCCCGACCTCGCCACCCATCTGCGCTACGTCGAACGCGGGTCGCGCAAACTCGCCCGGTCGACCTTCTACGCCATGTCCCGCTGGCAGGGCCGGATGGAGACCAAGCAGGGGTTCCTCGGCCGGATCGTCGACATCGGCGCCGAGCTCTTCGCGATGAGCGCGGCCTGCGTGCGCGCCGAGCACCTGCGGGCCTCCGGCGAGCACGGCCGCGAGGCCTACCAGCTGGCCGACGCCTTCTGCCGGCAGTCCCGGCTCCGCGTGGAGGAGCTCTTCGGGCGGCTCTGGGACAACACCGACGACCTGGACCGCAAGGTCGTCGCCGGGGTCCTGAACGGCGCCTACACCTGGCTGGAGGAGGGAATCCTGGACCCCTCAGGCGACGGACCGTGGATCGCCGACGCCACCCCCGGCCCCTCCACCCGCGAAAACGTCCACCGGCCGCTGCGCTGACCTGAAATCATCGCCGGACATCGGACAGATGTACGAGGATGAGTGGGGGTACCGGTACGGGTACGGGTACCCCCACCAGCACAGCGCGAGGCGGACGAGGACGATGCCGACGGCCGAGGAAGACCGCACCAGCCGACGGCTGGCCTGGTGCGTGGCGCACGTCCTGCGCCACGCACCGGACCACGTCGTCACCGACATGATCGGGCGGCTCGATGAGCCCGCCTTCAAGTACCTGTGCCGGGACGAATGGCTGGCGGCCTCGACCGTCACCCTGCTGCTCCGCCACGGGAGCGAGACCGACCGCAGCTACGTAGCTCGCAACCCCCGCGTCGTGGGCCGGCCGCTGTCCGGCCTGCCCGGGCCCGCCCGGTACGCCCGCCGCCGGACCCCGCCCGAACTCCTGCCGGTGCTCCGCGCCGAGCTCGGCCGGGACCCCGGCGAGGGGCCGCTCACCGCGGCCGAGCTCACCGGCCTGCTGCGCCGGCACGGCCGCCGGCCACGGGTCGCGCTGGACATCCTGGCGCTGCGCCACGACCCGGACCCGGAGCCGCTGCTCGCCGAACACCTCCGCGAGCCGCTGCCGGCCGGCTCCGTCGAAGCCCTGCTGCTCGCCCTGGACCTGCCCCGGGACGCCGTCCAGGGGCTGCTCGCCTCCGCGGCGCCGGACGGGCGCTTCTGGTACCGGCCCGCCGTCCGCGCCGTGCGGATGGGCCGGGTCACGCACGAGGAGCTCGTCGCCCACGTGGCCCCCGCGCACCGCACCCTGCGGCTCACCGACCTGACCGGGGCCCGCGGCCTGCGCTGGACCCTGCCCGAGCGGACGGGGATGCGCACGGCCGTCGCCCGGGCGCTGCGCCCCCTGCGCGACGACCCCCGGCTCTGGGCGGAGCTGCTGCGCCACGCGCCCGCCTTCCCGGGCACCCTGCCGGTCCTGGTGGCCCGGATCGTGCGCGGCACCCTGGCGGAGCCCGCCGAAGCGCCACGACCGGTCCCCGGGCTCGCCGAGGCGGTGCGTTCCGTGGCGCCCCGGCCCGCCGAGCCCGTCGCGGGCGTGGACCGCGAACTGGCCCTGGCGAGCCTCGCGGTGCCCATGGAGTCCGTCCAGGAGGACATCCGGTGGGTGCGCGACTGCCTCGCCCGGGGGCTGCTCACCGGCGAGGACGTGATCCGGCACAAGGCGCCCGCCTGCTGGGCCCTGGACGAGGACCACTGGCTGGGTGAGGTGGACCATCCCGACCGCCACGAACCGGCCGCCCCCGTGCTCGCCGCGCGGTCCGAGGCCGACAGGCTGTTCGCGCTGGCCCTCGGCTCCGATCCGGACGCCTGGTGGCGGGTGGCCAGTACGCTCCCGGACTTCGCCGGGACGCTGCCGCACCTTCTCCTTCGGGTCACGGATGGGGGCTCAGTGTCCGGGCGCCCCTGAGTTGCGGCAACAATGGGTCCATGAGCGACCGCCCATCCCCCCTCGCCGATCCGCACCTCCTCTTCGACCCCGCGGCCGGCCGTCGGGACATCGTCATCCTCGGCTCCACCGGGTCCATCGGGACCCAGGCCATCGACCTCGCCCTGCGCAACCCGGACCGGTTCCGGGTCACGGCCCTGTCCGCCGCCGGCGGCCGGGTCGCGCTGCTGGCCGAGCAGGCCCGGCTGCTGCGCGTGAAGACGGTGGCCGTCGCGCGCGAAGACGTCGTACCGGCCCTCAAGGAGGCGCTGGACGCCGAGTACGGCGCCGGTGAGCCGCTGCCCGAGATCCTCGCCGGACCGGACGCGGCGACCGAGCTCGCCGCCTCCGAGTGCCACACCGTGCTCAACGGCATCACCGGTTCCATCGGCCTCGCGCCCACCCTCGCCGCGCTGAAGGCCGGGCGGACGCTGGCCCTCGCCAACAAGGAGTCGCTGATCGTCGGCGGCCCGCTGGTGAAGGCCCTGGCGAAGCCGGGCCAGATCATCCCGGTCGACTCCGAGCACGCGGCGCTCTTCCAGGCCCTCGCCGCCGGCACCCGCGCCGAGGTGCGCAAGCTCGTGGTCACCGCCTCCGGCGGGCCCTTCCGCGGCCGCACCCGCGCCGAGCTGGCCTCGGTCACGGTGCAGGACGCGCTGGCCCACCCGACCTGGGCGATGGGCCCGGTGATCACCGTCAACTCGGCGACCCTGGTCAACAAGGGGCTGGAGGTCATCGAGGCGCACCTGCTCTACGACATCCCCTTCGAGCGGATCGAGGTCGTGGTCCACCCGCAGTCGTACGTGCACTCCATGGTGGAGTTCACGGACGGCTCCACGCTGGCCCAGGCCACCCCGCCGGACATGCGCGGCCCGATCGCGATCGGCCTCGGCTGGCCCCAGCGGGTCCCGGACGCGTCCACCGCCTTCGACTGGACCAAGGCGTCCACCTGGGAGTTCTTCCCGCTGGACACGGAGGCCTTCCCGGCGGTGGGCCTGGCCCGGCACGTCGGCGCCCTGGGCGGTACCGCGCCCGCCGTGTTCAATGCGGCGAACGAGGAGTGCGTAGAGGCCTTCCTGGCCGGTCGGCTCCCGTTCACAGCAATCATGGATACGGTCTCTGCCGTGGTCGATGAGCACGGGACGCCGGCCGGGGGAACTTCCCTCACGGTCACGGACGTCCTTCAAGCGGAGGCCTGGGCCCGGGCCCGGGCACAGGAGATGGCGGCGCGGGCCGCCGTGGAGGCGCGCGCATGACCGTACTGCTGACCCTGATCGGCGTGCTCGTATTCGTCGTCGGGCTGCTCTTCTCGATCGCCTGGCACGAGCTCGGCCACCTCTCCACGGCCAAGCTCTTCGGCATCCGCGTGCCCCAGTACATGGTCGGCTTCGGCCGGACCATCTGGTCGCGCAAGAAGGGCGACACCGAGTACGGGCTCAAGGCCATCCCGATGGGCGGCTACATCCGCATGATCGGGATGTTCCCGCCGGGCGAGGACGGCAAGATCACCGCCCGCTCCACGTCGCCGTTCCGCTCGATGATCGAGGACGCGCGCTCGGCGGCGTACGAGGAGCTGCAGCCGGGCGACGAATCGCGGCTCTTCTACACGCGCAAGCCGTGGAAGCGCGTGATCGTGATGTTCGCGGGCCCGTTCATGAACCTGGTCCTGGCGATGGCGCTCTTCTTCGGCGTGTGGATGACCTTCGGGGTGCAGCAGACGACCACCCAGGTCCAGACCGTCACCGATTGCGTCATCAAGCAGAGCGAGAACCGCGACACCTGCCGGGCCGGCGACCCGGCGGCCCCGGCGAAGGCCGCGGGCGTGAAGGCCGGCGACAAGATCGTGGCCTTCCAGGGCAAGCCGGTCGAGGACTGGGCCACCCTGCAGAAGAACATCCGCGACACCATCGGACCTGCCACCCTCACCGTCCTGCGCGACGGGCAGGAGGTGACCCTCCGGGCGAGCCTCGTGGAGAACCGGGTGGGCAAGACCGACGGCCACGGCGGCTACGTCAAGGGCGAGTACGTCTCGGCCGGCTATCTCGGCGTCGGCCCGAAGTCCGTGATCGCCCCGCTCAGCTTCACCCAGTCCGCGGACCGGGTCGGCGAGGTCGTCCAGAGCAGCGTGCAGGGCCTGGCCGAGCTTCCGGGCAAGATCCCGGCCCTGTGGAACTCGGTCTTCAACGGAGCCGAGCGCGAGGCCGACTCCCCGATGGGCATCGTCGGCGCGGCCCGGATCAACGGGGAGATCGCCACCCTGGACATTCCGAGCGAGCAGCGGGTGTCGATCATGCTGAACGTCCTGGGCATGTTCAACCTCTCCCTCTTCCTGTTCAACATGCTGCCCCTGCTGCCCCTGGACGGCGGGCACATCGCGGGCGCCCTGTGGGAGTCGGTGCGGCGGGCCTTCGCCCGGGTCTTCCGGCGCGCCGACCCGGGCCCGTTCGACGTGGCGAGGCTGATGCCCGCGGCGTACGTGGTGGCCGGGGTCTTCCTCTGCTTCACCTTGCTGGTGCTGGCCGCAGATGTGGTCAACCCCATCAAAATCACCTGATCGAAAGATCGTCGGATCGTCGTACGGGGCACCCGTACAGCATGCGGACCGGAGCCGGGCACGCATCGTGCCCGGCTCCCTACGTTCGGGTGGCACACCCCCTGCGATGCGCGGGAGACGTGCCGGTTGGCGTAATCTCGGACGCTGGGGCCCGCCGATCCCGGCACCTATATCCACACCTTGGGGTTGCACAGCAGATGACTGCCATCTCTCTCGGAATGCCGGCCGTGCCGACGAAGCTCGCCGACCGCAGGGTCAGCCGAAAGATCCAGGTCGGCTCGGTGGCCGTCGGCGGCGACGCGCAGATCTCCGTGCAGTCGATGACCACCACCAGGACCTCCGACATCGGGGCCACGCTCCAGCAGATCGCGGAGCTGACCGCTTCCGGCTGCGACATCGTCCGCGTGGCCTGCCCGACGCAGGACGACGCCGACGCGCTCGCCGTGATCGCGAAGAAGTCGAACATCCCGGTCATCGCCGACATCCACTTCCAGCCGAAGTACGTGTTCGCCGCGATCGATGCCGGCTGCGCCGCCGTCCGCGTGAACCCCGGCAACATCAAGCAGTTCGACGACAAGGTCAAGGAGATCGCGCGCGCCGCCAAGGACGCCGGTACCCCGATCCGCATCGGCGTCAACGCCGGCTCGCTCGACGCGCGACTGCTGAAGAAGTACGGCAAGGCCACGCCCGAGGCGCTGGTCGAGTCCGCGCTGTGGGAGGCCTCCCTCTTCGAGGAGCACGGCTTCAGCGACATCAAGATCTCGGTCAAGCACAACGACCCGGTGGTCATGGTCAACGCCTACCGCCAGCTGGCCGCCCAGTGCACCTACCCGCTGCACCTCGGCGTCACCGAGGCCGGACCGGCGTTCCAGGGCACGATCAAGTCCGCCGTCGCCTTCGGCGCACTGCTCTCCGAGGGCATCGGCGACACGATCCGCGTCTCGCTGTCCGCCCCGCCGGTCGAGGAGATCAAGGTCGGCATCCAGATCCTGGAGTCGCTGAACCTCAAGCCGCGCCGCCTGGAGATCGTCTCCTGCCCGTCCTGCGGGCGTGCCCAGGTGGACGTCTACAAGCTGGCCGAGGAGGTCACGGCGGGCCTGGAGGGCATGGAGGTCCCGCTGCGCGTCGCGGTCATGGGCTGCGTCGTCAACGGCCCCGGCGAGGCCCGTGAGGCCGACCTGGGCGTCGCCTCCGGCAACGGCAAGGGCCAGATCTTCGTCAAGGGCGAGGTCATCAAGACCGTCCCCGAGTCGAAGATCGTCGAGACCCTCATCGAAGAGGCGATGAAGATCGCCGAGCAGATGGAGAAGGACGGCGTGATGTCGGGCGAGCCGACGGTCGCCATCGGCGTCTAGTTCCCGCTGGTTCCCGCTGCTTTCCCGCAGCAGGTGACGGGCCCGGAGCCGCAGGTGCGGCTCCGGGCCCGTCGGCGTGCGGGCCTGCGGGCGGACCCCGCCCCGCAGGCGCCCCCGAGGGGCCTCGGGGGCATCTCGGAGCCGCTCCGGGTACAGTGCGGAGATCAGCAGACTTGCATGGTGAGGCCCCAGTGTTGACGCAGACCACCACCCGGGTCCTTGAGCCCAGTGATCTCGACGCCGCGCTCGACATCCTCGGACGCGACCCGGTCCAGAACGCCTTCGTCACCTCCCGGGTCCAGGTCGCCGGGCTCGACCCGTGGCGCCTGGGCGGCGAGATGTGGGGCTGGTACGCCGACGGCGAGCTCCGCTCGCTCTGCTACGCCGGCGCCAACCTGGTGCCCGTCTGCGCCGAACCCGACGCGGTACGGGCCTTCGCCGACCGCGCCCGGCGCACCGGCCGCCGCTGCTCCTCCATCGTCGGCCCCGCCGAGGCCACCGGCCTGCTCTGGCAGCTCCTGGAGCCGAGCTGGGGCCCGGCCCGCGACGTCCGCTCCTGCCAGCCGCTCATGATCATGGAGCAGCCGTCCACCGCGGTGGCCGCCGACCCCCGGGTCCGCCGGATCCGCAAGGACGAGATGGACCTGATCATGCCCGCGTGCGTGGCCATGTTCACCGAAGAGGTCGGCATCTCCCCGATGACCGGCGACGGCGGCCTGCTCTACCAGGCCCGGGTCGCCGAGCTGGTCGCGAGCGGCCGTTCCTTCGCCCGCGTCCAGGACGGCAAGGTCGTCTTCAAGGCCGAGATCGGCGCCGCGACCTCCCGCGCCTGCCAGATCCAGGGCGTCTGGGTGGCCCCCGAGTTCCGCGGCCGCGGGCACTCCGAGACCGGGATGGCCGCCGTCGTCGCCTACGCGCTCCGGGACGTGGCCCCCGTGGTCAGCCTGTACGTCAACGACTTCAACACCGCCGCGCGCGCCTCCTACCGCCGGGTCGGCTTCCGCGAGGTCGGCGCGTTCATGAGCGTGCTGTTCTGAGCGCGTCGCCGCCCCGTGCGTGCCGGTCCGACCGTCCTGTTCCGATCTTCCCGCTCCGATCTTCCTGTCCCACCCCGCGGTCGGCCAGTAAGGTCGCCGCATGATGCCAACCCCCGCGGGAGACGACCCCGGCCGGCCCGCCGGACTGCGCATCGGGCCCCTCGACCTCGCCGCCCGGGTCGACGAGGCCCTGCGCGTGCAGGCCATGGCCTTCGGGCTCAGCGAGGAGGAGGTCGGCATCCGGCGCTACATCGTCCAGCGCCACATGACCTGCCGCGGCGCCCGCGCGCTCGGCGCCTTCACCGACGACGGGGTGCTCGCCGGGTTCGTCTACGGCATGCCCAACGACCGCTCGCACTGGTGGTCCGGAATCGTCGAGCCCTACCTGCGCACCGGCGGCCACGAGGGCTGGCTCGACGGCTCCTTCGTGATCACCGAGCTCCACGTGCACCCCGGGTTCCAGGGCAACGGAGTCGGCCGCGCCCTCATCACCGAGATCACCGACACCGCCGCCGAGGAGCGCTCGATCCTCTCCGCGATCGACACCGAAAGCCCCGCCCGCGGGCTCTACCGCTCGCTGGGCTACACGGACCTCGCCCGCCAGGTCCTCTTCCCGAGCGCGAGCCTCCCGTACGCCGTCATGGGCGCCCCGCTGCCGCTGCGCAGGCCCTGACCCCCGCCTGCCCCGCCCGCGCCCCGGCCACCCCGGCCCCCGTGGCCCTCAAAGCATTTCCGCGGCCCCCGCGGGCCCCGATAGCCTCCCGTCATGTCAACGCAACACGTGCAGCGCATGTCCCGCCTCATGGCCAAGACCCTCCGCGAGGACCCCGCCGACGCGGAAACCCTCAGCCACCGCCTGCTGGTCCGGGCCGGCTACGTCCGGCGCAGCTCCGCCGGAGTGTGGAGCTGGCTGCCGCTCGGCAAGCGGGTCCTGGACAACGTCTCGCGCATCGTCCGCGAGGAGATGGACGGGATCGGGGCGCAGGAAGTGCTGCTCCCGGCGCTGCTGCCGAAGGAGCCGTACGAGGTCAGCGGGCGCTGGTCGGAGTACGGGGACCTGCTCTTCCGGCTCAAGGACCGCAAGGGCGCGGACTACCTGCTCGGCCCCACCCACGAGGAGATCTTCACCCTGCTGGTCAAGGACCAGTGCACGTCCTACAAGGACCTGCCGGTCATGCTGTACCAGATCCAGACCAAGTACCGGGACGAGGCGCGGCCCCGCTCGGGCGTCCTGCGCGGCCGCGAGTTCCAGATGAAGGACTCGTACTCCTTCGACGTGTCCGACGAGGGTCTCGCGGAGTCCTACCGGCTCCACCGCGAGGCCTACGTACGCATCTTCGAGCGGCTCGGCCTCGACCACCGGGTCGTGTCGGCGGTCTCGGGCGCGATGGGCGGCTCGGCGTCGGAGGAGTTCCTGGC
The DNA here is from genome assembly GCF_049310065.1 of Streptomyces tatrensis. NCBI lineage: Bacteria > Bacillati > Actinomycetota > Actinomycetes > Kitasatosporales > Streptomycetaceae > Streptomyces > Streptomyces tatrensis. The sequence continues at coordinate 2,419,619 of NZ_JBMDLB010000007.1, read as the reverse complement.
CCCGGCCCCGGCCGGTGAGGACACCTTCGCCGACTGCCCCTCCTGCGGCTACGCGGCCAACACGGAGGCGGTCACCTTCGCCCTGGCCCCGGCCGCGGGGGAGCACGGCCCGCTGGAGGAGATCCCGACCCCCGACACCCCCACCATCGAGACCCTGGCGGCGCACCTGGGCGTCCCCGCCTCCGCGACGCTGAAGAACCTCCTCGTGAAGGTGGACGGCGAGATCACCGCCGTCGGCGTACCGGGCGACCGGGAGGTCGACCTGGGCAAGCTCGGGGAGCACCTGGCCCCGGCGGTCGTGGAGCTGGTGACGGCGGAGGACTTCACCGGCCGGCCCGACCTCGTACGCGGCTACGTGGGCCCGCAGGGCCTGGAAAAGGTCCGCTACCTCGCCGACCCCCGCATCGCGCCGGGCACCTCCTGGGTGACGGGCGCCAACAAGCCCGATACGCACGCGCGGAACGTGGTCTGCGGGCGCGACTTCGAGGTGGACCGGTACCTGGACGTGGTCGTCGTCGAGGAGGGCGACCCCTGCCCCTCCTGCGGCGCCGGGCTGCGGCTCGACCGGGCCATCGAGATCGGGCACATCTTCCAGCTCGGCCGGAAGTACGCCGACGCGTTCGGGCTCGACGTCCTCGGCAAGGAGGGCAAGCCGGTCCGGGTCACGATGGGCTCGTACGGAATCGGCGTCTCCCGTGCGGTGGCCGCGCTCGCCGAGCAGACGGCGGACGAGCGGGGCCTGTGCTGGCCCGCCTCCGTCGCGCCGGCCGACGTGCACGTGGTGGCGGCGGGCAAGGCGGTGCCGCTCGCGCTGGCGGAGTCGGCGGCCCGGTCCCTGGCCGGGGCGGGTCTCCGTGTCCTGCTGGACGACCGGCCCGGCCTGTCGCCCGGCGTGAAGCTCACCGACGCGGAGCTCATCGGCGTCCCGTGGATCCTGGTGGCGGGCCGCCGGTCGGCGGACGAGGTGGTCGAGCTCCAGGACCGCCGCGCCGGCACCCGCGAGGAACTCCCCTTGGCCGAGGCCCTGGCCAGGCTGACCGCCGGAGCGTAGCCCTGCGGGGCCTTCCCCCACCCCGCCCCTTCCCGAAACCGGGCGCTGCCCGGACCCGGTCCTCAAACGCCGGACGGGCTGGATACATCCAGCCTCGCCGGCGTTTGAGGCGCGGGCTCTGGGGCGGAGCCCCAGGGGGTCCGGGCGGAGCCCGGGGAACGGGCGAAGGGCGGGTAGGGGACGGCTCCGCGCAGCGCCTAGCCACGCCCGTCCGGCTCTGCCGGGGGCGGCGGCGGGGATCCGTCCAGGCAGGGCTCCGCGACCGCCCCGGGGCCGAGCCCCGCAGCGGCGTCCGGAGGCGCCGCTGCAGGAGCGGGCGCGGCGGTAACCGGCGGCATCGCCGCAGGAGGGGCCGGGGTACCCGGAGGTGCGGCCGCAGGCGCAGGCGCCGCGCGTTCCAGGAAGCGCAGCAGTTCCACCGGGAACGGGAGGACCAGGGTGGAGTTCTTCTCCGCCGCCACGGCGACCACCGTCTGGAGCAGGCGCAGCTGAAGCGCAGCGGGCTGGTCGGACATGACCGCCGCCGCCTCGGCCAGCTTGTGCGAGGCCTGGAGCTCCGCGTCCGCGTTGATGACCCGGGCCCGGCGCTCACGGTCGGCCTCCGCCTGCCGGGCCATCGACCGCTTCATCGTCTCCGGCAAGGACACGTCCTTGATCTCGACCCGGTCGACCCCGACGCCCCAGCCCACTGCCGGGCTGTCGATCATCAGCTCCAGGCCCTGGTTGAGCATCTCCCGGTTGGACAGCAGGTCGTCGAGGTCGGACTTGCCGATGATCGACCTGAGCGAGGTCTGCGCCATCTGTGAGACGGCGAAGCGGTAGTCCTCGACCGCGATGATCGCGCTGGCGGGGTCGACGACCTTGAAATACACGACCGCGTCCACCCGCACCGTGACGTTGTCCCGCGTGATGCCCTCCTGCGCGGGCACCGGCATCGTCACGATCTGCATGTTCACTTTCCGCATCCGGTCGATCACGGGAACGACCACCGTGAAGCCGGGCGGCCGGATCTCCTCGCGCAGCCTGCCCAAGCGGAAGACCAGGCCCCGCTCGTACTGCTTCACCACCCGGGCCGCGGCGCCCACGTAGACCACGACGCCCACACCGGCGGCGATTGCCGCTGTCAGCAGTTCTTCGACCATGACGGCCCCCTGCCGGACACACCTATGTACTTACGGTATGCCCTACAACCAGCCCGCGAACTCCAGCAGCAGCTCCGCATCCCGCCGCCGGCCGGCGGCCAGCGCCCGGTTGCCCGATTCGATGGCCCGGAACAGCGTCCAGCCCCGCAGCCGGTCCCGGTCCACCTCCAGGGCGTCGGCCAGCTTGTTCACCCGCCGCCGGGCGCCCGAGGCCCCCGCCGAGGAGGCCATCTGGTCCTCCAGCCGGTCCCGTACCAGCCGGGCCAGGTCGTAGGCCCGCTCGCCGACCATCGGGTCCGGGCCCACCGCCAGCCACGGGGCGCGCTCGCCGGAGAGGACCTTGCCCTGCCGGAAGTTCCCGTGCAGCAGCAGCTCCTCGGCCGGCGCCGCCGTCAGCTCCTCGCGGGCCGCCAGCGCCGCCGAGGCCAGCTCCGCAGCCTCCGGGGGAGCCTTGCGGAGCACCTCGGCCTGCTCGGCGGTCCGCTCGGTGACGGTCTCCCAGCCGTGCCCCTGCGCCGGGGCCACCCACAGCCTGCGCAGCGTGCCGCAGGCCTCCAGCAGCGCCTTCGCCTCCGGCAGCGAGCGCAGCGAGACCTCGGGGTGCAGCCGCTCCAGCAGCAGCGCCCCGTCCTCCTCGTGGTGGCGCGTGTCGAGGACCCGGACCGCCCCGAAGCCGCCCCAGTGAGCCAGCGCGGCCAGTTCCCGGTCGGGCCGGAGCCCCGGCGGGGCCAGCTTCAGCGCGGCCGGGGTCCCGTCGGCGTACCGGACGAGGACGACCAGGCTGCTGCGGCCGCCGGGGGCCTGGACCCGCTGGGCGTGCACCCCGCGCCGGGCCAGCGCCCCCTCCGCCAGCTGGGGGAGCTGCCCCAGCCAGTCCGAGACGTGCGCCGATTCCGGCAGCTCGCCGAGCGCCCGTACGAGCCGCTGCGGCGGTTCGAAAGCCATGCGTGCGTGGTCCCTTTCAGCTGTGCCCGGGCTCGTCGCGCATGCTTGCGCGCTAGGTCCGCGGTGTGTCCGCGCGTTCCGTGAGCCCAGGGAAGGCTACGCCGACACCGCGCCAGCGTGCCGCGCGCACGGCCGCGGCGGTGAGCGCGTCAGCCGCCTCGCGGCGCAACTGGCCCTCGGCGGCGCGCACCAGATCGGAGTACGCGCCCGCCACCCGGTCCTCGATCCCGGCGGCCAGCCGCTCGGCGTCGGCGGGCGTGCGCACGGTGAACGGCAGGGTGTACGCGGCCTCCGAGGGGCGGGGGGAACCGCCCAGCTCACGCACGGTGCGGGCGAGCGCGTCGCGGCGCGCGAGGTGGCCGCCGTACGCCTCGCGGGCCTCGGCGGAGCGGGCGGCGCCGGCCCGGGCCCCGATCACGCCGTAGCCGTACGCGGCCGCGTGCTCGGCGGCGAGGGCGGCCTGCGCCGCCTCCAGGACCCGGCCGGCGGGGGAGGCGGAGGGAGTGGGGGCGGAGGTCACGAGGAGGCTCCCGGGTTCGAGGTCAGCAGGTACGCGTGCACGTGGCCGCACGCCGCCACCGAGGCGAGCATCCTGGCCAGCTCCCCGGGGGCGCCGGCCAGGGAGATCGTCCGGGCCTCGGCCAGGCTCCGCTCGGCGTCCGCGAGGGCGGTCAGCGCGTCGGCGGGCGCGGGGGGCACCGCCGCGGCGGAAGCGTCCGGAGCGGCGGCCGCGGCGCCGGACGGGACGGCGGAGGAGGGAGCCGAGGCGGAGGCGGAGGAGGCCGGGGCCGCGGACCGGGAAGGCGAGGACGACGGAGCCGGGGACCGGGACCCCTCGTCGGCGAGGGCCGCCGTGTGGGCCGCGACCGAGGCGCGCAGCGGTGCGAGGCGCACGGCGAGGGCCGGATGGGCCGCGGCCGTCGCGTCGTAACGTTCCAGCAGTCGCTCGCTCTCACGAACGGCCGTCTCACGCATCCGCCGTTCGAGTGGAACCTCGGGGGCCGCGGCGGGCGGCCCGTCGTCGGAGCAACCGCTGAGCAGCGCGGCTCCGGCGATGCCCGCGGCACCGGCGAGCAGGCCTCTTCGCGACGGCAGGATCGAGGGCACGGGGACGTCCTTCGGTGTTGGCCGGGCTGATGGCCGGCAGGGTGTGATCACGGTACCCGGGGCCCCGTCCACAGCGCGGACGGCAACACCCCCCGCGACCGGATACCCTTTGACCTGACGCACGACGGAAACCACAACAGCACACGCGGCCGAGGAGTCACCCGGATGAGCACCACCCAGAGCGACAGGCTGCGCGCATTGCTGGAGCCGCTCGTCGCCGCCAAGGGCCTGGACCTCGAGGAGATCGAGACGTCCAAGGCGGGCAAGCGCCGGATGCTGCGCATCATCGTGGACTCCGACGAAGGCGTGGAGCTGGACGCGTGCGCCGAGCTGAGCCGCGAGGTCTCGGACCTGCTGGACGAGACCGACGCGATGGGTGAGGACGAGTACGTCCTCGAAGTGAGCTCGCCGGGCGCGGACCGCCCGCTGACCGAGCACCGTCACTACATCCGGGCGATCGGCCGGCTCGTGAAGTTCCAGACGTCGGACGGCGGGGAAGTGATCGCCCGCATCCTCGACGTCGACGACGAGGGCATGGACCTCGAAGTCCCGGGCGTGAAGGGCCGCAAGGCGACCGCCCGCCGCATCGTATTCACCGACATCGCCAAGGCGCGTGTCGAGATCGAGTTCAACCGCAAGGACAAGAAGGAAGAGGAGGCGTAGTCGTGGACATCGACATGAGTGCCCTGCGGGGTCTGGTTCGGGAGAAGGAGATTTCCTTCGACCTGCTCGTCGAAGCGATCGAGTCGGCCCTCCTCATCGCGTACCACCGCACCGAGGGAAGCTTCCGGCGCGCACGCGTCGTGCTCGACCGCACCAACGGTCACGTGATCGTGTGGGCGACCGAGGACCCGAGGGACCTGGAAGAGGGCCAGGAGGCCAAAGATTTCGACGACACCCCGTCGGACTTCGGCCGCATCGCCGCGACGACCGCCAAGCAGGTGATCCTCCAGCGTCTGCGCGACGCCGAGGACGACCTGACCTTCGGCGAGTTCCTGGGCCGCGAGGGTGATGTCATCACCGGCGTGGTGCAGCAGGGCAAGGACCCGAAGAACGTCCTCGTCGACATCGGCAAGATGGAGGCCATGCTGCCGGTGCAGGAGCAGGTCCCCGGCGAGGAGTACACGCACGGACTGCGCCTGAAGTCGTACGTCGTGCGGGTGGCGAAGGGTGTCCGCGGTCCGTCCGTGACCCTGTCGCGCACCCACCCGAACCTGGTGAAGAAGCTGTTCTCGCTCGAGGTCCCGGAGATCGCCGACGGCAGCGTCGAGATCTGCGCGATCGCCCGTGAGGCCGGTCACCGCACCAAGATCGCCGTCCGCGCCAACCGCTCCGGCCTCAACCCGAAGGGCGCCTGCATCGGCCCGATGGGCAGCCGCGTGCGCAACGTGATGGCCGAGCTGCACGGTGAGAAGATCGACATCGTCGACTGGTCGGACGACCCGGCGGAGATGGTCGCCAACGCGCTGTCACCCGCCCGGGTGAGCAAGGTCGAGGTCGTGGACTGGGACACCCGGTCCGCGCGGGTGACCGTGCCCGACTACCAGCTGTCGCTGGCCATCGGCAAGGAGGGCCAGAACGCCCGCCTCGCCGCTCGCCTGACCGGCTGGCGCATCGACATCCGTCCCGACACCGAGCAGCCCTCGGACGGGGAGGACCGCGACCGTGGCGGCGACCGCGGCGAGCGCCGCGACGACCGGGGCGACCGCGGCGACCAGGGCAACGACCGCCGGGACGAGCGCCGCGACGACCGTCGCGACGAGCGCCGCGGGGAATAAAACCGCTACCGCCCGGAGCTGTCCGGGCGGTACACAAGAACGGCGGGGGTCGAACAAGGGCCCTGCCCGACGTGCACGGCTGTCCGCCGCCGAGGTTTCGGCGGCCGGACCCGGCACCGGTGATCACGACAACATCCGTTCGATTTTTCGCCCGAAGGGGTGAGGTCGGTGCGGGGAGGTAGACTTAAGCGTGTCTGGCCGGACGCAAGCCCGCGCATGCCCCGAACGCACCTGTGTGGGGTGTCGGGAGCGAGCGGCCAAGAGCGATCTGCTGCGCATCGTGGCGGTCGGTGACAAATGTGTCTCCGATCCTCGCGGTACGCTGCCCGGCCGGGGTGCCTACGTGCACCCCGCCGTGGTCTGCCTCGACCAGGCTGTCCGCCGTAGGGCGTTCTCCCGGGCCTTCAAGTCCGCAGGACCGTTCGACGCGGCGGAGCTGCACAAAGCCCTGGCCGATGAGGCCGAGGCGACACCGTAAGCACGTAGTACGGCACGGATCACCGTGCGGTCAGGTACCTCGCGAGTTGGAAGTAGGTCGAGATTGCGATGAGCACCCCTCGATGAGTACGCGATGAGTACGAGCATGAAGTAGAGACGGTCCGGCGTAACCCGGACCTAAAAGGAGCGAAGTGGCTAAGGTCCGGGTATACGAACTCGCCAAGGAGTTCGGAGTTGAGAGTAAGGTCGTCATGGCCAAGCTCCAGGAACTCGGTGAGTTCGTCCGTTCGGCGTCCTCGACTATCGAGGCGCCGGTCGTACGCAAGTTGACCGATGCTTTGCAGGGCCCCGGCGGCAACGCCGGCAAGTCCGCTGCGAAGCCGGGTGAGCCCCGCAAGGCCGCCCCCGCCAAGCCCGGGGTTCCCACCCCGGGTGCTGTTGCACGTCCCGCTGCCCCGAAGCCCGGCGCCCCGGCCCCCAAGCCGGTCGTTGCCGAGGCCCCGGCCGTCAGCGCCCCCGCCCCGGTGACCCCGACCGCCGCCCCCGGCGGCCCGCGTCCCGGTCCCAAGGCTCCGGCCGCCCCGAAGCCCGCTCCGGCGGCTCCCGTGGCGACCGAGTTCTCCGCGCCCCCGGCGGCTCCGGCCGCCGCGGCCCCGGCGCGCACCGACCGTCCCGCCGGTCCCGGCGCGACCCCCGGTCCGCGTCCGGCGCAGCAGCGCCCCGAGCGTCCGGCGGCCCAGGGCGGCCAGCCCGGCGCCCGTCCCGGCGCCCCGCGTCCGGCCGGTGCCGCTCCGGCGCGCACCGAGCGTCCCGCAGGTCCCGGTGCCTCGGCCCCGCGTCCGCAGGGCGCCCGTCCGGCCGGTCCCCGTCCGGGCAACAACCCGTTCACCTCTGGTGGCTCCACCGGCATGGCGCGCCCGCAGGCGCCCCGTCCGGCCGGCGCTCCCCGTCCCGGTGCCCCCGGCGCCGGTGACCGCCAGGGTGGCGCTCCCCGTCCGCAGGGCGGCCCCGGTGGCGCTCCGCGTCCGCAGGGTGCCGGTGCTGGTCGTCCGACCCCGGGCGGCATGCCGCGTCCGCAGGGCGGCGCCCCGCGTCCCGGTGGTGCTCCCGGTGGTAACCGTCCCAACCCGGGCATGATGCCGCAGCGTCCCGCTGCCGGTGGTCCCGGTCCCCGTCCCGGTGGCGGCCCCGGTGGCCGTGGTCCCGGTGCCGGTGGTCCCCGTCCCGGCGGCGCCGGTGGCGCGGGTCGTCCCGCGGGCGGCGGCTTCGCCGGTCGTCCGGCCGGTCCGGGCTCGCGTCCGGGTGGTGGCGGCGGCTTCGGCGGTCCCCGTCCCGGTGGTGGCGGCTTCGGCGGCGGTCCGGCTGGTGCCGGTGGCGGCGGTCGTCCCGGCTTCGCCGGGCGTCCCGGTGGTCCCAATGCCCGTGGTGGCACGCAGGGTGCCTTCGGCCGTCCCGGTGGTCCCGCGCGTCGTGGACGCAAGTCCAAGCGCCAGCGTCGCCAGGAGTACGAGGCCATGCAGGCCCCGTCGGTCGGCGGCATCATGCTGCCGCGCGGTCACGGCGAGACCGTTCGCCTGTCGCGCGGTGCCTCCCTCACCGACTTCGCGGAGAAGATCAACGCCAACCCGGCGTCGCTCGTCGCCGTGATGATGAACCTCGGCGAGATGGTCACCGCCACGCAGTCCGTCTCCGACGAGACCCTCGAAATGCTGGCCGGCGAGATGAACTACGTCGTTCAGATCGTCAGCCCGGAGGAAGAGGACCGCGAGCTCCTCGAGGGCTTCGACATCGAGTTCGGCGAGGACGAGGGCGGCGAGGAATTCCTCATGCCGCGTCCGCCGGTCGTGACCGTCATGGGTCACGTCGACCACGGTAAGACCCGACTGCTCGACGCCATCCGCAAGACGAACGTCGTTGCGGGCGAGGCCGGTGGCATCACGCAGCACATCGGTGCGTACCAGGTCGGTACCGAGGTCAACGGTGAAGAGCGCAAGATCACCTTCATCGACACCCCGGGTCACGAGGCGTTCACCGCCATGCGTGCCCGTGGTGCCAAGTCGACCGACATCGCGATCCTCGTGGTCGCGGCCAACGACGGCGTGATGCCGCAGACGATCGAGGCGCTCAACCACGCCCAGGCCGCCGGCGTTCCGATCGTCGTCGCGGTCAACAAGATCGACGTCGAGGGTGCGGACCCGGTCAAGGTGCGCGGTCAGCTCACCGAGTTCGGTCTGGTCGCCGAGGAGTACGGCGGCGACACGATGTTCGTCGACATCTCCGCCAAGCAGGGTCTGAACATCGACTCCCTGCTCGAGGCCGTCGTCCTCACCGCCGACGCCTCGCTCGACCTGCGCGCCAACCCGGAGCAGGACGCTCAGGGTATTGCGATCGAGTCCCACCTCGACCGCGGCCGCGGTGCCGTTGCCACCGTCCTCGTCCAGCGCGGTACCCTCCGCGTCGGCGACACGATGGTCGTGGGCGACGCCTACGGCCGAGTGCGCGCCATGCTCGACGACAAGGGCAACAACGTCGAGGAAGCGGGTCCCGCGACCCCCGTCCTGGTCCTGGGTCTCACCAACGTCCCCGGCGCCGGCGACAACTTCCTCGTCGTCGACGAGGACCGCACCGCCCGTCAGATCGCCGAGAAGCGTGCTGCGCGTGAGCGCAACGCCAACTTCGCCAAGCGCGTCCGCCGGGTGTCCCTGGAAGACCTCGACTCGGTCCTCAAGGCCGGTCTGGTCCAGGAACTCAACCTCATCATCAAGGGCGACGCGTCCGGTGCGGTCGAGGCTCTCGAGTCCTCGCTGCTCCAGCTCGACGTCGGTGAAGAGGTCGACATCCGTGTCCTGCACCGCGGTGTGGGTGCGGTCACCGAGTCCGACATCAACCTGGCGATGGGCTCCGACGCCATCGTCATCGGCTACAACGTCCGTGCGGCCGGCCGTGCCGCGCAGATGGCGGAGCGCGAGGGTGTCGACGTCCGCTACTACTCGGTGATCTACCAGGCCATCGAGGAGATCGAGGCGGCTCTCAAGGGCCTCCTCAAGCCGGAGTACGAAGAGGTCGAGCTCGGTACGGCGGAGGTCCGCGAGGTCTTCCGCTCGTCCAAGCTGGGCAACATCGCCGGTGTCCTCATCCGGTCCGGCGAGGTCAAGCGCAACACCAAGGCGCGGCTCCTGCGCGATGGCAAGGTCATCGCCGAGAGCCTCACCATCTCCGGTCTGCGCCGCTTCAAGGACGACGTCACCGAGATCCGCGAAGGCTTCGAGGGCGGTATCAACCTCGGTAACTTCAACGACATCAAGATCGACGACGTCATCGCGACGTACGAGATGCGCGAGAAGCCCCGCGCGTAAGCGCGAGGCGGTTCGCACCGTGTCGTAGGCAGCTGTAACACCGGGGCCGGTCGGCGGAATATCCGTCGATCGGCCCCGGCCGTTGCGTGTACGGTTCTGATGACCCTGCCGCGCGACGGCCGGCAGGCCACCGAACCCGCACCGGCGGGATATCCGGAACTGCATGTACGTGGGGACTCTGTCCTTCGATCTGCTCCTCGGCGACGTTCACTCGCTGAAGGAGAAACGCTCCGTCGTCCGGCCCATCGTGGCCGAGCTCCAGCGCAAGTTCTCTGTGAGCGCGGCTGAAGTGGGCGACCAGGACCTGCACCGCAGGGCCCTCATAGGGGTCGCTCTGGTGAGTGGGGACACGGGGTTCCTCTCGGATGTACTGGACCGCTGCGAGCGGCTGGTCGCGGCACGTCCGGAAGTGGAGCTGCTGTCGGTACGGCGACGGCTCCACGGTGATGAAGACTGACCGCAAGACTTGAGAAGGAGACGGACCAGTGGCCGACAATGCGCGGGCGAAGAAGCTGGCGGACCTCATCCGGGAGGTGGTGGCCGAGAAGCTGCAGCGCGGCGTCAAGGACCCCCGCCTCGGTACGCACGTGACCATCACGGACACCAGGGTCACCGGCGACCTGCGGGAGGCCACGGTCTTCTACACGGTGTACGGCGACGACGAGGCGCGGGTCAGCGCGGCAGCGGGCCTGGAGAGCGCCAAGGGCGTACTGCGCTCCGCGGTCGGCCGGGCGGCGCAGACCAAGTTCACGCCGACCCTGACGTTCGTGGCGGACGCCCTTCCGGAGACCGCCAAGAGCATCGAGGACCTCCTCGAGAAGGCGCGGACCTCCGACGCCCAGGTGCGCGAGGTCTCCTCGGGCGCTCAGTACGCCGGCGAAGCCGACCCGTACAAGAAGCCCGACGAGGACGAAGACGACGCCGACGGCTCTGACGAAGACGGGGACGCATCCGCGTAATGAGCACCAACGCAGGGAAGGCTCCGGACGGCCTGATCATCGTCGACAAGCCGTCCGGATTCACTTCGCACGACGTGGTCGCCAAGATGCGCGGGATCGCCAAGACCCGCCGCGTCGGCCACGCCGGCACGCTCGACCCGATGGCGACGGGCGTGCTGGTCCTGGGCGTCGAGAAGGCCACCAAGCTCCTCGGCCACCTCGCGCTCACGGAGAAGGAGTACCTCGGCACCATCCGGCTGGGCCAGAACACCCTGACGGACGACGCCGAGGGCGAGATCACCTCGTCCACGGACGCCTCCGGGGTCACCCGCGAGGGCGTGGACGCCGGTATCGCCAAGTTGTCCGGCCCGATCATGCAGGTCCCGTCCAAGGTCAGCGCCATCAAGATCAAGGGCGTGCGCTCCTACAAGCGCGCCCGCGACGGCGAGGACTTCGAGATCCCGGCCCGCCCGGTGACGATCTCCTCGTTCCAGGTGTACGACATGCGGGAGGCGGAGGCCGAGGACGGCACCAAGGTCGTCGACCTCGTCGTCTCCGTGGTCTGCTCCAGCGGTACGTACATCCGCGCGATCGCGCGGGACCTCGGCGCCGACCTCGGCGTCGGCGGGCACCTCACGGCGCTGCGGCGCACGCGGGTGGGCCCGTACAAGATCGACCGGGCGCGCACGCTCGACCAGCTCCAGGAGGAGCTGACCGTCATGCCGATCGGCGACGCGGCGGCTGCCGCGTTCCCGCGCTGGGAGCTCGACGCCCGGCGGGCGTCGCTGCTGGCGAACGGCGTGCGGATCGACATGCCGGACGAGTACGAGCCCGGCAAGGCGGTCGCGGTCTACGGGCCGGGCGGGCAGCTGCTCGGGCTCGTGGAGAGCAAGGGCGGCAAGGCGAAATCGCTCGCCGTCTTCGCGTGATCCGTTCCCTCGGTGCTGTTGACCGGCCGGCCTTCGGGCCGGCCGGTTTTCGTTCGACGTGGAGCGGTGAGCGCACACGGACTGCTGCTCACCGCTCCACGACCCCCCTCGGGTAGCTCTCTATCCATCCGGACCCCCTTATTCACCCGTCCGAGCAGGCGCTCGGAGTGAATGGAGGGAGCGTAAGGGGGCGCTTTCGCCACGCGTGCTGTTCCCGCTGATCTTCACCTGCCTACGGTCGTGCCTACGGGGCACGCGCGGCGGGGAGTGGTGCGGTGACGGCGGAACTGATCAGGATCTGCGATCTCGCCGGGCGGCCGCGGGGGAGCGGGTTCGTCGCGGACGACCGCGGGACGGTGCTCACCAGCCACGAGGCCGTGGACGGACTGGCCCGGGTGGCCCTGCACGGGCCGGCGCCGGGGGAGCGGACCTGGCTGGCGGGTGCCTCGGACGTGACCGCCCTGCCGGAGCTGGGGCTGGCGCTCGTACGCAGTGACGGGCTCGGGGTACGGCCGCTGCCGGTCGCTCCGCGGGGGGTGATCGATCCCGGGACGTACGTACGGCTGTCCGCACGGGGCTGGCGCCAGGCACGGGTGCTCGGCGCCGCCGAGGCCACCTACACGGCGACGGACCGCTTCCACCAGCTCCCGGCCGCGCTGGAACTGGCCATCGGGACCGACGGGCGCGACGCGCTGCGGCTCGGCGGGGAAGCCTGCGGGGGCCCGGTGCTGGATGCCGCGACCGGAGCGGTGCTCGCGGTCCTGTGCACCGCTCTGCAGGCGGAGCACCGCTCCGGGGGCTTCGCCGTGCCCCTCGCGGCCGCGGCCGCCGCCGATCCGGGCGGGCCCCTCGCCGCGCTGCTGGAACGCAACGCCGCCACCGTGCCGGGCTACGGAACCGACCTGAACCTCGCCGGAGCCCTGCAGCTCACCGGCACCACACGGGGCGCGGCCCTCGCCGCCGCCGGCGGACCGGAGCCGGTGGACCGCCCGGCGATCGCCGCCGAACTCGACGCCTTCACCGCCGGGGACCGCCCGGTCCTCGCCCTCGTCGGCCGACCCGGCACCGGCCGCAGCACCGCCCTCGCCGCCCTGGCGGTCCGCCGCGCCCGCGGCCCCCGCCCGGCCCCGACCCTCTGGCTGCGCGGCGCCGACCTGCGGGCCGAGGACACCTCGCTGGCCGACGCCGTGGCGCGGGCGCTGACGGAGGCGGCCCGGATCCTGGAGGTGCCCGCCGCCGCTCCGGGGCCGCACCCGGCGTCGGCGCTGCCCGCGCTCGTGGCTTCGGCCGGGCGGGCGCTGCTCGTGGTCCTGGACGGGCCCGAGGAGATGCCGCCGCGGCTCGCGGGGCGGGCCGGGCCGTGGAGCGGGGCCACCGCCGCCTGGCTCGCCGCGAGCGGGGCCCGGCTGGTCGTGGCGGCCCGCCCCGAGCACTGGGAGGCGGCCGGGCGGCTCTTCCCACCGCGGATGCTCCATACCCCGGCCCGGCCGGCCCGGCGGCTGCCGCCCGCGGTCCCGGTCGGCGACCTGACCCCGGAGGAAGCGGAGGCGGCCCGGGCCCGGCTGGGGATCCCGGCCGGGGCCGTCGCCGCAGCGGACGCCCGGCACCCGCTCACGCTGCGGCTGCTCGCGGAACTCCGCGCGGCCGGGGTCACCGCGGGCCGTCCGTCGCGCGACGAGGTGTTCGCCGCGCACCTGGACCTGCTGTGCCTGCGCGTGGCCGTCCGGGTGTCGGCCGCGCTCCCGCAGCCCCGTGGACCGGGCGGGGCCGCGGACCCGGGCGGGGCCGGCGGGGTGGACGCGGCCGGGGTGGACAGGGCGGTGGTGGCCATGGCGGGGCCGGACACGGCCGGGCCCGACACGGCCGCGGTGTACGGGCCCGGGGTGCACGGGCCCGGGGCGGGCCGGCTGGCCGCGCGGGTGGCCGGGCGGGTGCACGAAGCGGCCCGGCGGTGTCTGGGGCCGGGCCGGGGACAGGTGGACCGGGCCTCCTTCGAGGAACTGTTCCCCTGGCGGTCGGGGTGGGCCTCCGCGGTGCTCGCCGAGGGGTTGCTGGTGCCCGCCGGGGAGGGCTACCGCTTCGCCCACGAGGAGTTCGCCGACTGGGTGCAGGCCGCCCACCTGGACCTCCCCGCCGCCCTGGACACCCTGGGCCGGGACGTGCCCCGCCACCGCATCGGGCCCGTCCTGGAGGCCCTGCGCCTGCTTCCGCCCGGGGAGCGGGCCGCGGTACTGGAACGGCTCGTGGCCCTGCTCGGCGAGGACACCGGCCCCGAAACCCGCTGGTGGGCCGCCCGCCTCGTCGGTGAAACCCTGCTCGGGGTTCCCGACGCCACGCCCTTCCTCCCGGTCCTGCACGCCCTGACCGAGCACCTGGCCCGGCCCGCGCCGGGTGGGGCGCCCGAACCGGGGCCGTCCCCGGCCGCCCCGACGCCGGCGGCACCGCCACCCGCGGCCCCGGCGCCGGCCGGTTCCGCTACCTACGCCGGCGCCCTGGGGCGCACGGGCCCGGCGGACACCACCGCGTGGGTGAGTCCCTCTGGGCACCCGCGGATCCCCGCCCAGGGCGGAGCGCCGGCGGCCGGTGGGCCCGGCAGGCAGGCCGGCCGGCTCTGCCCCGAGGCGGCTGCCGGTGCCCCCGCCAGCGTCGGCGGCACGGGGACCGGCGGCCCGCCCGAGCCCGGTCAGGGCCGGGAGGACGAGGGGGAGGAGGGGGAGTTCGGGGCGTGGTTCTGGACCCGGGTGCGGGTAGCCGAGGAGGACCGGTTCGAGTTGCTGCGGCGGCTGGTGCCCCACGACCACCGCCTCCTCGACGCCGCCGCCCGGCGGCTGGTCCGGGCGCCGCAGCTCGTGCAGCCGCTTCTCTGCGGCTGGTTCCGCGACGAGCGGCGGCTCCTCGGGCGGCCCGGGGCCACCGTCGCCACCGCCGCGCAGGCGCTGCTGCACACCCACCGCGGCCTCGCCGTCGACGACCTCGCCGAGGCGCTCGTCACCGCCGCGCACCCCCGCGCCGACGAGCTGCTCGCCGTACTCGCCGAGGACGAGCCCTCCGCCCTCAGCCGGGCCGTGGACCGCTGGGCCCACGACGAGCGGCCCGGCCGCCGGGTCGCGGCCGCCGCGTACGGGCCGCTCACCGCCCCGCACGTGCGGACCCCCGCCGACCGAGAGCTGCTGCGCTACGCCGCGCAGGCCCTCCTCGCCCGCCCCGCGGACGCCTCCCTGCACGGCAGCGCCCTCGGGATCCTGCTCCGCGACCCCCAGGTACGGGCCCGCTACCTCCCCGACGCCCTCGCTTGCTTCCGCGACCCCGAGCGAAGCGCACGGCTGCCCGCCACCGCGCTGGTCGGCGCGCTCCCCGTGCTGCCCGACCCGGACGCGGTGTTCGCCGTCCTGCGGGAGCGGGCCGACGGGGAGGTGGTGCGCGCGCTGGCCGCGCTGACCACGCCTGGCCTGGCCCGGCGCGCGGCCGAGCTCGTACGGGACCACCTGGCGCGGCACCCGCAGGATGCAGCGCACGCGGCCGAGTTCGTGGACCGGCGGCTCGAACAGGGGCTGGCCGCCGCCCCCGTGCTCCGCCCGCTCGTACGGGACCTCCTGGGCTCCGGTCCGCCCCCGGTACGGGCCGCGCTGGCCGGCGTACTGGCCGCCCCGGGCACGGAGTGCTCGTACACGCTCCGCGGCGAGCTGGCCGAGGCGCTGCTCCGCGAGGAGCTCGACCCGTCGGTGCTCGACACCTTCCTCGGCGCCCTGGCGGCGGGGGCGGCCGCCGGCGCGCCGCCGGACCGTACCCGGGAGCTGCTGCGGCGCACCGGCCGGCAACTGCTGCGGGCACCGGGCGGCCCGGCGGTCTTCGAGCGGCGCACGGTCGAGCTGGCGCGGGCCGTACCGGCCTTCGGCGCACTCGTGGCCTCCTGGCTGGAGCGGGCGCCGCAGGAGGCGGCGGCGCTGCTGGGGCCGAGCGCGCGCCGGACCGTGGAGACCCTCGCTCACAGCGCGTCCCCGCCGCAAGACGCCGATGATGGGCAGCGGGCACGGGCATGGCAGTCTTAGACCTGCAATCGGCAACCAGGACAGGGCCTACAGGGTTCGGGCGAGGAGCGGTCACAGTGCAGCGCTGGCGTGGCTTGGAGGACATCCCCCAGGACTGGGGACGCGGCGTCGTCACCATCGGCTCCTACGACGGCGTCCACCGGGGTCATCAGCTGATCATCGGTCGCGCCGTGGCCAAGGCCCGCGAGCTCGGCGTGCCCTCCGTCGTCGTCACCTTCAGCCCGCACCCGAGCGAGGTCGTCCGCCCCGGCAGCCACCCGCCGATCCTGGCCCCCTACGACCGGCGCGCCGAGCTGATGGCGGGGCTGGGCGTGGACGCGCTGCTGATCCTGCCCTTCACGGCGGAGTTCTCGCAGCTGTCCCCGGCCGACTTCATCGTGAAGGTGCTCGTCGACAAGCTGCACGCGCTGGCGGTCATCGAGGGCCCGAACTTCCGCTTCGGCCACAGGGCCGCCGGGAACGTCGAGTTCCTGCGGCAGCTCGGCGCGACCTACGACTACGAGGTCGAGGTCGTGGACCTGGTGGAGCGCGGCGAGGCGGGCGGCGGCGTGCCGTTCTCCTCCACGCTGGCGCGCAGGCTCGTGGCGCAGGGCGACATGGACGGCGCGGCCGAGATCCTCGGGCGCCCGCACCGGCTCGAGGGCGTCGTGGTGCGCGGTGCGCAGCGCGGGCGCGAGCTCGGCTACCCGACGGCGAACGTGGAGACGCAGCCGCACACCGCGATCCCGGCCGACGGGGTGTACGCGGGCTGGCTGACGGCGGACGGCGAGCGGATGCCGGCGGCGATCTCGGTCGGCACGAACGTGCAGTTCGACGCGACCGAGCGGACCGTGGAGGCGTACGCGATCGACCGGGTCGGCCTCGACCTGTACGGCATGCACGTGGCCGTCGACTTCCTCGCCTACGTGCGCGGGATGGCGAAGTTCGAGTCGCTGGACGGGCTGCTGGAAGCCATCGCGGACGACGTGAAGCGCGCGCGGGTGCTGACGGACGCGTACGACGCGGAGCGCTGACCGGGCTCACGGGCCTGCCGGCTTACGGGCTTACGGACTGACGAGCGGTTGGACAACGGGCGAGGGCCCGTACCGTCCCGGGGATTCCGGGGGCGGTACGGGCCCTCGTGCGCGTGCGGGCTCCGTCAGCCCAGGCGCGGGTCGCGCGGGGGCCCGCCGGGCTGGGGCTGACCGGGCTGCTGGGGCCAGGGCTGACCGGGGGTGGGGTAGGGCTGCTGCCCGTACGGGGCCTGCGGCTGCTGGTGCTGCTGAGGCAGCGGCGGCTGCTGCTGCGGGTAGGGCTGTTGGGGCGGCTGCGGCTGGCCCCAGTGGTTCTGGGGTGCCTGCTGCTGGGCACGGATGAAGTCCTCGGCGACCAGGGCGGAGAGGTTGAAGTAGGCCTCGCGCGTCTTGGGCCGGAGCATGTCGAGGTCGACCTCGGCGCCCGCCGCGAGGTGGTCGTCGAACGGGACCACGACGACACCGCGGCAGCGGGTCTCGAAGTGCCGCACGATGTCCTCGACCTTGATCATCTTGGCGGTCTCGCGGACCCCGGAGATGACGGTGAGGGAGCGCGAGACGAGGTCGGCGTAGCCGTGCGCGGAGAGCCAGTCGAGGGTGGTGCTGGCGCTGCTCGCACCGTCCACCGACGGGGTCGAGATGATGATCAGCTGATCGGCCAGGTCCAGGACCCCGCGCATGGCGGAGTAGAGGAGGCCGGTGCCCGAGTCGGTGAGGATGATCGGGTACTGGCGGCCGAGCGTCTCGATGACGCGGCGGTAGTCCTCGTCGTTGAAGGCCGTCGAGACGGCCGGGTCCACGTCGTTGGCGATGATCTCCAGACCGGAGGGCGCCTGGGAGGTGAACCGGCGGATGTCCATGTACGAGTTCAGGTACGGGATCGCCTGGACCAGGTCCCGGATCGTGGCCCCGGTCTCGCGGCGCACGCGGCGGCCGAGGGTGCCGGCGTCGGGGTTCGCGTCGATGGCCAGGATCTTGTCCTGGCGCTCGGTGGCGAGGGTGGCGCCGAGGGCGGTGGTGGTCGTGGTCTTGCCGACGCCGCCCTTGAGGCTGATGACGGCGATGCGGTAGCAGGACATCACCGGGGTGCGGATCAGCTCCAGCTTGCGGCGCCGTTCCGCTTCGGCCGCCTTGCCGCCGAAGCGGAACAGGCCGCCGCCTCCGGAGGCGTTGTTGCCGCTCTTCGCCTTCTGCTTGCCGCGGAGCAGGCGGTCGGATGACAGCTCGACGGCGGCGGTGTAGCCGAGGGGGGCGCCGCCGGAGGGCTGGGGGGAGCCGTAGCGGGGGTCGTGTCCCTGGGGGCCCTGAGGTCCCTGAGGCCCGTGGGGGCCCGCGGGGCCTTGCTGCCACTGGCCGCCGCGGGGGTCGGCGTATTGCTGCTGTTGCTGCGGTGCGGGCGGGGGGAACCCGTGACCGGGGTCCGGCTGCGGGGGCTGCGGGGCCTGCTGCGCGGGCGGGAATCCGTACCCGGCGTCCGGCGTCCGGGGCTGGGACGGGGGCTGGGGCTGGGGCTGCGCGGGCGGCAGGATGTCGTACCCGGCCCGGGGATCCGCGGATCCGGACAACTCCGATTGCCACTGCGGGAGTTCGGCGCCGGGCGCCGAGCCGGATCCGGTGGATCCCTCGAACGTGTTCGCCGCGCGCGGCGTCGGGACGGCCGTCCCCGCGGGGGGAGTGGGCGTGCGCACGGCAGTGGGCGGGGTGCCGTGCTCCGCGCCGGTCGGCGCGGACGCGTATGGGTCGCTCAACGGGCCCTGATCGGCCGGGGACTCGATGGGCAGGGCGCCGCTCGGATGAGCCGCCGGTGCGGAACCTTCCGTAGCCTCCGCGCCAGAGGGCACCGGTACGTACGACTCGCCGGGGGAGCCCTGCGTGCCCGTCGCGTACGCCGGCTCGGCGGCTGCGGCGGCCTGCGGGGCGGCACCTTCGGCGCGGCCCGGCGCGATGCCGGCCGAGGCCGACGGGGCGGCAGCGTCAGGGGCGGCGTACGACGGCAGTCCGCTGTCGGGGCCGGGCGTGCGGGGCGGGAGGGGGCTGTCCGGGACCGACGGCTGCGCGGCGTCCGGGGCCGGGCTGTAGGCGGGAGCGGGGGTTTGGTGCGCCGACGGGGTCGACGGCTGTGCGGCGTCCGGAGCCGACGTCCGGGGAGCGGAGGTGCCGTCCGGAGCCGACGGGTAGGGCGGCAGGGCGGTGCCCGGGAACGGCGTGTGCGGGGCGGCGCTGTCGGGGGCCGCCGGGTGCGACGGCTGCGCCACGTCCGAGGTCGGCGCGGGGAGCGGGGCGGCGCTCTCCGGTGCCGACGGGTACGAAGGCGGGGCGGTGCTCGGGGCCGACGGGGAGGACGGGGCCGACGGGGAGGACGGGGCCGCAGTGCCCTGGGCCGACGGGTACGCCGGGGCGGGGGTGCCTGCCGCCGGAACGTGCGGGGCGGCCGCGGAGTCCGCGGTCAGGGCCGTGGGTGCGTCGGGGGTGCCCGCGTACGGCACGGACGGCGCCGGGGCCGGTGCGTTCGACGCCGCCCGCGGGGCCGGCGGGGCGATGCGCATCGTCGGAGGGGTCTCCAGGTCCGACGCCGGCGGTCGGTGGGGCTCGAAGCCACTGCCCTCGGGCAGGCCCGGGATCGCGGCTGCCGCCGGAGCCGCGCCCTGCGTGTACCAGGCCGGCGGGGTGTAGTCGATGGTGAACTCGCCCGTCAGCTCGGGCTCCGCGTCGGACTGATCGTCCGTCGGGACGTCCCACGTCCCGCCGCGCCTCTCGTTCCGATCGCCGCTCACTGGTCCTCCTGATCTGTCGAACACTGGTCCGGCGTCCCACCGCGCCACGCCGGCGCCCAGCCTAATCGTGTCCCGTAGCCGGCATCCGCCCCCGTCCGCCCGTACCCGAGGTCGACCACGGGCCGGGAGGCGCCTCCATCCTGCCCATACGGCCGGGCCCCCGGCCAATCCCCGCCTCCCCGGCCACGTCCTCAGGCGGGTCCGGCGGGCCTGCCGGCCGGGGGCTGCGCGTTGAGGGCCGCCGGCGCGTACGGGCCGCCCCAACCCACCCGTTCCCGCTCTGCGGGGCCCCAACCGTCCGCGCTTCCCGGGCTGTTCGGCTCGGTCTGCGAGTGCCAGGTGCGCCGCCCGCATGGCGCGGGTGGGTCGGCCCTGCGGGGCTGAGGTCCCCTACCCACCCTTCCACCGTTCCCTGGGCTCTGCCCGGACCCGGTCCTCAAACGCCGGACGGGCTGAAAGATCCAGCCTCGCCGGCGTTTGAGGCGCGGGGTCTGGGGCGGAGCCCCAGGGGGTCCGGGCGCAGCCCGGGGAACGGTGGAAGGGCGGGTAGGGGACAGCCCCGCAGGGCTCCGCAGCCACAGCCCTGCAGGGCTCCGTGCGGCGGCTACCCGCCCGTCAGCTCCGGATGCCGCCGCCGCAAAACCGCCGGTGGGCGCGGACCCACGCCTCCAGCCCGGTTCGGGCTGTCGGTTCCGGTCCCGTCGGGCCCCGCACTTCCGCTTCTCGCACCGCCGTTACCCGGCCTGGGGGTTCTCGGCTTGCCCGCCGGTGACCTGCTCGATCCCCCGGACCATCAGCAGGCCGGGGCATCCGGCCGCGGAAGCCCCGACTGCCCCGCACGCCCAGACCCGCCCACCCGGCACCCCCGAGCCACGCCCCTCGAACCGGTACCTCCCGAGTGTCCACCCCGCGACCCGGGGTCCCCCGTGAGGCTGAACCTCGCGGCACCCCGAGTCCCGCCGCCCGGCCAGGGCAAGGCAAGGCAAAGCAAGGCCCCCGCTCAGTCGATGCGCCGCGCCGGCCCCAGCAGGCCCGTCTCCCCGTCCGTCGGCTGCGTCATCACGAACTGCCGGTCCCGCTCGGTGCACCACAGCGTGACCCCGTCGCCCAGCGTCGGCAGCGATTCCACCGCCGCCGCGGGCAGCCGCATCAGCCGGCCGAGCTGCTCCGCCTCGTCCGGGGAGACGCGCTGGATGCCGATCAGGGAGGCGTTGCTCACCAGTCGGGGTGCCGCCGGGCTCAGGTACGGGAGCAGGGTCAGGACCGACTGCCAGGGTCCCGCCGCCACCCGGCCCCGCGGCGGTCGCATGCCGCAGTCGCGGATCACCAGCACCGGACTGCCCGCCGACGCGCCCTGCGGAGGCACCCGGCCCACGTCGTGCAGGGTGACGCACTGCTGGCCGCCGCCCGCGGCCTGCGCCAGGCCGGACCACACCTGGCCGCGCCCGGTCTCCACCGTCACCCGCGCGCCCGTGGCGGCCGCTCGCAGGGCCAGGACCTGCGCCGTCCACAGGCCGCCGATCAGCGTGACCTCGTACGGTGTCGGCCGGTTGACGCCGAGGACCGCCGGGCGGCCCGCCGAGTCCACGCCGATGACGACTCCGTCGTCCCCGACGGGCAGTGCGAGCGCGTCCAGCTCCGCCGCCTGGACCACGTGCCGCTCCCGGCGCGGTCCGACCAGCCCGAAGCCGCCCCGCACCGAGCCCGTTCCCGAGCCCGATCCGGATCCCGATCGAGAGCCCCTCATCGTGCTCCTCCCAGCGGCAGCGACGCCAGCAGCCCCGGCACCTGCTCCCGGTCCAGCCGAACCAGCCCGGCCTTGATTCCCCGAGCCGTCTGTTCCAGTCCGCGCCGTGCGGTGACCAGTTCCTCGTCGCTGCGCCCGGTGACCCGTACGTGCCCGGTCAGCGTCACCTCGTGCCGCGCGGCCGGGGTCATCGTCAGGCTGAAGTTCGTCGCCAGCGCCGGCAGTGAGGTCAACAGCGCGACGAACTGCGGCAGTCCGGCCCCGCTCCCGCCCAACTGGGGCCAGCGGCTGATCCAGTACGTGGTGTGCTGCCGGTCGTCGCAGCGCCAGGTCCGTGAAGTCTCCTCGGTGCGGCGCCCCGTGGCCGCCGACCGCCCCGCCTGGGTGATCGCCATCGGGTTCGCACACGAGGAAGTGGCCAGCGCGCCCGTCAGCTCCTGCTCCGTGAGGACCGTCGCACGGAACCCGGCCCCCGCGAGCCTGCTCGCCAACTGGTCCGCGACCCGCACCAGACACCGCTGCGCCCCCGGCAGCCCGCCCCCGCGCGCGGTGACCGCGTCGGGGCACAGCTCCGGATCCAGCTTGAGCGCGATCCACGTGAGGCGCACCGCCGGGCTCCCGGTCAGGGCCTGGAGCGGGGCGTAGTTGCGCGCGGCCATCGACTGGGCCGGCAGGTGCGGCGCCGGCGCCGGCTGGGTGTGCTGCACGAGCTGCGCCGACTCCAGCCGGATGCCGTCCACTTCGAGGACGTCCCGTACGAGGGCCAGCGGCAGCGGCCGCGCCGCCCGGTCGGGCCGCAGCGCGGTGGCGTCCATGTCGACCTGGACCACCGCGGTCAGGAAGGTGCCGTCGCCGACCATCCCGACGGGCCGCCGGTCACGGTCCCGCTCCCGTTCGCTGAACGTGAGCGTTCGCAACGCCGAATCGGCCTCGACGAGGGGAGCCAGCCCGGGCTCCGTGCCGGCCGGTACCGCGGTGGCGGCGGCCCGGCGGCGGCGTGCGCGCAGTGCCAGCGCGCCGCCGATCCACTCGGGCAGCGAGCGCCGGTGCCTGCGTACGACCGCGAGCAGGACGAGGATCAGGGCGAGCGCACCGGCCGGCGCCAGCAGGAGCGGCTCCACGACCCAGGCGGCCAACAGGGCCGCCGCGGCGACCTGGAGGAGTACGAGCTGTTGCAATCGGAACGGTCCGAAGCGGCCCGGACCGGACTTCGGGTGCGGCGTCACTCCGGCGCGCTCGGGTGCGGGCGCCCCGGTCCGCGGCCTCACGGCAGTGGCCATCACTCGCGCACCTCATCTTTCCGGGGTTCGTACCCCTGAGCCCCGGCAGCACGCGCGACAGCCGGCCGCTCGCTCCCGGAATCTCCCCAATCCGCCCCAACACCCCTGTTTCCCCCGGCCCGGAAGGCGTGGAGCGGCTGCCTCAGCCTACCCGGCCCCCATCCACCCTCCGTCAAGAGGCATAGTAGGTGGCCGGTCGGACAACAGAGGCCCGGAGACCGTACCCGGCGACCGGGCCGTGCGGGGAGAATCAGGCGGCCATGGCCTCACGACGTGACGAGCTCAACGCGTACACCTTTGCGAAGCGACGCACGGTGGCCGCGTTCCTTCAGCCTTCCGCGAGCGGGTCCGAGGAAGGCGCTCCGAGACCGCTGCGCGCCGTCCTGCCCAGTGTCATCACCGCGGCGCTCGTCCTCGCGGCCTTCGGCGCGTGGGGGATGTTCAAGCCGACGGCCCCCAAGGGGTGGGACGCCCCCGGCGACCACGTCATCGTCGGCAAGGACTCGACGACCCGCTACGTCGTCCTGACCACCAAGGTCGACGGCAAGGACCAGACCCGTCTGCACCCGGTGCTCAACCTCGCCTCCGCGCGATTGTTGCTCGACCCGAACAAGGCCAAGGTCGTCCAGGTCGCGGACAAGGTGCTGGACGCGGGCAAGATCCCGCGCGGCCCCATCATCGGCATCCCGTACGCCCCCGACCGGCTGCCCTCACCGGCGGATGCGGGCAAGGCCAAGCGCTGGGCGGTCTGCCAGCAGCCCGGCGGCAACGGCAAGGGCGTGCAGACGGCCGCCTTCGTCCTCGCCGACCGCGAGGCGAAGCTGATGGACGACGGGCGCCGGCTCTCCGAAACCCAGGCGCTGTACGTCCAGAGCACCGGCCCGGGCAGGGCCCGCTACCTCGTCGACTCGGCGGGCTCGAAGTACAAGTTCCCCGAGGGCACCGCGGACGCGCGCACGATGACCAACGCGCTCGTCGGCGGCAGCGCCGTCCCGCAGCCGGTCACCGAGGAGTGGCTGGCCACCCTGCGCTCCGGCGACGACCTGGCCTTCCCCGAGCTGCCGGGCGGCAAGGCCGGGGCGGCCGCCGGGGTCAAGGGCCTCGCCAGCAGGGACGACAAGGTCGGCATGGTCCTGAAGGCCGTGACCGGTTCCGGTACGCAGCACTACGTGGTGCTGCCCGGCAAGGTCGTCCAGGTGTCCGACTTCACCGCCTGGCTGATGATCTCCTCGCCCGCGACCGACCGGCTCGACATGCACGGCAAGGCCCACGAGGTGGACCTCCAGTCCATCAACCCGGAGCGCACCCCCTTCAAGGGCGGCACGAAGTGGCCGCAGAAGAAGACCGACCGGATCAACGCGGTCCGCGGCGGCGCCTCCACGTCCGGTGCGGACGGCCGCCGCGACACCGTCTGCAGCGTGCTGCGCTCGGTCGACGCCCAGGGCGGCCAGACCCTGAGCACCTGGGCCGGCACCGGATTCCCCGTCGACATCACCGCGAGCGGCACGAGCGCCTACGTCACCCCCGGCACCGGCCTGCTCTACACCCAGACGCAGGGCCGCCAGACCACCGCGGGCGGCGCGCTCTTCCTGGTCACCGACACCGGCCTGCGGTACGCCGTCCAGGCCAACGGCGACAGCGACGCGGACCAGCCCTCACCCGGAGCGAGCGCGAGCACCGACCCGGGCGGAAGCACCGGCCAGAGCGGGCCGGTCACCTCCGACGGCCGCCCCGCGCCGAGCCAGGCCCAGGCCCGGCTCGGATACGAGAAGGTGGTCCCGGTGACGGTGCCCATCGCGTGGTCGGAGTTCCTCTCCAAGGGGCCCCGCCTCGACAGCAACTCCGCCCGCCAGCCCCAGGGTTCGTAGTGCGGAGCGCAACGGGCAAGCCCGCCCTCGCCGCCCTGCTCGCGGCCGCCGCCCTCACGCTGGGGGCCGCGCCGCAGCCCTCGTACGCCCAGCCCTCGTACCCGCAGCCCTCGTACCCGCAGCTCCCGGCCCCCCAGCCCTCATACGCGCTGGGTCTCGCGGGCGCCGGCGAGTGCACCTTCCCGATGAAGAAGCAGATAGAGGACCGCCCCTGGGCGCTCCAGCGGCTGCTGCTCGACGAGCTCTGGGCGGATACCAAGGGCCGCTCCAAGGACGGCAAGAGCGTCCGCGTGGCCGTCATCGACACCGGCGTCGACCGGGTCAACCCGCAGCTCAGCGACGCCCTCGACATCGGGGCCGGCCGCGACTTCCTCGACGCCAAGGGCGACGGCACCGGGGACACCGTCGGGCACGGCACCAAGGTCGCCGGGCTGATCGCGGCCCGCCCGAAGGCCGGTACCGGCTTCGTCGGGCTCGCCCCCGAGGCCACGATCATCCCCATCCGGCAGAACGACGGGCAGGGCAACGGCAACGCCGAGACCCTGAGCGAGGCCATCACGCACGCCGTGGCCAAGGGCGCCCAGGTCATCAACATCTCGCAGGACACCGAGGCGCCGATGACCCGGAACTCCAAGCTCGGCCAGGCCGTCGAGAAGGCCGTGGAGGCCAACGTGGTCGTCGTCGCCTCGGCGGGCAACGACGGCCTGACCGGGAAGAAGCGCGCCACCTACCCGGCGGCCTTTCCCGGCGTCCTCGCCGTGGGCTCCTCGGACCGCAACAACGAGCGCGCCGCCTTCTCCCAGCCCGGCACCTTCGTAGGCATCGCGGCGCCCGGGGTCGACATGGTCTCCACCGTCCCCGGCTTCGGCCAGTGCGTGGACAACGGCACCAGCTTCTCCGCCCCCTACGTCGCAGGGGTCGC
The DNA here is from genome assembly GCF_049310065.1 of Streptomyces tatrensis. NCBI lineage: Bacteria > Bacillati > Actinomycetota > Actinomycetes > Kitasatosporales > Streptomycetaceae > Streptomyces > Streptomyces tatrensis. The sequence continues at coordinate 2,394,282 of NZ_JBMDLB010000007.1, read as the reverse complement.
CGCCCTGCTGCGCGCCAAACATCCCGAGTGGACCGCGCAGGAGGTGATCTGGCAGCTCCAGAACACCGCCGAGCGATCCGTGAAGGGCCACGACGACTTCGTGGGCTGGGGCGTGGTCGACCCGGTCCGCGCGCTCACCCAGTCCGCCGTGGGCGCCGAGCCCCCCAAGGCTCCGGTGGCGGACCCCGGACCGCCCCCCGCGGCGGCCCCGGAGGCGGCCGTGATGCACACGAGCGAGACGGCGCGCGAACGCGACGAGCGGCTCGGCACGTACGCGCTGGGGATCGGCGGCGTGCTCATCGCCGTGATCGCCGGGACCGCGACGGTGGTCCGGGATGCCCGGAACAGAAGGCGCCGTTTGCAGTGAACGGTCACGGTTCATCAACAGATCCCAAAGGGCTGTGTTGGGTCGGGCCGATCAACTGACTACAGTGTTCGGAGGCTTCACGACTGTGATCGGGGATTGTGCGTGAAGCGGAGGGGGATCCGGGGGCGCGTGGCTGAAAACCGCCCTCTCGTAGCACCGCTCCGCCGCGCGATCCGCCGGTTCTGTCTGGCGAATTGAGAGATGAGGAGCTTCGGATGACCAACAATTTCGGACTCGCTGATGACCCGGTAAAGCAGGCACTGAACAAGATTTCGGAGACGGCCGACAGCGTCACGCGGCAGTCCCGGGAGCTGGCGGACATCCTCGCCACCGTCAGCGCGGGCTGGACCGGTGTGGGTGCGTCGGGGTTCACCTCCGCGCAGACGGTCGTCAACGAGGACCACGACGAGATCCGCCGGCTGCTCGGCGTCCTGCACAACGCGGTCGGTCAGACCAAGAACCTGAGCAACGCGCAGGACGACGACGTCGTCACGGCGTTCCAGTCGGTCAAGGCCGGCAGCGGCGGGGGCAACACCTCGGCCCTGAACGGGATCTGACCCGCTTCCCCACCCACCTGCACAGCCCCGTGCGAAGGAGACGAGCATGACCGCGAACAACGGGCACACCAAGGTCCAGTACGAGAGCGTCCAGGTGATGGCGGACCGCATCCGCATCGTCTCGGACAACATCAAGAAGGACCTCGACGAGATGGGTGCGGCCCTGACGGTCGTCACCGACACCTGGGACGGCGAGGCGCACGCCCAGTACGTCGAGCTGCAGCGCAAGTACAACGCCAAGGCCGACCACATGCGCGCCCAGCTGCGCCTCGTCGCGGACCTCATCGAGCGCGGCAAGAACGACTACCGCGCCACCGACGTGAAGGCCTCGCGCCTGTTCACCGAGGCCTACTGAGCCGGACGGCGTGCCACGCGGCACGTGACATGAGGAAGGGGCGCGCCCGCACCGGGCGCGCCCCTTCCTCTGTCCGCGGAGGCCGTACGGTCCCTAGGGCCTGTCGTCACACTCACGCCTGCCGCGCGGCGCCTGGCACGCGCTCTCGCCGCACCGGGCGAAAGCCCACGTACGTCCAGTACGGGGGCTTCCGCCCGGCACGCCGAGAGCACGCACCAGACGCCGCGCGGCCGCCCTTCGGGCGACGACGGGAGTGTGACGACAGGCCCTAGCGCGGACCCCGGTCGAGATCGAACTCCCCGTCCCTGGCGCCGAGTACGAACGCCTCCCACTCGGCCGCGGTGTAGCGCAGCACCGTGTCCCGGTCCAGCGAGGACCGCATCGCCACCGCGCCCTCGGGCAGCCGGGCGATCTCGACCCGCTCCTCGTCGGGAGAGGTGCCGGGCGGGCCCTCCCACTCGACGCCGCTGATGTCGAGCCCGTACAGCTCGTCCTTCTCCTGCTGAGTGCCCATGCGCGGCCTCTCCCTCGGTGGTGCGGTCCCTGCCGATTATCGATGCCGGCCGGCCGGGCGCGGGAGGCTTTCCGGAACCCTCCCGGATCCCCGGCCTCCGCGCGCCCGTCGGCGTCCCGCCCTACAGCCCCGGCATCCGCCCGATCTGGATCAGCGAGGTCCCGCGCTTGCGCGAGACGAAGGAGGCCCGGCCCGGGGGCATGGGGCGCGGCCGCGCGTTGCCGACCAGATCGCCCTCGGACGGGTCGCCGGACAGGACGACGCCCTGTGCGCCCAGCTCCTTGATCCGCTGCATGAACGGCTCGTACAGCGAGCGTGAGGCACCCGCCGAGCTGCGCGCGATGATGAAGCGCACGCCCGTGTCCCGGGCGAACGGCAGGAACTCCACCAGCTGCGCCAGCGGATTGCCCTGACTCGTGGCCACCAGGTCGAAGTCGTCGATGATGATGAACACGTCCGGGCCCGTCCACCAGCTGCGGTCGCGCAGCTGCTGCGGAGTGACGTCCTGCGGCGGCTGACGGCGGGCGAACACCCCGGCCAGCGCCTCCATGTGCATCTGCAGGGAGCTCGCCATCGGCGCGTACTCCAGCAGGTGCTCCTCGGGCAGTGCGCCGAGCAGGCCGCGCCGGTAGTCGCCGACCACCAGCCGTGCCCGGTCAGGGCCGTAGCGCTCCGCGATCCGCTGCGAGATGAGCCGCAGCAGGTTGGTCTTGCCCGACTCGCTCTCGCCGAACACCAGCAGGAAGGGGTCGGTCTCGAAGTCGACGAACACCGGCTCCAGCTCGGTCTCGTCGATGCCGATCGCGATCCCGCGCTCCGGGTACTCCCCGCCCTTGGGGAGCTGGTCCGCGTGGAGCAGCCGCGGCAGCAGCCGTACGCCGGGGGCCGCCTGGCCCGTCCAGTTCTGCTTCACGGCGTCCACGAAGGCGGTCGTGGCCTCCGAGAGGTCGTCCGCCGCGTGCGAGCCGTCGACCCGCGGCAGCGCGCCCAGGAAGTGCAGCTTCTCCGCGACCTGGCCGCGGCCCGGCATCCCCGTCGGGACGTTCGCCGCGACCTTGCGGTCGAACTCGGAGTCCATGACATCGCCGAGGCGCAGCTCCAGCCGGCTGAGGATCTGGTCCTTCAGCGCAGCCCGGACCTCCATGTACCGGGCGACCGTGATCACCACGTGGATGCCGTATCCCAGTCCGCGGGACGCGATGTCCGTGACGACCTGCTCCAGGGCCTCGTACTCGCCCCGGAAGCCGCCCCAGCCGTCGACGACCAGGAACACGTCGCCCCAGGCCTCCCCGGGCAGCTCGCCCGCGGCCCGCCGGCGCCGGTAGGTGCCGATCGAGTCGATGTTGTTCGCGCGGAAGAACTCCTCGCGCCGGCGCAGCACCCCGGCCACCTCCGCGACCGTGCGCCGCACCCGCTCCGGGTCCAGCCGGGAGGCGATCCCGCCCACGTGCGGCAGTTCGGCCAGCGAGGACAGACCGCCGCCGCCGAAGTCCAGCCCGTAGAACTGCACCTCGCGCGGGGTGTGCGTCAGCGCGAAGGAGGAGATCAGCGTCCGCATCAGCGTGGACTTGCCCGACTGGGGACCGCCGACCACCATCATGTGGCCCGCCGCACCCGAGAAGTCCCGGTACAGCACCTCGCGCCGCTGCTCGAACGGCTTGTCGATGAGCCCGAGCGGCACGACCAGCCCGCCCGGCCGCGTGTACCCCTCCGCGTGCAGCCCGCGCTCCGCCGAAGGCGCCAGCGCCGGCAGCAGCTGGTCCAGCGGCGGAGCCTGGTCCAGCGGCGGCAGCCACACCTGGTGCGCCGGCACCCCCTGACCCTCCAGCCGTCCCACGATCACGTCCAGCACCGTGTCCGCCAGCGCGTCGTCCCCCGCCCGCGCCTCCTGCTCCGCCCGCGCCGACAGGTACGCCGGGTCCGGAGCCGCGTACACCACCGGCACCGGCGCCGCCGTGAACAGCACGGGCCGCCGCTCCACCGGGAACAGCCCGACCGACAGGTCCGGCCCGCCGGAGCGGTAGGTCCCCGAGACGTACGCCGCCTTGAAGCGCGTCATCTCGTCCGTACCGAACTTCAGGTAGCCCGAACCGGGCACCGACGGCAGGTGATAGGCGTCCGGCACGCCGATCGCGGTGCGCGACTCCGCCGCCGAGAAGGTCCGCAGACCGATCCGGTACGACAGGTACGTTTCCAGCCCGCGCAGCTTGCCCTCCTCCAGCCGCTGCGAGGCCAGCAGCAGGTGCACGCCCAGCGACCGGCCGATGCGGCCGATCTGGATGAACATGTCGATGAAGTCCGGCTTCGCGGTCAGCAGCTCGGAGAACTCGTCGATGACCAGCACCAGCGAGGCCAGCGGCTCCAGCGGAGCACCCGCCGCGCGGGCCTTCTCGTAGTCGTGGACGTTCGCGTAATTGCCCGCCGACCGCAGCAGCTCCTGACGGCGCTGCAGCTCACCGCGGATCGAGTCGCCCATGCGGTCCACGAGCGTGAGGTCGTCCGCCAGGTTGGTGATGACCGCCGCGACGTGCGGCATCTGCCCCATCCCGGTGAAGGTCGCACCGCCCTTGAAGTCGGCGAGTACGAAGTTCAGCGTCTCCGAGGTGTGCGTGACGGCCAGCCCCAGCACCAGCGTGCGCAGCAGCTCCGACTTGCCCGAACCGGTCGCGCCCACGCACAGCCCGTGCGGGCCCATGCCCTCCTGCGCGGCCTCCTTCAGGTCCAGCATCACGGGGGAGCCGTCCTCGCCCACCCCGATCGGCACGCGCAGCCGCTCGCCGGCCGAGCGCGGCCGCCAGGTCCGGGCCACGTCCACGGCGGCCGCGTCGCCCAGGTTCAGCAGGTCGGTGAAGTCCAGATTGGCCAGCAGCGGCTCGTCCTCGTCCCCGCCGCCCGTGCGCAGCGGCGCCAGCTGCCGGGCCAGCGCCTCGGCCGCCGGCAGCGACAGGACGTCCGGCAGACCCTCGTAGGCGATGCCCGCACCCGACTCCAGCCGCAGCCGGCCCGGCCGCACCACGACCGACAGCCCGCCGCGCGCCTCGTCCAGCTCGCCCGCCACCACCTCGACGACGGTGACCCCCTGCAGACCCTCGGCCGCGGCGAACACCGAGTCCGGCGGCACCAGACCGCCGCGGGAACCCGAGTCCAGTACGAGGACCACGTGCGGCTGGTCCAGCACCGGGGAGCCCTCCCGGCTGAACCGGGGCCGCCCCTCCAGCCGGGAACCGAGCAGCCCTTCCAGCTCGGCGAGGTCGTCGCCGAACAGCCGCTTCGTGCCGGCCCCGTCGATCTGACCCGGAACCTGGGTGTGCGGCAGCCACTTCACCCAGTCCCACTCCGCCACCGCGCCCGGCGCCGCCACCACGGCCACCATCAGGTCCTCGGGGGAGTGCAGCGTCGCCAGTTGCGCCACCAGAGCCCGCGCGGTGCCCCGCGCCGACTCCGGCTCGCCGGAGACCGTCACGTGGTAGAACGCCCGCAACGACACCGCCATCGGCAGCCCGTCCAGCGAGGAATGCACCCGCAGGAACCGCTGCATGGCGCCGGCCGCCAGCGGCTCCAGCTCGTCCACCGGAGCGGTGTCCGGAGCCACCAGCGGGGTCGCCAGACGCTGCGCGCCCAGCCCCAGCCGGGCCTGCCCGAAGTCCGCGTCGCCGACCCGCCGCTCCCACAGGCGCGAGCCCTCGGCCACCACCGACCACAACTGCTCCGGAGCCGGGTGCAGATACAGCTGCGCGTCACGCTGGGCCCGCGCGGTCCTGCGTACCTGACGGCGGGTTTGAGCCAGGTACTTGAGGTAGTCCCGCCGGATATCGGCCATTTGCCCCTGCGTACCGCGCCGGTGCCGCATCAACTGGGCCACCAGCATGCCCACCGTCGACACCATCATCAGCACGCCCATGATGCGCATGAACGGCGCGGCACCCGGCATGAAGAAGAAGACGGCGGACGAGCCCATCCCGAGCATCGGGAGGAGCTGCATCAGCACGCCCTCCTGCTGCCCCCGGGGGAGTTCCGGCGGTGCCTCCAGGCGCAGTTCGTCCGAAGGCACTTCGGGCGGCAGCGACCGGGGCGGACGTTTGACGACGATCTGGCTCACCGGAGCATCAATCCCTCGAAAACAGACGGGACGTCGCAACCGGCGCCCTCAAGTCCCGGGCGCGAAGGGGGTCTCCTCCGCAGAGAGGTGATCCTACTTGCCGACTGTCATCGGCACTCCCGGTAGGGTGGCGCGCGCGGCATGCGCATCCGCGAATCGGCTGCGCACCGGCAGGCGGACCACCGCCGCCGGCGCACCCATACGCACACCAGCGCACACACCCACCGGGGGGCATCAGGTGAACACCGCCGAGGCGACCGGCTTCCGCAGGGTCACGGTCGTGGCTCCCGACAGCCGCATAGACGTCGCCCTCCCCGAGGACATCGCCGTCGCCGACATCTACCCCGAGCTGCTGCGCCTCACCGGCCAGACCCAGCCCGTCGGCGCACCCACCGGCTTCCACCTGGTCCTGCGCTCCGGCACCGTCCTCGACGGCGCCCGCACCCTCGCGGCCCAGCAGGTCCTCGACGGCGAAGTACTGAGCCTGCGCCCCTTCGCGGAGTCCCTGCCGCCCGCCGTCTTCGACGACGTCTCCGACGCCGTCGCCGCCGCCGTGGTGCGCGACCGCCACCGCTGGAGCGACGACATGCTGCGCGGAGCGGGCCTGACCGGCGCCGCCGTCCTCTTCGTCCTGCTCGGCTTCGTCCTCTGGTACGCCGACCCCGTCCTGCACGACATGCACGGACTGCCCGGCATCATCGCCGGCTCCGTCGGCCTGCTCCTCACCGCCGCCGCGGGCGTCCGCGCCCGGGTCTACCGCGACCGCGGCTCCGCCGTCGCCCTCGGCCTCGCCGCCGTACCGCACCTGCTGATCGCCGGCTCCGGCATCATCGCCCCCGCCACGGGCGAGGGCCCCGGCCGGCTCCAGTTCCTCCTCGGCTGCGTCTGCGTGCTCGTCGCCTCCGTCGCCCTCGTCGCCCTCACCCCGGACGGCGACGCCCCCTTCGTCGCGACCACCTTCCTCGCCGCCACCGGGACCCTGGCCACCTTCGCCGCCATCACCGCCGACGCCGGCGCGACCTCCGCGGCGGCCGTCTGCGCCCCCGCCGCCATCGGCCTCGTCGCCTTCCTGCCCGGCCTCTCCGCCCGCTTCGCCCGGCTCCCCATCGGCTACGCCGCCCCGCAGAGCGCCACCGCCGAGTACGAGAGCCCGGACCGCTACGAGAGCGACCCGTACAACGAGCACGGCGACCGCCCCGCCGAGGGACACGACTCCGGAGCCCCGCTCGACGCCGAGGCCATCGCCGCCCAGGCCCGCCGCGGCCACGAGATGCTCCTCGGCCTCGTCGGCGGCTGCGCGGCCGTCGCCGTCGGCTCCGCCGCCGTCCTCGGCTTCTCGGACAACACCTGGGCCCGGCTCCTGGCCCTGGCCACCGGGCTCGCCATGCTGCTGCGCGCCCGGCTCTTCCGCTACACCTCCCAGGTCGCCTGCACCCTCGTGGCCGGCTTCGCCGCCCTCGGCCTGCTCGTCCTGGGGCTCGCCATGCACCCGCCGGCCGCCCTGCTCAAGGACCTCGTCCTGTACGGGGACCACAGCGGCCTGGAGATCCGTACGCTCTGGCTCTCCGCCTCCGTCGCCGCCGGCGCGGCCCTCCTCGCCGGAATTGCATTGGTCATTCCCCGCAAGGGTCTGTCACCCTTCTGGGGGCGGCTGCTCGACCTCACCGAGGCGGCGGTCCTGCTCAGCCTGGTCCCGCTGACCCTGGCCGTGCTCGACGTCTACTCCAAGGCCCGGGCTCTCACCAGCTGAGACGAGGGCCTGCGGCAGCCTGGTACGCTGTGTGACGGCCGTTTGTGTACGCGCCCCCGGAGTTTTGCCGGAGGCTGCGCTCAGCGGATCCCGCCTCCCGAGTTACGGAAGATCCCCAGAGAATTCGACCTGGGGCACTCGGTGGCTATGTAGACCTATTACAAGGAGTACGCGTGCCGCTCGACGCCGCAGTCAAGAAGCAGCTCATCGCAGAGTTTGGTGCCAAGGAGGGCGACACCGGCTCCCCCGAGGTCCAGGTCGCGATGCTGTCCCGCCGCATCTCGGACCTGACCGAGCACCTGAAGCTCCACAAGCACGACCACCACTCCCGTCGTGGTCTGCTGATCCTGGTCGGCCAGCGTCGCCGCCTGCTGCAGTACCTGGCCAAGAAGGACATCCAGCGCTTCCGTACGCTGGTCGAGCGCCTCGGCATCCGCCGCGGTGCGGCCGGCGCCAAGTAAAGACGCTGTGAAGGGAGCGGTTCCCACATTGAGGGGGCCGCTCCCTTTGCTGTACGTGCGCGACGTACCGGACGCTTTGTAGTCTGGAAGCGTTCGCTTCGTAAGACGCGCACAACTGAAGAGGAGGAGCGCCCTCCCACGCCGCCGGTCCTCGGTAGTGGCATCCGGAAAGCCCGTACGCGGCTTCGCCCGGCTGCTTCGATCGAAGACCGGCCCGCACGCCAGGAGCGCTTCTCCGCAACCGTCCACCACCACACGGGTGGCGGACGGAGACGACGAAAATGGAGAAAACGCTAGTGGAGAACGAGACCCACTACGCCGAGGCCGTCATTGACAACGGTTCCTTCGGCACCCGCACCATCCGCTTCGAGACGGGCCGTCTGGCCCGCCAGGCCGCCGGCTCCGCCGTTGCCTACCTGGACGACGACACGATGGTGCTTTCCGCCACCACCGCGTCGAAGAAGCCCAAGGACCAGCTCGACTTCTTCCCCCTCACGGTGGACGTCGAGGAGCGCCAGTACGCGGCCGGCAAGATCCCCGGCTCGTTCTTCCGCCGCGAGGGTCGCCCCTCCGAGGACGCGATCCTCACCTGTCGCCTGATCGACCGCCCGCTGCGCCCGTCCTTCAAGAAGGGCCTGCGCAACGAGATCCAGGTCGTCGCGACGATCATGGCGCTCAACCCCGACCACCTGTACGACGTCGTGGCGATCAACGCCGCCTCCGCGTCCACGCAGCTGGCCGGCCTGCCCTTCTCCGGCCCGATCGGCGGCGTCCGCGTCGCGCTGATCCGCGGCCAGTGGGTGGCCTTCCCGACGCACACCGAGCTTGAGGACGCCGTCTTCGACATGGTCGTCGCGGGCCGCGTCCTGGACGACGGCGACGTCGCGATCATGATGGTCGAGGCCGAGGCCACCGAGAAGACCATCGCCCTGATCAAGGGCGGCGCCGAGGCGCCGACCGAGGAGGTCGTGGCCGCCGGCCTCGACGCCTCGAAGCCCTTCATCAAGGCCCTCTGCAAGGCCCAGGCCGACCTGGCCGCCAAGGCCGCCAAGCCCGAGGGCGAGTTCCCGGTCTTCCTGGACTACCAGGACGACGTCTACGAGGCCCTCTCGGCCGCGGTGAAGGGCGAGCTCTCCCAGGCGCTGACCATCGCGGGCAAGCAGGACCGCGAGGCCGAGCTGGACCGCGTCAAGGAGATCGCCGCCGAGAAGCTCCTCCCGGCCTTCGAAGGCCGCGAGAAGGAGATCTCCGCCGCGTACCGGGGACTGACCAAGGCCCTGGTCCGCGAGCGCGTCATCAAGGACAAGGTCCGCATCGACGGCCGCGGGCTCACGGACATCCGTACCCTCGCCGCCGAGGTCGAGGCCATCCCGCGCGTGCACGGCTCGGCGCTGTTCGAGCGTGGCGAGACCCAGATCCTGGGCGTCACCACCCTGAACATGCTCCGTATGGAGCAGCAGCTGGACACCCTCTCCCCGGTGACCCGCAAGCGCTACATGCACAACTACAACTTCCCGCCGTACTCGGTCGGCGAGACCGGCCGCGTCGGTTCGCCGAAGCGCCGCGAGATCGGCCACGGCGCGCTCGCCGAGCGCGCGATCGTGCCGGTCCTCCCGACGCGCGAGGAGTTCCCCTACGCGATCCGCCAGGTGTCCGAGGCTCTCGGCTCCAACGGCTCGACGTCCATGGGCTCGGTCTGCGCCTCCACCATGTCGCTGCTGAACGCCGGTGTGCCCCTCAAGGCCGCCGTCGCCGGTATCGCCATGGGCCTGATCTCGCAGGAGATCGACGGCAAGACGCACTACGTCGCCCTCACCGACATCCTCGGTGCGGAGGACGCGTTCGGCGACATGGACTTCAAGGTCGCCGGCACCAAGGAGTTCGTCACCGCGCTCCAGCTGGACACCAAGCTCGACGGCATCCCGGCCTCGGTTCTGGCCGCCGCCCTCAAGCAGGCCCGCGACGCCCGCCTCCACATCCTCGACGTGATGATGGAAGCGATCGACACGCCGGACGCCATGTCCCCGTTCGCCCCCCGGATCATCACCGTCAAGATCCCGGTGGACAAGATCGGTGAGGTCATCGGCCCCAAGGGCAAGATGATCAACCAGATCCAGGAGGACACCGGCGCCGAGATCACGATCGAGGACGACGGCACCATCTACATCGGTGCCTCCGACGGCCCGGCCGCCGAGGCCGCCCGCGCCACGATCAACCAGATCGCCAACCCGACCATGCCGGAGGTCGGCGAGCGCTACCTGGGTACGGTCGTCAAGACCACCACCTTCGGTGCCTTCGTCTCCCTCATGCCCGGCAAGGACGGCCTGCTGCACATCTCGCAGATCCGCAAGCTCGCCGGTGGCAAGCGCGTGGAGAACGTCGAGGACGTGCTCGCGGTCGGCACCAAGGTCCAGGTCGAGATCGCCGAGATCGACTCCCGCGGCAAGCTCTCCCTGGTCCCCGTGATCGACGGCGAGGCCGCCGGCGACGACGCTGACAAGGACGACTCCGACAAGTGACGTCGCGTAGTTCCCGTGTGACGGCCCGCCCCTCTTCGGAGGGGCGGGCCGTCGCCCGTACCCAAACACTGCTCAAGGGCGCGAACGGCATCGGCACCGTCCGGCGCACGGTCCTCCCCGGCGGACTGCGCGTGGTCACGGAGACCCTGCCGTCCGTCCGCTCCGCCACCTTCGGGATCTGGGCGCACGTCGGCTCCCGGGACGAGACGCCTTCGCTGAACGGCGCCACGCACTACCTGGAGCACCTCCTCTTCAAGGGCACCGAGAAGCGCAGTGCCCTCGACATCTCCTCCGCGATCGACGCGGTCGGCGGAGAGATGAACGCCTTCACGGCGAAGGAGTACACCTGCTACTACGCGCGGGTGCTCGACACCGACCTGCCGCTGGCCATCGACGTCGTGTGCGACATGCTCACCGGCTCGCTGATCCTCGAATCCGATGTCGACGCCGAGCGTGGAGTCATCCTCGAAGAGATCGCGATGACCGAGGACGACCCGGGCGACATGGTCCACGACCTGTTCGCCCAGACCATGTACGGGGACACCCCGCTCGGGCGCCCCGTCCTCGGCACCGTCGACACGATCAACGCGCTCACCGCCGACCGGATCCGCCGCTTCTACAAGAAGCACTACGACCCCACCCACCTGGTCGTGGCGGCAGCGGGCAACGTCGACCACAACAAGGTCGTGCGCCAGGTCCGCGCGGCCTTCGAGAAGGCCGGCGCCCTGACCCGCACCGACGCCGAACCGGTCGGTCCGCGCTCCGGCACCAAGCGGATCCGTACCTCCGGCCGCGTCGAGCTGGTCAACCGCAAGACCGAGCAGGCCCACGTGGTCCTCGGCATGCCGGCCCTGGCCCGCACCGACGAGCGCCGCTGGGCGCTCGGCGTACTGAACACCGCGCTCGGCGGCGGCATGTCCTCCCGCCTCTTCCAGGAGGTCCGGGAGAAGCGCGGCCTCGCCTACAGCGTGTACTCGTACACCTCGGGCTTCGCCGACACCGGCCTCTTCGGCGTCTACGCCGGCTGCCGCCCCAACCAGGTCCACGACGTACTGCGGATCTGCCGGGACGAGCTGGACAAGGTCGCCGCCGACGGGCTCACCGACGAGGAGATCCGCCGGGCCGTCGGCCAGCTGTCCGGCTCCACCGTCCTCGGCCTGGAGGACACCGGCGCGATCATGAACCGCATCGGCAAGAGCGAGCTGTGCTGGGGCGACCAGATGTCGGTCGACGACCTGCTGGCCCGGATCGCGGCCGTCACCCCGGACGAAGTGCGCTCGGTCGCGCAGGACGTCCTGGCGCAGCGGCCCTCGCTCGCGGTGATCGGCCCGCTGAAGGAGAAGCAGGCGGCCCGTCTCGACGAGGCCGTCGCCTAGCCAGGCCCCTCTCAGGAGCACGTCGCCCGGGCCCCGGGACAGGGCCCGGGCCCGTACGCACTTTAAGGAATGACATGAGCAAGCTGCGCGTGGCAGTTCTCGGCGCCCAGGGCCGCATCGGCTCCGAGGCGGTCAAGGCCATCGAGGCCGCCGAGGACATGGAACTGGTGGCCGCCCTCGGCCGCGGAGACAAGCTGGAGACGCTGGCCGAAGCCGGCGCCCAGGTCGCGGTCGAGCTGACCACCCCCGCCTCGGTGATGGAGAACCTGGAGTTCCTCGTCCGCCACGGCATCCACGGAGTGGTCGGCACCACCGGCTGGACCGAGGACCGCCTCGCCCGGCTGAACACCTGGCTCGCCGCTTCCCCGGCGACCGGTGTCCTCATCGCGCCGAACTTCTCCATCGGCGCGGTCCTCACCATGAAGTTCGCCGCGCAGGCCGCGCGCTACTTCGAGTCCGTCGAGGTCATCGAGCTGCACCACCCGAACAAGGTCGACGCCCCCTCCGGCACGGCGACCCGTACGGCGCAGCTCATCGCGGCCGCCCGCGCCGAGGCCGGCCTCGGCGCGCAGCCCGACGCCACCGCCACCGCGCTCGACGGCGCGCGCGGCGCGGACGTCGACGGCGTCCCGGTGCACGCGATCCGCCTCCGCGGGCTGCTGGCCCACCAGGAGGTGCTCCTCGGCGGCGAGGGCGAGACCCTGACGATCCGTCACGACTCCCTGCACCACAGCAGCTTCATGCCGGGCATCCTGCTCGGCGCGCGCCGCGTGACGCAGACTCCGGGCCTCACCTTCGGCCTGGAAAACTTCCTCGAACTCGGCTGACGAGCAGGCGGCGGCACCCATGCGCGCGAAGATCCTCTACTTCATCACGGCCGCGGTCCTGGTCGTGTACTTCGTCCTGGTCGGCAGCAGGGGCCTGATGCTGATCCGGCACGGGACCTGGCTCACCGTCACCTTCGGGGTGGCGGTGCTGATCCTGCCGGTCATCGGCGTCTGGTTCCTCTGGAAGAACACCCAGTTCGTCACCAGGGCCAACCAGCTCGGAGCCGAGCTGGAGGCCGAGGGCGGACTGCCCGTGGACGAGCTGGAGCGGGACAAGTACGGCCGGATCCTGCGGGACTCGGCCGACGAGGTCTTCGCGCGCCGCAGGGCCGAGACGGAGGACGCGCCGGGGGACTGGCGCAGCTGGTTCCGCCTCGCCATCGCCTACCACGACGCCCGCGACACCCCGCGGGCCCGCAAGGCCATGCAGCGGGCCATCTCCCTGCACGACGGAAAGCCCGTACAAGCCTGAGCCTGTACGGGCTTCCCGTGCGCGCTGCGCCCGCTCAGGGGCGCGCGTGGGGGTGTTCTCAGGCCGGTACGGCCCGGTATTCGTCGGCCCAGGCCCCGACCGAGTCGGCGGCCCGGTCGAAGGCTTCGGTCCGCGACAGGAAATCGGCGCTGTGGTCGGTCAGCAGCACCGGCAGCTCGGAGCCGCCGCGCGCCGCCACCGTCAGGGCCTGGCCCTGCACGGTCCTCGGCAGCCCGAGCCAGCGCACGGGCTGCTGCACCGTGCGGACTTCGCCGACCTGGTTCCAGGGGATCGAGCGGGTGATGAAGAATCCCGCCACGCGCAGCCCCTTGGGGCTCACCCAGACGCCCGTGCGCAGCAGCCGCAGGGCGGAGCCGACCACGGCCAGCGAGGCGAGCAGACCGCCCAGGGCGCCCGCCCAGGTGCCGGCGGCCACGATGATCACCGTGGCGAACAGCATGAACGAGCCGAGCAGCAGCATCACCGCGGCGATGGCCACCCGCCAGGGCCCCGGACGGTAGGGGCGACGCCACCGGTCCGGGTCTTCGTAGGGGAGCGTCTCCCCGTTGTCGTGCGCGTCGAATGCGCTGTCGGCCGTCAGGAAGGGCAGGGGCACGGCAGGACCTCACTCACATGCACGTTCGGTTGGGCTGTGCCCGTGAGGCTACCGTCCCTCGGATGCCTCCGACTGCTGCGACTTCGCCGGTGCGTGGCTCGGCTGCAGTGCGGGGATGCCGAAGAGCAGCGATCCGACGAGCCCCGCCACGACGGTCAGTCCGACCAGACTACGGGCGGCGATCTGGGTCTTGCCCAGACTCTCGCGCGGCGGCGGAGTGACGTTGCTGCGGAATCGGTCGGCCTCGGCGACGAAGGCGAACGGGACGGGTTCGCGCCGGCGGAACATGGGAACGACTCTCCTCACGGTCGGGGCCCTGGGGCGGTGGGGGCAGGATGGACGGGCGTTCTACCGGGTAGGACGTGCGAAAGGCCCGATCGGTGCCGATTTTCGGGACATTAACCAAATTTTATGGCGCCGCGTCAGCTCAGCCGGCCGCGAGCCGACGGTGCCCGGTACGGCCCGATCATCCGGCTCCGCACGGATGTGCGGAACAAGTCCGAAGTGTCCGTATTGCCACGTTTCGTAAAGTTCATCTAGGCTGATCAAACGGACCCGGCACTGCTTGAACCCCCGAGCAGGCAGTGCCGGGCTCCAACACCCTCATCACGTCCCCCGAGGGGACACCGCGAGCATGGCAGCGAGTAGCGTGTTACCCATGGCTCCGATCTCGACTCCGCAGACCCCCTTCGGGCGGGTCCTCACCGCCATGATCACGCCGTTTACGGCGGATGGCGCACTTGACCTCGATGGCGCGCAGCAGCTCGCCGTCCACCTGGTGGACGCAGGCAACGACGGCCTGATCATCAACGGCACCACCGGTGAGTCGCCGACCACCACTGACGCGGAGAAAAACGACCTCGTACGAGCCGTACTCGAAGCGGTCGGAGACCGGGCGCACGTGGTCGCCGGCATCGGCACCAATGACACCCGTCACACCCTCGAACTGGCCCGCCAGGCCGAGCGCACCGGCGCCCACGGCCTGCTCGCGGTCACCCCGTACTACAGCAAGCCGCCGCAGGAGGGCCTCTTCCGGCACTTCACGGCGATCGCCGACGCCACCGAGCTCCCGGTCATGCTCTACGACATCCCGGGCCGCAGCGGTGTCCCGATCAATACCGAAACACTCGTCCGGCTGGCCGAGCACCCCCGTATCGTTGCCAACAAGGACGCCAAGGGCGACCTCGGACGCGCCAGCTGGGCCATCGCACAGAGCGGCCTGGCGTGGTACTCCGGTGACGACATGCTGAACCTGCCTCTCCTGTCGGTCGGCGCGGTCGGCTTCGTCTCCGTGGTCGGTCACGTGGTCTCTCCCGAGCTCCGCGAGATGCTCGAGGCCCACCTGGGCGGCGACGTCCAGAAGGCCACCGAGATCCACCAGAAGCTGCTCCCCGTCTTCACCGGCATGTTCCGCACCCAGGGTGTGATCACCACCAAGGGCGCACTGAACCTGCAGGGCCTGCCCGCGGGCCCGCTGCGGCTCCCGCTGGTCGAGCTGACCGCCGAAGAGACGGCGCAGCTCAAGATCGATCTTGCCGCCGGCGGGGTACAGCTCTGACATCAGACTTCACAACTGAATAAGCAGAACCACACAAGACAACAGCAAGTGCACGAATGACATGCGCGCCACGTGCCTCGACGGGTACGTGGCCGCGCGTGGTGAAGGAGAACCTTTTGAGCCATCCGCATCCTGAACTCGGTCCGCCGCCGAAGCTCCCCAAGGGCGGCCTTCGGGTCACCCCCCTGGGCGGTCTCGGTGAGATCGGCCGCAACATGACCGTCTTCGAGTTCGACGGCCGCCTGCTCATCGTCGACTGCGGTGTCCTCTTCCCCGAAGAGGAGCAGCCGGGCATCGACCTGATCCTGCCGGACTTCTCGTCCATCAGGGACCGGCTCGACGACATCGAGGGCATCGTCCTCACGCACGGCCACGAAGACCACATCGGCGCCGTCCCCTACCTCCTCCGGGAGAAGCCGGACATCCCGCTGATCGGCTCCAAGCTGACGCTGGCGCTCATCGAGGCCAAGCTCCAGGAGCACCGCATCCGCCCCTACACCCTCGAGGTGAAGGAAGGCGAGCGCGAGAACCTCGGGCCCTTCGACTGCGAGTTCATCGCGGTCAACCACTCCATCCCGGACGCCCTGGCCGTGGCCATCCGCACCGGCGCCGGCATGGTCGTGTGCACCGGTGACTTCAAGATGGACCAGCTCCCGCTGGACAACCGCCTCACCGACCTGCACGCCTTCGCGCGCCTGAGCGAAGAGGGCATCGACCTTCTCCTCTCGGACTCGACGAACGCCGAGGTCCCGGGCTTCGTCCCGCCCGAGCGCGAGATCTCGAACGTCCTGCGCACGGTTTTCGCGAACGCCAACAACCGGATCATCGTGGCGAGCTTCGCGAGCCACGTGCACCGCATCCAGCAGATCCTCGACGCCGCTCACGAGTACGGCCGCAGGGTCGCCTTCGTCGGCCGCTCGATGGTCCGCAACATGGGCATCGCCCGTGACCTGGGCTACCTGAAGGTTCCGGCCGGTCTGGTCGTGGACGTCAAGACCCTCGACGACCTGCCGGCCCACGAGGTCGTCCTGGTCTGCACGGGTTCGCAGGGCGAGCCGATGGCGGCCCTGTCCCGCATGGCGAACCGCGACCACCAGATCCGGATCGTCCCGGGCGACACGGTCATCCTGGCCTCGTCGCTCATCCCGGGCAACGAGAACGCGGTCTACCGCGTGATCAACGGCCTGACCCGCTGGGGCGCCAACGTCGTGCACAAGGGCAATGCCAAGGTGCACGTCTCCGGCCACGCCTCCGCCGGCGAGCTGCTGTACTTCTACAACATCTGCAAGCCGCGGAACCTGATGCCGGTCCACGGCGAATGGCGCCACCTGCGCGCCAACGCAGAGCTCGGCGCCCTGACGGGCGTACCGAAGGACCGCATCGTCATCGCCGAGGACGGCGTCGTCGTCGACCTCATCGACGGCAAGGCCCGCATCTCGGGCAAGGTCCAGGCCGGCTACGTCTACGTGGACGGCCTCTCGGTCGGCGACGTCACCGAAGCCCACCTCAAGGACCGCAAGATCCTCGGTGACGAGGGCATCATCTCGGTCTACGTCGTGGTGGACAGCACCACCGGCAAGATCGTCAGCGGCCCGAACATCCAGGCCCGCGGCTCCGGCATCGAGGACTCGGCGTTCTCGTCCGTCCTGCCGAAGATCGAGGAAGCCATCGCCCGAGCCGCAGCGGACGGTGTGGCCGAGCCGCACCAGATCCAGCAGCTCATCCGCCGCACGATGGGCAAGTGGGTCTCGGACGGCTACCGCCGGCGCCCGATGATCCTCCCGGTCGTCGTCGAGGTCTGAGCCTCGCCGTAGCGACCACACCGGAGCGGGGCAACCGGATTTGCATCCGGGGGCCCCGCTCCAGTACGTTTACGTCTCCACCTCGCACGGCCCCCCGGTACACACGTGTGCCCGGCCATGTCGATGCGGGCGGGTGGGATTCCAGAGCAGGGAAACCTGATAAAGTCTGGCTCGCCCGAAAGGGAATGGCTCTCCAATGGCCGTCCAATTCAAATCCAAGTCGGAAACGACACGGAAATGATCTGGTAGAGTTGGAATCGCCGGAAAGGGAAACGCGAAAGCGAAGAACTGGAAAGCGAAACCCGCTTCGACCGGGAATCGGACACGAGAGAGTCTGATAGAGTCGGAAACGCAAGAACAGAACGAAAGCCCGGAGGAAAGCCCCAGTAATTGTTACTGAGGGTGAGTACAAAGGAAGCGTCCGTTCCTTGAGAACTCAACAGCGTGCCAAAAATCAACGCCAAAAAGTTGATACCCCGTCCATTTCGGTGGATGAGGTTCCTTTGAAAAAGACCTGTGAGGTCACTGGCTTCGGCCACGACACTTGCAGGCAATTACACAGCGAGGACGCAGTGGACGGTCGGTCTTATTCCGACATGACTGTCCCGCTCTAAGTGCGTGTGCACCGGATTACCGGTAAACATTCATGGAGAGTTTGATCCTGGCTCAGGACGAACGCTGGCGGCGTGCTTAACACATGCAAGTCGAACGATGAAGCCCTTCGGGGTGGATTAGTGGCGAACGGGTGAGTAACACGTGGGCAATCTGCCCTTCACTCTGGGACAAGCCCTGGAAACGGGGTCTAATACCGGATAACACTCCTGCCTGCATGGGCGGGGGTTAAAAGCTCCGGCGGTGAAGGATGAGCCCGCGGCCTATCAGCTTGTTGGTGGGGTAATGGCCCACCAAGGCGACGACGGGTAGCCGGCCTGAGAGGGCGACCGGCCACACTGGGACTGAGACACGGCCCAGACTCCTACGGGAGGCAGCAGTGGGGAATATTGCACAATGGGCGAAAGCCTGATGCAGCGACGCCGCGTGAGGGATGACGGCCTTCGGGTTGTAAACCTCTTTCAGCAGGGAAGAAGCGAAAGTGACGGTACCTGCAGAAGAAGCGCCGGCTAACTACGTGCCAGCAGCCGCGGTAATACGTAGGGCGCAAGCGTTGTCCGGAATTATTGGGCGTAAAGAGCTCGTAGGCGGCTTGTCACGTCGGATGTGAAAGCCCGAGGCTTAACCTCGGGTCTGCATTCGATACGGGCTAGCTAGAGTGTGGTAGGGGAGATCGGAATTCCTGGTGTAGCGGTGAAATGCGCAGATATCAGGAGGAACACCGGTGGCGAAGGCGGATCTCTGGGCCATTACTGACGCTGAGGAGCGAAAGCGTGGGGAGCGAACAGGATTAGATACCCTGGTAGTCCACGCCGTAAACGTTGGGAACTAGGTGTTGGCGACATTCCACGTCGTCGGTGCCGCAGCTAACGCATTAAGTTCCCCGCCTGGGGAGTACGGCCGCAAGGCTAAAACTCAAAGGAATTGACGGGGGCCCGCACAAGCAGCGGAGCATGTGGCTTAATTCGACGCAACGCGAAGAACCTTACCAAGGCTTGACATATACCGGAAAGCATTAGAGATAGTGCCCCCCTTGTGGTCGGTATACAGGTGGTGCATGGCTGTCGTCAGCTCGTGTCGTGAGATGTTGGGTTAAGTCCCGCAACGAGCGCAACCCTTGTCCTGTGTTGCCAGCATGCCCTTCGGGGTGATGGGGACTCACAGGAGACCGCCGGGGTCAACTCGGAGGAAGGTGGGGACGACGTCAAGTCATCATGCCCCTTATGTCTTGGGCTGCACACGTGCTACAATGGCCGGTACAATGAGCTGCGATACCGTGAGGTGGAGCGAATCTCAAAAAGCCGGTCTCAGTTCGGATTGGGGTCTGCAACTCGACCCCATGAAGTCGGAGTTGCTAGTAATCGCAGATCAGCATTGCTGCGGTGAATACGTTCCCGGGCCTTGTACACACCGCCCGTCACGTCACGAAAGTCGGTAACACCCGAAGCCGGTGGCCCAACCCGTAAGGGAGGGAGCTGTCGAAGGTGGGACTGGCGATTGGGACGAAGTCGTAACAAGGTAGCCGTACCGGAAGGTGCGGCTGGATCACCTCCTTTCTAAGGAGCACAGTACCGATTGCAGACAAACGTTCTGCACGGTCAGCTCAGGGTGGAACGTTGATTAGTTGGCACGGTTTCCAAAACCTTCTGTAAGTACTGCTTCGGCGTGGAAAACAGGAAGAGTGGCGGGGATCGTGCTTGGCACGTTGTTGGGTATCTGAGGGTACGGCCGAAAGGCTTTATCTTCGTGATGCCGGCCCCAGTGAACTTCGTCTGCGGATGAGGGTGATGGGTGACTGGTCGTTGCTTGAGAACTACACAGTGGACGCGAGCATCTGTAGGCCAAGTTTTTAAGGGCGCACGGTGGATGCCTTGGCACCAGGAACCGATGAAGGACGTGAGAGGCCGCGATAGGCCCCGGGGAGCTGCCAACTGAGCTTTGATCCGGGGGTGTCCGAATGGGGAAACCCGGCAGTCGTCATGGGCTGTCACCCACTGCTGAACACATAGGCAGTGTGGAGGGAACGCGGGGAAGTGAAACATCTCAGTACCCGCAGGAAGAGAAAACAACCGTGATTCCGGGAGTAGTGGCGAGCGAAACCGGATGAGGCCAAACCGTATGCGTGTGATACCCGGCAGGGGTTGCGCATGCGGGGTTGTGGGAATTCTTTTGATCGGTCTGCCGGCCGGTCGGCGAGTCAGAAACCGTTGATGTAGTCGAAGGACATGCGAAAGGTCCGGCGTAGAGGGTAAGACCCCCGTAGACGAAACATCAGCGGCTTGCTTAAGAATCTCCCAAGTAGCACGGGGCCCGAGAAATCCCGTGTGAATCTGGCGGGACCACCCGCTAAGCCTAAATATTCCCTGGTGACCGATAGCGGATAGTACCGTGAGGGAATGGTGAAAAGTACCGCGGGAGCGGAGTGAAATAGTACCTGAAACCGTGTGCCTACAAGCCGTGGGAGCGTCGCCGTTATTCTTCGGAATAACGGTCGTGACTGCGTGCCTTTTGAAGAATGAGCCTGCGAGTTAGCGGTGTGTAGCGAGGTTAACCCGTGTGGGGAAGCCGTAGCGAAAGCGAGTCCGAATAGGGCGATTGAGTTGCACGCTCTAGACCCGAAGCGGAGTGATCTAGCCATGGGCAGGTTGAAGCGGAGGTAAGACTTCGTGGAGGACCGAACCCACCAGGGTTGAAAACCTGGGGGATGACCTGTGGTTAGGGGTGAAAGGCCAATCAAACTCCGTGATAGCTGGTTCTCCCCGAAATGCATTTAGGTGCAGCGTCACGTGTTTCTTGCCGGAGGTAGAGCACTGGATAGGCGATGGGCCCTACCGGGTTACTGACCTTAGCCAAACTCCGAATGCCGGTAAGTGAGAGCGTGGCAGTGAGACTGTGGGGGATAAGCTCCATGGTCGAGAGGGAAACAGCCCAGAGCATCGACTAAGGCCCCTAAGCGTACGCTAAGTGGGAAAGGATGTGGAGTCGCAGAGACAACCAGGAGGTTGGCTTAGAAGCAGCCACCCTTGAAAGAGTGCGTAATAGCTCACTGGTCAAGTGATTCCGCGCCGACAATGTAGCGGGGCTCAAGCGTACCGCCGAAGTCGTGTCATTGCAGCAATAGGGCCAACGCCCGCTGTGATGGGTAGGGGAGCGTCGTGTGCCGGGTGAAGCAGCAGCGGAAGCTAGTTGTGGACGGTTCACGAGTGAGAATGCAGGCATGAGTAGCGATACACACGTGAGAAACGTGTGCGCCGATTGACTAAGGGTTCCTGGGTCAAGCTGATCTGCCCAGGGTAAGTCGGGACCTAAGGCGAGGCCGACAGGCGTAGTCGATGGACAACCGGTTGATATTCCGGTACCCGCTTTGAAACGCCCAATATCGAATCAGGCGATGCTAAGCCCGTGAAGCCGTTCCGGACCCTTCGGGGAAAGGAAAGTGGTGGAGCCGGTGACCCAGACTTGTAGTAGGTAAGCGATGGGGTGACGCAGGAAGGTAGTCCAGCCCGGGCGGTGGTAGTCCCGGGGTAAGGGTGTAGGCCGAGGGGTAGGCAAATCCGTCCCTCATATAAGGCTGAGACCTGATGCCGAGCCGATTGTGGTGAAGTGGATGATCCTATGCTGTCGAGAAAAGCCTCTAGCGAGTTTCATAGCGGCCCGTACCCTAAACCGACTCAGGTGGTCAGGTAGAGAATACCGAGGCGTTCGGGTGAACTATGGTTAAGGAACTCGGCAAAATGCCCCCGTAACTTCGGGAGAAGGGGGGCCATCACTGGTGATCGGATTTACTCCGTGAGCTGGGGGTGGCCGCAGAGACCAGCGAGAAGCGACTGTTTACTAAAAACACAGGTCCGTGCGAAGCCGTAAGGCGATGTATACGGACTGACGCCTGCCCGGTGCTGGAACGTTAAGGGGACCGGTTAGTCACATTTCGGTGTGGCGAAGCTGAGAACTTAAGCGCCAGTAAACGGCGGTGGTAACTATAACCATCCTAAGGTAGCGAAATTCCTTGTCGGGTAAGTTCCGACCTGCACGAATGGCGTAACGACTTCTCGACTGTCTCAACCATAGGCCCGGTGAAATTGCACTACGAGTAAAGATGCTCGTTTCGCGCAGCAGGACGGAAAGACCCCGGGACCTTTACTATAGTTTGATATTGGTGTTCGGTTCGGCTTGTGTAGGATAGGTGGGAGACTTTGAAGCGGCCACGCCAGTGGTTGTGGAGTCGTCGTTGAAATACCACTCTGGTCGTGCTGGATGTCTAACCTCGGTCCGTGATCCGGATCAGGGACAGTGTCTGATGGGTAGTTTAACTGGGGCGGTTGCCTCCCAAAAAGTAACGGAGGCGCCCAAAGGTTCCCTCAGCCTGGTTGGCAATCAGGTGTTGAGTGTAAGTGCACAAGGGAGCTTGACTGTGAGACCGACGGGTCGAGCAGGGACGAAAGTCGGGACTAGTGATCCGGCGGTGGCTTGTGGAAGCGCCGTCGCTCAACGGATAAAAGGTACCCCGGGGATAACAGGCTGATCTTCCCCAAGAGTCCATATCGACGGGATGGTTTGGCACCTCGATGTCGGCTCGTCGCATCCTGGGGCTGGAGTCGGTCCCAAGGGTTGGGCTGTTCGCCCATTAAAGCGGTACGCGAGCTGGGTTTAGAACGTCGTGAGACAGTTCGGTCCCTATCCGCTGTGCGCGTAGGAATATTGAGAAGGGCTGTCCCTAGTACGAGAGGACCGGGACGGACGAACCTCTGGTGTGCCAGTTGTCCTGCCAAGGGCATGGCTGGTTGGCTACGTTCGGGAGGGATAACCGCTGAAAGCATCTAAGCGGGAAGCCTGCTTCAAGATGAGTATTCCCACCTCCTTGAGAGGGTAAGGCTCCCAGTAGACGACTGGGTTGATAGGCCAGATGTGGAAGCCCGGTAACGGGTGGAGCTGACTGGTACTAATAGGCCGAGGGCTTGTCCTCAGTTGCTCGCGTCCACTGTGTTAGTTCTGAAGTAACGAACTGTGTCATATCCGGTTTGGTTAACTTCATAGTGTTTCGGTGGTCATAGCGTTAGGGAAACGCCCGGTTTACATTCCGAACCCGGAAGCTAAGCCTTTCAGCGCCGATGGTACTGCAGGGGGGACCCTGTGGGAGAGTAGGACGCCGCCGAACAACCCGCCCTTTTAGCTCAGTCGGTAGAGCGTCTCCATGGTAAGGAGAAGGTCAACGGTTCGATTCCGTTAAAGGGCTCCAAAACGAGAAGGCCCCCGCCAATGGCGGGGGCCTTTTTGCGTTTCCGTGAGTATTCTTCGAGTTGATCTTGAGAATCTTGTTCATGGGGAGGAATGCGTGATGTCGGATCAGACTCCGGCCGAGGCCGAGTTCGAACAGGCCTGGGCCGACGAGAGGTACACCCGGGTGGTTCTGCCGGCCGTGGACGTGAACCGGATCCTGGGGGAGCGGTACGTCACTGGCGAGCCGGTGGCCCTGGACCGGGCGGGGCTCTGGGACATGGAAGTCCGGAAAGCCGGCAACCCGGGTGCCTTCATTCCGCACGTCATCGAGGAGGGCTCCGCTTCCGCCTGGGTGCCGGGCCGGGAGGGTGCGGAGCTGGGGGACGCGTTCGTCCGGCAGTCGCGGCAGAGACTGTGGCTCGAGCCGGGCGAGTACGGACTCGTGCTCGAAGAGACGTATCTGGACCATGACCGGCAGGTGGTGACCTTCCTCGGGCGGGAGGCCTTCTCCGACGTGCACGGCGGTCCTTTGCGTGCGGATGGCCGCCAGCCCCTGTTCCACGTACAGCACGGGGTCGCGGGTACGGATGAGCGCCCGGTCAATACCTGGCGGATCGTCCTGCTGACCGAGGAGCCGGACGACCGGCTGGTGAAGGTCTTCGACCGGATGGCCGGTGATCCTTGGCTGCCCGAGTTCGTCGAGCTGTACGTGACGGACGTGCTCGGGATCGCGCTGACGCGCCGGGACGACGTCTGAGGGACGGTGTGAAAGGGCCTCCGCCTTGTGGTGGGGGCCCTGTGCGTGAGGGGAGTCCGGGGCCGCTCGTCAAGTCCCGAATCTTCGGGCCATGACCGGGGGCGGGGTTCGGGGCGCAATGGGATCAGCAGGAGTTCCAAGGCCCTCGATCCACGGGAGGAACCTCATGAGCAACGAACGGATTCGACACCTCGCCCACACGGTCAGGACGGCCCTGGCCGGCGACGGCGCCTCCCCGTCCCCGTCCGTGTCTTCTTCCCGCTTCGATACCGGCCGCGACGCCGCCGTCGAGACGGGCCGGGCGCCCTGGACCGGGGAAATGGCGGCCCCGTCGTTCATGATCCTGGTGGCCGGGCCCCGACGGTAGGGCGAGTGGCGCGGCGGTGGTCAGTCGCCGTCGCGCTGCTGGGGGATGCGGAAGGCCAGGATGGCCATGTCGTCGGAGGCGGGTTCGGCGGCGAAGCGTTCCACCGCGCGCAGGACGCGGGAGGCGACGGCGCCGGCGGTGAGGCCCGTACAGGTGGTGAGGACCTCGGTGAGGCCGTCGTCGCCGAGCATGCGGGTGCCCTCGCGGCGTTCGGTGACTCCGTCGGTGACGCAGAGCAGGACGTCGCCCGGGTCCAGGGTGAGGGTCTGCTCGTAGAGGTCCAGGTCGTCCAGGACGCCGAGGAGGGGCTGCGGGTCGGCGGCGGGGGTGACCTCGCCGTTCGGGCGCAGGCGCAGCGGCAGGGGGTGGCCTGCGCAGACGACCTTCATGTGGGCGCCGCCGTCGGGCTGGGGGTGCAGCTCGCCGTAGAGGAGCGTCAGGAAGCGGCTGCGGTCGCCCTCGTCGAGGATCGCCGCGTTGAGGCGCTCCAGTACGGCCGGGCCGCCGAGGCCCTCGCGGGCCAGGAGGCGCAGGGCGTGGCGGGCCAGGCCGGTGACGGCGGCTGCTTCCGGGCCGGTACCGCAGACGTCGCCGATGGCGAACCCGTAGACGCCGGGGCGGATCGGGAAGACGTCGTAGAAGTCGCCGCCCACCTCGTTGCCCTCGCCGGCGGCGCGGTAGATGACCTCGACCTCGATGCCGGGGATGGTCGGGGAGCCGGGCGGCAGCAGGCTGCGCTGGAGGGAGCGGCTGATGGCGGTGCGCTCGGAGTACAGGCGGGCGTTGTCCAGGGCGAGTGCGGCGCGGCGGGAGAGGTCCTCGGCGAGTTCGAGGATCTCCTGCCGGAAGTGCTCCTCGGAGGGCTTGCCGAGGGTCAGCATGCCGATGACGCGGTTGCGGGCGAGGAGCGGGAGGACCACGGTCTCGCCGCCGACCGCCAGGGAGGTCTCGGGCCAGGGACGGGCGCCGGACTCGCGGACCGGCTCGGGCGGGCTGACCTGGGCGAGCAGGGCCTTGAGGCCGTCGATGCGTTCCTCGTCCTCGTGCAGGACGTACGAGAGGAACGGGTCGGAGGACTGGTCGGCGATCGTGTAGACGGCGCACCAGGTGGCGAGGGTGGGGACGGTCATCTGGGCCATGAGGGCCAGGGTCTGGTCCCGGTCCAGGGTTCCGGCGAGCAGGTCGGAGGCCTCTACGAGGAAGGAGAGGGAGCCGCGGCGCAGCCGTTCGAGCTCGCCGAGGCGGGCCGATTCCACGGCGAGGGCGATGCGGTCCGCGGCGAACTGCAGGCGCAGGGCGTCGTCGTTGGAGTAGCGGCCGGGGATCTCGGCGGCGACGCCGAGGGAGCCGGTGAGGCGGCCCTCGACCTTGAGGGGGACGGTGATGGCGGAGCGCATGCCGGTGGCTTCCAGGAGGGGCACCGCGCCGGGGACGACGACGAGGTCCTCGTGGACGGCGGGCATGCGGGCGCTGCCGTACCGGTTGGTGCCGGCTTCGACGGGGACGCGGGCGAAGCGCTGGCGGGTGGAGGGCAGTCCGGTGGTGGCGCGGACTTCGAGCTCGGTCTCGTCGTCGGTGGCGAGGAGGAGGAAGGCGGAGTCGGCGTCGAGGAGGTCGCGGGCGCGCTCCACGGTGCGCTGGAGGAGGCCGTCGAGGTCGTCGGGGGCGGGGGAGCCGATGAAGATCTCGAAGGGGTCCGTGGGGCGGGCCTCGGTCAGGTGGCCGCCGTCCATGGGGACGCGTACGGGGCTCTGCAGCAGGGCGCGCTCGTCGTCGTGCACGAGCAGGCAGACGATGGAGGGCTCGCCGTGGGCATCGCGGACCCGCAGGTGGGAGGCGTAGATCGGGATGACGCGGCCGTCGGCGCCGCGGATGCCGTAGCTGCCCTCCCAGCGGGACAGGCGCAGGGCCTCGGCGATGCCGGTGCCGGTGCCGGGGGTCTGCGGCCAGGCGGCGAGCTCGGCGAGCGGGCGGCCGACCGCCTTCGCGGCGAGGTGGCCGAAGATGATCTCGGCGTCCTCGTTCCAGGCGGAGACGGCGCCGGCGGAGTCGATCTGCAGGACGGCGACACGGACCCGGCTGTCGGCCAGGGGCAGGAGCTGGTCGGGGACGACGGGTCCCGCGGAACGGGTACCGACCGGACGGTCCGGCATGTCGAGCCGGAACCACACGTGCTTGTGGGTGGCGGTGTACTCGACGCCCCAGCGGGTGGCGAGGGCGGCGCAGAGCATGAGCCCGCGGCCGTTCTCGCGGTCGGGATCGGCGTACGGGCGCTCGCCGGGGTGCTGGAGCGGGAGCTCGCGCTCCGGGTAGCGATCGGCCACCTCGACCCGTACGCCGTCCTCGGTGCGCAGGCACAGGACTTCGGCGCGGGTGCCGGCGTGGACCACGGCGTTGGTGACGAGCTCGCTGGTGAGGACGACCGCGTCGTCGGTGATGTCCGAGAAACCCCAGCCCTGGAGGGTGTCGCGGACGAATGCGCGGGCAGCAGCGACCGAACGCCCCTGTGGATCGAAACTGGCAGCCGCCCGTGCCGTGATCACAAGTCTCCTTCGACGCGGTGGACAACGGATGCCAGGTTACTTACCTTCACGGTCGCCATGGTGCCGTCGTCGGGGAATCCACCCACAGGGTGTGGCCGGTGTGCGATGGTGCCGGAGTGTTATGGCCGGGTTCGGCCGGGGTGAAACACTGGGCAGGCTTGGAGCCGGGTAGTTAGTGGGCGCGGCGCAAATGGGCACGGCGTAGATGGGCACGGCGTAAGTGGACGCAGTCTGATGAACAAGATGCCCGGTGGAACAGTGGTCGACCCTTTCGGGAGGGACACGGTGGAGGCTGGCGCGGCGGTGCGGCGTACGGGAACGCGCCCGAAGGGAGGACGCTCCCGGCGGGGCGTGACGACGGAAGTCGATACCGCGGCCCTGAACAGGCTGCTCACGGCCCTGGTGTCGATGCGGGACGGGAACTTCCGCAAGCGCCTGACGGTGTCCGGCGACGGGGTGATGGCGGAGATCGCCGCCGTCTACAACGAGGTGGCCGACCGCAATCTCCACCTGACCGGGGAACTGTCCCGGGTGCGGCGGATGGTGGGCCGCGAGGGCAAGCTCAGCGAACGGCTGGAAACAGGCGCCTGCGAGGGCTCCTGGGCGGCCGCGATCGATGCCTCGAACCAGCTGGTGGACGATCTGGCCCGGCCGGTGTCCGAGGTGGGCCGGGTGCTGTCGGCGGTCGCCGAGGGTGACCTCGACCAGCGCATGGACCTGCGGACCCAGGCCGCGGAGGGTGCCGGGCACCCGCTGCGCGGGGAGTTCCTGAAGGTCGGGCGGACGGTCAACAACCTGGTCGACCAGCTCTCCGCGTTCACCGACGAGGTGACGCGGGTGGCGCTGGAGGTCGGTACCGAGGGCAAGCTCGGCGGCCAGGCGCAGGTGCGCGGAATGTCCGGATCCTGGAAGGATCTGACCGACTCCGTCAACACGATGGCGTACCGGCTCACCGCCCAGGTGCGTGACATTGCTCTCGTGACGACGGCGGTGGCCAAGGGCGATCTGTCGCGCAAGGTCACCGTGCACGTGGCCGGCGAGATGCTGCAGCTGAAGAACACCGTGAACACGATGGTGGACCAGCTCTCCTCGTTCTCCTCCGAGGTGACCCGCGTGGCCCGCGAGGTGGGTACGGAGGGCGAGCTCGGCGGCCAGGCGAAGGTGCCCGGGGTCGCGGGCGTGTGGAAGGACCTGACCGACTCGGTCAACACGATGGCCGGCAACCTGACGGCCCAGGTGCGCGGCATCGCCCAGGTGACGACGGCGGTGGCCAACGGCGACCTGTCGCAGAAGGTCCGGGTCAGCGCGCGCGGCGAGGTCGCGCAGCTGGCCGAAACGATCAACCAGATGACCGAGACGCTACGGACCTTCGCGGACGAGGTCACCCGCGTGGCCAGCGAGGTCGGGGCGAAGGGCCTGCTCGGCGGGCAGGCGCAGGTGCCGGGCGCGGCGGGGACGTGGAAGGACCTCACCGACTCGGTGAACACGGTCTTCCGCAACCTCACCACGCAGGTGCGCGACATCGCCCAGGTGACGACGGCGGTGGCCAACGGCGACCTGTCGCAGAAGGTCACGGTGAACGTGGCCGGCGAGATGCTGGAGCTGAAGAACACCGTCAACACGATGGTGGACCAGCTCCAGTCCTTCGGTGCAGAAGTGACGCGGGTGGCCCGTGAGGTCGGCGTCGAGGGTGAACTGGGCGGCCAGGCGCAGGTGCCGGGCGCGGCGGGGACGTGGAAGGACCTCACCGACTCGGTGAACACCGCCTTCCGCAACCTCACCGGGCAGGTCCGCAACATCGCCCAGGTGACGACGGCGGTGGCCAACGGCGACCTGTCGCAGAAGGTCACGGTCGACGTCTCCGGCGAGATGCTCCAGCTGAAGAACACCGTGAACACGATGGTGGACCAGCTGTCCTCCTTCGCCGACCAGGTCACGCGGATGGCGCGGGACGTGGGCACGGAGGGCCGGCTCGGCGGCCAGGCACGGGTCGAGGGGGTGTCCGGCACCTGGAAGGAGCTCACCGACTCCGTCAACTTCATGGCCGGGAACCTGACCTCCCAGGTGCGCCAGATCGCCCAGGTGACCACGGCCGTGGCACGCGGCGACCTCTCCCAGAAGATCGACGTGGACGCGCGCGGCGAGATCCTGGAGCTCAAGAACACGATCAACACGATGGTCGACCAGCTCTCGGCCTTCGCCGAGCAGGTGACCCGGGTGGCCCGGGACGTGGGTACGGAAGGCCGGCTCGGCGGTCAGGCGCAGGTGCCCGGTGTGGCCGGCGTGTGGCGCGACCTGACGGATTCCGTCAACGGCATGGCCGGGAACCTGACCTCGCAGGTGCGCAACATCGCGCAGGTCGCCACCGCGGTGGCGCGCGGCGACCTGTCGCAGAAGATCGAGGTCGACGCCCGGGGCGAGATCCTGGAGCTGAAGAACACCCTCAACACGATGGTCGACCAGCTCTCGAACTTCGCGGAGCAGGTGACCCGGGTGGCCCGCGAGGTGGGCACCGAGGGCATCCTGGGCGGCCAGGCCGAGGTGAAGGGCGTCTCCGGCACCTGGAAGGACCTCACCCAGTCCGTCAACTTCATGGCGAACAACCTGACCTCGCAGGTGCGCAACATCGCCGAGGTGACCACGGCGGTCGCCATGGGCGACCTCTCCAAGAAGATCACCGTCGATGCCAAGGGCGAGATCCTGGAGCTCGTCACCACCGTGAACACGATGGTGGACCAGCTGTCGTCCTTCGCCGAGCAGGTGACGCGGGTGGCCCGCGAGGTGGGTACCGAGGGCATCCTCGGCGGCCAGGCCCGGGTGCGGGGGGTGACCGGCATCTGGAAGGACCTCAGCGACAACGTCAACACGATGGCCGGCAATCTGACCGCCCAGGTGCGCGGGATCGCGCAGGTGTCGACCGCGGTGGCCAACGGCGACCTGACCAAGACGGTCACCGTCGAGGCGCGCGGCGAGGTCGCGCAGCTCGCCGACACCGTCAACACGATGGTCAAGACCCTGTCGTCCTTCGCCGACGAGGTCACGCGCGTGGCCCGCGAGGTGGGTACGGAGGGCCGTCTGGGCGGCCAGGCGCACGTGCCCGGGGTCTCCGGGACGTGGAAGGACCTCACCGACTCGGTGAACTTCATGGCCTCCAACCTCACCGGCCAGGTGCGGCAGATCGCCATGGTCACGACCGCCATCGCCAAGGGCGACATGACCAAGAAGATCGACATCGACGCGCGCGGGGAGATCCTGGAGCTCAAGACCACGATCAACACGATGGTCGACCAGCTCTCCTCCTTCGCCGACCAGGTGACCCGGGTGGCCCGCGAGGTGGGTACCGAGGGCATCCTCGGCGGCCAGGCGCGGGTGCGGGACGTGGACGGCACCTGGCGGGACCTGACCGAGTCCGTGAACGAGATGGCCGGGAACCTCACCCGGCAGGTGCGGGCCATCGCGGCCGTCGCCACGGCGGTGACCCGGGGCGATCTCAACCTGAAGATCGACGTGGACGCGGCCGGCGAGATCCAGGTGCTCCAGGACAACCTCAACACGATGATCGCCAACCTGCGCGACACCACCTTGGCCAACAAGGAGCAGGACTGGCTCAAGGGCAACCTCGCCCGCATCTCCGCCCTGATGCAGGGCCGCCGCGAGCTGGACGACGTGGCTTCGCTGATCATGAGCGAGCTGACCCCGGTGGTCTCCGCGCAGCACGGGGCGTTCTTCCTGGCGCTGCCGACCGGGGGCACCACCGAGATCGGGACCGACGGGGGCGCGGACGGCTCGTACGAGCTGCGGATGCGCGGGAGTTACGCGTACGCCGGCGGGCAGATGCCCATCTCCTTCCGGCCGGGGGAGGGACTGATCGGGATGGTCGCCGAGGAGAAGCGGATGGTGCTCATCGAGAACACCCCGCCCGGCTACCTGAAGATCTCCTCGGGGCTCGGCGAGGCACCGCCGGCGCACGTGATCGTGCTGCCCGTGCTCTTCGAGGGGAAGGTGCTCGGCGTCATCGAGCTGGCCTCCTTCCAGCCCTTCACGCAGATCCAGAAGGACTTCCTCAGCCAGATCGCCGAGATGATCGGTACGAGCGTCAACACCATCTCCGTCAACTCCAAGACGGAGATGCTGCTCAAGCAGTCGCAGGAGATGACCGAGCAGCTGCGCGAGCGCTCCGACGAGCTGGAGAACCGGCAGAAGGCCCTCCAGGCGGCCAACGCCGAGCTGGAGGAGAAGGCCGAGCTGCTGGCCCAGCAGAACCGGGACATCGAGGTGAAGAACACCGAGATCGAGGAGGCCCGGCAGGTCCTGGAGGAGCGCGCCGAGCAGCTCGCGGTCTCGATGCGGTACAAGAGCGAGTTCCTGGCGAACATGTCGCACGAGCTGCGGACCCCGCTCAACTCCCTGCTGATCCTGGCCAAGCTGCTCGCCGACAACGCGGACGAGAACCTCTCGCCCAAGCAGGTGGAGTTCGCCGAGACCATCCACGGGGCCGGCTCCGACCTGCTCCAGCTGATCAACGACATCCTCGACCTGTCGAAGGTCGAGGCCGGGAAGATGGACGTCTCCCCGACGCGGATCGCGCTGGTCCAGCTCGTCGACTACGTGGAGGCCACCTTCCGGCCGCTGACCGCGGAGAAGGGGCTCGACTTCTCGGTACGGGTCTCCCCGGAGCTCCCGGCGACCCTGCACACCGACGAGCAGCGGCTGCTGCAGGTGCTGCGCAACCTGCTGTCGAACGCGGTGAAGTTCACCGACACCGGGGCGGTGGAGCTGGTGATCCGGCCCGCCGGGGCCGATGTGCCCATCGCGATCCGCGAGCAGCTCCTGGAGGCCGGTTCGCTGCGGGAGGCCGACGCCGACCTGATCGCCTTCTCGGTGACGGACACCGGGATCGGGATCGCCGCGAGCAAGATGCTGGTGATCTTCGAGGCGTTCAAGCAGGCCGACGGGACCACCAGCCGCAAGTACGGCGGCACCGGCCTGGGCCTCTCCATCAGCCGGGAGATCGCCCGGCTGCTGGGCGGGGAGATCCACGCGGCGAGCGAGCCCGGCCGCGGGTCCACCTTCACCCTGTACCTGCCGCTGCACCCGAGCGAGCTGCCCCCGCAGGGGTACGCGCCGCCGACGCCCGGCGGGGCGCGCGGGGAGCTGTACCGCCGCCCGGCCGCCGAGGAGGTGCGGCCCGAGCTGCCGGCGGCGCCGGTGGCGCAGGGCCCCGTAGCGCCCGTGGGGCCGATGTCGCTGCCGCGGGCCGGGGAACCGGTCGGGCAGGGGTCCTCCGCGTTGTTCCGGCGGCGCCGCAAGGCGATGGCCGAGCCGCCGCTGCGGGCCGAGGTGCCCGGACAGGGCGACGCGGACGCGTGGGCCGTCGAGGAGCCGCTGCCCCAGGCGCCGCGGACGTACGACTTCCACGGCGAGCGGGTGCTGATCGTGGACGACGACGTGCGCAACGTCTTCGCGCTGACCAGCGTGCTCGAGCAGCACGGGCTGGCGGTGCTGTACGCGGAGAACGGCCGGGAGGGCATCGAGGTCCTGGAGCAGCACGACGACGTGGCGCTCGTGCTGATGGACATCATGATGCCGGAGATGGACGGGTACGCGACGACCTCGGCGATCCGGCGGATGCCGCAGTTCGAGGGGCTGCCGATCATCGCGCTGACGGCGAAGGCCATGAAGGGGGACCGGGAGAAGGCGATCGAGTCCGGTGCCTCGGACTACGTGACCAAGCCGGTCGAGCCCGACTACCTACTGTCGGTCATGGAAGGGCACATGCGCGGGGCCGGGGCGTGACCGGGCGGGCGGAGGACAACTCCCGTGGGAACCTTCTGCCCTTCCACCACGTTTCCGCTTCGTGCGCTGTGACATCTTGGTGACAGGGTGTGGCGATCTCGGGACTGGGGCTACGATGACCGGCACAAGGACGGACGGCGCAAGGATGCCGTCCTCTGGGGCGGGGCCCGGCGTACAGGCCGGAGCCAGGAGCCGGGGAGGCCCCATGCCGGGGCGAGGAGGACAGGGCATGGTGCAGAAGGCCAAGATCCTCCTGGTCGACGACCGGCCGGAGAATCTGCTGGCGCTGGAGGCCATCCTCTCCGCGCTCGATCAGACACTGGTCCGGGCGTCGTCGGGGGAGGAAGCGCTCAAGGCGCTGCTGACGGACGACTTCGCGGTCATCCTGCTCGACGTGCAGATGCCGGGCATGGACGGGTTCGAGACGGCCGCGCACATCAAGCGGCGGGAGCGGACCCGGGACATCCCGATCATCTTCCTGACGGCGATCAACCACGGTCCGCACCACACCTTCCGTGGGTACGCGGCGGGCGCGGTGGACTACATTTCCAAGCCCTTCGACCCGTGGGTGCTGCGGGCCAAGGTCTCGGTGTTCGTCGAGCTGTATACGAAGAACTGCCAACTGCGCGAGCAGGCTGCGCTGCTGAGGCTCCAGCTGGAGGGCGGCAGCTCCAACGGCGCGGTGGACGGCTCCAAGGAGACGGCCGGCCTGCTGGCCGAGCTCTCCGCGCGGCTCGCCGCGGTGGAGGAGCAGGCGGAGGCGCTGACCAAGCAGCTCGGCGAAGAGGCCGCCGATCCCTCGGTGGTGGCCACCGCGGCCCACCTGGAGCGCAAGCTCACCGGACTGCGGCGGGCGCTCGACGCGCTGGAGCCGGGGACCGGCGGGGGGAGTCCCGTACTGCCCGCTCAGGGCTGAGGTCCGGGCGGGCCCCTCGCCGACGGGCACGCGGGCCCGTTTGCCGGGCCGGTGGCGGTCCGTCGGGGGTCTGCCGGGCGTCTGTTGTCGTTCTGCCGGGGGCCTGTTGGCGGTCCGTCAGGTCTGGCGGGGCGTCATGGGGAGCCTCCGGTACGGGCCGAGGGCGCGGGCGTCTGCCTTCCGGGACTCGGAACGACACGAACGGGTGAAGGGGTGGGCACGCGTGTCCACCGGCGCGCGCACCGGTAACCTCGGGCGCATGGCCTCAAGTACGTCCGGTAAGGGTTCCCAGAGCACGGCGGGCACCGCGAAGGGCCGCACCGGCCGTACGACGGCGCCGGCGAAGAAAGCTGCCCCAGCACGCAAGCCGCCCGCCAAGAAGGCGGCGCCCGCCGCCAAGCGCGCCACCGTCAAGAAGGTCGCGCCCAAGCCCGCGCCGTCTCCCACCGGGGGAGTGCTGCGGTTGGTGCGCGCCTTCTGGCTCGGCATCGCGCACGCGGTCGGCGCCATCTTCCGCGGCATCGGCCAGGGCGCCAAGAACCTCGACCCGGCCCACCGCAAGGACGGCCTCGCCCTGCTGCTGCTCGCGCTCGCGCTGATCGTCGCCGCCGGGACCTGGTCGAACCTGAGCGGGCCCGTCGGAGACCTGGTGACCATGCTGGTCACCGGCGCCTTCGGGCGGCTCGACCTGCTCGTGCCGATCCTGCTCGGCGTCATGGCGGTACGTTTCATCCGCCATCCCGAACAGGCCGACGCCAACGGCCGCATCGGCATCGGGCTCTCCGCGCTGGTCATCGGAGTCCTGGGGCTCGTGCACATCGCCTGCGGAGCCCCCGGGCGCGACGAGGGCACCACCGCCATGCAGAACGCCGGCGGGCTGATCGGCTGGGGCGCGTCGAAGCCGCTGATCTTCACGATGGGCGCGCCGCTGGCCGTGCCGATGCTGGTGCTGCTCACCGTCTTCGGGCTGCTGGTGGTCACCGCCACCCCCGTCAACGCGATCCCGCAGCGGCTGCGGAGCGCGGGGATCCGGCTGGGGGTCATCGCTCCGAACGAGCACGACGCCGAGTACGCCGAGTACGCGGAGCGCGGGGACGCCGGGAGCGCGGCCTCGGCCGCCGCGGACCGGCACGATGCCGAGCAGTGGCGGGCCCGCTCCGGCGCCGCCGGGCCGGGAGACCCGGCGGAGGCCGCCGAGGAGGAGGCGCTCGCCCGGCGGCGCCCCAGGCGGTCCGCGGGCCGGCCGGCCATGGGCCGCGGGATGGACGCCGTCGACGTGGCCGCCGCGGCCGCGGCCGCGCTGGACGGGGTGGTGTACGGCGGGATGCCGCCCTCCCCGCTGGTCGCCGACCTCACGCAGGGCATCTCGGTGGAGCGCGAGGGCGCGGAGGTCACCGCTCCGGTCCCGGCGGCCCGGGAGGAGGGGCCCGCCGGGGAAGAGGGGGCCGCCCTCGAGGAGCGGCCGGCCCGCGAGGAGAAGCCCGCCGCCGCGGCCCCGCCGCACGACACCACCGCGGCGGCCTCCGGGACGCTGTCGGTTCCCGACCTGACCAAGGCCCCGCCCGAGACCCAGGCGCTGCCGCCCCGCGCCGAGCAGCTCCAGCTGCGCGGGGACATCACGTACTCCCTGCCCTCGCTGGACCTGCTGGAGAAGGGCGGGCCGGGCAAGACCCGCAGCGCCGCGAACGACGCGGTCGTGGCCTCGCTGACGAACGTGTTCATGGAGTTCAAGGTCGACGCGAAGGTCACCGGTTTCACCCGGGGGCCGACGGTGACCCGCTACGAGGTGGAGCTGGGCCCGGCCGTGAAGGTCGAGCGGATCACGGCGCTGGCGAAGAACATCGCCTACGCCGTGGCCTCCCCCGACGTGCGCATCATCAGCCCGATCCCGGGCAAGTCGGCGGTCGGCATCGAGATCCCGAACACCGACCGCGAGATGGTCAACCTGGGGGACGTGCTCCGGCTGGCGGACGCCGCCGAGGACGACCACCCGATGCTCGTCGCGCTCGGCAAGGACGTCGAGGGCGGCTACGTCATGGCCAACCTGGCGAAGATGCCGCACGTGCTGGTCGCCGGAGCCACTGGTTCCGGTAAATCCTCCTGCATCAACTGCCTGATCACCTCGGTGATGGTGCGGGCCACCCCGGAGGACGTCCGGATGGTGCTCGTGGACCCCAAGCGGGTGGAGCTGACGGCGTACGAGGGCATCCCGCACCTGATCACGCCGATCATCACCAACCCCAAGCGGGCCGCCGAGGCCCTCCAGTGGGTCGTGCGCGAGATGGACCTGCGCTACGACGACCTGGCGGCCTTCGGGTACCGGCACATCGACGACTTCAACAAGGCGATCCGCGACGGCAAGATCAAACTGCCGCCGGGCAGCGAGCGGGAGCTCAGCCCGTACCCGTACCTGCTGGTGATCGTCGACGAGCTCGCCGACCTGATGATGGTGGCCCCGCGCGACGTGGAGGACTCGATCGTCCGCATCACCCAGCTGGCCCGCGCGGCCGGCATCCACCTGGTGCTCGCCACGCAGCGGCCCTCGGTGGACGTGGTGACCGGTCTGATCAAGGCGAACGTGCCCTCGCGGCTCGCCTTCGCCACCTCCTCGCTCGCCGACAGCCGGGTCATCCTGGACCAGCCGGGCGCGGAGAAGCTGATCGGCAAGGGCGACGGGCTGTTCCTGCCGATGGGCGCGAACAAGCCCGTGCGGCTCCAGGGCGCCTTCGTCACCGAGGACGAGATCGCCGGGATCGTGCAGCACTGCAAGGACCAGATGGCGCCGGTCTTCCGCAACGACGTCACCGTCGGGCAGAAGCAGAAGAAGGAGATCGACGAGGACATCGGCGACGACCTGGACCTGCTGTGCCAGGCGGCCGAGCTGGTCGTCTCGACGCAGTTCGGGTCCACCTCGATGCTCCAGCGCAAGCTGCGGGTCGGCTTCGCGAAGGCCGGGCGGCTGATGGACCTGATGGAGTCGCGGGGGATCGTCGGGCCGAGCGAGGGGTCCAAGGCGCGCGACGTGCTGCTGAAGGCCGACGAACTGGACGGGGTGCTCGCGGTGATCCGGGGGGAGACTCCTCCCGAGTAATGCGCAAAGGAT
The DNA here is from genome assembly GCF_049310065.1 of Streptomyces tatrensis. Taxonomy (NCBI): domain Bacteria; kingdom Bacillati; phylum Actinomycetota; class Actinomycetes; order Kitasatosporales; family Streptomycetaceae; genus Streptomyces; species Streptomyces tatrensis. Next base: position 2,357,698 of record NZ_JBMDLB010000007.1, on the reverse strand, counting down.
CGGGGGCAACCGTTTCCCCGGGTCGCGTGTCTAGTTGAGGGAGGTGGCGGCCCGTTCCGGGTCGCCGCACCGGGCGGGAGCCCTCTGGCCATTCGTATGGCGTAGGGAGGCACCCCTCCGGTTGCCTCACCCTTTCGTCACCCCCCTAGACTGGACTTCCAGCAGGTGGCTACACGCTCGAAAGGCGCCCTCGTGTCCATCGGCAACGCCAACTCCCCCGAAGATGAGCAGCCTTCGACCGACGACCGGTCCGAGGACCGCCTCGTCGAACGTTCCGTCGAAGAGCCGTCCATCGGGACGGCCCTCAAGAAGGCCCGGATCGCCGCCGGGCTGACTGTCGACGAGGTCAGTTCCACCACCCGCGTGCGCATTCCGATCGTGCACGCGATCGAATCCGACGATTTCACGCGCTGCGGCGGCGATGTCTATGCCCGCGGCCACATCCGTACGCTCGCCCGTGCCGTACGACTCGATCCGGAACCCCTGATCGACAGCTACGACGCGGCCCACGGCGGCCGGCCGGCACCCACCCCCGCCGCGCCGATGTTCGAAGCCGAGCGGATCCGCCCCGAACGGCAGCGGCCCAACTGGACCGCCGCCATGGTCGCCGCCATCGTCGCCGTGATCGGCTTCGTCGGCTTCACGGCCTTCGGCGGCGCCGACGAGAAGGCCAAGCGGCCGGTGGCGGAAGGCTCCGCCGCGCCGAAGCCCGCTCCCACCCCCAACGCCTCCAAGCCCTCGGTCCAGGCGACGCCGGCGCCTACGGCTCCCAAGCCGGAGCCCTCGGACAGCGCCATCGCCGCTGCGCCCAAGGACCTCGTCACGGTCGTCCTGACGGCCAACGACGGGGAGAGCTGGATCTCGGCCAAGGACCACAGCGGCCGCCTCCTCTTCGACGGCACCCTTGAACAGGGTCAGTCGAAGACGTTCACGGACAAGGAGTCCATCGACCTGGTGCTCGGCGACGCCGGGGTCGTGAAGCTCTTCGTGAACGGCAAGGAGATCAAGGACGAGTTCCAGCCCGGGCAGGTGGAACGTCTCACATACACCAAGGACGACCCCCGTGAGGGCCAGGCCCAGGCGGGCTGACCAGCAGGGAATAAAACGTTCCGGATCCCCGGGGTGCCACGTGGCACCCCGGGGATCTTGTCGTCCGGGACGGGAGGCGGGGGCCGGTGCCGGGACGAAGTAGTCTTGAGTCCATGCCCGAACGCCGTACCGTCGCCCTTGTCACTCTTGGCTGCGCCCGTAACGAGGTGGACTCGGAGGAGCTCGCAGGCCGCTTGGCGGCGGATGGCTGGGAGCTCGTCGAGGACGCCGCCGATGCGGACGTAGCCGTCGTCAACACCTGCGGCTTTGTCGAAGCCGCCAAGAAGGACTCCGTAGACGCCCTGCTGGAGGCCAATGATCTCAAGGATCACGGCCGCACGCAGGCCGTCGTAGCCGTCGGCTGTATGGCCGAGCGCTACGGCAAGGAACTTGCCGAAGCGCTCCCCGAGGCCGACGGCGTGCTCGGCTTCGACGACTACGCCGACATCTCCGACCGCCTCCAGACCATCCTCAACGGCGGCATCCACGCCTCCCACACCCCGCGCGACCGGCGCAAGCTGCTGCCGATCAGCCCGGCCGAGCGCCAGGACGCCGACGTGGCCCTCCCGGGACACGCGCAGGAGCCGGAAGCCGCCCCCGCGGACCTTCCGGAGGGCGTCGCGCCCGCCTCCGGTCCGCGTGCGCCGCTGCGCCGCCGGCTGGACAAGAGCCCGGTCGCCTCGGTCAAGCTCGCCTCCGGCTGCGACCGGCGCTGCTCCTTCTGCGCCATCCCGTCCTTCCGCGGCTCCTTCATCTCCCGCCGCCCCAGCGACGTGCTGGGCGAGACGCGCTGGCTCGCGGAGCAGGGCGTCAAGGAGATCATGCTGGTCTCCGAGAACAACACCTCGTACGGCAAGGACCTGGGCGACATCCGCCTGCTGGAGACCCTGCTGCCCGAGCTGGCCGAGGTGGACGGCATCGAGCGCGTCCGCGTCAGCTACCTCCAGCCCGCCGAGATGCGGCCCGGCCTGATCGACGTACTCACCTCGACCCCCAAGGTCGTCCCGTACTTCGACCTCTCCTTCCAGCACTCGGCCCCCGACGTGTTGCGCGCCATGCGCCGCTTCGGTGACACCGACCGGTTCCTGGAGCTGCTGGACACCATCCGCTCCAAGGCCCCGACGGCCGGCGTCCGGTCCAACTTCATCGTCGGCTTCCCCGGCGAGAAGGAGTCGGACTTCGCCGAGCTGGAGCGTTTCCTTAACCGAGCGCGGCTCGACGCCATCGGCGTCTTCGGTTACTCCGACGAGGACGGCACCGAGGCCGTCACGTACGAGAACAAGCTGGACGCCGACACCATCGCCGAGCGCCTCGCCCACATGCAGCGCCTCGCCGAGGAGCTCACCTCGCAGCGCGCGGAGGAGCGGATCGGAGAGACCCTGGAGGTGCTCGTCGAGACGGTCGTCCCGATCGACGAGGCCGAGGACGGAGAGGGTGCCTACGGGCGCGCCGCCCACCAGGCACCCGAGACCGACGGCCAGGTCGTCTTCACGGACGGCGCGGGCCTGGTCCCGGGGCGTATCGTCACGGCGAAGGTGGTCGGCACCCTGGGTGTGGACCTGGTGGCGGAGCCCCTGGGCGTGGATCTTGAGGAGGCGGCCGGATGACCGGAGCCCCGGCATCTGCGGCGGGCGGGACCGGCCGCCGGCCCGCGCCCGGCGCGAAGCTGGGCGCCGCGGCGGTCAATCAGGCCAGCCTGTGGAACATCGCCAACATCCTGACGATGATCCGGCTGGTCCTGGTGCCGGGATTCGTGATGCTGCTGCTCGCCGACGGGGGCTACGACCCCGTCTGGCGGGCGCTGGCGTGGGCGGCGTTCGCCGTCGCCATGATCACCGACATCTTCGACGGACACCTGGCCCGTACGTACAACCTGGTCACGGACTTCGGGAAGATCGCCGACCCCATCGCCGACAAGGCGATCATGGGGTCGGCATTGGTGTGTCTGTCCTGGCTCGGAGATCTGCCCTGGTGGGTCACCGGGGTGATCCTCGGCCGGGAACTCGGGATCACGCTCATGCGTTTCTGGGTCATCAGGTACGGAGTGATTCCCGCGAGCCGGGGCGGGAAGCTGAAGACCCTGACCCAGGGCGTGGCGGTGGGCATGTACGTGCTCGCGCTGACCGGGCCGCTGGCGACGCTGCGGTTCTGGGTGATGGCGGCCGCCGTCGTCCTGACCGTCGTCACGGGTCTGGACTACGTCCGCCAGGCCGTCGTGCTCCGGCGCAAGGGGCTCGCCGCGGAGCGTGCCGCGCGGTGAACCTGCCGGAGGACGACGCGGCGGTGCAAGAAGCGGGCGGATCTCAGGTGCCTGCTGAAGCGGTGCGGAATGTCGCCGGTGCTGCTGGGGACACTGGGGCGGTTGCGGCTGATGTGCTGCGACTCCTTGCGGAGAGTAACGGTACGGTCGCTGTCGCGGAGTCGCTGACCGGCGGAATGGTGGCCGCGGAGCTGACGGCCGTCCCGGGCGCCTCCAAGTCCTTCCGCGGGTCCGTGACGGCGTACGCGACCGAGCTCAAGCATCAGGTGCTGGGTGTGGACGCCGGGCTGCTCGCGGCGGAAGGCGCGGTGAACGCGCAGGTCGCGGAGGAGATGGCGGCCGGGGTGCGGCGCCTGCTCGGTGCGTCCTGGGGCATCGCGACCACCGGAGTGGCCGGTCCCGACCCTCAGGACGGACAGCCGGTGGGCACCGTTTTCATCGCCGTCGCAGGTCCCGGGGGCAGGAAAACGGCCCGGCTGCGGTTGAAAGGCTCCCGCGCGGAAATCCGTAGGGAGAGCACACGGACAGTGCTCGAGCTGTTCTCGAGCGAACTCCGCGAGAATCTGCGGGGGCAGGATACGGAACAGGACGGGGGGATTTGATGTTTGCAGCCCTGAGTGAACACGACATCGCTCCCCGCACGGCCGCCGCCCGAGGCGGTACGGTGGGGCGTGAAGGTTACGGCTACACGGTCAGAGGAGGGAGCCACCGATGATTCTGCTCCGTCGCCTGCTGGGTGACGTGCTGCGTCGGCAGCGCCAGCGCCAGGGCCGTACTCTGCGCGAAGTCTCCTCGTCCGCCCGAGTTTCGCTCGGCTATCTCTCCGAGGTGGAGCGGGGGCAGAAGGAGGCATCCTCCGAGCTGCTCTCCGCGATCTGCGACGCGCTTGACGTACGGATGTCAGAGCTGATGCGGGAAGTCAGCGACGAGCTTTCGCTCGCCGAGCTGGCCCAGTCCGCCGCGGCGAGCGAACCGGTGTCCGCACCGGTCCGCCCGATGCTCAATTCGGTATCCGTGGCCTCGGTCACGGGTGGCCCGGAACGGGTGACCATCAAGGCACCCGTGGAAGCGGTGAACGTCGTAGCCGCGTGATGCGTGCGTGCGTGTAGAGCGTATGAGTGTGGCCGGAGCCCCGGCCGGTGCCCTTCGGGCGTCGGCCGGGGCTCCTTGCCGTTCCGGGGGCGGATGTGGCGAGGGCGCCGTTCCGGTGCGGCGTGGAGGGGGAGCGGGCGGGGTGCGGGTCCGGGCGGGGTGCGGGAGGATGAGCCCGTTCGGGACTCCGGCCCCTGGAGGTGGCCGTGCGGCGGTTGCTGGGTATACCCGTGGGTCTGGCCCTCGCGCTGTCGGTGGGCGTCCTGTGGTGGTGGGCCGTGCTGCGGATCGTGCTGGCGCCGGCCGAGGCCGGGCCGGTGGAGGGTGCGGTCGCCGTCGGGGGATGGGGACTGGGACTGCTGCCGGTGCACTGCGTGCCGGGGCCTGTTGGCCGCCGTCGCCGAGGGGCTGCGGGCGGCGGGCGTGGTGACGGGGACGGCGGTGGAGGCGCCGCGGGCAACGGCGGCGTCCCGGGGAGCGGTGGGGAGCGGGCTGCTGCTGGGTCGGTGGGGGTCGGGGAGTCGGGGGCGGTGTCGCCGGGAGGCGGGGAGCAGGGGTCCGGCAATCGGGGCCCGGGGTAACGGGCGGTCCGGATGACCGGGTGCCCTGCGGTGGGAGCCGGGCGGGTGGTCACCAGGGCATGGCGACTCCACCGTTCGGGCGAAGGATCTGGCCCGTCATGAAGGACGAGGCGTCCGAGGCGAGGTAGAGCACCGCCTGGGCTATGTCCTCGGGCTCGCCCACGCGGCGCAGCGGGGACATCCGCGTCATCATCGCTTCGGTCTGCTCCTGGACCTCGGGGCTGTGCCGGCCGGTCATCGGGGTGCGGATCCAGCCGGGCGCGACGGCGTTGACGCGGATGCCGTGCGGGCCGGCCTCGGTGGCGAGGGTCTTGGTCAGCTGGACGACGGCGGCCTTGGCGGCGCTGTAGCAGAGCAGGCCGGGCTGGGCGGCGTCCACGGCGCCGGAGGCCATGGTGATGATCGAACCGGGCCGACCGGCCGCGATCATGGCGCGGGCGGCCTCCTGGCAGGTGCGGAGCACCCCCTTGAAATTGATGTCCAGGACCCGGTCGAGGTCCTCGTCGGACGTCTCCAGGACGCTGCTGCTGTGCATGATCCCGGCGATCGCGGCGGTGATGTCGAGCGGGCCGGCCTGCGCGATCGCCGCCTTGATCGCGGCGCGATCGGTCACGTCGAGGGGGTGGGCGGTGGCCCGGCCGCCGGCCTTGGTGACCAGTTCGACGGTTTCCTCCAGGCCCTGGTCGTCGCGGTCCGCGCAATGGACGGCGGCTCCGGCCTCGGCGAGGAGTACGGCGGTGGCCCGGCCGATGCCGCTGGCGGCGCCGGTGATCAGGGCGGTCCGGCCGGTGAGTTCGTACGCGCTGGGTGTAGGCATGCGGGGACGGTACGACCGGATCTGACGAAGCGTCAACTAAGGCGTCGGGCCGGATTGGCAACGGGGGCACCAGTAGGTGGGGCGGTCGTCCTGGGGGGCCTCGCGGACGAGGGTGCCGCAGCGCAGGCAGGGGCGGCGGGCGCGGCCGTAGACGAACAGGTCCTGGCCGGGGCGGCGGCTGCCGGTGGTGTTGCGGTGGCGGTCCTTGTTCGCGTCGAGGAGCCGGTGCGCGGCGGCGGCGAGGCGGGGGAGGGTGCCGGCCGGCAGGTCGCCCACCGGGGTCCAGGGTGTGACCTGGGCGAGGAAGCAGAGCTCGGCCTTGTAGATGTTGCCGATGCCGGCCAGGTTGCGCTGGTCGAGGAGGGCCTCGCCTAGGGGGCGGGCGGGGGCGGTGCGGAGGTTCGAGGCGGCGGCCTCCTCGTTCCAGTCGGGACCCAGGAGGTCGGGGCCGAGGTGGCCGACGGCGCGGTGTTCGTCGGCCGTGCGGAGCAGTTCCACGACGGGGAGGCGGTATCCGAAGGCGGTGTGGGTGGTGGTGCCGAGGATGACGCGGAGCTCGTGGGCGGGGGTGTGGGCGCCCCCGGGGGCGCCGGTGGTGGCGGGGAGGATGCGCCAGGTCCCGTCCATGCGGAGGTGGGTGTGGAGGGTGAGGAGGGGGTGACGGGGGTGGCAGGGGTGGCGGGTGGCACCTTCGGTGCCTTCGGTGGGGGCCGGGTCGCCGAAGCGGATGAGGAGGTGCTTGCCCCGGGGGACGACGGCGAGGGTGGTGAAGCCGGTGAGGTCGGCGGTGGCGAAGCGGGGGACGCGGAGGTCGGAGCGGGTGAGTTCCTTGCCCGCGAGGGCTTCGCGGAGCCGGGCCGCGGTGCGGTAGACGCTGTCTCCTTCGGGCATGCGGCCATTCTCCCGTGGGGGCGGGCCGGTGGGGTGCGGTCGGCCGGGGCGCCGCCGTCTGGTGCTTGTTCCCCGCCCCGCCCTTCCTCCGTTCCCCGGGGCTGCGCCCCGGACCCCGGTTCTGGGCTGCGCCCCGGACCCCGGTTCTGGGCTGCGCCCCGGACCCCGGTTCTGGGCTGTGCCTCGGACCCCGGTTCTGGGCTGTGCCCTGTACTCCGGTTCTGGGCTGAGTCTCGGGCCCTGGTTCTGGGCTGTGTCTCGGAGCGGTGGCTGCGTCCGCCTGTGCGCGGCAGTGTTTGTCAGTAGGAGGGTGTGCAGCGATGAGTTTGGGCGGCGTGGAGAGTCTCATCTCTGTTGTCGCGATCACAGGAGGAATGCGTGACTCAGCTACTGAGGGTCCAGAACTTCAACGTCTCGAGTGACGGCATCGGTGCCGGCGAGGACCAGACCCTGGAGAGGCCGTTCGGCCATGTCGATCCCGGGAGGCTGTTCGCATGGGCCGGTGCCACGGCGAGCTGGCCCATGCGCACCGACCCCGGGGGCAGCCGGGGCCTCGACGACCACTTCACGCGGGACTACGCACGCAACATCGGTGCCGAGATCATGGGCCGCAACAAGTTCGGGCCTCAGCGCGGGCCCTGGCAGGACCACGAGTGGCAGGGCTGGTGGGGTGACGAGCCCCCGTTCCACACCCCGGTGTTCGTCGTGACCCACCACGAGCGACCGTCGTTCACGCTCTCCGACACCACGTTCCACTTCGTCGCCGGCGACCCTGCCGCGGTCCTCGAGCAGGCCCGGGAGGCTGCGCAGGGCAAGGACGTCCGGCTCGGCGGCGGGGCCACCACCATCAGGCAGTTTCTCGACGCCGATCTCGTCGACACCCTGCACGTGGTGGTCTCGCCGCTGAAGCTCGGGTCCGGAGTCCGGCTCTGGGAGTCGCCCGACGAGCTGCTCGACCGGTTCCACCTGGAGGTCGTGCCCAGCCCGAGCGGGGTGGCGCACCTCCTGTTCTGGCGAAAGTGACGGCAGGCCCTGGCAGGCCCTAGGGGCGCAGGCGCAGGCCCTGGGGGGTGGCGTGGAAGCCGGCGGCTTCCACGGGTGGGGCGTAGGGGGAGGTGAGGGCGGGCGCGGCGTTGATGCGTTCCAGCGTGAGGGTGGGGAGGGTGCCCTTGCGGGAGGCGGCGGTGAGGGCGGTGAGGGCGGCCGTGAGGTGGGGGGCGTCCGGGGCGGGCCACGCCAGGAGGGTCTTGCCGCCGCGCTCCAGGTAGAGGGTGAGCTCGCCGTCGACCAGGACCACCAGGGAGCCGGCCTTGCGGCCCGGTTTGTGGGTGGCTCCGGACGGGGGCTCCGGCCAGGGGAGGGCCGCGCCGTAGGCGTTCGCCGGGTCGGCGGCCGCCAGGACCACCGCGGCCAGCGGGGGCGGGGTCCGCTCGGCGGCGCGGAGGCGGTCGACCGCGCCGTCCATGGCGAACTGGGCCGCGCCCAGGCCTTCGACCACGTAGCCCCTGCGGGCCTGGCCGCTGTCCTCGAAGGCGGACAGGACCCGGTAGACCGCGCTGAAGCCGCCCTCCACGCCTTCCGCGGCCACCGCGCCCCGGGTCACCACCCCGTGGCGGTCCAGCAGGGTGCGGGCCAGGGCGTGTGCGCGGTGGGTCGGGTCCGCGGCGTGGACCGGGAGCAGGGACCAGCGGCCCGACACCGTGGGCGGGCCCGTACGGGAGGCAGGGGTGGTGAGGCTGCCGTAGCGGCCGCGGGGGATCGTACGGCGGGCGCGGTGGGCGGTGGCGCCCGCCGTGCGGCCCGAGCCGAGGAGGGAGCGCAGGGGGGCCAGGGTGTCGTTCGTCAGGCGGCCCGACCACGCCAGGTCCCAGACGGCGGAGGAGAGGTCCGCGTCGGAGGCGTCCGGGTGCAGTGCGCGGACCCTGTCCGTGAGCTGGCGGAAGAACAGGCCGTACCCGCCGGAGAGGGCGGAGAGGACCGCTTCGTGGAGCGGGGTGAGCTCCAGGGGGTGGGCGGGGGGCAGGAGGAGGGGGGCCGCTTCCGCGAGGTAGAGGGAGATCCAGCCGTCCTTGCCCGGCAGGGCGCCCGCGCCGGCCCAGAGCACTTCGCCCGTGGTGGTGAGCTCGTCCAGGAGGGTGGGGGAGTAGTCCGCCACGCGGGAGGGGAGGATCAGGCGCTCGAGGGCGGAGGCGGGAACCGCGGCGCCCTGGAGCTGCTCGATCGCGCGGGCCAGGCCGTCCACGCCGCGCAGGGCTCCGCCCAGGTGCTGCCACTGGGGGAGGAACGTGGCGAGGGAGGCCGGAGGGACCGGCTCCAGTTCCTGGCGCAGGGCGGCGAGGGAACGGCGCCGCAGCCGTCGCAGAACGGTCGCGTCGCACCATTCCTGGCCGATGCCCGCCGGGTGGAACTCGCCCTGGACCACCCGCCCGGCCGCCGCGAGCCGGTGCAGCGCGCCGTCCGTCACGGCCGTGCCCAGCCCGAAGCGGGCAGCGGCGGTGACCGTGGTGAAAGGGCCGTGGGTACGGGCGTACCGGGCCAGGAGGTCGCCGAGCGGATCCTTCACCGGCTCGGTGAACGCCTCCGGGACACCGACCGGGAGCGCCGTGCCCAGCGCGTCGCGCAGCCGGCCCGCGTCCTCGATGGCCGCCCAGTGGTCCTCGCCGGCGATCCGGACCCGGATCGCCCGGCGGGAGGCGGCCAGGGATTGCGCCCACTCCGGTTCCGCGCCGCGGGCGGCCAGGTCCGCCGGGGTGAGCGGGCCCAGCAGGCGCAGCAGGTCGGCCACCGACTCGGCGTCCTTGGCCCGCCGGTCCTCGGTCAGCCACTGGAGCTCCCGCTCCAGCTCCGTCAGCACCTCCGCGTCGAGCAGCTCGCGGAGCTCCGCCTGGCCGAGCAGCTCGGCCAGCAGCCGGGAGTCCAGCGACAGCGCGGCCGCCCTGCGCTCGGCGAGCGGCGAGTCGCCCTCGTAGAGGAACTGGGCGACGTACCCGAAGAGGAGGGAGCGGGCGAAGGGGGAGGGCTCGACGGTGGTGACCTCGACCAGGCGGACCCGGCGCGCCTCGATGTCCCCCATCAGCTCGGTGAGGCCGGGTACGTCGAAGACGTCCTGCAGGCATTCCCGTACGGCCTCCAGCACGATCGGGAACGAACCGAACTCGGAGGCCACCTGGAGCAGTTGGGAGGCGCGCTGGCGCTGCTGCCACAGGGGGGTGCGCTTGCCCGGGTTGCGGCGCGGCAGCAGCAGGGCGCGCGCCGCGCACTCGCGGAAGCGGGAGGCGAACAGTGCGGAGCCGCCCACCTGGTCGGTGACGATCTGCTGGACGTCCCCGTGGTCGAAGGCGACGTCGGCCGCGCCCAGCGGGGGCTTGTCGTCGTCGAAGTCGAAGGAGGCGGAGGAGCCGGAGGAGCCGGAGGATGGGCCTCGCGCCGGGTCGTGGTCCAGTAGATCCAGGTCCATGTTCAGCAGGTCCGCGTCCGGGAGGCGGAGCACGATGCCGTCGTCGGCGTGCATGACCTGCGCGTCCATCCCGTACCGCTCGGAGAGGCGGGCGCCGAGCGCCAGCGCCCACGGGGCGTGCACCTGGGCGCCGAAGGGGGAGTGGACGACGACCCGCCAGTCGCCGAGCTCGTCGCGGAACCGCTCGACGACGATGGTCCGGTCGTCCGGTACGTGGCCGCAGGCCTCGCGCTGTTCGGCGAGGTAGGACAGGACGTTCTCCGCGGCCCAGGCGTCCAGGCCCGCAGCCAGCAGGCGCAGGCGGGCGTCCTGCGCCGTGAGGCCGCCGAGCTCGCGCAGGAACGCGCCGACCGCGCGGCCCAGTTCGAGAGGGCGGCCCAGCTGGTCGCCCTTCCAGAACGGGAGCCGGCCCGGGACCCCGGGGGCGGGGGTGACCAGGACGCGGTCGCGGGTGATGTCCACGATCCGCCAGGAGGTGGTGCCGAGGGTGAAGACGTCGCCGACGCGGGACTCGTAGACCATCTCCTCGTCGAGCTCGCCGACCCGGCCGCCGCCCTTCTTGGGGTCGGAGCCGGCCAGGAAGACGCCGAAGAGGCCGCGGTCCGGGATGGTCCCGCCGGAGGTGACCGCGAGGCGCTGGGCGCCGGGCCGGCCGGTGATCGTACCGGCGACGCGGTCCCATACGACGCGAGGTCTGAGCTCGGCGAACGCGTCCGAGGGGTAGCGGCCGGCCAGCATGTCCAGGACCGCGGTGAAGGCCGAGTCCGGCAGGGCTGCGAAGGGGGCCGCCCGCCGCACCAGGGCGAGCAGGTCGTCCAGCTGCCAGGTGTCCATCGCGGTCATCGCGACGAGCTGCTGGGCGAGGACGTCCAGCGGGTTGGAGGGGATCCGCAGGGACTCGATCGAGCCCGTGCGCATCCGCTCGGTGACCACGGCGGCCTGGACGAGGTCGCCCCGGTACTTGGGGAAGACGACCCCGGTGGAGACCGCGCCCACCTGGTGCCCGGCCCGGCCCACCCGCTGCAGCCCGGAGGCCACCGAGGGCGGGGACTCCACCTGGATGACCAGGTCGACCGCGCCCATGTCGATGCCGAGCTCCAGACTGGAGGTGGCGACCACGGCGGGCAGCCGGCCCGCCTTCAAGTCCTCCTCCACCAGCGCCCGCTGCTCCTTGGACACCGAGCCGTGGTGCGCGCGGGCCATCAGCGGGGGAGCGCCCTGCGCGGCGCCCGACTGGGCCATGATCTCGGCCGGGGGCGGGCCCTCGGGAAGGGGGCTGCCCATGGCGCGCTCGTACGCGATCTCGTTGAGCCGGTTGCACAGGCGCTCGGCGAGGCGGCGGGAGTTGGCGAACACGATGGTGGACCGGTGGGCCTGGACCAGATCGGCGATCCGCTCCTCCACGTGCGGCCAGATGGAGGGCTTGTCGCCGCCCTCCTTGCCCTCGGTGGCGGGGGAGCCGCCCAACTCGCCCATGTCCTCGACCGGGACGACCACCGACAGGTCGAACTCCTTGGTGGAGGGTGGCTGGACGATCTCCACCTTGCCGCGCGGAGCGAGGTAGCGTGCCACCTCCTCCACCGGGCGGACCGTCGCCGACAGGCCGATCCGGCGCGCGGGGCGGGGCAGTAGCTCGTCCAACCGCTCCAGGGACAGCGCGAGATGGGCTCCGCGCTTGGTCCCGGCGACCGCGTGCACCTCGTCCAGGATCACCGTCTCGATCCCGGCCAGGGCCTCGCGGGCCGCCGAGGTCAGCATCAGGAACAGCGACTCGGGCGTCGTGATCAGGATGTCCGGCGGCCGGGTCACCAGCGCGCGCCGCTCGGCCGGCGGGGTGTCGCCGGAGCGGATCCCGACCCGGATCTCCGGCTCGGGCAGGCCCAGGCGCACCGATTCCTGCCGGATGCCGGTGAGCGGGCTGCGGAGATTGCGCTCCACGTCCACCGCCAGGGCCTTCAGCGGCGAGATGTACAGCACCCGGCAGCGCCTCTTTAGCTCGGCCGGGGGCGGGGGCGGGGTCGAGGCGAGCTGGTCGAGGGCGGCGAGGAAGGCCGCCAGGGTCTTGCCGGAGCCGGTGGGGGCCACCACCAGCACGTCCGAGCCCGCCCCGATGGCCCGCCAGGCGCCCTCCTGGGCGGGGGTGGGCGAGACGAAGGCCCCCGTGAACCAGGAACGGGTCGCGGGGGAGAACGAGTCGAGCGCGGTACCGGACATGCCCCCATCGTGCACCCGCCCACTGACAACGGGCCGGACCTGTGGAAACACCCCGGCCGGGCCGGGCGCAGAATGGGGGAATGGGCACGGGGACGACCGGAGCGGACGAGGGCCGCCGGGAGTGGGCGCGGCACTGGCAGTACGCGGAACTGCCCGGGCTGGACCTCCTGCGCGCCCACTACGTACGCCACACCTTCCCCCGCCACGCCCACGACGGGTACGTCATCGCGGCCGTCACCGGCGGCGTCGAGGAGATCGGCCTGCCGGGCGACACCCTGCGCGCCGGGCCCGGCAGCGTGGTCCTGATCAACCCCGAGGTCCCGCACACCGCCCGCGCCGGAGTCCCCGAGGGCTGGGCCTACGCCACCCTCTACCCCTCCCGCGCGCTGATCACCGAGGTCGCCACCGAGATCGGGACCCTGCGCGGGACCCCCGGCTTCACCGCCGACATGGTCGCCGACCCGCAGGCCTCGCGGGCCATCACCGAGGTCCACCGGGCCGCCGAGGCCGGCAACGCGCTGGCCGCCGACACCCTGCTGCGCGGGGTGGTGGCCCGGATGCTGACCCGGCACGCCGGGCCGCTGCCCGCCCGTACGGCCGGCCGCGCGGGGGCCGCCGACGCGGAGCGGGCCCGGGCCGTACTGGAGGAGCGCATGGGGGAGCCCCCTGCGCTGGAGCAGCTCGCGGCGGAGCTGGGCACCAGCCCCTTCGCCCTGCTGCGGGCCTTCCGGGACCGGTACGGCATGCCCCCGCACACCTGGCTGACCGACGCCCGGGTCCGGCGGGCACGGCGGCTGCTCGACGCGGGGATCCCGCCGGCGGAGGCGGCCGTCGCGGTCGGCTTCACCGACCAGCCGCACCTGAACCGGCACTTCACCCGCATCGTGGGGGTGCCGCCGGGCGCGTACCGGCGGGGGCGGGCGGCCGGTTAGGGTCCCGATCATGGACCGGTCGGAGCAGGCGAGGGTGTGGGGCGCGTACGCGGAGCAGGTGCGCGGGCGCGTGCCCGAGTGGGCGCCGCCGGGCGCGGTGGTGGAGCAGGAGGGGCCCCTCGTACGGACCCACTACGGCACGCACGGCACGGTCGGCCACCGGCCGCTGACGGCCATCGGGCGCGGGGAGCTCGCGGAGCTGGTGCGGCGGCAGCAGGCGGCCTTCGGGGCGCGGAGCGAGCCGGTGGAGTGGAAGGCGTACGGGGCGGATCCGCCGGGCCTGGCGGAGGAGCTGGAGGCGGCCGGGTTCACGGCGGATCCGGAGCGGTCGCTGTTGGTGGCGGGCTTCGAGGATCTCACTCCGGCGGAGGACGGCCGGGTTCGCTCCCTCAACGGCGGCGCGCAGGATCCCGAGTGGTGGCCGAGGGCCCGTGAGCTGGCGGCTTCGTCCGGGCCGCACGAGAGCGCGCTCGCGGAGTTCGAGGCCGACGGCGGCTGCTTCTACGGCCGGGCCGAGGCGAGCGTACTGCTCCACCGCGGCCGAGTCGTTGCCGCGGGGTGGGCACGTCGTGACCCGCGCACGGAGTTCGTGGTCATCGGCGGGCTGACCGGGGAGCACACCGAGCTCCTGAGCGTATGGGGGGTGCTGGCGCTGCCGAGTCACCCGAAGCCTCGGGAGGCCACGCACTGTGTGATCGAGGCCGGGGGGAAGCTGCTCGTGGCGGCCCGGGCCGCCGGATTCGGTGAGCTGACCACCGTACGGACCTACCGCTGGGCGCCGCCGGGAAATCCGGCGCGGAGCCGGCCGGCACGGTGGATGAGCATGGCTGAGGAGTCCCTGCTGTGGGACCGACTGGAGAACGGGTTCGGCTTTCCCGACGTCGAACCGCCGGCCCCGTCCGTCACCTGGCGGCTCGCGGACGCGGCGCCCGAGGACCTGGACCGGATCGTGCGCCCCGCGCTGCGGGCCCTCACCCGGCCCGGGCAGCGGTTGCACTGGCTCGACTGGCAGCACGTCTGCCACGACTTCGACCCGCACCGGGTCGGTGGTTCCGGCGAACCGCGATGGCCCGGGCAGGTCTACCCGAACGGCGACTACTACCTCTACGTCCACCCCGACCTGCGCTTCGGCACCTTCGGCCACCCCTGGGAGCAGACCCTGTGCGTCTGGGGCGCCGGGCTGCTTGCCTCCGTCGAGGCGGAGCTCACCGAGTTGCTCGGTGAGCCGCTGCGGCGGCGGGACGGCTAGGCCGTCTCTTTCGGATCTTGTCGGTCAGGTCCGCGTCGTCCGGTGCCGTGCCTCGCCGCACTGCCGGGGCTCCCGCGTACTGGACGTACTCGGGTGCCCCGGCAGTGCGGCGAGGTGCGGTGCCGGGCGGCGCGGGCCCGGCAAGATCCGAAAGAGACGGCCTAGGACGCCAGGCCCGCGCGGGTCTCCTCGATCAGGGTGCGGGCCTCGGTCACCGTGGCCGTCAGGGACTCGGGCGTCGTGCCCTGCGCGCCCAGCAGGGTGCGGACGCGGTCGCCGAAGGCGGGCGGAGCCGACGGCAGGAGCTCGGCCGCGGCCAGGGCGCCCTTCTCGTTGAGGCACCAGCGGCGGTCCGCCGCGTACAGGGCCTGGACGAGGATGCCGAAGGCCTTGGACAGGCAGAGGGAGACGTAGAGGGCGTCCCCGCGGGCCGCGCCCTTCGCGGCGCCCGCGGCGAGGAACCCCGCCTCCCAGGCACCGGCCAGCAGGGCCTCCCGGAGCGGCTCCGGGTAGGACGAGGTCGAGGTGCGCAGGGCCGTCAGCTCGCCCGTCGGGTCCGCCAGGACCTGGCCGAGGGCGACCTCGCCCGGGTAGCAGGGGGACCAGAAACCGAGGGGGTGGCCCGGCTGCACGCCCACCTCGTAGCGGCCCTCGCGGCATTCCTGCCACACCCGCTCCACCCGGTCCAGGTCGCGCAGGATCCAGTCCACCGCCACGCCGTCCACCTGCAGCCAGGCTCCGCCGTTGACCCAAGGGCCCCAGCCGCCCGGTCCGGCGACTTCCACGTCCGGTCCCGCCAGTGCGCCGAGCGCCGCGAGGTCGAGGGCGCCGCGGTAGTAGACGCCGAGGTCCCAGTCCGATTCGGGGCGGTGCTCGCCGCGGGCCCGGCTGCCGCCGAGCATGACTCCGCGGACGCCGGGCACCTCGGCCAGCCGGTCCGCCATTTCCTTGATCACTTCGTGCATGGTGCAAGAACGTACAAGACCCGGACGTCGTGGCCTGCGTATTTTCGGGGCGTGGGAGAACATCGGATGGTCATACAAGAAGAACCCGGGCACGAGGTGCCCGGCCGAGAGGTCCCCGGCGGAGCGGCTCTTGGCGCGCCCGCGGTGGAGAAGCCGCGTGCCGCCGTCGTACGCGACGCGCTCGGCGTCGGGGTGGCGGTAGGGCTGTCCGGCTTCGCCTTCGGGGTGACCGCCGCCGGGTCCGGGGTCAGCACCCTCCAGGCGTGCGTGCTGAGCCTGCTGGTGTTCACCGGGGCCTCGCAGTTCGCGCTGGTCGGGGCACTGGCCGCCGGCGGGAATCCGTTCACGGCCGCCGCCGGGGCCTTCTTCCTCGGGACCCGCAACGCCTTCTACGGGCTGCGGCTGTCCCAGCTGCTCGCGCTGCCCAAGGGCGTGCGCCCCTTCGCCGCGCACTGGGTGATCGACGAGACCACCGCCGTGGCCCTGGCCCAGCCCGACCGGAAGTCGGCACGGCTCGGCTTCACCGTGACCGGGCTGAGCCTCTACGTCCTGTGGAACCTCACCACCCTGCTCGGCGCGCTCGGCGCCGAGGCCATCGGGGACACCAGGGCGTGGGGCCTGGACGCCGCCGGGCCCGCCGTGTTCCTCGCGCTGCTCGCGCCGATGCTGAAGACCGGCACCGAGCGGGCCGTCGCCGCGCTCGCCCTCGTCCTCGGGCTGGGCCTGCTGCCCGTACTGCCCGCCGGGGTGCCCGTGCTGATCGCGGCGCTGGCCGCGCCGATCGTGCTGTGGATGAAGGGAAGCCGCTCGTGAACGTCTGGATCGCCATCGGACTCACCGTCGTCGGCTGCTACGCCGTGAAGCTCGCCGGACTGCTCGTCCCCGCCGGAGCCCTGGAGCGGCCCGCGGTGCGCAAGCTCGCAGCCCTCCTGCCGGTCGCGCTGCTGGCCGCGCTCACCGCGCAGCAGACCTTCGCCACCGGGCAGGAGCTCGTGCTCGACGCCCGTGCCGCCGGGCTCGCGGCCGCCGCGGTCGCGCTGCTGCTGCGGGCCCCGTTCCTCGTCGTGGTCGCGGCGGCCGTCGCCGTCACCGCGGGGCTGCGGGCCCTGGGAGGCTAGCGCCCGCCTGGGCCGCGCCGGTGAGCCGGCCGTACGCGCGCAGGGTCAGCAGCGCCTCCAGCGTGGCGATCGGGCGCCGCTCCAGCGAGCTGCCCGGCGCCCACGCCCCGCGGGCCACCGGCCAGCCGCCGTCCGGCTGTTGCAGGCCGGCCAGGAAGCGCAGCGAGCCGTACAGCTCCGCGTCCGTGAACCAGCCCCGGGCGAGGGACTCCGGGCGGCGGGCGAAGTCGTACGGGTACAGGTGCTCGCCCGGCGCGTGGCCGGGGACCTGCGGGTACGCGTCCTGCCGCGCGGGGTCCAGTACGACGAGCCGCTGCTCGCGGACGAGGCGCCCCAGCCGGTCGGCTGCCGCCGCGGCCCGGGACCGGTCGGGGACCCCGTCGAGGAAGGCCACCGCGCTCTGGACTTCGTACGGGTGCCAGTGGCGCAGGTTCTCCACCCGGTCCCAGCAGAAGTCCGTCGCCCGGAACAGCCACGCGTGCCACACCCGGTTGCGGTGCAGGATCCCGACGACGGGGCCGGTGGCCAGCAGGTCGCCCGGCGGATCGTCGTGCAGCGGGTGGTAGGGGGCCGCCGGGTAGCCGCCGGAGGCCGGAGCCGTCGCCGGAAGCGCCCCGTCCGGAGTGGAGACCCGGATCAGGTGGGCGCAGAGCCGCTCGATGCGCTGTCCGGCGCAGCGGCCCAGGCCGTCCAGGACGTGCAGGGCGTGGGCGGTGTGCAGCGGGTGGCTCAGCGGACCGCGCAGGTCGGGGTCGAGGGCGTGGCCGTAGCCGCCGTCGCTGCCGAGGTAGGCGCCGAGGGCGGCATCGACCGGGTCGGCGTCCCCGCCGAGGAAGTGGAACGCGAACCGCCGCTGCTCCAGCACGCGGGCCGTGAGCCAGATGAACTGCTCGGCGCGGGCCGGCGCACTCGTCGCCGTCGGCGCCGCCGGGGCGCAAGCTTCGTCTCCAGGCATGCCAGGAACCGTAGGGGCCCGGGCGGCGCCGAGGTGGCCCGAACGGGGAGGGTGCACTCTCCGGGGCGGGATACTGGAGGCATGCGGTTGACGATTTTCTGGGAGCGGATGGCCGAGCACTTCGGCGCGGGCTACGCGGACTCCTTCGCGCGGGACCACGTCATGACGGAGCTCGGGGGACGCACGGTCCACGAGGCGCTGGACGCGGGCTGGGAGACCAAGGACGTGTGGCGCGCGGTGTGTTCGGCGGTGGACGTACCCGCTTCGCTGCGCTAGCGCGGCGGGCCCGGCCGGTTGGGCCCGCCGCTCTGCCCGCCAGCAGGTCCGCAGGCAGGTCCGGCGGCCGTTCCGCCGACCGTTCCGGCGGCCGTTCCGGCGGCCGGTCTCCCCGGCCGGGGAGCGGCCGCGGCGATTGCTTCGTGGTTCGCGGCGCCGGTGGGACAGACTGGTCGGCGTGGCAGCCAGTGATGAGACGACCGACCGGCCCGAAAACCTCCGGACCGTGCCGCCGGCCCGCCCCGCGGACCTGGCGGACTCCGCCGACCCGGCGGACCCCTCGGCCGCGGGCCCCGTGACGGGAGCCCCCCGAGCGCCGGGTCCTCCCCGGCGGCCGGCCACCGGGGAACCGGCTCCGGCGGATGCGCGGATGCCGCGCTGGCTGCCGCGCGCCGTGGTCCTCGTACTGGCCCTGGTGGCCTGTTTCCAGCTCGGCAGCTGGGCCTTCCACCAGCTCATCGGCCTGCTCGTCAACATCCTGATCGCGTTCTTCCTCGCGCTCGCGATCGAACCGGCCGTGGCCCGGATGGCGGCCCGCGGCGTGCGCCGCGGGCTCGCCACCTTCCTGGTGTTCCTCGGGGTGTTCGGTGCGGCCGTCGGATTCGTCGTCCTGCTCGGCTCGGTGCTCGCCGGGCAGATCGTCGACCTGGTGGAGGGCTTCCCCGGCTATCTCGACTCGCTGATCGGATCGATCAACGACACCTTCCACACGGAACTGTCCCGGCTGGAGATCCAGGACAGCCTGCTGCACTCGGACTGGCTGCAGAAGTACGTGCAGAACAGCGCGACCGGCGTGCTCGACGTGTCCGCCACCGTGCTCGGCGGACTGTTCAAGCTGCTGACGATCGGTCTGTTCTCCTTCTACTTCGCCGCCGACGGGCCGCGGCTGCGCCGCGCGCTGTGCTCCGTACTGCCTCCGAGGAAGCAGGCGGAGGTGCTGCGGGCGTGGGAGATCGCCGTCACCAAGACGGGCGGGTACCTCTACTCGCGCGGGCTGATGGCGCTGATCTCCGGGATCGCGCACTACATCCTCTTCGCGGTGCTCGGAGTGCCGTACGCGCCCGCGCTCGCGGTGTGGGTGGGGCTGGTGTCGCAGTTCATCCCCACCATCGGCACCTACCTGGCGGGCGCGCTGCCGATGCTGATCGCCTTCACGGTCCACCCCTGGTACGCGCTGTACGTCCTCGGATTCGTGGTGGTGTACCAGCAGTTCGAGAACTACGTGCTCCAGCCGAAGCTGACCTCGAAGACGGTGGACATCCACCCGGCGGTGGCCTTCGGATCCGTCATCGCGGGCACCGCCCTGCTGGGCGCGGTCGGGGCGCTCATCGCGATCCCGGCCGTCGCCACGATGCAGGCCTTCCTCGGCGCGTACGTGAAGCGGTACGCGCTGACCGGAGACGCGGACGCCTCTACTTCCCGGGACCGTCCGAGGCGCCGAGTACGGATTCCAGGGCGTCGTTGACCCAGTTCTCGACGATGTCCTTGTCCACGCCGAGGCCGCTGAGCGCCCCCGTACCGTTCTCCAGCTCCAGGAGCGCGAGCAGGATGTGCTCGGTGCCCACGTAGTTGTGGCCCAGGCGCAGGGCCTCGCGGAAGGTGAGCTCCAGGGCCTTCTTCGACGAGGCGTCGAAGGGGACCAGTTCGGGGACGTCCTCCACGGCCGGGGGCAGGGCGGCGGTCGCGGCGGCGCGCACGTCGTCGGCCGCGATCCCCTGGGCGGCGACGGCGTGGGCGGCGAGGCCGTCGGGCTCGGCGAGGAGTCCGAGGACGAGGTGCTCGGTGCGGATCTCGGTGTTGCCGGCGGCGCGGGCCTCGTTCTGCGCGGTGACCACCACGTTGCGGGCGCGGGGGGTGAAGCGGCCGAAGCCCTGGCTGGGGTCGAGTCCCGCGTCGCCCTCCTTGTCGGCCTTGGGCACGAAGCGCTTCTGGGCGGCCTGGCGGGTGACGCCCATGCTGCGGCCGATGTCGGTCCAGGAGGCGCCGGAGCGGCGGGCCTGGTCGACGAAGTGGCCGATGAGGTGGTCGGCGACGTCCCCGAGGGCCTCGGCGGCGACGACCGCACCGCTGAGCTGCTCCAGGGTGTCGGTGTGGACCTTCTTGATGGCCTCGATGAGGTCGTCGAGGCGTACCGGATTGGTCATGCGAACGGGTTCCACCGAAGGGTTCGTCATGAGTGCAACCCTAGGTTGACAGTCGAGCGGGTGTCAACCGTGGGTTGTCACTTTCCGGTTCCCGCTCCCCGGGCTCTCACTCCCCGGGCTCCCGCTCCCCGGGCTCCCGCAGTGTGAACCTCGCGCGCTCGTGCCAGGCCGCCCCGTCGTAGGCCACCAGCTCGACGGCGCGGACGCGGGAGGTGAGGGGGAGTCTGCCGCTCAGGTCCGCCTCGGCGGCGTCCAGGTCCGCCTCCGGGGCGCGCTGGGCCACCGTGAGGTGCGGGACCGGGTCCGGGTAGCGGCCGCCGTAGGGGCGGACCTCCGGCCAGCGCTCGGTGAGCGCGCGGGTCAGCCGGCGGAGCGGGGCGTCCGGCTCGGGGGCGAGGTAGAGCATCCCCGGGAACCGGCCGGTCCGCTCGAAGCGCACGTCGAAGGCGGGGTGGGGGCGCAGGGCCGCGGCGATCCCGGCGTGGGCGGAGGCGTCGATCAGGCCCTCCGGGAGGAACGGGTAGAGCACGCTCACGTGCGCGGGCACCCCGGCCCCGGCCCGGGCCGCCGGGTCGATCCGGTCCCGCCAGTCCCGGACGGCGGGCTCCGCTTCGGGTATCCGCACGATGAGCGCGGTGCGGCCGGCGGGGAACATGCTGGAGGTGGCGTCCGTGCTGTCCGTCATGGGGGTGGATCATGCCACCCGCCGGTGTGGCGGGCGGGTCCGGCGTGGCGCGCTTGACAGGGAAATCGAACACGCATTCTTATTGGTTATCCACAGCCAAAACGGACGTGGGACCGCGTTGTCAGTGGCAGGCGTTAGCGTCAATGGCGTGAAGCGATCGACTCAAGCAAATCGGGTGGAACCCATGGCAGCAGGCAACGACCGCGAGAAGGCTCTCGACGCCGCGCTCGCACAGATTGAACGGCAGTTCGGCAAGGGTGCCGTGATGCGTCTCGGCGACAAGCCGAACGACCCCATCGAGGTCATCCCCACCGGATCGACCGCGCTCGACATCGCGCTCGGCGTCGGTGGACTGCCGCGCGGCCGTGTGATCGAGGTGTACGGGCCGGAGTCCTCCGGTAAGACGACCCTGACGCTGCATGCCGTGGCCAACGCGCAGAAGGCCGGCGGCACCGTCGCCTTCATTGACGCCGAGCACGCACTGGACCCCGAGTACGCCAAGGCCCTCGGCGTCGACACGGACAACCTCATCCTGTCCCAGCCGGACACCGGTGAGCAGGCGCTGGAGATCGTGGACATGCTGGTCCGCTCCGGTGCGCTGGACCTCATCGTCATCGACTCCGTCGCGGCCCTCGTGCCCCGCGCGGAGATCGAGGGCGAGATGGGCGACTCGCACGTGGGTCTCCAGGCCCGTCTGATGAGCCAGGCCCTCCGGAAGATCACCGGTGCGCTCAGCCAGTCCAAGACCACCGCGATCTTCATCAACCAGCTCCGCGAGAAGATCGGCGTGATGTTCGGCTCGCCGGAGACCACCACCGGTGGCCGCGCGCTGAAGTTCTACGCCTCCGTGCGCCTCGACATCCGGCGCATCGAGACCCTCAAGGACGGCACGGACGCGGTCGGCAACCGCACCCGCGTCAAGGTCGTCAAGAACAAGGTCGCGCCGCCCTTCAAGCAGGCCGAGTTCGACATCCTCTACGGCCACGGCATCAGCCGCGAGGGCGGCCTGATCGACATGGGCGTGGAGCACGGCTTCGTCCGCAAGGCCGGCGCCTGGTACACGTACGAGGGCGACCAGCTCGGCCAGGGCAAGGAGAACGCGCGGAAGTTCCTCTGCGACAACCCCGCCCTGTCCGACGAGATCGAGCGGAAGATCAAGGAGAAGCTGGGCGTCGGTGTCCGCAAGGACACCGCTGCGGCTGCCGCCACGGCCGAGGCCGGCGCGGACGCGTCCGCCGAGACCGCGGCCGTGCCCGCTCCCGCGTCGAAGGCCAAGACCGCGGTCAAGGCCGCCGTCGCCAAGAGCTGACCCGTGTGGGAGCAGGAGAGGGGCGGCGCGGACGGCGCTGAGGACCGCCGTGAGGGCAGTCGCCGGGGCCGCCGCGAGAGCGGCGGCCGGGGAGACCGTCGTGCGGAGGGCCGTGAGGGCCGTGAGGGGCGGGAGGACCGCCAGGAGCTGCCGCCCCAGAGTCCCGAGGAGCAGGCGCGGGCGATCTGTCTGCGCCTGCTCACCGGGATGCCGCGTACCAGGCGCCAGCTCGCGGACGCCCTGGCCAAGCGGGACATCCCCAAGGAGGTGTCGGAGCAGGTCCTCTCCCGGTTCGAGGAGGTGGGCCTGATCGACGACGCCGCCTTCGCCGGGGCCTGGGTCGAGTCCCGGCACCGGGGCCGGGGGCTGGCCCGCCGGGCGCTCGCACAGGAGCTCCGTACCAAGGGGGTGGCACCCACCCTCGTACAGGAGGCCCTGGAACAGCTGGACTCCGACCAGGAGGAGGAGACCGCCCGGGAGCTCGTGGAGCGCAAGCTCCGCGCGACCCGGGGCCTGGAGCGGGACAAGCGGATCCGGCGCCTCGCCGGAATGCTCGCCCGCAAGGGGTACCCCGAGGGCATGGCCCTGCGGGTGGTCCGCCGCGCACTGGAGGCGGAGGGCGAAGACGCCGACGATCTGACGGGGTGACCCGCGGCCCCCTGGGGCCGAGGGGCGCGCCACGCGGGTGTGGAATGGGGTGGGGTTAGCCCCCGGCCGAGGACGCCGGGGCGCTCCAATGTCCCGAGACGGCCCCGGCGGCAGAGGTTTCCCCATGATGCTGCGCTACGCACTCCAGACCGTCAGAGACCGCAAGGCCGGTTTCCTCGGCGCCTTCCTCGCCCTGTTGTGCGCGGCGGCCCTCGTCACCGCCTGCGGAACCCTCCTGGAGACGGGACTGCGCGGAACGATCGCCACCGAGCGCTACGCGGGCGCCCCGGTGGTCGTCTCCGCCGACCAGAACGTCCACGCGACGACGGTCAAGGTGAAGAAGAAGGGCGACGAGCAGAAGGTCAAGACGAAGCACAAGGCCAAGCCGGTCGCCGAACGGGCCTGGCTGCCGGCCACCACCGTGGACACCGTCCGCGCGGTGCCCGGAGTCGAGCGGGCCGTCCCCGAGCTCACCTTCCAGGCCGTGCCGCTCACCCGGAGCGGACCGGGCGGCGACGGCACGAAGCCCTCGTACGGGCACGCCTGGAGCTCGGCCGCGCTCACCCCCTTCGCGCTCGCCGAAGGACGCGCCCCCCAGGGCGGGGACGAGATCGTCATCGACCGTGGACTCGCCGCCCGCGCGTCCCTGAAGCCCGGCTCCGAGCTCGTCGTGCAGTCCACCGGCGCGCCCAGGACCTATACGGTCAGCGGGATCGCCGCCGCGGCCGGCGGGAGCCTCGCGCACCAGAGCGCGCTCTTCTTCGACGACGCCGAGGCGCAGCGGCTCGCCGCCCGCGAAGGCCGGGTCAGCGCCATCGGGGTACTGCCCCGGGCCGGGGTCGACGCGAGCGAGCTGGCCGGGCGGATCCGGCAGGCGCTCCACGGCACCACCGCGCAGGTGGCCACCGGAGACGAGCGGGGCCCCGTGGAATTCCTCGACGCGGCCGGCGCCCGGATCAAGCTCGTCTCCATGGGCGGCGCGATGGGCGGTACCTCGCTCCTCGTGGCGGTCCTCGTGGTCGTCGGCACCTTCTCCCTGTCGGTCCAGCAGCGCCACCGCGAGCTCGCCCTGCTCCGCGCCATCGCCGCCACCCCCGGGCAGCTGCGGCGCATGATCGGCCGCGAGGCGCTGCTCGTGGGGCTCGCCGCCGGAGTCGCCGGAGCCCTCGCCGGGCTGCCGCTGGCCGCCTGGCTGCACGGCCGGTTCGTCGACGCGGGGGTCGTCCCCGTGACCCTGGAGCGTACCGCCGGGATCTTCCCGATGATCGCCGCCGTCGGCGCGAGCCTGCTCGGAGCATGGGCCGCGGCCCGGATCACCGCACGGCGGGTGGCCCGCGTCCGTCCCGCCGAAGCACTGGCCGAGGCCGCCGTCGAGCGGAGCCGGCCCGCGTGGGCGCGGCTCGTCGCCGGGGCGCTGCTGCTGGCGGCCGGGGTGGTACTGGTCGCCGTACTCAGCACGCTGCGCACCGAGCCGGCTTCGACTCCGGTCACCTTCCTCGCCGTCGTGGTGCTCGCCGGAGCCGTCTCGCTGCTGGGCCCGCTCATCGTCAGGGGCGCGGCCGCACTGCTCGCCGGGCCCTTGCTCCTGGCCGGCCCGGGCGGCCGGCTGGCCACCGCGAACCTGCGCGGCAACGCGACCCGGATGGCCTCCGCCGTCACCCCGCTCACCCTCCTGATCGGGATGGCCTGCACCGTCCTCTTCGTCACCCCGACGCTCGGCGACGCCGCCCGGGCGCAGGCCCGTGAGGGAGTACGGGCCGAGTGGGTGCTCCAGGGTCGCGGGCCGGGGGTTCCCGGCGCCGCCGCCGAGCGGATCCGCCGGACCCCCGGGGTCCTCGCGGCCACCGAGATCGTGCACACGTCGATCCGGGTGGGGCTGACGAAGTACGCGGCGCAGGGCGTGACCCCGGCCGGGCTGGACCGGACCTGGGACCCGGGGGTGACGGCCGGGAGCCTGGCGGGGTTCGGGGAGCAGAGCGTCGCGGTGAGCGAACTGGCCGCCGACCAGCTGGGCCTGAAGCCGGGCAGCCCGCTCTCGCTGACGCTGGGCGACGGAACGCCGGTCACCCTGACCGTGTCCGCGGTGTACGCGCGGGGGCTGGGCTTCGGGGACGTGACGCTGCCGCACGGTCTGGTCGCCGCGCACGTGGACGACCCGCTGGCTTCGAGCGTGCTGGTGGCGGGCCCGGTGGTACGGGAGACCCTCGCCTCGGCGCTACGGGACCACCCCGGCGTGGCCGTGCTGTCGGCGGCCGAAGCGGACGGCGCACGGGCGGAGCGGCAGGCGGCCGGGTCGGAGATCAACCTGCTGGCGATGGGGCTCGTCCTGGCCTTCACCGCGATCGCGGTGGCCAACACCCTGGCGATGTCCACGGGGGAGCGGCTGCGGGAGTTCGCGATGCTGAGGCTCGCGGGGGCGACGCGTCGGCAGGTGCGGGGGATGCTGCGGGCGGAGGCGCTGGCGGTGCTCCTGATGGGGGTGGTGCTGGGGTCGGGGATCTCCCTGGCGGTCCTCACCGCGTTCAGCGTGGGCATGACGGGAACGGCGGCTCCGGCGGTGCTCCCGCTGGTGTACGGGCTGGTCGTGGGCGGGGCGGGGCTGGTGGCGCTGTGCGCCACGGGCTTCGCCGGACGGGTGGCGATGCGGCCCCGCCCGGTGGACCTCGCGGCGGCCTAGGGCGCACGACAACCGGCCGGCGGAACCGGAGCCGGCCGGTTGTCGGTGGCCCCTTCTACATTGGGCGCCATGAAGATCACCGAGCCGACCCTCGCGGAAGCCTGGCGGCGGACGGCCGCGCGACACCCCCTGCTCGCCACGGTCGGGCTGCCGCCCGTGGCGCACTCGGCCGACGAGGTGGAGGAGTGGGCCGAGCGCGCCGGGCGCGCCGGGATGGAGGACGCCGGCCTGTGCCTGCTGCTGGACGAGGACGGCACGGTGCGCGGCCATCACGATCCCTACGTGGAGGCCTTCGTCAGCCGCGATCTCGACCAGGTGCTGTACCTGATCGCCGAGGACGCGATGCGCCGGCGCGGAGGCGGCCCCCAAGAGGCGGCGGACGCGCTGGACCGGATCGACCCGGTGTGGGGCAGGCGGTTCCGCGGCGGCGGCCTGGACGACCCGGGGACGACGGAGGCCTGCGGGCGCGACCCGCTGGAGGGGCTCGCCTGGATAGCCGTGCCCTGGACCAGCCAGAACCCGTACACGACGCTCGCCTTCCACCGCGCGGAGCCCGGGCGCACCGTGGACCCCGCACGACTGGCCCTCCTGTACGGGGCCGATCCCGCGCAGGTCGCCGCCGGTACGCGGCTGAAGGACCTGAAGGCCGCCGAGAGGGGCCGGGCCCACCAGGACTACGCGTGGGAGAGCTGCTGTTACGGGCAGGCGGGCGAGTGGACGTACCTCCTGTACCACGACACGCCGCCAGGGGCCTTCGCCGACAAGGAGGCGTACGCGGACCTCGGGATCAGGGAGAGCGTGCGGCTGGAGGCCACCGCCGCGAAGGCCATCTACACCTTCGACTACGTGCGGGACGGCCGCAGGGTGGACGACGGTGACGAGCGGGGCACGCTGGAGCTGCTCGGGTACGAGTACGGCCGTGCCCCCTATCTGCGGGGCGGCGAGCTGGACTTCCTCAACCGGGCCGTGCGCCGTGCCGAGCTCGATCACCCCGAACTGACCAACACCTACGAGCTGTACTTCCACGCCCTGGAGGAGTCCCTCGGACTGCGCCTGCCGCGCCGGGACTTCGAGGAGGGGCAGGTGCGTACCGCGTACTGGGCGGGGGAGTAGCCGCCCTGCCCACCGCCACCGCCGGACGGAGTCCGGCGCAGCGGTGCGAGCTCCGCGTCAAGAAGGAACGACGGGCAGGCCGGCGGACTTCCAGGCCTGGAAGCCGCCCGTGAGGTCCGTCGCGTTGGGGAGGGACAGGGCGTGGAGGGAGGCCGCCGCGAGGGTGGAGGCGTACCCCTCGTTGCAGATGACGATGATGCGGACGTCGTGGTCCACCGCTTCCGGGAGGCGGTGGGAGCCTTCGGGGTCGAGGCGCCATTCCAGTTCGTTGCGCTCGATCACGAGGGCGCCCGGGATCAGTCCGTCCCGCTCGCGCAGGGCCTGGTACCGGATGTCGACCAGCAGGGCCCCGGTCAGGGACTCCGCGTGCGCCCGGGCCGGGTCCACGCGGGTGTACGTGGTCCGCAGCCGGTCGACGAGGGCGTCGATGCCGCTCACTGCCAGTCCGCCGGACGCTCGACCTGCTCCAGCCTGAGCACCGGGCCGGTGCGGCTGTAGCGGCGGATCAGGGGGAGCGGCGGGTAGTACGCGTGGACGGAGATCGCGTGCTCGGTCGCGGACTCGTTGAGCACCTCGTGCACGTAGTGCTCGCCGAAGGCCCGCCCGGTGCCCGCGCCCAGCCGGCGCGTGCGGTCCACGTCGGGGGCCAGGGACAGGGACTGCCAGCCCTCCGAGGGGAGGCGGACCGCCAGGGAGTTCTCCGTGAGGCGCCCGCGCGCGGTGGTGAACGCGCCCCGCGACTCGGCGTGGTCGTGCCAGCCGGTTCCCGTGCCGGGCGGCCAGCCGATCAGCCAGGCCTCGCTGCCGCCCGGGCCGTCGAGCCGGATCCACGTCCGGCCCTCGGGATCGAGGGGGAGGGAGGCGATCAGCTCGGGGTCGGAGGCGATGCGCAGGGTGAAGTCGAGGAGGTCCGCCGCCGAGACGGCCGGAGCGGAAGCCGCAGCCGGAGTAGGGGCGTGCGTGGGTGCAGACATGGAGGATGACCGTCCTGGGGGTTCGCGAGCGTGCGCGGCACATCCACATGGGGGCGCGCGGGGGAAGGGCGAATCAGCAGGAAGGGCGACATACGCAGCCCGCGTAGCGGAGCAGGTCCATATGGACCCTCCGCCACAGGCGTACGTCGTTGCCGGTCATGTCCGCGAGTGAAGCACGACTCGGCCGGAGGGTCAATCGATCATCGCTCGATGGACGCTCAATCGATGACGGGTGCGGCGGCGGGCAGGCTCCTGGGGGTCGCCTTGGCCGGGGAAGCCTCCGGTGCGCCGTGCCGGACCGCGTCCGCGGCCTCGTACAGCTCGGCCGGGTGGACCCCGGCGAAGGTGGCCGCGAGATGCCCGTCCGGTCGTACGAGGAGCACGGTGTGCGCCGCCGCCCCCGGGTAGCCGTCCGCCACGAGCAGCTCCGCCCGGACCGGCAGCGCGGCGACCGCCGCCGCGAGGCGGGGCATCAGGCCGGCGCCCACCCAGTGCCGCCGGTCCCAGACCCCGGTGCCCGGGGCGACGAGGACGACGAGCAGCCGGCCCCGCCCCAGCTGGTCGCGCAACGGCACCGTGGAGCCGTCGGGGGCGGTCACCGGGACGTTCTCCACGGGCCCGCCCGGCTCGGTGGCGGTGGGCACGTCGTGGACGGCCACGGGAGGGGCGTACACCGGCTCCGCGCCGAGCGGTCCGCGCCCCAAGTGGCCGTCCGTCAGCAGCAGTTCGGCGGTGCGCGAGGCTCCCGGGAGGTAGGTGCGCAGTCCGTTCCCGGTGCGCAGCACGGGCATGGCCTGGTCGGCGGCGCGCAGTCGGGCGGCCACCGCCCTGCGGCGCTCGGCCTCGTAACTGTCGAGGAGTTCCTCGGAGGCCCCCTGGTGCCAGGCGAGGGCGAGTTTCCAGGCGAGGTTCTCCGCGTCCCGGAGCCCCTCCTGGACTCCCTGGGTGCCGAGCGCGCCGAGCAGGTGCGCCGCGTCCCCGGCGAGGAAGCAGCGGCCGTCGCGCCAGCGCCGGGCGAGCCGGTGGTGCAGGGTGTGGACCCCGGTGTCGAGGAGCTCGTACGGGGGCGTCGTGCCCCCGCACCACAGCGCGAGGCTGTCGCGGATGAGGGTCACCAGCGCGTCCGGGGTGACGAGGTCCCCGCGCGCCGGGAGCAGCCAGTCCAGCCGGTACGCCCCGTCGGCCAGCGGCCGGGCGGTGACCTCCTCGGGCGGGCTCCGGTGCAGCAACGCTTCGCCCGGCCAGGGCAGTTCGGTGCGCAGGGCGGCCACGGCGTGCCGTTCGACGGCGGTGCGGCCGGGGAAGCGGATGCCGAGCAGCTTGCGCACGGTGGAGCGGGCTCCGTCGCAGCCGACCAGGTGGCTCCCGCGCCACCACGTGGTCTCGGCGCCCCGGGTGTGGGCGGTGACCCCGCGGCCGTCCTGCTCCAGGGCGTCGAGTTTGCTCTCGGTGACCAGCTGGACCAGCGGATGCGCTGCGGCGGCGTCGCGCAGTCCGCGGGTCAGGGCGTGCTGGGGCAGGTGGATCGGGGCCGGGCCGTCCTCGAAGGTGATCCGCTGGGACTCGCGGCCGCGCCGCATGGTGCGCCAGGCGGTGAAGTACGCGCCCTCGTCGCGCAGGGTCGTACAGCCCAGCCGGTGCACCATGGCGGCGCTGTCGGCGTGCAGGGCGACGGTGCGGGCGGGCCGGGGCTCGTCCTTGCCGGAACCCTCGTCGAGCACGACGCAGGGCACGCCCTGGCCGGCCAGGGCGAGGGACAGGGACAGCCCGACGGGCCCCGCGCCGACGACGATCACCGGGTCCATGATGTGGCTCCCGGTGTCCGGTATGTGATCACAGAACGTATGCAACCCACTGGAGGTGCCTGCGTCAAGTGACGCCGGTCCGGACAATGCCGAGTGGTGCGACGGATGAGTTCCGTCGCACCACACGTGTCCCGCCAGTGTACTGACCGGCTGTCAGGCCGGTTGCCGGACGCGGGTTCGAGCGCATGTCCGATGCCGCGCCGGGGGGATGGTCAGGCGGCGCCGCCGCCCGCGTTGTCGCCCGCGTCGAACTGACTGACCGGGACCATCGCGCCCGTGCTCCGCTTCGACTTCCTCAGCCGGCCCTCCAGCCAGGAGGCGAAGGAGGTGAGGATGAAGTTCACCGCGATGTAGATCGCCGCGATCACGATCAGGGTCGGGATGGTGTTGCTGTAGTTCGCCGAGATCTGCCGGTACTGGGTCAGCAGTTCGGCGAGGCCCAGTACCGCACCGCCGATGGCGGTGTCCTTGAGGATCACCACGAGCTGGCTGACCAGCGCGGGCAGCATCGCGGTCACCGCCTGCGGGATGAGGACGTAGGTCATGACCTGGCCCTTGCGCATGCCGATCGCCTTCGCGGCGTCGGTCTGGCCCTTCGGCAGCGACTCGACGCCGGCCCGGACGATCTCGCCGATGACCGCGGAGTTGTACAGGACCAGCCCGGTGATCACCGCGTACAGAGGCCGTACCTCGGAGTCGACGCCGGTGTACTGCACGTAGAAGGCGGACCCGAAGAGCATCAGCATCAGCACCGGGATCGCCCGGAAGAACTCGACCCAGGTGCCCACGATGCTGCGTACCCAGGCGTGGTCGGAGAGTCGGCCCATGCCGAGGATGGCGCCCAGGGGCAGGGCGATCACCATGGAGATGGCGCCGGCCTGCAGGGTCTCGCCGAGTCCGGGGAGCAGGAACGTCGTCCACACCTCGCCGGTGAAGAAGGGGCTCCACTTGTCGGCGTCGAGCTGGTTCTTGTCCGCCAGGGCGGACAGCACCCACCACGCGAGGGCGGCTGCCGCCACGAGGAAGATGCCGCTGTAGATCCAGTTGCGGGCCTTGGCCTTGGGGCCCGGGGCGTCGTACAGCACGGAGGTCATCGCTTCACCGCCACTCGCTTGGCAACCCAGCCGAGCAGCAGGCCGGTGGGCAGGGTCAGAAGGACGAATCCGAGGGCGAAGACGCCGAAGACGGCGAACAGCGCCTGCGGCTCGTTCTCGACCATCTCCTTCATCAGCAGCGCCGCCTCGGCCACGCCGATCGCCGCGGCCACCGTGGTGTTCTTGGTGAGGGCGATCAGGACGTTGGCGAGCGGCGCGACGACCGCCCGGAAGGCCTGGGGGAGCACGATCAGGGTGAGCGTCTGGACGAAGCTCATGCCCAGGGCGCGGGAGGCCTCGGCCTGACCGACCGGGACCGTGTTGATGCCCGAGCGGATCGCCTCGCACACGAAGGTGCCGGTGTAGGCGATGAACCCGAGGACCGCGAGCCGGAAGCCGATCTCCTTGAAGGTACCGCCGCCCAGCGTGACGCCGAGGGTCTGGTTGAGGCCCAGCGAACAGCCGATGATCAGCACGGTCAGCGGAGTGTTGCGCACGAGGTTCACGTACGCGGTGGCGAATCCCCGCATCAGCGGGACCGGACTGACCCGCATCCCGACCAGTACGGTGCCCCAGATCAGGGACCCGACGGCCGAGTAGAGGGTGAGCTGAACCGTCACCCAGAAGGCTCCGAGCACGTCGTACTGCCCGGAATCAAGAAAATCGAACACGATGGCCTGCGCTCTCCCCAGGATGGCCAGGTTGGCCGGTGGGGCACGGCGCCGCCCGCGGCAGGCGGGCGGCGACGGACCTCACCGATGGATCGGCCGGCGAACCGGCCGCCGGGTCAGCTGCCTTCGGTGACCGCGGGAGCCGGCTCGGCCTTGTAGCCGGCCGGGCCGAAGTTCTTCTCGATGGCCGCTGCCCAGGCACCGTCCGCCTCCATCTTCTTGATGGCGGCGTTGACCTTGGTCTGGAGCTCCTTGTCGCCCTTCTTCAGACCGATGCCGTAGTTCTCGTTGCTCAGGCTCAGCCCGACCAGCTTGAACTTGCCCTTGTTCTTGTCCTGCGCCGCGTAGCCGGCCAGGATCGAGTTGTCCGTGGTCAGCGCGTCGATGGTCTTGTTCTCCAGGCCGGTCAGGCACTCGGAGTAGCCGCCCACCTGCTGCAGGTCGGCCTGGGGGGCCAGCTTGTCCTTGACGTTCTGCGCCGAGGTGGAGCCGGTGACCGAGCAGAGCTTCTTCTTGTTGAGGTCCTCGGCCTTGGTGATCGAGGTGTCGTCGGCGCGGACCAGCAGGTCCTGGTGCGCGAGGAAGTACGGGCCGGCGAAGTCGACCCTCGCCTTGCGCTTGTCGTTGATCGAGTAGCTCGCGACGACCAGCTTCACGTCGCCGTTGGCGATGAGGTTCTCGCGCTCGGCGCTGACGGCCTGCTTGAACTCGATCTGGTCCGGCGCGTAGCCGAGCTCCTTGGCCACGTAGGTCGCCACGTCCACGTCGAAGCCCGTGAACTTGCCGTCGGGGGTCTTGAGGCCCACACCCGGCTGGTCGAACTTGATGCCGATGACGATCTTGTCCTTCTTGGCCCCGCCCGACGCACCGGCGTCGCTGCCGGGCTTGGTGTCGTCGCCGCTGCCACAGGCGGTCGCGGTCAGGGCGAGAGCAACGGCGATGGCGGCGGCCGCGCCGACCTTGGAGAGCTTCATGGTGGACTTCCCTCGGAGTGAGACGTGAGACAGCAGTGAAGTGAGACGTACGACGTGCGTGCTGGACGACGATCCGTCACCGGATCACTACCAGATACGAAGGTCAGTGGTGCAGGATCTTCGAGAGGAAGTCCTTGGCCCGGTCGCTCCGCGGGTTGCTGAAGAACTGCTCGGGCGTGGCCTCTTCGATGATCTTTCCGTCGGCCATGAAGACGACCCGATTGGCGGCGGAGCGGGCGAAGCCCATCTCGTGCGTGACGACGACCATGGTCATCCCCTCCCGGGCGAGCTGCTGCATGACCTCCAGCACCTCGTTGATCATCTCCGGGTCGAGGGCCGAGGTCGGCTCGTCGAACAGCATCACCTTCGGCTCCATCGCAAGGGCGCGGGCGATGGCCACGCGCTGCTGCTGGCCGCCCGAGAGCTGCGCCGGGTACTTGTCGGCCTGCGAGCCGACACCCACGCGGTCGAGGAGGGCCTTCGCCTTCTCCAGAGCCGCCGCCTGGTCCGTCTTGCGGACCTTGACCTGGCCCAGCATCACGTTCTGCAGCACCGTCTTGTGCGCGAAGAGATTGAACGACTGGAAGACCATGCCCACATCGGCGCGCAGCTTGGCCAGTGCCTTGCCCTCCGACGGCAGTTGCTTGCCGTCGAGGGTGATGCTGCCCGAATCGATCGTCTCCAGGCGGTTGATGGTCCGGCACAGCGTGGACTTGCCCGACCCCGAAGGGCCGATCACCACGACGACCTCACCGCGGGCAATGCTCAGATCGATGTCCTGAAGCACGTGCAGCGCGCCGAAGTGCTTGTTGACGTTGCTCAGCACGACCAGGTCGTCCGCGGCACCGGCCGCGTCCCGCACGTCCTTGGTCACTGATACTCCGCTCATCGGCTTGTGGCTCCGTCCTCCTCGGTTGGGAGGACAGTAGTGACGTGGCGCGCACAGCGTCAGTACATCTGAGGGAGAATTGAGCATAACGATCCGGCCTCGCACCGATACGCTCCGTGCCTGCGGGCGTCCGGGACCGCCCGCGGCGTACCGGGTGCGTAACGGAAGCCCCGCCTGACCGGAACCGCCTTGACGTGGGAGTGCGTATCGGCGTGGATGCTTGATGGCCCATGATGTCCGCCAGGCGAACACGAAGAGATCGCCCAGCGGACGCGAAGAGATCGCCAGGAGATCGAGAGATGGAGAGGGGGACGACATGAGACTGCTGCTCGTCGAGGACGACGACCACGTCGCCGCCGCCCTGTCCGCGATCCTCGCCCGGCACGGCTTCAAGGTCACCCATGCCCGCAGCGGTGAGGAGGCCCTGCAGGCCCTGCTGACGGCCGGCGCGCCGCCCCAGGCCTCTCCCTACGGGGTGATCCTGCTCGACCTCGGCCTGCCCGACCAGGACGGGTACGAGGTGTGCGGCAAGATCCGCAAGCGCACCAGCACCCCCGTCATCATGGTCACCGCGCGGGCCGACGTGCGCTCCCGCATCCACGGACTCAACATGGGCGCCGACGACTACGTCACCAAGCCCTACGACACCGGCGAACTCCTCGCCCGCATCCACGCGGTGGCCCGCCGTACCGGCGCCTCCGAGGAGAGCGCCGCCGCCGGTACCGCGGGCACGCCCGGCGTGGTCCACCTCGGGACCGTCGGCATCGAGCTGGCCACCCGCCGGGTCAGCGTGGACGGCGCCGACGTACCGCTCACCCGCAAGGAGTTCGACCTGCTGGCCCTGCTCGCGCAGCGCCCCGGGGTCGTCTTCCGGCGCGAGCAGATCATCAGCGAGGTCTGGCGCACCAGTTGGGAAGGCACCGGCCGGACCCTCGAGGTGCACGTGGCCTCGCTGCGGTCCAAGCTGCGCATGCCGGCGCTCATCGAGACCGTCCGCGGCGTGGGGTACCGGCTCGTCGTACCGCCCGCCCCGGCGGCCCCCGCCCCGCCCGCCGCCTCCGCCCCGCCCGCCGTCTAGCGGTCACCCGTCGTGCGCGCCCGTCTGCTCCCGCTGCTCGTCGTCCTGATGGCGGGCGTCCTGCTCGCCCTCGGCTTCCCGCTCGCGGTGGCCCTCGCGGCCGGGCAGCAGCAGCGGGTGGTCGTCGACCGGATCGACGACAGCGCCCGCTTCGCCGCGCTCGCCCAGTTCGTCATCGACGCCGAGGGCTCGAAGTCCAGCGGGGCAGACGAGCGCCGCGAAACCCTCCAACACGAACTGGCCCGCTACCAGGAGCTGTACGGGATCCGCGTCGGCGTGTTCCGCCGGAACGACGACGCCATCGCCCGGTCTCCGAGCTGGTGGGTGGTTCCGGATCAGGGAGAGGACCGTCGCGCCTTCGAGGAGGCGCTCGCCGGACGGCGTAGCCACGATCCCGGCCAGGTGTGGCCCTGGCAGACCAACGGCAGGATCCTTGTCGCTTCCCCCGTCGTCCTCGACGGGGACGTGGTCGCCGTGGTCGCCACCGAGTCGCCCACCGACGAGATGCGCGGCCGGATCCTGCGGGGCTGGCTGCTCATCGCCGCCGGGCTCAGCGCAGCCATGCTCGTTGCCTTCGGCGCCGCGCTGCGGCTGACCAGCTGGGTGCTCAAGCCCGTGCAGACACTGGACGCCGCCGCCCACGGAATCGCCACCGGGCAGATGAACTCCCGTGTCGCGGCGAGCGGCGGCCCCCCGGAACTCAGGCGCCTGGCCCGCTCGTTCAACGAGATGGCCGACAACGTCGAAGAGGTGCTGGAACAGCAGCGCGCCTTCGTCGCCGACGCCTCCCACCAGCTGCGCAACCCCCTCGCCGCACTGCTCCTGCGGATCGAGCTGCTCGCCCTCGAACTGCCCGAGGGCAACGAGGAGATCGCCTCCGTACGGACCGAGGGAAAGCGCCTGACCCAGGTCCTCGACGACCTGCTGGACCTGGCCCTGGCCGAGCACGCCGCCGCCGAGATCAGCCTGGTGGACATCGCGGGGCTGGCCGCCGAGCGGGTGACCGCCTGGCGTCCGTTCGCCGAGGAGAAGGGCGTCCGGCTCACCGGGACGGGGCGCAGCGCCGCCACCGGCTGGGCCGACCCGATCGCGCTCTCCAGCGCGCTCGACGCCGTCATCGACAACGCCCTCAAGTTCACTCCGTCGGGTGAGGCCGTTGAGGTGGCGCTCTCCGTGGACGGCGACCGGGTGCTGGTCGTGGTCGCCGACCGGGGCCCCGGGCTCACCGAGGAGGAGCTGCTGCGGATCGGGGACCGGTTCTGGCGCAGCGGACGCCACCAGAACATCAAGGGCTCCGGGCTGGGCCTGTCCATCTCGCGCATCCTGCTCGCCGCGGGCGGCGGGTCCCTCTCCTACGAGCAGAACCCGCCGCACGGGCTGCGCGTGACGCTCGCCGTCCCGCGCACCGATCCCACCGCGCTGCCCGATTGAAGCGTTAGGGCCGAGCGAACCGTCAGGGCCGAGTGAACCGCAGGGTCACCAGCTCGAACGGACCCAGCCGTACCTCGGCCAGCGCGCCCGAGGCCGCCACCAGCGCGGGGGCTTCGGTCAGCGGGCGCTCCAGCAGGTCCGTCGCGCGGACGCCGGTGTGGTCGAAGTCCAGGGTCAGCCCGGCCTCGGCCCGGCCGCCCGTGGTCTCGTACAGCCGGACCACCAGGTCGCCGCTGCCGTCGTCGGCGAGCTTCACCGCCGAGACGGCCACCTTCTCGTTGTCGACGCGGACCAGCGGGGCCGTCTCCCGGGTGCCGGTCAGCCGGCGCTCGGGCAGGTTGATCGCGAAGCCCTCGCGGACCGCGTCCCCGATCGAGGCGCCCGGCACCAGCGCGTAGCCGAACCGGTGCACGCCCTGGTCGGTCTCCGGGTCCGGGAAGCGCGGGGCCCGCAGCAGCGACAGCCGGACCGTGGTCGTCGTACCGCCGTCGGCGCGGACGTCACGGGTGACGTCGTGCCCGTACACGGAGTCGTTGACGATCGCGGCGCCCCAGCCGGGCTCCGCGACGTGCAGGAAGCGGTGGTGGCAGGCCTCGAACTTGGCTGCCTCCCAGCTGGTGTTGGTGTGGGTGGGGCGGTAGAGGTGCCCGAACTGGGTCTCGGAGGCGTACCGGTCGGCGTGCACGTCCAGCGGGAAGGCCGCCTTCAGGAACTTCTCGGTCTCGTGCCAGTCCACCTCGGTGTCGACGTCGAGCCGGCCCGGCCCCGCCCGCAGGGTCAGGCGCTGCACCACCCGCGAGGAGCCGAAGGAGCGCGTCACCGTCACCGTCGCCGCGTCCGCATCCTCCGTGAGGGTGACGGAGTCGGCCTCCGTGAGGTCGGTGACCGTGTTCCGGTAGAAGGAGTCCACGTCCCAGGCGTCCCACATGTTCGGGAAGTCCGGGTGGATCTGGAGCAGGTTCGCGGCGTGTCCCGGGGCCACCGACTCCCGCCCGGCGACCAGGTCGTAGGCGGAGACGACCAGGCCCCGCGCGTCGACCTCCACCCGGAGGCGGGAGTTCTCCAGCGTGAAGCCGCCCCCGGCGCGCGGACCGGCCGAGACCTGCCCCACCGGGACGCCGAGCGGGGCACTGCCCCCGGCCGGGACCCCGGCACGGGCGTGCGGGGAGGCGTTGAAGACCAGCTCGCGGCCGCCCTCAGGGTCGCCCGCCAGGGCCCGCTGGGCGGCGGCGACGATCCCGGTCAACTCCTCGGCGACCGCCGCGTACGTGGCCTCCGCCTCCCGGTGCACCCAGGCGATGGAGGACCCGGGCAGGATGTCGTGGAACTGGTGGAGCAGCACCGTCTTCCAGATCCGGTCCAGCTCCCGGTACGGGTACGGGAACCCGGCGCGGACCGCCGCCGTCGCCGCCCACAGCTCCGCCTCGCGCAGCAGGGACTCGCTGCGCCGGTTGCCCTGCTTGGTCTTGGCCTGGCTGGTCAGCGTGGCCCGGTGCAGCTCCAGGTAGAGCTCGCCGACCCACACGGGCGGGTCCGGGTATTCGGCCTGCGCCTTGTCGAAGAAGGCCGCCGGGGACTCCCACACCACCTGCGCGGAGCCCTCCAGGTCCCGCAGTCGGCGGGCCTTCGCGATCATCTCGCGGGTGGTGCCGCCGCCGCCGTCGCCCCAGCCGGTCGGCGCGAGCGAATGCCGGGCCGCGCCCTTGTCCTTGAAGTTGCGGGCCGCGTTCGCGATCTCCCGGCCGTCCACCGAGCAGTTGTAGGTGTCGACCGGCGGGAAGTGCGTGAAGATCCGGGTCCCGTCGATGCCCTCCCACTGGAAGGTGTGGTGCGGGAACTTGTTCACCTGCGACCAGGAGATCTTCTGCGTCAGCAGCCGCTTGGACCCGGCCGCCCTGATGATCTGCGGCAGCCCGGCGGCGAAGCCGAAGGTGTCCGGCAGCCACGCCTCGTCGTTCTCGATCCCGAACTCCTCGAGGAAGAACCGCTTCCCGTGCGTGAACTGCCGGGCCATCGCCTCCGACCCCGGCATGTTGGTGTCCGACTCCACCCACATGCCGCCCGCCGGCACGAACCGGCCCTCCGCGACCGCCTTCTTGACCTTCGCGTACACCTCCGGCCGGTGCTCCTTGATCCAGGCGTACTGCTGGGCCTGCGACATGGCGAAGACGAACTCGGGCTCGCCCTCCAGCAGCGAGGTCATGTTCGAGGTCGTACGGGCCACCTTGCGCACCGTCTCGCGCAGCGGCCACAGCCACGCCGAGTCGATGTGCGCGTGCCCGACCGCGCTGATCCGGTGCGCGGAGGCATCGGCGGGCGCGGACAGCACCCCGGTGAGCTCGGCGCGGGCGGCGCCCGCCGTCGCGTTCACCGCCTGCAGGTCCAGGGCGTCCAGGCAGCGCCCGACCGCGCGCAGCAGCTCCCAGCGCCGGGCCCCGTCCACGGGCAGTTCGGCCATCAGCTCGCCGAGCACCTCCAGGTCGATGACCAGCTCCCACACCGTCCGGTCGAAGACGGCCAGCTCGACCCGGGTCAGGCGGTACTGCGGCTCCTCGCCGGCCGTGTGCCGGTCGCCCAGGCCCGTCGGCCTGAACGGCTCGACGTCCAGGATCACCGGGTTGGAGGCGGCCTCCAGGTGCCACTCGACCCGTTCGCCGCCCGCCACCGGGCCCTCGGCGACCCGGACCCACTGGTTGCGGGGGTTGATCGCCTTCAGGGGGGAGCCCTCCGGGGTGTACACCAGCGCCTCGCACTGGAAGCCGGGCATCCGCTCGTCGAAGCCGAGGTCGATGACGGCCTCCACCTCCCGGCCGGCCCAGTCCGCGGGCACCGTCCCGGTCACCTTGAACCAGGTGGTGTCCCAGGGCGCGCCCCAGGCGTCGCCGACGGCGGCGGGGGTGTGCGGGGCCGCCAGGCCTTCGGCCACCGGGACCGGCTCGCGGCCCGGGGCGGTCCAGGCCTCGATGGTCAGCGGTGCGGACAGGGGGTACACGGCCGGGCGGATCCGCTCGTCGAGGACCCGCTTGAGGCGGCCTTCCAGCACTGCGCGGTCGTCATGCATCAGAGGGCTCCGGTCCAGGTCAGGGTGGTACGGGCGGGCGCGGAGGCGGCGTACAGCTCGTCGACGGCCCGGATCTCGAAGACGGCCGCCTGCTCCCGGCCGGCGCGTTCGACGGCCGGGAGGAAGAGGGCGGTGCCACAGGTGCCGCCGAGGAAGCGGCGGGTGCCGTCCGGAAGGAGGCGGGACACCTCGTAGTGGCGGACGGGCCCGGCTGCCCGTTTCCAGGCCAGTCGGACGGCCGCCTTGCCGGACTGCTGGGCCGAGGCGGACACGGCCGGGGTGCCCGGAGTCGCCGGGCGGGGCCGCGCGGCGGCCTCGCGTACCGTCACCGCCCCGAGCCGCCAGCGCACCGGCTCCTTCCCGCGTCGGGTGATCCGTACGGCCAGGCCGTGGGCGGTGCGGCCCGCCAGCTCCGAGAGCCGGACCCTGGTCGTGCGCCACCCCTGCCCGGTCCCGATCGTCTCCGCCTTCAGCCAGGTGTACGCGACCTCCTGCCCCGGGCCGGACGGCTCGCGCGTGGCCACGCCCAGCTCGACCGTCACCGGGCCCGACTCCGTGCGGTGCACCAGCTCGGCGACGCAGGAACGGGTCAGCGGCAGCCGGGTGGCGTGCAGGGTGATGGCGGCCGGGGCCGTGAGCTCACCGGTGACGAGGAGGCTGGAGCCGCCGCGCCAGGCGCGGGCGAAGTCGAGGGTGACCTCGGGGCGGGTCCCGGTGGTGTGCACGGCCCAGCGGCGGCCCGGGAGCCGGTCCTGGAGGCCGAGGTGGTTCCATCCGGTGTCCGAGACGGGCTCGCCGTCCTCGTACCAGCGCTCCCCGTGACCGGTGTTGAAGGAGCAGGCGAAGGGCAGCGCGGTCACCGTGGACCGGTCGGCGACGACGGTGGCGGGGGCCCGCCAGGTGTCCTCCGGGGAGGGGTGGGCGGGGTCCAGGGACGTGCCCGTCCAGAACCGGTCGTCGGCGCGGTGGAAGGCGCCGGGGGAGCGGTCGGTGAGGTGGCCCAGGGTCCACTCGGGCCGGTAGAAGCCGTAGGAGACGACGTGGTCGCTCCCGCGCGGGACGATCGCGTCCCAGTCCACCGTCGAGTTCCAGCCGCCCGACTCCGTGTCCACGGCCGCCCACAGCTCGTGGCGGCTGCGGCCGAGCCGGTCGGCGAGGTCGCCGGAGGCGGCGAGCTTGGCCGGGGTCCAGCGGAAGTCCACGAACATCGTGTCCGCGACCTTGCCGCGGCGGTCCTCGTAGAACTCCTGGTTGAGCTCGTTGAGCGCGCCCTGCCAGCCGACCCGGCCGGTGGAGTTCATCGCGTCGTACCAGGTGATGGAGAGGCCGTGCGGTTCACCGGCGGCGCGCAGGGCGCGCAGGAACTGCCGCATCCGGGCGGCGAGTTCGCTGTCGCCGCCCTCGGTCTCCGCGTTGACGAACCAGCCGTCGAAACCGTACGCCCGCGCCACCTCCACCAGCTTCTCGGCGACCGGGAACCGGCCGACGGAGTCCCGCTGGACCAGGTCGCGGGTCCACTGGAGGTCGCCGCCGTAGGGCACGGGCGGCAGGAACACGTTGCCCATCACCCGGACGCCGTTGCGGTGCGCGGCGTCGGTGACGGGCGCGTTCGGTGCGAGCACGATGCCCTCGCCGGAGGAGCCTCCCCAGAAGACGAGCTCGTCGATGTACGCCCAGTGCGTGAGGGCGTAGTAGTCGGCGGTCGGGGAACCCTGCGCCGGATTGCCGGCCGTGTTCCCGAAGGAGACGAGCGAGGCGATGCGGGCCTGGCCCGCGCGGGCCGTGGTGTTCGGCGGCACCGGGGTGAAGCGGGGCGCCAGCGGCACGGTCGCGGTGTTGTAGGCCAGATCGGGGTCGGACTCCGGTGTCCACCGCATGAGGGAGCGCCAGGTGATCCCGGGGCCCGGGGTCCCGGTGGGCAGCGAGTCCGGGAACCAGTACGAGGCGTACGGGGACAGGTCTGCGGGCGACCCGGCCGGTGCGGGGTCGGCGCCCGGGGCCCGGGCGGGGTCCGCCGGGGCTGCCGCCGCCGGGCCGGCCGTGGTGCAGAGCAGGGCGGCGGCCCCGGCTCCCGCGCCGGCGAACAGCATTCCGCGCCGGGTGGGGCGTAGGGAGGCGGGGCGGGGGCCGGGCAGGCGGGCGGTGCGAGGGTCGACGCCGTTGTCGGTCTCGGACATGAGGGGTTCTCCTCCGTAGCGGACGGGTGGGGGCCGGGTGGGGGGCCGCGTGGCCGGGCGGGGGCCGTGCGGCTGGGTGGGGCCCGTGCGGCCGGGCGGGGGCGGGTCCGGCCGGGGCCCGGGCCGGCTGGCGCCCGCTCGGGCCCGCTCGGACCCGGGTGGGCCCGGGTCAGGCCCGGGCGGGGACGTCGGACACGTGCAGTACCTCGGTGATGCCTCGGGCGGCCAGATGCTCCGCGTCCACGGCCAGCTCCGCCAGGACCACGGCGGGCCGGACCCCCCGGGCGGTGAGCGCGGCCCAGGCCTCGAAGAAGGCCCCGCCGGGGGCGCACACCGAGCGGTTCGGCGCGGACTCGGCGCCGCCGACGTCCACGGCGAGCGCGGTCGAGCGGACCGCCGGGCGGTGCTCGCGGCCCCGCCACTCCCCGGTGATCCGGGCGATCACCTCGCCGGCGGGCTTGGTCCGGCGGTCGTTGGTGAGCAGCCCGAGCCCGTACTCCAGCTCGGGGAAGTCCGCGAGCTCCCGGGACACGTCGTGCGAGCACCACCAGGTCACGCCCCACAAACCGGGGCAGTCCAGGGCGTTCGCCACGGTCGCCTCGGTGAAGGAGGCCGCGTGCTCGGGCTGGATCAGCGGCGCGGGCGCGCCCACCTCCTGGAGCCAGACCGGGCGGAGCGGATCGCGGGCCCAGGCCTTGGAGAGCTCGATCAGGTACGCGGCGTGGTGCTCGGTGGCCGTCCCGGTCCGGCCGTGGCGCTGGGCGGTGCCGTTGAACACCCAGGAGTGCACGGCGGTCGCGGCGCCGAGCCGGGCCGCCTGGGCCACCGTGAAGGGGTGGCCGTCCTGGTACCAGGCGGCGTCGTACTCGGCGTGCAGGTGCATGCGGCCCGGCGCGCCCGCCTCGCAGGCGGCGAGCATCCGCTCCAGCCAGCGGCCGGCCTGCTCCTGGGTGATCCGGTCGGGGGAGGGGTGCGGATCGTCGGAGAACTGGTTGATCTCGTTGCCGACCGTCATGCCGAGGAAGTTCGGCCGGTCGGCGAGGGCGGCGGCCAGCGTGCGCAGGTACTCCTCCTGCCCGGCGACGACCTGCGGATCGCTGAAGATGTTGCGCCGGTGCCAGGTGCCGGTCCAGGCGGGCAGGAAGTCGAAGCTCGACAGGTGCCCCTGGAGGCCGTCCACGTTGACGTCGAGCCCGCGGTCGGCGGCCGCGTCGGCGAGGGCGACGAGCTGCTCGACGGCGCGCGGCCGGATCAGCGTCCGGTTCGGCTGGAACACCGGCCACAGGGGGAAGACCCGTACGTGGTCCAGGCCGAGGCCGGCGATCGAGTCGAGGTCGGCCTTGACCTCGTCGAGGTCGAAGTCGAGCCAGTGGTGGAACCAGCCGCGCGTCGGCGTGTAGTTGGCGCCGAAGCGCAGGGCGCGGGCGGGTTCGCGGGCGGGTGCGGGTGCGGGTGCGTGTGCGGAGGCGGGAGCAGGGGCGGGTGCGGAGGCGGCGTTGCCGTCGTGCATGAAGGGTCCTGGAGTTCATGGGGAATTCGCGGGATGCCCACAACCTGCCGCCTGCGCGGGGGATAAGTCAACAGGATGCTTAACTCCGAACGTCCCGACTTGGCGGGATGAAAGTCCTGATCTCGGGGACGCTGGTACTTATGCGCTTCAGTCCCGTTGACAGGCGGGTTCCAGCCGCTTGAAGCTAAGTGAACTAATGCGGTTTAGTTGTTGATGATCGGTGTTGTCACGCAAGGAAGTGTGCGGAAATGGACAGCGGAATTACCGTCACGGCGGTCACCACCCCGGCCCTCTTCGCCGGCCCGCCGGAGAGCCCCTCCCAGATCGTCCGGGTCCGTATCCGCAGGGCCCGCCCGGCCGGCCCGCTGCACGTGGCGGTGCACGGCGACGGCATCGCCACCCCGCACCCCCGCATCGTGCGGGCCGACACCGCGGAGGCCTACGCCGGCACCGACGCCCGCGCCGATCTGGCCGGGTCCGGCCCCCGGCCCGTCCCGGAGTCCACCGTCGAGGTCGCCGTCCGCAGCCCCGGCGCCGCCCCCGGGACCGTCCTGCCCGCCGCCGTCCGCGTGACCACCCCCGACGGGCGGCCGCTCGCCGAGCACCCCTTCGAGCTCGTCGTCGCCGAGCCCGGCTGGACCGTCCGCCTCGTCCCGCACTTCCACTACGACCCCATGTGGTGGAACACCCAGGCCGCCTACACCGCCCTCTGGGACGCCCCGCCGAAGCCCGGCGAGCCCGAGCGCGGCTGGGAGTACACCGGCGTCCCGGCCTTCACCCTGATCCCGCTCCACCTCCAACAGGCGCGCGAGGACCCGGCGTACCGCTTCGTGCTCTCCGAGGTCGACTACCTCAAGCCCTACTGGGACACCCGCCCCGCCGAACGCGCCGAGCTGCGCGCGCTCATCGCCGAAGGCCGCGTGGAGATCGTCGGCGGCACCTACAACGAGCCCTCCACCAACCTCACCTCCGCCGAGACCACCATCCGCTCCGCCGTCCACGGCCTCGCCCTGCACCGCGGCACCCTCGGCGCCGACCCGCGCACCGCCTGGCAGCTCGACGTCTTCGGCCACGACCCCTCCTTCCCCGCCCTGATGGCCGGCGCCGGACTCGACTCCGCCGTCCTCGCCCGCGGCCCCCACCACCAGTGGGGCCCGATGATGGACACCTGGGGCGACGAGCTGCGCGCGCCCGCCGCCATGCAGCTGCCCGCCGAGTACGAATGGATCGCCCCCGGCGGTGAGGGGCTGCTCCTGCACTACCTGCCCGCGCACTACTCCGCCGGCTGGTTCTCCCACCAGGCGCCGGACGCCGAGGCCGCGGCCGAACAGCTGCTGGACCTGTACGAGCTGCTGCGCACCGCCGCCGCGACGAAGAACGTCCTGATCCCGATGGGCACCGACTTCTCCTGGCCGCACCGCTGGGGCCTGGACGTACAGCACGCCTGGAACCGCCGCTACTGCTGGCCCCGCATGGAACACACCGGCCC
The DNA here is from genome assembly GCF_049310065.1 of Streptomyces tatrensis. Classification (NCBI taxonomy): domain Bacteria; kingdom Bacillati; phylum Actinomycetota; class Actinomycetes; order Kitasatosporales; family Streptomycetaceae; genus Streptomyces; species Streptomyces tatrensis. Next base: position 2,314,073 of record NZ_JBMDLB010000007.1, on the reverse strand, counting down.
GCGCGCCCACTTCGACGCCGTCCGAGCCGAACTCGCCGCGCGCGGCGAGCAACCGCTCCCGGTCACCCGGGAGATGGGCCCGGTCTACACCGGCAAGGACGTCACCTACGCCGACGTGAAACAGGCGCACCGGGCCGCCGAGAACCTCCTCGAGCAGGCCGAGACCTTCGCCGCCCTGGCCTGCGCCGAAGGCCTGACCTCCTACCCCGAGCAGACCCTCTCCAAGGCCTGGCGCCACCTCCTGCACGCCGCACACCACGACGCCGTCACCGGGACCTTCTCCGACCAGGTGTACCTCGACCTCCTCCCCACCTGGCGCGAGGCACACGAACTGGCTGCCGGAGTACGGGAGGAGGCGCTCGCCGCGCTCACCGCCGCGGCCGACACCCGCGGCCCCGGACCGCTCGCCGTCACCGTGCACAACCCGGTCTCGTGGACCCGTACCGACCTGGTCCGCACCCGCGTCGAGCTGGCGGCGCTCGGCCTCGCCGACGACCGCGACGCAGGCCTGATCACCGTCCTGGACGACGCGGGCCGCGCAGCGTCCGTGCACGTCGAGGCCGTCGCCGACGGAGCGGCCGAACTGGCCTTCCTCGCCGTGGACGTCCCCTCGCTCGGCCACCGCACCTGGTGGCTCGCCACCTCGGAACTGCCCCTCTCCGGAGGCTGGGAGCCGGCCCCGGGGCACGCCGTCCAGAACGAGTTCCTGCGCGCCGAGGCCGATCCCGCGCGCGGCGGCGGCCTCGCCCGGCTGCTGGACCGGCGCACCGGGCAGGAGGTCCTCACCCCCGGCGAGGTGGACGAGCTCGTCGTCCAGGAGGAGTACGACAAGCACCCCTACTTCGAAGAGGGCCCCTGGCACCTGCTGCCCAAGGGCCCGGGGACCGGTTCGGGCGCCGGGCCCGCCGAGTCCTGCCGCACGGAGCGCGGGCCGCTCGGTGCGCGCATCGTGGCCACCGGGCGGACCGGGCCCGTCCGCTGGACCCGGACCACCACCCTGTGGGACGGCCTGGACCGGGCGGAACTCACCACGACGGTCCACGCCTTCGAGGGCTCCGACCAGTTGCTGCGGCTGCGGATCCCGGCCGACGTGCCCGGGGCGCTGCCGGTCGCCGAGACGGCCGCCTCCGCGGTGGGGCGCGGGTTCGCCTTCCCCGAGGCGGACACCGGGGCCGACCACACGCGGGCCCCCTGGACCCTGGACAGCCCCTGCCTGAACTGGTTCGCCCTGTCGGCGCCGATGACCGGTCCGGGCGGCCGGGCCCTGGGCGCGGCGGAGATCGTCCTCCCGGACGCGGGGCTGCATGGTCAGTACGGGGCGCCGGGACTGCGCGAGCTGGTCACCGCCCTCGGCCGGCACGGGGTCACCGCGACCCCGACCCGGGCGGCCGGGCCGCGCTGGGGCGACCTGGCGGTGGACAGTAGCCTGCCCGACTTCCGCATCGCACTCGGCGGCCCCGAGGAGAACCCCTTCGCCGCGGCCCTGCTGGAATCGGCCGGTCCCGCCCACGAGAAGGCCCTGCGAGAAGCCCTACGGGAACACGGGCAGGTCTGGGTAGCGGCCCGAGCGGGGCTCCGCTCGCTCTGGAGCCCCGGCTGCGACCTGACGGGCCTGCGGGACCTGCCGGTCCTGATCCACGCCGGGCCCCCGGAGCAGCTCGCCCGGGCCGCCGCCGCGTCGGGCCGCATCGAAGCCGAGGCTCCGGAGAGCAAGGCCCCGGCCCCGGCTCCGGCGGACGCAGCGGGCGCGCACGAGACGGCGTACCCGCACGAGGAGCCGTACGCCGGCCGCACCGTCGGGATCCTGGTGCGCGGCACGCCCAGCTTCGCCGTCGACACCGCCGGGCGGCTGCACAGCACCCTGATGCGCTCCTGCACCGGCCGCCCGAGCGGCGAGTGGATGGACCCTCCCCGGCGCACCGCGCCCGACGGCAGCTCCTTCCAGCTCCAGCACTGGACCCACGTCTTCGAGCACGCGCTGGTCGCGGGCTCCGGGGACTGGCGGGCGGTGGACCTGGTGCGCCGCGGACGGGAGTTCAACAAGCCGCTCACCGCCGTCACGGCCGCCCCCGGCGCGGGCCCCCGGCCGCCGGCCCGCTCGCTGCTCGGCGTGGAGCCGGCCGACCGGGTGCTGATCGAGACGGTGAAGCGGGCCGGGGGATCCGGAGACCGGGGCGACGGCCCCGACCGGCGCGACCTGGCCGTCCGGCTGCGCGAGACGCACGGCCGCCCGGTGATGGCGGAGACCCTGTGGCCCACGGATCCGGCCGCCGAGGCCGATCTGCTGGACCGCCCCACCGGCTTCTTCGAGGGGCAGGTCCAGGGCGCCGCGACGACCACGCTCCTGCTGCTCACGGAATCCGGCATGCCGCTGCGCCGGGGCGAACGGGAGCCGCACCAGCCGGTGTTCAGCCGGTACTGGCTGCACAACACCGGGACGGCTCCGCTCGGCGACGCCCCGTACACCGTGACGTGTGACGGGATCCCCGCCGCGGTCACGGTCACCCTCGCCGCCCACGGGCCGGCGGCCGGCGGCCCGGTCGGGCTGGAGGTCCGGGCCCCGGAGGGCTGGACCACCTCCTGGACCCGGCAGCGCCCCGAGCTCCCGCCCGGCGGGCACGTCCGCCTCCCGCTCGCCGTGGAGCCCGCCGCCGACGCGGAACCCGGCGACCACCTGGTCCGGATCCTCGCCACCACCCCGGCGGGCACCTTCGAGGACGTACTCACCGTCACGGTCCCGGGCGCCCCGGCCGGGGCGCCGACCGGGCTGTGGGTGGCCGCGCCGGAGCCCGCCGTCACCGTCGCCCCCGGCGGACGGGCCCCCGTACGGGCGAGGATCGGCTCCACCGGCGTCCGCACCGCCCTGACGGGGCAGGCGTACGCCGTCTCCCCGTTCGGCACCTGGGAGATGACGGCCCCCGCCGCCTTGCCCGTCGAGGTCCCGCCGGACGGCGAGGCCGAGGCCGTGTTCGAGGTACGGCCCCCGCTGGGCACCCCCGCCGGGGAGTACTGGATCGTGGTCAAGGCGGTCTGCCAGGGCAGGATCGCGTACGGTCCGGCCATTGCCGTCCACGTCAGCGAGGGATGAGACAGGCCATGGCCCGCAGACCCACCATCAAGGACATCGCCCGCCAGGCCGGGGTGTCGGAGAGCGCCGTCTCCTTCGCGCTCAACAACCGGCCCGGGGTCTCCCAGGACACCCGCGCCCGCATCCGGCAGGTTGCAGAGGAGCTCGGCTGGCAGCCCAACAGCGCCGCCCGCGCCCTCTCCGGCGAACAGTCCGGCGCCGTCGGCCTGGTCCTCGCCCGGCCCGCGCACACCCTCGGCGTCGAGTCCTTCTTCCTCCAGCTGGTCTCCGGCATCCAGGAGGTCCTCGCCGCCGGCCGGATCGCCCTGCTCTTCCAGGTGGTCGAGGACCTCGACGCCGAATGCGCCGTGTACCGCCGCTGGTGGGCCGAGCGGCGCGTCGACGGGGTCGTCGTCGTGGACCCCAGGACCGACGACCCGCGCCCGGCCCTGCTCGCACAGCTCGGCCTGCCGGCCGTCACGGTGGGGGAGACGGGACCGGCCTCCGCTTCTCCCCACCCCGCTGCTGCCGCCGCCGCTTCTCTCCACCCCGCTGCCGCCGCCGTCGCTTCTCTCCACCCCGCTGCCGCCGCCCCCGCCGCCCTGTCCGCTGTCCGGGCCGACGACGCCGGCGCCATGGCGGAGGTGCTCGACCACCTGTACGGGCTCGGCCACCGCCGGATCGCGCACGTCGCGGGACTGCCCGGACTCGCCCACACCGAGCGCCGGATCGCCTCGCTGCGCGCCGAAGCCGAGCGGCTGGGCCTCGCCCCCGGACAGGTGCGCTCGGTCACCACCGACTACTCGGACGCCGAGGGGGCGCAGGCCACCCGGCGGATGCTCGCCGAGCCGGGGCCGGAGCAGCCGACCGCGATCGTCTACGACAACGACGTGATGGCGGTGGCCGGCGTGGCCGTCGCCTCCGAGCTGGGCATCCCGGTACCGGGCGGGCTCTCCGTCGTCGCCTGGGACGACTCCGCGCTCTGCCGGGTCACCCTTCCCCGGCTCACCGCCCTGGTCCGCGATACCGCGGGCTTCGGCCGCCTCGCCGCCGAGGAGCTCCTCGCCCTCCTCGCGGGGGGTCCGCCGAGGTCCCGCGAGAGCGAGCGGCCCAGGCTGGAGCCCCGCGAGAGTACGGCGCCGCCGCCGGCCGCATACTGAAACCGACCCCTTCCTGGAGCGCCCCCGTGACCACTCCCACCCCCACCTCCGCATTCCCCGCCCCCCGCGCCGGTGCGCCGGCCGACTCCGGCCCGACGGTCGCGATCGACATCGGCGGTACGAAGATCGCCGGAGCGCTGGTGGACTCCGACGGAGCCATGACGGCCACCACCCGCCGGCCCACCCCGCGCGGCGCCGACGGGGACACGGTGTTCGCCGCCGTCGCGGAGGTCGTCGCGGAACTGGCCGAGTCCCCGCTCTGGGGCTCGGCCGTCCGGTGCGGGATCGGCAGCGCGGGCCCGGTGGACACCGCGCGAGGCACGGTCAGCCCGGTCAACATCGGCGCCTGGCGGGGCTTCCCCGTGCAGGCCCGGGTGGACGCCGAACTCGCGCGGCACGGGCTGCGCATCCCGACGGTGCTGGCCGGCGACGGGGTGGCGATGACCGCCGCCGAGCACTGGCTGGGCGCCGCCCGCGGGCACGCCAACGCGCTCTGCATGGTGGTCTCCACCGGCGTGGGCGGCGGACTCGTCCTGAACAACCAGCTGCACCCCGGCCCCACCGGGAACGCGGGTCACATCGGCCACATCAGCGTCGCCTTCGACGGGGAGCCCTGCGCCTGCGGAGGCCGCGGCTGCGTGGAGTCCCTCGCCTCCGGCACCGCCATCGCCGCCTGGGCCCTGGCCCGGGGATGGGTCCCGGCCGGGGACGCCACCGCGGCCGGAGTGGCCGCAGCGGCGGCCGCGGGCGATCCCGTCGCGCTGGCCGCCTTCGACCGTGCGGGCCGGGCGCTGGCCGCGGCCATCGCGGCCACCGCCACCCTCGTCGAGACCGACATCGCCGTCATCGGAGGCGGGGTCGCCGCCTCGGGCGACATCCTCTTCGGGCCGGTCCGGGCCCACCTGGCCTCGTACGCGACCCTGTCCTTCGTCAAGGACCTCCAGGTCGTCCCGGCCGCGCTGGGCACCCACGCGGGCCTGATCGGAGCCGCGGCCGCAGCGACGATGCTGCTGTCGTCGTGACGGCGGCCGGGCCGGCAGGCCCTACGGCTTGACCGAGCGGTAGTAGCGGGCCGCGCCGTCGTGCAGCTGCAGGGGATCGGTGTAGATCGCCGTCCGCAGGTCCACGAGCTGGGCCGCGTGCACCTGGCGCCCGATCTTGTCCCGGCTGTCGATCACCGTGCGGGTGAACTGCTCCGTCAGCTCGGCGCCCGCGTCCTCCCGGGTCACCAGCAGGTTCGGCACCGCCACGGTGGACACCGCCGAGGTGTTGCGGGCGCGGTCGTAGGCGTCCTGGGGCATCACCGCCGCCCGGTAGTACCGTGCGGGGCTGCCGCTGGCCTGGAGCGCCTCCACCAGGTCGCCGAGCTGCACGAGCCGGATCTCGAACCGCTCCGAGAGCTCCTCCACGGCGGAGGTGGGCAGTCCGCCCGACCAGAAGAAGGCGTCGATCCGGCCGGCCTCCAGCTCCTTCGGAACGGTGTTGATGCCGATGGCCACCGGGGTGACGTCGCGCTCCGGGTCCAGCCCCGCCGCCGTGAGCATCCGCTCCGAGATCAGCCGCACCCCCGAGCCGTCCTGGCCGACGGCGACCCGCTTGCCCCGCAGGTCCCGGGTGGACTGGACGGGCGAACCGGCGGGCACCACGAGCTGGACGTAGTCGTCGTAGAGCCGGGCCACGGCGCGCAGCCGTTCCGCTCCGGGCTTCCGGTCGACCTGGTACTTGGCCACCGCGTCGGCCGTGGCCACCGTGAAATCGGCCTGGCCCGCGGCCACCCGCTGCAGGTTCTGCTGCGAGCCCTCGCTGGGCTTGAGGTGGACCCGCAGTTCAGGCACGTCCTCGGCGAGAGCCTGCTCCAGCAGCAACCCGTAGCGGTGGTAGACCCCGTTCTGGACGCCGGTGCTGAGGGTGATCCCACCCGTGACCTCCGGCCGGCCGAAGGGCCGCAGCCACCAGACGAGGGCGCAGAGCACCGCCAGTACGGCCACCAGGGCCCGCAGGGCACGGCGCCTGCTGATCCGGGGCGGTACGAGAGGCATGGCCGCGATCCTGCCACCGACCCGCCGTCCTGTCACGGCCCGCCCGGCCTGCCCGGCCCCGCTCGGCCCGCTCCGGCCCACGCCCGGCCCGGGCCGCCACGCCCGACCCGTACCCTTGCTGGGTGAGTACCGAGAGCGGCGAGGCGACTGTTGTGAAAACGTACGAGGTCCGGACGTACGGCTGTCAGATGAACGTGCACGACTCCGAGCGGCTGTCGGGCCTGCTGGAGGACGCTGGGTACGTTCGCGCGCCCCAGGGCTCCGACGGCGACGCCGACGTCGTCGTGTTCAACACCTGCGCCGTCCGCGAGAACGCCGACAACAAGCTCTACGGCAACCTCGGGCGGCTCGCGCCGATGAAGACCAAGCGCCCCGGCATGCAGATCGCCGTCGGCGGCTGCCTCGCGCAGAAGGACCGCGACACGATCGTGGACCGCGCCCCCTGGGTCGACGTGGTCTTCGGCACGCACAACATCGGCAAGCTGCCCGTCCTCCTGGAGCGCGCCCGCATCCAGGAAGAGGCGCAGATCGAGATCGCCGAGTCGCTGGAGGCCTTCCCCTCCACGCTCCCGACCCGGCGCGAGTCCGCGTACGCCGCCTGGGTCTCGATCTCCGTCGGCTGTAACAACACCTGCACCTTCTGCATCGTCCCGGCGCTGCGCGGCAAGGAGGAGGACCGCCGTCCCGGCGACATCCTCGCCGAGGTCGAGGCACTGGTCGCCGAGGGCGTTTCCGAGATCACCCTGCTCGGCCAGAACGTCAACGCCTACGGCTCCGACCTGGGCGACCGCGAGGCCTTCTCCAAACTGCTGCGCGCCTGCGGAGCCATCGAGGGCCTCGAGCGGGTCCGCTTCACCTCCCCGCACCCGCGCGACTTCACCGACGACGTGATCGCGGCGATGGCGGAGACCCCCAACGTCATGCCGCAGCTGCACATGCCCATGCAGTCGGGTTCGGACACGATCCTGCGCGCCATGCGCCGCTCGTACCGCCAGGACCGCTTCCTCGGCATCATCGAGAAGGTCCGCGCCTCCATCCCGCACGCCGCGATCTCCACCGACATCATCGTGGGCTTCCCCGGTGAGACTGAGGAGGACTTCCAGCAGACCATGCACGCGGTGCGCGAGGCGCGCTTCGCGAACGCCTTCACCTTCCAGTACTCCAAGCGCCCCGGGACCCCGGCCGCCGACATGGAGGGGCAGATCCCCAAGGAGGTCGTCCAGGAGCGGTACATGCGCCTGGTCGCCCTCCAGGAGGAGATCTCCTGGGACGAGAACAAGAAGCAGGTCGGCCGGACCCTGGAGGTCATGGTCGCGGAGGGCGAAGGCCGCAAGGACGGCGCCACGCACCGGCTGTCCGGGCGGGCCCCCGACAACCGCCTGGTGCACTTCACGAAGCCGGAGGGCGAGGTCCGTCCCGGTGACGTCGTGACCGTGGAGATCACCTACGCGGCCCCGCACCACCTCCTCGCGGAGGGCCCGACCGGGGCGGTGCGCCGGACCCGTGCGGGCGATGCCTGGCAGAAGCGCAACGAGGCTCCGGCGCAGCCGAAGGGCGTCCTCCTCGGCATCCCGACCCTGGGCGTCCCGGCCCCCCTCCCGGTCACGACGTCGGGCTGCGCCAGCCCTACCCCTTCCTAACGCGCCGCTCGCGCGGTGCGGCCCTGGCGGGCCTTACCGGCTTCGCGCCGCTGCGCCGGACTCCGTCCGGCGGTGGCCGGGCGGGGTGCCCGCCACCGCCGTCCGGGCGTGCCGTCCGGTGGGCGGGTGCGGGTGGGCTGGCCCTGCGGGGCTGAGGTCCCCTACCCGCCCTTCCCCCGTTCCCCGGGCGCTGCCCGGACCCGGTCCTCAAACGCCGGACGGGCTGGATACATCCAGCCTCGCCGGCGTTTGAGGCGCGGGGTCTGGGGCGGAGCCCCAGGGGGTCCGGGCGCAGCCCGGGGAACGGTGGAAGGGCGGGTAGGGGACCTCGCCCCGCAGGGCCGGACCACCCGCACCCGCCCACCGGCCCCCGTGCCATGCGGCGGTGGCGGCAGCCCCGACCGGCCACCGCCGGACGGAGTCCGGCGCAGCGGCGCGAAGCCCAGGAGGCCCGCCAGGGCCGAGTGGTGCGAGGGGCGCGTCAAGACAGAGCGGGGCGGCTACGCTGCGGATCATGCTCGTAGCCGCCGCCGTCTGCCCCGCCCCGCCGATGCTCCTGCCGGAGCTCGCCACGGGAGCCGCCTCCGAACTCGGCGACGCCCGCACCGCGTGTTCCGACGCGCTGTCCGTGCTCGCCGCCTCCCGGCCCGATCTGCTCGTCGTGGTCGGAGCCAGCGACCAGGACCACCACGGGCCCTACCCCCAGGGCTCCCGCGGCACCTTCCGGGGATTCGGCGCCGGGGCCGACGTACGGCTGGGCGAGGGCGAGGAGGGCCCGCGCCTGCTGCCCACGCCGCTCGCCGTCGGGGCCTGGCTGCTCGGCCGGGCCGGCTGGGGCGCCGCGCCCCTGGAGGGGTTCGGGGTCGCCGGGCCGCTGGACACCGAGCGGTGTCTGGAGGCCGGCCGGGAGCTCGCCGCACGCGAGGACCGGGTCGCCCTGCTCGTCATGGGTGACGGCAGCGCCTGCCGCTCCCTCAAGGCCCCCGGCTACCTCGACGAGCGCGCCGCCGGCTTCGACGCCGAAGCCGCCCGCGCTCTCGGCGCCGCCGACCTGCCCGCACTCGCCGCCCTCGCCCCGGGGCTCGCCGCCGAGCTCCAGGCCGCCGGCCGGGCCCCCTGGCAGGTGCTCGCGGGCGCCGCCGAGGGTGCCGGGCTCGAAGGGCGGCTGCTGTACGAGGACGCCCCGTACGGGGTCGGGTACTTCGTCGCGGCCTGGTCCTAGCCGCGGTACAGCGGTGTGGCAGGACCGCACGGCGACCCGGTGGAACGGAAAAGGGGCGCGGCACCCAAGGGTGCCGCGCCCCTTCCGGGATTCCGGGACCGCGTCAGGAAGCGGCCGGCGGCGTCGGCCCGCCGGGAGCGTCCTTGTGCGCGATCTTGCCCAGGGCGTCCTTCGCCTTGTCCGCGCCGCTAGAGATCTGGCCGCTGTACTTGCCCTTGGTCTTGGAGTCGACGGCCTTGGCCACCTTCTCCAGATTCTGGGTGATCTTGCCCTCGTGCTGTGCAGCGAGGTCGCCGACCTTGTCCTTGGCGGGCGCGAGCTTGGCCTTCAGATTGTCCAGCAGGCCCATGGGTCACCTTCCAATAGCGAGGCTACGTACGGGCACCCTCTGCGGCCTCGCTGTCCGCGCTGACCTCCGCCGACTGCTGCTTCGGGATCTCGACGGCTTCCACCGCGCTCTCCTCCGCCACAGCCTGCTCGGTCCCGGCCTCGTCGGCCGTCGCGGACTCCGCCGTCAGATCCGGGGAAACGGCCTCTTCGGTCGTCGCCTGGGTCTTACGGCCGAGAAGCCGGTCCAAAATGCCCATGTCTACTCCTATAACGTTACTCGTGTGAGTGAAGTTCCGCCGTGGACGGGCCGTCGTACTGCAGGCGCGCGACCGGCCGGAACCCCGCCAAGGCAACGACCCCGGTCCGGTCCCGTCACGTAGCTCGATCGGGTACATGGCGTGGCCTTGACCGGGGGCTGCGAGACTGGTGCGGTGAGGAAAGCAGCCCCCGCCCCGCGGGTCATCGCCGTCGTAGGACCCACCGCGGCCGGAAAGTCCGATCTGGGCGTAGCCCTGGCCCGTCATTTCGACGGCGAAGTCGTCAACGCGGACTCGATGCAGCTGTACCGGGGGATGGACATCGGTACCGCCAAACTGACGACCGAGGAGCGCGGAGGGGTCCCGCACCACCTCCTCGACATCTGGGACGTCACCGAGACGGCGAGCGTCGCCGAGTACCAGCGCCTCGCCCGCGCCGAGATCGACAAGCTGCTCGCCCAGGGCCGTACGCCGGTCCTCGTCGGCGGTTCCGGCCTCTACGTCCGCGGCGCGCTCGACGCCATGGAGTTCCCCGGTACCGACCCCGAGGTCCGGGCCCGGCTGGAGGCCGAGGTCACCCTGCGCGGCCCCGGCGCCCTGCACGCCCGCCTCGCCGCCGCCGACCCGGCCGCCGCGCAGGCGATCCTGCCCAGCAACGGCCGCCGCATCGTGCGGGCGCTGGAGGTCATCGAGATCACCGGACGGCCCTTCACCGCGAACCTGCCCGGCCACGAGTCCGTCTACGACACGGTCCAGATCGGCGTGGACGTGGCCCGGCCCGAGCTCGACGAGCGGATCGCGCTGCGCGTGGACCGGATGTGGGAGGCAGGGCTGGTGGACGAGGTCCGCACGCTGGAGGCCGCCGGCCTGCGGGGCGGAATCACCGCCTCCAGGGCGCTCGGCTACCAGCAGGTGCTGACCGCCCTGGCCGGGGAGTGCACGCAGGAGGAGGCGCGCGCCGAGACGGTCCGCGCCACCAAGCGGTTCGCCCGCAGGCAGGACTCGTGGTTCCGCCGGGACCCGCGGGTGCACTGGCTCAGCGGGGCCGCCGAGGACCGGGAAGAACTCGCCGGACTCGCGCAGTCGTTGGTCGAACGAGCGGTCACAGCCTGATCACGTGATGGCATCGGGACGCCCCGCACGCCCGTCCCGGGCCTGACGGCGTGCCATCATCAAACTTCCGCCGGTGCCGTCACCGGTGGTGAACGACGGCGTACGAAGTCCAAGTGGGGAGGGCGCGTGGCGATGGAGGCCGGCCCTCGTGACACCGGTCGGGACGAGACCCGACGGGAAACGGACCCGATGCTTCACAGTGCCCTCGCCGATGGCGGCGGGCTCACCGACGGGCTCACCGACGGCCTCGGGCTGCCCGCGGATCCCGCGCGGCTGACCCCCGACGGCCCGGACGCGCCCGACTCCGCCGAGGCGGAGGCGGCCGCCGCCCCCGCCTTCGAGGTGGAGCTGCGCCCGCAGCGCCGGCTGAGGCTCTGGCAGATCGCCCCCATCGTCATGCTGGCCGCGGCCGGATCCCTGATGTTCGCCTTCCCGCTGGCCTTCGAGTTCGGCGACGGCGGAGCGGTCGTCGCCATGCTCGGATTCCTCATCAGCTGCTGCGCGGGCGGCTGGGGCCTGATGGCCGCGCGCCGCGTCGGCTACGCCCTGCCGGGGCTCCCGGCCCGCGGCTCGGGGCAGCGGCCCGACTGGCGCCTCGCCCTGCTGTACGCGCTGGTCGCGCTGGGTGTCGTAGCGCTCGCGGTGTACCGGGTGGCCCGGCTCCGTTAGGGCCTGTCACCTCCCGGGGCGGCCCGGCTGTGCCGGGCACCGGCTCGGTACCATGGGCGGGTGACGCAGACGAGCCTCTCCTTCCTCAAGGGCCACGGCACCGAGAACGACTTCGTGATCGTCCCGGACCCGGACAACGCCATCGAGCTGACGGCCTCCGCCGTCGCGCGGCTGTGCGACCGGCGGGCCGGGATCGGCGCGGACGGCGTGCTGCACGTCGTGCGCTCCGCCGCGCACCCCGAGGCGGCGCACCTGGCCGACGAGGCCGAGTGGTTCATGGACTACCGCAACAGCGACGGCTCCATCGCCGAGATGTGCGGCAACGGCGTCCGCGTCTTCGCCCGCTACCTCCAGCACGCGGGGCACGCGGAGCCCGGCGACCTGGCCGTCGCCACCCGCGGCGGAGTCAAGCGGGTGCACCTCGACAAGACCGGCGACGTGACCGTCTCCATGGGCCGCGCCGAGCTGCCCGAGGGCGAGGTCACCGTCTCCGTCGGGGACCGCTCCTGGCCCGCGCGCAACGTCAACATGGGCAACCCGCACGCGGTGGCGTTCGTCGACAGCCTGGACGATGCCGGCAAGCTGCTGGACCCGCCCCCGTACAGCCCGGCATCCGCCTACCCGACGGGTGTCAACGTCGAGTTCGTCGTCGACCGAGGCCCCCGGCACGTCGCCATGCGCGTCCACGAGCGCGGCTCCGGCGAGACCCGCTCCTGCGGCACCGGCGCCTGCGCGGTCGCCGTGGCCGCCATCCGCCGCGACGGCGCCGACCCGGCCGTCACCGGCGCGCCGGTCACGTACACCGTCGATCTGCCGGGCGGCACGCTGGTCATCACCGAGCACCCCGACGGGCGGATCGAGATGACCGGACCCGCCGTGATCGTGGCCGAGGGCGAGTTCGATCCCGCCTGGCTCACCGAAACGGCTTTCGCCTGAAGCTTCCCTCTAATGGGTGATCCATTTCACGCTGAGCGAGAGGTGGACTGCGCCACGTGGTGGGGTCGGTAGCATCAGGCACCGGCCCTGAGGGCTCACCCCATGCCCACCACCGCCGGTCGATGCCGTCGGAGGTGCCCATGAGTGCAGAGGCCACGAACCCCGAAGCACGTCCCGAAGCGCTCCCTGAACTTCGCAGACGTGGCAGGACCAGGCTTGACCTGCGACGACTCGGACGCGCCGCGCTGCTCGGTCCGACGCCCCGGGACCGGCTGCCGGACGCCATCGGCCATGTCGCCGAAGCGCACCGCGCCCATCATCCCGACGCGGACCTGTCGCTCCTGCGCCGCGCGTACCTGCTCGCCGAGACCTCGCACCGCGGCCAGATGCGCAAGAGCGGTGAGCCGTACATCACACATCCGCTCGCCGTCACGCTCATCCTGGCCGAACTGGGCGCCGAGACAACGACGTTGACGGCCTCGCTCCTCCACGACACCGTCGAGGACACCGACGTGACCCTCGATCAGGTCCGCGAGGAGTTCGGCGACGAGGTCTGCTTCATCGTCGACGGCGTCACCAAGGTCGAGAAGATCGACTACGGCGCCGCCGCCGAGCCCGAGACCTTCCGCAAGATGCTCGTCGCCACCGGCAACGACGTCCGCGTGATGTCCATCAAGCTCGCCGACCGGCTGCACAACATGCGCACCCTCGGGGTGATGCGGCCCGAGAAACAGGCACGCATCGCCAAGGTCACCCGCGACGTCCTCATCCCGCTCGCCGAGCGGCTCGGCGTACAGGCCCTGAAGACCGAGCTGGAGGACCTCGTCTTCGCGATCCTGCACCCGGAGGAGTACGAGCACACCCGCGCCCTCATCGCGGCCCACGCGGGCGAGCGCGACCCGCTGCCCGCCATCGCCGACTCGGTACGGACCGTCCTGCGCGACGCGGGCATCGCCGCCGAGGTGGTCGTACGGCCCCGGCACTTCGTCTCCGTGCACCGCATCTCCCTCAAGCGCGGGGAGCTGCGCGGCTCCGACTTCGGCCGCCTGCTGGTCCTCGTGGGGGAGAACGCGGACTGCTATGCCGTGCTGGGGGAGCTTCACACCTGCTTCACCCCGGTCATCTCGGAGTTCAAGGACTTCATCGCCTCCCCGAAGTTCAACCTCTACCAGTCCCTGCACACCGCCTTCGCGACACCCGAGGGGTACGTCGCCGAGGTCATCGTGCGGACCCGGCAGATGCACCGGGTCGCGGAGGCGGGCGTGGTGGCGCTCGGGAACCCCTATACGGCCCCGCCCGCCGCCGACCAGATCGCGGCGGCCGACTGCGAGGAGGAGCGGGTCGACCCGACCCGGCCCGGCTGGCTGTCGCGGCTGCTCGACTGGCAGCAGTCGGCTCCCGACCCCGACACCTTCTGGGACGTCCTGCGCTCGGAGCTGGCCCAGGACCGGGAGATCACCGTGTTCCGCGCCGACGGGGGCACCCTGGGCCTGCCGGCCGGCGCCAGCTGTATCGACGCCGCCTACGCGCAGTACGGCGAGGCGGCCCACGGCTGTATCGGCGCCCGGGTCAACGGGCGCCTGACCTCCCTGTCCTCCCGGCTCTCGGACGGGGACACCGTCCAGCTCCTGCTCGCGCACGACGCCTCCTCGGGGCCTGCCGCCGACTGGCTGGACCACGCCAGGACCCCGGCCGCCCGGATCGCCATCAGCAGCTGGCTGGAGTCCCACCCCGACGGGGTCCGGCCCGCCGACGCCGCCCCCAGGCCGCCGCTGTCGGTGATCGGCCTCCGCAGCGGCGGGGGCAACGCCGTCGCCGACCTGCCGGACGCCACCGTGCGGCTCGCCGGGTGCTGCACCCCGGTGCCGCCGGACGCCGTCGAGGGGTTCGTCGTACGCGGCGGGGCCGTCACCGTGCACCGGGTCCACTGCGCGACGGTGGCCCAGATGCGGGCCGTGGGGCGGACCCCCATCGCCGTGCACTGGCGGGCGACCGCGGACTGCCGGGTCACCCTGCTCGCCGAATCGTTCGGCCGCCCGCACCTGCTGGCCGATCTGACCGAGGCCATCGCCCGCGAGGGGGTCGAGGTGGTCTCCGCGACGGTGGAGCCGCCGGTCGAGCAACGGGTCCGCCACAGCTACACCTTGCAGCTGCCCGACGCGACGGGCCTCCCGGCCCTGATGCGGGCCATGCGGGACGTGCCCGGCGTCTACGACGTCAGCCGGGCGTAAGGAGTACCACCCCTTTCGGGTGGAGCCGTCGCGCGCCGTTCGCAGGCGCGTGGCGGGCGCTGATAAGCGGTGGGGGATGCAGCTCACCTCCCGGCGCCTGCGCGCCGCCCTGCTCGCCGCGGCCTCCCTCACCCTCGTCGCCGCCGTCGTGCCCCCGCCCCGGGCACTCGGCATCGGCGACCCGCTCTTCCCCGAGCTCGGCAACCCCGGGTACGACGTCCTCGCCTACGACCTGTCCTTCTCCTACAAGGACAACAGCACCCCCCTCGACGCGGTCACCGTCATCGACGCGCGCAGCCTCGCGCGGCTCGAAACCGTCAACCTCGACTTCACCCACGGGAAAGTGGCCTCCGCCGAGGTCAACGGGGAACCCGCCGGCTTCGCGAGCGTGGGCGAGGACCTCGTACTGACCCCGGCCCGGCCCGTGGAGCCCGACCTGCCCCTCCACATCACCGTCCGGCACACGAGCGACCCGCGCGGCCGCGGCGACGGCGGCTGGGTGGTCACCGAGGACGGGCTGGCGATGGCGAACCAGGCCGACGCCGCGCACCGGGTCTTCCCGTGCAACGACCACCCCGCCGACAAGGCGTACTTCACCTTCCGGGTGAGCGCGCCGGCCGGGACGACGGCCGTGGCCAACGGTGTGCCGGGCGCGCTGCCGGCCCGCCGGGCGGGCGCCGCGACCACGTGGACGTACCGGACGCGGCACCCGATGGCCACCGAGCTCGCCCAGGTCTCGATCGGCGACTCGGCCGTGGTCCACCGCACCGGGCCGCACGGGCTGCCGCTGCGCGACGTGGTCCCCGCGGCGGACCGGGAACGGCTGGAGCCCTGGCTGAAGAAGACCGCCGGACACATCGAGTGGATGGAGGCACGGGTCGGCCGCTACCCCTTCGAGAACTACGGGGTGCTGATCGCGAAGGCCCGTACCGGCTTCGAGCTGGAGACGCAGACCCTGTCGCTGTTCGAGAGCGCGCTCTTCGCGGGCAGCGGCGGCTACCCCGAGTGGTACGTCGAGTCCGTGATGGTCCACGAGCTGGCCCACCAGTGGTTCGGCGACAGCGTGAGCCCGCGCACCTGGTCCGACCTGTGGCTCAACGAGGGCCACGCCACCTGGTACGAAGCCCTGTACGCGGACGGCCTCGGCAAGTACTCCCTGGAGCGGCGGATGCGCGAGGCCTACCAGCGCTCCGACCAGTGGCGCGCGGCCGGCGGCCCCCCGGCCGCGCCGAAGCCGGCCGCCCCGGGCGAGAAGATCGGGCTGTTCCGGCCCGCGGTCTACGACGGCGCCGCGCTGATCCTGTACGCGCTGCGCCAGGAGATCGGGGTCAAGGCCTTCGACCGCGTGGAGCGGCGCTGGGTGGGGGAGCACCGGGACGGGGTCGCCGGCACGGAGGACTTCGTACGACTGGCCTCGCAGGAGGCGGGCCGGGACCTGGGGGCGTTCCTGAAGCCGTGGCTGTACGGGAAGAAGACGCCGGCGATGCCAGGGCACCCGGAGTGGAGCGCCGCGAAAAGCGTGTGACGCCTGTGGAGCGGGCATGCCACCATCGACGAGGCCGTTCCGCGGGGTGCTCCGGTGATCTTCGGGGGATCTCCGGGGGAGTTCCAGGGCATCTCCTGGGGAATCTCGGGGGAGTGTCACACGTTGGACGTGACAGTGTTATGTCACGCGCGGGAGTAGCTTTGGCCTTGGCTCCGCTTCGCCTGACGCGGACGCATTCGAAAACGACGTAAGGATCCAATGACCTCCTCTTCTTCCCCTTCCCAGGACGCGCGGGACGACGCACAGGATGCGCCGGATCCGCAGAGCTTCACCGAGAGCCTTCGGGCCGACGCCCTGATGGAAGAGGACGTCGCCTGGAGCCACGAGATCGACGGCGAGCGGGACGGCGCCCAGTACGAGCGCTCCGAGCGCGCGGCACTGCGCCGCGTGGTCGGTCTCTCCACCGAGCTCGAAGACGTCACCGAGGTCGAGTACCGCCAGCTCCGCCTGGAGCGGGTCGTCCTCGTCGGCGTATGGACCTCCGGCACGGTGCAGGACGCGGACAACTCCCTCGCGGAGCTGGCCGCCCTCGCCGAGACGGCGGGCGCGCTCGTACTCGACGGAGTGATCCAGCGCCGCGACAAGCCCGACCCGGCCACCTTCATCGGTTCCGGCAAGGCGCGCGAGCTGCGCGACATCGTGATGGAGAGCGGCGCCGACACCGTCGTCTGCGACGGTGAGCTCAGCCCCGGCCAGCTCATCGCCCTCGAAGACGTCGTCAAGGTGAAGGTGGTCGACCGGACCGCGCTCATCCTCGACATCTTCGCCCAGCACGCCAAGTCCCGAGAGGGCAAGGCGCAGGTCGCGCTCGCGCAGATGCAGTACATGCTGCCGCGACTGCGCGGCTGGGGTGCCTCGCTGTCCCGGCAGATGGGTGGCGGCGGCGGTGGCGGCATGGCCACCCGCGGCCCCGGTGAGACCAAGATCGAGACCGACCGGCGCCGGATCCGGGAGAAGATGGCGAAGATGCGCCGGGAGATCGCGGAGATGAAGACCGGCCGCGACATCAAGCGGCAGGAACGGCGCCGCAACAAGGTGCCCTCGGTCGCCATCGCCGGATACACCAACGCCGGCAAGTCCTCGCTGCTCAACCGCCTCACCGGCGCGGGCGTCCTGGTGGAGAACTCGCTGTTCGCCACCCTCGACCCGACCGTGCGCCGGGCCGAGACCCCGTCCGGCCGGATCTACACGCTGGCCGACACGGTCGGCTTCGTCCGGCACCTGCCCCACCACCTCGTCGAGGCGTTCCGCTCCACGATGGAGGAGGTCGGCGACTCCGACCTCATCCTGCACATCGTGGACGGCTCGCACCCGGCGCCGGAGGAGCAGCTGGCGGCGGTCCGCGAAGTCATCCGCGAGGTCGGCGCCGTCAAGGTGCCCGAGATCGTGGTGATCAACAAGGCGGACGCGGCCGACCCGCTGGTGCTCCAGCGCCTGCTGCGGATCGAGAAGCGCTCCATCGCCGTCTCGGCGCGCACGGGTCAGGGCATCGAGGAACTCCTCGCGCTCATCGACGCCGAGCTGCCGCGGCCGGCGATCGAGATCGAGGCCGTCGTGCCCTACACGCGCGGCGGGCTGGTCGCCCGGGCCCACGCCGAGGGCGAGGTGATCTCCGAGGAGCACACGGCGGAGGGCACCCTCCTCAAGGCGCGGGTGCACGCGGAGCTGGCGGCGGAGTTCGCTCCGTACGTGCTCGCGAAGCACTGACGCCGACGCGCACCGAATGAACGACCGAGGGCCCCCGCAGCAGCGGGGGCCCTCAGTCGTGTGGTGCCGTACGGCCAATGGCTACTTGAACTTGCCGCTCACGGCGTCGAAGACGCCCTTCGCCTCCGGACCCAGCCGGGGCCCGGCCAGCCAGCCGGCCTTGGCGGGACCGATCGAGGTGTTCGACACCAGCGCGGGCTTGCCGTCACTGCCCGCCGCGACCCAACCGCCGCCCGAGGAACCGCCGGTCATCGTGCAGCCGATGCGGTACATCGCCGGGTCGGTCGCGTTCAGCGACAGTCGGCCCGGCTTGTCGGCGCACTGGAAGGCCCGCTGACCGTCGAAGGGAGCCGCCGCCGGGTAGCCGGTGGCCGTGATCTTCGCGATCTTGGGCGTGGCCTGGGCCTTGAACTCCACCGGGAGCGCCGTACCGACCGTCTCCTCCAGCGACTTGCCGCCACCCTTCTCCGGGGTCACGTGCAGCACCGCGAAGTCGTACGGGGCACCCGCGCCGCCGGTCGGACCGCCGGTCGCGATCCACTGGTCGGAGGTCTGCGCCCAGTCGCTCCACCACACGCCGTACGGGGCCACTTCCTCGCGGGGCGCACCCTTGAGCGCGGCCGCGGACTTGCCCTTGTCGTTGTACGACGGGACGAAGGCGATGTTGCGGTACCAGCCGCCCGACTTGCCCGCGTGCACGCAGTGGCCGGCCGTCCAGACCATGTTGGACTTGCCGGGGTGCGCCGGGTCCTTGACCACGGTCGCCGAGCAGACCATCGAGCCCTCGGGACCGTCGAAGAACACCTTGCCGGAGGGCGGAACGCTCTTGTGATAGGGCGGGGCCGCCGCCTTGGCGGCCACCGGGGCCGGGGTCGGATCGGTGACGCCCTGGTCCTTGCCCGCGTCCTGGTCGACGGCGGGAGGCTGCGGAGTCTTGGCGGCGTCGCGCATCCGGTCCGGGTCCCAGAGGTCCTCGATGATCGGGTTGATGTAGTCGCCCGCCTCGCGGAGCCAGTCCTCCTTCTTCCAGTTCTTCCACTCACCCCCCTTCCACTTCTCCAGATCGATGCCGTGCTCCTTGAGCTTGTCCCTCAGCCCGTCCGGGATCTTCACCCCGTCCAGGCTGGTGGGCAGGCTCACCGCAACGGTCGGCTTGGCGTCGGTCTCACCGTCGCCGGGCCCGCAGGCCGCGGCGGTCAGCGCGAGCGCGGCCGAGCACAGGATCGCGGTGACCGGTCGGATCGGTCGCATGTCGTGAATCCCCCTGGATGGTTCTTGGTTCGGGATGGTGCGTGGGCAGGCGGGCGCCTGGTTGCAGCACCCCACTATGCCGCTGCCGTGGGGGACGGCACAGCCCGGGGCACCGGTTCCCCCGGGTCGGACAAGGATCTTGGGCCCACCCGTGATCCGTCGCCGCCACCGTCGTTGGTACGTACGGGGGATGGGGAAGCAGCGTGGATGTTCGAAGCGCACCCCGGAAGAGCAACCGTGCGGGAGGAGCGACACTCGTGCCTTTGAGGGCTTGGGCGGGCGAGCAGGCCACGGCCGGGGCGGAGGTCCCGGCGCAGGCGAACCGGGCACCGGAGGCGGGGCAGTTCACGGATCCGGGGCTGGACGCGACTCCGGAGCTGGACGCGACTCCGGGGCGGGCCGGGGCTGCGGGGCGGGCCGGGGCTCCCGGGCCGGCCGCGGGCGAGGGAATCCTGCGCAGGCAGGCGCAACGGGAGTCCGCGGCGCGGACGTACGCACGCTCCCTGCCCATCGTGCCCGTGCGCGCAAGGGGGTTGACCATCGAGGGGGCGGACGGACGCCGCTACCTCGACTGCCTCTCCGGCGCCGGAACCCTCGCCCTCGGCCACAACCACCCGGTGGTGCTCGAAGCCATCCGCGGGGTCCTCGACTCGGGAGCCCCGCTGCACGTGCTGGACCTCGCGACCCCGGTCAAGGACGCCTTCACCACCGAACTGTTCGCCAACCTGCCGGCGGAGCTGGCCGCGGACGCCCGCATCCAGTTCTGCGGCCCGGCCGGGACGGACGCGGTGGAGGCCGCGCTCACCCTCGTCCGCACCGCGACCGGCCGGTCCGGGATGCTCGCCTTCACGGGGGCCTACCACGGGATGACCGCGGGAGCACTGGCCGTCTCCGGCGGGTCCACGGACGTACGGGTGACCCGGCTGCCGTATCCGCAGGACCACCGCTGCCCGTTCGGAGTCGGCGGGGCCGAAGGGGCGGAACTGTCGGCCCGTTGGACGCGGAGCCTGCTCGACGACCCCAAGAGCGGGGCGCCCGCACCCGCCGGGATGATCGTCGAACCCGTCCAGGGAGAGGGCGGAGTCCACCCAGCCCCCGACGCCTGGCTGCGCAGGATGCGGGAGATCACGGCGGAGCGGGGGATCCCGCTGATCGCCGACGAGGTCCAGACGGGGGTCGGGCGGACCGGGGCCTTCTGGGGGGTCGACCACGCGGGGGTCGTCCCCGACGTGATGGTGCTCTCCAAAGCCATCGGGGGCAGCCTGCCGCTCGCGGTGATCGTGTACCGGGCGGAGCTGGACCAGTGGGCCCCCGGCGCGCACGCCGGCACCTTCCGCGGCAACCAGCTGGCCATGGCGGCGGGCACCGCGACGCTGGCCTACGTCCGGGAGAACGGCCTCGCGGAGCGCGCGCGGACCCTGGGCGCCCACATGCTCGCCGCGCTGCGCGGGCTGATCCCGGCCCACCCGTGTGTGGCGGACGTACGGGGCCGCGGGCTCATGATCGGCGTCGAACTGGCCGACCCCGACACCGGAGAAGCCTCGCCCGACCTCGCGGTGGCCGTCCGCCAGGCCTGCCTGGACCGGGGCCTGATCGTCGAACTCGGCGGCCGCCACTCCAGCGTCGTTCGCCTCCTCCCGCCCCTCACCCTGACCGACGAACAGGCCTCAGCCGTCCTCGACCGCCTCGCCGACGCCATCTCCGCCGCCACCCGCCGCTAAGGACCCCGATGCCCGACCCCCTCCACCCCTCGGCCCCCTTCCCGCCGCCCACTGACCCCCTCCACCCGAGGCCCCCCGCGGCCCCCACCCTTCAGCCGTCGCCCCCGGCCCACCCACCGGCCAACCCCGCACACCCCCCGCAGCCCACCCCGGCGCCACCCTCCCCGCAGCCTCCGGCTGCCCCTGGGCCGCCGCCCACCACTGCGCCGCGCTCCGCGCAGCCTCCGGCTGCCCCCGCGCCGCCGCCCACCACTGCGCCACCCTCCCCGCAGCCTCCGGCTGACCCTGGGCCGCTGCCCACCACTGCGCCTGGTTCCGCGCAGCCGCCGGCTGACCCTGGGCCGCCGCCCACCACTGCGCCGCGCTCCGCGCAGCCTCCGGCTGCCCCCGCGCCGCCGCCCACCACTGCGCCACCCTCCCCGCAGCCTCCGGCTGACCCTGGGCCGCTGCCCACTACTGCGCCACGCTCCCCGCAGCCTCCGGCTGAGCCCGCGCCATCGCCCGCCGATGTGCTGCCGCGGTCCGCCGCTGCCCCCGCCTTCCCGCCGTCGACTGACGGGCTGCCTTCACCGCTTCCGCAGGCCGCTGCGGTGCCGCTCTCGTCGGTGCCTGCCGTTCCACCACGGTCCCCCCTTGCCGCGGCTGATTCTGCGCCGCCGATCCCGGAGCCCGCTGCTTCGCCCCTGTCGACGGATGCTTCGCCCGCCCCGGCCTCCGCCCCCGACCTGGTGCCGTCGGTGTCCGCTGATCGCCTGGCTTCCCTGCTCTCCCCGGCCGCCGACGCATCGCCCCTCCCGGTACAGGTCGATCCGCCGAGGCCCCTGCCCATGGCAACGGAAACTGTTCCCCCGCCACCGATGTCCGCTGCCGGTCCGGGTTCGGCGATTCCTCCGACTACGCCGGTCGATCAGCCACGTTCCCCCCTTACTGCGGCAGCGCAGCCGCAGCCCATGACGATGCCCGCCGCTCAGCCGGTGATGTCGACACCGGCGATGGGTACGCCACCCCGCGCGGGGGTCGGTGCGGCCCCGTCTCCGGACGCCCCGGACTCGCCCCCTCCTCTCGGGCACGGGCACACGCCCCCCGTGCCCGGCCCCATCGACGCCTCACCACTGCCGAACCCGGAGGAGTCCGGACCCTTCTCAACACCGTCAACCCCCCTTCCCAGCATCCCGACCACAGTTGACGTGTCCCCTGCGGCAGCCCTGGATCCGGCCGCACGGATCGGGCACCGACCCTCACTGCTGCCGACCGTTTCCGCAGAGCCCTTGCAGCCGCCACCAATCCCTGCACCCGAGCCCCGGCACGGCGCCGACACCGTGCCGCCGCCGTCTCCCACCACCCCGGCCGGACCTACACCGCAGCCGGCCCGGCTCTCCGGCGCTGCCTCTACGCCGCTTTCACCCCCACCCCCCGGCGCTGCGGCTTGGCCGCTGTCGCCCCTCGCTAGTGCGTCTACGCCGCTGTCGTCCCAACCCCTCGGCGCTGCGCCTACGCCGCCGTCCGCCCCGCCTCTCAGTGGCGCGTCCACGCCGCTGTCGCCCGCGGCCTTCGGCGGCGGCGTGTCTACGCCATTGCCGGGTGACCTCTCCTCACCGTCCCTGACGGCCTCCACCGGGCATTTGCCGACCCGGCTCGGGAAGCCTTTCGGCACCGAGCCCACGGCTCCCGGTCCGAGCCCGGCCCCGCCCGTTCCCGGGGTCCCGGACGGGCCGGCTCCAGCCGGCGCCATCTCGGACGTGATGGCTGCGCCCGCGCGACCCGCCCCCTCCGTCTCCCCGGACGGCAGGCCGGCCCCGTCACCTTCCGGTGCTACGGCCCGACCTGAGCCGCCCACTTCTGCTCCGGCCCCGGGCACCGAACCTCGGCCCGCTGTCGCCGCGTGGCAGTCGCCGCCCGCTGGAGCGGAACGTTCCCCCCAGCCCGCGGTCGCTCCGGCTGGGCCCGGCGTGGCTTCCCCCGCCCCCACTGCGGGGCCGCCGCTGCGCGCCCCCGCGGACAGCGCCTCCCGGCCTGCCTCCGACCCGGCTGTGTCCGCCGAGCCTTCCCCTGCCACCACCGCGTGGCCGCCGCTGCTTGCTCAGGCGGACAGTGCCTCCCGGACCGCCGCCCACCCGGCCGTGTCCGCCGGCCATTCCCCCGCCACGACCGCGTGGCCGCCACTGCTCGCTCCAGAAGGCAGTGCCTCCCGGCCTGCCGCCGACCCGGCCGTGTCCGCGGGCGCTTCGCCCGGCCCCACCGCCTGGCCGCCGCTGGCCGGTGCCGTTGCGTGGTCCGGGTCCGGGGCGCCGGCTACCAGCGAGGCCCCGGGCAGTGCGCCTTCACCCGCGGCTTCGCAGCCGGCTTCCGGTGCTGCGGACGACTCCGGTCCGGCAAGCCGGGCAGGGGGTCTGCCGGCCGGGGATTCCCCGCACGCCCGCGCCGGGCGGCCCGGGGCGGAGGCTCCCGGCACCGGCGCCGGTTCGTCGGCCGACCCGGCGCCGCCCGGCCCGGGGAGTACGGGCGCGCTGCCCTCGGAGGGACAGGGCGAGGCCGCGCCCAAGGGCCCCTCCGCCGAGGGCCTGTCGGGCTACGGCTCCAGCGGCGCGCCCATCGCCTCCCAGGACGCGGTGGCCCCGCGACCCGGTGCAGCCGAACCGGGGGACCGGGCCGCGGCGTCCGCGCCGCCGGGGGACGGTTTCACTGGCCCTGCCGGTGCGCTCCCGGGCATGCCGGCCTCTGGCCTGCCCTGGCCGGCGGCCGTGCCGCAGGCATCCGCCGCGGTGCCTCGGCAGAAGGACGGCGCCGTCCGACCCCGCGCGGGAGCTGCGGACCCGTTGGACCATCCCGACCCCAGGGTCGCCGCCGAGGCCGCCTCGGTGGAGAACCTGCTGCGCTGCTGGGTCCGCGAGACCGGACTCGAACAGCCCGTGGGTCCCGTCCTGCGCATCCCCCTCCCCGCATCGGGCACCGCCCTGCTCGTCGCCGTCCGCTACTGGTCCGCCGCCGGCTGGCACCGCTTCGGCCCGGCCCGCATCGAAGGCGTCCGCGCAGACGCCCCCGCCGTGGACGCGGTCACCCTCGCGGCGCTGATCTCCCGCGAAGGCGGCGGCGACCCCGGAACCGGCGCCCACAGCGACGGAGCCCACAGCGACAGCGCCGACAGCGACCATCCCCAGAGCGACCGCGCCCAAAGCGACGGCGGGCCCGGCGGGGCGGACCTCGTCGGCCGGGTCGCCGACTCGGTGCGCCGGACGGCCGAGTTCATCACCGACCGCCGCCAACGCCCGGCCGCACCCGCTCCCGTAGGCGCGGACCGGTTCCTCACCGCCGAACAGTCCCTCCTCCTCGGCCACCCGCTGCACCCGACCCCGAAGAGCCGCGAAGGGCTCTCCGAAGCCGAAGTGCGCCGCTACTCACCCGAACTCCACGGCTCCTTCCCCCTGCACTGGGTAGCGGTCGAACCCGCCGCCCTCGCCACCGACTCCGCCTGGACCGAACGCGGCCGCCCGGTCTCCGCCGCCCGGCTGTTGGGCCGCCTCGCCCCCGGCCTCCAGGTGCCCGACGGCGCCACCCCCCTTCCCCTTCACCCCTGGCAGGCCCGAGACCTGCTCCAGCGCCCCGCGGTCGCCGCCCTCCGCGACGCGGGACTCCTGCACGACCTGGGCCCGTACGGCGCCCCCTGGTATCCGACCTCCTCCATCCGCACCGTCCACCAGCCCGGCGCACCCGCGATGCTCAAGCTCTCCCTGGGTCTGCGCATCACCAACTCCCGTCGTGAGAACCTCCGCAAGGAACTCCACCGCGGCATCGAAGTGCACCGACTGCTCCGCACGGGACTCGCCGAGCGGTGGCAGACCGCCCACCCCGGCTTCGACATCGTCCGCGATCCCGCCTGGGTGGCCGTCGACGCCCAGGACGGCACACCCGTCCCCGGACTCGACGTCCTGCTGCGCCACAACCCCTTCCGACCGGGCGACGACGCCCTCTGTGTCGCCGCACTCACCGCACCCCGCCCGTGGCCCGGACGGACCACCATGAGCTCGCGCCTCGCCGAGACCGTCTCCCGGCTCGCCGCCACCACCGGGCGGACGACCTCCGCCGTCGCCGCCGAGTGGTTCCTGCGCTACCTCGAACACGTCGTCCTGCCGGTCCTCGCCTTCGACGCGCTCGCCGGCATCGCCCTCGAAGCCCACCAGCAGAACACGCTGGTCCTCCTCGACCCGGCCGGGTGGCCGGTCGGCGGCCGCTACCGCGACAACCAGGGCTACTACTTCCGCGCCTCCCGCCGCGCGGAACTGGAGCGCCGGCTCCCCGGAATCGGCGCCACGAGCGACACCTTCGTCTCCGACGCCGTCACCGACGAACGCTTCGCCTACTACCTCGGCATCAACAACGTGCTCGGTCTCATCGGGGCCTTCGGATCCCAGCGGCTCGCCGACGAACGCGTCCTGCTGGCCGCCTTCCGCCGTTTCCTCGGCAAGGCCACGGGCCTCGGCCCGCTCCCTGAGAGGCTGCTCGATTCGCCCACCCTGCGCTGCAAGGCGAATCTGCTCACCCGCCTCGGAGGCTTGGACGAGCTCGTCGGACCCGTCGACACCCAGTCGGTCTACGTCACCATCGCCAACCCCCTTCACGATTGACGAGCCAGCACCGAAACGGAGAAGAGCCCCCGATGCCCTCCACCGACTTCCACACCGGAGTGCTCCACACCGGCGTGCTCCTCACCGATGTGTTCCGCACCCATGCGTTCCGCACCGACGTGCCGTGTCTGCGCGCCGAGTCGCTGCCCCAGCTCGCCGAGGCCGATCTCCTCGACTCCCCGGCCGCCTGGGGCGGCGTCACGACGCGGTCCGGCGTCTTCCGCCTCGAACCCGTACGGCTCGACCGCGACCTGGACCTGCTCACCGGCTGGATGAACGACCCGCAGGTGGACGCCTATTGGGAACTCGCCGGCCCGGCCGGTGTCACCGCCGCCCACGTATGGGCACAGATGGTCGGAGACAGTCGCAGCATCCCGTGCCTCGGCCTCCTCGACGGCACGCCCATGAGCTACTGGGAGATCTACCGGGCCGACCTCGACCCGCTCTCCGCGTACTACCCGGCGCGCCCCCACGACACGGGTATCCACCTGCTCATCGGAGACGGCACGAACCGCGGCCGAGGTCTGGGCACCGCGCTCCTGCGCGCCGTCGCCGACCTGGTGCTCGACAACCGCCCCCGCTGCATGCGCGTCATCGCCGAACCGGACATCCGCAACACCCCCTCCGTATCAGCCTTCCTGAACTCCGGCTTCCGCTGCCCCACCGAAATCGACCTGCCCGGCAAACGAGCCGCCCTGATGATCCGCGAGCGGGCGCTGCGCAATCTCCTCTGAGTGCCGCCCCGCGCTGCCCGTACAACCAGGCCGTCCCGCCTATTCCTTTATTTCCCTTACCTCTCACCTCGAAAACTCTGCGCCACGCAGCAAAGTTCCCGATCTTGAGGAGTCCCGTGCAGATCTTCTCCGCAGCCCCCGACTCCCCAGGTCCCCACTTCTCGGACACCGTGCCCCCATCGCCCCAGCACCCGTGCACACCGCCCGAACTGAACCGTCCGACCTGGGATTTCGCCGCCCGTCGCCTGCTCGCCAAGATGCTCGGCGAGTTCGCGTACGAGGAGATCATCACCCCGGCCCCCGCCCCGGCGGCCTCCGGTGACGCCTGGACGCTGACCCTCGACGACGGCAGCAGCCTCGGCTTCCGGGCACGCCGCCGCTCGTACGGCAGCTGGCACGTCGCACCCGACACGATCACCCTCACCCCGCAGCACGCCCCGTGCGGGTCGCCCGCCGAGTCCGGGCCGCCGACCGCCTTCGGGGACCCGTACGCCTTCCTCATCCGCGCACGCACGCTCCTCGGCCTCGACGGCGCCACCCTCGGCCACCTCGTCCGCGAGCTCAGCGCCACCCTCTCCGCCGACGCCCGCATCGACCACACCGCGCTCACCGCGGACGTCCTGGCCGACCTCGACTACGCGGCCCTCGAAGGCCACCAGACCGGCCACCCCTGGCTCGTCCTCAACAAGGGGCGGATCGGACTCTCCGCCTCCGACACCGCCGCGTGGGCGCCCGAGGCCCGCACCGCCCAGCGCCTGCCCTGGCTCGCCGCGCACACCTCCCTCGCGCACTACCGCGGCACCGCCGGCCTGGAGGACCCCGCCCGCCTCTACTCCGCCGAGCTCGACCCCGTCACCCGCGCCCGCTTCGACCGGACCCTGCGCGACCGCGGCCTCGACCCGCTCGGCTACCTCTACCTCCCCGTCCACCCCTGGCAGTGGGACGAGGTCCTCCTGCCCCTCTTCGCACCGGCCCTCGCCGCAGGCACCCTGGTCCCGCTCCCCGCCGACCCCGACCTCCGCCTCCCCCAGCAGTCGATCCGCACCTTCCTCAACCTCACCCGCCCCGACCGCCACAGCGTCAAACTGCCGCTCTCCGTCTTCAACACGATGGTCTGGCGCGGCCTGCCCTCGGACCTGGCCCTCGCGGCGCCCGCCGTCACCGCCTGGATCCACTCCCTGCGCGACGGAGACCCCTTCCTCCGCGAGGAATGCGGGGTGATCCTGCTCGGCGAGGTCGCCTCCGTCACGGTCCGCCACCCCGTCTACGACGAGCTTCCCGAAGTCCCGTACCAGTACAAGGAGCTCCTCGGCGC
Source organism: Streptomyces tatrensis (assembly GCF_049310065.1). Classification (NCBI taxonomy): domain Bacteria; kingdom Bacillati; phylum Actinomycetota; class Actinomycetes; order Kitasatosporales; family Streptomycetaceae; genus Streptomyces; species Streptomyces tatrensis. The sequence goes on along the minus strand of NZ_JBMDLB010000007.1, from coordinate 2,286,513 downwards.
GATCTGGCGCGAGCCGCTGACCGGACACCTCGCCCCCGGCGAGCGGGCCCGCACCCTCGCCTCGCTCCTGCACACCGATCCCCGCGGCCGGTCGTTCACCGCCGAGCTCGTCGCCCGCTCCGGCCTGACCCCCACGGTCTGGCTCCAGCACCTCTTCGCCGCCCTGCTGCCCCCGCTGCTCCGCTTCCTCTACCGCTACGGCACCGTCTTCTCCCCGCACGGAGAGAACGCCGTCGTGATCTTCGACGAGCACGACGTCCCGGTCCGGCTCGCGGTCAAGGACTTCGTGGACGACGTCAACATCTGCGCCGAACCGCTGCCCGAGCTGGCGGCCATGCCCGACGAGGTCCGCGCGGTCCTGCTCACCGAGCCCGCGGACTTCCTGCCCCAGTTCATCCACTCCGGGCTCTTCGTCGGCGTCTTCCGCTACCTCTCCGCCCTCTGCGAGGACCGGCTCGGGGTTCCGGAGGACACGTTCTGGTCCCTCGTACGGGCGGAGATCCTGCGTCACCAGGCCCGCTTCCCGGAGCTCAAGGAGCGCTACGAGCTCTTCGACCTCCTCGGCGAACGCATCGGGAGGCTCTGCCTCAACAGGAACCGCCTCTACGAGGACGGCTACCGCGACCGGCCCGACCGCCCGCACGCCGTGCGGTACGGCACCGTGGCGAACCCCCTCCACCGGTCATGACCGCTCGCCGGTGCGGTCACTGTCGGCGGGGCCCCGTAGGGTTGGCACTGCTATGACGAAGCCCTCCCTCCCCGACCTGCTGCACGCCGCCGTCTCCGCCGTCGGCGGCACGGAGCGCCCCGGCCAGGTGGCCATGGCCGAAGCCGTCGCCGAAGCGATCGACGACAACTCCCACCGCCTCATCCAGGCGGGTACCGGTACCGGTAAGTCCCTGGGCTACCTGGTGCCGGCCCTCGCGCACGGCGAGCGCGTGGTCGTGGCCACGGCGACGCTGGCCCTCCAGCGCCAGCTCGTCGAGCGCGACCTGCCCCGGACGGTGGAGGCGCTGCATCCGCAGCTCCGCCGCCGCCCGCAGTTCGCCATGCTCAAGGGCCGCTCCAACTACCTGTGCCTGCACCGTCTGCACGAGGGTGCCCCGCAGGACGAGGAGGAGGGCCTCTTCGACCAGTTCGAGGCGGCCGCCCCGACCAGCAAGCTCGGCCAGGACCTGCTGCGGCTGCGCGACTGGGCGGACGAGACCGAGACGGGAGACCGCGACGACCTCACCCCCGGCGTCTCCGACAAGGCCTGGGCGCAGATCTCCGTCTCCTCCCGCGAATGCCTGGGCGCCACGAAGTGCGCGTACGGCGCGGAGTGCTTCGCGGAGGCCGCCCGCGAGCGGGCCAAGCTCGCGGACGTGGTCGTCACCAACCACGCGCTCCTCGCCATCGACGCCATCGAGGGTGCCCCGGTGCTCCCGCAGCACGAGGTGCTGATCGTCGACGAGGCCCACGAGCTGGTGTCCCGGGTGACCGGGGTCGCCACGGGAGAGCTCACCCCGGGTCAGGTCAACCGTGCCGTGAAGCGTGCGGCGAAGCTGGTCGACGAGAAGACCGCCGACTCCCTGCAGACCGCTTCCGAGACCTTCGAGCGGGTCATGGAGCTGGCCCTGCCCGGCCGGCTGGAGGAGGTTCCCGAGGACCTCGGCTACGCGCTGATGGCCCTGCGGGACGCCTCGCGCGCCGTGATCTCGGCGATCGGCAACACGCGCGACAAGTCCGTCCACGACGAGGACGCCGTCCGCAAGCAGGCGCTCGCCGCGGTGGAGAGCGTGCACGGGGTGGCGGAGCGGATCGTGGCCGGCTCCGAGTACGACGTGGTCTGGTACGAACGCCACGACCGCTTCGGCGCCACCCTCCGGGTGGCTCCGCTCTCGGTGTCCGGCTTGCTGCGCGAGAAGCTGTTCGCCGACCGCTCGGTGGTCCTGACCTCCGCGACCCTCAAGCTCGGCGGCGACTTCAACGGGGTCGCGGCCTCGATGGGCCTGTCCCCGGAGGGCGTCGAGGGCGAGGACGTGCCGCAGTGGAAGGGCCTCGACGTCGGCTCGCCCTTCGACTATCCCAAGCAGGGCATCCTCTACGTCGCCAAGCACCTGGCCACCCCCGGCCGGGAGGGCACCCGCGGCGACATGACGGACGAGCTCGCCGAGCTGATCGAGGCGGCGGGCGGCCGCACCCTCGGACTGTTCTCCTCCATGCGCGGCGCGAAGGCCGCCGCCGAGGAACTGCGCGGCCGGCTCGAGAACCCGATCCTGCTCCAGGGCGAGGAGACGCTCGGCGAGCTGATCAAGGCCTTCGCCGCCGATCCGAAGACCTGCCTGTTCGGGACCCTGTCGCTGTGGCAGGGCGTGGACGTGCCGGGGCCCAGCTGCCAGTTGGTGATCATGGACAGGATCCCGTTCCCGCGTCCCGACGACCCGCTGATGAGCGCCCGGCAGAAGGCGGTCGAGGAGCGCGGTGGGAACGGCTTCATGTCCGTCGCGGCGACGCACGCAGCACTGCTCATGGCGCAGGGCGCGGGCCGGCTCGTGCGGGCCACCGGAGACAAGGGCGTCGTGGCGGTCCTGGACCCCCGGCTGGCCACGGCCCGGTACGGGAGCTTCCTGCGGGCCACGCTGCCGGACTTCTGGTACACCACGGACCGCAATCAGGTCCGCCGCTCGCTCGCCGCGATCGACGCCGCGGCGACGGCCGAGGACAAGTAGAAGGCCGACGACACGGAGGGCGAAGGCCCAGAACGCACAAAGCAGCTCCGGGACCGGCGCAGTAGGTCCCGGAGCTGGATGGTGGCGCAGGCGATCAGAGCCGGCGCAGTACGGCCACGACCTTGCCGAGGATGGTGGCCTCGTCGCCGGGGATCGGCTGGTAGGCGGCGTTGTGCGGGAGCAGCCAGACATGGCCGTCCTCGCGCTTGAAGCGCTTGACCGTGGCCTCGCCGTCGAGCATGGCGGCGACGATGTCGCCGTTCTCCGCGACGGGCTGGCGGCGGACCGTGACCCAGTCGCCGTCACAGATGGCGGTCTCGATCATCGAGTCGCCGACCACCTTGAGGCAGAACAGCTCTCCGTCGCCGACGAGCTGGCGGGGGAGGGGGAACACGTCCTCCACCGACTCCTCGGCGAGGATCGGGCCACCGGCCGCGATCCGGCCCACCAGGGGGACGTACGAGGCCGCGGGCTTGCCCGTGGTGTCCGTGGGCTGCGAGCTGGGCTGGTCGGAGCCGCGCACCTCGTACGCCCGGGGGCGGTGGGGGTCACGGCGCAGGAAGCCCTTGCGCTCCAGGGCCATCAGCTGGTGCGCGACCGAAGAGGTGCTGGACAGGCCGACGGCCTGGCCGATCTCCCGCATCGACGGCGGGTAGCCGCGCCGCTGCACCGAGTCGCGAATGACCTCGATGACCCTCCGCTGCCGGTCCGTGAGCCCGGAGCTGTCGGCGCGGATGCCTGGAGGTCGCCCTGGCAGCGAGCGTGCGGGGCGTACGGGCTCCGCCTCCGGGTTCAGACTTGCGTCATTCATGGCATGCACCGGCTCGAGTCGGCTCTGGGAGCGGTTCTGGGCAGTGATGGTGGCACTGTCTGCGGTGGTGGTCACGTCGGCCCCTCTCGAAATGTTCTCCCTAGCTGGACAACGGTAGTTGCTTTCGAAAGGTTGCGCCAAACACACGTTCGAGTGAAAAATCGGAGATCACCCACCGTGTTCACTTGGTGAGGTGTATATGCCGCCGACGGGCCGTCCGGGCCGAACGCGGGTTCGGCTCCGGAGTCACTGATTACGGTACCCTTCCGGGTCGGGTCGCCACCGTCCGGGTCTGCGCCCAGTGTGGCACCGCGAGGCCTGTCATCCGGCCATCGGACACGGCGACACGCGGAGCGGTGTAAATCCACCACAACCCAAGATCTAGTGGTTGGATGAGCGCTGCCACCCAGAAGTTGTGGTCCTCGGTCTGCCGGGGCCCCCGACATCGCATATGCTTGTGGCTGCTTCGAGAGCCTCCGACAGAGCTTCGACTCTGCCGTTCAGGGGTCTCTCGAGGTGATTCAGTCGTGCCAAGAGGAGGGTGAGGGAACCATGCACTGCCCCTTCTGCAGGCACCCCGACAGCCGTGTCGTCGACAGTCGCACCACCGACGACGGCACGTCGATCCGCCGGCGCCGCCAGTGCCCCGACTGCTCCCGTCGCTTCACGACGGTGGAGACGGCCTCGCTGATGGTGATCAAGCGCAGCGGGGTGACCGAACCCTTCAGCCGTACCAAGGTCATCTCCGGCGTGCGCAAGGCGTGCCAGGGGCGGCCGGTCACCGAGGACGCCCTCGCCAAACTCGGCCAGCGGGTCGAGGAGGCGCTGCGCGCCACCGGAAGCGCCGAACTGACCACCCACGACGTGGGTCTGGCCATACTCGGCCCGTTGCAGGACCTCGATCTGGTCGCGTACCTCCGGTTCGCGTCCGTTTACAAGGCGTTCGACACACTCGAAGACTTCGAGACCGCCATCGCGGAACTCCGCGTGCCGCGGCCTCACGAAGAGTGCGAGCCCGGTGGGACCGCTCCGGTCCCCGTGCCCGCCTCCGCCGCCGACTGACCGGCCTGCCCGTTCCCTGTCGCACGCGCGTCGCGGAACGGCCGGTGGGTCCGGCGAAGAAGACGTAGATACAAGACACAGCACCGTGCCGCGGAATAGCGCTGGCACTTTAGGGCGTTTTGCCCGCATTGGGAGGAACGGCATGACAGAGACGGCGAGCAGCTCGGCACGAGGTTCCCGCGCCAAGGGCACCAAGACTGCCAAGAGCGGCCTGCGTATCGAGCGCATCCACACCACCCCGGGCGTGCACCCGTACGACGAGGTGACCTGGGCGCGCCGCGACGTCGTCATGACCAACTGGCGCGACGGCTCGGTGAACTTCGAGCAGTACGGCGTCGAGTTCCCCGACTTCTGGTCGGTGAACGCGGTCAACATCGTCACCAGCAAGTACTTCCGCGGTGCGGTCGGCAGCCCGCAGCGCGAGACCGGTCTGCGGCAGCTCATCGACCGGATCGTGAAGACGTACACGAAGGCCGGCGAGGACTTCGACTACTTCACGTCGCCCGCCGACGCGGAGATCTTCGAGCACGAGCTGACCTACGCGCTCCTGCACCAGATCTTCAGCTTCAACTCGCCGGTGTGGTTCAACGTCGGCACGCCCCAGCCGCAGCAGGTCTCCGCCTGCTTCATCCTGGCCGTCGACGACTCCATGGAGTCGATCCTCGACTGGTACAAGGAAGAGGGCATGATCTTCAAGGGCGGCTCCGGCGCCGGCCTGAACCTCTCCCGCATCCGCTCCTCCAAGGAGCTCCTCTCCTCCGGCGGCAACGCCTCCGGCCCGGTCTCCTTCATGCGCGGCGCCGACGCGTCCGCAGGAACGATCAAGTCGGGCGGCGCCACCCGCCGTGCGGCCAAGATGGTCGTCCTGGACGTGGACCACCCGGACGTCGAGGACTTCATCGCGACCAAGGTGAAGGAAGAGGAGAAGATCCGCGCCCTGCGCGACGCGGGCTTCGACATGGACCTTGGCGGCGACGACATCACGTCCGTCCAGTACCAGAACGCCAACAACTCCGTCCGCGTGAACGACGAGTTCATGACGGCCGTCGAGAACGGCACCGAGTTCGGCCTGCGCGCCCGCATGACCGGCGAGGTCATCGAGACGGTCGACGCCAAGTCGCTCTTCCGCAAGCTCGCCGAGGCCGCGTGGGCCTGCGCCGACCCGGGCATCCAGTACGACGGTGTGATCAACAACTGGCACACCTGCCCCGAGTCCGGCCGCATCACCGCGTCCAACCCGTGCAGCGAGTACATGCACCTGGACAACACGTCCTGCAACCTCGCCTCGCTGAACCTGATGAAGTTCCTCGACGACGACGGCAAGGGCAACCAGTCCTTCGACGCCGAGCGCTTCGCCAAGGTCGTCGAGCTGGTCATCACCGCGATGGACATCTCCATCTGCTTCGCGGACTTCCCGACGCAGAAGATCGGCGAGAACACCCGCGCCTTCCGCCAGCTGGGCATCGGCTACGCCAACCTCGGCGCCCTGCTGATGGCCACCGGCCACGCGTACGACTCCGACGGCGGCCGCACCCTCGCCGCGGCGATCACCTCGCTGATGACCGGTACCGCGTACAAGCGCTCCGCCGAGCTGGCCGCGATCGTCGGCCCGTACGACGGCTACGCCCGCAACGCCGAGTCGCACAAGCGCGTCATGAAGCAGCACGCCGACGCCAACGCCGTCGCGCCGCGCACCGAGGACCTGGACAACATCATCTGGGCCGCGGCCACCGAGGCCTGGCAGGACGTGATCCGCCTCGGCGAGAAGAACGGCTTCCGCAACTCGCAGGCCTCCGTCCTCGCGCCGACCGGCACCATCGGTCTCGCGATGTCCTGCGACACCACCGGTGTCGAGCCGGACCTGGCCCTGGTCAAGTTCAAGAAGCTCGTCGGCGGCGGCTCGATGCAGATCGTCAACGGCACCGTTCCGCAGGCCCTGCGCCGCATGGGCTACCAGGAAGAGCAGATCGAGGCGATCGTCGCCCACATCGCCGAGCACGGCGTGGTCGTCGATGCCCCGGGCCTGAAGCAGGAGCACTACTCGGTCTTCGACTGCGCGATGGGCGAGCGTTCCATCTCCGCGATGGGCCACGTGCGCATGATGGCCGCGATCCAGCCCTGGATCTCCGGCGCGATCTCGAAGACGGTCAACATGCCGGAGACGGCGACCGTCGAGGAGATCGAGGAGATCTACTTCGAGGCGTGGAAGCTGGGCGTCAAGGCGCTCGCGATCTACCGCGACAACTGCAAGGTCGGCCAGCCCCTCTCCGCGAAGAAGAAGGAAGAGGAGAAGGAGGAGGTCACCGCCAAGGCGGAGGACACCATCCGGACGACCGTCGAGAAGGTCATCGAGTACCGCCCTGTCCGCAAGCGCCTCCCGAAGGGCCGCCCGGGGATCACCACCTCCTTCACGGTCGGTGGCGCCGAGGGCTACATGACCGCGAACTCCTACCCGGACGACGGTCTCGGCGAGGTCTTCCTGAAGATGTCCAAGCAGGGTTCGACCCTCGCGGGCATGATGGACGCCTTCTCGATCGCCGTCTCGGTCGGTCTGCAGTACGGCGTCCCGCTGGAGACGTACGTCGCGAAGTTCACGAACATGCGCTTCGAGCCGGCCGGTATGACGGACGACCCGGACGTGCGGATGGCGCAGTCGATCGTGGACTACATCTTCCGTCGCGTGGCGCTCGACTTCCTGCCCTTCGAGACCCGCTCGGCCCTCGGCATCCACTCCGCCGAGGAGCGTCAGCGCCACCTGGACACCGGTTCCTACGAGCCCCTCGACGAGGAGCTCGACACGGAGTCTCTGACCCAGGCGGCCCCGCTCGCCGCGGTCCAGACCGTTCCGGCCGTCAAGCCGGTCGCGGTCGTCCCGGTCCCGGCCCCCAAGACGGCGCACTCCAACGCCGAACTGGTCGAGATGCAGCTCGGCGTCTCCGCCGACGCCCCGCTCTGCTTCTCCTGCGGTACGAAGATGCAGCGCGCCGGCTCCTGCTACATCTGCGAGGGCTGCGGCTCCACCAGCGGCTGCAGCTGACATCGGGCGGGACCGCGCCGGACGCACTGTCCGGCGTAGCCCGCGCAGGTAGCTGACCAGCAGCTTCACGAAGGGGACCGGCCCGAGACCGGTCCCCTTCGTCGTGTCTGTGCCCGGTACGCGGCAATGATCTTTGTGGGTTTTGCTAGTACGGCGGTCCGCCGGGGTGCGGGAAGACTGCCCGTCGGGGCCGAGGCGCATCCCGGGGACGGGGGCCGAGGCCGTGAACACGACAAAGTACGGGGGAGAACACAGTGGGTGCACAGCAGTATGACGAGATAGGCGAGGCGTACGAGGGATTCAAGGCCCTGCCTCTGGAGCAGTACGTGGTGGTGCCCGGCTTCCTGGCCCTGGTCGGGGACGTGAGCGGCAAGTCGGTCCTCGACCTGGCTTCCGGCACCGGCTTCTACAGCCGCGAGTTCAAGCGGCGCGGCGCCGCGGACGTGCTCGGCATCGACATCTCCGGTGAGATGGTCGCCGTCGCGCAGAAGCTGGAGGAGCACACCCCGCTGGGCGTGCGCTACGAGGTGGGCGACGCGTCCGAACTGCGGCCCTTCGAGCAGCGCTTCGACATCGGTCTGGCGGTCCAGCTGCTCAACTACGCGCCGGACACCGCCACCACCGAGGTGATGTGCCGCAACATCCACCGGAGCCTGAAGCCCGGCGCCGAGCTGTTCCTGCTCAACCAGTCGCCCGACTACCGCTTCGACGGGCCGACACCGGAGAAGTACGGCTTCCGCAGCGTGCTCACCGGAGAAGAGGGCGAGACCGGACCGAAGGTCCGGACCACGGCGCTGCTCGACCCGCCGGTCTCCTTCGTCGCCAACCGCCCGCGCCGCGAGGTCTACGAGAAGTGCCTGGAGGCGGCCGGGTTCAGCGAGCTGACCTGGGTCCCGCTGGAGGTGTCGGAGGCCGGCCTGCGCGAGTTCGGTGCGGACCACTGGGCGGACCTCCACGCCAACCCGCCGCTGGAGATGTTGCGCTGCCGCGCCTGACCTCCGATCGGGCCGAGTAGTCGAGGAGCGGGGACCGGCAGGGTGCCGGTCCCCGCTTTCCGCGTCGGTGGGCGGGTGGGGGGAAAGGCGTTCGCCGTGGGCGGGTATCAGCGGAGTTCCGGCCACCGGGCAGTCATGGTGATGATGGTGTGCGGCGGGGCCGGGGAACGCCCCGCGCATTCGTGATGCGCAGAACGGGGAAGCCATGTGGAGCGGTGAAGAGCTGGACCTGGACGCCTACCTGGCGAGGATCGGCTGGGAGGGCGGGGAACTCCGGGCGGACCTCGCGACGTTGAAGGCAGTACACCGGGCCCACACCGGTGCGATCACCTTCGAGAGCCTGGACGTGCTGTTCGGCCGCCCCGTCGGGCTGGACGTCAAGACGGTCGAGGACAAGCTCGTGCACGAGCGCCGCGGCGGCTACTGCTACGAGCAGAACACCCTGCTGGCCGCCGCCCTGGAGCGGATCGGCTTCGCGGTCTGCGGACGCGGCGCCCGCAACCGCAGCCGGGGGGACGCCCTGACCGCGGTGACGCACGCCGTCCTCGTCGTCACCGTGGAGGGGGAGCCCTGGCTCTGCGACGCCGGGTTCGGCTGGCAGGGACCGCGCGAGCCCGTGCCGCTGACGAGCCCCGGCGCCGAAGTGCGGCAGGGGGAATGGGCGTTCAGCGTCCGGGAGGAAGCGGACGGGGTCCTCGCGCTGCGCGCATGGCGCGAGGGCGTCTGGCGCGACCTGTACGCCTTCACCCCGCAGCCCTACCACCCCGTCGACTACGTGGTGCTGAACCACTACAGCTCCTCGCACCCCCGCTCCGCCTTCCTCGGCCGGGTCGTCGTCCAGCGGCAGGGCGACGCCGAGCGCAAGGCCCTCGTAGGACGGGAGCTGTCCCGGCTGTTCCCCGACGGGCGGATCGAGCGGCGCGAGGTGCCGGCCGAGGAGCTGCTCGCCCTGCTCGACCGGGAGTTCGGGCTTCGGCTGTCCGAACGGGATGCGGACCAACTCCTTCGGATGTACCGCGCCGAGGACTGACCCGGGCCCCGCCGGGACCGTACGATGGCGCAGTGCTGGTCAAGTGGATTCGCTGCACGGTGACGGACCGACGCGGGTTCGAGCGCGGGCAGCGCAAATGGGCAGGGCTGCCGGGGGAGCCGGGATTCCGGGGGCAGGGCGGCGGCTGGAGCCGGGGCCGGCAGGGGGTGGCGCACGTCTTCACCTTCTGGGAGAGCCGTTCCTTCTACGACTCCTTCATGGCCCGCTCGCACGACCGGCTGGCCGCTTCGCAGAACGGCACCTACACCGACGCGCGGGTCACGCTCTTCGACCACCGCTTCGACGTGAAGACCGGCTTCGAGCCGCGGTTCACCGACGCCGACGTCGTCCGGGTCGCCCACACCAGGGTGCGGGAGGGGCGCGTGGACCATTTCGCGCTCATGCAGGAGAAGGTCTGGAACCCGGCCATGGCGGGCTCGCCCGGCATGGTCCGGGGCCTCTTCGGCGAGGCTCCGGGCCGTGAGTTCCTGGTGCTGTCGATGTGGCACGCGGCGGCCGAACACGGCAAGTACCGGCAGGAGCGCGTCGAGCGGCTGTCGCTGCGTGCCCAGATCCAGGCCGACGTGGAAGCTCTCACCGGGGACGTCGTCGACCTCGAACCCTCCTGGACCGTCTGACCGTACGCCGCGTGCGGCCCCCCGCCCTCTGCCCCCGCCGGAGACCCGGCCGCAGGGCGGCCGCCGGTGCCGTACGGCGAGCCCGGTCCGCGCGCCCGCCGATGGCCGAATAGGGTCGTGGGATGGTACGACCACGGCGCATCGTCCTTGTCCGGCACGGGGAATCGGAAGGCAATGCCGATGACACGGTGTACGAGAGGGAGCCCGACCACGCCCTCCGGCTGACCCGCACCGGGCGCGAGCAGGCCGCGGAGGCCGGCGGACGCTTGCGCGAGCTCTTCGGGGACGAGCACGTCAGCGCGTACGTCTCCCCGTACCGCCGGACCCTGCAGACCTTCCGGGAGCTGCGCCTGGACCCGACGCGCGTGCGGATGCGCGAGGAGCCGAGGCTGCGCGAGCAGGACTGGGGGAACTGGCAGGAACGGGAGGACGTACGACTGCAGAAGGCCTACCGGGACGCGTACGGGCACTTCTTCTACCGCTTCGCGCAGGGGGAGTCGGGCGCCGACGTGTACGACCGGGTCGGGGCCTTCCTGGAGAGCCTCTACCGCAGCTTCGAGGCCCCGGACCATCCGGAGAACGTGCTCCTCGTGACGCACGGCCTGACGATGAGGCTGTTCTGCATGCGCTGGTTCCACTGGTCCGTGGCCGAGTTCGAGGCCCTCTCCAACCCGGGCAACGGCGAATACAGGGTGCTCCTGCTCGGTTCCGACGGCCGGTACCGGATGGACCGCCCGTTTGAGCGGTGGACCACACCCGAGCCTTATGACCTGGACGGCTAGAGTAACGCGCGATGACCGCTGACTCCTCTCCCGAAGGGCGCTACGCACGCGCCATGGCCAGCCTCCGCGGGCTGGCCCTGGGCGACGCACTGGGTTCCCAGTACTTCGTCCCCGTGAACTACCCGCTGCTCAAGCGGCGCGAGCTGCCCGCCGGCAGCGATCCGTGGCAGTGGACCGACGACACCGAGATGGCCTGCTCGGTGGTGGCCGTGCTCGCCGGGCACGGCCGGGTGGACCAGGACGCGCTGGCCGCCTCCTTCGCCCACCACCACGACTTCGACCGCGGCTACGGGCCCGCCGTGAACCGGATGCTGCGCCTGGTCCGCGAGGGCGCGGACTGGCGCACGCTCGCCGCGGAACTCTTCAACGGGCAGGGCTCCTGGGGCAACGGCGCGGCCATGCGGGTCGCCCCGCTGGGCGCCTGGTACGCCGACGACCCGGAGCAGGCCACCCACCAGGCGGAGATCTCCGCCTACACCACCCACCAGCACCGCGAAGCGGTGTGCGGCGCGATGGCCGTGGCCGCCGCCGCCGCGCTGGCGGCCGATCCGGCCGGCCCCCCGAAGGCCGCCGACCTGCTGGACGGCGTGATCGCGCTGGTCCCGCGGAGCGCGGTGGGCGCCGGGGTGCGGCGGGCGCGCGACATGCTCGACTACGGCGACGCGACCACGGTGGCCGCCGTGCTGGGCTGCGGGCGGCGCACCAGCGCCCACGACACCGTGCCGTTCGCCCTGTGGTCGGCGGCGCGGTGCCTGGACGACTACGAGCGGGCCTTCTGGACCACCGCCCAGGTGGGCGGAGACGTGGACACCACCTGCGCGATCGTCGGCGGAGTGCTGGGCGCGCGCGGGGACGCGGTGCTGCCGCAGGCCTGGCTCGCCCGGACCGAGGCGCTGCCGGCCTGGCTGCCGGAGGCGGCCGGCTAGCCGTTTGTCACGGTCCTGCCACAGGCACGTTTTGAGCCTGTTCAAAACTGCACATGAGCGGCCTACTCTGTCGGCTTCGCCACCCCTCGCCCGATGGCCGGGGGTGGCCGGCAGGGGAGGGGAACCCGATGTCAGCAGAGAACGCCGGTGCGGAGCGCGCCGGTGCGGAGAAGGCCGTGACGGCGGACGCGGAGACGGTGGACGCCGCGACGGCGGACGCCGCGAGGGCCGCGGGCGCGGGGGCCGGCGCAGGGTCCGCGCCACCGGCGCCCGCGCCGCCCCCGCCGCCGCCCGGCTGGGACCCCAAGGCCTGGCGGACCCACCAGTTGCGCAAGGAGCGCGCCTCCTCCGGTGCCTGGTCGATGGCCCCGCTCGCCTGGGCCGAGGCCGCGCGCCCGGCCGCCGCCGGACCGGTTCCGGCCGTCGTGCTGGCCGCCGTACTCGCCTCCGGCATCGCCGCTTCCCTGCTCCTCGGCGAGGGGCTGGGCCCGGGCCTGCTGCTCGCGGTGGTGCCGGCGCTCCTCGCCGCTCACACGGCCGCCCGTGCGGCCGGCCGCAGGCTGCGCCCGTGGACCGCGCTCTGGGCGCTCGGCTGCCTCGCGCTGCTCGCCGTGCCCGCCCTGCGCGCCTCCGCCTGGCCCGCTGTGACGGCCCTGCTCGCGGCCCTCCTGACGGGCGCCCTGGCCCTGCACGGCAGCCGCAGCTGGCCCGGGATCCTGCTCGGCCCGGTCGGCCTCCTGGACTCGGCGGTCCTCGGGGTGCGCTGGGTCTGGAGCGGCCTGCGCTCGCGCGGCGAGGGGCGCCGGGAGCGCTGGCTGCCGGTGGCGAAGGCCGTCGTGGTGGCGGTGGCCCTGCTGGCGCTCTTCGGCACCCTGTTCGCCTCCGCCGACGCCGCGTTCGCGGACCTGCTGAGCGGGCTGACACCCGACATCAGCGGCATGGACGGCCCGGTCCGCTTCCTGCTCTTCGCGGTGGGCCTCCTCGTCGCGATCGCCGTCGCCCGCGCCGCCGCCGCCCCCTCCCGGTGGGACCGCATCGCGGTGCGCCCGGGGAAGGCGCGCTCCCGGGTGGAGTGGGCCCTTCCGCTCATCGTGCTGAACCTGCTCTTCGCCGCCTTCAACGCCGTTCAGCTCGCCGTCCTCTTCGGCGGCTACCGCAAGGTCCTGGAGTCCACCGGCCTGACCTACGCCGAGTACGCGCGCCAGGGCTTCTGGCAGCTGCTCTGGGCCACCCTGCTCACCCTCGCCGTCATCGCGCTGGCCCTGCGCTGGGCCCCGCGCGACGGGGCCGGCGACCGGCGGCTCGTGCGCGTCGTGCTCGGCACGCTCTGCGTGCTGACCCTCGTGGTCGTCGCCTCGGCGCTGCGCCGCATGGACCTGTACGTGGACGCGTACGGCCTGACCAGGCTGCGGCTGTCGGTCGCCGGCGTGGAGCTGTGGCTCGGGCTGGTCATCGTACTGATCATGGCCGGCGGGCTGTTCGGTGCGCGGTGGCTGCCGCGCGCGGTCGCGGGGAGCGCCGTGGCGGCCGTACTGGCCTTCGGGCTGATGTCCCCGGACGGGGTGATCGCGGAGGGCAACGTCACGCGGTACGAGCAGGACGGCAAGATCGACCTGGCCTACTTCCAGTCGCTGTCCGCGGACGCCGTACCCGCCCTGGACCGGCTCCCCGAGCCCCAGCGGTCCTGCGCCCTGCGCGGGATCGCCAGGGAGCTGGCGGCGGCCGGCCGGAGGCCCTGGTACGCGACGAGCCTGGGGGAGCGCCGGGCCCTGGAGATCCTCGGCGAGCGCGGGGTGAGCGCGTCGTACGAGCAGTGCAGGAGCCTGGGGACCTTCAGGAGCCGGGTCGAGTACTAGTCGAGTACTACGAGTACTAGAGGTCGCGTCGAGTGTGAGAGCCGGGTCGAGTACGTGAGCCCTGCGCGGCCCTGCGCGGCCCGGCGCGGAAGGGAGCGGAGACGATCCAGGACGTCGTCGGCGCCGGCTTGGACCCGAACGGGCGATTCTCGGCACCGTGTTGGAGCGGCCGAGTGGACGGTGCTTCGCGAGTGCGATCCCACGCGTGCGGAGCGGTTCTGTGCCCCGGTCCCGGCCGGGCTGTGCGAACCGGTGCACGCGCTGGCCGGAGGGGTGTTGTGCCGTGGAATCGCCTCGGAGCCGTCCGGTCGGACGGGATCGGTCCGCTTCTTGTCGAGGCCGCTCCGGCGCTGACGGCGTAGCGCACGAAGGTGTGCGGGAGCGAATTGGCGGACGCTGAAGTCGCCGGGACGACCGACGGGGTGATGGCGCCGCTGCTCAGGGTGTGAGACGGGGCGGGGTGGGTGGCGCGGCGCGGAGGTGGCCGGGGTGCGGCGGGAAGGGGGCGGCGGCGCGGCGGGGAGGGGGCGGGGTGTGCAGGCGGCCCGGGGCGGCGTAACCTTGCTGGCGCCATGCCGTACGAAGCACCCACTCACACCGTCGAACGCTCCCTCCGAGCGACCACCGGCGCCAAGGTCATCGCCGGGGTCGACGAAGTCGGACGAGGGGCCTGGGCCGGTCCCGTCACCGTCTGCGCGGCGATCACCGGTCTGCGCCGGCCGCCCGCGGGACTCACCGACTCCAAACTGCTCACCCCCAAGCGCCGTGACGCGCTCGTCGGCGTCCTGGAGGACTGGGTCACGGCCTACGCCCTGGGCCACTCGTCCCCCGAGGAGATCGACGAACTCGGGATGACCGCCGCCCTGCGCCTGGCCGCGGTGCGCGCCCTGGAGGCGCTGCCCGTGCGGCCCGACGCGGTGATACTCGACGGCAAGCACGACTACCTCGGTGCGCCCTGGCAGGTCCGGACGGTGATCAAGGGCGACCAGTCCTGCGTCGCCGTCGCCGCGGCCTCGGTGATCGCCAAGGTCCGACGCGACCGGATGATGGCCGAAATCGGTGAACGGGGCGACGGAATCGAGCACTTCGCTTTCGCCGCCAACGCCGGATATCCCTCGCCGGTACACCGGGCGGCACTGGAGGAGCAGGGTCCGACCGCGTACCACCGGCTCTCCTGGTCCTACCTCGACGCGCTGCCCCGCTGGAGCCACCTCAAGAAGGTGCGCCGCAGCGAGGAATCGATGGAGCTCGAAAACGGAGGCCAACTCGGCTTCGATTTCTGATCGCACGCACGTGCCGCCAACCGGTACGTTTCGCACCGATGTTTGATAGATATCAGCTCATGCCTCTCACCCCCGCCCCCGAGGAGCCTCAGATTCACGAGAGTGCCCAGGGTCCCCGCGTCACGCCGGCCGCGAGCCGCAGCGCGCAGACCCCCCGCCCCGTACCCGGTCCCCGTCCCGCCCCCAGGCCCGCGCCGCCCGCACCGCGGAAACCGCAGGCCACCCGCACTCCGGCGGCCCCCACCACCCCCTCGGTCTCGGCATCCGTGCCGCAGGTCCAGCTGATCCCGGCGTCCGCCGAGGGTGCGCTGGACGCGGCCGAAGAGGCCGTGGACCTGCTGCTCGACACCGGGCGCGCGCCCGGTGACATCCTGGTGCTCACCACCGGCGACCCGCACCCGTGGGCCGCGCACGAGCTGTCCTTCGGCGAGGCCGCGTACTGGGCCCTGCACGACGCCCGGGACGACGTCTTCTACGCGGACGCGGCGCAGGTGCAGCGCGCTGCCGGCCGTCCCGTGGTGGTCTTCGCGGCCAACGGCGGACCGGTCGACGCGGCTGCCGCGGCCCTGCCGGTCGCGCTCGCGCGAGCCGGTGCGCTCCTGATCGTGTGCGGCGAGTCGCAGCAGATCAACTCCGTGCTGGGTGCGGGCGTCTGACGCCCTGTACTTCCGCACGGTCGAGGGGCGGGGCGGGCCGGTGGCCGGCCCTGCCGAAGTCCGAGGCCTGACCAGCCGTACGCCCGTTTCCGGGTGTACGGCCGTTGGGCGTCGGCGGTCCCGGGTACGGGGCCCCGCGCGCTCCGCGAGCGTGGTGGCAGGGGCCCGGCGTGCAGCAGCAGGGGCTCAGCGTGCGGCGGTGCGGCGCAGGGCCTCCGTGGCTCCGCCGCCGCCGCGCAGGGCGAGCGGGGCGAACTCGGACGGCGCATCGCCGAGCCGCTCGGGCCGGGAGTCCGAGCTGGGGCTCCGGCCGCCGCGGCCTTCGCCCAGCACCTGCCAGCCGCCCCGGGTCAGCGTGATGTACGCGCCGCAGCGCAGCCCGTGCAGGGTGCAGGCGTCCCGCAGCCCCCACATCCAGGCGCCGTCCTCCTCGGTCCAGCGCTCGTCGCCGTCGCGGCAGAACAGCAGCACGGCGGTCCGTACCGGAGTCCGCCGGCGCAGGTCGTGCGGAAGGACCCGGCGCAGCCGGGACAGCAGGGCGTTGCGGTACTCCCAGCCGTCGGCCGCGGTGGAGCGCTGAACGAAGGACGCGCTGGCCACGAGCCGCTCCTCGGGCCCGAGCACGGCGATCACGGCCGTGGACGGGACGGGGCTGTGCCGCGAGTGCAGTCCACTGACGACCTCGCGCGGATTGCGCAGCAGGGGAACGCCCGACGCCGTCCACTGGGAGGGCTCCAGCAGCCTGCCGTGCCGGCTGGCTCCGCCGGTGGCCATGGTCAGGGACGTGGTCGAGGGCGGGGTGAATCCGAAGGTCACGGTCCTCCCTTCGGGTATACGCCCGCGAACGGGCACAGCTGGAGTGCGGGCGCGCAGCGGCACGGCCCAGGAGTGCGCCGTCGAGCCGAGCGGGAGCAAGACAATTCTCGCGTGGCCCGTGAGCATGCGGCAACGAGCAATTGGAGCCGCCGACCAGAATTCGCCGGTATGCCGTTCATATCCTTGCCCCATCACGCCGAAGATGACTCATTCGGTCCAGGCCGAACGCCCGCACCAGGGGATACGGCTCCCCGGCGGCCCTCCGGCGCCGGAGCGGGCGGTCCCGCGCCGAGGCGCACGGCTCGTGGATCGGACGTCACGCTGGGTGAATTGGCCGATTGTCCTAGGCATCGGGTTGCATGGGGGCATGGACAACCTGGAGCTCCGCGCTGAAGCAGATGCCATCCTCGCCGAGCTGGTCGGCGCCCCGGGGGGTTCGGCGCGGCTGCGGGAGGACCAGTGGCAGGCGGTGTCGGCCCTGGTGGAGGAGCGCCGGCGGGCGCTGGTGGTGCAGCGCACGGGGTGGGGCAAGTCCGCGGTCTACTTCGTGGCGACGGCCCTGCTGCGCCGTCGCGGCGCCGGCCCGACCGTGATCATCTCGCCGCTCCTCGCGCTGATGCGCAACCAGGTCGACGCTGCGGCGCGGGCCGGGATCCAGGCGCGGACGATCAACTCGGCCAACCCGGAGGAGTGGGAGACGATCTACGGGGAGGTCGAGCGGGGCGAGACCGACGTCCTCCTCGTGAGCCCGGAGCGCCTGAACTCGGTGGACTTCCGCGAGCAGGTGCTGCCCAAGCTCGCGGCCACGACCGGCCTGCTCGTGGTCGACGAGGCACACTGCATCTCCGACTGGGGCCACGACTTCCGCCCCGACTACCGCAGGCTGCGCACCATGCTCGCCGAGCTCGCACCCGGCGTGCCCGTCCTCGCCACCACCGCGACGGCCAACGCACGGGTCACGGCCGATGTGGCCGAGCAGCTGGGCACGGGAGGCGGGGGCGCGCTGGTCCTGCGCGGCGCGCTGGACCGCGAGAGCCTGCGGTTGGGCGTACTGGAGCTGCCCAACGCGGCGCACCGGCTGGCGTGGCTGGGGGAGCGGCTGGGCGACCTGCAGGGCTCGGGGATCATCTACACGCTGACGGTGGCGGCTGCGGAGGAGGTCGCGGCGTTCCTGCGGCAGCGCGGGTATCCGGTGGCCTCCTACACGGGCAAGACGGAGAACGCGGACCGGCTGCAGGCCGAGGAGGACCTGCTCGCGAACCGGGTGAAGGCGCTGGTGGCGACCTCCGCACTGGGGATGGGCTTCGACAAGCCGGACCTGGGGTTCGTGGTGCACCTGGGCTCTCCCTCGTCCCCGATCGCCTACTACCAGCAGGTGGGTCGTGCGGGGCGCGGCGTGGACCACGCCGACGTGCTGCTGCTGCCGGGGAAGGAGGACGAGGCGATCTGGGCGTACTTCGCTTCGGTGGGATTCCCGCCCGAGGAGCAGGTCCGGCGGACCCTGGACGTACTGGAACAGGCCGGTCGGCCGTTGTCGCTGCCCGCGCTGGAGCCCTTGGTGGACCTTCGGCGTTCGCGGCTGGAGACGATGCTCAAGGTCCTGGACGTGGACGGTGCGGTCAAGCGCGTGAAGGGGGGCTGGACCTCCACCGGACAGCCGTGGGCGTACGACGCGCAGCGGTACGAGTGGGTGGCCCGGCAGCGGCAGGCCGAGCAGCAGGCCATGCGGGACTACGTGGCGACCACGGGGTGCCGGATGGAGTTCCTGCAGCGCCAGCTCGACGACGAGAAGGCGACCCCCTGCGGCCGCTGCGACACCTGTGCCGGGCCCTGGCTCGACCCCGCCGTGTCCCACGGGGCCCTCGATACGGCGACCGGTGAGCTGGACCGCCCGGGGGTCGAGGTCGAGCCCCGCCGGATGTGGCCCTCGGGCATGCCCGCGGTCGGCGTCGACCTCAAGGGCCGCATCCCCGCAGGGCAGCAGGCTGCCACCGGGCGCGCGCTGGGGCGGCTGTCGGACATCGGCTGGGGCAACCGCCTGCGTCCGCTCCTGTCGGAGCGGGCCGCGGACGGGCCGGTTCCGGACGACGTCCTGGCGGCCGTGGTGACCGTGGTGGCCGACTGGGCCCGTTCGCCGGGTGGGTGGGCAGGCGGCTCGATGCCCCGGCCCGTCGGGATCGTGGCCATGCCCTCCCGCTCCCGCCCCCAGCTGGTGGGCTCGCTCGCCGAGGGCCTGGCCCGGGTCGGCCGGCTCCCGCTGCTGGGGAGCCTCGCCTACACCGCGCAGGCGGGCGAGTACGGCGCACACCGCAGCAACTCCGCCCAGCGGCTGCGCGCCCTGGCCGCCTCGTTCACCGTGCCCGAGGAACTCGCCGCCGCCCTGGCCGCCACCCCGGGACCGGTCCTGCTCGTCGACGACTACGCCGACTCCGGCTGGACCCTGGCCGTGGGCGCACGGCTCCTGCGCCAGAGCGGAGCCGAGCAGGTGCTTCCGCTGACCCTTGCCCTGGCGGGGTGAAGGCGGCTGGCGGCCCCCTTTGCCGGGGCTGATCGGCGCTGCTCGGGGTGGGGTGGGGTGGGGTGGGGTGGGGTGGGGTGGGGTGGGGTGGGCGTTGGTTCGGGCGTTATCCACAGGGGTTTCCGGATTCGCCCGGACACGGGACCTTCGGGACATGACGAACAATCACGAAGCGGCACACACCCCGTCCGAACCCTCGTCCACCAGCCCGTCCGGAGGCGTGGACGCGTCCCGGATCACCTTGCGCAGTCCGGCCGAACTGGCCGACGCGTTGCCCTACATGCTCGGCTTCCACCCGAGCGACTCCCTCGTCATGGTCGCGGTCCACGGGGAGGCCGGCCGCTTCGGCGGCCGGCTCCGGGTGGGCATCCCCGCGGCTCCCGAGGAGTGGGAGGACACCGCCCGGCAGGTCGCCGACTGTCTGATCCGCGGCAGCGTGCGGCGCGGAGCCCGGCCCGACGGCATCATCGTCTTCCTCTGCCAGGACCCGCACCACGGCGACAGCGCGCAGCGGGTGATGACCAGGCTGCGGCCCCTCGCCCAGCGGATCCGGTTGGCCTGCGGGGCCCTGGACGTGCCCGTACTGGAGGCCCTGTGCCTCTCCGCCGGGCGGTACTGGTCCTACTGCTGCCCGGACGAGCGGTGCTGTCCTGCCGAGGGCAGTGCGCTGGTCGCACCCGGCACCTCCGTGATGGCCGCGGCGGCCACGTTCGCCGGACTCCAGGTGCGCGGCTCCCTCCGTGAGATCGAGCACAGGCTGACACCGCTGCGCGGGACGGTGGCCCGCGAGATGGAGGGCGCCCTGGACCGTGCGGCCGTCGCGCTCGTGCCGAAGATCCTCGACGGGGCCACCCGTGAGGAGGTGGGGGCCGAGACCGTCCTGCTCGCCCGCGCGCTGATCCAGCGCATGACCCTCGCCCCGCCTCCCGAAGGCGGCTCCGGAGCCGATGCCTGGGACGACGCGCTGCTGGGCCACGACGAGGCCGCCTCGTTGATCCTCGGGCTCCAGGACCGGGAGATCCGCGATGTCGCCGCCGAGTGGATGGAGGGCGAGGAGGCGGCACCCGCCCTGCGGCTGTGGCGGGCCCTGTCCCGGCGCTGCGTCGGGGCCTACGGGGAGCACGCGGCGGCCCCCCTCACCCTGGCGGGCTGGGTCTCCTGGTCCACCGGGGACGAGCCGACGGCCAGGATCGCCCTGGGGCTGGCCCTGCGGGCGGACGACGGGTACCGCTTCGCGCAGCTGCTCCACCACGCCTGCAACGAGGGGATCGACCCGGAGGGGCTGCGCGAGTGTCTGCGGGAGGAGCGGCGGCGCCGGGAGCCGCGCCGGGGGCGCCTGCCCGCAGGAGCCAGGCGGGCGGGAGCCGTCACCAGGCCGCCCGGTCGCCCGGGGAAGGCGAGCAGCCGCCGCGAATCCGGCAGCACCGCGGGGAGCGAGCAGTGAAGCGCGTCCGCGGACGCGTACGCGGAAGGGGATGGGCCGGGTGCGCGGGCCGGGACAGGGGCAGGGTCAGCGGCGTGGGTCAGGGCCGGGGCCGGGACGGAGGCAGGGACGGAGGCGGCTGTGCCGGCGGGGGCTGCGGGCGGGGCGAAGGCCGTGCGTCCGTGCTCCGGGGGTGGCTGCGGGAAGCGGCGCGGGGGGTCCTGGGGCGGCGGCCCCCGCGAAGGCCGGTGCTCCGCCGGGCGCAGCCCCCGCCGGGGCCCGTGACCCGGGCGGGGGCGGGGGCGTTGCGCTGGGGGGTGGTGGGGACCCGGCCGCGCCGCCGCCCGGCCGATCCACCCGGAGCGCAGACAAGGCGACCCATGTCCCACCCCGTACCCCCCGCCCGCGTTGCCCCCTCCCGCGTAGCCTCCGCCGGCAGGGCCGACCTGCCGCCCGTGCACGGTGCCGTCATCTGCGTCGCCGCGCCGTGCCTGGTCATCTCGCCCGAGCACGGCCAGCTCACCGGGCGGGGGGTCGACGGGATCTACCGCGCCGGCCTCCGGCTGCTGTCCCGCTGCGTGCTGCGCGTCGGCGGCCGGGACCCGGTCGCGGTCCAGGCCCGCAGCCTCGGCGCCGACCGGGCCTCCTTCACCGCGACCGTGCGGACCGGAGCGGAGCCCGGCCCCGATCCCGACGTCGGAGTCGAGCGGATCCGGCACGCCGACGGCACCGAGCGGATCACCCTGCGCAGCTTCACCGGCCGATCCCTGCGGATCCCGGTGGAGGTCTCGCTCGGCACCGACCTGGCCGAGCTGGCCGAGGTGGCCGCCGGCCGGGCCGGGCCGGAGCTGCCCGCCGCGGTGCACGCCGCCGGACTGCGCTGGACCAGCGGCGGGGCCCAGGCCGTCACCGCGGCCGAGCCGCCGCCGGACGACGCGCTGGCCTCGGCCGGGCTGCTGCGCTGGCAGCTCGAACTGCGCCCCGGCGAATCCCGGACCATCGAGCTGCGGACCACCCGGGACCGAGGAGCCCGCGCCCCCGCCGGACAGGTGGCCAACCCGCTGTCCGACGACGCCCGCGCGGAGGGAGACGACCCGCGGGCCGAGGCGTGGCTGCGCACGAGCGTGCAGGACCTGGGCGCGCTGCTGCTCAGGGACCCGAAGGAACCGGCCGACAGCTATGCGGCGGCCGGAGTGCCGTGGCGGCTCGGACTGGCCCCGGCGGAATCCCTGTGGGCCGCCCGCATGGCGCTCCCGCTCGGCACCGGACTGGCCGCAGCCACCCTGCGCATCCTGGCCCGGACCCAGAGCGCGGGCCGGGGCGCCGACGCGGGGAAGATCCCGGGGCCGCTCCGCGGGGCCGGGCCGCAGCTGCCCCCGGGATGCACCGGGACCGAGGCGACGCTCGCCTTCCCCGCGGTCCTCGCCGAAGCCCGGCGCTGGGGGATGCCCGAGGCGGAGGTGGCCCAGCTGCTCCCCGCCGCCGAGCGGTGCCTGGAGTGGCTCCGGGGCGCCTTCGGGGAGGACGGCTTCCTGGCCGATCCCGATCCGGGACCCCGGCGCTGTGAAACCCAGGCCCACGCCCATCGCGCCGCGCTCCTCGGGGCCGACCTGCTCGCCGGGTGCGGTCGGCCCGGAGCCGAGGAGTGGCGGGACCGGGCCGCCGAGCTGCGGGAGCGGTTCGCAGCCCGGTTCTGGGTCGACGGCCCCGATGGGGGCCGGCCCGCGGCGGCCCTGCATCCCGACGGGCGGCCCCTGCCCCGGCTGACCGGGGCCGCCGCCCACCTGCTCGACACCGGGCTGCTCGGTGGCGGCCGGCTCGCCCGGGGGCTGCTCGACCGGGTCCGTACCGAGCAGCTGGCACGGCTGCTCGGAGCCCCCGCCATGGATTCCGGCTGGGGGCTGCGGAGCATGGCGGTCCGCGAGCCGGGGCACAACCCGTTCGGGTACCGCTCGGGCGCGGTACGGCCGTACGAGAGCGCGGTCGCCGTGGCAGGCCTGGCCCAGGCGGGCTTCGAAAAGGAGGCCACGGGGCTGCTGCGGGGCCTGCTGGACGCGGCGGAGGGCTTCGGGTACCGCCTCCCGGAGATGTACGCCGCCGAGCAGCGCACCGCGGGCAGTGCTCCGCTTCCGCATCCGGCGGCCTGCCGGCCGGCGGCGGTCGCGGCTGCCGCCGGGATCCACGTACTGACCGCCCTGGCCGGGATCCGCCCGGACGCCCCCGCCGGCACGGTCGCCCTCGTACCGCTCCCCGGCGCTCCGCTCGGCGGGCTCCGCCTCTCAGGGCTGCGGGTTTCCGGGGAACCCTTCGCGGTCCGGATCAGCCGGCTGGGCCTGGGCATGGTGGAGGAGGCCGCCGATGCGCTGCAACTGGGCGGGTAGCGGCAGCGGGGAGGAGCGCAGCGGGCGCCCTGCCGGGCTGGGCGGATCGGGCCCGGGCTTCCGCTTCCGTGGCCGCTTCCGTGGCCCGAAGATCTCCAAAGCTCTGTTTATCGTCAGGCAGACGACTATGATCGCGGCATGTCGCCCTACGACCCGTCGGCCTTTCCGCCCTTCGCCGTCACCGTCGACCTGGTCGTGCTCACCGTGCGGCGCCATGCGCTGTGCGCGCTGGTCATCCGACGGGGTGAGCAGCCGTTCCAGGGACGCTGGGCGCTGCCCGGCGGCTTCGTGCGCGGGGACGAGGACCTGTCGGCGGCCGCGGCCCGCGAGCTGTCCGAGGAGACCGGCCTCTGCGCCCACGACCCGGCCGCTCCGGACGTGGGCAACGGGGCGCATCTCGAACAGCTCGCGACCTACGGTGATCCGAAGCGGGATCCGCGCATGCGCGTGGTCAGCGTGGCGCACCTGGTGCTGGCTCCGGATCTGCCCGCGCCCCGGGCCGGCGGCGATGCCAACAGCGCCCGCTGGGCCCCCGTCGACGAGCTCCTGTCCACGGACGGCCAGTCCGGCGCCGGACTCGCCTTCGACCACGAGCAGATCCTCGCCGACGGGGTCGAGCGGGCCCGCTCGAAGATCGAGTACTCCTCGCTGGCCACCGCCTTCTGCCCGCCCGAGTTCACCGTCGGCGAGCTGCGCCGGGTCTACGAAGCGGTCTGGGGAGTCGCCCTTGACCCGCGCAACTTCCACCGCAAGGTCACCGGCACCCCCGGGTTCCTGGTGCCGGCCGGGGGGACGACGACGCGTCAGGGCGGCCGTCCCGCCCAGCTGTTCCGGGCCGGCGGGGCAACGCTGCTCAACCCTCCGATGCTGCGCCCGGAGGTCTGAGGGCCAGGCGCTCCGGACCGACCCCGGGGCGCCACCCGAGCCGGTATCCCGGCCGGTGTCCGTCCTCGCGCACCTGTGGGCCACGGCCTCGGTGCCGACACGGGCGCGATTCGGGGCGAGCTTCGCCTTAAATCGGACATATCGCGTTATCTTGTTAGCGGTATTCACCCTGCCGCAGAGCGGTCTCACCCCCCGCGAGAGAAGCGATGCTCCAGGCCATCGGACTCACCAGCGCCCCCCGTCGAAACCTCCCGCCCCTCGTGGACGACCTCACCTTCGAGGCCCGCCCTGGGAGCGTGACCGCACTGCTCGGCGAGCCCGGATCGGGCAAGACCACCGCACTGCGGCTCATGCTCGAACTCGAACCGGGCCGTGGAGTCACGTACTTCCGCGGGCGCCCCCTGCACCGGATCCCGCATCCGGGGCGCGAGGTCGGCGTGCTCCTCGGCGATCTCCCCGGCAACCCCTCGCGCACCGTGCGCGGCCAGCTGCGGATGCTCTGCGCCGCCGCAGGCGTGCCGGCCGCCCGGGCCGACGCCATGCTGGAGGTCGTCGGCGTCGCGGGACTGCGCGACCAGCGGCTCGGGTCGCTCTCGCTCGGCATGGAGCGCAGGGTCGCACTGGCCGCCGCCCTGCTCGCCGACCCCTGCACGCTCCTCCTCGACGAGCCGGCCGCCGGGCTCTCGCCCCGCGAACGGAGCTGGCTGCACGGGCTGCTGCGCGGCCACGCGTCCCTCGGCGGCGCGGTGCTCTTCACCACCGACGACGCGAAAGAGGCCGCCCGCAGCGCGGACCGGGTCGTGAGCATCGAAGCGGGCCGGCTCGTCGCCGACCAGGACGCCGCGGACTTCGCCCGCACCCGGCTCCGGCCACGGGTCGCCGTGCGCACCCCGCACGCCGCCCGGCTGGCCGACGTACTGGGCCGGGAAGCGCGGGCCGCCCAGCGCACGGTGGAGATCGTGGAGGAGAGCGGCAGCCGGCTGTCCGTCTACGGCAGCAACTGCGCCGAGGTCGGCGAGGCAGCCTTCCGGCACGGTGTGCTCGTCCACCAACTCGCCGACGAGACCGGCGACGCGGGAGCGCCGCCGTCGCTGCCGCGCGCCCGGGACCGCGCCGACTCCGGGACCCGGGCCGCGGCCGCCGACGGAACGCCGGCCGCGCCCGGAGCGGGCGCCCAGGAGCGGCCCCGCCCGGCACGCACCGGGCCGCCCGCCTCGGCCGTGCGCCGGCTCGGCGGCCCGTTGCGCCCCCTGCGCTACGAGCTGCACCGGCTCTTCGGCACCGCCACCCCCGTCCTCACCGCCGCCTTCGTCGTCGCCGTCTCCGTCGTCACGGCACTGGTCCTGGCCCGGGTCGGCCACACACCGCAGAACCGGTTGCTCGCCGCCTGGCCGGAGTTGCTCCCGCTGCCGCCCGCGGCGCTCGGCGCCGGACTGCTCGGAGCCCTGGCCTTCGGCGAGGAGTACCGCTATCCCGCGCTCGCCGCCGACCGCGGCACCGTCCCGCGCCGGCTCGGGCTGCTCACGGCGAAACTCGGGGTCAGCGCCGCGATGGCGCTGCTGCTCGGCGCCCTCGCCGTGACCGCCGACGCCGCCGCCCTGACACTGGTGTTCGGCAGCGGCCCGCTCCGTACACCCGCGGAGTGGGTTTCCCCGGGCGCGAGTTGGGCGGGGCTGCTCATCGGCTGCGCCTGGTCCGGGGTCCTGGCCTCCGGCGTCTTCCGGTCCGCCTCCGCCGGCCTGGCCGCGGTGCTCGCCGTACCGGTGATGGTCGTACCGCTGGTGCGCAAGGCCCTGGACGGCCCGTCCGCGTACCCGGTCACCGGACTCGCGGAGCGGCTGCGCGGCCTGGCCTGGGCGCAGTGGCCGCCGGAGGCGGACCGGGTGGTGCTCGGGGCGATCCGGGTGATGGCCCAACCGGTCGGCACCGCACTGGTGTTGTCGCTGATGGTCCTGTTGTGCGCCTATGGGTTCACAGGACTGCGCGGCCGCGTCCGTTTGTGAGGGATCGTTGGTGATCGTTCCGACGCCGGTCCGGACCCAACGGGACCGTTGTGGTCCACATCAAGCCCGGCGGACCGCAACTCCCCGCAAAAGGCCCGGTTCTTTACGATAAGTCGTCAATTGCGTAGGTGGCACCGATCACCCTTTCGTGTGCTTTTCACCAAAGACCTCAAGGGTCGCGGAGACAAGGCCGACAAAGGATTCGTGAGTACCCTTGCGCACACCATGATGACCGCCGCCCGCCATGCCGATTCCGGCCTCGCCGGCGCGGGCGAACTCGACCGCTACCCCTACCCGGAGGCCTCGGGGGCCGACCGGGTGGGCGTGCCCCACTGGGACGGATCCGACGTCGAGTTGAGCCGGGTCGGCCGCCGCGCCGCAGGCAGCCGCGGCCGCGGACTGCACGGCCAACTCGTCCAGCAGCTCGGCCAGATGATCGTTTCCGGCGACCTCGGCGCGGACCGCCCGCTGGTCCCCGAGGAGATCGGGCAGCGTTTCGAGGTCTCCCGCACCGTCGTCCGCGAATCGCTGCGGGTCCTCGAGGCCAAGGGCCTCGTCAGCGCCCGCCCCAACGTCGGCACCCGGGTCCGCCCGGTCGCCGACTGGAACCTGCTCGACCCCGACATCATCGAGTGGCGCGCCTTCGGCCCGCAGCGCGACGACCAGCGCCGCGAGCTGGGCGAACTCCGCTGGACCATCGAGCCGCTCGCCGCCCGCCTCGCCGCCGGCCACGGCCGCCCGGAGATCCAGCAGCGCCTCGCCGACATGGTCGAGATCATGGGACACGCCCTCGGTCAGGGCGATTCGATCACCTTCGCGCGTGCGGACCACGAGTTCCACGCCCTGCTCATCCAGGTCGCGGCCAACCGCATGCTGGAGCACCTCTCCGGCATCGTCTCCGCCGCCCTGCAGGTGTCCGGCAGCCCCATCACCGCCTGCGACCGCCCCAGCGAGACCTGCGTGGCGCACCACGCGCGCATGGTCGAAGCCATCGCCGCCGGCGACGCGATGGGCGCGGAGAACGCCATGCGCCAGCTTCTGACGGTGCATCCGGAGGTAGAGCGCGTGGTTCCCGCCCCGCGCGAGCACTGACGGGCCGCAGCGCAGGGGCGCGGGCGTGAGCGTGTCGATGGGCCGCCGGTCCCGGGTGGCACCCCCGGACCCCGTCCGGGGAGGGGCCGGCGGCAGCGGAGTCCGGCCCCCCGTCGGGGTCCTGCTTAACTCCCCGGTAGCCTCCCGGTTCCGGTCCGCGGTCGCCGGGACTCCGCTTCCGGGGAGTCGTCCGGCCCGCGAAACGGGGCGTGTTCGGACACACCGGACGTGCAGAAATAACGGTATGACCGGCATGGCATCAAACGGGGTGTGACTCGGGCCACGAAGATTGGGCGTAACGCTCTGCGAGGTCACGCGATGACCTAAGAGGTGATGGCCGACGGAGGGAAGACAGCAGCCCTCGCGGGTGCTGTGCAGCTCCCCGGCCCCTGCCCGCGCCCCCGGCCCATCCCCAGTCGGTGGTCGTCGGCTCCGGTCCAGCACCACCAGGCCGGGGTCGGAAGCCGTTTCCATCGTTCCGAGAGGTTGTTCGTGTCGGCCAGCACATCCCGTACGCTCCCGCCGGAGATCGCCGATTCCGAGTCTGTGATGGCGCTCATCGAGCGGGGCAAGGCCGAGGGGCAGATCGCCGGCGATGACGTGCGTCGGGCCTTCGAGGCTGACCAGATTCCTGCGACCCAGTGGAAGAATGTTCTGCGCAGCCTCAACCAGATCCTCGAGGAAGAGGGTGTGACGCTGATGGTCAGTGCCGCGGAGTCGCCCAAGCGCACCACCCGCAAGAGCGTCGCAGCGAAGAGCCCCGTCAAGCGGACGGCCACTGAGCCGGTCGCGAAGAAGGCCGTGGCCAAGACGGCGGCCGCGCCCGCACCGGACACGGCGGCCGGGGCGGTGGAACCGGACGCCACGGACACGGCCGCCGACGCCCTCGCGGAGGGGACCGCGACCGAGCCCGCAGCCAAGAAGACCGCGGCGAAGAAGACGGCGGCGAAGAAGGCCGCGCCCGCCAAGAAGACCGCGGCCAAGAAGACGGCGGCGAAGAAGACCGCCGCCAAGAAGGACTCCGACGAAGCGGGCGACGAAGAGACCGCGGAAGAGGGTCCCGGGGCGGCCAAGGCCGAGTCCGAGGACGAGGAGGAAGGCGCCGAGAGCAAGGGCTTCGTCATCTCGGACGACGAGGACGACGCTCCGGCCCAGCAGGTCGCCGTGGCCGGCGCCACCGCCGACCCCGTCAAGGACTACCTCAAGCAGATCGGCAAGGTCCCCCTCCTCAACGCCGAGCAGGAGGTCGAGCTCGCCAAGCGCATCGAGGCCGGACTGTTCGGCGAGGACAAGCTCGCCAACTCCGACAAGCTGGCGCCCAAGCTCAAGCGCGAGCTGGAGATCATCGCCGAGGACGGCCGCCGGGCCAAGAACCACCTGCTGGAGGCCAACCTCCGCCTCGTGGTCTCCCTCGCCAAGCGCTACACCGGCCGCGGCATGCTCTTCCTGGACCTGATCCAGGAGGGCAACCTGGGTCTGATCCGCGCGGTGGAGAAGTTCGACTACACCAAGGGCTACAAGTTCTCCACGTACGCCACCTGGTGGATCCGGCAGGCGATCACCCGCGCCATGGCCGACCAGGCCCGCACCATCCGCATCCCGGTGCACATGGTCGAGGTCATCAACAAGCTGGCCCGCGTCCAGCGCCAGATGCTCCAGGACCTGGGCCGCGAGCCCACCCCGGAGGAGCTGGCCAAGGAACTCGACATGACCCCCGAGAAGGTCATCGAGGTTCAGAAGTACGGCCGGGAGCCGATCTCCCTGCACACCCCGCTGGGCGAGGACGGCGACAGCGAGTTCGGAGACCTCATCGAGGACTCCGAGGCCGTCGTACCGGCCGATGCCGTGAGCTTCACGCTCCTGCAGGAGCAGCTGCACTCGGTGCTCGACACGCTGAGCGAGCGCGAGGCGGGTGTGGTCTCGATGCGCTTCGGCCTCACGGACGGCCAGCCCAAGACGCTCGACGAGATCGGCAAGGTCTACGGGGTCACCCGTGAGCGCATCCGCCAGATCGAGTCGAAGACCATGTCGAAGCTCCGTCACCCCTCCCGGTCCCAGGTGCTGCGCGACTACCTCGACTAGGCGGACCGGTCCGGATCGGTCCGGACCGGGTGCGGCGAGGGGTTCGCCGCAGGTCGTCGCCGGTGGCCGCGCGGGTGCGCACGGCCACCGGGCGTCCCACTCTGAGTGGAGTCATGCACACTCGGAGTCAGGAGGCCTCATGCGTCGTCCCTTTGCCCGTGTCCTGGCGGGAGCGCTGACCCTGGCGGCGGGAGCGGCGGCGGCGCCGCTCTCCCAGGCGCCGCGAGCGGCCGCGGACAGCGTGGTGATCGGCGGGAAGCCGGTGAAGGTGGCCGATGCCCCGTGGGTCGTGGCCCTCGCCAGCCGTGACCGGTTCGGGGGTACGCGCGGCGGGCAGTTCTGCGGGGGCGTCCTCGTCACCCCGACCAAGGTGGTGACCGCGGCCCACTGCCTGGGGCGCCAGGTGCTGGGAGGTCCGGTCGACTCCGTCCGCGATTTCCGGGTGATCACCGGGCGTACGGAGCTGCGCGCGAGCGAGGGCCGGGAGATCGCGGTGCGTTCCGCCCGGGTGAACCCGGCCTATGACCCGGGCAGCAATGCCGGAGACCTGGCCGTCCTGGAGCTGGCCGAAGCCGTGGCCGCGCAGAACGTGCTGCCGATGGCCGGCCTCGGGCATCCGGCGTACGGGGCGGGAACCGAGGCCGCCGTATACGGCTGGGGCGACACGAGCGGCTTCGGCGACTACGCCTACGGGCTGCGGGCCGCCGGGGTGACGGTGCTGGCGGACGAGGTGTGCGGGCGCGCCTACCCGGGAGACGCCGACGGTCAGTACCGGGCCGACTCCATGGTGTGCGCGGGGGACCGCGCGGGCGGCAAGGACGCCTGCCAGGGCGACAGCGGCGGACCCCTGGTGGCCCAGGGCCGGCTCATCGGGCTGGTGTCCTGGGGGCGCGGCTGCGGGCGCGCCGACAGCCCGGGGGTGTACACGCGGATCGCACCGCTGATCGGCTTCGTCGCCGATTCCGCGGGCAGCTCCGGCTCCGACTCCGCCAGCGGCCCGGAGACGGCCCGGGGGGCCCTGGGCCGTCCTGGTGCCCGCGGAGTCCTGGGGATGGACGTACGCCCCGCTCAGGGGCCCGGGAGGGGCCTCGCGGCGGGGGAGCGGCCCGCACCGAAGCGCTGAACCGCGTCCGGGCATGAGGACGGGCGGGGCCTCTGGGTCGCAGAGGCACCGCCCGTCGACCGGCTTCGCCGGTCCTAGCTCGTCGGATGCGAGGTGTAGGCCTTGTGTCAGCGGTCCTCGGGTTCGGCGGCACTGGCCGCCGGAGCGGACGTAAGCCGCTCGGTCTCATCCTGTATTTCCGCGGCGATCTTCTTGAGTTCCGGCTCGAACTTGCGTCCGTGGTGGGCGCAGAAGAGCAGTTCACCGCCGCTCAGCAGGACGACGCGCAGATATGCCTGGGCGCCGCAGCGGTCGCATCGGTCTGCGGCCGTCAGCGGGGTCGCGGGTGTCAGAACAGTAGTCACGTCGCCTCTTCTCTAGCTCGACGAGCTGTCGTACCAGGGTCAACATCCAACCAGGCCGAAAACGTTCCCGCTCGCGGCTTTTCCTCGAAACTTCCTTCCGAAGCTGGCCGGCCGTTGCCGGTTGGCGGCGAAGGAACCGTATTGCGTTGCTTTACGGTTTCGCGGTGTCAGGTCGTTCGCTTGTCGTAGTTCCGCCCTCTCCGGCTGAGTGCCGGTTGTTGATGAGGACGTGCCCGAACACTAAATGGTTCATGCGCGGAAGGGAACGTGATGTTTGCTTCACCCTCCCGGGGGATCGAACATGCGTGCGGATCTGCACTAGGCTGGTGAAGGGGCTGGGATGGCGTTGCATCGGCTCTACCAGGCCTCGGTACCCTTCCAACGGCAACCGAGCCACCACTGCGCCCGACAGGGCCAGAAAAGAAATTCAGCGAGGAGCGAACTGCGTGACCGCCGACACGTCCGTGCCTTCCAGCGCACTGCTGACCGGAGCAGACCGGGACGGCTCCAACTACACCGCGCGGCACCTGCTCGTCCTCGAAGGCCTCGAGGCCGTCCGCAAGCGCCCCGGCATGTATATCGGCTCCACCGACAGCCGGGGCCTCATGCACTGCCTCTGGGAGATCATCGACAATTCCGTCGATGAGGCCCTGGGCGGGTACTGCGACCACATCGAGGTGATCCTCCACGAGGACTCCTCCGTGGAGGTCCGCGACAACGGCCGCGGCATCCCCGTGGACATCGAGCCCAAGACGGGCCTCTCCGGCGTCGAGGTCGTCATGACCAAGCTGCACGCCGGCGGCAAGTTCGGCGGCGGGTCGTACGCGGCCTCCGGCGGCCTGCACGGCGTCGGCGCCTCCGTCGTCAACGCCCTCTCGGCGCGTCTGGACGTGGAGGTCGACCGGGGCAGCGCGACGCAGGCCATCAGCTTCCGCCGCGGCGTCCCCGGCATGTTCACCGAGCAGGGTCCCGACAGCCCCTTCGACCCCGCCAACGGCCTGCGCAAGG
Source organism: Streptomyces tatrensis (assembly GCF_049310065.1). Lineage (NCBI taxonomy): Bacteria > Bacillati > Actinomycetota > Actinomycetes > Kitasatosporales > Streptomycetaceae > Streptomyces > Streptomyces tatrensis. The sequence continues at coordinate 2,255,051 of NZ_JBMDLB010000007.1, read as the reverse complement.
GCAAGCGGATCGCCAAGGGCAAGACGGGCACCCGGATCCGCTACTGGGCCGACCGGCAGATCTTCCTCAAGGACGCCAAGCTCACGCTGGACACGCTCTACCAGCGCGCCCGCCAGACGGCCTTCCTCGTGCCCGGCCTGACCATCGTGGTCCGTGACGAGCGGGCCCTGGAGGGGGCCGGCAAGACCGAGGAGACCTTCCGCTTCGACGGGGGCATCAGCGAGTTCTGCGAGTACCTCGCCCAGGACAAGGCGGCCTGCGACGTCCTGCGCCTGACCGGCACCGGCATCTTCAAGGAGACCGTCCCGGTCCTCGACGACCTCGGCCACATGACGCCCACCGAGGTCACCCGTGAGCTCGGTGTGGACATCGCCCTGCGCTGGGGCACGGGGTACGAGACGAACGTGAAGTCGTTCGTGAACATCATCGCCACCCCCAAGGGCGGCACCCACATCTCCGGCTTCGAGCGCTCGGTCACCAAGACCGTGAACGAGGTGCTGCGCTCCGCGAAGCTGCTGCGGGTCGCCGAGGACGACGTGGTCAAGGACGACGCGATGGAGGGCATGACGGCGGTCGTCACCGTCCGCCTTGCCGAGCCGCAGTTCGAGGGCCAGACCAAGGAGGTGCTCGGCACCTCGGCGGCCACCCGGATCGTCGCGGCCGTCGTCGCCAAGGAGCTCAAGGCCTTCCTGACCTCCACCAAGCGGGACGACAAGCAGCAGGCCCGCTCCGTGATGGAGAAGATCGTCGCGGCCGCCCGGACCCGGATCGCGGCCCGCCAGCACAAGGAGGCGCAGCGCCGCAAGACCGCGCTGGAGTCCTCCTCGCTGCCCGCCAAGCTGGCCGACTGCCGCAGCGACGACGTGGAGCGCAGCGAGCTCTTCATCGTCGAGGGGGACTCGGCGCTCGGTACGGCCAAGCTCGCCCGGAACTCCGAGTTCCAGGCGCTGCTGCCCATCCGGGGCAAGATCCTCAACGTCCAGAAGTCCTCGGTCTCGGACATGCTCAAGAACGCCGAGTGCGGGGCGATCATCCAGGTCATAGGAGCCGGCTCGGGCCGGACCTTCGACATCGACGCCGCCCGGTACGGGAAGATCGTCCTGCTCGTCGACGCCGATGTGGACGGCGCGCACATCCGCTGCCTGCTGCTCACGCTCTTCCAGCGCTACATGCGCCCGATGGTCGAGGCGGGCCGGGTCTTCGCGGCGGTGCCGCCGCTGCACCGGATCGAGCTCGTCCAGCCGAAGAAGGGCCAGGACAAGTACGTCTACACGTACTCGGACAACGAGCTGCGCCAGACCCTGCTGGAGTACCAGCGCAAGAACATCCGGTACAAGGACTCGATCCAGCGCTACAAGGGCCTCGGCGAGATGGATGCCGATCAGCTGGCGGAGACCACCATGGATCCCCGTTTCCGCACCCTGCGCCGGATCAACATCGGCGACCTGGACTCGGCCGAGTCGGTCTTCGACCTGCTCATGGGCAACGAGGTGGCTCCGCGCAAGGAGTTCATCACCAGCTCCGCCGCCACGCTGGACCGCTCGCGGATCGACGCCTGAGCGGACCCGGGGCCACCGGGGAACCCCCGGTGGCACTTCCGTGGCCCTGGCACACCCGTGCTCTTCGCTCCATCACCTGATGGAGTGAAGAGCGCCGGGACACCAGTCCGGAAACCGTCCCTCCCGCACATCCTTGTGGGCACGCGGCCACTGCGGCGGCGGACAAGGAGAGTTCGGTGGACAAGCACGAAGGTCGTGATGCCGGAACGATCCGGCTGGACGACCCCTGGTACGACGCGCTGGCCGTCGGTTGGGGCGAGGGCGAGGGGTCCGGCGGAGCGCCGGGCGGCGGAGCGGAAACGTCACCCCCGAGCTCCGGCCCCGGCGGCGCGCCCCCGCGCGCAGCGTCCGACATCTACCTCGAAGTGCAGCGCAGCGCCGCCTTCCAGGAGGTGCGCGGCCGCTACCGGAGGTTCGTCGTCCCCGCGACCATCGGCTTCTTCCTCTGGTACGTGGCCTACGTGATCGCCGCCACCACGGCGCCCGGCATGATGGCCCGGCCGGTGTTCGGGTCCGTCAACGTGGCCCTGCTCGCGGGCCTCGGCCAGTTCCTCAGCACCTTCCTGCTGACCTGGGCCTACGCCCGGCACGCCCGGCTGCGGCGCGACCGCGCGGCGCTGGACCTGCGCTGGACGGTCTTCGAGCAGGAGCAGGTCCGCCGGGCGGACGCCGGGGAGCGCACCCGTGCACGGGGGGCGGGCCGGTGACCACCGAGCACCAAACGCTGGCGCTGCTCCTGTTCAGCGTGTTCATCGCCGTCACCCTGGGCATCACCACCTGGGTGAGCCGCAACCGGCACGGTTCGGCGGAGGAGTTCTACGCGGGCGGTCGGCTGTTCTCGCCGATGGAGAACGGTTTCGCCATCGCGGGCGACTACATGTCCGCCGCCTCCTTCCTCGGCATCTCCGGCGTCATCGCCCTCTTCGGCTACGACGGCCTGCTGTACTCGGTGGGCTTCCTGGTCGCCTGGCTGGTCGTCCTGTTCCTCGTCGCCGAACTCGTCCGCAACTGCGGCCGGTTCACCCTCGCCGACGTGGTCGCCGCGCGGATGAGCGAGCGGCCGGTGCGGATCGCCGCCGGGACCTCGTCGGTGGTCGTCTCCGTGCTGTACCTCGTCGCGCAGATGGTCGGCGCCGGCAGCCTCGTGGGCCTGCTGCTCGCCGATTCGGGCCGGACCGCACGGACGCTGACCGTCATCGGGGTCGGCGCCCTCATGGTGATCTACGTGTCCTTCGGCGGCATGCGGGCCACCACCTGGATCCAGATCGTCAAGGCCGTGCTGCTGATGGGCGGCGCGATCACCCTGACGGTGCTCGTGCTGCTGCGCTTCCACGGGAACTTCGACCAGCTGCTCAGCAGCGCAGCCGAGCGCAGCGGGCACGGCGACCGGTTCCTGGGCCCCGGGCTCAAGTACGGCGGGGACTGGACGGCCCGCTTCGACTTCATGAGCCTCGGCCTCGCCCTGGTCCTGGGGACCGCCGGGCTGCCGCACATCCTGTCGCGCTTCTACACCGTGCCCACGGCGCGGGCGGCCCGCCGGTCGGTGGTGTGGGCGATCGGGCTGATCGGCGGCTTCTACCTGATGACCATCGTGCTGGGCTTCGGTGCGGCGGCGCTGCTTGGGCCGGAGCAGGTCAGGGCCTCCAACGCCTCGGGGAACACGGCGGTTCCGCTGCTCGCGGCCTTCCTGGGCGGCGGGGCCGACTCGACCGGCGGCGCGGTGCTGTTCGCCTTCGTGGCGGCCATCGCCTTCGCGACCATCCTCGCGGTGGTCGCGGGGATCACCCTCGCCTCGTCGGCCTCCGTCGCGCACGACCTGTACGCCTCGCTCAAGCGCCGCCACGCACGGCAGCGCAGCGAGGTGGCGGTGGCCAGGGTGGCGGCGGTCGGGATCGGGGCGGTGGCGATCGCTCTGGGTCTGCTCGCCCAGGACCTGAACGTGGCCTTCCTGGTGGGTCTGGCCTTCGCGGTGGCGGCCTCGGCGAACCTGCCGGTGCTCCTGTACTCGCTGTTCTGGCGCGGATTCACCACGCGGGGCGCCGTCTGGTCGGTGTACGGGGGGCTGCTCCCGGCCGTGCTGCTGGTGGCCCTGTCCCCGGTGGTCTCGGGCAGCCCCGAATCCCTGTTCCCGGGTGTGGACTTCCAGTTCTTCCCGCTCCAGAATCCGGGCCTCGTGTCCATCCCGCTGGGCTTTCTGGCCGGCTGGCTGGGCACCGTGACCTCCGCGGAGGAGCCGGACGAGCGGCGGTACGCCGAGACCGAGGTCCGCGCGCTGACCGGCGCGGGGGCGGTGTAGGCCGACGTGGCGGGGGAGCGGGAACGGCCGGCCGGTCCGCGTCAGCCCGTGGTGGGCGGGCGCCAGGCGTAGCGGTGTTCCGGGCGGCCCGTCTCGCCGTAGCGCAGGGCGAGGGTGACGCGGCCGGCGCGGTCGAGGAGTTTGAGGTATCGCTGGGCGGTCTGGCGGCTGATGCCCGCGCGGTCGGCGATCTGCTGGGTGGAGAGTGGGCCTTCGGCCGTGCGCAGGATCCCGCGGACCAGGTCCGCGGTGGTGGGGGAGTGCCCCTTGGGGAGGTCGCTCGGGGCGTCGGCGCCGGCCGCGGCGAGGGCGCCGAAGATCCGGTCCACCTCGGACTGTTCGGCCTCGCCGCCCGTGTCCAGGGTGCGGCGCAGGGCCCCGTAGGCCTCCAGACGGGTGCGCAGGCCCGCGAAGGTGAAGGGTTTGACCAGGTACTGGAGGGCGCCGAGGCGCATCGCGGCCTGGACGGTGGCCAGGTCGCGGGCGGCCGTCACCATGATCACGTCGGTGTGGTGGCCGCGCTCGCGCAGGCGGCGGACCAGGTCGAGGCCGTTCCCGTCGGGGAGGTAGTGGTCGAGGAGGATCAGGTCGACCGGGCGTGAGTCGAGGAGCGCCAGTGCCTCCGCCGCCGAGTGGGCCTGGGCCGACACGCGGAAGCCGGGGACCTTGGCCACGTAGGCCGCGTTGATCCGGGCAACCCGCACGTCGTCGTCCACGACCAGCACGTCGAACACGCCGGAATCACTCATCGCAGGGCCTCCGGGAGCACGACGGAGAATTCCGCCCCTCCGTCCGCCGCCTCGCCGGCCCGGACCGTGCCGCCCTGCCGCTCGGCCAGGCGCCGCACCAGGGCGAGGCCGAGCCCGCGTCCGCGGTGGGCGCCGACCGGGGGCAGTTTGGTCGACCAGCCCTCGGTGAAGATCTCCTCGCGGCGCGCCACCGGGACGCCGGGGCCGCTGTCGCGGACCAGCAGGACCGCCGTGCGGCCGTCCGCCCGGATGTCGACCTCGACCAGCGGTGCGGGAGAGCCCACTGCGGCGTCCAGCGCGTTGTCGACGAGGTTGCCGAGGATGGTGACCAGACCTCCCGGGTCGACGAGGTGGTCGGGCAGCAGGGCGGAATCGGCCAGCCGCAGGGGGACCCCGCGCTCCGCCGCGACCGTGGCCTTGCCCATCAGTAGGGCGGCCAGCAGCGGGTCGTGCACCTTCTCGGTGACCTGTTCGGCGGTGCTGCGGTGCACGCCGACCACCTCCGTGACGAACTCCACGGCCTCCTCGTACAGGCCCAGTTCCAGCAGGCCCAGGAGGGTGTGGAGCCGGTTGGCGTGCTCGTGGTCCTGGGCGCGCAGGGCGTCGATCAGGCCCTTGGTGGAGTCGAGCTCGCGGCCCAGGTGCTCCAGCTCGGTGCGGTCGCGCAGGGTGGCCACGGCTCCGCCGTCCTCGGTGGGCATCCGGTTGGCGACCAGGACCCGGCCGCCCTGGACCGTGAGCAGGTCGCGGCCGGTGACCCGGCCGGTGAGGACGTCGGTGGTGCGGCCCGCGCCGAGCAGCTCGTCCAGCGCGCGCCCCGCGACGGCACCGGCGGCCTCGGGCGCGAGGCCCAGCAGCCGGGCCGCCTCGTCGTTGACCAGCCGGACCCGGCCGGCCCGGTCGAGGGCGATCACGCCTTCGCGGATGGAGTGCAGCATCGCCTCGCGTTCGGCGAGCAGGCCGGCGATATCGGAGAAGGCCAGGTCGCGGGTCTGCCGGTGGATCCTGCGCGAGAGCAGGTAGGCGGCGAGGGCGCCCGCGGCCAGGGCGCCGCCCGCGTACGCGAGCAGGCCCGGGATGGCGCCCAGCAGGCGGCCCTGGACGCTGTCGTAGGCGATGCCGACCGAGACGGCGCCGACGATCTCGCCGTCGGCGGCGAGCAGGGGGACCTTGCCGCGCGCGGAGCGGCCCAGGGTGCCCTCGTCGATCTCCATGACCTCGCGGCCGGCCAGGACGTCGCCGGGGTCGGTGGAGACGTGCCGTCCGACGCGGTCGGGGCTCGGGTGCGAGCGGCGGATGCCGTCCAGGTCCAGGACCACCACGTACTCGGCGCCCGTGGCCGAGCGGATCCGCTCCGCCGAGGCCTGTACGGGGCTGTCCGGCGAGGGAGCCGAGCCGAGGAGGCCGGTGGCCAGCGAGGGGTCGGCGGCGGCGCTCTGGGCGATGGCCAGGGCGCGCCGCATGGCCTGGTCGTCGAGCTGCGCGCTCAGCGGGGCCAGGAAGAGGCCGGTGGCCAGGGCGAGGACCCCGGCGGCGATGGCCAGCTGGGTCAGCAGGATCTGGGAGGCGGCCCGTCTGGGCAGCCCGAGGCGCCGAGCGCTCGTGTGGAGGAACCGCAGGTACCGCATGAGTACGAACCGTAGGGCGGTTCGGACGTAAGCGGAATTTCTCCCCCTCACGCAAATGGCTTGCGTTATTTGCGCCCAGCTTGCGCAAGCGATGACGGCATAAAAGTGCGGTCGGAGATGTAGACGACTCGCCAAAGCTCTGCAACTCTCGCACCGCACGCTGCAAATTCCTATCTCCCATGGTTCAGAAAGTTCATGTCGAGGGACGAGGACATATGAGAAGGCACAACTGGAGATGGCGGACCCTGGCCGCCTTGATCAGCACGGCCCTGCTGATGCTGGGCTGGCCCGCTCTGACCGCCGTGGCCGCCGGCGGACCGAGCGTCTCGGCGGGCAGGCCCGCCACGGCGAGCAGCACCAACGGCGCCTACGCGGCCGGCAACGTCACCGACGGCAACCAGTCCTCGTACTGGGAGAGCGCCGGCAGCACCTTCCCGCAATGGGTGCAGACCGACCTCGGAGCCACCACCCGCGTCGACCAGGTGGTGCTCAAGCTCCCCGCCTCCTGGGAGAGCCGCAACCAGACCCTGTCCGTCCAGGGCAGCGCCGACGGCACCAGCTTCAGCACCCTGGTGAGCTCGGCGACGTACACCTTCGGCCAGGGCGCCGGAAACGTGGTCACCATCGGCTTCCCGGCCACCCAGGCCCGGTACGTGCGGATCGACATCACCGCCAACACCGGATGGCAGGCCGCCCAGCTCTCCGAGCTGGAGGTCCGTGCCCCCGGTGACTCCGGGACCAACCTGGCCCTCGGCAAGACCTTCACCGCGAGCAGCAACACCCAGGTCTACGTGCCGGGCAACGCCGGCGACGGCAACGCCGCCAGCTACTGGGAGAGCGTCAACAACGCCATGCCCCAGTGGCTCCAGGCCGACCTGGGCTCCTCCGTCCGCGTGGACCGCGTGGTCCTCAAGCTGCCCGAGAACTGGGGCGCCCGCACCCAGACCCTCAAGATCCAGGGCAGCGCCAACGGCACGGAGTACACCGACCTGACGGCGTCCAAGGGGTACGACTTCACCCCCGCCGGCGGCAACACGGTGAGCATCACCTTCGACGCCACGACCACCCGCTACGTACGGGTGTGGATAGCGTCCAACTCCGTACAGCCCGGCGGGCAGCTCTCCGAGCTGGAGGTCTACGGCCCGACGACCGGCGACACCCAGGCCCCGACGGCCCCGGCGGCGCTCGCCTACACCGAGCCCGCGACGGGCCAGATCAAGCTCACCTGGAACGCCGCCACCGACAACACCGGCGTCACCGGGTACGACGTCTACGCCAACAACCAGCTGCGCACCAGCGTCGCGGGCAACGTCACCACCTACACCGACACCCAGCCCGCCTCCGCGAGCGTGACCTACTACGTCCGGGCGAAGGACGCGGCCGGCAACCAGTCGGCGAACAGCAACACCGTCACCCGCGCCGGCGAAACCGGCGACACCCAGGCCCCGACCGCCCCGGGGGCCCTGGCCTTCACCGAGCCGGCCGCCGGCCAGATCAAGCTGGCCTGGCAGGCCTCCACCGACAACACCGGCGTCACCGGCTACGAGGTCTTCGCCAACAACGTGCTGCTCACCACGGTCGCGGGCAACGCCACCACCTACACGGACACGCAGCCGGCCACCGCCACCGTGAGCTACTTCGTCCGGGCCAAGGACGCGGCGGGCAACCGCTCCGGCGACAGCAACACCGTGACCCGCAACGGCAGCGGAGGCACGGGCGGCTCCAACCTGGCCGTCGGCAAGCCCATCGAGGGCTCCTCCGTGATCCACACCTTCGTCGCGGAGAACGCCAACGACAACAGCACCTCCACCTACTGGGAGGGCGCGGGCGGCGCCTACCCGAGCACGCTGACCGTGAAGCTCGGCTCCAACGCCGACGTCGACCGCCTGGTCCTCAAGCTCAACCCGGACAGCAGCTGGGGCACCCGCACCCAGAACATCCAGGTCCTCGGCCGCGAGCAGGGCGCCTCGGGCGTCACCGGCCTGGTGGCCGCCAAGGACTACGTCTTCAACCCGGCCTCCGGCTCCAACACCGTCACCATCCCGGTGAACGCCCGGATCGCGGACGTGCAGCTGCGCTTCACCTCCAACACCGGTTCCTCCAACGGCCAGATCGCGGAGTTCCAGGTCATCGGCGTCGCTGCGCCCAACCCGGACCTCCAGGTCACCGCGGTCGGCGCCAGCCCGGCCACCCCGGTCGAGTCGGACTCCGTCACCCTGTCCGCCACCGTCAAGAACAGCGGCCCGGCCGCGGCGGCGGCGACCTCCGTCTCGTTCCAGCTCGGCGGATCGAAGATCGCCTCCGCCACCGTGCCCGCGCTGGCCGCCGGCGCCACGGCCACCGTCACGGCCGGCATCGGCCCGCGGGACGCGGGCAGCTACCCGCTGAGCGCGATCGTCGACGAGGCGAACACGGTCATCGAGCAGAACGAGACCAACAACAGCCTCACCGGCTCCCCGCTGGTGGTCCGCCCGGTCGACAGCTCGGACCTGGTGGCCTCGTCCGTCGGGTGGTCGCCGAGCGCACCCTCCGCCGGCCAGTCCGTGGACTTCTCCGTCACGGTCAAGAATCAGGGCACCGTGGCCGCCGCCGCGGGCACCCACAACGTCACCCTCACCCTGCAGGACGCGGGCGGCGCCACCCTCCGTACCCTGACGGGATCCTTCAGCGGCGCGCTCGCGGCCGGCGCCTCCTCCGCGCCGATCGCGCTCGGCAACTGGACCGCGGCCAACGGCAAGTACACCGTCAAGGTGGTCCTCGCCGACGACGCCAACGAACTGCCGGTCAAGCGCGCCAACAACACCTCCACCAAGCCCTTCTTCGTGGGCCGCGGGGCGAACATGCCCTACGACACCTACGAGGCGGAGGACGGCGTGGTCGGCGGCGGCGCCAATGTCGTCGGCCCCAACCGGACCGTCGGTGACATCGCCGGCGAGGCCTCGGGCCGCAAGGCCGTGAACCTGGACGCGACGGGCGAGTACGTCGAGTTCACCACCCGGGCCGCGACCAACACCCTGGTCACCCGCTTCTCCATCCCGGACGCGCCGGGCGGCGGCGGCATCGACTCCACCATCAACGTCTACGTCAACGGCGTCCTGAAGAAGGCCCTGCCGCTGACCTCGAAGTACGCCTGGCTCTACGGGGCCGAGGCCGGCCCGGGCAACGCACCGAGCGCCGGAGCCCCGCGGCACATCTACGACGAGGCCAACATCCTCCTCGGCGAGACCGTCCCGCAGGGCAGCAAGATCCGCCTCCAGAAGGACGCGGCGAACACCACCACCTACGCGATCGACTTCGTGAGCCTGGAACAGGCCACGGTGATCCCCAACCCCGACCCGGCCACCTACACGGTGCCCGCCGGCTTCACCCACCAGGACGTGCAGAACGCCCTGGACAAGGTCCGCATGGACACCACGGGCAAGCTCGTGGGCGTCTACCTGCCGCCGGGCGACTACGACACGGCCAGCAAGTTCCAGGTGTACGGCAAGGCCGTGCAGGTCGTCGGAGCCGGACCGTGGTTCACCCGCTTCCACGCGCCGTCCTCGCAGGACAACACCGACAACGGCTGGCGCGCGGAGGGCACCGCGAAGGGCTCGTCCTTCACGGGCTTCGCCTACTTCGGCAACTACACCTCGCGCATCGACGGTCCGGGCAAGGTCTTCGACTTCTCCAACGTGACCGACATGACCATCGACAACATCTGGAACGAACACCAGGTGTGCCTCTACTGGGGCGCCAACACCGACCGGATCACGATCAAGAACTCGCGGATCCGCGACACCTTCGCCGACGGCATCAACATGACCAACGGCAGCACGGACAACCTCGTGACCAACATCGAGGCGCGCTCCACGGGTGACGACAGCTTCGCGCTGTTCTCCGCCATCGACGCGGGCGGCGCGGACATGAAGAACAACGTCTACGAGAACCTGAGCGCGATCCTCACCTGGCGCGCGGCCGGTGTCGCCGTCTACGGCGGCTTCAACAACACCTTCCGCAACATCTACATCGCCGACATCCTCGTCTACTCGGGCATCACGATCAGCTCGCTGGACTTCGGGTATCCGATGAACGGATTCGGGACCGACCCGACGCTCTTCGAGAACATCTCGATCGTCCGGGCCGGAGGCCATTTCTGGGGGGCGCAGACCTTCCCCGGAATCTGGATCTTCTCCGCTTCCAAGGTGTTCCAGGGAATCCGCATCAACAACGTGGACATCGTCGATCCGACGTACAGCGGAATCATGTTCCAGACGCAGTACATCGGGGGCCAGCCGGTCAATCCCATCAAGGACACCGTTCTGCGCGACATCACCATCACGGGGGCGAAGAAGAGCGGTGACGCCTTCGACGCCAAGTCCGGCTTCGGTCTCTGGGCCAACGAGATGCCCGAAGCGGGACAGGGGCCGACGGTCGGTGAGGTCACGTTCCACAACCTGCGGATGAGCGACAACGCCGTGGACGTGCGGAACACGACCTCGACGTTCAGGATCAACCAGCTGCCCTAGCGGGCGGCGTACGGCAGGGCACGAGGGCGGCGGGGCATCCCTTCGGGGTGCCCCGCCGCTCGCCGCCCCCGGGGCCCGGTGGGACCGGTGGGGTGCGGGGGGTTCCGCGCCGGTTTCCGATGGGCCAAACTGGCCGTAATCGAACTGCAAGGAACTTGCATTGTTTGCGCTACTCTTGCGCTCATGACGCGACGACTTGCTCAAGTGGCGAAGAAGGTGGGGGTCAGCGAGGCAACGGTCAGCCGGGTGCTCAACGGCAAGCCGGGCGTCTCTGAGACAACCCGCCAGTCCGTGCTCACCGCCCTGGACGTCCTCGGCTACGAGCGCCCCACCCAGCTGCGCGGCGAACGTGCCCGGCTGGTCGGCCTGGTCCTGCCGGAACTCCAGAACCCGATCTTCCCGGCCTTCGCCGAGGTGATCGGCGGCGCGCTGGCGCAGCAGGGGCTGACCCCCGTGCTCTGCACGCAGACGACCGGCGGGGTCTCCGAGGCCGACTACGTCGAGCTCCTGCTCCAGCAGCAGGTGTCCGGCGTCGTCTTCGCCGGCGGGCTCTTCGCGCAGGCCGACGCCCCGCACGAGCACTACCGGCTGCTCCACGACCGCAAGGTCCCGGTGGTGCTCATCAACGCCTCGATAGAGGACCTCGGCTTCCCGTGCGTCTCCTGCGACGACGCCGTCGCGGTCGAACAGGCCTGGCGCCACTTGGCCTCCCTCGGTCACGAGCGCATCGGCCTGGTGCTGGGCCCGCCCGACCACATCCCCTCCCTGCGCAAGCTCGTGGCCGCCCAGGCGGTCGCCGCGGCGGCCGGTACCGAGCTGCCCGCCGCGCACGTGGAGCGGGCGCTGTTCTCCCTGGAGGGCGGCCACGCGGCCACGTCGAGGCTGTTGGACCGCGGGGTGACCGGCATCATCTGCGCGAGCGACCCGCTGGCCCTGGGAGCCATCCGGGCCGCCCGCCGGCGCGGGCTGGACGTGCCCCGGGAGGTCTCCGTCGTCGGGTACGACGACTCGGCCTTCATGAACTGCACCGAGCCCCCGCTGACCACCGTCCGGCAGCCCATCGAGGCCATGGGGCGGGCTGCCGTGGAGCTGCTCACCGCCCAGATCCAGGGGGCCGCCGTACAGCCCGGCGAGCTGCTGTTCGAGCCCGAGCTCGTGGTGCGGGGCTCCACCGCGCAGGTGCCGCGCCCCCGTCCGGCGTAACCCCCCGCCGGGCTCAACCGAGTTCACCCCCGGCCACAGGGCCCCGAAACGTCCCGCTGACGTTTCGGGGCCCTGTTTTGCGTTCTTCGACGGAACCGTCCGGCACTCTGCTGCCAATCTCTTGCGAAATCTGCGCGAGATATTGCGTTCATCTGTAGGTGGTGGTTGAGTGTGCCGCGCTCGCCTCCTTACACGCCCCACGCCTCCTGCTCGATGCTCGAAGGGGACCACCGATGAGAACCAACATCCGCCGCACCACCGCGACCGCCCTCGTCTCGGCGCTCGCCGTCACCGCCCTCGCGGCCTGCGGCACGAGCAGCAGCGGGGACGACCCCAAGGGCCGGCCGTCCGGCGGTTCCACGGACGCCTCCGCGCCGCTCGACCCGAAGACCAAGGTCACCATCTCCATCGACTGCATGCCGCCGGCGGCCAAGGCCCCCGAGCTCAAGCAGTGGAAGGAGGACGTGGCGGAGTTCAACAAGACGTACCCGAACGTCACGATCGACGGCCGCTCCACCCCCGGCCAGTGCCTGGAGCCCCCGCGGTTCACGGCGATGCTCAAGGCCAAGTCGCAGCCGGACGTCTTCTACGCCTACTTCACCGATCTCAAGCAGGTCCTGGACAACGACGGCGCCGAGGACATCTCGGCCTACGTCAACGCCCAGTCGGTGCCGGCCTTCGGCGACATCGACAAGAACGTCATCAACACCCTCAAGCAGGACGGCAAGCTCTACGGGCTGCCCACCAGCAACTACACGATGGGCCTGCTGATCAACCGCAAGCTCTTCCAGCAGGCGGGCCTCAACCCCGACCAGCCCCCGCGCACCTGGGAAGAGGTCCGCGCGGCCGCCAAGAAGATCGCGGCGCTCGGCAACGGCACCGCCGGCTACGGCGAGTACAGCGTCGAGAACACCGGCGGCTGGCACTTCACGGCCGCCATGTACGGCCTGGGCGGAGACATCGTCGGAGCCGACGGCAAGGCCGCCTTCAACAACGCGACCGGCAAGCAGGTCGCGGACAACCTCAAGGCCATGCGCTGGGAAGACGACAGCATGGGCAAGACCCAGCTGCTCAAGTGGGGTGACCTGCAGAAGCAGATGGCCTCGGACAAGCTCGGCATGTTCCTCGCCGCGCCCGACGACATCTCGTACATGGTCCAGCAGCTCTCCGGCAAGTACGAGAACTTCGGCATGGGCCCCATCCCCGGCGGCGCTGCGACACTGGCCGGCGGCAACGGCTACATGATCAAGAAGGGCAGCTCGCCCGACAAGGTCAAGGCCGCCATCGCCTGGCTGAACTTCAAGACGCTGGCGGTCGGCAAGGGGCAGTTCCAGTACGACCGCTCCAAGACCGACGGCCTGCCGGTCGGGCTTCCGCAGCCCGCCTTCTTCACTGGCGCCAGCAAGGCCAAGGACGACGAGCTGAAGGCCGCCAGCGCCACCATGCCGGTCGCCAACTTCAAGTCCTTCCTGGACAACCCGGTGGCCGGCAAGGCCGAGCCGGCGAAGGCCCAGGAGGTCTACAAGGTCCTCGACAAGGTGATGTCGGCGGTCCTGACCAACAAGGACGCCGACACGGCGCAGCTCCTCGCGGAGGCCGAGAAGGCCGTCAACCAGGTGCTGGCCAACCAGTAGCGGTCCCGGCCGGGGAGGTCCGGGCTGCCTCCCCGGCCCGGACCCGCCCGCAGGCCCCGTACCCCGCAAGAAATCGACGGCGACGACCCACCAAGGAGCGAGCGGCGATGTCGGCTCCCACCCTGCCCGGTACCTCTCGCGAGGAGTTCCTCCGGGCGTTCAAGCGGAACCTCTCGGCCCACGGCTTTCTGATCGGCGCCGTCCTCTGCTTCTCCTTCTTCTCCTGGTACCCGATGGTCCGGGAGTTCCTGCTGGCCTTCCAGAAGACCGAGGGCGGAGCCGTCCACTGGGTCGGCTGGGACAATTTCCGCTACGTCTTCAACGACCCGGCGTTCTGGCAGGCCTGGCGCAACACCCTGCTCTTCAGCGGGCTCGCGCTGGTCCTCGGCTTCGCCGTCCCGTTCGTGGTCTCGATCGTGCTCAACGAATTCCGGCACGCGCAGGGTTACTTGCGCCTGCTGGTGTACCTCCCGGTGATGATGCCGCCGGTGGCCTCGGTCCTGCTCTTCAAGTACTTCTACGACCCCGGTTACGGGGTCTTCAACAGAATTCTGGAATTCCTGCACCTGCCGGCGCAAGACTGGCTGCAATCCACCGATACCGCGATGGTCTCCGTGGTCATCGCTTCCACGTGGATGAACATGGGCGGCGCGACCCTGATCTATCTGGCGGCCCTCCAGGGAATCCCCGGGGAGCTCTACGAGGCGGCGGAGCTCGACGGGGCCGGGGTGCTGCGCAAGATCTGGCACGTCACGATCCCGCAGACCAAGCTCATCCTCTCGCTGATGCTGCTCATGCAGGTCATCGCGACGATGCAGGTGTTCGTCGAACCGTTCATGCTCACGGGCGGTGCCGGCCCCGAGGGATCGACCACCACCGTCGTCGTCCTCATCTACCAGTACGCCTTCAGTTTCAACCAGTACGGCGGCGCCGCGGCCCTGGGCCTGTGCCTGCTCGTCCTGCTCGCCGGCTTCTCCGCCGTGTACGTCCGGCTGAGCCGCGACAACGAGAACTGACGGGAGCACCTCACATGTCAGAGCGCACGCTCATATCGCCGGCCCAACTCGGCCGCACCCGGGGCAAGGTCGCCTACTGGGCCGTCCTGGCCGTGGTCGTGATCGGCTTCACGGTCGTCTTCCTCGGGCCCCTCTACTGGATGGTCGCGGGCGGCCTCAAGAGCACCGCGGAGTTCACCCAGGTCCCGCCGACCGTGGTGCCGGGCTCCCTGCACACCGAGAACTACTCGGCGGCCTGGAAGGTCATGGACCTCGCCAAGCTGCTGTTCAACACCCTCTACTACGCCTTCGGCGCCCTGGCCTTCCAGCTCGTCCTCGACGTGGCCGCCGCCTACTCGCTGTCCAAGCTCCGCCCGGTCTTCGGCAAGGCGGTCCTCGGCATGATGCTGGCGACCCTGATGATCCCGGCCACCGTCCTCGTCGTTCCGCAGTACCTCACGGTCCTGGACATGCCTCTCATCGAGCGGAACCTGCTCAACACGCCCTGGGTGATCTGGCTGCCCTCGGTCACGAACGCCTTCAACATCTTCCTTCTGAAACGATTCTTCGACTCCATCCCCGGCGAGATCCTCGATGCCGCCGCCATCGACGGAGCCTCCGCCCTGCGCACCCTGCGCTCCGTGGTCCTGCCGATGTCCCGTCCCGTCCTCGGCGTCGTGTCGATCTTCGCCGTCGTCGGGGTCTGGAAAGACTTCCTCTGGCCCATGCTCACCCTCCCCGACCCGGCCCTGCAGACGCTCAACGTCGGCATCTACTCACTCGCCAGGGGAGTGCCCGAGAACCATCTCGTCGCCGCACTCGCGATGGCCTCGGCGCCCACGCTCATCATCTTCCTGATCTTCCAGCGCAACATCATGAGCGGCCTGACGGCAGGCTCCCTCAAGGGGTGAGCACCACCCCGCTCCGCCGCCGTGCCCGGTCGCCCCCCGTGAAAAGACCGCTGTGAAAAGAACGCCGTGAAAGGACCCCTCCGTGGCTGACTTTCCCCTGCCCGAAAACGCCGCCGACTGGTGGCGCTCGGCCGCCATCTACCAGGTGTACGTACGGAGCTTCGCCGACGGCGACGGGGACGGCACCGGTGACCTGGTGGGCGTCCGGGCACACCTCCCCTACCTCGCCGAACTGGGCGTGGACGCCCTGTGGTTCACCCCCTGGTACCTTTCCCCGCTCGCCGACGGCGGCTACGACGTCGCCGACTACCGCACCATCGACCCCGCCTTCGGCACCCTCGCCGAAGCCGAGAAGCTCATCGCGGAGGCCCGTGAGCTGGGCATCCGCACCATTGTCGACATCGTTCCGAACCACGTGTCCGACCAGCACGCCTGGTTCAAGGCCGCCCTCGCCGCCGGCCCCGGCAGCCCCGAGCGGGAGCTCTTCCACTTCCGGCCGGGCCGCGGAGAGAACGGCGAACTGCCGCCGGGGGACTGGCCCTCGCAGTTCAACGGAGCGGCCACCTGGACGCAGGTACCGGACGGGGAGTGGTACCTGCACCTCTTCACCCCCGAGCAGCCCGACCTCAACTGGGACCACCCCGCCGTCCGCCGGGAACACGAAGAAGTCCTGCGGTTCTGGTTCGAGCGGGGAGTGTCCGGCGTACGGATCGACTCCGCGGCCCTGCTCGCCAAGGACCCGGCCCTGCCCGACCTGGCCGGCCGCCCGCCCGAGCCCTGGCCCGGTGAGGTCCACCCGTACATCGACCGCGACGACCTGCACACCATCTACCGCTCGTGGCGGGCCATCGCCGACGAGTACGGGGCCATCTTCGTCGGCGAGGTCTGGCTGCCGGACTCCGAGCGCTTCGCCCGCTACCTGCGCCCCGACGAGCTGCACACCGCCTTCAACTTCTCCTTCCTCAGCTGCCCGTGGGACGCCGCCCGGCTGCACACCTCCATCGAAGAGACCCTCGCCGAGCACGCCCCCGTCGGAGCCCCCGCGACCTGGGTGCTGTGCAACCACGACGTGACCCGTACGGTCACCCGCTACGGGCGCGCCGACACCTGTTTCGACTTCGCCACCAAAGCCTTCGGGACCCCCGCCGACCTGGAGCTGGGCACCCGGCGGGCCCGCGCCGCCGCGCTGCTGACCCTCGCCCTGCCCGGCGCCGTCTACGTGTACCAGGGCGAGGAACTGGGGCTTCCGGAGGCGGACATCCCGCTCGGCCGGATCCAGGACCCCATGCACTTCCGGTCCGGTGGCACCGACCCGGGACGGGACGGGTGCAGGGTCCCGCTGCCGTGGACCGCCGAGCCCTGGAGCGAGCCCTGGCTGCCCCAGCCGGAGAACTGGCCGCAGTACGCCGCGGACCGGCAGGACGGGGACCCGGCCTCGATGCTCACCCTCTACCGAACGGCCCTGGGCCTGCGCCGCGCCGCGGCCGGCTTCGGCGGCGGATCCCTGGACTGGCTGCCCGCGCCGGCCGGGGTGCTCGCCTTCAGCCGCCCCGACGGACTGGTCTGCGTGGCCAACCTGTCCCCGGAGCCGGTCCCGCTGCCGGCCCACACGAGCCTCCTGCTGAGCAGCTCCGCCCTGGATGCGGACGGGCTGCTCGGGCAGGACACGGCGGTCTGGCTGCGGACCTGACGCCGCGGCCGGACCGCCGGAACCATCCCTTGCCGGGCCACGGCCCGTAGCCCCCGTAGAGCCGCCCGTGCACACCCCCGTACCGCATGGAGAGGTCCCACCGCCTTGAGCGCAGCAGCACGTATCGCAGCACGCGGGAGGCCGGTGAACGCGCTGCTCGCCGCGCTGGCCGCGACCGCCGTCCTCGGGGCGGCCGCCGCCCTGCCGCTGGTGGCGGCCCCCACCGCGACGGCCGCCGCGGCCGTCCTGTCCCCGCTGGACGTCCAGGGGCGCGGGGCCACGGTGCCCTTCACCGAGCAGGAGGCGGAGCGGGCGGCCACCAGCGGATCGGTGATCGGGCCCGACCGGACCTACACGACCCTGCCCGCCGAGGCCTCCGGGCGCAGCGCCGTACGCCTGGACGCGGCGGGGGAGTATGTCGAGTTCACGCTGGCCAAACCCGCGAACGCGATGAGCGTGCGCTATTCCGTACCGGACAACGCGGCCGGTACGGGGATCAGCGCACCCGTGGAGCTGAAGCTCGACGGGACCAAACTGAAGGACCTGGACTTCACCTCCGAGTACAGCTGGTTCTACGGCAGCTATCCCTTCATCAACCAGCCGAGCGGCGACAAGCCGCACCACTTCTACGAGGAGACCCGCACGCTCTTCGGGAAGACCCTCCCGGCGGGCTCCAAGGTCCGCCTCACCCTGGCCTCGCTCGGCGCCACCCCGTGGGCGGTCGTGGACCTCGCCGACTTCGAGGAGGTCGCGCCGCCCGGGACGCGGCCGGCCGGTTCGCTGTCGGTGACCGATTTCGGGGCCGATCCGAACGGCTCCGCCGACTCCACGGCCGCCTTCCAGCAGGCGGTGGACGCGGGCGCGGCGCAGGCCAAGGAAGTGTGGATCCCGCAGGGCACCTTCAAGCTCACCGATCACGTGGTGGTGGACAAGGTGACACTGCGCGGGGCCGGACCCTGGTACTCCGTGCTCACCGGGCGCCACCCCACCGACCGCAGCCGCGCGGCCGGGATCTACGGAAAGTACGTACAGGGCGGCGGCTACGGCGGGCAGATCCGCCCGCACGAGAGCGGCGGGCCGAGCCGAAACGTCACGCTGAAGGACTTCGCGATCATCGGCGAGATAGCCGACCGCATCGACGACGACCAGGTCAACGCCATCGGCGGGGCGATGAGCGACTCCGTCGTCGACAACGTGTGGATGCAGCGGACCAAGGTCGGGGCCTGGATGGACGGCCCGATGGACAACTTCCACATCAGGAACAGCCGGATCCTCGACCAGACGGCGGACGGGGTGAACTTCCACTGGGGCGTCACCCGCTCCTCCGTCGAGAACACCTTCCTGCGCAACCTGGGCGACGACGGCCTCGCCATGTGGGCGGACACCAAGAACAACGTCGCCAACTCCTTCAGCCACAACACCGTCGTCCTGCCGATCCTCGCCAACAACATCGCGATCTACGGCGGCAAGGACATCAGCGTCACCGACAACGTGGCCGCCGAGACCCTGTCCAACGGCGGCGGCCTGCACGTCGGCAACCGCTACCCCGGGGTCACCCCGGGCCAGGGGACGGACGTCTCGGGCACCTTCACCCTGGCCCGCAACACCCTGATCCGGACGGGGAACACCGACTACGGGTGGAACTTCCCGATCGGCGCCGTGTGGTTCGACAGCCGGGCGAGCTCCATCGACAAGGCCGCGATCAACGTGACCGACAGCGACATCCTGGACAGCTCCTACGCCGCCGTCCACTTCGTGTCCGGCACCACGAAGGGCGTGCACTTCGACAACGTCACCATCGACAAGACGGGGACGTTCGCGCTCCAGTTCAACGACCCGGCCGAACTGTCCATGACCAACGTCAGGGCCACCCGGATCGGCTTCACCGAGCCGGTCTACAGCTGCCTGGGCGCGCAGCTGAAGCTGACGCAGGGCAGTGGGAACTCCGGCTGGAACACCAAGCTGCCGAACACCTACTGCGGGCCGTTCCCGCCGGCGACCGACCAGCCGGGACCGGAACCGACGCCTTCGCCTACGCCGACCTCGACTCCTACGCCGACCTCGACTCCTACGCCGACCCCTACGCCGATTCCGGACCCCACCCCGACTCCGGACCCCACCCGCAACCTGGCCCTGGGCCGGCCCGTCGCCGAGTCCTCGCACACCCAGGGCTATGACGCGGCCAAGGCCGTCGACGGCGACCCGAACAGCTACTGGGAGAGCCTCAACAGCGCCTTCCCGCAGTCGCTCACGGTCGACCTCGGCGCCGCCACCCAGGTCGGCCGGCTGGTCCTGAAGCTGCCGCCGCCGGCCGCCTGGGGGGCCAGGACCCAGACCCTGTCCGTCCTCGGCAGCTCCGACGGCTCGGGCTTCACCACGCTCGTCGGCCCCCAGGGCCACGTCTTCGACCCGGCGAGCGGGAACAAGGTGACCATCACCCTCCCGCCCGGTACGAACCTGCGCCACCTGCGGCTGGCCTTCACCGGCAACACCGGCTGGCCGGCCGGGCAGCTCGGCGAGTTCGAGGTCTACGCCGGCTGAGCCCGGGGCGCCCCTCCCCGGACGCCTCCCCGCACCCCGCCCGTCACGGCAACGGCTGTGGCGGGCGGGGGCCGTGGTACTGCCCGCTCGGTCGCATCCGCAGCGGGCGCTCCTCGTACTCCTCCAGCGCGTGCGCGATCCACCCGGCCGTGCGGGCCACCGCGAAGACGGTCTCCCCGGCCTCCGGGGCCATCCCGCAGGACACCGTCAGCACCGCCAGCGCCAGGTCCACGTTGGGGTACAGGCCGTCGCCGTGCCGGGCCATCACCCCGGCCACCTCGCGCGCCGCGCCCAGCGCCGGAGCGGCCTGCGCCAGCGGCTCCAGGCGTGCGAACAGCGCCGTCGCCCGCGGGTCCTGGCCCTCGTACAGCCGGTGTCCGAGCCCGGGCACCCGGCGTCCGGCCCGCAGGTACTCCGCCACCACGGGGGCCGCGCCGCCCCGCTCCAGCACCTCCACCAGCATCTGGTGCGCGAGCCGCCCGGCCGCACCGTGCAGGGGGCCTTCGAGCGCGCCGAGTCCGGCCGAGACCACCGCGTACGGATGCGCGCGCGCCGACGCGGCCACCCGTACGGCCAGGGTCGAGGCGGCCAGATCGTGGTCGGTCAGCAGGGCCAGGGCCAGGTCCAGCACGGCCAGCGCGTCCGGATCGGGGTCCAGGGCGGAGAGCCGGGGCCACAGCTGCCGGGAGAGGCGGCCGTCCCCGCCCCACTGCGCCGGGCCCACCTCGGGCAGGGCGCCGACCAGGGTGGGGATCAGAGAGCGCGCGGAGCCCAGTACCGACGGCCCGGACAGGTCGAAGCGCAGCGGGTCCGCGACCGCCGCGGCGGCGACGGCCACGCGCAGCCGGTCGATCGGACCGCTGTGCTCGGGCAGCGCGGCGACCGCCCGCCGGGCCGCTGCGAGGGACTCCGGGGGAGCGGTGAACCGGGCCCCGCGCACCAGGGTCCCCGTCCAGAGCCACTCGGCGACCTCCTCGTAGCGGTACCGCGAGGCCAGTTCCACGGCGTCCACGCCGCGGAAGTAGTAGCGGTCGGCCTCGATGAGGGTGAGCGCGGTGCGTACGGAGAGCTCCCCGGCGGAGGCGGCGGAACCGGAGGGCCCCGCCGCCTCGCGCCGACTGCGCCGGGCCAGGGCCTCCACCTCGCGGGCGTCGAAGCTGCTGCCGCGTCCGACCGGGTCGCGGCGGCTCGTGAGCTGGCCGCGGCTGACGTACGCGTACACGGTCGCGGGCTTCACCCCCAGCAGCCGGGCCGCCTCCTGGGTGCCGATCCTTCGCTCACCGGACTCGCGTCCACCCGACTCGTCGTTCATGACGCACACCCTACATAGATTGATCAGATCAATATTGACAGTGATTGAGTCCATCGTGGATGGTCGATCCATGAACACCACCACAGCACCTGCCGAAATCCCCCGCGGACTCGCGGGAGTCGTGGTCACCGAGACCCGGCTCGGTGACGTCCGAGGCCGTGAGGGCTTCTACCACTACCGCCAGTACTCGGCCGTCGAGCTCGCCGGGAGCCGCACCTTCGAGGACGTCTGGCACCTGATGTTCCGCGGCGCCCTGCCGGCCGACGCCGCCGAGCGGGCCGCCTTCGCGGCCGAGGTCGCCCCGCTGCGCAGGCTCCCCGCCGAGGTGCGGGACGCCCTGCCCGCCCTGGCCCGCGCCACCGCCCTGTCCGGCCCGCTCGCCGGACTGCGCACGGCGCTCTCCCTGCTCGGCGCCTGCGCCGGCTTCCGCCCGGTCTACGACCTGACCCCCGAACGCCGGGCCGCCGACGCGCTGGCCGCCTGCGCCGCCGTACCGACCCTGCTCACCGCCCTGTACCGGCTCGGCCAGGGGCTGGAGCCGGTGGAACCGCGCGACGACCTCCCGTACGCGGCGAACTACCTCTACATGCTGACCGGACGGGAACCCGAGCCGGTCAGGGCCCGCGCGGTCGAGCGGTACCTGATCTCCACGATCGACCACGGCTTCAACGCCTCCACCTTCACCGCCCGCGTGATCGCCTCCACCGGCGCCGACGTCGCGGCCTGCCTCACCGGGGCGATCGGCGCGCTCTCCGGCCCCCTGCACGGCGGCGCCCCCAGCCGGGCCCTGGACACCCTGGACGCCATCGGCACGGCCGACCGGATCGACCCGTGGATCCGCGAGCGGGTCCTCGCGGGCGACCGGATCATGGGCTTCGGCCACCCCGTCTACCGCACCGAGGACCCGCGCTCACGGATGCTGCGCGGGATCGCCCTGCAGTTCGGCGGCCCGCTCGTGGACTTCGCCGTGGAGGTCGAGCGGCACGTCGAGGAGATCCTCGCCGAGCTCAAGCCGGGCCGGGAACTGCACACCAACGTGGAGTTCTACGCGGGCGTGGTCATGGAGCTGTGCGGGCTGCCGCGCGAGATGTTCACCCCGACCTTCTGCGCCGCCCGCGTGGTCGGCTGGAGCGCGAACGTCCTGGAGCAGGCCGCCGACTCGAAGATCATCCGACCGGCCGCCCGCTACACCGGGCCGACCCCGCCGCGGCCGGTCCCCGCCCTCGGCTGACGCTGGCTACGATCGACCGGGTGAACAGCATCCCCGTCATCGTCCTCGCCGGCTTCCTCGGATCCGGCAAGACGACCGTCCTCAACCACCTCCTCGGCAACCGGGGCGGCACCCGGATCGGGGTCGTCGTCAACGACTTCGGCTCCATCGAGGTCGACGCGATGTCGGTGGCCGGCCAGGTCGGCGACTCGATGGTCTCCCTCGGCGGCGGCTGCCTGTGCTGCGCGGTCGACGGCAGCGAGCTGGACGCGTACCTGGAGAAGCTCGCCGACCCCGTCCACCGCATCGACGTGATCGTCATCGAGGCGAGCGGGCTGGCGGAGCCGCAGGAGATGGTCCGGATGCTCGTCGCCAACGAGAATCCGGCGGTCCGCTACGGCGGCATGGTGCAGATCGTCGACGCGGCGGAGTTCGACGCGACCCGGGACAAGCACCCCGAGACCGACCGGCACCTGGCCGTCGCCGACCTGGTGGTGCTCAACAAGACCGACCGGATCGACGCCGCCGAACGCACCCGGATCGAGGGCGCGCTCGGCGCGCTCTGCGCACCGGGCATCCCGGTCGTCGGCGCGGACCACGGGCGGATCGACCCGGAACTGCTCTTCGACCGCCGCCCGTGGACCGAGACGCGCGGCCAGCTGTCCTTCGAGGACCTGCTGGCCCAGGCGCACGACCACGACCACGACCACGAGATGGATCACGCGCAGCACGTCCACGCCGCCTACGCGAGCACGGAGTTCGTGTCCGAGCAGGCCCTCGGCCCGCGCAGGTTCATCGAGTTCCTCGACCGCCGCCCGGCCGGCCTCTACCGGATCAAGGGTTCGGTCTACTTCGGCGTACCCGGCCACGAGGAGCGCTACGAGGTCCAGGCCGTCGGCCGCTTCCTCCGCTTCGCCCCGCACCCCTGGAGCCGGGGCGAACCGCGCCTGACGCAGCTCGTCCTGATCGGCTCGGGCACCGACGGCCCCGCCCTGCTCCGCGAGCTGGAGGCCTGCCGCGAACCGGAGCCGTGGCACGCGCCCCCGGAGAGCATGTGGGGCGTCCTGCGCTACGTGGACCGCCCGGCGCAGCCGGAGCCGGCCTTCGACCCGGACCCGGCCGAGCCGGCCGATCCCGATCCCGAAGACTTCTAGGCGCAGCCCGGTGCGGAACGAGACCGACGACCCCGAAGACGTGGACGCGGCCTTCGGCCGTCCGCGTCAGGCGACCTCGATGCCGAAGTCGCCGAGGAGGGGGGCCAGGCCGCCCGGGTAGCCCTTGCCGCCGAGGACGAAGTCCCAGTCGCCGCCCGGCCGGCGCCGGAAGGAGCCGAGGACCAGGGCGGTTTCGCCGGCGCGGCCGTCGGAGACCTCCAGGCGGCCGAGCTCCTCACCGCCCGCCCCCAGCAACCGGATCCGGGCATCGGTGAAGCCGGCCAGATCGGCGTGCGGATTGACCTCGGGGTCGACCGCGGCGACGAGGACCAGCCGGTCGGAACGCTGCGGCAAGGCGTCGAAGGAGACCCGCAGCGCGGCCTTGTCGGGCGCCGCGTGCGCGTGGGTCCGTACCGAACCGTCCGGGGTGTTCGGGTTGTTGAAGAACACGAAGTGGTCCTCGCTGAGCACCCGGCTGCCTTCGCAGACCAGCGCGCACACGTCCAGCGCGACCGGCCCCGCCCAGGACATGCCGAGCACGTTGTGGTCCGCGGCGGGCTCCGGCTGGGCCGTCCGCTGGGCCGGGACCGAGGCCGCCGTCCCCGGGCCGAGACGGCCGCGCAGCCCGTGCTGGTGCAGCAGATCCACGAGCGCGGCCCCGGGAACCAGCTCCAGCGGCTTGCCGTTGGCGAAGGTGTACGAAGTGGGTCCGAAGGTCGCGGTGGTGACCAGTACCCCCTTGTTCGCCCCCTTGTCCTGCACCGTGCCGTAGAGATCCCGGACCGCCGTCGGCGACACGGTGTTGCGGTAGCGCTTGACCTGCACCACGATCCGTCCGCCCGTGATCGGGGACGGGTCGTTCGCCTCGATGTCCACCCCGCCGTCGCCCGACCGCTGCGTGGTCACCGCCTCCATGCCCATCGCCCGGAACAGCTCCGCGACCAGGTTCTCGAAGGCGATCGGGTCCATCGCGAAGAGGTCCGGCTCCTCCTCGTCGCGGCCCGCGTGCCCTCCGTGGCTGACGACGCCGCCGACCTCACCGGGCCGGCGCTCCGGACGCACCGCGGCCGGCTGGTCCGGCCGCGCCGACAACTGCCCGTCCAGCCCCTCCACCAGGCAGTCCACCGCGCTCACCAGTTCCAGCCGCAGCCCGGTGAAGGCCGACCGCGCCGCGGTCACGGAGGCGAGGACGAGCTGCGCTTCCCGCCCCGTCACCGGATCGTGGGCGTCCACGAAACCGTTGACGACGACGGACTCCAGGACGCCGAACTCGTCGGCCGCGTAGAGGTCGTGCACCACCAGCAGCACGCACTGCGCCAGCAGGTCCCGGTAGACCGCCCGCCGCTGCGTGGCCGGGCGGGCCGTCTCCTTGTCCTGGTCCGTGCTCGGGACGTACCGCACCGACTTGGCCTCCGGCACCACGTCGTAGCCGGGCAGTTCCCAGTCCAGCACCAGCTGGCGCCGCGCCGGGTCGTAGGCCGCCGACACCTGTCGCGGGAGGTTCTCCGGCCAGCCGGCCGAGGCGTACAGGGCCGCCGAGAAGTACTCCACCGCGGCCTCCGCCTCGCCCGCGCGCAGCGCCCCGGCCAACTCGGTGAGCCCGCCGTTGTGCCCGCGGATGCCGGCCAGCTGCTCCGCCGCCCAGCGGTCGTACTGCTGCCGGTACGCCGCCAGCTGCTGCTGCCGCTGCGCCTCCGCGGCCTGCGCCGCGTGCCAGGCCTGCGTGTACCGGGCGTGCGCCTCCCGCTCCGCCTGGGCCCGCCGGTTCGAGCCCAGCGTCCAGCCGCTGCTCTGCTGCTGGAAGTGGTGCAGCTGGGGCAGCGGCACGGGGTGCGCCAGGGTCCCCGGATCGAAGGGTTCGAGCCGCTCGGGCCTGGCCAGGGCGGCCAGCCGGAACGCCGGGGCCCGGCAGCCTGCGGCCAACAGCCCCTGCAGGGCCGCGACCTGGGCGTCGAGCCGCTCGGTCGCCCGCCGTGCCTCGGCCTCGCGGTGCTGTTTGTAGGCGGCCTGCTGCTCGCGCTGCCCCCGGGCCACGTCCCGTTCGTACGCCCGCTGCCGGCGTTCGGCCTCGCGCTGCTGGATCAGCTGCGTCTGCTGCGTCCGGCGCTGGGCCTCGGCCCAGTCACTGATCAATCCGCCCGACCGACGACTCATCAGTTCTGTGTCTCCCCGCCCCACCCGACAGTGCCAAGAGGGAAAACACTAGTCGCCATTCGGGTGGTACGTCCCCGGGACGTACCACCCGAATGACCTTGAACCTCCTACAGCGCGGAACCCGCCAGCGCCGCGACCACGGCCGGCAGCGCCGTACCCGAACCGTCACGGCGCGGGTCCACGGCCGGCAGCAGGGCCGGAGTGCCGTTCGCCGCCGCCGCGCGGACCGGGGACGTGCCCGCCCAGGCCAGCAGCAGCACGTCCTCGCCCTTCAGGAAGCGCTGGCAGCGCACGCCGCCGGTGGCCCGGCCCTTGCGCGGGTACTGGTCGAACGGGGTCAGCTTCCCGGACTGCATCGAGTCGTCCAGGGTCCCGTGCGAGCCCGCCACCGTGAACACCACGGCTTCGCGCGCCGGGTCCACCGCCGAGAAGTGGATCACCTTGGCGCCGTCCGCGAGCTTGATGCCCGCCATACCGCCCGCCGGGCGGCCCTGCGGGCGGACCTGGCCCGCCGGGTAGCGCAGCAGCTGGGCGTCGTCGGTGATGAAGACGAGGTCCTCCTCGCCCGTGCGCAGCTCGACCGCTCCGATGATCCGGTCACCGTCCTTGAGGGTGATGACCTCCAGCTCGTCCTTGTTGGCCGGATAGTCCGGCACGACCCGCTTGACCACGCCCTGCTCGGTGCCGAGGGCCAGCCCCTGCCCGGACTCGTCCAGCGAGGTCAGGCAGATGACCTTCTCGTCGGCCTCCAGCGCGGAGAGGAACTCCGTGACCGGGGCGCCGCCCGCCAGGTTCGGCGCGGCGTGGGTGTCGGGCAGCTGCGGCAGGTCGATCACCGACAGCCGCAGGAGCCGCCCGTACGAGGTGACCACGCCGATGTCGGCCCGCGCGGTCGCCGCGACCTGCGAGACGATCAGGTCGTGCTTGGCGCGGGCGCCGCCCTCCTCCTCGGGGAGCGGATCGGCGTTCGGTGTGCGGGCGAGCAGTCCGGTGGAGGACAGCAGCACCCGGCACGGGGTGTCCTCGACCTCCAGCGGGACCGCCGCGACCGGCGTCCCCGCCGACTCCAGCAGCACCGTACGCCGCTCCGTGCCGAACTTCTTCGACACCGCGGCCAGTTCCGCCGAGACGAGCTTGCGCAGCTCGCTGTCGGAGTCGAGGATCCCGGTCAGCTCGTCGATCTCCCCGGCCAGCCGGTCGCGCTCGGACTCCAGCTCGATCCGGTCGAAGCGGGTGAGCCGGCGCAGCGGGGTGTCCAGGATGTACTGGGTCTGGATCTCGCTCAGCGAGAAGCGCTCCATCAGGCGCTCCTTGGCCTGCGCGGAGTTGTCGCTGTCCCGGATGATCCGGATGACCTCGTCGATGTCGAGCAGCGCCACGAGCAGGCCCTCGACCAGGTGCAGGCGGCTCTGCCGCTTGCCGCGGCGGAACTCGCTGCGCCGGCGCACGACCTCGAAGCGGTGGTCGAGGTAGACCTCCAGCAACTCCTTGAGGCCCAGCGTCAGCGGCTGCCCGTCGACCAGCGCGACGTTGTTGATGCCGAAGGTCTCCTCCATCGGCGTCAGCTTGTACAGCTGCTCCAGCACGGCCTCGGGGTGGAAGCCGTTCTTGATCTCGATGACCAGGCGCAGGCCGTGCGAGCGGTCCGTGAGGTCCTTGACGTCCGCGATGCCCTGGAGCTTCTTGGAGCCGACCAGGTCCTTGATCTTCGCGATGACCTTCTCGGGACCGACCGTGAAGGGCAGTTCGGTGACGACCAGCCCCTTGCGGCGCGGGGTCACGTCCTCCAGGGCCACCGTGGCACGGATCCGGAAGGTGCCGCGGCCGTTCTCGTAGGCGTCCTTGATGCCCGAGAGGCCCACGATCCGGCCACCGGTGGGCAGGTCGGGACCCGGTACGAAGCGCATCAGCGCTTCCAGGTCCGCCTCCGGGTAGCGGATCAGGTGGCGGGCGGCCGCGATGACCTCGCCGAGGTTGTGCGGGGCCATGTTGGTGGCCATGCCCACCGCGATCCCGGACGCGCCGTTGACCAGCAGGTTCGGGTACGCGGCCGGCAGGACGACCGGTTCCCGCTCCTGGCCGTCGTAGTTCGCGGCGAAGTCGACGGTGTCCTCGTCGATCCCGTCCGTCATCAGCGAGGCGGCGTCGGCCATCTTCGACTCGGTGTACCGCATCGCGGCCGGCGGGTCGTCGTTGCCGAGGGAGCCGAAGTTGCCGTGGCCGTCGACCAGCGGGAGCCGCATGGAGAAGGGCTGCGCCATGCGCACGAGGGCGTCGTAGATCGACGCGTCGCCGTGCGGGTGCAGCTTGCCCATGACCTCGCCGACGACACGGGCGCACTTCACGTAGCCGCGGTCGGGGCGCAGGCCCATCTCGTTCATCTGGTAGACGATGCGCCGGTGCACCGGCTTCATGCCGTCGCGGGCGTCGGGCAGGGCGCGGGAGTAGATCACCGAGTACGCGTACTCGAGGAAGGAGCCCTGCATTTCGTCGACGACGTCGATGTCGAGGATCTTCTCCTCGAAATCCTCCGGCGGCGGGGTCTTCGTGCTGCGGCGGGCCATCGCTGCGCGGCTCCTTAACCAAGAATCGGGATGAGCTGAGCTCTCACGGGGTGGGGGCGGGGACTGGACTGGGCGGGGCTGGGACGGGGGGACGGGCGGTTTCGGACAGGGGTGACGCGGACCATTGTGGCCCGAGGCACCGACAACGCCGACTCCGACCCAGGACTGGGCCGGGAACTTCTCCGCGTCCCGACACGCTTGCATACAGTGGCAGGTCTGACAGGAATCTCTGCATCGCGATCGAAGGGACCACATGCCCATGGGTCACACGGCCACAGCTCACGCAGGCTCCGGCGGCCTCACAGCGACCGAGCACCGGCTGGCCAACGGCCTGCGCGTGGTGCTGTCCGAGGACCACCTGACCCCGGTCGCCGCGGTCTGCCTCTGGTACGACGTCGGCTCGCGCCACGAAGTCAAGGGACGTACGGGCCTGGCTCACCTCTTCGAGCACCTGATGTTCCAGGGCTCGAAGAGCGTCTCCGGCAACGGCCACTTCGAACTGGTCCAGGGAGCCGGCGGCTCCCTCAACGGCACCACCAGCTTCGAGCGGACCAACTACTTCGAGACGATGCCGACCCACCAGCTGGAGCTCGCGCTGTGGCTGGAGGCGGACCGGATGGGCTCGCTGCTGGCCGCCCTGGACGACGAGTCCATGGAGAACCAGCGCGACGTCGTCAAGAACGAGCGCCGCCAGCGGTACGACAACGTCCCGTACGGCACGGCCTTCGAGAAGCTGACGGCGCTGGCCTACCCGGAGGGCCACCCGTACCACCACACCCCGATCGGGTCCATGGCCGACCTGGACGCCGCGTCCCTGGAGGACGCGCGCGCGTTCTTCCGCACGTACTACGCGCCCAACAACGCGGTGCTCTCGGTCGTCGGCGACATCGACCCCGAGAAGACGCTCGCCTGGGTCGAGAAGTACTTCGGCACCATCCCCGGCCACGACGGCAAGCAGCCGCCGCGCGACGGCTCGCTGCCCGAGATCATGGGGGAGCAGCTGCGCGAGGAGGTCGTCGAGGAGGTTCCGGCCCGCGCGCTGATGGCGGCCTACCGCCTCCCGCACGACGGCACCCGCGAGTGCGACGCCGCCGACGTGGCGCTGACCATCCTGGGCAGCGGCGAGTCCTCCCGGCTCCACAACCGCCTGGTGCGCCGCGACCAGAGCGCCGTCGCGGCCGGTTTCGGCATGCTGCGCCTCGCCGGCGCGCCGTCGCTGGGCTGGCTGGACGTGAAGACCTCCAGCGGGGTCGAGGTGCCCGCCATCGAGGCGGCCGTCGACGAGGAGCTCGCGCGGTTCGCCGCCGAGGGCCCGACGGCCGAGGAGATGGAGCGCGCGCAGGCACAGCTGGAGCGCGAGTGGCTGGACCGGCTGAGCACCGTGGCCGGCCGCGCCGACGAACTGTGCCGCTTCGCGGTGCTGTTCGGCGACCCGCAGCTCGCGCTGACCGCGGTCCAGCGCGTCCTCGACATCACCGCCGAGGAGGTGCAGGCCGCGGCAGCGGCCCGACTGCGCCCCGACAACCGGGCGGTGCTCGTCTACGAGCCGATCGCCGCGGACGACATCGAAGAGACCGACGCGAGCGACGAGAACGAGGGGGCGGAGCAGTGAGCGACACCGCAGCCGTCACGATGACCTTCCACCCGCGCCCCCAGGCCGGCGAGCCGCAGCCGTGGGCCTTCCCGGCCCCCGAGCGCGGGGTACTGGCCAACGGCCTGACCCTGCTGCGCTGCCACCGCCCGGGCCAGCAGGTGGTCGCGGTCGAGATCAACCTCACCGCCCCGCTCGACGCGGAGCCCGAGGGCCTCGACGGCGTGGCCACGATCATGGTCCGCGCCCTGTCCGAGGGCACCGACAAGCGCTCCGCCGAGGAGTTCGCCGCCGAGCTGGAGCGCTGCGGCGCCACCCTCGACGCGCACGCCGACCACCCCGGCCTGCGGGTCTCCCTGGAGGTCCCGGCCTCCCGCCTGCACAAGGCGCTGGGCCTGGTCGCCGAGGCGCTGCGCGCCCCGGCCTTCGCCGACGCCGAGGTGGACCGCCTGGTGCGCAACCGGCTCGACGAGATCCCGCACGAGAGCGCCAACCCGCAGCGCCGCGCCGCCAAGCAGCTCTCGAAGGAGCTCTTCCCGGCCTCCCTGCGGATGTCCCGCCCGCGCCAGGGCACCGAGGAGACGGTCGCCCGCATCGACTCCGGGGCCGTACGCGCCTTCTACGAGGCCCACGTGCGCCCCGCGACCGCCACCGCGGTGGTCGTCGGCGATCTGACCGGCATCGACCTGGACGCCGTCCTGGCCGACACCCTGGGCGCCTGGACCGGTGACACCACCGCCCCGCGCCCGGTCCCGCCGATCACCGCCGACGACACGGGCCGCGTGGTCATCGTGGACCGGCCCGGCGCGGTCCAGACGCAGTTGCTGATCGGCCGCATCGGCGCGGACCGGCACGACCGGGTCTGGGCGCCCCAGGTGCTCGGCACGTACTGCCTGGGCGGCACCCTCACCTCCCGGCTGGACAAGGTGCTGCGCGAGGAGAAGGGGTACACGTACGGCGTGCGCGCCTTCGGCCAGGTGCTGCGCTCCACCGCCGACGGCAAGGGCGCCTCGATGCTCGCCATCAGCGGCTCGGTGGACACCCCGAACACCGGCCCGGCCCTGGAGGACCTCTGGACGGTGCTGCGCACCCTCGCGGAGGGCGGCCTGACCGACGCCGAACGGGACGTGGCCGTGCAGAACTTGGTGGGCGTGGCCCCGCTGAAGTTCGAGTCGGCGGCTTCCGTCGCGGGCACGCTCGCCGACCAGGTCGAGCAGGAGCTCCCGGACGACTACCAGGCGCAGTTGTACGCGCGGCTCGCCGAAACCGGGACGGTGGAGGCCACTTCGGCGGTCGTCAGTGCCTTCCCGGTGGACCGCCTGGTCGCGATCCTGGTCGGCGACGCCTCGCAGATCGAGGAGCCGGTGCGGGCCCTCGGGATCGGCGAAGTGACCGTGGTCACCAACTGACCTTCTGCTGACTGCCGGTGACCGCCGGCGGGTCGCCAACTGGCCCGCCGCACAAGGGAATCCGGCAAGGGACTCCGGTGGCTTGTCCACTTGAGTCCCTTTTGTCGTTTCTGTCGCGTTTATTGGTGTGGTTGCTTGTATGTGGTGTGGCGTACGCAACAAAAGGGCGTGTCTGTTTGGCGATTGACTGATGATCCGCCTAGCGTCAGCCGTGCTGTTCGTCAGTGGTAACCGCCGCATCCGCGGCACCGGACAGCGATCGCCGAGTCCCCGTCAGGCGCGAGCCTGGGGAGCCGGGGACCCACTTGTGTCCCTGGGGTGAATCGGACCGCCTCGCAAGAGGGGGCCCGTAGGAGACCTTCCTGCTCCGAACCCGTCAGCTAACCCGGTAGGCGAGAGGGAAGGAAAGGATCAGCCCCTTCATGGCGTTTGGCAGCAGTGCCACCGGCAAGCACCGTGGTTCGAGCCGTATGAGCCGCAGGACCGCCGGCTACGCCGGCATAGCCACGCTCGCCGCCACCGGCGTCGTCGGCTCCCTGGCGGGTCCCGCGTTCGCCGCGGACAATTCCCCCTCCATCGAGGACACCGGCAGCCTCAACACCATCGTGGTGGCCGACGAGCTCGCCGATGACGTAGAGGCCCAGGCCCAGTCCCAGCAGCGCGCCGCCGAGGCCGCCGCCGCCAAGGCGCAGGCCGAGGCCGACGCCAGGCAGCGGGCCGCCGAGGCCAAGGCGAAGGCCGAAGCGCAGGCCAAGGCCGAGCGCGAGGCCGCCGAGCGCGCCGCTCGTGAAGAGGAGCGCAAGCGCCTCAACACCTTCGTGTCGCCGCTCGACAACACCTACGTCAGCACCCAGTACCACGCGGGTGGCGGCATGTGGTCCTCCGGCAGCCACACCGGCATCGACTTCCGCGCCGCCTCCGGCACCGAGGTGCACGCCGTGGGCCTCGGCACCGTGGTCGAGGCGGGCTACGGCGGCGCGTACGGCAACAACGTCGTCATCAAGCACGCCGACGGCACGTACACCCAGTACGGCCACATGTCCTCACTGAGCGTCTCCGTCGGCCAGCAGGTCACCCCGGGCCAGAAGATCGGCCTGTCGGGCTCCACCGGCAACTCCAGCGGCCCGCACCTGCACTTCGAGGCCCGCACCGGCGCCGACTACGGTTCGGACATCAACCCGGTCACGTACCTGCGCTCGCACGGCGTCACCGTCTGACCCGCTCGCCCCACCGCACGACTTCCGCGAAGGCCCCGGCTCTTTGAGAGCCGGGGCCTTCGTCGCGTTTCGGGCTCCGCATTGTGTGAATGTTTCGTATTTCCGGCCGCTCTCGGAAATTATCGTGTGTTGCAATAGAGTCGCAACGCGCACAGCCATACGAAAAAGGCGGAGGTCCGGTCTTGCGTATTCCCGCGCACACGGTATGCACAGCGATCCGCGACGACATCGTCTCCGGGGTGTTCGGGCCCGGCGGCCGGCTGACCGAGGAGGTGCTGGCCCGCCGGTACGGAGTCTCGCGCGTCCCGGTGCGCGAGGCACTGCGCACGCTGGAGTCCGAGGGGTTCGTGACCACCAGGCGGCACGCGGGCGCCTGCGTGGCCGAGCCGACCGAACAGGAGGCGGCCGACCTCCTGGAGCTGCGGATGCTCCTGGAGCCCCTCGCGGCCGCCCGAGCGGCCCGACGGCGCAGCGAGGCCCACCTCAAGGTGCTGCGCGGGCTGGTCAGACTGGGCCAGGAGCGGGCCAGGAGGGGTCAGGGGGAGGATCTGCGCTCCCTGGGGGGCTGGTTCCACGAGACGCTCTCCCAGGCCTCGGGCAGCCCCGGGCTGATCGCGCTGCTCACCCAGATGCGGCACAAGGTGGCCTGGATGTACGTGGTGGAGTCCCCGGTGCGGCCCGTGGAGTCCTGGGCGGAGCACGGCGCGATCGTCGACGCGGTGGCCCGGGGCGACGCCGAGCGGGCCCGGGCGCTGACCGCGCTGCACGTGGACAGGGCGGCGGGGGCGCACCGGCTGCGCGTGAGGACTTTGCAACCTGCCGTAAACACGGCGGGCGCTCCGCATTAACAAACACCGTATACAAAGGTGGGATATCCGGGGCCCGGTAATTCATGCCCCATGTCCAATGTCCATGCCCCGCGCTTTATTTCGCCGCCGGAATTCGGCCCTGCGGAATCGGGTGCGCCGGAATGGCGGTGTGTGTATTTCCGGCCGGGGCGACGGGCTGGTGAGTGAACGCCGGCGAGCCCGGAGCCGGCGGGGCGGCGAGCCTGCGGGCCGACCGGATCTCCGCGCGAAAAGCAGCGAAGCCGTTGCCCTCAACCGTGGCGGTCGGGGGCAACGGCTTCGCCGTGCAAGTCCTGCGGGTCGAACCCGAAGGGGTCAGACGGTCTCGGGAAGCTCCTCGAGCCCCTCGGCGACCAGCTTCGCGAGGCGGTCCAGCGCGGCCTCGGCGCCGTCGGCCTCGGACGAGAGGACGATCTCCTCGCCGCCCTGGGCGCCCAGGCCCAGGACCGCCAGCATGGAGGCGGCGTTGACGGGGTCGCCGCCGGCCTTCGCGATGGTCACCGGGACGCCGGAAGCGGTCGTCGCGCGGACGAAGATCGAGGCGGGACGAGCGTGCAGGCCCTCGGCCCAGCCGACGTTGACGCGGCGCTCTGCCATGGTGATGCCCTTCAGGTTCTTACGGGTTGTCTAGACCAGTCTCTCACGACGTCCGGAATGGTCGCACCGACCTTCGGCCCGAGATTCCCGCCATTCGACCTACCCCAGCTTGCCCTGATTCGAGCCGGCTTGCCCGATGCGCCGCGCCCGGGCCACTTGAGGCGTTCGAGCCTTAAGGTGACCCCATGACGACCGAGTCCGACCCCTCGTACCCGGACCACTGGGAAGCCGACGTGGTCCTTCGCGACGGCGGAACGGCCCGGATCCGGCCCATCACCACCGAGGACGCGGGCCGGCTGGTCAGCTTCTACGAGCAGGTCTCGGACGAGTCCAAGTACTACCGGTTCTTCGCTCCCTACCCCCGGCTCTCCGACCGCGACGTGCACCGCTTCACGCACCACGACTACGTGGACCGGGTCGGCCTCGCCGCGACGATCGGCGGCGAGTTCATCGCCACCGTCCGCTACGACCGGATCGGCGCCGACGGCCGCTCGGCCACCGGACCCTCCGACGAGGCCGAGGTCGCCTTCCTCGTCCAGGACGCCCATCAGGGGCGCGGAGTCGCCTCCGCCCTGCTCGAACACATCGGCGCGGTGGCCCGCGAACGCGGGATCCGCCGCTTCGCGGCCGAGGTGCTGCCGGCCAACAGCAAGATGATCAAGGTGTTCACCGACGCCGGCTACCAGCAGAAGCGCAGCTTCGAAGACGGCTCCGTCCACCTCACCCTCGACCTCGAACCGACCGCCGAGTCCCTCGCCGTCCAGCGCGCCCGCGAACAGCGCGCCGAGGCCCGCTCCGTCCAGCGGCTGCTGGCCCCCGGCTCGGTGGCCGTCATCGGCGTCAGCCGCTCCCTCGCGGGCGTGGGCGCGGCGGCCCTGCGCAACCTGCGCGACAGCGGCTTCCACGGCCACCTCTACGCCGTCAACGAGGCCGTCACCCGCGACCTGCTCGACGGCGTACGGGCCTACCCCACCCTCGGGGCCGTCGGCGCCCCGGTCGACCTCGCGGTCATCGCGGTCCCGGCGGACCGGGTCCCGGACGCCGTGGCAGCCTGTGGTGAACACGGGGTGCAGGGGCTCGTCGTCCTGTCCGCCGGATACGGGGAGAGCGGGGCCGAGGGCCTGGCCCGCCAGCGCGAACTGGTCCGCCAGGTGCGCTCCTACGGGATGCGGCTGATCGGACCGAACGCCTTCGGGGTGATCAACACGGCCCCCGAGGTGGAGCTGAACGCCTCCCTGGCCCCCGCTCCGGCCCCCGCGCGGGGAAGGGTCGGCCTCTTCACCCAGTCCGGGGCGATCGGCATCGCGCTGCTCTCCGGGCTGCTGCGGCGCGGGGAGGGGCTGTCCTCCTTCATCTCCGCCGGGAACCGGGCCGACGTCTCCGGCAACGACATCCTCCAGTACTGGTACGACGACGAGGCCACCGACGTCGCGCTCATGTACCTGGAGACCCTGGGCAACCCGAGGAAGTTCACCCGGCTCGCCCGGCGCACCGCGGCCGTCAAGCCGGTGGTCGTCGCCAAGGGAGGCCGGCACACCCCCGCCGGACACGTGGTCCCCGGCACCCGGCTGCCCGAGGCGACGGTCTCGGAGCTGCTGCGGCAGGCCGGCGTCATCCGCGTCGACACGGTGACCGAGCTGGTGGACGTCGGCCTGCTGCTGGCCTCCCAGCCCGTACCGGCCGGGCCGCGGGTGGCCATCCTCGGCAACTCCGAATCGCTCGGCGTCCTCACCTACGACGCCTGCCTGACCGAGGGGCTGCGGCCGCTGGCGCCGCTCGACCTGACCACGGCCGCCTCGCCGGAGGACTTCCGTACGGCCGTCTCCGCGGCGCTGGCCTCGCCGGACACCGACGCCGTCGTCGTCACCGCGATCCCGTGGGTGAGCGAGCACGCGCTCGCCGACGATCTGGCCGAGGCCCTGCGGGCGGCCGCCGCCGGGCACCCCGGCAAGCCGGTCGCCGTGGTCCACGTGGAGCTCGGCGCCCTGGCGGAGGCCCTCTCGGCGGCCACCGCGCCGACCGCCGCGACGGCCCCGGCGGACGCGCTGCCCGCGACGCTGCCGACGCCCGCGACGGCTCTGGCGGCCCTCGGTTCCGGGTCCGACGCGGGCCGGCAGGCGGGAGAGCTGCCCGACGCCGGGCCCGCCTCCGAAGCGGGGACCACCAGCGCCCCCGATGCCGTGCCCGCCTCCGCGGCGGCGCCCTTCCGGCCGGAGCCGGCCTCCGACGCCGCGGAGAGCGCGGTCGTGCCCGCTCCCGGAACCGCCCGGATTCCGAGCTACCCCGCCGCCGAGCGGGCCGTCAAGGCCGTCGCCGAAGCCGTCCGGTACGGGCAGTGGCGCCGGGGCATCGCCGAGGTCGGGCAGGTGCCCGAGTTCGAGGACATCGACGAGGGCGGAGCCGCCGGGCAGCTCTCCCG
This sequence comes from Streptomyces tatrensis, assembly GCF_049310065.1. NCBI lineage: Bacteria > Bacillati > Actinomycetota > Actinomycetes > Kitasatosporales > Streptomycetaceae > Streptomyces > Streptomyces tatrensis. Next base: position 2,218,862 of record NZ_JBMDLB010000007.1, on the reverse strand, counting down.
CCTGCTGGCCGGCGTAGGGGAGGAGGACGTCGCGACCCTGGACGACCCCGATGCCCGCGAGCTGCTCGCCCGGTACGGGATCCGGGTGCTCTCCACGCTCCCGGCCCCCAGCGCGGACGCCGCCGTCCGCGCCGCCGCGGTCCTCGGCTACCCCGTCGCGCTCAAGACCACCGCCCCGCACCTGCGCCACCGCGCCGACCTCGGCGGGGTCCGCCTCGACCTCACCACCGAGGCCGAGCTGCGCCGCTCGTACGAGGAGCTCACCCACGCGCTGGGCAAACCGCAGGAGCTGCTCCCCGTGGTCCAGTCGATGGTTCCCCGGGGCGTCGACACCGTCATCCGCTCCGTCATCGACCCCGCCGCCGGCGCCGTCCTGTCCTTCGGGCTCTCCGGAGTCGCCTCCGAACTGCTCGGCGACACCGCCCACCGGCTGGTTCCCGCCACCGACAAGGACGCGGCGAGCCTGATCCGCTCGATCCGCACCGCCCCGCTGCTCTTCGGCTGGCGCGGCAGCGATCCCGTGGACACCCCCGCCCTGGAGGAACTGCTCCTGCGCCTCTCCCGCCTCGTCGACGACCACCCCGAGGTGGTCGGGGTCGCGCTGGAGCCCGTCGTCGTCGCCACCGAGGGGCTGTCCGTGCTCAGCGCGAGCGTCCGCGTCGCCCACCCGCCCGCCCGGGGCGACCTCGGCCCGCGGACCCTGCCCAGCTACTGAGGTCCGGGGGCCGTCGTCAAAGTACCGTCGTCGCCCGGGGCGGCCGAGGTGCCCCATACGGGCCTTAGGATGGACCTCATGGCGAAATCCGGTACGACGACCCAGGGGCTGCGCACGGCGATCGAGCGCAGCGGCTACTACCCGGCCCTCGTGGCCGAGGCCGTGGAGGCCGCGGTGGGCGGCGAGCCGATTTCGTCCTACCTGGTCCACCAGGAGACGACCTTCGACTCCAACGAGGTGCGCCGGCACGTCACCGTGCTGGTCCTGACCGGCAACCGCTTCATCGTCAGCCACACCGACGAGCAGGCCGCCGACGCCGGGTCCCCCTCCCCGTACGCGACCACCTCCACCGAGTCGGTCAAGCTGGCCAGCATCTCCTCCGTGGTGCTCAGCCGCGTCGTCGCCAACCCGGAGTCCTACACCCCCGGCACCCTGCCCCGCGAGGTCGTCCTGACCATCGGCTGGGGCGCGGTCTCGCGCATCGACCTGGAGCCCGCCGCCTGCGGCGACGCCAACTGCGACGCCGACCACGGCTACACCGGCAACTCCACCGCCGACGACCTGAGCCTGCGCGTCAGCGAAGCCGGCGACGGCCCCGAGGCGGTCCGCCAGACCCTGGTCTTCGCCCAGGCGCTCTCCGAGGCCACGGCCGCCACGTCCTCCACCCCCGCCCGCTGATGGCGTACTCCGCCGTGCAGAGCTGGCAGGACGAGCCGGAGCTGCTGGACCTGGCCGGCGCCCCGGTGCCGCACTACGGCACCGGCTCGCTCGCCGACCTGCTGCCCACCCTCGTGGCCGGCCAGGGCGTACCCGGCTTCGAGGCCTCGATCGCCGAGCTGACCCCGGCCGACCGGAACTGTGTGTTCCTGGTCGACGGCATGGGCTGGGAGCAGATCAAGGCCCACCCGCACGAAGCCCCGTACCTCACCTCCCTCCTCTCCACCTCGCGCGGCGGCACCGGCCGCCCGATCACTGCGGGCTTCCCGGCGACCACCGCCACCTCGCTGGCCTCCGTCGGCACCGGCCTGCCGCCCGCGCGGCACGGCCTGCCCGGGTACACCGTGCGCAATCCCGCCACCGGCGAACTGATGAACCAGCTCCGCTGGCACCCGTGGACCCCGCCCAAGCCCTGGCAGCCGTACCCGACCGTCTTCCAGCAGGCGGACGCGGCAGGGGTGGCCACGGCGCAGGTGTCCTCGCCGGCCTTCCAGACCACCCCGCTGACGAAGGTCGCGCTGAGCGGCGGCACCTTCCTCGGCCGGATGACCGGCGAGGAGCGCATGGACCTCGCGGCCGAGCGGCTCGCGGCCGGCGACCGCTCGCTCGTCTACACGTACTACAGCGAGCTCGACGGGGCCGGCCACCGGCACGGCGTCGACTCCGACGCCTGGCGCGGCCAGCTCATGTACGTGGACCGGCTGGTGCAGCGGCTCGCCGAGCAACTCCCGCCCCGCACCGCGCTGTACGTGACCGCCGACCACGGCATGGTGGACGTCCCCTTCGACGAGGACTCCCGCATCGACTACGACGACGACTGGGAACTCGGCGCGGGCGTGGCCCTGCTGGGTGGCGAGGGCCGGGCCCGGCACGTGTACGCCGTACCGGGCGCCGAGGCCGACGTCCTGACCGTCTGGCGCGAGGTGCTCGGCGACCGCTTCTGGGTCGCGAGCCGGGCGGAAGCCCTGGAACTGGGCTGGTTCGGGACACCGGGCGAATGCGACGAGCGGGTCCTCGGCCGCATCGGCGACGTGATCGCCGCCGCCCAGGCCGACGTGGCGATCACCGCCTCACGGGCCGAGCCCAACGAGTCGGCCCTCGCGGGCATGCACGGCTCCATGACGGCGGCCGAGCAGCTCGTCCCGCTGCTCGAAATCCGCTCCTGACACACCGAGCCACCTCGCCCGCCCCACCCTCTGAAAGGCCTTGTACTCCCCATGCCCGAGCTGGTGTTCTTCTCCGGAACGATGGACTGCGGAAAGAGCACTCTGGCTCTGCAAATCACCCACAACCGTTCGGCGCGCGGCCTGGTGGGAGTGATCTTCACGCGCGACGACCGGGCGGGCGAGGGCAAGCTCTCCTCGCGCCTGGGCCTGGTGACGGAGGCCGTCGAGGCGGCCGAGGGCATGGACCTCTACGCGTACCTGGTCGCCGAACTCTCCAAGGGCGGCAAGGCGGACTACGTGATCGTGGACGAGGCCCAGTTCCTCGCCCCCGACCAGATCGACCAGTTGGCCCGGATCGTCGACGACCTCGACATGGACGTCTTCGCCTTCGGCATCACGACGGACTTCCGCACCAAGCTCTTCCCCGGCTCGCAACGCCTGATCGAGCTGGCGGACCGCCTGGAACAGCTCCAGGTCGAGGCCCTGTGCTGGTGCGGCGCCCGCGCCACCCACAACGCCCGCACGATAGACGGCGAGATGGTGGTCGAAGGCGCCCAGGTCGTCGTCGGCGACGTGAACCGCCCGGCCGGGGAGATCGGCTACGAGGTTCTCTGCCGCCGCCACCACCGCAAGCGGATGACCTCGGCCGCGGCCCACGCGGGCGCCCTCTCCCCGGACGTCCTCCCGGTCAACCACGCCTGACCGTCTTCTTCCATGCCCGCGGCCGAGTTACCGGAGACCGTGACTGTCGAGACGGTGGATGAGGCCGGGCCGGCTCCGGTAGGTGTCGCGCAGGAGCCCCAGACGCTGCTGGAAATCGACACCGTGTCCGGTGTGAGCGCAGGCATCGCTCAGGTCACGAAGGAGGGCGACAGCCGCGTCGTAGGCACTGGTCTTCTTGGAGGCGATGTGTGCTTCGGCCTGGTTCCAGATGACGTCCGCCTCGGCGGCGAGTGCGGTCAGGCGCGTGGCGCGGGCTCGCAACCGGTCGCGTTCGGCGTGCCCGAGGCGCTCGGCGCGGCGGGTGTGCGCCGCATCCAGCAGCCGGGCGGCGGTCCGGTGACCGGGTGCGTTTGCTGGGGCGGAAGTTTCCCGCAGACGGTGCAGGAGTTCGCTGTGCAAGTGGGGTTCCGGGCCGAGGGCGAGGCGCAGCAGTAGGGCGTCCTTCTCCTTGTCCGGGAGGGCGGAGACGAGTTGCGCGAGCTCCTTCCGTGTCAGACCGGCCGCGGGTTCCGGCGCCGCGGTGCTGCTCTGTGCGGCGACAGCGAGCAGGTCGGTGTCGACGCGCAGGAAGTCCGCGAGCGCGCTTTGCGGAGCCGTGAGTTCGCCCAGGTTGGTGGGGACGGGAGGCTCCAGGGCGGACTGGTACTCCTCTTCGTCGTCGTCCTCGGCTTCCCAGGCAGAGAGGGCGGAGAGCCATGCCAGATAGAGGGGCCGCATATCGCCGGTGGCGAGTTCCTCGCGTACGCCGATGACGGCGGCCAACGAATCGTCGGCTCCCTCGACCCAGTTGCCGCCCTCGTCCTCGCTGGTCAGGTCGAGGAGAAGGTGGGTCCGGGTGGCCCAGGTTTCGACGTGGTGGCCGAGACCGTACGGTTGGACGCTGCGCAGGGCCAGGCGCTGTAGGGGCAGGCGGAGCATCAGCCGGTGTGTGCCCCAGCTGGCGACGTACAGATGGGCGTCGAAGTACCGCTCCACCAGGTTTCGCGGATTCCCCCGCAGGACGCCCCAGTGGTACTCGTTGGTGAAGCTGGTGGCGGTGATCCTGGCACGGCTGGAGACGCCCCGCAGTGCTTCCCGCTGGTCGCCGCTCAGCGGCCGGTCGAGGGCCTGAAACTCGTAGTACTGGTACTCGCTCACCGGAAGCACCCTACGGCTGACGGCGGTGCGGGAGGGTAGGTTCGGCGAGGCGGCGAGGGCACGGAACGGAGCGGTTGTGGACGAGCCTCATGGCAAGACAGCGGGACAGGTGCGGGAGTTGGTCGGGCAGATCGGCGCGGGACGGAAAATGACGCAGACCGGCCGCATCACTCTCGCGGACGCCCGGACCTTGGTGGAGCTGCTGGACACCGGCGACCAGATGGACCCGGTGATCGGTGACCGGATGTTCAAGACGAAGTCCAGCGAGGAGCTGTACCACCTCAACCTGCTGGTGGAATGGGCTAAGGCCGCCCGACTGCTGAGGGTTGCCGGTGGCCGTCTACTCCCGGTGAAGAAGAACGCCCGGCTGCTCGACCGGCCCGACGGCCTGTGGAACGCCCTCTTCGAAGCGGTACCGCGCATCGGGAGTGCCGTACTGGTCTCGGGGTGGCTTGAGTCGGTCTTCTCGCAGGAGTACGCCGCCGGCCTGCGGGCGCTGCTGCATCGGCTCTACGCGGCTCGCGGCCCGGTCGCCGGCGACGCGCTGCGCAGAGCGGTGTGGCAGGCGGTGACCGCTCCCTACATCCTCGACGATGTGCCGCCCGAGCGGCTGCGGGGCTGGCGCGGTAGCAACGACCGTGACGTGCGGCTGTTGCTCGACGCCCTCGCGGCCCTCGGGGCCGTCCGAAGCGACGATGACACCGTGGAGCTGACCGGTCAGGGCAGGCGGGCCGTGGCCGTGATGCGCGGCGAACCGCTCCCCGGAGACCCGGTGTTCCAGCTGCGCATCGATCTGGAGGACATTGTCGAACCGGCGGTCTGGCGACGTGTGCTGGTGCCGGCCGCGGCCCGACTCGACCAAGCGCATGCCGTGATCCAGGCTGTCATGGGCTGGGAGAACAGCCATATGCACGCCTTCACCGTGGACGGCGTCCAGTACGGCCGGGCCAACACCGAGCTTGACTTCGGGGACGAGCGGGGCGTCACTCTCGGCGCCCTGCTCAAGGAGGGAGGGAGCCTTGCGTACACGTACGACTTCGGTGACTCCTGGGACCACCGCGTCACGGTGGAGCACCGGCTCGCAGCAGAGGCGGACCGGAGCTATCCCGTCTGCGTAGCCGGTTCGGGCGCCTGCCCTCCTGAGGACTGCGGAGGCGCCGGGGCCTATGAAGACCTCAAGGGGACTCTCGCCGATCCGACGCGGACGGAGCACGACGACCTCGTGCGGTGGCTTGGCCTTGACCCCGGGGTGGGGTTCGACCCGGCCCGGTTCACCCCCGGCGAAGCCAATGACAGACTCCGGCAGATGTAACCCACCCGTCCCGGGCGCCACCCCTGGGCGGGCTCGGTGTGGGCGCGCGGCCTGCTTGCTCTCCGCGCCCGAGAGCCGGACGGCGCCGAGGGGCTGCGGGGAGCGGGCCCGGCTCAGCCGACATGGCGGATGCCCCAGTAAGAAGACGCTGGCGCTCCAGATCGCCCACAACCGCGACGCGCGGGGCCTGCAAGGCGTGATCTTCACCCGTGACGACCGGGCGGGGGAGGGCAAGCTCTCCTCCCGCCTCGGTCTGGTGACGGAGGCGGTGGAGGCGCCGGAGGGCATGGACCTGTACGCGTACCTGGTGGCCCAGCTCTCGGCGGGCGGCAGGGTGGACTACGTGATCGTGGACGAGGCCCAGTTCCTGGCGCCCGAGCAGATCGACCAGCTGGCGCGCATCGTGGACGACCTCGGCCTGGACGTCTTCGCCTTCGGCATCACCACGGACTTCCGTACGAAGCTCTTCCCGGGCTCCCAGCGCCTGATCGAGCTGGCGGACCGCCTGGAGCAGCTCCAGGTGGAGGCCCTGTGCTGGTGCGGCGCCCGCGCCACCCACAACGCCCGCACGGTGGGCGGGGAGATGGTCGTGGAAGGCGCCCAGGTGGTGGTCGGGGACGTGAACCGCCCGGCGGAGGAGATCGGCTATGAGGTCCTGTGCCGCCGCCACCACCGCAAGCGAATGACGAGCGCCGCAGCCCACGCGGGCGCCCTCTCCCCGGACGTCCTCCCGGTCAACCACGCCTGAGACACTACGGCTCCGTCCCCGGGGCCCGGCGTGGTACGCAGGGCGCCCTCTTTCCGGCGTCAGCGATAGCGGATCACGCGCACCCCGGACTCCCCGAACGTGTCCAGGCTTCGCAACTCCTCGGTCGACCCGTCGACGAGGCCGACATGTCCGGCGTGAGTGTGCAGCCCGGTGAGGAGCAGACCGGTGGATTCGCGCCCGCGGTCGTCCTGGCGCCGTACCCACACGAGCGCCCGTCCGCTGGCCGGCAGTGCGGCGAGGGCCCGTACGGCCTCAGTGAGAGTCGAGAACTCGCTGACCTCCAGGACCGGGCCCAGCTTCGCCATGGTCGAGGCGAACCAGTCGGCGTCCCCGGAGGCGGGCGTCGGACCCGTCGTCTCGCCCCGGTTCCAGGCGTCGAGGAACCCCCACGGGTCGGAGTTGGGCAGCAGGAACGGCTCCTCAGGCCGCTTCGGCACCACCACGGCGGCATCGAGCATCCCGTGGCGCCAGTCCCTGCTGCGCAGCGCGGCCGTGGTCTGGCAGGCGAACAGCCACCCGCGGGCCGTCTCGTCTCCGGCGTCGGGCAATACCAGCTCGACGGGATCGGTGTACGTGGACCTGAGCCACTCCACGCCCTTGATCCGGGCTGCCGCGAGATCACCAGCCGCCCGGGGGGACCCTGGTCTTCATCCGGGCGAAGACCAGCTCCCGCAGTCGGACCGTGTCCAGTCGCGCCAGACCGCCGGTCATCCCGTCCAGGAACACCACGGTTCCGTTGTTGTTGTGCGCGTACACGAGGTGGCCGCTGACCTCGGTCCCGCGAATCGCCCGCCGCACCCACACCACGCCCTGTGTGCCGGGTCCGGACTTCTCGGCCTGCGCGATCACCTCGTCCCAGTCGGCGCACCGCAACTGCTCAGCCGTCGGGAAGTAGCGTCGTAGCAGCAGCTGCCACCACCCGGGTGCCTCGTGATTCGGCTGCCATGGCAGCGGGGACGACGGCCGACCCGCGATCGCGGCGGCCACCGTGACCACGCATCCACGCGAGTTCAGTCGCAGCGCCTGCCTCTCCGGATCACGTTCCACCGGGTCCTGCGTGTATGCCGCGGCATCGCCCCAAGGATCATCGGCCGCCGGGTGGAACGGCACCCCGAGGTCCTTGGGCACCACCAGGGAAGCGGTCAGCATCGGGGTTCGTGGATATCCGGGCTGCTCGATCGACTGACATGCGAACAACCACGTACCGGCGTCCTCGGCGACCGGTTCGGTGCTCGCCAGTTCGACCAGTCCGCGATAGGTGGTGAGCAGCCATTGCAGGGCCATCTGCCACGGCTCGGCACGCACGGTCCTCAACGTGAGCATCTCTCGCATCCGGAGTCACCCCGAGTTCCTTGTACGGGATGTCACCCGGACCGGTCTTCGGTGCAGCTGACACCTCGACTCCGTCCAGCCTTTTGTCGAGGGTCGGTACGTTGTTCGTGCAGTTGTATTGGTAGCCGGGCGCGCCAGTGTTGTTCGTCGTTGAAGGCGCCCAGGTCGTGGTCGGCGACGTGAACCGCCCGGCGGAGGAGGCCGGTTACGAGGTCCTTCTCCGACGCCACCGCCGCCGCATGACGTCTGCCGCGGCCCGCGCGGGCGCCCTCTCCCGGGACGTCCTCCCGGTCAACTCGGTCTGATCGCCCGCTCCTTGCCCGTTCCTACCGTACGGACCTGAGCAGGCCGGCGATCTGTGTGAAGCCGCGGCGTTCCGCGTGTTCGAGCGCGGTCACGCCGTCGCCGTCCGGAAGGTGCGCCGTGGCGCCGGCGGTGATGAGCAGTTCCACGATCTCCTGATGCGCGCGGCCGCCGTCGCCGAGGATGACGGCTTCGAGCAGTGCGGTCCAGCCGAGCCGGTTGACGTGGTCGACGTCGATGTCGGTTTCCCGGAGCAGGGCCCGCACGTAGTCGACGTGGCCGCGTTCGGCGGCGGGGATCAGGGCGATGCCGCCGAAGCGGTTGCGCCGGGTGAGGTCGGGGCGGGCCGGGAGCAGGGTACGCATCATGCGGACGCTGCCGGTGACACCGGTGACCAGCCAGGGGCTGTCGTCGCGGTCGTCCTGGGCGTTCGGGTCGGCGCCGGCGCCGACGAGGACCTCGGCCGCCGCCACGTGGTCGCCGAGGGCGGCGAGCAGGAGCGGGGTGCGGCGGTGTTCGTCGCGGGCCTCGATGTCGGCGCCGGCGGCCAGCGCCGCGCTCACGGCGTCGGCGTCGCCCTCGCCGGCGGCGGCCAGCAGGGTTCGGTCGGCAGGGGGCATGGGGGTCCTCCTCGGGTGGGTCAGGGCGAGTCGCGCCGTCAGGCCTGCGCTGCTACTTGTTCAGCGCGGCGACACCGGCCTGGGCGAACTTCTCGTCCAGGTCGCCGGAGGGCGCGCCCGCGACACCGATGCCCGCGATCGGGGCGTTCTTCGCGGTGACCGGGGCTCCGCCGCCGAGGAAGAGGGTGCCGGGGATGTCCTTCAGGGTCGGCGTCTGGGCGAGGCGGCCGGCCAGCACGGAGGTGGGGGCGTTCCAGGACACGGCGGTGTAGGCCTTGCGCTGGGCGGCCTCGTAGGACTGCGGTCCGGCGCCGTCGCCGCGCAGCGTGACGATGGTGTTGCCGTTGCGGTCCACCACCGCGACGGTGACGCGCTGGTTCTCCTTCTTCGCGGCGTCGAGCGCCGTCTGGGCGGCCCTCGTGGCGGCGTCGATGGTCAGGTGGGTCGACTGGGTCAGGTTCTTGTTCTTGGCATCCGCCCTCGCATCCGCCTTCGCATCGGCCTGGGCGGCCGGGGCCGGGGCCGGGGCCGGGGCGGCGCTGGCGGCGTAGGCGCCGAAGCCGCCGAGGGCGAGGGCCGCGACCAGGGCGCCGCCGGCGATCGCACGGGTGCGCTGACGGGTGCGCCGGGAGACCTTCTTGACCTGCTGCATGTGTACCGGCTCCTTGATGAGGGGTGGGGGCCGTCCGTCCGGCTGCCCCGCTCTGACATCAATCCTGGGCCCGGCGGTGGCCCCGACCTGTCGACTGGCCGGCTGCGTGCGGCGGGCAGGAGGGGGACACGCGGGTCAGCCGATCGGTTGACCCCGGTACAACCCCATTCGGCGACAATGTGACTGTTTGTCCACATCGGGGAACCTATGTCAAGAGGTGCACGTGCGGCTCGACCCCAGCGACCCCTCCGGCTCCGGCGGTGATCCGGACGACCGGTGGCTGGCGCTGGTCATGCGCGTCACCTTCTTCGTGCTGGTCGGCACGTCGATGGTCCGTTTCGTCCAGCGCCACACCCAGGAGGCCCGCGCCCCCTGGGTGATCGCCCTCGCCGTCGTGCTCGCCGTGCTCTACCTGCTGGGCCCCGCCACGGAGGTCAAGCCCCCGGGCCGTGGCGGCAGGCCGTGGCCTCCGGCCCCCCGGCTGGTCTGGCTGGGCATGGTCGTCACCACGTGGGCCGTCCTCGTCCTCCTCGCGCCCAGCTTCGCGTGGGTCGCGGTCCCCCTCTTCTACTCCGCGCTGCGCACCCTGCCGCCCGTCGCGGCGTACGCCCTCGTCGCGTTCCTCACGCTCTTCGTGATCTTCGCCCAGCTGACGCTGGCCCCCCGCTTCAACCTCGACCTGGTGATCGGCCCGGCCGCCGTCGCAGCGCTCACCACCGCCGTCTTCCTCCACATGCAGCGGCAAGCGGCCCGCCAGCACGCCCTCATCGACGACCTCGTCCGCACCCGCCGCGAACTCGCCGCCACCGAGCGCCGCGAAGGCACCCTCGCCGAACGCCAACGGCTGTCCATGGAGATCCACGACACGCTCGCCCAGGGCCTGTCCAGCCAGCAGATGCTGCTCCAGGCCGCCGACCGGACCTGGGACACCGACCCGGCCAAGGCCCGCGGCCACGTCCGCACCGCCGCGTCCATCGCCGAGCTCAACCTCGCCGAGGCCCGCCGCTTCGTGCACGACCTCGCACCCGCCGACCTCGCGCACGGCAGCGGCCTCGACGCCGCGCTGCACGCCCTCGCCGAACGGGAATCCGGCGCCGGACTCACCGTGCGCGTCCACATCGACGCGGGCGGGCGCGTCACCCCGCTGCCGGAACGCGTGCAGTCCGCGCTGCTGCGCATCGCACAGGGCGCGCTGGCCAACGTACGGGAGCACTCCGGTGCCACCACCGCCGCGCTCACCCTCACCCGGCTCGACGATCAGGTCGTCCTCGATGTGGCCGACAACGGGCATGGGTTCGACCCCACCGCCCTCCCCGAGGCCCCGTCCGGCGTGCGCGGACACGGCGTCCCGGCGATGCGCGTCCGGATGCGCCAGCTCGGCGGGACCCTGACCATCGAGTCGGCGCCCGGAGAGGGTGCCGTCCTGACTGCCGCCGTCCCGATCCCCGCCCCCTGAAAACACCGGGCACTGGACGCCCGCACGGTGCGGGGACCGGCCGGCGCAGGGCGTGATCTTCACCCGTGACGACCGCGCGGGCGAGGGCAAGCTCTCGTCCCGGCTGGGCCTCGGCCTGGTGACGGAGGTGGTGGAGGCGCCGGAGGGTGAGGGTGTCCCCGGGTACCTGAGGGAACCGGTGGGGCTCCCGATAGCGTGTTCTTCCAGGACGCTGCCTGGCGCTGGAGGGGATGCACGCCATGGAACTGACCGCAGAGATCGCGGCGATTCGGGACGGGCTGGGTGATTCCGGCCGTCTGGTGGGGGAGTTCCGGCGGGCTGTCCTGCTGGTTCCGCTGGCCGGTGGTGCTGAGGGTGGTCTGATGTCGGCGGTGTCCGGGGGCATCCGCTGGATCTACGCGTTCACCGATGAGGAGGCTTTGGCCCGGTTCGCGGAGGCGCGCGGGGAGTCCGGCCGGGAGTGGGAGTTCCTCTCGGTGCTGGGTGCCCGCCTGGTGGATGCGGTGGTTCCGTTGGCGGATGGTCCGGCGGGTGTGGTCGTGAACGTGGCGGACGAGGGCGGGTCGATGTTCTTCCCGCCGGTGGCGGGGATCGTTCCGGATGAGAATGCCGTGGACCTGGACCGTGGGGAGGTGGCCTGATGGCGGGCAACGGGGATCTTGAGGTTTCGCCGGCGGCGGTCAAGAACATCCAGGACGGCCTGCGGGCGGCGATCGGGGAGTTGCGGGAGTCGGGGGACGCGGCCGGGGCCTCGATGGGTGCGGGGTTCGAGAATCTGGCGATGACGGGGATGGAGGCCGGGCACGCGGGTCTGGCCACCGACTTCGAGGACTTCTGCGAGCGCTGGGAGTGGGGCGTTCGGAGTCTGGTGCAGAACGCGAGCACCCTCGCGCAGTCGTTGGGGATCGCGGCGGGGACGGTGTGGGAGGAGGAGCAGTACCTCCACGGCACGTTCCGGGTGGTCGCGAACGCCGCGTACGGCAATCCGCACGCCAGTGAGGACGAGATCGAGAAGAAGCCGTGGGGCGAGATCTTCTCCGCGGACGTCTACAAGCCCGATTACAGCGCGGAGTCCTTCGAGAAGAGCGCCGAGGACATCAAGCAGACCTGGTCGGACACCGGGGACACGGTGACGTCCACGGGCAGGATCGGTTCGTTGAAGGACTTGCTGGAGCAGGCGAAGCGTGACGGGGATGGTCACTGATGGGCTGGCGGGATTTCGTACCGGACGTCATCGAGGACGGCGTCGAGAAGGGTGCGGAGAAGGTCGGCGACGCGGTCGAGTGGGCCGGTGACAAGACGGCCGACTTCGCCGAGGACGTCGGCCTGGACGACGCGGGGGACTGGATCCGTGACAAGAGCCGCTCCGCCGCCAATCAACTCGGCGCAGATGTCGCGGAGTTGGAGCTGGGTCAGACGGAGGATCCGAACAAGCTGGTCTACGGCAGTGTGTCGAAGATACGCGCGCAGGTTTCCCATCTGAACGACTTCAAGGCGTCCTTCGACAAGGTCGGCAACGGGCTGAAGGGGATGGGGGAGCCGGACGGCCTGAAGGGCAAGGCGGCGGAGGCGTTCCGGGAGTCGGTGGCGAAGGAGCCGCCGCGCTGGTTCAAGGCGTCCGAGGCCTTCGGGAAGGCCGCCGACGCGATGGGCCGGTTCGCGGAGACCGTGGAGTGGGCTCAGGGCCAGGCCAAGGAGGCCCTGGAGGAGTACAACCGGGCGAAGAAGGTTTCCACCGAGGCCCGCGGCGCGCACAACAAGCTGGTCGACACCTACAACAACGCGTTGAAGGCGAAGCAGGATCCGCTCCCGCCCCGCCCTTCGGAGAATTTCACCGATCCGGGGACCGCGATCGCGACGGCCGCGCAGGACAAGCTGGATACGGCCCGCAAGCAGCGCAATGACGTCGCCGAGTCCGTCCGCACGGCGGTCCGCGCCGCACGCGACGCGGCTCCGCCGAAGCCCTCGTACGCCAAGCAGCTCGGCGACGGCATGGATTACCTCGACCTCGCCAAGACGCACCTGACCGGCGGCGTCATCAAGGGCACGGCCGGCATCGTGAACTTCGCGCGTGCGCTGAACCCGATGGATCCGTACAACCTGACGCATCCGGCCGAGTACGTCACGAACCTGAACTCGACGGCGGCGGGTCTGGTCACCATGGCCAACGATCCGCTGGGCGCGGGCAAGAAGATGCTCGACGAGTTCATGAAGGACCCCTCCGAGGGCATCGGCAAGCTGATCCCGGAACTCGTCGGTTCCAAGGGCCTGGGCGGCCTGAAGAAGGTCGGCTCCGCCGCCAAGCACGCCGACGACCTCAAGGGCCCCGGCCGCACCGGCCTGGACAAGGACGGACCGAACCAGCGGGACAAGCCGGACTGCGACAAGCAGTGCGACGGGACCGACCCGGTCGACCTCGCCACCGGCCGGATGTTCTTGCCGCAGACGGACATCGTGCTGCCCGGCACCCTGCCTCTGGTCTTCACCCGCCGTGCGGAGTCCGGTTACAGGGGTGGCCGTTGGTTCGGTCCGTCGTGGTCCTCCACCGTCGACGAACACTTGGAGATCGACTCCGAGGGCATCGTCCTGGTCACCGCGGACGGGCTGGTCGTCGCGTACCCGCACCCGGCTCCCGGGGTCCCGGTGTTCGCCACCAGCGGCCCGCGATGGCCGCTGGACCGGACCCCGGAGGGCGATTACACCGTCACCGACCCGGCCCTGGGCCGCACCCGGCACTTCACCGCTCCCGCCGACGGAGAGGGCGACGCGTACGGACACGCGGTGATCGACTTCGTCGAGGACCGCAACGGCAACACGATCACCTTCGAGTACGACGCCGAGGGCACCCCGCTGGGCATCGCCCACAGCGGTGGCCACCACCTGCGCTTCGGGACCGCCGACGGCCGGATCACCGCGCTCCACCTGACCGGCGGCCCGCGCGTCGTGGCGTACGGCTACACAGACGGTCACCTCACCGAGGTCGTCAACTCATGCGGGCTGCCCCTGCGGTTCGGTTACGACGAGCACGCCCGCATCACCTCGTGGACCGACACGAACGAGCGCCGCTACGAGTACGCCTACGACGAGCGGGACCGCTGCGTCGCGGAAGGGGGCGCCGCCGGCCACATGGTCCTCACCCTCGCGTACTCCGAAGAGGACCCCGGGACCGGGCTGCGCGTGACCACGGCCACCACGGGCTCGGGCCACACCCGCCGCTACGTGGTCGACCAGGCCTACCGTGTGGTCGCCCGAACCGACGAGCTGGGCGCCACCCTGCGGTACGAGTACGACCGCCAGGGCCGGCTGGTGGCGGAAACGGACGCGCTCGGTCTGACCACGCGGCGCACCTACGACGCACGCGGCCTGCTCACGGAACTCGTCCGGCCGGACGGGCGCCGGGGCCGGATGGAGTACGACGACGCCGGCCTGCCGGTGAAGGTGGTCGCCGAAGACGGCCGGGTCTTCCGGCAGACCTACGACGATCGGGGCAACCGCACCTCGGTCACCTCGCCCACCGGAGTCAACAGGACGGCCGAGTACGGCGAGCGCGGGCAATTGATCTCGCTGACCGATGCACTCGGCGCGGTCACCCGTGTCGAGTGCGACAGCTCCGGCCTGGCGTCCCGTGTGACGGACCCTCTGGGCGCCGTCAGCCGCTTCGAGCGGGACGTCTTCGGCCGGGTCGTTCGATTTACCGACCCGCTGGGAGCCGTCACCCGCATGGAGTGGACGGTGGAGGGCAAGCCCGCCCGCCGGACCGCCCCCGACGGCAGCGAGCAGTCGTGGACGTACGACGGTGAGGGCAACTGCCTCAGCCGTACGGACGGGATGGGCGGCAGGACCGTCTTCGAGTACACCGACTTCGACCTGCTCGCGGCGCGGACCGGGCCCGACGGCCTGCGGTACGCGTTCGGCTACGACGGCGAACTGCGGCTGACCCAGGTGACAGGTCCGCAGGGGATGTCCTGGGACTACGCCTACGATCAGGCCGGCCGGCTCCGTTCGGAATCGGACTTCGACGGCCGCACGGTCGAGTACGGCCACGACGCGGCGGGACTCCTCGTCTCACGGGCCGACGGCGGGGCCGAGCCGGTCACTTTCGCGTACAACGCACTGGGCCAGATCGTCCTCAAACGGAGTGCGGACGGTGTCACGGAGTACGAGTACGACGTCTTCGACGAACTCGCCGCCGCGACGACACCGGACGGAACGCGGCTGACCCGGCTGAGGGACCGCCACGGCCGTCTCCTGTCCGAGACCGTCGACGGCCGCACCCTCACGTACGGCTACGACGAGCTGGACCGGCGCGCGGCGCGGACCACCCCGGGGGGAGCGGAGAGCCGCTGGTCCTTCGACGCGGCCGGCCGGCGCAGCACGCTCGTCACGTCGGGCCGCACCGTCGCCTTCGACCGGGACGCGGCGGGCCGCGAGGTCTCCCGCACGGTCGGATCCGCGGCCACCGTCCTCCACCAGTTCGACGAGCTGGGCCGGATCACCGGCCAGCAGGTGGCGGGGCGGGACGGCGCCCTGCTCCAGCGGCGGGGGTACACCTACCGCGCCGACGGCCGACTGGCGGGGATCGAGGACGCCCTGGGGGGCGCCAGGACCTTCGAACGGGACGCGGGGGGCCGGATCACGGCCGTCCGGGCGGAGGAGTGGACGGAGCGGTACGCCTACGACGAGGCGGGCAACCAGAGCGCCGCCTCCTGGCCCGACGGCCACCCGGGCGCCGAGGCCCGCGGGGAGCGCGCGTACGAAGGCACCCGTATCGTCCGAGCGGGCGCGGTGCGCTACGAGCACGATGCCCGGGGCCGTGTGGTCCTGCGCCAGAAGGCGCGGCTCTCCCGCAAGCCGGACACCTGGCGCTACACGTGGGACGCGGACGGGAGGCTCACCGGGGTGGTCACTCCGGACGGGACCCGCTGGCGCTACCGCCATGACGCGCTGGGCCGACGGACCTCGAAGCAGCGCTTGGCCGACGACGGTCGGGTCGCCGAGGAAACGCTCTTCACGTGGGACGAGAGCATCCTGTGCGAGCAGACCACGGTCTTGGCGGCCGCGGCCTCCGGTGACCCGGAGGGGGAGGGCCGGTCGATGGTCGTCTCCTGGGACCACAACGGGCTGCACCCGCTGGCCCAGACGGAGCGGATCGTTGCCGGGGCCACCCAGGAGACGGTGGACGAGCGGTTCTTCGCGATCGTCACGGACCTGATCGGCACTCCGAAGGAACTGGTCGGCGAGGACGGGGAGATCGCCTGGCGCGTCCGGGCCACGCTGTGGGGCGCCACCGCTTGGAACCGCGACGCGACCGCGTACACGCCACTCCGCTTTCCGGGCCAGTACTACGACCCCGAGACCGGCCTTCACCACAACTACTTCCGCACCTACGACCCCGAAACCGCCCGCTACCTCAGCCCGGACCCGCTGGGCCTGGGTCCGGCGCCGAACCCGGCCACGTATGTCAACGACCCGCTGACCTGGACCGATTACCTCGGTCTGGCCCCGGAATGCAAGATCGGGGAGGCGGACCCGGCGAGTCAGGGGGGCAACCTCCCCATGCTGGCGGACAAGATCGCCGCACACGGCGACGTCAAGAATCGGGGCATTCCCGGGGTCGACGACCTGGACGTGCCGGAGTACCTGGAAGACATGATGACCAACAACCCGGGGGTGAAGATGCGCAGTACGCCTTCGGGTACGCCGCGGTGGGCCTGGTGGGACGATTCGACCGGCACGATGCTCATCCGCGAAGGGGAGAACGGCACCTTCATGCAACCGGACCGCGGCTACGACTACTACTTGGAACAGATCAATGAATGAGGCACGGATGACCGGGACCCCCGAGACGGACGCCTTGTGGGCGCGGTTGTCGCCCGCCGCGGAGGCGGCGGTGGCCGTCGTCGACGCGGAGAGGCTGGAGCTGGAACGGGCCCGCCTCTCGCCGGAGCGGCGGGAGGCGGTCACCGAGCCGGTGTATTGCGTACGTCGGCGGTTCGAGGCGTGGGAGCGCCTGGGGCGGATCCTGGAAGTGGGCCCCCGCCCGGAGGAGTTCTACCCGTTCAGCGCCTACGAGAACGACCTCGACGGCCGGGACGCGCTGGCAGAGGTGATGGACGGCTTTCCTCCGGCGGTGCGGGCGGAGCTGGCGGGGCTGCTGGACGCACTGGACGCCCGGTTCGGGGCCGCCACCGATCAGGACGTGACGGGAGCGCTCGACCCGTGGTTGCGCACCGCGCGCGGCCGGGCGCCGCAGGCCCACGTCTGGTGGTGGCGCGTGCCGAAGTCCGCTCCGTGGTGAGCATGGCGGCTGACGCCCACCGACTCCTCATCATCTCGGTCGAGGGCGCAGAAGCCTCGCGGGCCGTGTGCGTGGTACGGAGCCTGTACGGCTCCGCACGCGTCGGGACGCTCTACCAGCTGCCTTCCCCGGCGGACGGAACCGTGGAACTGACGGAGATCGAGTGGTACGGGCATCCCCGGGAGGTGCTGGACGAAACGCACCACGGGAAGGTCTGCCTCGTCGGGTCCGGTGCGGGTGCGCTGCGGGCCGAGGAAGCCCTGGCGGTGCAGGAACGGAGGTGACCGGACGAACGGGCCGGCCGCGCCGGTGGTGTCGACGTGCTGCCGGGTTTCAAACAGGGGACATGGGAAGTGCCCGGGATCCCGAAGGCGCCCACGGCCCCAAGGGTGCCCGTACGAAACCCAGTTCGTCAGCGCGGAGCGGAGCGCTTCGCACGTCCGGGTGGTCCTTGCCCGCGCGGGCGCTTTCTGGCCCTTCCGGCCCGGGCGGGCGGCAAGAGTTGGGTCATGATCATGGATCCCGATGCCAACTCCCAAACCCCTGAACCTTCCGGAGCCTCCGGCGAGCCCGCACCGGCGCCCGCCCGCCGGCCCTCCCGCCGTACCGTCATCGCAGGCGCGGCCGCCGTCGCGGCGGCCGGCGGGTTGACGGTGGCCGTCACGTCCGCCGAGACCTCGCAGGCCGTCCCCGGCACCGCGGTCGCCGACTGGGACACCTGCCTGACGATCGCCCGGGCCATCCTCGTACGGGACGACGAGGACCAGCCGCTCGTACCGCGCTACGCCGACATCCTGCTGAAGAACGGCCTGCCCCGCTCGCGCCGCCCCGGCAAGAAGGTGCTGATCGTCGGCGCCGGTCCGGCCGGCCTCACCGCCGCGCACCTCCTGCGCGAGGCGGGCCACAAGGTCACCGTCATCGAGGCCAACGGCAACCGGGTGGGCGGCCGGATCAAGACCTTCCGCACCGGCGGCCACGAGAAGGCCGCCCAGCCCTTCGCCGACCCCAAGCAGTACGCCGAGGCCGGCGCGATGCGCATCCCCGACAGCCACCCGCTGGTCACCGGACTGATGGACGACCTCGGCCTCAAGCGCAGGCGCTTCCACCTGGTCGACGTCGACGCCGCCGGCCGTCCCGCCTACCGGACGTGGATCCACGTCAACGGCATCCGGGTCCGCCGCGCCGACTACGCGCGCGCCCCGCAGGCGCTCAATCGTTCCTTCGGCGTCCCGCAGGCGTACGAGTCCGTGCCCGCCTCGCAGATCGTCCGCTCCGCCTTCGCCCCCGTACGGGGGGAGATCGAGGGCAAGAAGGACAGGGAACTCGTCGAGGGCTGGGCGCGCGTCATCCAGCGCTACGGACACATGTCGATGTACCGCTTCCTGACGGAGGAGGCGGGGCTCGACGAGCGGACCATCGACCTGATCGGCACCGTCGAGAACCTCACCTCCCGACTGCACCTCGCCTTCGTGCACAGCTTCATCGGCGCCTCGCTGATCAGCCCCGACACCGCCTTCTACGAACTGCCCGACGGCACCGCCACCCTGGCCGACGCGATGTACGCGCGCGTCAAGGACCTCGTACGCCTCGACCGCCGGGCGACCCGCATCGTCCACGGCGACGGCAAGGTCACGGTCGAGACCGTCTCCGAGGGCCGCGGCGGCAGCCCCGTGCGGCGCGAGACCTTCACCGCGGACACGGCCATCATCACCGTCCCCTTCTCGGGGCTGCGCCACATCCCCGTCACCCCGGCCCTCTCGTACGGCAAGCGGCGCGCGGTCACCGAACTGCACTACGACGCCGCCACCAAGGTGCTGCTCGAATTCAGCCGCCGCTGGTGGGAGTTCGACGAGGCCGACTGGAAGCGCGAGCTGGAGGCCGTACAGCCCGGCCTCTACCGCAAGTACCAGACCGGGCAGAGCCCGGCGAACGGAAGCCTGCTGGGCGCCCACGACTCCGTACCCGAGGGCCACATCTCCGCGGGCCAGCGCTCCCACTACGCCGCCAGCCGCGTGGTCACCCGCGATCAGCCCGAGGCTGCCCGCGTCGTCGGCGGCGGCTCGGTGACCGACAACCCCAACCGCTTCATGTTCCAGCCCTCCTACCCCGTCGAGGGCAGCGCCGGCGGTGTCGTCCTCGCCTCCTACAGCTGGTCGGACGACGCCCTCAAGTGGGACTCCCTGGACGACGAGGAGCGCTACCCGCGCGCCCTCGCCGGGGTCCAGGAGGTGTTCGGGCAGCGCGTCGAGGTGTTCTACACCGGCGTCGGCCGCACCCAGTCCTGGATGCGCGACCCGTACGCGTACGGCGAGGCGTCCGTACTGCTGCCCGGCCAGCACACCGAACTCTTCCCCCATGTCCGCAAGGCCGAGGGCAACCTGCACTTCGCCGGATGCCACACCTCCATCAAGCCCGCGTGGATCGAGGGAGCCCTGGAATCCGCGGTGCGGACCGCCCTGGAAGTGCACACGGCGTAGCTGCGGCCGTCAGCTCTCGGCGAGCACGATCAGCCAGTCCTCCTCGCAGAAGCGGACGCGCCCGCGCTTGTCGGGGTTGATCCGCACCCCGTAGTCGGGGCCCGTGGTGCTCCGCGCCCTCAACCGGTAGCCCACCGCGCACTCCCCGCGCCGCCGCGCCGCCTCGACGGCGGTGGCGAACGAGACCTCATGACCGGCCCGGACGTAGTCCGTGGCCGGCTTGAGGTGGAACTCGTGGCCCTCCGCGTCGAACAGCTCCTCGAAGACCGCGGCGAGGTACGGGCTCTCGGAGATCTGGGTCATCAGCAGGCTGATCAGCCTGCCGCTCACGATGAAGTCGGCGCCGTCCTGTGCCGGTGCGAGGAGCCGGTTGCCGTCGTCGGACATCTCGGTGGTGAGCGCGATGTCGCGCCGCGCGGTCTCCATGATGGCCCGCAGGTGCAACAGCGTGACCAGCGTCCTGTCGTCCGCCCGCGCCTGCGGATCCGTCACCGGAGCGAGGGAGGCCAAGGGCGCGTCCACGTCCTCGGGCTCCGTCTCACCGATCACGATCACACCGTCGTACGAGGTCACGTCCAGCTTGGCCAGGGTGAGCGGATCGGTGATGTCCCCTTCGTGGAAGGAGACTTCGAGGCGGGACCGCGCGGCCGTGACGCCCAGGGCGCCGCCGTCCGTGGCCGCGTGCACGCCGAGCGCCACGACGTCCAGGGTGGTTCCCGGGCCCACGTACTGGTCGAGCTGCTCGATGACGAGCGGGGCGCGGCGGTTCCAGCCGAGCAGGAGGAGGCGCTCGGTCCGGGCGGCCCGGGGTGCGGCCGTCACGATCGCGCCGTCCTCGACACTGTCGGCCACGTCCGCCCGTACGGCCGTGTCGTCGTCCCGGGAGATGACGATGATCCGGTCGGCCGGGCCGATCGTCGCCCCCGGGTCGGGATTGAGGGTGACGCCCCCGTCGCCGTGCAGCAGGCCGACCGCCGAAGAGGTGTCGAAGGACAGCAGCGCCTCGCCGAACGTGCGCCCCACGAGGTCCCCGGGGGCCACCGGGTAGAACTCGTCACCGTCGAAGTCCAGCAACTCCGAGTAGACCAGCGAGAGACCGGGCTGCCGGGCCGTCGAGACGAGGAGCCGGGCGACGATGTCGTCCACGCACAGGACGTGTCCCGAGGGCCCGGCGGCCAGCTCGGCGGTCAGGTGGTTGCGGGAGTCACGGACGGCGGCGACCACCACCGCCCCTCCCTCCGTCTCTCCCTGCGCCCCGGCCTCCGCCGAACCGTGGACGGCCGCGGCGAGGGCCAGCAGCGTCTTCACCACGTGGGCGTCACCGGTGTCCCCGGTGGGGGGCAGCACCAGCACCGCCCGCGCCGTGCGCGGACTCACCCGGCGCAGCTCCGCCGGGTCCGTGGTGCTCCCGTTGCGGCAGATGATCCGCGTCCTGCCGCTGTCGCCGACGCGGGCGGAGATCTCCTCCTCCATCCACACCTTGTCCTGCGGGGCGAGCACGGCGATGGCGGAGCGACGCTGGTTCGCGTTGGCGGCCACCAGCTCACCGATCACCGGGAACACCTGGTCCGACCAGCCCAGTACGACGGTGTGCCGGGTCTCCAGCACGGTGGAGTGACCTCGGCGCAGCAGCATGATGCGCCGGTTGATGCCCGTGGTGATCAGACTGACCAGGGTCGACACGAAGAGCAGCGCCACGAGCGCGAGCGACACGGAGGCCAGCACGTACAGCGGGGAGCCGACCGCACCCCCGATCTTCAGGGTCTGTCCGACGCTGACCCACACGGCGGTGAGCCGGCCGGAGAGCGTGGCCGGGGCGGCCCGGTCGGACCAGACGAGGACGGCGCTGGCCGGAACGACGACGGCGAGGCAGGCCAGGGCGAGCCAGCCGATGAGCGCGGTCGTTCCGCCTGAGAGCAGATGGTCGAAGCGGTACCGGAGACGGAGCCGGAGTGACGTCGTGTGCTGCTGCGCCACGCAAGCTCCTGTACATGGGTCGACGCGCCGGATCGGAGCGGCCGCAGACCGCCAGGAGTCACCCTAGGCAGAAGTTCGCTCCCACCCCCGTGATCCCCACCGACCTCACTCAGAGGTATGAACGCCCCGTTCACGCGGTTCGGCCTGCCGGGCCTCGCGCCGGATCCGGACGGCGAGGAGACCAACGCACGGATCAAGTAGGATCATTGCCTCTTTCGACAGCTCCATCAGGCGAGACGGGCAACCAGAACCGGAGTGACAGTGACGACAGGCGCATCACCCTGCATCGTCTGCGGGAGCCTGACGGTGCACGTGAAGGGCCACCACGAGATCTGCCCCGTCTGCGGCTGGCAGGACGACGGTGGGGACTACCGGGATCCTGACGAGTACGTGGGTGGCCCCAACCGCGTCACGCTCCGGGAGGCCCGGCAGAACTACGAGGAGTTCGGGGCGAGCGAGCGCCGGCGCACCGGCCGCGTACGGCCGCCCCTGCCCGAGGAGGTCGCTCCCGAGGTGGCGGCGGGTCCCGTGCCGGAACCGAGCTGGCTCGAGTTCGTCGACAACCCCGAGATCGTCCGGGCGGTCTACGGGGAGCAGGCGGCGCCCGGACTCGACGGCGTCACGGTGCGCGAAGTCCGCTGGCTCGAAGAGGGGCCGTCGGTCCTCATCCGGTTCGACCTGGCGGAGTACCCGGACGCCCCGCCCCGGGAATGGCTCGAAGGCCGCTTCGACACGGCCCAGGTGGAACTCCGCCTCCTGGACGCGGCCGTCGCACTCGATGCCGGCCGGGGCAGCACGTCCGACGGCAGCATCACCGTGGGCAAGGGTGACGAAGCGGCAGCCCTCCACGTCAGGCTGGACGCGAAGTCGATCCGCGCCAGGGTGCACGCCCAGCGGGCCGTCGTCCAAGGGCTGACCGGGTACCTGCGGAGCGAGGCCCGCGAGGAGTAGCCCCGGTCCGCACCGGCGCACGGGCACCGGACCCTCCCGGGCCCGGTGCCCGTGCGTCGTTCAGGCGGCGGAGCGGTTCCTGGTGGCCGAGTCCGTGCACAGCGCCCAGATGATGAAGACCCCGATGGCGATCGAGATGAGGGCCCAGAGCGGCGTGTAGGGCAGCCACAGGAAGTTGAGGATGATGTCCAGCGCGACGATCACCACGCCCGTGACCTTTGCCCAGGCCGCGCCCTTGAGGATGCCGGCACCGACGACCACGAGCACGATGCCCAGGAGCAGGTGGATCCAGCCCCACGCCGTGGTGTCGAACTTGAAGGTGTAGTCGCCCACCTTCGCGTAGACGTCGTCGTTCGCGATGCCGACGATTCCCTTCAGGATGCCGAGCACGCCTTCCACGAGCATCAGCACACCGGCGAACACGGTGCCGCTCGCCGCCCACGGGTTCTCGTCGGCGGTGTAACTGCTGTTGGGGGCCCTGCTGGGGGGCGTTGCCTGTGCCACGAGAGGCTCCTTCATCGGGCGGGACGCCGAGGGTCCTGCGTTGCGCCCAGCGTCCGCGCCGGGGGCGTTCGGGGACATCCGAGCGCCGCCGTTCGGGTGAATTCGCGCGGCCGGTGCGGCCCGGGTCAGCCGTGGGCGGCGTGCAGCTCGTCGGTGAAGTGGTGGTGGCTGTGCCGCCACCCCGCCCCGGCCCGCCGTGCCCCGTGGAGGTGCGGATGCCCGGGAGTCAGCCCGGTGTGCTCGTGCTCGTGTACGTGGCCCCGGCCCGCCTCCGCCGCGGCGGCGCCGGGCTGCCCCGCCCCGGCCGGCCACAGCCGGGCGGCGAGGGCCGCGGCGGCCAGCGCGATCGCGCCGAGGGCCGCCGTCGCCCATCCGAGCCCGGCCTTCGCGCCGACCCAGCCCGCGAGCGGATAGGTCAGCAGCCAGGCGGCGTGCGACAGGGAGAAGTGGGCGGCGAACACCGAGGTGCGGTCCCCTTCCGGCGCGGCCCGCCGGAGCACCCGGCCGGCGGGCGTGAGCACCATCGAGCAGGCCGCCCCGAACGCCGCCCACGTGACCAGCAGCGCGGGCCAGCGCCAACCGCCGCCGTGCGCCGAGGTGATGAGGCCGAGGGCGCCGAACGCCACGGGGAGCAGCAGGGCGCCGGCCAGCATCACCCGCCGGTCGGGGCGGTTCTCCAGGATCCGCGGCAGCGCCAGGGCCACGGCCATGGACCCGGCCCCGTACGCGCCCAGTGCGAGGGCGACCGACTCGGCGGACAGCCCCAGGAAGTCCCGTACGTACACGACGGAGTTGACCGTGACCACGGCTCCGGCGGCCGCGACCGCGAGGTTCATCGCCAGCAGGGACCGCAGCTGCGGGGCGCGCAGGAACAGCCGCGTCCCGGCGGTGGCCTTGGCGTACGCGCCCGGCCCGGACGCGGCGCCGGCCCGCGCCCGCCGGGGCAGCACGGCGGACACCACGAGCGCGGACGAGGCGAGGAAGCCGGCCGCCGTACCGAGGAACAGCCGGTCGTAGCCGACCACCGACAGCAGCGCGGCCGCGAGCGCGGGGCTGGCGAGGCTCTCCAGGTCGTAGGCGAGCCGGGACAGGGACAGGGCCCGCGTGTAGGCGCGCTCCTCCGGCAGGACGTCGGGGATCAGGGCCTGGAAGGTCGGAGTGAAGGCGGCCGAGGCGGTCTGCAGCAGGAAGATCAGGACGTAGACCTGCCACACCTGGCTCACGAACGGCAGGAAGAGCGCGACCCCCGCCCGGACCAGGTCGGAGCCGACCAGGAGGGCCCGGCGCGGCAGCCGGTCGGCCACCGCGGCGATCGCCGGGGCGATGGTCACGTACGCCACCATCTTGATCGCGAGCGCCGTGCCGAGCACGGAGCCGGCGTCGGCGCCCGCGAGGTCGTACGCGAGCAGGCCGAGGGCCACGGTGGCCAGGCCGGTGCCGGTCAGGGCGATGACCTGGGCACCGAACAGGCGGCGGTAGGTGCGGTCGCGCAGCACGCTCTGCATGCGGTTCCCTCCGGGCCGGTGATGGGCGAGGACGATGCCTCCAATATATCCACACATGCGCACCTGCGCACATGTTTGATGGATCGCGGCTCCGCCCTCACCCTGCGCCTCCCCGGAGCGACCTACCCTGTGGGGTATGCCAGCTCGCGAACCCCAGCCACCTGCACCCGATGCGCACCTACGGGATCCCGACAGGGCGCGTCTCGCCGAGGCGACCGAGGTCTTCGCGATGCTCTCGGACATCACCCGGCTGCACCTCCTGTGGCTGCTCGCCCAGGGGGAGTCGGACGTCGGCTCGCTCGCCGACCGCTGCGCCGCGTCGAGGACCGCGGTGAGCCAGCACCTGGCGAAGCTGCGGCTGGCGGGCCTCGTCGACACCCGCCGCGAGGGCCGGCGCATCCACTACAGCCTGCGCGACGGGCACCTGCGCCGCCTCGTCCTGGAAGCCCTCAGCCACGCCGACCACCGGGTCAGCGGAACGGCCCCGCACAACTGACCCCCCGCGGCGGCGCGCCCGGCGCCCCGGGCGGTCCCCGCACGTTCTACTGGCACGGACAGCCGTGCCTCCGCGTGCGGAGGACTCCGGAAGGACGGCCGATGGACTACCGGCAGGCGGACACCTCCACCCTCGTCACGATCGGCCACCTCTCGGTGGCCTTCGTCCTCACCTACCTCCTCGGCTTCGAACGCACCCTGAGGGTGGCCGCCGCCGGCAACCGGACCTTCTCCATGATCGGCGTCGGCGCCGCCCTCGTGGCCGTCCTCGCCCTGGACGGCGCGCCCAACGCCCTCGCCGGAGTCATCACCGGCGTCGGGTTCATCGGAGGCGGCCTGGTCTTCCGCCAGAGCCGCACCGAGGGCGACCTCGTCCACGGGGTGACCACCGCCGGAGCGATCTTCGCCGCGGCCGCGATCGGCGCGGCCGCCGGCCAGGGCCGCCTCGCGCTCGCCGCCGCGGCGACGGCCTTCGTGATCCTGGCGCTGGAGACCCGCCACATCCCCGGCCTGAGCGTCTTCGACGGCCGCCGGCGGGCCCACCGCTTCCGCAGCGACGCCGACGTCCTGCGACTGCACGGGGAGCGCAGCCCCAGCGCCGAGGACTGACGACGGCGCCCGGCTCGGGTGCGGGGCTCAGGAGCGGGGCTCAACTGCGGGAGGAGTCGCGGACCGTGCAGGTGGCGCTGTCCGCCGGGCACCAGTGGGTGCGGCCGCCGACCAGGTGCAGTTCGAGCGCGGCGTCCCGCATCCCGTTCCGGTCGAGTGCTTCGCGCAGGGCGGTGGGGGCGGGCTGGGGCGGCAGTCCCAGGACGCCCACCACGACGACTCCGCTGCGGGCCTCGACCGAGGCGATCTGCCAGTTGCCCGTGGCGGCCCACCGCTCGGCCACCGGCCGTGCGTCCGCCGCGAGCGCGCGGTCGCGGGCGACGGAGACGGTGCCCGCGGTGAGCGGTACGGCGACCAGCAGCACGATGGCCGAGACCGCGGCCAGGGTCCGGCCGCGGAACGCGCCCACCGCGATGCCCGCCTCGCCCGCGCCGGCCCGGACCCCGTAGGCGAGGAACACCACCGTCCCGGTGGCGACGATGGCCGCGACGTTCGTGGCGAACAGGAGCGCGGACTGGCTCGCGTCGTGGAAGCGGTGCGTGGTGATCAGGAGCCCGGTGACGGCCAGGGGCGGCACCAGGGAGATCGCGATGGCCACCCCCGGGAGGGTGTCGGAGATGTCGGAACGCACCAGGGCGAAGGCCCCGACCGTTCCGGTGGCCAGGGCGGCTACCAGGTCGATCAGCCGGGGGCTGATCCGCGAGGAGACCTGGCTGTTCGAGGCGAAGGCGTCGGGCGGCGAGACGAGCCAGCCCATGAGCATGCCGATGGCCACCACCGTCAGGGCCCCGCCGAGCACCAGGAGCGCGCAGCGCACCACCTGATGCCGGTCGGCGAGGACCAGCGCGAGCGCGCTGCCCAGGATCGGGGTCATCAGCGGGGCGACGATCATCGCTCCGATCACGGTCGCCGTCGAGTCCCCGACGACGCCCGCGGACGCGATGACCGCCGCGAGCACGAGCAGGACCCAGAAGCGGGTGGAACTGGGACTGCGCCAGGCGCGCTCGATGAACAGGGCCGTGACCATCCGGTCCGCGGCGGTGGCGTCGACTCGTGGCATGACGGCCTGCCCTCATAGGTGATGAAATGTCATCATATGTTTAGTTCTGCCCCGTTCGCGGTGAAGGCGGGTGTCGCGGCCGCCCGCGCGTTCCCTGATTTCGCCGATGCGCCCACGTGTATTGGATAGCCGCACTATCCTCATGGCGTGGATCAGCTGATCGTCGAAGACCCGACCCGTATCGGCCCCTACCGCCTGATCGCCCGGCTGGGCGCCGGCGGCATGGGCCTGGTCTACCTCGGCCGCTCCGAGGGCGGGCGCACCGTCGCCGTGAAGGTGGTGCAGGCCGAGTACGCCGGGAACCCCGAGTTCCGCAGGCGCTTCGCCCGGGAGGTGGCCGCCGCGCGGCGGGTGGGCGGGAGTTGGACCGCGGCCGTCCTCGACGCCGACCCCGAGGCCGCCGTGCCCTGGGTGGCGACCCAGTACATCCCGGGGCCCGACCTGCACGCCGTGGTCGCCAAGGACTTCGGGCCGCTGCCCGAGCACTCCGTGCACACCCTCGCCAACCGGCTCGCCCTCGCCCTGCAGGCCGTGCACGAGGCGGGCCTGATCCACCGCGACCTCAAGCCCTCCAACGTCCTGGTCACCGTAGACGGCCCGCGCGTCATCGACTTCGGCATCGCCCGGGCGATGGACAGCCTCGCCGGGGACAGCCTGCTCACCCACACCGGCATGCTGATCGGCTCGGCCGGGTTCATGTCGCCGGAACAGGTCCGCGGCCTCGAACTCACCCCCGCCAGCGACGTCTTCTGCCTCGGCGCCGTCCTCGTCTACGCCGCCACCGGACGGCTCCTCTTCGGCGCCGCGGACACCGGCCTGAACGCCCACCTCTTCCGGGTCGCCGAGGAGGAGGCGGACCTGACCGGAGTGCCGGACGGGCTCGTCGAGCTCGTAGGCGCGTGCCTGCACAAGGACCCGGCCCGGCGGCCCACCCCAGGGCAGGTGGCCGAGCGCACGTCCGCCGACCAGGCCGGGGAATGGCTACCGGGCGCGGTCCTGGCCCAACTCGGCCGCCACGCCGCCCAATTGCTGGACTACGCCCCCACGCGGCCCGACGAAGCCCCGGCCGCGCGTCCGGACCCCCGGGTCCCCTCCCCGCGCCCCCAGCTCCCTCCGCCGCCCGCCTACGCCCCGACGGCCCCGGCCGACGCCACGCCCGCCGGAGGCTTCGGCCCGCCCATGGGCCCGCCCCCGGGCGCCTGGTCCGAGACCCCCTCCACGCCTCCGGGCCAGGACCCGGCCGGCGCCCCGCGCCCCGCCGGGCGCCGGCGCGGCCTGGTGGTGGCCTCGCTGACGCAGCTGACGGTGGTGCTCGCCGCGACGGTCTTCACCCTCGCCATGCCGTCGGTCCAGGCGGACCTCGGGGTCGAATCCGCCGGTCTGAGCCCGATGTTCACCGCCTACGTGGTCGCCTTCGGCGCGCTGCTGCTGCTCGGCGGGCACCTCGCGGACCTGATGGGGCGCCGCCGGTCGCTGGTCGTCGGCCTGCTCGGGTTCGCGGCGGCCTCCGCGCTCGGCGGTTCGGCCGGCGATTCCGGCACGCTGTTCTGGGCCCGTGTCCTGCAAGGCGCCTCCGCCGCCCTGCTGACACCGGCCGGGCTTTCGCTGGTCGCCACCGGCTCCGCCGACACCCGGCAACGGGGCCGGGCGTTCGGGGTCTACGCCGCGTTCACCTGCGGCGGTTCGGCGGTCGCGCTGCTCGTGGGCGTACCGCTCCTCGAAACCCTGAGCTGGCGCTGGTGCCTGTACGCCCCCGCGGCGATCGCCGTCCTCCTGCTCCTGGCCACGCTCACCCTGCCGCGGGACGAGCCCGCCGCCTCCGGCGCCCGCCCGGACGTGCCCGGCGTGCTGCTCGGCTCCGGCGGGCTCGCCGCCTTCACCTACGGCCTCTCCCGGATCGAGTCCGACGGAACGATCGACGTGCTCGCACTGATCCTGCTCGCCGCCGGAGCCGGCCTGCTCGCGGGCTTCCTGTGGCGCCAGACCAGCACCTCCGCCCCGCTCCTCGCCCCGTACGTCTTCAAGGACCGGAACCGGGCCGGAGCCCTCCTCGCCCTGCTCCTGGTGGGCACCGCCTCCCTGGCGCTGGTCGCCTCGCTGGCCTTCTACCTCCAGCAGATCTACGGCTACCACGCGGGCGAGTCCCTGAGGTACCTCCTGCCCCTGCTCGTCGGGACGGTGCTCGGCTCCACCCAGGTCTCCGCCCGCCTCCTGCACCGCGTCGCGCCCCAGGTCCTGATCGCGGCGGGGCTGGTGCTCGCGGCCGCCGGGGTACTCATCCTGGCCACTGCCGAGGACGGGTACCTGTCCACGGGCCTGTCCCTGCCCAGCATGTCGCTCATCGGCCTCGGCCTCGGCGTGGCCCTCGTGCCGCTCTTCGCCACGGTGACCGCCGGCGTGGCACCCCGGCACGCCGGCGGGGCCTCGGCCGCCATCGCCACGGCCCAGCAGCTGGGCGACGCGATCGGGGGCGTGCTGCTCGCCGTCCTCGTGCTCTTCTCCGCCGGGTCCGCGACGCAGGAGACGCAGTTCCCGATGCTGGTGCAGGGCTACGGCATGCTCCTGTGGTGCGGGTTCGGCGCCCTGCTGCTGGCGGCCCTCGCCGGGGGCCTGATGGTCAGGGCCGGGGCGCCCCGGGCCTCCAGCGGGCAGCTCCGGTAGCCGCGGGCGCTCAGCCCTGGCCGCGGCCCCGTACGAGCGTGAACACCGCGCCCTCCGGGTCCGTGACCACGGCCAGCCGGCCGCTCAGGCCCTCGCGCGGCGGCTGGACGATCCGGCCGCCGAGCCGCAGGACCCGGGCGGCGGCCGCGTCGGTGTCCTCCACCTCGAAGTACGTCATCCAGTGCGGCCCCCGGTCGTGGGGCAGGGAGCGGCCGACCCCGTGCACGGCGGCCACCGGCCGGCCCTGCAAGGACAGGGTGAGGTAGTCGAAGTCCTCGCCGGCGTCGGGGTGCGCAAGGGCCTCGTGGCCGAAGACGTGCTCGTAGAACTTGCCGACCGTCGAGGTGTCCTGGGTGACCAGCTCGTGCCACACCGGGGTGCCCGGCCCCCCGGCCAGCCGGGTGCCGAGGTCGGACGCCGCCTGCCAGAGCCCGAAGATCGCGCCCAGCGGGTCCGAGCAGATCGCCACCCGTCCCGCGATCCCGGCATCGAGCGGGCCCACCGCGACCGTGCCGCCGCAGGAGCGGACGGATTCGGCCGTGGCGTCGGCGTCGTCCGTGGCCAGGTACGTGGTCCAGGCCACCGGGAGCTGCCGGTCCGGCGGCATCTCGCCGATTCCGGCCACCTCCCGCCCGTCGAGCAGGGCCCGGACGTACGGGCCGAGCTGCTCGGGGCCGGGCTCGTACTCCCAGCCGAACAGGTCGGCGTAGAAATCCTCGGTGGTCCCGAGGCCGTGCACCATCAGGCTCGCCCAGCACGGCGTGCCGGGCGTGCGCCGCGTTGCTTCCGATGCCTCGGTCATGTCAGCCGTCTCCTCCGTCGTCACGTTCGTGACCCTTCCCGGAGCTGATGCTTCCACTCCGGGAGGCCCGGCGCGCCCCGACCGGCCGGGTTTCGCGGGAGCCGGGAGAGATGTCCGAATCAGTGCGGCCCGGCCCGGCCCGTCGATGTACAGCTTGTTCCGCGGAGTGTCTGGCGGGGGAGCAAAATGGCCCGCATGACTGCGAACCCGCCCCGCTCCCCGCTCGTCTCCGCCGCCGATCTGAAGGAGGAGCTGGCCGGCCCGCTGCCGCCGGTGCTCCTGGACGTCCGCTGGCAGCTCGGAGGCCCGAACCTGAGGCCCGAGTACGAGGCCGGACACCTCCCGAACGCGGTCTACGTCGACCTCGACGCGGAACTGGCAGGTCCGGCGGGCTCCGGCGGCCGGCACCCGCTGCCGGATCCCGAGGAGTTCGGGGCGGTGATGCGGCGGGCCGGCGTCTCGGGGGACGCGCCGGTGGTCGTGTACGACGGCGGCCAGGGCTGGGCGGCGGCCCGCGCGTGGTGGCTGTTGCGCTGGACGGGTCACCCGCGCGTACGGGTCCTGGACGGGGGACTGGCCGCGTGGAAGGCCGGTGACGGCCCGCTGTCGGCCGAGGTCACCCCCGTGAGCGAGGGTGATTTCAAGCCAAATCCGGGTGCCATCGGACTGCTGGACGCGGACGGTGCGGCGGCGCTGGCCCGGACGGGTGTGCTGCTGGACGCACGGGCGGGCGAACGGTACCGGGGCGAGGTCGAACCGATCGATCCGGTCGGGGGCCACATCCCGGGGGCGCTGTCGGCGCCGACCACGGAGAACGCGGGACCCGACGGCCTGCTCCTGGACCGGGATGCCCTGCGGGCCCGCTTCGAGGCCCTCGGCGTGCACGCCGACACCAGCACCCCGGTCGGGGTCTACTGCGGCTCGGGCGTCTCGGGGGCCCACGAGGTCCTCGCGCTGGCGGCGGCGGGCATCCCGGCCGCGCTGTACGCGGGCAGCTGGTCGGAATGGTCCGCGGACCCGGCGCGCGAGGTGGCGGTCGGCGAGCTGCCGGGCTAGGGCGCCTCTATTCGGATCCTGCCCGGCCCCCGTATCGGGGGCCGGGCAGGATCCGGGCTGCTCCGCGCTACTCCTGCTTCTTGCGCCGGGTGCCGAAGACGATCTCGTCCCAGCTCGGCACCGCCGCGCGGCGGCCCGGACGGACCCCGTCGGCCTCCGCCTGCCGGTCGGTCGTGCCCGTCAGCCGGTCCCGGTGTCCCGCCACGGTGCGCGGCATCAGGACGTCCGCGTACGCGGAACCCGCACCGGCCGACGCCGAGGCGGCGGGCGGCTCCTCCACCTCCGGCTCCGTCACCGGCTCCGGAACCACCATGTCGCCGCGGAAGCTCGGTACCGCCTCCAGCAGGGCGGTCAGCGTGTCCCGCTCGTCCTCGGCCTCCGGCGGGGGAGGCGGCGGGGTCGGGCGTTCCATCTGACGGTCGAGCGCCCGGTCCAGCGGACGGTCCCGGGGCAGGCGCGCGATCCTCGGCACGAACGGGAAGCTCGGCTCCGGGGTCGCCGGCAGGTCGTCCGACTCGCCGATCAGCGAGCGGGCCTCGTCGTCCACGGCCACGACCAGCCGGCGCGGCGGGTCGTACGTCCAGCTCGCCGAGTGCGGTTCGCCCGCGACCCGGTAGACCAGCAGGACCTCCCAGGTGCCGTCGTCGCGGCGCCAGGAGTCCCACTGGACGGATTCCTTCTCGGCCCCGCGCAGCGAGAGCCTCTCCTGCACGGCCTCGCCGAGCTGGGGTCCGGTGTTCTCGCCGGGCCGGCGCACGGGGGTCTTGCGGGCCCGCTCGGCCATGAACGCGCGCTCGGCGAGCACGGGGCCCTCGAAGCGGCGTACCCGGTCGACGGGGATGCCGGCCATCTGGGCGACCTCCTCCGCGGAGGCACCGGCTCGTATGCGGGCCTGGATGTCGCGGGGGCGGAGGTGGCTCTCCACCTCGATCTCGATCTGGTTCAGGCGCGCACGGTCGTTGCGCACGGCAGCCCGGAGACGCTCGTCGATCGGAAGCGTGTACTCCGTGCTGTCCGCAGCCTTGAGCACCAGTCGTGTGCCGTCATTTGAGACGGCCACGACACGCAGTTCGGGCATGGGGACCTCCCGGGTGGTGCCTGCCGACGTCACGTGCGTCGCTGCTTCCGCTAGTCGAGTGTGGCCTGCCCGGGTGCAGCCTGCCACTACCTTGCCGAGTTAAACCGGCGTGTCGGGCATGCGCCCTTGATCGCTGTTATGGCACGGTTACCTGTTGGGCACGCACAGTGACCGAACGATTACTGTGCGCAGCAGGATCCCGTGCAAAACCGCGGCATCGCCGGTCTCGAGTGCCGTTTTTCCATCAGCCGGCCCCCTCTCCCGGGTCCGGACATCCGAAAGGAAGGACGGCCCCAGGGCTCGCCACAGTACTCCATTCGGGCCACCTGGGTGGACCGCCGCGCCGCCGAACTTGTCTCGGACGGCGGGAGTTGGGCTGCCCTGGATCGGGTCCACATCCGGCCGGACCTGGGTGTGCGCCCGTTTTCGGGTGTCCTGCTTCACAGAATCTCCGGAAACGGAACTATCCGTTTCGCTGATGTGTCAGTAACTGGAGAAGGCGTTGGAGCGCGAAGGGCAGGACACGCAGGGGATGGCGATGGGTCAGAAGACGGTGCTGGACGTCGAACCGGAGCAGGAGAAGGAGAAGAAGAAGCTCGATCTGAGCGCGGCTCAGGTCGCGGGTTCTTCCCTCGCGACGGTCGCGGCGGCCCTGCTCGCCTCGCAGATGGGCGTCTACGGGACCATCCTCGGCGCGGGCGTGGTGAGCGTGGTGGCCACCGCGGGCGGGCCCGTCATCCAGCACTTCTTCCGCCGCACCGGCGACCAGCTGCGCGAGACGGCCCGGCCGAAGGCCCGTCAGGTCCCGGTGGCCGGGCCCGGGTCCGGGTCCGGTCCCGTACGGAGGGCGCCGGACGGCACGATGCTGCTGGGCACCGTCCCGGCCGGGCCGTCGCCCGACGGGGAGTCCGGTGGGAAGCCCGACGGGGAGTTCGGCGAGGCGACGGTCCACGGCAGCCGGAGGCGGGGCTGGAAGCGGACGGCCGTGGCCTCCGGTGCGGCCTTCGTCATAGCCCTCGGCGGCCTCGGGACCTACGAGGCCGTGGCCGGCACCTCGGTGAGCGCCGGCGGAGGCACGATCCTCACCGGCGGAGTCGGCAAGGCCCGCGACCACGAGCCGGCCCCGCAGGAGGACCCGTCCGGCACCGGCACCGGCGAGAAGGGCGGGAAGACCCCGGACACCGGGAACTCCCCGAACCCCTCGCACTCGAAGGGCGACCCGAGCCCGGAGCCCGATCCGGACCCCTCGCCGACGCCGACTCCCACGCCGACCCCGACCCCGCCGAAGCCCACTCCGACGCCGACCCCCACGCCCACCCCGACCCCCACGCCGAGCACCGGCAAGCCGACCCCGAGCAGCGGCACGGGCGCCGGCACGGGAACGGGCTCGGGCTCGGGCTCGGACCAGGAGTCGCAGACCCCCTGATCCGGGCCCGGTCCCCCGCTCAGTCGCCCAGGACGCGCCGCAGGTAGTCGTTGCCGAAGACCCGGTCCGGGTCCAGCCGGTCCCGGAGCGCGGTGAACTCCCCGAAGCGCGGGTACACCCCGGCGAAGTACTCCGCGTCCCGCGTGTGCACCTTGCCCCAGTGCGGCCGCCCGCCGTACTCGGTGAAGATTCGCTCGGCGGCCGTGAAGTAGGCCTGGTACGGGGTGCCCTTGTACATGTGCACCGCGATGTACGCGCT
Organism: Streptomyces tatrensis; assembly: GCF_049310065.1. Taxonomy (NCBI): domain Bacteria; kingdom Bacillati; phylum Actinomycetota; class Actinomycetes; order Kitasatosporales; family Streptomycetaceae; genus Streptomyces; species Streptomyces tatrensis. The sequence continues at coordinate 2,184,802 of NZ_JBMDLB010000007.1, read as the reverse complement.
CTCGCGGTCCGAGGCCGTCGACAGGGTGATGTCGTCGGCCGGAGCCGTCCGCACCTCCACCGGGAAGCTGATCCGCAGGCCGGAGCGGTCCACCACGGCCTTCAGCTCCCGCAGCGCCTCGACGACGCGCTCGCGCGGAAGGGCGTACTCCATCTCCACGAACCGCACCCGGCGCGGGCTGGTGAACACCTTGTACGGGATGTCCGTGTAGGTGCGCGCCGACAGGGCGCGGCTCGCGATCCGGGCGATGGAGGGGATGGCCGCCGGGACGGCGCGGCCGAAGGAGTTGACGGCCTGGAAGAGGCCGTTGGACAGCAGCTCGTCCTCCACCCAGGCGGAGACCGCTCCGGGAGGGGCGGCCGGGCCCTGGCTGCGGTTGTTGCGCTTGGTGTTGCAGTTGCCGGTGTGCGGGAACCAGTAGAACTCGAAGTGCTCGTTCTCCGCGTGGTGCTGGTCGAACTCCGCCGTCACCCGGTCGAAGGTCATCGGCTCCTCACGGGCGGTCAGGAAGAAGAGCGGCTCCACGGCGAAGGTGAGCGAGGTGACCACGCCGAGCGCACCGATGCCGAGGCGGGCCGCCGCGAAGACGGCGCGTTCCTCGTCGTCTCCCTTCTCTGAGCAGGTGAGCAGCTCCCCGTTCGCCGTGACCAGCTCCAGGCCGCGGATCTGGGCGGCGATGGAGGCCGAGTCGCGGCCGGTGCCGTGGGTGCCGGTGCTGGTGGCGCCCGAGACCGTCTGCTCCATGATGTCGCCCATGTTGGTGAGCGACAGGCCCTCCTGGGCGAGGGCCAGGTTGAGGTCCTTGAGGACCGTGCCCGCCGCCACGGTGACGGTGCCGGCGGTCCGGTCGATCGCCTGGATGCCGGCCAGCGCCTGCGGGCGGATCAGTACGCCGTCGGTCGCGGCGGCCGCGGTGAAGGAGTGGCCGGTGCCGACCGCCTTCACCTTCAGCCCGTCCCCGGCGGCCCGGCGGACCGCCTCCCGGAGTTCCCCGACCGATGCCGGGGTGACCACGCGCGCGGGCGTGGCGCTGACGTTGCCCGCCCAGTTATGCCACGCGGCGGTCCGTGTCCCGCTGCTGCCTGCTGTCCCCGTCGTCGCCATCGTTGGAAGGCTCCTCCCCTTGCGCCGACCTCGTCAGCCGGCGGTAACCCGCGAACGCAACCGCCGCCGCGGCGGCCCCCGCCGAGATGGAGACGACGTACCCGGTCTTCGCGCCGCCGGCGTCGATGACCCAGCCGGCCACGGAGGAGCCGAGCGCTACCCCGACCGCGAGGCCGGTGCTGATCCAGGTCATGCCCTCGGTCAGCTTCGCGCGTGGTACGTGCGCCTCGATCAGGGCCATCGTGGTGATCATCGTGGGAGCGATGGCGAGGCCCGAGACGAAGAGCGCCACGGCCAGAAACGGAAGGTTCCCGGCCAGTAGGAGGGGGATCATACTCACGGCCATCGCACATATGCCCAGCACCCACCTGCGTTCCGGCTTGCCCTTGAGGTGCAGCAGGCCGAAGACGATGCCCGCGAGGCAGGAGCCGACCGCCCAGATGGCGAGGATGAAGCTCGCCCATGCCTTGTGGCCCTGCTCGTCGGCGAAGGCCAGCGTGACCACGTCGATGGAGCCGAAGATGGCGCCGGTGGCCACGAAGGTGGCCATCAGCACCTGGAGTCCGGGGGAGCGCAGCGCCGAGGTCCGGTCGGCATCCTCGCCGCGCGGGTGCGGGGCCGGCTCGGTGGCGCGCTGCGCGGTCAGCCACCACACGCCCACCAGCAGGCAGACCCCGGCGACCAGCGGACCCGCCTCGGGGAACCAGGTGGTGGACAGCCCGATGGCCAGGATCGGCCCGAAGATGAAGCAGACCTCGTCCAGCACGGACTCCAGGGAGTACGCCGTGTGCAGTTCGCGCGGCGAGTCCCGGTAGATGGCCGTCCACCGCGCGCGGATCATCGAGCCCACGCTGGGGACGCAGCCGGCGAGCGCGGCGAAGACGAAGAGCGTCCAGTCGGGGGTGTTGTTGGCCGCGCACAGCAGCAGCCCGGAGATGGCCAGGAGCGCGAGCAGGGTCGCCGGCCGCAGGACGCGGCGCTGGCCGTACTGGTCGACCAGGCGGGAGACCTGCGGGCCGAGCGCGGCGGCCGAGAGGGCGAGGGTCGCGGTGAGGGCGCCGGCCAGCGAGTAGCGGCCGGTGAGCTCGGAGATCATCGTCAGGATGCCGATGCCGACCATGGAGAGCGGCAGCCGGCCGATGAGGCCGGCCGCGCTGAAGCCCCGGCTCCCGGGGGCGGCGAAGATCGCGCGGTAGGGACTGGGCAAGGTGCCCTCCGTAAGGGACGTCATTGGCCCATACAGGTTACGGCCGGGTACGGGCCGTCCGCCTGATGAAGCCGCGGGGGGCGGGAAGGAGGGCCCGGGCCCTTGGTGGAGCGGTTCCGCGGGACGGGCCTGTTTTCCGCGGGGCGGCGGCGGGTGGCAGGATTCGAAGCATGTCTGACCAGCTCCGCGCCCCCGCCGCCGGCCCGGCCGAAGGCCCCGCCGCCCCCTACGACGCCCTCCTGCTGCTGTCCTTCGGCGGTCCCGAGGGGCCCGACGACGTCGTGCCGTTCCTGGAGAACGTCACGCGCGGGCGCGGCATCCCGCGCGAGCGGCTCAAGGAGGTCGGGCAGCACTACTTCGGCTTCGGCGGCGTCAGCCCGATCAACGGCCAGAACCGCGAGCTGCTGGACGCCCTGCGCAAGGACTTCGCCGGGCACGGGCTGGACCTGCCGGTCTACTGGGGCAACCGCAACTGGGCCCCGTACCTGAACGACGTGATGCGCGAGATGGCCGCCGACGGGCGCCGCCGCATCGCCGTCCTCGCGACCAGCGCGTACGCCTCGTACTCGGGCTGCCGGCAGTACCGCGAGAACCTCGCGGACGCGCTCGCCCTGCTGGTGGAGGAGGGCACCGCCGAGGCAGACCTGCCGAAGGTCGACAAGCTGCGGCACTACTTCAACCACCCCGGCTTCGTGCAGCCGATGATCGACGGCGTGCTGGCCTCGCTGGCCGAGCTGCCCGAGGAGGTCCGCGCCGGGGCGCACCTGGTCTTCACCACGCACTCCATCCCGATCGCGGCCGCGGACGCCTCCGGCCCGGTGGAGGACCACACGGCGGACGGCGCGGGCGGGGCCTACGTCGAGCAGCACCTGGACGTCGCGAAGCTGATCGCCGACGCGGTCCGCGCCGAGACCGGCACAGAGCTGCCCTGGGAGCTCGTCTACCAGTCGCGCAGCGGCGCCCCGCACATCCCGTGGCTGGAGCCGGACATCTGCGACCACCTGGAGGCCCTGCACGGAGCGGGCGCCCCGGCGGCGGTCATGGTGCCGATCGGCTTCGTCTCGGACCACATGGAGGTGCTGTACGACCTCGACACGGAGGCGACGGCGAAGGCCGCCGAGCTGGGGCTGCCCGTCGCCCGCTCGGCCACGGTCGGCGCCGACCCCCGGTTCGCGGCGGCGGTACGGGACCTCGTGCTGGAGCGGGCCGCGGCGGAACGCGGGGACGCCGTGGAGCGTTGCGCGCTCGGGCTGCTCGGGGCGAGCCACGACCTGTGCGCGGTGGGCTGCTGCCCGGCGCGCGCGCCCCGGCCGGCGGCCGCGGGCGTGGACAGCCCGTACGCGTAGCCGCCGGTGTGCGCAGTGAAGTCCGTACGAGAAGTCCGCAGAAGTCGATGAACGGGAGCCGGGCGTGATCTCCGAAGAGCTGAAGACCGAACTGCTGGACGTGGCCCTGGAGGCGGCCGGCCGGGCGGGCGCGCTGCTGAGGGACGGGCGGCCCGCGGATCTGGCGGTCGCCTCGACCAAGACGAGCCCGATCGACGTGGTGACCGAGATGGACATCGCGGCCGAGAAGCTGATCACCGGCATCCTCGGGGAGCGCCGGCCCGAGGACGGGCTGCTGGGCGAGGAGGGCTCCGAATCGGCCGGCACCAGCGGGGTGCGCTGGGTCATCGACCCGCTGGACGGCACGGTGAACTACCTCTACGGGCTGCCGACCTGGGGCGTGTCCATTGCCGCCGAGTACCGCGGCGAGACGGTGGCCGGGGTCGTGGCGGCGCCGATGCGCGGGGAGACGTACCACGCGGTGCTGGGCCGCGGGGCCTGGCTGGGCGGGGTCCGCCTCGCCTGCCGGCCGGCCGCTCCGCTGGACCAGGCGCTGATCGGCACCGGGTTCGCGTACGTCCAGAGCCGCCGGGCGCACCAGGCCGACGTCGCGCAGCGGATCATCCCGCTGGTCCGGGACGTCCGGCGGGGCGGCTCGGCGGCGATCGACCTGTGCGACGTGGCCGCCGGACGCCTCGACGGGTACTGGGAGCGCGGGCTGAACCCCTGGGACCTGGCGGCCGGCGAGCTGATCGCGCGGGAGGCCGGCGCGGTGACGGGCGGCAGGCCCGGAGAGCCCGCCTCGGGCGAGCTCGCGCTGGCCGCGACCCCCGCGGTGTTCGCCTCGCTGGGGCCGCTGCTGGAGGAAGCCGGGGCCTGGCACGACTGAGCGGCGTCCCCAGGCGAGCTCCAGAGAGCTCCCGGGCATGAGGGAACCCCGGCGGCCGGGTGGCGGCCTCCGGGGTCCGGGGGTGTGGGTACGGCGGCTGGAATCAGCAGGCGGAGACGGTGACCGGAACGCCGTGATCGGCTGCGATGCGCTGGAGGTCTTCCAGCTCAGCCTGTTCCACTTCCACGAGGAAGTCGTCGCCCGTCTCGCGAGCCTGCCTGAGGTCCGACTGCGTGCTCCTGATGCGCTGCAGGAGACCCGCGGTGAATGCGTCCATGGTGGGTTCGCCCCCTCTTCGTGGGTCGGCGGCGGCACGTGGCAGTGCGCCGTCAGGGAGGTGTTCGGGGTGTGAAGTCGTCCTCCCCGCCGCCCTGGCCCCAGAAACCTCGTAAGGCAAGGGAATCCTCACTTCCCCTCACTTCCGTCCCGCGCGTCACCCCCCGAGCAGCGTCTTACAGCCGGTTTACCGGCGAAAGGGGCAGGATGGAGGCCACATGACACGCCTGCCCTGACGGGCTCTGAGGAAGGAAACGACGTGCGCGTACTCGTCGTCGAGGACGAGCAGCTGCTCGCCGATGCGGTGGCCACCGGACTGCGCCGGGAGGCCATGGCCGTGGACGTCGTGTACGACGGCGCCGCGGCCCTGGAGCGCGTCGGAGTGAACGACTACGACGTGGTCGTGCTCGACCGGGACCTCCCGCTCGTGCACGGCGACGACGTGTGCCGGAAGATCGTCGAGCTCGGCATGCCCACCCGCGTGCTCATGCTGACGGCCTCCGGCGACGTGAGCGACCGGGTCGAGGGCCTGGAGATCGGGGCGGACGACTACCTGCCCAAGCCGTTCGCGTTCACCGAGCTGACCGCCCGGGTACGGGCCCTCGGCCGGCGCACCACGGTCGCGCTGCCCCCCGTGCTGGAGCGCGCCGGCATCAAGCTGGACCCGAACCGGCGCGAGGTGTTCCGTGAGGGCAAGGAGGTGCAGCTGGCGCCGAAGGAGTTCGCGGTGCTGGAGGTCCTCATGCGCAGCGAGGGCACGGTCGTGTCCGCCGAGCAGCTCCTGGAGAAGGCGTGGGACGAGAACACGGATCCCTTCACCAACGTGGTGCGCGTGACGGTGATGACGCTGCGCCGAAAGCTGGGGGAGCCGCCGGTCATCGTGACCGTCCCCGGTTCCGGCTACCGGATCTGACGCGGGTGGCAGCCACCCCGCGGCCACCATCCGCGCCACCGAAACCGACCTGGGACCCCGGCCAGCCCGAGGGTCCTTTCCCTTGGCTGCGGCCGACCATCCGGATACGTCTCACGCTGCTGTACGGCGGGATGTTCCTGATCGCCGGCATCCTGCTGCTGTCGATCATCTACCTGCTGGCGGCCCAGGCGCTGCGCGAGGGCAACGCCCTGCCGTTCAAGATCGTCGGCGGCGCCGACATCCAGGTCGTCAGCAGCTGCCCCGGCGTGAGCGGCGCGGGCCAGCTGCCCGACCAGTTCAACGCCGCGATCAACACGTGCATCCTCGAACAGCGCCGGCACGCGCTGGACGATCTGCTGAGCCGGTCGCTGATGGCCCTGATGGGGCTGAGCATCATCGCCTTCGCCTTCGGCTACGCGATGGCCGGCCGGGTGCTCTCGCCGCTGGGCAAGATCACCCGTACCGCCCGCCGGGTGGTCGGCTCCGACCTCACCCGGCGGATCGAGCTGGACGGCCCGGACGACGAGCTCAAGGAGCTCGCCGACACCTTCGACGAGATGCTCGACCGCCTCGAGCGGGCCTTCACGGCCCAGCAGCGGTTCGTGGCCAATGCCTCGCACGAGCTGCGGACCCCGCTGGCCATCAACCGGACGCTGCTGGAGGTGCACCTCTCCGATCCCGGGGCTCCGGTGGAGCTCCAGCAGCTCGGCAAGACGCTGCTCGCCACCAACGAGCGCAGCGAGCAGCTGGTCGAGGGCCTGCTGCTGCTGGCCCGCAGCGACAACCAGATCATCGAGCGCAAGCCCGTGGACCTGGCGGAGGTGGCCTCGCGCGCCCTCGACCAGGCGCGCGGGGAGGCGCAGGCCAAGGGCGTGGAGATCCGCGGGGAGCGCGCGCTGGCCGTGGTCCAGGGCAACGGCGTGCTGCTGGAGCGGATCGCGCTCAACCTGGTGCAGAACGCCGTGCGCTACAACGTGCCCGAGGACGGCTGGGTGGAGGTCACCACCGAGGCCGTGCACGGGCAGGCGGTCCTGCTGGTATCGAACACGGGTCCCGTGGTTCCCGCGTACGAGGTGGACAACCTCTTCGAGCCCTTCAGGCGGCTGCGTACGGAGCGCACGGGCAGCGACAAGGGTGTCGGGCTCGGCCTCTCGATCGCGCGCTCCGTGGCGCGCGCACACGGCGGGAGGATCCAGGCGGTACCGCGCGAGGGCGGTGGCCTCGTGATGCGTGTCACTCTGCCCTTGTGAGTGCGACCACCCCGTGTTCGCTGTTGGCTGAATGCTTGGGTCGTGAAGGCAGTGACTTCTGTGCGATCGATCACAGTGTCGAGTGTCCGGCCCTATGCGCTCAGTGACCTTGGGGGGGCCGGAAAGCCCGGGAAGTCCGGGTTTCCGGCCCCCCTAGCGGCGGGAAATACATGGGGTGGCGTTTGTGCAAGACGGCCCCCGGACCGTGTACGGTCCCGGTCGTCATCCCAGCCAATCGCTCTTCTGAATGTGCGGCTGGGTGTCGATTGAGTAACAGACCTTGATGTGAGGCAAAATCTCCGCCTCAGGTCGGGCACAAGTCCGGCCTCTCGCGCGTTACGTGCGCTGAGACACCCGCTAAATCCCAGAGGGGGAGAGCGAACTATGGCAACGGACTACGACACCCCGCGCAAGACCGACGACGACGTAGACAACGACAGCATCGAAGAGCTGAAGGCTCGTCGGAACGAGAAGTCGCACTCGAACGTCGACCTGGACGAAATCGACAACGCCGAGGGCCTCGACCTGCCCGGCGCAGACCTCTCCAACGAGGAACTGGCCGTACGGGTCCTGCCGAAGCAGGCCGACGAGTTCACCTGCACGAGCTGCTTCCTGGTGCACCACCGCAGCCAGCTGGCACGCGAGAAGAACGGTCAGCCGATCTGCCGCGAATGCGACTGAGAGGCGTCGGCCGTGACTGGCTCGACACCATTTCGGAAGCGCCGCTTCCGAAAAGCTGGTGATCCGGCGGAGACGCGCGAGGGAACCGAGGGCCTGGAAACAGGCCCTGGAGCCCCCGGCGTACCCGCCGTGCTCCCCGACACCGCCGAGGCGGTGACGTCGGCCTCCGAGGCCGGCGAGGGGCCCCGGAAGCACTCCGGGGTCCGTCGGCTGCAAGCCGTCAAGAACGGTGTGCGCAAGGGCGGCGAAAGTGCCAGGGCCGCCGCCCTTTACCTCACCGACCGAGTCATCGAGAACGCACCGCGCGTTCCGGTTCGGGACCTCGCGACCCTGCGCGCGCAGTTCCCGGGCCTCGGGCCCGATCAGCTGGCCGACAAGCTGATCTCGGGCGCCGCCAACGCCACTTCCACGGTCGGCGCCGGGATCGGCGCCGCCGCCATGCTGCCGGTGCCCCCCGCCATGCCGGCCGAGCTGGCCGCCGAGATCACCGGGGTCGCCGCGATCGAGCTGAAGCTCATCGCCGAACTCCACGAGGTCTACGGCCTGCGACCGCCCGGCGGCCTCAAGGAGCGCAGCGTCGCCTACCTCACGTCGTGGACGGAGGAGCGCGGGGTCGACCTCACCAAGCCGACGACGCTGAACGCCGCGCTCGGCGGGCAGATGAAGCGCGAACTGCGCCAGCAGATCATGAAGCGGATGTTCCGCAACCTGCCCAACCTGATGCCGTTCATGGTCGGCGCCGCCGTCGGAGCGGTCATGAACCGCCGGGACACCCGCAAACTCGCCGAGAAGGTACGTACGGACCTGCGGGCCCGCTCCGTGCCCTGGAACGCGCTTCCGCAGCTCCCGCCCCTGGAGCGGCCCACCGAGGCCCTTCCCGAGGCGGCCAGGGCCGCCGTCGAGGGCCGGATGTTCGACCCGCGGGCCATCGACCCGGGGGCCGTCGACCCGCGGGACTGAGCCCGGCCGGGGTCAGTCCCGGCCCTGCGCCGCGCGGATGGCCGCCACCAGGGCCTGCGGCTCGCGGGTGGAGACGTAGACGTACGGGGTCGGGTCGGCCGGATCGGTGATCTCGACGCGCACCGCCGTCGGCACGTAGCTGCGCATCAGCATGAAGGCGCGGGTGTCGGCCTTGTACGTGCGCCAGGCGCGGGCCTCCTCCGCGTCCAGCACCTCGGGATCGCCCAGCGCCGACACCGGGATCCGGGCCTCCCCGGCGGCCAGCGCGCCGCCCACCACGCGCACGCGCTGGGAACCGTACGAACTCACCACCAGCCCCGCCAGCGCGGTGCCCCCGATCAGCCCCGCCAGCAGCGGCAGCGTGCCCAGCGGAAGCAGCATCAGCGCGCAGGCCAGGCCGGTCAGGGCGGCGATGGCCCACCAGGAGCGGGGGGCTGTCAGACGTTCGTCGTGGTGCGCGGGGGAGAGCTGCATGCGGCCAAGCCTGCCACGAGGCGACCGGCGGGTAGCCGCGCGGGTAAGGTCTGCGGCTGTGAGTGGACGAAAGACAGCGTTGACGCCCCCCGCCGATGCCACGGCGCCGGTGCGGCACCCCGATGCCCCGGCCCCCGGCGAACTGCTCGGCGCGCACTACGAGCACTGCTTCGGCTGCGGCGGCGGCCAGCCGCACGGACTCCACCTGGAGGCCCGCGCGGGTGAGGGCGTGCGCGTCAGCGCCGAGTTCACCGTGAAGGCCGCCCACCAGGGTGCGCCCGGCCTCGCGCACGGCGGCGTCCTCGCCACCGCGCTCGACGAGACCCTGGGCTCCCTGAACTGGCTGCTGCGCGTCATCGCCGTCACCGGCCGGCTGGAGACGGACTTCGTCCGGCCCGTGCCCGTGGACACCGTGCTGTACCTGGAGGCCGAGGTCACCGCCGTCGCCGGCCGGAAGATCTACTCCAGCGCGGTCGGCCGAATAGGCGGACCGCAGGGACCGGTGGCACTGCGCGCCGACGCCCTCTTCATCGAGGTGAAGGTCGACCACTTCATCGACAACGGACGGCCCGAGGAGATCCGGGCGGCGATGGCCGACCCGGACCAGGTCAGGCGCGCACGCGCCTTCGAGGTGAACCCCTGATGTCTGAGAACAACACCGGCGTGGACGTGGCCATCCGGCGCGTCGACCCGGAGGTGCCGATTCCGGCCTACGGGCACCCGGGCGACGCCGGCTGCGATCTGGTCACCACCGTGGCCGCGGAACTGGAGCCGGGGGAGCGGGCGGTCCTGCCCACCGGGATCTCCATCGCCCTGCCCGAGGGGTACGCGGCCTTCGTGCACCCGCGCTCGGGCCTGGCCGCCCGCTGCGGGCTCGCACTCGTGAATGCCCCCGGGACGGTGGATGCCGGGTACCGTGGGGAGATCAAGGTGATCGTGGTCAACCTCGACCCTCGCGAGAGCGTCAGGTTCGAGCGTTTCGACCGCATTGCCCAGCTGGTTGTCCAGCGAGTCGAGCAGGTGCGCTTCCACGAGGTGGCGCAACTTCCCGACTCGGCGCGGGCCGAGGGGGGTTTCGGCTCCACCGGTGGTCATGCGGCCGTGGCCGGATCCGGCGCTGGTCAGCAGGGTGGGAATGGCTACGCTTCGGTCGTATCCGACCGGGAAGGACAGTGACGTGTTCGGACGTCGCAAGAAGAACGACTCCGTCAAGGACGGCGGCGCGGCCGAGCAGGTCGTCGACGGCGTCGGTGCCGATGAGCAGGACGGCACGGAGGAGAACGACGCGGTACAGCCGCGCAGGGTGAACCTGCCGCCGGCCCCGCGTCCCGACGGCCCGTGGGACATCTCCGAGGTCCCCGGCAACCCCGAGGAAGGCCGGGTCGACCTCGGCGGCATCCTCGTACCGGGTGTCGAGGGCATGGAGCTGCGGGTCGAGGTCGCCGGGGACGCGATCGTCGCCGCGACCGTGGTGCTCGGCGACAGCGCCGTGCAGCTGCAGGCCTTCGCCGCGCCCCGCAAGGAAGGCATCTGGGGCGAGGTCCGCGAGGAGATCGCCGAGGGCATCACGAAGCAGGGCGGCATCATCGACGAGGTCGAGGGCCCGCTCGGCTGGGAGCTGCGCGCGCAGGTCCCCGTACCGCTCCCGGACGGGCAGACCGGCGCCCAGCTGGTCCGCTTCGTCGGTGTGGACGGTCCGCGCTGGTTCCTGCGCGGTGTCATCTCCGGCCAGGGCGCGGTGCGTCCCGAGTCGGCCGGGGTGCTGGAGCGGATCTTCCTGGACACCGTCGTGGTCCGCGGCGAGGGCCCGATGGCTCCGCGCGACCCGATCGTCCTGAAGCTGCCGAACGACGCGCAGATGGTGCCGGACGGCGTCCAGACGGACGACGCCGGGGACCAGGAGGGCTCCCGCTTCGGCGGTGGCATGGGCCAGCTGGAGCGCGGCCCGGAGATCACCGAGGTCCGCTGACCCCGGGCTCGACCGCATACGGCCGTGGGCCGCACTCCTCCGGGGGTGCGGCCCACAGCCGTGTCCGCGGTGCTGCGCCGGCCGCGTCAGGGAACCGTCAGGGATCCGCCCGCAGCAGGTCATCGGCGCGTGAACACGGCGGACGTCCCGGAGAATGGCCGCATGGGACGCGGCAAGCTCAGGATCTATCTCGGCTCGGCCCCCGGCGTGGGCAAGACGTACGCCATGCTCTCGGAGGGCCACCGCCGGGTCGAGCGCGGCGCCGACTGCGTCGTGGGCTTCGTCGAGCACCACGGGCGGCCGCGCACCGAGGTCATGCTGCACGGCCTGGAGCAGGTGGAGCGCAAGGAGCTCGTGTACCGGGGCGCCGCCTTCACCGAGATGGACGTGGACTCCCTGCTGGCCCGCAAGCCCGCCATAGCCCTGGTGGACGAACTGGCGCACACCAACGTGCCGGGCTCGCGCAACGCCAAGCGCTGGCAGGACGTGGAGGAGCTGCTGCGGGCCGGGATCGACGTGATCTCCACCGTCAACATCCAGCACCTGGAGTCCCTGGGCGACGTGGTGGAGTCGATCACCGGCGTGCGGCAGCGGGAGACCGTCCCCGACGAGGTGGTGCGCCGCGCCGACCAGATCGAGCTGGTCGACATGTCCCCGCAGGCCCTGCGCCGCCGCATGGCGCACGGCAACATCTACAAGTCCGACAAGGTCGACGCGGCCCTGTCCAACTACTTCCGCCCCGGGAACCTGACCGCGCTGCGCGAGCTCGCGCTGCTCTGGGTCGCCGACCGGGCCGACGAATACCTCCAGCAGTACCGGGGCGAGCACAACATCCGCTCCACCTGGCAGGCGCGCGAGCGGATCGTCGTGGGCCTCACCGGCGGCCCCGAGGGGCGCACCCTCATCCGGCGGGCCTCCAGGGTGGCGGCCAAGGGCTCCGGCAGCGAGATCCTGGCCGTCTACATCGCCCGCAGCGACGGGCTGACCGCGGCCTCGCCCAAGGAGCTCGCGGTCCAGCGGACGCTGGTCGAGGACCTCGGCGGAACGTTTCACCATGTCATCGGCGACAACGTGCCCGAGGCGCTGCTCGAATTCGCCCGCGGGGTCAACGCCACCCAGATCGTGCTCGGCTCCAGCCGCCACCGCTCCTGGCGGTACGTCTTCGGCCCCGGCGTCGGCGCCACCGTCGCCCGCGACTCGGGGCCCGACCTCGACGTGCACATCGTCACGCACGAGGAGGTCGCCAAGGGCCGGGGCCTGCGGCCCGTGGCCCGCTCGGCGGCCCGGCTCGGCCGGACCAGGCTGGTGGCCGGCTGGGTGGTCGGGGTGGCCCTGCCGCTGGCGCTCGCGACCCTGCTGACGCACATCGACACCGACCCCGGCCTCGCCAACGAGATGCTGCTGTTCCTGGCGCTGACCGTGGCCGCGGCCCTGCTCGGCGGGCTCTGGCCGGCGCTCGCCTCCGCCGCCGTCGGCTCCCTGCTGCTGAACTACTACTTCGCCCCGCCCATCCACCGCTTCACCATCTCGGACCCCAAGAACATCGTGGCCATCGCCGTCTTCTTCGGCGTCGCGGGCTCCGTGGCCTCCGTCGTCGACGCCGCCGCCCGCCGCACCCACCAGGCCGCCCGGCTGCGCGCCGAGTCCGAGATCCTCTCCTTCCTCGCCGGCAGCGTGCTGCGCGGGGAGACCACCCTGGACGCCCTGCTGGAGCGGGTGCGCGAGACCTTCGCCATGGAGTCGGTGGCGCTGCTGGAGCGCGAGAGCGACGTCGAGCCCTGGCGGCCGGCTGGCAGCGTCGGCCCGAACCCGGTCGCCCGCCCCGAGGACGCCGACGTGGACATGCCGATCGGCGACCACATGGCACTGGCCCTGTCCGGGCGGGTGCTGCCCGCCGCGGACCGCCGCGTGCTCGGCGCCTTCGCCGCCCAGGCCGCCGTCGTGCTCGACCGGCAGCGGCTGGTCGGGGAGGCGGAGGAGGCCCGCCGGATGGCGGAGGGCAACCGGATCCGGACCGCCCTGCTGGCCGCCGTCAGCCATGACCTCCGTACGCCCCTGGCCTCCATCAAGGCCTCCGTGAGCTCCCTGCGCTCCGACGACGTGGAATGGTCCGAGGAGGACCGCGCCGAGCTCCTGGAGGGCATCGAGGACGGCGCCGACCGGCTCGACCACCTCGTGGGCAACCTGCTCGACATGTCGAGGCTCCAGACCGGCACCGTCACCCCGCTGATCCGCGAGATCGACCTCGACGAGGTGGTCCCGATGGCGCTGGGCGGCGTACCCGAGGGCAGCGTGCTGCTCGACGTGCCAGAGACCCTGCCCATGGTGGCGGTGGATCCGGGGCTGCTGGAGCGGAGCGTGGCCAACGTGGTGGAGAACGCGGTGAAGTACAGCCCGCCCGGGGAGCAGGTGCTGGTGGCCGCCAGCTTCCTCGGCGACCGGGTCGAGGTACGGGTCGTGGACCGCGGGCCGGGCGTGCCCGACGAGGCCAAGGACCGGATCTTCGCCCCCTTCCAGCGGCACGGCGACGCGCCGCGCGGCGCCGGGGTCGGGCTCGGGCTGGCCGTCGCGCGCGGCTTCGCCGAGGCCATGGGCGGCACGCTGGAGGCCGAGGACACCCCCGGTGGCGGGCTCACGATGGTGCTCACGCTGCGGGCGGCGACCGGCGGGCGGCCACAGATCCGCGTGAGCGTGGACGGCGAGGGGCGCAGCGCGCCCGGCGGGGCCGGGGGGCACCCGGTGGATTTTGATCTCGATTCGATACGACCGACACGACCGACACGACAGAAGGCAGGACCTCAATGACCCGGGTGCTCGTGGTGGACGACGAACCCCAGATCGTCCGGGCCCTCGTGATCAACTTGAAGGCGCGCAAGTACGAGGTCGACGCCGCTGCCGACGGGGCGAGCGCCCTGGAACTGGCCGCCGCCCGCCACCCCGACGTGGTCGTCCTGGACCTGGGCCTCCCCGATATGGACGGGGTCGAGGTGATCAAGGGGCTGCGCGGCTGGACCAGGGTCCCGATCCTGGTCCTCTCCGCCCGGCACAGCTCCGACGAGAAGGTCGAGGCCCTGGACGCGGGAGCCGACGACTACGTCACCAAGCCCTTCGGCATGGACGAGCTGCTCGCCAGGCTGCGCGCCGCCGTCCGGCGGGCGGAACCGGGCGCCGGGGCCGGCGAGGACGAGGTGATCGTCGAGACCGACACCTTCACGGTGGACCTCGCGGCGAAGAAGGCGGTGCGCGCCGGCCGCGACGTGCGCCTGACGCCCACCGAGTGGCACCTGCTGGAGGTGCTGGTGCGCAACGGCGGCAAACTGGTCAGCCAGAAGCAGCTCCTCCAGGAGGTCTGGGGGCCCTCGTACGGGACCGAGACCAACTACCTGCGGGTCTACATGGCCCAGCTGCGGCGCAAACTGGAGGCCGACCCCTCGCACCCGATCCACTTCATCACCGAACCGGGCATGGGATACCGCTTCGAGAGGTAGTGGGGGCGCCGGTACGCTTCCTGTATGAGTGCTGAACCGCGTCCCGAGAACCCCGCGAAGCCGGCGAAGCCCGCCAGGCCCGCGGGCAGGTTCCGCCGGATGATAGAGCGGCTGTCCACCTCGCAGGAGGAGCTGCATTCGGCGGAGCTGCAGGAGGACGCAGAAGCCGCGGGCTGCACGCGGATCTGCGACTGCCACGACCGTCAGATAGTGAAGGTGACCGGGACGCTGCGGACCGTCACCCTGCGGCCGCGCGCGGGCGTCCCCGCCCTGGAGGCCGAGCTGTTCGACGGCTCGGCCGCGCTGGACGTCGTCTGGCTCGGGCGTCGCTCGATCGTGGGAATCGAACCCGGCCGTCGCATGATCGCCTCAGGGCGGATCTCGATGAGCCACGGCCGTCGGGTGCTCTTCAACCCGAAGTACGAACTCCGACCGCTCGGACAGGAGCACTGACGGTGACGTCACTCGACAAACCGACCACGCCCGGCGTGGACCCCGCCGCCGAGCCCTCCGCGGACCAGAAGGCCGTGACGCAGGCGGCCCTCTTCGACGCCTTCGGCGGCATCCGGGGCACCGTGGAGACGATGCTCCCCGGCCTGCTCTTCGTCATGATCTACACGATCAACAAGGACGTGAAGCTGTCCGCCATCGCGGCGGGCGCGGTCGCGGTCCTGCTGGTCGTGGTGCGGCTGCTGCGCAAGGACACGGTCAAGCACGCCTTCAGCGGGGTCTTCGGCGTGGGCGTGGGCGTGGCCTTCGCCCTGTTCACGGGCAGCGCGAAGGGGTTCTACCTGCCCGGCATGATCTACGGCGCCGGCCTGGGCGTGGCCTTCACGCTCTCCGCGCTGGTGGGCTTCCCGCTGCTGGGCGTGATCCTGGGGCCGGTCTTCAAGGAGAACCTGTCCTGGCGCACGCGCAACCCCGGGCGCAAGAAGGCGTACGTCAAGGCCAGCCTGGCCTGGGGCCTGATCTTCCTCGCGAAGTACGCGATCCTCTTCCCGCTGTACTGGTGGGGTGACGCGACGCAGCTCGGCTGGGTGCTGATCGCGCTGAAGCTGCCGCCGATGGTGCTCGCGGTGTACTTCACCTGGCTCTTCCTGGCGCAGGCGCCGCCGCCGATCAACGTGATCGCGGAGTGGGAGGCGGAGGAGGCCGCGGAGAAGGCGGCGAAGGCGGCCGCGAAGGCCGCGGAGGGCCGGGGGGTCTGACCTCCTACGCCGCTGCGTGCGCGGGCCATTCCAGCCCCGCCGGCGTTTGAGGCGCGGGGTCTGGGGCTGAGCCCCAGGTGCCCAGGCGGCAGCCGGCCCGGACCGCCGCGCAGCCTCGTAGCCGGGATGTGCGAAGGGGCGGCTGACCGTGATGGTCAGCCGCCCCTTCGGCGGTTCAGCGGGACCGCAGGTCAGTCCGCGGCCTGGAGGAGGTCCTCCAGCTGCTCCTCGCGGGCCTGGGCGGCCACGAAGAGGAGCTCGTCGCCGGGCTCCAGGGTCTCCTCGCCGTGCGGCGTGAGCACCCGGTTGCCCCGGATGATCGTGACCAGCGAGGTGTCCTCGGGCCAGGTGATCTCACTGATCTGCTTGCCCGCGACCTGGGAGTCGGCGGGCAGGGTCAGCTCGACGAGGTTGGCGTCGCCGTGGCTGAAGCGCAGCAGCCGGACCAGGTCGCCGACGCTGACGGCCTCCTCGACCAGCGCCGACATCAGGCGCGGCGTGGAGACGGCGACGTCGACGCCCCAGGACTCGTTGAAGAGCCACTCGTTCTTCGGGTTGTTCACCCGCGCCACGACCCGGGGGACCCCGTACTCGGTCTTGGCGAGGAGGGAGACGACCAGGTTGACCTTGTCGTCACCGGTCGCGGCGATGACCACGTTGCAGCGCTGGAGCGCCGCCTCGTCGAGCGAGGTGATCTCGCAGGCGTCGGCCAGCAGCCACTCGGCCTGCGGCACCCGCTCCACCGAGATGGCGGTCGGGGCCTTGTCCACGAGGAGCACCTCGTGGCCGTTCTCCAGGAGCTCGCCCGCGATGGAACGGCCCACCGCGCCGGCTCCGGCGATCGCGACCCTCATGCGTGTGCCTCCTCAGGACCCTCGGCGAAGGCTGCCTCCACCTTGTCGATCTCGTCCGTCCGCATCATCACGTGGACGAGGTCGCCCTCCTGGAGGACGGTCGCCGATGTCGGCAGCATGGCCTCGCCCAGCCGGGTGAGGAAGGCGACGCGGACGCCGGTCTCCTCCTGCAGCCGGCTGACCTTCTGGCCGATCCAGGTGGTGGAGATGTGCACCTCCGCGAGCTGGACACCGCCGCTCGGGTCGCGCCACAGCGGCTCGGCGCCCGAAGGCAGCAGCCGGCGGAGCATCTGGTCGGCCGTCCAGCGGACGGTGGCGACGGTGGGGATGCCCAGGCGCTGGTAGACCTCGGCGCGCTTGGGGTCGTAGATGCGGGCGGCGACGTTCTCGACGCCGAACATCTCACGGGCCACCCTGGCGGCGATGATGTTGGAATTGTCACCACTGCTCACCGCGGCGAAGGCGCCCGCCTCCTCGATGCCGGCCTCGCGCAGCGTGTCCTGGTCGAAGCCGACTCCGGTGACGCGACGGCCGCCGAATCCGGCTCCCAGCCGGCGGAATGCGGTGGGGTCCTGGTCGATGACCGCGACCGTATGCCCCTGCTGTTCCAGGGTCTGCGCGAGGGCGGAGCCCACTCTTCCGCAGCCCATAATGACGATGTGCACGGCCGTCCTTCCGGCTGTCAGCGGCTCGCTGGGTTCCAGCCTCATTGCTGCTCTGGCTTAACAGGGTCTCAGACCATGGCCCAAGCTACACACGGGCGGTCACCACTGTGACCATTTGGGCGGCAGGCGGGGCTCCTTTGCCCTGGATGCGGTGCGACTTCCCGCCGTATAGGGGTGGGGGGTTCGTCAGGCCGATTTCGAACGCTTACGATCCTCTGCGTGTCCAAACTGACCGACGTGCCCAAACGGATCCTGATCGGCCGGGCGCTACGCAGCGACCGCCTCGGGGAAACACTCCTTCCCAAGCGGATCGCCCTGCCCGTGTTCGCGTCCGACCCGCTCTCCTCGGTGGCATATGCCCCCGGCGAGGTCCTGCTGGTCCTGTCGATCGCAGGCGTGTCGGCGTACCACTTCAGCCCCTGGATCGCCGTCGCGGTCGTCGTGCTGATGTTCACGGTGGTCGCCTCCTACCGGCAGAACGTCCACGCCTACCCCAGCGGCGGCGGTGACTACGAGGTCGCCAACACCAACCTCGGGCCCCGGGCCGGTCTCACCGTCGCGAGCGCCCTGCTCGTCGACTACGTCCTCACGGTCGCCGTGTCGATCTCCTCGGGGGTCGAGAACCTCGGTTCCGCCGTCGATTTCGTCATCGAGCACAAAGTGCTCTCGGCGATCATCATGATTCTGCTGCTCACGCTGATGAATCTGCGCGGTGTGAAGGAATCCGGGAACCTCTTCGCCATCCCGACCTACGTGTTCGTCGGCGCCGTCTTCCTGATGATCGCGTACGGCGCCTGGCGCGGCCTGGTCATGGGCGACACCATGGAGGCCCCGACTGCCGGCCTGGAGATCAAACCCGAACACCAGGGGCTCGCCGGCTTCGCGCTGGTCTTCCTGCTGCTGCGTGCCTTCTCCTCCGGCTGCGCGGCGCTCACGGGCGTCGAGGCCATCAGCAACGGCGTACCGGCCTTCCGCAAGCCCAAGAGCAAGAACGCGGCCACCACCCTCGCCCTCATGGGCGGCCTGGCGGTCGTCATGTTCTGCGGGATCATCGGCCTGGCCATGGCCACGAACGTCCGGATGGCCGAGAACCCCGCCGCCGACCTGCTGCAGAACGGCGTCCCGGTCGGCGAGGGCTACGTCCAGAACCCGGTGATCTCGCAGGTCGCCGAGGCCGTCTTCGGCAACGGCAGCTTCCTCTTCATCGTGCTCGCCGCGGCCACCGCGCTGGTCCTCTTCCTCGCCGCGAACACCGCGTACAACGGCTTCCCGCTGCTCGGCTCGATCCTCGCCCAGGACCGCTACCTGCCGCGCCAGCTGCACACCCGCGGCGACCGCCTCGCCTTCTCCAACGGCATCGTGCTCCTCGCGGGCGCCGCCATACTGCTGGTGTGGATCTACGACGCCGACTCCACGAAGCTGATCCAGCTCTACATCGTCGGCGTCTTCGTCTCCTTCACGCTGAGCCAGATCGGCATGGTCCGGCACTGGAACCGCCACCTGCGCGCGGAGCGCGACCCGGCCGCGCGCCGCCGGATGCACCGCTCCCGGGCGATCAACACCTTCGGCGCCTTCTTCACCGGCATGGTCCTGGTCGTCGTCCTGGCCACTAAGTTCACCCACGGCGCCTGGGTCGCCCTGCTCGGCATGGTCATCTTCTACGGAACGATGTCCGCGATCCGCAAGCACTACGACCGGGTCTCCGAAGAGATCGCAGCCGCCGAGGGCCCGAGCGACGACAGCGTGCGCCCCTCGCGGGTCCACTCCATCGTCCTGGTCTCCAAGGTCCACAAGCCCACCCTGCGCGCCCTGGCCTTCGCCAAGCTGACCCGCTCGGACCGGCTGGAGGCGCTCAGCATCAGCGTCGACCCGGTTGAGACCAAGGCGCTGCGCGAGGAGTGGGAGCGGCGCGGCATCAACGTCCCGCTCAAGATCCTCGACTCCCCGTACCGCGAGATCACCCGCCCGGTCATCGAGTACGTGAAGGGCCTGCGCAGCGAGAACCCGCGCGACGCCGTCAGCGTGTACATCCCGGAGTACGTGGTCGGACGCTGGTACGAGCACCTGCTGCACAACCAGAGCGCCCTGCGCCTCAAGGGCCGGCTGCTCTTCACCCCCGGTGTGATGGTCACCTCGGTGCCCTACCAGCTGGAGTCCTCCGAGCTGGCGAAGAAGCGGGCGAAGAAGCGCGCGGAGTGGAACGCCCCGGGCGCGGTGCGCCGCGGGCCGGTCGACACCCCGCGTCCGCGTCCCAAGGACCCGGCGGGGAAGTAGGTCCCGCAGCCCGCTCATCGGGTTGGCGAACGGCCGGACGAGATCCACGTAAACTGGTGGGTCGGTCGTCCGGCCGTTCCTTTTCGATTCTGATCTTCTGATCCACATCTCCTTGGAGTCTCCCCACCATGACGAGCGAGCAGAACGAGAAGCAGTCACTGGTCGGGGAGGAGTACGAGGTCGAGGTCGGCCCCGTCGCGCACGGCGGGCACTGCATCGCCCGGACCGCCGAGGGCCGTGTCCTGTTCGTCCGGCACACGCTGCCCGGCGAGAAGATCATCGCGCGCGTGACCGAGGGCGACGCCGACTCCCGGTTCCTGCGCGCCGACGCCATCACCGTCCTCGACCCCTCCAAGGACCGCGTCGAGGCCCCCTGCCCCTACGCCGGCCCCGGCGCGTGCGGCGGCTGCGACTGGCAGCACGCCAAGCCGGGCGCCCAGCGCCGGCTCAAGGGCGAGGTCATCGCCGAGCAGCTGCTGCGGCTCGCCGGGCTCACCCCGGAGCAGGCCGGCTGGGACGGTACGGTCATGCCGGCCGAGGGCGACAAGGTGCCCGCCGGGCAGGTCCCGCAGTGGCGCACCCGCGTGCAGTACGCGATCGACGAGGACGGTGTCGTGGGCCTGCGCAAGCACCGCTCGCACGACATCCAGCCGGTCGACCACTGCATGATCGCGGCGCCCGGCGTCACCGAGCTCGGGATCGAGCAGCAGGACTGGCCCCAGATGGCCACCGTCGAGGCCATCGCCGCCACGGGCTCGGGTGACCGCCAGGTCGTCCTGACCCCCCGCCCCGGCGGCCGCCTCCCGCTCGTCGAGCTCGACAAGCCGGTCTCGGTCCTGCGCGTCGAGGAGAAGGACGGCGGGGTCCACCGCGTCCACGGCCGCCCCTTCGTGCGCGAGCGCGCGGACGGCCGTACGTACCGCGTCGGCATGGGCGGCTTCTGGCAGGTCCACCCGCAGGCCGCGGACACCCTGATCAAGGCCGTCATGCAGGGCCTGATGCCGCGCAAGGGCGAGATGGCCCTCGACCTCTACTGCGGCGTCGGCATCTTCGCGGGCGCCCTCGCGGAACGCCTCGGCGAGACGGGCGCCGTCCTCGGCATCGAGTCGACGAAGCGCGCGGTGGAGGACGCCCGGCACAACCTCACGGACTTCCCCCGCGTCCGCATCGAGCAGGGCAAGGTCGAGCAGATCCTCCCGAAGACCGGCATCACCGAGTGCGACCTCGTCGTCCTGGACCCGCCCCGCGCGGGCGCGGGCAAGCAGACGGTCCGCCAGGTAGCCGGACTCACCCCGCGCCGCATCGCCTACGTGGCCTGCGACCCGGCAGCCCTGGCCCGCGACCTGGCCTACTTCCAGGAGGCGGGCTACAAGGTCCGCACCCTGCGCGCCTTCGACCTCTTCCCGATGACGCACCACGTGGAGTGCGTCGCGATCCTTGAACCGGTCGCAAAGAGCTCCTGACCTGCAGGTTTGTCGATGGGCGTTATGTGCGTTGCGGGCGTTACGGGCGATATCTTGACGCTGATCTGACGCTCGTGACGCTCATTTGACGCTCGGCAGGCGCATTTCCTGAAGGGGTGTCAGCATTAGCTGACACTTCATCAGTCGTGAGGAGTTGTCTTGGACCGGGCCTGCGCCCGGTCGGGGAGGCGGCTTCTGCGAGCGCCGATCGGGCCCGGTGTCGGGCCCTTCGGCGCGTCGGGCGAACTTCACCGCGAACACTCTCTGTAGCGGAGAATGAAAATGTTCAGCATGACCACCCTGCTGATGACCCGCGTTTCTGGCTGGGGTGAGGAGTCGGGGTGAGGAGCCGAAGGCCGCCACGGGTGGCTGCTGGCTGCTACCCCTCGGCCGTGCCGCACAGCCGTCGGTGGCAGAGCCCCTCAGTAGTGCCCGTGTTCTTGTGGGCCTGCCGAATACCTGGATGTGCGAGCCGACGATGCAGAAGATCGCCAGGGCGCGGAGTGCGACGCTCGTCTCCCGGGTCCGCCTGCCCAGCGGGTTCGCCGGGCGGAAGAGCACATAGGCACGGGCGGCGGGACGGTATGTCCCGTCGGCCCGGCCCGGCCCGGCGCGGGGTGGGTGGCGGGTTCTGCCAGTCGGATGCTCGATGATCGCGCCGTGGCGCCGGTGCGCTGCTGTCAGGTGTCTTGAGGGCGTGAGAGAAAGTGATGGGGGATATGAAGGGCACGGAAGGTCCGGTTGTGCCGGAAGTGGTGGACAGCCCTGCCCTTCGGGCCCAGCCGTCCGGCGGGCTGGCACGGTGGATGCTGCGGCACCAGGTGTAGCCGGTGGGGCCGGCGGCCGGTGAAGGGCATGCTGAGCCGCACGCGTGGTGGAAGGTGATGTGCCTGACCGGCGTTGACTACTTCTCCAGCCTCGCCTACGTCCCGGCGATCGCCGCACTTGCCGCCGGGGCGGTTTCGCCGCTGGCGACGCTGCTGATCGTGGCGCTGACACTGCTGGGCATGCTGCCGATGTACCGGCGGGTGGCGAAGGAGAGCCCGCACGGCGCCGGATCGGTGGCGATGCTGGAGGACCCTGCTGCCGTTCTGGCGGGGCAAGCTGATCGTGCTCATCCTCCTCGGCTTCGTGGCCACCTCATGGATCATCACCATCACCCTCTCCACCGCAGACGCCTCCGTACATGTGGTGGAGAACCCCTTCTTCCCCGCCGTCCTGCACGGCCACGAGGTCGCCCTCACCATCGCGCTGCTGCTGGTCCTCGGCGGGGTGTTCCTGCTCGGGTTCAGCGAAGCGGTCAGCGTCGCCATCCCCCTGGTCGTGGTGTTCCTCGCGCTGAACGCGGTCGTCATCGGCATCGGCCTGACCTACGTGTTCACCACCCCGGGCGCCTGGTCCGCGTGGACCGACGCCCTCGCAGCGGGCGGGGGCGGCTTCGGTGACCTGCTGGGGCCGGCGCTGCTGGCGTTCCCCCTGCTGGTGCTGGGCCTGTCGGGCTTCGAGACCGGCGTGAGCATGATGCCGCTCGTTGCCGCCGACGGGGCGGACGAGGAACAGCGGCTGCGCTCGCGGATCCGCAACACCCGCAGGCTGCGTCTTCACGCCCCGCATCTCAGCATGGACATGCTCACCAGGCGGCCCGGACGGCGATCAGTACCACGATCGAGCCATCACGAACCGAGGAAGATCGGACTTATCTCCCACTTGCAACACCAGAAACGCCATCAGCTTTACCCGTCGTATCACTTAACTCCCTTTGACTCGCTTCGGGTTGGTCCCGCTGAAAAGAGTGCAGACCACGACGAAACCGATCAGTGCCGGGATGGGCATATGGCCTGCCGGCTGGTCGATGTCGTCGACGTACACCAGGGAGAGGACCGCCCACAGCGGAGTGCCGAGGATGAGCAGGGGATAGGTGTGGCGCTCGCCGAGTCCGCGCATTCCGGCCCACAGCAGCAGGGGCATGAGCAGCCAGGAGGCCACGACGGTGGCGCCGAACTCGGTCAGTCCCGACCACGAGTCCGGGTTGTCGGAACTCTGGTCGCGTCCCCAAGCCAAACCCGCGCTTAAGGTGAAGTGGCAGGCCGCGGTGGCGATGGCGGAGACGGCACCGCCTTTGATGTGCCGTGCGTATCTCATGGTGGTGTCCAGGTGTCAGGGAGCGGGCCCCCACCGCCATCTTCAAGGTGGGGGCCCGCACGGATGTTCCGGGGCTGGTTCGCCGTGGCGATCGTACTGTTTAGCGAAGGCCGCGCTCCATTGCGTCGGCGTAGAGCCGAGCACCGGAGATCTTCGGGTGGAAGGATTTCATCGATGGCTGGATGCCGCCGTTGTCGTATTCCGACTTGCCCGACTCCACGATGCCGTTGATGGTCTCCGGGTCACCACAGATCGCCTTGCCGGCGAACTCTGTGGTCGGGTCGATGAAGGTCGCTCCCGCGGCGGCGGCGGCGTTGCCCATTTCCTTGGCCAGGTGCGGGGCGATGACGTCGTTCAGCCACGGGGCCTCCTCGGTGCCGATGCCCGGCATGCACTGGCCGTTGCCCGAGAGCAGCTTGGGGTAGCCCATAAGAACAATCTTGGCGTTAGGTGCCCTGACTTTGATCTGATTCAGTGCCTTGGTGATACGCGGCTTGACCTCGTCGGTAATCCAGGCCGGCATGAAGTTCTTGAGCGGGCCGCTCATCTGGCCGGTCTTGTCACCGTTGTCCGGGTTAACCTTCTCGATCTCCGCGTCCTGGCACTGCTTCAGGCCGGCGGCGTAGACGCACTCCTGGAACACGGGAGTGAAGAGGGAGTCGTTGCCGCCGATGGCGAGAGTGACCATGTTGGTGTTCTGGTCGAGGTAGCCGAGGTCGATCTGTGGCAGGGAGTCGCTGTTGTACTGCGTCTTCCCGCCGGACCAGATGTTGTACGTGCGGGCACCGGAGCACGCGAGGAACGATAGGTCGACGTTGCCGTACCCGTCGGCGATGGCGCCGATGGAGTTGAGGTTGCCGGGCAGCTTGGTCTGGCGGATCCAGGCGTGCTTGGATCGGTGGCAGCCGTTGCCGGTCTGTGATCCGGTCTCCTCTCGGTAGTCAGTCTCCTTGTAGTAGTCCTTTCCGCCCTCGGTATCGGCGCCTTCGCCGGAGGCGAAGGAGTCACCGAGGCCGACCACGTGCGTGGGCTTTGAGCCCAGCGGCTGGAAGGCGACGGCGTCCCAGGCGATGTCCCTGCCCTCTTCCTGGGTGATGTTCGACAGGGACACCGATGCCTGGCCGGTGAAGTTGAACGTACCCAGGGAGCGCCACTCGTTGGAGCGTATGCGCTGCGGCGCGACACGGTGCGGCGACTGCGAGTCGGTCCCGGACACCGTGTACTTCGCCTGCTGGGAGCGGGCGGCGATGCTTGGCATGTGGACCAGGACGCGGTTCCAGCCCGTGACGGAGGCTGGGGCGATCCAGTTGCCTGTGACCTTCATTCGGTCTGCCTCGGCGGCGCCCGCCTTGCGGGTGGTGCTGAACCACATGTGGTTGCCGTATCCGGCGCTCAGCTGGTGGGTGTCCATGCGGCCGGACGCGGTGGCGAAGTCGAAGCCGAACGAGCCGCCGCTCACCCCGTTTGCCCAGCATCGCCGTGCCTCACTGCCAGCCAGCGGAGTGCCCGTGTTGACGTTGTCCACGACCACCGTTCCGGACGGGAGTCCGGAGCTGCAGCGCGGCAGGTGTGAGTTACCGTCCGCCTCCTCGGGATAGGTGCTGTTGAAGCGGAACAGCTCCTTACCGCACTCGTCGAACTCGCACTTCTTCCACTCCACCTTGCTGTTCCACCAGCACCGGAGGTCGGTGCGCTGGCAAGCGCCTGTGGCGGGAGAGTCGTTGGTGGCGCCGTCCTTGATCTTGGTGGGGTCGCACTCGTTGGCGCTGCTGCAGAACAGGGCGACCGGAGGCTTGACGGTCGTACGGTTCATGGCGGTGGTCCACCATGCAGGCCGGTAGCCGTGGACCATCTTGCCCGGCTCTTCCATGGCCTCGAGCGGGCGGGCCGCCCAGCCGAGGACCTTTTCCGGGTACGGCCAGTACTGCGGCCGCGAGGCGTGGCTGTAGTCGTCGCCGCCCGCCGAGTTCTCCAGGAACGGTGTGCGGTTCGGCTTGTACGTGGGGTTGGCAGGGTTGTTGGCCCAGCCGACGCCCCACTTGCCGGCGTTCGTACCGGAGTCCGACTGCGGGTAGAAGCCGGAGTTGTACGCCCACAGGGCGAAGAACCAGTTTTCCAGACCCTTCGGGTCGCCGTTGTTGACGATCAACCCGGCGTTACGGGTCTGGTTCCACTTCTCGGCGAGGATGTTGACGCCAGCCGCGACGTTCGCGGTGTAGTCCAGCGCCACGGCCTCCTGGTAGGCGCGCGGCTTGGACGGGCGGATCGATCCATCTTCGTACGGCTTATTCGGCAGGCGCATGCCGTCGGTGACCTGCGTGATGCCGTACCCGCAGTCGGCTGCCTTCCAGTTGATCGCCCACGGGTCGCTGACCTGGCCGTGCGCGTCATGCTTGATGCCGTAGTAGTTGCCGATCAGGCTGTTGGCGGTGGTGCCAGGCGCCGCAAAGCGTGTGGCCTGCCACATGTTGGACTCCTGGGCGGTGATGCCAAGGAACACCTGGGCGGGGATACGCCCGCCGCCGGACAGGGGCGTGAGCCCGCCGACAAGGGCATGGGGGTTGTAGGCGCCCATGCCCATGTTCTTCCAGTTCGCCTGCCGGTAGACCTGCTGGTCGAGGGTGCTCTCGATAGCGCGGTTCACGGCCCACTCGATCTGGCGGGGCTTGGGCTGGAACGCCTGCTTCTGCGGGTTGCCGCGCTCCACCGCACAGGTGCGGACGTCCTCGGGCTCCGCGATGGACGTCCAGGCCGGCGAGGATGCGGCGGCCAGCGAGGCCGTCTCGGGCTGCGTCGACGTCTTCTTGGTGTCCGTGGGGCTGAGGCCACTGGGGGCGGGCGAGTTCCCGGCGCCCTCGCTTGGGTCTGGGTTGACGGGGGTCTCGGCCGGGTTGGCCTCCATCACCGGCTTGTTGCCCGTTGGCAGGTGATGCAGGCGGATCTTGGCGGTGCGGGCGTTCTCCTCCACACGAATGCGGTGATCCTTGCCGTCCGCCCACGCGGCGTTGACCGTCGCCCGGCCGGTCGTGGAGGCGGTCGCGTCCTTGTCGACGCCGCCGGGGTTCTTGATGCCCTTGGGTAGGGATCCGACCGTCTTCGCCTTACCGGTGATGATCGCCGTGCCGTCGGCCGTGCGGGTGAGGTCGAATTCGGTGAGCTCACCCTCCGCCACGATCTGGGCGTTGCCGCCGCCGGGCGAGAGGTACTTCACTTTCGACTTCGACCTGGGGGCCCCGGCCGCCCCGCCGCCCGCGCCGGTCCCGGCCGCGGTGTGCTGCCGGTCGAGGTAGGCGACGCCGCCTTCGGCGGTGACGGACAGATTGAAGGGCACGTCGTCCGTCGCGGCGAGGTGCTCGGTGGTCCCGTCGGTGTTGACCTTCACCACCGCGTTACCCTGCGCCGCGACGATGCCGCGCTTGGTGGGGACGGCGGAGGTGATCTGGCCCTTGAGCTTGATCGGAGCGGACGTCTTGCCCGTACGGGCGTCCACGCCGACCAGACGCGTCTCACTCTTGTCCGGTGTCGTCTTCTCGTCCGAGAACTGCGAAATGACGGCAGTGTCGCCGGTACCACAGCCAGGGGAGAAGTACGCGAGGCTCGCCTGGTACGGAAGCTTCGCGACCGCTCCGGTGGTCAGGTCGACGGTGGCCGTGAAGGCGCCGCGTGCCATCAGGTCCAGCTTGTTGGTGAACGTACGCGGAGCGTAGGCGACGAGTGCGTGCTTGCCGGACTCGGTGACACAGGCGTTGCCGATCCAGGTGTCGGTTTCGATAAAACCCGGTTCCACCAGTGTCGCGGCGGTCTTCCACTGGTATCCGTCCGCCTCGTCGGCGATCAGCAGATGGAATCCGCTGGCGTCACCGATCGTGGTCCAGGCCTTGTCGCGGGACTTCTTGTAGTCGGGGCCGAGGATCTTGCTCCGCTGGTCGGCCGGGACGCGGTCCCTGTTCCCTTCCTTGTCCTCCGGGGCGGTTAGCTCGGGCGATTCGCTCCAGCCGGAGCTGGATCCGGCCGGTGGACTTGCGGCTATGGCCTGCGTGGCAGTGCCGAACGCGATGACCGAGGCGAGGGCGCAGGACACCGGGACATGCGCGGCTCTTACAAGCCGACGTATGCGCATCAAAGAGATTCCTTGGGTTGTGGTCGGATAACGAAGGCCACCCGCCGGGGATCAGGACGCCAAGCACACCGATTGGCCTGTCACCTTGGTGCTATGGGCGGTGCGTTGAGGCATGCCCCGGTGGTCGGGTGTGGGTCAGGGCGGTCGCTGCCATGGGGTGGTGCCGGCGATCTGGTTGCCCGGTGGCGTTCAGTCATCTCGGGCGGGTGTACAGGTGGCGGCAGGGGCGGAATTGGGGTGAGATTCGGCTGGGGGAGGCGAGGAAACTCTGCGCGCCTCCGACGCTGCGGAAGCCCTTCATGGCCCGCTCTCGTTCCCGAGTAGGCAGATCGGGGTTTTCCGCCCGGTTGCTCAGATATTTCGCGGAGCGGTGCTCGACTGACGACGTGACCTGGGGTCCCCGCAGACCCCGATCATCTACCTGACAAGCCCCCGCAGACGAGCGCACTCACGACCGCTGATGCGCGGCGCTTTCTTGCACGATGTTTCAAGGGAGTATTCCTTGCTTGGCAGATATGGGGACTCGCTACGCAAGGCCGTCCGGGGACGAGGCCGGATGGGGAAGTGGCCGGGCATCACGAACGGCTTCGCGAACGAGGAACTCGGGGCGCTGCGCCTTCTGGTGCAGCACTGGGCTCGGGGGACATCGAAGGGTCGCGCACCAGGAGTTGGCCGCAGCTCGCGTCGGTGAAACGGACTACTCGCTATCGAAAGCAGCACTGCTCTGCGCTCAGATCTGTGAACCGGAGCCGTCAGCTGAGCGCTTGCCTGCCGGACAAGCAGAGACGGGGCCGCCGAAGGATCCGGTGACCCGTCATGGAGGATCGAGATAGAGCTAGCTGTATTGCCCTGTGAGGTTGGGGACGCGGCTGGCGGGTGGTTTGCCTGCGAGTGCGGTGTGTCCGCGGTGGTGATTGTAGGTATGCAGCCACTGCGGGAAGGCGTCGCGTCGTTCCTGCTCTGACTGGTAGGGGCGGGCGTAGGCCCATTCCTCCAGGAGGGTGCGGTTGAGGCGTTCGACCTTGCCGTTGGTTTGTGGCCGGTAGGGCCGGGTTCGCTTGTGGGTGATCCCGGCCGCCGCCAGGAGATCGCGCCAGGCGTGGGACTTGTAGCAGGAGCCGTTGTCGGTCAGGACGCGTTCGACTGTGATCCCTACGCTGGTGAAGTAGGCCTGTGCCCGTTGCCAGAACGCGGTCGCGGTTTCCTTCTTCTCGTCGCTCAGGATCTCGTTGTAGGCGAGGCGGGAGCTGACGCAGGCTAAGCCTCTGACGGTCGTCGATCAAAGGGTTTCCAGTCCGTGGATTGTTCCCGAACTGCCTTTGGCTGACAGTCGCCCTGCGGCCGCAGCGCACCTGCCACCCCAATAGTGAGCGCACGCAGGAGCTTTTAGTCTGATCGACTAGATAGAACTGCAACCTCCGGATAAACCAGTTGGCCTGTACTCGCCTCCTCGCCCTGCGCCGCAGTCAGGGCCGGCTCGCCTCCGGCTTAGCCGGCGATGGCGAGGTTGCGTGGGCGTCCGCCCTTCTTCAAGCCCGGTACGACTTCTCGGGGCGGCGCACTTTCCAGCCAAAATCAGCTACACCACCCCACGGGGCACCATCTGCGTGTGAAAATCCTTCGCACGCGAAATGATCTAAGGTGAACGGATTCCCAATGAAGTTATCAAGCGCCTCTGGTGACTCGCTGTGAGTGTGCCAGCCGAACGTGGCTGGGCCGGGCGGCACGGTGACTTCGACTGTGCGGACATCGCAGATGAGGGCCGACAAGACGTTCAGGCGGTGGCGTGCGAGGGCAATGACGGCCTGCCTGTGGCCCTTGCCCTCGGCCCTCTTACGGTCGAAGAAGGCCTTCACATTGGGGCGGCAGCGGGCGGCGACCATCGCGGACATGTAGACAGCCCGCAGCAGGCGTCGGTATCGGGGCGGGCTTCGCATGTTGCCGCTGATCCATCCCGAGTCCCTCGGGACGGGAGCCAGGTCGGCGACGCTGGCGAGGCGGTCGGAGGTGCCGAAGACGCTCATGTCGCCG
Organism: Streptomyces tatrensis; assembly: GCF_049310065.1. NCBI lineage: Bacteria > Bacillati > Actinomycetota > Actinomycetes > Kitasatosporales > Streptomycetaceae > Streptomyces > Streptomyces tatrensis. Next base: position 2,155,509 of record NZ_JBMDLB010000007.1, on the reverse strand, counting down.
CCGGTGTGGGCGATGAACTCTGCTCCGAGGACAGGGGCGATGCCTGGCATGCTCAGAATGACCTCAGCGTGTCGGTAGTCGCGCAACCGGCCCTCGATCAGGGCGTCGATCTCAGCGATCTCCTCATCGACGGCCATCACCTCCCTGGCAAGCTTGGCTACCACCGTGGCGGCCAGTCCCTCCCCGATCACAGAGGTGTGCTGGGCCTCGGCGGCCTCGACCGCGCTGCTGACAACGAGCTTGCAATTGGGGACCTTCCGGTTCTTCAGCTACTCCGCGAGCCGGTTCTTGCCGATCGGGCGCAGGGCAGCCGACAGCTTGCGCGTTCCAGAGGCATCGGTCACCACGGAGTGGTTATCGGCCTTGCCCGCATCCCGGCCCAGAGTTCGGGCACGGCCACCGCCGAAGTCGTTCCAGTTACCGACCCCAGCAGACGACCTCGCCAGCGTGTCCTTACCGAACGATCTTGTCGCGCGCATCTCATGAGTGGTCGAGTCGTCGCGGGATGCCGGGCGGCCAATCCGTTCAAGCCACCAGAAGACTGGTGAACGCAAAGCCACACCCGGCATCCCTGGGTCTCCGACCCTACGAGTGACCGGAATCAACCCACCAAGAACGTAAGGAGAAAAATGCGTAGAGCAATCACAGTAGCGGTCGGGGTTTCGGCCGCACTTGCTGTGTCGTTGGGCAGCGCGTCTGTCGCGTCAGCCGAGGATCCCGCAGGGGATTACTACAATCTGCATTACCCGGAAGCTTGCGATGACCCCTATAGATCCGGCTTCAAGTTTCACATTTACTATAATTCTGGACAAGGTGGCGCGTACAGGAATATTGGTTATTCCGTATATAACTTCGATGTATTGCGGGATGGTAGTGGCAGCTACTACCCACTTAGATTCTGCTCTGGAGGCGTTAGTAGCCCATGGCCTGGGTCAGGGCAAAGAATCAAGAACAACGCCGCGTCGGGTGAGAATGAGCACTACAAATATACGGCTCGGGTTTACTTCTCTAGTGGCTACAAAGGGGTTTATGACGCCATGGCGCCCTATCAGCATATCGATCAATTCGTGAACGTCTACAACGAAAATGCATCCTTCGCGTGGGCCTGAATATTCGAATGGAAGCGCGGAAGTCCAAATTGCGACTCGGGGTTAGGGGAAAGAAGAAGTGAGCGGTAAGGGAATGGCTATCAAGGTGGCAATTCCGGTACTGGCGGCTGCTGGGGTAGGAGCAGCCGCCATCGCCGGGTGGTCGGCGGACGCGCCCTCGGGCAACGGCAAGTCATCGTCGGCCGGCTTGGCTGGCCAAGCGGCGCCGGCCATGCCGCAGGCATACGTCGGGGATCCGGGAAATCCCGCGACGTGGAGACTGCCTATCGAGGCGTACATGCCGACCAGGGCGGAGACCCGGCTTATCAGCGGGGCGCGGGACAGTCTGATCGACGAGTGCATGAAGGGCGCTGGTTATGAGAAGTGGTCTCCGGCGCCGGATCTTCCCACTCTGGGCGGCAAGACGCTGACAGACTGGCGGTACGGGATCCACGACGCTGAGAAGGCAGCCGAGCGAGGCTACCACCCGGACGCCGCCGAGCAGAAAGCTTACGACGAGGCCCTCTTGGTGGGGGCTGTGGATATCTCCGGCGCGGACGAGGGGACCCTGAGGGGCTGCGTCCAAGCGGCCGACGGACAGGTCCCTGCAGCGCAGCCGAATCCTTTGGTGCAAAAGATCAATGGCGAAGTACACAAGAAGGCGGCCAAGAACCCGAAGGTGATTGCGGTGTTCGCCAAGTGGTCGTCGTGCATGAAGGCAAAGGGTTACTCGTACGAGAAGCCGATGGATGCCAATGACGACCCTCGCTTCTCCGACCCTTACAAGGTGACAGAGCTGGAGATCGCCACTGCGAAGGCCGACGTCGCGTGCAGGGACCTCCACGACGTCGAGAAGATCTGGTTCGATAGCGAGGTTCCGCTTCAGCAGCAATCCATCAAGGAGAACCAAGCCCCCTTGGACGGGGTGAAGGCGGAGAACAAGTCTGCGGTCGACAAGGCGTCCCGCCTCTAACCTCCGGATCGCATATTTGGCCTGAACGGACCTGTCGGATTCCACGGGCTGCGAGAGAGCCCAAAAAGCGCGGATTGGACATTACGGACTCGACGGCGAATGGCGGAACGCTCATGTACCGCCTGATCGGCCGAAAGACTACAGGCACTCCATCAGCCGACAAGTCACCAATCGTCGCGGCACCAAGCTGATGATTGTGCTCGGGGTCCCGTCGATCGCAGCGATGAGAACGGTCGGCTCGCAGTGGACGCGAGCTTGGTGAACCGGGTGGCCACCGCCCGGGAAGCCTGACTGCTCATAGCGTGCCGTCGTGAGCGCGGCCAGAGCGGGCTCCCGGGCTTTAAGAAGAACACGGCGAGTCCCGCAAGGAGGTCCGCGAGCCGGTTGGACGCCCATGCGCAACCTCGCCATCGCCGCCGGCGAGGCCGGAGGTGAGCCAGCCCTGACCCCGGGTATTCAGTGAAATAGGGCGGTCTGACGGGTAGACAGCGAAAGGTGCCGCTTGGCCTGCGGCGATGTGAGTGTCGAGTTCGCATCATGGCAGGAACCTGGGGCACCTTTCTGGTGACGAAGACTACTGGATGGGGCCGGGGGCTGGTCGTGACGGCCACCGGCAAGGGATTGATCGGGCACGCGGGCGCGGTGCTGCTGCGGCGGCTGGCAGACCGTACGGGGCTGACGGCCGCTCTGGCCGGGGTGCTGCCGGCCGGCACCGGAACAGGCTGGCGGGAGCGGGCCGGGGTGATGGTCCAGCTCGCGGTGGCGATCGTGCTCGGCGCGAGGAACCTGAGCGAGGCCGAGCAGCTTCAGGCCCACCACCAGAGCCTGTTCGGCACCGCGGTCTCCGACTCCACCACCCGCCGCACGCTGGCCGCGTTCGACGAGGCCACGCTCGCCGAGATCGCGAAGATACGGGCGGGAGTGCGCCGCGGGGTGTGGTCGCTGCTGCATCTGCGGCCCGGTGGGTTCCCCTGGCTGACCATCGCGGGCAAGCGCCTCAACGGCTGGATCGTGATCGATCTCGACGCCACGCTCATCCATGCCGCCTCGAAGAAGCAAGGGGCAGCACCGACGTTCAAGTCCGGATTCGGGTTCCATCCGCTGGCGGCCTGGTGAGCGAACACCTCCGAGTGCCTGGCCATGCTCCTTCGGCCCGGGAACGCCGGCTCGAACACCGTGGCCGATCACATCGGCGTGCTGCGTGACGCGCTCGCCCAGACTCCCGGTGCCTCGACGGCGAAGATCCTCGTCCGCGTCGACGGCGCCGGGGCCACCCGCGGACTGCACGAGCACCTCAAGGCGCTGAACACGATGCGCCGCACGGTCCGCTTCACCACCGGCTGGAAGATCACCGCCGTGGACGAGGCCGCGATCGCCCGCCTGCCCGAGAGCGTGTGGGAGACCTCACTGAACCAGGACGGCACCGTTCAGGAGGGGTACCACGTCGCGGAGTTGACCTGCCTGAACTCCCGCTCTGGCTGGATCGATGGCATGCGGCTGATCGTCCGCCGTGTCCGCCCGTCCGGACGGCACCTGGCAGACCTGACCGCGTTCGAGAAGAAGACCGGCTGGAAGTACTCGATCACCGCCACCAACATCCGCAAGATGACCCGCATCCCAGGCTCCCACCAGATCCAGTAGCTCGACGCGGTGCACCGCCACCACGCAGTCGTCGAGGACCGCGTCCGGACGAACAAGGCGATGGGTCTGCACAACCTGCCTTCACAGTCCTGGACCGTGAACCGCGCGTGGATGCTGACCGCGAACCTCGCCGCCGACCTCGACGCCTGGCTCTGCCTCCTGCCCCTCAACGACGAGGACGGCCTCGCTGACGCCGAGCCGGACACCATGCGGTTCCGGCTCTACCACCTGCCCGCCCGCCTCAGCCGACACGCCCGCAGCCGATGGCTCCGCATCGAGACCACCTGGCCCTGGGCAAATGCATTCACCACCGCCTGGACCCGGATCAACAGCCTTCCGCCCGACAGCCGGGTCCCCGCCCCGACGAAGGCCAGAACGGAGCAGAGCTCCCGGGAGACGTGGAACCCCGGCGCACCCTGCAGCGACACGCGAAGACCCCACCCGACACCAGCGGGAATAAAACGGGGTGAACCGATCACCTCAACGAACAGCAATCACCGTTGACGAATCGAGGCTGACTGCGGAGCGGGGTGATGAGGCGAGTCCAGGCCAATTGGTTTATCCGGAGGTTGCACTTCTAATTGGTCGATCACTCCTGAAGTCCCTGCGTGGGCTCACTATTGGGGTGGCAGGTGCGCTGCTGGGGTAGGGCGACTGTCAGCCATAGGCGCTCCGGGAACAGTCCGCGGACTGAAAACCCTTTGATCTACGACCGTCAGAGTTTTAGTCTGCGTCAGGCCGGTGAACGATCGAGTGAAGTGCCGGCGGTTTCGTTCGGGGGAGCCAGTCTGGTGGCTGATGTTCGGATATTTGTGATCTGGCGATGCGACTGCCGTGGTCGGCATTCGAAAGTGAAGTCCCTCATCAACCGTGGCACCACCTACGGCATCGCTTGCTGAGCTTCCCACGGTCTAGTTGGTCCGTGTCGCTGGTGTGGGTTCCAGTGATGTTTCACATCTCCCGTGATTTCCTCGCGTTCGTTGCGGAAATCAAGAGTAGAAAAGAGAGTTCATCGTGAATAAGGGAATCGTTCGAGTCTCTACCGTTTGTTCCGCTCTGGCAGTTTTCGCGGGGGTTGTCACTGTCTCGCAGTCGGCAAGTGCGGCACAGACCTGCACGTCGAACGGCACTGCCTTCTCCATGTTCGGCATCGTCCCCGAGGCCAGCTTGGATTCTTCGGTGTGTGCCGAGGTGGTTCCGGATAACAAGGTCCGTGGAAAGGCCACGGTGGGCTGGGAATTCCTCAATGATGGCCAGTCCGACATGACCAGTAAGCGTTTTAATTCGTTCAAGATAACCACCCGCCTGGAGAGTCGCGATGAGAGTGGCGCTGATCACGTAATACTGAGTAAGACGTGCGATTTCACCGTCGACATCAACAGCCGGCCTGTCAGCTTGCCTACGGTCTTCCAGTGCGCCACTGGGGCCCTGGCGCTTGACGGGCAGACTCGATGGTCTGGGGATGCAACCATCGTGTATGACATCGCTGGTGACACCAAGGGAGCCGTCACGTGGCAGCTCACTGGGTCGCCGATCATGAGCTAGTGCTGTGACCGGATCGGTTGCGCTATTTGGGTTCCCCCGCGCCGCTTGGAAATGAGTTTTTCAGGCAGTGGAGAGATTCGGGCGGCGCAACCGGATTCGGATCCATGGGGTTGGAGGACCACCCGCCCCTCTGTGAGCCGCAGGTGAAGGAACGATCTCAGCTGCGGCTCTAGCGTGTCCGGTGACTGGTGTGCCGTCAGGCGGCCGGGCTGCCTCTGTCTCTGTTCGTCCGGCGGCCCCTAATGAGCTCGTGCATGGTTGGCGGTGCGACGCTGGCTCGTGATCCCTGATCATGTTCGTGTGGTGGGGAACGTGCAGCGATCATCAGCGACCTGAGGATCGCAGCCGATGCGATCGCCGAACTCATCGCCGAGATAGGCCCGTTATGGCGCGAATGGCATCAGGAAGGACCTGGAGTCCAGGCCGCGGAAGCGGGCCCTCGGTGCCGGCGCGAAGCACCGGCTGGTCTTTCGACCACAACCAGACGAACGGAGAAGGCGTTTGTGCCATCTTCGACAACCACCTGAGCACTGCCAAGTACATGAAGTTGAAGGTGTGCGACTACAAGGTCTCACCCACGTGTGTCACGGATGAGGGCAGCTTCACTCAGTATGCCGGCCCGGTTCGCATGCAGGTTTCCACCTACTGCGCAACGGCCCTTGCGGTTATGAAGAACACGAAGACCTCCACCACGGCGCTCATTGACCGCAAGGTTGACGCTCGCCCGTGCAACTGACGACCGGTCGCGGTCGCGCCCCGCAGTCGAGCATGGCGTAGGAGCCTGCGACAACGTGGTCAACGCGGATCGTGAGGTCGAGCCGAAGTCCTTCCCGCGGGAATGATCCCTTCGTGACACCCCGCCGTCCTCGTCGCACGGCGGGGATACGGTGACCTGTGAATTTCCGGCACATGTCATCACCAAGTACCGGTCGGGTGCTCCACGTCGGGTCCTTCCCTCGCCTTCCATGAGAGAGCGAAGATTGAACCGAATGACTCTGCGGCGGGCACGGATACCCGTGACCGCTGCCATCACCCTGTCGTTGGCTGCGGGTGTGGCCACCACGCAGGCCGTCGCGGCCCCGCCGCCAGCCCCGAAGCCCGCGGACGGCTGGAGCAGCCCCTCCCCGGGGGCGCCGGGTGCCAAGCCCGAAGCCGTTCCCGAGGAGGAGCGGACTGCCACGCTCGGCAAGGACTACCGCGGTTCCAAGGACCGTGTGTGGACCACGTCCGGCGACGGCACTGGCTTCCACCTGCTGCTCGCCGACCATAAGGACGGCTATAGATGGCGCACCGCCGCCACGCTGTCCGAGCCCGGTTTCGACACCGACACCTGGATCGGCAACGCTTGTCTGACCCAGTCGGGTACGCACGCGGCCGTCGCGTACGCACCGCGTACGTTCACCAACAAGCCCGAGCTGATGGCGCGCGGCGCGTTCACCGCGATCGTTGACCTGAAGACCGGCCGCGTGACGAAGCTGCCCCTGCAGTCCAGCCTCGGCTACTTCTCCCCGGGCTGCGGCACCGGAGACAAAGCCGTCTTCTCGCAGTTCGCCGACGAGACGGCTCCGAAGAACGAGACGCGGCTCGTCACCGTGGACGCATCGACGGCAAAATCCAACGTGCTGACGGTGCCCGGTCAGGTCACCTCGGCCATCCCCGTGAACGGCGAGATCGTCGCAGCCCAGGGCCCGAGTTTGATCAGGGTCGCTGCCGACAACAAGGTGAAGTCCATTAAGCGGACGTCGGCCGTCCCGTTCCAACTGTCGGCCGACTCCGACGGCGGCGTGACGTACATCGACCGCGTTGAGGCCGGCAAGAAGCCCGTGGCCGAGAGCGCTGTCATCGCTGCTGCCTCCGACGCGACGGGCTCCGTCAACCGGATCACGGCGGACGACATCAGGAAGTCCGACGGCAAGGCCGCTGGCGCCCAGGTGGCGGTCGGCAAGCTGGAGGATTTCGACCTGGCCCGCACGTCCTCCGGGACGGTGTACGTGACCGGTAAGGCGGTCAGCCTCGGCCGGCTGCCGGGTGCGTTGAAGAATCCTGGTGGCATCGCCAAGGAGGCCACGGTCTCCTCGGACGGCAAGGCCGCCGTCATGACCCGCTGGGCTGACGGGAAGGACTCCCGTGTCCGGCCCGAGGACGCGCTGAGCGCCCGTACCGCCCGCACGGAGCTCAGGGTTCTGGACACCGGCAAGACCGTCGAGCTCGACGCTGTCCCACTCGCCGACCCCATTGGCGGCGAGAAGGCCGTCAAGGACGGCCAGGACACCTCGCCTGCCTTAAAGTCCGGCGCCGCCCCGGCTCCGCAGGAGTCCATCATTGCGCAGGGCGTTGCCGATGTGATCGCCGCCGCGCCGGGCAACGACACGGTAGACGCCGACCGTTACTGCTCGGTGCCGCGCAACTCCCCCCGTAAGCAGGCCTTCCAGCCCACGCCGCGGCAGGTCGAGTGGGCGGTCAACCAGACCGTCATCGGTCAGCTGAACAAGGGCGCCACGCGTCCGTCGAACTGGAAGAACACGGGCATGGCCGCGTACGCGCCGCAGAGCCTGTTCCCGCTCACGACGCTGGGCGGCGACCCGAACGGCGCGCCGGACCGTGCCGACGAATGGCACGTCCCCTCGCAGGTGATGCTTGGCATCGCCGCGCAGGAGTCGAACATGTGGCAGGCCACCCGCTACGCGGTGCCCGGGGTCACGGCCAACTCCCTCATCGGCAACTTCTACGGCCACAAGGTCGCCTCCAACGGCCAGCAGCAGGACCCGTGGGCCATCAACTGGGCAAATGCGGATTGCGGTTACGGCATCACGCAGGTCACCGACGGGATGCGCGTCCACGGGCACGAGAAGAAGGGCGAGGCCCCGAAGACGACTGTCCAGCAGGAGGCCATCGCCCTCGACTATGCGGCGAACATCGCGGCGGGTGTGAACATCCTCATCGAGAAGTGGAACTCCACCCGGCGCGATGGGATGGTCATCAACGACGGTCACCCCAAATACATCGAGAACTGGACGTACGCCCTCTGGGCTTACAACGCCGGCTACTACGCGGCCTCGACGGCGTCCCAGAATGGCGGCAAGTGGGGCGTGGGCTGGACCAACAACCCGGCCAACCCACTGTGGAAGGCCAACCGCACCCCGTTCCTGGAGGACGCGAGCGGGGGTGACGCGTACTACCACGCGGCAAACCCCCAGCACTGGCCGTACCAGGAGAAGGTGATTGGTTGGGCCGCCCGCCCGATCTCCGCGATGGCCAAGCCGGGCACCTTCGCCCCCGGCTACCGTGCGGCATGGTGGACCACCAATCCGGACCGCACGCGGGTGATGCCTCCGATCGGGCTGTTTTGCAACGCTTCCAACAACTGCGACAAGTCCAAGATCAGTAACACCGACTCGAACAAGACCGGCCAGGGTGCCTGCCTGCTGCCGGGCGACCCGGACACCACGAACCCGCTCTACCTGAAATGCTGGTTCCACAGCGCCGCGAAGTGGAAGGACTGCAAGAACGCCGAGTGCGGCAACGCGGTCCACCGGTTCGACACCACCTACCCGGAGCAGCCGGACGAGAGCTCCTACCCACCGCGCTGCACCATCGGCCTGCCCGAGGGTACTTTCGTGATCGACGACCTACCAGCCGGCGTCAGCCCGGCAGGCGGTTCCCCGCGCAACTGTGCGAGCACGGATTCGGCCGGTTCCTTCCGGTTTGCCTTCGCGGGTACCAACGGCGTGTACCCGTCCAAGATCGACACGCACCAGATCGGTGCCGGATTCCGCAACCACTTCTGGTTCGCCCACACCCGAGACAAGGCCACTGCTGACGGCAGCCGGCTGTTCGTGTCCGGCACCTGGACGCTGAACAAGCCCAACCGAGGATGGATGCGCGTCTGGACCCACATCCCGGACCACGGCGCCCACACGCGTCAGGCCGCCTACCAGGTCAAGGGCACCAACTCCACGAGCCCGGTTCGTGTCCAGCCGCAGCGCGTGCTGGCCAACAAGTGGGCCGACCTCGGTGTCTTCTACTTCACCGGCACCCCGCAGGTCACCCTCGACACCAACGCCCGTGGCGGTGACGGAACCGAGGACATCGCCTGGGACGCCGTTGGCTTCCAGCCCCTCGCGGCCAAGCCGGCGAACTTCGTGGTTGCTATGGGTGACTCGTTCTCCTCTGGCGAAGGCGCCTCCGTCTCGGGCGGCGGCGACTATTACAAGGAGACCGATCTCTTCGGCGCGGACAAGAAGCTGCGCAACGCCTGCCACCGGTCCAAGAACGCGTGGTCCCGTCAGGCAACCCTGCCTGGGTACACCAAGTCGATCGGCGCGATGTCCGATGCCGCCGACGCCAGAATGGACTACCACCTGATCGCCTGCTCCGGTGCTCAGACGGAGAACATCCTCTCCAACAGCGCGACGGGGCCGACCAACGCCGAAGGGCAGAAGGGGAACCTCTCCTACGGCGAGCTCCCCCAGCTCGACAAGGGATACCTCGACCAGAACACCAGCCTGGTGACCGTGTCCATCGGCGGCAACGACGCACGGTTTGGGGACGTCCTCAAGGAGTGCGTCTTCGCGGCCGGCCTCGTTCCCTGCCAGGACGCAAAGCTCAGCGGCATGTCGGAGCCGCTCAAGGTCACCGAACCGAGGCTGATCAAGGGCCCGGTGCGGTCCTCGATCCACACCACGCTCTTGGAGATCGCCAAGCGCGCACCCAACGCCAAGATCGTGCTGATGGGATACCCACCCCTCCTGTCGGGCACCGGAGGCTGCGTCCCGGGCATCGGTACGGCGGAGACCCCCTGGCTCAACGAGATCGGCGCTCTGCTGGTCAAAGAGATGAAGAACGCGGTCGCGGACGCCAAGGCGAGCGGCAATGTGAAGGCTTGGTTCTCCGACCCCACGAAACCCTTCTACGGCCATGCGATCTGCGGCAACCCCGAGACGATCCATGGCATCGTCAACGACAAAACGCCTGGCGATGTGGGTGGTGTCCCGCCCTCGGCGCAGTCCTTCCACCCAAAGACCGCAGGTGCCCGGCTGTATGCGAACTCCCTGCAGGACACGCTGAGGAACGACGTGAAGTAGACGTGAAGTAACAGCCTGAGGGGGGCCTGAGTATCCGTACTCAGGCCCCCTGCCTTGTTCCCTGGAAGGCTACTCCCCATGACTAAGGCATACAGCGTTCTTGGCAGCGCCTTAACAGGTGCTGTCACCGGGTGGATGGGGCTGGCTCTGTGGCAGTGGGCCGACACCGCCGATGCCCGCGCCTGTGAGGAAAGCACGTCAATCTGCTTCACCGCCTACCCGTTCATCGGCATCGGGGTGTGGGCGTTCCTGGCCGTGCTCACGTTCGCGATCACGCTGGGCCTGCTGGGCGTGCGACCGCTGAAGGCGACAGTGCCGGCATGCCTGGCGCTCCAGATGTACGCGTTCGCCCTCCTCCCCTTCCTGGGGCATGACGTCCCGCAGCCCTCCGTCGTAACTCTGAGCGCGCTGGCGTTCGTCCCGGCGCTCGTCGCCGTCTGCACGGTCCCCGCGTGGCGGAGCGCCGGTCTAGTGGCCACCGGCGTGCTGATGTTGGCGTCCTTCGTGGTCGTCGGCCTCCCGGGGGACTTCCTGTAAGTGGCCGTGGATCTCTGTCTGGCCCGAGGACTGGTGATCATCTGAACCTGACGGGAGTGTCCGTGAACGGATTGGAGAAGTGAGTCCATGGGGCGGGTCCGAGGAATTGCACATGAGCCTTTTCCAACCTCATGGTGAGGCTGGTAGCCAGCGTGAGCACAGACATGTCGGCGGCCCAAGTGCTGGGCCCTCGGCCTAAGGGTCTACCGGGGCCCGCACGGCCGGGGTCAGGAGACCTTCGGGCGCCCAACCGCCTTGGGCCGCCAGATGTCGAGGTCCAGGGCCACAGTGAGGAACTCACCCTCCACACGGATGACGGCGTCGGGATCTTCGATCCCGAGGCGAAATCCTCGGCCCGGACATCGTGGAGCAGGAAGACGAAGTGCTCGATCACCACGGGCTCGTCCCTGACGTTGTTGTCCGGATCCATCTCGCTGTTTGCGCGGCCGCCGCCAGGCAGAGCATCGTCACGAACACCTTGAGGTGATCCGCCCCGAGGAGCGCATCGGCTCCGTGGACGACCATGTGGATCCCCACCCCGCCCGTGACGGCATCGTGGAGGTCGTCACGGGCTGTCGACCAGGGCATCCCAGTTCCAGCCGAAGTGGCCGGTGGGAACTCCGGCCGCCCGGGCGAAGGCGTCACACAGGCTCGCCCCGTCCGTCAGGTCGGGAGCGTGCACCTCGTACACCCGGCCACCCGCGGCACGCAGGGCCGGCGTCTGCTCTTTGAGTTCAACCGCCTCGCGAGGCCCGAAGACGACCCAGGCGTCGCAGGCTTGGTCACATCGAACAAGGCCGACCTCCGCTTAACCTGCGAGCAGCGTCGGCCTGTTCGGGGCCAAGGGATGCACATAGCGTGTGGCGACACCTACGCCCAACTTGCCGCCGGGTTCGGAATCGGCATCGCGACCGTCTACCGGTACATACGCGAGGCCATCGAAGTCTTGGCCGCTCGCGCACCGACCCTGGCCGAGGCGATGGAGACGGCCCGGACGAAGGCATTCGAGATTCTGGACGGCACCCTGCTGCCGATCGACCGGATCGCCGCCGACACCCCCCTACTACTTGGGCAAGCACAAGCGGCACGGCATGAACGTGCAGGTCCTCACAGACCCGCTCGGCCGACTGCTCTGGGCATCCCCGGCCCTGCCCGGAGCCACCCCACGACCTGACGGCCGCCCGAGCCACGGGATGACCGACGCGCTCGCCGCCGTGGGACTCAAATGCTGGGCGGACAAGGCATACCAAGGCGCAGGCCGGCATATCCGAGTCCTCTTCTGCGGCCGACCGCTCAAGCGCTGGAAGCGACTACACAACAGCAGCCACGCCAAGATCCAGTGCGTCGGCGAGCAGGCCATGGCTGTCCTGAAGGGCTGGCGCCTCCTGCTGAAGCTCCGCGGCAGCACCAACCGGATCACCAACATCGCGAAGGCCGTCCTTGTCCTTCACCACGCCTCAACATGAGGTTGGAATGGCTCAGTGGCTGCGCCACGACGACGCCGACCTCGGCGACCTGCAGGACTGGTCCTTGCACACGCTGGCACACAGGCCGAGCCCGCGCCAGATGCGGTGTGAGCATCTGTTCCTGTTCGATCGACAGCCTGACGGGGAGGGGTCAACGACGGAGGGCTTCAGCCGGCTGGATGCTGGCAGCGCGCCAGGCCGGGTAGAGGCCGGCGAAAAGACCGGTGAGCAGGCCGATCGCCGGGGCCGAGGCGATCGTTCCAAGGTGGATGACCGGGGTCCAGTCCCGGGCGATGGCGACACCCACGACGGTCATGGTCCCCAAGGAGGTTCCGACCAGGCCGCCGAGGGTTCCCAGGGCGCCCGATTCGGCGAGGAACTGGACGGTGATGTGCCGACTCCTCGCGCCCAAGGCACGGCGCAGGCCGATCTCGCCGGTGCGCTCCAAGACGGCGACCAAGGTGGTGTTGGCGATACCAACCCCTCCGATGACCAGACAGATGGTGGCCAGCAGCAGGAACAGCTGGTTGAGGTCGGAGGTGACGTTGCCACGCAGTGCTTTGGGGTCGGGGGGAGGGATGACCTTGAGGTATTCCGGGTGGTCGGGGCGGAGCGCCAGGGCGGCTTCGCCGGCGACCTGGGTGGCTGCGCCCAAGTCGGTGGAGATGAGCATGCTGGCGCGGTTGGAAGGGCCGGGGCCTCCCCAGATCTTCTCCGCCGCTTTGGACGGGATGACCACGGAGAGGAGGAGGTCGGCCTTGCGGTCGACATCCTCGATGATGCCAATGACGGTGAAGGGCTGTCCCGCGATGAAGATGGCGGGGTTGGTCTCCAGGGTGGTGATGCCGAGGCGGGACGCCATGCCGGAGCCGATGATGGCGACCTGTTCACCACGGTCACCGGCGAAGTGGTCGAAGGTACGGCCGGCTTTCAGCTGGGGTCCCGCAGCCTCCAGAACGCCGGGGGAAGCGGCCACTACATCCAACTGTTGGGCAGGAGCGTCGACACCCAAGGGTGCGGAGCGGACCGTGGCCCCGCCCAGCGGGACAGTCCAGTACACCCCCGCGGCCTTGACCCCGTTGAGGGCGCCGACACGGGCGTCGGCATCCGGGGGAAAGGCGTTGGGGATGGTGATGCCCTTGGTGGGGCCGCCCGCTCCTCCGGTGTCCTCGACGGTGACCTCGGTGGCAGTCAGCTCATTGAACCTGGCGTCGATCTGCGAGGACGTGGTGGCGGTCAGTCCGAGAATGGCCACGAACGTACCGACGCCAAGGATCGTGCCCAGAGCGGTCAGCGCCGAGCGGGCCGGGCGCTGCAACACCCCGGCGAGGGATTCGGACAGCAGGTCGGCGAGAGTGAAAGTGGACGGAGATATCTCGCGGTTGCGGCGGGGCTTTGATCTCATGTGTCCACCTGCACCATCTCGCTCAGCACACCATCGCGAACGGATACGGTCCGCTGCCCCCGCTGCGCGACCTGCGGATCATGGGTGATGACGAGGATGGTCATCCCGTCCGCATGCAGCTCGTCCAGGAGTTCCAGGATCGAGCCCGCGGTATCGGTGTCGAGATTTCCCGTCGGCTCATCGCACAGCAGCAGGGACGGCGAAGCCACCAGCGCGCGGGCGATCGCGACCCGCTGTCTCTCTCCGCCGGACAGCCGGGTGGGCAGGGCATCGATGCGATGCCCCAGGCCCACGCGGCCCAAGGCCTCAAGGGCGCGACCGCGCCGGTCCTTGCGCGCGGTGCCGTTGTAGACCATCGCCAGCAGCACGTTCTCGAGCGCCGAGCGGTGCGGCAGCAGATGGAACGCCTGAAAGACGAACCCGATTCGCTGCCCGCGCAGGGCGGTGCGGTCCGCGTCCCGCAATGCCCCGGTGTCGACTCCATCGAGCAGGTAGCGGCCCGTGGTGGGCGCGTCGATCATCCCCACCACATTCAAGAACGTCGACTTTCCGGAACCGGACGGGCCGACCACGGTGGCGTACTCGCCACGGGCCAAGGTCAGGTCGCAGTCTTTGAGTGCGGCAACCGGCGGTGGCCCCGGGTACGTCAGTCCCACCCGCTCCAAAAGGATGACCGGCCTGGCCGTACCTTCACCGGTGCCAACCGCGACGCGGTCCGCGGGACGGGCGCCAAACGGCGCGTCCGCGGCGCCAGCTTCGAACATGGAGGTCACCGGCTAGACCCCGCACTCGTACCGAGGGCGGGACCTACGCCGACCAGGACCTTCTCACCCTTGGTCAACTGCCCCCCAGCGGCCGCCGTGATCTCCACGAATCCATCGGCCGACATCCCCGGAGTCACCTCCACCCGGCGCCGCGTGCCGTCGTCGGCCAGCACTGTCACCGACATGCGGTTATCGGCCCCTGCCGATATCGCCGAGACCGGTGCCGAGAGGACCGGTCCGGAGGAAGCCGCCGCCTCGACCGTCACCCGGACATCCTGACCCGCCAATGCGACGTCCAGTATCCCGTCGGGCTTCACGAGCATCGGATACCCCTGAGTGGAGCCGCTGGACGCACCACCTTGTGTGCCATCCTGCGGGCCGCTCTGCCCCTGTGGCAGGGCCGGGGTGTCAGCCACCGAGGACACCGTGCCGGTCGCCGTCACGCCGCTCAGCTCAGACAGGATCTGGACCTTCTGGCCCGGCCGGACCAGGCCTTTCTCGTGTTGGGCCAGCGTGCCCTTCACCACCAGATCCCCCGCGGAGACCGTGAGTAGTTTCTCCCCCACCGTGGCCCCCACGGTCGCGGTCACCGCATCGACCCTCGCAGGGAACCCCTTGAGGAAGACCACTTCGCCGGCGGGAACCATCGGCCCGGTCACCGCTCGTACTTCGATCAGCTTGGTCCTTGCCTTCGCCAAGTCCTCCGCCGCGTACTCCATCGTCCGCCTGGCTTCCTTCACCCGATCGACACCACCTCCGGAAGCGGCGCCACCCGTGGCCGAACCAGCCTCGGGGCCAGGGGACTTGCCGGCCTCTGACCCGGTGCCGAACCCCCCTGCGGTGCCGCCGCCGGAGCCAGCGGCCCGGCCGGCCGCCCCCTTCTTTGCCGCTTCCCAGGCTTCCTTCGCCGAGATGGACGCCCGTTCGGCCTGCGTCACCGCGGTTTGCGCGCCCTCCAGCTGCTCTTTGCCCTGGGGGCTGGCAGGAACGACGTCATAGCCGATCGCGGTGTATAGGGCCTGCACTGCCGCCTTCGTCCCGGCCCCGAACACCCCCCTGCTGTCCGCGCCCGAATTGTGACCCAGAGCGGCCAATGCCTTCTGTAGCTGAGCCACGTCCTGTCCGGTCGCTCCAGGCTTCAGGTCCCGGTACACCGGCAGAGTGCCTTCGAGCGCGAACACAGGACGCCCAGAGGTCTCCACCAGCACCTTGCCGGCGGCAACGGTCTCCCCGGGCTTCACATTCACCTTGGTCACCACGGGCTTCCCGCCATCGGCCAGTCCCGCTGGCGCCCCGTTCACCTGCACCGACTGGTCCGCGGAGACCATCCCCCTGATCGTCACCGTGTCCTTCAATACCCTTTTTTCCAGGACCGCGGAAAGCACCGAAGGAGGGGGCGCCGCCTTGTCCGCAGCGGCTTGCGCCGGAGACTTGATGACCGAACCCACACCGACACCGGCTATGGAGAACAGGGCAGCGGCGACCACGACGGAGCCGAGCACTTTGCGGCGTCGGATGATCCCCGATGCGGGTGGGTCGAGTTGGGCGACCGCCGGCACGGGAATCAGCCCGGGCTGCTGATTGTCCACCGGATGCCGAGTTGCGTCGGTAGCATCGTCAGGCGCCATCAGGATCCTCTCACTGCATCGAGTTGGTTTCCGCATCGGGTTGCCTGTTTGCCCGTCAGTGCGCCCTGGTGGCGGCGGTTATGGGGGGAGGAGTTGTTGACCTGCCGACGCGAGCTGGCATTCGGCGAACCCGAGGCCGGTATTGCCGTGGGAAGCAGGGAAGGCTGTAGGGCCCCCTCGGATACCTACATCTTGCCTCGCAGGACATCGTTTGCCCTTGCGAGTGCCTGTCTCCACTCCGCCTGTCCTTCGCGGAGCTTTTCGGCGTTGCTCTCGATGAGGCCCTTCTGATAGGCGGCTCCAACCACCGCTCTGACCTGCACGTACTGAGTGCGGCGCTTACATGTGGCATCTGCTACGGCCACAGTCTTCTCTTTGGTGGAGGAAGGTACACCTCCCTTACCCAGAAGGGTTTTGTCGGTGGCCGGAGCTATAGGGTCAGGATATGAGAATCCTGAGTCCTTCATGCATTTACTCCACTGAGAAGTCACCGTGCGTACACGGCTATCGTTGATCGCCTTGCTGTGGGCTTCGTCCTGGAGATCGCGAAGGTACTGATAGGCCGCTTCCGATTTCCCCGAGGAGAGTTTCGTCTGGCTTTTACCTTCGCATCCCATTTCCTTCTTCTGTGGGTTGCCGAAGTATGCGGCAACCGCAGCGCTGGAAAGCTCGGCCGGTGGTGCAGCATTCGCCTGATCAAGGGAATCTCGGGCGGGTGGGACCTCGTACCCGTGCAGCTTTGCCCATTCTAGGTCGATCACGCCGTACTCGGCCTCGATCGGAAAATCCATACCTCGCTCTCGCGCCTGACCCGACCAGTCCACGCCCTGCTCCTTCATGCACTCCCGGTCCAAAATATCGAGTGCACGGTACAGCTGGACCCGGTCTGCGCGAGGGACGTATGCATCCAGTGGCATCGTGAGGGACCCACCTGGACGAAAGGTGGCACCCCCGATATCGAAGCTGATCGGCTTCGACGGATCTCCCGGAACTCCGATAACACCAGCGGGGACGGAGGGCTCCTCGACTTTGTCCTCTTTGCTTGTCCCGCAGCCAGCCACTGCGATGGAGGCGACAAGGAGGGGGATGGCGTAACGGCGGGACTTCGCCCTCATTATTGGAGCCTTTCAGTGGCGATCAACGCAATTTCTACACCGAGTGCAGAGGGTAGCACTGCGATCTTGAACGCTGCTGGGGTTAGGTGGTCACCGGCCGCGCTGACTAACCATCGAGCGCGCCGGTTCGACGAGTTCTCCACGCTGCCCATACGCACAACTTCGGCAAAAATCGGCAGAGATGAGCTTAAAAAGCCCATACCTGATGGATTTTGTCTCTGGATCTCCAAGATTGATAAAGGGTTGAATCTGACCTTTTCGTGGGCGAATCGGATGTTTTCGCAAGGGCGCGTAGGAGAGGTGTGTGCAGCTGGCAGGTGCCTGCCTTCGGCAAAATGATCTACCCGGGATGGGTGATGCATGATAAATTCCCGAGGTGCTCCAAAGCTTCTTCATGTGAAATTCGAATCGATCCATCACGCACGGGGGTACCCTCAGATGATTGCAAAGCGAATAGCGTCGGCTGCCAGCGCAGTGGCGGCCGTTTCGATTCTCATAATCGGAGGTTCTGGGTCCGCTTCAGCGGCTGAAGTCGGGGAAGTCACATGGAAGAATGTGGCTACAGGCAGATGCCTTCTTCACCCTGGGAGCGACAACGTGACGACGGGAAGCTGTGGGGGCAACGACTCCGTGTGGCTCGACATCCGAACCGATGACGGCGTGACCTGGAACGAAGTGAACCGCACCTACGGCCCGGCCCTCGATAGCAATGCGAGCGGCGCCGTATACCAGCTGTCGCGTAACAGCGGGAGCTACCAGCGCTGGTACGAACTCAAGGACTCCAAGGGCTGGTACCTGAAGAACAAGGCGACCGCACGCTGCCTGGACAGCAACGGCTCGGGCAACGTGTACACCCTCGGCTGCAACGGTGGGAACTACCAGCGCTGGAGCTAGTGATCACGGAGGTGTCGCGCCGTCTCGGGATCGGTGCCGAGACGGTTCGGGGCCTGGCGGCGACGGCTCATTGGCCGGGGCTTGGGAGGCATGCAGGACGAGCCTCGGCCCCGGTGTGCCATCGAAGATCACCAGCGCGGATGTCGAGCGGGTGATCATCAAGGCCCTCGCGGAGGGGCCGAAGAAGGCCCCCCACTGGTCGACCAGAATCCGTGTCGGCGCCGCGGCCCTCTTATGGGCCCTGGCAGTCGCGACCGGCCAGGTCATCCGCTCCGTCCACCACCGCCACCGGGCGGCCGAGTTCAAGAGGTTCCTGACCAAGGTCGACAAGGAGGTCCCCGCAGACCTGCAGATCCACCTGACCACGAAAGCTATGCGACCCGCAGGACGCCGGACATGAAGAAGTGGTTGCCGGCGGACCCGCGGTTCCATCTGCAGTTCACGCCGACCAGTTCTCGTGGCTGAGCCTGGTTGAACGGTGGTACGCCGAACTAGCCCATAAGCGACATCTGTGCCTGGCTCGCCGCGCAGCCCGGCCCGCGTCACCCTCCAGCCGCGGGCCAAAGAGGACCGGAAGGTCCGGTGGCAGGCGGCGATGGACTCGGCGCGGGAGCAGGCGATCCAGGCCCAGCTCGCCGCTGTCCTGCGTGAGCAGGCGAAGTACTAGCATCAGGCGAGGGAGCTGAGCCAGTACTGCGATGCCCTGGAACGCCGGCTTGCCGCGTCCGACCCCTCGGCAGGCACCGACGCAGCCCCTGCCCGACATTGGCTGGAGTGGGCCCGCGCCTACGTAAGATCCCTGGACCCGCTGCGGGAGATGCCGTACCTGAATGGCTGGAGTCCGCGCGGCCCCGAAGAGCACGCCTACGCCTGGCCCAGGTGATCAAGCGCCTTGGCCCTGCGCGCACCTGCTGTTCGTTTACCGCCTGGTAGGTCTTCCGTGATTCGGGTCCGGGCCGGGACGAGGGGGTGGAGCGGGGGGAAGGCTTTCGGCCGACTTATCGGGTTGGTTAATGGACAACTCGGCCGGCGACTCGCGATCCTTCGCGGACTCGGCGCGCAGTCGATCCGTGAGTTCGCGGTGCCAGGCGGCGAACTCATGGCGGCCGAGGCTGGCGCGTCAAGGCCGTATGCGGCGAACTGCCTGTCGGTGTGGTGCTGGACGCGGGCGAGAGCAGACACGTACTCGTCAAGACTGGGCTCTGCCTCGTTCTGTGCAGCGAGTTCGAGCAGCCGGGCGCGTGTGTAACCGGCCTTCAGCAGTGCGTTGACGTCGATGGCATCCCGGACTTCGGCGCGGCCGAACAGCGCCCCGGTCTCGGCCGCGGCGAGGTCGTCGAGGTGGAGGACCGGGCCGAGGTTCGACCGGCGGGTGGTGCATCAGGTCACCGACCAGTTCCACCTTGGACTGGGCTCCGGACCCGGGATCCGTGACGTGCAGGCGAGCGTACACCTGTGCCTGCTGGGTCACCTGGACCAGGTATCCGGCCGTCCGGTACGCCTCGACGAGGCGAGAGATCGCTTGTGGTAGCTCGCCCTCGGCGCGTCCGATCGGGGTGAACAGGTCGACGTCGTCACTGACACGGCTGACGAGACGATGAGCCTGTACGGCGTATCCGCCCGCGAGCCGGTAGCCGAAGTCCTCGGCGAGCGCTTCCAGGCCGATGCGGATGAGCCGATGGTGCAGATCTTCCACTACGCGGCCGCCGCTGAAGCGCTGGCGAGCTCGGGGAAGCGGGCCTCCCAGGCGGCCCTCGCCGGGCCTGGCAGGAACAGGGTCCGCCAGTGGCTCCGCAGCACGTCGGCATTGAGGTGAGCGTGCAGGTCCTCGGGCGTCTGTGCCTCGCGGATCACCCGCTCGTACATGAGCACCACGTCGGCGTCGTCGGCCAGGTCGTATTCGTAGTGCGGGCCCCAGTCCAGGTGCCGGGGCAGGACCACGAGGCCGTCCGCCGGCCCGCTCAGCTCCCCGAGCGAGCCAGGCAGGGTGTACGGCCGAAGCTGTGCGTACCTGCTGCTCATGCTCACCAGCATGCCCGAAACCGTGGCCCCGCGGTGCGTATACGTGCGATGCATCCGCTCCCGCCGGGCCCGCCGGCGCGTGGCACCTCGCCTCGCTGTTCCAGGCATGACCGGATGGGCCCGGGCGTTTCGCCCCCGTTATGTTTTTCGCGGTCCTGCAATGGGGCCGCTGGCCTCCGGGCCCGGTATGACTGTGTCCCCTCTGTCGAACGGATGGCCTGGGGGGTGGTGTCGCCGGTCCGTGGGGTGCCGTCGGAGACGCTGATGAGAGACCCGGCCACCGCCCGGCCCGGCGCAATGCCGGACAGAGACGTGGGCGGCAGGTCTGCATAACGTGGATGCGCGAGCACGGTGCCAACGCCGAGGCCGGCCAGGTCAACCACCCAGGAGGGGTGCGATGTTAGACACCGGCGATGTGGGCGTCTTCCTGGGTATGGACGTCGGCAAGAGCGCCCACCACGGCCACGGGCTGACGCCGACCGGCAAGAAAGTCTTCGACAAGGCGATGCCCAACAGCGAACCGAAGCTGCGGGCCGTCTTCGACAAGCTGATCGCGAAGTTCGGCACGGTGCTGGTGATCGTGGACCAGCCCGCATCGATCGGGGCTCTGCCGCTGACCGTCGCCCGTCACGCGGGCTGCGAGGTCGCCTACCTGCCCGGACTCGCGATGCGGCGGATCGCTGATCTGTATCCGGGCGAGGCGAAAACGGACGCGAAGGACGCGGCGGTGATCGCAGACGCCGCCCGCACCATGCCGCACGTCCTGCGGTCGCTGGAGCTGACCGACGAGATCACCGCCGACCTCACGGTGCTGACCGGCTTCGACCAGGACCTCGCCGCCGAAGCCACCCGCACCAGCAACCGGATACGCGGCCTGCTCACTCAGTTCCACCCGTCTCTGGAGCGCGTGCTCGGCCCCCGGCTGGACCACCCGGCCGTCACCTGGCTCCTCGAACGTTACGGATCCCCGGCCGCTCTGCGGAAAGCAGGCCGCCGCAGACTCGTCGAACTCATCCGCCCGAAAGCCCCGCGGATGGCCGCGCGGCTGATCGACGAGATCTTCGACGCCCTCGACGAACAGACCGTCGTGGTCCCGGGAACCGGGACCCTCGACATCGTGATCCCGTCCCTGGCCGCCTCCCTCGCGGCGGTTCACGACCAGCGCCGGGCCTTGGAAGCGCAGATCAGCAGCCTGCTGGAGGCTCACCCTCTTCACCAGGTCCTGACCTCGATGCCGGGAGTCGGCGTCAGGACCGCCGCAGTCCTGCTGGTCACCGTCGGAGACGGCACCAGCTTCCCCAGCGCAGCCCACCTCGCCTCCTACGCCGGCCTCGCCCCCACGACCAGATCCTCGGGGACCTCGATCCACGGCGAACACGCACCACGAGGCGGAAACCGGCAGCTCAAACGCGCCATGTTCCTCTCCGCCTTCGCCTGCATGAACGCCGACCCCGCCTCCCGCACCTACTACGACCGGCAAAGAGCCCGCGGCAAAACCCACACCCAAGCACTCCTCCGCCTCGCCCGCCAACGCATCAGCGTCCTGTTCGCCATGCTCCGCGACGGCACCTTCTACGAGTCCAGAACCCCCACCATCACCCTCGCCGCATGGCCACCCACAACAGCCTCATACCCGGCACCACGTCCTTGACGAAGAACATAGAGACACCCCCCGGAAGTACCTCCGACCAGATCCCAACCCGTGATGGAGGGGGTGGAAGCCACACGAAGAGTGACGGCACGAACGCCTTGGTGAGTTTCCTGGGGCGGGCGTAGGACCGTCAGCCAGGCCGGCATGGTTCTCTCTGGACACCCTCATGGAGCCCGCGGTGCCTCGTGCTCGACCGGCTTCCTGGGCGGCTTGGGGCTGGCTTGCCATGATCAGAGGTGGGCAAAGAGCGTCAGCATGCTGCACATGGCGCCCACTCCGCACGTAACGCACACGGGTGACCTGTCCAATTTGCGCCTCACAGGCCGCTGACCTGCGGTTTCCCTTAACCTGTTTTTGATAGATCTTATTCCGATGACCCACCACGTGGAGTGCGTGGCGATCCTGGAGCGGGTGGCCAAGGACGCCTGACCTGCGGGTTTGTTGGTGCGCATCATGTGCGTTGTGGGCGTTACGGGCGATATCTTGACGCTGATCTGACGCTCGTGACGCTCATTTGACGCTCGCCCAGCCTGTTTGCTGACGTAGCGTCAGGAGCGTGGAGCCGTCTCCTGGACCGGGCTGTGCGCCCGGTCGGGGAGCCCGCGCCGCCACCCAAGGCGGCGTTCTGTACGCGGTGGAGGTGCCGGACGCTGGCCTTGGCGGCGTGAAGCCAGAGCCCTTCGATGGTCACGCTCTGTAGTGAACTGCGGTGCGGCCGCAGGTGATCGTCCTCGCCTCCACTGGCCAGGAGGAGGTATCTGCCGGTTGAGAGCGTGAGGTGGGCGCATGCATCGATGGTCCCCGTTGAACGACCGCCAGCGAGAGCTCTTGCGGCGGCTGGGTGCCGGCGAGGAGTCGGGCTTGGCGTCGACTGAACGGCTCTCCGCGTATGCGCTGCGAGACCGAGGGCTGTTGGCTCTCGTTCGCCGTAATGGGGCGGTGCGGGCCGAGGTCACCGAGGCCGGGGAGTTTCCATCTGGAGCACGGCCACCATCCGGAGGATCCGCGGTATGCCGACGCGCCCCAGGAAGGCGCCAAGAAGATGGCTGTGCCGTACTCGGAACGGGCTATGGCCGCCCGGGCCCGTCGGGCCAAGGCGGCGGGGCTGATCGAACGGCTCGTGGCTGAACGGCGGGTGGTCATTCCGGAGCCCGACGAGGAGACGGAAGCCGAATTACGGCGGGCCGTCGACTATGCGAAGTGGCACAACCTCACGCCGCCGGGGAAACGCATCGAGAAACTCCGCCTGCGGAACCGCGACCTTCAGATCTCCCTCGAAGACGGGCCGCATCACAACGCGAAGAGCGAGAGGCCGGAGAGCGCGCCGCCCATCCCTGTACCCGCCCAACTGCGCTCCCTTCACCCAGTGGTGGCTGCTCTCAAGGAAGACCGGTACCGGCTCGCCGTGTCCGCGCCTCTCCGGGGCAGGGCTCTGCGCCTGTTCCAGGGCCTGTGCGCGGAAGCGGTGAAGCGTGGCTACGCGGTACGCGAGCACCCGATGGATGGGAACTACCGCAGCCGGGCCTACGGGTACGGCGGCACGTACGTACCCTCTCGTCCCTCCCGGCGTGAGGGCGAGCTGGACCTGGCTGTCGGCGACTTCACGTACACGGTGACCATCAAGCAGGAGTTCCCGCTGTCTGAGGACCCGGAGCGGGCACAGAGTCTGATGGTGGAGCTCCCGTACGGTCGCTCGGGCCGCCGGGGCGAGTGGGCCGACCGGGAGCGGTGGAGGCTGGAGGATGTCCTCGGCGCGGTCCTGCGCGAAGTGGAAGTCCGCTCGCGGGAAGACGCTCAACGCCGGATCGAGGAGAAGCGGGCCGAGGCGGACCGGAAGCACCGGTGGCAGGCTGCGATGGACTCGGCGCGGGAGCAGGCGATCCAGGCCCAGCTCGCCACTGTCCTGCGTGAGCAGGCGAAGGACTGGCATGAGGTGAGGGCGCTGAGTCAGTACTGCGATGCGATGGAGCGCCGGCTGGCGGCGTCAGACGGTTCGGCAGCCCCGGAAGCAGTCTCCACCCGGCATTGGCTCGAGTGGGCCCGCGCATTCGTAAGCTCCCTGGACCCGTTGCGGGAGCTGCCCGGGATGCCGGCGACACGTGCGCCCGAGCCCGAGGAGCTCAAGCCATACTTAAGCGGCTGGAGTCCGCGTGGCTCGGAAGAGCGTGGCCTCTGACCGGCTGAGGTGATGGCCGGGAACAGTGTGGGAGCGGACCCGTCGAGCCCTCTGTTGACCGCTGTCTACCGCTTCTACTGGCACTCCAGCGGGAGAGTCCCATAGCGTCAAGTGGTGGTGACGGTTTATGCTCGGGTTGTGCGAGCCGCGAGTGAACCCCTGACCGACGGCGAGAAGGCCGACCTGGATGACGCCCTCAAGGCCGTCCGCCGGGCCGAGCAGGCCCTTGCGCGGGCGCAGGCGCACCTCAATCACACGGTGGGCCGGATCGGCTCCGCCGACCGATACGGGCAGAAAGCTGCGGCAGGCCGCCGCGTCGGCTGGTCCCGCCAGCACGTCACCACCCTTGCCAACGCCTACCGTGCGGGCGAACTTGACCAGGAGGAGAGGACCGAAGCCGCATGAGCACCGCGCCCCAGCCGTCCGCCATCCCGCAGCCGCCCGTCCAGCCCGAGGCGATCCGTGCCGCCCTGGCCCAGGTGGCCCCGCAGCTGCTTGCCGATTTCGACCGTGACCGTGCGGCCAGCACCGCCCGCGCGCGCGCCGAGGTTTCCGCCATTCCCCTGCGCACCTTCACGGAGGCGTGGGCCGTTGAGGTGGCCATTGCCCGACACCCGGAGACCGCCGCCCGACTCCACGTGCTTGAGGCCCGCGCCGGAGAGGTCACCGACCTCGGCGAGGCCCGCGACATCGCCGCCGAGATCAGCCGCATCCGCAACGCCGCCGCCGCCGAGGCCGGCCTCCGTACCGCCGGCGAGGCCGCCCGGTGACCGACGACCGTTGGGTGTGGGAGTACGCCTTCCACGCCGAGGACGAGGTCGGCTACCCGAAGGCGGTCCGGGATGAGGTGAAGGCCGTCGCCGACCAGATCGTCGAGCTGGCCGACCTCGGCATCGATCCGTCCGAACTCGGCGACCCCACCCCCGGTACGGCTCGCCGTCACATGCTCCCCTCCGGCGGGTGGTTCGAGACCCAGGCGCTTCCGCGTATGAGGCCGCGCCTCCTGGCCGTGGTCCTGGTCGTACCGCCGCCGCACCTGCTCTGACACGAGAAGGGCAGGGGGTGCGGAGGTGGGGCACGCCCCTGGCGGGAGGTCGACTGTGCAGCCTGAGTAGCGATGCACGCTGGTGTGTCGGGCTGGTACCCGGGCTATGGGCCCGGTCGTGGGCCAGGGCCGGGCCCGTCCGGCGCCAGTCAGCATCTCGGTCACCGTCCCGGATCCGGTGTTCGGCATGGCGTGCAGGCTGTGGGGTTGGGCTGCCTGCTGGGATGGCGAGGCCCGCCGGCGGCTGTCAGGCTTCGCCGGCGGGCCTCGCGTCTAGGGGGTGGGTGTTAGTTGATCGACCGGTACTGCAGGGCCGGGTTCACTGGAGCTGGAACTTCTGGGGTGCGAGGCCGTTGCAGTGCCAGGTCTGCAGGCGGGTTCCGTTGGCGGTGTTGCCGGAGGGGGCGTCCAGGCACAGGCCCGACTGGGGGTTGCGCAGGGAGCCGTCCGCCTGCTGGGCCCACTTCTGGCCGCCGGCGCCGTTGCAGTCCCACAGCTGGACCAAGGCGCCCGGCGCGGTGCCGTTGCCGTCGATGTCCAGGCAGCGGCCCAGGGTGCGCAGGGTGCCGTCGGCGGGGTGGGTCCAGTACATGTCCTTGGCAGTGCTCAGGCAGTCCCAGAGCATGACCGGGGCACCGGCGGTCCCGTTGTCGTCGCCGGCCACGTCGACGCACTTGCCACCGGGACCGGTGATGGGGGCGCCGCCGTTGACGAAGAACTTCTGGGGTGCGAGGCCGTTGCAGTGCCAGATCTGCAGGCGGGTTCCGTTGGCGGTGTTGCCGCCGGGGGCGTCCAGGCACAGACCCGACCGGGGGTTGCGCAGGGAGCCGTCCGCCTGCTGGGCCCAGACCTGGTTACCGCCGCCGTTGCAGTTCCACAGCTGGACCGGGGTGCCCGGCGCGGTTTCGTTGCGGTCGATGTCCAGGCAGCGGCCCAGGGTGCGCAGGGTGCCGTCCGCCAGGTGGGTCCACTGCTGGTCCTTGGCCGCGCTCAGGCAGTCCCAGAGCACGACCGGGGTACCGGCGGTCCCGTTGTCGTCGCCGAGCACGTCGACGCACTTGCCACCGGGACCGGTAATCGTGCCCTGCGGCCCGTTGTTCGGCGCGCCGGCCAACGCGCCGTAGTAGATGCCGCGTCCGTCGGTGGCGATGTAGGCGCGGCCGAAGACCTGCCGGTCACCGGTCATGTCCTTGAGCCGGGCGCCGATCGCCTCGGTGGTGTTGATCTGCGTCCAGGTGCTGCCGAGGTCGTCGGAGCGGAAGATGCCGTCCACCCCGCCCACGATGCCGTGCAGGTAGGTGGAGGGCGGCGCGGCCGGGCTCGGCGAGGCGGGCTTGGGGCCCTTGCCGAAGCCGAACACCCGGGCGGCGGTGATGCCGCTCACCTTGGTGAAGGTGGTGCCGGAGTCGGTGGAGCGGTAGATGCCGTTCCAGCCGAAGTTGATCCACACCTCGCCGTTGATGCCGGGGGCGGCGGCGACCTTGAACTCCTCGAAGTAGCCGCACTCGACGCTGGGCAGGCCGCTGGCGCCGGTGTCGGTGAAGGTGGCTCCGCCGTTGGTGCTGCGGTAGAACTTGCCCGCCTTGTAGATGTAGAACTTGTTGCCGTCCACGCGGTCGGATGCCAGCGGCTGGCAGCCGGTCCAGTTCGCGTCGGTGGGGATCAGCCCGCTCGGGGCGCCCGTCGAGAGCGTCCAGCTGGTTCCGCGGTTGGTGGAGTAGCGGACCTTGCCGTCGCCGGTGCCCTGAGCCGCCCAGACGATGCGGTCGGAGGCGGCCGAGACCGCGACCCGGCCGGCGGCCTCGGGCAGGTTGCTGAACTTGGTGTAGGTCTTACCGGCGTCGGTGGAGTAGCCGCCGATCGGGGTGTTGCCGGAGTTGCCTTGCCGGCCGACGCGCACGAGGAACTTCGGGTCGGCTTCGGAGAAGTCGATGCCGGTGGTGGTCCCGGGCAGGGCAGCCCTGGGCTGGTTGGTGCCCGGCCACGTGTCGGTGCGGTGGCTGTAGGCCGGGAAGTCGGTCAGTGAGGTGTGGTCGTAACCGCCGTTGTCGGCGACCCCGCTGTGCAGGAAGACGTCCCCCGAGGGGGGCGAGGTGATGTTGGAGACGACTACGGCCTCCTCGTGCCCCTTCTCGAAGTTGGTCCAGGTGGACGGGGAGACCGTGATGTCGTCGGTCTTCCAGACGCCGTACCAGTCGGTGTACCAGACCCGGCCGGGGCGGAACGGGTCGATGGTGACGCTGGCCGTGCTCGCCGACCAGTGGAAGTCCGGCCACCACGGGACTGTGTTGTTCTTGGTGTACTTCACCTCCGTCCAGCTGCCGGCGCCGTCGGTGGAGCGGAAGATCGGGTTGTAGAACGGGCTGGCGGTGCCGTTGCCGTTGGCGGCGATCGTGACGACGTGGGAGGGGTTGGCCGGGTCCACGCTGATCGCGTTGTACTGCGCGGCCGACGGCGGCGTCACGTTGTTCCAGGCCCCGCCGGAGAACTTGGCGATACCGGTCTTGTGCGTGACGTACAGGTCACCGTTGGAGACCAGCGCCGCGCGGTTCGGCTGAACCGGGCTGCCCGCCATCCGCGACCAGGTCGCGCCCGCGTCGGTGCTGCGGTACATGCCGTCGTCGTACACCGCGGCGTAGATGGTCCTGGTGGGAGCGCCGGCCGCCTCGTTGGTACGCGCGAACAGCGTGAACACCACGCCGCGGCCGGGTGTGCCGGCGGCGGACAGGCGGGTGTCCCTGGCCCAGGTGGCACCCGCGTCGCCGCTGCGCCACAGCCCATTGTTGCGGGAGCCGAAGTAGACGACGCCCGCTGTGCCGGGGTCGACTGCGAGACGCTCGCCGGAGCTGCGCGACGGGTCGTCGTCGCCGCCCGCGTTGCCATTGATGACAATGCCCAGACGGGTGGTGGTCCAGGTGTTGCCGCGGTCGGTGGACTTCATGATGGAGCTGTTGCCGTCCCAGCCGCTGCCGGCCGCCAGGTAGACGGTGCCGGGCTCGGTGGGGGCGACGGCCAGCGATTCGATGCGGTACAGGTCGCGGTCGTCGGCCTTGATCGAGTCGGTGATCGGCGTCCAGCTCTGGTCACCGGCGTTCCAGCGGTAGGCGCCGCCGACGTCGGTGCGGGTGTAGACCAGGTCCTTCTCGGCCGGGTGGGCGACCATGCCGGTGACGTAGCCACCGCCCCCGATGGGGACGCTGCCCCAGGTGTTCGGACCGCTCGCGTTGCTCGTGGCGTTCTGGTTCACCGCCTTGCTGTGGCCGCGCTTGGGATGTGGGTCCGCCGGCTTTGCCTGGCTGGTACCGAGGCCGGCGACCAGGCAGGCTGCGGTGATCAGGCCAATCGCGGCGGAGCGCCGGCATATGAGTCTTCGCATCTACTACCTCCTTGGAGCATCTGCTGTGGAGATTCCTCCGGGTGGGGAGTACCTCCGGTGGGGGAAGACCCGCCCGGGGCACAGGGACCAGGGCGGGGCGGGTCAGCAGGGCGGTCCGGTGAGTTGGGGTTCGCCGAAGACTGAGGCGTCGGTCCAGCTTGTGCCGCCGCAGAACCTGCCCGACGGGTCTCGCCGGCTTCGGTGCCACTGCCGAGCTCACTGCGAGTTCAAGCCTTGCAAGCGCTCGCAACGACGTGAAGATGACATCTCGGGGTAACGGCGTCAACCTTCCGGACGAAAGCCGGCGGTAACTTCCCGGCAACGTCAGCGACGAGAAGCGGCCGCAGCATCCCAGCCCGATGCTGCGAGAGCTCGGCGCAAGACGCTTGCGCGATGCCGCAAACTCCCAGGTCAGCGACCCAGGGCAGACCAATCCTCCCCTCCAAGGGGAGCGGCGTCCGGCCGATCATCTCGACCCCGGTGCGTCATGAGCCGCCTGGCGGCCGTCACGAGCAGGGTCCCCTGCGCCCTGATCGCGGACGATCGCCCTCGGCTTGAAACCGTGCCCCTGGCGCGCTGATTGAGTGCGGCCCCAGCGCCTCTGGCTCACCTGACGCTCCGATCCACCCACTTAATGGGCAATATGTCCGCTCTTCTTTGTTGCCTTCTGGTAACGGGATGTTGACCTGGGGGGACGCTGGTGGCAGCTTTCTTGCAAGCGCAATCAAAGCTTCAGCCGGATGACCCGGTTGCAGTGACCGCGAAAGGGACAGTGGTGACAGCACGGGAACCCGCTATCGCTCAGCAGGCCGGACCGCTCTTGTTCCCGCCCGGTTTCATCTGGGGCACGGCGACGGCCGCCTACCAGATCGAAGGGGCGGTCGCCGAGGACGGCCGCGCGCCCTCCATCTGGGACACCTACAGCCACACCCCGGGCAAGATCCGCAACGGTGACACCGGCGACATCGCGACCGACCATTACCACCGGTTCGCCGAGGACGTGGCTCTGATGGCCGACCTCGGGGTCAAGGCGTACCGATTCTCGATCTCCTGGCCGCGGATCTACCCCGATGGCCAGGTCAACCCCAAGGGCCTGGACTTCTACCAGCGCCTGGTCGACGAACTCCTCGGCCGTGGCATCGAACCGTGGATCACGCTCTACCACTGGGACCTGCCCCAGTCGATCGAGGACCTGGGCGGCTGGGCCGGCCGGGACACCGCCCACCGGTTCGCCGACTACGCGCAGACGGTGTACGCGGCCCTGAAGGACCGGGTCGGGAACTGGCTGACCCTCAACGAGCCGTGGAACTGCGCCTACCTGGGCTACGGGTCCGGCACGAACGCGCCGGGCGTGCAGGACCGCACAGCCGGGGTCCGCGCCGCCCATCACCTGCTCCTCGGGCACGGCCTGGCCGTGGAGGCGATGCGCGCCCACGACGACAGCAACCGGCTCGGCATCGCGCTCAACCTCATGCCCGTCGCCCCGGAGAGTGAGTTCCCCGCCGACGCCGACGCCGCCCGCCGGGTGGACGGACTGCTGAACCGCTCCTTCCTCGAAGCCCTGCTGCTCGGCCGTTACCCCGGCGACGTCCTGAACGACCTGGAGCAGGTCTGCGACCTGAGCCACATCGGGGCCGGCGACCTGAAGACCATCTCCGCCCCGCTCGATCTGCTCGGCGTCAACTACTACAACCCCCTGGTCGTCGCCGGTGGCGGCGAGAGGGTCGAGCCGTCCGCGTGGCCGGGCGCCGAGGATGCGAGGTTCGTCACCCGCGGCAGGGAGACCACCGCCCTGGGCTGGGAAGTGGACCACAACGGCCTGCGGGACACGCTGCTGCGGATCCAGCGCGACTACCCGGCGCCGCCGCTGGTCGTTCTCGAGAACGGCGCCGCCTACATCGACAACCCCGACCCCGAGGGCGATGTCCACGACCCGCAGCGCATCGACTACCTGGACCGGCACCTGCGAGCGGCCCGGGAGGCGATAGGCGACGGCGTCGACCTGCGCGGCTACTTCCAGTGGTCCCTGCTCGACAATTTCGAGTGGACCGAGGGCTACTCGGCGCGTTTCGGCATCGTGCACGTCGACTACCCTTCGGGGCGGCGGCTGCTCAAGGACAGCGCCCGGTGGTATGCCGAGGTCATCGAACGAAACGGACTGGCGGGGAAGAAGCCTTGAGCGCGGAGCGAGAACGGTCCGGAACGCCCCGGCTGACGATGGACGACGTCGCGGCCGTGGCAGGTGTGTCCGCGTCAACCGTCTCCCGGGTCATCAACGGCTACCAGCACGTGCGGCCCGAGGTCCGCGCCGCCGTCGAGAGCGCCATCCAGCAGACCGGGTACACGCCCCACCGCGCGGCCCGCTCGCTGGCGACGCAGCGCACCGACACCATCGCCCTCGTCGTCAGCGAGAGCGAACCCCACATGTCCGCCGAGCCGTTCTTCGCCGCGCTGACCAGGGGCATCACCCGCGCTCTCTCACCCACCCGCCAACAGCTCATGCTGCTGATGGCCCAGGGTGCCGAGGAGCGCGAGCACCTGGAGAGCTACCTCCTCGGCGGCCACGTCGACGGCGCCATCCTCGTCTCCCTGCACGGGCTGGACCCCCTGCCCGGCACCCTGCTGACCGCCGGCGTACCCGTCGTCGTCGGCGGGCGCCCCCTGGGCGACCCGGATATCCCCTACGTCGACGTGGACAACCGCGGCGGCGCCGAACAGGCCGTCGCTCACCTCCTGGCCACCGGACGCCGGCAGATCGCGACCATCACCGCACGCCAGGACATGGCCTCGGGCATCGACCGCCTCAGGGGCTACCGGGACGCCCTGCAGGCCGCGGGCGTGCGCCCGCTCCACGCGCTGATCGCCGACGGCGGCCTGGGCCAGGAGGGCGCACAGCAGGCCATGGCCGGCCTGCTGGCCAGGACGCCCGACCTCGACGCCGTGTTCGCGGCCTCCGACATCATGGCGATCGGCGCCCTGCGCGCCCTGCGCGAGGCGGGCCGCCGCGTTCCCGAGGACGTCGCGGTGGTCGGCTTCGACGACTCCTCCCTCGCCCCCCACACCGACCCGCCCCTCACCACGGTGCGACAGCCGGTGGAAGAGCTCGGCGGCGCCCTGGTGAGGCTCCTGAACGTGCAGATAAAGGGTGAAGCCGCCGACTTCCCCGTGATCCTGCCCGCTGAACTCGTGGTGCGCGCCTCCGCCTGACACCACGAACCACAAGCTGCCGTCGTCCATGTCCCATGGGCGTCGGTTGGGGACCGTGTGAGCCCAGCCGCACAGGCTGGAAACCGGCCCCGAATCGCGATCCGCGCGAACTGACCGCGCGCCCGAAGCCGATGGCACATTGGGCACCTGCCATCAACCTGCCTGCTCAGAGCATTGCCAACCGTGTATCGCCAGGCAGCGATCCGATGTCGAACCCTTGACCTCCGATGCGGCGAAGTACACGCTCTAGCCCATTGCAAGCGCTTTCAACTTTCCTGGCCGGACCGGTACCCAAGACCACTCCTCACCGGCACTCCCACCCCATCCCACCGCGCTTTGCGGTGACCCCAGGAGGAATCGCAACCATGCTCAGCGCACACAGAAAGACGGCCGCCGCGGTCGCCGCCCTCGTGGCGGGCACCCTGCTCCTCACCGCCTGCAGCAGCACCTCGGACAAGGGCGCCGCCAGCGGAGGCCAGATCACCCTCAAGGTCGGGGTCTTCGGGACGTTCGGCTACAAGGAGGCCGGGCTCTACGACGAGTACATGAAGCAGCACCCGAACATCAAGATCGTCGAGGACAGCGTCCAGAACGACAGCCAGTACTACCCGGCACTCCTGACGCGCCTGGCCTCCGGGTCCGGTCTGAACGACATCCAGGGCATCGAGGTCGGCCGGATCTCCGACGTCACCAAGAACCTGTCTGACAAGTTCGTCGACCTGAACACCCTGGGCGCGGCGAACGTGAAGGACACCTTCTACCCCGCCAAGTGGGCCTCCGCCACCACCGCCGACGGCAAGGTCCTGGGCCTGGGTACCGACTACGGGCCGCTGGCCATGTGCTACCGCACCGACCTGTTCAAGGAAGCCGGCCTGCCGACCGACAGCGCCGCGGTCTCCGCGCTGTGGCCGGACTGGGCCGGCTACATCAAGACCGGCCTGCAGTACAAGGCGAAGGCCCCGGCGAACCAGGCGTGGGCCGACTCCGGCAGCGGCATGTACAACGCGATCGTGGGCCAGTCGGCCAACCAGTACTACGACGCCTCCGGCAACGTGGTCGTGTCCACCAACCCGGCGATCAAGAACGCCTGGGACACCACCATGCAGCTGAGCACCCAGGGCCTGAGCGCCAAGCTCTCCCAGTTCAGCCCCGCCTGGAACCAGTCCTTCAGCACCGGCTCGTTCGCGACCATCGCCTGCCCCGCGTGGATGCTCGGCTACATCAAGAGCCAGGCCGACACCATGAGCGGCAAGTGGGGCGTCGCCAAGATCCCCGGCGGCGCCGGCAACTGGGGCGGCTCGTACTTCTCGATCCCGAAGGCGAGCAAGCACCAGAAGGAGGCCTACGACCTCATCAGCTGGCTGACCGCCCCGGCGCAGCAGGTCAAGATGTTCACCCAGCGCCAGGCCTTCCCGTCGTCGCAGACGGCGGCCAAGGACCCGGCGATCGCTGCGACCACCGACAAGTACTTCGGTGACTCGCCGCTCGGCCAGATCTACTCCGACTCCGCGGCCGGCACCCCGCAGGCGATCATCGGTGTCAAGGACGGCGTCATGAGGGACCTGATCGCCAAGGGCATCACCCGGGTCGAGGCGCAGGGCCAGTCCCCGGAGGACTCGTGGTCCAAGTCGATGGCCGACATCAAGGCCGCCACCACCGGCTGATCCGATCCCGCACGGGCCGGTCCGCCCTCGGGGCGCGAGAGCGGACCGGCCCCGCACCTGCTCCCCACTCGAAAGCCAGGACTGAGGCACATGGCTATCACCGCACGCACCAGCCCCACCAAGAAGGCGCCGCCGCCGAGACAGCGCGTCGGCACCTGGCGCACCAGACGCGCGCGCTGGGACCTGAAGCTGTCCCCCTACGCGTTCATCTCCCCGTTCTTCATCCTGTTCGCGGCGTTCGGCCTGTACCCGCTGATCTGGACCGCCTGGATGTCACTGCACCGGGTGGAGCTGTCGAACCCCGACCAGATGACCTGGCTGGGCCTGAAGAACTTCACCGACCTGCTGAGCGACTCGCACTTCTGGAACGCCTTCACCAACACCTTCACCATAGGCGTCATCTCCACGGTTCCGCAGCTGATGATCGCCCTGGGTCTGGCCCACATCCTGAACTACAAGCTGCGCGGGCGGACCTTCTTCCGCATCGCGGTCCTGACCCCGTACGCGACCTCCGTCGCCGCCTCGGCCATCGTCTTCGCGCAGCTGTTCGGCCGCGACTACGGGTTCATCAACTGGCTGCTGTCCTTCGTCGGCGTCGACAACATCGATTTCACCAACAGCAAGTGGCCGGCGCAGATCGCCATCTCGGTGATCGTCATCTGGCGCTGGACCGGCTACAACGCCCTGATCTACCTGGCGGCCATGCAGGCCATCCCCCAGGACCTCTACGAGAGCGCCGCCCTGGACGGCGCGAGCCGCTGGCAGCAGTTCTGGCACGTGACCATCCCGAACCTGCGCCCGACGATCGTGTTCACCGTGATCGTCTCCACGATCGGCGCCAGCCAGCTGTTCGGCGAGCCGATGCTCTTCGGCGGCGGCGGCAGCCCGGAACAGGGCGGCGCCGACAACCAGTACCAGACCCTGGCGATGTACTTCTTCGAGCGCGGATTCACCGACCAGCACCTGGGCCGGGCCGCCGCCGTCGCCTGGGCCATGTTCCTGCTCATCGTCGTCTTCGTGGCGATCAACACCCTGCTGGCCCGCCGCGCGCGGTCCGCGAACTAGCGGAGGGCTGTCATGACGACTCCCAGTCCTGGGGCGCACCGCGCCGCCAAGCGTGACCCGAAGCGACGCCGATCCGCGGCGGGGCGGCAGAATCACGCGACCTGGTTCACCTACGTGATCCTGACCGTCTTCCTGCTGATCTCGATCTTCCCGTTCTACTGGACGATCCTGGCCGCCTCGACCTCGAACACCGAGATCAACCAGCTGCCGCCGAACTGGCTGCCCGGCGGCAACCTGCTGAAGAACTTCCAGGCCGCGCTCGACAACGTCGACATGGGCAAGGCCCTGCTCAACTCCACGATCGTCGCGAGCACCGTGACCCTGGGCACGGTCCTGTTCTCGACGCTTGCCGGCTTCGCGTTCGCCAAACTGCGCTTCCGCGGCCGCAACATCCTGCTGGGCCTGACCATCGGGACGATGATGGTGCCCTACCAGCTGGGCATCGTCCCGCTGTTCCTGCTGATCTCCGAGCTCGGCTGGGGCGACACCCTGCCGGCGGTCATCTTCCCGACCCTGGTCACGGCATTCGGCGTCTTCTTCATGCGCCAGTACCTGATCACCGCGCTGCCCGACGAACTGATCGAGGCGGGGCGGATGGACGGCGCCTCCAGCCTGCGGATCTTCTTCTCCATCGTCCTGCCCACCGCGCGCCCGGCGATGGCGGTGCTCGGGATGCTCACCTTCATGGCGTCCTGGAACGACTTCTTCTGGCCGATCGTGGTCCTGACCAGCCACAACCCGACCGTCCAGGTGGCCATCAACAACCTCGGTTCCGGCTACGTGCCGGACCAGTCGATCATCATGGCCGGCACCCTGCTCGGCACCCTCCCGGTGCTGCTGGTGTTCGTCGCACTCGGCCGCCAGATCGTCGGCGGGATCATGCAGGGAGCTGTCAAGGGATGAGAGACGACTACGTCGAGGACGTATCCCCCGGCCGCGGGGCACTGGCTCCCCGCGCCTGGTACGCATCCTCGGACGCGAACTCCATGTCACTGAACGGACGTTGGCGTCTCCGCGTGTCGCCAACCGCCGATGCCGAGGACGACTCGTTCGCCGAGCCCGGATTCGACCCGGTCACCTGGGCCGAGGTCACGGTCCCGGGCCACTGGGTGCTCCAGGGCGACGGCGCCTTCGGCCTGCCGATCTACACCAACTACCGCTACCCGTTCCCGGTCGACCCGCCCCGGGTGCCGACCGAGAACCCGACCGGCGACCACCTGCGCGTCTTCGACCTGCCCGACAACTGGCCGGCCGACGGAGGTGCGACGATCCGCTTCGACGGCGTCGAGTCCTGCGCCCGCGTCTGGCTGAACGGCACGGACATCGGCGAGTTCAAGGGCTCCCGCCTGCCGCACGAGTTCACCGTCGGGCACCTGCTCAAGCCGAGCGGCAACGTACTCGCCGTCCGCGTCCACCAGTGGTCCGCGGGCTCGTACCTGGAGGACCAGGACCAGTGGTGGCTGCCCGGCATCTTCCGTGACGTGACGCTGCTGCACCGCCCCGAGGGCAGCGTGGGCGACTTCTCCGTGCACGCCTCCTATCACCACGCCACGGGCGAGGGCACCCTGCGCGTCGACTCCGACGTCGACGGGCGGGTGACCGTGCCCGCCCTGGGCATCGATGCCGCAACGGGGGAGGCGGTCACGGTAGCGGTCCAGCCCTGGTCGGCCGAGATGCCGAAGCTGTACGACGGCGAGCTGGTCACCGAA
This sequence comes from Streptomyces tatrensis, assembly GCF_049310065.1. NCBI lineage: Bacteria > Bacillati > Actinomycetota > Actinomycetes > Kitasatosporales > Streptomycetaceae > Streptomyces > Streptomyces tatrensis. The sequence continues at coordinate 2,119,454 of NZ_JBMDLB010000007.1, read as the reverse complement.
GGCGAGCGCGTCCCGCTGCGCATCGGCTTCCGCACGGTGGAGCTGGCCGACGGCCTGATCAAGATCAACGGCAAGGCAGTGCTCTTCAAGGGCGTCAACCGCCACGAGTGGCACCCCGAGACGGGGCGCGCCCTCGACCTGGAGACCATGCGCGAGGACGTGCTGCTGATGAAGCGGCACAACCTCAACGCGGTGCGCACCGCGCACTACCCGCCGCACCCGGCCTTCCTCGACCTGTGCGACGAGTACGGCCTGTGGGTCATCGACGAGGCCGACCTTGAGACCCACGGCTTCATCGAGCAGGCCTGGCGCGACAACCCCGTCGACGACGACCGCTGGACCCCCGCCCTCCTCGACCGCGCCGCCCGCATGGTCGAACGCGACAAGAACCACCCGTCCGTGGTCATCTGGTCGCTGGGCAACGAAGCCGGCACCGGACGTGGCCTGACCGCGATGGCCGAGTGGATCCGCGGCCGGGACTCCTCCCGCCTCGTGCACTACGAGGGCGACTGGAACTGCCGAGACACGGACATGTACTCGCGGATGTACCCCGGCCACGCCGAGGTCGAGAGAATCGGCAAAGAGCTGGACGGCGGCACCCGCAAGCGCCGCGAACTCCCCTTCATTCTCTGCGAGTACGGCCACGCCATGGGCAACGGCCCCGGCGGGATCGCCGACTACCAGCGGCTGTTCGAGACGTACGACCGGCTGCAGGGCGGGTTCATCTGGGAGTGGATCGACCACGGCATCAAGCACCCCGAGCTGGGCTACGCCTACGGCGGTGACTTCGGCGAGGAACTGCACGACGGGAACTTCGTCTGCGACGGCCTGGTCTTCCCCGACCGGCAGCCCTCCCCGGGCCTGGTGGAGTTCAAGAAGGTCATCGAGCCCGTCCGGATCGGAGGCGACGGCCCGGGTGGCACCGTAGGGATCACCAACGGTTACGACTTCGCCGACCTGTCCGCGCTGACCTTCGAGTGGTCCTACCAAGTGGACGGCGAGACGGTCGCGACCGGCCCGCTGCCCGTGCCGGCGCTCGCGTCAGGCGAGTCGGCCGACGTGAAGCTGCCTCCGCCGCCCGCCGGCCACGACGCCGACGAGACGCAGTGGACGGTACGTGCGGTACTTGCGGCCGACACGGGATGGGCGCCCAAAGGCCACGAGGTCGCTTGGGGCCAATTCCCCGTGACCGCCAGGCCGTTGCCAGCCGTCAACCCGACCGCTCAGCCCGTCACGGGCGGCGGCGTGGTCACGCTCGGCCCGGCCTCCTTCGACGCGCGTAGCGGTGCCCTGACGGCCATCGGCGGTGTCGAGGTCAGCGGTCTGCGGCTGGACGTGTGGCGGGCAACCACCGACAACGACGACGGCGCGGACTGGCAGACCGGCATCCGCAACGCCACGGTGTGGCGCGACTACGGCCTGCACCGCATGCAGCACCGGCTGGACTCCGTCGAGCCCGGCGAAGACGCCCTGACCGTACGGACCCGGGTGGCGCCGGCCGCCTGGGAGTTTGGCCTCACCACCGTGTACCGCTGGACATCCGACGGCGACCGCCTGCGGCTGACCGTGTCCGTGCGGCCCGACGGCGAGTGGCCAGTGCCTCTGCCCCGCCTCGGCGTCCGGTTCGGGCTCGCCTCAGCCACTGCGGTGCGCTGGTTCGGCGGCGGCCCCGGCGAGGGATACCCGGACACCAAGTCGGCCTCCAGGATCGGCCGCCACGAGTCCACCGTCGACGGACTTCAGACGCCGTACCTCCGCCCGCAGGAGAACGGCGCGCGAGCCGACGTCCGCTGGGCGGAGATCGGCGGGCTGCGCATCGAGGGCGACCCGGAGTTCTTCCTCAGCGCCCGGCGCTGGACGACCGAGCAACTGGACGCGGCCACCCACCTCACCGACCTCACACCGGGCGACACCGTATGGGTCAACCTCGACCACGGCCTGCACGGCATCGGCACCGCGTCCTGTGGCACGGGCCCTCTGCCGCAGTACCACCTGCAGGCCGAACCCACCGAATTTTCCTTCGTCTTCTCGCAGCTCCACTGAAGCGGCGCCACCGAACGAGGAGGTCACATGCTGCGCTTGAGCGCCGCCCCCTGCGCGCCCCCGCCAGGGCACCTGACGGAAGGGCCGGTGTGGGACGACCGGCGGGAGGAGCTGCTGTGGGTCGACATCACCGAGAGGCTGATCCACCGTGCCACGCTCGGTCTGCGGGGCGACGGCTCGGGGCTCCCCGATCTCGTGCCGTACGAGACCATGCGACTGGACCGCCCCGTCGGGGCCGTCGTCCCCTGCGCGTCGGGCGCACTGCTCGCGGCAGCCGGAACCTCGTTCCTGCGGCTCGACGGCCACCGCACGCCCGTGGAGATCACCGTGCCCGACATCCCTGGAGACGGGGTGCGGCGGCGGATGAACGACGCCAAGTGCGACCCCCGAGGGCGGCTGCTCGCCGGGACGATGGCGTACGACGAGACGCCGGGCGCAGGCGCGCTCTACCGCCTCGGCCCCGGCGGGCTCGAAACCCTCCTCGGCTCCGTGACCATCTCCAACGGCCTGGGCTGGAGTCCGGACGGTCGGCTGCTCTACTACGCGGACAGCCCTACGGGCCGCGTCGACGTCTTCGACCACGATCCCGGCACCGGGGCGCTCACCGGTCGCCGCCCCTTCGTGACACTCGACCGGGGCGTGCCCGACGGGCTGACCGTGGACGCGGGCGGCCGTATCTGGGTCGCGGTGTGGGGAGGGGCCGAGGTCCGGGCGTACGAGCCGGACGGCACCCTGTCCGCCCGTGTCGCAGTCCCCGCCTCCCACGTCACCAGCTGCACCTTCGCCGGGCCGGAGCTGGACATCCTGGTCATCACCACCGCGTCCCAGGGGCTCGACGAGGACGGGCTGCGCGCCGAACCCGACGCCGGACGGCTGTTCGTATGCCGCCCGGGGGTCAGGGGGCTGCCGGTGACGCCGTTCGATGACGCCGAGTTCCTCGCCATGTGAGGGGGCGAGCGCCCGGCCAGGCAGCAGGGCGAGCACGCCCCCGTGCACCCCTCACCCCGACCCCTCTGAGAAGCCCACCACCCACGATGCCGAGCAAGGGAGTTCCCCTCCATGGAAGCACCCGCCACCCCCGCCCTCCGGAGGCCGTCGTGACCGATGCGACTGAACTGCGCGTCGCCCTCGACGCCGCCCCGGTCATCGCCATCCTGAGGGCGTCCCGTGCCGACCGGTTCCCCGAAGTGGCCGACGTCCTGCGGTCCGAGGGCATCCGCGCGGTCGAGTTCACCCTGACCACGCCGGGCGTTCTGGACGCCCTGCGCGAGTACGCGGCGAACGCCCCCGCCGGGCTCACCCTGGGAGCCGGCACGGTCACGTCACCCGCAGACGCCCAGCGCGCGGTGGAGGCCGGAGCCGGCTACCTCATCACTCCCGCGACCTGCCTCGACGTCATCGAGGAAGCGCGCAAGCTCCACGTGCCGGTGATACCGGGCGCGTTGACGCCCACCGAGATCCTCTCCGCGTGGCGGGCCGGTGCCACCATGGTGAAACTCTTCCCCGCCTCCATCGGCGGACCGGAGTATCTGCGGGCCGTGCGAGCGCCGCTGCCGCACGTCCCGCTGGTGCCGACCGGCGGCATCGGTCTCGACGAAGCGCCCGCCTATCTCGCCGCAGGCGCCACCGCGCTCGGCATGGGCGGTCCCCTCATCGGCGACGCCTGCGAGAGCGGCGCACTCTCGGCCCTCCAGGACCGGGCCGCGCGGCTGATCGAGGCGATACGCCGATGACGGCGCTGGTCACACTCGGCGAGGCCATGGCGGTCGTGGCCGCCTCCCAGCCGGGGCCGCTGGACCGAGGTGCGGCCCTGCGGATGGGGTTCGCGGGCGCCGAGGCGACCGTCGCCATCGGGGTCAGCCGCCTGGGCCACAGCGTGGCCTGGACCGGGAGGGTCGGCGACGACTCCGCAGGGGCGATGATCCTGGCCGGTCTGCGGGCCGAGGGTGTGGACGTGTCCCACGTCCGCGTCGACCCGGACGCGCCCACGGGCCTCATGCTGCGGGAGCGCCGCACCGCCGACCGCGTCCGTGTCGCGTACTACCGCAAAGGTTTCGCGGGCTCCCGCCTTTCGCCCGAGGACCTCGACGAGCAGCAGATCGCCCGGGCGCGGATCCTCCATGTCACCGGCATCACCCCCGCCCTGGGCGAGAGCGCGCGGGGGGCGGTCGAGCGCGCCGTGCGGATCGCCAAGGAGGCCGGGGTGACCGTCTCTCTGGACGTCAACTACCGCGCTCAGCTGTGGAGCCGGAGCGAGGCGGCGCAGACGCTGGCCGCCCTGGTGCCGTACGCGAACGTCGTCTTCGCAGGCCCGGAAGAGGCGTCTCTCCTGGTACCGGAGATGGCACCCGCCGACATGGCACGGGAGTTGACCCGGCTCGGGCCCGCACAGGCCGTGCTCAAGCTCGGCGCTCAGGGGGCCTTGGCGGACGACGGGAACGAGGCGCTCGTCCAGCCCGTGGTGCCCGTCACCTGCGTGGACCCCATCGGGGCCGGGGACGCCTTCGTCTCCGGGTACCTGGCCGGGCTCCTGGACGGCGCCTCCCTCGCCGAGCGGCTCCACCTGGCAGCCACATGCGGCGCGTTCGCCGTCTCCGTACCCGGTGACTGGGAGGGGCTACCGCGCCGCGGCGAGCTGGGACTGCTCACCGCCCAGGACGTCAGCCGCTAGGTCGTCTCTTTCGGATCTTGTCGGCCGAGCCCGCGGCGTCTGGTGCCGTGCCTGGGCGTGCTGTCGGGGCGCTCGCGTACTGGACGTACGTGGTCGTCTCGGCAGTTCGGCCAGGCGCGGTGCCAGGCGTCGCGGGCCCGGCAAGATCCGAAAGAGACGGCCTAGACCCTCCGCCCGACCCGTACACCCCAGAGGAATCCACCCATGAACCGTCTCTCAGGGCACATCGCCGTCGTGACCGGCGCGGCCTCCGGGATCGGCGCCGCGAGCGCCGTGCGCCTGGCCGCCGAGGGCGCGGCGGTCGTGCTCGCCGACATCGCCGACCAAGCGGGCGAGAACGTGGCCGCGAGCATCCGGGCCGACGGCGGCCGGGCCGTCTTCGTGCACTGCGACGTCTCCTCCCAGGAGCAGTGGGCCGCCCTGCGCGAGCTGGCCCACGCGCACTTCGGCCCGGTGAGCATCGTCCACAGCAACGCCTTCGTCCACACCGACGCCGCCGCGCACGAACTCCCCATCGAAGTATGGGACCGCGAAGTGTCGGTCAACCTCAAGGCCCTCTACCTCGCCACCCTCACCTTCCTCGACGATCTGCGCGCAGGGCGCGGCAGCCTGATCGCCACCTCCAGCGTGCACGCGCTCTTCGGCCTGCCCGGGTATCCGGCCTACGCCGCCGCCAAGGGCGGCACATGCGCGCTCATCCGCCAGCTCGCCGTGGAGTACGGCCCGGAGGTCCGCTTCAACTCCGTCCTGCCCGGCCCGATCCTCACCGAGGTGTGGAACGAGGTGGCCGAGGAGGACCGCGAGCTGTCCGCCCGCGCCACCGCCCTGGGCCGGCTCGGCCGACCCGAGGAAGTGGCCGCCGCCGTCGCCTTCCTGGCCTCCGACGACGCCACCTACATCACCGGGACCAGCCTCACCGTGGACGGCGGCTGGACTGTCAAGAAGGAGTCGAAGTGAACGAAGAGACCCGACCGGAGAAGGAAGCCCGATGAAGATCACGTCCCTGCGCACCTACCTCGTCGCTCCGCGCTGGTGCTTCCTGCGCATCGACACGGACGAGGGCATCACCGGCTGGGGGGAGCCCGTCATCGAAGGCCGGGCGCACACCGTCGCCGCCGCTGTCGACGAACTGGCCGACTACCTCGTGGGCAAGGACCCGCTGCGCATCGAGGACCACTGGCAGGTGCTCACCAAGGGCGGCTTCTACCGCGGTGGCCCCGTGCTCTCCAGCGCCGTCGCCGGCATCGACCAGGCGCTGTGGGACATCAGCGGCAAGGCACTGGGCGTGCCCGTGTGGCGGCTGCTCGGCGGCAACGTCCGCGACCGCGCCCGCGTCTACAGCTGGATCGGCGGCGACCGCCCCACCGACGTCGCCGAGGCGGCCGTCGAGCGCAAGGAGCAGGGTTTCACCGCGATCAAGATGAACGCCTCGGCGCAGTTGCGCCTGATCGACACGCCCGAGGCCGTCCACGGCATCGTGGAGCGGGTCGCGAGCACCCGGGAGGCGGTAGGCGACGACTTCGACATCGCGGTCGACTTCCACGGTCGACTCACCGTCCCCATGGCGCGCCGGGTGCTGCCGCTCCTGGAGCCCTATCTGCCGTTCTTCGTCGAGGAGCCGCTCGTCCCCGAGATGAGCGACCACATCGGTGACATCGTGCACTCCACCAGCATTCCGATCGCGACGGGCGAACGCCTTTACTCCCGCTGGGACTTCAAGAAGGTGCTCGGCGCGGGCATCGCCGTAGCGCAGCCCGACCTGTCCCACGCCGGCGGCATATCCGAGGTGCGCCGTATCGCAGCCATGGCGGAGGCGTACGACGTCTCTCTGGCCCCGCACTGCCCGCTGGGCCCGATCGCGCTCGCCGCATGCCTCCAGGTGGGCTTCGCGACGCCGAATCTGCTCATCCAGGAGCAGAGCCTGGGCATCCACTACAACACCGGCTCCGACCTGCTCGACTACCTCACGGACCGGTCGGTCTTCCACTACGAGGACGGCCATGTGGCGCTGCTGACCGGACCAGGCCTGGGCATCGAGGTCGACGAGAAGGCCGTGGAGCGCGCCGCCGAGACCGGCCACCGCTGGCGCAACCCCGTCTGGCGGCGGGACGACGGCTCACTCGCGGAGTGGTAGCCGCATCCACGGTGGGGGCAGACTCCTGTGAAGTTCCCCCAAGGCCGGGTGCGGACGGGTTCCGTCTGCAGCACCGCAGCTAGGGGAGGAGCCGGCCTCGGTGCGCCCCCTTTTGACCTTGCCCCAGGGGATTCCTCCACACAGTGACGTGGGCTGGCTTCTGGCACATCTCCTCCACCCCCTCCCCTCCACCATTCCCAGCTCCGGGCGGATCGTTGTGAGTCGAACCATCGAGTTGCGTGATGTCAGCAAGAGATACGAGAGGGACTCCTATGCCGTCGACGGTGTCTCCCTCACCGTTGAGCCAGGAGAGTTCCTGGTCCTGTTGGGGCCTTCGGGCTGCGGCAAGTCGACCGTCCTGCGGATGATCGCGGGACTGGAGGACATCACCGAGGGCGGGCTGTACCTGGACGGCGAGTACGCCAACCACGTGCCGCCGAGCGAGCGGGACATCGCGATGGTGTTCCAGAGCTTCGCGCTGTATCCGAACATGACGGGCCGGGCCAACATCGGTTTCCCGCTGAAGCTGCGCGATCCCCGCGGGGATCACGAGCCGCAGGTGGAGGCCACGGCCCGGATGCTGGGCATCGAGGACCTCCTCGACCGTTTCCCCGGGCAGCTTTCGGGTGGTGAGCGGCAGCGGGTGGCGATGGGCCGGGCCATCTCCCGTCGGCCGTCGGTGTTCCTGATGGACGAGCCGCTCTCCAGCCTGGACTCGAAGCTGCGCGGCCACCTGCGGGCCGAGATCGCCCGGCTGACCGCCGAGCTGGGTGTCACCACGGTCTACGTGACGCACGATCAGTCCGAGGCCATGTCCCTCGGCCACCGGGTGGCGGTCATGCGGGGCGGCGTCCTGCAGCAGGTCAGCTCACCCCGGGACACCTACGCCCTGCCGGCGAACGTGTTCGTGGCCGCTTTCATTGGGACACCCCGCATCAGCCTGCTCCAGGCCGTGGTCCACGCGCCGCTGGACGCGGCGATGTCGGTCGATCTGGGACGGCACCGGCTCACCCTTCCCCAGCCCCTCAGCACCGACCACCAACTACTCCGAATCCAGCAGGGACGCCCGATCATCATCGGCCTGCGGTCGGAGGCGGTCAGGATCGCCCCGCCGAGCCAGGCACGACCGGGCGAGGTGGCGATCACGGGCATCGTCGAGCACGTCGAGTACCAGGGGCACGAAGCGCTGGTACACGTGGATACGGGCTCGCGCCCCGCGGTGGTGGCGGATCTGGAGTCGGCGCGGCACCCGGCTGCTCCCGGGCGCAGCAGCCTCAGGCGGCAGCGGGGCGGCCTCGGCCGGCTCAGGAACCGGGCCGTGGAACGGCTGTCCGGGGCGGTGGCGCTCCTGGAAGCGCCGCCGGAATCCGCCCCGGGGACCGATGCGAACGTCGGTCCGGCACCACGAGGGCCGGTGCGCAGCGACCTCGTCGTGCGCACGGGTCCGCAGGTCCGGATACGCGTCGGGGCCCAGATTCCACTGCTGGTGGATCTGGGCCAGCTGTACGTGTTCGATCACTCCGGCCGGCGGATCTGCCCGTCTCCTGACGAGCTTCCTTCCCTGGACGTGTAGTCCGGTCCGTACCCGCGAGGGCAACCCGCGCCCCGGGCGCAGAGCAAGGAGCCGTTCCGGTCGGCGTGAGGCTTCCCCAAGGCCGGGTAGTTAACGTTTCCGCGGGTTACGCAAGGTGGTGGTGGTCCTTGTTGGGGCGGCGGCCGCGTGGCGCCGGTGCGAACCCTCTTGATCAGCATCGGGAGGTGCTGGTCAAGACGTTGCCGATCCGACGCGGGGACGGTTTTCCCGAGCGGTTGAGGCCGACCTGGGGTGCCTGGGATCCCTTCTGCGATTTCGAGATCATGTGGGGCGAGATGGGCCGCATGCTGGAACGGACGGTTCCGCCTGGCGACGGGCGGTAGGAGCCCGGCGTTGACCGGTCCGCAGGCGGTGTCCCGCAGCGGGCGGAACACGGCGGGGTCGGCCAGCAGCCCCTTGGAGTCGACGGACGCGAAGAGGCGGCCCATCACGGTGAGGGGACTGGAGCCGGTACGGGCGGCGCGCTCGACGGTCGCGGCGGAGTCCAAGGACAGTCCCAGGGTGGCCGGGTCCGCCTGCTCCGTACGGTCGCCGATCCTCAGGGCGACGGGTGCCGAGGCCGCCGGGCCGAGCTCCCGGTCGGGCTTCTGCCGGTGGCGGCCGGCCGAGCCGGCCCGCCTCGCCAGGACTGCCGTCGAGGCTGTCTTGACGGGGCGGATCCGGACTGTCCACGCCGATGCGAGGGGGCCTACAGAGTCCCGCGGATCACCTGTGAGCTGGTTCTCCGGACTCCTGCTGGTGCCTTGTTTGCCCAGCCGGAGGTGGGCAAACAAGCGTCACAGCGCTGCACATACCGCCCACTGTGCACGTAACGCACACCGGCAGCCTGTCTAATTTGCGCCATACGGGCACCTGACCTGCGGTTTTCTTTGACCTGTTTTTGATAGACCGTATTTCGATGACCCACCACGTGGAGTGCGTGGCGATCCTGGAGCGGGTCGCGAAAGGCTCCTGACCTGCAGGTTTGTTGGTGCGCATTATGTGCGTTGTGGGCGTTACGGGCGATGTCTTGACGCTGAAATGACGCTCGTGACGCTCATTTGACGCTCGCCGGGCTTGATTCCTGACGGCGTGTCAGCAGTGAAACGCCGCCCTTCGGGCCGGGCCACGCGCCTGCTCGGGAGGCGGCTTTCTGCGTGCGGTGGCAGGCCGGGTGCCGACTCTGTCCGGGCGTTGCCGAGCTCTTCCCGCGCACACGCTCTGTAGTGGAGCGCCGTTGCTGGTGAGAGCGTGAGGTGGGTGCATGCACCGCTGGTCCCCGTTGAACGACCGTCAGCGAGAGCTCCTGCGGCGGCTGGATGGCGGCGAGAAGCCTGGCGTGGCGTCGGCTGAACGGCTGTCCGCGTACGCGTTGCGAGGCCGAGGGCTGCTGGTCGTCGTACGCAGCGGCGGGGCGGTGCGGACCGAGGTCGCCGAGGCCGGGAAGTTCTACCTGGAGCACGGTCACCATCCGGAGGATCCGCGGCACGCCGCCGCGCTCCAGGAGACCGACAAGAAGACTCCTGTGCCGCACGCGGAATGGCCTGGGGCCCGGGTGCGGCACGCCAGGGCGGCGGCCGATGGGCCGGCAAAGGCGCCGACCATCCCCGTGCCCGCCCAACTACGCACCCTGCACCCGGTGGTGGCTGCTCTCAAGGAAGACCCGTTCCGGCCCGCCGTGCCCGCGGCTGTTCGGAGCAGGGCTCTGCGCCTGCTCCAGGCTCTGTGCGCGGAAGCGGTGAAGCGCGGCCATGCGGTGCGGGAGCACCCGGTGGCGGAGCACTACCGGAGTCGGCCCTATTCGTCCCGTGGTGCGTCCATCCCCTCCCGTAACTCCCGGCGTGAGGGCGAGCTGGACCTGGGCGTCGGCGGCTTCACGTACACGGTGACGATCAAGCAGCTCGAGTGGGCCCGCGCCTACGTACGCTCCCTGGACCCGCTGCGGGCACTTCCCGGCATGCCGGTGACCCGCGATCCCGAGTCCGAGGAGCTGAAGCCGTACCTGAGCGGCTGGAACCCGCGTGGCCCGGAAACGCACGACTACTCCTGGCGGAATTGATTCACTGCTCGGTCTGTGAGGGTGCGGGGGACGGCTGGCGCCCCGCACCCGAATAGCCCGTGTCTCTTTTACGGTCCTGGCTCAGTGCCCGCACTGGGCAGATCACCAGGTCGTGGCGACTGAGCGGAGCCCGGCCCAAGTGTCACCTTCGCGGGCGTAGTCCATGGTGAAGTGCAGCCGCCAGTTCGCGCGCGTTCCGTACACCGTCGCATCCGTGACGATCCGGCCGACGAGGCCGGCCGTGTCGCCGTTGACATCGACAGTCACGTCCTTCTCCTCGACGTTGTGGCGACGACACCGTGCTGCGCCAGATCCAGACCGCCCTCGACATCGAGGAGGTCCGCCTCTCCCGCCGCGAGGCAGCCGAATGACCCGCCTGCCAGGACTGGGACTGGGGCGACGCTGGCAGGCGCGCGCGGCGGGGGTCGGCTGCGGCCTCAGGTGTGGAGGCGGCTGTTGGGGCCCTCCCGGTCGCCTGCGCTCTCGTCGTTGAACCAGTAGTCGCCGGCTGCCAGATAGCGGAAGGAGTGCGTGGTCTTGGCCGGCAGCGTCACGGTGACCGCCCTCTTACCGTCCTTGCGCGGCGTGAGGGTGTGAGCGCCAGGCTGCCACTCGTTGAAGTCCCCGACCACGCTGACCGGCCCTGGTGGGGTGTCGGCGGGAAGGATGAAGGTGACCTCGGTGGTGTCCTTGCGAAGCGTGCGCTCGAGCATGGCAGGGCTCCTGTCGGTCGGGGTGAAGGGGCTGTGCGGGCTCATCCTCACGCCGGGGAGGGGTGTCCGCCTGCCGACACGACGGGCTGGGATCGCGACGTACTCACCACGCACGGTGACCCAAATAGTGCGGTTGGTGACGTTTCGTGCCAGCGTTGTCGTGGGAATCCCCCGATCGACCTTCAAGGGAGTCACCGTCATGGGCGGTATGCAGGACAAGCATCAGCAGCCGGGCAAGGGCCGCGAGGAGCAAGAACGAGAGCGCAGCGGCCAGGACCCGCAGCATCGACAGCCCGGCAAGCCCTCCCCGGAACATAAGGGCAGGGAGTCCGAGCGCAAGGGCAAGGGCAAGGAGTCCGAGTCCAAGGGCCAGGAGTCCTCTCGACAGCCTGCTGACGACGTCGTGCCGGACCGGGACCGCATGCCCGACGAGATCTGACACCGCGCCCCCACACAGCAGGGCCCGGCCGGTCCACAGTCACCCCGGCCGGGCCTTGCCATGTCCAGTGACGATCACGGCGCAAGCGCCTTCCGCAGCGAGGCGCGGGAACAAGGACCAACCATGGCCTGTCACGCAGGACCGCCGCCTTGGCGGCACCGCGGGTGGGTCGTGGACTACATGTGGGGTTGGCCGTAGTAGCGGGCGAACTGTTCCAGGTAGCTGGGCTCGCCCGAGTGTTTGGCCTCGTCGAACTCGGGCGCGTTCTTGATCTGCTCTTTGGTCCGGTCGACGTACACCTTCTCTTCGACGGTGTCGATCCGGCGGATGGTGCCTGCGGGGAGCAGTACGTGCTTGCCGAAGATCCAGGCCCCGGTGTCCACGACAAGGTAGGAAGCTGCCACGTCCTCGGAATGCTTGTCGATCTTTCCGATCTGGCCGTCCGTCGCCTCGACCTTGTACCCGATCAGGTCGATCCCCGGCTGGTGTCCGACGTCCTGTCCATAGCCCCAGATCCCTGCCTCACTCATCGCTCTCGCCCCGCTTCTCCTCGCCCTCGTGACTCTTCGGGCCCACCCAGCGCCGATGCCCCGTCACGGGGTTCGGTACAGGTTCGGGCCTGTCGAGGCGGCTTGCCTCGTCCGTGTCGGCCGCAGCCGTACGCTCGTCGCCGCTGCGCTCGGTGGGCGGACTGGTCCTTCGTGAGCCGTGCCCGTCGTGCGGAGGTACGCCTCCGGCGCCACCTTGCTCGTCCATGACGGCCTCCTCGAGTTCATCGGATTCCCTTTGTGGCGGCTGCCCGTCCTCGGTTGGTCAGGTACTGAGCAGGCGGTCGAAGAAGGACCGGTACTGGCGCAGGGCCAGGCGCAGGTCTTCGGTGGCGACCTCCTCGCCTCGGTGCCATTGGCCTTCGAGTCCCTGCTTGTGGTCGGCGAATGTGGTGGCGAGCAGTTGCATCACCTCGGCAACGAGCCCGTCTGCGGCAAGCACCGACTGCTTCGGGTCATCGACGAACCCCTGTTGGATCTCCTGCCACCGGGTACGGAGGCCCTCTGCCTCCTGGGCCCCGAGGAGCGGCGCGGAATCGGGCTCCTGGGTCGACTCGTTCCGTTCGCCGGGCACGGCGTCCGGCTCGTCTTCAGCCTCGTCCGTGATTCTGGTCCTGGGTTCTGCCCCCTCGGTGTCGGGGAGTGCCAGCGCTTCAGCGTCGGCAGGCTGCTGCGATGCCTCCGTCTGGGGCCGGGCGATGTCCTCGGTGGACAGGGTCTCTCCGGCGGGCTCGGCGTACTCGTCGCTCCCGTATGGTCTCTCTGCATGTCCTTCGCCTCCAGGGGTGGTGAACAGCCGCGCTCGGATGCTCGGCACTCAGCGGGTTTCCTCACCCGGTGAAGCGGTGTCGTCGTGCAGCAGTTCCTCGAACAGCGCGCGGTAATGGACCATCGCGCTCCGCAGTTCCTCCGTCGTGGTGTCCCTGCTGCCGGCACGCCCGTTGATCTCGTGGGCGATGCGGTAGTGGTCCAACGTCCGGGAGTGATCGACCGAGAGGTCCCGCTTCTGCTGCTCGTAGCTCTCGGTCGGGTAGCCGCGCTCGCTCATGAGCGTGGTCACGAGCCGGTCGGCCTCACCCACGGCCTGGTCGGGACTGTCGAGTAAGTGGTGGCCGGTCCGTCGCTTCGGGCACCGGTCGGGTACCGGCGGGCGGGTCAGTGGGCTGGACGCCGGCGGTGGAGTACCGATCTCACGGCGAGGTAGAGCACGTCGGCGATGAGGAGCAGTACGCCGGCGGAGACCAGGTACAGCATGCCTTCGGTGGTCGAGCCGATGATGATCAGCACGATCGCGGCGGTCAGCAGGAGGTAGAAGAGGGTCATGGCGTGAACGCCTCGGTTCGCAGGTTCGCGGGTTCGCGTGCCCGAGGCGCGGTACGGACGTGACGGCCGTCGTGTACGCGTCCTCGGCGCCGGGTCGTGCGGGACGGGCTGTCGGCTACCAGTAGTGCCGTCGTCCGCCGACCTTGTGTCCGACGGATCCCAGGATCCACAGGATGATGCCGACGACGACCAGGATGATCCCGATGGTCGACAGGATGGCGAAGCCGACCACGTAGCCGATGACCAGCAGGATGATGCCGAGGACGATCATGATGTCCGCCGATCTCACGGGGTGATGACAAGGCCCCTGTTTCCAGGGTAGATCCGCCCTCTGGCTGTGGCTTCCCGGGCAGGACAGTCCTACCGTGGAGAGACAGCGAGCAGATCGATCTCTGGAGCGCGCCATGCTCGTCATCCTCGGACTCGTCCTCCTGATTGCCGCGCTGGTCGTAGGTGTGGCCGGCGTTGTTACCAACGACGGCGGCGCCCACGAGCTGACCGGCGGATTCTCCGTTTTCGGCTACGAGGTCACCGGCTCCACCGGCACGCTGTTCCTCTACGGCATCGTCGTCGGGGCCGTCGCCCTGCTCGGGCTGAGCCTTCTCCTGGCCGGTGCCAGCCGTACCTCTCGCCGCGGCCACGACGCACGCCCCGGACGCACGACGCGCCGCGAGACAGTCGCTGCCGGCCCCGGCCAGGGGCGCGAGGACGTCGTCGACCAGCGCGGCATCGCCCGCCCGCAGACGACGCGTGCGCGAGGGCCCAACCCGGATGGCGAGCGCCGGAGGGGGCTGAACCCGTTCAAGCACCGACCGGAACCCCGGTAGCCCGCCACATACGGCGCACGACTTACGAAGGGTGGCCAGCGATGGGTCGGGCGCCGTTCGGGTCGGTCCGGCACACGGAGGTGCCAGGTATGGCCATCAAGAAGGGTGCCGCCCAGGCCAAGGCCCAAGGGCAGCGCGTCGCCGACAGTCGCGCCTTGGAGGTCATGTCTAGGGTCGGGCTCTCCGCCCGGGGAGTGATCTACGTACTGGTGGGGCTCCTGGCAGTGCAGATCGGTTTCGGCGGAAGCAGCGGCAAGGAAGCCGACCGGTCGGGCGCAGTGAGGACCATCGGCGAGCAGCCGTTCGGCCGGGCATTGCTGTGGGCGCTGGTGGTGGGGCTGGCGGCGATGGCACTGTGGCGGCTGTCCGAAGCCGCCTTCGGACAGGCAGGGGAAGGCGGTGGTAAGTGGATCCGACGCCTGGGCTCGCTCGGGCTGGCGGTTTTCTACACCGTGATCAGTATCGGCGTGGTCCAGACCGCGCTGGTCGGCGGGTCTCCCGGGAGCCGCGGCGGCAACGAGACGTCGAAGGAGTACACCGCGAGGGTGCTGAACTGGCCGGCCGGGCGGGTGCTCGTCGGCGTGGTCGGAGCCGTCCTGGTCATCGTGGGCGTGGTGATCGTGGTGCGCAGCCTGATGCGGAAATTCGAGGAGAACCTCCGGACGGGCGAGATGAGCCCGCCGACGCGGCGGATCGTCGCAGGCCTCGGAATCGTCGGCGGCGTGGCGTGCGGCGTGGTCGCCGCAATGGCAGGCCTGTTCGTCCTGCTGGCCGCGGTGCGGTTCGACGCCGGCCGGGCCAAGGGCCTGGACGAGACGCTGCGTTCGTTCGCCGACACACCTGCCGGCCCCGTGCTGCTGATCGCCGCCGCGGTGGGCCTCTTGGTGTTCGGCCTCTACTCGTTCTGCGAAGCCCGCTGGCGCAAAGCCGCTGAGCATGACGCTCCAGCAGAGCTGCCGAGGCCGACCGGGGATCCTGGATCGGGGACGCGCCGAAGTGTGCCCTGACAACGGGATCTCGTCCGGTGCCCCACGCCGACTGTCCCCGTTGGGACGCTTGCGCAGCGTGATCCGCCGTACGCGGGCCGGGCGCCGGTGGGGGCGGATCAGTGAAATCGACCTGTGGCAGCTTTCGTTGGGGTTCGCGGCGCTCGGATTCCTGACCCTGGTGCCACTGCTGATCGTGGTGTCCGCGGCGGATACGGCGGGCGGGCGGGGGTTCGCGCAGTGGCTCGGGGACGGGCTCGGCGTATCGACCGCCGCCAGGACGGAGATCGAGCATCTGTTCGCCCTGCCGGGGGAGGCGTGGCGGACCACGACGGCGTTCGGCCTCGCCGTACTCGCGGTGTTCGGTCTGTCTTTCGGCACCTTGGTGCAGAGCGGCTACGAGAAGATCTGGGACCTGCCCCCGGCCCGCTGGTGGGCCAGGTGGCGCCACGTACTGTGGCTCGCCGTCCTCATCGGAATCCTCTTCCTGTCCGCGATCACACCGCTGTGGCGCGAATCCCCGGCCCGCGGTGTCGTCACGGTACTGAGCGGCACCCTGTTCTTCTGGTGGTCCCAACGACTGCTGCTCGGCGGCCGCGTCCATTGGGTCGCCCTGCTGCCCGGAGCTGTGGCCACCATGCTCGGGCTGCTCGGACTCAGGATCTTCTCCCGGCTCGTGTTCTCACCACTGATCGCATCCAGCGCCGTCACCTACGGCCCCTTCGGAACCGTCCTCGTCATCCAGACCTGGCTCGTCGGCGTAGGCGTCGTCGTCTTCGGCGGCGCGCTCGCCGGCCGACTGCTCCACGAAGAGCTCCCACGAGCGGCAGGTGCGCTGGAACGGCGAATGTGAGGCCCGGATCTCTGCCCGTGGGAGGCTTCGCCTGAGCACAACCCTGGTCATCCCTGGACGAGCGCCCGCTGCGGGGACCAGGCACCGGGCTCCACAGCCCATCCTCCATGCCTTCACCCAGTTGCGCCGCCGCAGGGGGCACGCCGCTTGCGAACGGAGAGTCCGGATCCGTCCATGACGGCATACCTCTGTCAGCTGCCGCCACCCAGGGCACGCCGAAGCTGTTCCTTGTTCATCTTCGACCGCCCTTCAATGTGGCGGTGCTTGGCCTCTTCGTAGAGCTGGTCGTACGTACGACCCTGCGCGCCACTGTGTGATCGGCGGCCACCCCGTTCGCCGGAAGACATGTCCTCCAACGACAGGCGACTCGCCGTCTTTGACTCACCCGCTCGCGCCCGTTCCTTGTTGACCGTCCGGGCTGCGATCTCTTTGGCCTTCTCCTCGCTCTCACCACGCTGTTCAGCACCTTCCTTGATGTGTTCGTACTGACGTTCCCGTTTGGGGCTGGATCCACGCGGCATGACGTTCCCTTCCTATTCCATGGCGCGGCTACCCTCCGGGCTCACGGCTGAGTGCGCGACGAGCCTGTCAGGCAGTGGCGGTCTCGGCGGCGAGACCGTCCACCACCTCTCGTAGCAGGCCGTGGCGGCGGAAGGTCGCGCGCTGACGGACGGCGCCGGTGCCGGAGGCACTCAGCCGCCGGAGCAGCTCGTCCACGAGAGGCAGGTCACCAACGGCTTCGAGGCCAGGCGCTGCCCGTGTGAGCAGAAGTTCAACCAATCGGGGGGCAGGCTGCCGACTCCCGGTTTCCGGGTCCAGTCCGTCGCCTTGCATGCCGTATTCGGCGGCCATTCGGTGCGCTAGACGGAGCTGCCGTGCGGGCACGTCAGGTGCAGGGCGCCCCTCCTCGACCGCCGGCAGCATCGCCGTCGCGAGCCCGCGAGCCCGCGGGTCAGTGCGGCCAGCAGGACCACGGCGTCCAGATCGGCGTTCACATCGGCGATGCGGATCTCCAGCGTCGGCACGTGTTCGGAAGGCCGGGCGTACCAATAGATCATCCGTCGGTCCATCAGGATCCCGGCTGCGACCAAGGCATCGGCAAAGTCTTCATAGGCAGCCTCGTCCAGGACCGGGGCCGGCCCAACGGTGGGCCAACGCGCATGTTCGACGGCCCGCCAGCTCGCATAGCCAGTGTCCCTCCCGTGCGCGAAGGGCGAGTTGGAGGCCAGCGCTTGCAAGACGGGCAGCCAAGGCCGCATGTGGTTCGCGAGCCCCAGTGCCTGCGCCCGGGTCACCGTTCCCACGTGGACATGGCAGCCGCAGAGCACCCCGTCGAGCTTGCCGATGATGGCCGCGAATCGCGCGGCCATCTGTCGGTAGCGCTCGTTGTCGGTGACCGTCAGAGGGCGATCAGGCGGCACGACGGGGGTACCCGAGGCGATCAGCAGACACCCCGCGTCGCCCGCCGCCTCGCCCAGCACCCGCCGCATCCGGGCCAGCTCGGCCCGCAAGACTGCACTGCTGTCTGTCGGCTGGGTGCAGATTTCCACCTGCGCGGTGTAGAACTCCGCCTTCACCTGCTCGCCAACCCCCGCAGACCGCGGCACACCGGCAGCAACAGTTGCCGGAGAAATCGTGGGCATGGGACTCGACCTCTCTCGAGCGATGCCGAGGTCTGTTCGCCGGACCGGGCCCAAACCCACCGGGACCTGGAGATACACCGTGGGCGGTCGCCATACACGGCCGCCCGCAAGTATCGGCCCCCTGCCAGTCAGTTCAGCGCTTGGACTTCTGCAGGTCGTCAGCGGCTCTCGCCACCATTTCCTGGGCCTTGCCGGTCATACGCTCGGCGGCGCCTTCCGCCTCCATGCGCTTGTCATCCAGGGCGTCTCCGGCGCTTTCCTTGATCTTGCCCTTGACCTGTTTTGCCTTTGCCCTTGCCTTGCCCATGACGATCACATCCTTCCGTGAGGATGAGTCGTGGACCTGCACGGACCTACCATCGACACCAGCGCGACCGGGCGCTCCCGCTCGCACCCCGCGGGCCGTCTACCAGTAATGCCGGCACCCGCCGACCCCACGACCGACAATCTCAGGTAGGTGCATCCCCGGCTGGCGGCTTGCCGGAGATGCACGGGTTTCCGAGCCTGAGACCCCCGACGGCAAGCCCACGGCTCGGCGAGACCGATGGCTGTACGGCAGCGGCTGATCCGCAAGCCGACGTTGATGGGCGATCCTGCCTGACGCTCCGCCGTACGAGGACTGGGTGGTCGGCATCGACGCGTGTCGGCTGAGCACGGGCCGGCCGCCAGGAGTCCCACGTGCTCAGGCCGGGTGCCCGGGCGAGAGGTCCTTAACGTCACTGAACCGGATGAGCGGCGGCCTTGCGGGTCCGGGCGGGCTCTGCGCGACGGGCGCGAGCAGGAAGCCGACGTGGTCTCCGCCTCCGCCTTCGATGAGGCCTTCCACGCGGCCGACGAACCAAGCGCAGCAGTCCGCGAGTACCGGTGTCGCGCCTTCTCCGAGCCACCAGGCCACCTGGGCGAATTTGTCGACATCATCGCCGGTCTGGCCGCCGAAGAGCTCTGCCGTCTGCCTCTGCTCACGTCGCAGTGCGTGGACCGCCAGATGGGAGGCACGGCATGCGATGCGGTACGTGCGGTTGGCCGTGGAGATCCACACCATGAAACGGGGTGGGTCGATCGAGCTCTGCGTGGCGAATCCCACCAGGCAGCCGGCCTGCTCGCCATCGGCCGCTGCCGTCACGACGTACATCGGGTAATCGAGCACTTCCGTGAAACCGTCCAGTCCGGCCACGATCAACTCCTCGGGCGTGGAGGCGGCAGGGGGCTGCGGAGGGCGGAGTGGCCCGACCTCCAGGCCTCGCGGATGTGGGCGGTGAGCTGATCTTCCAGCAGGACCGTCGCCGCGCAGCCGAAGGCGATGTCCGCCTCCAGTGCGGGCTCGTCGGCGAGCAGCCCGCCGATGACCTCATGCCGTACGACTTGTTCGTGGACGGCGTCGGCCTCGACGTGCTCGGCGTAGAAGTGTTCTGCGGCCGGCCCCGCTCCACAGCGCTGCATGGCCTTGGCGAGCCTGCGGGAGCCGGGTGAGGAGGTCACCTCCACACAGGCGAAGTGACCGACCAGCGCACCGCGCAAGGCCCGGTGCAGGCCGAAGAGGGACATCAGGTTGACGGTGGCGAGCAGGGGGGCGGGGGCGTGGTCGAGGTAGTGGCCGTATGCGGGGTCCAGGCCGAGGTCTGCCATGAGGTCCGCGAAGAGCTGGGCGTGGATGCGGTCGGGGTGGCCGGCGCCGAACTCGTCGTACTCGATGGCCACCATCGCGGCCTTGGCCCGGCCGGTCAGCCGCGGGATGACCCAGGCGTGCGGGTCTGCCTCCTTGAGGTGGTAGAGGGAGCGCAGGGCCGCGTACTCGCGCAGCTGCCAGAGCTCACCGTCGGTTTCCAGGAGATGGCTGACGCTGCCGGTCAGATCGAGCGGCTCGACGAGGAGCGGAGCGAAGGCCTCCTCCACGGATCGGGGCGCACCGGCGAGTGCGCTGCGCAGCGCATGCAGGAACCGGGTTTCCAGCGCCTGTCGCAGCCGGAGCAGGTCCGGATCCCATTCGCGTTCGTCGTCGACGCCCTCGAAGCCGCGGTAGTGGAGTTCGTACAGCAGGTACAGCGCGAGCTGTACGTCTTCTCCCCAGGGGTCGGCCCTCAGCACGCTTCCCGCGGCGTGGGCGGCCGGCCGGCCGGTCCGCAGTGCCGCCTGCACGGCGTCCGACAGCTCGCCGCGCCCCGCGACAAGGCGGGGTCCGGCAGCGGTCGCCGTGGCGTTCGTGCTGGGCAGGGTCATCGAAGGCTCCTGTCCTCGGAGGGGGCGCAGCAGCTCAGTCGCGCGCGCGGTGGCTGGTGTCGCACCAGGGGTATGCGCGGCTGCGGCGGCACATGCACACCGCGACCATGAACCGGTCTGACCGGGCGACCGTCCCGTCGTCCAGGATGATCTCCACCGGGCCCTCGATGAGGACCGGGCCCTGAGCGTCGATGGTCACGCGGCGGGCCTGGCGGAACGTTGCAGAAGAGGGTGCGGTGATTGGAATGGGCTCGTTGTCAGATGTTCTCGGCACGGATGATCACCAGCTCTTCGCGCTCGTCGTCGTCCGTCAGGCCCTGGTCCTGCAGCCAGGCCCGACGGGCACGCAGTACCGGACCCCACGGGACGGAGGTCCGCGCCGCCACCCGGGCGGTCAGTCCGGCCGCTTCCAGCTGGGCCAGGGTGGCCTCGGGCCCGCACATTCCAGAGTGCACCATCAGCAGGATTCCGCCCGGGCGCAGCAGGGCGGGGGCGGAGGCGCAGATGCGGTCGATGACCGCGCGCCCGTCGGGGCCGGCGTCCCAGGCGCGGGCGGCTCCGCGCGACGGCGGCCGGGCTTGCGCCGAGGGTACGTAGGGCGGGTTGGTGAGGATGATGTCGAAGCGCAGGCCCTGCGTCCGGGTCGCGAAATCTCCGTGCAGGACCCGCAGCGGCAGGCCCTGCCGGAAGGCGTTCAGGCGTGCAACGACTACTGCGGGCAAGGAGACGTCGACGGCTGTGACCCGGGCCCCGGTACGTGCCGCGGACAGCGCGAGAGCACCCGTTCCGGTGCCGATGTCCAGAACCTCGGTATCCGGGTCCATCCCCTCGTGGGAGAGAGCCTGCGCGAGGAGCAAAGTGTCAGTCTGCGGGCGATATACGCCCGGCAGCGCAATCAGCCGCGCAGGAAGTGCTCCCAAGGTTATGGCCGTGCTGGGCACCATCAAGCCTCCGGAGTCAGTGGGTCCGCAAGGGCGGATCCAGTAGCGGATCGACAAGGGGCGACTGCCCAGGACCGGGATTCCTATCCCGGATCCGCCGATCTTCTCCGGATCAGCCGGAATGAGGTGCCTCACGCCTGATGTCGCGCTCGCGCATAACGCCTCGCTCGTCCTGGGCGAACCGGTAGTTACCAGCGGCCCGGCATCGGGAAGGGCCGCCTTCGATATGCGTGCCGCTCTTTAGGCGGATGAGCGCACTCCCCCGAGGGCATGCAGGTGCCCTCGGAGTCGCCCGTCTGCTTGTGATGAGAGAAATCCTTGTCCAGGACCGCTTCATTGTCGCGCCCGGCCGGACCGTCCGCTGCTCGGCGCGGCTGCGCACCGTACGCCGACGGCCCGGGTCTTCGCGGACGGCGGGTGCCTGGGTAGGGCTGTGTGCTGCCGCCGACAACAGATCGTTTCAACGGCGGGAAAACGCCATGGGCCCGGCCCTGCTACCGGCTTTCCCGTCCGTCCGGACATCGCCCGGTCGATCTCGACGACCCAGAGTTCCTCGTTGAAGGGCCGGTTGTGGTACTGCTGCTGAAGATCGCCGAGGTGTTCAGGGGTGCAGGCGGTCAGCAGGCGGTAGCCGTCCTGTTCCGGCTCGACGGGGTGGGCGAAAGAGGAGTTGCGGACGCGTCCGTAGATGCTGGTGCCTGGCTCGATGGCCTGGTGGCAGAAGTCGCAGACGTCCGGGAGCGATGGGTCCCGGGGCAGGGGTGCGTCGTCCATCAGGCGTTCCTCCATTCGGATTCGGCGATCGTCGAGCGGCAGCGCCGGTGCCCTTCTGGATGAGAGTGCTCCGCAAAGGCGGCACGGTCCGCAATGGCCGCGCCGGCATGCTCTAAGGACCTGGCCGGGTGGATCGGAGTCCCCCTGGAACATCACCCCTGGTGGGGCTGCCGTTCTGGTTCAGGCGACTGGGGGGGGTGGGGGGAGACCACCGTGAACAGCGCACCCTCGGGATCACTCAAAGTGATCGAGCGGTCGGCGATCGTGGTATGAACGGGTGAGATGACCCTCCCACCGTGCCGCTCGGCGGTCTCGATCGCGATCTCCAGATCGGGTACCTGGAAGTGCACGTGCCAGCGGGGCCGCACCTCGGGGTCGACGTCCGCTTCGAGGGTTCCTCCGGTGATCCGCGCGACGGTGTCGTAGCCATGGCGTAGCACCACGTAGTCGTGTTCGTAGGAAACTTCGCAGCAGCCCGGAAGTTCACAGGCCCAGTCGAGGACCTCGCCGTAGAAGATGGCGGCGGCGAAGGCGTCGCGGGTCCGCAGCTCCAGCCATGCGGGAGCCGTTCCACGGCCCACGGTCCAGTCGGGGACCACCTCCCCCTGCCAGAAGCCGAAGACGGCACCGTCGGGGTCCGCCGCCATAGCGGCACGACCCGTGCCGAAGGAGAGCGGGCCGACCGCCATGGTGGCACCGCGTTCCAGGACCCGTGCCGCAGTCACGTCAGCGTCATCGACGGCGAAGTACGGCGTCCAGGCCACCGGAACCGCCAAGCGCCCCGCCAGCGCACCGATGCCTGCAACCGGCGCTCCCTCATCGAAGGCGACGGAGAATCCCTCCCCGAGCCGGGTGCGGCGAAAATCCCAGCCCATCACGGCACCGTAGAACCGTTGGGCGGAGGAAAGGTCTCTGGCCATCAGGCTGATCCAGCACGGTGCACCGAACACCTCATGACTGGACGTCGACACAACCACCAACCTCATCCGCAGCTCGCCCGTGACTGGAGGGCCCACGGTAGCGCCGGCCGGATAGAGAAGTGCGCCAGGCGCGGCCGCTACACAAGTGGACGGGCATCCGCGCATTCCGCCGAGCCCAATCCGGAAGGAAAACCGCCGTACATGTCGTAGGGATCTGCGGGAGGAACAGCACTCCGCCGAGCCCGTCATTCTTCCGCGGCCGAGCACTCGAGTACGCCAGTATCGGCTAAAGCGGGGCCGGGCGTCGGCCTGTGAGGACCAGGACCGGTCTCCGTCAGGGAATGCGCAGGGCGAGCATGACGACGTCGTCTCCGGGGGCCGGGTCGGCGAGCCGGTTGCCGATCCGGCGCAGTAGTTCGGGCAGAGGCTTGCCCCCGTGGCGCACGAGCAGGGCGGCAAGTTGCGCGATGGCGGCGTCGATGTCGTGACCGCGGCGCTCGATGAGCCCGTCGGTGTAGAGCAGCAGGGTCGCGCCCGCGGGCAGTTCGCGCCGGTGCTCGGTGCGGCGGACAGCGCCGAGGGCCTCGTGGAGAAGGACATCGTGTTCCTCCAAGGAGGTCACACTGCCGTCGGAGAACCGTAGGAGCGGCGGTGGGTGGCCGGCGTTGGACCAGGTCAGGGTCCAGGAGGTACCGCCCACGACGGGGTCGAGGCGGCCATGGACCAAGGTGCCGCTGGCATCGATGGGAAGGACCGAGCACGCCGCGTCCAGGGCGGTCAGAACAGCGGCGGGGCTGTACGGGGGATGGTCGAGGGTTGACTGGCGCAGCATGCTGCGGACCTGGCCCATCACCGTCGCGGCATGCATGTCGTGCCCGGTGATGTCGCCCACCGTGACCATGAGGGAGGCGGCCTCGCCGGCTGAGGCGGGAGGAAGCTGGTAGGCGTCGTACCAGTCACCGCCGATCATGTGGTCGTCAGCGGCCGCCTGGTACAGGGCGCTGATCTCCACGTGGTCGGTGAGGGGGAGGTCGGTGAGCATGGCGGCCTGGAGCTCCCGGGCGACGGAGATGCGTTCGTCCAGGTACTGGGCGCGCTCGACGGCCTGCGCGATGTAGCCGGACGCCGCTGTGAGCGTGGCACGCTCGGTGATGCTCAGCTCGTGCCGCTTGGCCCAGCAGATGGCGAGTACGCCCAGCAGGGTGCGGCTGCCCCAAAGGGGCAGGCACAGCACGGTGGTGAAGCCCATGCGGTCGAAGTAGCCGACTGCTTCCGGGCTGTAGTCGGCGACGAGTGCATCGCGGTCCGGTACGAACACCGTGCGGCGTTCCCGCATGGCCCGGGCGCTCGGGAACGCCGAGTCCGCGGGCAGGATGAGGATCTCGTGCTCCACCGAGCGCGCGTCGTCCGGATCGGGGATCCAGTGCAGCCCCTCCTCGTCGGCGACGAGCAGGCCGACGTACGAGGGCTTGCCGACGCCGCCGAACAGGTCTCGCAGCCGTCGCCGTACGTCCTCCAGCCCGGACGTCTGGGCCAGCTCCTCCGAGGCCCTTAGCAGCAACTCGGCGTGGTCCAGGCCGACCTGGGCCTCGCGCTCCAGTCGCTCCGCCTCGGTCCGGGCACGCTCGGCGGCGGCCCGGGCGGTCTCCAGCACCTTCTGAGCGGAGCGGTACTGCGCCGAAAGGACCCGCAGGCGCAGTTCGGCGGAGCAGGCCGCGGCCAGATCCTCCAGGTCGGCCAGCTCATCCCCGCCCCAGGTCCGGGGCTCGTGGTCGATGCCGCAGAGGGAGCCCAGGACGAGCCCGTCGTTGTCGGTCAGCGGCATTCCGGCGTATGCGATGACGCCCAGATCCGCGATCGCCGGGCTGGTGCGCAGCCGTTCGTCGGTCCGTGCGTCGGGCACGATCAGCGGCTGCCCGGAGGCCACCACGTACCGGCAGAGCGAATGGGACAGCGGCAGTGTCCGGCTCGTCGCCCAGGGCTCGGGCAAGCCGATCAGGCCGGGCAGGATCTGCCGGTGTTCCTCGACCAGCGAAACGAAGGCCACCGGCACGCGGAGCAGCCGTGAGACCAGCCGGGCGAATCGGTCCATTCCGGTATCTGAGGCCGCCGAAAGACCGGCCAGCCGCAAGGCCCGCCGCTGTGCGGCGCCCGGGTCCGCTCCGGTTTCCCGGCCCCGCTCCGCCATCTGCCCTCCGGTTCCACTGTCCGAAGCCTTCCCCGACAGCATCGTAGGACGGCCGGGGGTGTACGGCTGTTCGTGCGCGGGCCGACGGTCACGGAGCTTCTGCCTTCGGAGCTTGCCGGTGATGCCCCGACACCCCGGCGCGGGTGAGATGCGAGGTCATGTACGCACCCGCACCATAACCGTGGAGACGGCTCCCGCCTCCGGTATAGGGCGGACTTCTTATGGCCATCCGCCATCAGCTGATTCGGCGTCCCCCGTACGCGGTGTGGACCGTACTCGCCGATGCGACCCGGTACGGGGAGTGGGTCGTGGGGCCTTCCGAGTCGACACCACTCGAGTGCGACCGGGGCGCCCCACCGCGCCGCCATCACCGGTGGCTGACCCAGTCACGCCAGCAGGTTCACGGCGTGCTGGAACAGGCCGGGTAAGCGGGCCGCAGCGGGGGTGATCAGGGGCGCCAGCCGGGGCTGGTTCCGGGCCCACAGCAGGGACCTCGTCAGCAGCCGGTAGTTGCGGGACAGCCGGAGCCATGCGCGTTCGTAGGCCTGAGGCCGGCCTTCGCGTAGGCAGCGCACGAGTTCGGCGGCGGCCGTCAGGGCGAGGGTGAGGCCCTCGCCCGTCAGAGCGTCGACGTACCCGGCGGCGTCGCCCACGAACAGGACCCGTCCGGCCACCCGGGAGCGGGCCTGCTGGCGGAGCGGACCCGCACCTCGGACCGGCGTCCGGCCCGCCGTACCGAGCCGGGACAGCAACAGCGGGAATCGGGCCAGCTGGAAGTCGTACGGGAGCCGTTCGCAGGTCAGGACGGCGATGCCGACCTGGCGCGGGCCCAGCGGAGTGACGTACGCCTCGCAGCCGGCGGACCAGTGCACCTCCACCAGGTCGCTCCACGGCTCGACGGAGTAGTGGCGCCGCAGTCCGTACCGCGGCGGCTGCCGCCCGGCGCTCGGCGGTTCGTCCAGGCCTAGTGCTCGCCGGGTCGGCGAGTGCAGTCCGTCCGCTGCCACGAGGTAGCGGGCGGCCATACCGTCCGCCGTGACGTACTCGTCGTACTGGCTCACTTGGTGAACGCGGCGGCGGATGACCGGGATGCCGAGTTCAGCGGCCCGGGCGGAGAGCGCCTCGTGCAGCATGGTGCGGCGCGCGCCGAGGCCGTGGCCCGCCCGGAACACGGCTTCGGCGCGCCGTTCGCCGGCGGCGTCCACGTAGCGGATGCCGCGCAGAGGCCAGCCCGGCACCTCCACGCCCAGGGCGTCCAAGGCGCGCACCGCGCCTGGCATCAGACCCTCTCCGCAGGCTTTGTCGATAGGCGCAGGACGCGGTTCGGCGACCACGACGTCGAACCCGGCGAGCGCTCCGTGGATCGCGGCGGCCAGGCCCGCCGGGCCGCCGCCCACGACGAGCAGGTCGATCACGGGGCCGCGCCTGGGGCGGGGAGGGAGCGTACGGGCGCCAGCGCGTCGTCCTCGCAACGGATGCGTACGGTCAGCAGGGCGGCGTTCAGGACTGTGAAGCCCAGGGCGGTCACCCAGGCGGTGTGCACCAGGGGAAGGGCCATGCCCTCGACGGCGACGGCCAGGTAGTTGGGGTGACGCAGGTACCGGTAGGGGCCGTGGGTGATCAGCGGAAGGCCGGGGACGATCAGCACGCGGGTGTTCCAGCGGGGGCCCAGGGCGCTGATGCACCACCACCGCAGCCCCTGGGAGGCCAGTACGAGGACCAGCGCGGGCCAGCCGAGCAGGGGCAGGAAGGGCCGGTCGGCCGCCCAGGGCTCCACGAGGCAGCCGAGCAGCAGGGCCGTGTGCAGGGCGACCATCGCCGGATAGTGCACGGCTCCGTATTCGAGGCCGCCCCGGGTCCGGCTCCAGGCACCGTTGCGGCGCGCCACGGCGAGTTCCGCGAACCGTTCGGCGATGACCAGCAGGATCAGCAGGGTGTATGGCGTCATGGTGCGATCACCAGGCCAGCAGGACGAGTTCGGAGGAGAAGCCCGGCCCGAAGGCGATCATCAGGCCGGTCGACCCCGACGGCGGCGCCGCGGCGCGTGTGTCGCGCAGGATCTGCAGCACCGAGGCGGAGGACAGGTTTCCCGTGGCGGCCAGCGCGCGGCGGGAGGGGGCCAGGGCGCAGTCCGGCAGGCCGAGCTCGTCGGCGAGCGCGTCCAGGATCTTCGGGCCGCCGGGATGGCAGATCCAGGCCGCGACGTCCCGGGGCTTGAGGTCGTGAGCGGCGAGGAAGGACTCGATCTCCTCCGCCACGTGCAGCCTGACGAGCTCGGGGACCTCCCGGCCGAGAACCATGCGGAAACCCCAGTCACCGACTTCCCAACCCAGCAGGTGCCCGGTCCCCGGGTACAGGCGGCTGCGCGTGGCCGCGACCACCGGTCCGTACGAGCCGGCCCTTTGCGCTGTAGCGGAGGTGTGGTCGTCACCGACCGCCACCAGCGCGGCGGCCCCGTCCCCGAACAGGCTTCCCGCCACCAGATTCGCCATCGAGGTGTCCGCCGGCTGCAAGGTGAGTGAGCACAGTTCGGTGGACAGAAGGAGCGCCGTGGAGCCCGGCCGGCCGGTGAGGAAGTCGTGGACCCGGGCCAGCCCCGCCGCACCGGCGGAGCAGCCGAGTCCGAACATCGGTACCCGCTTGACGTCGGGCCGCAGGCCGACCTGCGCGGCCAGCCGGGCCTCCAGGGAAGGCGCCGCGATGCCGGTCACGGTCGTCGAGACGACCAGGTCGATCTCCTCGGCCCGCACCCCCGCCTCCTGGAGTGCCCGTTCGACCGCTTCGGCACCCAGGGCGACGGCGAGTTCGACGAAGAGGCGGTTGGTGTGGCCGAAGTCGCCGAGCTCCCGGTACCGGTCCAGGGGGAGGGCGAGGTGACGCGTCTCCACCTGGGCCGCCCCGTGCAGCCGTCGCAGGAGCGCGCCGTCGGCCCCGGACGGCAGACAGGAAGCGAGGACGTCGGTGATCTCCTGCTGCATGTAGCGGTGCGGCGGGAACACCGTGCTCACCGCGAGGACCCGTGTCATTGGTCCAACATAGGGACAGCGGAGCGGCGGCACGCTGAACCAGGCCGCCACGGGCGCGCCGGACCCATAGCGTGGTGCGGTGCCCGCCACCACCAACGAAGGAACCACCGCGCCCACCGCGCCCGCAGGGTCGACGACGGCCCGGCGACCCGCCCATGTGGGCTTCCCGGGGCTTCTGAAGGCCGGTCACCCCGTGCCTGCTGCCGCCGTCACCCTCCTCGCGGCCCTGCTGGCCGCCGCCGTCGGGCTCGGACCCGCGGCCGCGGCCACAGCGGCGGCCGCGGTCGCCGCGGGCCAACTGTCGATCGGCTGGAGCAACGACAGGCTGGACATGCGGCGCGACGTGGCGGCCGGCCGCCACGACAAGCCGCTCGCCACGGGGGAGGTACGGCCGGGAGTGGTGACTGCGGCCTCGTGCACGGCCCTGCTCGCCTGCGTTGCGCTGTCGCTGGCCTGCGGCGCCCGGGCCGGCTGGGTCCACCTCAGCTGCGTCGCTGCGGCATGGTCCTACAACTGGTGGCTGAAGCACACCCTCGCCTCCTGGCTGCCGTACACCGTTGCCTTCGGACTGCTCCCCGCCTTCCTGACCCTGACCTCGCCGTCAGCCGGATGGCCCCCGATCTGGCTCACCGCCGCGGCGGCCCTGCTGGGGACCGGCGCCCACTTCGCCAACACCCTGCCCGACATCGACGAGGACATCGCGGGCGGTGTGCTGGGACTCCCGCAGCGACTGGGGCGACGCGCATCCATCGCGCTGGCCGCCGGCCTCGCCTTCGCCTCTTGCGCGGTGGTGACCCTCGCTCCGCCGGGCCCGCGGCCCCTCGCCGGCTGGCTGCTGCTGGGCGTGACACTGGCCCTGTGCCTGGCCGCACTGGCCGCACCGCCCGCCGTCGCACGCGGCCGGGCGCCCTTCCTGATCATCCTGGCCCTGGCCGGAGCCGACGCCGTACTCCTGGTCCTGGCCGGCCACGCCCTGCCCGTCGGGTGAGTCCGATCTCTGGGCGGACGCCCGGGAACCAGCTCAGCGCAGCGGCCGGCGCGGCGGGGCCATCGCCCACCGGATCGTGCGTGTCAGGGCGTGCCCGGACAGGCGTACGCCGGTCCCCCTCGGGCCCGTCGCGGGGCGCAGGCCGAGAAGGGCGGGGGCCCACCGGGGCAGCAGGTCGATCGCGTTCGCGGCCAGCAGCGCGTACGGGGCGCGTGCGGGCCAGGGCAGCGGCGGGTGGCGGAGGATGAAGCGGGCCGCGTCGAGGGCCTCGGGCGTGGCCCGCAGCTCCGGCCGGTACTCCGTCAGCAGGGCTGTCAGCGCGCTCCGGTCACGGGGCGGGTCCACCACACCGAGTGCCGTTGCCACCAGCGCGGTGTCCGTGACGTAGGCGTCGCAGCCCGCCGCGTCCAACGGGTGCGAGCCGAAGCGCTGGTGCGCCCGCAGGAAGCTGTCGACCTCGGCCGCGTGCACCCAGCCCAGCAGGTGGGGATCGGCCGCGCGGTACGGCTCGCCCGCCGCGGTGGTGCCCCGTATGCGTTCGTGGACGGCCCGAACCCGGTCGACGGCGTCCTGCGCGTCCTGTGCGGTGCCGTAGGTGGTGACGGCCAGGAAGGTGCTGGTGCGTTGAAGCCTGCCCCACGGGTCGCCACGGAACCCGGAGTGCGCCGCGACGGCGGCCATGGCGAGCGGGTGCAGGGACTGGAGCAGGAGTGCGCTCAGGCCCCCGACGAACATCGAGGCATCGCCGTGCACCGTACGGATGGGCCGCTCGGGACCGAACCAGCGAGGTCCGGGCGTGCTGTGGATCCGGGCGCGGTTGGCAGGGCCCGACGGTCCGGCCACCCGGCTGAACAGCGCCAAGCCGAGCCGCTCCCGTAGGTTGAGGCCTCCGGTCGCGGGCATGTCCATGGTGGTGTCCTACCCGCGGGAGCTCGGCTCAATGCTTCGGCCGGGGGCGTCGAGAGGCGTCCTGCGCGACGGCCGCCAGACCCATGCCTCGTCGGGAGCGCCCTGCGGGGGCTCCAAGAGCCGGGTCAGACCTGTCCTCGCCATTCTCAGGTAGCGGAGCCGCGGTCTTCGATGAAGTACTTGAAGCGCTTCAGGTCTCCCTCGACCTGCCCGTCGACGAAGCCGAGCCTCCCGTCACCTTCGCCAAGGGCGACAGAATCGTGCACCTTGGCACCTCCCTGCTGGACCACGAGCAGTACCCGGCGGGCGAACTGATTGCCCTCTACCGGCAGCGGTGAGAGATCGAACTGGTCTTCGACGAGATCAAGAACCACCTCGGGCCTGGCGGGCCGCGCTCTGGTCGCGGACCCCCGAAGCCGTGCGGCAAGAGCTGTGGGCCCTGCTCGCGGTCCACCAGACCGTCCAGCAGTTCGCGCACACTGCCGCGGCGAGCGGCCCGGTCGTGGACGCCGGCCGAGTCGTCTGCCTCCGCTGCCCACGCCGACTTCGCCGCACTCCAAAACGCCGACGTCCCCCGGCCCCGCCCGGCCCGGGTACCGGTCAGGCGCGGACGTTCACGAGAATCTTGACGCACATCTCCGTGCGGTTTCCGCCGGTCACCTTGGCGCGGATCTTCATCTGCTGCCCGGCGAGTAGGTCCGTAGGCCGGACCGTGTGCCGCACGGTGTACGTCTTGCCGGTGGCGAGTTTGACCATGGTGTGCTGTTCAACCGGGATCTCGCCGACCGCGGTCTCGGCGACCATGGTGAACTCGGCGTTGGGCTGGTCACGCGAAGGGGTGAAGTCGAACTCGAACCGCGTGTCTTTGCCGACCTGCATCTCTACCGGCGGCACGCCCTCGTGCCCGCTGACGCGGACTTGCCGCGGCGTGCCCACGCTGCCACAGTCCTCCACTGGAGAGACCACCCCGCCGAACGCCGGCGATGCCGGCGCGGCCGGCAACAGGGCCGACACCGCCAGCACAGACAACCTCTTCACCATGGCACTGCTCCTCGTCCGAAACCGCACGGCCTCATTCACCAACGAGCGGGTCCACGTCGGGACACGAGCGGGGAGAGGCAGTCCGACCAGGTGAGTGCCGCTTTGAGGCCCCCGGCCGCCTGCCCCCAGCGGCCGGTTCCCCAGCAACGGCCGGAAACCACTAACGGGCCTTGCCGCTGACGCCCGGGGATACTCACGCCCTGTCGAACTCACCTCTTCGCGGGTCTGCACCGTCCGGGTGGACAACCCGCTGCTGCTCCTGGCCGGCGAAGTCGAGGGGACGGACCGCCTGTCCGGCTGGGCGGTGGAGGGGCCTGCCACATGCGACAGAGCCGTTTGGTGGACAGACCCCTTTCCCGTGTTCCGGGTGTCTCAGGCGAGCTTGCCGAAGAGCCAGTTGCCGGCCGCGTCCTGGTCCGGGCTGGTGTAGTACTCGCGCTGGGCGGTGAGCAGTTCCTGGACGCTCAGCTTGCCGCTGCCGTCGCGGTCGAGGTGGCGGAAGGCGGCCTCGCGGTCGTTCTCGGTGGTGCGGAACACTTCCTGCCAGGCCAGGAACTCCTTCTCGTCGACCTCGCCGTCGCCGTCCGTGTCGAGGAGCCCGACGATCGCCTCCGTCAGGGGGCGGAAGGCCTGGTCGAAGCCGGCGGACGAGGTGATGAACGCGCTCTCCATACCGGTCCGGTACTCCTGCGGGGTCAGGCGCTTGTCGCCGTCGGCGTCGGCGGCGGCCGAGAGGGCGTCCCAGAACCGGGCCAGACCGTCCATCAGGAGGGTGCCCTTGGGGGAGGTGGCCGACTCTCCGAACTTTGCCAGCAGCTGCGCGCCCAGGGTCAGGAGGTCCTCGCGGTCCACCGAGCCGTTGCCGTCGGCGTCGATGTGACCGAAGCAGACGTCGAACTTGCGGTGGAGCAGGGCGGTTCCGGACAGGCTGGTCATGGGGGTGTTCCTCTCGTAGTGCTGCTCGGGGTGGTGCAAGGGGTCCCGGTCGGCTGCCGTCGACGGCCGCCGGGAGGTCTGGGGGCGGCCGAAGCCCACGGCCGCGAGGTGGTCGAAGCGATCGCCGTCCGCAAGGTCCCCGCCGGCGACGCTGATTCCCTGGAGCCGGGTCGTGCGCATCCAGGGCAGGTTGGCCTCGCCGAACACCCCGCCGGACAGGCCCGTGCCGCCGATGAGCGGTAGGACGGGCAGGGTGCCGATGTGGCTGTCGTTGACCTTGAGGAAGCCCCCGTTGGACACCTCGTCGGCGAAGCGGTCCACGACCTCGGGATCGCGGGCCCACAGGGAGTTGCGCAGCCCGTACGGGTTGCCGTCGACGAAGGCGAGGAGGGTGTCGAGCAGCTCACGGTCCGGCGCCTGGTCCGGCACGACCACGCACATCAGCGGGAAGAAGGTCTCCTCCGTCACCGCCCGCGTCCGCGTCGCCCGCTCCAGGCCCTCCACACGCAGCAGCACCGGCCGGACGAACGGCCCGCGCGGCGTGGGCCGGTCCCGTACGTCGACCAGCTCGCCTCCGCACAGCAGCTCGGCCCCCTGGGCGATGGCGTCCGCGAGCACCTCCGTGCACTGGGCCCGCTTGACCACGGGGCTCAGGACGACCTCCGGATCCTCGGGCGGACCCACCCGCAGCCCCTCGACGCGGGTGCGCAGGCGGCGCGTGAACTCCTCGGCCACCGCCGGGTGCACCAGGGCGAACTTCGGCGCAATGCACAGCTGCCCCGAGCCCCAGTACCGCTCGACGGCGGCCTCCACGGCCCCGCCGAGATCGGCGTCCCGCCATACGACCAGGGCGTCGTTGCCCGCCAGTTCCATGACCGGCTTCTTGCCGTGGTCCAGGCAGTCACGGGCCAGCCCGGCGCCGTGCGTGGAGGCCCCGAAGTAGAAGATGTCGTCGCACTCGGGGGCTTCCAGCCAGGTTCGCAGCATCGGCCGGGACGGCGCGCACAGAACGCTCAGCGTCCCGTACGGGGCCCCGTGCTCGGCGAGCAGCGGCGCGACGATCTCGTGGAAAACGTACGCCACCCCGAGCGGCACGGCAGGCGGGGCGTTGACGATCAGGGTGTTCCCGGCGGCGAGGGCGGGTACCCCGCAGAGGGCGGCGAGCACGGAGGCGTTGCGCGCCGGGTTCAGGCACACCACCCCGTCAGGCTTGCGCACCAGGCGGACCAGCCGCCCGGCCTGTTCGCCCTCCCACACCATCGAATCCCGGGCATGCCCCAGGGAGTCGGGGTGGGTGAGGGCCAGGGCGGAGGCCAGCGCCCAGCGGGCCACCGTCACCGGGTGCCCCTCCGCGACGAGGACCCCGGTGAACTCCTCGGCGCGCTCGCGCAGCGCGTGGTGGACGGCTTCGGCGAAGTCCAGGCGCCGCTCCAGCGGCACCCGGGCCCAGCCGCGCCGGGCCGTCCTCGCGTGCTCCAGCGCGGCCCGCGCCTGGGCGGGGGTGGAGAGCGCCACCCGCCCCACGAGGCGCGGGTCCTGCGCGTCCCCCTCGACTGCCCGGCCGCAGTCGAGCCGGGCCTTGAGCGCGAGGCCCTCGTACAGGTCCTCCAGAAGTGCGCTCGCCCGGGGCCAGTGCACCCAGCCGTCGCCGGGCTCGCCTACCCCGCCCAGGAGGACGGGGTAAGAGGGGTGGCCGGGGGTGGGCGGACGGTGATCCATGGCCCTGATGCTGGGGGCTGGAGGCCATCCGGACCTACCCGGTCCCGGCTTGTTCCCCGGAACGAGTGATCTTGTCCCTCGGGAGGATTCCCCCGGCCCGTTCAGATGACGCGACCTCACCCGCCATACCCACCGCGCCTACTCGTCACTGCGCCCGCCCGTGTCCGGCCCATTCCGGTTGTCGTGGGGAAGGAGCTGAGATCCGCCGTCACGTCTCGCTCTAAAACCCTGAAGGTGCTGGGAAGGGTCCGGCGGCCAGGGGCTGCACGGCGCCGCCGGGGCAGGGGGGCGCGGCACACTCGCCTCCGCGTTCCAGGCATCTGACCTGGTCGCGCCCGGGAGTATCGCCTGCCGGAATTGACGGCGGACAAGACCCCGGACCTTGCTGGATCGGCCGGGGCGGCTCCACGCAGAGACAGGGTGCGCTGTCTCGCCGCGAGTACCGGGGCGGGCGTCGGACCCTCAGCCCCAGGTCGTCTTGTTCGTCGGACCCCTCGTGAGGCCCGTGGTGTCCCTCCGGCCTGACCGGCTACCCGGGCGGCACGGGGACCCTGTTCACCCGGACCAGAGGCAGGCACGAGCGTCAGCGCGCTGCACATACCGCCCACTTTGCACGTAACGCACACGGGTAGCCTGTCCAATTTGCGCCATGCAAGCCTCTGACCTGCAATTTCCTTTCACATGTTTTTGATAGATCTTATTTCGATGACGCACCACGTGGAGTGCGTGGCGATCCTGGAGCGGGTCGTTAAGGACGCCTGACCTGCGGGTTTACCGGTGCGCATTATGTGCACCGTGGGCGTTACGGGCGATATCTTGACGCTGAAATGACGCCCGTGACGCTGAAATGACGCTCGTTCTGATGTGGCGTCAGGACTGTGATTGTGCAGGTCGCGCTGGGTGCTGAGCTCGGTTTGTGCGGTCTGGCTTTGCGGAGACTGGAAGGAAATCGGTCCGTTTCGCCGTCGCTGGTTGCGGCAGCCGGCGCGCTGCCAGGTGTGGCATCGCGACCGGCAGCCGACAGAGTGGGTGCTCAGTAGCTGGGTCCGTAGGGGCTCAGGCCATGCATGAACGGCTTGAGGTCCTCGGCTCGGGGCTCGGGGATTTCCGGCATCAACGTTGAACCGCTGAGCGGATTCAGGCGTTGCGCGTAGCCCTCGGCCCAGGCGATCCACGCCTCGGCTTCGTCCTTGGCTGGTCCGAGGGGCAGGCTCTCTGCGTGGACTCGGAGTACGCCGACGTACTCGACAAGACCCGCTGCGCGCCTCCACGCCTCGTTCTGTGCTTCAAGGTGGCGGGCGCGGTATGCCTCTGCGTATTCGGCCGTGGCCTGACGTTTCACGGCTTCCCATCGCATGCGCTTCTGCTGGGCCTCCTCCAGGTCAGCCAGGCGCTTGTGTTCGGCTGCCTGCCCGCGGAGGCCGACCTCCTGCACGATTTCGGCGAGCTGGTCCTCCAAGGGGCGTGCGGCTGTGTCGGTCCATTCGCCAGCCCTGTGTCGCAGGCCGCCGCTGACGCAGATCCTCAGGCGTTCAGAGGGGGAGTGGTCGTACCGCGGAATTCTGACCCAGGAGTGCTTCTCTGCGTCGGCGAGTTCCTTCTTCGTGGGGATGTGTTCGGCGCGGTCTTGTTCCTGCAGTATGAGGAAATCGCATCTCTGCCCCTGGGTTGTGATGGTGAAGTGGGGAGGGCCGTCCCGCCGGCGATGTGGTGCCGGTGCGCTCTCGGCCGTGCCGAACGCGTTGGCGTAGCCCAGCCTCTGCGTCGCGGTGAGCAATGCGTGGATGAGGCGGAAGGCTCGACCCTGTACAGACTTGGTCAGTCTCATGGGGTGGGGGTGCTGCTGCAGAGCTTTGACCACCGGGTGTGGAGTGGTGAGCCGTACCGGTACGGGAATGGGCGGCAGCACGGCCAATCGCCAGGCGGGGGTGTCGACCAGGCGGATTTCGTAGCCATCGCGGCACCAGCCCGCGTGCAGTTCCTTCGTCTCGGGGATCTTTCCCGACCGGCGCGCCGCGGCGACACGGATCGGCCATTTCTCGGTCTCCCGACCGCTGGCTTCGCGTTTGACGATGCGGCCGCCGGCTTCGGCGAGCTCATCCAGGAGCTGCTCCGTGACGGTCTTGGCTTTCTTTCGCGGAAGGGAGCCGGTTCGTTGCGGTGGCACGGGTGTGGCTGCCGTGGCGCTGGATTTCTCGCTCTTGGCCACGTCGGGTGACTGGATTCGAGCCTGCGGCGCGGGAGCGGTGTCTTTGCTGCGAGGTTGTTCGGGCGGATGGGATCCGTGGTCCAGGTATTGCTGGCCGGCCTTGGTGAGGGCGACAGACCATTGCCCCTGTCGCTTGGAGACTTTGACCAGTCCGCGGCTGTGCAGGGCTTGGCAGCTGAGTTTGTGCCCGGTTCCTTCCCACACGCCGTCAGGGCAGCCTCGGGCGACCCATTGCAGCACCTGTTGCTGCCGTTCGTTGAGCTGTCGTGGCACCTGAACTCCCCACCGTGCGAATGCCTGCACGGGCATGCTCGCAGCCGCACTCCGCCTGGCGCGGGTGGAAGGGGAAGGGGGTTGGCAGGCTGGATGAAGATTCGGACAGATGTAGGCATGGCCGCCTGTGGTGGCTAGGCTCGCAGTCGTTCGTTGGTGGCCGCCGTGGACGCTTGCTGGTCGGCCTATGACGGGTGCTGGCCATCTCGCGATCATCTGAGGAGGTGGCCGCCGGGCGTACGACTGCCCGTACTAGCCTGGCCGTCCGTGCTGAGGCGTTCCCGTGTCTTGGTCAGGGGAAGGCGGGTTAGGGGTGTCGGTCCCGCTCGGCTGCGGCCAGCAGGGGATTGGCGAGTGGATCGTGTGAACGTGAGCCGCTCGTGCTTCCGGTGATGGGTGCCTGAGGGTAAGCAGGGGCGTGCAGACGCTCCGCAGACGAGGGTGTCAGTTTGAAACGAGAGCGGGTTGGTTCATGTCGGTCGTGGCGCGAGAGCAGATGGATGTCGTCGCAGGTGCGCTCGCTCCCTGCGACCTCGTGCCCCGCGAGGCGAAGCTCGCGTTTGTCGAAGCCTTCGGGACGGAAGCTGTTGTGGCCTATCGGCATGACGCGCTCGAGCGGGAGCGGCGGGCAGCCGAAGGGATGCCGCCGCTGACGCGACCTGATGTGCTGGATCTCCTCATGTCGCTGCCCCTGGGCGAGCCGGTTCCTGCCAGCTCCTTGAGCGAGAGGGAGCGGCGGGTGCTGAAGTCCCTTCCGAAAGGCGCGGTGGTCCGCAGGGACGGGTCGATCACCCGTCGCGCGGCGCAGCCTGTCCACATCGACATGGCGTTCGTGCCCGGCCGCAGCTGGGAGTCGGGGATGGAGAAGGCCGAGCGATTTACTCCGTTCTGTTCTCGCGCGGTGGTGGTGGACGGCGTATTGCGGCGCAAGGATGATGCCGTGCTGCGCGCGGACTTCTACGGCATCGGCCTGCTCACGCTTCAGGGGGACTCGGTGGAAGTGGTGGTGCCGCCGCGGCCCTTCGTGCGCAGACGCCATACCGTCGCCGGCTGGAAGTTCCTGGAAGACGTCCACCGCCAGCTCCCCTGAGCATCCGGCCCGCGGCTCGTTACGGGGTGACGGGGAGTGTCGCCCATGCTTTGAGCGGGGAGGGCGCCTGGAATCCGGACCGGGGGCTGGCGCCCAGCCCGATGCGCTGGTTCTCCAGTGCGTAGCGGTCGATCGCGGCCGCACACTTGTCGCGCCACCACGATTTACGCGGGGTGCCTGGCTGGTAGCCGGCCATTTCGGTGACCCAGTCGCTCCACGTGAGGACGGTGTGATTGTCGGCCTCGCGCCGGGTTTCGCCGTCCGGTAGGAGGAAGCGGTCGAGTCCACGCCCGTCGCACTGCTCGCAGGAGCAGGTTGCGGGATCCACGTTGCTGTACAGCTTGGCGAGGGACTCGGAGCCCTTGAAGCACATGAGCTCCGGCATCAGCACGTTCGGATATACGGGGCCTCCAGGCTTGCCGACTTGCGCCTTCTCGCCGGGCGGGATCGCGTGACGAAGGGAGCTTTGAACGCCGACGCCGGCACAGAAGGCGCCATGCGCGATGGCATCGAGTGCTGCCAGGTCAGTCCGGAGGAGCGACATGTGCGCGACCTCGGTCACCAGGCGACGCAGATTGGCCGGGATGCCCTTCGCCTGCTCTAGCGGGTCGAACTGGCCGCACAGGATGATGGCCTTCGGGTGCCGGATCTTCGTGCAGACCGCTATGAGTTGACCGATGTTCTCGCGGTTCAGCCACGTGACGTTGATCGGGAGTGTCACGACGGTATCGGCGCGTTCGATCTTGTTGGCCTCGCGCATCACTGCCTTGAGCGTCTTGGAGTCCGCTGGCGGAATGTATCCAGTCGGAGTCAGCGCGGCGCTCGCACCTCGCACCTTCTGGAAGGCCAGGGAGGTGTCCACTGAGGCGAACAGCTCGTCGGTGGGCACCATGAACGGCTCGTCCGCGGTCGCTACGTAGGTGGTGTAGGGGGCGCTGTCGATCAGCAGGGTGCCTTCGTAGCCGGCCGTGCTGCGAAGGTGGAAGGCCCGCTCGTCGGCTTTGGCTCCGGTCATCACGACGCCGCTGAAGTCGTCATCGAGCGCGGGCCGCGGCCGCGGTAGATTGACGGCGTTTTCGTGGAGCAGCACCCGCCCCTGGAGAAGCGGCACGGCGGCAACGGTGTGGTCGAGCGTCTTCAGGGCGGGCGGTCGCCGCCTCGGGGACGGGGTGTTGCTCATGAATCACCTCGCAGAAGAGTCCGGCACGTCCTTGTGGCCGGACGGAGAAGAAGCGCACAAGTAGATCTCGTGGAACTCCTCGCGACCCAGGCCCGCCAGGTGGGCGGTCTCAGTCGGACTGAGGTGGAGCTGCTCCTCAAGCCGGGTGACGGCTTGAGCGAGGTGGCGCGGGGTTTCGCGCCGGATGGTGGTCGGCTCGTTGGTGCGGTAGCCGAGGGCGGACAACTCGACCACGAGCGTGCGGTAGTGCCATTCGCTGATGACTCCCAAGTCCATGGCGCGCCTGATGAGAGCCGCCATGGACACCCCCCACCGGGCCTTGAGATCGAGCAGGCGGGACACGTCGATGCCTGGCTTCAGCTCGGGCAGGACTGCGTCGTGGGGCATGAGGAACTCGGCGGCGAACCGGTTGGCCTGGTCCTCCTGTACGCGTCCCTCACCCGGCTCGCCGTGCATCACCAGATGGCCCAGCTCGTGCGCCAGGCTGAATCGTGAACGATCCCCTGGTGCATGCGAGTTGAGCAGGATCAACGGGTACCTGCCGGGGGGCCACTGGCTCACGGCATCGAGCTCGGTGGTGCAGAGGTCCCGGACTACGACCAGAGCGCCGGCATCTTCGAGCAGGGCGACCATGTCCTCGATGGGGCCTGCGGGGACCTTCCACTCCTCACGCATCGTCTCCGCCGCATCCGCGGGAGTGTCGAAGTCGTTGACCTCCACGCGCCGAAACCGGTCGTTGCGATGGAGGTCCGCTGCCCGGGCCAAGCTGTCGACCTGGAGCCGGGTGAGCGTCAACGTTGCATGGATCCGACGCAGGGCGGGCGCCCCCAGAGAGGCGCGCTTGCGGTGGTGCACCAGTCCGACGCCTGTCCCGGCCGTGTCAGTGGCGCGGCACAGAGTGTCGGCGGTGTAGCGAAGGGCGTCGGCGAACAGCTGCACGCGCCCGTCCTTGACGGGGATGCGGCCGGCTTCGGCTCGGCTGACGTACCCCTGGGTGATGCGGCCGCCATCAAGACGCGTCATCTCGTCGGCAAGTTCGGACTGTGTCCAGCCGCGTGAGTCACGGGCCAGCGTGAGCATCCCGGGATCCGCAACCAAGCTCTTCTGGTCGCGCACGTGCTCACCTCCAGCCCTGGCGAGTTTAACTCCCCAAAGAGTACACGGTTTTATGCCTCAGAATATTCTGCACATGATCCGAGGTTCGCCTCAGGTTCATGGATACCAGGCCCTACTGACAGTCCAACTCCACTGCGCCGTCGCGACTTTCGGTGCCTAGCGTGTGGTGTCGGCCGCTGAGGGGCGACCGCACCCCGTTCCGGTGTCACCTCGCGCAGGGTGAGCTGCCGATCATGTCTCTGCTTCCGCGCTGACCTGTGGGCCCGCACGGATGACTCGGTCTCCTGCGTTACTGGCCCGCCGCGCTGCTCCAGCGGACCTTCGAGGAGACGTGCATCGAGGACTGCGGCACCATCTCGGTCGTGTACCAGGAGCTGCTGGACGGCCAGTCGCCCGACGAGTTCTGGGCGACGGTGGAGGAACGAATGGAGCTGGGCCGGATGCGCCTGCTGTTCGTAGCCGACCGGATACCAGTGGAGCTCCGGGCCATCGTCGAGTTCTTGAACCGGCAGATGCGGCAGGCGGACGTGTATGCAGTTGAGCTCACCCAGTACCGGGGCAGCGGCGATCACCGCGTGCTCGTTCCGAGGGTTCACGGCGAGGTGGCTACGGCGGCCAAGACGCGATCCCGGTCCGCCGGGGCCGGCGCGAAGTGGACGCGGGCGGACGTGGGCACGGCCCTGGAGAGCCGCAGTTCCGAGGATCGGCGGGCGGGCCTCACCCTCCTTGAGCACGCGGACGCGCTGGGACGGCTGGTGACCAACAAGGCTGCGTATCCCAGCATCTCCGTGTACTTCCCGGCCTCAGGGAAGCAGGTGCCTGTCTGGACACTGTCCCTGCGCGACAGTGCAGGGAGGGACGATCTCGCCTTCAGCTTCAGCTCGATCACCCATCACTTGGGCCGCGACGCGGCGTCCGCATTCGCCGATGCCCTTCCGGATGTCGGCGGACTTGGGCAGAAGCTCGCAGTCCAGCGGGAGAAGGGCTTCACCGGCTGGCCGTCCGTGTCGCTGTCCGAGCAGCCGGAAGCCCTGAGACAGGTGTGCGCGGCCGTGGAGCAGCTGATGGACGGTGGTGAGGGGTGACCGGCTGCCCTCCTTTGCCGTCCGCACCGGGCCGCGGCTGTGAGCGGTAGGGTCTACCAGGTGGTTTTTGCCCGTAGGGACGGGTACGGGGTGCGATGGAGGCTTGAGCGTGACAGCAGCAGGGGGAAAGCCCGTACCGAAGCCAGCTCTGCCGAAACCCGCACAGCAGTGGTTCCAGGAGCGGCCCTCGCCGTACCCCTGGGAGCAGGACGCGCTGGACCATGTCCGTCGCCTGCTGCCTGCCGCTGAGCCCTACCGGGCCTGGGCCACGTTCTCCTTCACCGCGCAGTCCGGCCGCATCAACGAGTGCGACCTTCTCGTCGCCGTGCCAGCCGGCCTGTTCCTGATCGAGATCAAGAGCCACCCGGGGGAGCTGCACAACACCGGCTCCACCTGGAGCTTCCGGGGCACCGATCGGACCCGGACACTGAACAACCCGCTGCACTTCAACGACGTCAAGTCGAAGGAACTCCGCAGCCAGCTGCGTTGGGCCGCCCGCAAACTCAAGATCGACGAACGGGAGGTGCCGCGGATCGAACCCGCGGTATTCCTGTCGTCCACTGAACTCGTCAGCCACCTGGACGAGATCCAGCGCATCCGGGTCTACGGGCGCGATGACGGCGCCAGCGGGCTGGGCCGCGTCTGGCAGGACTTCCTCGGACTTCCCCCGGACCGCCCCGAGCGCCGGATCACCCCCGAATTCTCGAAGAACACCCTGCCGCGGCTGCTGCGGGCCATCGGTATCCGGCAGTCCACCGGACACCTGCGCTTCGGCGACGCCTGGAAGCTGCGACCGCACCCCCTGGACGCCGGAACCACCTGGGAGGACCGCCTCGCCGTCCGCGACGACGGCCTCGTACAAGAGGAGGGCCGGGTCCGTATCTACCTGGTCAGCCAGGGTGCGACCGAAGCCGCCCGGAAGTCCACCGAGCGCGCCGCTCGTCGCGAGTACCAGGTCCTCCAGGGCATCACCCACCGCGGCATCGTCGACGCCGTCGCGTTCCGTGAGCACGAGGCGGGACCGGCGATCCTCTTCCGGCACCGCAAGACCGACTTGCGCCTGGACCAGTACCTGGACACCTACGGCGGCAAACTCACCCCCGAGACCCGCCTCGACCTGGTGCGCCAGCTTGCCGAGGCCGTCCGCTACGCCCACAACCGTTCCCTGTACCACCGTGCCCTCGCCGCGCGTTCCGTCTACGTCTCCTTCCGGGGCGACGGGGCTGCCCCCGAGCTGCGGATCACGGACTGGCAGACCGCCGCCCGCGATTTCGACAGCAACGCCACCTTCTTCCGCTCGATCGGCGGCTCGGCTCTCGACGCGGCCCTGATCGAGGACGAGGCCCGTGTCTACCTCGCGCCCGAGACGGACCAGCCCTACGCCGACCCGGCCGATCTAGACATCTTCGGCCTGGGCGCGGTCGCTCACCTTGTCCTGTCCGGGCAGGCTCCCGCGCCGCAGCGCAGCGTTCTCGTCGAGCGCCTCCGCGTCGACTCCGGC
Source organism: Streptomyces tatrensis (assembly GCF_049310065.1). Lineage (NCBI taxonomy): Bacteria > Bacillati > Actinomycetota > Actinomycetes > Kitasatosporales > Streptomycetaceae > Streptomyces > Streptomyces tatrensis. The sequence goes on along the minus strand of NZ_JBMDLB010000007.1, from coordinate 2,077,529 downwards.
CTGCGTCTGTTCGCCGTTGCGGACGGCGTGTCCGAGGCCCTGGACAATCTGATCTTCCAGGCCACCCGCTCGGATGTGAACGACCGGCTGAGCTCGGCAGAGGCATTCCTCGATCTGTTGGACGAAGCGGAACGGGTGGGTGTCCTGCCCGACTCCGCGGACATGGCCGCCACGGATCCGCTGGAGGCCATGCCGGGCCAAGCCCTCGATGAGGAATGGCTGGTCCGACGGGTTCTCGGTACTGGTGCCACCGCCCGCGCCCTGCTCGTTGAGCGCGCGGTCGAGGACGAGGACGGCGAGGTCCGGATCGACGAGCACGTCTTCAAGGTCGCCCTCGATGAGGAGAAGGCGGAACGGCTGCGAGCGGAGGCCCGCGCTCTGAAACTCGTCGGCGGCGGAGCCGTGGTACAGCTGCGTGGACAGGAGCTGCGGGAAATCGGCGACCGGACGGTCCTGGAGCTGGAGTATGCCGGAGAGCAGTCCCTCGGAGCACGCTTGCGCGGCCAGGGGCGGCTCACGTACCACGAACTGGAACGCTTCGGCGAGGACCTCTTCCAGGCACTCGACCAGCTCGCCGCCCACGGGGTGCGCCACCGGGACATCAAGCCCGACAACCTCGGCATCCACCGCCGTAAGGACCGCACCTGGCAGCTGAAGCTGTTCGACTTCTCCCTGACCGATGCCTCCGATCGGGATGTGAAGGCGGGCACGCGCGGCTATCTGGATCCGTTCCTCGGTTCGGTACGTCGCCCCCACTACGACGACCACGCCGAGCACTACGCGGCCGCCGTCACCCTGCACGAGATGGCCAGCGGGGAACGGCCTCTGTGGGGAGACGGCCAGATCGACCCGGTCACCAACGAGTCCGCTGAACTCCACATCGCCGACGACCTCTTCGAGCTGGCTCTTAAGGACGGCCTGCGGTACTTCTTCGAGCGCGCGCTGCACAGGGAGATCGGGTGGCGCTTCGACACGCTGCGCCAGATGAAGGACGCCTGGCAGGACGTCTTCCGGGCCGCCGACGCCACCCGCCCCACCACCACTCCGTCGACGGTCGGCAGCGCGGCCGAGGATACAGAGGAGGCACGCGACGGCGCGGCCGAGGCGGCGGACGAAGACACCTTGCTGGAAGCCGCCGGGCTTTCACCCCGGGCGGTCTCCGTGGCGAACGGTCTCGGCGCCACGACGGTCGGACAGCTGCTCAGCGTCCAGCCGTATGCGATCTCCAAGGCCAGGGGCGCCGGTGCCTTGGTCCGAAAGGAGCTGAACCGGCGGCGCAAGCAATGGGCCACGGCCTTGCGGACCAAGCCGAGCGCCGGGGCACCGGCAGGCCACCAGGCCGCGCCGACCGGCGGAGCCGTGGCGGCTCAGGGAGGCGAAGGCGATGCCGGCTCGGAGGGACTGCGTCTCCTGTCGATAGACGACATGGCAGCCCTGCTGGCCCCCGGTCCCGGCCGTAAGGGATCGAACCGAGAGCCCGTCGTCCGGCTCACTCTCGGCCTTCCCCCTGAGGACGGCGGGCTGTCCCCGCTGGGCTCCTGGCCGGTGCAGGCGCGCGTCGCCGAGCACCTGGGGATCAAGCAGCCGCCGGTCTCCCGCCACCACCGCATCGAGATCAGGCAGTGGGCCGAGGCGGAATGGCTGAAGGCCGTGCGCACAGAGCTCGCGGAGATCATCGCGGCGCCGGGCGGGCGAGTGATGACCGCCACGGAGGCGGCGGCCGAGCTGCGAGCCCGCCACGGGGCCGCCGACGACACCCCGCCTCGGACCCTGGCCCGCGCCCTGGCCGTCGTACGCGCCGCTGTGGAGGCGGAGACCGGTGACGAGGCAGCGGATCACGAGCCGCGGCTCGCCGTCCACCGCCGCGGCGACACCGTCCTGATCGCTTCCGAATCCCTGCCCGGCACAGACGACCCCAGCCCGCGCGAACTGGCCGACTATGCCTCCGCGCTCGGCGACGCGGCCGAGAAGCTCGCGGTACAGGAGCCGCTGCCCGGCCATGCCGAAGTGGTCCGGGAACTCCGCACGGTGCCGCCCCCGGAAGGGTTCGTGCCACTCGCCGACACTCGACTCGTCTCCCTGGCCGCCGCCATGGCTCCGGCGGTCGCGATCACCCAGCGCCTTGAGCTGTACCCGCGCGAGCTGGGGCTGGAGCGAGCGCTACGCATCTCCCAGGCCGGCGCAGGCGTACGGGCCGAACGCGGAATCAGCCCGGCGGAGCTGGTGGCCCGCATCCGGGCCCGGTTCCCCGAGCTGCAGGCCCTGGCCGGGGGCCGGGAGCCCACCCATGTCGAGTTGGAGGACGCCCTGCGCGCCGCCCGGTTCGAGCTGCGCTACGACCTGGATACCGACACCTTCCTGCTGCCCGCAGCCCGGACCGCGCACACGTCGACCGGCTCGGCGGGTCTCACCAGCCTGCTGCCGCCGCCGCGTGCCACCCGCGCTGACCGGGAGGACCCGCACGGCGCGGTCCGTGAACGGCTTGAGGAGCGGGTCCGGCGCGGCGGCTTCCTCGCACTGACCGTCAAGGGCGTCCGGCTGCCCGGCACGGCCGAGGCGGTGGCCGCGGCCTTCCCCGTCCTGGCAGTGGACCTGGGCGAGGTGTTCCTGGCCGAGTTCCAGCGGCTGGTCGGGGAGAAGGGCTTCGACTGGCAGGCCGTACTGCGCGCGGACGGCGCCTCGGAACCGGGCCGCATCAAGCCCGGTCTGGCCAGCTTCGTCCAGGTCGTCTGGCAGCGCGTCGCCGAGGAACTGCTCGCCCGCTGCGCGGCCCCGCGCACGGTCCTCTTCCTGCACGACGCCGGTCTGATCGCGCGCTACTGGGACGAGGGCGGCCGAGGCTTCCTCGTCGCCCTCCAGGGCGCGGCCCGCCGGCCGGCGGAGAACCCGCACGGTTTGTGGCTGCTCTGCCCGATGGAGGCCCGTGCGCAGCAGCCGCTGCTGGACGGGCGCACGGTGGAGGTGATTCCCGGGGATGGGGAACTGGCCTATCTGGACGGGGCGTTGCTGGAGACGCTGGGGCGGGTGTGACGGTAGGAGGGGTTCTTCCTCTGGCTTTGGCCAGGGAAAGAACCCCATCGCTGCCTGGGCTGGTCAGGACACAGGCTTGCGGGCCACACCGCCCTTGCGGCCGATCTCGAAGGCGAGCCGGTAGATGTCCGGAAGGTCGATCGCACCGTTGGTGCGCTCGGTCATGACGCCCAGGTCGAGCAGCTCGCGGATGATCTCGCCGTAGCTGTTGAGATCCCGGGGGCCGCTGCCCTGCTGGCCGGCCTCCAGCAACTTGGTGATCTCGGCCCGCAGCCCGCTCTTCTCCCAGGCGAACCAGACGGCTGAGCGCTCCATGGGCACCTGGGTTCCGGCCAGCAGCTTCACTGACCGTTCCGCCCACCCGATGTCGTCCGCCAGCTCGGCCACCCGGTCAGTGGCCGACTGGCTGAGGCTCTCGCGGATCGCGTCGTAGTGAAGCGGGAGGGGGTGGCTGACCCACTTGTCCGAGGTCCGACGTGCCGAATGGAACAAGGTGCGCAGCCAGGTCCGGGGGCTGACCCGGCCGAGTCCGTCCTGGAGGTGGTTCGGGACCCAGGTGTAGGTGTGTCCCTTGCGGCGGTCCGTTCCCATGAACGGGCCGGCCAGCATCACGAACACCTCCTCCTGGCGCTTCTGGTCAGCGATCAGATCGACTGGCGCTATGAACCGGCCAGGACCCTCCTCGTGCCAGACTCCCGTGCTCGCGCGGAAGGCTTGCGCCCGCTCGCTGGCGTGGTTTCCGAGCTGGTGGAAGAGCAGCCCGTACAGGTTCTCCCGGCTCCAGCTCAGATCGGTTGCGTTGGCACCCAGCTTGGAGGCGTCCGCGAACTCGCGCGGAGCGCTCTCGTACATGTCAGGCCGTACGAAGATCTTGGCGCGCAAGGTGCCAGTCGTCAGCCGCAGCTCCAGCGCGACCTCGAACAGCCCGGCGAGCAGGAGATCCAGCTGCCGACGGTCGCTGTGCAGGTGGTCGAGCGTGTCGAACAAGAGGATCAGCGTCTGCTTCTTCTCCCGTGTCTCCTGGTCGACCCGGCGCAACGCGGCCTCGTACTTTTCGCCGTTCTGCCGCGTCCATTCGATGCGCTCGGCCCACGTCTCCAGCTCTTGGACCTCCGGCTGCCCGAGCGCCATGAGCACGACGGCCGACCACAGGTCGCGCGGTGCGACGCCGGCCTTGATCAGGTCGGCGACGGTCCGCCGCCCCCCGAGCACCGGCTCGACGCCTCCGAACACGGTGATCACCGCGGTGCGTTCCAGACGCGGCATCATGTACGACTTGGCGGCCACTTCGCGAAGAGCCGGGTCGGTGAGGGCCTTGGCCCAGAACGTCTTGCCGGTGCCGCGTGCACCACGGACCACGGTCACGTCCGGGTCCAGCGCGAGGCGGTGCGAGGAGGGCGTGAACATGGTGCGCAGGTCAGGAGTGCTGGTGTCCGCATCGGGCGCGGCCGCCAGTGCCTCGATCAACAGGGTCCGGGTCGCCTGGACGACGGGATCGTTCATGACTGTTCCTTGTACATGTCCTGCACCAGGGTCTCCACCGTGTCGACGAACTCGCGGTATGCGGCCCGCACGAACGGCAGCTCGGGCCACTTCCTGCTGCGCAGCGGGTCCAGGCCGACCAGGTCATTGCCGAAGAGGATCGGGATCGGGGCGTACGGCTTGTCGTCGACGTCGCCCTCGGCGGGGAGGAAGGGCTCCTCGTCCTCGTCGCCGGGAAGGTTGTAGAGCGTCTCCATGAAAACGTCGTAGGCATGGCGGCGCAGGGTGCTCAGGCGATCTATGTCGCCGGCGGAGTGGAACATCGCCGCCACGATCCGGATACGGTCGCGCAGCAGCCGGGCCTGCGCGGGCTGGCGCCGCCACTGCTCGAAGAGCATCCGGTAGCCCTCCCAGGTGGAAGGGTTGTCCACCGCGAACAGCAGCGCCTGGTCACAGAGCCTGGTCAGCGTGACCGCTGCGATGTCGTGGATTCCGGCCCGGCTGTCGAGCAGGACGACATCGGGACGCCGCGACTTTTCTTCCACCTGCGCCTCGCAGGCGGCGATCGCCTGCTCAAGCCGGGCGGCGAACGGCGTAGGAGTTCCACCCAGGACGGCTGCGGGCAGGTCGGTGTAGATCCGGTTGAGTTTGGCGAGGTAGTCGTACCCGGGCCGCGTGGTGCCGGCGGCCGGAGCGAGCCAGATGTCGCCGTTGCCGAGCTTGGGGGAGTCGAGGGAGGCCCGTGCCACGAGCTCCAGGTCCTCCGCGTTACCGACGGCCGACTCCACGAGATGGTCCACGATGCCGTACGCGGGAGTGGTGCCGGGCTCGGCGAGCAGGTTGGACACACCGGGGGATTCCAGGTCCAGGTCCACGACGAGTACGCAGAGGCCCCGCTCGGCCAGGCTGCGGGCGAGCACGGTGGTGGCGGTGGAGCGTCCGACGCCGCCCTTGAAACCGTAGAGCGCGATGCGGCGAGTCTGGCGGGCCTGCGCCGGCTCGGACTCGGTGCCCGTGGCCCAGTCGCCGCCGACGACCGTCCGCTCCAGGGTGGAGACGCGTCCTGAGCCCTCGTGCGGCGCGGTCACTTCGACGAGATCGGGAACGTCGAAGAAGAGCTCCGGGGCGAACAGCTCACTGGCGGTCTCGAGTGGGTCGAGACCGGTGAAGGGGTGGGTGGCCTCGCTGAAGGCTGTTGCTGCCTCTGCGAGCCCGGGAGCGTCGACCGCCAGGGGTGCCTCACGGTCGTCGATCAGGAGCGAGGCACGGCCGAGCAGATCACGGGTGAGGACCACATCCCTGTGGTGCTCGGCCGCCATCCGGGCGGCATGCGCGAGCGCTGCCTGCCACGCGGTGTCGAAGCGGTTGGCTGGTGTGCTCATGCGATTCTGCCGGTTCCTAGTTTGCGGGCCTGTTCGTGGGCGGCGATGAGAATGCGGGCTGCCTGGAGGTGCTGGGCGAGGAGTGCCTCGGTGATCTCGGCATCATCGCAGTACCGGTGGGCGACGTCCCAGCCGTCGAACGGGTTCCGTCCGAGCAAGGTACTGAAGTCCGGACCGGCACTGCGTGCGTGACGTCGCTGGATCACGGAGGTGAAGTGGCCCCACACGTCGGGCAGGTGGCCGTGCCAGTAGTCCTTCTCGGGCATCTTCTCCAAGCCCTCGCGCCGCATCTTCTCCTTGGCCTCGGCCTTCAGCTCCAGGTTGTATGCCTTACCGGACTTGATCACGGATCCCAGGTAGTCCACGAGGATGGCCTTGATCGCACATTCTGCCGCGATCCCCGCCAAATGGTCGGCGGATATGCGGAGCTGCTTATCGCTGGCAAGCATCGCCGTGTCGTAATGGTGCCTGCTGGCCGCGAGGAACGCGGGAGGGCGCGGGGGCGTAGAGGTGGCAGCCGTCACGTTGATCACCTTATCTGCGTGATCAACGAAGTGGGTGGGGTTTCGCGGGGAGCGAGAGGGCCGGAGGCGGGCCGTAGGCTGGCAGGATTGGGTATCTCCAGCGCAGGCCATGCGACTGGGTGACGCAGTGGGGCAAGAAGGAAGCGGACAGTGACGGATATCGCGGCCGGTGTGGACCAGACTGAGCGCCTGAAGGATCTCGTCAAGGATCTGAAGCGGCTGGTCGTGGGCCTTGAGGACGACCTGCGGGAGCGCACCGAGTCCGAGGGCGAGATCCGTGGGCGGCTGAAGGCCGAGTATCAGCAGGCGCTGGAGTCTCGGCGTACCGCGGCCCGGTACGACTCCTGGCGCAACGAGCGGGTCACCCAGTCCGCGGCTGCGTGGGTGCTGGCGTGTGTCTTCGTCCGCTTCTGCGAGGACAACGGCCTGATCGACGAGCCGTTCATTGCCGGCCCTGGGGAGCGGCTGGCGCTGGCGGAGGCGCGGCACGAGGCGTACTTCCGTGAGCACCCGGAGAAGAACAATCGCGACTGGCTGTTCGCGGCCTTCGATCACCTGGCGAAGACGAACAAGACGACGGCTGGTCTGTTCGACCCCGCGCACAACCCGCTGTGGGACATCACCCCCGGGTACGAGGCTGCTACGGAGCTGCTTTCCTTCTGGCGCCGGTGGGGCGCGGACGGCGAGATCCGCTACGACTTCACCGATCCCGAGTGGGACACCCGTTTCCTGGGTGACCTGTACCAGGACCTCAGCGAGCACGCGCGCAAGACGTACGCGCTGCTCCAGACCCCGGAGTTCGTGGAGGAGTTCATCCTCGACCTCACGCTGGAGCCGGCGGTCGCGGACCATGAGTTCGGCCTCGACCCGGTATGGACGGGCTCGGATGGCCAGGAGCGCAAGGGCCTACGCACGATCGACCCGGCGTGCGGTTCGGGCCACTTCCTGCTGGGCATCTTCCACCGCCTGATGGCCAAGTGGCGCGTCGCCGAACCGGGGACTCCGGTGTGGACCCTGGTCCGCCGCTCCCTGGAATCGGTCCACGGCTGCGACAAGAACCCGTTCGCGGTGAGCATCGCACGGTTCCGGCTGTTGGTCGCAGCCATGCGGGCGGCTGGCGAGCGGCGCCTAGCGGATGCGCCGCCGTTCCCGATCAACGTGGCTGTGGGGGACTCGCTGCTGCACGGACGGGATGCGGCGGGTATCCAGACGGACTTGGACACGTTGTTCGCAGAGATGTCGGAGGGGCGTGAAGAAGGGGCGTTCGCGTACTCGACCGAGGATGTCTGGGATTATGCGAAGAAGGTCGACCTGCTGGGTCGGGGTTCGTACCACGTGGTTGTGGGCAACCCGCCATACATCACGGTGAAGGACAAGCAGGAGAACGAGAACTATCGCCAGTCATACGATGCGTGTGCGGGCACATATGCGTTGTCGGTTCCCTTTGCCCAGAGGTTGTTTGAGCTTGCTGTAAAGGGGTCTGGGGGACATAAGGGCGGTGGTGGCTTCGTAGGGCAGATCACCGCGAACTCCTTCATGAAGAGAGAGTTCGGGAAGAAGCTGATTGAAGTGTTCTTCCGGATCCAGGTCGAGCTCTCTCATGTAATCGATACGTCTGGAGCCTATATTCCAGGACATGGGACACCAACTGTTGTCCTGGTTGGTCGAAATCGTGTTCCGAATCCTAGTCGAGTCGTGCGGGCTGTGCTCGGAGTGCGAGGGGAACCGAATCAGCCGGAGGTGCCGGCGCTTGGATCGGTTTGGCAGGCGATTATTCGGCAGGTTGGCGACCCAGGGAGCGAATCTCTCTGGGTTACCGCAGAGGACATGCGGGCAAGTGCTCTATCCTCGCATCCCTGGTCGCTTTCGGGCGGTGGGAGTGCACCGCTTTTGGCGGCGGTAAATTCGCGGGGAGTGAAGCAGCTCAGGGAAGTCGTAGCTTCGATTGGTAGAACCACTAATCCGGGCGATGACGAGGCTTGGATTTTTCCTGATCAAATGACTGCGCATAGGTACTCGGAGGATGGTCACGTCACCAGCTTCGTAATCGGTGAGTCCGTCCGAGATTTTTCCATCCATGGGCGGATGGTGATCCGTGACCCCTACTTCAACCACGCGCACAACCAGGTGGTATCGGTGGAGCATCAGCTCCCTCGGAAGTCGCTCTGGGCATCTAGGGCGACACTCCGCAATCGAAGCATCTTCGGGCGTTCCATCGAAGAATCGGGGAGGCCTTGGTATTCGCATCTGGAGAACTATCCTGATCGGCTGGTTGGCGAGTATCTGATTTCTTTTGCTTTCGTGGCAACGCATAATCATTTTGTGTTGGAGCGCGACAGGAAACTATTTAAGCAATCCGCTCCAGTAATAAAGCTCCGCGCAGGTGCGGAGGAGGATGAGCACCTTGAGCTGCTGGGGGTGCTTAACTCGTCGGTCGCATGCTTCTGGCTGAAGCAGGTGAGTCAGGCGAAGGGAGGTACCGATAATTCGAGCGGAGGTGGAAATCGGTGGACTCCAGAGGCATGGATCGATCGCTACGAGTTCACAGGCACTAAGCTTCAGGAATTCCCTGTTCCGGAGAATCTTCCGCTTGCGCATGGACGCCAGCTCGACTCACTAGCGCAGCAGCTCGCAGCCCAGGAGCCGCCCGCAGCAGTGGAAGCCGTAGTGCCCACGCGCTCTTCCCTCGACGAGAGCCGGGTTCGGCACTCCGGGATCCACTGCCAGATGATCGCGATGCAGGAGGAGTTGGACTGGCAGGTGTACGGCCTGTACGGGCTACTCAGTGATGGTGAGGTGGCGCGGACCGCTGTTCTCGACGGCGAGCGTGATGAAGTTCCCGGGGTCCAGCTTGGTGAGCGGGCCTTTGAGATCGTTCTGGCGCGCAAGGTGGCGGAGGGAGAGGCCGAGACTGCGTGGTTCTCGCGTCACGGATCCACGCCCACTACTGAGATCCCAGCACGCTGGCCCGACTGGTACCGCGAGATCGTCCAGGCCCGGATTGACCTCATCAATCGATACCCCAAGGGCATCGGCCTCATCGAGCGGCCCGAGCACAAGCGGCGTTGGTCCGCCGAGTCGTGGGAGAAGAAGGAGCGCGCCGCGCTCCGGACCTGGTTGTTGGACCGGATGGAGAGCGCCGACCTCTGGTACGAGGTGCGCGACGGGCTGCGCCGGCCGCGGCCCATGACCGTCAACAACCTGGCCGACCGGCTCAGTACGGACGAGGACTTCACCTCCGTCGCCGCCCTCTACGCACGCGATCACCTCAAGAAGCCGGACCTGCCGCTCACGCAGGTGCTGTCCGAGGTCGTCGCGGATGAGCACGTGCCGTACATCGCCGCCATGCGCTACAAGGACTCCGGTCTGCGTACGCGCAAGGAGTGGGAGGACGTATGGGAGTTGCAGCGCAAGGAGGACCGGACCGGGCAGCGCCTCGACATCGAGCCGCCGGCCAAGTACAAGTCCTCCGACTTCCTAAAGCCTTCCTACTGGTCGAACCGCGGCAAGCTCGACGTGCCCAAGGAACGGTTCATCTCGTACCCCGAGGCCGGTCCCGACGCCGACTCGACGCTGATGCTGGGCTGGGCCGGGTGGGATCACAAGGATCAGGCGGAGGCGCTGTTCGACCTGCTCAAGGCGCGTGACGTCCGCGATGCCTGGGACACCGAGCGCCTCGTCCCGCTGCTGGCGGGTCTGCGCGAGGTCATGCCATGGGTCGTCCAGTGGCACAGCGAGGAGGACGAGGAGTGGGGCGCCTCCCCGGCCGAGGAGCTCACGGCGGAGTACGACCGGCAGCTGCGCAAGCACCAGGTGAGCGAGGCCGAACTGATTGCCTGGCGGCCGGTGAAGAAGGCCGGTGGGCGGAGGGCCGTGCGCCAGGCGTCGCTCGACGAATAGTTCCGCGGGGGCGGGGTGGGGAGGCGCGGTCTGCGCGCTCCTCACCCCAGCGGGGCAGTCAGGAGACGTGTGCGTGGGCGGTGAAGGCCGACCATGACTTACGAGACACCGCGAGCGGCCGCAGCTCGGCGTCCTTGGAGTCCCGTACGAGAACGGCTTCCGGGCAAACGGCAACCTCCACGCAGTTGTCCCCGTCCCCGCCGCTGTAGCTGCTCTTGAACCAGGCCAGTTCAGTGGTGCTCATAGCGCTCCTCGCATCTGCTCCAGCAGGCTCGCGGTGGCCTGACGGCTCAGAGCCTGTGAGCGCATCTTGCCATAGCGCTGAAGCATGGAGCTGACAGCTTTGGTGTCGCTGATGACGGTGCTGCTGCTGTGCCCTTCGACGTATCCGAGCCACTGGTGGGAGGCGGTCTCAGCGAGATACATGGAGCCGTCGTAGCCCGAGTGGTCCTCCTGCCTAAGAGGCATGACCAGGATCTCCACATTGCGGCGCCGCCCATGGTCCAGCAGGCAGTCCAGGAGATCCCGCGTCACCTCGGTTCCGCCGAGACGACGCTCAAGCAGCGCCTGCTCGATCATGAAGCAAAACGCGGTGTTGGGCCGTTCAACCAGCAGTTGCTGCCGCGCCAGTCGTGCGACAACCTGGAGTTCGAGCTGATTCTCCGCCAGTGGCGGGAGGCGTCGATCGAAGACGGCCCGAATGTACGGCTCCGGCTGCAACAGCCCAGGAATCACTCGGCACTCGTACGCGTACAGCGACACCGCCTCTTCCTCGATCCCCGCCCACTGGTGGAACCGCGACGCCAACCCCGCCTTCCGCGTCAAACTCCGCGCCGCCGCCCCCAGTACTCGCGCCGCCGCCACCCCCAATGGCTCCTCCGCCTGCTGTGCCAAGTCACCCGGCGGGAAGCGCTTCCCCTGCTCGATCTTTGCGATGTAGTGCGCCGAGTACCTCACCCGGGGCGCGAACTCCTCCTGCGTCAGCCCCGCTTCGTCCCGCAGGGCTTTCAAGACCGCCCCGAAGGTCTTGAGGCTGTCCGAGAGTTCCGGTTCACCGTTGGCACCGCCGCCGTTGTCCATGGTCATGACACAGCCGCCCTCCGCACGCACACCCACCTGCCGACACCCCATGGTCACGGCCAGTGACCCACCCAGTCCAGCGCGTGAACCAGTACAGGGCGATCTGTACCAGTGTCGGCCCTGCCGACCAGCGCCCGCGCCCGGAACGCTGACTTCCATGACGCATTCCGCCACCCAAGTGCCCGTCACCGTACGTACGTTCACCCGGCGCTTCTCCGTCACCCGGCGCGGCGCCCGCCTCGCCCGGCTGCTCGCCTCGCAACAGGTCGTCGACTGGGGCATTCCGCGCGGCTCGGCGGCCTTCGACGCGCTCGCCCTCGTCGTCGGCGAACTCACCGCCAACGCCGTGCTGCATGGCCGCGTCCCGGGTCGTGACTTCGAGCTGCGGCTCATCCTCGATGCCGACGCCGCTCAGGTGCGCGTCGAGGTGTCCGACACCCACCCCCGGCGGCCGGTGCAAGAAGCCACTGACACCGCCGGTGCCGACGGCGGCCGGGGGCTGGTGCTCGTCGAGGCCCTCGCCGCACGGTGGGGAGTGCGGGACCGGGTCGGCCCGGGGAAGACCGTCTGGGCCGAGTGCCGCGTGCGCCGCTGATGGGCGGACCGCTCAGCGCCCCCGCCCCAGGCGGATGTTCTGCGTCCAGGCGTTCGTCCCGCCCTTCGGCGTGGTCTTGCATGCGGTGGCGTAGCAGCGCCAGAACCAGGTGTCGTTCTGCCTGCGACGGATCTCGATCTCCGAACCGTTGCAGCGTCCGCACTGAGGCGGGGCCGCGAAGGTCTCCGCGTGCTGGTGCTCCAGCAGCTTCCGGGCGAAGTACGCGCCCCGCATCGTAAGCATGACCTCCCGGGTCCAGCTCTGGGAGAGGGCGTTGAGGCTGCCGAGCATGACCGTCCGCTCGTCGATCACCGCGATCTTCTGGTGCATGACGTTCATCGGCACGACCGTGTGGGCCACGGCGCACAGGTCGGCGATCAGTGCCTGGTTGGCGGGCTTCTTCTGGAGCTGGTCCGTGTTGTCGCGGATGAAGACCGTGATCCGTACGCCCCGGTCGGCCGCGGCCTGCAGCTCGGGCAGGAGGGAGCTGACTCGCCTTGCGACCCAGGGTGCCCAGAGCCACAGGGACTGCCGAGCCTGGCGGATCTCCTCGGTGAACGTCCGGTAGAAGTCGCGTTCGTCGTCGATCTCCGTCACCTCCACGTGTCGGCTCAGTACCTCGGCAAGCGCTTGGCCGAATTCACCCCGGAACGTGGTGGGCGCGTGCGGCGGAGTGATCAGCGTTTTGGCGTGCAGGACCCGCACGCCCGCGGCGCCGATGAGCGCGGCGAGCTGGGCCAGGGCGGTCCCCGGCTTCGCGGTCTTGACGCGTTCTCCGCTGGCGATGACGTAGAGGCGGGTTTTGACCCGGGTGACGGCGACGTTGAACAGGCGGAGGCCGTCGCGAGGCCAACTACTGGCGGCGGGCTGGCGATGGGCGTTGGCCATCCACAGCTCGCGGTTGTCCCTGTCGCCTTCCACCGTGTCGAAGACGACGATGTCGAATTCCCGGCCCTGGAACTTGTGTGCCGTGCCGACCTCGGCCAGTGCATGCCCTCCCGGCCCCTCGGCGTCCCGCAGCGCCTCCAGCGTGGCCTCGGACTGGACCCGGTAGGGCGTGACGATGCCCGTCTCCTCGCCCTGCTCGCGGTGCAGCTCCACCAGGGCCCGCGCGATCAGCGAGCCCGCCGGCCACCAGCCGCTGCGGCGGCCCGTCAAGTGGGCCTTGGCCAGTTCGTGAAGGCCGTCCGTGTCGATCAGTACGATCTCGGGGTCGTCGGCCGGGCGTCCCGCCCGCGTCTGGCTGCCGCCGGTGAGCACCCCGCCGTAGGCGAGGTCGTTGGCCAGTCGCATCACGGCCGGGCCGAAGCGGTGCTGCTCGGTGAGGGTGACGCAGGCCGGGTGCGCCTGGGCATCGGCGGGTTCGGTGATTCCGCAGTGCTCGAAGACGTCCGGGAGGAGCCAGCGTGTGATGTCCGCGCGTTTTTGATCCTTGAGCTCGCGCGGGATGACTGCTCCCAACTGCATGAAGTCTCCGAGCAGGACGGCTGCCCGGCCGGCCTTGCCGGTGGCGAGCAGCACCTCGGGCAGGGTGGCGGCGCCGGCCTCGTCGACGAGTACGACGTCGTAGGGGCCTTCGAAGACCGCACGGTTCGTCCGGAACCGGGCCAGGGTGGTGGCGACCAGCTTGGCGCCCTTGATGATCTCGCTCTGGGCATCGCGGGCGAGCCGTTCGTACTCCTCCTGCACCTCTTGGTACTGCTTCTCCAGGGCGGGGCGGCGGGCGGTGTCGGCGGTCACGGCCGGACGCAGGCGGTGGGCCAGGTCGTACTGGGCGGGCCAGCCCTTCTTCTCGGCCTGCTGGGTCAGGTCGTGCGCGTGCTGGGCTCGCTCCGCGGCCTCTGCGGTGCGGGCCTTCTCCCGTTTGCACGCGGTGCAGTGCCGATCTTCCTGTTCTGCCACCGCCAGGAGGGCGCGGGCGTCGGCTTCGAGGCTGTCTGTCTGCTCCCGGGTGAGGGGGATGGCGTCCACCAGAGCCGTGATCCGGGCGCCGAGCGTCGCGATGTGGATGGTGGCCGTGGAGCGTGCTTCCAGCGCTGCTTGCTTGGCAGATGAGGCAGATCGCTCGGCGTCGACCAGCCGCTGCTGGAGCTTGACGATCTTCTCGCGCAGGCGCCACTTCGCCATCGCGCCCTTGGCCTCGAGTTCCCCGAGTTCCTCGCGCAGGGGGTGGCAGCGGCCCTCTGCCAGCAGCGCCGCCGCCTCGCGGACCTCCGCTGCCTTCCGTACCTGGACCACCTCCTCGGACAGCCGGTCCACCTGGCGCCACTGAGCTCGGGACGGATCCGCGGCCTTGTGGCGTGCGATGGCCGTCTCCGCTTCCGACACCGCGTCCTGGTACCGCTGAACGGCCTCGGTCAGCCGCCGACGGGCGTCCTCCGCCCGCGACCGCGCCGACGCGAGATCCTCGCCGGGTGTGCGCAGCAGTTTCAGCGCCGCGAAGTAGGAGGAGGGGTCAAAACCAGCCAAAGTGCTGTCCAGGGCGGCGAGCTGCTCCGCTCGGTTCTTGACCGCGACGAGCTCGGCTTCGACTGCGCTGCGCCGGGCGGCGGCATCCGCCAGCCGCGCCTTGACCATCAGCGGCAGGGATACCGTCGGGTCCTCGGCCACCTCCCGCAGGTGCGGCGGGCCCACCCGGACGATGTCGCCGGGGCTGTGCCGCTTCTCCCGCACCACCCCGAGCAGGGCGTTGTCCACGGCGATGTTCGTGGCCGAGACCAGCAGCACCCGGTCACCCCGGGCGATCAGGTCGCCGATGGCACGCTTGAGGACGGTGGTCTTCCCCGTGCCCGGGGGACCCCACACCAGGTGCACGCCCTCGCCGAGGCAGGCCCGGTACGCGTCCCCTTGTGCGGGGTGGAAACCGGGCGGGTCCAGAGCCCGGGCCGGGGGCCCGCCGATGGTTCCGGCCGCGAGCGCGGCGGCCAGCGGGTGCTGGCCGAGGCCGGAGATGCCGTCGCGCAGCGCCTCGATCAGGAAGGTGGGCGGTTGTTTCAAGATCCACAGGTGTGGGTCGGGGATGTCTGCGAACTCGGCCACCCTCAACGTCAGCAGGGAGCCGTTCTGCATCGTCTCCGAGACCGCGAATCCGCCAGCCTCGATGCTGTCGCTCTCCGGTCCGGCCAGCCGCAGGCTGTCGAGCTGGTCGGGCCCGATGTCGGAGCCGCGGAGGTCGACCGCATATTGGCCCGCCTCTCCGGTGCGGGCTGCCCGGCCGACGCGCTGCCAGCGGGGCTGCTTGCCCGCACCGCCTTCGACGCTGATCCACTCGCCGAGCGCCGTGACGATCTCCTCGCGCCACCCCACGAACGCGTCCCCCTGTCTGCGGCCCCCGCATCCGGAGCGGCAAATCTACCCACCGCTATGAAGTGACACACAGGCAAGGCCACGTGACCGAGTGTGCGGGGGCAGGGATGGCGTGGATCTTGCCGGGGCCGGGTTCAGGGCGCCGACGACCTGGCAAGATTGAGGTGCGCCGAACGGCGCACGCCATCCGACCGTGCAGCCACCGACCGAGGGACTGATCGCCTGATGCCCATGAGCGAGCTCTTTCTGAAGGATGTCATCGACATCAAGGAAGACGTCCACGCCGGCGACTTCAAGATCGAGCTCTCCCAGGGATTCAGCGAGACCGACGCCCGGGTCAGCGAGTACGTCGTCACCGAGCAGCTCCAGGGTGCCTTCCGGCATGCCCTGAGCATCGTCTCGAACGCGGTCCGGACGGGCAATTCGCACGCCGCATACCTGCACGGCTCCTTCGGTGCGGGTAAGAGCCACTTCCTGTCCGTGCTGCACGCGGTGCTCAACAACCACGAGGCGGTCAAGACCAAGCCGCGCCTGATGGAGGTTGTCGCACCCCACAGGGACTGGCTGGACCGCAGCAAGTTCTTGATGGTCCCGTACCACCTGGTTGGCTCCACCGACCTCGATTCGGCGCTGCT
Source organism: Streptomyces tatrensis (assembly GCF_049310065.1). Classification (NCBI taxonomy): domain Bacteria; kingdom Bacillati; phylum Actinomycetota; class Actinomycetes; order Kitasatosporales; family Streptomycetaceae; genus Streptomyces; species Streptomyces tatrensis. The sequence continues at coordinate 2,061,595 of NZ_JBMDLB010000007.1, read as the reverse complement.
GGGCGGGTACGTGCACACGGTGCGCGAGCTGCACCCCGACGAGTCGCTGCCGCCGGTCTACCGGGCCGACGCGCTGCTCGCCGATGCCCAGACCCAGCGGGAATTCCTGGGTGACGACGCGAAGTTCCTCCAGTGGCTCGGGAAGGGTGCCGCTGCGCTCGGCGCCACCGACGCGGCACCGGCGGAGGCGGATCCCGACGACATTCCCGCCTTCGACGCCGGGGACGGAGCGGCCCCCGCGGGCGGCGGCTGGACCGGCTCGGACTTCGACCGGGCGCTCAGAGCCACGGCCGTGGACGACCCCGACCGGATGAAGCTGGTCTCCGCGCTGTTGGCCGGGCCCATGTCCTCGTACGCACAGGGGGTCCGCGGTGAGGCGGGGGCCTTCGTGCCCCTGGAGAACGGCCTCAAGATCATCTCCGAGCATGCGCAGTCGCTCGGCTACACCGGCGTGGTCCTCTTCCTGGACGAGCTGGTGCTGTGGCTCCAGGCGAACATGGGCCGGCATGACTTCGTCCGGAGCCAGGTGCAGCAGCTGGTCAAGCTGATCGAGTCCGGGGACAGCGGACGCCCGGTGCCGATCGTGTCGTTCATCTCCCGCCAGCGTGACCTGTCCCAGCTCATCGGCACCGATGTCGCGGGCGCCGACGTCGAGAACCTCGAGCAGCAGATCGAGTACCTCGCCGAGCGATTCGACGTGGTCGACCTGGAGGACAGCAACCTCGTCGAGATCATCAAGCACCGCGTACTCGCGCCCAAGCCGGGCATGGAGTCCGTACGCGACGACGCCTTCAAGATCGTCGAGTCGTCCAATGACGAGGTGCGCCAGGTTCTGCTCGACGCCCAGGGTCGCACCGAGGCGACCTGGGACGACTTCCGTGAGCTCTACCCGCTCTCGCCGGCCCTGCTCAACGTACTCGTCGACCTGTCGGGCGCCCTTCAGCGCGAGCGCACCGGCCTGAAGCTCGTCCAGGAACTCCTGCGCCGGCGCCGCGAGGACCTCAAACTGGGCGAGCTGATCCCGCTCGGCGACCTCTACGACGTCATCGCGGACCGCACCGGCGCGGCCTTCACGCCGAAGCTGCGCCGCGAGTCGGAGATCGCGCACCGCTTTCACCAGCGTGTGCGCGACACCCTGCTGGAGAAGTACAAGTCGAAGGACGACAAGCGTTTCAAGACCGACGACCGGCTCGTCAAGACGCTGCTGCTGGCCGCCCTCGCACCCCACGTTCCGGCGCTGACCCGGCTCACCGGCGGGCGGCTCGCGGCCCTCAACCACGGTGAGATCCGCACCCGCGTGGGTGACGCCGGATCAGTCGCGGTCAAGCGACTGAGGGACCTGCAGGTCGACTACGACGGCGAGCTGCGCAGTGAAGGCGACAGCGGCGATCCCGTCTTCCACCTCCACCTGTCCGACCTGGACGTGGAACCGCTCCTCGAAGAGGTACAGGGAGTCGCCGACCAGCTTGGCTACCGACGCCAGTGGATCAAGGATCAGCTGTGGCGGGCACTCGGCATCCAGGACACCCAGGCGTTCGTCTGCGAGCGCGATGTCGTCTGGCGCGGTACCAAGCGGACGGTGGAGTTCGTCTTCGGCAACGTGCGCGACCGGCACTTGCCGGACGAGGAGTTCAGCCCCGAGCAGAGGGCCCACATCCGCTTCATCTTCGACTACCCCTTCGATGACGGCGAGCACGGGCCGAACGACGACCTCGACCGCGTCGACAAGCTTCTGCGAGCGGGACGCAACGAGCCCGTTCTCGTCTGGGTGCCGGACTTCTTCTCCGAGCAGACGGGCCGGCAGCTCGGCCGCCTCCTGAAGATCAACTATCTGCTGGAACGGGACCGACTGGAGGACCACACGGCCACCCGGCCCGCCGAGGAGCGCATCCAGATCCGCAACCAGCTCAAGGCGTCCCGGGACAGCCTCACCGAACGCCTCACCGAGGCGCTCCTCCAGCTGTACGGGATCAACAAGGCCGAGCCGGGAGTCGTCGGCGCCCAGGTGCACGAGGGGCAGCACCTGGTCGCGCTCCAGCGGGGCTTCGAGCGGACCAAGCCGGAGCCGGCGGTCGGCTTCGAGCAGAACCTCTTCGTGCTCGCAGACGAGATGTACGCGGCGCGTTACCCCAAGCACCCCGAGTTCGACCCGCTGGGCAAGCGCGAGGCCATCACCCTCGGCGACCTGAAAATCACCCTTGAGTGGATCACCCGGGCGATGGCGGACGGCTCGCGCCGCGTGGTGGTCGACAGCCACCACATCAAGAGGGTCCGCAAGATCGTCCACGGGCTTCGCCTCGGCGAGGTCCACGACGGGCCGCTCAACGTCAGCAACGACTGGCGGCTGCGCATCAACAAGCGCGCCGCGGAGACCCAGGACCCCAGCGACGACCTTGCCGTGGAGACCATCCGCGGCTGGATCGAGGACATGGGCTACGAGGGGCTCGACCGGCACGTCGCCAACCTGCTCATCGCCACCTACGCCCTGCTCGACGACCGCACCTGGATCTACCAGACCTCCACCCTCCCCAAGGCGCCCGACCTCGACAAGATCGGTGCGGGCTACGGGCTGCGCGCGGTCGTGCTGCCGGACGAGGAGACCTTCGACACGGCGCTGCGGCGGGCCGCCGTCATCTTCGGCAAGCAGGTGCCGCCGGTCCTCTTCGCCCGGAACGTCGCCCAGCTCGCCGCCCAGATCCGCGAGGTCGCAGAAGGGCACAGCAAGGCTGTGGCAGAAGCCCGCGATCTGCTGCAGCGCCAGGCCGGCCGGCTCGGCCTGGCAGGCCCGGGCGGTGCAGAGGCGCCCCGCATGCAGTCCCTGAAGGCGGCCGCCGACCTGATTGCGCGCGTGGCGCGCCCTGGCAGCGACCCGACCCTCGTGCTCCAGGACCTCGCGCGAGCCACGTACACGGTGGCCGACGAGGAGATCGGAGCCGCCCTCAAGCAGGCGCCCGCAGTCCGGGACGCCCTTGCCGATGGGGAATGGCCGCCGCTGCTCGACACGGTGCACGAGCTGGCGACCCGTGACGACTCCGTCGGCGACCGGGCCCGCGCCCTGATGGCCAATGTTCAGCAGACGGCCAGCCGCCACGAGACCGTGGACGAGCCGTTGGCGCCGGTCCTCGGTGGCATCCAGAGCTCGGCCATGCTCCTCATGCGGGAGGCCACCCGCCTCGCGCAGGCGGCGCAGCCGGCCGCGCCCCAGCTGCACGCCACCATGCAGCAAAACCAGGCGGGGCCGACCGCGCAGGACGTCCGGCTCACTGTTCATGGAAACCCGTCCGTGCCTGCGCTGGAGCAGCAGAGCGGGGCCGCCCAGCAAACGGACGTACCGATCGCCGAACCCGTACAGCCCGTCGGCACGCAGAAAGCAGCTGAGCACCTCACCGGGGCCAGCTACCTGGTCGAGCCGACTCGGCTGGAAGCCAGCCTCGCCGCCACCGTCGCGGACCTCAGCGCTGATCTGCGGACCTATCTCGCAGACCACCCCGGTGCCCAGGTCCAGATTTCCTGGCGGGTCGTCGAGGCCGGGTCCGCCGGGTCCGACACCGAGGAGACCCAGCGCTGATGGCCCCATCCCTGCCACAGGTCGGACGGCGCACCGTCGAAGCGCTGCTGGAACGGAACGCGTCCGCACTCCGCGACCGCTCCCTGGTGCTGGTCCACGGCACGTACGCGAAGGGCGCAGCAGCCGAGTTCACGGCCACCGTGGCAGGGCAGCCGCGCAGGGTCAGGGTCCGCGACGAGTCGTCCGTGCTCGGGCTGCTCGACGCATGGCGCGAGCACCGTGCGCAGGAGGCATCCGGCAGCCTGCTCGTCCTCACCACGGGAGTCGACGACGCACAGCTGGGCTGGGACCTGCGCGGCCACGCCGTCCGCAGGCGCACGCTCACGGTGAACAAGGCCGAGATCGTCCTTCAGCGCTTCGGCGCTGCCGGGCTCGACATGCGGATGTACCGCGAGGACTGGCTGCTGGACGCACTCGTCGATGCCGAACCCGCGGACCGCGGCTGGCCGCGGACAGCTGGGGTCCTCACCCGGGACACGGCGGTACGCGCACTCGTCGTCGAACGTCTCGGACTGCACCGCGAAGGCGTCACGGCCCCTGGCAGAGAGACCGCACTCGACCCCGACTCGATGCTGGCCTGGTCCCGTACGGGCGCAGGGCCTCAGCGTTTCTCCGACCTGGGCGAGACCGAGCGCTCGGAGCTGAAGAAGTGGCTGGGTGAGATCGCGGGTCCGGCCGTACCCGTCCTGCTCGCGCTGGCCGAGACAGGCCGCGGTCCGGATGCCATGGCACTCGGGCTGCTCGGCGCGACCTTGCGTGATCCAGCAGTCAGTCCCGACACCGTCCTTGCCGTTGGCGGCCTCTTCGGACAGACGCGGCCGCGTCGTGCCGAACTGACCGCTTTCACGGACGCGGTGGAAGGATCCATGCTCCGCTGGATCGCGGAGGTACGCGGCAACGATAGTGCCAGACAACGCGTGTTCGCCATCCTCGACCGTGCTGACGAACTGGCTCGCGACGCGGGACTGACAGCCGCCCTGGCCACCAGCCGCTTCCTTCCCGCCGGCTTCGCGGCGCACCTGAGCGCGACGATCGAGGCGGCCCAGCAGGCACCGGACGGCGGCGAAGCCGAACTGGCCGAGCTGACCGGGCACGCGCTGGTCGCTCTCTACCCTGACCGGGTGCGGGTGGCCCAGATGGCCGTCCGCCTTGCCCGCTGGCTGCGCCTGCCCGACCCCACCGTCGCGGGCGTGGCCGGTGGCGTGGCCGAGCATGCTGCCGACTGGGGGTGGGTGGACCGGGCGCTGACGGTGCTGTGGGCCGGCGACCCCGGGGGCGATCCGGAGGCGGCACGGCACCTGAGGGCGCTGTACGAGGACGGCCGGGCCCGCCGCGAAGCACTGGACGAAGCCTTCGCCCGGCACCTGGCCGACTGGGCTCCCCATGCCACCGCGCAGCAGCCCGGTGACTGCCTGGTTGTCGAGAGGGTCATGGAGACCGTCGCGCGTCCGCTGGCGGCAGGAGCGCCCCCTCTGCTGATCGTGCTCGACGGGATGAGCAGCGCGGTCGCCGCCCAGCTCGGCGAGGACGTGGAACGCGAGGGTTGGCGCGAGGTGGTGCCGCGCCCCGCGCCGGGTGAACGGCCGCGACGGCTTGCCGCCGTGTCGGCATTCCCCTCGGTGACCCAGACGAGCCGGGCCTCTCTGCTGACCGGAGCGGCCGCCTCCGGCGGTCAGTCGGCTGAAGAGGCAGGCTTCAAGGCGTTCTGGCGCAAGAAGCGAAAAGACGCCCGGTTGTTCCACAAGGCGTCCATCGGCGGGGAGGCAGGCCACTTCCTCGCCCCGGAACTGCTGCTCGCCCTCGCCTCGGACGCCGTTGTCGGAGTCGTCCTCAACACCATCGACGATGCTCTTGACTCGGGCCAGCAGGGCCAACGCACTGCCTGGTCCCTGCATGACGTCACATACCTGCGCGAATTGCTGGCCGCGGCCCGTAGCTACGGTCGGCCCGTGGTGCTGGTCTCCGACCACGGTCATGTACTGGATCGCGAACCGGGGAGGGCCGCGGCTGAAGTGGCAGGGGCAGTCGAGTCCGCGCGCTGGCGGATCGGCACGGACGCTGGAGTGGGCGAGGTGTGCCTGCAGGGCCCCCGCGTCCTGGCCGGCAACGGATCGATCATCGTGCCCTGGCGCGAGAACATCCGGTACTCCGGTCGCCGGGCCGGCTACCACGGCGGTGCGGCCCTCGCGGAAGTCACCGTGCCGGTGCTGGTCCTCGTACCCTCGGTGGGCGAGGTGCCGGATGACTGGGACCTGCTGCCCAGGGAACAGGCGGCACCTTCGTGGTGGCGTACGCCGTCCGCAGCATCTGCGGAAGGGGAGCTCCACACTGCGGCTCCGGCGGAAACGGGGACGAAGCCGAAGACCAAGTCGGCCAAGCCACGGAAGCAGTCCGAGGAACACTCCACCGACGCCGACGTTGTGACAGGCGAGAAGCCCGGTCCCGCGCAGCCTGCCGCTTCGCGGGACAGCCTCGGTGACCGCGTGGTAGCGAGCGAGGTCTACGAGGCGCAGAAGGCGTACGTCCGCAAGGCGCCGGAAACTGCGGTCGTGACTGCGGTCATCAACGAGCTGGTCGGGGCCGGCGGCACCATGTCGCCGTCCGCTCTGGCCGCGGCGATCTCGGCAACCGGCCGGGTGCGGCGCAATATCGAGGGCTTCGTCGCCACCGTCCAGCGACTGTTGAATGTCGAGGGATATCCCGTCCTCGGCTTCATCGACGGGGGACACACGGTGAAACTCGACGAGACACTGCTGCGTGCGCAGTTCCTCCCGGCCGAACGGGATGCCGAGTGACCGCCCTCCCGGCCGTGGGGAGCACGGTCCGCCGGCGCGAGGTGATCGACGCGCTCCGGCGCGGAACCGTACCCCAGGCCGGTCTCGACCTGCTCGCCGTCGGCCTCGGGCGCTTCGAGGAGGCGCTCGACGACGACCTTGCGACCGTGGCGCGTGGCGGCGCGGCCTTTCACGCCATCCGCGGCGACTACGGATCGGGCAAGACCTTCTTCGCCCGGTGGCTTGCCGAACGGGCCAAGCGGGCGGGACTGGCCGTAGCCGAGGTGCAGATCTCCGAGACGGAGACGCCGTTGCACCGGCTGGAGACCGTCTACCGCAGGCTGACGGAAAGGCTGACCACGGCGACACACCAGCCGAGTGCGCTGCGGGCGGTGGTCGACTCGTGGTTCTACACCCTTGAAGAGGAAGTTCTCGACGCGGGCGAGGTCGACGAGGACGATGAGGTGGCGCTCGGCGCTGCCGTCGACACGCTCATGGAGCGGCGGTTGGCCGATGTCGCCCGGACCACGCCTGCCTTCGCCGCAGCTCTTCGCGGCTACCGCAGAGCTGTCGCAGCCGGCGACGGCGCGACCGCCGAAGCACTGATCGCCTGGCTCGGCGGGCAGAAATCCGTGGCTGCCTCCGCCCGTAAGGCGGCGGGCGTTCGCGGGGATCTCGACCACTTCGCCGCGCTCGGATTCCTTCAGGGATTGCTCACCGTGCTGCGGGACTGCGGGCATCCCGGGCTACTCCTCGTCCTCGACGAGATCGAAACCCTCCAGCGGGTGCGGGGCGACGTACGAGAGAAGGGGCTCAACGCCCTGCGGCAGCTGCTCGACGAGATCGACGCAGGACGCTTCCCGGGACTGTTCCTCGTCATCACCGGCACGCCCGCCTTTTACGACGGGCAGCAGGGCGCGCAGCGGCTGGCCCCGCTCGCCCAGCGGCTGTCTACCGACTTCACCACCGACTCCCGCTTCGACTCACCTCGTGCGGTCCAGCTTCGGCTCCCCGGCTTCGACCTGCCGCACCTTGGCGAGCTGGGCCGCAGGGTACGGGGGCTCTACCGGGACGAGGCCCGTCACCCGGAGCGCGTCGTGGATCGGGTGGACGACGCGTACGTGGACGAGCTGGCCGCGGCTGTCACCGGAGGCCTCGGCGGCAAGGTCGGTGTGGCGCCTCGCGTCTTTCTGCGCAAGCTGGTCGCCGATGTGCTTGACCGCGTGGATGATTTCGTCGATTTCGACCCACGGGAGCATTACGCACTCACCTTGAAGGCGTCCGAGCTCACCGAGACCGAACGCAACGCGGCAGCGGGAGACGCGGGCGACGTCCACTTGGAACTGCCATGAGCTCCTTCGACGAGCTGGAACCCGTCCTGGCCCACCACATCGTCAACACGCTCGGCTGGAGTGGTCTGCGGCCCCTCCAGCAGGAGGCGATTTCCCCGCTGATCGCGGGTGACGATGCGGTCCTCCTCGCCCCCACCGCAGGTGGCAAGACGGAAGCCGCCTGCTTTCCGCTGCTGTCCAGGATGGCGAAGAACCGCTGGACCGGCACCTCGATCCTCTACGTCTGCCCGCTCAAGGCACTGCTCAACAACCTTCTTCCACGCCTGGAGACCTACGCGTCCTGGCTCGGGCGGAGCGCAGCCCTGTGGCACGGTGACACCACCGCCGGTGCACGGAAACGGATCCTGGCGGCCCGTCCTGACGTGCTGCTCACGACGCCGGAATCGTTGGAGGCCATGCTGGTCAGTGTGAACGTCGACCACGCAGCCTTCTTCTCCGGGCTGAGGGCCGTGGTAGTCGATGAGGTACATGCCTTCGCCGGCGACGACCGTGGCTGGCACCTCCTGTCCGTACTGGAGCGGATGCAGCGGGTCGTGGGCCGACCGCTACAAAGGGTGGGGCTCTCGGCGACGGTGGGCAATCCGGAGCAGCTGCTGGCCTGGCTCCAGGGCTCAGGCGTGGGGAAGCGCCCGGCCAGAGTTCTGGCCCCGTACCTGAGGGAGTCGGCACAGTCGGCAGGCGGAGCCGCTGCGCCCTTGCCCCCTGGCGACGTTCAACTCGACTACGTGGGCTCCCTCGACAATGCGGCCACGGTCATTGCCGCATTGCACAAGGGAGAGAAGCGCCTGGTGTTCTGCGAGTCGAGGCGCTTCGTCGAGGAACTCGGCGAGAAGCTTCGGGCGAAGGGCATCACCACTTTCCTCTCCCACGCCTCCCTGTCACTCGACGAACGTAGGCGGGCGGAGGCGGCGTTCGCGGACGCACGCGACTGCGTCATCGTCTCAACCAGCACGCTCGAACTCGGCATCGACGTGGGGGACCTCGACAGGGTGATCCAGATCGATGCCCCGTCCACGGTCGCGTCCTTCCTGCAGCGGCTGGGCCGGACCGGGCGGAGGTCGGGAACCTCCCGCAACTGCCTGTTCCTGGCCTTGGACGAGCCCGGTCTGCTGGAGGCGGCGGGACTGCTGCTCCAGTGGTCGCGAGGCTGGGTGGAGCCGGTGACCGCGCCGCCGGAACCGCGACACATCGTCGCGCAGCAGCTGCTGGCGCTCTGCCTTCAAGAGCACAGGGTCGGTGAGAACCTATGGCACGAGTGGTGGGGAGGCCTCGGCCCCTTCGGGGGCGGGGCCGAACCGATCGTGCGTCATCTGGTCGATGAGGGATACCTCGACCGCGACGGCGGCATGCTGTTCATCGGGCCCGAAGCCGAACGGCGCTTCGGCCAACGCCATTTCATGAACCTCACCGCGGTGTTCACCGCGCCTCCGCAGTTCACCGTGCTGTACGGCAGGTCGGAGATCGGCCGGACTGATCCCAGCCTGCTGACGGAGCGGGTCGACGGGCCCCGACGACTGCTGCTGGGTGGCCGGAGCTGGCTCGTCACCTACATCGACTGGAAGCGCAAGCGCTGTTTCGTGGAGCCCGTGGATGGTGGGGGGAAGGCGAAGTGGAGCGGCTCAGGGTTCGGAAGCGGGACGTCCTTCGAGGTGTCGCGCGCCATGCGCGCAGTGCTCTTGGGCACCGACCCGCCTGTGAAGCTGACGCCCAGGGCGACGTCGTCCCTGAGTCAGGCGCGTGACCACTTCCTGGAACGAGTGCATCCAGGCGGCACCCTCATCATCCGAGATGCGGATGGCCGTATGCGCTGGTGGACATGGGCCGGGCACCGGGCCAACGCGACGCTGGCGGCGACGCTCGATGGATTGACGGTGCCGGGACAGCGCATCAACGACCACTGGATCCGGTTGCGTGAGGACGTCAGCCCGGTCGTCTGGAAGGCGCGGACCGCGGGGGCGGCTGGCAGGCTCTGTCTTCCTGCGGTGGACGAGCGCGCTGTACGGGGGCTCAAGTTTGCCGAGGCCTTGCCGCCAAGACTGGCGGAAGCAACGCTTTCGGCCCGCCTGGCGAACCTGGAGCAGGCTGCAGTCGTGCTTGGCGAGCCTGTGCGATTCATTGCTTTCTGAGCGGCAGTGATCGGTGCGAGGGATGATGGGCTGCCCTGTGGCTCAGCACGAAAGAGAGCCAAGGGGCAGCCGTAAGATCGAGCCAGCCTGGTGAGCAGATCCGGGGCGTAGCTCGTCGCGTCCGCCTCGTCAGGGCATGGCGAACGGCCGGCACGTGCGCTGTTCCGCCAGGCTCACTCGGAGGTCCGAACCTCTGCGGCAGGGGTGACCAGTGAGCGGAGCTTCTCGCGGGTTTCCGGGTCAGCCGAGTAGATGATTGTTCCGACCATGCCCCGGGTCAGTAGCACCTTGTAGGTGTTGCGGACGAGGCGGTCGACGTCCTCGTCGGGGGTGGCCTTGGTGAAGGAAGGGTCCTTGGACGCCGTGCGGTCCACCACCTTGCGGTCGGTCCGCCAGACGAGCTCCGGGCCCATGATCACGCCGGACCAGTCGTATTCGAAGCCCTGCGCGGTGTAGACGCAGCCAACCTGCCCCAAGCCCGCAGGGTCGGTGGCCCAGAGCGGTGCCGGAGGTACGCCGAGCAGGGAACGGTCTCCGTACGGTTCCAAGGCCTCGCCCAGTCGCCGACGATGACGTCCGCCGGCAGCGAGGCCATGCTCGAAGTGATCTTGGTCGTCCACCTCCCGAAATAGCCCGCCGAGATTCGGACCTCGTAGCCCTGGGCCCGTTGCGTGGACAGGAAATCCTCCAGCTCCTGCGGACTGTCGGCCGTAAGCAGACGTACCTTGTCGTCCGGCTCCCACAAGGTGGGCGCGTTCCCTTCGAGACCCAGCAGGTCGACCACCCAGTGGAGGTAGGCGTCGCTTCCGCCGCAGCGGAACTGGCTGTTTAGCGCGGCGCCTCCCGAATCTCCTCCACCGTCCCCATCTCGCCGGGGCGCACCACCTGGTGCTGGTCGAGCGGGAACACGGGGACCCGGGCGGCGTCGATCAGTTCAGCCACCTGAGGTCGGCCGGTGCGCAAGGCGGCCTTGGTGTAGCGGGTTGGCGGAGCTCTTCCGGAGCCGGTGAGGCGCCCCTCTCACGTCCCCAGAGCTGGCGGCAGCAGCCTTCGACCGCCGAAGCTGGACCACCCGCTTGACTGGATGCGACGAGTTAGGTGCTCTCGGAGGTACCCGTCTCAGGTTCAGGAATCGGAGGGGGTGCGGGGGGAGCCTGCGTCGGCTCGGGCCTCTGGCCGACGGGCTTGTAGCCCCTCTTCCCGTTCGGGTCGAACTGCGGTCGGGCGTCGTTCACCGGTTGTATCTCCGTAGTCAGCGGGGGGAGGAACTTCGACAAAGTCGAGGAACTCTACTTCGTCCATGCGAATGTAGATCCCGCCGGTGTGTTCCAGGGGGCGTTCGAGCCAACCCGTCCGTGACACGGCCCACGCGCTCTGCAGATACAGATCGGGGGCCTCCGGGTAACTCGAGGCATAGGATCCCTCGCCGTACCAGCCGCCCACCCAAGCCCCACTCTTCAGCCGTACGCGGACCAGGCAGTGGCCTCGCCGGCGGAATGCACTGTCCCAAGCCGTGGGGGTCCGTTCGTAGGATGAATGGCTTCCCCGTAGGCGCAGCCGTGAGACAAGCCACGCGGCCCCAGCCGGCAGCGCGATGAGGAGGAGCATCGCGGCCAGCGCCACGGTGCGTGGATGGTCGGCCGCTCCGCTCAGCCAACCGCGACGCTGATCACGCAGGAGCCGTATGAGCCAAGGGCCGACGAGGAGGACATATGACGTGTCGAGCACGATGCCGGCCGTCACCGCACGGAGTACACGCTCGCCGAGATCCCTGTGGCCGGGAACCAAGCCGTGGGCACGTTCATGGACGAACTGGTAGACGACGCCAGGGAGCACCAGGAGAAGAATGACTGCGACCTGGACGACGGTTGTGGGAACTTGTGGCATCGACGTGAGTCCTCCCGGGACAAGGCATGCGCAGAGTCTTCGCACCAAGAAACCTGATCTCCCTTAGTCTCTACTGGAGTTGAGGGCGATGCACGGCATTGCTGTGACACGCGCCTGTCCATGTGGGAGGGATGCAGACGCTGATGCGAAATGACATGAACCGGATACGTGATACGTGGACCGACAGTCTTGCAGCCCGGGTCTGTCGTGGCATCAACCCCCAAACGCGCCGGATGGAGATGCTGGCCCCCTGGGTTGCGAGCGATCAGCTCACGCTCGCAACAATGCTGGGGAGTATCGCTACAGAGGATATTAGGGGCAGTTCCCCCCAGACCATCAGCCGGCACCTCCGGTCCGCGGGCTTCGTCGCTTCCGATGTACCTGTGCAGTCGGTGGCCAGTGGCCTGGTTCTGCCCGTGCTGCGCACAGTCCGCCGGAACGGGGCACCATGGGAGCGCTGGTGGGACGTGCGCGGACTTGGTGTACTTCTGGTCGAGTTGTGGACTGGACGTCGGCTGCTACGTCGGCCTCCGGAGTTGGTCCGTCAAGAATTGACGACCTTGTGGCGGATGCCCGATGACTTCCTCGACATTGCGATCAAGAATCGCGCCGACCCATTCTTGCGCCTCCCCGAAGACCTCCTGTTCGAATCGACCACAGGCGTGGCAGCGAGTCTTATGCAGCACTTCGTCTCGAAGGGGGCCATTAAGGCCAGCTTGGGAGAGGAAATCCTTGATGAGCGCCCGGCGTTGGTCGACAGGCCCGACCTTGCAGCAGCCGTTCGGCGCTGGTGTCATCGAAACGATCTCGAGCATGCTGTGCATCAGTACGGGCGCAATGCTCCGCCCGAGGTGAAAGAGGGACTCCTTCATGATCTCAATGCTTGGGATGCCCAGATGCAAGAATTTGTACTTAGTCTGACGGCATACGAGTTGGCGTTGATGGAAGCTCCCACAGGAGACGAGCTGTACGGTGAGCAGTGCCTTCTGGCGGGGCAGAGGATTCATCAGCCCCGGTTATTTGCGGATGACGACCTGTTGTGGGACTCGGCTCCTGATGAACTGATGGGTTCCGTGCCAGAGTGGATGGTGGAGGAGATCGTCACCTGCGGGACGCGCTTCTTCCATGTACGCGTAGGACCCCACCCCGTTTGGATGGCTACGGTCGATAGCGATGCGCACCTCCGTGCCGTGCAGGAGCTCAGGGAGCAGGGTGCGGAGTTCGGGGTTGGGGTGGAGGAAACTGCTGACGGCGTGAGGCTGTGGCTGAAATTCCCCTCCCCTCCGGGCGATCAGGGCCCCGCGATCCGGGCCCCGTACACTTATTCCTTGTCCTGGGTTGAACATGCCTGGGAGCTGCTTCACCTTGCTTCCGTCGGATACACCCGTCTCGCCGTCGTTCGCCTCGTGGGTGACGGTGAACCCACGTCCATCGGTAGTAGTTGGTTCCCGATTCCAGAGGAACTGTGCGCCCGGATGAGGTCCAAGGGGATAGAGGCCCTTCGTCATCTCGTCGGTGATGAGGTGGCAGGAATAGGGCAGCGCATTGCGCTCGAAGGGCTCGATCAATCGGCGGAGATCGCTTTCCGGAGCTGCGAGAATGCCAAGGGTGAAGAAATTCGTGACGAAATCTCAGTGATTCCCGGAATCGTCGAGCATCAGGACTTCGTGGGAGCTACCAGAGATCTGGCGCGCGCGCGAGCTCGGCGCTCTGCGCTGATCCTCGACGGAAAGGACGTGTCCGAGGCCGAGGCGGACGTCCGGGAAGCCGTCGAGACGCGAGGGCGCGCCCTCGAACTCCTCCGTGCGACTTCGAACTGGCCACACGGACAGGAGGGGTCGCGGCACAGTCAGGACCGGCACTGGTTCGATGCTGGAACGGTCTTCGTGCACCTGATTAACCGGTTCGGAAGGCTCCAGATAGCGGCGCGTTGGGGCAGTGCGGACCGGCCATGCTTCGACCTTATTTCATGCGAGGAAATCATACTTAATCCTCTGAGTGAAGCAGTAGGCGAATGGGGGCAGAACCAGCAAGCGGGGTGGTGGGGGGACTCCCTAAATCAACTTCTTGGTTCATGCATGGGGATGGCTACTTCTCTTTCCGAGTTGGCCTCTCGGCAGGGGCTCAATCGATTGATTCTCAGCCCCACATCCCCGATGGAACTATTGCCCCTTCATGCGGTCCCGCTGGACATCGGGCACGCAGCGACCCTCAATGACGCCTTCGACCAGATCTCATATGCACCCACTTTGCGTCTCGCGTCGGCCCTTGAAAGGCCTAGGCGACGCATAGCGGCAGCCGAGGTATTGGTGGTGGCGCACAGCGGGGCATGTATCGAGGGGATCGACCCTATCGGCGGACCGATTTTCGAAGCTCACCTGGTCTCCTCTCTTTACGGTGGCGCGGAAGTTCTCGCAGAAGAGGAAGCGCATCCAGCACAGGCGCTGCGGTCCATGTCCGGGGCTCGCATCATCCACGTGGCATCCCATGGTTTGACGCATCCCGACCGATGGTCCGCCGGGCTGATGTTGCAGGGAAGGTCGCTGGGGGAGGCCACGCTCACCACGAGTATGATCCTTGCCGAGGGCGACTTCTCGCGTGCCGACCTAGTTATCCTGAACGCCTGCAGGACTGGGGCTCACGAAAGTATTGCGCGGACCGTGCAGACCTTGAGGACACTTGAGGCGGCGTTTCTCGCGCGAGGAGCGAGAGCAGTCATTGCCACGCTGTGGGAGATCACTGATCTCCTGAGTATGGTCTTCTCCGCCATTCTGCACGCTCTTATCGGCGCTGGCGCGGACGCTGGCACGGCGTTCCGTGACACGGTCCGTTACCTCCGTGGACATGAGTGGCGTACGCCCCCGCGACAGGAATCGGTGGCTACTGCGCAGTCACTTCTGAGCAGCCTACATTCCCACTGGCGCATCGACCTCGACCGGCAGGCAGCCGAGAACCCGCTCTTCTGGGCCACCTTCAAAATCACCGGTGCGGTATGAATGCATGTGTGGTCATCAATCATTCGACACACATTCACTCGGCGTGCAGGCTGTGGGAGATGAGTTCACGACCCTCTTCCTCGAATGCCGAGTCATAGGTGATGAGGATGGGCCAAGTCGCCGAGTTGGTCAGGCGTGCGCCGATGTCGACTCAGCCCGTTCTCAAGGCGGCAGGTATGCCGCCGCCAGCAGGCTGGCCGGCACTGACGGTCCCGGTACCGACGTCGTGCCCGTTGGGCCTGGGGTGCCCGGCCCGTGGGTGTCCCGCTTTCCGGCTGGTGGGGGCCATTCCGGTCGGGCCGGAGGTGCCAACCAGCGTCAGCACGCTACCCACACCGCCCACTTTGCACGTAACGCACACCGGCAGCCTGTCCAATTTGCGCATCCAAGGCCTCTGACCTGCGGCTTTCTTTAACCTGTTTTGGCTAGACCTTATTTCGATGACGCACCACGTGGAGTGCGTGGCGATCCTGGAGCGAGTGGCGAAGGACGCCTGACCTGCAGGGTAGTGAGGTTCGTGTGAGGTGCGGCGTGGACGGATTCGCTACGCACCTCACGCTTCGGTGGCGCACGATGTAGCTCAACTTGACCTCAGAAACGGTCTGTTCACGTCCGTGCCGTCGCGGCGATCAAGCTGCTCGGGTCCGGGAACCTCCACGAACGGCTCGGCGGCGCCGAGCGTCGCTCTCGCTCCCGACGTGAGCGCGGCTCTGACAGTCCTCGGGCGCCGGCCGGTGCGTCAGGTTCATTCGGTGACGGACTTGCGCGGGTCCCGTCTCCCCGGCGCCACGACGTAGACCTGCAGGATGCGAATCTGCAAGGGGTCGCTCTCACGGGAGCCCGTCTGGACGGCGCTGGCTGATGATCCGCAGGTCAAGGCGCGGATCGAGGCGTGCGAAGCCTGGGCGGGAGCGGGCTCGGAGTGAGTGATCGGCGCATCCTTGGCAGGTGCAATAATCGCGCTCCAGTGGGCGACCGGAGCCGGCAGCCCGTCGAGGGTGGGGGGAAGCGATGTCTGGAGTGTCCGCGCCGTGGGGGGCCGCCAGGCGGAGTGAGCGGGCCTGGGCGGAAGGGGTCGGATTCCTGCGGCAGGGGCGGCCGGACTGGGCGGCGAGCCGTTTCGAGCAGGCCATCGGGTACGACCCTGCGGCCGCTGATGCCTGGCTCGGCCTGCATGCGGCAGGGCAGCGGCAGGCCGAGGCACTTGATGCGATGTCGCTCCACCACCGGTCGTTCGGCGCTTTGCGTAGCAAGTGCAATTTGGCGCTGCAATCGCGCTTCGACCTCGGTGTGTACGTCACCTTCCGCCTCGAAACGGCGCGTGACCTCTGGCTCGCCGCCGTGGCGGGACTCCTGCGCGAGCGGAGGCTGGGGGAAGCCTGGGTGTCGCTGGAGGAGGCTCAGCTCGACTGTGACGAAACGCGGTTCATCGCCACGAGGTACGCCTTCCTGAAGCAGGACTGGCAGCTCGTGCTGCACTTCTCGCGGAACATCACCGACAACTTCCTTCGCGACGAGTCCCAGCTCTACGTGGCCCGCGCCTTGGTCGAACAGCACGTGTTCCACGAGGCGCTCAACGCACTTGCCCAGCTCCCGCGAGCTCTGGGGCGGGAGAGCCGGTACGAGGGCGAAGTCGCCTACGTACGCGGCCTGGCGCATGAGGGACTCGGGCAACAGGAGGAAGCGCTGCGGAACTTCCAGTACGCCTTCCGCTGCTTCCCCACGCTTGCCGATGTAGCCACCCGCGCCCAGGCCGTCACTGTCCGGGCCGCCGCAACGCCCGAACCGCGGGCACCGGAACCGCAGGCACCGGCCCCGGTGGACGGCGCGGCCGGGTCTGCGCCGTCCGACGGCTCGCGGTCGCGGGAGCTCCTCCTGGCCGGAGCGATGGCGGAGCTGGACGGCATGGTGGGTCTGGAGGCGATCAAGCGGCAGCTGCGCACGCTGGCGGCGCAGTTGCGCATGGCAGCCGTGCGCAAGGAGCAGGGGCTTCCCTCGACCGCGGCTCCTCAGCACTTCGTGTTCACCGGCCCGCCCGGGACGGGGAAGACCACCGTTGCCCGGGTGGTGGGGAAGGTCTTCGCCGGACTCGGGCTGCTGGAGCAAGGCCACGTCGTGGAAGTCCAGCGGGTCGACCTGGTCGGCCAGCATCTCGGTTCGACGGCCATCAAGACGACCAAGGCCATCGACTCCGCACTCGATGGCGTGCTGTTCATCGATGAGGCGTACGCCCTGTCCAACAGCGGCTACTCCGGCGGCGACGCCTTCGGGGACGAGGCGCTCCAGGTCCTGCTCAAGCGGGCCGAGGACGACCGGGACCGGCTCGTGGTCATCCTCGCCGGCTACCCGGACGAGATCACCGAGCTCCTCGCGGCGAACCCGGGGCTGGCGTCCCGGTTCACCACGCGCGTGGACTTCCCGTCGTACTCCGCCGACGAGCTCGTCCAGATCGCCCGCAACCTGCTGGACGCCCAGGGTGACGTCCTCGACGAGGATGCGGCCTCCGTACTGGAGGCCTGCTGCCGGCGTGCCGTCGACGACGGGCTCGTCGATCAGCTGGGCAACGGCCGCTTCGCCCGGGAGCTGTGCCGCAAGGCCGCGGCACTACGGGACCTGCGGCTGTACGAGCAGCACGGAGGGGTCGGCGCGCTCACTCGCGAGGAGATCACCACGGTGCGTTTCTCGGACATCTCGCAGGCATACCGGGAGTTCTGCGACGGTATGACCGGCATGAGTGCGACCTGAGAGCCGTGTCGACGGCGTGCTCGGCGCTGCGGTGAGGGCCGGCCCGCCCGGGGACCGTCCGGGGCGGGCCGGGGTTCTGGGGGACCGGGTTACGGGTGGGTCTTGAGGTAGCCGCCCATGGACTTGAAGTAGGCCGACGCCGGGAGTTCCGTGCCGTCCTCCGTGCGGACGGCCGTGATGGACAGGCCGTGGTTCTGGCCCGTACGGGCGTCCGCGCCGGCGACTATGACCACGCCTTCGCCCTCGCGGTAGAAGATGCGGCCCGGGGTGCCGCCGTAGCGGCCCTCGGAGACGACGGCCGTGAGGATCTCCAGGCGCTTGCCCTTGTGGAAGGTGAAGGCGGCGGGGTACGGGGCCGACTGGGCGCGGATCAGGCGTTCCAGGGTTTCGGCGGGCCAGGACCAGTCGATCCGGATGTCCTCCTCGGCCCGCTTGTGGAAGAAGGTGGCCTGGGTGCGGTCCTGCTTCGTGAACTCGGTCTGTCCGGACGCGATGAGGTTGAGGGCGCCGATCGTCACCGGGGCGATCAGGTCGACCGTCTTGTGGAACAGGTCCGTGGTCGTGTCCGTCGGGCCGACGGGGATCGAGCGCTGCATGACGATGTCGCCGGCGTCGAGCACCTCGTCCATCATGTGGGCCGTCACACCGACTTCGGGCTCGCCGTTGATGAGGGCCCAGATGAGGGGCGAGAAGCCCGCGTACTTCGGGAGGAGCGAGTCGTGGATGTTCAGGGTGCCGTGGCGCGGCAGGGTGTAAATGCGCGGCGGGATCCAGGTGCGCCAGTTGTTCGCGACGAGGATGTCCGCGTCGGCTTCCTTGAGCTGCTGGAACAGCTCCTCGTCGTCGGGGCGGTTGCGGATGACGACCGGGACGCCGTGCTCCTCGGCGAGGTCGGCGACCGAGTCGCTCCAGATCTTCTCGTAGGCGTGCTCGCTCTTGGGGTGGGTCACGACCATGACGACGTCGTGCTCGGAGTCCAGGAGCGCCTTCAGGGTGCGATGGCCCCAGGTCTGATAGCCGAACATGACGACCCGCATCGGGGTTCCTCCTCAGAAGAGCGAATGAGCAAAGGTAAGTAAAGCAAGGCTTACCTAACAGCGCAACAGCCCCGATTCTGGGCTTGATTGACCCGAGTGTGGGTTCGTTGTCCGGTTTGTCTGGTCGACAGGCCGTCTGGATCAGGTTAGCTTTACCTAAGTTCCACTCGGCTGCCGGTCACCGGTGCGCCTGGACTCCCCCTTTCCCCCACCCCTGACACGACGCCTGGCAGGCGGCTGTCCCGCACCAAATGGGAGTGACATGTCACAGGCTCTTCCTGGCGACGCACCACTGATCCACGACCTGATCGGTATCGGCTTCGGGCCGTCGAACGTCGCCATGGCGATCGCGCTCAGCGAGCACAACGTGCGCGTCGGAAGGCAAGAGGCGGTCACCGCCCACTTCTTCGAGCAGCAGCCCCGGTTCGGGTGGCACCGCGGCATGCTCATCGACGACGCGACGATGCAAGTGTCCTTCATGAAGGACCTGGTGACGCTCCGGAACCCGACCAGTGAGTACAGCTTCCTCTGCTACCTGCAGGAGAAGGGCCGGCTGATCGACTTCGTCAACCACAAGAACCTGTTCCCGCTCCGGGTCGAGTTCCACGACTACCTCGAGTGGGCCGCGGCCAAGGTCGACGACATGGTCTCGTACGGCCACCAGGTCGTCTCCGTCGAGCCCGTGGTCAAGGACGGCGTCATCGAGTACCTCGACGTGACGGCGCGCTCCGGCGACGAGGTCGTCGTCCACCGGGCCCGCAACCTCGTCATCTCCACGGGCCTGCGCCCGGTCATGCCCGAGGGCGTCGAGCGGACCGAGCACGTCTGGCACAACACCGACCTGCTGAAGAAGATCGACGGCCTGGAGGGCAGCGAGCCCACCCGCTTCGTCGTGGTCGGCGCCGGCCAGAGCGCCGCCGAGAACGTGGCCTACCTGCACCGCCGTTTCCCGCAGGCCGAGGTCTGCGCGGTCTTCTCCCGCTACGGCTACAGCCCGGCGGACGACAGCAGCTTCGCCAACCGCATCTTCGACCCCCAGGCGGTGGACGAGTACTTCACCGCCCCGGAGGACATCAAGCAGCGGCTGATGGGCTACCACGGCAACACCAACTACTCGGTGGTCGACATCGACCTCATCGACGACCTGTACCGGCAGTCGTACCAGGAGAAGGTGCTCGGCACCGAGCGCCTGCGCTTCCTGAACGTCTCGCGCCTGACGGGCGTGGAGGAGACGGCTGACGGGGTCCGCGCCACCATCAAGTCCCTCGTCACCGGCGAGGAGAGCGTGCTCGACGCCGACGTCGTGGTGTGCGCCACGGGCTACCAGCAGGCCGACGGCCTGGGGCTGCTCGGCGAGGTCGCGGACCGCTGCCACCGCGACGACCAGGGCCGGGTCCGCGTCGAGCGCGACTACCGGGTGGCGACCGACCTCGAACTGAGCTGCGGCATCTACCTCCAGGGCGGAACCGAGCACACCCACGGCATCACCTCCTCCCTGCTGTCCAACACCGCGGTACGGGTCGGCGAGATACTCGACTCGATCCTCGACCGGAACCTCAAGGCCGTGCCCGACCAGGCCCGTCCGGTCACCGGGGGAGCCGCCGGCGCCCGCCAGCCGGCCGTCTAGAGGGTCCTCACCCCGCTCACTGCCGTGCCTCCGGTGCGTTCCCGCCGGAGGCGCGGCAGTACTGTGCAACCAGTTGCCCCACGAAGAAGGAACGTCCGTGCCCACTGGTACTCGCCGCCCCGCCGGCGGCCCGCCCGCCCGCGAGCGCGAGGCGCCGAGGCGGTCCGCAGCCCGCACCGGACGCAAGGGATGACCCGCCTCGACGTGGGCGCCGCCACGGTCGAACGCCCGGCGGCCTCCCAGGTCGTCGCGCGGGTCCGGCGGCGGCGGATCGTGGGCCTGGGCGCGCTCCTCGCGTTCCTCGTGGTCGCGGCGGTGGTGTCCCTCGCCGTCGGCGCGCGGGCCCTCAGCCCCGCCGAGGCGTGGCACGGGCTCTTCGCGGACCCCGACCCCGACCAGAAGCTCTCCGAAGCCAGGCTCATCATGCAGACCGTACGGGTGCCCCGTACGGTCCTCGCGATCGTGGCGGGCATCGCCCTGGGTGTCGGCGGGGCGCTGATCCAGGGGTACACGCGCAACCCGATCGCGGACACCGGCCTGCTCGGGGTGAACACCGGCGCCTCGTTCGCCGTGGTGTCGGCGATCGCCCTGCTCGGGCTCACCGACCCGTTCGAGTACGTCTGGTTCGCCTTCCTGGGCGCCGCGCTCGCCGGTGTGGTGGTGTTCGGGCTGTCGAGCATCGGCCGCGGCGCCGGCAATCCGCTGACGCTCGCCCTGGCCGGGCAGGGGGTCACGGTGTTCCTGATGGCGATGACGACGGCGGTCGCGCTGTCGGACAAGGCGGCGCTGAACGCCCTGCGCTTCTGGAACGCCGGGTCGGTGGCCGGCGTCGGTTTCGGCGTCATCTGGCCGGTGACCGGCTTCATCGTGGTCGGGCTGGTGCTGGCGCTGGCCACCCTGCCCTCCGTCAACCTGATGAACCTGGGCGACGACGTGGCGCGGGGACTGGGCGTGAACATCACCCTGATCCGGATCACCGGCATCATCGCCATCACGCTGCTGGCGGGCGCGGCCACGGCGGCGTGCGGCCCCATCGCCTTCCTCGGACTCATGGTCGCGCACGTGGCCCGGTACCTGGCCGGCCCCGACTACCGCTGGCTGGTGCCGTACGCGGGTCTGCTCGGCGCGGTCGTCCTTCTGGTCTGCGACATCGTGGGACGCGTCGTGGTGCGGCCGGGAGAGCTGGACGCGGGCATCCTCGTCGCTCTCCTCGGCGCCCCGTTCTTCGCGGTCCTGGTGTGGCGGGGAAAGTTCAAGAGCGCATGAACGTGACAGTGGTGAAGCCCGCCGAGAAGCCGTCGGTGGCGCCGGGCGTGCGGATCGGGGGCATGTCGTTCGTCTGGCGGCCCAGGATCGTGCTGGTCACGCTGCTGCTGGCGGCGGCGGCCTTCCTGATGTTCTGCCTGTCCATAGCCGTGGGGGACTTCCCCCTCGGCCTGTCGCAGGTGGTGGCCACCCTCTTCGGCGGGGGCGAGCAGGTCGACCAGTTCGTGATCATGGATCTGCGCATGCCGAGGGCCCTGGCCGGGCTCGTCGTCGGCGTCGCGCTGGGGATGTCCGGGGCGATCACCCAGTCCATCGCCCGCAATCCGCTGGCCAGTCCGGACATCCTCGGGATCACCGGGGGCGCCAGCGCGGTCGCGGTGTGCCTGGTGACGGTGTCCGGCGGGGCCACGGCCGCGGTCGTCAGCTCCGTGGGGCTGTCCGGAGCGGCGCTCGCCGGAGGCCTCGCCACGGGGCTGCTGGTCTACTTCATGGCGTGGCGGCGCGGGGTCGACGGCTTCCGGCTCATCCTCATCGGCCTCTCCGTGAGCGCCGTGATGGAGGCGATCACGACCTGGCTGCTGGTCACCGCCGACATCAGGGACGTGG
This sequence comes from Streptomyces tatrensis, assembly GCF_049310065.1. Classification (NCBI taxonomy): domain Bacteria; kingdom Bacillati; phylum Actinomycetota; class Actinomycetes; order Kitasatosporales; family Streptomycetaceae; genus Streptomyces; species Streptomyces tatrensis. The sequence goes on along the minus strand of NZ_JBMDLB010000007.1, from coordinate 2,039,611 downwards.
CGCGGGCCCAGGCGTGGCTGGTCGGCTCCCTGGACAACCGGTCGTGGGACGAGGTGGGGGTGGCCCTGTGGGGCACGCTCGCCCTCGCGGTGGTCGTGGCCTGCGTCTCCTTCCAGTTCAAGCCGCTGCACTTCGGCGACGACGTGGCCGCCGGCCTCGGCGTCCGGTTCTCGCTGGTACGGGCCGTCCTGCTGCTGTGCGCGGTGCTGCTGGCCGGCTTCGCGGTGAGCGCCGCCGGGCCGGTCCCGTTCGTCGCCATGGTGGCGCCGCAGGTGGCGCTCCGTCTGACGAAGTCCCCGACGCCGCCGTTGGTGGCGTCCGCCGTGGTCGGGGCGCTGCTGCTGATCGGCTCGGACCTGGTCGCCCGTACCGCACTGCCGATCAGCCTGCCGGTCGGCGTGGTCACCGCCGCGATCGGCGGCCCCTTCCTCATCTACCTCCTGGTGCGGGCGAACCGCCGCTAGGTGATAGAAAGGTTAGGCAAGCCTAAATAGAGGGGGAGCCGTGGTCGCTCAGTCCATCACCGAGATCGAGTTTGGGGCCGATGCCGACGCCGTCCCGCGGCTGGCGGCCAGGGGCGTCACGGTCGGGTACGGCGACCGGACCGTCATCGACTCCCTCGACGTGGCGATCCCGCAGGGGGTCGTGACCACGATCATCGGCCCCAACGGGTGCGGCAAGTCCACCCTGTTGCGGACCCTGTCGCGACTGCTCAAGCCGACCAGCGGATCCGTCGTCCTGGACGGCGAGGACATCGCGCGGATGCGGACCAGGGACGTGGCGAAGAAGCTCGGCCTGCTGCCCCAGGCGCCGGTCGCGCCGGAGGGCCTGACCGTGGCCGACCTGGTCGCCCGGGGCCGGCATCCGCACCAGAGCTGGCTGCGCCAGTGGTCCTCGGACGACGCCTCCGTCGTGGAGCGCGCACTGGCCATGACGGGGGTGGCCGACCTGGCCGACCGTCCCGTCGACGCCCTCTCCGGGGGCCAGCGTCAACGCGTGTGGATATCCATGACCCTCGCTCAGGGCACCGATCTGCTGCTGCTCGACGAGCCCACCACCTATCTGGACCTGGCGCACGCCATCGACGTGCTCGACCTGGTCGACGACCTGCACGAGTCGGGATGCACCGTGGTGATGGTGCTGCACGACCTCAACCTGGCCGCGCGCTACAGCGACAACCTCATTGTGATGAAGGCCGGTTCGGTCCTGGCGCAGGGTCACCCGCGCGAGGTGCTGACCGCCGAGTTGCTGCACGAGGCATTCGGCCTGCGTGCCATGGTGATTGACGATCCGGTGGGCGACCGGCCGCTCGTCGTGCCGATCGGGCGGACGCATGTGTTGAGTGATGGCGTCCAGAGTGTGGGAAGTCAGAGTACGGGCAGCTGAAACAACAGTCCTCTAACTTAGGCTAGGCTTACCTCACTTCCCCGGGGTACGGTTTGCCTGCCCTAAGTGGGGCCGTAGTGGACAGCACGAAAGCAAGGGATCCCGCATGCTCCTCGACCGAACGACACGTAACAAGCCCTGGCGGCAGCTGGCGGCAACCGTGTCCGCCGCGGCCCTCGGTGTAGGCCTCCTCGCTGGGTGCGGTTCCGACTCGGCCGACAAGGACAAGAAGGACGACACCGCCAAGGCCCCGGCCGCGACCGGCGCGTTCCCCGTCACCGTCGAGCACTTCTTCGGCTCCACCGAGGTCAAGAAGGCCCCGCAGCGGGTCGTCACCGTCGGCTACACCGACGACCAGACCGTCCTCGCGTTCGGCATCAAGCCGGTCGGCATGACCGACCAGTACCCGAACCCGGCCGGTCAGAGCCCCGACATCAACACCCAGTGGCCCTGGGTGAAGGACAAGTGGGGCGAGACCAAGCCCGAGGTCATCATGAACAACGGTGACACCGGCCCCAACTTCGAGAAGATCGCGTCCCTGCGCCCCGACCTGATCATCGCGGTCTACTCCGAGGTCGACCAGGCCGCCTACGACAAGCTGTCGAAGATCGCCCCGACCGTCGGCCGCACCAAGGCCGAGAAGGAGCCCTTCAGCGCTCCGTGGCAGGACAACGCCCTCCAGATCGCCAAGGCGGTCGGCAAGGAGACCGAGGGCAAGGAGATGGTCCAGGGCATCCAGGACAAGCTCGCCGCGGTCAAGAAGGCGCACCCCGAGTTCGCCACCCAGACGGCCGTCGCGGTGTCCTGGTACAAGGACGCGGTCAACCCCTTCACCACCACCGACGTGCGCGGCCAGCTCCTGACCGGCATGGGCTTCAAGGGCCAGACCGAGCTCGACAAGATCTCGGACGGCAAGTTCTCCTTCGCGCTCTCCCCTGAGCGCATGGACCTCATCGACGTCGACCGCGTCTTCGTCGTCAACGACAAGGCCGACACGGACGCGCTGAAGAAGTTCGACCTCTTCGCCAACCTGAAGGTCACCAAGGCCAACAAGGTGTCCTACCTGCTCGACAGCGAGGGCCCCGCGGCCGGCGCGGCCATGTCCCAGGCCACCCTGCCCGCCCTGCCCTTCGCCATCGACGAGCTCGTCAAGTCGGTCGGCTAGGTGTGAGCACCACGGACATTCGGGTCGCCCCGGCAACCCTGCGTACGACGACCGGACGTGAAGCGGCCCGATGGGTGGCGGCCAACTGCCGCACGATGCCCTGGCTGACGTCCGGCGCCGTACTCAGCACGGTCGCCGGGGCGGCTCTCCAAATGCTCCCCGTACTGCTGCTCGGCCGGGTGGTCGACGGAGTGATCGGGGGCGAACCGCGTTCGATCCTGGTCACGATCGGGGCCTGGATGGTGGCCGCCGCGCTCCTCGGCGCGGCGGCCACCGCCCTGTCCGCCTACCTGATCGGGCGGCTCGGCGCAGACCTGCTCGCGGGCCTGCGCGAAGGCGCCGTACGGGCCGTGCTGGGCATGCCCAGCGCCCGGGTCGAGCAGGTGGGCCGCGGCGACGTGCTCTCCCGGGTCGGCGACGACGTCGCCGTCCTGTCCAAGGGCATCCGCTCGGCCATCCCCACGGTGTTCTCCGCGGGGGTCCTGGTCGCCATCGCCACGATCGGCATGTTCGGCCTCGACTGGCGGCTCGGCCTGGCCGGCGCCTGTGCGCTGCCGGCCTACGCGCTGGCCCTGCGCTGGTACCTGCCCCGCTCGGCCCCGCTCTACCGCAAGCGCGCGGTGGCCCAGGCCGAGCGCGCGCAGGCGCTGATCAGCGGCCTGAACGGCATCGAGACGGTACGGGCGCACCGGCTGGAGGAGGCCTTCCGCGAGAAGGTCTCCGAGGATTCGCGGCGGGTGCGCGACCTCGGCATCGAGGTGTTCCACTTCTTCGGCCGGTTCGTCGGCAGGGAGAACCGCGCGGAGTTCATCGGTCTGTCGCTGATCCTGATCGTGGGCTACGTCCTGCTGGAGACCGGCTCCGCCAGCCTCGGCGACGTGGCGGCGGCGCCGCTGGTGTTCCACCGGCTGTTCACCCCGCTGGGCGCGATCATGTTCACCTTCGACGAAGCCCAGAAGTCGGGCGCGAGCCTGACCCGGCTCGTCGGGGTGCTCGCGGAGTCCACCGAGGACCGGCTGGTGGGCGACCGGGCCGCCGCGCCGGCGGACGAGGACCCGTACCCGGTGACGGTGAAGGGGCTGACGTTCCGGTACCCCGGAGCCGATGAGCCCGTCCTGAGCGACGTCACTCTGACGATCCCGGCGGGCGGTTCGCTGGCCCTGGTGGGTGCTACGGGCGCCGGCAAGACGACCCTGGCCGCGCTCATCGCCGGCATCGGGACCCCGGAGGCCGGTTCGGTGCGGATCGGGTCGACCGACCTCGCCGATCTGGACGAGGCCGGGGCGAGGGCGCTGGTGAGCATCCTGACCCAGGAGACGCACGTGTTCTCCGGGCCGCTCGCCGACGACCTGCGACTGGCCGCGCCGGAGGCGAGCGACTCCGAACTGCTGGCCGCGCTGGGCACCGTAGGGGCGTCCGAGTGGGTCGAGGCGCTGCCCGAGGGTCTGGACACCGCGGTCGGCGAGGGCGGTGCGCGGCTGGACGGCACCAAGGTGGCCCAGGTCGCCCTGGCCCGGCTGGTGCTGGGCCGGGCTCCCGTGGTCGTGCTCGACGAGTCGACCGCGGAGGCGGGCAGCGAGGGCGCCGCCGAGCTGGAGCGGGCCGTACTGGCCGCCTGTGCCGGGCGGACCACGCTGTTCGTGGCCCACCGGCTGACCCAGGCGGTGGCGGCCGACCGGATCGCCGTGCTGGATGCGGGACGCGTCGTGGAGCAGGGCACGCACGAGGAGTTGGTGGCCCTGGGCGGCCGCTACGCGCGACTCTGGCGGGCCTGGAGAGACGCTAGTTAGGTCACCCTAATTTAGGTTAGGCTAGCCTTCGTACCTTGGAAGGGTGTTGAGTCTTCAAATGATGGAACCGAGCGCTCGTCTCGTGCTGATCTCTCCCACGCGCCTGGCAGACGTGCGCCGGCGTACCGGCGGATACTCCGACCGGACCATCGCCGAGGCCTGTGCCATCGGACTGTCGTACTGGGCGACGGGTCAGAGCCCCGACGGAATCGACCTGGCCCCCGGAACGCTCTTCGCGGACGTCCTGGGCTGGGTCGACAACGGCGGCGCCGCGCCCAGCGGTTGGGAGACCGGCGAGGCCGCCCCCGACGGCTGGGCCATCGCGGTCCCCGGGACCGTCCCGCAGTCCGACGCGCAGCGCGCGCTGGACGACCTCGCGGACTTCCCCGACCGGCCCCTCGGCACCATCAGCCCGTCCGGAGTGGCGGAGCGACTCACGACCCTGGCCGAGTGGAACGACAACGCGGCGGACCGGGTCCGGCCGACCATCGTGGAGATGTTCCGCGAGCAGGCGCGCCTGAGGCCCGACGCGGTCGCCATCATCGACGAACACCGCTCGCTGACCTACCGCCAGGCGGCGGAGCTGTCCGCGCAGCTGGCCCACCACCTGATCGGCCGCGGACTCGGCTCCGAGCAGGTCGTGGGCATCTCGCTGGGGCGCTCCGCCGACATGGTCATCGGCCTGCTCGGCGTGCTCCAGGCCGGCTGCGCCTTCGTCCCGCTCGACCCGCAGTGGCCCGCCGCGCGCCGCGCCGTCGTCATCGACGACGCGCGGGTCGTGCTGCAGCTGAACGACTCCGGCGAGCACGACCCCGCCGAACCGGCCGCCGCGGCCGTCGACCTCGACGACTGGCGGTACGCCGACCACAGCGCCGGGGCCACCGGAATCACCGCGCACGGCAACTCCCTGGCCTACGTCATCTTCACGTCCGGTTCCACGGGCCGCCCCAAGGGCGCGATGATCCGGCACGAAGCGATCAGCGAACGCCTGATCTGGCAGGTCGAGGAGATCCTCGGCTTCGGACACGACGACGCCTCCCTCTTCAAGGCGCCGCTGTCCTTCGACATATCCATCAACGAGATCTTCCTCCCGCTGGTGTGCGGCGGCCGCCTCGTGGTCCTGCGGCCCGGCGGCGAACGCGACCCGCACCACCTCCTCGGCGTCATCGCCGAGCACCGCGTCACCTTCACCTACCTCGTCTCCTCCATGCTGGACGTCCTGCTGGAGATCGCCGGAGACTCCGACCGCCTCGACAGCATGCGCCACGTGTGGTGCGGCGGCGAGGTGCTCACCCCCGAGCTGTACGAGCGCTACCGCACCCGGCTCGACATCCCCATGTACCACGGCTACGGCCCGGCCGAGACGACCATCGGCGTCTCCCACGTCATCTACCGGGGCGAGGCGGAACGCCTGTCGACCTCGATCGGCAAGGCCAACCCCAACACCCAGCTCTACGTCCTCGACGACGAGCTGCGCCCCGTCCCGGTCGGCGTCGGCGGCGAGCTCTACGTCGGCGGCTTCCTCCTGGGCCGCGGGTACGTGAACGCCCCCGGCCTGACCGCCTCCCGGTTCGTGGCGAACCCCTTCGCGGCCGACGGCTCCCGCCTCTACCGCACCGGTGACCTCGCCCGCTTCGCCCCCGACGGCTCCCTGGACTTCCTCGGCCGCGCCGACAACCAGGTCAAGGTCCGCGGCATGCGCCTCGAGCTGGAGGACGTGGAGGCCGGCCTCGCCGAGCACCCCGCGGTACGGCACACCTGCGTCATCGCGAAGAAGAACAGCGCGGGCGGCACCTACCTCGTGGGCTACGTGATCCCGGCCGCCGGAGCCGCGCAGCTGCGGGCCGCCGAGGTCAAGGCCTGGGCCACCGAGCACATGGTCGAGTACATGGTGCCCGCCCACATCGTCGTGATGGCCGAGTTCCCGCTCACCGCGAACGGCAAGCTCGACCGGCGCGCCCTGCCCGAACCCGAGGTCGTGACCGGGTCGTTCGTACGGCCCTCCACCGACGAGGAGCGCGCGGTCTGCGCGGCCGTCGCCTCCGTGCTGCGGCTCGAGGAAGTCGGCGTCGACCAGGACTTCTTCCAGCTCGGCGGAGACAGCATCCTCGCCATCTCGCTGCTGAGCGCGCTCCGCGAAGCGGGCCTCTACGTCACCGCGGGCCAGATCTTCGCCAACAGCGTCCTGGGCGCCCTGGCGGCGGTCGCCGGCCGCGAGGACGTGGCGCGGGTGGACCACGCCGACGTCCCGACCGGTCCCGTCGTGGGATCGCCCATCGTCCAGTGGCTCGGCCGGACCACGGACGCGATCGACGGCTTCGTCCAGGCGGTCGTCCTGAACACCCCGGAGGGCCTCACCACCGACGCCCTCGGCCCCGTCCTCGACTCCGTCGTCGCCCGGCACGACATGCTGCGCGCCCGGCTCGTCCGCGGGGACCGCTGGAGCTTCGACATCCCGGAGGCCGGCGGAGCCACCGCCGACTGGCAGGAGAGCGACGGGCCGCTCGACGCGTGCGTGGCCCTAGCAACCGAAGGACTGGACCCGGACAACGGCGTGATGCTGCGGGCCGTCTGGCGCCGCGAGGCCCGCCAACTGGTCCTGGTCGCCCACCACGTGGTGGTCGACGGCGTGTCCTGGCGGGTCCTGATGGAGGACCTGGCCACGGCATGGCGCCGGTTCACCGCCGGCGAGAAGATCGAACTCCCCGCGGTGGGAACCTCGTTCCGCCGCTGGACCCAGCTCCTGGCGGGCGCCGGATTCGACGCGGACCGCGCCTACTTCGAGCGCCCCCTGCCCGGCCCCGACGCGCCGCTCGGCAGGCGCGCCCCGTCCGGGGACGACACGGTCGAGCGGGAGCGGACCCGGGTCTTCACCGTCGGCCCCGAGGCCACGGCCGCGCTGCTCGGCGAGATCCCCGCGAAGTTCCACGCGGGCGTCAACGACGTGCTGCTGACCGCGCTCGCCGTCACCCTCGCCCGGTGGCGCCGCGGCTGCGGCCAGGAGCAGACCTTCGCGCACGTGGAGCTGGAGGGCCACGGCCGCGAAGGCCGCCACGTGGCCGGCGCCGCCGGCGTCGAGCCGGAACTGTCGCGGACCGTCGGCTGGTTCACGACCCTGTTCCCGGTGACCGTGGACCCCGGTACGACCGGCGACTTCACCGACCCCCGCTACCTCGCCGCCGCGCTCAAGGCGGTCAAGGAAGACCTCGCCCGCGTACCGAGCAACGGCGTCTCCTACGGCGCCCTGCGCTACCTGGCCGACGCCGCCTTCACGGCCCCCGCGCCCCAGGTCCTCTTCAACTACCTGGGCCGCTTCGACGCGGGCGCGCCGGGCGACTGGCAGCTCTCCGGCACCACCGGGCAGCTCGGCGAGAAGCGCGACCCGAGGATGCGCCTGCCGCGCGCCCTGGAGTTCAACGCGATCGCCGAACCCTCCGCCACCGGCGAGTACGAACTCGTCACCACCGTCTCCTGGCCCGACGGGATGTTCACCGACGAGGACGTCGAGGCGATCGGCGGGTACTTCCAGGCGGCCCTCACCGCCCTGGCCGCGCTCGAAGAGGGCGGCCACTCGCCCAGCGACTTCCCGCTGGTGCGGCTGACCCAGGCCGACGTCGACGCCCTGGACGGCCCCGAGCTGCGCGCCGTCCTGCCGCTGACCCCGCTGCAGGAAGGCCTGTACTTCCACTCGGTCTTCGACGACGACTCCGCGGGCAGCTACGTCGAACAGCAGCTGCTGACCCTGGAGGGCGAGCTCGACCCCGCCCGCCTCGAGGCCGCGGCCACCCGCCTGCTCACCCTGTACCCGAACCTGGCCGCGCGGTTCACGGCCCTCGCCGACGGCCGCGTCGTCTCCGTACTGGAAAGCGGCGCCGAGGCGCCCTTCACCGTCCTGGAGCGGCCCGGCATCACCGACGCGGAGCTCCACGCACACGCGGAGCGCGACCGCCGCGCCGGATTCGACCTGGCCACCGGCCCGCTGATGCGGTTCACCCTGGTCCGCGACCCCGAATCCGGCCGCGACGTCCTGGTGCAGACCGTCCACCACATCATCGCCGACGGCTGGTCGGTGCCCCCGATGCTCCGCGCGCTGCTCGCCGAGTACCACGCGCCCGGCAGCACCTACCCGCTGAGCGGCTTCCCCGACTACGTCGGCTGGCTCGCGGAGCGCGACGCCGACGAGAGCGACCGCGTGTGGGGCGCCGAACTCGCCGGGCTGCCCGGCCCCTCGCTGGTGGCCAGGGAGCACACCCCGTCCGACCGCTTCGCCGACACCTCCGTCGAACCGGGGCTCGACATCGACGCCGCCGCCCGGACGGCCGGCGTACCGCTGAGCGTGGCCGTGCACAGCGCCTGGGCGGTGACCCTGGGCGGCATCCTGCACTCCGCCGACGTGGTCTTCGGATCCACGGTCTCCGGCCGCGACGCCGACGTCCCCGGCATCGAGGACATGGTCGGCCTGTTCATCAACACCGTCCCGCTGCGCGCGCGGTGGGCCGCCGGCACCACGGCGGGCGAACTGCTCGCCTCCGTACGCGAGCACCAGGGCGCGGTCCTGCCGCACCAGCACGTCTCCCTGGCCCGGATCGGCCGCCTCGCCGGCGTCGGCTCCCTCTTCGACACCCTCGTGGTGTTCGACGTGGCCACCGACGTGGCCGCCCTGCGCCGCACCGGCGACACCCTCGCCGTCACCGGCCTCGTCAACGAGGGGGCCCCGCACTACCCGCTGACCCTGGTCGTGGAACGGGCCCTCGACGGGCGCCCGCGCTTCAACCTGATCTACGACGGCGAACTGCTCCGCGAGAGCAGCGCCCGGGACATCCTGAACCGGTTCACGCACACCCTCACCGGCCTGCTCACCCGCCCGGACGCCCCGGTCGGCGAGCTCGCGCCCGAGGGCGGCCGGAGCCCCGCCCGGATCGCCCCGACCACCCTCGGCGAACTCTTCGACGCCACCGCGGACCGGGACCCGGCGGCCACCGCCGTCACCCAGTGCGCGCTCGACGGCACCAGCCGCTCGCTGACCTACGGCGAACTCGCCGACGCGAAGAACGAACTGGCCGCCGCCCTGCGCGCGGCCGGGGTCCGGCCCGGTCGGCGCGTCGCCGTGGCCGTCCCGCGCACCATCGAGCAGGTCGTCGCCCTGGTCGCGATCGTCAGCGCGGGCGGCGCCTACGTACCGCTCGACATGGCCTACCCCGACGACCGGCTGGAGTACGTCCTCGGCGACGCCGCCCCGCAGGCCGTCCTCGTCGACCCCGGTCAGCGCGAACGCTTCACCGCCCTGCTGGAGCGGGCGGGAGTCGCCGCACGCGTCCTCGTACAGGGCGACGAGCTGCCGCAGGAGGACGCCGCCGGGGAAGCGGCCCCGGCGGACGGCGTCGGCTGGCACGACCCCGCGTACGTGATCTACACCTCCGGGTCGACCGGCAAGCCCAAGGGCGTCGTCGTCCCGCACTCCAGCGTGGTGGCGCTGCTCGCCAACACCCAGCCCGACATGGGCTTCGGCCCCGACGACGTCTGGGTCCAGTTCCACTCCTACTCCTTCGACTTCGCGGTCTGGGAGCTGTGGGGCGCCCTGGCGCACGGCGGCGAGCTGCTCGTGCCCGACTACGGGCTGACCCGCTCCCCGGTCGACTTCCACCGGCTGGTCCGCGAGCGCGGCGTGACCGTGCTCAACCAGACGCCCTCGGCCTTCTACCAGTTCGTCGAGGCCGACCGGCACGCCGGTGAGCCGCTCCCCGCCCTGCGCCGCGTCATCTTCGGCGGCGAGGCACTGGACCTCGGACGGCTGCGCGGCTGGACCGAGCGGCACGGCGCCGCCTCGCCCGAGCTCGTCAACATGTACGGGATCACCGAGACCACGGTCCACGTGACCCACCGGGTCCTGACCGAAGAGGACTTCGCCTTCGGCGACGACGTGAGCCCCATCGGCGGACCCATCCCGGGCCTGACCACCTACCTGCTCGACGACCGGCTCCGGCCGGTGCCGCCGGGGCAGGTCGGCGCCATCTACGTGGCCGGCGACCAGGTGTCCCTCGGCTACCTCGGGCGGCCGGGCCTGACCGCGGGCCGGTTCGTGGCGAACCCGTTCGCGGGCGACGGCTCCCGGATGTACCACACGGGCGACCTGGCCGTCCGCACCCTCGACGGGGAGCTGGAGTTCACCGGCCGCGCCGACGACCAGGTGCAGCTCAAGGGCTTCCGCATCGAGCTCGGCGAGGTCGAGTCCGCGCTGCGCGACCTCGACGGCGTGGTCGACGTGGCCGTCACCGTGGCCGACAGCGGCGACCACCTGGTCGCGCACGTCGTGGGCCGGGTGCCCGGCGAGCTCTCCGCCCTCCTGGCCGAGAAGCTGCCCGTGCACATGGTGCCGGGCCGGGTCCTGACCGTGGACGCCCTGCCGCTGACCGTCAACGGCAAGCTGGACCGCAAGGCCCTGGTCGCGGCGGCCGCGCAGGACGACACCCCGGTGGCGGGCGGTGCGGGCGGCGTTGCGGGCGGCGGTTCGCAGCTCGCCTCACTGGTTGGCATCTTCGCCGACACCCTGTCCCACCCGGCCGCCGACGCCGACACCGACTTCTTCGGAGCCGGCGGCGACAGCATCATCGCCATCACCGTGGTCAACCGCGCCCGGGCGCTCGGCCTGCCGATCGCACCCCGCGACGTGTTCCTCCTGAAGACGCCGCGCGCCCTCGCGGAGCTCCTGGGCACGCGCGCGCCGCAGACCCCGGCCCCGGCTCCCGCGCGCCGTGAGGACGGCCCGCTGGCGCCCACGCCGATCATCCTGCGCCAGCGCGAACTGGGCGGCTCCCTCGCCCGGTTCGCCCAGGCCAGGACCGTGGAGGTGCCCGAAGGCACCGCCCTCGCCGACATCGAGCGCGCCGCGAACGCCGTACTGGCCGCCCACCCGGCCCTGCGGATGCGCCTGAACACCGGGCACGGCGTGTGGACCCTGCGCACCGAACCCGCCCGCGAGGCCACCGTCGTCCGCGCCGACACGGCCGACGCCACGGCCGCCGCGAACGAGGCCGCCGGCCGGCTCGACCCCGAGACCGGGGAGGTCACCGCCTTCACCTGGCTCGCGGCGACCGGCACCCTGGTGGTCACCATCCACCACATCGCGGTCGACTCGGTGTCCTGGCTGATCCTGCTGGACGACGTGGCCGCCGCCCTGCGCGGGGAGACCCTCGCACCGGCGACCACCTCCTACGCCGAGTACGCCGACGCGCTGACCCTGCGGTCCGCCGCCGGCGCCGACGACCTCGGGCACTGGGTCGACACCCTCCAGGCGCCCCCGCTGCTGCCCGCCTCCGGCCCGCTGCGCGACACCACCGTGGTCCTCGGCCCCGAGGCCAGCGACCGGGTGACGCGCACCGCCCCCGGCGCGCTCGGCGTCGCCCTGACCGAGCTGCTCTGCGGCGCCCTGCGCACCGCCCTGACGCGGATCCAGCCGGCGCCCACCGATCTCGCGATCGAGCTGGAGCGGCACGGCCGGGTGTCCGTACTGGAGCACCACGACTACACCCGTACGGTCGGCTGGTTCACCGCCATCGCGCCCGTCCGGCTCACCGCGCACACCGACCCCGTCGCGGCCGCCCGCGAGCTCGCGGCGCGCCAGCCGGACGAGTCCGGGCACCTCGCCTACGGCCGGCTGCGCTACCTCAACCCGCAGACGGCCCCGCTGCTGACCGCCCGCCCGCAGGTGCTCTTCAACTACCTCGGCCGGGGCAGCGAGTCCCGGGCGCTGCACATCACCGGCGGCGACCAGGGCAGCCCGTACGCCGTCGAGGTCAACGCCTGGACCGATGCGGCCACCGGCAGCCTGCACGCGACCTTCACGCTCGCCGAGGGGATCCCCGACGAGATCACCGCGCACTGGCTGCACGCCCTGGAATCCCTCGCGGAAGCCTCCGTGACGGCCGAACGCACCGCGCCGGTCACCGCGCTCCAGCGCGGCCTGTTCTTCCAGGCCCAGCTGGCCGGCACGGCCGGACACTACGTCGCGCAGAGCTACTTCGCCCTCGACCACCGCCTCGACACCGGGGTACTGACCGAAGCCATGGCCGTCGTCATGGCCCGGCACCCGGTCGTCGGCGCCGGCTTCACCACCGACGACGACGGCAACCCGGTCCAGATCCTCAAGGCGGGCAGCCGGGTCGGCGTCCACACGGTCGAGCTGTCGACCGAGGAGGAAGTCGAAGCCCTGCGCGTCCGGGACCGCAACACCGGCTTCGACCCGGCCGAGCCTCCGCTGATCCGGCTGACCGTGATCCGGCTGCCCGGCGGCCGCGACGGCCTGCTCCTCAGCTACCACCTGCTGCTGTGGGACGGCTGGTCCCGTGCGATCGTGCTGCGGGACCTGTTCGAGGCCTACCGTGCCCTGCTCGCCGGCGAGCAGCCGTCCACGACCCCGGCCGTGCCGGGCTTCGAGGACCACGCCCGATCGCTTGCCGCCAAGGACCCGGCGCTCTCGGAGCGGTTCTGGGCCGAGCAGCTGACCGGACTCTCCGGCCCGACGCTGCTCGCCGGACCGGCGCCGACCCTCTCGGACGAGCTGCCGCCCGCACTGCTCCACACCCTGTCCGCCGAACAGTCGCAGCTGCTGCGCGAGACGGCCAGGGCGCACGGGGTCACCCTCAACTCGGTCCTCACCGGAGCCTTCGGCCTGCTGCTCGGCGCCCACACCGGCCGCAGCGACGCCGTGTTCGGCGTGACCGTCTCCGGCCGCGAGGGCGAGGGCCTGTCCGACATCGTCGGCGTGCTCCTCAACACCGTGCCCATGTGGACGCGGGCCCGGCCCGAGGACACGGTCGGGGAGTACCTGGCCTCCGTACAGGCGGCCCGGGTCGACGCGATGGAGCACGAGCACCTGGGGCTCGGCGAGATCCAGCGGGCCAGCGGCCACGACACCCTCTTCGACAACCTGTTCGTCCTCCAGAACTTCCTGGACCTGGACGGGCTCGCCGAGATGAACGCCCGCCACGGCATCACCGAGGTGAAGTCGGACGACTCCACGCACTACCCGTTCACCTGGGTCGTGACGCCCGGCGACCGGCTCACGGTCAAGCTGGAGCACCGCCACGGCGACTCCGGCAGCGCCCGCCGCCTCCTCGACGACTACGTCGGCCTGCTCCAGGACCTGGCCCGCTCCACCGGACCGGTGGGCGCGCTGCCCGGCCTCGGCCCGGTGCCCGCACCCGCCGAGCGCACCGACATCGGCACCGACACGGTGGTCGACCGCTTCGACCGGGCGGCGGACCGCGCACCCGAGCGGGTCGCGCTCGTCGCACACGGCCGGAGCATGACCTTCGCCGAACTCCAAGGCCGCAGCCGCCTGCTGGCGGGCGTGCTCGCCGGGCGCGGCATCGGCCCGGAGAAGACGGTGGGCCTGGCGATCCCGCGCACGCTGGACTGGATCGTCGCGCTGTTCGCCGTACTGCGCACCGGAGCCGCGTACGTACCGCTGGAGCTGGACCACCCGGACGAGCGGATCGCCACGATCGTCGCGGACGCCCGGCCCGAGGTGATCCTCACCGTCAGCGCCGTCTCGCCCCGGCTGACCGGCGGCCCGGTCGGGACCGACGACCTGATCGAGCTGGACCGGCCCCTTCCCGAGGCCGAGCCGCTCGTGACGTTCGCACCGGACGACCCGAACCGGCTGCGGCACCCCGCGTACACGATCTACACCTCCGGTTCGACAGGCAAGCCCAAGGGCGTCGTGACCGAGTACGCCGGACTCACCAACATGCTGATCAACCACCAGCGCCGCATCTTCGAACCGGTGCTGGCGGAGCACGGCAACCGGATCTTCAAGATCGCGCACACCGTGTCCTTCGCCTTCGACATGTCGTGGGAGGAGCTCCTGTGGCTCGCCGACGGCCACGAGGTGCACATCTGCGACGAGGAACTGCGCCGCGACGCACCCGGCCTGGTCGACTACTGCCGTGAGCACGGGATCGACGTCATCAACGTGACCCCGACCTACGCGCAGCAGCTGGCGGCCGAAGGCCTGCTCGACAACCCGGACCGGCGCCCCGCGCTGGTGCTCCTGGGCGGCGAGGCGGTCACCCCGCCCCTGTGGCAGCGGCTCGCCGAGACCGAGGGCACCGTCGGCTACAACCTGTACGGGCCCACCGAATACACCATCAACACCCTGGGCGTCGGCACCTTCGAGTGCCAGGACCCGGTGGTGGGCGTGGCCATCGACAACACCGAGGTGTTCGTCCTGGACCCGTGGCTGCGACCGCTGCCCGACGGGGTTCCCGGTGAGCTCTACGTCTCCGGCATCGGCATCGCCCGCGGCTACCTGGGCCAGCCGGCCCAGACCGCGCACCGGTTCGTCGCCTCCCCGTTCGGGGCGCCGGGCGAGCGCATGTACCGTACCGGCGACCTGGTGGTCCGCCGGCCGGACGGGAACCTGATGTACCTCGGCCGCACCGACCAGCAGGTCAAGATCCGCGGCCACCGCGTGGAACTGGGCGAGGTGGAGGCAGCCTTCGCCGCGCACCCGGCGGTACGGTTCACCGCCGCGGTCGCCCAGCCCGACCCGCAGGTCGACGGCGCCTACCGTCTGGCCGCGTTCCTCGTACTGGAGGCCGGAGCCGACCTGGCCGCGGTCGCCGCCGAGGCGGGCACCGGACTGCCCGACTACATGCGCCCGACGCACTACGCCCAGGTCGACGCCATCCCGCTCACGGTGAACGGGAAGGCCGACACCAAGGCCCTGCCGGAGCCCAAGCCGCTGGGTGCGCTGACCACTTCGGGCGAGCGCGGCCCGGAGACCGAGACCGAAGTCCTGGTCTGCGAGTTCTTCGCGGAAGCCCTGGACCTGGACGACGACGAGGTGAGCGCCGTGAGCGATTTCGTGTCCCTCGGAGGACACTCCATGCTGGCCGTACGCCTGGTCGGACTCCTGCGCCGTGAATTCGGCCCGACGATCACCATCCGTGACCTGCTCACCCTGCGAACCCCCGAAGCGATTGCCCGGCACCTTGATGACAACTCCTGACGTCCAGAGATCCCGCCGCGCGGGATCCGACATCCTGCGGACCGCCATACGGCGCAACGTCGGCGCCATGGTCTGGGGCACGGTCCTCATGGGCCTGTACCAGGCGGGCGAGACGGCCTTCCCGATCGCGCTCGGCCTGATCGTCGACCACACGATGAAGGGGCGGAGCCCCGGGGCCCTCGCCCTCTCGATCGGCGCGCTGGCCGTGATCATCACGACCGTGTCGCTGTCGTGGCGGTACGGGATGCGCATCCTGCAGAAGGCCAACACGACCGAGGCCCACCACTGGAGGGTGCGGGTCGCGTCCTGCGGCCTCCAGCCGGTGGCCCGGGACGTGGACCTGAAGTCCGGCGAGGTGCTCACCATCGCCACCGAGGACGCCGACCAGACCGCCGACATCGTCGAGGTCGTGCCGATGCTGATCAGCTCCTCGGTCGCGGTGGTGGTCGCGGCGGTCGCGCTGAGCCTGGCGGACCTGCGCCTCGGCCTGCTGGTCATGGTGGGCACGGCTCTGATCCTGTCGACCCTCAGCGTGATGTCGAAGCGGATCGGCAGCAGCACCCAGGAGCAGCAGGCCCGGGTGGCACGGGCCGGCGCGAAGGTCGCCGACCTGATCACGGGCCTGCGCCCGCTGCACGGCTTCGGCGGCAACCACGCCGCCTTCCGCTCCTACCGGAAGGTCAGCACGGAGGCGAAGGAACAGGCGATCACCGTCGCCAAGGTGAACGGCGCCTACACGGGCACCGCGCTGGCCCTCAACTCGACCCTCGCCGCCGCGGTGACCCTGACCGCCGGCTGGCTGGCCTTCGACGGGCAGATCAGCATCGGTGAGCTCGTCATGGCCGTGGGCCTGGCGCAGTTCATCATGGAGCCGCTCCGGCTGTTCTCGGACATGCCCAAGTACGTGATGATGGCGCGCGCTTCGGCGGAGCGGATGGCCCTCGTGCTGACCGCCCCTCCGGTGGCGGCCCCGGGGACGGCCCGCCCGGCACCGGGCGGGGACCTGGAGATCGACTGCGTCCGGTACGAGTCCCTCCAGGGCCTGAAGTTCCGCGTCCCGGCCGGCCAGTTCACGGCGATCGCGGTCTACCAGCCGCGCGCTGCGGCCGAACTCGCCTCGATCCTGGCCGTGAACGTGCCGCCCGCCTCGTACGGCGGAGTGGTGCGGCTCGGCGGGCAGGACCTCGCGGAACTCCTCGTCGAGGCGGTCCGCGAGCTCATGCTGGTCAACCCGCACGACGGGGAGATCTTCGCGGGAACCCTCCGCACGAACATCGACCCGTCGGGCACCAGCCGGACGGTGCCCGAGGCCGTCGAGGCGTCCATGCTGACCGATGTCGTCGCCCTGCACCGGGAAGGGCTCGACTACGAGGTCCGCGACCGCGGTTCGAACCTCTCGGGCGGGCAGCGCCAGCGGCTCTCGCTGGCCCGGGCGCTGGCCGCGGACTCCGACGTGCTCGTGCTGCGCGATCCGACCACGGCCGTGGACGCGGTCACCGAGCAGCTCGTCGCCCGCAGGATCGCGGAGCTGCGCCGGGGCCGTACCACCGTGGTCATCACCAGCAGCCCGGCCCTGCTGGACGCCGCCGACCGGGTCCTCGTCCTGGGCGACGGGGTCGTCACGGCCGAAGGCACGCACCGGCACTTGCTGGCCACCGATCCGGCGTACTGCTCGGCGGTCACGCGGTGAGTCTCTGAGCGGGTGAACACAAGGGGGCCCGGGTGGCCGGCGAATCGCCGGCCACCCGGGCCCCCTTGTCGTCGGCCTCTTGTCGTCGGGCCCCCGTGTCGTTGGGCCGTCAGGCCAGCGCCCAGGCGACGTCCCGGAGCAGGGCCTGCCGCCAGCCCGCCCGGTCGTGGCCCGACGCCGACCTGGAGACCCGTACGGTCGCACCGGCCTGTTCCGCCAGGGCCTCGACCAGTTCGCAGTGGGGGAGCATGCGCGTCTCGTGCTCGCCCAGGTCGAAGGCGATCCGCAGACCGGGCGGGGCGGGGTGCTCGCGCAGGCGCGCGGCGATGGCGCCGCCGCGCGGACCGCCCAGCGGGTCCGGCAGGTCGGCGGCCTCCGGAGTCCACCAGAACGACCCCGACTGGCAGGCGACCCGGGACACCAGCTCGGGGAACTCCGTCGCCGCGTACAGGGCGCTCAGGCCGCCGAGGCTCTGCCCGGCGACCACCAGCCGGTCCAGGTCCGCGGGCACCCCGCTCGCGGCGACCAGCGGCAGCAGTTCGTCCCGTACCGCCTCCCACAGCTCGGGCCGGCAACCGAACTCCGCCTGCCGGTCCTTGGTGGGCAGGAACACCAGTGTGGCCGGGGGCATGTCGCCGGCCTCGAAGGCCGCGTCGAAGGCGGTCATGGCCGGGTGCAGGTACAGCCAGTCGTCCCCGTCGAGCAGCAGGACCACCGGTCCGCCGCCGCCCACCGGGTGGACCCGTACGGTGCGCTTCCCGCCGAGCCGTTCGCTCGCCCAGCGGATCCGGGTGCGCGGCAGCGGCAGTACGTCGTCGGCGCCCACGGCGGGCCAGTACGGCTGGGGCGGAGCGTCCGGGGTGGCGACGATGGACCGGTCGCCGCCGGCCCGGAGGGGGTTGAGCGGATCGGGGTACGACGATCCGTCATCCGCGAGGAACCGGTAGGTCACCCGGAGCCGGGCGGGCATGCGCACCTCGGCGTACCAGCAGTCCGTGTCGCGCCACCGGAGCAGCGCGACCGGGTCCGACCAGCTCTCGAAGTCGAGGACCGTCGGGGACCCGCGCCACAGGAACAGGGTGACCCAACCGCCGTCGCCGGAAGGCGCGGACACGGGAGTCGCGGCCGCCCAGAACTCGTCGGTGCCGGGCGCGGCGGGCAAGTCGAACGCGGCGAAGGGGCTCTCCGAGCCGTCCTCGGCCAGGGTCCGTTCGAGTGCACCCATCGGTGCCTCCTTGTGAGGGGGAAGGGGAGACGTTAAGCTCTATAATTAGGCGAGCCTAACCTAAGTGAACGGCTCTCTTCATTCCCGATCGACCTTCCCCACGGGCACGGCGCCCGCTGTCGGACTGTGCGCGCCGCACGCCGACGCCACCCGCCGGTCCCATCGGGCTCCTGGAGGAACCCCAGTATGAGCACCAACCCGTTCGACGATGCCGACGGCCGCTTCCTGGTCCTGGTGAACGACGAGGGTCAGCACTCCCTCTGGCCCTCCTTCGCCGAGGCTCCCGGCGGCTGGACGGTCGCGCTCGCCGAGACCACCCGTGACGCGTGCCTGGAGTTCATCGAGTCGAACTGGACCGACCTGCGCCCCCGTTCCCTCGCGGCGGCCGTCGAGGCCTGACCGGGACCGGCCCAGGCCCCGGCCCCGGATGCGCCGCGCTCGCGGTGTGCCCGGGGCCGCTGCATGTCGGTCGCCCGAGCGGGATCGGGTTGAGTTAGGTTAGGCTAAGCTAAGTCAAGCTAACTGTGCAGGGTTGCGCGGGGGCCGCTCGCGCGGCATCAGGGGAGGGGATCGTCATGGGCCTGCCGGCCATCGGTTCCTACCCCATGCCCGACCGCGCCGCGCTGCCCCGCTCCTGCGCCTCCTGGGCCATAGACCCCGGCCGCGCCGCACTCCTCGTCCACGACATGCAGAACCATTTTGTGGGGGAACTCCCGACGGACAGGTCCCCGGTCGTGGAACTCGTGGAGAACATCGCGGCACTTCGGGCCCTCGCCACGGCGTTGGAGATTCCGATCTTCTTCACCGCCGAGCCGGCCGCCCAGCCGCCGGGTCAGCGCGGCCTCGCCGCGGACGTCTGGGGGCCGGGCATCGGCGACGGGACCGACGCCGCCGCGATCATCGCGCCGCTCACCCCGCGGCCCGGCGAACGCGTGCTGGCCAATGTGCGCCACAACGCCTTCCTCCGCAGCCACTTGGGGCGCCTGCTGCGTTCGGAGGGGCGTGACCAGCTGATCGTCTGCGGGGTCCACGCCCACCTCGGCGTCCTCCTGACGGCCGCGGACGCCTTCATGAACGACATCCAGCCCTTCGTGGTCGCCGACGCCGTCGCCGACTTCTCCGCCGAGGAGCACGAGATGGCCCTGCGCTGGGCCGCCCGCAGTGCGGTGGTGTGTACGACCGAGACCCTGCTCCGCGAGCTGCTGCTCGGCGGAGGGTCCCGAAGCGTGCGCAAGGATGCCTGAGCGCGTCCCGCCAACGCCCGTACCGGGGCGCCGTCCTGCGCCGACGGCCCCACACGAACCGAGAGAGAGCGGAAGAACATGACCGTACGGGTCGCGGTGGCCGGTGCCAGCGGCTACGCGGGCGGGGAGCTGCTCCGCCTGCTGAGCTCGCACCCCGCCGTGGAGATCGGCGCGCTGACCGCGCACAGCAGCGCGGGGCGTCAGCTGGGGTCCGTACAGCCGCAGCTTCCCGAGTTCGCCGAGCGGATCCTCCTGGACACCTCCGCCGCCTCCCTGCGCGGCCACGACGTGGTGTTCCTCGCCCTGCCCCACGGCCAATCCGCATCCCTGGCGGAGGAGTTGGAGCCCGGCACGCTGGTGGTGGACTGCGGCGCCGACTTCCGGCTGCGGGACGCGGCCGCCTGGGAACGGTTCTACGGCACCGCCCATGCCGGCACCTGGCCCTACGGCCTGCCGGAACTCCCCGGAATCCGCGCCGAGTTGAAGGGCGCCACCCGGATCGCCGTACCCGGCTGCTACCCCACGGCGGTCACCCTGGCCCTGTTCCCCGCCTACGCGGCGCACCTGGTCGAGCCCGAGGCCGTCATCGTCGCCGCCAGCGGAACCTCCGGCGCCGGACGCGCGCTCAAGACCCACCTCCTCGGCACCGAAGTGATGGGCTCCATGAGCCCGTACGGAGTCGGCGGCGGCCACCGGCACACCCCGGAGATCGCCCAGAACCTGTCCCGCGCGGCCGGCGGCGAGCACGTGACGGTCTCCTTCACGCCCACCCTGGCGCCCATGCCCCGGGGCATCCTCGCCACCTGCTCGGCCCGGCTGCGCCCGGCCGCGGGCAGCTCCGCGACCTCCGCGACCTCCGCGACCTCCGCGACCTCCGAGGCCCCCGAGATCCCTGCGATCCCCACGGAGGAAGAGGTGCGCGCCGTGTTCGAAGCCGCGTACGCCGACCAGCCGTTCGTACGGCTGCTGCCGCCCGGGCAGTGGCCCACCACCGCCGCGGTCCTCGGCTCGAACACCGCCCAGGTGCAGATCGCCGTGGACCCGGACGCCCGCAGGCTGATCTGCGTCAGCGCCATCGACAACCTGACGAAGGGCACCGCCGGTGGCGCGGTGCAGAGCATGAACATAGCCCTCGGCCTGCCGGAACGGCTGGGCCTGCCCGTGAATGGAGTGGCTCCTTGAGTGTGACCGCAGCCCGGGGATTCCTGGCGGGCGCCGTGCGCGCCGGCATCAAGGAGTCCGGTGACCCGGACCTGGCCCTGGTGGTGAACCGGGGGCCGTCGCGCGCCGCCGCCGGTGTCTTCACCTCGAACCGCGTGCAGGCCGCGCCCGTACGCTGGTCCCGCCGCGTGCTCGCCGACGGGCGGATCTCCGCCGTCGTCCTCAACTCCGGCGGCGCGAACGCCTGTACGGGTCCCGGTGGCGCCGAGGACACACGGGCGATGGCGGAGCGCACCGCGGCGGCCGTGGAGGTCGCCGCCGACGCGGTCGCGGTCTGCTCCACCGGCCTGATCGGCGTCCGGCTCCCGATGGACCGGGTGACGGCCGGCATCACCGCCGCCGCGGACCGGCTGTCGCCCGAGGGCGGCGAGGAGGCGGCCGTCGCGATCAAGACGACGGACTCCGTCCACAAGACGGCGGTGGCCGCCGGCCCCGGCTGGACGGTCGGGGGCATGGCGAAGGGTGCCGGGATGCTCGCCCCCGGGCTCGCCACGATGCTGGTCGTCCTGACCACGGACGCCGACGCGAGCGCGGACGTACTCGACGCGGCGCTGCGCGAAGCGGTGCGCACCACCTTCGACCGGGTGGACTCGGACGGCTGCATGTCCACCAACGACACCGTGCTGCTGCTCGCCTCGGGCAGCTCGGGCATCACGCCCGAAACCGCGGAGCTCACCGCCGCCGTGCACGCCGTGTGCCGGGACCTGGCACTCCAGTTGGTGGCGGACGCCGAGGGCGCTTCCAAGGAGATCGAGGTGGCCGTCGTCGGCGCGGCCTCGGAAGCGGACGCCGTGGAGGTGGGCCGCTCGGTGGCCCGCAACAACCTCCTCAAGTGCGCACTGCACGGCGAGGACCCCAACTGGGGCCGCGTGCTGTCCGCGATCGGCACCACCTCGGCCGACTTCGACGCGGACCGGCTGGACGTGGCCATGAACGGCGTCTGGGTGTGCCGGGACGGCGCCGAGGGAGAACCGCGGGACAAGGTCGACCTGTCCGGCCGCCGGATCGCCATCACCGTGGACCTGCGCTCCGGCGACTCCTCGGCCGTCATCTGGACCAACGACCTGACGGCCGAGTACGTGCACGAGAACAGCGCCTACAGCTCGTGAACGGAGCCGAGATGACGGTCGAGATGACGGCGGAGGCGACGGCGGCGATGACCTCGGAGACGGCGGAGACGGCGGAGACGGCGGAGACGATGCGGAAGCAGACGTGGACGCGGACGTGGGATGACGCGCCGGTCACCGTGCCGGCCCCCCGGGACCTGCCCTGGCTGGAGCAGCTCCAAGGCCGCACGGTCGTCGTCAAGTTCGGCGGCAACGCGATGGTGGACCCCTCCACGCACCGGACGTTCGCCCAGGACGTCGTGGAGCTGTGGCACGCGGGCCTGCGGCCCGTCGTCGTCCACGGCGGCGGCCCCCAGATCAGCGCACTGCTCGACCGGCTCGGCCTGGAGACCCGCTTCGAGGCCGGGATGCGCGTGACCACGCCGGAGACCATGGACGTGGTGCGCATGGTGCTCACCGGCAAGGTCCAGCGCGAACTGGTCGGAGCCATCAACGCCCACGGGCCGTTCGCCGTGGGCCTGTCGGGCGAGGACGCCCACACGATGACCGCCGTACGCCGCCCGGCCTGGGTCGACGGCCTGCCGGTGGACATCGGCCTGGTCGGCGACATCGTGGACGTGGACGCCGCGACGATCGCGGGCCTGCTGGAGCAGGGCCGCATCCCCGTGATCTCGCCCGTCGCGCGCGGCGAGGACGGCCAGGTCTACAACGTCAACGCCGACCTCGCGGCCTCGGCCCTGGCCGTGGCCCTGGGGGCCGACCGGCTGGTGGTGATGACCGACGTCGAGGGGCTGTACGCCGACTGGCCGCACAGCACCGAGGTGATCGACCGCCTCACGGCCGGCGAGCTGGACGCCCTGCTGCCGGAGCTCGCGAGCGGCATGCTCCCCAAGATGGAGGGCTGCCTGCGCGCCGTACGGGCGGGCGTCGCCAAGGCGCAGGTCATCGACGGCCGGGTACCGCACGCGCTGCTGCGCGGAGTCTTCACCGAGGACGGACCCGGCACCACGGTGGTACCGGACGAGGAACCCGGCCCGGAGGGGCCGGACGGCAAGGGGGACGGCGCGTGACCGCCGACAGCACGACGACACCGCTCACCGGCAGCACGACGCCGCCGCTCGCCGACCGCTGGCGCGCGGTGATGATGGACACCTACGGCACCCCCGCGCTCGCCCTGGTCAGGGGCGAGGGCAGCACGGTCTGGGACGAAGACGGCCGCGCGTACACGGACTTCACCGGCGGCATCGCCGTCAACGCCCTCGGGCACGCCCACCCGGCCCTCGTCTCTGCCGTCCAGGACCAGGTCGCCCGGCTCGGCCACGTCTCGAACCTGTTCGTCTCGGAGCCGGCGGTCGCGCTGGCGGAACGGCTGCTGGCCCTGCTGGACAGGCCCGGCCGGGTGTTCTTCGCCAACTCGGGCGCGGAGGCGGTCGAAGCCGCCTTCAAGATCGCCCGCCGGACGGGGCGCCCGCACCTGGTCGCCACGGAGGGCGGGTTCCACGGGCGCACGATGGGGGCGCTCGCCCTCACCGGCCAGCCGCCCAAGCAGGCCCCCTTCCTGCCCCTGCCCGGGGAGGTCACGCACGTTCCCTACGGGGACACGGAGGCGCTCCGCGCGGCCGTCACCGAGCACACGGCCGCCGTCGTACTGGAACCCCTGCAGGGCGAGGCGGGAGTCGTCCCGGCCCCTGCGGGCTACCTGCGCGCGGCCCGCGAGATCACCCGCGCCACGGGGACCCTGCTCGTACTGGACGAGGTGCAGACCGGGATCGGCCGTACCGGCCACTGGTTCGCGCACCAGGCGGAGCCGGGAGCGGAGCCGGACGTGATCACCCTGGCCAAGGGGCTGGGCGGCGGCCTGCCGATCGGTGCCACGGTCGCCTTCGGCGCCGCCGCCGAACTGCTGACCCCCGGTCAGCACGGCTCCACCTTCGGCGGCAACCCGGTGGCGTGCGCGGCCGGGCTCGCCGTCCTGGAGACCATCGAGAAGGAGGGGCTGCTCGCCCACGCCGCGCGGGTGGGGGAGCAGCTGAGGCGGGGCATCGAGGCCCTGGAACACCCCCTGGTCCGGGAAGTACGGGGCGCCGGCCTGCTCCTGGGCATCGCCCTCGCCGAGCCGGTCGCCGCCCGGGTCCAGCGGGCCGCGCAGGACGCCGGGTTCCTCGTGAACGCGGCGGGCGCGGGCGTCGTACGGCTGGCACCCGCCCTGACCCTGCCCCAGGAGCACGCCGATGCCCTGGTGGCGGCACTGCCGGGGATCCTCGACGCCTCGTAGGGCCGGGGGCGTAGGGCAGGCGCCGTACGGCAGGCGGCGTACGGCCGGGGCGGGTCCCTCAGGGGCCCGCCCCTTCGCCGTCTCCCCGCGCTGTCGCTAGAGGGTGAGGGACAGGACGCGGGCGCCCCGGGCGGGGTCCAGGGACCGGGCCCAGTCGGCCGGCGCCAGGGCCGGGGATGCCGGGAGGAAGCCGTTGAGGAGGAAGAGGCGGCCGCTGCCGGTCGTCGCCGTGAACAGCGTGGCCAGGGAGCGGTTGCGGGCCCTGAGGAGCGCCGCGTGCAGCAGGCGGGCGCCCATGCCCGAGCCCTGCCGGTGGGCCGCGACGCAGAAGTTGTACAGCACGCCGGCGGCGGGGTGTTCGCGCAGACCGAGGCAGCCTTCCAGGCTTCCGTCGGGCGCTTGCGCGACGAGGAAGTCCGACGCCCGGGAGAGGTAGAGGGAGAGCGGGCGTTCGCGGAGCGCCCCCGCGTGGACGAACGGCCGGGAGAGGGCGGCGAGCGCCGGGCCGTCGTCCCGGCGCGCCGGGCGCACCGTGAACTCGGGGACCTCGTGCCACCGGGGAGCGGGGGCGCGGGGCGGCAGGGTGGCGTGCGCGGCGGCAGGGGGCAGCGTGGCCGTGGTCAAGGTGTTCCTTCCTCGGTTCCGCCGTGCGTGCGTGCGGGGCGGGTGCGGAGGCGGAGGCCTCCCGGCGGGACGGTCGAGGTTAGGTTAGCCTTACCTGGTCGGTGGGGCCAAGTCGGCCCGTACGGACGGCGCGTGCCGCCACGTAGCCGGGAAAGACGGGCAGGTCGTCGACGGCCCAGCCCGGTGGAGCCGAGGGGGCGGCGCCGGTGCCCACGTACGTCAGGGACGGGTTCCCGCCGAGGCCGATGCCGATCCCCTTGAGGTAGGCCTCCTTCCGCGACCAGCAGCGGGCCACCGCGGAGGGGACCTCGACGGCCGGCAGCGCCGACAACTCCGCGCGCTCGGCCGGATGGAGGAAATCCGCCAGCTCGGAGGCCAGTTGGACGGCCAGGTCGGGCGCGGGCCGCTGCTCCACGTCGACTCCGACCGGACCGTCTGCGAAGCCCACCAGCACGGCGTCCCCCGCGTGGGACAGCGAGAAGTGCAGCGGCAGGCCGGGCACGGCCGGCCGTCCGTGCGGCCCGCCACAGCCGGGGCACGGCTCGCGGAAGAAGCGCACCCGCGCCGGATCGAGGCCGAGCCGGTCGCCCAGCAACTGCCGCAGCACGACGTGCGCGACCCGGTACTGGTCACGGTCGCCGGCGCGCCGGATCCCCTGGAGCCGGGCCCGCTCGGCATCGTCGAGCATCCCCTCCAGCTCCCGCGCCCGATCCGCGTACAGGCTCACGCGCACCGCCCACAGCTCCGGTCCGGGCGAGGTGAGCCAGGGCTCCGGCGAGGCGTCGGTGCCGGGGGCCAGGTCCGCCGCGGCCGTCATCCGCACGGGCGGCCGGGGTACGTGTCGCCCTCCGGGGCCCCGACTTCGCGCATCCGGCCCAGGACCTCCCCGAGGAGCGCGTCGTCCACGTCGACGGGCATGTTGAACTCCCGGTCGAAGACGAAGGAGTCACCCGCACCCGCGTGCCAGATCACCCAGCGCGGCGGCATCTCGGGCACCTCCCACAGCGGCGAGAACCGCTCCAGAACACCACTCACACCCACACCCACACCCACGCCCACACCACTCACACCGATCACAGCTTTCCCGCATCCGTCGTCGTCTGGCGTCCGTCAACAAAGGTCTCCACGACCTCGATGGCACTGATCCGGGAGGGATCGACGTACCGCGGGTCGTCACCCAGGACGACCAGGTCGGCGCGCTTCCCCGGGGTGAGGCTGCCGGCCCTGTCGTCCCACCGGCAGGCGTACGCACCGGCGACCGTGTAGGCGCGCAGCGCCTCCTCGACGGTGACCGCCTCGCCGGGCCCGATCGCCCGCCCGGAGGCGGAGGCGCGCTCGACCATGAACTGGATCGCCCGCAGCGGGGCCCCGTCGGTGACGGGCCGGTCCGAACTCCCCACGAGCGTCACCCCGTGGTCCAGGAACCCGCGCCCCCGGTACATCCAGGGGGCTCGCTCCTCACCCATCACGTCCGCGTAGTCGTCCCCGAAGGAGTACAGGAAGGCCGGCTGGACGACCGCGCTGACGCCCAGCCGCGCGAAGCGCGGGAGCTGGTCGGGGCGGATCAGCCCGGCGTGCTCGATCCGGTGCCGCGCGTCCGGCCGGGGCCGCAGCCGCTGCGCCTCCTCCAGCGCGTCGAGCGCGAGGTCGGCGGCGCGGTCCCCGATGGCGTGGACTGCGAGCTGCCAGCCGCCGAGGTGTCCGTCGATGATCATCCGGGTGAGGCGCTCGGGCTCGTCCTGGAGCTGCCCGGTGTGGTCCGTGCCCACGTACGGGGCCGTGAGCGCGGCGGTACGGGCCATCATCCCGCCGTCGGTATAGATCTTGAGCGCGCCCAGCGACAGCCAGTCGTCGCCGAACCCGGTGCGCATGCCCAGGTCCAGAGCCCGTGGAATGCCGTCCTCCCGGTGCGCCTCGCGCGGCCGCAACGTATCGCCCGCGGGCATGAGCTGCACCCGCAGGGGCAGCCTCCCCTGGTCCCGCAGCAGCTGGTACGCGCCGAGCTCCACGGGGCTGTGGCCGAGCAGCCCGCCCCCGATGCCCGCCTCGGCGACGGCGGTCACCCCCTCGGCGAGGCAGGTCCGGGCCGCGCGCTCGACGGCATCGGCGATCTCGTCCTGCCCGTACGGCAACCGGAGCCGCCGCGCGGCGGTCATGGCCCCCTCGGCGAGGAACCCGTCCTGATGCGGAACCCCGTCGGGCAGCAGCTCCAACACCGCACTGTTCACGACGCACCCGTGCCCCGAGTCGTGCATCAGGAACACCTTGCGCCCGGGGCTGACCGCATCCAGCTCGGCGGCGGTCAGATGCCGCCCCAGCGCCCGCTGGTCGTACCCCATGACATCGACCCAGGCCCCGTCCCCGCCCGCAGAACGGGAGACCGCCTCCGCCACCACCGCCAGCACGTCCTCGACCCGCTCGCACGGGGCGACGCTCGGGGTGCTCTGCTTCAGCCCGGTCCAGGCGAGGTGCACATGACTGTCGATGAACCCGGGCAGCAGGGTGGCACCCTGCAGATCGACGACCTCCCGAGCCGGCAACGAGGCCACGTCCTCGTCGAGCCCCACGATCCGCCCCCGCCAGATCCCCAGCGTACGGGCGAAGGGCCGGTCCGGATCCATGGTGACGATGTTCGCGTTGACCAGCCTCGAACACAGCACGGGCGGTCCAACTCCCCCTGGCGGCAACGCGCATGTACACGGGTCAGGACAGGGGGCCAGGGGCTGCCACATCCGACTTAGGTAACCCTAACCGTACATTCGGCAGCCGGTCAATGTGGGCCTCTCCTTTCACGCGATGCGTGGTGCGGGAACCCCTTGGCGATCTACGCTGCGCGAGCCGGAAGGGGGAGCGGTGCAGGGAAAGCGATACGACCAGCGGGTGCTCGTACTGGTCGAGGTGCGGGGCGGTCAACGCGACTGGGACGAGGCGGAACGGGCCTTCGCGGAACGGGACTGGCCGGTCGTCACCTCGTACGCGCGGGGTGAGGGAGTGTCCCAGGGGGTGCTGAGGGCCGACGCCTCGGCGCGGCTGTACTCCGTGGAGGTGCGGTTCTTCGGAGCCCGCAACCGGCGCACCGGGCGGGCCGCCGGCTGGCAGGTGGAGCGGCTGGCACGGGTGAAGCGGCTGGAGATGTACGCCCGGCGCTGCGAGCCGATGGACCGGGACAGGGAGCAGCTGACCGTCTGGTGGGTGCATGGCGTTGCCCACCGCCCGCCCCGCGTACCCGCCCCGAGACCCTCGACGACGATGGCGAAGCTGCGGCGCGCGGCGGCGGTGACACGGGCGCGTTTTACGGAGCGGCGCGGCTACCACGACACCGGGACGGTGGTGACGGGCACGGCGTCGGAGGCCCGCCGGGTGTCCCGGATGGACCTGGACGGGGGCTCCGCGCCCGCGCCCGTCACCGACGTACGGGCGAACTCCGGCCGGGAGCGCGGCCACATCGTGCCGCGCCGCGAGGAGGACTTCCACCGCAGGGCGAACCGCCTCGCGGCCTGGCTGTTCGCCATGACCTTCTGTGCCGTGCTCGCCCGGCATCACGGCGGCGTTCGGATGTGGGTGTGGGGTGGCGCGGCGGTCCTGTGCTTCCTCGCGGCAGCCAGGCTGGCGCACGGCATGTTCGCGTCCGGAGGCCGGGTAGGGAGCCTCTTCCTCTGCGGTGCGCTGGCCACCTTCCTCCTCGCCGTCTCCTTTGGCGCGGACATGTGAGACGGCAGGGGCTGGACGCCGGTGCAGATGTTGTCGGTCTTCGCCGTCCTGGCGACGGTCGGAGGTATCTCGCTCCTGGTCCGGCAGTGGACGTGGGGCGAATGGCTCGCCTGGGCGGTGCCTCTGGCTTTCGCGGTGGTCGCGTCCCTCGTGGTGTCTTCCGGGTCGGTGCTGCACGCGATGTACGCGGACAGCCTCGACCTGACGCCCCCAGACCTTGATGTGCCCGCCATCTGGCAGGCCGCATCGGCGGTGAAGCTCTTGAGCCTGCTGAGCTTCGTCCTGTTCGTGCCGGCCCTGTGGGGCATCGCGAAGCATGTGCACGCACCCGGTTTCGACCCCGTCGAGCGGCTCAGGGTCCCGTTGTGCGTGGTCGTTCAGGCAGCGGCCCTGGCGCTGTGCGGGGCAGAAGCGCTGGACTCGGTGGGCGGCGCGGTGAAGGACTTCCGGGCGGCGGCGGTCCGGAAAGCGGAGCTGCCGTCCTACTTCGGGGTGGAACCGGAGTGGATGTGCGTCGAACCGACCGTCCCCGCGGCCAAGCTCGCCACCCGCGGTGGCG
Source organism: Streptomyces tatrensis (assembly GCF_049310065.1). Taxonomy (NCBI): domain Bacteria; kingdom Bacillati; phylum Actinomycetota; class Actinomycetes; order Kitasatosporales; family Streptomycetaceae; genus Streptomyces; species Streptomyces tatrensis. The sequence goes on along the minus strand of NZ_JBMDLB010000007.1, from coordinate 2,010,643 downwards.
TCCTCCGTCCGGAGCGCCCGTACGTCTCCTTCGGGGAGGCCGGCGGGACGGTCTCGCTGTGGGACGAGCCCGCGGGCAAGTCGGTGCAGATGCCGGTCGAGCAGGTGCGTCTCGTGCCGGCGGCCGACGGGACGGTCCGGTGCACCTTCTCGTACGGGAGCCTGCCGAAGGGCGACTGACCGTGGTGGTCAGACCGGCAGGCCCGTGTGTTCCTTGATGCGTTTCATGATGATCTGGGAGTTGACCTCCGTGACGCCCGAGAGGGCCGTGAGCTTTTCGATCCAGAGGCGCTCGTACGCGCGGAGGTCCGCCACCGCGATGCGCAGGAGGCAGCCGGGGCTGCCGAAGAGGCGGTAGGCCTCGATGACGTCGGGGATGTTCTGGAGGGCGGCTTCGAAGGCTTCGACGGCCTCGCGGTCGCGGCGGACCTCCACGGAGACCAGGACCTCGAAGCCGCGGCCCACCGCTTCGGGGGAGATCACGGCGCGGTAGCCCTGGATGATGCCTTCCTCTTCCAGCTGGCGGACCCGGCGCATGCAGGGGGAGGGGGTGAGGCCCACGCGCTGGGCCAGCTCCTGGTTGCTGAGTCGGCCGTCGGCCTGGAGCTCGCGCAAGATTTCTTTGTCGATGGCGTCCATTGCGCAATTATCACTCAGGGTTTGTTGCGGGGTGGGGGGAAATCGCAATCGCATTGCGCGTAGATCGGCCTACCATTGCCGTTTGTAGAAAATCTGTACGGGCCGTTTCGGGCTGTGTGAAGGAAGGTTCGTGGTCATGGGACGCATCGTCGTGATCAGCACCGGCGGGACGATCGCCAGCCGCTGGCAGGGTTCCGGTTTCGCCGCCGACGCCGACGGGGCCGAGGTCATGGCCACCGCGCCGCTGCCCGAGGGGGTGAGCGTCGAGGTCGTCGATCTGTTCAGCGTGAACAGTCCTCGGCTGACCACCGCGCACCAGTTGACCCTGCTGCGGACCGTGCACGAGGTGCTCGCCGATCCGGGTGTGGACGGGATCGTGGTCACGCACGGCACGGACACGCTGGAGGAAACGGCGTTCCTGGTGGACCTGCACCATCGTGATGAGCGTTCCGTGGTCTTCACCGGCTCGCAGCGGCCCATGGGGGCGGCCGACGGGGACGGTCCCGGCAATCTCTACGATGCCCTGCTGACCGCGTCGACCACGCGCGGGCTCGGCGTCCTGATCGCGTTCGCGGGGCGGGTGCACGCGGCCCGCGGGACCGTGAAGACGCAGGCTGTCGCGCTCGATGCCTTTGCCGACCCGTCGAAGCAGTTGTTGGGGAAGGTCGGCTTCGGCAAGGTCACCGTGCTGCGGACGCCGGTGCGGCCGGAGCCCCTGGCGCTGCCCGCGATGCCCGAGGCGCCGGAAGGGCCGCCGCGGGTGGATGTCGTGATGCACCACGTGAGCGGTGACGCGGTACTGCTGAACGCCGCGGTGGCGGCGGGGGCGCGGGGGATCGTGCTGGTCGGGACGGGTGCGGGCAACGCGACGCCGGAGGTTGTCGACGCGGTGAAGGCGGCTGTCGCGGGCGGTGTGCTGGTGGCGTTGACCACGCGGGTCGCGGCCGGGCCGGTGACGGAGATCTACACCCATGGGGGTGCGGTGGATCTGGTTGCGGCCGGGGCCGTGCCCACGGGGACGCTGCGGGCTCCGCAGGCGCGGGTGGCGGTGCTCGCGGCGTTGCTCTCCGAGGGGGATGCGGGGGAGCGGGTGCGGGTGTTGCGGCGGGTGCTGGCCACCGGTGGCCCTGTGCTGGTTGCCGCCTGACCCTGGCGGGTCGGGCTCGGGGTGCGTGATTCCGGGGCGGGGTCGGGGGTGCCGCTGCGCGGGGCTTGCTCCCCGCCCCGCCCTTTCTCCGTTTCCGGGGCTCCGCCCCGGACCCCGCGCCTCAAACGCCGGCGGGGCTGGATTTACCCAGTGGGGCTGGAGCGGTCAGGAGTCCGTGAACGCCGCCAACAGCTGGTCCGCCGCCAGGGTGGGGGTCAGGGTGCCCGCACGGACCGCTGATTCCAGGGTCGGGGCCAGGTCCCGTACCGCCGGGTTCGAGCGGAGGCGTTCCAGGAGTTCGTCGCGGACCATCGACCAGGTCCACTCCACCTGCTGGGCCGCGCGCTTCGACGCCAGGCGGCCGCCCGCTTCCAGGAGCACGCGGTGTTGTTCCAGGCGGTTCCAGACCTCCTCCAGGCCCGTGGATTCCCGGGCGCTGCACGTCAGGACCGGTGGGGTCCACGCGGCGTCGGCCGGGTGCATCAGGCGCAGCGCGCTGGACAGTTCGCGCGCCGCCGCCTTCGCGTCGCGCTCGTGCGGGCCGTCCGCCTTGTTGACGGCGAGGACGTCGGCCAGTTCCAGGACGCCCTTCTTGATGCCCTGGAGGCCGTCGCCCGTGCGGGCGAGGGAGAGGAGGAGGAAGGAGTCGACCATTCCGGCGACCGTGGTTTCCGATTGGCCCACGCCCACCGTCTCGACCAGGACCACGTCGTAGCCCGCCGCCTCCATCACGATGATCGACTCGCGCGTGGCTTTTGCCACCCCGCCCAGCGTCCCCGCCGAGGGGGACGGGCGGACGAAGGCCGCGGGGTCCACGGAGAGGCGTTCCATGCGGGTCTTGTCGCCCAGGATGGAGCCGCCCGTACGGGTGGAGGAGGGGTCGACGGCCAGGACCGCGACGCGGTGGCCCAGGCCCGTCAGCAGCGTGCCGAAGGCGTCGATGAAGGTGGATTTGCCCACGCCCGGCACGCCGCTGATGCCGATCCGGCGCGCCCGCCCCGCGTGGGGGAGCAGCTCCGTCAACAGGCTCTGGGCCAGGGCCCGGTGCGCGGGCAGGGTGGACTCGACGAGGGTGATCGCGCGCGCGATGAACGCGCGCTTCCCGTCGAGTACCCCTTTGGAGTAGGCGGTGATGTCGATCCGGGGCGGCACGGCGGCGCCTACAGCTCGTGGCCCAGGTCCGCGGCGAGCCGCGTCACCAGGTCGTGCGCCGCGTCCGGGATGACCGTGCCGGGCGGGAACACCGCCGTCGCGCCCATTTCGAGGAGCGTGGGGACGTCCGCCGGCGGGATGACCCCACCGACCACGATCATGATGTCCTCGCGGCCCTCCGCGGCGAGGGCCTCGCGCAGCGCCGGTACCAGCGTCAGGTGACCGGCGGCGAGGGAGGATACGCCGACCACGTGCACGTCGGCCTCGACGGCCTGGCGGGCCACTTCCTCCGGGGTCTGGAAGAGGGGGCCGACGTCGACGTCGAAGCCGAGGTCGGCGAAGGCGGTGGCGATCACCTTTTGGCCGCGGTCGTGGCCGTCCTGGCCCATCTTGCAGACCAGGATGCGCGGGCGGCGGCCCTCCGCCTCCTCGAACCGGTCGACGAGCGCACGGGTGCGCTCCAGGGACGGGGACTCGCCTGCCTCGGTTCGGTACACACCCGAGATCGTACGGATCTGGCTCGCGTGCCGCCCGTACACCTTCTCCAGGGCGTCGGAGATCTCGCCCACCGTGGCCTTCGCACGTGCCGCGTCCACCGCCAGGGCGAGGAGGTTGCCGTCCCCGCGCTCGGCCGCGTTGGTCAGCGCCCGCAGGGTGTCCTGGGTGACCGCCTCGTCGCGCTCCTCGCGCAGCCGCCGGAGCTTGGCGATCTGCTGGGAGCGGACCGAGGAGTTGTCGACCTTGAGGACGTCGATCTGCTCGTCCGTCGCCACCCGGTACTTGTTGACGCCGATCACCGGCTGACGGCCCGAGTCGATACGGGCCTGCGTGCGGGCGGCGGCCTCCTCCACGCGGAGCTTGGGGATGCCGGCGTCGATGGCCTGCGCCATGCCGCCGGCCGCCTCGACCTCCTGGATGTGCTGCCAGGCCCGGCGCGCCAGGTCGTACGTCAGCTTCTCGACGTACGCGCTGCCGCCCCACGGGTCGATCGAGCGGCAGGTGCCCGACTCCTGCTGGAGGAGGAGCTGGGTGTTGCGGGCGATGCGCGCCGAGAAGTCCGTGGGGAGGGCGAGGGCTTCGTCGAGGGCGTTGGTGTGCAGGGACTGGGTGTGGCCCTGGGTCGCCGCCATCGCCTCGATGCAGGTGCGGGTGACGTTGTTGAAGACGTCCTGCGCGGTGAGGGACCAGCCCGAGGTCTGCGAATGGGTGCGCAGGGACAGGGACTTGGCGTTCTTCGGGTCGAACTGCTTGACCAGGCGCGCCCACAGGAGGCGCGCCGCGCGCAGCTTCGCCACCTCCATGAAGAAGTTCATGCCGATCGCCCAGAAGAACGACAGGCGCGGCGCGAAGGCGTCCACGTCGAGGCCGACGGCCTGCCCGGCCCGCAGGTACTCCACGCCGTCGGCGAGGGTGTACGCCAGCTCCAGGTCGGCCGTGGCCCCGGCTTCCTGGATGTGGTAGCCGGAGATCGAGATGGAGTTGTAGCGGGGCATCTTCTGCGAGGTGAAGGCGAAGATGTCGGAGATGATCCGCATCGAGGGCTTCGGCGGATAGATGTAGGTGTTGCGGACCATGAACTCTTTGAGGATGTCGTTCTGGATGGTCCCGGCGAGCTTGTCGGGCGAGACGCCCTGCTCCTCCGCCGCCACGATGTAGAGCGCGAGGACCGGCAGCACGGCGCCGTTCATCGTCATCGACACCGTCATCTTGTCCAGCGGGATGCCGTCGAAGAGCTGGCGCATGTCGTAGATCGAGTCGATCGCCACGCCCGCCATGCCGACGTCGCCCGTCACCCGCGGGTGGTCGCTGTCGTAGCCGCGGTGCGTGGGCAGGTCGAAGGCGATCGACAGGCCCTTCTGGCCGGCCGCCAGGTTGCGCCGGTAGAAGGCGTTGGACTCCTCGGCCGTGGAGAAGCCCGCGTACTGCCGGATCGTCCAGGGCTGGTTGACGTACATCGTCGGGTACGGGCCGCGCAGGTACGGGGCCACACCCGGGTAGGTCTGGAGGAAGTCCAGGCCCTCCAGGTCCCGGCCCGTGTACAGGGGCTGTACGCCGATCCCCTCGGGCGTCTCCCACAGCAGCTCGGCGGCTCCCGAGCCGGTGGACTCCTTCAGCGCGGTGCGCCACTGGTCCTCGGACCCGGCGGCCGGGGCCGCGCCGTCCAGCGCGAGTTCGGAGAAATCGGGGATGCGGGGGGTGCGGTCGCTGCTCAAGACGCGACTCCCATCCGGTCGAGTACGGAGGACAGCACGGCGATCGCGTCGCAGCCGGCGAAGACGTACTCGTCCACGGCCGCCGCGGCGGTGCCGGGCCTGCCCGCGAGGAACACGGTCGTCGCGCCCGCCGAGCGCAGGGCCGCGGCCACCGCCCCGGCCTGCTCCTCGTACAGCGCGTCGCTGGAGCACAGCACGGCCATGCCGTCGGCCCCGCTCGCCGCGTAGGCCGCCGCGGCGCTCTCCGGGGCCACCGACACCGGGTCGTGGACCGGGGTGATGCCGCCCGCCTGGAACAGGTTCGAGGCGAAGGTGGCGCGGGCCGTGTGCGCGGCCGCCGGGCCCAGGGCCGCCAGGAAGACGGTCGGCCGCTTGCCGGTCGCCGCCAGGTGTACGTCGCTGCGGGCGCGCAGTGCCTCGTACGCCTCATCGCGCCGCACGCGCGGCAATCCGCCGGTGAGCGGGGCCGGAGCGGGTTCCCGTACGACCGGCTTCTCGGACAGGTGCGGGAACTCGCTGACTCCGGTGACGGGTTCGCGGCGCGTGGCCAGCTTCTTCGAGCGCGCGGCCCAGGTGGTGGCGAGGCGTTCGGCGACGAGGCCGGAGCGCAGCGCGGCGGCCTGGCCGCCCGCCTTCTCGACGGTCTGGAAGAACTCCCAGGCGGCGTGGGCGAGTTCGTCGGTGAGCTGCTCGACGTAGTACGAGCCGCCCGCCGGGTCGATCACCCGGGCCAGGTGGGACTCCTCCAGCAGGATCGTGGAGGTGTTGCGGGAGATGCGGCGCGCGAACGCGTCGGGCAGGCCGAGCTCCTGGTCGAACGGGAGCACGGTGACCGCGTCGGCGCCGCCCACGCCCGCCGCCATGCAGGCGACGGTGGTACGCAGCATGTTCACCCACGGGTCGCGGCGGGTCATCATCACCGGCGAGGTCACGGCGTGCTGGCGCTGGGCGCCGGCCGCAGGGGCTCCGCAGGCTTCGGCGATCCGGGCCCACAGGCGGCGGGCGGCGCGCAGCTTGGCGATGGTGAGGAACTGGTCGGCGGTGGCGGCGTAGCGGAACTCCAGCTCGCCGAAGGCCGCTTCGGTGCTCAGGCCCGACTCGGTGAGGGCGCGCAGGTAGGCGACCCCGGTGGCCAGGGACAGCCCCAGCTCCTCGGCGGCGCTGCCGCCCGCCTCGTGGTACGGCAGGGCGTCGACGGTCAGGGCGCGCACGTGCGGCCAGGCGGCGGTCTCCGCGGCGAGCGCGGCGGCCTCCGCCAGGTCCAGGGCCTCGCCCGTCCGGGCCTCGTGGCCCAGCGGGTCGGCGCCGAGCGAGGCGTGGGCGGCCTCGGGGGCCACCCCGCGCTCGGCGTACAGGGCGAGCAGGGCCCGGGCGGCCTCGGCGTACTGGGCGCCGGGGTCCAGGGAGACGGGCGCGAGGTCGAGGTAGACCCCCTCCAGCGCACGGCCCAGGCCCTCGGCGGGCAGGCCGGCGTCACCGACGGCCAGCCACAGCGAGGTGGTGCCGTTCTCCAGGTCGGCCAGGGCCGCGTCGTTCACCCGTACGGGGTCGGTGCCCGCGATCCGCTGGCGCACGTCCCAGCCCGAGGCGGCGCTGCCCTCGGCGCGACCACCCCGCACGAACGGCGCGAACCCGGGGAAACCGGTGTCCGGCGCGGTTTCGGGCGCGGTGTACAGCGGGCGGGTGGTGAGCCCGTCTTCAAGCTTCGTGGACAACGCGTCTTCCGCTGCCTCGCCGGAAACTTCCTTGCCCGACTTGCGCAGCACGCCCTCTACCAGGCGCTGCCACTGCTCATGCGTCGCGTCAGGGAATTCGGCGGCCAAGGAGAGCCCGTCATCAGGCAGGACCGTCATGGCTCGAATGTTAGGGGGGTACCTGTGAACGACCTATAACCACCGGATGTGATCTCCCCCTCTCATGTGAGTCGGGAGGGGTCACGAAAGAGCGGGCGAGGGGCCGGTCGCGGAGACTCACGTAGTTCCTCAGAGATTCCGTCGTGATCGTGTTGTGTTCTTGCTGTGGTGTCCGTGCGGTGTGGGGGGCGCCAGAGGTGGGTTTCGTGGGTCGAATGGGTGACCTTCCGCGTGTGGTGTCGTTGATCGGATGACAGCACTGGCGGCGGGGGAGGTGGCGTTGAGTCGCAAGGTGTCGCTCGCCGTGGGTCAGGTCGCCCGGACTGCTTGTGCCCGTGGTGTGTTGCGGACGGGTGTGGACGAGGAGACCAGTGAGCTGCTGGCGGTCTCCGTGCTGGCGGAGCGGGTCGGCTGGGCCGCCGGTCTGGTGACCGAGATGGTCACGGAGCTGCTGGCCGACCGGTGGAAGCCTGGCGATGTGGATGTGCTGGCCGGCGGGGAGGATGTAGGCGGGCGGAAGCTGCCGTCGAACGCGTGGATGGCTCTGCGGCGTCTGGGCTGGAGCGCCCGGCCGCCCGAAGGCGTTCGGGTCAATGACCGGATCGTTCGCATGGCGCAGGAGCAGGCCGGACGCTTGCTGCGGTCGGCCAAGTGGCGCGCCGACCTGACCACCGGGGTGCTCAAGGTGTGGCCTGCCGATCCCGGGAGGCGCACGCCCGAGGAGTGGGACCGGGTGCGTGAGGCGGTGCCGGGCGGGCAGCACCTTGCGTCCAGCGTCATCACCTCCCGCACCCGGCAGATCGTCGCGTTCGTCAGGAAGCACGGGCGGATGCCCGCCGGTCTGTTTGAGATGGAGGCCGCGCCCACGGCAGCACGATTGCTGTTGCTGTCGGCGTGTGACGGGCAGCAGGCCACCATCGAACGTCACGACACGGAGCCGGGCCGTGCGCTACTGCGTGTGCAGCTCCCCACCCGGGCTGACCCGCGGTCCTACCGGGACTGGACGTGGGTGTCCTGCCCCATCACGCTGCCTGCGACGGTCCCGGCCGGCGCGGTGCTGCACCTGCCCACTCTCCGCCCGCACCGGGCACACCGTCGCGCTCGGTGTGGACTGGGGCCTGAACACCCTCCTCAGCGCGGGCGCCACCCGGCTCCACGGTGATGGACGGATCGCCGCTCTCGGATCCGGGGCCATGTTCCGCACGGCCGGGGTTCTTGCCAAACAGCACCGGCTACGACGACAGGGCGAGCACCTCCACGACAAGGCCGGCCACTACCAGCGACTGACGGCCGGGGGCGAACAGCATGCCCTGACCGGCAAGTGCACCGTCTTGAGGAATGAGATCGGTTACGTTTCCGCGCGCCGGTCGAACCTCAATGACGCATTGGCCTGGGCCGCCGCCAGATGGGCAGTGGATCAGGCTATCGCCGCGGGGGCGAGCGTCATCTATGTCGAGGATCTCCGCTCGATGGAAGCCCGAGGTATGGGCCGCACCCACAACACCCGCCTCTCCCAACAGGTACGCGGGCAGATCGTCGAGCGGATGCGGCACGTGGCCGCGGAGACGGGCATCGCCGTCGTCACCGTCCCGGCACGCAACACCTCCAAACAGTGCCCGCGATGCCTCACGCCGCTGCGGCACCGCAAAGCCCCCGACCGGCCGAACGCAGCCGGTTGGAAATGGGCCATCTGCCCGAGTCCCGACTGCCGCTGGCAGGGAGACCGGGACCAGGGCGCTTGGCAGCGCATCGCAGCACGCGGCCTGGCACACCAGACGAAGACAGTCGCCGACCGCGCCACCGGCGCCATGGCCATCCGCACCATCGTGGACCGACTCGAAGCGGGCGCGGCCATCACATCCACCGTCCCGAAGACCAGCCGGGAGGACCGGTCCAAGACCGGTACGACACGGCGACAGACAGCACGCCCCGCGCCCAGGCGACGCAGGGCACCCTCCCCCGCCAGACCCTTGGGCCTGGCGGGCAAGCGTCCGGAGGGACACGCTCACACGGACCGGCCACGACTGCCCCGCGCAGCCCACCGGGACCAGGGCGTGACGACGATCAGCACATCCACCACCAGCCGACACCGGCCACAAGGAGCGGCACTGGGCGCGGGATTCCATCTCCACGCCCACGCCACGCCTCCACGGTGGGGACGCATCCCCGAACCAGAAGCTATGTCTGGCACAGGATCACTAAGCTGATCAGAGACGCTACCGGGAGTACGGCGGGTCCCGCGTGCGGCGCGACGATCCGCTGCCCGTAGGGCTCGCGGTCGCCGGCCACCTCGCGGATCTCGTCCGGGACAGCCTCCAGGCCTCCCCAGCTACCGCTGGGAGGCGTCTTCCGCAGGATGCCGGAGAGCTCGCCGAGTTCGCGGAGCAGGTCACGGGTCCGGATCAGCGCGCTGAGCAGGCAGGCCTTCCCCGGCCCCAGCCCGTTGTCCCCGTCCGTCGCGGTCGCGTGGCGGGTGCGTTGCTGCGGCGTGAAATCCGGCCACGGTTTCCGGCTGTGGCCCGGGTGGCTGGATCGGTGAAAGAGCAGGTCGCAGGGGGCAGGGGCAGGCTCCGGGGGTGGCGGGGAGCGGTGCTCGCCGGTTGACCGGGCGTGGGGGCGCTGGCAGTCTCCGGGACATGACCGCGACCGAGTTCCTCGCCCCGCGGCTCCGCACGCCCGGCCTCTGTACCGCGCCGGCCGAGTGTCAGGGCCGTTGTTGTACGGCCCCGCGCTGTTCCTGAGCGCCGGTGCTCCTGAGCCTCTCAGCCCGTGAGCCCCTCGGCTCCTGAGCCTCTCAGCCCCTGAGCCTTGGAGTCCCTGAGGCCTGAGGCCCGAGGGCTCGAAGCCTCTGAGTCCTTGAGGCTCTGAGTCGTGAAGCCCCTGAACCCCGAGTCCCCGAGTGGCTGGGCGTTCGTGCCCCGTCGTCCGGGGTGTGCGTAGGGCTCGCGCCGTCTCACCGGTGGATGGTGGTGGGGCTCCGCGGTTCAGGCCGATCGTCTCCGAGCGCCGCCCGCCCGCCTCTGTCGGCGGGGACCGGCGACTGTCCGCCGAACCTCGCCGCCCGCCCGCCGGTCCCTGTCCGTCGAACGTCGCCGTCTGCGGGTTCCCGCCCGTCGAACCCCGCCGCCCACTGGCCCCGTCCGTCGAACCTCGCCGTCTGCCTGTCCCTGTCCGGCCAGCCTTGCTGCCCGCCGGTCCCAGTCCGTCGAACCTCGCCGCTTGCTGCCCGCCGGTCCCTGTCCGTCGAACCTCGCCGCCCGCAGGGCCAATGCCCGCCGAACGTCGCAGCCCGCCCGATCCGGCCGGCCAGCCGGCCGCTCGCCGGTCGCCGTCCCCGTCCAGTCGTCCGTCCTGGTCCGCCCGCCTCCGCCCGATCTCCGTCGCCCTCCTCTCTTCCCCTCATTTCTTCCTCTGCGGAAATAAACAAGGAGCCCCTCATGTCCACTGCCACCCGCACCGACCTCACCGTCACCAAGATCGGCGGCCGCATCGGCGCCGAGATCGGCGGGGTCCGGCTCGGCGGCGAGCTCGAAGGTGAGGTCGTCGCCGGGATCCGGGCCGCGCTGCTCGCCCACAAGGTCGTCTTCTTCCGCGGTCAGGACCACCTCGACGAGGACGGTCACGAGGCCTTCGCCGAGCTGCTCGGTGCGCCCGTCGCGCACCCCACCGTGCCCTCCGCCGACGGGCGTTACGCGCTCGGCATCGACTCCCACCACGGAGCCCGCGCCAACCAGTGGCACACGGACGTCACCTTCGTCCCCGCCTACCCCGCCTTCTCCATCCTGCGCGCCGTCACCATCCCGCCCTACGGGGGCAACACCCTGTGGGCCAACACGGCCACCGCCTACGCCGGCCTGCCCGAGCCGCTGCGCGTCCTCGCCGACAGCCTGCGCGCCGTGCACACCAACGAGTACGACTACGCGGCCCTGAAGCCCGACGCCCTTCCCGGGGCGCTCGCCCAGTACCGCGAGGTGTTCACCTCCACCAAGTTCCTCACCGAGCACCCGGTGGTCCGCGTCCACCCCGAGACCGGCGAACGCACCCTGCTGCTCGGCAACTTCGTCCAGCGGATCAACGGGCTCACCGGCCGAGAGTCGCGCCTCCTCCAGGACCTCTTCCAGGCCCACATCGAGCTCCCCGAGAACACCGTCCGCTGGCAGTGGCAGGCCGGTGACGTCGCGATCTGGGACAACCGCGCCACCCAGCACTACGGCGTCGACGACTCCGACGACCACGAGCGCACCCTGCGCCGCGTGACGGTCGACGGCGACGTCCCGGTCGGGCCCGACGGGGTCCCGTCCCGGCTGATCAGCCCGGAGACCGTGCCGGACCCGGCCTTCGGCATCGCCTCCGGAGCCTCCAACTCCGATGCGAACTCCGACTCCTGAGCCTGAGCCGAACGGAACCCCGATCGACCCGATCGACCCCGAACCACCCGTTTCCCCATCTCCGTCAGCCAAGGAGCGCTCCGTGCCCAAGCTGCTCGCCCTCACCGGCAGCCCGTCCCTCCACTCCCGTACCGACGTGGTCGCCGATCACGTGCTGCGCCGCCTGAACCACGCCGGGTACGAGACCGCGCAGCTCGCCGTCCGGGAGCTCCCCGCCGCCGATCTGCTCGCCGCGCGCCGCGGCGAGCCGGAGATCCTCCGGGCCCTCGCAGCCGTCGCCGAAGCCGACGGGATCGTCATCGCGACGCCCGTCTACAAGGCCTCGTACACAGGGCTCCTCAAGGCCTTCCTCGACCTGCTCCCGCAGGACGGGCTGGCCGGGAAGACGGTCTTCCCGCTGGCCACCGGCGGCAGCCTCGCCCACGTCCTGACCATCGACTACGCCCTGCGCCCTGTCCTCGCCGCGCTCGGTGCCCGGCACGTCACCGCCGGCCGCTTCGTCCTGGACTCCTCCGTCGAGCGCGGGGCCGGCCCGGACCGGCTGCGCCCGGAGGCGGAGCTGGACCTGTACCAGGCCGTCGACGAGTTCGCCGAGGCCCTGCGCGCGGCTGAGGCCGCCGCGCTCGCCACCGCGCGCTGATCTCCGTACGGAAACCGCCCCACCTGTCCTACCCGCCTCACCTGCACGACCCGCCCCACCTGCACGCCCTGCCCCGCTCGCACGACCCGTACGAGCCGTCCCACCCGCCCGACCCGGATCGACAAGGAATCGCGATGTCCGCAGCTTTCACCACCACCCGTACCTCCCGACGCCAGTTCCTCACCCTGCTCGGCATCTCGGCGGCCGCGGTGAGCTGCGGGACGGCGACCGCCAGCGGCGGCTCCGGCGGCGAGCAGATCACCTCCCTGAAGTACCAGGGCGCCGTCGGCGCGGTCACGCTCCCCGAGCTCGCCGCCGACCTCGGTTACCTCGGCGACGTGACCCTGGACTGGGTCGGCAACACCATCAGCGGCCCGCAGGACATCCAGTCCGCCGCCACCGGCCAGACCCACTTCGGCAGCGCCTTCAACGGCGCGGTCATCAAGCTCGCCTCCACCAAGGCCCCGATCAAGGCCGTCATCTCCTCCTACGGCTCCGACCAGTACTCCTACGGCGGCTACTACGTACTGGAGGACAGCCCGATCCGCTCCGCCCGCGACCTGATCGGCAAGAAGGTCGGCATGAACACCCTGGGCGCCCACTACCAGGCCCTGCTCGACATCTACCTGAGCCGGGGCGGCCTGTCCAAGGAGGACGCGGCCAAGGTCGAGCCGATCGTGGTGCCGCCCGTCAACACCGAACAGTCGCTGCGGGCGAAGCAGATCGAGGTCGGGGTCCTCACCGGAGTCCTGCGCGACAAGGCCCTCGCGGCCGGCGGCATCCGCCCGCTGTTCACCGACGTGGAACTGCTCGGCCCGTTCAGCGCCGGGACCTACATCATGACCGAGCGCTTCATCAAGCAGAACCCGGACACCGTACGGACGTTCGTGACCGGGGTCGCCAAGGCCATCGAGTGGTCCCGCACCACTCCCCGCGCGGAGGTCATCGCGCGGATGACGGAGATCGTCAAGAAGCGCGGCCGCAACGAGGACACGGCGACCCTGCAGTTCTGGCGCTCCTACGGAGTCGCCGAGACGGGCGGCCGGATCCAGGACAAGTCGTTCCAGCTCTGGCTCGACTGGCTCGGCGACCGGGGCGAGATCAAGAAGGGCCAGCTCAAGGCGGCCGACCTCTACACCAACGAGTTCAACGGACACGGGAAGGGCTGACGGGCTGCCATGGCGAAGATCGTGTTCGACTCCGTGACGAAGACCTTCCCGACGAAGGACAAGAAGAACAGGAAGAGCAAGGAGGAGTTCACCGCCCTCGACGGGGTGGACCTGGAGATCGAGGCGGGCGAGTTCGTGGTCGTCGTGGGCCCCAGCGGCTGCGGCAAGTCCACCCTCCTGGACCTGCTCGGCGGCCTGACCCCGGCCACCTCCGGCCGGATCCTGCTCGACGGCAAGCCGGTCACCGGTCCGGGGCTGGACCGGGGCATCGTCTTCCAGCAGTACGCGCTGCTGCCGTGGCGCACCGCGCTGGGCAACATCGAGTTCGGCCTGGAGGCCACCGGCGTCCCGCGCCGCCAACGCGCGGCGAAAGCCCGTGAGTTCCTGGACCTCGTCGGCCTCACCGGGTTTGAGGACCGCCACCCGCACGAACTGTCCGGCGGCATGCGCCAGCGGGTCGCCATCGCACGCTCGCTCGCGTACGACCCGGACGTGCTGCTGATGGACGAGCCGTTCGCCGCGCTCGACGCGCAGACCCGCGAGTCCCTCCAGGACGAACTGCGCCGGATCTGGCAGAGCACCGGCAAGACGATCGTGTTCATCACGCACGGCATCGAAGAGGCCGTGTACCTCGGGCAGCGGGTGGCCGTCATCACCTCCCGCCCCGGCAGGGTCAAGCAGGTCGTCCCCGTGTCGTTCGGCGACCGGGCCACCGGTGCCACCGGCGAAGACCTGCGCTCCAGCCCGGAGTTCGCCCGCTACCGCCACGAGATCTGGACCCTCCTCCACGACGAGGTGGCCCGCGCCCAGCAACTGGAGAAGGAGGAGGTCGCCGTATGAGCACGACGGTGGAAGCAGCGGTAGGGGCGGAAGCGAACGTCAAGCCGGACGCCGAGCCGGACGTCAGGGCGGACGCCGAGCCGGACGCCAAGGCGGACGTCAAGGCGGACGTCAAGGCGGACGTCAAGACGGACGCCGAGCCGGACGCGGCGGCGACAGCCGTACGGGACCTCGCGCCGCCGGAAGCACGGACACCCGAGCGGCCCCCCGTAAAGCGACCGGCCACGACCCTGGGCCTGCGCGTCCTGCGGGGGCTGCGGGCGGTGGCGCTGCGCTCGGCGGCGATCCTCGCGCTGCTGGCGCTGTGGGAGGCGGCGCCACGGCTGGGGCTGGTCGACGCGACGTTCCTGCCGCCGGTGAGCGAGGTCGCCAAGGCCTGGTGGGAGCTGCTGGGCAACGGGCAGCTCGCCGAGCACAGCCAGGCCAGCCTGGCCCGCTCCTTCGGCGGATTCGGCATCGCGGTGGCCGTCGCGGTCCCGCTCGGACTGCTGATCGGCTGGTACCGGCCGGTGGCGGCGCTGCTCGGGCCGCTGCTGGAGGTGTTCCGCAACACGGCGGCGCTCGCGCTGCTGCCGGTGTTCGTCCTGCTGCTGGGCATCGGGGAGACCTCGAAGGTCTCGATCGTCGTGTACGCCTGCGTCTGGCCGATCCTGCTGAACACCATCAGCGCCGTGGGCAACGCCGATCCGACGCTGGTGAAACTGGCCCGCTCGATGGACCTGTCCACGCCGAAGCTGTTCCAGAAGGTGATCCTGCCGGCGTCGGTGCCGGTCATCTTCACGGGCATCCGGCTGGCGGGGGCCGTCTCCATCCTGGTCCTCGTCGCGGCCGAGATGATCGGCGCGAAGGCGGGCCTCGGCTACCTGATCAACGCCTCGCAGTTCAACTTCGCGATCCCGCAGATGTACGCGGGCATCGTCACGATCTCCGCGATCGGCCTCGCCTTCAACCAGGTCCTCGTCGCGATCGAACGCCGCCTGAGCACGTGGCGCGTCCCGTCCTGAGGCCCTGACCGCCCGGCCGCCGACCGCTCGGGCCGTCCGGCCCGCCACGACCACCCCTGCGGGCGCCGCGCGCCCAACTCCCCACCGAGGACAAGAAATGACCGCACCCCGGACCCTCCACCTCAACGCCTTCCTGATGAACGCCGGCCACCACGACGCCGCCTGGCGCCACCCGGCCAGCAGCCCCGAGCGGATCACCGATCTGCGCTACTTCCAGGAACTGGCCCGCACCGCCGAGCGCGGGCGGCTCGACTCGATCTTCTTCGCCGACGGGGTCGCCCTCTGGGGCAAGGCCCGCTACAACGCCGTCGGCGGCTTCGAGCCGCTCACCCTGCTCTCCGCGATCGCCGCCGTCACCGAGCACATCGGCCTGATCGCCACCGTCTCCACCACCTTCAACGAGCCCTACAACCTGGCCCGGAAGTTCGCCTCCCTCGACCACATCAGCGGCGGCCGCGCCGGCTGGAACATCGTCACCTCCGGCAGCGCCGACGAGGCCCGCAACTTCAACCGGGACGAGCACCTGGAGCACAACCTCCGCTACGACCGGGCCCGGGAGTTCCTCGACGTGGCCACCAAGCTCTGGGACAGCTGGGAGGACGACGCGATCGTCCTCGACAAGGAGAACGGCGTCTACGCCGACACCGACAAGCTCCACCCCGCCGCGCACAAGGGCGAGTACTTCGGCGTCGCCGGACCGCTCAACGTGCCCCGCTCCCCGCAGGGCCACCCGCTGCTCGTGCAGGCCGGGTCCTCCGAGGACGGCAAGGAGTTCGCCGCCCAGTACGCCGAGGCCGTCTTCACCGCCCAGCAGACCCTCGCCGACGGCCAGACCTTCTACAAGGACCTCAAGTCCCGCCTCGGCAAGTACGGCCGCTCCGAGGACCAGCTGCTCGTGCTGCCCGGCATCGCCCCCGTCATCGGTTCCACCGAGGCCGAGGCCAGGGCCCTGGAGCAGGAGCTCACCGAGCTCCAGATCCCGGAGTACGGCCTCGCGCAGCTCTCCAACATGCTGAACGTGGACCTCACCGGGCTGCCGCTCGACGGCGGGCTGCCCGACCTGCCCGAGGAGCGGGACGTCAACGGCAACAAGAGCCGCTTCACGCTCGTCGCCGAGCTCGCCCGCCGCGAGGGCCTCACCCTGCGCGAGCTGATCGCCCGGCTGGGCGCGGGCCGCGGCCACCGCGTCTTCGCCGGGACGCCCGAGCAGATCGCCGACCAGCTGGAGGAGTGGTTCACCCAGGGGGCCGCCGACGGCTTCAACATCATGGCTCCCGTACTCCCCACCGGGCTCACCGACTTCGTCGACCAGGTCGTGCCGATCCTCCAGCGCCGCGGGCTCTTCCGCACCGAGTACACCGGCCGGACCCTGCGCGAGAACTACGGACTGGCGCGCCCGGCCAACCGCTACACGGCGGCGGCAGCGGCGGCCGGGCACGGAGCCGGGGCGTGAGCGAGCACGTAGCCGACGTGCTCGTGGTCGGCGGGGGCCCCGCCGCCGCCTGGGCCGCCCTCAAGGCGGCCGGGGCCGGGGCCTCCGTGGTCCTCGCCGACAAGGGCTACTGCGGCACCAGCGGGGCGACGGCCGCCGGCGGCACCGGCGTCTGGTACGTCCCGCCGGAGCCGGCGGCCCGCGAAGCGGCGATGGCGAGCCGTGAGGGGCTCGGCGGGTACCTCGCCGACCGGCGGTGGATGTCCCGGGTCCTCGACGAGACGTACGACCGGATGAACGAGCTGGCCGACGAAGGGCGTTACCCCTTCCCGACCGGCCCGGACGGGCAGCCGCTCCGCAACGGCCTCCAAGGGCCCGAGTACATGCGGCGGATGCGCATCCGGATCCGCCGCGCCGGGGTCCGGATCCTCGACCACAGCCCCGTCACCGAGCTGCTGACCGACGCGGAGGGCGCCGTCGCGGGCGCCGCCGGCTACCGCCGCCAGGCCGGCGAGTCCTACCGGGTCCGGGGCCGAGCTGTCTGGCATGGAGTTCTCCAACGTCTCTGGGGCGAAGCGGAAATCGGCGTTTCGGCCCCAGGGGCGAGGAACCGCCCGATATCGTGCGTGTCGTACGTTGCGAGAACCAAGCGCGTGCAATGTGCTGAGCGAGAACCAAGCTGGCACGGCAATATTCACAACTTCATACACCCGGGCTGGTTTCAACCCGGCTGGTGTTGATCGTGGAAGACTCGGTCGCTCGCTGAGCGGCCAAGCGGCGTGAGCCAGGAATCCCCGACTTCAGATGGGGAGGATTCAACAAGACGGCCTTCTACACCTTCGCTACCTCTACCAGGAGGACAGCATCGCGCCGGGAGCGGCCGCCGGTTTCGGCGGCCCCCTCCTCCATCGTTTGCGCGCTCCTGGGTGAGGGTGGGGCCAATGCCTGAGGTAACGGCCTCTACGCCGCCGGGGACGCGGCCACCCGTGAGGAGATCTGCGGGGGCTTCACCGGAGGCGGCAGCCACAACGCCGCCTGGGCGATGTCCTCGGGCAGCTGGGCGGGGGCCGGCGCCGCCCGGTACGCCCGCTCGCTGGGCTCGGGCCGGGCCGCCTTCCGCCCCGTCACCGGGGCCGGCGGGGCGGGCCTGCGGCCGGCCGGGGGCCCCGGGTCCGCGGCCGGGTCCGGGGAGGCACGGGAACTCGTACGCCTCGTCCAGGAGCAGGTGCTGCCGTACGACAAGAACTACCTGCGGCACGGCTCCGTCCTCGCCGGCTCGCTCGGCTCCCTCGACGAGGTCTGGGCGCAGCTGCGCTCCCTGCGCGGGGAGGGCGCCGGGCTCGTCAAGGTCCGGCAGGCGGCGGCCATGACGGCGCACGCCCGCTGGATGTACGCCTCCGCGCTGGCCCGCACCGAGAGCCGCGGGATGGCCCGCAGGCTCGACCACCCGGGGCAGGACCCGGCGCAGCACCACCGCATCGTGACCGGCGGGCTCGACCGGGTGTGGACGCGGCCGGCGGAGCTGGTCGCATGATCGAACTGGTCTCGGCCGAGCGGTGCATCGCCCCCTCGGCCTTCGGCCTGGGGGGACCCCCGGCGACAAGTGCGTGGAGGTGTGCCCGACGGACGTCTTCGAGCGGGGACCGGAGGGGATCCCGCTGCTCGCCCGGCAGGAGGACTGCCAGACCTGCTTCCTGTGCGAGGCCAACTGCCCGGTGGACGCGCTGTTCGTGTCCCCGCTGACCCGTCCGGTCCCCGAGGACCCGGCCGTACGGGACGAGGCCGCTCTCGCCGGCCGGGGCCTGCTCGGCAGCTACCGGCGGGAGATCGGCTGGGGCGAGGGGCGGACACCGGGCGCCCTGAGGGCGGTCGGCCCCTCGCTCGGCCCGGCGGGCGGCGGCGGGACGGCGCCGCCGATCACCTCCTGAGCGAGGGGCCGCACCCGCGCGGGACCGTTGGTCCGGTAGACGGTCAGGTGGTCAGACGGTGAGCACGATCTTGCCGCGGGTGCGGCCCGTGGCGCTCAGCTCCCAGGCCTTCGCCGCCTCGGCGAGCGGCAGGGCGTGCTCCACGTTGACCGTGAGCCCGCCCTTGTCCGCGAGCTCGGCCAGGAAGGTGAGGTCGGCGGTGTCCGGGCGGACCCACAGCTGGTGCGCGCCCTGGGCGGCCGCCGTGTAGTCGGCGATGGACACCACCCGGCGCTCCTCCTTGACCAGGGACCGGAGCGCCGGGATGACGTCGTCGCCGAAGAAGTCCAGGGCGGCGTCCACGCCTTCGGGTGCCAGCTCGCGGACCCGGTCGGCGAAGCCCTCGCCGTACAGGACCGGTTCGGCGCCCAGCGAGCGCAGGTAGTCGTGGTTGTGCGCGCCGGCCGTGCCGATGACGCGCAGGCCGAGCGCCACGGCGATCTGCACGCCGAAGGATCCGGTGCCGCCGGCGGCGGAGTGGATGAGCACGGTCTCGCCGGCCTTGAGCCCCACGCGGGTCAGCGACTGGTAGGCGGTGAGCCCGGCCAGCGGGATGCCGGCGGCCTGCTCGAAGCTCAGCTCGCGCGGCTTGCGGGCGAGGGTGCGGACGGGGGCGGAGACCAGCTCGGCGTAAGTGCCCAGCTCCACCCACTCCTTGCGGATGTAGCCGTACACCTCGTCGCCGACGGCGTAGTCGAAGGTGTCCTCGCCGACCGCCTCGACGACGCCGGCGACGTCCCAGCCGGGTATGACCGGGTAGCGGACTTCGAGGATCGGGTCGAGGTAACCGGCGGCGAGCTTCCAGTCGACCGGGTTCACGCCGGCGGCCTTGACGCGGACGAGGACCTCGCCCGGACCGACCTTCGGCTCCGGAACCTCGGTGAGGGCGAGGATGTCAGGCGTTCCGTATGCGGTGTATGTGATTGCCTTCATGATCTTCCCAACGGGCCGTCGGGGGAGCGTTGTTCCGGGTTTCGGCTCACCTTTCCGGAACGGCCCGTTCCTGGGGGAGGCCGCTCAGGCGGGCAGGGTGTTGCGGTGCGAGCTGCGCCGGGCCGCGCTGAACAGGGCCTGGATCTGCGCCCCGGACTGCTCCACGTCGTCGAGCGGGGAGGGGAAGGGGATCCGTACGTCGCGGTGGCCGCGCCGCTCCTCCAGGCGCAGGGTGATCCCGTACCGGTCCATGGCGAGGGGCAGCGCGCGCAGGACGGCGGACCCGGCCCCCTGATCCGCGGCCGGCTGCGGCCGGACCAGGCGCAGCAGGAGGGTGACCAGTTCGGCGTGGTCGTCGAGGAGGTGGGTGAGCATCCCGGCCTCGTAGGGGGCGAGCGGGTCGGGGCAGGCCGCGTCCAGCTCCTCGAGACCGACGTACGCGCGGGCGCCGTCGGGGGTGACGAGGACGGCCCGGCCGAACTCCACGCAGGTGGAGTCGGAGCCCTCGGCGCTCCCGTCGGCGTAAGGGGTGAGGAGGCGGCCGACGAGGGTGACCCGGGCGCGCACGCGGTCCCGTACGGGAGTGGGCGCGATGTCCGTGAACTCCAGCCGGATCGCGGGGCGGTGAACGGCGCCGGCCCCCGGGTCGGCGGGGTGCAGGTGCAGCCGGCCGAGGGGGTCGGTGCCGTCGAGGTGGCGGATCTCCGTGCGCTGCCCGTCGGTGACGACGGTCATGGAGTGGGCGGCGGCCAGGATGGACCGGACCCGCTCGGCGTCGGTGGGCAGCGGCAGGGGCAGGTGCATGAGGATCTCCGTCGTCCCGAGTGGCGAGATGGCACGTACTTAGGTATGCCTAACCTAACCTACTCGGCGGGTGGAAGGTAGACGGGGCGCGTCTCAGCTGCCTCGTGTCGGTGTTGGGCTGAACGGGTGAAACGCGAGAGGATGGGGGGATGCACATGAAGCGCAAGGCCGAGGCGGCCTGGTGAGCAGGTACGACGTCACCGACGAACAGTGGGAGGGGCTCGCGCAGGTGGTCCCCCTGCGGAGCCGCAACGAGTGGCCCTCCCGGGTGGATCACCGCACGATCCCCACGGTTCCGGGGGCGTCCGCGGCGGAGCAGCGCCGCTTCGTGGTGATCCGGGTCCAGGTCTTCGCGGACGCGCGGGAGGTGGCGGAGTACCTGATCGCACAGATCCCGGTGCTGCTGGACCTCACGGGCGCGGACGGCGAAGTGGCCAAGCGCATCCTGGACTTCAGCAGTGGCGTGGTCTTCGGGCTGGGCAGCGGGATGCACCGGGTCGACCGGAACGTCTTCCTGCTGGCGCCCGTCGGGACCGAGGTGGAGGGGATCGCGGCCGCGGCCGTCCCCCGATCGTAGGAAGGTCCCGCGGGCGGAACGGTTCGCCGGACCCACGGGGGGTCCGTCGGCCCGTACCGTCCCGCGCATGACCTCGCGCCTCACCCTTCCGGCGGCCTCCGCCACGGCTCCCTCCACGGCTCCCTCCATGGCTCCCGCCATGCCTCCCGGCGTGCTGACTGCGCCTGCCGCGTCCACTGCTGGGGCAGCACCTGCGTGCTCCGCGGCACCGGCCGTGCCGGCCGGGCCCGCCGTGCCTGCCGCCGCGCCTACAGCCCCTGCGTCTTCGGCTGTGCCCACTGTGGCGCTGGCCGGGCTCCCCGCCTCCGCCCTGCCCGCCGCCCTCACTGTTTCGGCCGTGCCTGCGGCAGCGCTGACCGGGCTCGCCACCCCCACGGCTTCGACCGCGCCTGCGCTCTCTGCGTCTTCGGCTGTGCCCACCGTCGCGTTGGCGGGACTCCCCACCTCTGCGGCTTCCGCCCGGCCCGCGACTTCCGCCGGGCCCGCCGTGGTGTTGGACGGGTCCGCCGCCTCTGCTGCTTCCGCCGTGTTCGCTGGTCCGGAGTTAACCGTTGGCCCCGTCCCGGCTACCGCCGCTGCTGCGGTCTCAGCCCCGACTCCGGCGCCTGTGCCTTCCCAAGTTCCAGTCCTGGCTTCGGCCTCGGCTCAGGTTCCGGTCCCGGTATCGGCTCAGGTCCTGGCATGGGCCCCCGCCTCAGCCCTGACCTCGGCCCCGGTCCCGGTCCCGGCCTCGGCCCCGGTCCCGGTCCCGGCCTCGGTCCCGGCCTCGGTCCCGGCCTCGGTCCCGGCCTCGGTCCCGGCCTCGGTCCCGGCCCCGGCCTCGGCCCCGGCCCCGGCCTCGGCCCCGGTCCCGGCCTCGGTCCCGGCCTCGGCCTCGGCCTCGGCCTCGGTCCCGGCCTCGGTCCCGGCCTCGGCCCCGGTCCCGACCTTGGCCCCGGTCCCGGTCCCGGTCCCGGTCCCGGCCTCGGCCCCGGTCCCGACCTTGGCCCCGGTCCCGGTCCCGGTCCCGGTCCCGGCCTCGGCCCCGGTCCCGACCTTGGCCCCGGTCCCGGTCCCGGTCCCGGCCTCAGCCTCAGCCCCGGCCTCAGCCTCAGCCCTGGCCTCAGCCCCGGTCCCGGCCTCGGTCCCGGTCCCGGTCCCGGCTCAGATTCCGGCCTCGGCATCGGTCCCGGCTCAGGTTCCGGCTCGGGGGCAAGCCCCAGCCCCGGTCCGGGTGCCGGCCCAGGCCCAGGCCCCGGCCCCGGTCCAGCCCGCCGCAGGCGCCCCGCATTTGCGGCCCGCCGTCACCGAGTTGCGGCTCTCCGCCTACGGGGCGCACCGCGGGGCCCGGTTCGTGCTCGGGCCCGTCACCTTCTTCGCCGGGCCGAGCGGGAGCGGCAAGTCCCAGGCGCTGGAGGCCTACGGGGCGCTGGCTGCCCTGGGCGCCGGGGCCACCCTGGAGGAGGTGTTCCCCGATCCGCGGGCCCGGATCCCCGACCGGGCGGTGCCCGACGCCGAGCGGCGCCGGGGGTTCCGGATCGGCTGTACGGTCGACGGCCCCGCCGGGGCGGTCCGGCTCGACCTCGCCGTCCAGGCGGAGCCCGCGCTGCGGATCGTCGGCGAACGGCTCTCGGTGGGCGGGCAGGTCCTCCTCGCCACCGCGCTGCGCGACCCCGGGCGGCGGTCCGTCCAGGCGGCCTGGCTGACCGGCGGAGCCACCGGGGTCACCCGGGCCCCGCTGCCCGACGACCGGCTCGGGACCGCACTGCTCCCGCTGCGCGTGGCCGGGGCCACCGAGGGCCAGCGGCAGGTGCTGGCCGCCGCCGAACAAGTCGTGGTCGCGCTGCGCTCGGTGTTCCCCTGCGACCCCCGCCCGGAGCGGATGCGGGAGCCGGCCCTGCCGGGGGAGGGGCGGCTCCTGGGCGACTGCGCCAACCTGGCCGACGTACTGCGCCGGACCCGCCTGGAGTGCGGCACCCGGTACAGGCTGCTGACCGGGGCCGCCCGTACCGCCTGCGCGGGTTGGGTGGAAGGGCTGGACGTACGGGCTCCCGAGGGCGGCCCTGTCACCGGCCTGCTGGACCGCGGTCCGTCCCGGCCCGCCACCGAGCTGGCCCGGCTGGGCGCGGGCGAGCTGCGTTTCCTCGCCCTCGCGCTGGTGCTGCTCACCGGGCCGGGGGTCCTGGATGTGGATCCGGCGGCCGAACTGCCCTCCGCGCGCCAGGCGCTGACCGTGCTCGCGGACGGCTTCGACCGGGACCTGGACGGCCGGCAGACCGCCGAACTGCTGCGGCTGGCCGTACTGGCGTGCGGGCGCGGGCAGGTCAGGCTGGTGGCCTCGGCGGGCGAGGCCTGCGCGGAGGCCGCCCGGGGGGTCGCGGGGGTCTCGGTGGTAGACCTGGGTGCATGAGCGAAGAGCGTGGAGTGACCGAGGATGAGAAGGGGGCCGGTGAGCGGATCGACCAGCTGCAGCGGCGGCTCGCCGAGTTCGCGGCGGCGCGCGGATGGGAGCCCTTCCACACGCCGAAGAACCTGGCGGTGGCGCTGAGCGTCGAGGCGTCCGAACTGGTGGAGATCTTCCAGTGGCTGACGCCGGAACAGTCCGCCAAGGTCATGGAGGAGCCGGACACCGCACACAGAGTGGCCGATGAGGTCGCCGACGTACTCGCGTACCTGCTGCAGTTCTGTGAGGTCCTCGGGGTCGATGTGCTGGATGCGCTCGCCGCGAAGATCGAGCGGAACGAGCTGCGGTTCCCCGTACCCGGCGCTTCGGGGGCAGATCGTCACTCTTCGGAGTGATGGTGATATCCACAACCATCTTCGGTGTCCACAATTTCCGAATACCCCTGGCTTTACCGGCCCGTTGCCCTCACTCTGGGTAGTGGAGAGAACGGCAAGATGTCGTGCGGACGGGGGACGGCATATGGACGCGGTACGGCTCATCGCAGCCGGCCGGCACGCGCTGGCGCAGAGCGGGGCTGCATGGGACATCGTGGGCGAGGCCTGGCAGGCACAGGCCCTCGCGCAGGGGATAGGGAGCTGGCTGGCGGTCACCGGGCCGCCGGAGCTGAGAGCGGAGGCACGGGGGCTGGGTGAAGCGGGGGGCAGAGGCTGCGGGGTGCTCGACCGGGCGGCTTTGCGCGGAGAGGGCTATGCGCCCGATCTCCCGCCCCGGGCGGCGCAGTTGACCGAGGTGGCGGACGCCCGGCAGGCGTTGCTCGGGCTACAGGCGCTGCTCGGGGAAGTGGGCATAGCACTGGTCGGGGTGGCCTGCGGTACGGACGACGAGGGTCTGTACTGGCAGTGCATAGAGTCGATAGACGCGGCCGATGAGTCGAGCGACAGGGTCCGGGCGATCCTGCGCCGAATGGCCGTGCGCGAGCGGGGATCCGCCTCCGGCGTGGCCTGAGCCGGCGCGGCCTGGGGCGGCGCGGCCTGGGGCGGCGCGCGGCCCGAGGCGGTGCGGGCTGAGACGGCGCGCGGCCCGAGGCGGTGCGGGCTGAGACGGCACGGGCTGGGCTGGTGCCGCCTGAGACGGCGCGGCTGAGGCGCCGCGGGCTGGGCCGATGTGCCTGAGACGGTGCGGGCTGAGACGGGGTGGCCCGAGAGGGCGCGGGGTGAGGCGGCGCGGGCTGGGCCGACGTGGCTGAGGCGGCGTGGGCTGGGCCGGTGTGGCTGAGGCGGCGTGGGCTGGGCCGGTGTGAGCTGGGTCGATGTGGCTGAGGCGCTGCCGCCCGAGCCGGGGTGCTGCGGTGTCTGGGGTGATTCGGTGGGGTCCCGTCGCCCGCGACGGGACCCGGGCGGTCAGTGGGACCGGTAGGACGGGCGGTCTTCGCTCTCCGGGGTGCGGCAGCCCTGGGGCAGGGCAGTGTCCGGGCTGCGGTCGGTGGAGGACTGGAGGTCGGCGTCGAGCTGTGAGAGGTCGGCGTTCAGCGCTGCCATCAGCTCTTCCATCTGCTGCAGCAGGCCCTTCGGCGCGCCGCCCTGGGCGGGTACCGCGGGCTCCTGGCGTGCGTGGTCGTGCGCTGCCTGCCCGGTCTGACAGTCCTGACGGGATTGCCGGTGGGTCTCCGGCGCGGACTCCTGGGACATGGCGGCCTCCTCGGCCCTGGCCCTTCCAGGAGGTGGAAGGGGGCGGTGGACGCACCGGCGAATGCCGCCGGCGCGCGGGCCGGGCGGTCCGGCTCCGTCCGAGCCAACGATCCCCATCCGGGCTGGTCACTGGCGCGGGCGGCGGGGAGCTCCCGGTTGACTCAGATTCACCCGGCCGGGGCCGAAAGGGCAGGATGGAGGCATGGATCTCCGTATCTTCACCGAGCCCCAGCAGGGCGCGAGCTACGACACCCTCCTGAGCGTCGCCAAGGCCGCCGAAGACCTGGGCTTCGACGCCTTTTTCCGCTCGGACCACTACCTGCCCATGGGTGCGGCCGACGGTCTGCCCGGTCCCACCGACGCCTGGATCACCCTGGCCGGCCTGGCCCGCGAGACCAAGCGGATCCGGCTGGGCACCCTGATGACGGCCGGTACCTTCCGGCTCCCCGGCGTGCTCGCCATCCAGGTCGCGCAGGTCGACCAGATGTCGGGCGGCCGGATCGAACTCGGTCTGGGTGCGGGCTGGTTCGAGGAGGAGCACAAGGCGTACGGCATCCCCTTCCCCGCCGAGCGCCTCGCCCGGCTGGAGGAGCAGCTGGCGATCGTCACCGGGCTGTGGGCCACCGAGCCCGGAGCCACCTTCGACTACACGGGCGTCCACTACCAGGTGGAGAACTCCCCGGCGCTGCCCAAGCCGGCCCAGGACAAGATCCCCGTCCTGATCGGCGGCCACGGCGCGAAGCGCACCCCGCGCCTCGCCGCCCGGTACGCGGACGAGTTCAACATGCCCTTCGCCTCGATCGCGGACAGTCAGCGGCAGTTCGGCCGGGTCCGCGCGGCCGTCGAGGAGGCCGGCCGCAAGCCCGGCGACCTCGTCTACTCCAACGCCCTCGTCGTCTGCGTGGGCAAGGACGACGCCGAGGTGGCCCGGCGGGCCGCCGCCATCGGCCGTGATGTGGCGGAGCTCAAGGCCAACGGCCTGGCGGGCTCCCCGGACGAGGTCGTCGACCGGATCGCAGCCTACGAGGCGGTCGGCTCCTCCCGCCTCTACCTCCAGCTGCTCGACCTCGGCGACCTGGACCACCTGGAGCTGATCTCCTCCCGGGTCCAGTCCCAGCTCGGCTGACGGGAGCGACGACCGTGCCCCGCGCGACCCGCCCGCTCGCCGGGGCCCTGGCCGGCCCCGGCGGGCGGACCGTGCTCCTGGACGGCGGACTGAGCAACCAGCTCGCCGACCAGGGCTGCGACCTGTCCGGCGGCCTCTGGACGGGCCGGGTCCTCACTGAGCGGCCGGAGCAGGTGACGGCCGCCCACGCCGCCTACGCACGGGCCGGCGCCGAGGTGCTGATCACCGCGAGCTACCAGGTGGGGTACGCCGCCCTCGCCCGGCGCGGCCACGGCACGCAGCACACGACGGCCCTGCTGCGGCGCAGCGTGCGGCTGGCCGACGCGGCAGCCCG
The DNA here is from genome assembly GCF_049310065.1 of Streptomyces tatrensis. Classification (NCBI taxonomy): domain Bacteria; kingdom Bacillati; phylum Actinomycetota; class Actinomycetes; order Kitasatosporales; family Streptomycetaceae; genus Streptomyces; species Streptomyces tatrensis. Next base: position 1,984,355 of record NZ_JBMDLB010000007.1, on the reverse strand, counting down.
GGCGGCCGGGCACGGGGTGTGGGTCGCCGCGTCCGTGGGCCCGTACGGGGCGGTGCTGGCGGACGGCTCCGAGTACCGGGGCCGGTACGGCCTGAGCGTGCGCGAGCTGGCCGACTTCCACCGGCCCCGGATCGCGGCGCTGCTGGCCGAGGGCCCCGACGTCCTGGCCCTGGAGACGGTCCCGGACACCACCGAGGCCGAAGCCCTGCTCACCGTCCTCGCGGAGACCGGCGCCCGCGCCTGGCTGAGCTACACGGTGGAGGGCGGCCGTACCCGGGCCGGTCAGCCCCTGCCCGAGGCCTTCGCCCTCGCCGCCGGGTCCCCGCAGGTCATCGCCGTCGGCGTGAACTGCTGCGACCCGGCGGAGGTCCTGCCGGCCCTGGAAGCGGCCGCCACGGTCACCGCCAAACCGCTGCTGGCCTACCCCAACGACGGCTCGGTCTGGGACGCCGCGACCCAGACCTGGCAGGCCCCGGCCGCCCCCGCCCCCTGGCCCACGGCCGACTGGCTCCGCACGGGCGCCCGCCTCGTCGGCGGCTGCTGCCGCATCGGCCCCGACCGCATCGCGGACCTGGCGGCTACGCTCCGCTGAGGTCCCAGCGCACGCCCGGCGATCCGCCGCCCGAAGCCACGAGGGCGCTCATCTCGGCTTCCACGGCGGCCAGTTCCTCCGGCCGCTCCATCAGGAGCAGCTGTTCGCGGTAGTGCACCAGTGCGGTGAGGAGCAGTTGGGTCTCCTCGGGATCCAGCGCGCACATCCGCCGTGCGGCGGCAACGGATTCGGCGCGCAGGGCAAGCGCTATCCCGGGCCGGTGGGCGAACTCCCGACGGCTGTACGCGAACAACGCGGCCGCCAGCAGCGGTAGATAGGCCAACGGACTCACCTGGACGAGGACGCGATAGGCGGCCACCCGTTCCCGGACGGGCAGGGTGCCCGATCCGAGGAGCGCCACCCGGGCGCGCAGCACGGCGTCGTGATTGATGTTCTCCGTGGGATTCATGAGGGAGATTCTGTGAGCCCAACAGGGCCCGGAACAAGGCAGATCGGCTGTGCCGTCCGTCCTACGAAAACGCCCTCTGACCTGTCATGATGGGTACGTCATCACCCTTGGCGCCGCCGATCGCGCAGGGTGTCGCGGCCTAGGCCGTCTCTTTCGGATCTTGCCGGTCAGGTCCGCGTCGTCCGGTGCCGTGCCTCGGTGCGCTGCCGGGGCTCCCGCGTACTGGACGTACTCGGGTGCCCCGGCAGTGCGGCGAGGTGCGGTGCCGGGCGGCGCGGACCCGGCAAGATCCGAAAGAGACGGCCTAGTCCTCGCCCATCACCGCCTCACAGCCGGGGCACGCCGCGTCGGCGTACTCCGGCGGACACCAGGCGTCCGGATGTTCGGACGGTTTCCAGTCGGCCGTTTCCATGGCGAAGGTGTCCTTGCCGCACATGGTCCGCGGGCCGCGCTCGGAGCCGCCTCCCGGGGCGGTGGGCGCGACGTGCACCCGGTGGACGGATCCCGCCACCGGCTGGTCGAGCTCGTACACAACGACGATGCCGCTCATGTTCCGACGGTAGGCGCCCGCGGAAAATAGGGCGCGGGCAACACCGGTGACCAGCAAGAATCGCTCGCATGTTCCTGACGATCTCCACGACCGGCACGGCCGAGCGACCCGCCACCGACCTGGGCTTCCTGCTGCACAAGCATCCCGGCAAGACGCAGGCGTTCTCCACCTCCCACGGCACCGCCCACGTCTTCTACCCCGAGGCCACGGACGAGCGCTGCACGGCGGGCCTGCTGCTGGAAGTGGATCCCGTCGCGCTCGTGCGGCGCGGTCAGGGCAAGGGGCAGGGCGGCACACCGGACGCCGCGCTCGCGCAGTACGTCAACGACCGCCCCTACGCCGCCTCCTCGCTGCTGGCCGTCGCGCTCAGCGGCGTGTTCCGCAGCGCGCTGAAGGGGCAGTGCGCGGCCCGCCCGGAGCTGCCCGACGAGGTGCGCCCGCTGCGCATCGAGATCCCGGTGCTGCCCGCCCGGGGCGGCGCCGACCTCGTGCGCCGGCTGTTCGGCCCGCTCGGCTGGGACTCGGTCACGGCCACCCCGGTCGCCCTCGACGAGACCTTCCCGGAGTGGGGAGACTCCCGGTACGTACGCCTCGTCCTGGAGGGCGAGCTGCGGCTGTCCGACGCGCTGCGCGGCCTGTACGTCCTGCTGCCGGTCCTCGACGACTCCAAGCACTACTGGATCTCCTCCGACGAGGTGGACAAGCTGCTGCGCGCCGGAGACGGCTGGCTCGCCGAGCACCCGGAGAGCGGGCTGATCACCGCCCGCTACCTGGCCCGCCACAAGCGGCTGACCCAGGACGCCCTGGAGCGCCTGGAGCTGGTCCGCCTCGCCGAGGCCGACGGAAGCGAGGTGGAGGAGCTCGACAACGCGGTCGACGAGGCGAGCGACACGGAGGACAAGCCCGTACCGCTCGCCGTGCTGCGCCGTGAGGCGATCCTCGCCGCGCTGGGAGCGGCCGGTGCGGCCCGCGTCCTCGACCTGGGCTGTGGCCAGGGCCAGTTGGTGCAGGCGCTGCTCAAGGATCCGGCGTACACCGAGATCGTCGGTGTGGACGTGTCCGTCCGGGCGCTGAACATCGCGGCGAAGCGGCTGCGGCTGGAGCGGATGGGGGAGCGGCAGAGCTCCCGCGTCCGCCTGACGCAGGGCTCGCTCGCGTACACCGACAAGCGGCTCGTGGGCTACGACGCGGCCGTGCTCAGCGAGGTCATCGAGCACCTGGACCTCGAGCGGCTGTCCGCCCTGGAGTACGCGGTGTTCGGCTCGGCCCGCCCCCGCACGGTCCTCGTGACCACTCCGAACGTCGAGTACAACGTCCGCTGGGAGACCCTGCCCGCAGGGCACGTCCGGCACGGCGACCACCGCTTCGAGTGGACCCGCGAGGAGTTCCGGGCCTGGGCCGGGGACGTCGCCTCCCGGCACGGCTACTCGGTGGCGTACCTGCCCGTCGGGGACGACGACCCCGAGGTGGGGCCGCCGACCCAGATGGCCGTCTTCACCCTGAACACCCTGAACACCGTCAGCACCGTCAGCACCGGAACCGACACCCCGAAGGAGGGCGAGGCAGCATGACCACCGACACCGACACCGATACCAGGGCCACCACCGACCGCAAGCGCGTCCTTCCCGTCACCGACCTGTCCCTCGTCGTCCTGATCGGGGCCACCGGCTCGGGCAAGTCCACCTTCGCCCGCACGCACTTCAAGCCCACCGAGGTCATCTCCTCCGACTACTGCCGGGGTCTGGTCGCCGACGACGAGAACGACCAGAGCGCCAGCAAGGACGCCTTCGAGGTCCTGCACTACATCGCGGGCAAGCGGCTCGCCGCCGGCCGCCTCACCGTGGTCGACGCCACCAGCGTCCAGGCCGAGTCCCGCCGGCAGCTGGTCCAGCTCGCCCGCGAGTACGACGTCCTGCCCATCGCGATCGTCCTCGACCTGCCCGAGGAGGTCTGCGCCGAGCGCAACGCGGCCCGCCCCGAGCGGGCGAAGCTGCCGCGCGCCGTCATCCAGCGCCACCGCCGCGACCTGCGGCGCTCGCTGCGCGGCCTGGAGCGCGAGGGCTTCCGCAAGGTCCACGTGCTGCGCACGCCCGAGGAGGTCGAGTCGGCCGAGGTGGTCCTGGAGAAGCGCTTCAACGACCTCACCCACCTCACCGGCCCCTTCGACATCATCGGCGACATCCACGGCTGCGCCTCCGAGCTGGAGACCCTGCTCGACAAGCTCGGCTACGACGACGGCGCCCACCCCGAGGGCCGCACCGCCGTGTTCGTCGGCGACCTCGTCGACCGCGGCCCGGACAGTCCGGGCGTCCTGCGCCGGGTGATGGGCATGGTCGGCTCCGGCAACGCCCTGTGCGTGCCCGGCAACCACGAGAACAAGCTCGCCCGTCACCTCAAGGGCTCCAAGGTCCAGCGGACCCACGGCCTGGCCGAGACGATCGAGCAGCTCGACAAGGAGCCGCCGGAGTTCGTCCAGGAGGTCCGCACCTTCATCCAGGGCCTGGTCAGCCACTACGTCCTCGACGGCGGCAAGCTCGTCGTCTGCCACGCCGGGCTGCCCGAGAAGTACCACGGCCGTACCTCCGGCCGGGTGCGCTCGCACGCCCTGTACGGGGAGACCACGGGTGAGACCGACGAGTTCGGGCTGCCCGTGCGCTACCCGTGGGCCGAGGACTACCGGGGCAAGGCCGTCGTGGTCTACGGCCACACGCCGGTCCCGAACACCGCCTGGATCAACAACACCATCTGCCTCGACACCGGAGCCGTCTTCGGCGGGAGGATGACCGCCCTGCGCTGGCCCGAGCGCGAACTGGTCGACGTACCGGCAGAGAAGGTCTGGTACGAGCCGGTCAAGCCGCTCGTCACCGAGGTGCCGGGCGGGGCTGCGTCGGATTCGTCACGGGGCGGCCGACCGCTCGACCTGGCCGACGTCCACGGCCGCCGGATCGTCGAGACCCGGCACCTGGGCAACGTCAACGTCCGCGAGGAGAACGCGGCCGCCGCCCTGGAGGTGATGAGCCGCTTCGCCGTGGACCCGCGCCTGGTCCCGTACCTCCCGCCGACCATGGCGCCGACCGCCACCTCGCAGATCGAGGCCCGCGGCGGAGCCGCTGATGAGGGATATCTGGAGCACCCCGCCGAGGCCTTCGCGCAGTACCGCAAGGACGGCATCGCGCAGGTCGTCTGCGAGGAGAAGCACATGGGCTCCCGCGCCACCGTGCTGCTCTGCAAGGACGCCGACGCGGCCCGCGAGCGGTTCGGGGTCGACGGCCCCACCGGGTCCGTGTACACCCGCACCGGACGGCCCTTCTTCAAGGACCCCGAGGTCACCGAGGAGGTCCTCGCCCGGCTCCGCTCGGCGGTCACCGACGCGGGGCTGTGGGAGGAGCTGGACACGGACTGGCTGCTCGTCGACGGCGAACTGCTGCCCTGGTCGCTGAAGTCCACCGGCCTGCTGCGCAACCAGTACGCCGCCGTGGGCGCGGCCTCCGGCGCCGTGTTCCCGGACGCCATCGCCGCCCTTCAGGCGGCCTCGGCCCGGGGAGTCGACACCGGGGAGCTGCTGGAGCGCCAGCGCGGGCGGGCCGCCGACGCGGCGAAGTTCACCGAGGCGTACCGGCGTTACTGCTGGAGCACCGACGGGCTGGACGGCGTACGGTTCGCCCCGTTCCAGCTGCTGGCGGCGGCCGGCCGCTCGCTGGCGGCCGTACCCCACGACGAGCAGCTGTTCTGGCTGGACCGGCTCGTCGCCGCCGACGAGGCCGCCGGGACCGGACTGCTGCGCCGCACCGGCCGGATCCTGGTGGACACCGCCGACGAGGCCTCGGTACGGGCGGGCACCGACTGGTGGCTGGAGCTGACGGCCGCCGGCGGCGAGGGCATGGTCGTCAAGCCGCTCCAGGCGTACGCCAAGGACGGCAAGGGCCGGCTCGTGCAGCCGGGGGTGAAGGTGCGCGGGCGCGAGTACCTGCGGATCATCTACGGTCCCGAGTACACGCGCCCGGACCACCTGGAGCGGCTGCGCCGGCGCCACCTCGGGCACAAGCGCTCGCTCGCCCTGCGCGAGTACGCGCTCGGCCTGGAGGCCGTGGACCGGCTGGCGGCCGGGGAGCCGCTGTGGCGGGTCCACGAGGCGGTCTTCGCCGTCCTCGCGCTGGAGTCGGAGCCGGTGGACCCCAGGCTCTGACGGCGGCTCTGACGGCGTCCGGCCGCAGCGCCCGGCGTCAAGGAAGGACCCCCGTACGGCCGCTCATTAGGTCGTATGGGGGAACTTTCGCGGAGAACTCCGGGAAAACCACCGGCGGGATCGTTCATCCAGGGCAGCGGAATGTCCGCGACCCTGGAAGGACGGAACGTCACCTATGAAGATGACCGCGCGCGGAAGCATTGCGGCACTCATGACCTGTATGGCCGCGGCAGGCGCGGCCACCCCGGCCATGGCCGACGCGGTGCCGGTGGGAGTCCCCCTGGACGCGGTGCGGACCACGCTCGGCGTGGACGTCCCGCACCTGGCCACCGGAGTGCCGGTGCCGGTGGTCGGAGCGCCCGAGGCGCCCCGCTTCCACAAGGGCGACATGCTGCCCACCCCGCTGCTGCCGGCGGTGCCGATCGGCACCGAGCTCGGCAACACCCTCCTCACCTCCCCGGTGCCGAACCTGGCCGGAAAGCCCGAGACGGACGGCGAGGGCTCGCTGGACGCCCCCGCGACCACGATGCGCACCCGCACCCCGGGACTGCTCGTCGGCTCCCCGCTGACCATGCCCGACGCGTCCAACTACGGGCTGCCGAACGTGACCGCCCCCGCCCTGGGCGTCATCGCCCCGGACCTCACCGGTACCCCGGAGGCCCTGCTCGGCCTGCGCTGAACCGCCGGGCCCCGGCCCGCCGTCGGATCCGCGCCGGATCCGGCGGGGCGGACCCGCTGGGGACGCCCTGGGCCGACGCCACGTCAAAAAGCCGCCCGGTCTGCGAACGTGTACGGCATGGGATTCCATGTCGATTCCGAGACCGGGCGGCTTCGCCGCGTCATCCTCCACCGGCCCGACCTGGAGCTGAAGCGGCTCACACCGAGCAACAAGGACGCGTTGCTCTTCGACGACGTGCTGTGGGTGCGCAGGGCCCGCCAGGAGCACGACGGCTTCGCCGACGTACTGCGCGACCGGGGCGTGGAGGTCCACCTCTTCGGTGACCTGCTGATCGAGTCCCTGGACATCCCGGAGGCGAGACACCTCGTCCTGGACCGGGTCTTCGACGAGAAGGAGTACGGTCCGCTCGCCACGGACCACCTGCGGGCCGTCTTCGACGGACTGGCCTCGGCGGACCTGGCCGAGGCGCTGATCGGCGGGATGACCAAGCGGGAGTTCCTGGAGCGGCACGCGGAGCCGGTGTCGGTCCGCTTCCACGCCCTGGACCTGGACGGCTTCCTGCTGGGGCCGCTGCCCAACCACCTCTTCACCCGGGACACCTCCGCCTGGATCTACGACGGGGTGTCGATCAACGCGATGCGCTGGCCGGCCCGGCAGCGCGAGACCGTGCACTTCGAGGCCATCTACAAGCACCACCCGCTCTTCACCGGCTCCGGCCCCTTCCACACCTGGTCCCAGGGGCAGGCCGACTACCCCTCCACGATCGAGGGCGGCGACGTCCTGGTCATCGGCAACGGCGCCGTGCTGATCGGGATGAGCGAGCGGACCACCCCGCAGGCGGTGGAGATGCTGGCGCGCGGGCTGTTCGCCGCCGGGTCGGCGACGACGATCGTGGCGCTCGACATGCCCAAGCGGCGGGCGTTCATGCACCTGGACACGGTGATGACGATGGTCGACGCGGATACGTTCACCCAGTACGCGGGCCTGGGCATGCTGCGCTCCTACACGATCGAGCCCGGTACCGGGCCGAGCGAGCTGAAGGTGACCGACCACCCGCCGGAGCACATGCACCGGGCCATCGCCGCCGCCCTCGGCCTGGACGCGATCCGGGTGCTCACGGCCACCCAGGACGTGCACGCCGCCGAGCGCGAGCAGTGGGACGACGGCTGCAACGTGCTCGCCGTGGAGCCGGGCGTGGTCGTCGCGTACGAGCGGAACGTCACGACCAACACCCACCTGCGCAAGCAGGGCATCGAGGTGATCGAGATCCCGGGCAGCGAGCTGGGGCGGGGCCGGGGCGGGCCGCGCTGCATGAGCTGTCCGGTGGAGCGGGATGCGGTGGCCTAGCCGGCCGGGGGTGCGGGGGCGGGCGCGGGTGTGGGCGCGGGTGTGGGCGTGTGGCAGGGGAGGCGAGGCAGGGAGACAGGGCGGGGAGGCCGGGGAGGCCAGGGCCCATATGCGTACGCGAAGGCTCTGTATATCAATGCATTCCGTCGTATAGACTTCCAGCATCCCCTGTCACCGTGACTCTGGAGCGCCCCCCATGGCCACCGATCTTGTCGGCCGCAGTTTCCTCAAGGAGCTCGACTTCACCGCCGCCGAGTTCCGCGGCCTGGTCGAGCTCGCCGCCGAACTCAAGGCGGCGAAGAAGGCCGGGACCGAGCGGCGCCGCCTCGAGGGCAAGAGCATCGCCCTGATCTTCGAGAAGACCTCCACGCGCACCCGCTGCGCCTTCGAGGTCGCCGCCGCAGACCAGGGCGCCCACACCACGTACCTCGACCCCTCCGGCTCCCAGATGGGCCACAAGGAATCGGTCAAGGACACCGCGCGGGTGCTGGGCCGGATGTTCGACGGGATCCAGTACCGGGGCGACGCGCAGGACGCCGTCGAGCAGCTCGCCACCCACGCCGGCGTGCCCGTCTTCAACGGCCTCACCGACGACTGGCACCCCACCCAGATGCTGGCCGACGTGCTCACGATGACCGAGCACTGCACCAAGCCCCTGGAGCGGATCGCCTTCGCCTACCTCGGCGACGCCCGCTTCAACATGGGCAACTCCTACCTGGTGACCGGCGCGCTGCTGGGCATGGACGTACGGATCGTCGCGCCGCGGCGCTACTGGCCGGCCGAGCCCGTGGTGGCCGCGGCGCGCGAGCTGGCGGCCGCCAGCGGCGCCCGGATCACGCTCACCGAGGACCTCGCGGAGGGCGTCGGGCAGGCCGATTTCGTGGTGACCGACATCTGGGTGTCCATGGGGGAGCCCAAGGAGGTCTGGGACGAGCGGATCGAGGCCCTGAGCCCGTACGCCGTCACCATGGAGGTGCTGCGCGCCACCGGGAACCCGGACGTGAAGTTCATGCACTGCCTGCCGGCGTTCCACGACCTCGGCACCAAGGTGGCCCGCGAGATCCACGAGCGGCACGGGCTGGACTCGCTGGAGGTGACGGACGAGGTGTTCGAGTCCGCGCACTCCGTCGTCTTCGACGAGGCGGAGAACCGGCTGCACACCATCAAGGCCGTGCTCGTCGCGACCATGGCGGGGCCGGCCGCACAGTCGGCCGCATAGTCATGCGTCGGGGGGTCCGGGGCCGGTCGGGCTAGAGGGCCGGCCGGGACGGCAGCGTGAACCACACGGCCTTGCCGTGCGCGGTGGCGCGGTGACCGCAGGCCGAGCTCAGGGTCCGGATCAGCAGCAGGCCGCGGCCGTGCTCCTGCCAGGGGTCGGGGTGGGCGTCGTCCGGGCCGGGTGCGGTCAGGTCGGCGGGGGCGCGCGGATCCCCGTCGTGGACCTCGACCTGGCAGCCGTTCGCCAGCAGTTCCACGACGAGCTCGATGGGGGCGTCGCCGGGGGTGTGCTCCACGGCGTTGGCGACCAGTTCGGCGGTGAGCAGTTCGGCGGTGTCGCTGTCGGCGGGTGCGTCGATGTCGGCGAGGGCCGTACGGACGAGGGCGCGGGCGATGGGTACGGCCGCTGTCGTGTGCGGCAGGGCTATCCGCCAGGCGGAGGCGTCGGGCAAGGGGGACCGTCCGTTCCGTGGGGTCGCAGGGGGCGGGGCGTACGGGGTGCGGTGGGGGAAATCCTGCTTTCAACGATACGAAGTGGAAATGTCCTGCTGTAGGGCACCCCGGCGTGATCGCAAGGGACGTCGGGCACAGCGGCTCGGGACCTTCGGTGCGTGTGGCCCCCGAGCCCCGACGCCGGCCCACATTTATCGCGCTTCCCTGACGACAGTCATGGACCGGTGATACCTTCGGGAGGGTGAGTCCCTTCCTCGGTTCCACACCCGCGACCGAACGCTGGAAACACCTCCGGGTGGACCGGCGGGACGGCGTCGCCACCGTCACCCTCGACCGCCCCGAGAAGCTCAACGCGCTCACCTTCGGCGCCTACGCCGACCTGCGCGACCTGCTCGCCGAACTGTCCCGGGAGCGGTCCGTACGCGCCCTCGTGCTCGGCGGCGAAGGGCGCGGCTTCTGCTCCGGAGGCGACGTCGACGAGATCATCGGCGCCACCCTCTCGATGGACACCGCCCAGCTCCTCGACTTCAACCGGATGACCGGACAGGTCGTGCGCGCCCTGCGCGAATGCCCCTTCCCGGTCATCGCCGCCGTCCACGGGGTCGCCGCCGGCGCCGGAGCCGTCATCGCGCTCGCCGCCGACTTCCGCATCGCCGACCCCACCGCCCGCTTCGCCTTCCTCTTCACCCGGGTCGGCCTCTCCGGCGGGGACATGGGCGCCGCCTACCTGCTGCCCCGCGTCGTCGGGCTCGGCCACGCCACCCGGCTGCTGATGCTGGGGGAGCAGGTCAGGGCCCCGGAGGCCGAGCGGATCGGGCTGCTCAGCGAGGTCACCGAGGAGGGCAAGGCCTCCGTACGCGCGGCGGAGCTCGCCGCGCACCTCGCCGCCGGTCCGGCCCTCGCGTACGCGCAGACCAAGGCACTGCTGACCGCCGAGCTGGACATGCCGCTCGCCGCCTCGGTGGAACTCGACGCGAACACCCAGGCCCTGCTGATGAACGGCGAGGACTACCGGGAGTTCCACGCGGCCTTCACCGGGAAGCGGCCGCCCCAGTGGAAGGGCAGGTAGTTCGATGAGTACCGGTTCATTGAGCACCGGTCCGATGAGCACCGGCGCGACGAGCACCGGCCGGACACCCGCCGCCCTGCGCGTCGCCGTGGTCGGCGGGGGCCCCGGCGGGCTGTACGCCGCCGCACTGCTGGCCCGGCAGGGGCACGCGGTGGACGTGTGGGAGAAGAACGCCCCCGACGACACCTTCGGCTTCGGAGTGGTCCTCTCCGACGAGACCCTCGGCGGCATCGAAGCGGCCGACGCCGTGGTCTACGCGGCCCTGAGCGCCGAGTTCGTCCGCTGGGACGACATCGACATCGTGCACCGGGGCCGGCTGCTGACCTCCGGCGGCCACGGGTTCGCCGCGCTGGGGCGGCGCCGGCTCCTGGAGATCCTGCACGAGCGCTGCGCGGGCCTCGGGGTCCGGCTCCGCTTCCGCACCCGGGCGCCCGAGCCGCAGGCGCTCGCAGCCTCGTACGACCTGGTGGTCGCGGCCGACGGCGTGCACAGCCCGACCCGGGAGGCCGCGGCGGAACACTACGGGCCCGCGCTGACGGGCGGGCGGTGCCGGTACGTCTGGCTGGCCGCCGACTTCGCCCTCGAGTCCTTCCGCTTCGAGATCGCGGAGACCGAACACGGGGTCATGCAGCTGCACGCGTACCCGTACGCGACGGACTCCTCGACCGTGATCGTAGAGATGCGCGAGGAGGTCTGGCACGACGCCGGCTTCGACCTCTGCGACGAGGCGGAATCGGCCGCGCGCTGCGCGAAGATCTTCGGCGAGGCCCTGCGGGGACGGCCGCTGCGCGGCAACGGCTCCGCCTGGACGCAGTTCCGTACGGTGGTCAACGCGCGCTGGTCGCACGGCAACACGGTGCTGATCGGCGACGCCGCGCACACCGCGCACTTCTCGATCGGCTCCGGCACCAAGCTGGCGGTGGAGGACGCGCTCGCGCTGGCGCGGGCGGTGGAGACCGAGGCGGACGTCCCGGCCGCGCTGGCCGCGTACGAGGCCGCACGGCGGCCGGCCGTGGCCTCCACCCAGCGGGCGGCCGCCGCCAGCATGCGGTGGTTCGAGGAACTCGCCGGGTACGTGGACCAGCCCGCCCGGCAGTTCGCCTTCAACCTGCTCACCCGCAGCCTGCGCGTCACCCACGGCAACCTGCGGCTGCGCGATCCGCGCTTCACCGACGCGGTGGAGCGCGACTTCGGCTGCCCCCAGGCCCCGGAAGGCGGCCCGGACGGGGGCTCGGACGGGTCGGGAACCCCGCCGATGTTCACGCCGTTCACCCTGCGCGGGCTGACGCTGCGCAACCGGGTCGTGGTGTCCCCGATGGACATGTATTCGGCAGGCGCAGCGGCCTCGGCTTCGGCCGGCGACGGGGTACCGGGCGACTTCCACCTCGTCCACCTCGGCGCGCGGGCGCTGGGCGGGGCCGCCCTGGTGATGACGGAGATGGTGTGCGTCAGCGCCGACGGCCGGATCACCCCGGGCTGCACGGGCCTGTACACCGCCGAGCAGGCCGCCGCCTGGACGCGGATCGCCGACTTCGTGCACACCTCGGCGCCCGGCACCGCGCTCGGCGTCCAGCTCGGCCACTCCGGCCGCAAGGGCTCGACCCGGCTGATGTGGGAGGGCATGGACGACCCCCTGCCCGAGGGGAACTGGCCCCTGACGGCCGCCTCCGCACTGCCCTACCGCCCCGGAATCTCGTCCGTGCCCCGGGCCCTGGACGCCGCCGACCTCGCCGCCGTCCGCTCCGACTTCGCCGCCGCCGCCGTCCGGGCCGCGAGCAGCGGCTTCGACCTGCTGGAGCTGCACTGCGGGCACGGCTACCTGCTCTCCGGCTTCCTCTCCCCGCTGACCAACCACCGCACCGACGCCTACGGCGGCCCGCTGGAGAACCGGCTCCGCTTCCCGCTGGAGGTCTTCGACGCGGTCCGCGCCGTCTGGCCCGCGGACCGGCCGATGACCGTCCGTCTCTCGGCCACCGACTGGGCGCCCGGCGGCACCTCGGCCGAGGAGGCGGTGGCCATCGCCGCCGCTTTCGCGGCCCACGGAGCCGACGCCATCGACGTCTCGACGGGCCAGGTCGTGGCGGAAGAGACCCCCGAGTACGGGCGCGCGTACCAGACCCCGTACGCCGACCGGATCCGCAACGCCCTGAACGTCCCCGTGATCGCCGTCGGGGCCATCTCCTCCTGGGACGACGTCAACTCCCTGCTGCTGGCCGGCCGTGCCGACCTCTGCGCCCTCGGCCGCCCCCACCTCTACGACCCCCACTGGACCCTGCACGCGGCCGCCGACCAGGCCTACACCGGCCCGGCGGCGCCCTGGCCCGCCCCCTACCGCGCAGGCAGCCGCAAGCCGCCGACGGGGCGGGGGTAGCCGCCGCCTACCGGTGCGGCCGCAGCGTCAGGCACTCGTGGCAGTGGCAGGGCTCCGGGTGCGGCCAGTACGGCCAGGCGCCGGAGCGGAGCTCCCAGGCGAGGTGCTCCATCGCCACGGCGTCCTCGCGGGCCTCGGCCTCGTCCCGGAAGCCCCCGAAATCGGAAGAGGCGGCCGCCCGCAGCACGGCCGGACTCCGCACGAGGCGGGGCCGGAAGCCGTACAGGTGGCGGGTGGCCACGAACGCCAGGCGGTACGGGCGGCCGTGCCGGGGCCGGCCGATGACCTGGCACTCCTCCCAGCCGTTCGTCCGGTAGTGGACGTACACCTTGGAGCCGCCCTTGAACATCCGGGTGCCCGGGCGCTGGCCCTGCCCGCCCTCGCCGTGGCGGCGCCACAGGACGACGTTCGCGGCCAGCATCCAGAGCGGCTCCAGCGGCTCCAGCGGCTCCAGTGGCCCCAGCGGTTCGAGCGGCTCCTCGCGCCCGGTCATCTCAGCGCCACCTCCACCCGGTCCTCGACCGGGGTGTAGCCCAGCCGCTGGTAGACGCCGTTGCTGGTGGGGTTCGCCAGGTCGGTGAAGAGCAGCACCTCCCGCGCCCCGGCCGCGTGCGCCGCTTCGGTCGCGGCGTACGTCACCCCGGCCGCGTAGCCGCGCCCGCGCAGCTCCGGCGGGGTGTAGACCGGCCCGATCCGGGTCACCGCGTCGACCGGGCGGAAGAACCCGGCCAGCGAGACCGGGGCCCCGGCGTCCTCCCAGAGCAGCATGCCCCCGTACGAGATCCGGTCGCGCAGGGCCTCCTCGGAGGCGGCCCCGCCCTCGCCGGACTCCTGCTTGAAGGCGGTCACCCACTCCAGGAGCAGCGGGAGGTCCGCCTCCCCGGCCGGGCGGGCCCGTCCCGCCGGGGCGGGATCGGGGGCGATGAGCCCGGCGAGCCGGTAGAGGCGGTTCTCCTCCACGACCTCGGTCGGCTTCCCCCAGGAGACGGCCAGCTCCCGCGCGTCCTCGCGGCGGGCGTTGAGCGCGTCGACCCCGGCGAGCAGCGGCTCGGCGGCGAGCGCGGCCCCCAGCTCCCGGACCGCCTCGGCGGGCAGCGCGCCGATCAGCAGCGGGCGCGGCGGGCACTGCACCACGGCACCCGCGACCCGCCCGTCGGCCCCGGTCCACGAGCCGAAGAAGGGCGGCTCGGACCCGAAGGCGTGCGGGCCCTGCCGCTCCAGGGCGTCCATGGTCGTGAGCAACTGGGTGTTGGGCACGGGCTGCGCCGCCACGGCCGGGCGGACGGCGGCCAGCCAGGCCGCCAGGTCAGGGGTGAAGGTCCACGTCATGCCACATGATCACCCCGGTCCGGCGCGCGGTACACCCCTTTTCCCGCTCGCTCCGCCGGGGAAGGTCAGGGCTCCACGAAGCCGGCCCCGAGGTCCCGCAGTCGCTCGTGCAGCTCCGCGAAGACCGCCGCCGAGCGGTCGCCGGGCCCGCCGGGAGCAGCTCGCGGGGCAGGCCCGGGTCGGCGTACGGGAGCCGGCGCCAGGTGTCCAGGGCGAGGAGGTAGCCGCGGTAGGCGGCCTCCGTGGTGGGGACGGCCGGTTCCGCCCGCAGGGCGCGCAGGGCGGGCTCGTGGAGGTCGAGGAACTCCTCGTGCTGCTTGGCCAGCGCCGCCAGGTCCCACCAGCGGGCCACCGACTCCGCCGTCGGGGCGAAGCCCAGGTGGGCGCCCCGGAAGAGCTCCACGTACGCCGTCAGGTGCAGCCGCTCCAGGGTGTGCCGGGTCTCCCCGTCCAGGTGGGCCGGGGCGATCCACACGCCCGGCGCCACCGCGCCGAAGCCCAGCCCGGCGAGCCGGGAGCGCAGCAGGTGCCGCTTCGCCCGCTCCTGCTCCGGGACGGAGAAGACGGCCAGCAGCCACTCCTGGGACTCCGCCGGGCGGGCGGCCCCGTAGATCCGCCGGTCGCCGTCCTCCAGGAGCCGGTGGGCCTCCTCGGAGAGCTCGTACCCCGCCGCGCGGTCCCCGGTGCGCGCGGGCAGCAGGAAGCCGCGCCGCTTCAGCCGGGACACCGACGAGCGGACGGACGGAGCGTCCACACCGGCCGCGCCCAGCAGGCGGACCAGCGCGGACACCGGGACCGGGCCGGGGAAGGCCCGCCCGTAGGCACCGTAGAACGTGACGATCAGAGATCGCGGGGTGTGCTGCTCGACCACGGCTTCACTCTAATTCGTGTGCCTGACCGGGGCCGCCCTGATCGCGGAGCCGGAAGCGCTGCAGCTTGCCCGTCGCCGTCCGGGGCAGGGACGGCAGGAAGACGAAGGTGCGCGGGCACTTGTGCGGGGCGAGCTCGGTCCGCATGAAGGTGCGCAGGGCGTCCTCCGTGAGGACGGAGCCCTCCCGGGGGACCGTGTACGCGACCACGATCTGCCCGCGCCGCTCGTCCGGGCGGCCGACCACGGCCACTTCCAGGACGTCGGGGTGGCGCAGCAGGGCCTCCTCGACCTCCGGGCCCGCGATGTTGTACCCCGCCGAGATGATCATGTCGTCGGCCCGGGCCACGTAGCGGAAATAGCCCTCGGCGTCCCGGACGTAGGTGTCGCCCGTGAGGTTCCAGCCGTCCCGTACGTACTCGCCCTGCCGCGGGTCCGCCAGGTAGCGGCAGCCCACCGGGCCCCGTACGGCCAGCAGCCCCGGCACCTCGTCCGCGACCGGCAGCCCCGCCTGGTCCACCACCCGGGCCTCCCAGCCCGGCACCACGCGGCCCGTCGTACCGGGCCGGATGTCCTCGTCGGCCGCCGAGATGAAGATGTGCAGCAGCTCGGTGGCGCCGATCCCGTTGATGATGCGCAGGCCCGTGCGCTCGTACCAGGCCTGCCAGGTGGCGGCCGGCAGGTTCTCGCCCGCCGAGACGCAGCGGCGCAGCGCGGAGAGGTCGTAGGCGCCCGTGTCGTACGGGCCCAGCGTGTCCAGCATCGACCGGTACGCGGTGGGCGCGGTGAACAGCACGGACACCCGGTGCTCGGCCAGCGCGGGCAGCAGCCGGCGCGGGGAGCCGTCCGCCAGCAGCAGCGCCGAGGCGCCGGCCCGCAGCGGGAAGACCACCAGACCGCCGAGGCCGAAGGTGAAGCCGAGCGGCGGACTGCCCGCGAAGACGTCCTCGGGGCGGGGACGCAGCACCTCCCGGGAGAAGGTGTCGGCCACCGCGAGCAGATCGCGGTGGAAGTGCATGCAGCCCTTGGGGCGCCCGGTGGTGCCCGAGGTGAAGGCGATCAGCGCCACGTCGTCGGCGGAGGTCTCCACCGCCGGGAAGGGGTCGGGATGCCGCTCCGCCAGGCGCAGCAGGTCGTCCGGGTCCGCGCCGCCGTACGCGGTGATCCGCAGACCCGGCACCCCGGCCTTCACCAGGTCGTCCACCACCTCCGCCTCGCACAGGGCGTGGCTCACCCGGGCCATCGAGCACACCGTGGCCAGCTCCTGCGCACGCTGCTGGGCCAGGACGGTGACGGCCACCGCGCCCGCCTTCATCACCGCCAGCCAGCACGCGGCGAGCCAGGGGCCGGTCGGGCCGCGCAGGAGCACCCGGTTGCCGGGGACCACACCGAGGTCGGAGGTGAGGACGTGCGCGAGCCGGTCCACGCGGGCGTGCAGCTCCCCGTACGACCACACCGTGCCGTCCGCGCCGCGGAAGGCGGGGCGGTCGGGGCCCAGCCGGGCGATGGTGGCGTCGAGCAGCTCCACGCCGCAGTTGAGCCGGTCGGGGTAGGCCAGAGCGGGGAGTTCGAAGAGCAGCCGCGGCCAGGCGTGCGCGGGCGGCAGATGGTCGCGCGCGAAAGTGTCTCGGTGAGCGGAAGGCTTGAGCTCCAAGGCGGGTTCGCCCCCTTGCGACGGCCCGCGCCCCGGGTGGGGGCCGGACCCTGCGTATGGACTGTGGACCGAAGTGGAAGAGCCGGGCCGTGCGAACGCAGCACGAGCGTATCGTCATGGTGACGGTAGTCAACAGGACGCGATAGAGGCTGGGGCATACGGATGACCCGATTCACGGGATTCGCGCTCGGGGTGGACCAGGAGGAGTGGTGCGCGCGGCTGCGCGCACTGGCGGCGGAGCGGCTGCGGCCGCTGGCGGAGAAGGGGGAACCGGGCCGGGTCAACCGGCCGCTGCTCGCCGCACTCGGCGAAGAGGGGCTGCTGGGGCGGGTGTTCACCTCGGGCGCGCTGGAGTTGTGCCTGCTGCGCGAATCCCTCGCCTACGGCTGCACAGAGGCGGAGACGGCCCTCGCCCTCCAGGGGCTGGGCGCCTACCCGGTGCTGCGTTCGGGCAGCGACGCGCAGCGCGAGCGCTGGCTGCCCGGGGTGCGGGCCGGGCGCACGGTGGCGGCCTTCGCGCTGAGCGAGCCGGGGGCCGGCTCGGACGCGGGGGCGCTGGCGCTCGAAGCGGTGGCCGAGGGGGGCGTCGGCGCCGGGGGCTGGCGGCTCAGCGGGGAGAAGTGCTGGATCTCCAACGCCCCCGAGGCCGATTTCTACACCGTCTTCGCCCGCACCGGCGAGGGCCCGGGGGCCAAGGGGGTCAGCGCCTTCCTGGTCCCGGCGGACCGGCCGGGGCTCTCGGGGGAGCCCCTCGACATGCTCTCCCCGCACCCGATCGGCGCGCTCGCCTTCGACGGCGTCCCGGTCGGCCCGGCCGACCTGCTGGGGGAGCCGGGCCGGGGCTTCAAGGTGGCCATGGACACCCTGAACCTCTTCCGCCCCAGCGTGGGCGCCTTCGCCGTCGGCATGGCCAGGGCCGCCCTGGACGCGACGGTGGCGCACACGGCCGCCCGTACCGCCTTCGGCGGGGTACTGGGCGACCTGCAGGCCGTGGCGCACCGGGTGGCCGAGATGGCCACCCGGACCGAGGCGGCCCGGCTCCTCGTGTACGCGGCGGCGGAGGCCTACGACGCGGACGCGCGCTCCCCGCAGGTGCCGCGGCGGGCGGCCATGGCGAAGCTGCTGGCCACCGAGACGGCCCAGTACGTCGTCGACCACGCGGTACAGCTGCACGGTGCGGCCGCCCTGCGCCGGGGCCACCTGCTGGAGCACCTGTACCGGGAGGTGCGGGCGCCGAGGATCTACGAGGGGGCGAGCGAGGTGCAGCGCACGATCATCGCCAAGGAGCTCTACCGGGAGGCGCGGGAGAGTGCTGCGATGCAGGAGGAGCGGGAGATGCGGGAGGTGGGGGAAGCATGAGTCCGGAGCGGATCAACCCGGAGGAGCTGTCCCCGGCGACGGGCTTCTCGCACGCCGTCGTCGCGAGCGGGAGCCGGCTGGTGTTCCTGGCCGGGCAGACGGCGCTCGACGGGGCGGGGAAGGTGGTGGGAGAGGCGCTGCCGCAGCAGTTCGAGCGGGCGCTGGCGAACCTGCTGGCCGCGCTGGCGGCGGCGGGCGGCTCGCCGTCCGATCTGGCGCGGGTCACCGTCTACGCCGTGGACGTGGCCGACTACCGGGCCTGCGTCGCCGAACTGGGCCGGATCTGGCGCCGGTTGGCGGGCCGGGAGTATCCGGCGATGGCGGTCGTGGGCGTGGTCCGGCTGTGGGACGAGGCGGCGCTGGTCGAGCTGGACGGGCTGGCGGTGCTCCCGTAGGCCTTTTCGCTGGTGAGCGCGGGTGCCTTTGACAGTGGGCAAGGGAGGGGGGAGGGTGGAATTGGCTCATAACGGAGTAATCCGGACCAAATCAACCCTTCATTCTCGGAGGTGTATGACTATGCGCCGTGGGTTCATTGCGGCAGCCGTGGCAGGGGCCGCCGGGATCACACTCGGCCTGATGCCGGTCAGCAGTGCCTTTGCCTCGGGTCTGCCGCAGACGTACGACCGGTGTTCCGACTGGCGCGGGAACGAGTGGCGCGGGGACGGCTGGTGGCGCGACTGCTGCGACCCCTCCCGCGGTAACGACCGTCCCAGCTGGTGCTGGGACAACAGCAACTGGGACAACGACAGTTGGAACGGCAACTGGCACAACAGCAACTGGAGCAACGACAACTGGGACCACGACAACTGGAACCACGACAACTGGAACCACGACAACTGGAACGACAACGACAGTTGGAACCGCGACCGCGACAACGGCAACTGGAACCACGACAACGGCAACAACTGGCGTGACGGTGGCGGCGGCGGGAACGGTGGCGGCGGCTGGAACGACGGCGGCTACCGCAACGGGAACAACTGACGACTGACTGACTGACTGGCTGGCCGGCGCGAGGCCCGGGCGCGGTGAACCGCGCCGGGGCCCGCCCCGTTCCGCGGCCCGCTAGCGGTCGCCGCCCTCCAGCAGGTTCCCCATCCATTCCTCGATGCCCGCCACCGTGCGCGGCAGGGCGCCCGACATCAGCCGGGCGCCCTCGGCCGTGATCACCAGGTCGTCCTCGATGCGGACGCCGATGCCGCGCAGCTCCGGCGGGAGGGTCTCGTCGTCGGGCTGGAGGTAGAGCCCCGGCTCCACGGTGAGGACCTGGCCCTCTTCCAGGACCCCGTCCAGGTATGTGTCCGCGCGCGCCTGGGCGCAGTCGTGCACGTCCAGCCCGAGCATGTGCCCGCTGCTGCACAGGGTGTAGCGCCGGTGCAGATCGCCCTCGGCGTTCTTGAGCACCCCCCACTCCGCGAGCCCCTCCGCGATCACCCGCATCCCGGCTCGGTGGAAGTCGCGGAAGCTCGCGCCCGGCCGCAGCGCCGCCATGCCCGCGTCCTGCGCGGCCAGGACCAGTTCGTAGACCTGGCGCTGGACGGGGGAGAACCGGCCGGACAGCGGGAGGGTGCGGGTGACGTCCGCCGTGTAGAGGCCGTCGGTCTCCACGCCCGCGTCCATCAGGAGCAGGTCGCTCGCGTTCAGCCGGCCGTCGTTGCGGATCCAGTGCAGCACGCAGGCGTGCGCGCCCGACGCGGCGATCGTGTCGTAGCCGGTGCCGTTGCCCTCGGCGCGGGCGCGGCGGTTGAAGACCCCCTCGATCCACCGCTCGCCGCGCGGGTGGGCCAGGGCGCGCGGGAGGTCCCGTACGACGTCCTCGAACCCGGCGGTGGTGTGGTCGACGGCGAGCTGCAGCTCGGCCACCTCCCAGGCGTCCTTGACCAGGCGCAGTTCGGAGAGGGCGACGGCGAGCTCCGGGTCCGCGGCGGCATTGCGGCCCGTCGGGGAGCCCAGCGCGTCCAGGTGGGCGCAGCGGATGCCGGAGAGCCGCTCCGCCTCCGCGAGGTCGGGGCGGCGGCCGACCCAGAACTCCCCGTAGCGGCGGTCGCGGTAGAACTCCTCGTTGCCGCCGGTGCGCGGCGAGCGCGGGCGCAGGTAGAGGACGGCCTCGTGCCCGTTCGGGCCGGCCGGTTCCAGGACCAGGACGTGGCCGACCTGGTCCTCGCCGGTGAGTCCGGTCAGCCAGGCGTACGCGCTGTGCGGGCGGAAGCGGTAGTCGCAGTCGTGGCTGCGGACCTTCAGCTCGCCCGCGGGGATGATCAGGCGCTCCCCGGGGAAGCGCGCGGAGAGCCGTGCGCGGCGGGCCGGGGTGACGGCGTACGAGGGGACGCGCGTGGCGTCCAGCAGCGGGGAGGCCGCCCAGTCCGACGCCATGAAGCGGGACAACTCGGCTGACACCGGCAGGTCGTGACTGCCGATGTTGAGCCCGGTGGTGGGGCGGGAGGGGGTGTCGGTCACAGGGGCTCCCTCAAGAAGATGCGAACTGGTGGGCGCACAGGTCTTGTCAGTGCAATTTCACATTACTATGTTACAGCTCACATCGCGCCCCCTTGATTCCCGCCCGATCCCCGTCGAACGCCGCGTGAAGCAGGGCAGTTCCGCACCTTTCGCGCCTTCCGCACCTTTCGCGCCTTCCTCACCGCCCCTCCCAGCCAGGAGTCCTTGGTGTCCCAGCACAGAGTCGTGCGCTCGTCCCTCCTCTCGGCCGCCGTCACGGTCACCCTCCTCGCCACGGCGGGCCAGGCCGGGACCCAGGCCGCCGGGGCCGGCGCCCGCGCCGACGCTCCGGGTGCCACCGCGCCGGGCACCTTCGCCGGCTCCACTGCGGCTCCCCTCGGCGGCGCCCCGGGCGCCGAGGCCGGTGCGAACCCGTTCGACGAGGTCGAGCACCTCGCCGACGCGCGGCGGGCGACCCCCGCGCCGGCCCCGGCTCCGGGCGGGCAGAGCGCGGGCGGCCCGGCCGTCACCGACGGCAAGGTACCCGGCGCCGTCACCGCGCCCGACGCCGCGTCCGCCACCGCGCCCGACGCCGCCTCCGCCACCGCGCCCGGCGCCCGGCCCGCCCCCAAGAGCGGCAGGCTCCCCGCCTCCGGCGCCCGGGGCACGGCCGCGGGCGTCCCCTGCACCCTCGACGGGATCACCGGGCTCGCCCCGGAGCAGTTCGCCGACTTCCTCGCCGACCCGGCCGTCACCGCGGCCAAGGGCGGCTGCCTCTCCGGCCTCATCTGGACCTGGGACGCCCGCCTGGCCCCCGTCATGTCGGACGCCCACGTGCAGGCCGTCTCCCGCCGGATATCCGGCCTGGCCGCCTCCCACGACGGCCTGAACTCCTCCCACCTGGAGGAGATGTTCACCTACCTGCACGCCGTGGCCTACCACGACCACTCCCGCGCCGAGATCGACGTCACCGACGCCCCCACCGTCGACGCCATGCGCCAGGCCATCGCCGCCTTCGCGGGCGCCGCCCGCAGCTTCGACGCCACCGGCTCCAACGCCCGCACCCTGCGCGAGGCCCTCTACGCCGGCAGCGCCCCCGGTCTGCGCCACCACCAGCTCGGCCTGATCGGGCGGGTCCTGGCCACCATGGATCCGTCGCACGCCGCTACGCACCTGGACCCCGCCTGGGCGGGCGCGGCGCTCGCGGCCCTCTCCGTCAACTACCTCGGCGTGTCCAACAACGACACCGCGTTCCACGCGGCGGCCGCCGCCGACGCCCCGTACCGCGCCGCCTTCAAGAACTTCGCGACCTACGCCCACCTCAAGGGCACCGCGAACGCCTGGGTGGCGCGCGACGCCATCGCCGAGTTCGGCCGCTTCGGCCAGATCGCGGGGCTGAAGGACGCCGTCACCGCCGACCTCGGCGCGCTCCTGGCCCCGGCCCGGGCCGCCTTCGGCGACGGCAGCGAGCCGTGGGCCAAGGCCGTCTCCTGGCTCAACTTCTACCAGGCCTGCAAGCCGTACGGGGTCTGCAAGGAGGACATCGAGCGGGAGCTCTTCCCGAACACCTACACGTACGACGGCGGCGCCATCAAGGTCCGCACCGCCCTCGACCGGGCCACCGTCGACCAGCTCTACTACGCGAGCAAGCAGGTCAAGACCCAGTACCACCGGGTCGTGGGCGCCGACCAGCCGATCGCCGGGGACGCCAACACCACCCTGAACATCGTGCTCTACGCCTCCCGCGCCGACTACGTGAACTACCACCCGGTCCTCACCGGCTACGGCACCAACAACGGCGGCATCTACATCGAGAACGGCGCCACCTTCTACACCTACCAGCGCCGCGTCCCCGAGGACTCCCAGCTCACCCTGGAAGAGCTCTTCCGCCACGAGTACGTGCACTACCTCAACGGCCGCTTCGCCGTCCCGGGCACCTTCGGCCAGGGCGCCTGGTACCAGGGCGACCGTACGACCTCCATGGACGAGGGCACCGCCGAGTTCTTCGACGGCGCGACCCGCGACAACGGCATCGCCGTGCGCAAGTCCCTGATCAAGAGCATCATCAAGGACACGGCGGGCGGCGGCCCGCGCATGTCGGTGGACCAGCTCCTGCATGCCACGTACGCCAACGACGGCTTCCGCTTCTACGGCTATTCGGGCGCCTTCTTCGAGTTCCTGTGGACCGAGCAGCCCTCGAAGCTGCGGGAGATGTACGGGTACCTGCGGGCCGACGACCCGGCGGGCTTCGACGCCTGGCGGAGCCGGATGGGCCGGGACGCGGCCGTCCAGAGCGGCTACGACCGGTTCCTGGACGCCCAGATCGCCAAGGTCGACCAGCTGTTCGTGCCGAACACCTCCTTCACCCCGAACGCGCAGCTGCGCGACGCGGTGCTCGCGGACGTGAAGTCCACCTTCGCGACGGCCACGTACAACACCCCGGACTGCGTGGAGAACGGCGAGTCGGGCAAGCGCCGGTTCACCTGTACCGGCAGGATCACCGCGAACCTGAAGGACTGGCGCAGCGACGACCAGAACTTCAAGGACATGTCCGAGACGGTCGACTACTTCATCCTGGACCGGGCGGGCGCGGCCTCGAACAACCTGGCCGACATGAACTGCTCCTTCGGCGCGCTGGACATCTGGACCAACCGGGTGGCGGGTACGTCGAGTTACAGCTGCGAGGGTCCGCTGCGCGGCTGACCTCGACCGGCCCTGTTCCCTCTCAGAGATATGTGACATATTACTGCCGTGCCCAGACATTCCCCGTCCCCGGACCTCGTGATCATCGGCGCCGGCGTCGTCGGAGCCGCGTGCGCGTACTACGCGGCGCGCGCCGGACTCCGCGTGGCCGTCGTCGACCGCGGCCCGGTCGCCGGCGGCACCACCGGCGCCGGCGAAGGCAACCTCCTCGTCTCCGACAAGGAGGCCGGCCCCGAGCTGGACCTCGCGCTGCTGTCGGCCCGGCTCTGGCGCGAGCTCGCGCTCGAACTCCCGAGGGAGATCGAGTACGAGGCCAAGGGCGGCCTGGTCGTCGCCGCGTCCGAGGCCACGGTGAAGGCTTTGAGGGGCTTCGCGGACGGCCAGCGGGCGGCCGGGGTCGACGCGGTCGAGGTGGGAGCGGGGGAGCTGCGCGAACTGGAGCCCCACCTCGCGCCGGACCTGGCGGGCGGCTTCTTCTACCCGCAGGACGCCCAGGTCCAGCCGGCCCAGGCCGCGGCGCGGCTGCTGGCGGCGGCGCCGGGCGTGGAGGTCCACCTCGGGGAAGAGGTCACGGAGCTGCTCCGCGGCCCGGCGGGCGAGCTGCGCGGCGTCCGTACGGCCCGCCGCGACCTCCTCGCCCCGGCCGTGCTCAACGCGGCCGGCACCTGGGGCGCAGCGGTGGCCGAGCTGGCCGGAGTCGGCCTTCCGGTGCTGCCCCGGCGGGGGTTCGTCCTGGTGACGGAGCCGCTGCCGAGGGTGGTGCGGCACAAGGTCTACGCCGCGGACTACATCGCGGACGTCGCGAGCGGGTCGGCGTCGCTGCAGTCCTCGGCGGTGGTCGAGGGCACTCCGGCGGGGCCGGTCCTGATCGGCGCCACGCGTGAACGGGTGGGCTTCGACCGGTCGCTGTCGACGGAGGCGCTGCGGCGGCTGGCGGCGCAGACGGCTGCTCTCTTCCCGGTCCTGGCCGACGTGCGCGTGCTGCGGACCTATCACGGCTTCCGGCCGTACCTGCCGGACCATCTTCCGGCGATCGGGCCGGACCCGCGGGTGCCGGGGCTGTTCCATGCCTGTGGGCACGAGGGGGCGGGGATCGGGCTGGCGCCGGGGACGGGGGCGCTGATCGCGGGGTTCCTGACGGGGGAGGCCCCTGTCCTGGACCCGGCGCCCTTCGCGCCGGCCCGTTTCGCGGAGGCCCCGCGATGAGGGGTGACCGGGTGCGGCACCGCTCCCGGGGACCAGTCCCCGGACCCCTGCGCCTCAAACGCCGGCGGGGCTGGGGTGTGGTGGGGGTCGGTTTGTACGTGCGGGTGGTTGCGGGGCGGGGCTGCGGGTGGGCCGGTGCCGGGGGCGGGGTGGGGTGTCGGCCTGGACTGCATGATTTAGGCGCCCCCTGCTCTACTCCGACAAGGCGCGGCCTGTTCCCGCGCCACAAATCACGCTTTACGTCCAGTCCGACACCCCACCCCGCCCCCGTCCCCGGCCCGGCGCCGCCACCAACGTGCCCGACCGGGCGAGAATCCAGCCCCGCCGGTGGTGGGGCTTTCAGGCTCGGGTGTTTGGCGCGCGGGGGCTCTTCAGCCGCCGGGGTTTGATCTTTTAGCCGTCCGGCGTTTGAGGACCGGGGTCTGGGGCGGAGCCCCAGGTTCTTTCAGCCCGTCCGGCGTTTGAGGACCGGGTCAGGGCCGGCCCTGGGAACGGTGGAAGGGCGGGTCGGGGACTCCGCCCCGCGCAGCGGCACGGGTCGCAGCGGGGACTTTGCCCCGCGCAGCGGCAAGGGGTGCTGTGGGGGCTTTGCCCCGTAGGGCAACCGTGGTGCGGAACGTGTACCGAGTTACAGGAACGAGGAGGACGGAAGCGATGAGCGGAGCTACGAGGGGGCGGCGGAGGTCGCCCCGCGATCTGGTGGGCGGGACCCCGATGGAAAGCTGGAGCCTCCGCTTCGACGACCGCGAACTGCCGGCCCAGTCCGGCCAGAGCATCGCCGCCGTCCTCTGGTCCGCCGGCATCCTCGCCTGGCGCACCACCCGCGAAACCTCCGCCCCCCGCGGAGCGTTCTGCGGCATCGGCAGCTGCTACGACTGCCTCGTCACCGTCAACGGCCGCCCGAACCAGCGTGCGTGCCTCGTCCCCGCCCGCCCGGGCGACCACGTCACCACCCAGGAAGGGACCGGCCGTGACGACCTCGCCGTCTGACTCCCGGGCCGCCGACCTCGCCGTCGTCGGCGCCGGCCCCGCCGGCCTCGCCGCCGCGGTCATGGCCGCCGGCCTGGGCCTGCGCGTCGTCCTGCTCGACGCGGGGGAGCGCCCCGGCGGGCAGTACTACCGCCACCCCGCGCCCGGACTCGGCGCGGCCCGTCCCGAGGCCCTGCATCACGGATGGGCGGACTTCGCCTCGCGCGAAGCCGCCCTGCGGGCCCATGTGTCGGCCGGCCGGGTCACGTACCTGCCGTACCACCACGTCTGGACGGTGATCCCGGAAGGCGGTGGCCCCGCCTGGACCCTGCACGCCGTCGCCGGGCCCGACGAGGCGCCCGCCACGGTCCGGGCCCGCGCCGTCCTGATCGCCACCGGTGCCTACGAGCGCCAGCTCCCCTTCCCCGGCTGGACCCTGCCCGGGGTCGTCGGGGCCGGCGGGGCGCAGGCCATGCTCAAGGGCGGGCTCGTCCTCCCCGGCAGCCGGGTCGTCGTTGCCGGGAGCGGGCCGCTGCTGCTCGCCGTGGCCGGCTCGCTCGCCGCCGCCGGAGCGCGGGTGCCCGCTGTCGTGGAGGCCGCCGCGTACACCGGCTACGCGCACCACGTCCCCGCCCTGCTCCGCAACCCCGGCAAGCTCGCCGAAGGCGCCACGTACGGCGGGGCGCTGCTTCGCCACGGGGTGCGCCTGCTCACCCGGCACGCCGTCACCGAGGCCCACGGCGCCGACCGGGTCGAGGCCGTCACCGTGGCCCGCCTCGACCGGGACTGGCGCCCGGTCCCCGGCACCGCCCGCCGCATCCCCTGCGACGCCGTGGCCGTCGGCCACGGACTGGTGCCGCAGTTGGAGCTGGCCACCGGTCTCGGCTGCGCGACCCTCCCGAGCCCGGACGCCACCGTCGCCCTGGAACTGGACGCGGAGCAGCGCACCTCGGTCCCCGGGGTCTGGTCCGCGGGGGAGACCGGCGGAATCGGGGGAGCTCAGCTGGCCCTGGTCGAGGGTGAGATCGCCGCCCATTCGGTCGCGGGGCGGCCGGTTCCGGTGCGGCTCGTGCGTACGCGTACGAGGCTGCGCGCGTTCGCCGCCGCGATGGCCGGCGCCCACCGCCCGGGCCCCGGCTGGACCGGCTGGCTGCGGGAGGACACCGACGTGTGCCGGTGCGAGGAGGTCCCGGCGGGCCGGATCCGGGAGGCCGTCGAAGACCTGGGGGCGCGGGACGCCCGTACGGTCAAACTCCTCACCCGGGCAGGGATGGGCTGGTGTCAGGGCCGGATGTGCGGGCCGGCCGTCGCCGCCCTCGCCGGGACCGATCCCGCCCCCGACCGCAGGCCGCTGTCCTGCCCGGTTCCGCTCCGGCACCTCGCCGCACTCCCCGCGGAACCGCTTTCCCCCGAACTTCCCTGACGGGACCACCGACAGGGCGGCCGCACCTCTTGTGGCCAGGTCACACCCACTAGTAAAATGTCACACATCACCCTAGGGAGCACTCTCATGACCCACGCGCACACCCCCGCGCCCGCCGCTGCGGACACCCGTACCCGCCCTTGGCACGGCATCATGGTCGCCACCACCCTGCCCCTGCGGGAAGACCTGAGCGTCGACCACGACGCCTACGCCGAACACGTGGCCTGGCTGATCGCCAACGGCTGCGACGGCGTCGTCCCCAACGGCTCCCTCGGCGAGTACCAGACCCTCACCGACGAGGAGCGTGCCGCCGTGGTCCGCACCGCCGTCGAGGCCGCCGGCGACGGTGCCCGCGTGATGCCGGGAGTCGCCGCCTACGGCAGCGCCGAATCCCGCCGCTGGGCCGAGCAGGCCGCCGAGGCCGGCTGTGGATCCGTACTCCTGCTGCCGCCGAACGCCTTCCGGGCCGACGCGGACACCGTGCGCGCCCACTACGCCGAGGTCGCCCGCGTCGGCGTGCCCGTGGTGGCGTACAACAACCCCATCGACACCAAGGTGGACCTCGTCCCGGCCCTGCTGGCCCGGCTGCACGCCGACGGCTCCATCGTCGCCGTCAAGGAGTTCAGCGGCGACGTGCGGCGGGCTTATGAGATCGCCGAACTGGCCCCGGGGCTCGATCTGCTGATCGGCGCCGATGACGTGCTGCTCGAGCTGGCCCTGGCCGGTGCGGTCGGCTGGATCGCCGGTTACCCCAACGCGCTCCCGCAGGCCTGCTCCACCCTCTACCGCGCCGCCGTCGCGGGAGACCTCGACACCGCCCTGCCGCTCTACAAGTCCTTGCACTCCCTGCTGCGCTGGGACTCCAAGACCGAGTTCGTCCAGGCCATCAAGCTCTCCATGGACCTGGCCGGCCGCCCCGGCGGTCCGACCCGCCCGCCGCGCTTCCCGCTCACCGGCGACATCGAGGCCGGCGTCCGCGCCGCCACCGAGAAGGCGCTCGCCGAGGGCCTCAACTAACCCAGTCCGAAGTCCTAGGGGGACTTGATGCGCACTCGAAACGTCTACCACGCGGTGGACTCGCACACCGAGGGCATGCCCACCCGGGTGATCACCGGGGGAGTCGGGGTGATCCCCGGCGCCACCATGGCCGACAAGCGGCTCCACTTCATCGAGCACCTGGACCACCTCCGGACCCTGCTCATGTACGAGCCGCGCGGCCACTCCGCGATGAGCGGCGCCATCCTGCAGCCCCCGACCCGCCCCGACGCCGACTTCGGCGTCCTCTACATCGAGGTGTCGGGCCTGCTCCCCATGTGCGGGCACGGCACCATCGGGGTCGCCACCGTCCTGGTGGAGACCGGCATGGTCCCCGTCGTCGAGCCGGTCACCACCGTCCGGCTCGACACCCCGGCCGGGCTCGTCAGCGTGGCCGTCCGCGTCGAGGACGGGGCGGCCACCGCCGCCACCTTCACCAACGTCCCGGCCTTCTGCGTCGGCCTCGACCTCAAGGCCGAGGTCCCCGGATACGGCACGGTCACCTACGACCTCGCCTACGGCGGCAACTTCTACGCCTTCGTCGAACTCGACGCGCTGGGCCTGCCCTTCGACCGGGAGCGCGGGGACGACCTGCTCGCCGCCGGCCTGGGCGTCATGGAGGCGATCAACGCCTCCCCGGACCGGCCCGTCCACCCCGAGAACCCCTCCATCGCCGGGGTCAAGCACGTCTACCTCGCCGCCCCCGGCTCCGACGCCCGCCGCTCCCGGCACGCGATGGCCATCCACCCCGGCTGGTTCGACCGCTCGCCGTGCGGTACGGGAACCAGCGCCCGCATGGCGCAGCTGCACGCCCGGGGGCAGCTGGCGCTGGACACGGACTTCGTCAACGAGTCCTTCATCGGCACCGAGTTCACCGGCCGCCTCGTAGCCGAGACCACGGTCGGCGGCCGGCCGGCCCTCGTGCCCACCGTGACCGGCCGGGCCTGGATCACCGGCACGGCCCAGTACTTCCTCGACCCGTCCGACCCGTTCCCCGGAGGGTTCCTCCTGTGACCGCCGTCGTACGAACCGTGGACTACCACACCGCCGGCGAGCCCTTCCGCATCGTCGATCTCACCACCGGCGGCGCCCCGCCCGTGCCCGGGGACACCGTCGCCGAGCGCTGCGCCACCGCCATCGGACCGGGGGGATCGGGCACGGCCCCCCGGCGCGGCGCCCTGGACGACGTACGGCGGCTCCTCGTGCAGGAGCCGCGCGGGCACGCGGGGATGTACGGGGGCTTCGTGGTCCCGCCCGACGACGACGGGGCCCACTTCGGGGTGCTGTTCTGGCACAAGGACGGCTACTCCACCGCATGCGGCCACGGCACCATGGCGCTGGGCGCCTGGGCCGTGGACACCGGCCGGGTCGCCGCCCCGGACGACGGAGACGTCCAGGTGCGCATCGACGTGCCCTCGGGACGGGTCGCCGCGACCGTGCACCGCACCGGGGGCCGCACCACCGGGGTCACCTTCCGCAACGTCCCGGCCCGCACCAGCGCCCGCAAGGTGCCCGTCGCCACCACCCTGGGCATGGCCGAGGTGGACATCGCGCACGCCGGTGCCTGCTACGCCTCCCTGCCCGCCCGGGACCTCGGCCTCGACGTGACCCTGGCCTCCCTGCCCGAGCTCGTGCGCGCCGGGAAGGAGATCCGGGCCGCCCTCGCCACCCACCCCGGGACCTGGCACCCGGACGGGCCGCTGCTCTCCGGGGTGTACGGGGTGACCCTCTACGAGGAGCTCCCCGACACCCCCTTCGGGCCGCACCAGCGCAACGTCACCGTCTTCGCCGACGGGCAGATCGACCGCTCTCCCTGCGGTTCCGGCACCTCGGCACGGCTCGCGCTGCTGGCCGAGGACGGGCGGCTCGGGGACGGGGAGGACCTGCTGCACGAGTCGGTCGTGGGCACGGTGTTCACCGGCCGTGTCGCCGCGCGGGTGGCCGACGGGGTGGTCACGGAGGTCACCGGTACGGCGTACCGCACCGGTGAGCACCTCTTCTCGGCCGACCCGCAGGACGCGCTCGGCACCGGGTTCCTGTTGTGATCCCCCAGCTGTCGGGCGCCGAGATGGCCGGGCTGCTCACCCCGGCCGGCGCCGCCGACGCACTGGCCGGCGTTCTGCTGGCCGGGCTGGACCCGGAGGCCTGCCCGCCGCGCAGCGCCCTGCCCGTGCCCGGCGGCGGGGAGCTGCTGCTGATGCCGGCCGCCACCGGGGCCTACGCCGGCGTGAAGATCGCCGGGGTGGCCCCGGGGAACCCGGCGCTCGGGCTGCCCCGGATCACCGGGTCCTACCTCCTCCTGGACGGCCCCACCCTGCGCCCCCTCGCCCTGCTCGACGGGGCGGCGCTGACCACCCTGCGCACACCGGCGGTCTCGGCGCTGGCGCTGCGCCACCTGGCCCCGGCCGGGCGGCCGCTGCGGCTGCTGATCTTCGGATCGGGGCCGCAGGCGTACGGGCACCTCGAAGCGGTGCACGCGATGCGGCAGCTGGCGGAGGTGGTGGTCGTGGCCCGTGCGGGGTCCGCGGACAGCGCCGCCGGCGCCGAGAAGCTGGCGGCGCACGCGCGGGGGCTGGGCGTTCCCGCCCGGCCGGGGGCGGCGGCGGAAGTGGCCGACGCCGACCTGGTGATCTGCTGCACCACCTCCCGCGAGCCCCTCTTCGACGGGCGGCTGATCGCGCCGGGCGCCACCGTGGTCGCGGTCGGCTCGCACGAGCCGGACGCCCGCGAGGTGGACACGGCGCTGGTCCGGCGGGCGGCCGTGTACGTGGAGTCGCGTGCGGCGGCTCTGCGTGAGGCGGGGGACCTGCTGGTGCCGGAGGCCGAAGGGGCCATCGGAGCCGGTCATATCAGCGGCACCCTGGCCGACCTGGTCGCGGGCCGGATGCCGGGTCCGGGGGCGGCGAGTTCTCCACAGCTCTTCAAGAGTGTGGGCATGGCCTGGGAAGATCTGGCTGTGGCGGTGGCCCTGTTCGAGGCCGCCGGGAGCGGTGTCCACTGAGGAGCGAGCGCAACGTGACATTGTACGCTGTTCCTCCGCACGCCGATGGTGTGAGCGGTCTCGGAGGAAATGCAATGGGTGACCTGAAGCAGCACAGCCTCATCAAGGCTCAGGAACGGCTCCGCGACCAGGTCGGCCACGCCCTGAGGGCAGCCCTGATAGCGGGTGAACTGCGCCCCGGGAGCGTCTACTCCGCCCCCGGCCTCGCGGCCGAGCTCGGCGTCTCGGCCACCCCGGTGCGCGAGGCCATGCTCGACCTGGCCCGCGAGGGCCTGGTGGAACCGGTCCGCAACAAGGGCTTCCGGATCACGGAGGTCAGCGAGCGCGATCTGGACCAGTACACCGAGCTGCGCACGATGATCGAGGTCCCGACCATCGGCCGGATCACGAAGATCGCCACGCCCGAAGCCCTGGAGGCCCTGCGCCCCATCGCGCAGGAGATCGTCACCAGCGCGCGCGAGCACAACCTCATCGGCTACCTGGAGGCCGACCGCCGCTTCCACCTCACCCTCCTCGGCCTCTCGGGCAACGACCGCCTGGTGGAAACCGTCGGCGACCTGCGCAAGCGCTCCCGGCTGTACGGCCTCACGGGCCTCGACGAGGCCGGCAAGCTGGTCTCCTCCGCCGAGGAACACATCGAGCTCCTGGACCTGATGCTCACCGGCGACGCGGAGGCGGCCGAAGCCTGCATGACCCGCCACCTGGGCCACGTCCGCTCCCTCTGGGCCCAGGGCCGCGACGAACCGGTGGGCCGCACGAAGGGCCGCCTGGGCTCGGGCCTCTAGGCCCGGGTCCGGGTAGCCCCGGGTCCGGGTAGCCCCGGGCCCCCGCCTCCGGCCGGCCCGGGTCACCCCTGCGGGGTCGCATCCGCCTCGATGTGGACGACCTCGCAGCGGTATCCGTGGCTCTCGAACAAGGCCTCGTACCGCTTCCACGCGGGCCGGTCCAGGAAGCCGTGGTCTATCACGACCGGTTCCCGGTCCTCCAGAAGCTGATCCAGCTCGCACCACAACTCCCGCTGCACCTGAGCCCGTAGCCGGTCGTGCTCGTCCGTGCCCGGCTCGGCCGGCTCGCGCGCCAGCCGCTCGCGGACATCGTCGTCCAGGGACAGCCGGAAGTAGCCGCGCCGTGCGAGGTCCCGTGCGCGGGCGTCCCTGCCCGACGCGGACGGCCCGCACAGCAGTACGGCGCTCCCGCGCTTGGCGGCGTCGTCACGGGCGAGCAGGTCGAGCACCGCGCGCATCGCCTCCAGCGGCAGGTCGGGAGAGGCGGCGGCAGACATGGCCACGGACTCCGAGTCGTCGCCGAGCAGGCGCAGCAGCGTGCCTGGCGCCGTCCGGGAGTCCTCTGCGACGGCCCGCCGGACGGTGTGGTCCCCGTCCGCCGCCAGCCGCTCCAGCAGCGCGGCGGGCAAGTCGGGGTCGCGCAGCGCGAGTACGCGCATGCGGGCGTCAGGGTCGGCGGCGAACCGGCGGAGCGCCTCGGGCGGAAAGATGAAGTAATCCGCGGGCCGGTCAAGGAACTTCGACCCTCCGTGGCGCCGTTCGATGTCCTCGGCGGTGGCGAGGTCCACGTCGGGCGTCCGCTCCAGAGCGATCATGCGGATCGTCGGGTCCTCGTCGTCGAGCATCCCGCGCACCAGCTCGGCCGGCAGTCGCTCGCTGCAGGCCGCCGTGCGCCGCAGCCCCGTGTAAGGGGAGGCGACGTACGGGACGGGGTCGGTCGCGACCCAGGGGTAGGACTCCATCTTCAGGAAGATGAGGACGAGTTCGCAGAGGACGTCGTCCCCTTCCGCGTTCTCCCAGTCCTCCTCGGCCCGGCGGGCTCCGGCGGTCAGCCCCGCGTGGATCTCGTCGCGGAGCTCCGGCGGGGTGTCCGCGCGGACGAAGACCTTGCCCCGCACGTCGGGACTCGCGTCCTGGGCCAGCAAGTCCCTTACCCGCAACGGCAGCAGCGGGTGGGCGGCGGCCTCGGCCCGCACCTCCTCGTCGGGGTCGGCGGCCAGGGCGGCCGCAGTGTCCGCGTCCAGGTCGAGGAAGCGTACGACGGGCTTGCGCGTGGCCGGATCGGCCAGCAGGGCGGCGTGCAGGTCCCGGGGCGGTCGGTGCCTGCAGGCGGCCACCCGCACCTGCGGGTCGGCGTCGGTGAGCAGAGCCCGCAGGACGCCCCCGGTCAGCTCCGCGCGCCCCTTGGCGAGTGCCTGCCGCACTCGGGCGTCGGGGTCGCCCGCCAGCGCGGCCAGTGAGCCGGCCGACAGATCGGCGCGACCCGCGAGGGCGATCCGTACGTCCGCTTCGGGGTCGGCGGCGAACAGGGCGTGTCGCCCGGCGGCGGCGTCCTCAACCTTCGCGCGTGCGACCCGCACCCGCGGGTCCGCGTCAGCCGCGAGTCGGTCGGCGACGGCAGGGGGCAGCGATTCGGCGTGCGCGAGTGCCTCGCCCTCGCCGCGCGCCAGGAACGCTTCGCACAAGGCGGTGCTCGGGGTGACCCCTTCCCGGCGCGCCAGTCGGAGGGGCGCCTCTCCGTACGGCAGCAGCCGGGGCGGCGTCCCCCATGCTCCACCGCCCGGCCGGATTTGGACACGGCTGGATAACGGCCGCTCCAACCCCTTGTCAGTACAATTTCACATTACTATGTTACCGGTCACATCATAGAGCGCGGCCCTTCACTGGAGTGACCCATGACCAAGCGCACCCAACTCGCCCTCGCCACCGCCCTGGTGGCCGCACTCGCACTCGGCGCCTCGGGCTGCTCCGACCCCAAGAAGGGCTCCGCCGCAGGTGCCGGGGCCTCCAACCCCGCCTCCGCCAACGACGGCAAGATCCTCGGCGGGACCCCCGTCAAGGGCGGGACCATCACCGTCCTGTCCAACCAGGACTTCTCCCACCTCGACCCCGCCCGCAACTGGGTCATGCCGACGATGGACTTCGGCACCCGCCTCCTCTACCGCACCCTGGTCACCTTCAAGGCCGAGCCGGGCAAGGCCGGCAGCGAGCTCGTCCCCGACCTCGCCACCGACCTCGGCACTCCCTCCAACGGGGGCAAGACCTGGACCTTCACCCTGAAGGAGGGCGTGAAGTACGAGGACGGCTCGCCCATCAAGGCGCAGGACATCAAGTACAACGTCGAGCGCTCCATGGCCCCCGACCTCACCGGCGGCCCCGACTACGCGGCCCAGTACCTCGCCGGCGCCGAGGGCTACAAGGGCCCGCTCCAGGGCAAGCACCTCGACTCCGTCAAGACCCCCGACGACCGCACGATCGTCTTCGAACTGAAGCGTCCCGTCGCCGAGTTCTCCGCGACCGCGACCCTGCCCACCTTCGCGCCGGTCCCCGAGTCCCAGGAGAAGGGCACGCAGTACGACGCCCGCCCGTTCTCCTCCGGCCCGTACAAGATCGAGTCCTACGACCGCGACAAGAAGCTGGTCCTGGTCCGCAACGAGCACTGGGACGCCAAGACCGACACCGTCCGCAAGGCCTACCCGGACAAGTTCGTGGTCGTCATGGGCCTCAAGGGCGGCCAGATCGACGACCGGATCATCGCCGGGGAGGGCGCCGACGCCTCCTCCGTCCAGTGGTCCGACATGCGGCCCGAGAGCGCCCCCAAGGTGCTGCCCAAGCCGGAGATCAAGTCGCGGCTGCTGGCCGAGTCCCAGGGCTGTACCGAGATGCTCCAGATGAACAACTCCCGCGCCCCCTTCGACGACCCGAAGGTCCGCGAGGCCCTGCAGTACGCCGTCGACAAGGAGGCCGTGGTCACCGCGGGCGGCGGCCCGGCCCTCAACGAGGTCGCCACCGCCTACCTGCCGCCGGCCCTCTCCGGCGGCAAGCAGGCCGACACCCTGAAGATCGCGCCCTCCGGCGACCCGGCCAAGGCCAAGGAGCTCCTCAAGGCCGCCGGCAAGGAGACCCTGAAGGTCTCCCTGGCCGTCTCCACCGGCGACAAGGGCAAGGCCGAGGCCATCCAGCAGGGCCTGGCCCGCGCGGGCGTCGAGGTGGTCATCGACACCGTCGACCCGGGCGCCTACTACGACGTCATCGGCGACACCACCACCGCCCCCGACCTCGTCCTGTCCGGCTGGTGCCCCGACTACCCCTCCGGCTCCACCTTCCTCCCCTTCGTCTTCGACGGCCGCACCATCAAGACCAAGGGCAACTCGGGCAACTACTCGCAGTTCAAGGACGACGCGACGATCAAGCGGATCGACGAGATCAACGCCATGGCCGACGCCAAGGAGGCCAACCAGGCCTGGATCGACCTCGACGCCGAGATCATGAAGAAGTCCCCGGCCGTCCCCGTCCTGCTGGAGCGCAAGCCGCTGCTCGTCGGCACCAACATCGCCGGCGCCTTCGGCCACCCCGTCTGGGTCGGCCAGCTCGACTACGCCACCATCGGCCTCAAGGACCCGGCCAAGAGCCAGGGCCAGGGCTGATCATGACCGCCGCCCTCGCCGCCGACCCGGGCTCCCCGGAGGCGGCGGACGCGGCGGCGGCCAAGGAGATCCCTCCGGGCAGCAGCCCCTGGCAGCTCGCCCGGCGGGAACTCCGCCGCCGCCCCGCCGTCCGCGTCAGCCTCTGCGTCGTCCTCCTCTTCGTCCTGATGGCCGTCACCGCCCCCTGGCTGGGCGCGCTGGGCGGCTGGTCCCCGGACGAGTTCGACAAGTCCGCCATCGACCCCTACCTCGGCGGCCAGCCGCTGGGCTCCTTCGGCGGGATCAGCCCCGAGCACTGGCTCGGCGTGGAACCCGTCACCGGCCGCGACCTGTTCGCCCGCGTCGTCCACGGCGCCCAGGTCTCGCTCCTCATCGCCTTCGCCGCCACCGCCATCGTCGTCGTGACGGGCACCGCCGCCGGAATCGCCGCCGGCTACTTCGGCGGGCGCACCGACGCCGTCCTGTCCCGGCTGATGGACCTGACGATGTCCTTCCCGTCCCTCATCTTCATGATCGCGATGCTGTCGGTTGCCAAGGACGTCAACCGCATCGTCCTCATGACCGTCGTCATCGGCGTCTTCGGCTGGCCCGGCGTCGCCCGCGTCGTCCGCGGCCAGGCCCTCTCGCTCAAACACCGCGAGTACGTGGACGCCGCCCGCGTCGGCGGGTCGAGCTCCTGGCGGATCCTGACCCGCGACATCCTCCCGGGCGTCTCCGGCCCGGTCATCGCCTACACCACCCTGCTCATCCCCGGCATGATCAGCACCGAGGCCGCGCTCAGCTACCTCGGCGTGGGCGTGCGCCCGCCCACCCCCTCCTGGGGCCAGATGATCGCCGAGTCCGTGGCCTTCTACGAGACCGACCCCATGTACTTCGTCATCCCCAGCCTCTTCCTCTTCCTCGCGGTCCTCGCCTTCACCCTGCTCGGCGACGCCCTGCGCGACATCCTCGACCCGAGGGGCGGCCGGACGTGATCCTCTACCTCGCGCGCCGGCTGCTCGCCCTCGCCGGCGTCCTCCTGGCCATCGCCGCCGTCACCTTCCTCATCTTCTACGTGCTCCCCTCCGACCCGGCCGCGGCCGCCTGCGGCAAGACCTGCAGCGCCGAGCGGCTGGCCGACGTACGCGCGTACCTCGGCCTGGACCGGCCGCTGTGGCGGCAGTTCGGCGAGTTCCTCACCGGGATCTTCACCGGACGCACCCTCGGCACCGGCCAGTACGCCGTCCAGTGCGACTTCCCCTGCCTGGGCTACTCCTACGAGAACTCCCTGCCCGTGTGGGACCTGCTGATGGACCGGCTCCCGGTCTCCGCCTCCCTCGCCGTCGGCGCCGCCGCCCTCTGGCTCGTCCTCGGACTCGGCGCGGGAGTCACCGCCGCCCTGCGCAAGGACACGGCCACCGACAAGGTCCTCATGGTCGGCGCGGTCGCCGCCGCCTCCCTGCCCGTGTACTTCACCTCCGTGATGCTCATCTACGGAGTCATCCGGATCGCCGGGCTCCTGCCCTACCCCACCTACCAGGCCTTCACCGACAACCCCCTGGCCTGGGCGAGCAACCTGCTCCTGCCCTGGACCGCGCTCGCCCTGCTCTACGCCGCCATGTACGCCCGCCAGAGCCGCGGTTCGATGATCGAGGCGATGGCCGAGCCGTACATCCGCACCGCCCGCGCCAAGGGAATGCCCGAGCGCACCGTCGTGGTCAAACACGGACTGCGCTCCGGGATGACCCCGATCCTCACCATCTTCGGCATGGACCTCGGCGGCCTGCTCGCCGGCGCCGTCATCACCGAGTCCATCTTCGGACTCCCGGGCATCGGGCGGCTGTTCTACGGGGCCCTGGTCAGCTCGGACCAGCCCGTGGTCCTCGGAGTCACCCTGCTGGCCGCCTTCTTCATCGTCGTCGCGAACCTCGCCGTCGACCTCCTGTACGCCGTCATCGACCCGAGGGTGAGGTACTGATGGCTCCTCCTCACGAAGCCGCGGCCCCCGCGGCCCCGCTGCTCCAAGTCCGCGACCTGCACGTCACGTTCACCACCCCGCGCGGCACCGTACGCGCCGTCGACTCCCTCGGCTTCACCGTCGAGGCCGGCCGCACCCTCGGCATCGTCGGCGAGTCCGGCTCGGGCAAGTCCGTCACCTCCCTCGCCGTCATGGGCCTGCACCGGGGCGCCGAGATCGGCGGCTCCATCGCCCTCGCCGGACAGGAGCTGACCACCAAGTCCGAGAAGGAGCTCTCCAAGCTGCGCGGCCGCAAGATGGCCATGATCTTCCAGGACCCGCTGTCCAGCCTGCACCCCTACTACACGGTCGGCGAGCAGATCGCCGAGCACTTCCGGGTCCACTTCCGGGCCGGCCGGGCCGCCGCGAAGCGGCGCGCCGTCGACATGCTCGGCGAGGTCGGCATCCCCGAACCCGCCCGCCGGGCGGGGGAGTACCCGCACCAGTTCTCCGGCGGCATGCGCCAGCGCGCGATGATCGCCATGGCACTGGCCTGCGAACCCGAACTGCTCATCGCCGACGAGCCCACCACCGCCCTCGACGTCACCGTGCAGGCGCAGATCCTGGAGCTGATCGCCGGGCTCCAGCAGGAGCGCGGACTCGGCGTCGTCATGATCACCCACGATCTGGGCGTGGTCGCCCGCGTCGCCCACGAGGTGCTCGTCATGTACGGCGGCCGGGCCGCCGAACAGGCCCCGGTCGACGACCTGTTCGCCGACCCGGCACACCCCTACACCCGGGGGCTCCTCGACTCCCTGCCCCGGCTGGACGACGCCGACGACGAACCGCTGCGGGCCATCCCCGGCTCCCCGCCCTCCCTGCTCGCCCCGGCCCCGGGGTGCGCCTTCGCCCCGCGCTGCCCCGTGGCCGCCGCGGCCGACGAAGCGGACCGCGAGCGCTGCGCCACGGTGCGGCCCGAACTGCGTGCCTACGGCGACGCCGGCCGCGAGTCCGCCTGCCACTTCACCGGCGCCGTCCGGGAGGTGACCCGATGACCACGGCCAACCAGCCCGACACCGGCACCCACACCCGCACCGACCGGGTCCCGGCGGCCCGCGGCGAGACCCCGCCCCCGCTGCTGCGCGTGCGCGACCTCACGATGTCCTTCCCCGGCAAACGGACCGCGACCGGGCGCCGGGGGGCGCCCGTGCGCGCCGTCGACGGAGTCTCCTTCGACCTGGAGGCCGGCCGCACCCTGGGCCTCGTAGGGGAATCGGGCTGCGGCAAGTCCACCACCGGGCGGATGCTGGTCCGGCTGCTGGAACCGACCTCAGGCAGCGTCGAGTTCGACGGCAAGGACATCAGCCGGCTCTCCCAGGGCGCCCTGCGGCCCCTGCGGCGGAACCTCCAGATGGTCTTCCAGGACCCGCACTCCTCCCTCAACCCCCGCCAGACGGTGGCCCGGATCATCTCCGACCCGCTCCTGGTGCAGGGTTCGAGCGCGGCGGACGCCCGCCGCCGGGCCGCCGAGCTGATGGAACTCGTCGGACTGATCCCGGAGCACATCGACCGCTATCCGCACGAGTTCTCCGGCGGCCAGGCGCAGCGCATCGGCATCGCCCGGTCGCTCGCCACCAGCCCCCGGCTGATCATCGCCGACGAACCGGTCTCGGCGCTGGACGTCTCCGTCCAGGCGCAGATCGTCAACCTGATGGAGCGGCTGCGCGCCGAACTGGGCCTGGCCTACGTGTTCATCGCGCACGACCTCTCCGTCGTCAAACGGGTCAGCGACCGGGTCGCGGTCATGTACCTCGGCCGGATCGTGGAAATGGGCGACAAGAAGTCGCTCTACGAGAACCCCCAGCACCCGTACACCAGGGCGCTGTTGTCCGC
The DNA here is from genome assembly GCF_049310065.1 of Streptomyces tatrensis. Classification (NCBI taxonomy): domain Bacteria; kingdom Bacillati; phylum Actinomycetota; class Actinomycetes; order Kitasatosporales; family Streptomycetaceae; genus Streptomyces; species Streptomyces tatrensis. The sequence continues at coordinate 1,945,240 of NZ_JBMDLB010000007.1, read as the reverse complement.
CGTACCGCTGCCCGACCCGGCGGCGGAGCGGCGGCGCGAGCGGATCGTGCTGCTCGGCGATCCGCCGAGTCCGGCGGCCCCGCCCCCCGGCTGCACCTTCCACCCCAGGTGCCCCGTGGCGCAGGAGATCTGCCGCACCGAACGGCCGCTGCTGCGGACGGTCGCCTCCCGCGAGGTGGCCTGCCACATGGCGTAGCCCCGGACGCCCGGGGGACCGGCGGGGAACCCGGGTACGGGAAGGGCCCCGGAGCGATGATCTCGCTCCGGGGCCCTTCCTTCGTTCGGGTGGTTTCCGTTCCGGCGGCGCTCAGGCCAGGCCCAGCTCCTTGCGGAAGAACTCCAGCTCCAGGGCCATGACCTTCTCCCGTACCCCGCCCGGGGTCATGTGCGTGACGCCCGGCAGCGCGAGCAGCTGGTGCGGGCGGCCCGCGTCGGTCAGGGCCTGCGAGAGCCGCAGGGTGTGGGAGGGATGGACGTTGTCATCGGCCAGCCCCGTGACCAGCAGCAGCGGCCGGCGCAGACCCGCCGCGTCGGAGAGCAGGCTGTCCCGCTCGTACACCTCCGGGTGCGCCTGGGGCAGACCCAGGTACCGCTCGGTGTACGCCGTGTCGTACTGCCGGAAGTCGGTCGGCGCGGCCCCGGCCGCCGCCGCGTGGAAGACGTCCGGGCGGCGCAGCACCGCGAGCGCCGAGAGGTACCCGCCGTACGACCAGCCGCGGACGGCGACCCGGGTCAGGTCGAGGTCCCCGTGGCGCGCCCCGAGCGCCTGCAGGGCGGCGACCTGGTCCTCCAGGGTGACCTCGGAGAAGCCGCGGTACATGGCGTGGGTGAACCGCGGCGAGACGTGCGCGGTGCCGCGGTTGTCGACGGTGACCACGGCGAAGCCCTGGTCGGCCCACCACTGCCGGTGCTGCCAGCGGCGCGGCTCGGCGCTGACGTCCTGCATGCCGGGGCCGCCGTAGCTGTCCATCAGGACGGGCAGCCGCGTGCCGGGGACGTGCCCGCGCGGCAGCACCAGCGCGGTGGGCACCCCGTGCTCGGTGACCCGCTCCAGGACCGGGACCACCCGGTACGGCAGCGGCTGCGACAGGTCGCCGGGCACGAACTCCCGCCCGTCGGCGGTCCGCAGGACGCGCCGGATCCCGTCGGCGTCGGCGGAGGTCAGCAGCAGCGCCCCGGCGGCGGACTGGACGGTGTGCACCCCGGGCCCGTCCGCGAGCGGGGCCACCTCGCCCGTGTCCGGGTCCAGCAGGAGCACCTGCTGCTCGGCGGGGTCGCGCTGCCCGGCCTCGATCAGCAGCCGGTTCCCGTGGGTGCCGGCCACCTTGCGGACCTGGAGCCCGTCCCCGGTGAGCAGTACGCCGTCCAGCGCGAGCGCGCGGGCGGCCCCGCCGGGGGTGTCGGCCGAGGTGAGCATCCGGCCGTCGGCCAGGCGCGCCGGGGTGCCGGGCAGCATGGGGTCGACCCACTGGGGGTGCGTGGTGCGCGACAGCTCCCGGGTGCGCCCGGTGTCCGGGTCGGCGGAGAGCAGCAGGACGTTCTGCTGGAGCCGGTCCTGCACGGTGAGCAGGATCTCGGAGTCGCTCTCCCAGGCCGCGTCGGAGACGTACGGGTAGGTCTCGGTGTCCCAGTCGAGCCGCACGGCGGCGTCCGGGCCCGGTCCGAGCACCCAGAACCGCACGTCGGCGTTGGGGCCGCCCGCCTCGGGGTACGCGAAGTCCTCGGCCGCCAGCTCCGGGTGCGCCGGGTCGGCGAACCAGCGCCGCTGGAGGGCGGATTCGTCGACGCGGGCGGCCAGCAGGCGCTCCCCGTCGGGGGACCACCAGTGGCCCCGGTGCCGGTCGAGTTCCTCGGCGGCGGCGAACTCCGCGACGCCCCAGCGGGCCCCGTCGTCGGGGCTGACCCGGCCGCCGGGGACGGTGTGGAGGGCGTCGCCGGTGACGTAGGCGATCCGCGAGGCGTCGGGGTTCGGGCGCGGGTCGAAGACGGGCCCGGCGGTGGGGAGTTCCTTGGGCTGCGCGGGCGCTCCGGCGTCGGCGGCGAGGGTGACCTCGTACAGGCGCCCGTAGAGCGCGAACACCGCCGTGCGCCCGTCGGCGGAGAGCGCGTACGAGCCGATCCCGGCGGCGACGAGCCGCGAGCGTTCGCGCAGCCGTCGCTCGACGACGGGGAGGGGCGCGGGCTCGGGGGACAGTTCGCGGGGGTCGGCGAGCCGGGTTTCGGTGCCGGTGGCGGTGTCCAGGACCCAGAGGCTGTCGAAGGGATCGGTGGGTCCGGTGGAGCGGAGGAACCAGAGGAGCCGGCCTTCGTCCCCGAAGGAGAAGGCGCGCGGGGCGCCGTAGGTGAAGCGGGCGGTGCTCGCGGAGAGCCTGAGGAAGTCATCCATGCGATCCATGAAATCAGTGTGTCATGTGAAATACCACATGGCATATGTCGCATAGGCTAGGCCGTTCGAGTGGTGACACCCCGGCCACAGGTTTAGCCTCGAAAAAGTGGACCCGAACGCTACGCCGAGCAGTACCAGCACCGGGACCGAGGGCAAGGTCCAAGGCAAGGAAGGCCGTCACGGACTAGCTCTGCTCGTGCTCGCCTCCTGCCAGCTCATGGTCGTTCTCGACATCACCATCGTGAACATCGCGCTGCCGCACATCCAGACCGCACTCGACTTCTCCACCGAGAGCCTGTCCTGGGTCGTCAACGCCTACACCCTCACCTTCGGCGGCCTGCTGCTCCTCGGCGGCCGCACCGGCGACATCCTCGGCCGGCGGCGCGTCTTCATCTTCGGCGTCCTGCTCTTCGGCCTGGCCTCGCTCCTGGGCGGATTCGCCCAGAACTCCGGCCAGTTGATGGCTGCCCGCGCCCTCCAGGGGGTCGGCGGCGCCATCGCCTCGCCGACCGCCCTCGCGCTGATCACCACCACCTTCCGCGAAGGACCCGAACGCAACCGGGCCTTCGGGGTCTTCGCCGGCGTCTCGGCCGGCGGCGGCGCGATCGGGCTGCTGGCCGGCGGGGTGCTCGTGGAGTGGCTGAACTGGCGCTGGGTGCTCTTCGTGAACGTCCCGATCGCGCTGCTGATCGCCCTGGTCACCCCGAAGGTGATCCGCGAATCCGCGCGCCGGCCCGGGCACTTCGACCTCGCGGGCGCCCTGCTCTCCACCCTCGGCATGGTCGCGCTGGTCTACGGATTCATCCGCGCGTCCCAGGACGGCTGGCTCGACGGGCTGACGCTCGGCTCCTTCGCCGCGGCCGTGGTCCTGCTGACCCTCTTCGTCGTCAACGAACGGCGCTCGCCCCAGCCCATCACCCCGCTGCACATGTTCGCCGACCGCAACCGGGCCGGCACGTACGCGATCATGCTCTTCTTCGCCTGCGCGATCTTCGGCATGTTCTTCTTCCTGACCCTGTTCGTGCAGAACGTGCTGGGCTTCAGCCCCCTGCGGGCCGGGCTCGCCTTCCTGCCGGTCAGCGCGATGATCGCGGTGACGGCGGGGATCACCTCCCAGGGGCTGCCCAAGTTCGGGCCCAAACCGTTCATGGTGGCCGGCTCCCTCTTCTCGGCCGCCGGCCTGGCCTGGCTCACGCAGACCGACATCCACTCGACGTACCTGGGCAGCATCCTGGGACCGATGCTGCTCTTCTCCGCCGGCATGGGCATGCAGTTCGTGTCCCTGACCCTGATGGCCCTCTCGAACGTCCCCGACCGGGAATCGGGCGCGGCCTCCGGACTCCTGAACGCGATGCAGCAGGTGGGCGGTTCGCTGGGCCTGTCCATCCTGGTCACGGTCTTCGGCACGGCCAGCCGCAACGAGGCCAGGGACCAGGTGGGCTCCTTCCTGCGCACCGCCACACCCGAGCAGAAGCTCTTCTTCGCCAAGACCAAGCAGTTCCCGAAGCCCTGGAGCGACCAGGTCCTCACCTCGGGCGTCAGCGCGGCCTTCGTGGCGGCGGCCGCGTTCACCCTGGTCACGGCGCTGATCGCGCTCTTCGTCATCCAGGTGCGGCCCTCGGACCTCGCCCGCCTCCAGGGCAACCACACCCCGGCGCCGGGCGCCTGACCCCGGCCCCTCAGTCCCTCAGCCCCTCAGCCCCTCAGCCCCTCAGGCTCCCAGGTGGCGGATCCGGCAGCGCGCGGGGCTGGTGGTGCGCAGGGTGATCCCGGCGACGACCGAGATCTCGGTGTCCACCGCCTCGAACTCGTAGGTCCGCAGCAGCATCGCCAGCGCGATCACCGACTCCAGCATGGAGAAGTGCTGCCCGATACAGGCGCGCGGACCGCCGCCGAAGGGCAGCCAGGCGTAACGCGGCCGGGCCGCCTCCGCCTCCGGGGTGAACCGGTCGGGGTCGAAGCGCTCCGGGTCCGGCCAGTAGGCGGGGTGGCGGTGGGTCACCCAGGGCGCCACGATCACATCGGCGCCGGCCGGGATGGTGTGCCCGTCGACCTCGGCCGCAGCGACCGAGCGGCGCCCGAGGACGGGGGCCGCCGGATAGAGCCGCATGGCCTCCTTGAGCACCTGGGTGAGGTACGGGAGCCGCTCGAGATCGGCGGCCCCGGGCGTACGGTCTCCCAGGACCGCGGTGATCTCGGCGCGGGCCCGGGCCTGCAGATCGGGATGGCGGGCCAGCAGGTGGAGGGAGAAGGCGAGCGAGGTGGCGGTCGTCTCGTGCCCGGCGAGCAGGAAGATCAGCACCTGCTCGCGCAGCTCGGTGGCGTCGAACTCCCCGTCGTCCGCACTGCCGGCAGCGGCGAGCAGCGACAGCAGATCGTCCCCCGCCCCCTCGCTACCACCACCACCACCACCACTACTACTCCTACTACGGCGCTCGGCGATGATCCCGTCGCACACCGCGTACAGCTCGTCCATCGCGGCGGCCGCCCGCTTGTTGCCCGGAGTGGGCCAGTCGCGGGGGAGGTTGACGGGGGAGTAGCCGCGGCGCATCACATAGTCGGTGATGACCGGAAAACACCGGTCCACGACATCGGCGGCGGCGTCCACGTCCGTCCCGAAGAGGATCCGGGCGACGGCGCGCAGCGCGAGCTCCATCATCTCGTCGGAGACGTCGACGACCCCGTCCGGGGCCGCCTCCCAGGCGGCGAGGGCGGAGGCGGTCTCGGTAGCCACCGCTTCCGCGTACCCGTCCACCCGCCGCTTGGTGAACAGCGGCTGGACCAGCCGCCGCTGGCGCAGGTAGTCCTCGTCCTGGCTGGTGAGCAGACCGTTGCCGAGGGCCTCGCGGATCTCTTGGTACAGGGCGTTGTCCTTGCGGAAGTTGGCCGCCTGCGAGGCCAGGACCTGCTGCGCCCCCTCCGCCGAGAACACGCAGTGCAGCTCGGTGCGCAGCCCTGGGGGACCGGCCGCGATCCGCACGACGTCACCGTGCCGGTGCCGCGCCCGCTGGTACGTCCCGAGGGCGTCCGACTTCAGGTCGGCGAGCGACCCGAGCAGCGGGGCGCCCTCCAGCCGCGGTATCTCCGTACCACCGACGCCACCGCCAGCGGTGCCCGTCCGTGCCGCTTGCGCTGATGCCATGGCTCCGCCCGCCCTCAGAACTGTGCCGACCGGGCGATTCTGGGGGCGGACCCCCATCGGGGGCTAGGCCTGCGGAGGCATGGCCGAATTTCGCCGCAGCGCGGGGCGGCCCGGCCGCGTCGCGCCGCGGGGCTCCCCAGCCCCTCCCTCCCGCTTCCCCTCCTACTTGTCGCAGGCGATGCCGTCGCTGTCCCGGTCGAGGTGCTTGCCGTAGCCGGGCTCGCCGCGCCGGATCGGGGCGGCGCCGGCGGCCCTGGCCTCGGTGCAGTTCGTGTAGTGGACGTCCCTGGGGCCGGGGGCCGGGGTGGGGCTGGACTTCGGCTGCTTCGGCTTCGGATGCCCGGGGTCCGCGGAGGGGCCCGGGTCCGCGGAGGGGGCCGGCGCCTTGGCGGGGCTCGACGCCTTGGGGGGATGCAGGGAGGCGCCGGCCGCGGCCGGGCACGGGGCCCCGGGTGCGACGAGCGAGATCTCGACGGTGGTGTCGCCCGCCACGGGGGTGCCCGCCGCCGGGGTCTGGAAGCAGACCGCCCACTGGCCGTGATCGGTGGCCAGCGGGACGTCGTCGTAGGCGCTGCGCGCCTCGACCGGCTTGGTGAGCACCGGTGTGACGAGGGTCGCGGCTCCGGCGGACGTCTTCCCGATGAGCCCCGGCATCGAGGGCCGGGACCCGGTCGGGGTGGGCGCGGACCCCGGCGTGCCGGAGCCCTTGCCCTTCGCGGTGGCCGGCTCCCCGCACCCGGCGAGGAACAGGGCGGCGGCCCCCACGGCGGCTGCCAGGGCAACGCCTCGACGCACGGACATGAAATGCCCCCCCAAGCTCACGCGGCGTGGAACCGCCGTGGTGCGCGAGCCTACCCGGAGCCCCCCAGCCCGGCAGGATCGTTCCATCATCAACTCGCGCCCCGTCCAAGGCAGTAGAGGCGAAATTCGACACGCTCACCAACGAGTGAGGATGCCCCCGGGCGCAGCGGGAGGGCGCCAGGATGGGCCCATGATCACCATTCGTGCCCTGCGCCGTCGCGCCGCCGTCCTCGCGACCGTCCTCGCCGCCGCCCTGCTGCCCCCGGCCTCCGCCTCCGCGTCCGCACCCGCCGCCCCCGGATCGCTCCGCGCGGCGGCTCCCGCGAACTCCTGCCCCCGGGTCCGGGACCACCTCTTCGCCGCCGCCGACGAACGCGTGGAGGTGGAGCGCATCACTCCCTCCCCGTCCTGGCGGATCAACTGCAAGCAGCTCTATCGCTCGGACGGCCGCCCGCCGTCGGTGGTCTTCGAGGAAGGCTTCCTGCCCAGGGACACCCTGAACGGCCAGTACAACATCGAGAGTTACGTCCTGGTCAACCAGCCCTCCCCGTATGTCTCCACGACCTACAACCACGACCTGTACAAGTCCTGGAAGAGTGGCTGGAACTACTACATCGACGCCCCCGGCGGCGTGGACGTCAACCAGACCATCGGCGACACCCACAAATACGCCTCCCAGGTCGAGGTGGCCTTCCCGGGCGGCATCGCCCGCTCGTTCATCGTGGCCGTCTGCCAGGTCGACACGGTGAAGAAGATCGAGATCATGAGTGAGTGCCAGGACAACCCGCACTACGAGCCCTGGCGCACCAACTACCCGGGCTAGTCAACGTCCTGCACGGCCGGGACCTGCCATCCGGTCGTGCGCGCGTCGGTGCCGGGGTCGCTCCGTTACGCTGCCGCACTCAGAGGCTGCGAGGTTGAGTCGGCGTCGCCTTCCGGGATGCCGATGACCTCGACACTCACCCCTCGGGCTGCCAGAGCCTTCGCGGTCTGCGCGATGGTGATCTGCGAGAAGCCGAAGACGGACTCTGCTGTCAGGTTCTCGCGGTTCTTGAGCAGCATGGCCAGAATGATCCGCTTGGGCGTGAAGTTCTCCGGAAGCATGCAGCTGCCTCCGCTGAGGCGGGCGGCCTTCGCCGTGAACTCTGCACGGACCTGGGCGGACTCCTGGAGAACCTCCACCGCCACCCTGGCCTGTCCGAACAGGTGACTCAGCGGGCTGGATCCGCCTGCGCGCTTGACGAGGATCAGGATGCCGTCGGGCGTGAGCAGGTCGCAGATCTCGAGCTGGTCCCTGCGCCGTACGGGATTGGCGACGTTCTTGGTATCGAGACAGACCCAGCCCGGCTGGTCATCGGCCACCCGGTTGTTGTACGCGTTTTCGGACTCCCCCTTGAGCCAGGCCGGGAGGGAGGCGGAGGGGGACGGCGAGAACAGGGCACCCACGGAAGCCCGGCACTCCGTCACATAGCTCGCGCCGGCCTCGTACCACTCTCCCTCGAGGAGGAAGAACCGCCTGGAGCCGAGAGAGGCGTCGGCCTCCAGCCAGGCCAGCGGCGTGGTGGTGGCCAGTGCGCCGGCGGCACTTGCCCGACGGTCCCTGGTGAGGGTCACGGTTCCCTCGCGCAGCACCTGCAGGCGCCGACCGGGCGGTGCGAGCCGGGACCGGGCGAGTACATAACCGAGGTCGAAGTCATCGGAGTGCCAGACGTCACTGCTGTTGATCCGGGTCATGTACGCCGTGGCCTCCGTGTAGGCCGCGTGATGCTCGGAGGGGACCGAGGCGGAGGTCCGGCCGTCGGCGGGCCGGCCGAGCCGGTCGTCCAGATCCCGCTCGAGTGCGTCGAGGACCGTCGGGTCGCTGACCGGAGCGATCTGGTCGACGAACTCCAACTCCTGATGCGGGATGTCCTCGCGGCAGATCCTGGCGATGGTCCGCAAGTCCGAGAGCAGGGCCTCGGGGTCGATCCCCAAAGCGATCCTCAATCCGGATCCGCCCTGGGCGCTGACGGGCTTTCCGCGGGTGTACCGCGAGCGGGTGAGGGGGAGGTCGTCGAGGTAGCCGCCCAGGCTGCGCACGATGCGCGAGTGGTCACGGATGCCGAGCATCGGGACCGGCGCCCCGCCCGGAACCAGGGAAATGTCGGTGCGCGCCTGCCCGAGTGACCGCGAGACCGCTCCGCGGATCAGCTTCGGATCCATCTGCCGGATGGCGAACGAGAGGCCGAAGCGCTTGTCCTTGAGGTGGTCGGGGACCAGTCGGTACCCCTGGTCGCAGCCGATGGCGTACACCATGCCGTCGACGGCGAGCAGGAGAACGGCCGCGGTGCGGCGGACGCTCTCGGCGACCGTGATGCCGGTGGTGCGCGACATGGGTTCACACCACGGGGCCTCGCGATGCTCCATGCCACACGTGATGTAGACGGCCGGCACTCCGAGTGCAGCCGGGAAATGAAGATCGGCCCCGAGCTTGTCCAGATATGCGTGGTCGAGGTTGTCGAGCATGGCTTCCGGAGTGGGATCGACGCCGGTCAACCGGTAGACGGTGCGTACCGCGGTGTTCGTCGACAAGGGGAGCCTCCTGGAGCAGCGGGCGAGGTTTGAAGGGCGGGTGGGATACATCGGCGCCTTCATGTCGCGGCCGAACCGGACGAGGGCAGGTGTACAGAAAGCCGAGTACACGAAGAATGTTGGCATGGGTCTGTGTGCACTGTCAACAGACTATCAATCTAGAGATCATGAGATGCTCCGTGTACGCTGGACTCATGACGGACGCTGCAACTTCATCGGTTGGCCCGCTTGTCACCGGCGCCGAGATCGCTCGACTGGCCGGTGTCACCCGGGCTGCGGTCTCCAACTGGCGTCGGCGCTACGATGACTTTCCGGCGCCCGTAGGAGGCGCCGCGAACAGCCATCTCTTCGCGTTGGTCGAAGTTCAGGAATGGCTGGATAGACAGCGCAAAAGCCAGGAGATGTCGCCCGAGGTCGAGTTGTGGCAGGCTCTGCGGGCCGTGTACGGGGACCAGCTGGTGACGGGCCTGGCGGAGGTGGCAGGGCTCCTGGCCGAGAAGCCTGTCCCAGGACTACCGGATGACATTGCGTCCCTGGTGCGGGGGCTCGCCCGGACCGAATCGCCCGTCGACATTGTGAACGGTCTGACGGAACGGTTCGTCGACTCTGCTCGGCGTGCGGGATCGGACCAGGTGAGTGCCGAGCGTGTGGTGCGCGCCGTGTGCCATTTCGCTCCCGAACTGCCCTCCGACGCAACGGCCTTCGATCCTGCGTGCGGAATCGGAGTGCTGCTGCTGTCCGTCACTTCCCAAGTCGGCATGCGCTGTTACGGGCAGGAGGTGGATGCTGATGGTGCCCGTTTCGCGCAACTTCGCGCGGACCTTCTGGGGCGGTCGCAGGTTCGTGTCGCGGCAGGTGATTCCCTCCGGGCGGACGAGTGGCCGGGCCTCAAGGTCGATCTCGTCGTCTGTGACCCGCCGACCGGTGTGACCGAGTGGGGAAGGGAGGAATTGCTTCTCGACTCGCGCTGGGAGCTAGGTACGCCTTCCAAGGCCGAAGGGGAGCTTGCCTGGCTCCAGCACGCCTATGCACACACCGAGCCTGGTGGCCATGTCCTCATGGTCATGCCGGCCTCGGCGGCCTACCGCAAGGCCGGCCGCCGGATCAGAGCGGAACTCGTACGCCGGGGCATCCTGCGCAGAGTGGTCGCCCTGCCGCCGGGGACGGCGACCTCGCACGCCCTGCCCGTCCATCTGTGGAGTCTGCAGCGTCCTGAGAGCACGGGCAACGTGGACACGAGCCGTACCGTGCGCATGATCGACCTGACCGGCAACAGCCCGGACGGCAGCCTGGATCCACGCCCCGGCCAGGTTGCGGACGTGCCGCTGATCGAACTCCTCGACGACACCGTCGATCTCACCCCCGGCAGTCATCTCCATGCCCGGGACCGTGACTATCCCGGTGAGTACACGGCCCTGCGCAAGGAGCTGGAGGAGCGGGTCCGTCGACTCGTCGCACTTCTGCCCGAGTTGGATGCGGGGGATGGGCCGGGCTCGCTGGACGGTGCGACCACGAGCGTCGCGGATCTCGCCCGCGCCGGGCTCGTCGCCTACGAGGACTCGGAGCCGGTCTCGGCCAGTGAGCAGCTCGACACGGACTACCTGCAGGGATTCCTGCGCAGCTCCATCAACATCCGTAGGTCCACGAGCGCCAGCGGTAGCTACCGTCTCGATGCTCGCGGGGCACGTATTCCCCGCATGAACATTGACGAGCAGCGTCGCTACGGCTCGTCCTTCCGGGCGCTGTCCGCGTTCGAGGAGGAGATGCGCAAGACCGGCGAGTTGAGCCGGCAGCTTGCCGAAGTCGCTCGTGACGGTCTAGCCACGGGAGGTCTCGCGCCGGAGGAGTGAGAACGGTCAGACCACGTGTGGCAGAAACGGGCTCGGAGTTCCGCTCGATGTCACGCTCAGTGATTCGCGCGCGCGAGTGCAGGCGACGAAGAGCAGGCAGCGTTCACGAAGCAGGTCGGCGTCGTGCTGGAGCGGATCCGCTTCACGCGGGGTGACCTCACGGACGAACGGCACGGTGCCCTCGCTGACGCCGAGGACGGAGACCGCCCGGAACTCCAGCCCTTTCATCGCGTGCATGCTCGCCAGCCGGACGCCCTGAGCCCCCGGCGCGAACTGGCCCTTGACCCGGAGCACCGGGATACCGGAGGCCTTGAGCCTGTCCTCGGCAGCGTCCAAGGAGAGGTTGAAGCGTGCGCACACGCCGATCTCGTGTGCTGCAAGACCTCCGGCGAGCAGCGCCTGGATTCGTTCCACCAGGGCGTCGATCTCCTCCCGCTGGGTCCTGTACACCTGGACCTGGGGGTGGCGCCCGTGGAGCAGGGAGCGGTATCCGGTCAGTGAGTCCGCTCCCTCACCTTCGAGCGCCTCGATGCTGACTGGAGCAAGGAGGCGTGCAGACCAGGTGAGAATCTCCTCAGTGGAGCGGTAGTTGACGCGCAATCGAAAGCTGCGTCCGGCTGTGGCGATGCCGAGAGAACCGAGTGACACCCGGGAGTCGTAGATCCGTTGGTGCGGGTCACCGGTGATGAAAAGGTCGTCGGGACCGGAAGCCACGGCGGCGCGCAGCACACGCCACTGCGCCGGGTGCAGATCCTGGGCCTCGTCGACGACGACATGGGCGTAGGGGGCCGGCCTGTCGGTCAGGAATTGCGCCGCGCGGGCGCAGACCCGCAGATACGTGGTTTCGCCCCGGTCTCGCAAGAACTGTTCGAAGCGCTCCACACCGCTCCACACCACGCGGCGGCGCGTGGGGCCGAGGCCGGTGCCACGGCCGCGGCGGCCCGCGCCGAGGTACGTGTCGAGATCACGGATGTCCTGCGCGAGTACGACGTGGCGGTACTCCTGGGCAAGGAACCGTGCCGTGAACGGCAGGTCGAGCTGCTTGACGACCTTTTCCCATACATGCCGCTGTTCCCTGTCCCCGATCGGACGGGGCGTTACCCCGGACCTCGTACGCACGACGCTGTTGGCGTAGGCGTCGACCGTCGTGACGTCGACCCTCGTCAGCAGTTCCTCGTCCCCGTCGAGGAGGAGGCCGAGCATCTCGCGCAGTCCGGCGGCGAGCGCATTCGTGTACGTGGTCAGCAGAATCCGGCTGCTTCCGTGGCGGCGCAAAAGATGCTGGACCCGGTGCAGGGCGGCGACCGTCTTGCCCGTCCCGGGGCCACCCGTGACCTGGATGGGGCCCCCGTACGACGTGCGGTAGGCGACGCGCCGCTGGGAGGGATGGAGAAAGACGCGCCATGCCGCGAAGGGCTTCTCGAGGATCTCCTCCAGCTCCTGCGGCCCGGTGACCAGTCGGATCCGCGCCGGAGTGTTGGCGATGACCGTGGCCAGGTCCTCGACAGGCTCGGCGGGGGCGTCGGCGGGCCGGCGGACGACCACGACGTCCCGGTAGACCTCCTCCGCGCTGAACCCTTCGGCAAGGTACTGCAACACCTCCAGCTGGTCCTCGGGCAAGAGGGTGGAGAACGCCTCCAGCTGGGCCTTGTCCACCATGGAACGTGCGGCGCGCAGTACCTGGTCGTCGAGGCCGAGCCCGCGCAGAGTGCCGTCTGAGACATGAGCGAACAGCCGTCGGGGTGCGTTGGCCGCAGCCGTCTCGTACAGCGGAGTCAGCTCGTCCAAAGCGACGGCGTTGCGCACCTCCAAGGCCCTGGTGGCGGAATTCGCGCTGTAGAGACGCTTCGACGCCCACGTGTAGGCGTCGTCGTGCGGCAGGACGTTGACCAGGAGGAACACGTCGCTGCCGTCGGCAGGGGCGAGAACGACACCTCGCCAGAAATCCGTGATGCGGATGGTGCGCATCCGTGGGTCACGTGCGTTGCTCACCGACTCCAGGTGCAGGCCTTTGTCGGCGTTGAGTTCGGCAGCGCTCAAGGCCTGGAACTTTCCCATGGCCTTGCGCACTCCGGCTCGCACCGGCTTCTCCAGCATGTCGTAGCCGTCCCAGAAGCTCTGGGCGAAGGCAAGTCGGGGCATGGAGTCCCTGCCTCTCTGCATGGCGCTGTTTCACGATCGAGGGTGTGGAGCCGTGGCAGCCATTCCTGAGGCGAGCTCACGGAAGGCAGACAGGAGGACCTCTGGTTCACGGGAGAGGTCGAGGGTGTGCTGGTACAGCCGCACAGCTCGTCCCTCCGGGCCGGCAGTCGTTCCGCGCACCTCGTGGAAGCGCGTCGGCTGCCGTCCCGCGGCGTACACGAGATGAGCCTCGGGCAGGCCGAGCACGGTGGCGTAGGCCAGGGCCTGGTACAGGTCGTCGTTGAGGAGCCCGTCGGCCTTCTCGACCTTGTACTTGGCGTCGACGACGGCGACCGGAGTGCGTCCGTCCCCCGTGCGGACGACGAGGTCGGGACGCATCCTCACCAGTCCGGCGGCGTCGAGGTGGTGGGTGTCCTGGAGTTTCGCGGTCAGGCCGTGTTCACGGAGCGCCTCGCGCAGCGCGACCGTGACGAAGTCCTCGAACAGTTTGTTCATGTCGATCAGGAAGCCGTCTACCGCGAGGGCTTCGGTCCCGCTCGGCCGGTGCTCCGGCGAGGCGCCGCGCAGGACGGCTTCGGCGAGTCGTAGTGCGGGCTGGTAACGGGAGTTGAGTCGCGATGGATGCCAGCGCGGCAGCTCCTGTCCCCGTATCAGGGGCAGCGCGTCGGCGAGGCGTACGCGGTGGTGGGCGAGGCGTCGGCGGACCTGACCGGGGACTCCCGGGAGCCGCAGCAACTGCTCCACCGCAGCGCGCAGGATGCGGTTCTCGTCGGTGTCGGTCGTGTACGCGTCGTACCTGATCTCCACGGGTGGCGTCCGGCCGAAGTGCCGGCGGACCTGCTCGGCTTCGCGCAGTCGCCCGCGGACGATCGACGCCGTCTCCTCCACCTCGCGGTAGCCCTGAAGTATCCCCTGGCGCAGAGCCGAGTCGATCTGCCGTTCCACAGCGTGCGCGAGCGCGGGCACGACGTCGTCGTACGCGCCCGTGTCGACCGTGCCCTCCTTGCTGTCGCGCCATGCGCGTGCCGGGTCGAGGCTGAAGCCGAGGAGGAAGAACAGCCTGCTCACGGGGGTCTTGGGCATGATCCTCACGACAGGACCGCCAGGGATACGCAGGGCACCGACCCGACTGCCGGCCCGCAGCAGCCAGTGACCCTCCCGGCCGGGATCCGGCGTCGCGCTCTGCAGGATCCCGGCGGCGGCGAGAGCCCGCCCCACCTCGGTGTCCAGGGGGACGGAGAGCGCGGGACCGTACTCGCGCAGCGTCACCTCCGGCACGGTCACGGACGCTGCTCGCGCAAGGCGTCGAGGCCGTAGCGGGCGACGACGTCGATGCCCTCGCCGTAGTGGTGCTCCTCGAGCAGGGGAAGGATCTTCGTGCGCCAGGTGCGTTCGAGTCCGCCGTCGCGGTACACGCCGGGCTTCATCAGGTACGAGGGCCCGACAGCGAAGTCCGCGTCGTCGATGCGGGCATTGAGAGCATCGAGGAGGCGCGCCGGCTCCAGGTCCTTCTTCTCCCGTTCCAGCCAGCGTTCGAGCAGTCCGGCGGTCGGCTCGACGCGGGGGGCCAGTTCCACGAACGCGAATCTGCGCCGCATCGCCGCGTCCACCAGCGCGATCGACCGGTCGGCGGTGTTCATCGTGCCGATCACGAAGAGGTTAGGAGGCAGCGCGAAGTCGTCGCCGGAGTAGGTGAGACGGACGGACTTGGTCCGGTACTCCAGCAGGAAGTACAGCTCACCGAAGACCTTCGCGAGATTGGCACGGTTGATCTCGTCGATGATCAGGAAGTGCGCGATGTGCCGATTGCCCTCGCGGGAGGCGAGATCGGCGAGTTCCCGCAGCGGCCCTGCGGTCAGCCGGAAGGCCACCTCCCGCGTCTCCGGGTCCTCCACGGGCCGGAATCCCTCGAAGAAGTCCTCATAGGCGTACGACGGGTGGAACTGCACGATCTTGACCTGCTCGGGACCGCCGCCGAAGTGCTCGGCCAGCTTCATCGCCAGATAGGTCTTGCCCGTGCCCGGCGGGCCGTAGAAGACCAGCTGCCTTTCGTCCACGAGCAGTTCCCGGACCTCGTCCAGCCAGGACCGGTCATGGACGAGGAGGTCGCGGGCGACTGCCTCGGTGATGTCGGGCAGTGACAATTCCCGCTGTGCCGGGCGCTCGGTGGCGGGTTGCCGGCCGGGGGAGTCGGCCGCCGTCGGGTCGGAGGCCGCGGTGAGTCCGTCCAACGCGTCCAGGACGACTGTCATGTCGACGACGTCATGCTGCACGGAGAGCTTCTGCTGTACCTCCTCGGGCAGTTCCTCGTACGCATGACTCTCGGGGCGCCAGGAGACAGCACGTCGCAGATTCGACAGTCCGTCCGAGGAACCGGTCTGCACGGAGTCCCCGGCAATCTGCCCGAGGTGGAGCCTGCCGTCGCCTATGGTCGCGACCGTGTCGCCGACGCGCATCTGCGTCAGGAAGCCGTGCAGCTCCTCGACGAGGTCCCGCTTCTGGTTGTACGAGGCTGCGCCCTCGTAGCCGTCTTCGACGAAGCGGCGCAGCGCGCTCTTCGTGGGATCGCTCTCCTCCAGGGGCGGCAGATGAGCGCCGGCGAGCGATACGAATCCCTCCTTCAGCCACAGCTGCCGCACGAGGTTGTGCCCCGAGACGTTGGAGCCGCGCACGAGCCACGCTTTGCGCGGTGCGCGCCAGCCGGTGGAGAGGTAGTCGCCGAGCGGGTGGCCGTCGGCGGTTCGCCAGGCCTCCGGGCCGGAAGCGTCGTAGCCGTGCACCAGAGTGGCTGCGGCCGAGGAGGAGTTGCACGGGATGTCCCGTGTCGTCACCCATCGTGGCGTCGTCTCCTGCAGGTCAGGGGTGATCGGGGCATCAGTGAGTGCGCCGCTCGCCCGTAGCTCCGTACGCAACCGACGCCCGTGGTTGCCGAGCCCTGGCCAAGTCTCTGCCGCCACCATCGATCCCTCGTGCAGGAGGAACTTGTGCGTGCCGTTCCCCCCGAACTCGGTCAGCAGGTGCCCGTGTGCCTCTCCACCGTCTTTGGAGAGCTTGATGCGGAACTCGGGCGCGCCGGGGAGGCGGTCGGGCTGCGGCATGAGTGACCTTCCGCGTGGATGGAGCATGCGTGAACACCGCACACTCTAGCTGTTGACACTGTCAAGTGATTCGGGCGTTCCGCAGGGCGACCGGAGCCGTTACCGCTTGGACGGCAACACACCTCCGGTGGAGGAGGGCTTGCTCACTTCCGTGAACTGACCGCGGCCTTGGTTGTAAAGGCGTCCAAGATGTACGACCTGGGTGTCCTGGGCAGCCTCGTCCCCGCGTTCCACGGCGCTGCGCAAGGCGTCGCGGGCGGCCAAGACCTCCTTGCGGAGGGTCGCCGGGTAGGAGTCCTGCTCGGCGAACCGGATCGCGAGGATCGAGGTGCGGACCGCCGGGTCGAGCCCGGTCCAGAGTTCGTTCGCCCGCTCGGTGGCCGCTCGCATCGAGTCGGTGTTCATGGCCCTGCGCGCGTCCATGACCGCCTCGCCGGCTTTGCGCAGTTCCTCCAGGAGTGCCGGCGGCAGCAGTCCGCGCCCACCACTGGCGCCGAGCATCGCGAGGGCGGCAGCATTTCGGGCCTCCTTGCACAGGTCCAGGGTCTCGCGCGCGGAGTCCAGCAGGCCGTCCAGGGAGCGGCTCACGCTCTCCCCCCTGCCGAGCGCTGCCAGGTCCGCCATGGTTTCAGTGAGGAGGTCCCGCTCGGCGGGGGTTACTCCCTGGCCCCACTCCTTCAAGAAGTCGGCGTAGAGGCCGTGGAGTTCGTTGGCCTTCCGGCCGATGACAGCGGACGCCATGCTGCGCCGGAGCTGGCCACCGGTCCAGTCGTCGGAGCCGAGGCGGTACTGCAGGGCGATGGTCCGGTCGCGGTCGAGCCGCACCTGAAGTGTGAGCGGTACCTCTCCCCGGATTGCGGCGGCTTGCGTGCCGACCCAACTGCCGCAGAATTCGTTGCGCTGCGCCGAGCGGTGGTGCGGTCCCTCCCAGAGGTGGAAGCGCACCGATCGATCGTTCTCGCCACGCACGACGAGGCCGTCCACACGGTGCCATTGCGTCGGATAGCGGGTGCCGCCGGGGAAGAGGACCTCCAGGGTGCCGTCGGAGAGCTCGAGTCCGATGTTCTGTGCCGTGACCTGTTCGGCAGGGGCGGTGCCGAACAGGTCACCACAGAACGAACACGCCGTCATGCCGGTGGCGTTGACCATGCCGCAGCCGGTGCACTTCAGGCCGCCGGCGTCCAGAGGGTTGTCGCAGTCGAGGCACACGGTTGCGGCGACGGGATTGTCGGCCCGGCCGCAGTTCGGGCATTCCGTGAACACGGCCGCGGGGGTGGACGTGCGCAGTGCGGAGATGTCCGTGGTGCACACGGGGCAGGCTGCGGTGAGCTCCGGTGCGGGTACGTGGCAGGCAGGGCAGTCCACCGTGGCCGGGCCGAGCAGCGGAGTGGCGCAGCCCGGGCAGGCGTCGGCGGTGACGGGGATGCCCTCGATGGTGCACGTCTCGGCGGGGCAATCGAGCGTGCCGAGGAGGCCGGCCTCCACGGCGGCGCCGTGGGCGACGGCCATCATGGGGTCGACCGCGTCCGACACGGTGTCCTCGCCGAAGAGATCCTGCAGTGTGCGCCGGACGGCCGGGATGTGGGTGGATCCGCCGACCAGGAGGACACGCTGAACGTCCTCGGGGAGCGAGTCGCCCGCTGTCAGTACCGACTCGACCGTGGTCTGCATGGTGTGCAGGTACTCGGTGAGGAGCGTTTCGAAGGCGGGGCGACGCACGGTTCCGGACCAGGATCCGCCCTGGCTGCCGAGCGGAGCGAGGGTCACTTCGGAGGTGTCCCGCGAGGAGAGTTCGATTTTGGCGCGCTCGGCGGCGGCCCGGATCCGCGAGGCGTCCCCTTCGCCGCTGTGGTCCCGCCCGGCCAGCTGCTCGCGGAGGTGACCGTCGAGCAGGGCATCGAAGTCGGATCCGCCGAGGAGGTTGTTCCCGCCCAGCTTGTCCACGGAGAAGTAGCCCGGACCGATCGTCAGCAGTGACACGTCGAAGGTTCCGCCGCCCAGGTCGAAGACGAGCACGGTGGCGTGGTCCTCGGTACCGCTCCCGTTCGGCCCGATGCCGAAAGCGTGTGCGGCGGCGGTCGGCTCCGGCACGATCCGTGCCACATGGAACCCGGCCAGCCGCCCGGCTTCACGTACCGCGTTGATCTGCGGCTCGGCGAAGTACGCGGGCACGGTGATCACCGCACGCCGAAAGGGTACGCCCGCGGCGCTCTCGGCGTCCTTCCTGAGCTGTCGCAGCAGGATGGCGGAGGCCTGCACCGGCGAGACGTAGTGTTCGCCGAGCCGGATCTCCACCGTGCCGTCACTGCTCTCCCGGACGGGCGGCGCATCGTGCGGACGTGCACGCAGCGCTTGCTGGACGAGCTCGTCCTCCCAGCGGCGCCCGATCAGCCGCTTCACCTCTGTGATCACGGAACGGGGCTCACCGGAGCGCCAGTTGATGGCTTCCTGGCCAACCAGCAATACGCCGCGGGAATCGACCCCGAGAGCTGATGGGGTGCTCTGTCCACCCTGCCGGTTGGGCAGGACGACGGGGACACCGTCGTGCAGCCAGGCCGTGACGGAGTTGGTGGTGCCGAGGTCGATGCCGAGAGTCCGGTGCATGGAATGTTGCTTCCTGGTCGTCGTGGAGCGTCGGAGGCACGAGATACGGGAGGGACACGAGGCCTACGGGAGGCCGTGCTCGTCGGGCTGCCGGGCGGCGGGCCCGGCCTCGGAGGGCGGCCGCCAGGTCAGGTGGGACGGGAGCGGCGCCCCCGTCCGGCCGAGGGCTTGCGCGGCAGGATCCGCTGGGAGCGAGTGGTGCGCCGCGGCTGGGTCCGCTTGCCCCCGGCAGGCTTCGTCCGAGCACGCGCCCCTGCCGGATCTGGGCCGTCCTCGGCCACCGGGGTAGGCGCGGGTTCCGGTGTGGGGCCGGGCACCGCGATGAGCACCTCCGCGGGTCGCAGAGTGGCGGCGCCCAGGCGGAACCCGGTCAGTCGCTCCCTCAGGACCGTGCCGTCCGGCCAGCTGGGATGCGGTTCCGTACCGACGACGCGCATCTCCCCAGGATCGACGGCCTTGCCCAGCACGTCCATCGGGCTGACATCGTTCCGGGCGAACTCACCGCGGAGCATCAGATGTGCCGCCTCGATCTGCTCGCTCAGTGCGATGGTGGCTGATGCCACCTCACGCGCGGACCGGGCCTCGTACAGAGCGCCGGTGCGGCGGTGCGTGTCGGCGAGCAGGTCGTCGAGCGGCAACAGGGAGCTCAGCAGGGAATGGAGCCGCGCTTCGGCCTCGTCGCGCTTACGGGACAGGGCATCGACCCGGCGTCGTAGTTTGTCCAGTTCGGACGGCGGGCCGTTCGGTGCGGCCGGGGCGCGATCGGTCACGAGTCTTCCTCGGTGTCATGGTGGGGCAGCGGAGGGGTGAGCATCTCGGCGACGAGCGTGGTGACGGCGCTGTCGGAGGCCAGGCCGGCCCGGCGGATCAGTTCCTGCCCGACCGGATCCAGGCGGGCTTCGGTACGTGCCCGTCCGAGCTGTCTGCGCAGCGCAGGGAGCCGAGTGCCCGGTGTGATGCCGGGGACGAGTTCGTAGAGTGTGGGACCGAACCAGGGGATCGGGGGTGCTTCGGCACCTTGGATACCCGGGGCGGGCTCATCGACGGTCAAAAGAGGGCCCCCTGTCCGAAGTCGTCGTGAGGGAGTCCAGGGGCGGGGCCGAACAACAAGCCCTGGTCGGGCAATCCGGCGCCGATGCGTTGCGCGCACACACGATCGCGCTGCGCCCCGCCGACGTCGCCTTCCGATGCGCGCGCCTCGGCGCGGCGGAGGTAGGCGGCCTTCACGGTCTGATCGAAGCGTGCGTTGACACCCGGGCGCATCCGGTCCCGCAGGAACAGCTCGATGACGGCGGTCGGTGATGCGGAGGTCTCAAGGTGCTCGGCGAGGTCGAGCACGGCCGCCCCGTATGTCTCCCCGGCATGGCCATGGTCAGGGCCCGCGATGTCGACAGCCGTACCCAGCAGGTCGACACGACGCTCCAGCTCCGCGCGCGTGCTCCCGGTTCCGGAAGCCAGGGCGAGCTTGATCGACAGGTCGACGAGCAGGCTGCTGACGACGCTCTCTCCATAGGGGCCCTCGCCACCGCTGTACCGGAGAGCGTTGCGCGCCGCGGCCCGGGCTGTCGATGTGTCCCCACTCGACAAGGCGGCCGTGGCCTGCGCGGTGTAGTGATCCTTCAGCCAGCTCCTGGCCGGTGCCCAGGCCGGGTCGCGCCGCAGCAGGTCCTCCACGGCACCCAAGGGGATCTCGTCCCGGGGCTGAGTCCCACTGTGCACCCGGACGAGGTCCAGCCTCAGAAGGCCGTCGAGGCCGGACTGGGCGTCCTGGTCCTGCGGGGACACGACCAGCGCCCGTGCGAACCGCCTCCTGCTCTGCACAGGGTCACTGCCGAGGACCGTCCGCCCCTGTCTGACCAACACGGCGGCGAGTTCGGCGGCCAGTGATCCGTCCCGGGGCAGCAGGGCATGCGCCAGCTCCAGACCCACGATGCGTGCCAGGGTGGTGTAGCCGATCCCGTGATTGGTCCGCCCGACATTCTTGCCCGCGCGAAGCACGGCTGACCGGTCGGCGGCGTCGAGGGTGCGCCCGAGCCGTGTGGCCGTACTGAAATCAGTGAGCGCCTCGCGCCACTCGCCGGCTCCTGCCCGCTCCCTGCCGCGTGCCGCGAGGGCCCGATTGAGCGGGTCGGCGCACGCGCGGTGCTCGGGTGAGCCCGCCGTCCAACTGCCCTGGTCCGGGTGGCGTGCGGTGTAGGCGTCAAGGAGGGCGGGGCGCCGGCCCTGGTCCAGAAGATGCCAGGCGGCGTCCCCCATCGGGATCAAGCCCTCGATCCCTGCGTCGGCGGGGACGACCACCGGGAAGGCGCACTCGGCCTCCCACGCCGTTTCCCAAGCGGCGAGGGCATCGCGCCCGGCGCGGACGTCCAGAGCGTGCATCAGGTCGGTGACGCGCCGGGCCAGCAGGCCGCGGGCCTCCTCCCAGAGCTCGTCGGACACGGGAGTGCCGCGCCGCTGAGTGAGCAGCCCGCGGAAGCCACCGGGGTCATCCTCCTCCAGGAGGTACGCCCACAGAAGGATCGCGAGCGCGGCGGTGCCGGCCTCATCGTGCCGTCCCTCCTCGGCGAGCCTGCGGAGGGCGCCTACCGCGAGAGCGTGCACGATCCCCGTGGATGCCGCCTCCAGCTCGTCGGTCCCGGGGCACGAGTCCACCGCCTCCGCCCAGTTGCCCGCCCGCGCTGCCAGGGCGCCACGGAGTACGGCGGACCGGACGGCGGTGTCGTCGGCGGATGTACCGAACTCGTTCTGAAATCGGCGGAAAAGTGGTACTGCCAACCTGAACTCGGCACGCAGAAAGGCCCGCTCGGCGGATTCGAGCAGGCGGTCCGCCGTGACGGTCCGGCTGGGTTCACCGGTTTCGTCCACGCGCACGATCTATGGCCCCCTGGTCCCCGAGGTAGCACTGGCCACGGTAGAGAGGTGCGTTGGCGACGTCAACGCATGATCAGGTGGCGTGGCTGATTCTGTCTGCCGTTCCGGTGGCTTGGCTCATTCGAGGGGCGGAATGCCGATCTCCGCTCGGACGGTCTTGCCGCTGGGCGGGAAGGGGAGCGTCTCCCAGCGGTCGGCGAGGGCGGCGACGAGCGCGAGGCCGCGGCCACCCGCGTGCAGCGCTTGGGGTGCCACGGCGGGGGATGGTGTCGCCGGCAGGCGGTCCCCGCGGGCGTCGGTGACATCGACGCGGAGGAAGCCCGATGAGGCGTCGAACACGAGCGACAACCGGAAGCTGCGACCGGGCCGGAGGCCGTGGAGGACGGCATTGGCGGCGAGTTCCGCGATGACGTGCTCCGCACGCTCTGTGAGGTCGTGCGGAGCGCCCCACGATCGAAGCTGGACCACGCCGAGGAGGCGGGCGAGGCGGGCGCCGCGGCGGGTTGACGACAGGAGCTGAGTGAAGGTGTGTGGATGCGAGGTCAGTTGGGGAATGGGCTGGCTCATGGCATCAGCGTGATGATCGGAGGTGGCTGCACGCCAGCACCGCCCCCCGTACGCGGAGTCAGCGTACGGGCGCATGGAGTAGACGGTACGTGGGCTTCGCCATCACGCTGAGTGGTGAACGCAGGCTGTGGCGTGGAGCTGTCGTGGGTCCGGTACGGAGAGAGGGGCGGCGGATGGACATCGTCGAGGGGGAGGCAGCCGGCGGCGGCGCCCAGGCGGTACCGGCAGGGGAGTGGGAGCGGGAGCCGCACCCGTCGGACAGCCTGCGCACGTTCGGTGCGGTCGTCCAGGCGCTGCGCGAGCACGCGGGCCTCAGCCGGGCCGAGCTCGCCGTCCGTGTCCGGTACTCCAAGCACACCGTGGAGTCGGTGGAGTTGGGTCGCCGAATGCCGGACGAGCCTTTCGTGGAGCGTGCCGAGGGGGCGACGGGCAACACCGGCGCCCTACGCATGGCCGCCCGCCACCTCAGCCGGGGCGAGGTCGGCCTGGCGGCATGGTTCCGGAGGTGGGCGCGGCTGGAGCGGGAGGCGGTGAGCCTGTCCACGTACGAGTGCCGGCTGGTGCCGGGGCTGTTGCAGTCGGAGGCGTACGCGCGGGCGGTGTTCGAGGGCACGATCCCGCTGCGGACCGACGAGGAGCTGGAGGCGCAGCTGACTGCCCGGATGGAGCGACAGAGGATGATGCGGGAGCGGCCCACCGTGCCGTTCAGCTTCATCGTGGAGGAGCACGTGTTCCGGCGGCGGTTTGGGGGCGCGGAGGCGATGCGCGAGCTGCTGGACCACGTACTTGAGCGCATCGTGCCGCGTAATGTGACGCTCCAAGTAGTACCGCTGGACGCGGGACTGCACGCCTGCCTGGACGGGCCGGTGCGGATTCTGGAGACCCTCTCGGGCCAGCGGCTCGGCTACTCCGAGGGTCAGCAGAACGGTCGGTTGATCTCGGACCGGAAAGAGGTGAGCTTGCTCTGTCAGCGTTATGAAACACTGCGCTCGCAGGCCCTGAGCCCTGTGGAATCCACGGGCCTGCTGGAGCGACTGCGAGGAGAGCTATGAACATCGGAACCACGGAACTTGCCTGGTTCAAGTCCAGTTATAGCGGGAGTCAGGGCGACGACTGCGTGGAGATCGCAATCGCCGAGCAGGCCGTTCACGTACGGGACTCGAAGGATGTGACGCGTCCGGCCTTCGCTGTGGGGCGCGAAGGATGGACGCCGTTCGTGCGGTTCGCTGCAGGGCGCTGAGGGTTCGGCGTACTCAGGTGAGGGTGTTGCGCAGGTGTGGGCCGAGGTAGCCCACGTAGACCTTTCCGGACCGGGGGCCGTCTTCGTAGAAGTGGAGGCGCGGGGCGATCGTGTTGCCTCCGCCGATCTTCAGATGGGCCTGCATGAACGCCCGGCCGCTCGGGTCGACCGTCACCGGGACGGGGAGGGAGCGCTCACCGCGCAGTTTCCCGCTCTTGGCGACCGTGTCGGACTCACGCATGGCCACCTTGGCAGCCGGGAAGGGGAACGTGCTGGACTCGGCGGACTTGCACCAGCTCAGGAAGTCACCGCCGGCCTTGCCGTCGGCGGAGGCCTCGGCGAAGTGGTTGAGCGCGAGCAGGCCGTCCCAGGCGACGTTCAGCCAGTTGTCCACCGACTGGCTGTCGAGGGTCTGGGCGGGCTTGCGATTGCCCGTGAACGAGATGTACGGAAGCTCGCCTAGCCGATCCAGAAGATCCGCGAAGGATGTCGGATAGGTGATGGCCGGGGCCTCGGTCGGAACGTAGGCGGCAGTGAATTCCCCGAGGGACTGCAGACGTTCGCGCAGGTAGCTGATGAGGCGCTGGGACTCCTGCACCTTGTCGTACAGTTCTTCGTTCTCGCCCCGCAGCTGGTCTGTTCCCCGCTCGGCCTTGGCGAGTTCCGCGTACAGGTCGTTGATCTCGTCGACCCGCATGGCTTCGGCACGCTCGGCCTCGTCCAGGAGCGCGGTGAGCGCGGCGTTGTCGGCGCGGAGCTGGACGACGTCCGTCCCGTCCGGATTCGGCCGGGGCCGAGACCGGTGACGAGGAACGCTGAGCAGAGCGGCGGGCAGCGTGTGACGGGAGGAGATTCGCTGCGGCAGCGCGGCCAGGATGGACGCGGCGCGGTGGATGTTGACTTCGATGGTCCGGCGCGACATGACGGGATGCCGCTGCGCGTCGGGCTTCCAGGCCGGGTCGAGGCCCGGAACGTAGGTGCGGACTCCACCGCCGAACACGGGGTGGTACTCCAGCGCCGCGTTGAACTTGGCCTGCGCCTCCGGGGTGAGGACGTAGAGCACGGCCAGCCCGTGCAGGTTGCGGAAGAGGGGTTCCACGACGGAGCGCGACCAGTCGTCAGGGTTCTTTCCGTACGGCACCGTGGCGATGACGACGGGCAACCGGCGATTGGCGTCGCACAGTTCTTCGATCAGGTCGTCCACATCGTCGGCCTCAATGAAGGCCGGCACGACGGCGACGTCAGCCTGTCCGTCGCGTGCCTCCAGTTTATCGAGGAGGAGACGGACGATCTTCGGGGTGTTGGCCCGCTTGGGGAACTCCCTTTCGCCGGCCGGCTGGTGTTCGATGTCGACCTGCACCCAGGTGCGGCCCTTGTCCTCCGCCAGTCCGGAGCGCACGACGAGTGTCGACTGCCACGTGCCCGAGGCGGCGGTAGGCGTCTCGCGCATGCGCCAACGGCTGTACGCGCCGTTCATGCCGGATTCGAAGTCACGGTCGAGGACGGCGTGAGGGGCTATCTCGGTCCGTCCCTCGTTCACCCCGGAAGTGTCGTACTCCTTCTCGAGGAGCCATTCGATGAGCTGTCGCTCTGCGACGGCACAGGTGTCGACGTAGTTCCGCTCGGTCGAGACGACCATGCGATAGCCGCGCGGTTCCATGGATTCTGTTCCCTTCCGCCGACCCACCCCGGGGTGCCTGAGGGGCGAGTCGGTCCTATCCGTCGTGGGATGCCGCCCTGTGGCTGTAGCCGAGAGCGGTGCGATTGATGAAACGGTCACCGAGGTCGCGAACGGGCGTGGACGGTGACTTCTGTGCGGCCTTCGCGGGGGGTGTCCTCGCCGGGGACTTCTTGGTCGTGGTTCGCCCAGCCGCGGGAGTGTTGCGTGCCTCGAACTTCCTTTGCAGGAGGGAGAGGTGCTCGCGCTCCTGAGTGGTCTGATCGGCGGGCAGAGCGCTGACGAGAGCGCGGGCCCGGCTGAGCATGTAGCGGGCTTGGGCCCAGCGCTTGGCGTTGATCGCCGTACGAATCACCGCGAGGGTCTGCTGCAACGCCTTGGCCTTCGCGGCCTGCCGCCGGGGCAGCGGGAACTCGGCCCCACTGCCCCGGCGCTGCCCGGCGGCCCGCGTGCCCCAGTCCGCGCCTGAGGTCAGGACGACGGTCGAGCGCGGATTGCTGGTCTGGCTTCTGCGAACCACTGGGCGTTGCCTTCTTGGGATGGGTCAGCTGTGACGGGGTCCCTGGCCGGGGGGCGGGGTGAGGGTGGAACGGTAGCTGCCGGACTCGCCCTCGGTGAGCGGGTTTTCCATGGTCAGGCCGGCGGCGGCCATCCGGTCGTACTCGGAGAGGATCAGGTTCTTGGTGCGGTACTCGCCGTGCGCCTTGATGTCGTTGTCGCGGGTGACATTGAAGGTGTCGAGGATGTAGGCGGTGTCGTCGCGGGTGATGCCGTAGAGATGGAAGAACAGAGCGTCCAGTTCGGCGCGGATGACGGCACGGCGCTCGGGGTCCCAACGGAATGGGGCGCCGGTGTCGCCGAGGTCGCGGGCGAAGGGAGACATATCGGCAGCGGTGTAGGTGAGTTCGAGGACGCGGGGGGTGATGAGAGGTAGATGTGGTTCGACCGTACGGGGACTGACTACGGGCAGCTGCTGCCAGATAAAGAAGTTCATTGTGACTCCGCTGACCTTTTGGCGGCTGGAGAAATCATGAACAAAGGAAGACTGGCAGGCAATGAGCGATGCGAGTGCGGTCGCGTCGAGATCCGAGGTCATGACGGGGACTTTGTTGCCCACTCCAGACCGGGGGAAGACGAACGAGATGGCCGTTCGCTCATCGCTCGCCCGACAGATATCCCGCCACCCCATCAGCCAGTGCCGGTCCCACCCCTTGGCGGACAGGCGGCGGCGCACGCCGGGGATCCTGATCTCTGTGCCGTTCTTGTTGGCTTCGCCGGTCGCTACGTCATGCTCCGGAACCCAGTAGCGGGGCAGCGGCACGGCGGCGGCGTCCTGGTGTTGTTCCAGGGTGAAGCGCGGAAGCGTCCCCTTGTTGAGCTGCTTTTCCGTGGCGTTCTCATACGTGGAGAAGCGGTGGTCGTAGTGGTGGAGCATCTTCGCCTCGTATAGCGGGAGCAGGCGCTCCTCGCCACGGACGAGAACGTTGCCGTCTGCGATCCATCCTGCTTTGAGGAGATCGTCGAAGGTCTCACCGTTCTGGGCAGCAGGACGAAAGAGATGCGAGTCGTTTGACATATCAAACATACGTGCAAATGAGATGCCCCAGGGGTTCCCGCCCACCTGCTTCGTCTCGTCGATCAAGACTGGCACGCGACGATAGACGCCCAGAGTGATGTCTGCATCCCGCCTGCTGCTGAACACAGGGCAAGTCCCGGTGTTCGGGTTCATGGTCAGGATGTCCTCAGCTGAGAGCAGGTAACTCCGATCGATGATCTGCTCAGGCTGGCGCACCTTGAACACCATCCGGATGGGCTCATGGAGGTTGCCCGAGCCTCGCAGCATAAACAGGCAGAACCGCAGCTGGTTGTGAACCTCGGCGAAGACCTTGTCTTCGTTCTCGAAGTCGTAAAGAGCGGCAAGCTGTCCCTTCGTGACGATGTCCTTGAGGAAGAACTGCGTCGTTGCGTCTGTAGCAATCCCCGTCGGCACGATCACACCTGTCCGCCCGCGCGGTCCCGTCAGCGTCCGATCTGTCTCCGCGAAGACGGCGTACGTGTTGATGTCACCTCGCCCGGTTAGCGGGAAGCGGGCGCTGGCACGCAGGAAGTGACTCTCGCCCTCCGCACGGCGCTTGGCGGCTTCGAACTCGGCATACAGATGCGCACCGTCGCGGTCGTCGCGTAGTTCGCCGATGAGACGTTTGCGGGCGGCGGCATTCGTGGCCTCGGCGATGCGAGGGTCGCGTTGGGCGAAGAACTCCTGTTCCTGGAGCTTCACTCGCTCCCACGGCGGATTCCCCACCACCGCGTCGAACCCACCCGCCCAGCCCGTCCCCGGCTGAACACCGGCACCCGACTCCGGGACGGAGAAGACCTCCGGGAACTCCAGGTGCCAGTGGAAGAAGTGGTAGTCATCCCGGAGCCGCAGGATCTCGGCGTGCGTCGTGTCCGGCACCACCGACTGGTCACGCGCGCGCAGGGCGCGGAAGACCTGGTCAGTCGGGGCCTCTGGGGCGCCGTCGCGCTTCGGCCAGACGAACGCCGCGCACCAGGCGTCGGCCGCGTGGAGATCGTGGACGTACGCGGTCGACTCCGTGTAGGCGCGGTAGGCCGACTCCTGTGCCCGTACCTGCTCCAGGAGGTCGGAGGGAGCGGTCGTGATACGGGCGAGTTCGGCGGCGTACCGCTCGTTCCCGGGCAGGGTGTCCGTGTCGAACAGCAGCTCGTCCTGGCCGCCCCGCTGGGCCTTGTTGCGCTTGACGAGGCCGGCCGCGTACTTCCGGTCGTCGCCCTCGATCGGCTTGAAGGCGTCCTCCGGGATGCCGTCCGCCAGCAGCTTCGGCGTCGTGCCGATCAGGCCGTTGCCGCGCTTCACGTGGGCGTCCAGGAAGCCGAGCGCCTTGCCCGGCTCCATGGCCTCCAGCCACAGGGAGACCTTGGCCAGCTCCACGGCCATGGGGTTGAGGTCAACGCCGTAGATGCAGCGTGCTACGACCTCGTGGAGGGCGTGCCGCATGGCGTCGAGCGTCGGCTCCGGGTTGCGCTCGCGTACGGACGCCACGCGCTTGGCGATGCGCCGGGCTGAGGCCACGAGGAAATGGCCGGAGCCGCAGGCCGGGTCGCAGACCGTCAGGGAGAGCAGCTCGGCGACGATGTCGTCGGCCGGGTCGGGGCGGCCGGCGGCGGTGGCACGCTGCTCGCCCCGCTTGACGGCATCGTCTATCACCGGGTCGAGCGTGGTGTCGAGCAGGCACTCGATGAGGGAGGACGGGGTGTAGTAACTACCCGTCGTCTTGCGGGTGTTGCCCGCCACCTCGACCAGCTCGAAGGACCGGTCCGTCGCGGAGTGCTTGGGCTCCAGCTCAAGGAGGGACTCGTAGACCGAACCCAGTTCCTCGGCGTCCAGGTGGCGGTAGTCGACGGAGCGCCAGCGGCGGGCGCCGGGGTCGCGGACCTGGGCTAGGTGGCGGACAGCGCTGAGCAGTGACTCGTTGGAGAGCTGCAGGTCGTCGAGCGGGGCGTCGGTCTCGGTGGGGGAGAAGAGGCCGCCGAGCCCGGGCAGGGCCAGTTCGGGGCGGCCGCCCTCCGTGCCGAGGGCGCCCAGGACGATGCGCAGGGCCGCGTACTGGTCACCGTGGGCGGTGCCCTGACGGCGGCGGGCGCGTTCGCGCAGCCGGACGGAGGAGAAGTAGCCCTCGTACACGTCCCGCTGCGCCGCCTTGTCGGCATCCGGGTCCAGCAGGGCACCGCGGTCCTCGGCGACGAAGACGAAGAGCAGGCGGTAGACGAGGCGCAGCAGGGCGTCCCGGAGGGCCTTCGGGTCGGTGTTCTCGCGCAGTCGGGCATTGTCCGGGTGGCGCAGGAAGCCGGTGCCGAGGACGGTCAGGGCGTTCTGGACGCCCAGGCGGAGCTGGTCCAGGGCGCGGGCGCCGGAGGTGACGGCTTCGGCGCGCCACTTCTCCAGCCAGCATCCCGAAGCCGCCGTACCTTCCGCCACCGTGAACCGGGAGGCGTGCAGGAGGCTGTACAGCAGGACGAACTCGCTGAACAGCTCGCCGTCGAAGAGGGATTCCAGATCGAACTCGACGTAGGCCGCGGTGGAGAAGGACGAGGAGTCGCGCAGCAGGCGCAGGCGGCGGCCGTTGGTGAGGACGGCCCACACGTGGGCCTCGGTGCGGTTGAGGCAGTCCTGGAGCATGGACTGCGGCGGGACCTGGCCGGAGGCCGGGCGCTTGTCGAGTTCCTGGTTCCAGGGGATCTGGTGGATGAGCGCGGGGCCGTGGCGGTGGGAGACCTGGAAGCGCTTGTCCGGGTCGGAGTCGGCCGGGATGCCGGCCGAGCCGACCTCCGTCAGCGCGCCGAAGTCCAGCTTGCGGAAGAGCTGGGCGAGCCAGTCGGTGCCGGCCCGCCCGGTCGGGTCGGCGGCGGGCGCGCCGGTCTTCGGGTCCGACGGCAGGGCGGTGCGCAGGTCGCGCCAGAGCGGCTTGAGGTACTCCCAGGCCCGCTCGGCCTCGTCGCGTACGGGCACAGAGGCAGGCAGGCCGTAGTCGGCGGACTTGGTGCCCGGCAGGTTCCGCGCCTCGGCGATGCGCAGCAGCATGTCGGAGGGGAGCAGTCCGCCGACCGTGGTGACGGAGGTGAAGGCCAGTGCGGTGCGGGTGGCGGCGGACATCAGGCTTCGGCTCCGGACACGGTAGAAGCGGACACGGTGGCGGGCTGTTGCGGCAGGTAGACGTAGACGCCGAGGACGTCGGCGGGCTCCTGCGGGACAACCTTGAGGCCGCGGACGATCTCGTCGTTGGCCTTGCGGACCCGGCGGTGTGAGGCATCGAGTTCGGCGGCCAGGCGCGTGCCGTACTCGGTGAGGTGCGCAGCCAGGCCCGGCAGGCCGGCCAGGTCCTTGGAGATCTGGTTGCGGACCAGCTGCTCGTGGGTGTTGGCCGTGGCGCGGGCCGCGAGGAGTGCGGCGGTGGCGTCCTCGTCCAACCAGCGGGCGCGCGACGCCGCACCCTCGTAGGCGAGCAGCCGGGCGTCCTCGGCGACGAGCTGCTGCGGGCCGGTGCGGGACGGCAGAGTGAGGTGGAAGCGGTAGCGGACCAGCAGGAGCGTGGTGCGGACGGTGACCGAATCCGTGGTGACGACACCGCAACGGCGGGCCGGCCGGGGCCCGGGGGTGTTCGCGTCGAGTGCCGAGTCCAAGACGTACGAGGCGATGGCGCCGATGGCAGGGTCGGTGCGGACCAGAGCGGCTTCGCCGCGGCCGATCGCGGGCGCCGCGCGGAAGGAGATCGCGCGGTCCTCCTCGACGAGCCGTCCGCCGAGTGTGGCGGCGAGCGCGTCGCGCAGGCCGGCCGGGGCGCCGCCGGCCTGGGCCGTGAAGTCACCGGTCCCGTCACGCGGGTCGCGGACCAGAGCATTCAGCTCGCGCAGGGCGTCCAGGGCGAAGCCGCGGACCTCCTCGGCGCCGCCCAGCGCGGCCCGCACTGCGGCGACCTCGCGCGCGACCTCCTCCGGGTGGATGGAACGCTGGGCGTACTTGGAGCGGGAGGTCTTCTCACGCTCGGCGGCCGAGTTCCACTCGCGCTCGATGCGGTCGAACGAGTCCTGGTGGCCGTCCAGGTCGAACAGGCTCTCCTGGCTGCCCTGCCGTCCGTGCAGCAGCAGCCACTCCACGACGGCGTCGGTGACACCGGAGGCGGTCTCGTCGGGGACGGAGACGGAGATGCCCAGGTCCTTCAAGATCTGCCGGTGCTTCATGAAGAGCACCTCCAGGACCTTGCCGTCGATGCCGTTGTCCTCGCCGAACATGGTGATGACACGGACCTGGTCGCGCTTCTGCCCGTAGCGGTCGACACGGCCCTCACGCTGGTCGTGGCGGGTGGGGTTCCAAGCCAGGTCGTAGTGGACGACGGCGTCGAAGTGGTGCTGGAGGTTGACGCCTTCGGAGAGGCAGTCGGTGGCGATGAGGACGCGGCGGGCGGCCGGGTCGCGGTCCTCGCCCGCGGCCTCTACGGCCAGCTGCTCGATGCGCTCAAGGCGCTGCTGAGGGGAGAGCGTGCCGGTGACCGCGGCGATCTTCGTCTTCTTGCCGAGCTTGCCCTTGAGCTGAGTGGCGAGGTAGTCGGCGGTGGGGATGTAGCGGCAGAAGACGATCGGGTGGTAGCCGTCGGCGATCAGGCCCTTCAGATGCCGGGTGAGCGCCTTCAGCTTCGCGTCCTCGGCCGGGCCGACGAGCGCGGCGGCCCGCTGGGACAGTTCGAGCAGCCGGGCGCCCGCCTCCTCCGACTCGGCAGCGCCCGGCGCGACGTCCATGCCTTCGAGGCGGTCGTTGTCGGCGGAGTCGGAGGCCACCGGGGCACCCAGCGCATCCGCCTCCTGAGCGGTACGGGCGGTCGCGGACTCGGAGCGCGTCTTGAGGGTCTGCGCGGCGGCCGCGGGCGAGGACACCATCGAGCGCAGCAGCGCGATCACCGACCACCAGGCGATCCGGGCCTCACGCCTGCCCTGTTCCCCCGCTGCCGTCACGCGGTCCCGCGCATAGGCGATGGCGTCGTCGAGCAGAGCTCGGTAGGCGGGCGACAGCTTGTACGGCTCGTCCTTCGTCCAGCGGTCGGACGGGAAGGCGGTCCGCTCGGCCAGGGAGTCGTCGGCGAGACCGTCCTCCTTCGTGAGGTACTCGCGGACGTCGGCGCGCTTGCGGGCCACGAAATGCTCGGCGAGCTTGGCCCGTCCCGCGGGGGATTCCAGGTCCAGCGTCGCGAGTTCGGGCCGCACCAGGCCGAGCAGGTTGCGGAAAGCGGACTCCTTGCCGGAGTGCGGGGTCGCGGTCAGCAGCAGCAGGTGCCGGTCGGCCTTGGCGGAGACCTTGCGCAGCAGCTCGTAACGGAGCTGGCTCGAGTTGGACGTGGAGACCTGTCCCGCATCGTCTGCGGCCACGCAGGAATGGGCCTCGTCGACGATCACCAGGTCGGGGCAGCGCAGTATGAAGTCCTCGCGGTGCCGGGTCGACTTGATGAAGTCCGTGGAGATGATCGTGTAAGGGTGCTTCTCGAACAGCGACTGGCCCAGCTCGAGGCCGCGCTCCAGGCGTGACACCGTGGAGGACAGGACGAGTTCGGCGTCGATACCGAACTTCTCCCGCAGTTCGGACTGCCACTGCTCGGCCAGCGAGGGGGAGCACAGCACTGCGAGCCGGGACGCCTCACCCTGCGCGAGGAGCTCCTTGGCGATCAGGCCGGCCTCGACCGTCTTCCCGATGCCGACGTCGTCCGAGATCAGCAGCCGTACGGTCCGCTGCCGCAGCGCCATCAGCAGCGGGACCAGCTGGTAGGCCCTGGGCTCCACGGCGATGGAAGCGAGCGAGCGGAACGGGCCCGCACCCGAACGGAACCCGATCCGGAGGGCGGTGCGCAGTAGAGCGGCGGAGCGCTGGTCACCCAAGTCGGCGGGGCTCGGCGCAGCGAACTCGGCGGGACGCACTTCTTCGAAGGTGGGGAAGACGGCCGCGATGTCGTCCTCGCTCCCACCCAGAGGACGCAGGAGCAGCATGTCGGAGGTGCTCTTGGGCAGCACCACCCATTCCCGGCCACGGGCGGCGACCAGAGAGCCGACTGTGTACGTGAGGCTCATGAGATGTCTCAGTTCCTTGGGATCGAGAAAGGCAGTGCGATCAACGAAGGTGGAAGTAGGCGGAATTCATCTCGATGATGGCATCCCAGTCCGCGTCCGCCGGGAAGCGCACGACGTCCCAGCCGGCGTCCTCCAGCCGGTAGCCCGCCTCGATGTCACGTGTCGCGTCGGACGTATGGCCGTGGCCGTCGACGAACACGGCGAGGTTGGCGCCGTCCAGCCGGAAGACGAGGTCGGGGCAGGCTCCCGCCTCCGGGACCAGGGGCTTGACCTCGTCCGGAAGGCGATAGCCCTTCGCCCTAAGCCAGCCGAGCAGGTCACCGCTCGCGACGAGCGCCGCGAGGTCCGCCTCCAGCGGAGTCGGCAACGAAGCTCCGGCCCTCGCAGGTGCGGCGGCGCCACTGCTGACGTCCACCGCCGGGGCAAGCCTGCGGAAGCGTTCGCTGCGCGACTCGCCCCGGTCCTCCCGCTCGGTACGGGCGCCGGCCAGCCGCATGAGCAGGGGCTGTGCACCGTGTCGGCTGAGCTTGCGGTGGTGCGTCTGGTTGGCGTAGGTCAGCAGGCAGGCGTAACAACCGCGGGCGCACTTCTCGCCCTCGGGCGGCCCGCCATCGTCCTCGCCCGTCTCAGGGTCGAAGTGGCAGAGTTCCAGAGCTGTCCGGGCGGCTTTGGCGAGCGCGCCCTTGTCGTGCTGGATCCGCCGCAGCACACCGGCGCCGCCCTCGGCTGCCTCCGTGAGCAGGATGTGACGCCGCGGGCCGTCGTCCGGAGGCAGCAGCTCCGCGGTCAGCTCGGAATCCTCCAGCTCGAACGCCGCCTCGATGCCCCGCTCCAGTGCGTACATGAAGGACAGGGCCACCGGCTCGGGCTGCGGTTCGTCCAGGGTGACCACCAGGATGTTGCGGCGGTCCTCCACGTAGGGCAGGACACGCCTCTTATGGCGCTTCTCGTTGCCGTCGTCGTCGATCACCGGCATTCCGGTGCCCTCGATGGCGTCCGCGGCGGCCCGGTCATTGAGCCAGCGGCCGTCCCCGAGGTCGAGCCAGTAGCCGTCCGGTTCGCCTTCCTTGTCGCGGACGCGGCCGAGGTTGGTGATGCGGACGGTCGCCGAGTCGCCGTAGTTCAGGTCGAGGACGGGCGTGCCGTCGGCGTCGGTAACATGCGAGGTGAGGCGCCCCTTGCGCACGCCGTGGTCCTGGAACGCGTACGAGGTCTCCAGCCGGAAGCCTGCCCGGCGGCGCTCCTCCTCGTCGGAGGAGATCCGTTCGCGCGGAGTGGTGTACACGGTGTGCAGGTGGAGCAGACCGGTGCGCTTGTTCCTCAGCTCTTCCCCGCACATCGTGCATCTGTCCGTGCCCGGCTTGACGGCGTAGTGGTAACCGCAGCCGTCGCAGCGTCGCGCTTCCGCCGTGGCCAGATCGCCCGAGGCGTCAGGCGGCAGCTGCACGCGGGTGACCTGGTAGCGGGCGCCCTCGTGGTAGATGAGGGCGCCGGGTCCGAACTCCCGGATCGCGAGGAAGCGGGGACGCTGCAGGTAGTCGCCGTCGGCGTTGCGCCGGTTGCCGGAGCGCGGGATGTACGCGGCGAGGGGAAGCCGGGGGAAGCTGTAGCCGGGGAGGAACCCTTCCGATGCCAGATAGCGGTAGGGGTTGAAGTCGCTCATCACCGACTTGCTGTCGGTCGAGCGGTTCAGCAGCAGGTTCGTCTGTGTCTCGGCCTCGCGACGCCTGGTGCGCGCCCGGCCCTGCTCTCCCTGCGAGAGGGTGTGGTCGACGACCCGCTTGTTCTGCTCGTACTGGTCGACGACGGCCGCCCGGAACAGCTGCCGCCACCGGTCGAAGGAGTCGTCGAACCGCTGGGGGGCGCGCTCGATCCGGTCCTCGATCCACTCGTCGTACCACCAGGTGGTGGTCGAGAACTCCGCGATCAGCGGGGCGAGGACGGTACGCGCGGCAGCGACCGCGCGCCGACGGGCGCCCTCGTCCAGGGACAGGTCCAGGACGTGGGGGAGGAGCGGCAGCGGCATCTGCGGATCGGGACGGTCGCCGCCCTCGGGGTCGTAGGCCACGTCCACGACGTCAGGGACGGCGGTGCCCAGCTTCATCCCGGTCTCCGCCAGCCAGATGCCCTGCAGGTGGGAGCGGACCAGATCCTCGTTGGCGAGGTCCAGGCGCGGCGGCGCCACCTGGCCGGACACCATGTCCTGGGAACGGCGGAAGTAGTACTGGTCGTGACTGTTACCCGTGGCGCAGTAGGTGGTCACCAGCGCGGGCTGGCCGGAACGGCCCGCCCGGCCCGACCGCTGCGCGTAGTTCGCCGGGGTTGGCGGCACATTGCGCATCAGCACGGCGTTGAGCGAGGAGATGTCGACACCCAGCTCCATCGTCGGCGAGCAGTACATCAGGGGCAGCTCCGCCGTGCGGAACTGGCCCTCCCGTTCCAGCCGGTCCTCCGGGGTGACCTGCGCGGTGTGCTCCCGGGCGAACAGGCCGGCCAGTTCGGACGACGCCGTCCGGTACAGGTCGCGGAAGAACGGGTTGACGCGCGGCCCTTCCCCGCTGCTGTACGTGCGCGCCAGCGGATCGATCGCGCCCCGCTCACCGTTCCCGGCCCGCCACACCAGAGCGGCGGCCGACACCCGGTATCCGGTGCGCTTCTCGGCCGCCCAACGGCGGTAGGCGGGGCCGGTGCGCTCGGGGGCCGCCTCCACCTCGCGCACCAGTTCCGCGTCGAGCAGCACCATCAGCAAGTCCTCGATGACGCTCTGGACATCGTCCTGCGGGAGATCGCGCAGATCGGGCATGTTCCGCCGGAGGTATTTGCCGAACTTGCCGCGGGCCGACAGGAACAGCGCGGAGCGCTCCATGCCGGGCTTCGAACCGTACGGGTAAGCGGTGCCGACGGTGGGCCGGTCGCTCTCGCTCAGCACCCACGCACCAGTGAGCCGCTCCTCGCTGGCCCGCAGCAGCGTGTCGAAGTCGTCGCGGAAGTACTGTACGTCGATGGCGAGGGCCCGCCGCATGTAGTCGAGCAGGGTGCGGGCGACCTCCTCCCGCAGCGCGGGGTCGGAGTTGCGCAGCGAGGTGTGAGTGGACTGCCAGCGCTCCGGCTGAGCGGCGATCCAGTCGAGGTCCTCGTAGCCGATGCGCAACAGCCCCGTCTGTTCGAGGTTCGGCATGGTGATGCGCCAGCCGCGCTCCAGGTCCCGGTAGAGCCGGTACCCCACGACGTCACCGAAAGCCTTCGTCGCGCGCTTCTCCATCGAGGGAGCCAAGGACTTTCCACCCGCGTACTCGCGGGGTGACAACCCCATCACCGTGGTCACCGCTTCGGCGAGGTCGTCGTGGCGCAGCCCTTCCTCGCCCGCCTGTACAGCGGCCTGGTAGAGCGCACCGCGCAACTGGGTGACCTGCGCGAAATCGTTGAAGTGACCGGCCTGGAGCGAGGCGTCCTGTCGGTTGTCGACGAAGGTGAGGAGCTTGCGTGCCTCCTTGCCCAGGCTCTCCTCGGGCACCGCGCGCAGGGACTTCACGATCGACGCGGAGATCAGGGAGGTGGCCGAGGAACGTCCTTCCTGGTCCAGGGTGGCCAGTTTGGCGAAGTCCCGGCCGCGGGTCTGCTCGTAGGAGACCTGGCAGTGCACGCAGAACAGGAACGGCGCCGGGACGAACGCTGCCGCCAGTCCCTCGCCCGACTCGTTCCCGAACCCGTCCACGACGACGTGCACGGGCAGCCGCGGTCGGTAGGACTTCTTCACGATGGTGATGCCCTGCGCGTCCGACTCGAGCCACGACTCCGGCAACCGCCTGTCGTCCACGGCCTTCTGCGGATCGGCCGGCCACTCGTAGTCCTCCCCGGGCACACCGAGGTACAAGTAACCCTCTCCGTCACGACCCCCGGAGGCGGAGGTGTTCCGGCGCGGCTCGTACCGGAACGCGCCGCTCTCCTCGGTGCGCCAGACGGTCAGGTACTCCTGGCCGCACTCACGGCAGAACGCGAGCGGGAACAGCGGCTTGCCGTCGCTGCCCGGCTGCTCCAGCTGGTAGGTGCGGGTGAGCGGGCGGCTGAGCGGATCCTCCAGCGTCGTGTAGACGGTGTCGCCCTTGGAGAGGAACTGGTGGAGCCGGAAGGCGAACAGGGGTCGTTCCGTCATCGGATTCTTCGCCTGCGAACCCGCCTCAAGAGTGGTGCGGATCGCCTCGCGCACGGTCTCCTCGGCTACCCCGGACTGTGCTTTCAGGTCGGCCGCAGCAGCCTCGACAGTGCCCGGGGGGCAGCGCCGGAACCGCCCCGTGTCCGCCTCGCGTTCCAGGCCGAACCGTGACTCCAGCCAACGAGCAAGCGAGTCCTTCGTCAGTGCCTCGTATGAACGCGGCGCCGCCGGCACCCGCAGTCGCTCGGCGGGTACGGTCGACGGTGCTTCCTCGGTCGCCCGGATGAGGGTCTCGCCGATGACGCGCTTCGGCAGTACGGTCGTACCGAACAGCCGGCCGGCGACCCTGGCCACCTCGCGCCGCTGTTCCTCCCAGGACCCCTCGGTGGACATGGTCGCCGACGTGCCGATGCACTGCAGGGTCGCCGAGGCGCCGCATGCCTCGCGGACCCGGCGGATCAGGAACGCGACGTCCGCGCCCTGCCTGCCCCGATAGGTGTGCAACTCGTCGAAGACGAGGAACTGCAGTCCCTCGGCCATCCGGATCAGGCTCGACCGGTCGTCCGGCCGGGTCAGCATGAGCTCCAGCATCACGTAGTTCGTCAGCAGGATGTCCGGAGGGTTCTTGCGCAGCTCCCGACGCTGCTCCTCGGACTCCTGGCCGGTGTAACGGGCGAAGGTGACCGGCTCCTGACCTGCCCCGAAACCGTGGCGCAGGTACTTCTCCAGCTCCATCAACTGCGAGTTGGCCAGGGCGTTCATCGGGTACACGACGATCGCGCGCACCCGCCCTCCCGCGTTCTGGCCGGCCGCCTGGCGCTCCTTCAGGACGTGGTTCACGATCGGGACGATGTACGCCAGCGACTTGCCGGAACCCGTACCGGTCGTCAGCACGTAGGAATCGCCCGCCTGCGCGGCCTCGATCGCCTGCCGCTGGTGGAGGTGGAAGGTCAGGGGCCGCCCGTCAGGGCGTCGCGAGCTTTCCTTCTTCCCCGCTTGGAAGATCTCCGCACACTTCGGGTGCAGCATGCCGTCCCGTACGAGGTCGGTGACCTTGCCTCCGTCGGCGAAGAACGGGTTGAGTGACAGCCAAGGATTGGGCCACTGCGACTTCGCCGCCAGGTCGTCCTTGACGTAGCCCTCGATCCGGGCATCCCGGAACACCGTCGCGCTCTTGGTGAAGTCCTCGTACTGACTGATCAGTTCGGCGTGGATCCCGAAGACGTCCATGGTCTCGGGCAGGCGCGGTTCCCTGCGCGGCACGGGCGCCGGTGCGGCCGGGGTGCGTTCCGGGAGCAGGGCGCGCAGTCGCGCCACCGGGTCCATCACCTGCCAGTGCGGAGCCAGCAGGGTGGCCGTGTCGTCCGGTGCGAGCGCGAGCGGCACCAGCACGTCGCGGACCAGCGCGGCGTTCTCCGGCCGCAGTTCGGAGTCCTTCTCCAGCAGGCGGTCCACCAGGCGGACCAATTCGGCCGGCAGGTCCGGACGTACCAGTGTCAGCACTGGCGGCCGCTGGTGCTGGTGCTGCTCGGAGAGTTCGTACGGGGTCCGGGCGGAGAACGGCGGCTGTCCGACCAGCAGTTCGTACAGGATGCAGCCCAGTGCGTAGAGGTCGGCGAGCGCGGAGACGTGTTCCGCCCGGAACTGTTCGGGTGCCATGTAGCGGGCGGTGCCGACGCTGACACCTGTGCTGGTCAGCCGTGTCTGATGGGGATCGTCGACGATCGAGCCCATGCCGAAGTCAAGGACCTTGATGGTGCCGTCGCGGGTCAGCATCACATTGGCCGGCTTCAGGTCGCGGTGGACGACCCCGGCCGTGTGCGCGGCGGTGAGACCGGCCGCGATCTGCGCTCCGATGGCGGCGACCCAGGAAACGGGGAGTTGGGGTTCCTCGTCGATGAGGTCTGCGAGCGGATGGCCGTCGAGCAGTTCCATGGCCAGGTACGGCAGGCCACTGCCGCCCGGCGTCTCGTCGACGCCACCGCTGATCAGCCGGGTGAGGTTCGGGTGCCCCTGGGAGAGCATGCGCATGATCCGCACTTCTCGGCGGAAGCGGGCGACCTCCTTGTTGGCTTCTGAGGTGTCGACGGCGATACCGGTCCGCCCGCGCAGGATGGTCTTGATCGCGACCACCCTGTGCGGGGAGTCCGGAGGGGCCTGGAGGTCGTCGGCCCGGTGCACCTCGCCCATGTTGCCGCGCCCCACGATTCCCGTGATGCGAAACCGTGCGTCGATCGTCTCCAGGCTCACTGCCCCCCCGTTTCACCTGCCGCGTGCAGGGTGGTCTACATCCCAAAAGGAGCGTATACCTTGACCTACCACCCAGGTTTACACAGGCCTGTTGACGCCGTCAACGGACTTTGATTCTTGGGGTGGATGTCTTCGCGGCGGTGGTTTGGTGCGGTGTCAGATGTCGCGGAAGATCTCGATCTGCGCGCCCACCGAGTTGAGGCGCTCCGCCAGTTCCTCGTAGCCGCGGTTGATGACGTAGACGTTGCGCAGGACCGAGGTGCCCTCGGCCGCCATCATCGCCAGGAGGACGACCACCGCCGGGCGCAGGGCCGGCGGGCACATCATCTCCGCGGCGCGCCAGCGGGTGGGGCCCTCGACTAGGACGCGGTGGGGGTCCAGGAGTTGGAGGCGGCCGCCGAGGCGGTTGAGGTCCGTGAGGTAGATGGCGCGGTTGTCGTACACCCAGTCGTGGATCAGGGTCTGGCCCTGGGCCACGGCCGCGATGGCGGCGAAGAAGGGGACGTTGTCGATGTTCAGCCCGGGGAAGGGCATCGGGTGGATCTTGTCGATCGGCGCTTCGAGCTTCGACGGGCGGACGGTGAGGTCCACCAGGCGGGTGCGGCCGTTGTCGGCCGTGTACTCGGGGGAGCGGTCGTGGTCGAGGCCCATCTCCTCCAGGACCGCGAGCTCGATCTCCATGAACTCGATCGGAACCCGGCGGATGGTGAGTTCGGATTCCGTGACGACCGCCGCGGCCAGCAGGCTCATCGCCTCGACCGGGTCCTCGGACGGGGAGTAGTCCACGTCCACGTCGATGTTCGGGATGCCGTGGACCGTCAGGGTCGTGGTGCCGACGCCGTCGACCCGGACGCCGAGCGCCTCCAGGAAGAAGCACAGGTCCTGGACCATGTAGTTGGAGGAGGCGTTGCGGATGACGGTGGTGCCGTCGTGCCGGGCGGCGGCCAGCAGCGCGTTCTCGGTGACGGTGTCCCCGCGCTCGGTCAGCACGATCGGGCGGTCCGGGGAGATCCCGGCCTCGACCTGGGCGTGGTAGATGCCCTCGGTCGCGGTGATGTCCAGGCCGAAGCGGCGCAGGGCGATCATGTGCGGCTCGATGGTGCGGGTGCCGAGGTCGCAGCCGCCCGCGTAGGGCAGCTTGAAGTGGTCCATCCGGTGGAGGAGGGGACCGAGGAACATGATGATGCTGCGGGTGCGGCGGGCCGCGTCCGCGTCCATGGCGTCCATGTCGAGGCGGGCCGGCGGTACGAGTTCCAGGTCGACGCCGTCGTTGATCCAGCGGGTGCGGACGCCGATGGAGTTCAGGACCTCCAGGAGGCGGTAGACCTCCTCGATGCGGGCGACCCGGCGAAGGACCGTACGGCCCTTGTTGAGCAGCGAGGCGCACAGCAGGGCCACGCACGCGTTCTTGCTCGTCTTGACGTCGATGGCGCCGGACAGGCGGCGGCCGCCGACCACGCGCAGGTGCATCGGACCGGCGTAGCCCAGGGAGACGATTTCGCTGTCGAGGGCTTCCCCGATGCGCGCGATCATCTCAAGGCTGATGTTCTGGTTGCCGCGCTCGATCCGGTTCACGGCGCTCTGGCTGGTGCCGAGAGCGTCCGCGAGCTGACTCTGTGTCCAGCCCCGGTGCTGCCGGGCGTCACGGATGAGCTTGCCGATGCGTACGAGGTAGTCGTCTGCCATGGATGCACCGTATCTCAGATATGAGATGACGCCCGCGTTGGGCGTGGCAGACGGGTGTCAATGGGCGCCAAAGGGGACTTACCGGTCGTCAGCTCCCATCGTGGGGCCGCCGCGCGCGTGGTGCGCGACGAGGCGGCCGAGCAGCGCGACGAGCTGCTCGCGCTCGGGTGCGGACAAAGGGGACAGGAGCTCCTCCTGGGCCGCGGCGAGCAGTTGCTCCAGCTTGCGCAGGCGGCGCCGGCCGGCGGCCGTGAGGGTGATGACGTTGCGCCGCCGGTCGGCGGGGTCGGGGGTCCGCTCGACCAGCTCGCGTTCGGCGAGTTCGTTGATGACGGCGACCAGGTCGCTGCGGTGGATGTCGGTGCGGCCACTCAGGGCCGCCTGGCTCGCGGGTCCGAACTCCTCCAGGGCGGCCAGGGTCGCGTAATGCCATGTGCGGGCATCTGCCCCGCTCAGTCCCTCGGTGACGAGCCGCGTGGCGTGCGCCGAGGCCTGTGAGAGCAGCCGGCTGGGCAGTTCGCGCAGTCGCGCCGGGAGGGCGGAGGCGCCCGGGTCCTCTTCCGTGGTCATGCCGGGATCGTACCCCTTGCGTTCGGGGCACTAACGATTTAAATTCGTTGGTGTCACAAACGTTTGTGGCACTAACGAAATGAACGGATGGTTCCCCATGCCCGTCATCGACGTGCTCGACTCGACCATGTACTACGAGGAGCTCGGCGCCCCCGACGGCGTCCCCTTCGTCTTCCTGCACGGCAACCCGACCTCCTCCCACCTGTGGCGGGGCGTACTGCCCCGGATCGGGGGCCGGGTCCGGATCCTCGCCCCCGACCTCATCGGGATGGGCCGCTCCGGCAAGCCCGGCGGCGAGTACCGCTTCGCCGATCACGCCCGCTACCTCGACGCGTGGTTCGATGCCCTCGGCCTCGACGAGTTCGTCCTCGTCGGACAGGACTGGGGCGGCGCGCTCGCCTTCGACCGGGCCGCCCGCCACCCGGAACAGGTCCGCGGACTCGCCTTCATGGAGACGATCCTGCGGCCGATGACCTGGGAGGAGTACCCGCCCGCCGCCCGCGCCCGGTTCGAGGCCATCCGTACCCCGGGGACGGGGGAGGAGATGATCCTGGAGCGGAACCTCTTCATCGAGGACAGCATCGGCAAGACGGTGCTGAACCCGCTGAGCGAGGCCGACCACACCGTCTACGCAGCCCCCTACCCGACCCCCGAGAGCCGGCTCCCGCTGCTCCGCTGGGCCCGCTCCCTGCCGATCGGCGGCGAACCCGCGGACGTGGTCGCCCGGGTCGAGGAGTACGACGCCTGGCTGGCCGCCAGCCCGCAGGTGCCCAAGCTCCTGCTCCACTTCGACGGCTCGCCCGCCCTGATGGTCGGCCCCGGGCTGGTCGCGTGGAGCGAGGAGAACATCTCCGGGCTGGAGAGCGAGTACTGCGGCGCGGCCGCCCACCTCTGCCCGGAAGACCGGCCCGAGGAGATCGCCGCCGCCGTCACGGCCTGGGCCGCGCGCCACGGCCTTGCGGGCTGACCGGCGGCCGCCCGGGGCGGGGGTTCAGCGGGCACCCCGCCCCGGGCCCCGCCCCCGGAGCCCCCCTCAGTGCCCGCAGGCGTGGTGCCGGCCCTTGCCGCCACCGCCGGAGCCACCGCCGTGGACCGAGGCGTACGAGGCCGGCCGCGCGCCCGCCGCCGCGGCGCGGGCCAGCCGGGCCGAGGCCGCCCGGCCCGACGCCGAATCCGCCTCGTGCACCACACGGCCGCCGACCAGGGTCATCCGTACGCCCGTCCCGCTGATGTCGGCCACCGGACAGCGCGTCACGTCCCGGTCCAGGAGCACCAGGTCCGCCGCCTTGCCCGGCTCCAGCGTGCCGGTCAGCTCGTCCTGGCGGAGCTGCCAGGCCGTGCCCGAGGTGTGCATCCGCAGCGTGGTGTCCCGGCTCAGCGCCTCCTGCTCCCGGTACAGCTCGCCCGCCCCCTGCGCGCCCTGCCGGTCGATCGCCGTCCGGAGCTGGTTCCACACCTGGAGGGCGTCCACCGGCCAGTCCGAACCGCCCGTCAGCCGCGCGCCCGCCTTCTCCAGGCTGCGCGCCGGGTACAGCCACCGGTGCCGCTCGGGCCCGATGTAGGGGAGCAGCGCCTCGACCGTCCAGGTGTCCCGCGTGGCCCACTGGAGCTGCATGCACGCCGCGACCCCGAGCCGCGCGAAGCGCCGCAGGTCCGCGGGGTCCACGATCTGCAGGTGCGCCACCGCGTTGCGGGCGTCCCGCTGCCCCGTCACCTTGCGGGCGTACTCGTACCCGTCCAGAGCCGTACGGACCGCCCGGTCCCCGAGCCCGTGGGCGTGCATCTGCCAGCCCGCCCGGTTGAAGGCGGCGCTGAGCCGGCCGTAGTCGGCCGCCGAGGTGTAGAGCTCGCCCCGGTTCGTGGTCGGCTTGCCGTTCGCGTCGAGGTACGGCTCCAGC
The DNA here is from genome assembly GCF_049310065.1 of Streptomyces tatrensis. NCBI lineage: Bacteria > Bacillati > Actinomycetota > Actinomycetes > Kitasatosporales > Streptomycetaceae > Streptomyces > Streptomyces tatrensis. The sequence continues at coordinate 1,902,104 of NZ_JBMDLB010000007.1, read as the reverse complement.
AGGGCGGCGGTCTGCGCCGGGTACTCGATGACCCCGTCCAGGAACACCTTGATCATCCCGAAGCGGAGGCCCCGCACGCCCCCGAAGTCCTTGCGCAGGCCCCGCGCGTACGCCAGCGAGGCCGCCGGGTCCTTGGCCTGGTCCGCGTCCAGCCGGATCGCGGGGACGATCCGCTGCGGCAGCCGGCCCGCCGCGGAGAGCGCCTGGTACAGCTCCAGTTCGTGCCGCCCCACCAGGGCGTCCATCATCGTGGTGACCCCGGACGCGGCCGCCAGCCCCAGCACCTCGGCGCACGCCGCGACCAGCTCGGCGCGGGTGTGCTCCGGTATCAGGTGCCTCACCAGCCCCTGGGCGTCGTCCTTGAGGACGCCCGTCGGCTTCCCGTCCGCGCCCTTGACCACCTTGCCGCCGACCGGGTCGGGCGTGCTCGCCGTGATCCCGGCGATGTCCAGGGCCCGCTGGTTGGCCCAGCAGTTGTGCCCGTCGCCGCCGATCAGGACGATCGGCCGCCGCGTCGGGAGCGCGTCCAGCATCGAGTGGTGCGGAGCGGTGCCGGTGGGGAGCAGCCCGACCGGGTTCCAGTCCTCCACCACCAGCCAGCCGTCGGGCTCGGCGCCCGCGCCGCCGGTGTCGGCGAGGAAGCCGGTCAGGATCTCCAGGAGTTCGGCCGCGGTGGTCTCCGCGCTCTCCAGCGAGGGGGACAGCGAGCGTTCGCCGGCCCCGAGCGGGTGGACGTGGCCGTCGTGGATCCCGCTCATCACGGTGTTGCCGCGGGCGTCGACCACCTCGGTGTCCCGGCCCACGTACCGGCGCAGCGCCGCGTCGGTCCCGGTGGCCAGGATCTTCCCGTCCCGGCCGACCGCGACGGCCTGCACGGGCCCCCGGCGTTCGGTCCCGGTGAACACCGAGGCGTTGCGGATCACCAGCGCGGCCGAGTTCCGCCCGCCGGCGGGCGGGGCGGGGGAGGCGGCGGCGGGCCCCGCGCCGAGCAGACCCGCCGTGCCCGCGGCTCCGGCGGCCGCGAGGATCCCCCGGCGGGACAGGTGGGACAGGGGGGAGGCGGAGGACAGCGGGGACCGGGGGGAGGGAGAAGACTGCATGCACACTCCAAAACGTTGGTGTGGCCAGGACGCTGTTTGATTAAGGGCTTAACCAGAAGCCGCCTCCGGCGACGAAATCCGTACGATGGCGCCGTGCCCGCCCCCCTTCACGCCTCCGGCCCCACCCCGATGCCCCCGCCCGCGCCCGTCCCCGGTCCGACCCTCGCCGACATCGCCCGCGCCGCCGAGGTCTCCACCGCGACCGTCTCGCACGCGCTCAACGGCACCGGCCGCCTCGGCGAGTCCACCCGCCGCCGGGTGCGCGAGGTCGCCGGGGCGCTGGGCTACGGAGCCCGGCGCGGCCCGCACAACCGCAGCCTGGGCATCGCGGTGACCACGTACGCCGGCTTCGCCTGGGACTTCGCCAAGATCGCCTACTACGCCCGGCTGCTCATCGCCGCCACCTCGGCGGCGCACGCCCACGGCTACGCCCTGACCACGCTGCCCGCCGACCGCGGCGCCGAGCCGCTGTGGCACACCCTGGCGGTGGACGGGATGCTGCTGATCGACAGTCCGGCCGACGACCCGGTGCTGCGCGCCCTGCGGGCGCGCGGGGTGCCGGTGGTCTTCGACGGGCCCCCGGCCGATCCGCGGCCGGGCGACGTGTGGGTGGACAACGACCACACCGCCACCACCCGCGAGGTACTGGACCACCTGGCGGCCTCCGGGGCCCGGCGGATCGCGCTGCACGCGGGCTACGGCGGGGAGTTCTACACCGGGGCCGTCACGTCAGCCTATGAACACTGGTGCGCCGAGCGGGGCCGGGCCCCGCTCGTGATCCCCTTCGACCCCAACGACGACGCCGGGCACGCCTTCGACTCCGCCTTCGCGCGTCCGGACCGGGGGGACCGGGACGAGCGGGGTGACCGGGGTGACCGGCAGGACCGGCCCGACGCCGTCTACTGCGTATACGACCCGGGGGGCAAGCAGGTGTTGGCCGCCGCCGCGCGCCACGGCATCGGCATCCCCGGTCCCCGACCCGGCTCCGGCCCGGGGGAGAAGGGCCTCCTGCTGGTCTGCGCCAGCGAGGACCCGGCGTACGCCGAGAACGAACCGTCCGTGACGACCGTCACCTTCGACCCGGAGCGGATCGCCGAATCGGCGGTTTCGTCCCTGGTCAAGCTCATCGAATCCGGACATGCGGAATCCACTGGGCGGCTGACCGTACCGGCGGGGCTGAGGGTGCGTGCCTCGTCCCGCCCCCCTGGCATGTACTAGAGTTATCTCGACATCGAGATATCTGCCCCGGACGTGCCGCAGCCGCCCCGCTGGTAAGGGTTACCTAACTTAGCCTCACCTTAGCGGAAAGGCCAGAGTGCCTCGCGGCAGGATTGCGGCAATACGCGCGAATTCATGCATGAAGGAGACTGTCGTGTCGGCGAACAGCTTCGACGCCCGCAGCACGCTGCAGGTGGGCGACGAGTCGTACGAGATCTTCAAGCTGGACAAGGTCGAGGGCTCCGCCCGCCTTCCCTACAGCCTGAAGGTCCTGCTGGAGAACCTGCTCCGTACCGAGGACGGCGCGAACATCACCGCCGACCACATCCGGTCGCTCGGAAACTGGGACTCGCAGGCCCAGCCCAGCGAGGAGATCCAGTTCACGCCGGCCCGCGTGATCATGCAGGACTTCACCGGCGTCCCCTGCGTCGTGGACCTCGCCACCATGCGCGAGGCCGTGAAGGCCCTCGGCGGCGACCCGGCGAAGATCAACCCGCTCTCGCCCGCCGAGATGGTCATCGACCACTCGGTCATCGCCGACAAGTTCGGCACGGCCGAGGCGTTCAGCCAGAACGTCGAGCTGGAGTACGGCCGCAACAAGGAGCGCTACCAGTTCCTGCGCTGGGGCCAGACCGCCTTCGACGACTTCAAGGTCGTCCCCCCGGGCACCGGCATCGTCCACCAGGTCAACATCGAGCACCTGGCCCGTACCGTCATGGTCCGCAACGGCCAGGCGTACCCCGACACCCTCGTCGGCACCGACTCGCACACCACGATGGTCAACGGCCTGGGCGTACTGGGCTGGGGCGTCGGTGGCATCGAGGCCGAGGCCGCGATGCTCGGCCAGCCGGTCTCCATGCTGATCCCGCGCGTCGTGGGCTTCAAGCTGACCGGCGAGCTGCCGGCCGGCACCACCGCCACCGACCTCGTGCTGACCATCACCGAGATGCTCCGCAAGCACGGCGTCGTCGGCAAGTTCGTCGAGTTCTACGGTGAGGGCGTCGCCGCCACCTCCCTCGCGAACCGCGCCACCATCGGCAACATGTCGCCGGAGTTCGGTTCCACCGCCGCCATCTTCCCGATCGACGGCGAGACCCTGAAGTACCTGCGCCTGACGGGCCGCGACGCCCAGCAGGTCGCCCTCGTCGAGGCCTACGCCAAGGCCCAGGGCCTGTGGCTGGACCCGGCCGCCGAGCCGGACTTCTCCGAGCGCCTCGAGCTCGACCTCTCCACGGTCGTCCCCTCCATCGCCGGCCCCAAGCGCCCGCAGGACCGCATCATCCTCGCGAACGCCTCGCAGCAGTTCGCGCAGGACGTGCGCAACTACGTCAACGACGACGAGGAGTCCGGCAAGGAGTCCTTCCCGGCGTCCGACTCCCCGGCGTCCACCAACGGTGTGCCCACCAAGCCCACCCCGGTGACCCTGGCCGACGGCACCTCCTTCGAGATCGACCACGGCGCCGTCACCGTCGCCGCGATCACCTCGTGCACCAACACCTCGAACCCCTACGTCATGGTCGCCGCGGCGCTCGTGGCGAAGAAGGCCGTCGAGCGCGGTCTCGCCCGCAAGCCGTGGGTCAAGACCACCCTGGCCCCGGGCTCGAAGGTCGTCACCGACTACTTCGACAAGGCCGGCCTGACCCCGTACCTCGACAAGATGGGCTTCAACCTCGTCGGGTACGGCTGCACCACCTGCATCGGCAACTCGGGTCCGCTGGAGGAGGAGATCTCCAAGGCGATCAACGACGCCGACCTCGCGGTCACCTCGGTCCTCTCGGGCAACCGCAACTTCGAGGGACGCATCAACCCCGACGTCAAGATGAACTACCTGGCCTCCCCGCCGCTGGTCGTCGCGTACGCCATCGCGGGCTCCATGAAGGTGGACATCACCAGGGACGCCATCGCCACGGACTCCGAGGGCAACCCGGTCTTCCTGAAGGACATCTGGCCCACCGAGGCCGAGGTCAACGACGTCGTCGCGAACGCGATCGGCGAAGACATGTTCAGCAAGTCCTACCAGGACGTCTTCGCGGGTGACGCCCAGTGGCAGGCGCTGTCGATCCCGACCGGCAACACCTTCGAGTGGGACCCGCAGTCCACCTACGTGCGCAAGCCCCCTTACTTCGAGGGCATGACGATGGAGACCACCCCGGTCTCGGACATCTCGGGCGCCCGTGTACTGGCGAAGCTGGGCGACTCGGTCACCACCGACCACATCTCCCCGGCCGGTGCCATCAAGGCCGACACCCCGGCCGGCAAGTACCTCACGGAGCACGGCGTCGAGCGCCGCGACTTCAACTCGTACGGTTCCCGCCGCGGAAACCACGAGGTCATGATCCGCGGTACGTTCGCCAACATTCGCCTCCGCAACCAGATCGCGGCGGGCACCGAGGGCGGCTTCACCCGCGACTTCACCGTCGAGGGCGCGCCGGTCTCCTTCATCTACGACGCCTCGCAGAACTACCAGGCCGCCGGCATCCCGCTGGTCATCCTGGCGGGCAAGGAGTACGGCTCGGGCTCCTCGCGCGACTGGGCCGCCAAGGGCACCGCCCTGCTCGGCGTCAAGGCCGTCATCGCGGAGTCCTACGAGCGCATCCACCGCTCCAACCTGATCGGCATGGGCGTCCTGCCCCTGCAGTTCCCCGAGGGCGTCACGGCGGCCTCCCTGGGCCTCACCGGCGAGGAGACCTTCTCCTTCACCGGTGTGGAGGAGCTGAACAACGGCACCACCCCGCGCACGGTCAAGGTCGCCACCGACACCGGCGTGGAGTTCGACGCGGTCGTCCGCATCGACACCCCGGGTGAGGCGGACTACTACCGCAACGGCGGAATCATGCAGTACGTGCTCCGCAACCTCATCCGCGGCTAAGCACATACCGGCACCAAAGGGCCGTACCTCCGTTAAGGGGGTACGGCCCTTCCGTTTTTGCGGGCGGCTCCCACGGTCCGGCTCAGGTGACGGTGAGGTCTCAACTCGGAAAAGTAGGGGCCCATACCGGTACATGATCTTGCTCACAGGAGCGGAAGTGGACTATACCTGTGCCCGTCCGGGTCACCGCGAAACGAGCGGCTCCGGACGGGGGGATGGCGGGGACCTGCGGTGATGTCCGCTGGGCGGCAGCAGTCGCACTTTCCTTCCTCCTTCACACTCCTGACGAAGGCGAGGACTTGAGCATGGGATCCACCTCCGCCCACGGCGAGAACAGCAACGGTGAGGGCTTCGGCCGCCGGGACCTGATCAAGCGCTCCGCGGCACTCGGACTGATCGCCGTACCGACGATGAGCTTCCTGTCCGCATGCGCCTCCGGCTCCGAAGAGACGACCAAGGGCAACGAGTCCAAGGTGGCCGTCACCAAGGAGAACCCGTTCGGCGTCGCGAAGGGCGGCAAGCTCGACGTGGTCGTCTTCAAAGGCGGCTACGGCGACGACTACGCCAAGGCCTGGGAAGCGGCGTTCGACAAGAAGTGGGGCACCACTTCCTCGCACCTCGCCACCCAGGAGATCACCTCCAAGCTGCAGCCCCGCTTCAACGGTGGCAACCCGCCGGACGTCATCGACGACTCCGGCGCCCAGCAGATCAAGCTGGACGTGCTCGTGAAGGGCAACCAGCTCGCCGACCTCACCGTGGTCCTCGACGCCCCGTCGCTCGACGACCCGAGCAAGAAGGTCCGGGACACCCTGATCCCCGCGGCCATCGAGGCCGGCATGGTCGGCGGCAAGTTCGTCGCGCTGCAGTACGTCTACACCGTCTGGGGCCTCTGGTACTCGGGCAAGCTCTTCAAGGAGAAGGGCTGGACCGCGCCGAAGACCTGGGCCGAGTTCATGGACGTCTGTCAGAAGGCGAAGGCGGCCAACATCGGCGGCCTGGCCCACCAGGGCAAGCACCCGTACTACATCAACGTCGCCATCATGGACCTGATCGCCAAGAAGGGCGGCCTGGATGCCATGAAGGCGATCGACAACCTGGCGCCGAACGCCTTCGCGGACAACCCGGTCGCGCTGGAGGCCGTCGAGGCGGTGTACGAGCTGGTCGAGAAGGACCTGCTGATGCCGGGCACCAACGGCCTGACCCACACCGAGTCCCAGACCCAGTGGAACCAGTACAAGGCCGCCTTCATCACCTCCGGCTCCTGGCTCGAGAACGAGCAGCTCAAGCAGACCCCGGAAGACTTCGACATGCAGTTCCTGCCGATGCCCCTGCTGGACGGCTCCAAGCTGCCCTTCGAGGCCATCCGCGCAGGCGCCGGCGAGCCCTTCATCGTCCCGGAGAAGGCCGCCAACAAGGCCGGTGGCCTGGAGTTCCTCCGCTCGATGCTGTCCCGCGAGTGGTCGACCCTCTTCGCCCAGCAGGCCAACTCCCTCACCGTCCTCAAGGACGGCGTGGACGCGGGGGTCAAGCTCCGTCCGGGTACGCAGTCGGCCGTGGCGGCGCTCAAGTCGGCCGGGGACAACACCTTCAACTACCGCTACCCCGACTGGTACAGCGAAATGGACACCGAGATCCAGAACGCGTCCAATGAGCTGATGGCCAAGCGCATCCAGCCCAAGGAATGGATCAAGCGGGCCCAGGCTGCGGTAAACAAGGCGACCCAGGACCCGAACGCCAAGAACAACAAGCGCAGCTGACACCGCGTCCACCGGGCACCCGGAAACACCAGGGACGGACACCATGAGCCATGTAGCGAACAGCAAGGGGCGGGGCGGCTTCATCGCCGGCTTCCTCATCCTGCCCCTTGCGCTGTACCTGACCTTTGTCATCTGGCCGTACATTCAGACGTTCGGCTATTCCTTCACCAACTGGACGGGTCAGTCACCGACTTTCGACTTCGTCGGGCTGGACAACTACTCGGCCTTGATGAAGGACGAGGTCTTCGGCGGCGCGCTGCTGAACAATCTGCTGCTCCTGGTGTTCGTCCCGGCGATCACCATCTTCATCGCCCTGTTCTTCGCCTTCATGCTGAACGCCGGTGGGCGCAGCGGAGCCGGCGGCGTCCAGGGAGTGGCGGGCTCCGCCCTCTACAAGGTGATCTACTTCTTCCCGCAGGTGCTCTCCCTCGCCATCCTCGCGGTGCTCTTCGGAGCCGTGTACCGCAGTGACGAGGGGGGCCTGCTGAACGGTTTCCTCACCAAACTGGGCCTGGTCGACCCGGCCCACCCCATCGAATGGCTCAACGAGCCCAACTTCGTGATGTGGTGCCTGCTGCTCGTCGTCGTCTGGCACGGGGTCGGTTTCTACCTCGTCCTGTTCTCGGCGGCCATGCAGTCCGTGCCCAAGGACATCTACGAAGCCGCACTGCTCGACGGCGCGGGGCGCGCCCAGACCTTCTTCAAGGTCACGCTGCCCCTGCTGTGGGATTCTGTGCAGACCTCCGCGGTCTATCTGGGCATCGCCGCGATGGACATGTTCGTCCTCGTGTCGACCATGACCTCGGGCCAGTTCGGCGGCGGACCGGACCACCACAGCGAGGTCATGGCGACGGTGCTGATGCGTAACTTCCTCTACTTCGGCAATGCGGGCTACGCCTGTGCCATGGGGGTCGTGATGCTCGTCCTCACCCTGATCCTCTCCGCCATCACGCTGCGGGCCACTCGCCGCGAGCACGTCGAGTTCTAGCGGGAGACCACGATGACCACTGTGATCAAAGCACCGGGCGAGGCGGCGGCCGAGAAGCGCTCCGCCGCCACCGGGCAGCCCCGCGGGAGCAAGAGCGGTTCCGACGGCATGGTGCTCAACGTCTTCTCACACGGCTTCCTCGCCGTGTGGGGGATACTGATCGTCCTGCCGCTGATCTGGCTGGTGCTCGGCTCGTTCAAGACCGACGTGCAGATCGGCAGCTCGGCCCTGAGCTGGCCGGCCCACTGGGAGTTCGACGCCTTCGGGCGCGCCTGGGACAAGGGCATCGGGGACTATTTCGCCAACACGCTGATCGTGATGGTGTTCTCGGTCCCGCTGACGATGCTGCTCGGCTCGATGGCCGCGTACGTCCTGGCCCGCTACCCCTTCACGGGCAACCGGCCGATCTACTTCTTCTTCGTCAGCGGGGCCATGTTCCCGGTCTTCCTGGCGCTCGTCCCGCTGTTCTTCATGGTGAAGCGGCTGGACATGCTCAACTCCTACCAGGGCCTGATCCTGGTGTACGTGGCGTACTCGATGCCGTTCACCGTCTTCTTCATGCACTCGTTCTTCCGGACGCTGCCGACGGCCGTGCACGAGGCGGCGGTGATCGACGGTGCCTCGCACACCCGGATCTTCTTCCAGGTGATGCTGCCGATGGCCAAGCCCGGCCTGATCAGCGTCGGGATATTCAACATCCTGGGGCAGTGGAACCAGTACATCCTGCCGTCCGTGCTGATGCAGCCGCAGACCGGATCGGACCCCGAGCGCTACATGCTCACCCAGGGCCTGATCCAGCTGCAGTACCAGATGGGCTACGAGACGGACCTGCCGGTGCTGTTCGCCGGCGTGACCATCGCGATGATCCCGATGCTGGTGGTCTACCTGTCCTTCCAGCGGCAGATCCAGGCGGGCCTGACCTCGGCCACGCTCAAGTAGCGCGGCCGATCAAGGAGCGCGTCCGCTCACGCAGCGGACGGGTCGGGCACGACCGACCAGCTCACCCCGGCCGTTAGCTCGATTGGGTGGTTGTCGGATTGGCGGCTTGCGAGGGGTGGCACTCGGTCGGGTACGTCGCTGGTGCGATCTGGGACGCCGGGTGCGGTGCCAGCGTGCGGGGCCCCTGCTCCACCGGAGTGATGGTTCAGGGCCTCCCCGTCGCCTTTGGCCGCGTCCACTTGGTCAGGTCGTGAGGGAACCGGACCTCCCGGAACGGACCACGCACATGATGCGTGTCGCCGACCGGGCCGCGAAAGCCGGAACCCAGTGCGTCCAAGACCGTTCGGGGCGTGCCGCTGCGCAGGGCTCAATCCTGCACGGTGAACAGGAACGGTCGAGAGAGAGGTTGCTGACAGCTTCCTCGCGCATTCGCCCCCGCCCTTGGGGGGCAGCAGTACGGGCACCGCAACCAGGCCGGCCTTCGGGTCGGCCTGGCTGCGGTTCGAGCCCAGTCGGCAGCCAGGCTGGCCGAGCGTGTCGACCAGCCGGTGGCGGATGTGGGCCTCCTCCACGTTCAGGCACACGGCCCCGAACGGGTGGCCGCCTCGGCCCCGCCGCTCGGTTCGCGGACCATGTGCCGCCCCAGCGGGCAGCAGGAGGTTCACCCCCACTCACCCACGGCTCCTCAGAGCCAGGTGCCGAACTTGCGGATGTACACGGTCTTCAGCAGCTGCGTGAGCGTGCAGTACGCCAGCAGTACGCCGATCAGCCAGGGGAAGTAGCTCGCCGGCAGGGGTACGAAGCCCAGCGAGGAGGCCAGCGGCGAGAAGGGCAGGAAGAGCCCGGTCAGCACCGCGAGGACGGTCATCACCATCACCGGCCAGGACGCCCGCGACTGGATGAAGGGGATCTTGCGGGTACGGATCATGTGGACGACCAGGGTCTGCGAGAGCAGGCCCTCGATGAACCAGCCGGACTGGAAGAGCGCCTCGTGCGCCTCGGTGTTGGCGGCGAAGACGTTCCACATGATGACGAACATCGCGATGTCGAAGATCGAGCTGATCGGGCCGATGCAGAGCATGAAGCGGCCGATGCCCTTGGCGTCCCAGTTGCGGGGCTTCCTCAGGTACTCCTCGTCCATCCGGTCCCACGGGGTGGCCAGCTGGGCGATGTCGTAGACCAGGTTCTGCACCAGCAGCATGATCGCCAGCATCGGCTGGAAGGGGATGAAGGCGCTCGCCACCAGCACGGAGAAGACGTTGCCGAAGTTGGAACTGGCCGTCATCTTGATGTACTTGATCGTGTTGCCGAAGGTGGTCCGGCCCTGGATCACGCCCTGCTCCAGGACGGTCAGGTCCTTCTCCAGCAGGATGATGTCGGCGGACTCCTTGGCGATGTCCACGGCGGTGTCCACCGAAATGCCGACGTCCGCGTCGCGCAGCGCGGCCGCGTCGTTGATGCCGTCGCCGAGGAAGCCGACCGTGTGGCCGTCGGCCTGCAGGGCCCGTACGATCCGGGCCTTCTGGACCGGGTTGATCTTGGCGAAGACGGTCGTACGGGCGGCCAGCGCGCGCAGTTCGGCGTCGTCGAGGGCGTCGATCTCGGTGCCGCCGACCACGTGGCCGACGGTCAGGCCGACATCGGCGCAGACCCGGGCGGCGACGAGCTCGTTGTCGCCGGTGACCACCTTGACCGCGATGCCCTTGTCGGCCAGGCCCTGGAGGGCCAGGGCGGCGTCGGCCTTCGGCGGGTCGAGGAAGGCGAGGAAGCCGACCAGGGTCAGGCCGTCCTCGTCGGCGACGGTGTAGGTGTCGCGGGGGGCGTCCATCGTGCGGGTGGCGACGGCGAGGACGCGCAGGCCCTGGCGGTTGTTGTCCTCGGCGATGCGGGTCACGTGCCACCGGAGCTGTTCGGTCAGCTCGACCTTCCGCCCGCGGTCCGTCATGTGGGTGCACAGGGCGAGGACTTCCTCGACGGCACCCTTGGTGATCATGACGTGCTCGGGCCGGCCGGCGCCGCCCACGATGCTGTTGCGGTTCAGGACCACGGACATCCGGCGCCGGGCGAAGTCGAAGGGGATCTCGTCGACCATCGAGAAACGGGCATCGACGACAACCTCCTCGGCCTCGCCCACGCGGTCGATGACCGCCTGGTCCATCAGGTTCTTCAGGCCCGTCTGGAAGTGCGCGTTGAGGTAGCCGTACTCCAGGACCTCGTTGTCCTCGTCGCCGTGCACGTCGAGGTAGCGGTCCAGGACGATCCGGTCCTCGGTGAGGGTGCCGGTCTTGTCCGTGCAGAGCACGTCCATCGCACCCAGGTTCTGGATGGCGTTGAGGCGCTTGACGACCACCTTGCGCTTGGACATGGCCACCGCGCCGCGCGCCAGGTTGGCGGAGACGACCATCGGCAGCATCTCGGGGGTCAGACCGACCGCGACGGCGATGCCGAGGAGGAAGGCGGCCTCCCAGTCGCCCTTGGTGAAGCCGTTGATCATGAAGACGATCGGGACCATCACCAGCATGAAGCGGATCAGCAGGAAGCTGACCTTGCGCACCCCGGTGTCGAAGTTGGTCTCGGGGCGCTCGCCGACCAGGGAACCGGCCATCGAGCCGAAGTAGGTGTCGGAGCCCGTGGCGACGACGAGTCCGGTGGCGGTGCCGGAGGTCACCGAAGTGCCCATCAGGCAGAGGTTGTCGGCCTCGACGGGGTCGGTGGTCCCGCTCTGGCCGAGGTCGTCGGTGCGGGTGTCGGCCTTGGCGACCGGCAGGGACTCCCCGGACAGGGCGGCCTGGCTGACCATCAGGTCCTTGGCGGTGATCAGCCGCAGGTCGGCCGGGATCAGGTCGCCGGCGGCCAGCTTGACCACGTCGCCCGGGACCACCTGGTCCATCGGGATCTCGAAGGTGGTGGGACCGGAGCCGCTGCCGGCCCGGCGCTGCACCGCGCAGGTGGTGGTGACGAGCTGCTTGAGCGCGTCGGCTGCCCGGCCCGAGCGGTACTCCTGCCAGAAGCGCAGCAGGCCGCTGATCCCGACCATCACCGAGAGGATGATGACGCCCGGGTCGGCGGGGTCCTGCCAGTACATGACGGCCGCCAGGAAGACCAGGACGGCGATGAAGGGGTTCGCGTACGCCTTCGCCAGCTGGACGTACCAGCGCGGGGCGCGTTCCTGGGCGATGACGTTGGAGCCGTGGCGCTCCAGGCGCAGCGCGGCCTCGGCGTGGGTGAGGCCGTTGCGGGAGGCGTCCGCGTCCTGGAGGACCCGGACGCCCGGACGGGCGCTGATCCCGGCGAGCCGCTCGCCGACGACCCGGGTGCGGGCCTCCAGCTCGGCGGTCTTGCGTTCGCGGCGGGCCCGGCCCGGGGGTGCGAGCTTCGTGGGGGTGCGAGGGGTGAGCATGGTCATGGCAAGAACCTCCCTCCACGGCGTCCGGGCAGCGCGAAGCCGCGCGGTCACGTGGAGTGATCATGGGTCGGCGCAGGGCGGCACGTACGGCCGCGGGACACGCCGGTGGGCATGGATGACGCGCGCCCGACGGAAGCGTCAGGGCGTGCGGAAGGGTTACGAAGATGAATGCAGAAAAGCGCGGAGGCGGCGAGGGGTCGCGGGCGCGCACACTCGAAGAGAGACCGGCCGCTCGGTGAGTGGACTCAGGGAGCTCAGCCGAAGAGAGCGCTGCAAGGACTTCGATCGGGACTCATCCCGAACACCTCCTTGCGTAGCGCTTGCATGACAGAGGGCGCCCGATCCGGCCGTGAAGACCGTGATGACCAGCGCCACGGCGACCGTAGCACGATCAGGATGGAGGTTTCTCTCATACTTATGACCGGTAGTGGCCGTTTCGTACTGCAGCGGCCTCTTGACGTCGCGAGGCGCAAAGGCTCGACTTAAGGTTCACAAGTTGGAGAGACGCCGGGGTCTCGTGTCAGTCGGAGCACCCAGCCGCTGACGGCCCCGGCCGGGGGGCGACGGCTTGCCGTTGCTTATGGGCAGGAGTGGATGAGTCGTGCAGACTCCCGGATCGCAGTCTTCACTGCATCGCGCCAATCTGGAGCGCGTCGTACGGGCGGTACGGCTCGCCGGTTCGCTGACCCAGGCGGAGATCGCCCGGAGCACCGGACTGTCGGCGGCCACGGTCTCCAACATCGTCCGGGAGCTCAAGGAGGCCGGGACCGTCGAGGTCACGGACACCTCCGCCGGGGGCAGGCGGGCGCGCAGCGTCTCGCTCAGCGGGGACGCCGGCATCGTGATCGGCGTGGACTTCGGCCACACCCACCTGCGGGTGGCCGTGGGGAACCTGGCCCACCAGGTGCTGGCCGAGGAGTCCGAGCCGCTGGACGTGGACGCCTCCTGGGCCGACGGCTTCGACCGGGCGGAAGCCCTGGTGGGACGGCTCATCGAGGGCATCGGGATCGGCCGCGACAAGGTCATCGGCGTCGGACTCGGGGTACCGGGCCCCATCGACCTGGAGTCCGGCACCCTCGGGTCCACCGCGATCCTGCCGGGCTGGGCCGGGATCAACCCGCGGCGCGAGCTCTCGCAGCGTTTGGGCGTACCGGTGTACGTGGACAACGACGCGAACCTCGGGGCGCTGGGCGAACTCGTTTGGGGGAGCGGCCGGGGAGTGAAGGACCTGGCCTACATCAAGGTGGCCAGCGGCGTCGGCGCGGGGCTCGTCATCAACGGGCAGATCTACCGGGGACCCGGTGGCACCGCCGGCGAGATCGGGCACATCACGCTCGACGAATCGGGTCCGGTCTGCCGCTGCGGCAACCGCGGCTGCCTGGAGACCTTCGCCGCCGCCCGGTACGTGCTGCCGCTCCTGCAGAGCAGCCACGGACCGGAGTTGACGATGGAACGGGTGGTGGAACTGGCCCGGGACGGGGACCCCGGCTGCCGTCGGGTCATCACCGACGTGGGCCGCCACATCGGCAGCGGCGTGGCCAGCCTGTGCAATCTCCTGAACCCGAGCCGGGTGGTCCTGGGCGGGTCCCTCGCGGACGCCGGTGAACTGGTCCTGGCCCCCATCCGTGAATCGGTGGGGAGGTACGCGATCCCCAGTGCCGCCCGGCAATTGTCGGTGCTCACGGGGTCCCTGGGCGGGCGGGCCGAGGTGCTGGGCGCGCTGGCCCTCGTACTGAGTGAGATGGGCGATTCGACGCTTTTGGCGGAAAATGGAAGTGGAGTGCGAGCTCCCGCCGTCTTGTCTTCAGTTAGATAACGAATGGCGTCGTTGTCATCTCGTTAAGCATTCACTCCTTGACGACAAACTCGCGGCCGGGGTTGACTCACATCCACCTCGGCCGCAGTGCTGCGGCCTCGTCAGGGAGGTTCAAGTAATGAACACGCGTATGCGCAGAGTCGCCGTCGCCGTTGCCGCCGGCACCATGGCCGTCTCGCTCGCCGCTTGCGGCAGCGCGAAGGAGTCCGGGGACAAGAAGGACAACGCCACCGGCGCGGTCAAGGGCGGCGCGATCAAGGTCGGTCTGCTCCTGCCGGAGAACCAGACCGCGCGTTACGAGAAGTTCGACAAGCCGCTCATCGAGAAGGCGGTCAAGGACCTGACCGCGGGCAAGGGCGAGGTCGTCTACGCCAACGCCAAGCAGGACGCGACCACGCAGAACTCCCAGGTCGACACGATGATCACCAACAAGGTGAACGTCCTGATCATCGACGCGGTGGACTCCAAGGCCATCGCCGGCTCGGTCAAGAAGGCCAAGGAGGCCGGCATCCCGGTCGTGGCCTACGACCGCCTGGCCGAGGGCCCGATCGACGCCTACACCTCCTTCGACAACGAAGAGGTCGGCAAGGTCCAGGGCAAGGCGCTGCTGGAGGCCCTGGGCGCCAAGGCCAAGGACGGCCAGATCGTCATGATGAACGGCTCGGTCACCGACCCGAACGCCGCGCTGTTCAAGAAGGGCGCGCACTCCGTCCTCGACGGCAACGTGAACGTCGGCAAGGAGTACGACACCGTCGAGTGGAAGCCGGAGAACGCCAACACCAACATGGCGGCCGCACTCTCCGCGCTCGGCAAGGACAAGGTCATCGGCGTCTACTCCGCCAACGACGGCATGGCCGGCGGCATCATCACCGCCCTCAAGGCCGCCGGCGTGTCCCCCCTGCCCCCGGTCACGGGCCAGGACGCCGAACTCGCCGGTGTGCAGCGGATCGTCGCGGGCGAGCAGTTCATGAGCGTCTACAAGCCGTACGCCCCCGAGGCCGAGGCCGCCGCGAAGATGGCCGTGGCCCTCGCCAAGGGCGAGTCGATCGCGACCACCGCCACCGCCAAGGTCGACAGCCCCACCACCAAGGGCGTCCCGTCCCTGCTGATCCCGGTCGTCTCGCTGACCAAGGCGAACGTCAAGGACACCGTCGTCCGCGACAACGTCTACACGGTCGACGAGATCTGCACCGACAAGTACGCGGCCGCCTGCGCCGCCATCGGCCTGAAGTAAGGCCCCCCGCCGCTCGGTCCGCCGAGCGGCCCCCAAGCCTGTCCGGCGTCCCCGCCTCCATCCCGCCACTGGCGGGGCGCCGGACAGAAACGATTCTCTCGGACGGACCCGTTCAACGGACCCGTTCAGCGGATCCGTTGAGCGGATCCGTTGAGCGGATCCGTTGAGCGGATCCGTCCAGCAGATTCGTTTCTCTCAAATCCCCCGCGGTCCTGCTCTTTTGCACGACATCCCCGCCGGTCAGGCGGCAAGGAGATGGTTCATGTGTCCGCTGCGCCCGTACTGGCGTTGCGAGGGGTCTCGAAGCGGTTCGGCGCCGTTCAGGCCCTCACCGACGTAGAACTCGAGATCCACTCCGGCGAGGTGGTCGCCCTCGTCGGCGACAACGGCGCCGGTAAGTCCACGCTGGTCAAGACGATCGCCGGCGTGCACCCCATCGATGACGGAGTCATCGAGTGGGAGGGCCGTCCGGTCTCGATCACCAAGCCCCACGACGCCCAGAACCTGGGCATCGCGACGGTCTACCAGGACCTCGCGCTGTGCGACAACATCGACGTCGTCGGCAACCTCTTCCTGGGACGCGAGCTCAAGCGGCGCGGCATCCTCGACGAGGTGGAGATGGAGCGGCGCGCACGCGAGCTCCTGACCACCCTGTCCATCCGGATCCCCAGTGTCCGCATCCCCATCGCCTCGCTCTCCGGCGGTCAGCGCCAGACCGTGGCGATCGCCCGCTCCATGCTGGGCGAGCCCCAGCTCGTGATCCTCGACGAGCCCACCGCCGCCCTCGGCGTCGAGCAGACCGCACAGGTGCTCGACCTGGTCGAGCGGCTGCGCGAGCGCGGTCACGCCGTCATCCTCATCAGCCACAACATGGCCGATGTGAAGGCCGTGGCCGACAAGGTGGCCGTCCTGCGGCTGGGCCGCAACAACGGCGTCTTCTCCGTGAAGGACACGTCGCAGGAAGAGATCATCTCCGCCATCACCGGGGCCACGGACAACGCCGTGACCCGCCGGGCGGCCCGCACCGGGGAGGCCCGCAAGTGAGCACCCAGCACATAGACCCCGTCAATCCGGCTGCCGCCCACGACGCCATCCCGGCCGTGGACCCCCGCCTGCTCGTCCGCGAGCAGGGCCTCGCCGGATACGTGAACGAGTTCGGCCGCAAGCTCAAGGCCGGCGACCTGGGCTCCGTGCCCGTCGTCCTCGGCCTGATCATCATCTGGAGCATCTTCCAGGGCCTGAACTCGAACTTCCTCGGCGCCGAGAACCTCACCAACATCGCGATCACGATGACGGCCACCGGCATGATGGCGGTCGGCATCATCTTCGTGCTGCTGCTCGGCGAGATCGACCTCTCGGTCGGCTCGGTCAGCGGCGTCTCGGGCGCGATCGTGGCCGTCCTCTCGGTCACCAACGGCGTCAACGAATGGCTGGCCATCCTCGCGGCGATCGCCGGAGGCGCCCTGATCGGCTCCCTCCACGGCTTCTTCTTCGCCAAGATCGGCGCCCCGGCCTTCGCCGTCACCCTGTCGGGCCTGCTCTTCTGGTCCGGCGCCATGCTGCAGATCCTCGGCAGCAACGGCACGATCAACCTCGACTCCGAGGGTGTGGTCGGGCAGCTGACCACGTACTTCTTCTCGGACGTGGCCGTCGGCTACGGGCTCGCCGCCCTCGCCGTGGCCGGGTACTTCCTCGCCACGTTCTCCGACAACCGGCGCCGCGCGGCCGCCGGGGTCCCCTCCCGGCCGCTCGGAGAGATCCTGCTGCGCACCGGGCTCCTCGCGGTGTTCACCTTCGGTCCGGCCATGGTGTTCAACCAGTACAAGGGCCTGCCGCTGGCGATCGTGCTCTTCCTGCTGGCCCTGGTCGGCACGGACTTCCTCCTGCGGCGCACCACCTTCGGCCGTCAGGTCTTCGCCCTCGGCGGCAGCGTCGAGGCCTCCCGGCGCGCCGGCATCAACGTCAACCGGGTCCGGATCACGGTCTTCGCGATCGCCGGCACCTTCGCGGCCATCGGCGGCCTCTTCTGGGCCTCCAAGATCGCGGCGGCGAACCAGAGCGCCGGCGCCGGCGACCTGCTGATGAACGTGATCGCGGCGGCCGTCATCGGCGGCACCAGCCTCTTCGGCGGCCGCGGCCGGACCTGGAACGCCCTCCTCGGCGTCATGGTCATCACCTCCATCCAGTACGGTCTGGCCCTGGAGGGAATCGCGACGCCGATCCAGTACATGATCACCGGCGCGGTCCTCCTCGCCACCGTGGTGATCGACTCGATCACCCGCAAGACGCAGAAGACGGCCGGGCGCGCCTGACCGGCGTGCGCGGAGCGTGATCCGGCGGTAAGAACCGTCACAGTGCCCGGTGCCACTTGATGTGGCGCCGGGCATCTGCGCGTAGGCGTGTACGTACAGATGTACGGGTAAGCACCCTTTTGGGGGGTGTGACTCCGTGCTGATGTGTACAGGTATGACAAAGGTGTGACCTGACCGGGACCGCGCTTTACTGACGCCCAAGTGGCGAACATTAGACTCGGCAGACCAGCAAGCGACTGCAAGGAGGCACGGGTGCTGCTGACCCGCATCAAGGGACCGCGCGATCTGGACCGGCTCAGCCAGGAGGAGCTCGAGCGGCTCGCCGCAGAGATCAGGACCTTCCTCGTCGACGCCGTCTCCAAGACCGGCGGGCACCTCGGCCCCAACCTCGGTGTCGTCGAGCTGACGATCGCTCTGCACAGGGTGTTCGACTCGCCCAAGGACAAGGTCCTCTTCGACACCGGCCACCAGGCCTACGTGCACAAGCTGCTCACCGGCCGCCAGGACTTCGGCGGCCTGCGCACGAAGGGCGGCCTGTCGGGCTACCCCTCGCGCGCCGAATCCGCGCACGACGTGATCGAGAACTCGCACGCGTCCACCGTGCTGGGCTGGGCCGACGGCTTCGCGAAGGCCAACGAGGTGCTCGGCAAGGAGGACCACCACGTCGCGGCCGTCATCGGCGACGGTGCCCTCACCGGCGGCATGGCCTGGGAGGCGCTGAACAACATCGCCGCCGCCAAGGACCGTCCCCTGGTGATCGTCGTCAACGACAACGAGCGCTCGTACGGCCCCACCATCGGCGGCCTCGCGAACCACCTGGCCACCCTGCGCACCACGGACGGCTACGAGCGCTTCCTGGCCCGCGGCAAGGACCTCCTGGAGCGCACCCCGGTCGTCGGGAAGCCGCTCTACGAGACCCTGCACGGCGCCAAGAAGGGCCTCAAGGACTTCATCGCCCCGCAGGGCATGTTCGAGGACCTGGGCCTGAAGTACATCGGGCCCATCGACGGCCACGACATCGAGGCCCTGGAATCGGCCCTGCAGCGCGCCAAGCGCTTCAGCGGGCCGGTCATCGTGCACTGCCTCACCCAGAAGGGCCGGGGCTACGAGCCGGCCGTCCAGGACGAGGCGGACCGCTTCCACGCGGTCGGCGTCATCCACCCGGACACCGGCCTGCCGGTCTCCACGGACGCCGCCAGCTGGACCTCCGTCTTCGCCGACGAGATGGTCAAGCTCGGCAGGGAGCGCAAGGACATCGTCGCCATCACCGCGGCCATGCTCCAGCCCGTCGGCCTGAAGAAGTTCGCCGACGCCTACCCGGACCGGATCTTCGACGTCGGCATCGCCGAGCAGCACGGCGCCACCTCGGCGGCCGGCCTGGCCTCCGGCGGCGCCCACCCGGTCTTCGCGGTGTACGCGACCTTCCTCAACCGCGCCTTCGACCAGGTCCTGATGGACGTGGCCCTGCACAAGTGCGGGGTCACCTTCGTCCTGGACCGCGCCGGTGTCACCGGCACCGACGGCGCCTCCCACAACGGCATGTGGGACATGTCCATCCTGCAGGTGGTCCCGGGCCTGCGCCTGGCAGCCCCGCGCGACGCCGAGCAGCTGCGCGCGCAGCTGAACGAGGCCGTCCTGGTGAAGGACGCGCCGACCGTCGTGCGCTTCTCCAAGGGCGTCGTCGGTCCGGCCGTCCCCGCCGTCGGCAGGATCGGCGGCATGGACGTGCTGCGCCGTCCGGCCGCCGAGGTCACCCGTCCGGACGTACTGCTCGTCTCGGTCGGAGCGCTCGCCCCGATGTGCCTGGAGATCGCCGACCTCCTCGACAAACAGGGGATCTCCACGACCGTGGTCGACCCGCGCTGGGTCAAGCCGGTGGACGAGGCCCTAGCCCCGCTCGCCGACGGCCACCGCGTGGTCGTCACCGTGGAGGACAACAGCCGCACCGGCGGTGTGGGCTCCGCCGTCGCGCAGGCACTGCGGGACGCGGGGGTCGACGTACCGCTGCGCGACTTCGGCATTCCGCAGCGGTTCCTGGACCACGCCACGCGCAAGGAGGTCATGGCCGAGATCGGTCTGACCGCCCCGGACATCGCGCGGCAGGTCACGGGCCTGGTGGCCAAGCTGGACGGGCGCTACGACAGCGAGCCGGCCGCCGCCGTCGACGTCGACTGAGCACGACTGATCATCTGCGGTTGCACGCCACGGGCCGGGAGGTTAACCCTTGGAGGGTGGGCCTTCCGGCCCGTTTCGTTTCGATGCGGTCTGCCCTGCGGAGGTGCGTCGGTGAGTAGGAACCAGAACGGTCCCTTCCGTACGAAATCAGTCGAACAGTCGATCCTCGACACGGAAGAGCCGGAACACGCGCTCAAGAAGTCGCTCTCCTCCTGGGACCTGACCGTCTTCGGCGTCGGCGTGATCATCGGTACCGGCATCTTCGTCCTCACGGGCAAGGTCGCCAAGGAGACCGCGGGCCCCTCCACGGCCCTCGCGTTCGTCGCCGCCGGCATCGTGTGCGCGCTGGCCGCCCTGTGCTACGCCGAGTTCGCCTCCACCGTCCCGGTGGCCGGATCCGCGTACACCTTCTCGTACTCCTCGATCGGCGAGCTGCCCGCCTGGATCATCGGCTGGGACCTCGTGCTGGAGTTCGCGCTCGGCACCGCGGTCGTCGCCGTCGGCTGGTCGGGGTACGTCCGCTCGCTCATGGACAACGCCGGCCTCCACCTGCCCGCCTCGCTCCAGGGGCCCGACGTTCCGGGCGGCAGTTTCGACCTGCTCGCCTTCATCCTGGTCCTGGTGCTCACGGCGATCCTGGTCGTCGGGGTGAAGCTGTCCGCGCGGATCACCGCGGTGGTCGTCGCGATCAAGGTCACGGTGGTGCTCATCGTGATCATCGCCGGCGCGTTCTTCATCACGAAGTCCAACTACACGCCGTTCATCCCGCCGGCCGAACCCCAGACGGGCGGCTCCGGACTGGATGCCCCGCTCGTCCAGCTCATCTTCGGCTACGAGCCCACCAACTTCGGCATCATGGGCATCTTCACGGCCGCCTCCGTGGTCTTCTTCGCCTTCATCGGCTTCGACGTGGTGGCCACCGCCGCCGAGGAGACCAAGCTCCCGCAGCGGGACATGCCGCGCGGCATCCTCGGCTCGCTGATCATCTGCACCGTGCTCTACGTGGCGGTCTCGATCGTGGTGACCGGCATGCAGAACTACAAGGAGCTCTCCGTCAGCGCCCCGCTGGCCGACGCCTTCAAATCCGCCGGCCATCCGGTCTACGGAGGCATCATCAGCTTCGGCGCGGCGGTGGGCCTGACCACGGTCTGCATGATCCTGCTGCTCGGCCAGACCCGGGTGTTCTTCGCGATGAGCCGCGACGGACTGCTGCCGCGGTTCTTCTCGCGGACCCACCCGAAGTTCCGTACGCCCTACCGGCCGACCATCCTGCTCGGCGGGATCATCGCGATCGTCGCCGGCTTCACCAGCATCAACGAGCTGGCGACCCTGGTGAACATCGGCACGCTCTTCGCCTTCGTCGTCGTCGCGCTCGGCGTGATGGTCCTGCGCCGCACCCGGCCCGACCTGCACCGGGCCTTCCGCACCCCGTGGGTGCCGCTGGTGCCCATCCTGTCGATCGCCGCGTCGGTCTGGCTGATGCTCAACCTGCCGGCCGAGACCTGGCTGCGCTTCGGCATCTGGATGGTGATCGGCATCGCCGTCTACTTCCTCTACGGCAGGCAGCACAGCCGGCTGGGCCGGGGCGAGGGCATGACCCCGAACCCGGCGCGCGAGGGCCGCTGAACGCGCGGCGGGCGCAAACGCTCGTAGGCACCGGTCCGCGGGGGGCCGGTGCCTACGAGGCGTTTGCGGGGTGTGTCAGCCGCCGGTGGCGGGGGACTTCTTGGCCGCGGCCGGGATCGGCTGGTCGTTGCGCAGGGCCTCCCACAGCTGGCCGGCCTGCGGTTCCGCGGCGACGACGCGGTTCTTGTTGATCTTGTCGTAGGCGACCGGCAGCATGATCGTCTCCATGGTGTCCGGGTCGACGCCCTTCATGCTGGAGGCGAAGTCCGCCAGGCCCTTGAGGGAGCCGAGCTGGGAGTCGGTCGTCAGGGCCTTGGTGCCGGCGTCGGCGAGCTTGTAGAGCTGGGCCGGGTTGCCGAGGGCGTCCTGGTTCTTGATCTCGGACAGCATCGCCAGCATGAACTTCTGCTGCAGGTCGATGCGCCCGAGGTCACTGCCGTCGCCGTAACCGTGGCGCGTGCGAACGAACTTGAGGGAGTCCGTGCCGTTGAGGCGGTGCGTGCCCGCGTCGAGGTTCAGGCCGCCCTTGATGGGCTTGTCGAGGGTGACGTTCACGCCGCCCAGCGCGTCCACCAGCTCCTTGAAGCCGGCGAATTCCACCTTGACGAGGTGGTCGACGCGGACGCCGGACATGCCCTCGACGGTCTTGACGACACAGGCCGGACCGCCGACCCCGATGACGCTGTTGATCATGACGCGCTTTGCGCCGGCGACGGTCTTGCCCTTCTCGTCCTTGCAGTCGGGCCGGGTGACGAGGGTGTCGCGGGGGATGCTGATCGCGGTGGCCTTCTTACGGCCCTCGGGTATGTGCACCAGCATGTTGGTGTCCGAGCGGGAGCCGCTCACATCGCCGTGGTCGAGTTCGCCGTTGGCGCCGGCGCGCGAGTCGGAGCCGAGGACCAGGATGTTCTGTCCGCTGTCCGGGACCTTCGCCGGCCGGTTGTCCGTGCCGATCGCCTGGTCCAGGTCGACGCTGTCGATGTTGTCGTTCAGGTGGCTGTACGCCCACCAGCCCGTGCCGCCCGCGGCGACGATCAGGACCAGGAGGGTCAGCAGGACGCCCCGCCTGATGCGCTGCCCGCGGGTGCGCACCCGCTTGCGTCCTCTTCCCGCCGACGTGTCGGGGGCTGGGCGACGGTCCGGTGTCTGGACGTCCTGGCTCACTCTGCTTCAGTCCTCAATCGTCGGGCCGGCGTGGGCGGTGGAGCGGGGCGCTGGAGCGGCGGGATCCGGGGCGGCTCGGCCGACACCCGCTCATGCCACGCTGACCGTGCACTATAGACAGATATTGCGACTGGCGTGCGCCCCGGGTCCGGGACCGCCGGATCCGTCTCTCGAACTAGAATCCGCACGATGTGGCCGCTGCCGGGCCGCGCGAAATGCTGGAGGGCAACGTCATGCGGTCGAGATCGGGAGCCGGCGTGCAGCGGGACGGCGCCGGGGCAACTGCCCGACGGGGCACGGGAACCGGGCCGGACGGCCCCCGCTCCGTGCTCGACGGCCGCTGGCTGGTGCGGGGCCCCGAGGGCCTGCTGTCGGCGTACGTGCGCACCCCTGGCGGGCTGCTGCGCTGGACCGAGACCACGCCGGGCGGGCCGTACTGGCGGGGGCCGGACTGCTTCGCCGCCCCGGACACGGCCGCGCTGTCGGTGGCCCAGGGACCCAACGGCTTCGTCCACTTCGTGGGCCGCCGCACCGTGCGCGGCAAGGGCGGCGACAGCGTCGAGCTGGCGCACGCGATCCAGTACCAGACCGGCCGGCCCCTCGGTGAGTGGACCTCCCTGGGCAACCCGCACCGGGATCCCGCCCGGGCTCCGTACATCGGCAGCCCGGTCGTCTCGATCGCCGCGAACGGGTCGGCGTACGTCTTCCTCGCCAACGCCTCCGGCGCCCTCGCGGTGCGCCGCGAGTCGGCCGCCGGCAAGTGGCTTCCCTGGCAGGGCATCAAGTGCCTGGGCGCGCGCTCCGACATGGCGCCGGTGCCCCACGCGTCGGGGCTGATGGAGGCCCTGGTGCCGATCGGCACGGGGGCGATGCGCTGCTACCAGCCGGGGGCGGACGAGCCGCTGGTGCGCACCCCGGACCTGCCGTTCGCGCCGGTCGAGCAGAGCGCGGTGGGCATCGAGACGGCCCCGGGCCGGGTCACGTACTACTGGATCGACCAGGCGACCACGGGAATCCAGGCCTACCGGGACGGCGGGTGGGTGATCCCGCTGGGCGGCAGCGCGGACGGTGGCCGCGTCGCGGTCGTGCGGACGATGATCGACGGCTACGACTGCACGGTGCTGGCCTACCGGGCCCTCGACGGCCAGGTCGTTCTCGGCGCCTTCGGCACCGGGAACGAGGGCGCGGGGGTCTGGTGGGCGCCGACCGGTGAGTGGTGCGCCGCCGCCCCCGCCCTCGAGCTCGATCGGACGGGCCGCGTCGTGGCCGCGTTCCTGGACGCCGACGGCGGGCTCCGGGTGGCCCGGCAAGGGGTCGAGGGCGGTTTCACTATGGACCGTTCCATCCAGGTCTGACCGTATTTTTCCCTCTTCGCCCCTTGTTCTCCTGAGTGTGGGCGGACCTTACTGTGATGACCTCCACACCGAAACCCCTGATGCGCCGCAAGTTCATTTCAGCTCGGTAACGGCACCCCTGAATCGATGGCCATTGATGGACGCCTCGTAATCAGCCATGTAAAGGTTGGGTAATGCTGGATCAGTCGCCACGGGACAGACACCCGTAGTACACCTTCCAGTCATTGTTCTGACGGGGGTGTCCCGTACGCCGAGGCGTGGGGGACATGGGCGGTGGCGTGTGATGGAAGGTACGGAAGTCTGTGAGCCTCAAGAACCCTGAGGCGAGTGCTCTGGTCGCGTCTTACCGTTCGCTGCTGCCGGTACGAGCCCGCCGCAAGATCGTTCGCAAGGTGCCGCGTCCCCTGCGCCAGGCGGTCATGGCCTTCCTGGCCTCCTTCGACACGCTGCGCACCGCCCTGGCGGTCCGCGCCCTCGGCGGCAGGAGCCGGGGCGCCCGGCACAGCGCGCGCGGCGCGATCCGCGTCGTGCGCCTCGGGGGCAAGCACGTCAGGGCAGTCGTCGTACCGGGCGCCACCGAATGGGCCGCACGCGCCCGCAACCTGCACCTCCTGGTCAGCATGCTCGAAGAAGCCGACATCGACTTCTTCTGCATACGCGGCACCGCGAACCGGCTGCCCTGCGTGGCCGTCCCGTCCGTCCATCGCGAGGACCTGGAGGAGGTCCTCCAGATCGGCTTCGGACACAACCCCGGCTACGTGGGCGAGGGTTCGGGCGCCAACATGCGCTCCGGGTCCGCCGCCCCCACCTGGCGCAGGCTCCGCCACACCAAGGTGCTCCGGCTGGCCTGGAACGTCTGCGACCCCTCCGGACACCTCGTCTTCGGCCCCGAGTCCGGCGTCGAACTCGAATTCTGGGACCAGGACGGCGGGGAGTACGTGGCTCCGCGCCCCAACAGCGTCGTGACCGCCGCCGGCGTCAGCGAAGAACGCCGGCTGGCCGAGCAGAAGCTCTTCAGCCCCGTCCCCCAGCTCTACGCCACGGGCCTGACGCGCACGCTGAGCGAGTTCACCGCGCCGCTCCCGGGCGACCACCTCTACCCCGTCGACGTCGTCTACACCTGGGTCGACGACTCCGACCCGGTCTGGCGGGCCGGCAAGGAAGCGGCCCGCGGCGGCGTGGGCGCGAGCGCCGCGGCGCCCCTGCACGAACAGGCCGCCAACGACTCCCGCTTCAAGAGCCGCGACGAGCTGCGCTACTCGCTGCGCTCGATCCACCAGTACGCCCCGTGGGTGCGCAACATCTACCTGGTCACCGCCGGCCAGGCCCCGGGCTGGCTCAACACGGAGTACCCCGGCCTGCGCGTGGTCGACCACCGCGAGATCTTCTCCGACCCCTCCGCGCTCCCGACGTTCAACTCGCACGCCATCGAGAGCCAGCTGCACCACATCGAAGAGCTCTCGGAGCACTTCCTGTACCTCAACGACGACGTGTTCTTCGGCAGACCCGTGGAGCCCGGGCACTTCTTCCACCCCAACGGCCTGACCAAGTTCTTCATGTCCAAGGCCCTCATCCCCTCCAGCCGGGGCGGCGACGCGGACCTTCCGGTCAACGCGGCGGGCCGCAACAGCCGCAGCCTGATCTCCCAGCAGTTCGGCACCTTCATCTCCCAGAAGATGAAGCACACGCCGCACGCGCTGCGGCGCAGCGTGCTCTCCGAGATCGAGCAGGTCTACGAGCGGGCCCACTGGACCACGCAGCACGCGACCTTCCGCTCCCCGCACGACGTTCCCATCGCCTCCTCGCTGCACCACTACCACGCCTACCACTCGGCCCGGGCGACGGTGGCGGACCTGCGGTACACGTACATCGACATCGGTGACGAGAAGGCCAAGCAGCGGCTCGACCGCCTCGTCGCGCGCCGGGACTTCGACACCTTCTGCATCAACGACACGGTGGTGCCCGCGGACCCGGACGCCCAGGAGCGCATGGTCACCGCCTTCCTGGAGGCGTACTTCCCCGTCCCCAGCCCCTACGAGATCCCGGGCGCCACCGGCCTCCCGGTGCGCCGCCTCAACGAGTTGGGACGTGTACAGGCATGAGCGCCCTACGAGCCCGACTCGGCGCCGTGCGCAGGAGGCTCCGCAAGCTCGATGCCGCCCGCCGCGCCATGCGGATCATGGTGCCCGTCCTGGTGCCGATGAAGGCGAAGCGATCCGCGCACCTGCTGTACGCCGCCGTGCTCGACGGGCAGACCGTGAACCTGCACGCCGAGCTCCCGGCGTCGGCCGGCACCCCGCAGAGCGCCGAGATCGTCGTCGGGAGCGGCCGCAGCAGCCACGCCGTCCCCGCCCGCATCCGCACCGACCGCGACGGCCGCGTCCTGGTGGACGCCGCCGTGCTGCTCGGCTCCGAGGTGGGCGGGGTCCCGGTCACCCCGGGGCGCTGGAAGCTCCGGCTGCGCACGAACGCCGGCCGTTCCTCGCGCAGCCTGCCGCTGATGCTGGCCGACGTGCCCCCGGCGTACGAGGGCGGGGCGACCGGGCCGATGGCCTTCTCGCCCGTCACCGGCAGCCGCCACCGCATCGTCCGCAGCGCCACCGGCGAGGCACGTATCATCTGCAGTGCCCCCAAAGCGGGGGTGGAGGTCATCCAGCTGCATATCGGACATTCCGGCATTCAGGTGGAGTTCCGCGTCCTCGGCATGCAGGCCGGGGGCGCGTGGTGCGAGTTCGCCGCGTCGGGCCGCCGGATCACCGCCTGGCCCGCCGAGGTGGAGCCCGGTGTGTGGCGCGTGGCGGTGCCGCTTTCGGAGATGGCTCCGGGAGGGGACCGCAGCGAGCACTGGGACGTCCTCCTCTGCTCCGAGGGCCGGCGCTCCGTGCGCGTGGCCCGCAAGTTGCACGACGTGCGTGACCCGCAGCAGGTGTTCGCGGCGCGCAAGATCGTGGTGGCGCCCGGGCCAGAGAATTTGATCATGGTCGAATCGCGCTACACGGCGGCCGGGAACCTCCGGTTCACGTGCAGTACCGCGGCCGGGTGAGGAAAAGTATGAAGGTCACGTTCCTGCTGACCGCGGCAGACGCGATGAGCGACGCCGAACGCGCCGTCTTCAACCAGGCGGGGGAACTGGCCGCCCTCGGGTACGAGGTGTCCGTCCTCAGCGTCTTCAAGGTCCGCCGCCGCCGCTTCGCGGTACCCGACGACCGGGTCGGCTGCGGCTTCCTCATCGAGGCCGCGGGCGCGACCCACCGGCCCGTCCGTGAATCGGGCCTGGACGAGGCGCGCTCCGCCGCGCTGGCCTCCGTACCCAGCGCGATCGTCGAGCGCCGCTGCGACAACCGGTTCAACCGGCTCGCGGACGTCGAGCTCGAATACGCGCTCCAGAACCTCGACACCGACGTGCTCGTCACCACCTCGCCGGGGCTCATGGCGTACGCCGCGGCGTTCGTGCCCAGCGACGTGCTCACCGTCCACCACGAACAGCGGGCCTCCGAGCTCGGCGGCCCCGAGGGCGAGCCGCTGCTCAGGCACACCCCGCGGTTCGACGCCGTCACCTTCCCCAGCCCGCGCTCCTACGAATGGTTCATGGAGACCTTCGGCGCCGGCAACCCGCAGCTCGACGTGATCCCGCCGGCCCCGCTCGCGGGCTTCCGCCCCCGCTCCACGCTCCAGACCCGCATCGTCGTGCTCAGCGCCCCCCTGGTGGAGCGGGCCGGGGTCACCGACGCCCTCAAGGCCTGGGCGGCCATCGCCCCGAACCACCCCACCTGGTCGCTGCGCGTCATCGGCGAGGGCCCGCAGATCGGCCTCCTGCGCCGCCGCCGCGACCAGCTCGGCCTGCACGGCAGCGTGCACTTCATCAGCGAAGCCCCGTACCTCGCCGAGGAGTGGGCCAAGGCGAGCATCGCCCTGTGCACCTCCGAGTCCGAGGCGGGCGGCCTGTCCCTGATGGAGGCGCAGACGGCCGGCGTCCCCGTCGTCGCCTACGACTGCCCCAACGCCCCCCGCGACGTGGTCCAGGACGGCCGCACCGGCATCCTGGTCACCCCCGGCGACACCGACGCGCTCGTCGGCGTCCTCACCCGGCTCATCGAGGACGACCAGCTGCGCCACGCCCTGGGCGGCGCCGCCTTCGAGGCCGCCCACCGGTTCGAGGCCGCCGCCATCACCGCCCGCTGGGACGGCCTCTTCCGGCTGCTCGCCGAGGGCCGCGCCTCCGGCTCCCGCTCGCAGGCCAAGGCCGCCCGGCTCGCCGCCCACGCACTCCACGCCGGCAACGACGGCGCCGCCCGGGCCGCCGCGGCCGCTCCGGCCAGCACCTCCCGCACCAAGCGACTGCGCGCCACCGAGGAACGCATCCTCAAGCACGACCGCTCCCTGGTGCGCGACGGCGGCCAGATCTGCCGGATCATCGACTCCGAGTCGCCCTTCGAGATCTCCGCCACCAACCTCGCGCTGACGGCGGACGCGCTGGACCGGGCCCGCATACCGTATTTCGTGGTGCGCGACACCAAGGTGCGCCACTCGGTCGCCGTCCACACCGAGTACCGCGACGAAGTCCTCAAGGTGCTCGCCGAGACCTACCCCGGCGCGCCCGTCTACATCGCGCTGCTCAACGACTCCGACTCGCCGACCCTCACCACCCTCGCCGAACTGGCCGCCGACCACATCGGGGCGGCCTTCGCCGGAGTGCGGATCTACCAGAGCGCCGTCGCCGCCTCCCGCACCCTGCGCCTGAGCGCCGCGTACGGCTGCACCGTCTCCTTCTGGGAGGAGGACCCGGAGGACCCGGAGTTCTTCGTCTCCCCGACCCGTACGCTCATCGGCGCGCGCGTGCCCCGGCCCGCGCTGCGCCAGGCGTCCCTGCTCCTCGGCGGCCGGACCTACCCCTCCATCGAGCCGTACGCCCAGACGCTCCACCACGACTTCACCTTCCCCGTCGACGCCGTCTACACCTGGGTCGACGGCGCGGACATGGCCTGGCTGGAGCGGAAGAACGCCGCCCTGGGCGCGATGGGGATCGTCACCGAGGACGCCGCCACCAGCGCCGCGCGCTTCCGCAACCGCGACGAGCTGCGCTACTCCCTGCGCTCGATCGACATGTACGGGCCGTGGATCCGCAACATCTACCTGATCACCGACCAGCAGGTGCCGGCCTGGCTCGACACCAGCCACCCCCGGGTGCGCGTCGTGGACCACAGCGAGATCTTCGGAGCGTCGGGCAGCCTCCCGACCTACAACTCGCACGCCATCGAAAGCCGCATGCACCACATCGAGGGGCTCGCCGAGCACTTCCTCTACTTCAACGACGACATCTTCCTGGGCCGCCCGGTCCAGCCCAGCCTGTTCTACCTGAGCAACGGGCAGGCGAAGCACTTCACTTCGTCGAACGCCATTCCCATGAGCGCCATCACCGAAGGCGACGAGTTCAGCCGGATGGCGGCGAAGAACAACCGCGAGCTCATCCGCCAGATGTTCGGACGGACCCTGGTGAACTCCTTCGTCCACGCCCCGCACCCGCTGCGGCGCAGCATCATGTTCGACCTGGAGTCGCACTTCCCCGAGGCGATGCAGCGCACGGCCCACGCCCAGCTGCGCAGCCCCACGGACGTGTCGACCGCCTCCTCGCTGCACCACTACTTCGGGTACTACACCGAGCGCAGCGTGCCCGGCGGACTGAGCGCCGGATTCGTGAACGTGGGCCTCAGCGAACAGCTCCCGAAGCTGAACACGATGCTCACCGCGAGATCGAACGACACCTTCTGCCTGAACGACTTCCATGACGGCGACGTCTCGGAGGACGAGCAGGACGCGATCCTGGCCGGATTCCTGCCGAGCTACTTCCCGATCGCAAGCCAATTCGAATTCGGATCGCCAAGGAACCAGCGTTACCACGCCGGCCGGCTTCCCGGGTATCCGCTGTAGGAATCAGGATCAGACGATGAGCAAGATCTGCATACTCGGGAACTCCGTCGCGAAGTCCCGGAAGCCCGACGAAGCGCCGATGGCGGGCTGGGGCCAGTACGTACGCGAGTTCGTGGCGCCGTACCACGAGGTGCGCAACTACGCCCGCGACGCCATGACCGCCCGGAACTACTACGAGGACCGGCTGCCCACGCTCCTGAACCTCCTGGAGCCCGGCGACGTCGTCCTCGTCGCCTTCGGCGGGGTCGAGCAGCGCATCGACCACCCGCTGCGCTACCACGGCCACCGCGAGTTCAAGGAGTTCCTCCACCTCTACGTGGAGGGGATCCGGGGCGAGGGCGCGATTCCGGTCCTGGTCACCCCTCCCGACCGGTGTGCCTTCGAGGCCGACGGCAGCGTCGCGAACACCCGCGAGGAGTACCCCCAGCTGGTGCGCGAGGCCGCGGCCGAGACCGGCGCGGCCCTGGTGGACATGCACGCCTTCAGCGCGCAGATGCTCCGCGAACTCGGCCCCCACCGGGCCCGCCAGTACTTCCGCTGGATCGACGCGGGGGAGCACCCCAACCACCCCGCCGGCATGATCGACTCGACGCACTTCAACCAGGTCGGCGCCCGCGAGATGGCCCGTATGACGGCGATCGCCCTGCACAACTCCCCGGGCGTGCCGAGGGGCTTCATCAACGCCGAGGCCTGCGCGGTGGCCCCGGAATTCCCGCCGCCGGCCGCCGAGTTCACCGTGGAGAAGCCCGAGTTCGCCCTCTACGCCGACATGCGGTTCGGCGACGCGCCGGTCTTCGCGTCGCCCGCGCCGGGCAAGCTCGTCAGCGCCATGGGCAAGTTCTCCGGCACCGCGGCCCCGGGCACGAGCTACCTGCTGTTCTTCGACAACGGGACCTACGTCGGCGGCACGCGCGTCAGCCCGGAGGGCAAGTGGCAGTGGCGCAGGGTGGTCAACTGGGCCGCCGGCGAGCACCTCCTGCAAGCCGTCGGTCTCACGGAGCAGGGCCCGACCCCGGTCGCCCTGTTCTCCTTCACCGTCAAGACCTGGGTCGCCCCGCCGACCGTCACCTCCCCGAAGGAGGGGGCGTACACCACGGCCAAGCCCCGCTTCTCCGGCACCGCCGAGCCCGGCGTCGGCAAGGTCTCCGTGCTGGAGAACGAGCGGCTGATCGCCGTCGCGGTGGTGGGCGAGGACGGCGCGTGGAAGGTGAGCCACGCGCACACCTGGAAGCCCGGCACCTACACGCTGGACTTCGTCTCGGTCTTCAGCGCCATCCACTCCGTGTCCACCCGCGTCACGTTCCGGGTCCACGGCGTACCGGAGGGCAGCTGGATCAGGCAGTCCGCGCTGGCCGCGCGCCTGCCCTGCTCCGACGACCCGTGCGAGCACTACCCGTTCGGCGGCGGCCGCTGACACCTGGCCGCTGACACCGGGCCGCCGACACCGGGCCGCCGTACCGGACACGGCGAAGGCCCCGCACACCTCTCGGTGCGCGGGGCCTTCGCCGTATCGGTGCCGGCCGTGCGTCAGACCGGAACGCTCGCCAGGCCCGGGGCCAGGAACTTCTTGCCGTTCACCCGCTCGGAGACGCCCTCGCGGTCCAGGTACGGAGTGACGCCGCCCAGGTGGAAGGGCCAGCCCGCGCCCGTGATGAGGCAGAGGTCGATGTCCTGGGCCTCGGCCACGACACCCTCCTCCAGCATCAGGCCGATCTCCTGCGCCACCGCGTCCAGGACGCGGTCGCGGACCTGCTCCTCGGTCAGGACGACATCGCCCTGCACGAGGAGGGCGGCGACCTCGGGGTCCAGCTCCGGCTTGCCGGAGTCGTACGTGTAGAAGCCGCGCTTGCCGGCCTTGACGACCGCAGCGAGGTTCGGGGAGACGGTGAAGCGCTCCGGGAAGGCGCGGTTCAGGGTCTCGGAGACGTGCAGGCCGATCGCCGGGCCCACGAGCTCCAGCAGCACCAGCGGGGACATCGGCAGGCCGAGCGGCTCGATGGCCTTCTCGGCGGTGACCACCGGGGTGCCCTCGTCGATGACGTTCTGGATCTCGCCCATGAAGCGGGTCAGGATGCGGTTCACGACGAACGCCGGGGCGTCCTTGGTGAGGACCGCGGTCTTCTTCAGCTTCCGCGCGACACCGAAGGCCGTGGCCAGCGAGGCGTCGTCGGTCTGCTCACCGCGGACGATCTCCAGCAGCGGGAGGATCGCGACCGGGTTGAAGAAGTGGAAGCCGACCACGCGCTCCGGGTGCTGGAGCTTGGAAGCCATCTCCGAGACCGACAGCGAGGAGGTGTTGGTGGCGAGGATCGCGTGCGCCGGGGCGACCGCCTCGACCTCCGCGAACACCTTCTGCTTGACGGACATCTCCTCGAACACGGCCTCGATGATGAAGTCCGCGTCCGCGAAGCCCTCGGCCTTGTCCAGGACACCCGTCACCAGGGCGGTCAGGCGGTTGGCCTTGTCCTGGTTGATGCGGCCCTTGCCGAGCAGCTTCTGGATCTCGGCGTGGACGTAGCCCACACCCTTGTCCACGCGCTCCTGGTCGATGTCGGTGAGGACCACCGGCACCTCCAGGCGGCGCAGGAACAGCAGCGCCAGCTGCGAGGCCATCAGGCCCGCGCCGACGACGCCGACCTTGGTGACCTGGCGGGCCAGGTTCTTGTCCGGGGCGCCGGCCGGGCGCTTGGCGCGCTTCTGGACCAGGTTGAAGGCGTAGATGCCGGAGCGCAGTTCGCCGCCCATGATGAGGTCGGCCAGGGCCGCGTCCTCGGCGTCGAAGCCCTTCTGCAGGTCGCCGTCCTTGGCAGCCTCGATGATCTCCAGCGCGCGGTAGGCGGCCGGGGCCGCGCCGTGCACCTTGGAGTCGGCGATGAAGCGGCCGCGGGCGACCGCCGCGTCCCAGGCCTCGCCGCGGTCGATCTCGTCGCGGACGACCTCGGTCGTGCCGTTCAGCACGTTCGCGGTCCACAGGAGCGACTGCTCCAGGAAGTCCGCACCGTCGAACAGCGCGTCGGCGATGCCGAGCTCGAAGACCTGCTTGCCCTTGAGCTGGCGGTTCTGGTTCAGCGAGTTCTCGATGATGACCGAGACCGCGCGGTCCGCGCCGATCAGGTTCGGCAGCAGGGCGCAGCCGCCCCAGCCGGGAACCAGGCCGAGGAAGACCTCGGGCAGCGAGAAGGCCGGGATGGCCTTGGAGACGGTGCGGTAGGTGCAGTGCAGGCCGACCTCGACACCGCCGCCCATCGCCGCACCGTTGTAGTACGCGAAGGTGGGGACGGCCAGCGCCGCGAGGCGCTTGAAGACGTCGTGGCCGCCCTTGCCGATGGCGAGCGCCTCGTCGTGCTTCTTCAGCAGCTCGACGCCCTTGAGGTCGGCGCCGACCGCGAAGATGAACGGCTTGCCGGTCAGGCCCGCACCGACGATGGAGCCCGCGAGGGCCTCCTGCTCGACCTGGTCGATCGCCGCGTTCAGGTTGGCGAGGGACTGCGGGCCGAAGGTGGTCGGCTTGGTGTGGTCCAGGCCGTTGTCCAGCGTGACGAGCGCGAAGCGCCCGGCGCCGAAGGGCAGGTCGAGGTGGCGTACGAGCGCGCGCGTGACGACCTCGTCCGGGAACAGCTCGGCAGCGCCCTTCAGGAGCTCAGTGGTGGTGGTGCTCACTTGCTGTCTCCCTCGGCGGTGAAGTTCGGGTTCTCCCAGACGACCGTGGCGCCCATGCCGAAGCCGACGCACATGGTGGTCAGGCCGTAGCGGACCTCCGGCTGCTCCTCGAACTGGCGGGCCAGCTGGGTCATCAGGCGCACGCCCGAGGAGGCGAGCGGGTGGCCGAAGGCGATGGCGCCGCCGTACTGGTTGACGCGGGCGTCGTCGTCGGCGATGCCGTAGTGCTCCAGGAACGCGAGGACCTGGACCGCGAAGGCCTCGTTGACCTCGAAGAGGCCGATGTCGTCGATCGTCAGACCGGCCTGCGCCAGGGCCTTCTCGGTGGCCGGGATCGGGCCGTAGCCCATGACCTCCGGCTCGACACCCGCGAAGGAGTACGAGACCAGGCGCATCTTGACCGGGAGGTTGTTCGCGCGGGCGAAGTCCTCGGACGCGATGATCGCGGCCGTGGCGCCGTCGTTGAGACCGGCGGCGTTGCCCGCGGTGACGTTGCCGTGGACCCGGAACGGGGTCTTGAGGCCCGCCAGGTTCTCCAGGGTGGTCCCCGGACGCATCGGCTCGTCGGCGGTGACCAGGCCCCAGCCCGTCTCACCGGCCGCCTCGTTGTTGTTGCGCACCGAGATCGGCACCAGGTCCTGCTGGATCTTGCCGTCGGCGTACGCCTTGGCGGCCTTCTCCTGCGAGCGCACGGCGTACTCGTCGGCGCGGAGCTTGGTGATCGTCGGGTACCGGTCGTGCAGGTTCTCGGCGGTCATGCCCATGAACAGGGCGGACTCGTCGACCAGCTTCTCGGAGACGAAGCGCGGGTTCGGGTCCACGCCCTCGCCCATGGGGTGGCGGCCCATGTGCTCGACACCGCCGGCGAGGGCGACGTCGTACGCACCGAAGGCCACGCCGCCCGCGACGGCGGTCACGGCGGTGAGCGCGCCGGCGCACATGCGGTCGATCGAGTAGCCCGGGACGGACTGCGGGAGGCCCGCGAGAATGCCGGCCGTGCGGCCCAGCGTCAGGCCCTGGTCGCCGATCTGCGTGGTCGCGGCGATGGCGACCTCGTCGATCTTCGCGGGGTCCAGGTCCGGGTTGCGGCGCAGCAGCTCCCGGATCGCCTTGACGACGAGATCGTCGGCGCGGGTCTCGTTGTAGATGCCCTTCGGGCCCGCCTTGCCGAACGGGGTGCGGACGCCGTCGACGAAGACGACGTCCCTGACGGTACGAGGCACGTTGGCTCTCCTCCAGGTGCGGGTGTGCACTGCTGCGCGGGGGGCGTGCCCATTACTGAGCGCCCGCTCACCTCTCCATGCTACTTGTCGGTAACCGGCATGCACAGCCCCCACGGGAGGAGCGGCGAAGGTCACACTCCGCCGGGGTGCTGTCCGGCCAGGTCCGCCGCGAGCTCGTCGCGCCAGCGTACGGACAGGCGCAGGTTCAGGACCTTCTCCGCCGCGCCCGGCAGGGGCAGCAGCAGGAACGCGCGCACGGCCCTGGCAGCCGCGTCCCGTGCGGACCACGCGGCGAGGTCGGCCGCGGTGACGGGCGCCGGTTCCGGCTCGCAGCGGGCCGAGTCCAGCAGTCCCCGGGCCGCCCGGGCCTCCGCCGCCAAGGTCCTCATCCGCAGGTCCAGGTCCCCGTCGGCCGTCAGGTCCACCGGCTCATCCCGGCGGATCCGGTCCAGTGCCCGCGCGATCTCCGGGTGGCCGTCGATGCCGGTCTCGGACGCGAGCCGGGCGAGCTGGGCCGCCATCGCGGAGCGCAGCAGGTCCGGCGGAGTCCGGTCGACGAGGGCGCCGAGGTCGAAGTCGCGCACCGAGGAGACCGGGTACGGATCCGGCTCCAGGTCTTCGAGGACCGGCAGCAGCAGGGCGCTCGCCAGCTGCGCTTCGCCGTCGTCCGCCGGATCCCAGGTGATGCCGTACTCCGCCGCCAGGCCGGCCAGCAGCCGGGCGTACGCGGCCGTCGAGCCGGGCCAGGGATCGCCGCCGCTCAGCCGCCAGTACTGCCCAGCGGGCCCGAGCACGGGCTTCTCCTGGGGTCCGGCTGCGTAGTCCTCGCGGTCCGAATCGACCAGACGGGCCGCCGCCGGCCGCTCCACGCCGTCCTCCACGAGGGCGACGCGCACCTCGGACCCCTGCTTCGCCAGCAGCACGACCCGAGTCCCGCGCGACAGCCGGCGCAGCACCTCCGGACGGCCGAACTGGGCGTCACCGCCCTCGTGGGTGGCGTACGACCACCCGCCACCGCACGACCCGGCCCGGACCATCGGGCGGCACGCGGCCCAGGGCGAGGTGGCGGAGTGCCTCGCCTGCTCCCGGCCGCGCGGCGCGATGGTCGCGGGCACGGCGCCCAGCCTGTCCAGCAGCTCCCCGGGCTCGATGCCCGCCACGAAGACGACGTCGGGCTGCACGGGTGGCGCGGGCCCGTCCGGCGATCCGAAGCTCGTGAAGGTGACGACGGCGTACGCCCCGTCGTGCTGCGGGGATGGCGGGGCCGGCGGGATCGGCTCGGCCGCGGGGGCCGGGATCCGCGGTTCGGCGGCCCCGGCGGCCAGGCCGAGGGGAGAGAGGGGATCGGGGATGATCGTCCTGTCGTCGTCCCAGATCAGCCGGCCTTCGTGGGTGAGGGGCGTCCGTCCGTAGAAGGGCGTGCCGTTCTCCAGGGCCGCGGCGAAGTCGGCGAGGAGCTGCCACAGTCCCGGCCAGGCGGTGAAGGTCGAGCCCGTCTCGTCGAAGTACCGGCCGATGCGCCCGTGATGCGGGCCGGGGCGGGTGGCCAGGAAGAGGCCGTCGGAGGACTGCCAGCCGATGCCCAGGGTGATCAGCAGCCGCTCGCGCTGCCAGTACGCGCACTCGTCGCGCTCCTCCTCGTGGAGCTCGGCCTCGGCCTCGGCCTCGGTCTCGGCGAGATCCGCGTCCACGGCGATCTCGCGCAGCTGCTCGGTGCTCCGGACGATGTCCTCGACTCCGGACGGCGGCCCGTAGTAGTCGAGTAAGAGCGTGCCCTCCTGGAGCTCCACGCCGTCGTGCCGCAGCAGCGACTCCCGCAGGTCGGACGGGAACGTCACCCCGAGACGGAGTTCGGCCGCCGCGATGTCCTGCGGCAGGGCCGGCGGGCGCAGCAGCCCGTGGGTGACGGCGGCGTGCCGTGCGAGCCAGGCCTCGATACGGGCCCAGGACTGGTCTACAGACGGCCTTGTAGTCGGCTCTGGGGTCGGTTCTGCGGTCGGCGTGATCATGTCGGCACCCTAAGCGCGGCCACCGACAGCACCCGCGAGGTGCCGGCGATGCCGGCCGCCATGGCCGCCGAGGAGCGGACGGTGTCCGCCACGAAGGTGCGGCGGCGGACGCCCAGGGTGCGCAGGGCCGGTCCGTGGTCCGCCGCGACCACCACGGCCGCGGCGGCGAGCGCGGCCCGCCAGGCCTTGACCGCCGATCGGCGGACGGGGGCGGGCAGCGGCGCCAGGGCCTCGCGCAGGCGCAGGCAGTGGAAGGGGACGTGGCGCTCCTCGTCGGCGAGGATCAGCCCCGCCACCTCCGAGGCCAGCGGATCGGCGGCCCCGTCCCGCACGGCCCGGTAGTACCGCAGGGCCACGACCTCCGCCACCATCAGCACCAGCAGTTCGACCCGCAGCCCCAGCAGTCTGCGCAGCCGTACGAAGGCGGTGTCGCTCCAGTGGGCGTCCAGGGTCCCCGCGCCCCCCGCCTCCAGGAGCAGGGCCAGCATCCGCGCGTGGTTCTGCTCCTCCGCGACGAAGAGGCGTACGGCCCGTGCGTACACCGGATCACCGGCCCGGTCGGCCTTGCCGATCAGTGCGGAGCCGTCCCCGTCCTCGCCCACCTGGAACCGCTGCAGGCTCCGGACCAGCTCCGCGGGGAGCGTCGCGCCCCGGGTCCACTCCGGATCCCCCCGCCGGGCGCGCCGCTCCCGTTCGGTCTCGAAGTCGGTCACCCAGGTCTCGTATCCCCGCCCATGTTTGATCACGTTCAAAAGTTAGGCGTCTTTGAGCGTGTTCAAAAGGAGTCCGGGCCGGCTGTAGCGGAACCGGGACATGGGCGCGGACATGGGGAAGCCCCCGGCCTTTCGGCCGGGGGCTTCCCCATGTCGAGCGAGCCCGAGCGCGTCGGGCGACCGGTCAGTCTTCGGTCTCGGTCTCCGGTTCGGGCACGATCACCGGCGGGGTCGCGGCCAGGGCCGTGACCAGGGCGTCCGTCACCTGCTCGATCTGCCACGGGCGGGCTCCGTAGCCCGCCAGGGCCTCGGCCACCGCGTCCGCCTCCAGGCGCTCGGGCGGCTCCCAGCACAGCCGGCGGACCGTGTCGGGGGTGATCAGGTTCTCCTGCGGGAGGTTCAGCCCCTCCGCCAGCGCCGACACGGCCGTCCGGGCCGCGGCCAGCCGCGCCGCGGCCGCCGGGTCCTTGTCCGCCCAGGAGCGCGGCGGCGGCGGACCGGCCGGGGTCGCCCCCGGCTGCGGCAGCTCCGCCTCGGGCAGGGCCTTGGCCCGGTCCACGGCGGCCATCCACTGGTCCAGCTGGCGCCGGCCCATGCGCTGCCCGTAGCCGGGCAGGGCGGAGAGGGCCTGCACGTTCAGCGGCAAGGCGAGCGCGGCCTCGACGATCGCGGCGTCACCCAGCACCTTGCCCGGCGACACGTCACGGCGCTGCGCGATCCGGTCCCGGGACTCCCACAGCTCCCGGACGACGGCCATCTGCCGGCGCCGGCGCACCTTGTGCATGCCGGAGGTGCGGCGCCACGGGTCCTTGCGGGGCGGCGCGGGCGGTGCGGCGCAGATGGCGTCGAACTCCTGGTGGGCCCATTCCAGCTTGCCCTGCCGGTCCAGCTCCTTCTCCAGCGCGTCCCTCAGGTCCACGAGCAGCTCCACGTCGAGCGCGGCGTAGCGCAGCCACGGCTCGGGGAGCGGACGCGTCGACCAGTCGACGGCGGAGTGGCCCTTCTCCAGCACGTAGCCGAGGACCCCCTCGACCATCGCGCCGAGTCCGACCCGCGGGAAGCCGGCGAGGCGGCCGGCCAGCTCGGTGTCGAAGAGGGAGGTGGGCGCCATGCCTATTTCGCGCAGGCACGGCAGGTCCTGGGTGGCGGCGTGCAGGATCCACTCGGTGCCGGACAGGGCCTCGCCGAGCGAGGAGAGGTCGGGGCAGCCCACCGGGTCGATCAGTGCGGAGCCCGCACCCTCGCGGCGCAGCTGTACGAGGTAGGCGCGCTGGCCGTAGCGGTAGCCGGAGGCGCGCTCGGCGTCCACGGCGACGGGGCCGGTGCCCGCGGCGAAGGCCGCGACCACCTCGGCGAGCGCGGCGGCGTCGGCGACCACCGGGGGGATGCCCTCACGGGGTTCTAGCAAGGGAATCGGCAGCCCGTCGGACGAAACCTCGTCGTCCGGGGGGCCGCCCCCGGTGGTGGTGCGCAGGCCTGCTGCGGTTTCTTGGGCGTCGGTCACCGGTCAAGGGTATCCGTGGATACGACGCGCCCGTCGCCGGAACGTTCCGGCGACGGGCGCGAGGGGGGAGTACGGACGTTTCCCCGGGTTCTCCGGGAGTTTTCCCGGGGGACTTCGGGGGATATCGGCCGGGTCAGTGGATGATCCCGGTCCGCAGGGCGACGGCGACCATCCCGGCCCGGTCGCCGGTGCCCAGCTTGCGGGCGATCCGTGCGAGGTGGGACTTGACGGTCAGGGCGGACAGGCCCATCGAAACGCCGATGGCCTTGTTGGACTGGCCCTCCGCGACGAGGCGCAGGACCTCGACCTCGCGGCCGGAGAGCTCTCGGTAGCCGCCCGGGTGGCTCG
Source organism: Streptomyces tatrensis (assembly GCF_049310065.1). Lineage (NCBI taxonomy): Bacteria > Bacillati > Actinomycetota > Actinomycetes > Kitasatosporales > Streptomycetaceae > Streptomyces > Streptomyces tatrensis. The sequence goes on along the minus strand of NZ_JBMDLB010000007.1, from coordinate 1,862,760 downwards.
GGGAACCCGGGGGGCGGCGGTGCATACGGGCCGCGGCGGCGCCGATGGGGGCGGCGCCGGGCCGGGACGGGAGCCCGATGTTGGTCCGGGTGCCGGTGACGACGTAGCCCTTCACTCCGCCCGCGAGGGCGTTGCGTACGGCGCCGATGTCGTCGGCGGCGGACAGGGCCAGGCCGTTCGGCCAACCGGCGGCGCGGGTCTCGGAGAGCAGGGTGAGACCGGAACCGTCGGGCAGGTGTACGTCGGCCACGCAGATGTCGCGCGGGCTGCCGATGCGTGGACGGGCCTCCGCGATGGACGAAGCCTCGATCACGTCGCGTACTCCGAGGGCCCACAAATGGCGGGTCACGGTGGAACGCACGCGCGGGTCGGCCACGACGACCATGGCCGTCGGCTTGTTCGGGCGGTAGGCGACCAGGCTTGCGGGCTGCTCGAGAAGAACGGACACCTAGGCCTCCTGGGGGGAGTGGCGGGACGGCCGGCTCGGGGAAGGAAGCCGGTGCGAACCGTGCGGATGGTCTATGACTCCTTCGGCACGTCACCCGCCCGGCTTTAGGGAATGATCACGATTTGGTTAGTAACAATTCGGGCAATTCGGACGCACGATCGATCATAGGGTGATCAGAAGCCCGCAAGGGGCGCCCCGTAACGACATCCGGCCCCGAAATCGGGGCACGGGTCGGCACGGATCGGTGCAGGTCGGCGCGGGCTGACGCGGGTCCGCGCCGCCCCCGGCCTTGCGGAATCACCCCTGGGGGTGATGGGGGCCGCGCCGCTGGGGCAGCGAGACCACCCCGGTGACCGTCTCGGTCGGTCCGACCGGCGGCAGCCCCGCGATCTGACACAGCAGTTCGCACCAGGCCGACAGGTGTGCGGCGGTGTCCGGCACCCCGCCCACCCCCTCGCGCGGCGTCCACGAGGCCCTGATCTCGATCTGTGTCGCCGGCCGCCGCTCTCCGAGCCCGCCGAAGTAGTGCGAGGCGGCCATGGTCACGGTCCCGCTCGCCTCCCCGTACGTCAGCCCGCGCGCGTCCAGCGCACCCGTCAGCCAGGACCAGCACACCTCCGGGAGGAGCGGGTCCACGGCCATCTCCGGCTCCAGTTCCGCCCGTACGAGCGTCACCAGCCGGAAGGTGCCCTGCCAGGCGTCGTGCCCGGCCGGGTCGTGCAGGAGGATCAGCCGGCCGTCGGCCAGGTCCTCGTCACCGTCCACGACGGCCGCTTCCAGCGCGTACGCGTGGGGTGCCAGTCTCTGTGGCGGTTTGGTGGGATCGATCTCGATCCCCTGCCGCAGCCTCGCCTTCTTCAAGCCGTCGACCGCCCGCCGGAACGGGAGTGGGACGGAGCTGTCCTTCGCGCTGTCCGTACCGTCAGCGCCATCTGAAAATCGTCCCTGAGCCGCAGCCATGCGGGGAAGACTAGGCGGAACGAGCGCCCGTACGGCGCAGGGACACCCGCGCCGGGCCGGGCACTTCTTCATACGTGCGAAGATTTGAGTCGTGAGCGCCAACACCCGCCCCACGGGCACGCCGAGCCAGACGTACGATTCCGCCTTCCTGAAGGCGTGCCGGCGCGAGCCGGTACCGCACACCCCCGTGTGGTTCATGCGGCAGGCGGGACGCTCGCTCCCGGAGTACCGGAAGGTGCGCGAGGGCACGCAGATGCTGGAATCCTGCATGCGGCCCGACCTGGTCACCGAGATCACCATGCAGCCGGTCCGGCGCCACAACGTGGACGCGGCCATCTTCTTCTCCGACATCGTGGTCCCGCTGAAGGCCATCGGCATCGACCTGGACATCAAGCCGGGCGTCGGCCCGGTCGTCGCCCAGCCGATCCGCCGCCGCGAGGACCTCGCACAGCTGCGCGACCTCACCCCGGAGGACGTCTCGTACGTCACCGAGGCGATCGGCATGCTCACGGGTGAACTGGGCTCCACGCCGTTGATCGGCTTCGCCGGCGCGCCCTTCACCCTCGCGAGCTACCTGGTCGAGGGCGGCCCGTCCAAGAACCACGAGCACACCAAGGCCCTCATGTACGGGGACCCGGAGCTCTGGGCCGACCTGCTGGACCGCCTCGCCGAGATCACCTCCTCTTTCCTGAAGGTCCAGATCGAGGCCGGCGCCTCCGCGATCCAGCTCTTCGACTCCTGGGTCGGCGCGCTCGCCCCGGCGGACTACCGCCGCTCGGTGATGCCCGCCTCCGCGAAGGTCCTGGAGTCCGTGGCCTCCTACGGTGTCCCGCGCATCCACTTCGGCGTGGGCACGGGTGAGCTGCTCGGCCTCATGGGCGAGGCCGGCGCGGACGTCATGGGCGTCGACTACCGGGTCTCCCTGAACGAGGCCGTCAAGCGGGTCGGCCCCGGCAAGGCGCTCCAGGGCAACCTGGACCCGGCCGTCCTCTTCTCCACCACCGAGGCCGTCGAGACCAAGACCCGCGAGGTCCTGGACGCCGCGGCGGACCTGGAGGGCCACATCTTCAACCTGGGCCACGGCGTCCTCCCGACGACGAACCCGGACGCCCTGACCCGCCTGGTGGACTACGTCCACACGCAGACGGCGGTCTAGGACCGGGACTGCGCCAACGTCGGTACCGTGCCGTGCATGACATGGCACGGGCCGACGTTTCGCATATCCGACGGAGAAACCATCGACGGGGCCTGGCGCCTCGTGTGGTGGAAGTACGAACGGCAGGACGACTACTACCCCGGGGAGCTTTTCGTCTACGCGGACGGAAGGATCAGCCGCGGGCGCTACGGGGCGACCGATCTCGCCGGGCTGGCGGGACTCCTGGCTTCGGGGAAGGTGGCGCTCGCCCGGCCGGACGGCCGGGAGTGGACTCCGGAGCCTTCGAAGTGGCTCGCCCGCTACCCCGAGCCGCTGACCGAGGAGAGCTTCCTCGGGGAAGTGGCCGACGAGATCTCCCGGCTGGCGGGCCGGCCCACGACCGAAGACCTGCTGATGGAGGCCGTCCGGGCCTACCGCCGCGAGACGACGGAGGCCAACCGGTCCCTGCTCCGGGACGCGTACCTGGCCGTCCCGGCCCACCTGCGGGTCTATGTCCTGGGGGACATGGACCGCCAGGACCGGCCGCTGCGGATCCTGGTGACCGACCTCGGCTCGCCCGTGGACGGGGACGGACCCGTGGCCACGCCGGAGATGCACCAGGACGCCCTCGACTACTTCGCCAACGGGGACAAGGGCGTCGAGCGGGCCGAGCGGGAGCGGGCCGTCCTCTACGCGGACGCGCCCGCCGGTGACCCGCAGCCCCCGGTCGTCCTCCACGAGTCCGTGCATCCCCGGGGATGGCCGGCCGAGCTCGGAGACTTCGCGCTGCGCAACGACTACGACGCCCCCTTCACGTACGCGGGGGAGACCTACTCCAGCGTGGTGCACGGCTATTGGGCCCTCTACGCCGCAGAGCGGGCCGACCACGACCGGATCCGCTCCGCCGCCAGCGCCCGCGAGGCGCGGGAACTGGGCGGAGCGGCCGAGGGGCGCGCGGACTGGGCCGCCCGGAGGGTCGCCGTCATGGCGGCGCTGCTGCGGGCCAAGTTCGGACAGCACCCGCGCCTCGCGGAGCTGCTGGTCGCCACCGGGGAGGGCGCGATCCTCTACACCGGCATCTCCGACGCCCCCTTCTGGCGCGACGGCGGCTCCCGCGGCGGCCGGAACTGGACGGGCCGCCTGCTGGAGCTGATCCGCTCTGAACTCGCCGCCGCCGGCGCGGCCCCGACCGGCTAGACCCCCGCCGCCCGCACCGCGGAGACCGCCTTGCGGGCGGCGACCAGCACCGGGTCCCACACCGGGGAGAACGGCGGGGCGTAGCCCAGGTCCAGGGAGACGATCTGGTCCACCGTCATGCCGGCCGTCAGGGCCACCGCGGTGATGTCCACCCGCTTCGCGGAGCCGGCGCCGCCGACGATCTGGCAGCCCAGGAGCCGGCCCGTGCGGCGTTCCGCGAGCATCTTGACCGTCATCTCCGCCGCCTCCGGCATGTAGCCCGCCGTGTTCGTCGAGCGGATCGTCGCCGTGACGAAGCGGAGCCCGACGGCCAGGGCGTCCCGCTCGCGCAGCCCCGTACGCGCGATCTCCAGGTCGCAGACCTTGCTCACGGCCGTGCCGACCACGCCCGGGAAGGTCGCGTAGCCGCCGCCCACGCCCGAGCCGATGACCTGGCCGTGCTTGTTCGCGTGCGTGCCCAGCGCGATGTGCCGCATGCGGCCCGCCACCAGGTCCAGGACCTCCACGCAGTCGCCGCCCGACCAGATGTTCTCGTGGCCGCGCACCCGCATGGACAGGTCGGTCAGCAGACCGCCCGACTCGCCCAGCGGCAGACCCGCCGCGCGGGCCAGGGCCGTGCGCGGCTCGACGCCGATGCCGAGGACGACCACGTCCGCGGGGTACTCGTCCCCGGCCGCGGTGGCCACCGCGCGGGCCCGGCCCTCCGCGTCGGTGAGGATCTCCGTCACCTCGGCGCGGGCGACCGTACGGATGCCCATGCCGTTCATCGCGCTGTGGACGAGGCCGCCCATGTCCGGGTCCAGCGTGGACATCGGCTGCTCGCCCCGGTGCAGCACGGTGACCTCGAAGCCCCGCCCGAGCAGGGCTTCCGCCATCTCCACGCCGATGTAGCCGGCGCCCACGACCACCGCCCGGCGGCCCGCCGTCCGTTCCAGGTCCGTCATCAGCCGCTGACCGTCGTCCAGCGTCTGGACGCCGTGCACCCCGTGCGCGCCGATGCCGGGCAGCCGGGGGCGGACCGGCCGGGCGCCGGTGGCGAGGACGAGCTTGTCGTACCCCGTCCAGTACTCGGCGCCCGATTCCAGATCCCGGGCGCGCACCCGCGCTCCCGCGAGGTCCAGCTCCACGACCTCCGTCCGCGTCCGCAGGTCGATGTCCCGCGCACGGTGCTCCTCGGGTGTCCGGGCGATCAGCTCGTCCCGGCCGTCGACCAGGCCGCCGATCCAGTACGGGATCCCGCACGCGGAGTACGAGGTGAAGTGCCCCCGCTCGAAGGCGGTGATCTCCAGCTCCGCCGGGCCCTTGAGCCGCCGGGCCTGCGACGCGGCGGACATCCCCGCCGCGTCACCGCCGACCACCACCAGCCGTTCCGTGCCGTTCCCCATGTGCCCGTACCGTCCTTCCCCGCCGTCCGTGCCTGCGGGCCCCACGCTACGGGCGCACGGGTGATCAGTCCTGGACCGGCGGCGGCGGCGTAGCGTTCTGATGCGTCGGATCCGCCGGAGTGGCGGCCGTGTGCCCCGGCCAGGCCGGCCCGCCCTGTGCGGGCAGGCGCCGCGCGGCGCCGGGCTTCGCCTTCGCCGGCCGCCACTTGCGGTACAGCCGGAAGGCGAGCAGCAGGAACGCGCCGCTGAGCAGGAACGGCGAGGCCGCGGCGAGCGCCATCAGCAGGTACAGGACCGCGGCGGCGAAGACCTTCCAGCCGCCGATCAGGGCGTCGGAGAAGCCCGGATCCGGCTTCTCCTTCTCCTTGACGGGCTGCTTCCCCGGCTCCGTGAACGTCAGCGTGATCGTGCCGAGCGAGGTCTGGTCCTTCAGCGCCGTCTGCTGCGCGAGCAGCGACTCCAGATCGGCCTGGCGCTTGCTGAGTTCGGCCTCCAGCGTGACCACCTCGGACAGCCCCGAGGCCTTCTCCATCATCTCGCGCACCCGCACCACGCTCGCCTGCTGGGACTTGACCCGGCTGTCGACGTCCGCGACCTTCTGCGTCACGTCCTGCGCCTCGACCTTGCGCTCGAGCAGCTTTCCGGCGCCCTCCATCGCGGCCAGCACCGCGTCGAAGCGCTCGCCCGGCACCCGCAGGGTCACCGTCGAGGTCATCGACCCGTCGGGTGCGCGGGTGGTGCCCTCGTTGCCGACGTACCCGCCTGCGTTCTCCGCCGCCGTCCGGGCGCCGGCCGTCGCCTTCTGGACGTCGGCCGTCTCCACGCCGAGCGACGCCGTCCGGATGATCTGCGTGCGGGCGGCGGGAGCCTGAGGCTGGCTCTTGTCGGCGCCCGGGGCCGGAGCGCCCGACGCGGCCGGGGCCGGAGCCGCCGCCCCGCCCTGTCCGGCCTCCAACTGCTGGGTGGACGCCGCGTCCGCCTTGCCCATCGACTTGTCGTCGGCACTGGAGCCGCAGCCCGTGAGGACGAGCGCCCCGGTCAGGGAGATCGCCGCCAGGACCGTCGCCGAACGCCGTCCGTACCGCCCGTAACGTCTGTGCTGGGTATGCATCGTTGGGTCCCCCTGGTCAGTGTCCGAATCGCCGGATGCGCATCTGTCAGTGCCTCGACGTTCTGACGTTCTGACGTCCAGGGTCCCCTTCCGGGTTTCGTACGCGCGGTTCCGAGGTGATCCCGAAGCGGTCACGGTCAGGCCTCGGCGATCGCCCGATGAGCGGTCTGAGACGATGTGTCCATGCACGAAGCGGACACGCGTACGGACCGGCCGGCCCCCGCCGGGCACGTCGTCGTCATCGGCGGCGGGATCGCGGGCCTCGCGGCGGCCCACCGGCTGCTCGCCGAGGGCCTTCGCGTCACCCTCCTGGAAGCCGGCCCGCGCCCCGGCGGCAAGCTGCGCTCGGGCGAACTGGCCGGCCTGCGCGTGGACCTCGGCGCCGAATCCGTACTCGCCCGCCGCCCCGAAGCGCTCGAACTGGCCCGCGCCGTGGGCCTCGGCGAGGCCCTGCAGCCGCCCGCCACCGCCACCGCCCGCCTCTGGACCCGCGGCGTGCTGCGCCCCCTGCCGGGCGGTCACGTCATGGGCGTCCCGGGCGACCTGGGCCCGCTCGCCGCCTCCGGGGTGCTCTCCGCCGAGGGCCTGGCCCGCGCCGGAGCCGAACACACCCTGGCACCCGAGGAGATCGGCGAGGACGTGGCCCTCGGCGAGTACGTCGCCGCCCGCCTGGGCCACGAGGTCGTCGACCGGCTCGTGGAACCCCTCCTCGGCGGGGTCTACGCCGGCAACTCCTACCGCATCTCCATGCGCGCCGCCGTCCCCCAGCTCTTCGAGGCCGCCCGCAGCCACGCCTCCCTCGGCGAGGGCGTACGGGAACTGCAGGCCCGGGCGGCCCGCGCGGGGCAGACCGGTCCCGTCTTCTCCGGCATCGACGGCGGCATCGGCAGGCTCCCGCTCGCCGTCGCCGAGGCCTGCCGGGCGGCCGGAGCCCGCATCCTCCTCGACACCCCCGCGCGCGAGCTGACCCGTACTGCCACCGGCTGGCGCGTGGTCGCCGACGCACCGGGCGGCGCCGAGGTCATCGAGGCCGACGGAGTGGTCGTGGCCGTCCAGGCCGGACCCGCCGCCCGGCTGCTCGACCGGATCGCGCCCGCGGCCGCCACCGAACTGCGCGGGGTCGAGTACGCCTCCATGGCCCTGGTCACGATGGCGCTGCGCCGCTCCGACCTGCCGGCCGGTATCGCCGACGGCGGCGCGAGCGGGTTCCTCGTACCGCCCGTCGACGGCCGGACGATCAAGGCCTCGACCTTCTCCAGCAACAAGTGGTCCTGGGCCGGAACCGACCCCGACCTCTTCCTGCTCCGCACCTCCGTCGGCCGCCACGGCGACGAGGGCGACCTGAAGCGCTCCGACGGGGAACTGGTCGAGGTCTCCCTCGCCGACCTCGGAGCGGCCGTGGGCCTCGCGCCCACCGCCCGCCCGGTGGCCTCCACCGTCACCCGCTGGGACGGCGGCCTGCCCCAGTACCCCGTCGGCCACCTCGGCCGGGTCGCCCGGATCCGCTCCGCCGTCGCGGCCCTGCCGGGCCTCGCGGTGTGCGGAGCCGTGTACGACGGGGTCGGCATCCCGGCCTGCATCGCGAGCGCGGGCAAGGCCGCCGACGTGGTGATCGCCACGTTGGGGACCGCTGGGGCACCCCTGGCACCGACCACTGATCAGCACACGGGACAATAGACACATGACTGCACCAGAGAAGATTCCCAACGCGGGGAAGAAGGCGAAGGACCTCAACGAGGTCATCCGCTACACCCTGTGGTCCGTCTTCAAGCTGAAGGACGTGCTCCCCGAGAACCGCGCCGGCTTCGCCGACGAGGTCCAGGAGCTGTTCGACCAGCTGGCCGCCAAGGACATCACCGTCCGCGGCACCTATGACGTCTCCGGCCTGCGCGCCGACGCGGACATCATGATCTGGTGGCACGCGGAGACCTCCGACGAGCTGCAGACCGCGTACAACCTGTTCCGCCGCACCAAGCTGGGCCGCGCGCTGGAGCCGGTCTGGTCGAACATGGCCCTGCACCGCCCGGCCGAGTTCAACAAGTCCCACATCCCGGCCTTCCTGGCCGACGAGACGCCGCGCGACTACGTCAGCGTCTACCCCTTCGTGCGCAGCTACGACTGGTACCTGCTGCCCGACGAGGACCGCCGCCGCATGCTCAAGGACCACGGCATGATGGCCCGCGGCTACCCCGACGTGCGCGCCAACACCGTCGCCTCCTTCTCGCTCGGCGACTACGAGTGGCTGCTGGCCTTCGAGGCCGACGAGCTGTACCGCATCGTCGACCTCATGCGTCTCCTGCGCGCTTCCGAGGCCCGCATGCACGTCCGTGAAGAGGTGCCCTTCTACACCGGACGCCGCAAGTCCGTCGCCGATCTGGTGGCCGGACTCGCCTGATACCTCCCCTGGGGGGAAGGACCGGAGGACCGCCTGACCGGCGTCCTCCGGTGATCGGGAGGCCCTGCCCCCGAATCGACGCAGCCGGAGATCCCGCCCGGAAGTTCAGACGACTGGCGGCAGCAGTGCCCTGGGGTGCCCCGGGGCGGTCGCTGCCCGGTCGTCCAGCGACACCGGTGCGGGCTCCGGATGCGGCGCACACGTGACACGCCACCCCGAGGTGTCACCCGTCAGCAAGTACCGCTCCACGTGAGCGTCCACGCAGCCATTGCGTCCGCCGACCACCCCGTGGGTGCCGGCCCCCTCCTCCGTCACCAGCCCGGCCCGCGGCCCGAGCCGCCGCTGGAGCTCCAGGGCGCCCCCGTACGGGGTGGCGCCGTCCCGCTCGGCCGCGACGATCAGCGTGCCGGGGAGCGGGGATCCCGGCCGGAGCCCCACGTCCACCGGCCGCTGCCGCTCGCGCACCGGCCAGAAGGCGCAGGGCAGGTTCAGGAAGGCGTTGGTCCAGGTCTCGAAGGGGGCCGTGCGGGCCAGTTCGGTGTTGTCGCGGTCCCAGGTCTCCCAGTCGGCGGGCCACGGGGCGTCGTTGCACAGCGTCGCCGTGTAGACGGCCGTCGCGTTCTCGCCCTCGACGGCCGCCGCCGGATCCGGGGCGGCCAGCGAGACCAGCGGGCGCGGATCGCCGCGCAGGAACGCCGCCAGGGCCGCCGCACGGCCCGGCCAGACCTCGTCGTAGTACGCCGCCCGCAAGTACGCGGAGTGCAGCTGCCCCGTGCCGACCACCCCGCCCGCCGGTTCGCGGGCCAGCGCCGCCCGCACCCGGTCGTAACTCGCCTGCACCGCCTCGGCGGTGGAGCCGAGCCCGTACGCGGCGTGGTGGCGGGCCGCCCAGGCGCGGAAGTCGGCCCAGCGGCGCTCGAAGCCGGGGGCCTGGGCGAGGTTGTTGCCGTACCAGACCTTGCGCGGATCGGGGTCGACGGCCGAGTCGAAGACCATCCGGCGGACGTGCCCGGGGTACAGGGTGGCGTAGACCGCACCGAGGTACGTGCCGTACGAGGCCCCCATGAAGGTCAGCCGGCCCTCGCCGAGCGCGGCGCGCAGCACGTGCAGGTCGCGGACGTTGTTCAGGGTCGTGTACGAGCCGAGGTCCGCCCCGGCCCGCTCCGCGCAGCCGCGGGCGTAGGCCCGCGCGGCGGTGATCCGGGCCTCCTTGGCGGCGGCGTCCGGCCGTGCGCCGGCGGCCTCGGCCGGAGCCCGGTCGTACCGCTCCGGGTCCTGGCAGGACAGCGGGTGCCCCGAGCGGCCCACGCCGCGCGGGGCGTAGCCGACGAGGTCGTAGGCGGCCCCGACGCGGCGCCACTCGGGCAGGTCGGCGACGAGCGGGAAGAACAGCCCGTTCCCGCCCGGCCCGCCGGGGTTGTACACGAGCGCACCCTGCCGCGGGGCCCCGCCCGCGCCGGAGGCGGCGACCCGGCTGACGAGGATCGAGGTCTGCGGCCCGTGGGGCCGGGCGTAGTCGACTGGGACGCGGAGCGCGGCGCACCGCACCTCCGGCCCGAGCCCCTCGGCGACGGGACACGGCCCGAACTCCAGCCCGTCGCGGGCACGCTGACGGTCCGGGGGCGAAGCCCCGGCCGGGCCCGGGAGCCCCGCGAGCGCGGCGGCGGCAGCGGCCCGCCGGGCCACGAGCTCGGCCCCGGCGGTCTCGGCGGCCGCCCGGGCGGTGGCGGGGCCCGGGGGAGCGGTCCCGGCGGCGGCTTCGGCGCCGGAGGTCACCGGCAGGGAGGCGGCCAGCGCCAAGGCGGCCAGCGCGACCGTGGCGGACACCCGGGGCATGCGCATGGCGGGCCTCCCATCTCAACGGACCTTCCGATGAGATCCGGCGGGCGGCCCCCTGTACAGGACCGGCGGCCGGTGTCGCGCTCAATGCCCCCGTTGCCGCGGAATCCGTCCCCGCTTGCCGTACGTGAGCGCCGCCCGCAGCTCGGGATCGGTGACCGCGCGCAGCCCCCGCAGCGCCACCGCGGTGAGCGAGCCCCGCACGCCCCGCTCCCGGCCCAGCTCCACGAGGAGCCGCCGGCCGGCGGGGGAGGCCCACTCGGACTGCGCGTGCCCCTCGACGCGGGCTATGGCCAGGCAGCCCAGCGCGAGGATCAGCGGCAGCGCGAACCAGCACAGGATCATGGTGGTCGTGGTCCCCGGCTCGGGTACGCACAGCGCGGCCCCCAGCATGCCGAGGACCAGCAAGGTGGCCTGCCGGACCGCCCGGACCCCCGCGTAGACCTCCTGCTGGACCCCCTCGCGCAGCGCGAGCCCGGCCTCCGAGAGCCGGTCCGCGAGGGCCCGTACGGCCGGATCCCGCGCCGCGACCGCCCGTACGGAGGTCACCGGCTCCTGCCCGTCCGGCCCGAACGCGCCGAGCACCGAGCACTCGTGCGGATCGCGGCCCACCGGGTCGACCACCGTCGCCCAGCCGGTGTACGCGAGCAGCAGCCGCCGCTGGCGCTGCATCGACAGCAGCGTCAGCTCGGCCACCCGCTCGGGGCCGCCGGCGAGGTAGGCGGCCTCGTACAGGTTCAGCTCGTCGTGGTGGTGGTCGTGGCGCACGGCGCTGCCCGGGGGCTCCGCCAGTTCGGCGGCGGCCCTCAGGAGGCGGGTGCACGCGATCAGCAGCCCTGCCCAGGCAAGGAGGAGGAACAGGACCCAGAACATGTCCGAGTTCTACAAGATGTGGAACCGGCCGGTACAGGGCTCTGCCGAGGTGTGAGCAGCTCGTGACGGGGCCGTGATGGACGGTCAGGAACTGCTGCCACAGCTCGAACTGGACGAACTGCTACAACTCGAACCGCTGGAGCCGCTGGAGCCGCTGGAGCAACTCGAGCCGCCGGAGCTGCCGGCACAGCTCGAACCGCTGGACCCGCCACCCCCGCAACCGCTCCCGGAGGACCCGCAGACCGACCCCGAGGATCCGCAGCCCGATCCACCGGACCCGCCGGACCCACCGGACCCGCCACCGTCGGAACCCGCGCACCAGACGATCGGGATCACCTCGGCCCCGGACGCCCAGGACGAATCGGAGCCGCCGGTACGCCCGCGGGACTGGGCCGCCGCCAGCCGGGTCCCGCGGGCCGCCGGCACCAACTGCTCGCGCAGGTACGGGTCCCGCAGGCCCCGCAGCCCGAACAGCGAGGTCTGGACGTACGGGTTCTGGTCGGCCCCGTAGTGCGCGCGGATGGCGCGCAGCGCCGCGGCCCCCGCCGGGGTGATCCGCTGCCGGGCCCGGGAGGCGCCGACGGTGCCCACGACGATTCCGCCCAGCAGGACGGGCAACACCTCGGCGATGAACGGCACGCGGACGGATCCGGCCCCCTCCTGGAGCACGAAGGCGACGAAGGACAGCGGAAGCGAGAGGAACAGTGCCACCCCGCACACCACGGCCTGGATCACCCCGTGGCGCAGCCAGCGGTGCCGGCCGCCGGGGGTGGCGATCAGGCCGCGGGCGGCCAGCGCGTCACCGGTCTCCTGCACGGCCGGATCCCGCATGGCGGCGTAGCGGATCTGGTACAGCCACCCGGACGGGGCGCCCTGACAGGCCTGGAGCACGGCCCGCTGCGCGGGGTCGCCGCCCCGCACCCCGGGCCGTACCTGGACGATGCCCGGCCCGCCGACCAGCATCCGGCCGTCGCAGAGCAGCGAGACGAGCGCGGCGTCCACCACCGCCCCCGGCCCGCCGGCCATGAAGGCGGCCTCGGACAGGTCGTGCAGGCGCGGGGCGGGGCCGAGGGTGGGCGGCCGCGACTGCCGCAGGCCGCGCACGAGGACGACGCCGGAGGCGATGACGCCGATCCAGACGGCCACGGCGAGGAAGTCGAAGAAGTTCATGCCGCCCTCCCCACCAGGGCACGGGCCCAGCGCGCGGCGCGGCCAGGTGGCCTGGCCCCGGCCCGGTCCCGCCACCAGAGCGTGAGCCGGCGCCGGGCGGCGGGGTCGGCGGGCAGGTCCCGGACCAGCAGGTGCTCGGCGAAGTCCAGCGCGTCGCGGCGGTATCCGGCGGTCATGGGCCGCTGCCGGGCATAGCCGAGGAAGGCCTCCCGGTACGCGTCCTCCCCGCCCAGGATCCCGGTCAGCTCGGGCGCGACCTTGGCCACGACCCCGGCCCGCTTGGCCGCGAGCGCCCGCGCCTGTACGCGGACCCGCTGCCGGTCGAACCCCTCGGGCACGGGCGTCCCGGCAACGAGCGCCGACAACAAGGCGGCCTGCCCGATCCCGACCCGCGTCCGCACGGAGTCCGGCACACCCCCGTCACCGGCTCCGCCGGCGTCCGTGGCGCGGTCCGGGCCCGAGCCCGTCCCCGCCCCGTCGGCGCCGGAGGCGAGGTCCGGGCCGGACCCCGATCCAGCCCCGCCGGCGTTTGAGGCGCGGGTCCGGGCAGCGCCCGGCTGGGGGTCCCCCCGGACGGAGTCTGGGGGATGGTGGAAGGGCGGGTAGGGGAACTCCGCCCCCGCAGGGCCGCCCAGCACCCCGCGGATCGCGGCCAGCTCACCCGCCAGCTCGGCGTCGGCCGGAAAGTCGTCGTCCCGCTCCAGCAGCACCCCGGGCGGGTCCACGCGGGCCCGGAGCTCGGCGAGAACCTCCAGCACCACCGCCGGCACGGGATGCGCATGCGTGTCGTGCCACACCCCACCCCGCTCCACGCCCCCGGCGACGTGCACGTACGCCAGCGCCTCCAGCGGGATCCCGTCCAGTACGGCGAGCGGGTCCTCCCCCCGGTTGACCCGGTTGGTGTGCAGGTTGGCCACGTCGATGAGCAGCCGCACCCCGGTCCGCTCCACGAGCTCCGTCAGGAACTGCCCCTCGGTGAGTTCCTCCCCGGGCCACGACACCAGCGCCGCGATGTTCTCCAGCGCGAGCGGCACCGGCAGCGCGTCCTGCGCGATCCGCACGTTCTCGCAGAGCACGTCCAGCGCGTCCCGGGTCCGCGCCACGGGCAGCAGGTGCCCGGCTTCGAGCACCGGTCCCGGCGCCACCGAGGAGGTCCGTACGAAGGCGATGTGCTCGGTGACCAGCGGAGCCCCCAGGGCCACCGCCCGCTCCCCGAGCGCGGCCAGCTTGGCCGGGTCCGGCCGGTCGGCGCCGCCGATGCCCAGCGAGACCCCGTGCGGCACCACGCGGACCCCGCGTGCGAGCAGCCGCTCCAGCGACTCGGGCAGGTGGCCGGGGCAGATGTTCTCCGCGACGACCTCGACCCAGTCCAGGCCCGGAAGCCCTTCCACCGCCCCCGCGATCTCCGGCCGCCAGCCGATGCCCACCCCCAGGTGTGCCATGGGCTTCATGTCCCCTCGCCCCCTCTCATCGGTCCGTGTGCCGATGTCATGACCCCGACGGAGCCGGGCCAACCCGCCCAGAGGGACGTTCAGAGCAACATTTGAGGTTCCCGGCCCGGACCACCTTCCGGACCACCGTCCGGACCGCTTTCCCGACCCCTCCCAGATGCCGGGACGGCTACAGCCGCGCCCGCAGCGCCGGATGGTCGGCGACCACCGTGCACGACCCGGGCGCGATCTCGGTGAACCCCGCGTCCCGCACCACCGGCAGCCCGCTCCCCGACAGCTCCGCCCACCGCTCGCGCGCGGCCGTCCGTACGGCCAGCCGGAAGCCCGACTCCCGCCACGCGGCCCGCTCCGGGCCGGTCAGCTCCCACCACGCGAGCTGCGCCGCGTGTCCGGCCTGGGCCATGGCCTTGCCCGCCGACATGTCCAGAGCGGGGTTGAGCCAGAGGACCGGCAGCCCGGCCTCCGCCGGAGCGACCGGCTCCGGGTCGTCCAGGTCGGTGCCCGACACCTGGAGCTTGGCCAGCTCCTTGGGCCAGCCGTCGAGCGGCACCGGCGGGAAGACCCGTACCTCCGAGTCCGCACCGTGCACCGTGAGGCCCGGCAGGCTCCCGGCCTTGCGCCACTCCGCCCCGCGCGCCCTGCGCACCACCTTGCGGATCCGCGCGTCCTGCCAGTCCCGGACCGCCGCCGCCCACTCGCCCTCGCCGGCCGACCGCTCGTCGGTGAGCAGGACGAGCACCGCGCGGGCGGCCGTCTCCAGGGCGTCGGTGCGGGCCGGCGGCTCGGCCTTCTCGATCCGCACGACCAGCGGGAGGACGTACTGCGGTGCGTCGTCGCGGGCGATCCGCTCCTGCCGGAAGGGGCTGTCGGACCCGACGGCGGGTACCCGGGTGTCGTGGCGCGTGTCCTCGGTGCTCATCCGGCCAAGGATGCCAGCGTCCGCCTCCAGGCTGATGCCCGAGGGGTCCGGGACGGGCGAGGATCGACGGCATGAAGAGTGACCTATTCGCGTCCGGGAACCTGGCCGAGGCGTCCGCCGTGCCCGGGATGACCCTGCAGAACGCCAAGTCCGTGAAGTACACCGTCGACGGTGAGATGTTCGCCCGGCAGGGCTCCATGGTCGCCTTCCGCGGGAACCTGCGGTTCGAACGGAAGGGGGAGGGCGTCGGCCGCCTGCTCAGGCGCGCCGTCACGGGTGAGGGGCTCCCGCTGATGTCCGTACGCGGGCAGGGCGAGGCCTGGTTCGCGCACCGGGCGGGCCACTGCTTCGTCATCGAGTTCGAGCCCGGTGACGCGCTCACCGTCAACGGCCGCAACGTCCTGTGCTTCGACCCCTCCCTCGGTTACGAGATCAAGATGCTGAAGGGCGCCGGCATGGTCGGCGGCGGCCTCTTCAACAGCCTCTTCACCGGCACCGGAAAGCTCGCCGTCGTCTGTGACGGGAACCCGATCGTCATCCCGGTCACCCCGCAGGCCCCGGTCTACGTGGACACCGACGCGGTGGTCGGCTGGAGCGCCCGCCTGGAGGCGGCGCTGCACCGTTCCCAGTCCTTCGGCTCGATGATCCGGGGTGGCTCCGGGGAGGCGGTCCAGCTGGGGCTCAGCGGCGAGGGCTTCGTCATCGTCCGCCCGAGCGAGGCCGTCGAGTCGGCCGCTGCCCACTGACCGCGCACCGACCACCTGCTGACCGCCCACGCCGCGGGCGCGGCGCGGGTGAGTAGGCTCGTACGCATGGACCAGACGGAGCAGCACGCCACCGACTCCTCGTACTGCCCCGCCCCCGCGGCCCCCGCCGGGCGGGTGGCCGGGCCGCCCTATGCCGACTGCGTGGAGTGCGGGAAGCCCACCGAGTACGGGGTCGCGACACCGGGCGTGGTGCTGTGTCCGGTGTGCGAGTGGCAGGACGCGCAGCGCACGGCCTGCTCCGGCTGAGGCCGGAGCGGGGGCAGTAGCCGGGGCAGGGGGGCCGCGGGCCGCGGGCTACTTTCCGATCAGGTCGGAGACCTTGACGAAGCGGTAGCCGCGCTTGCGCAGCTCCGGGACGATCTTCCGGATGGCCTGCTCGGTGACCGGGGCGGCGCTGCGCGTGCAGTGCATGACCACGACCGAGCCGGGCTTCACCCCGGCCAGCACCTGCTCGGCCACGGCGTCGGGATCCGTCGCGAACGCGTCCCCGCTGACCACGTCCCACTGGACGGCCGTGACCTTGGCCGTGGAGATGGCCCGCAGCGCCTGGTCGTCGTAGCAGCCGCCGGGGAAGCGGAAGTACGGGACGGTGTTGACCGCGCCCGCCTTGCGGAAGGCCTCGAAGGCCCGGTCCACGTCGGCGCGGGCGGCGGCCCCGTCGAGGGTGGGGAGTCCGTAGCAGGGGGACTTGAAGGCGTGGTGGCTGTAGGAGTGGTTCGCGATCTCGAAGTTCGGGTCGGTGCCGATGGACTTCGCCTGGTCCGGGTATTCCTCGGCCCAGCGGCCCGTCATGAACACCGTCGAGGGCACCTTGAGGGTGCGCAGCGCGGAGATCAGCTGCGGGTTGTCGAAGCGCTCGCCGCCCGCCGCGCGCGGCCCCTGATCGGAGGTCATGTCGGCGTCGAAGGTCAGTGCCACCGTCTTGTCGGTCGCCTGCTTCGCGCGGTCGAAGACGGGGGTCAGACCGCCCGGACCAGGTGCCATGGTCGGTGCCTTGCCCGGGGCGCCGGGCTGCGGGGTCACCGGCGGACTGCTCCGGGGGCTCGCCGGCGGGGCGGCGGACCCCGCGGTGGAGGGGGAGGCCGAGGCCGGAGCGGAGGGGGCCGCGGAGGCTCCCATCCGGGCCCGGCCGCCGGCGTCCGGCGTACTGGTGCCGCCCCCGCACGCGGCGAGGGCGGCACTGAGAGCTGCTACGGCCGCGACGGCAGCCGTCCTGCGCACTGAGATGGTCACATACGCAAAATATATGACTATGTGGCAAGCAAGCGGGTGCGGCACTCCTCCACGTCGAAGTCACCCTTCGGGTACTGCGGCGCGATGCCCTCCAGGTGCTCCAGCAGCAGTTTGCTGATCGCCCAGTTGCGGTACCACTTGCGGTCCGAGGGGACCACGTACCAGGGCGCGGCGTCCGTGGAGCAGCGCTCCAGGGCCAGCTCGTACGCCTGCTGGTACGCGGGCCACATGGAGCGCTCCTCGATGTCGCCCGCGTTGAACTTCCAGTGCTTGTCCGGGTTGTCGAGCCGCTCCAGGAGCCGCTTGCGCTGCTCCTCGTAGCCGATGTGGAGGAAGACCTTCACCACGGTGACGCCGTCGTCGGCGAGGGACTTCTCGAACCGGTTGATCTGCGCGTAGCGGCGGCCCAGCTGACTGCGCGGCACCAGGTCGCGGACGCGGGCGATGAGGACGTCCTCGTAGTGCGAACGGTCGAAGATGCCGATCTCGCCGGGCTGGGGGAGCGCCTTCATGATGCGCCAGAGGAAGGGGTGGTTCTGCTCCTCGGACGTGGGCGCCTTGAAGGCCTTGATCCGGCAGCCGGAGGGGTTGAACAGGCCGATCACGTGCTTGACGGTGCCGCCCTTGCCGCTGGTGTCCATGCCCTGGAGCACGAGCAGGACGCGGCGGCGGTCGCCCGCGGTGCTGGCGGCGTAGAGCCGTTCCTGGAGGGAGGCGAGCCGTTCACCCATCTGGGCGGTGGCCGCCACGCCGGCCGTCTTGTCGGTGGGACCGGCCGGGGTCGCTCCGGTGTGGAAGGCTCCGAGGTCGACGCGCTCGCCGGAGGGGACGCGGAGCAGGGGGCTCAGGGGGGTGTCGTAGCCGTACTCGAAGCCGAGTCCGTGACCGTGTCCGTGGCCTCCGGCCTTGCGGGTGCCGCCCTTGGAGCCCTTGGAGTTCTCGGCGGAGATGCGGAGCAGCTCGCGGAGGGAGAGGGGCTTGGACTTCGGCTTCCCGCCGGTGGAGGCAGAGGCGGAGGCGCCGGCATCGGGCTCGGCCTTCTTCTCGCCCTTGGCGGGCGCGGCCGGCTCCGCGGGCTTCTCGGGGGCGGACTTGGTGGCCTTGGCCGCCTTGGCCGCCTTGGTGTCCTTGGGGGCCTTGCGTGCCTTCGGTACCTTGGCGGGCTTCTCGGAGTCGGCGGCCTTGGCCCTTGCCTTGGCCTCGGCCTTCTCCGCCTTCTCCGTCTTCTCCGCCTTGGCCGACACGCCGGCCTTCGCCTTCTCGCCCTTGCCGGGCTCGGTGCCCTTCCCGGACTTCGCCGTCTCCGTCGGCTCGGCCGACCCCTTCGGCTTCCCGCTGTCCTTCTTGGCCACCGCTACCTACCTCGATCCGTCGACTCCATACGATCCTCCACCACAACGCAGTGGACCGCGACGTGGCGAAAGACCGGGCCGGGCGGGCCGGAAGGCGGTACGGACGGGCCGTAAGGCAGTACGGATCAGTGCCATGGACCCGTCACCGCGAAGGTGGTCCCGGGCATGTACGCGTTCACGTACATGGTCCGGGCGTCCGGGGAGAAGGTGACTCCGGCGAACTCGCCCCACTCCGGCGCCCCCGGTTTCCCGATGTCGGCCGCGTTGCGGGCCACCGGGTAGACCTCGCCGCCGGGGGTCACGCCGAAGACGTACTGCGCGCCGCCGCCGTCCTCGCACACCATCAGGCCGCCGTCGGGGGCCAGGCAGATGTTGTCGGGGGAGTCGCCGGGCAGCTGGATGTCGGCGGCCGGGCCGAAGACCACGTCCAGCCGGAGCCGCGCGCGCAGCGGGTCGTAGAACCACACCTGGCCGTGGTGGTCGGCGGGGGAGCCCTCGCGGGTGCGGGAGTAGCTGGAGACGAAGTGGACGCCGCCGTCGCCCCAGTAGCAGCCCTCCAGCTTCTGGGCGTGGGTGATCCCGCCGGGGCCGAAGTCCTGGAGCCGGATCGGGGTCCCGGACGCGGACGGGTCCGGCACGGGCACCCACTCCACCGGGAACTCGGACCCGGGCTCGTCCACCACCGCCAGGTTCGCCAGCCCCGGGACGCGCAGGGCCTCCAGCTCGCCGCCGGCGCGCAGGGAGCCGGGGCCGCCGAGGGGGCGGGCGGGCAGGAACCGGTAGAAGAGCCCGAAGGGTTCGGTGAAGGCGTCCTCGGTCTCGTAGACCACACCGAGGTACGGGTCCACGGCGACGGCCTCGTGTGCGAAGCGGCCCATCGCGGTGAGCGGGACGGCGCCGGAGCGGTGGGGGTCGGCGGGGTCGACCTCGAAGACGTAGCCGTGGTCGCGGGTGTAACCGGCGGTGCCCGCGCGGTCCTCGGTCTCCTCGCAGGACAGCCAGGTGTTCCAGGGGGTACGGCCGCCCGCGCAGTTGACGGCGGTGCCGGCGAGGGCGACGCGCTCGGCGGTGACCCGGCCGGCCGGGTCGAGGCCGAGGAGGGTGCAGCCGCCGAGGGCGTACGGGTCGTAGGTGAGCCCCTCGACGGGAGGGACCCGCAGGGCGGCGGTGGTGCGGTTCTCGTGGTTGCGCACCAGCCGGACGCGGCCCTGCCCGGCGTCGAAGGCGGCCATGCCGTCGAAGTTGCCCGGGATGCTGCCCTCGCCCGAACGCAGGGGGGCGCCGGCGCGGGAGAGGACGCGGTACGTGAACCCGGCGGGCAGATCGAGCAGTCCGGCGGGGTCGGGCACGAGCGGGCCGTAGCTGCGGGTGGAGGCGGCCGCCGTACCCCCTGTGCTGTTGCTGCGCGCGGTCGGGCCCGCGCCCGCTCCCGGTGCGGCTCCGGCGAAGAGGGCGCCGAGCGATCCGGCGAAGGAGATGGTGGCGGCCGCCATCAGACTGCGTCGGCTGAGGTTCATCGGCAACTCCGGGTGCGGGGCGGTCTTCGACGGGCCCGTGGTACCACGCCGGCCTGCCGTCCTCGCCGCGCCGCGCGGGCACCGGTCCCGGCCGGGGTGCGGGGCCCGCTGCGCGGGGCGAAGTCCCCGCGGCGACCGTTGCCGCTGCGCGGGGCGAAGTCCCCTACCCGCCCTTCGCCCGTTCCCCGGGGCTGCGCCCGGACCCCCTGGGGCTCCGCCCCGGACCCCGCGCCTCAAACGCCGGCGGGGCTGGATTTGCCCGCGGGGCTCGATGTGGCCGCGCGGAGCTGCTGGGGCTTCGCCCCGGACCCCGCGCCTCAAACGCCGGCGGGGCTGGATTTGCCCGCGGGGCTCGATGTGGCCGCGCGGAGCTGCTGGGGCTCCGCCCCGGACCCCGCGCCTCAAACGCCGGCGGGGCTGGATATGGCCGGGCGAGGCTGGAAGGGGCCGGGCGGGCCTGGTTCGCCCGCCCGGCGGCAGCAGCTAGGCCAGCTTCGCGCTGAGGGTGATGGTCGTGCCCGTCAGGGCCTGGCTGACCGGGCAGTTCTTCTTGGCGTCCTCGGCCGCGGCGACGAACGCGTCGTTGTCCAGGCCCGGCACCTCGCCCTCGACGGTGAGGTGGATCCCGGTGATGCCCTTGCCCGGCACGAAGGTGACGGCGGCCGAGGTGGTCAGCTTGGCCGGCGGGTTGCCCGCCTTCGCGAGACCGTTCGAGAAGGCCATGTTGAAGCAGCTCGAGTGCGCGGCGGCGATGAGCTCCTCCGGGCTGGTCCGCCCGTTCGCCGCCTCGTCGGTGCGCGCGGGCCAGGAGACGGGGTAGCTGCCGAGGCCGGAGGAGTCGAGGGTGACCTCGCCCTTGCCCTCGAACAGGTCGCCTTCCCAGACGGCGTGTGCATTGCGGGTGGCGCCAGCCATGGTGGATCCCTTCGCAGAAGTGGAAACGGCCGGCCCGCGGAACGGGCCGGCGTCTCCAAACCTACTGGGACACCAGGGGCTTCGCGTCGCGTGCCAGCGCGGTGAGCCGCGAGATGGCCCGGAAGTACTTCTTGCGGTAGCCGCCGTTCAGCATCTCGTCACTGAACAGCTTGTCGAAGGGGACGCCCGCCGCCAGGACCGGGACCTCGCGGTCGTACAGCCGGTCGGCGAGGACCACGAGGCGCAGCGCCGTCGACTGGTCCGGGACCGGGCCGACGTCGGTGAGGCAGACGGCCGTTATGCCGTCGGTCAGGGCCCCGTACCGGCTGGGGTGGACCTTGGCCAGGTGCTCCAGCAGCCCCGGGAAATCGTCGAGGCTCGCGGCCTCGGTGGCGTACGCGGCCTTCGCCACCTGCTCGTCGGAGAACGGCGCGGGGGCCTCGGGCAGGCCGCGGTGGCGGTAGTCCTGGCCGTCGATGCGCAGCGGACGGAAGTGCGCGGAGAGCCCCTGGATCTCCCGCAGGAAGTCGGCGGCGGCGAAGCGGCCCTCGCCGAGCTTGCCGGGCAGGGTGTTGGAGCTGGCGGCCAGCGCCACGCCCTGCTCGACCAGGCGGCTGAGCAGGGAGGAGACGAGGACGGTGTCGCCCGGGTCGTCGAGCTCGAACTCGTCGATGCAGAGCAGGCGGTGCCCGCCGAGGGTCTGCACGGTCTGCTGGAAGCCGAGCGCGCCGACGAGGTTGGTCAGCTCCACGAAGGTGCCGAAGGCCTTGAGGGCCGGCTCGGCCGGGGTGGCGTGCCAGAGGGAGGCGAGCAGGTGGGTTTTGCCCACGCCGTAGCCGCCGTCGAGGTAGACACCGCGCGGGCCGGTGGGGGCGACAGGCTTCTTCGAGAACCAGCGCTTCTTGCCCGAGCCGCTCGCGTGCGCCCCGCCGAGGCCCGCGGCGAAGTCCGCGAGGACGGTGACGGCCTCGGACTGGCTGGGCTGGGCCGGGTCGGGGTCGTAGGTGTCGAAGCGCACCGAGTCGAAGCGCGGCGGCGGCACCATCTCGGCCACGAGCCGCTCTGCGGGCACCCGCGGCTCGCGGGCACACAGGGACTGCGGTCCCGCGTCGGCTATCGGGGGCCGCCCGGAGGCTGACGCTGAGGGCGAGAGTGATGTTGACACAGCTCTTAACTCTACGGGGCGTGGCACACTGCACCGATGCGACGCCTGTTCCCTGTGACCGATCAGACATCAGCGGACCAGAACGACCGTGAGTGGTCGCTGGACGAACTCGCCGAGGCGTACGAGTACCCGGAACTCGGCCCGGACGGCCACTGGCTGCGGGCCAACATGGTCTCCACCCTGGACGGCGCGGCCCAGCACGACGGGCGCTCCCAGCCCATCTCCAACGAGACCGACATGCGGATCTTCGGCACCCTGCGGGCCCTGGCCGATGTGGTGGTCGTCGGTGCGGAAACGGTTCGCCAGGAGGGCTACCGCCCGGCGCGGGCCCGGGAGGCCTTCGCCGCCCGCCGCGCGGCGGCGGGGCAGGGGCCCGCCGCCGTCATCGCGGTGGTCTCTGCCAGCCTTGACCTGGACTTCTCGCTGCCGCTGTTCACCTCCCCGCTGGAGCCCACGCTGGTGCTCACGGGGGCCGCCGCCCCCGCCGACCGGGTCGCCGAGGCAGCCAAGGCCGGGGCGCAGGTGGTGGTGGCCGGCGACGGGGCGGGCGTGGATCCGGCCCGGGCCGTACGGGAACTCGCGGACCGGGGGCTGCGCCGCCAGCTCACCGAGGGCGGGCCCCGGCTGCTGGGCCAGTTCGTGGCCGCGGACGCGCTGGACGAGCTGTGCCTGACGATCTCGCCGATGCTCACGGCGGGTGACGCCCAGCGGATCTCCGGGGGGCCGTCCGTCACGGTTCCGCACCGGCTCGCAGCGGCCTGCCTGCTGGAAGAGGCCGGGTTTCTCTTCACGCGTTACCGTCGGATCTGAAGAGAGGCGGAATTAGTCGTTCCGCTTAGCTTCCGCTGGGCACATTAGTGGGCAGGTATAACCGCACAGGCCCCGTGCCACAGCGGGGCAGGATGGTTTCCGCAGGGGCCGGCCGGCCGGTCTCGGCCCACGAAGGAGAGGGCGTCCGTGTTCACGAGCGTATTGATGATCGAGCAGCCGCTGACCCCCGTCGACGTGGACTTCGTCACGACCCTCCACGGAGACGAGCAGGTCTCCTTCATCGTCCTCATGCAGCCCCGCGGCGACCGGGACCGGCTGCTGCGCGCCATCGACGACGTAGCGCTGGGTGAGCTTCCCGAGGCCATTCACGAGGGCGACGAACCGGAGGGCGAGGCCGCCCGCGGCCCGGCCGAACTGGCGATCGAGCACTCCCTCGCGTCGCTGCGGGCCAAGGGGGCCAAGGCCGTCGGGCAGATCGTCGAAGACCATCCGCTCGACAAGCTGAAGGCGGTGGTGGCCGAGACCAACGCCGACGAGGTGATCGTGCTGACCGCCCCGCACTACGTCGAGGAGTTCTTCCACCGGGACTGGGCCTCACGGGCGCGCCACAAGGTGGGCGTTCCGGTGCTCAAGCTCTTCGCCCACAAGGAATAGGGTGGAGGCGGCCGGACCGCGCATCCGTGCAACCCGCATCCGCGCATCCGGCTGCCGTACGTACGCACTCGATCCTGGAGCTACCTGAATGAAGCCCGGCCTGCCGACCGCCATGGAACGGCCCCACTTCATCGGCATCGGCGGCGCCGGCATGTCCGGCATCGCGAAGATCCTGGCCCAGCGCGGCGCCCAGGTGGCCGGCAGCGACGCCCGTGACTCCGAGACCGCCCAGGCGCTGCGCGCCCACGGCGCCACGGTCCACATCGGGCACGCCGCCGGTCACCTCGCCGACGACGCCACCTGCGTGGTCGTCTCCAGCGCCATCCGCGCCGACAACCCGGAGCTGGCCCGCGCCGCCGAGCTCGGCATCCCCGTGGTGCACCGCTCCGACGCCCTGGCCGGGCTGATGGACGGCCTGCGGCCGATCGCCGTCGCCGGCACCCACGGCAAGACCACCACCACCTCGATGCTGGCCGTCTCCCTCTCGGCGCTGGGCCTGGACCCCTCGTACGCCATCGGCGGCGACCTGGACGCCCCCGGCTCCAACGCTCACCACGGCGAGGGCGACATCTTCGTGGCCGAGGCCGACGAGAGCGACCGCAGCTTCCACAAGTACACCCCGCAGGTCGCGATCATCCTCAACGCCGAGCTCGACCACCACGCGAACTACGCGTCGATGGACGAGATCTACGAGTCCTTCGAGACCTTCGTCGGCAAGATCCCGGCCGGCGGCACCCTGGTCATCGCCAACGGCCAGGCCGGCGCGGTCGAGATCGCCGGGCGGGTCAGCGGCAACCCCGACCTGGAGATCGTCACGTACGGCGAGGAGGACTCCGCCGACGTCCAGATCACCAAGATCACCCCGCGTGGCCTGACCAGCGAGGTCACCGTCGTCATCTGCGGCCGGATGCTCACCTTCACCGTGTCGGTGCCCGGCCGCCACTACGCGCACAACGCCGTCGCGGCCCTCGCCGCGGGCGTCGCGCTCGGCATCCCGGCGCACAACCTGGCCTCTGCCCTCGGCAAGTACACCGGGGTCAAGCGCCGCCTCCAGCTCAAGGGCGAGGCTGCCGGAGTGCAGGTCATCGACTCCTACGCGCACCACCCCACCGAGATGACCGCCGACCTGGAGGCCATCCGCGGCGCCGCCGGGGACTCCCGCATCCTGGTCGTCTTCCAGCCGCACCTCTTCTCGCGCACCCAGGAGCTCGGCAAGGAGATGGGCCAGGCCCTCGCCCTCGCCGACGCCTCGGTCGTCCTCGACATCTACCCGGCCCGCGAGGACCCGATCCCGGGGATCACCAGCGAGATCATCGTGGCCGCCGCCCGCGCCGCCGGGGCCGACGTCACCCCCGAGCACTCCAAGGAAGCCGTCGCGGACGTCATCGCGGGAATGGCCAAGCCCGGCGATCTCGTTCTCACCATGGGTGCGGGCGACGTCACGGACCTGGGGCCGGCCATCCTGGCCCGTCTGTCGAACTGACGGCTCTGGGAAGAGCGGGAAAACGGGAGATCAGTCATGTCGTACGAGGTAGAGAAGACGGACGAGCAGTGGCAGGCGGAGCTGACCCCGTCCGAGTACCAGGTACTGCGCCTCGCCGGGACCGAGCCCGCCTTCCGCGGTGAGTACACGGACACCAAGACCGAGGGCGTCTACAGCTGTCGCGGCTGCGGCTCCGAGCTGTTCCGTTCCACGGAGAAGTTCGAATCGCACTGCGGCTGGCCGTCCTTCTACGACCCGAAGGACTCCGACGCGGTCGAGCTGAAGGCGGACGTCGCCCACGGCATGGTCCGCACCGAGGTCCTGTGCGCGAAGTGCGGCTCCCACCTGGGCCACGTCTTCGAAGGCGAGGGCTACCCGACCCCCACGGACCAGCGCTACTGCATCAACAGCATTTCCCTGCGCCTGACGCCGGACCCGGCCCGGGACTGAACCGGCGCCCGCCGACGGGGCGGCCACGCCGAGCCACGGCGTGGCCGCCCGGGCGCGCCTACGCGTACGCGGGCAGCGCGGGGAACACGACCAGCGAGCCGTCCTTGTCGCGGGCGATCTCGATCGCCACGTCGGTCGCGGGGCTGTTGACCACGACGCCGTCACCCAGCTTGTGCAGCCCGTTCGCCGCGCGCAGCAGGCGATCGACGTCACCGACGTGCATCACGGGCACCAGACCGGAAGTGCGTGCCAACTCCAGCGCCGACAGGCGCTCCAGGACCCCGGCGATGCCCGACTCCAGTGTGCCGAGGCGCTGTTGGTCAGCCTTGAGCGCACGGGTGAAGTTCGCGAACACGTTGCCGCGGTCGATCTGGGCGTGCTCGACGGCCTGCAGGACGATGACCCGCCGCTTCAGCGCGATGGCCAGGGCGGCGAGTTCGAGGTGGGTGCGGAACTCGCCGCCGTGGTCGTCGACGCCGGGGAACGACTTGTTCAGCGTGCCGATCTGGACGGGCTTGCCCTCGGGCAGCTTGTCGAGTTCGCTCTGCCACTTGGCAAGGCGGCGGTCAGCGGCGGCCAGCGCCTTGCTGATGGCATGCACCGCCGAGTCCAGTCCCAGCGAGACACCGAGCTTGCCTTGGTCGAGCAGGACGGCGGTGGCCTTCTCGATGGCATCGCGGCAGCCGTCGAGTTCGTTGCGCTCGTCGGCGAGCTTCTCTTCGTGCAGTTGCTCCAGCAGTTCCGTGATGCGTTCGACAGCCTGCCTGCGTGCCTGGTCGGCATGCGCGCTCACCCCCACCGCTATGGCCATGAGCACGAGCGGCGCGGCCACGGTGAGCGCCGCGCTGCCGGCCGCCGCGATGCCGGCCGTCGCACCCGCTCCACCGGCCGCGCCTGCTGCCGCCGCTTTGCCGACCGGCACGAACGTCGCCTGGGCGGCGATGCCCGTCGAGTTCATGAGCGCTCCGTGGATGCCACCGGCCGCCGCCTTCGACGCCATCGGGCGGACGATGCCCTGACCGAGCTGGGCGACGACCTTCGCCGGAACCACCATGCGGTACAGGCCGCCGCCGGCAGCGGTCGCCGTGGCCGCCGCGGAGGAATCTCGCGCCGACTGCGTGATGAGCTTCGACAGGTGCTCCGCCAGGGGACTCGCGGCGTCGAGCGGGATGCCCCGGCCGCGGTCGAGCTTGTCGGGCAGCGGATGCGCCTCCAGTGTGGAGATCGGCTCGTCGGCCAGGCCGGCCAGCACACTGCGCAGTTCAGCCAGGCGCGCAGCCGTCATCGGCTCGTCCCCGGCCAAGAACGCGGGCACCTGGACGTCCCCGGTCGCCAGCGTCCACACCGGAATTACTGCCTCGCGGTCGTCAGTCATCGTCTCCCCTTGTATTCGGACAGCAGCCTACGGCTGCCGTCCGACGAGAACGGCACGAACCCCGTGTGCCCGGCGACGGCGATATCCGGTGGAGCTCCCGCGGGCCCGGTGGCAGGGTGTGGCGCATGCCGACGCTCCACGCCGAGCAGCTCCTGCGGGAGCTGCATGCCTCCCTCGGGCTCCGCAAACGTCCCGAGGACGTGGCCCAGCTGGTCCAGGACCTGTTCGCCGCCCAGCACACCGACCTCGATCCCGTCACCGCCACCGCTCTCGGCAAGGCCGTCGAGCACTCGCTGCGCAGCATGTGGCACGGCTACACCTCGATGAGCGAGGAGTTCGCGCGGCCCGTCGGCGCACAGCGCCAACTCGCGCGCACCGCCGCCCTGTTCCCGAACCTGCCGGAGCCCCCGGCGGACGCTGGGGACGATCCCGCCCGCATCGAAGAGGTGATCCGCCGGGCCGGCGAGGAGATAGGCCGGGAGTACGGGCAGAACGACTTCGGCATGGATCGCCTCGACCGGGACGAGCGGGCCGAGGCGGGACTCGGCGGGCTCTCCAAGCGCCAGTACAACAAGCGCTTCCGGCTGCTCCGCCGCATGGAGGCCAAACTGGCCCGGATCGTGCACGAGCAGCGCCGCCGCGAGATCACCATGACCGGCAAGGGGGCGCTCGCGCACACCCTGCCGTACGAGGCGTTCGCCGCCGACCCGGCCACCGCGGCCTTCGTCGCGTACTTCACCGCGCGCGGCGGCATGCGCAGCGTCTTCACCAACGGCAAGCAGCGGCGGCCGTACGACGAGGTGGCCGACGCCCTGTTCCAGCGGCTGTGCGCGGAGCCCGACCGGACGAACTGGTACGTCGTCGCCCACGCGTACCCGACCGCCGAGGTGCTCGGGCACCTCTCCGACGCGGAGGTCGCCCGGCTCCTCGTGCGCTGGAACCGTTTCCTGCGGGAGGTGGCCGTGATGCTGGAGGACGCCTGGAACCGGTGCCGGCTGGAGCGGCACACCATGATCGTGCGGCCCGGCAACGACTCCTCGACCTGGAACCAGGCCGCCCAGGCCTGGAGCACGGCGCGGACGCACTGGTTCGCGCTGGTCGGCGAACTGGGCGAGCAGGACCTGCTGGACCGCTTCTGCCCGGGCAAGGTGCCCCGGCTGATGGCGGCCGACGTGGCCTACTGGCACCGCAGGAGCGGTGGCGGGCTGCACCCCGACACGTACGTGTGGGCGGAACTCCCCTTGCCCTGGGAGGTGTTGCGCGGTGAGGCGGAGTGCCCCCGTTCGCTGGTCGAGGCGGTCTGCCGGCGCCACGGTGTGGACCCCGTCGCGGGCGGCTGGACCGCACAGAGGCCCGTCGCCGAGCCGGCCCCCTACAGCCGGACGCCGGAACTCGTGCACGGCGTCAAGGTCGCCGATCCGCTGATGGCGAGCGCCCTGCGGTCCGCGGGGGTGTTCTCGGGCAAGGGGAAGCGGGCCGCCGCGCAGGAGTGGCTGTGAGCTGCCGGCCGCCGCGGAACCGCTCTCCGCGGTAAATGAGTTGCCCCGTCCGGCCGTTGCGGAAGAGGATCGCAGCGGCGGCGGGGAAGCTCTGCGGAGGAGCGCCCGGCTCGCTTTCCGGGTGGACGTAGGTTCGAATCCTGCCCCCGTCGCCGCCTTCTTCTTTCCCTTCTTCTTCCCGTGGCTCACCCGCGCAGGTCGCCGAGGTGGTCCGACAGGGTCCGGGACGGGGTCCAGCCCTGGGCGCGGGCCCGGGTCAGGTCCAGGACCACGGGGTGCGCCAGCTGGTCCACCGCGTAGCGGCTGAGGGCCGGTTCGCCGCAGGACAGGGATTCCGAGATCCTCGCCGCGGCCCGCGCCAGGGCCGGCGGGAGGTGCCGTACGCGGGCGCGGACCCCGTGGGCGTGCAGGACCTCGGCGACGGCCGCGTCGCGCCGGTACGGGAGGGCGTCGGCGATGTTGTACGCGCCTGCGGGCCAGGCGGGAGCCGCCAGGCAGGCCCCGGCGAGGTTCTCCACCGCCGTCAGGCTCAGCGGGACGTCCGGGCCCGGCAGGAACAGGGTCCCGCCGCGGACCCGGGAGAGCAGCCGGGGCAGGAGCTGGGTGTCGCCGGGGCCGTACACGGCGCGCGGGCGCAGCACCACCGCGCCCGCGGCCAGCGCCAGGGCCTCGCCGGCCGCCTTCGTACGGCCGTAGGCGTTCAGGTGCCCCGTGCGCGGGTGGTCCTCGCGGACGAGCGTGCGGTCGGGGCGCGGGTCGTAGACGCTGGCGCTGCTCACCCAGACCACCGGTCGGGCGCCCGCAGCGCGCAACAGCCGTTCGGTGCCGGTCACGTTGACCGCGTGCATGACGGCCTCCGCGGGGGAGCCCGGCGCCGGATCACCGACCGCCGCCGCGCAGTGCACGACGAGGTCCACGCCCGAGAGATCCGGCTCCCCGAGGGACGCGTCCCAGAAGCGGTGTTCCCCGAGCGGTCCGGGCCTGCGGCCCACGCACACCACCCGGGCCCCGGCCGCCGCCGCGGCGCGGGCGACGTGCCCGCCGCAGAAGCCGCTCGCGCCCGTGACGGCGATCCGGACCCCGGCGGCGCTACGGGACCTCATGCTGCTGCCCGTACGACCAGCGAACGCCATCCGGGCAGAGCGGCCCGGCGGTCCACCCGGGCCCGGGTCACGACCGGCCGGTGCGGAGCCAGCGCCGCCAGTACGCCGACCAGTTGCTCCCGCGCCAGGCGGGCTCCGGGGCAGGCGTGCGGCCCGGCGCCGAAGACCAGGCGGGCGACGCCGGGCTCGGCGGGGCTGCGCCCGTCGGGGTCCCGCAGGTGGGCTCCGGCCGCGTGCCGGGCCACCAGGAGCAGCCGGTCCCCGGCCCGGACCGGGCAGCCCCCGACCGAGCCGCCGGCCGCGGCCACCCGGGGGAGGAGCGGGGAGGCGGCCGTCACGCGCAGCAGTTCGTCGGCCAGGGCGGGGCACAGCGCCGGGTCCGCCGCCTGGTCCCACAGGCCCGCGTCGGCGCACCAGGCCACGGCCCGGGGCAGCGCCGCGACGGTGGTGTTGACGGCCGCGACCGCCAGCATCGCGGCCCGGTCGTCCGCCCCGGGGCCCAGGAGCCCGCGGAGCCGTTCGGAGGTGCGGATCGCCGCGGCCCCGGCGCCGGGGCGGGGCGGGCCGGGGAGGTGGCTGCGCACGGAGGCGGCCGCGGCCTCGGCGGCGGCCTCCGCGAGGGCGAGGGGGGAGGCGCAGGCGTCGGCCCCGGAGCCGGGGCGCAGCAGCGCGTGCACCACCGAGCCGGCCAGTTCCCGGGCCAGCGGGACCAGGTCCACCGTGCCCCCGAGCGGCAGCGGCGCGAGCCGTCGTAGGAGCAACGGATGCCATACGGCGCGCAGTTCCCGGGTCCCGGCCGCGCCGAGCAGCTCGGCGAGCTCCCGCCGGGCCGTCCGGTGGCCGGAGCCCTCCTGATCGAAGAGCACGCCCTCCACCCGGGCGGCCCGGGCCGCGCCGCCCGTGGTGCCGGGCGCGGTGCGGTCCAGTGGCAGCCGGGTCAGCGCCTCCCGGTAGGCCGCCGTGCCGTGGACGAGCAGCGTGCCGCGG
The DNA here is from genome assembly GCF_049310065.1 of Streptomyces tatrensis. Taxonomy (NCBI): domain Bacteria; kingdom Bacillati; phylum Actinomycetota; class Actinomycetes; order Kitasatosporales; family Streptomycetaceae; genus Streptomyces; species Streptomyces tatrensis. The sequence goes on along the minus strand of NZ_JBMDLB010000007.1, from coordinate 1,832,606 downwards.
CCGAGCCGGCGCACGGGCCGCCCGCGGGTGGCGGCGAGCAGGGCGAACAGGAGCGGGTGGGCGCGCAGGTAGACCCGCCGGTCCCGGCGGCGGGCCTTCGCGCCGGCCTCGGCGCGGGCTTTGGGACGGGCATCCGTGGGGGCTTTCGGGAGGGAAGTCGTGGGGGCTTGGGCACGGGCCTCCGTGCGGGCTTCGGCGCGCGCCTTCGTGCGGGCATCCGTGCGGGCCTCGGCACGGGCCTGGGCGCGGGCCTGGGTGCGGATCTTCGGGTCGGTGGTCATCGGACGTGTGCCTCCGCGGTGTCGGCGGGCCGGTAGCGCCGGTCCCAGTACCAGAGCAGGGTGCGGCGGGGTCCCCAACTCCGCAGCCTGCGCAAGCTGTTCTGCACCACCAGGTGCTCCGCGCGCACGATCCGCTCGCTGTGCTCGCGGGCCCGGTTCAGCAGGGCCACGTCCTCGGAGCGCTCGTGCAGCGGCACCCGCAGGGCGCCTCCGCAGCGCAGGTAGAGGCCGGCGGTGATGCCCAGGTTGTGGCCGTGGCACAGGACGTACGGGGTGCGGTAGCGCGGGTGGCGGTGGGCCCGCCGGTAGCGGCCGTAGAGCGAGGTGAGCCGGATCAGCGCGGGCAGCAGCCGGGCTTCGAGGAGGGTGGGCCGCTCGTCGCGGCGCGGCACGCTGCGGCCGCACAGCATCTCGGCGCCCCGCCCGAACTCCGCCTTCGCGACGGCCGTCCAGTCCGGGGCGGGCAGGCAGTCGGCGTCGGTGCGCAGCAGGTGGGTGGCGCCGGCGGCGATGGCGTACCGGAAGCCCGTGTCGGCGGCGGTCCCGGCGCCGGGCCGCTCCTCCCGGGCCAGCTCGACGGGAAAGGGCGCCGAGCGCGCGAAGTCCCGTACGGTCTCGGCCGTCCGGTCGGTGGAGGCGTTGTCGACGACCGCGAGCGTGAATCCGGTGTCGTGCTGGGCGGCGAGCGCGGCCAGGGTGGCCCCGATGGCCGCCGCCTCGTTGTAGGCGGGGACGACCACCCACAGGTTCGGCTTCGTCAACTCCTCGCTCCTTCAAGTTGGTTGGCGGTGGCGGCCCAGGAGGCCGCGCGGAGCAGTACCCGGGCGCACAGGCTGCCCCAGACGAGCAGTCCGATCAGCGGCCCGGCCCCGCGGTAGAGGTCGCCGTGCAGTTCGGCGGTCGCGGCGAGGTAGGGGCCCGCGGCGAGGGCGAGCAGCCGGCAGGCCAGCGCGGCCGTCAGCGCCGGACCCGCGACGGCGGCCGGCCGGGGCCTGCCGGGGGCCCGGCGCGGGGCGAGCCACAGGACGGCCGCGAACAGCGCCCACAGCGCCGGGACCGCGCAGAGCGGACCGCCCGCCGTCACCGCGGCGGCGACGGCGGCGCCCGCGAGGCAGAGCACGGCCGCGCCCGCGATGTCCCGGGCCGCGTCGCGCACGGGGTTCCCGCTGCCCGCGTTCTGCCCGCACATGGCCCGGATGCCCGTACGCAGCGCCCGGGTCAGCCGCACCACCGACCAGCCGAGGGCCAGGACGAGCAGCGGCCGCCAGTGCGGGGCCGCCGTGGGCAGCCGACCGGCCAGCGGAGCCGCGGCGGCGGGCAGCAGGGCCGCGGCCAGCCCGTCCACGGCCCTCCCGGCCCCGCCGGGGCCCGCCCCGGCCCGGCCGGCCAGCGAGCCGAGCAGCAGCACGGCCGGGGCCGTCCCGACCAGCAGGGCGTACGTGAGCGAGCCCGCGAGTGCGTCGCCGTTGGCCCGGGTGTAGCGGCGGTGGGAGGCCATGACCCGCTCCCGGACGGCCCGCCACGGGGCGGTGGCGGCCCGGTGGGCGCGGGGCCCCGCCCCGGAGCGGGGCCGGGCGGCCGTGACCCGCTGCCGGACGGCGCGGGCGCGGGCCCGCCATGCGGGTGCGGCCGTCCCCGGGGGCGCTGTCGCCGCGCGCGGGCGGTCATGGCCGGGGTGGCGGCTCACGGTCGGGGCGCACCGTTCGGCGCGGTGCCGGTGCCGGTGCCGGTGCCGGGGCCGGAGGCGGTGCCGGTGCCGGTGCCAGGGCCGGAGCCCAGCCGGTGCGCCGCCAGGGCCGCCGTTGCCGCGCGGTCCGGTTTGCGGGAGCGTCCCGACAGCGGGATCCGCGCGAACAGCAGGGCGTCGGGCGCGGCCGTGCCCATGCGGCGCAGCGGGCCCGCCAGCGCGGACCGCAGCGCGGCCCCGTCGGCGCCGTGGCAGGGCTGGACGACCGCCACGAGCCGCTCGTCGCCGTAGCCGTGCCGGTCGCCGGGATCCGCCGGGACCCCGACGAGCAGGGCCAGTTCCACCCCGGGCACGTGCAGGGCCGGTTCGTACAGGCCCGGGTAGATGTTCTCGGCCCGGCGCAGCACCATGTCCTTGGCCCTGCCCTCCAGCACGATCCGGCCCGAGCCGTCCAGGCGCGCCCGGTCGCCCGTACGCACCCACGGATCGGGGTCCTCGCCGAGGTAGCGGCGGCGGGCCCCGGGACCGCCCAGCAGCAGCTGCCCGTCCGCGTCGCACTCGGCGCGCACACCGGGCAGCGGGGCGCCGACCAGGTCGCCCGGTCCCTCGTGGGCGGCCTTCTCCCGGGATTCCACCGCGGCGGCCGGGAACAACTCGGTCAGCGCGTACACCCCCCAGGCCTCATCGGCCCCTGACTCCCGTACGCGCCCCAGCAGTTCGGCACTCACCGGAGCCGATCCGGTCCACACCCGGCCCCGGAAGCGGGCCCCCGCGCGCAGCGCGTCCCGCAGCTGCGGCGGGGTGAGGTAGGTGTCCCGCGGTGCCAGCCGGGCCAGTTGGCGGGCCAGCACCCGGGGCGAACGCGCCGGGAGGGCCACGGGGGCGCCGCGCACGAGGGCGGGCACGAGCACGAAGAAGGTGCCGCCGAGCACGGGCTCGGCAGCCGCCGGGGAAGCCCAGGTCTTCCCCGGGGCGGGGGAGAACGCGGGGGAGGCCGCGGGGGAGAACAGCGCCGACACCGTCTCCATCCCGGCGGCCAGGCTCGCCCGCGTGTGCACCACCGCCCGGGGCCGCGCGGTGGTCCCGGAGGTGAACACGATGACCGCGTCGGCGTCCTCGTCACTGGTGAACCGCGCGGGAACACCGAGCCGCCCCGCATGCCGGTCCAGTCCGGGCGCGCACCCCGGCAGCCGCCGCCCGACCGTGGCCACCGGCGCACCCAGCCCGGCCAGCTCCGGCAGCTCCAGCCCGGCCGCCCGCCGGGCCAGCGGCCGTGCCCACCCGGCGACCGCCTGCGCGGCGGCGTCGGCCAGCACCAGAGCGGGCCGCGCCGAAGCCAGCCGGGCGCGCAGCACGTCGGGTCCGGCCCCCGGGTCGAGGACGGCCCCGCGCAGACCGAGCCGCCACAGTGCGAGCAGGACGGCGAGCGCGCGCGGCCCGGGGCGTACGGCGACCCCGACGGTGTCCCCGGCGCGCAGTCCGCGCGCGTACAGCGCGGCGGCGAACGCGTCGGCCATGTCGGCGAGTTCCCCGCGCGTGGCGGCGGTCCGGGTGGCTCCCGTACGGGTGGCGGTGAGGACTGCGGGCCGCTCGGGGTGGGCGCGCAGTGCGTGGTCGAGGCGGTCCAGCATCAGCGGGGGTCGTCCGTTCCGTGCGGGCCGCTGCCGCGGCCGAGGTACCAGCGGGCCGTGCCGGTGATCCCGTACGCCCGCAGCCGGCGCGTGGAGTTCTCCACGACCATCGCCCGGCAGCGCGTGATCCGGTCGGTGTGGCGGCGCACCGCGTTGAGGAAGAGCCGGTCGGTGGGGGAGGGGCGCCGGGGCATCCCGCCGACGGCCAGGTACAGCTCGGCGGTGATGGCCATGTTGTTCCCGGCGTGCATCCGGTACGGGGCGCGGTACCCGCGGCGCCGCGCGTGCTCGGGCCGCAGCCGGCCGAAGAGCCAGGCGAGCCGTACGAGCACCCCGAACCCGGCCCGGCCCAGCGGGCCGTGCTCGTCCCGGCGGGCCACGATCCGCCCGCACACCAGCCCGGGGCTGCGGACCAGCGCCGCCCGCGCCGCGCCCGTCCATCCCGGGTGGGGCAGGCAGTCGGCGTCGGTCCGGGCGAGCAGGGTCGCGCCGCGCCCGATCGCGTACCGGAAGCCGGTGTCCACGGCCGAGCCGACGCCCTTCTCCGGCTCCTCGATGACCTCCACCAAGAAGGGGGCGCCCGCCGCGAACTCCCGCGCCACGGCGCCCGTCCGGTCGGCCGAGGCGTTGTCGACGACCAACAGGGTGAAGTCCCGGTCCCGTTGGCGGGCGAGCGCGGCGAGGGTCCCGGCGAGCCGGGCCTCCTCCTCGTGCGCGGGCACCACCACCCACAGCCGCCCGGCCGCGCTCACGACTTCTCCCAGACCATCGTCATGATGCTGATCCCGCCGCCGAGTCCCACGAACAACACCCGGTCTCCAGAGGCAAGTTCGCCGAATATTCGGTCCAGCTGCACCCCGATCGTCGCGCTCGCGATGTTGCCGAGCTCGGGCACGGTCACCACCAGCTTCCCGGCCGGCACCCCGGTCAGCTCGGCGAACCGCTCCAGATAGGGCACCGTCACCTGGTGCACCAGCACCTTCGAGAAGTCGTTCCAGCCCATGCCCGTACGGTGCAGGGTCCGGTCGATGACGGCGGTCCCCACCTTCTCGAAGACCCCGCGCAGTTCGTGCCCGTCGCCGCGGAAGTAGGTGTACGCGTCCCCGCGCGGGTGGCGCGAACCGCCGCCCGGGATGCCCCCGACCTCCCAGTGCTCGGAGTGGGTCTCGGTGTCCACGTCGAGGATCCCGCCGCGCTCCACCGGCTCCACGATCACGGCTGCCCCCGCGTCGCCGAAGGTGTAGCCGGCGAAGCCCGCGCGGAACTCCGCGAAGTCGGCGGGAGCCGTCCGCACGGCCCGGCTCGGGGTCTCCCCGGTGACCACCAGGGCCCGCCGGGCCCGGCCGGCGAGGATCATGGCGCGGGCGAGGTCGATGCCGTTGACGAAGCTGTTGCACGCGTTGGTGACGTCCAGGGCGTGTGCCTTCGTACCGAGTTCGGCCTGCACGATGTGCGCGGTGGCGGGCTCGGCGACATCGCGGGAGGCGGAGGCGAAGAGCAGCAGGTCAATGTCGGCGGGCCCGAGCCCGGCGCTGTCCAGCACCCGGCGGGCCGCGCCCACCGCGAGCGTGGACGCGTACACCCCGTCGCCCGCGACCCGGCGGCTGAGGATCCCGGTGGCCTGGGTCAACAGCCTTGGCGGCAGGGTGAGTCCGGCCCGGTCGGCGATCTCGCGCTGGAGCCGGTCGGAGGTGAGGACGTCCCCGGGCAGGATGCCGGCTACGGCGGTGATCCCGGCGCGGAGCCGCGGCTGCTCCCGTGGCAGTGACGGCGACGACGGCGACTCCGACGGCGACTCCGACGGAGACTGCGACAGCGACTGCCGCACGGGCGGGTGCGGGCCGGGCGCGTGCGGGCCGGGCGGAGGCGGGCCGGGCGGGCGCGGTGCGGATGGCTGATTCGGCATGTCCTCACCATGACGCGCGAGCGGTGCCCGGTCCTGAGTACGGATGCTCATCCCGCCCGCCGGCCGGATGAGTACCAGGAACCCCCGTTCCGCCGACCGGAGTCGCCGCCCGCGAAGACATGTGGCGCGTGGGGCATGAACCGTCTGACGAGGTATTCCGTTCTCCAGGTGTACGGCCCACTGTCATGAAAGCAACGCCGACCGGTACCCCGGGACCGCTGTTCTTGGGGCGCCCCTCGACACCCCCCGCACCCGTCTCACCCGCAGAGGTCGTCCTCCATGACTGAATTCAACCGGCGCCGGTTCTTGCAGATCGCCGGTGGCGCCGCCGCCATGACGATGCTGAACGACAGCATCGCGCGGGCCGCCGCCATCTCGGCCGAGGGAAGTACCGGCACGATCCAGGACATCGAGCACATCGTCGTCCTCATGCAGGAGAACCGTTCCTTCGACCACTACTTCGGTGCGATGAAGGGGGTCCGGGGCTTCGGAGACCCGAGGCCGGTCCTGCAGGACAACGGCAAGTCCGTCTTCCACCAGTCCAACGGCACGAAGGACATCCTGCCCTTCAACCCGCAGATCAACGACCTGGGCATGCAGTTCCTGACGGGTCTGAACCACGACTGGGCGGGCGGCCAGCAGGCCTACAACAAGGGCAAGTACGACAAGTGGGTCCCGGCCAAGACGGCCACGACCATGGCGTACATGACCCGGAACGACATCCCGTTCCACTATGCGCTCGCCGACGCCTTCACGGTGTGCGACGCCTACCACTGCTCCTTCATCGGCGCCACCGACCCCAACCGCTACTACATGTGGACGGGTTACACGGGCAACGACGGAGTGGGCGGCGGCCCGGTCCTCGGCAACCAGGAAGCCGGCTACGGCTGGAAGACCTACCCCGAGCGCCTGGAGACGGCCGGAGTCTCCTGGAAGGTCTACCAGGACATCGGCGACGGCCTGAACGCCGCCGGATCCTGGGGCTGGATCAACGACGCCTTCCGCGGCAACTACGGCGACAACTCGCTGCTCTACTTCAACACCTACCGCAACGCCCAGCCCGGCAGCGCCCTGTACGAGAAGGCCCGTACCGGCACCAACGTCAAGGCGGGCGGCGGCTACTTCGACAAGCTGCGCGCGGACGTGGTGAACGGCACCCTCCCGCAGGTCTCCTGGATCGCCGCCCCCGAGGCCTTCAGTGAGCACTCCAACTGGCCGACGAACTTCGGCGCCTGGTACATCTCGCAGGTCCTGGACTCGCTGACCGCGAACCCGGCCGTGTGGGCGAAGACGGCCCTCTTCATCACCTACGACGAGAACGACGGCTTCTTCGACCACGTCGTCCCGCCGTACCCGCCGGCCTCCTCCACCTGGGGCCTGTCCACGGCGAGCGTCACCGGCGACCTGTACACCGGCGGCGTCTCCGGCTACGCGGCCGGCCCGTACGGCCTCGGCCCCCGCGTCCCGATGATCGTGGTCTCCCCGTGGAGCAAGGGCGGCTACGTCTGCTCCGAGACCTTCGACCACACCTCGGTGATCCGCTTCATGGAGAAGCGCTTCGGCGTGCAGGAGCCCAACATCTCCCCGTGGCGCCGCGCGGTCTGCGGAGACCTGACCTCGGCCTTCGACTTCACGCAGGCCGACGCCGCGCCCGCCGCCCTGCCGTCCACGGCCGCGTACGTACCGCCGGACAAGAACCGTCACTCGTCCTACAACCCGACCCCGCCGGCCACGGGCACCCTGCCCAAGCAGGAGGCGGGCTCCAAGCCGACCCGCGCACTGGGCTACGCCCCGTACGTGGACGGCAAGGCCACGGTCTCCACGGGCAAGTTCACCCTGACCTTCTCCTCGGGTCCCACGCTCGGCGCCCATTTCCACAGCACCTCGGGCAACCGTACGGACGGCCCGTGGCCCTACACGGTCGAGGCGGGCAAGACCCTCTCGGACACCTGGAGCACGAGCGCCTCCACCGGCAACCAGATCAACCTCACGGTCTGGGGCCCGAACGGCTTCCTGCGCACCTGGAAGGGCCCGGCGAAGAAGGCCGGCCCCGAGGCCACGGCCCGCCACGACAAGGCCACCGGCAACCTGGTGCTGTCCCTGACCAACGGGGGCACGGCGGCCGTCAACCTGACCGTCACCAACGCCTACGGCGGCACGGCCCAGGTCGTGCGCGTCGCGGCGGGCGCCACCGTCGCGCACACCGTGACCCTGTCCGGCACGGCCCGCTGGTACGACGTCGGCGTCGTCTCCGACACCGACGCCACCTTCCTGCGCCGCTTCGCCGGCCACGTGGAAACCGGCGCGGCCGGAGTCTCGGACCCGGCGATCAAGACCGTCTGACCGTTCCCGTACGGGTGAACCCGCCGCCTCCGCCGCCCACGAAGTTAATGCTTGCGTTAACTTCGTGGGCGTGGCTCAGCGATGGTGCGAGGTCACCATCCTGCTCGCGGAGAAGCGCTGACCGGGCCGACATCGCGGAGCTGGACGCCAGGGAGTACGAGTAACGGGATCCCCCCTCCTGAAGGAGGGGGCCTTCGGCCGTTCTGGCTGAGGGCCGCCGTTACCAGCACCAGCCGACACGCATGTGTGGAGGTGAACGAAGTTGGCTACGTATCGCATAGGGCAGAAGACCCACCCACCTGTGCTTCCTCAGCAGGTGGCTCTGGAATTCGAGTCAGCAGACACCCCCCGGATCGGGGACGAAACGGGACTCGAAGGCCGTAAGGCACCCGGCGCGGTACATGTGCGAGGGGAGATGCCCGGCGCTTCACCTGGCGCCGGGCGCGTCACCCCCAACCGCAAGGTCGGGGAGAAGGCCCGTGAGGGCCACCCTGTCGTGTTCGTCCTGGACAAGCGCGGCATACCACTGCAACCGACCAGCCCTGCCAGGGCCCGCAAGCTTCTCCAACAAGGCCGGGCCGTCGTTGCCCGGCACACCCCGTTCGTGATCCGGCTGAAGGACCGCACGGTCTCCGGATCGCAGGTGGACGGTGTGGAACTCGGGATCGACCCCGGCTCGAAGCGCACCGGCATCGCTGTCTTCACCGCGAAGGACGGCAACCGCTGCGGCCTATACGCGGTCGAACTAGCCCACCGTGGCGGAGCCATCCGGGACAAGCTGACCGCGCGTGCCGCCTACCGGCGTGGCAGGCGCACCCGCAACCTTCGCTACCGTGCGCCCCGGTTCTCCAACCGCACCCGTCCCAAGGGGTGGCTGGCCCCGTCGCTGCGTCACCGCGTGGACACCACCATGTCGTGGACCGCCCGGCTCGCACGCTGGGCACCCGTCCGTACGGTGCATGTGGAACGGGTCGCGTTCGACACTCACGCCATGTCCCACGGCGGGCCGCTGGAGTGGGCCGAGTACCAGCACGGCACTTTGCACGGCGCAGAAGTCCGCGAGTACCTCCTCGCCCAGTGGGGGAGGGCCTGCGCCTACTGCGGTGCCACCGGAGTGCCGCTCAACATCGACCACATTCACCCCCGCAGCCGGGGTGGCTCCGACCGCATCTCCAACCTGTGTACCGCCTGCATCCCTTGCAACCAGAAGAAAGGCAACGCGCCGGTAGAAGTGTTCCTGGCCAAATCTCCCAAGCGGTTGGCCCGCATCCTCGCCCAGGCCAAAGCGCCCCTGCGGGATGCGGCAGCCGTCAACGCCACCCGCTGGGCACTGTGGAGCGCCCTCGATGCCACTTTCCCCACGGGGCGCACCGGATCCGGGGGCCGCACCAAATGGAACCGGCAGCGGACCGGTACGCCGAAGACCCACACGTTGGACGCCCTGTGCGTCGGCCACCTCGACGCTGTCACCCGTACCCCGGCCCGCGTCCTTGCCGTCGCCGCGACCGGGCGTGGCACCTACAGCCGCACCCGCCCCGACAAGTACGGCTTCCCCCGGCTGCGTCTGCCCAGACAGAAGACGTTCTTCGGCTACCAGACCGGAGACCTCGCGCGCGCCGTCGCCCTCACCGGCAAGAAGACCGGCACGCACACAGGCCGCATCGCCGTCCGTGCCACCGGCAGCTTCAACATCAAAACCGCCCACGGCCTCATCCAAGGCATCGGCCACAAACACTTCCGCCTCCTCCAACGAGCCGACGGCTACGCCTACACCACCCGACCCGAAGGCCCCACCGTTGCCATCTGACCGGCACCGGCAGAGCGAAGAGGCCATCGGCGCTCCGCGCCTCCACCCCCAGGATTCGCTTCCTACCCCGGCTAAATCAGGGGCATACACGAAAGAAGTCCGATGAGCGCTGTCGGTTGGGAGGAGGCCAAGCGCCAGGCGCGGGAGCGCCGGGTGGCTGCCGGGCTGTCAGTACGGTCCCCGGCGGAGAAGCGGGCCGCGATGGACCGGCTCATGGCTGAGGTGCGGGCCTATCGGCTGGCCGAGATCCGCCAGGAGCAGGCCCTGACCCAGAAGGATGTGGCCGACAGCATGGGCGTCTCGGCCCCGCGGGTCTCCGCCATCGAGAATGGCGAGACCGATCGCACCGAGGTCGCGACCCTGCGCTCGTATGTCGAGGCGCTCGGCGGGCGGTTGCGAGTGGTGGCCGACTTCGGGGACACGGAGTACACCGTGGCGTGATCCCGGAGCCGGATCGCGGAGCGCGGTGTGATCGTACGGGCGGTGGGCAGAACGGAGGCGTCCGGGTACGCAACCCCCGCCACCGAGGGAGAACGCATGGCCATCGCCCGCCGCAGGATCGGTACCGGCCCCGTCCGCGTCATCGTGCTGCACGACTGGTTCGGCACGTCCGCCAACTGGGGTTCCGTACTGGACCACCTGGACCCGGGGGAGTTCTCGTACGCCTTCCTCGACTACCGCGGCTACGGCGACCGCAGGGACGTCCCCGGCCGCTACACCCTCCCCGAGATCGCCGACGACGTCCTCGCGCTCGCCGACGAGCTCGGCTGGGACACCTTCTCCCTCCTCGGTCACTCCATGGGCGGCAAGGCCATTCAGCAGGTCCTGGTGCGCGCCCCCGAGCGCGTCGAGAAGCTGATCGGCATCAACCCGGTCCCCGCCGGCCCCTACGAGATGGACGACGCCACCCATGGGCTCTTCTACGGGGCCGCCGGCAGCGCGGAGAACCGCCGCGCCATCCTCGACATCGTCACCGGCCGCCGCGCGAGCCCGTACTGGCTGGACCGGATGGTCGCGCACTCGCTCGCCGTGTCCCGGCCGGAGGCCTTCGCCGCGTACCTCGCGAGCTGGCAGCCGCTCGACCTGTCCGCCGCCGTGAAGGGCAGCACCGTCCCGGTACTGGTCCTCGTCGGCGAGTACGACCTCGCGCTCACCGCGGACTTCATGCGGGCCACCTGGCAGGTCTCGTACCCGAACTGCCGCATCCAGCCCCTGCCCGGCGCGGGCCACTACCCGCCGCACGAGACCCCGGTGGCCTTCGCCACCGAGGTGGAGGCCTTCCTGCGCGGGTGACGGCATGCGGGCAAGCAACGGCACGACGCGGCGTCAGCGGCCGTCGCGGCGCAACTCGTAGCGCAACACCTCGTCGAGGTCGTACTCGTACGGGGTTCCGGGCGGCGCCGGGGGAAGGCGGCGCTTCGCTTCCACGCAGCGCTCGTCGTCGTGCAGCGCCAGCCCGCACACGGCCTTGACCCGGACCTGGCGGTCCGCGTCGTCCACCAGGGCGGCCATGGCATCGGCGAGGGCGGGGTGACGGTCCCCGCCCTCGGCCACCGTGAGGCACGCGGCCCGCCGGACCTCCGCGTCCACGTCCGCCATCAGCGCCAGCAGTGCCGCGCGGACGTCATCGGGGAAGGCGGGCGGCTTGGGCCATGTGCGGCACCCGCCGGCCACCGCGCACCGGACCCCGGAGTCGTGGTGGGCGGCGAGGGGCAGGAGGGCCGCGACGGTCCGGGGATCGCAGTGTTCCCCGAGTGCGACCAGCACCTCGGTGAGCACGGCGACATCCTCCTCCCGGGTCGACCAGTCGATGAAGAGCTCCCGGGCGGGGTCGGTGAACACCTCCTCGTCGCTGTCGTCGAAGAGGTGGGTCAGCCGGAGCACCTCGGCGCCGAACAGACGGTGGGACGGCTCCGCATGCGTGCGCAGCGCCGCGGCGGCCGCCCAGGTCTCCGGGTCGCGACGGTTCGCCAGCAGGATGGTGGCGGTCCCCCACGAGACGTGCTGCTGGTCGTGGCCCAACGCGCGCGCCATCAGCTCCTCGAACGAGGTGCGCTCGCCGAGCAGGTACTCCAGGTCCGTGAGGATCGCCGCGTACCCGTCGCGCACGGTCATCCCGCCGAGTGAGTACGCGTCGACGCTGTCCCACTCGCCGTTCTGGACCCGGGCGCGGACGAGGTCGTCCCGGGAGCCCGTGAGGCGTCGCAGCCGGGTTTCGACCCCCGTCTCGTGCAGTTGGCGGGCGAGGTCCCGCATCGCCGGGAGCTCAGACTCGTCGTACCTGTCCCGGATCCCCGGACCCAGGAGCACCTCGACCAGCACGGGCGATCCCGATTCCACGGCCTCGCGCAGCGACGGGAGCTCGTCCGGCCGGCACCTGCCGGGGTCGGCGCCGGAGTGGAGCAGCAGTTGGGCGATGGTTCCCGAGCGCGTGGCGAGGGCGAGGCGGAACGCGTCGTCCACCCAGTCGCTGTCGATGCGTTGGCCGACCAGGATCCTCTTCACCAGGGAGGCGTCACCTGTCCGGACCGCGGCGAGCAGCGGAGCAGAGCCGTCCGCCCCACCGTTCGCACCACTGCCCATGTCCGCGCTCGCGCCTATGTCCGTGCCCATGCTCCCCCGTCGTGTTCTCGCAGCCCGTGTTCGCGGGTGGCGTCAGTGCGGGCTCAGTCGGCCCACCAGCCACTCCAGGGCCGACGGTACCTCGCGCGCCCACGTCTCGTAGTTGTGCCCGCCGCCCGGCAGGAGGATCGAGGACACCCGCGCGGGCGGCCGTACCGCGTCGATGAACTCCAGCGTCGCCGGGTACTGGTGCTCGCCCCTGCGGCTGCTCGCCACCAGCAGGGACACCGGCGGCTGGGGCAGGTTCCGCAGCCGCCACAGCAGGTCGTTCTCCTGGCGGCGGGCCGGGTCCCCGCCGAACAGGTCGCCGGTGTCCGCGTCCCGCGCCGCCGCGTACGGGGCCGACAGCGCCGCAGCCGCCCGGTAGGCGTCCGGCGTGCGCAGGGCCAGCTTCAGCGCGCAGTAGCCGCCCACCGAATTGCCCATCACGCCCCACCCCCGGGCATCCCGGGCGAGGCCGTAGTAGGAGGAGACCGCCGCCCGCAGGTCCCGGGCGAAGAAGGTCTCCGTCCGCGGCCCGCCCGGCACGTCCACGCACTGCGTGTCCCGGGGCGGCGCCACCGTCGGCGTCATCAGGATCAGCACCGCCGGCCGCATCCGCCCCGCCCGTACCGCGTCCAGCGCCAGCTGCGGATACCGCAGCCGGTCGATCAGCACCCCCGGCGTGCTCGGGAACCCGCTCAGCGCCAGCACCACCGGGAACTCCGCCCGCCGCCCGGCCGACGCGTGCACGTACTGCGGCGGCAGGTACACGTACCCCTGCCCCGACAGCCCGCTGCGCGCCCCGCGCACGGTCACCGCCTCGATCCGGCCGATCACCGCCGGGTCGTCGGAGCCCGCGTGCCGCCAGGAGTGGATCCCCCGCACCAGCAGCGCCTCCGGCCCGGGGGCCTCCGCGCCCGCCGGCGCCGGGTCCTCGCGGCGCAGGGACAGCAGGTCGCGCCAGGAGCCGTAGAAGCCGTACGAGGAGTTCACCGCGAGCAGCAGCGCCGACCCGGCCGTCAGGGTGATCGCGAGCTGGAGCCCGGCCCGCCCCAGCACCGGCCGCACCCCGGACCCCGCGAGCCGGGGCCACAGCCACACCGTGGCCCCGAACACCGCGACCGCCACGAGGACGGCGAGGAACAGCGCCGGAGTGCCCCCGATGTCCCATTTCATGAGTGCGATCCTGCCAGGACCCGGGCGGGCGGGCCCGGCCGGCCGTGACGCGCCGCTCCCGTAGGGGGAACGAAAAACCCGTGGGGGTTACGAGGAAAACTCGTAACCCCCACGGGATCAACAGGGTGAGTGACGGGACTTGAACCCGCGGCCACCTGGACCACAACCAGGTGCTCTACCAACTGAGCTACACCCACCACGAAGGGCGGCGGACCACCCGTTCGATGTGCAAGCACAGCATAGCTGATCAGCGGGGTGCTCCCGCGACGCCTTTTCCGGGGGCCCGGGGGAGGCGACCTGGAGCGCCGGGTCCGGGTGAGGGCGCAGGCAACCCCGCGCCCCGGATCGTCATCACTACCCGTATGGGAACAAACCGACTCACCGGCCTGGACGCCGCCCGCGGCATCGCCGTCCTCGGCATGTTCGCCGTACACGTCGGCCCGCCGCCCTCGCCCGAGGGCCCCGGCTGGCTGCTCGTCGCCGCCGACGGCCGGGCACCCGCCGTCTTCACGCTCATCGCCGGGTTCTCCCTCGCGCTCGCCCGCGCCCGAGCCGCCGGACCGCCACCCCTGCGGGCCACCCTGACCCGCTGCGCGATCCTCGCCGTGCTCGGCCTATGCCTCGCCGCGCTCTCGCCCGGCATTCTCGTGATCCTGGCCTTCTACGCCGTCTACTTCCTGGCCGCCGAACCCTTCACCCGGCTCGGCACCCGCACCCTGGCGGCCGTCGCCGGCGCCTCGGTGGTGCTGGGACCGGTCCTCTCGTACCTCCTGGGCCCGGCGCTCGGGCTGCGCACCGGCGGGCGCGGGGCCACACCGGTCCCCGCCGACCTGGCGAGCTGGGCGGGGGCCGGGGGGATGCTGCGGGAGCTGCTGCTCTCGGGCGCGTACCCGCTGCTCACCTACTTCCCGTACATCCTGGTCGGCATGGCCCTCGGCCGCCTCGCCGACCTGCGGAGCGGGCGGTCGCTGCGGCGGCTGACCGGCTTCGGGGCGGCGGCCGCCGTCGCCGGCTACGGCGCCTCCTGGCTCGCGCTCGGGCCCGGGGGCCGGCGCGGTCCGCTGCTGGAGGCCATCGCACGGGAGCACCCCTGGGCGGCGGCGGAGCCCGACCCGGTCGCGGCGGTGCTGGGCGGGCAGTTCGGTGCCGTCCCCAGCACCTCCTGGGACTGGCTGCTGGTGGCCGGCCCCTACAGCCAGACCCCGCTGGAGACCCTCGGCAACTCCGGGGTCGGGGCGGCCCTCATAGGCCTGCTCGCCCTGGCCGCGCACGGCGCGGGCCGGGCGGCGACGCGGCTGCTGCGGCCGCTCGCCGCGGTCGGGGCGATGGCCCTCACGGTGTACGTGGCGCACGCGCTCGCGCTGGCGGTGTTCCTGCGGGGCTGGAGCGGGTGGGGCGTGCTGGTCGTGTTCTCGGGGGTCGCGGTGATCGGCTGCGTGGCCTGGGGCCACTTCCTGCGCGGTACGGAGCTGCGGCGCGGGCCGCTGGAGTGGGCCCTGCGGGTGGTGACCCCGACGTGACGCGAATCCCTGCGGGGCCGTCCCCTACCCGCCCTTCGCCCGTTCCCCGGGGCTCCGCCCCCGACCCCGCGCCTCAAACGCCGGCGAGGCTGGATTTGCCGCTGCGCGGCAAAATTCAGCCCGTCCGGCGTTTGAGGACCGGGTCCGGGCAGCGCCCGGGGAACGGGCGAAGGGCGGGTGGGGGACTTCGCCCCGCGCAGCGGCAAAGGGCACTGCGGGGACTTCGCCCCGCGAAGCGGTCGGCGCGGCCCCTGCCGTCCGGGGGCGGGGCGCGGGAGGATCGGAGTCATGGACCATGACTCCGATCCCTTCACGACCGCCGACTACGCCGCCCGGATGGACGCCGCAGCGCAGGCCGCCGCCGACGCGGGGCTGGCCGGCCTGCTGGTCGCCCCCGGGCCCGACCTGGCCCACCTCACCGGGTACCGGCCCGTCGACACCGAGCGGATGACCCTGCTCGTCCTCGCCGCCGGGCAGGACCCCGTCCTCGTCGTCCCCGCGCTGGAAGCCCCCGACGCGGCGAAGTCCCCCGGCGCGGGCGCGCTGACCCTGCGGGACTGGGCCGACGGGAAGAACCCGTACGCCGTGGCCTCCCCGCTGCTGGACGTGGCCGGCCGCTTCGGGGTCAGCGACAACGCCTGGGCGCTGCATCTGCTGGGGCTGCAGAGGGAGTTGCCGACGACCTCGTACGTCTCGCTGACCGACGCGCTGCCGATGCTGCGCGCGGTCAAGGACGAGCGCGAGCTGGCCCGGCTCGCGGCGGCCGGCGAGGCGGCGGACGCCGCGTACGCCCAGATCCTCCATGTCCCCTTCGCGGGGCGCCGGGAGAGCGACGTCGCCGCCGACCTGGCCGCGCTGCTGCGCGTGCACGGCCACTCCCAGGTGGACTTCACCGTGGTCGGCTCCGGCCCGAACGGCGCCAACCCGCACCACGAAGCCGGTGACCGGGTCATCCGGCACGGGGACATGGTGGTCCTCGACTTCGGCGGCCTCAAGCACGGTTACGGCTCCGACATCTCCCGTACCGTCCACGTCGGCGAGCCCACGGAGGAGGAGCAGCGCATCCACGACATCGTGCGCGAGGCCCAGTTGGCGGGCGTGGCGGCAGCCCGGCCTGGGGCCGCCTGCCAGGACGTGGACCGGGCGGCCCGCGCGGTGATCACGGAGTTCGGCTACGGCGAGCAGTTCATCCACCGCACGGGCCACGGCATCGGAGTCACCACGCACGAGCCGCCGTACATGGTGGAGGGCGAGGAGCAGGTCCTCGTCCCCGGCATGTGCTTCTCCGTGGAGCCGGGGATCTACCTGCCGGGACGGTTCGGGGTCCGCATCGAGGACATCATCACGGTCACCGAGAACGGCTGCCGCAGCTTCAACAACGCCTCCCGGGAGCTGGCCCTCGTGGAGTAGCCGCACCGGGGCTGGACACCGCGTGATCCTCGCCGGGACTCAGGCGTCCCCGGCGAGGACCAGGCGGTAGCCGTAGTCGACGCATCCCCGCTCCAGCAGGTCGGCGTGGCGCCGCCGCCAGGCCCCCGACCGCAGGTCCTCGCGCAGCCGGGCGATCGCCGGTTCCACGACGGTGGCCGGCAGGCTCGCGAAGGTGGAGCTGGCGGCCCGTACGGCCGGGTCGAGGTACGACTCGGGCCGGCGCCAGAAGGCGGCCCGGAACCCGTCGGTGAAATCGTGCGGGACGGGGAAGGGCAGCACGGTGTGCGCGTCCAGTGCCCCGGTCACCACGGACAGCGGGACGAAGGTCGAGCGCTCCCTCGCCCCGACCTCCGGCAAGTACTCCTCGAAGAACCACAGATCGGGCGTCCGGTGCCCCGGATCCCAGGTGAAGACGGCCTGGCGCCGGGACACCCGTCGCAACTCCGCCAGCCCGCGCGCGGGGTCCGGCCAGTGGTGGACGGTCATCACCGCCATCGCGGCATCGAACTGCCCGTCCCCGAAGGGCAGTTCCTCGGCCCCGGCTTTGACCTTGCGGGTCCCCGGATGCTGGTCGAGCATGACCTGCGACGGATCCACGGCGGTCACCTCAAGACCCTCCGGCTCGTAAGAACCGGCCCCCGCCCCGACGTTGACGACCGTCCGCGCGTCCCCGAGACCCCCCGCGATCAGCGCGGCCAGCCGCGGATCGGGCCGCCGGACCTCCCGGTACCCCACCCCGATCCGGTCGTACTTCGCCGGGCCCGGGCCCGGGCCCGTGTGCGCGTGCGTGTGTCCGCCGCCGACGGTTGATTCGGTCCTCATGACGGAGATCCCACCAGACGGCCAGGGCACGCGCGACCGGGTTTACGGGCCCCGGCCCCCGGACCCTAAGGGCCCAGTACCACCGCCGACTCCGCCGGTACGTGGACCCGGCCGTCGGCGTCCGGGTGCTCGACGGGGCGCCAGGCGGCCAGTACCCGGACGCCGTTGCGGCCGAGCGCGATGGTGGCCGGTTCCCCGGCGAGGTTCACCACCACGCGGACGTCGCCCCGGCGGAACGTCAGCCAGCGGCGCTCCTCGTCGTGGGCGATCCGCAGCGCCGCCAGATCGGGATCGCGCAGGTCGGAGTGGGTGCGGCGGAGCGTGATCAGGGTGCGGTACCAGTCCAGCAGGCGGGCGTGGGCCTCGCGGTCCGGCTCGGCCCAGTCGAGGCAGGAGCGGTTGCGGGTGGCCGGGTCCTGGGGGTCGGGGATCTCCTCCGCCTTCCAGCCGTGCTCCGCGAACTCCCGCCGCCGGCCCACCCGTACGGCCTCGGCGAGCTCCTCGTCGGGATGGTCCGTGAAGTACTGCCACGGTGTGCCGGCGCCCCACTCCTCGCCCATGAACAGCATCGGCACGAACGGCCCCGTCAGCGCCACCGTCGCCGCGCACGCCAGCAGCCCGGGGGACAGGGAGGCCGAGAGCCGGTCGCCCAGCGCGCGGTTGCCGATCTGGTCGTGGGTCTGGGTGTAGCCGAGGAAACGGTGCGCCGGGGTGCGGCCGCGGTCCACCGCGCGGCCGTGGTGGCGGCCCCGGAAGGAGGACCAGGTCCCGTCGTGGAAGAAGGCCCGGGTCATGGTCTTGGCCAGGGCCCCGAGCGGGGCCTCGGCGAAGTCCGCGTAGTACGCCTGGGACTCACCGGTCAGCGCACAGTGCAGGGCGTGGTGGAAGTCGTCGTTCCACTGCGCGTGCAGGCCCAGGCCCCCGGCGGCCCGCGGGGTCGTGGTGCGCGGATCGCAGCGGTCCGACTCCGCGATCAGGAACAGCGGCCGGCCGGTCTCGTCGGCCAGCTCGTCCACGGCCGCGGACAGCTCCTCCAGGAAGGTCAGCGCCCGGTCGTCGGCGAGCGCGTGCACCGCGTCCAGCCGCAGCCCGTCGATCCGGTAGTCGCGCAGCCAGGCCAGCGCGCTGCCCAGGAGGTACGCGCGCACCTCGTCGGAGCCGGGCGCGTCCAGGTTCACCGCCGCGCCCCAGGGGGTGTGGTGGGTCTCGGTGAAGTACGGGCCGAAGACGGGGAGGTGGTTGCCGGAGGGGCCGAGGTGGTTGTGGACCACGTCGAGCACCACGCCGAGCCCGGCGGTGTGCGCGGCCTCCACGAACCGGACCAGCCCGGCCGGGCCCCCGTACGGCTCGTGCACCGCCCAGGGCGCGACCCCGTCGTACCCCCAGCCGTGCCGCCCGGGGAAGGAGCACACCGGCATCAGCTCGACGTGGGTGACGCCGAGGGCGGTGAGGTGGCCGAGGCGGGCGGCGGCCGCGTCGAAGGTGCCCTCGGGGGTGAAGGTGCCGATGTGCAGCTCGTACAGGACGGCGTCCTGCAGCGACACCCGGGGGGAGGGCGCGGGCTCGTCGGGGGTGAGGGAGGCGAAGTCGACCACGGCCGAGAGCCCGTCGGGGCCTTCCGGCAGGCGCCGGCCGCGCGGATCGGGGCGTACGGGGGATCCGTGGCGCGTGTGGTCCGGGTGCTCCGCGTGCTGCCCGGGGTGTACCGGGTCGCGCGGATCGTCCCCGGGAACGCGCGCCTCCGGGCCGCCGCCCAGCTGGAACCCGTAGTGGGATCCGTCCCGCGCCCCGGCCTCCACGACCCACCAGCCGGGCCGCTCCGGATCGCGCTCCATCGCGTACGCGGCCCCGTCGAGCCGCAGCGCGACCCGGTCTGTCAGCGGTGCCCACACCTCGAACTGCACGGACGGTCCCCTCGTCTGGCGGCGCTACCCAACCTGCGTGTCCGGGCCATCATCCCCGCCCGGTCGCGGGAGTTCTGGACACTCTGCCCCCGACAGGCCGACAATCACCTGGTGACGTCGAGTTTCGAGTTCTCCGCTTACCCCGCGCCGCGGCTCTCCGATGCCGAGCGCGACCACGCCCTGGGCCAGCTCAGGGAGGGCGCCGCCGTCGGCAAGCTGTCGCACGACACCTTCCTGCGCCGCATGGAACTCGCCCTCGTCGCCCGCCGCTCCGAGGACCTCGCCGTGCTCACCGCGGACCTGGAGGGCCGGAAGGGCGCGGAGAGCCCGTGGACCCGCCGGCTGTTCGGCTGGGTGGGGCGCGTCTCGGCGGTGTCCGTGGGCGTACGGCGGGCCTGGGCCGTGGAGAAGCTGCCCACGCTGCTCCTCCCGCACCCGGGCGCCGGACCGCTGCGGATCGGCCGCGACCCGGGCAACGGGCTGCGCCTGAGCCACGAGACCGTCTCGCGCGCCCACGCGGAACTGGGCATCCGGGACGGGGTCTGGGTGGTGAAGGACCTCGGCTCGACGAACGGGACCACGGTGAACGGGCGCCGGGTGACGGGCTCGGCGGTCGTGCGGGACGGGGACCAGATCGGCTTCGGACGGATGAGCTTCAGGCTGTCGGGCGGCTGACGGATCCGGGCGGGAGGCCCGGGGCCCGCTGGTCCGGGGGGCCGGAGACACGGGGGTTCGGGGCGCGGGCGGGGAGCGATCGGAGGCCGGTTCCCATCTGGTCTGACCTGCCCCTTCGTTTGTTGTCAGTGGGCGGGGCTAGGTTGTTGGGATGACGAAGACACCGATCGTGGGGGATGCCGGGTATGCCCGGTGGACCTTCCGTGTCCGCGTGTCGTCCACCGCGCTCGCCACCCTGATGGCGGAGTGGGATCGATGCCGGTGGACCTGGAACGAGTGCTGCGCGAAGTCGAAGCAGACGCACCTGTGGAACAAGGGCCGGCCAGAGGGTGTGGACAAGCAGACGTGTGGCCCGGGGCAGCTGGACAAGATGCTGACCGAGTGCCGCAAGACGAACAGCTGGCTCCGTGAGGGCTCCAGCGTTCCGCAGCAGCAGTTGATTCGGGATTTCGGGAAGTCCCGGTCCAAGGCGCAGAAGGACGTCAAGGACCGGTTGCCGGTGCGGCAGCGGGCCGGGATGCCGAAGTGGAAGAAGAAGCGGGGAGCGCTGCCGTCCCTCAACTACACCAAGCGTGGCTTCCGGTTGAAGGACGGCCGCTTGCACCTGGCGGGCGGGATCGTCTTGACGGTGGTGTGGTCGCGGAACCTTCCCGCCGGCCCGTCCAGCGTGCGCGTGTATCAGGACAGTCTCGGGCACTGGTACTGCTCGTTCGTCGTCCCGACCGAAGGCCAGCCGCTCCCGGAGACGGGTGCGGTGATCGGGATCGACTGGGGTGTGAGGGAGACAGCGACCACCACCAGCGACGACCACGACCTCCCGCATGCCGAGCACGGCAAGAAGGCGGCTGCTGGGCTTGCCCGCTATCAGCGGATGATGGCGCGCCGTAAGCCGTTGAGGGGCAAGCCCGGGTCGAGGGGCTACCGGGCGGCGAAGAGGCTGACGGCGAAGCTCTACAAGAAGGTGGTCCGGCAGCGGCAGGACACCGGCCGTAAGTGGGCCAAGCGCGTGGTCCGCGACCACGACGCCCTGGCGGTGGAGGACTTCAAGTCGAAGTTTCTCGCCAAGTCCACCATGGCCAAGAAGGCCGCCGACGCAGCGATCGGCGCCACCAAGACGGCCTTGGTCGAGATGGGCCGAAAGCACGGCCGTGCTGTGTTCCTGGTACACCCCGCGCACACCACGATGGACTGTGCGCAGTGCGGAGCGAGAACCAAGCACGCACTACCTCTCTCGATGCGAACGTATGCCTGCACCGTGTGCGGAGCCGTGTCCCCCAGGGATAAGAACTCCGCGCGCGTGATGCTGGTCCGGGCTGGTCTCAACCCGGCTAGTGCTGATCGTGGAAGACCAGACCAGGCGCTGCCTGGCCTGGCAGCGTGAGCTAGAAATCCCCGATCAACCCTGGAGAGTGCGGAATCCCCCTCCCTTCAGGGAGGGGAGGATTCAATCATGGAACACACGTCTGCCGCCCCCGTCGTACGGCCCGCGCGCCCCGAGGACCTGCCCCGCCTGGTCGAGCTCATGCGCGAGCACATGGCGTACGAGAGGTCCGCGCCCCGCCCGGCCGGTCTCGCCGAGCGGCTCGGCGCGCAGCTGTTCGCCGACGGGGCCCGGCTGTGGGTACTGCTGGCCGAGACCCCGCGGGGCGAGATCGCCGGGTACGCCGCCTGCTCGGCCGAGTTCTCCTTCTGGGAGGCCCGCCACTACCTCCACATGGACTGCCTCTACCTCGCCGAGGAGGCCCGCGGACACGGCCTCGGCGCCGCCCTGGTGGACGGGGTGGCCGCGCTCGCCCGCGAGCTGGGCCTCGGCCACGTCGAGTGGCAGACGCCCGACTGGAACGAGGGCGCGATCCGCTTCTACGACCGGCTCGGGGCCACCGGCAAGCCGAAGCTGCGGTACGCCCTGCCGGTGGAGTAGCCCGCGCCCGCGCCGCGCCCGCTCCGCTTACGGCTACCGGCCCGCCGCCACGAGGCGGTCGTAGGCGGCCAGGACGACCCGGGACTGGTGCTCCACCTGCGTGGCCACCGGGACCCAGCGCGCCTGGAAGCGGTCCGCGAACTCCTCGCACCACCCCGTGACGAGCCGGTCCACGGTCGGCGCCGTCGGCTGCCCCTGGGCGCGCAGCACCCGGAGCAGCATCGCCGCGGCGCGCAGCGAGAGCCGCCGTCCGAAGGCGTCGATGCTCCCGATGTACGCCGCCGTCGCCTCGGCGGGAGCCCCGGGGCCCGTCCACTCGGCGGTGATCCGGGGGATCAGCGCGAGCGTCCAGTCCACGGCGCGCAGCAGGGCCGCGGCGGCCGGGTCCGTACTGTCGGCCGCCCCCTCCCGCAGGGCCGCCACCCGCGCGGCGTCGGCGGTGAGCCGGCCGGCCAGGACGCGCAGGGCGGCGCGGGGGTCGGGGTGCGGGGCCGGGTCGTCCACCAGGTCCGAGGCCCACATGGGGACTTCGACGATCGCGGTGGTGCCCGCGTGGCGGTGGGCGTGGTACCAGGTGCTGAGCCGGGTGTCCTCGGGGTGGAACGGCCCGTCGGCCGCGGACCCGGGTTTGGGCATCACGAAGATCCCCGCTCCCGGCGAGGGCCAGCCCGAGGCGTCGGAGGCGCTGGTCTCGACCGGGATGCGCAGCTCGGCGGCCGATTTGCCGAAGGGCTCGGCGAGGCCGGGTATGTCCCGGGTCAGCTGCACCCAGGAGCCGCCGAGATCGGTGCCGTGCAGGGAGACCTGGAGGGCGGGCCGGAGCTCGTCGATGAGCCGGGTCAGGGCGAGGGTCTCGGGCGGGAGGCGGTCCGGGGGCAGTAAGGACGGCGCCCACTCGGGCTGTTCGGGGCCGGGCGGCCGGAAGAAGTTCCGGTGGTAGTCGAGCAGGGAGTACGGGCGGGGCGTGCGGTGCAGGGCTGCGCCGTCGGGGTCGGCGCAGAGCAGGAAGTGCCAGGTCGTTCCGGCGGCGGGTACGCGGATCAGGTGCCGGGCGAGCGCGAGGACGGTGGCGCCGCCGACGGGCTCGTTGGCGTGGGCGCCGGCGACGACGAGCACGTTCGGAGCGGTTGCGGTTGCGGCAGCGGTTGCGGTAGCGGTCGCGGCCGTCGTCGTGGAGCCCACGGAGAGCAGCCACAGGGGCTCCCCGGACCGGGACGCGCCGATCTGGCGGAGCCGGGCCAGGGCGGGGTGTTCATCGACCAGGGCGCGGGCGGCCAGGGTCAGTTCGTGGGGGGTGGGGTAGCACATGTCACGGATGAGGGTCACCGGATCTCTCCCAGGATGCCCCGGGCTTCAGCCCGGGGAGGAATGGGTCCTTGGTGCGGAGCCGCGTAGCGGCGGAGTTCGTTGCACATCTGCTCTGACCTGCGCTCTCTTTCGTTGTCAGTGGGGGTGGCTAGGGTGGGGGCATGGCGGCAGCAGTGGTGGATGATGGGGATTCCGGGCATGCCCGGTACACCTTCCGGCTGCGTGTGTCGTCTACCGCCCTTGCCCGGCTTGAGGCGGAGTGGGCGCGGTGCCGGTGGGTGTGGAACGAGTGCGTGGCGATGTCCCGCAAGGTCCATGCCCGCAACAAGACGGCCGGCGAGAAGGTGACGTGTGGTCCGTCGCAGCTCGACAAGCTGCTGACCGGGGCCCGGCGCTCGATGGCGTGGCTGCGTGAGGGCGGCAGCGTTCCGCAGCAGCAGATCATCCGCGACTTCGCCAAGTCCCGGGCGAAGGCTCTCAAGGACATCAAGGCCCGGTTGCCGATTCGGCAACGTGCCGGGATGCCGAAGTACAAGAAGAAGTACGCAACGGAGCCCACGCTCAACTACACGCAGCGCGGCTTCCGGTTGAAGGACGGCCGTCTGCATCTGGCCGGGGGTGTCAGCGTGAGCGTGGTGTGGTCGCGGGATCTGCCCGGCCCGCCGTCGTCGGTGCGGGTGTACCGCGACAGCCTCGGGCACTGGTACGCCAGTTTCGTCGTCCCCACGACCACCGAGACGCTTCCCTTGACGGGTGTGGTGATCGGCGTCGACTGGGGGGTGAGGGAGATCGCGACCACCACGTCCGATGATCACGACCTGCCCCACGCCGAGTACGGCAGGAAGGCCGCCGGTCGCCTCGCGCACTACCAGCGCATGATGGCCCGCCGCCGCGCGCCCAGGGGCAAGGTCCAGTCGAAGGGCTACCGTCAAGCGCAGCGGCAGGCCGCGAAGGTGCAGAAGAAGATCGCCCGGCAGCGCCAGGACACCGGCCGCAAGTGGGCCAAGAAGGTGGTCCGCGACCACGACGCCCTCGCGGTGGAGGACTTCAAGGCGAAGTTCCTCGCCAAGTCCACCATGGCCCGTAAAGCGGCAGACGCCGCGATCGGCGCCACGAAGGCGGCCCTGATCCAGATGGGCCGCAAGCACGGCCGTGCCGTGCACCTGGTCCACCCCGCGCACACCACCATGGACTGCGCGCAGTGCGGAGCGAGAACCAAGCACGCACTACCCCTCTCGGAACGAACCTACTCGTGCACCGCGTGCGGAGCCGTGTCCCCCAGGGACAAGAACTCCGCACACGTGATGCTCGTCCGGGCTGGTCTCAACCCGGCTGGTGCTGATCGTGTAAGAGCGTGCGGGCCGCCGGTCCGCAGCCGACGTGAGCCAGGAATCCCCTCCCTTTAGGGAGGGGAGGATTCAAAGGTGATCCCATTCCCGCCGCGAGACTGCCGTAGCCGTGTTCGCCTGGTCCGGGCGGCGCCGGGCCGGCGGGCTGCCGCCGCGCCGCTGCCCGTCGTGCCGCTGTGCTGCCGCCCGCCCGGCGGCAGCCATGGCGGTGCAGGTCCCCCCCCCGGCGGCGTCAGGCCCGGTCCGGGTCCTCCCGTAGCAGGACGGCGACCGGGGAGGCGTCGCCGAGGAGTTCCGTGAGCGGGGCCTCGCCCGTGTACGAGGCTTCGGGTGGGGTCCCGAGGAGTGGGAGGTGTCGCCAGTGTCCCGGCGGCAGGGGCAGGGTCGTGTTCCGCCAGCCCCCGGCCCGGGCCAGGCCGTGCGACAGGCGGGTGGCCACCGCCACCAGCCCGGCGGAGCGGGCGAAGGCCACGCAGTGCTCCGCCGCCGGGCCCCGCGCGAGCAGCGGCGCGTAGCCGGCGAACAGCCCGGGCCGGCTCCGCCGAAGCCGCAGCAGGGCGGCGGTGAGGGCGAGCTTCTCCTCGGCCGTGCCGGACGGCGCGGCCCCCGCGTCCAGTCGGGCCAGGGCCTCCCGGGGGAAGCGGGCGGGCCGCCGGTTGTCCGGGTCTACCAGGGCCCGGTACTCCGTCTCCGCGCCCTGGTAGACCTCGGGGACCCCGGGCATGGCCAGGTGCAGCAGCGCCGCGCCGAGCAGGTTGGCGCGGGCCGCGGCGGCCAGGGGCCCGGACGGCTCGAGCGCGTCTCGCGGGATGTGCTCCCGGACCGTGGCCTCGTACGCGGGGTTCCTCTCGGTCCAGGTGGTGTGCAGGGCGGCTTCGCGGACCGCCTTCAGCAGGGTCTGCCAGAGACGCTCGCGGCGCACCATGGCGTTGCCGCCGCCCCCGAGTCCGAACGCCGTCTGCCAGGCCACCCAGGCGAGTTGGGGATCCGCCCCGGCCGGCTCCGGTACGGATTCCGGGTCCTGCGAGAGCACCGAGATCCGCGCCCGGACGTCCGCGCTGCGCTTCGTGTCGTGCGTGGTCAGCACGGTTCCGGCCCGGGGCCACAGCCCCGCCTGCTCGGCGCAGTACGCGTGGAACTCCGCCACCGTGACCGCCGGAGCCCCCGGGTCACCGCCGACCTCCGTGGCCGACAGCAGCGGGGCGTACCGGTAGAACGCCCTGTCCTCGAGGGACTTGGCGCGCAGGGCGGCCGAGGTCTGGGAGAAGCGGGCCGCGAAGGCCGGGTCCCGCAGCAGCAGTTCGCGTACGCCGGCCACCGGGCCCGCACCCGCCCGTTCGGCGGCCCGCTCCAGGGCCTCGGGCGCGAGCTGCGGATCGCCGGGGTAGGGCCGGTAGACGGGGTAGGCGATGAGCAATTCGCGCACGGCAGAAGCGAGTTCGGGGCCCGCCAGTCGTTCCAGGGTGGCCAGTTCGGCGGCCAGGTCTCCGGTCAGGACCTCCCGGGCGCCCGCCGCCGCCGTCCGCTCCCAGCGGGGCTGCCCGGTCGCCTCGCGGAAGCGGGCGTCGAGCCGCGCGGCCCCGGCCGGGTCGGTCAGCACCCCGTCCACCCGGTACAGCGCGTCGTACCCGGTGGTCCCGGCCACCGGCCAGTCGGGAGCCAGCCGCTCCTCGCGGGCGAGGATCTTCTCGACCACCACCCAGCAGTCCCCGCCGACGGCGTCCCGCAGCCGCCGCAGGTAACCCCCGGGGTCGGCCAGACCGTCCACGTGGTCGATGCGCAGCCCTTCGACGACCCCGTCGCGGACCAGCTCCAGCACCTTGGCGTGGGTGGCGGCGAAGACCTCCGGGTCCTCGACCCGGACCCCGATGAGGTCCGAAATGGTGAAGAACCGGCGGTAGTTGAGCCCGGTGCGGGCCTCCCGCCAGTGCGCCGGCCGGTACCACTGGGCGGCGAGCAGCGCCGCCGGTTCCAGGCCGGCCGTGCCCTCCCGGACCGGGAACTCCAGCTTCCCGATCCGCAGTACGGCCCGGTCGCCCTGCCCGGGGGCGGCCCCCGGCTCGACCGAGACCTCGACGGCCCGCGGATCCAGCGGCTCCGCGAGCACGGGCAGCAGCAGCTGCCCCCCGCCCGCCTCCCAGTCGATGTCGAACCAGCGCGCGTACGGCGAGCCGGGCCCCTCCCTGGCCACCTCCCACAGGGGCCGGTTGAGGCCGAGGGGCGCCGGCAGCGCCATGTGGTTCGGCACGATGTCGAGCACCAGTGCGAGCCCGTGCGTCCGGGCCTCGGCGGCCAGGGCCCGCAGCCCGTCCTCCCCGCCCAGCTCCACCCGGACCCGGGTGTGGTCGGTGACGTCGTACCCGTGGGACGAACCGGGCACCGCCTCCAGTACGGGGGAGAGGTGCAGGTGGGAGACCCCGAGCGAGGCGAGGTACGGTACGACTGCCCGTGCGTGAGCGAAGGTGAACTCGGGCTGCAGCTGGAGGCGGTAGGTCGACGCCGGGGTGAAGGCCGGTGGTACATCGGTTTCCGGACGGTTGAACTCGGGACTCGTGTGACCGGTGCGCGGGGGCAGGCTCATGAGAACGTACGTACCCAGGATGCGGGATTCCGTGCCATTACCCAATGCATCCGGGTGACTGCGCCGGGTTAACGTTGCTCAAGTGTTTGGAACCGTCAACACCTATCGAAAAGTAATTGCCCTGACCGGGCCCCTACTCCCGCTCATTTCCTTCCTCGCCCGACTGCCCGTCGCGATGTCGCAGTTCGGCAGCGTCCTCCTGGTCGCCGAGACCAGTGGCTCCCTCGCCACCGCCGGCATAGTCGGCGGCACCCTCTCCGCCGGACAAGTCGTCTTCGGACCCGTCCTGGGCCGGCTCGCCGACCGTCACGGGCAGCGCTCCGTCGTCCTCGCGGCCGCCGCCGTCAACGCGGTGGCGACCGCCGCCCTGGTGGCCGGGGCGCTCGCCGACCTCGCCACCGTCCCGCTCGCCGCGATCGGCTTCGTCACCGGGGCCTCCGTCCCGCTGATCGGACCGCTCGCCCGTACCCGCTCCGTGGCCCTGGCGCACCGCGCCAAGTCCGACGAGGGCGTCGTGGGCGCCATCCACTCCCTCGAAGGCACCCTGGACGAGGTCTCCTTCGTCTTCGGGCCCGCCCTCGTGGGCCTGGCCACCCTCGCGCTGCACCCGGCCATCGCCCTGGGCGGCGCGGCCGCCCTCGTCGCCGTCTTCGGCACCCTCTACGCGCTGCACCCGACCGCCGCCGTCACGGCCGGAGTGCCCGCCGGAGTCCGCCGGGACAAGGAGCGCACCCGGGTCCGCCCGCCGCGCGTGGTCCTCGCGGTACGGGGATCCCTCGCCCTCCAGGGCGCCATGTTCGGCGCCTGCCAGGCCGGAATCGCCGCCCTGACCCTCCAGTTGGGCGTCCCCGGCCAGGCCGGCATCGTGTACGCGGCCATGGGCGTCGTCAGCGCCGCCGTCGGGCTCTCGCTCGGCGCGCTGCCCGCCCGCTTCGGCCTGCGGCTGCGCTGGCGGGTGGCCACGGCCGCCGCGCTCGTGCTCTCCGTACCGCTGCTCTTCACGCAGACCCTGTGGCCGCTGTACGTGGTCGTCACCGTGCTCGGAGCCGCCTACGCCCCGCACCTGATCACCGCCTTCGCGCTCACCGAGCGGGCGGTGGAGCCTGGCCGGCTCGCCGAGTCGATGGCCTTCGCCGCCAGTTCGCTCGTCGCCGGCCAGGCCGCCTCGCTGGCCGTCTCCGGGCGCCTCGCCGAGTGGTACGGGCCCTGGGCCGCCTTCGCGGTGGCCGTGGGCGCCGCCGCCCTGTGCCTGGTCCTGGCCCTCGTCACCAAGGTGCCCGCGGCCCGTACGCACGCTCCGGTGGCTTCCGGTGGGGGCGCCCGCTCGGACGCCGTCCTGGAAGGCGCCGCCTACGCCGGGCGCTGAAGCACCACCAGACACCTTCCTGTCAGTGTCACCCGGTCCCCGGCCGCGTACTGCGGCCCGGTACCGGGTGTCAGTACCTCCGGCCGTGCCGTGTCCACGACCAGGCGCCACTGCGTTCCGTGCCCGGCCGGGACCGTGAAGTCCTGTGCCTCGGCGCCCGCGTTGAACATCAGCAGGAACGAGTCGTCGGTGATCCGCTCCCCGCGGGTGCCGGGCTCCGAGATCGCCTCCCCGTTCAGGAACACCGTGAGCGCCCGCGCGTGCTGGGCCTGCCAGTCGCGGGCCCGCATCTCCTCGCCGTGCGGGGTGAACCAGGCGATGTCCGAGAGCTCGTCGTGCGTCCCCTCCACCGGCCGGCCGTGGAAGAACCGGCGCCGCCGGAACACCGGGTGCTCCCGCCGCAGCCACACCATCCGCCGGGTGAACTCCAGCAGTGCGGGCGCCGGTTTGCCCGGCTCCGGCCAGGTCACCCACGACAGCTCGTTGTCCTGGCAGTAGGCGTTGTTGTTGCCGCCCTGGGTACGGGCGAACTCGTCCCCGTGGCTGATCATCGGCACGCCCTGCGACAGCATCAGCGTGGCGATGAAGTTGCGCATCTGGCGCTCGCGCAGCTCCACGGTCTCCGGGTCCTCCGTCGGCCCCTCCGTCCCGCAGTTCCAGGACCGGTTGTGGGTCTCGCCGTCCCGATTGCCCTCGCGGTTGGCCTCGTTGTGCTTGTCGTTGTACGAGACCAGGTCGTTCAGGGTGAAACCGTCGTGACAGGTGGTGAAGTTGATCGAGGCCAGCGGCCGCCGGCCGTCGTCCTGGTAGAGGTCGGAGGAGCCCGTCAGCCGCCCCGCGAACTCCGCGAGCGTGCGCGGCTGCCCGCGCCACAAGTCCCGTACGGTGTCCCGGTACTTGCCGTTCCACTCGGTCCACAGCGGCGGGAAGTTGCCCACCTGGTAGCCGCCCTCGCCCAGGTCCCACGGCTCCGCGATCAGCTTGACCTGGCTGACCACCGGATCCTGCTGGACCAGGTCGAAGAACGAGGACAGCCGGTCCACCTCGTGGAACTGGCGGGCCAGCGTGGCCGCCAGGTCGAAGCGGAAGCCGTCCACGTGCATCTCGGTGACCCAGTAGCGCAGCGAGTCCATGATCAGCTGGAGCACGTGCGGGGAACGCATCAGCAGCGAGTTCCCGGTGCCCGTGGTGTCCATGTAGTGCCGGGGATCGTCCGCGAGCCGGTAGTACGAGGCGTTGTCGAGGCCCCGGAAGGACAGCGTCGGCCCCAGGTGGTTGCCCTCGGCGGTGTGGTTGTAGACCACGTCGAGGATCACCTCGATGCCGGCCTCGTGCAGGGCCCGGACGGCCGACTTGAACTCCAGCACCTGCTGGCCGCGGTCGCCCGAGGCGTAGCCGTTGTGCGGGGCGAAGAAGCCGATGGTGTTGTAGCCCCAGTAGTTGCTGAGCCCGTCGTCGACGAGGCGGTGGTCGTTGACGAACTGGTGGACCGGCATCAGTTCCAGCGCCGTCACCCCCAGCTTGGTCAGGTGCCCGATGACCGCCGGGTGCGCGAGGGCCCCGTACGTGCCGCGCAGCTCCTCGGGGAGGTCGGGGTGACGCATGGTCAGGCCCTTCACGTGGGCCTCGTAGAGCACGGTGTGGTGGTACTCGTGGCGCGGCGGCCGGTCGTTGGCCCAGTCGAAGTACGGGTTGACCACGACCGAACTCATGCTCTTGGGCGCGGAGTCCAGATCGTTGCGGGAGTCCGGCCGGCCGAAGTGGTAGCCGTACACCTCCTCGCCCCAGTCCACGCTCCCCGCGACGGCCCGCGCGTACGGGTCCAGGAGCAGCTTCGCCGCGTTGCACCGCCGGCCGCGCTCGGGCTCGTACGGGCCGTGCACCCGGAACCCGTAGCGCTGGCCGGGCATGATGCCCGGCAGGTAGGCGTGCCGGACGAACGCGTCGGTCTCGCGCAGTTCGATCGCGGTCTCCGAACCGTCGTCGTGCAACAGGCACAGTTCGATGCGTCGGGCGGCCTCCGAATAGACCGCGAAATTGGTGCCGGCGCCGTCATACGTGGCGCCGAGCGGATACGCCTGTCCCGGCCAGACCTGCATAGAAAACGACTCTTCCTCTCTGTCCCTCTGTGTAGGGCTGATCCGGCGTGGACCACGTCACTGCCAGATCTTCCCCGAAAGAGGGCTTCCACGCGGGGACTTGGGAGGGTCCTACCGGGTGACCCGGAGAGCTGATAAGAGGGTTCCCGGACCATGGGTAGAGCGGACCATGGGGAGATCGGATGGTCGGCAGAGCGGATAATGAGCCAACGGGCGGCCCGGGTACGGACCGTGAGTCCGCGTCGGGCCCCGGGGCCCGCGCATCGGGCTGCAGGGTGCCGCACGCGCGGAGTACCCTTCCGTGATCACTGGAGACGGGCGTCCAGACGCAGGAGGCGGTGCACGGGTGAGCTCGGGAGGTCTGGAGCTGCCCCCTGGTGACAGCGGTCACGAGGGCGGCCCGGCGGACGCCGCGGGCGGTGCGGCCGGCGGGATCCCCGCCGGGGCCGTGTCGCTGGCCCCGCCGGAGGCCGGTGGGACCGGGAAGGCGCGGGCGGGAGCCGGTGCCGAGCTGGACTGGGGCGCGGACGCCTGGAGCGAGGTCCGGACCCGGGCCCAGCGCGCCGGCCGTGCGTACATCTGGCTGAACCTGATCGAGCAGCGGCTGCGGTCCGTGGTCGGAGCGGTGCTCCGGCCGGTCTACGAACCCGTGCACGGCGGTGACGACTGGGTGGTGGCGGCCGCGGGCCCCGCCGGCCAGGAATGGGTGCAGCGCGCGGTCGCCGTGCGCGAGGTCAGCCGCCGCAAGGGCTACCTGCTGGACTCCGCCGACGACAACGTGCTGAGCTTCCTCACCCTGCCGCAGCTGCGCGAGCTGATGGTCCAGCACTGGCCCTGCTTCGAGCCGTACTTCGACGACCGGCGCGAGATCGAGCAGGCGCTGGACGAGCTGGAGGTCACCCGCAACGTCGTCTCGCGCAACCGGGCCCTGTCCCGGGCGGTCCTGGAACAGGCCGAGCGGGCGTCGGCGCGGCTGCTGGAGGTACTGGGCGGCGGCGCGGGCTCGCCGGCCGCGGACCGGCTGCCCATCGACGCCGTCGAGGACCTGGTCGGCGACCGGTACGCCGACGTCATCTCCGTCCACCCGGACCGGGTGCGCCTGCAGCGCCAGCTCCCGGCGGAGGACCTCTTCGGCGGCGCGCGGCGGCTCGACGCCATCGGCATAGGGCTCAACCTGCTGGTGCAGAACTTCTCGGGCCGAAGACTGGTGCGCCTCGCCGAGGCCGGCTGCCGGGTGCGGCTGCTGTTCCTGAACCCGGCGAGCAGCGCGGTCAAGCGGCGCGAGCGGGAGCTGGGCCTGCGCAAGGGCGAGCTGAGCCGCTCGGTGGAGATGAACATCCTGCACGTGCGGCGGGTCCGGGCCGGCCTGCGCGACGCCTCGGGCTTCGAGATCCACGTCTTCGACGAGACCCCGCGCTTCACCGCGTACCTGGTGGAGGGCGAGTCCTCGGGCATCGCGGTGGTCCAGTCGTACCTGCGCCGCGCCCGGGGCATGGAGGCGCCGGTCCTGGTCCTGCGGGGCGGCGGGCGCGCCGCACGGGATGCCGAGCACGGGCTGTTCCCGACGTACCGGGACGAATTCGAGTCGATCTGGCAGGACTCCCGCCCGGTGTCGTGAGCGGGGCGCCGCGAGCAGGGACGGCAGCCCCCGGCTCCGGGGCTGTCAGTGGCCCGTGGCACGCTGAAAGCCGTTGACGTAGAGGGACCGGTACGGGGGGCACGTGATGGGGGACTGGGCGGGGGACTGGATGGGGGACTGGCACGGCGGGCCGATGGTGGCCTTCGATCTGGAGACCACGGGGACCGACATCGAGTCCGACCGGATCGTGACGGCGGCCGTCGTGACGCTCGGGCCGGACGGGCAGGTGGCGGGTGAGCGGACCTGGCTGGTCGACCCGGGAGTACCCATCCCGGAGCAGGCCTCGGCCATCCACGGCATCTCCACGGACCACGCCCGCTCGCGGGGGATGGCGGCGCCCGAGGCGATCGAGGAGATCACCCGGACGCTCGTGGAGACGCTGAGCTCGGGGACCCCGCTGGTGGTGATGAACGCGCGGTACGACCTGACCCTGCTGGACCGCGAGTGCCGCCGCCACGGGATCCGTCCGCTCGGCGAGCGCTGGCCCGTGAACTCCGCGCCGCCCGTCATCGACCCGCTGGTGCTGGACAAGCACGCGGACCGGTACCGCAAGGGCAGACGGACCCTCCAGGCGCTCTGCGAGCACTACGGCGTGACCCTGGAGGCGGCGCACGACGCGGGCGCGGACGCGCTGGCGGCGGCCCGCGCCGCGCGGCGGATGGGGGCCGTGCACGCGGCGATAGGGACGGTCGCCCTGCCGGACCTGCACGAACTCCAGATCCGCGCGGCGGCCGAGCAGGCGGCCTCGCTGCAGAGCTACCTGCGGCGGACCTCGGACCCCGAGGCGATAGTCGAGCGGGCCTGGCCCGTCGTGCCGTACCGGGTCTGAACGCATTCCGCTGGTCCTTGGTGACGAAACCCAAGCGAACGTGCAGGTTGTGGACAGCATGGGACTGGTTCTGGCATCGGGATGAGCGTTCCAGCGTGGCGCCATAGACCACTGCTAGGTTCCCAAACGTGAGCCAAAGCACCCTGGTCAAGCGGCAGTTCGGGCACCGCTCCCGGCTTGCGCTGTCGCCTTCCCAGGCGCTGAAGTCCGATGGTCAGGCGCACGCGGCCCGCACCATGTGGAACCTGCTGCACGCCTGGTGGCAGATGATGCCGAAAGACAAGCGGACCGTGGCGAACGCGGACGCCGCGATACGGCAGGCCCGCGAGGACATCGGCTTTCTTGCTGTTCTTCCCGCGCAGGCCGCGCAAGCGGTGCTCAAGACGTACGTCCAGGCGTGGAAGAACTGCTGGGACGGCCGCGCTGACGCCCCGAACTTCAAGGGCCGGTTCCGCACGGTGATGTCCGTGGACATCCCGCAGGGTCGTGACCTGAACATCACGCGTGTGCACCGCCGCTGGGGCATGGCCAACCTGCCGAAAATCGGTCGGGTTCGCTTCCGGTGGACCAAGGACCTGCCCGTGGGCAGGCACGCCAACGCGGAGAACCGGATCACGGGGGCCCGGCTGGTCAAGGACGCGCTCGGCTGGCACATCGCATTCCGTGTCCAGGCCCTTGAGGTCCAGCCCGAGCCCCACCAGGGGCCGGAGGTCGGCATCGACGTGGGTGTTACCGTTCCCATCGCCCTGTCGGATGGCACCACCAAGACCCACGGCGAGTGGCTGACCGATCGAGAGAAGGCCAAGCTCCTGCGCCTGGAGCAGCGCGCCGCGCAGCGTAAGCAGCACCACAAGCCCGGCGAGCAGGCCAGCCGTCGGCTGCACCGTACGTACGACCAGATCGCAGGACTCCGCGCGAAAGCCAAGCGCAGGGCACTGGACTGGCA
The DNA here is from genome assembly GCF_049310065.1 of Streptomyces tatrensis. Taxonomy (NCBI): domain Bacteria; kingdom Bacillati; phylum Actinomycetota; class Actinomycetes; order Kitasatosporales; family Streptomycetaceae; genus Streptomyces; species Streptomyces tatrensis. The sequence goes on along the minus strand of NZ_JBMDLB010000007.1, from coordinate 1,798,781 downwards.
GCACCTGACGACCACCACCATCGCCCGCACTTACGGCACGATCGTGGTCGAAGCACTCGCGATCACGAACATGGTCAAATCCGCCAGGGGCACCGTGGACCAGCCGGGCAGGAACGTCGCCCAGAAATCCGGGCTGAACCGTTCGATCAGCGGGGAGGCATGGGGCCGGACGGTCACCATGCTGACGTACAAGACCGCCCGCAACGGTGGCACCCTGTACAAGGTCCCCGCGTCCGGCACCTCGCAACGCTGCTCCGAGTGTGGTCTCACCACGCCCGGGAGCCGGGAGTCCCAGGCCGTATTCGTGTGCAAGAACCCGGACTGCGGGTGGTCGGGCAACGCCGACCACAACGCGGCCCGCAACGTCTTGCACCTGTACCGGATGGGCCTCGCGCTCATCCCGGCTGCCGGGAGGGCAGTCGTCAGGCGCGCACGCCGCGTCAAGCCCGCTGCCGCAAGGTAAGCAGGAATCTCCCGGCTTCAGCCGAGAGAGCACTTCAACAGACGCACGACGAGTGGGCGGCGGAGACGGCCAACCGGACCGTGCACGGGGTCATGCACATTGGCAATGATCCGCGGCATCGGCCGCGAATAGCAGGCCCGTTCGGGCTCCGGCCGCCCGGCCTGATTCGGGAGGGGTCCTCACGGGTCCGGCCACTGGTCGCGGTAGACGACGTGGAGCCCGCTGCCGCCGTGCCCGGCGATGAGGCCGTCGCCCTGGCCCATCCGGGCACAGTAGTGCGCGTGGTCGGGGTGGGCCTGGACGTAGCCCGGCCCCCGGTGGGCCACGTCGGCGAAGAGCCATGAGGTGTCGGCGAACAGGCCGGCGCTGCCCGTCATGAACAGCGCCCCGGCGTGGACGTGCTGGTGGAACCGGTCCCGGTTCTCCCGGTGGTGCCGATCCGGCCGGCGGCCGGCGCCGCGGCCGGTGCCGCGACCTGCGCCGCGGTCGGCCGAAGGCGGTCCCGGAAGGTCCGCGGTCTGCGGCCGGCCCGGGCCCAGCCGGGCCCGCAGCTCCTTCCAGCGCGAGGGGGCGAACTGCAGCGAGTGGTGCAGGAGGACCAGGTCGAGGCCCGGTTCCCCGGTGTCGGGGTCGGTGCGCCGCAGAGGTACGTGGACCAGCGAGCGCGGGGAGGTGGCCGCGAGCGACCACAGTCCGGCGATGAGCTGCGCGGCCTGTTGGTCGACCTGGATGTCCAGGTACCAGTAGCCGTCCGACAGTGCCGCGCGGGCCGGCGGGCGGGCCGGGCGGATCACCTTGAACTCGGTCGGGCCGAGCCGGGCCCGGTGGATGGTGAGGGGCAATTTCATATGGAGAAAGGGATACGCCACCCCTAGAACGGGTGCCAGCGGATTTCCGGGTCGCCCTCGCGCAGGGAGGCCACCCGGCGGCGGAACTCGGCCAGGGCCTTCGGGTTGGCCGGGGCGTGCTGGGAGACCCAGGCGCAGCTGGCCGTCTCGCGGGCGCCGCGCAGGACCGCGCAGCCCTCCCAGTCGCGCACGTCCCAGCCGTACGCCGCCGTGAACTCCTCGTACGCCGCTCCGGGCAGTCCGTACCGGTCGCGGGAGAGGGCCATCACCACCAGGTCGTGCTCGCGCAGGTCTGCGGAGACCGTCTCCAGGTCGACGAGCACCGGCCCGTCCGGACCCACGTGGACGTTGCGGGGCAGCGCGTCGCCGTGGATCGGGCCCGGCGCGAGGTGTGGGGCGAGGGCGGCGACCTGGGCGGCGTACCCGTCGCGGCGGGCCCGCAGGTACGCCGCGTCCGCCGGATCGATCGCCCCGCCGGCCAGCCGCAGCCAGCGCTCGACCCCGCCCAGCAGATCGCGCGGCGGCAGCGTGAAGGGGGGCGCGGGCAGGGCGTGGATCTGCCGCAGCAGCGCGGCGAGGTCCCCCGGGCCGGCCGGGCGGACCGCGTCGGGGAGCCGGTGCCACAACGTCACCGGGTGCCCGTCGACCAGCCGGGGCTCCGGCTCGGCCGCGCGGACCGCGGGGACCCCGCACTCCGCGAGCCAGGCCGCCACCGCGAGCTCCAGCCGGGCGCGCGGCAGCAGTGCCGCCTCCCGGCCGACCTTGGCGACGAGGCCGTCGTCGAGCGCGAAGACGGCGTTCTCGCCGAGGGCCAGCAGCCGGGGCTCGGACGCCCCGGCCCCGGTCCCGGTGCCCGCCCGTGCCAGGCCCGCCGCCGTCAGGGCTTCCCGGGCGCGTGCCTCGTCCATGCCGTCTCCGCAGTCCGTCCGTTTCCCGGGTGCTCCGGGGCGGCACCGGGCCGTACCCGGGTGCTCATGACCGGACAAGTTTCGCATCCGGCCCGCCTTTCCGGATTCTCCGCATTCCCTCCAGGGTGCACGAGACGTCTCGTCTCGTTATGGTTCCCTCATGACCACGACCGCGAAGCCCGCCCACATCGCCATGTTCTCCATCGCCGCCGCCGGCCACGTGAACCCGAGCATCGAAGTGATCCGCGAACTGGTCGCCCGTGGCCACCGCGTCAGCTACGCCATTCCCGCCGCGTACGCCGACAAGATCGCCGAGACCGGCGCCACCCCGGTGATCTGGAACTCCACCCTCCCCACCGACGAGGACCCCGACGCGTGGGGCACCGAACTCATCGACAACATCGAGCCCTTCCTCGCCGACGCCGTCCAGGCCCTCCCGCAGCTCGCGGCCGCCTTCGAAGGCGACGAGCCGGACCTCGTCCTCCACGACATCACCGCCTACCCCGCGATCGTCCTCGCCCACCGCTGGGGCGTCCCCGCGGTCTCCCTCTCCCCGACCCTGGTCGCCTGGACCGGCTACGAGGAGGAGGTCGCCGAGCCGATGACCGCCGAACTGCGGGCGTCCGAGCGCGGAAAGGCGTACTACGACCGCTTCCGCGCCTGGCTCGACGAGAACGGCATCGACGAGGACAGCGACCGGTTCGTCGGCCGCCCCCGCCGCAGCGTCGTACTCATGCCGCGCGCCCTCCAGCCCCACGCCGACCGGGTCGACGAGGCCGTGTACACCTTCGTCGGCGCCTGCCAGGGCGACCGCAGTGCCACCCAGGGCACCTGGACGCGGCCCGCGGACGCCGAGGGGAAGAAGGTCCTCCTGGTCTCCTTCGGGTCCACCTTCACCAAGCAGCCGGCCTTCTACCGGGCCTGCGCGGAGGCCTTCGGGGACCTGCCCGACTGGCACGTGGTGCTCCAGATCGGGAAGTTCACCGACGAGGCCGGGATCGGCGGGATCCCCGCCAACGTCGAAGTCCACCGCTGGGTTCCCCAGCTGGACATCCTGCGCCAGGCCGACGCCTTCATCACCCACGCGGGCACGGGCGGCTGCCAGGAGGGCCTGGCCACCGGCACCCCGATGGTCGCGGTCCCGCAGGCCGTCGACCAGTTCGGCAACGCCGACATGCTGGCCGCCCTCGGTGTCGCCCGGCACGTCCCGATGGCCGATGCCGACGCCGCGACCCTGCGCGAAGCCGTGCTCGCCCTGGTCGCCGACCCGGAGGTGGCCGCCCGCGCGGACCGGATCCGCCGCGAGATGGCGACGGAGGGCGGCACGCGCCAGGCGGCCGACCTCATCGAGGCCGAACTGCCCGCGTGACCGCGACCACGACCACGACCGCGACCATGACCGGCACTGTCAGGGGCGAGCCCTATCGTGCAGGCATGACCAAGACGACCAAGGCTGCCGGGACGACCAGGGCGAAGTACGCGGCGCTGCTCCGGGGCATCAATGTCGGCGGGAACAAGAAGGTCCCGATGGCCGAGCTGCGCCTGGTCCTGGAGGGACTCGGCCACGAGGACGCGCAGACGTACCTCCAGAGCGGCAACGCCGTCTTCACCACGACGACGGACAAGGCCCCGGCCGCCCTCGCCCGCGACCTGGGGGCAGCCATCGAAGCCCACTTCGGCTTCCGGGTCCCCTGCCTGGTGGCCGACGGCGCCTACCTGCGCGCCGTCGCCGACGCCTGCCCCTTCCCGGCCGCCGACCTCGAAGGCAAACAGCTCCACGCCACCTTCTGCTCCGAGCAGCCCGCCGAGTCCCGCTTCGCCTCCATCGACGCCCCCGCGTTCCTCCCGGAGGAGTACCGCGTGGGCGACCGCGTCATCTACCTCTACGCCCCGAACGGCCTGGGCCGCTCCAAACTCGGCGAGGCCCTCGCCAAGCCGGCGGTGGTCAAGGGCCTGGACGTGACCACCCGCAACTGGAACACGGTCGCCAAGCTGGTGGAGCTCACACAGGACTGACACCGGGTCCGGACCGCGACACGCTGAAGGCCCTGGGGCCCGTGGTGGAAGCGCCGACGGGCCGGACCGGGTGACGCCCGGGTCCGGCCCGTCGTCCGTTTGTCCCTACAGGTCGAGTTGATACTGGACCGTCGTGTGCGTGGGCACGTAGTCGAGGCTGTCGCTGATGTGTCTCATGTGCGTGTTGCTGTCGGCGGTGTCGGTCAGGAGGCCGCCGAGGTCGGGATGGCGCCCGTGGGCCTGTCGGATCGACTCGGCCTTCATCCATCGGCCGAGGCCGTGTCCGCGGTGCTCGGGCAGCACGCCGGTGCCGTAGTGCTGGCCGTCACCCGTGCCGTTGCCGGGGACGACGAGTTCTGTGAACCCGGCGATCGAGTCGTCGGCCGTGTCGATGGCGACGACGGTGTGCAGCTGGTCTCCGCGGTCTTGAACGGCTTTAGCCGCGGCCCGGACCCGGTCCACGTCCCAGATGGTGATGCCGTGGTCGGTGTCTTCCATGGGCATGTCGTCCATGGCGCGGCGTGAGGCGGCGAACGTCTGGGCGAGGTCGTCGGGGACGGTTCCCTGCCATGACGCCAGCCGGTAGCCGGGGTGCGGGCGCTCGATGATCTCGGCGAGGGCGGTGAGGTCCACGTCGGCCAGTGGCAGGCGGGCGAACCGCAAGGTGAGCACCTTGCGGAAGCCGTGGGCCGGCAGGAAGTGACTGCCGGGCGATCCCGCCTCGGCCTGCGCGCTGACACAGCGCCGGGCGTCGTCCCGGGCGGCGGCCACGGCGGCGTCGAGGAGCTGGGAGCCGACGCCCTTGCGACGCTCCGCGGGGTGGACGTGGAGGGTCAGTTCGGCCAGGTGCGCCTGTCCGCCGTCGAACAGGCGCAGAAAGGCCGTACCGACGGGGAGGGAATCGTCGTCGGACGCCAGCCATGCGAGGCGCCGGCTGTGCGCCCCGTGAGCGGGGTCGGTCAGCGGGGTGATGTGGAGCGACAAGGTGTCTCCGTCGTGAGGAGGTGGTGGCAAAGGGCAGTACGCGGGCTCAGGCTCAACTGCTGGGCACTCGTGCGCATGTGCTCCACACCTCCTCGTCGACAGTGCCGGTCCGCAACGACACGGACGGCTCGGGCGAACCTAACCGGCCCACCGATTCCCCGGCAAAGGATTAACCGACGGCCCTGGGCCGTGTGTCGAAGGTGGATCTTGAGCGATGAATGACTGTTTCGCCGATGGCAGCGGAACGGCACCTGGCACCGGATCCTCACCCGGCTCCAGTCCCTGGCCGACGCGAAAGGCACGCTCGCGTGGGACCTGAGCACAACCGCCTCAAGAGAGGCACCGCGCTGTCGCCACCCGGTACGACGAACTCGCGGTCCGCTACGGGACGACCGTGCTGGCCGCAGCCATCAACGAGTGGCTTTGACCGGCACGTGGCCATGTCTCAAGCCCACACCGCTTTGACCACGGCGTGGCCTGCCGAAGCCGCCCGCCCATAGAACTCTTGGAGGTCCCGGTGATGTTCGAGGTGTTCCTGCCTGGTCCAGCCGAGAGCACTGAACCTGGCACCGACGACGTTCCACAGCTCATCGAAAGAGACAGCCGTAAGGAACCGCGCGGCCTGTGACACACCAGCCGGCTCCAGAAGCATCAGCGGGGGATGGGATGGATCAGCATCAGCGCTGTGGGGCACGCGGCGCCCGCCGTAGATCGGCAGTGTCCCGGGCTCGCCGGCGTCTGTGTAGAGGGCATCAGCCGCGGCATAGAGGTCGTTGACAGCGTCCCAACCCTTGTTGATCGACCAGGTGACGCCCGCTGCGCACTCGGCAATGTGGTCTTCCCAAGCTTCAGACATGAACGCAGCGAGCCAGGTGTGGTCGTCCCGAATCTCGGACTCAGCCACGGCGCGAAAGTGCAGGTAGATGCTCACTACGACGAGTCCCCCAGCTCGGCGGCCCATCTGTCGGGCCGACCGGACAGAACCTACTTCAGGGCACTGACAGCCATGTGCAGTCGATATCGACTCGCACCCTCTGGCAGGACTTTCGATACGCGGCCTTAGTCCGCCAGCCCGTTCAGCAGGGTCATCTCGTGCGGGGTCAGGTGGACCGTTGCCGCGTCCAGGTTCTCCGCCAGGTGGTCCGGGGAGCCGGTGCCCGGGGTGGGGCAGAGGACCGGGGAGTGCTGGAGGAGCCAGGCCAGGGCGATCTGGCCGGTGGACGCGCCGTGCTCGCCGGCGACCGCCGTCAGTGCCGCGGCGCTCTCCCGGGTCAGGGCGCCGCTGCCCAGCGGGTAGTAGGGGAGGAAGGCGATGCCCCGGGCCTCGCACAGGGCGAGGAGCTCCGCAGAGGAGCGGTCCAGGAGGTTGTACGGGTTCTGGACCGAGGCCACCGGGACCACGGACAGGGCCTCCTCGAGCTGGTCCGCCGTCACCGTGTTCAGCCCGATGTGGCGGATCTTGCCCTCCGCCCGGAGCTCGGCCAGCGTGCCCAGCTGCTCCGCGGGCGGGACGGCCGGGTCGAAGCGGTGCAGCTGGTAGAGGTCGATCCGGTCCAGGCGGAGCCTGCGCAGGCTCGCCTCGCACATCGAGCGCAGGTCCTCCGGGCGGCCCGCCGCGTGCCACTGATCGGGGCCGGTGCGCACCACCCCGCCCTTGGTGGACACCACCAGCTGCTCCCCGTACGGGTGGAGGGCCTCGGCGACCAGCTCCTCGGCGAGGTGGGGGCCGTAGTTGTCGGCGGTGTCGATCAGGGTGACCCCGCGCGCGACGGCGGTGCGCAGCAGCGCGACCGATGCGGTGCGCGCGGCGCGCGGGCCCCAGTAGCCGGCTCCGACCAGGCCGCCGGTGCCGAGTCCGAGGCGGCGTACGGGAAGGTCCCCGCCGAGGGCGAACGTCTCATCCACGTCAACAGACATGGCCCGACGGTAACCCAGGCCCGCGGATGTGCCAGGCTCGTGGGCATGCGTTACATCATCATCGGCGCCGGAGCGATCGGCGCGACCATCGGCGGACGGCTCTCGGAGTCGGGCAACGAGGTCGTCCTCGTCGCGCGCGGCCCGCACGCGCAGGCCCTGCGGACCGACGGGCTGCGGCTCACCACGGCGGACGGGGAGCGGGTGCACCGGCTCCCCGTCGTCACGGGGCCGGCCGAGCTCGGTGAACTGCGCCCCGACGACGTGCTGTTGCTGACCGTGAAGACCCAGGACGCGCTCGCCGCGCTCGACGCGTGGGCCGACGCGGAGGTCGCGGGCGGCGGTACGGCCGCGCAGCGGCTGCCGGTGCTGTGCGCGCAGAACGGCGTGGAGAGCGAACGCCTCGCCCTACGGCGCTTCGCGCGCGTGTACGGGGTCTGCGTGTGGCTGCCGGCGACCTTCCTCGAGCCGGGCGTGGTCTCGGCGCTCTGCGCCCCGCTGACCGGGATCCTGCACCTCGGAAAGGCCGCCGGAGGCGCCGACGGCCCCGTCCGGCGGATCGCGGCCGACCTGGAGAAGGCCGGGTTCGGGGCGCCGGTCGTCGAGGACGTGATGCGGTGGAAGTACGCGAAGCTGCTGGGCAACCTGGGCAACGCGATCCAGGCGACGACCGGCCCCGAGCCGGAGCCCGCGAAGGCGGCGCTGCTGCTGCGGGCCGTCCGGGAGGCGAAGGCCGCCTTCGCCGCCGCGGGGATCGGCTGGGCTCCGGACGCGGAGCAGTCGGCGGCGCGCGACGGCAAGGTCGAGGTGCCGGCCGGGGTGGTGCGGGGCGGGTCGTCCTGGCAGAGCCTGGCGCGGGGGACGGGGTCGGTGGAAGCCGACTACCTCAACGGGGAGATCGTGCTGCTGGGGCGGCTGCACGGGGTGGCCACACCGGTCAACGACACGCTGCGGCACGCGGCGAACATCTTCGCCCGGGAGGGCCTGCCGCCCGGTGCGATGTCCACCTCGGACCTGACGGCCCTGGCCGACGAGGCGGCCGCCCGGGTGTGACCTCCTCGGTACCGGCACCGGCCCGGGCTCGTCTTCACGAGGACGTGTCCGTCGCCGCGGCGGCATGGTGGCGCGATTCGGCTGGCACTGTGAGGCGTCAGGGGCTGTACTGGTGAACTCCCCTGATTCCAGGGGTGACTTCACTCAGTCAGGCGCAATCAGAGCTCGGTGAACGCGCCATCAGACGGGGGTCTACGTGTCGAACATCGAAGTCATGCTCGGTCAGATCGTGCCGGCCGCGGGAGCGGCGGTGGCCGTGTACGGCGCCGCCGTGCTGCGGCGGGCCGAGGACGAGGCGGCAGGAGCCACCGTACGGCTCGGCCGGCGGCTGCTCGCCCGCATTCGGAGTGGAGCCGCCGATCCGACCGCGATCGACGGGGCCGTGACGGACCTCGCCGCCGATCCCGCCGATCCGGACGCGCTCGTAGCATTGCGCCTACAGATCAGGCGGGCCCTCGCCGCCGACCCCGCGCTCGTCGACGAGATCGCCGCGCTGCTCCCCGCGCCCGGCCCCGCCCTGAGCAGCGGAGCCGGAAGCGTGGCGGTGAGCGGGAACGTCTCGGGAATCGTCTCGAACGGAGACGGCGCGACGAACATCCAGCGCCGGTGACGGGCGACAGCAGGGTGCCGGAGAGGCCGGGCACCCCCTTGTATCCGGCGCGCGAACCCGGCGTCGCCGAGCCGACGGTCGGGGGCACGGTCAGGAGCGATGACCCCACGGCCGCCGGTGGCCGCGTGAAGGCCGGCCATGACCACGCGGACGTCGTCGTGCACGGCGACGTGAAAGGCATAGTCAGCACCGGCTCCCACAGCATCAACGTCATCTACGACGGGAACGCCCTCGTCGAGATCACCAGCCTCCGTGACATCACTCCGCATCAGCCGCCGCTGCTGCCGGCCGCGGGCCGGAGCAAGCTGTTCGGCAGGGGCACGCTGGTGAACGACGTGGTCGCGCAGCTCGACCGCGGCGGCAGCGCGCAGCTGCACGGGAAGCCGGGGGTCGGGAAGAAGGCCCTGGCCGCGGCGGTGCACCGGGAGCTGGCCGCCCAGGGGCGTCGCGGCCACGTCCTGTACCCGCGCACCGGAGCGGAAGACGCGCAGTCGCTGCCGGCGCTGTACGGGCGGCTCGCCGGGGCGTTCTTCGGCACGCATTTCCTGCGGTCCGTCGACGAGACGCAGCTGCGTGCGGCCCTGTCCGCCGCGGACTTCTCCGGTGTGCACGTCACCGTCGTCGACTGCGTCCTGTCGCAGGGCGATCTGACACGGCTCCTCGAGACCTTCTCCGGCTGCACTTTCCTGTTCACGTCCCCCTACGCGACGCTGCCCGACTCCGGCGCGACCCATCTCGTCCGGCCCCTGTCCCGTTCCGCCGCCGTCGAACTGCTCAGTGCCGAAGTGGGGCTCCCGCTCGGCCCGGCGGGGTTGCAGAATCTGCAGTTCGACCACGTGTGGACCGAGTCGGGCGGCGCGCCCCAACGGATCTGCCAGTACGCCCAGTTCATCAAGGGGTTCGACCAGTGGGAGCGGCGCGTCCGCGGGGACGGCGAACCGTGGGACGAGCCGGCTTCCATCGATCCGGCGCTGCTGAGTCCACGGCGCCAGGCGGAAGCGCTGGCCGTCGCCTTGAGCGAGCCCGCGCGTCGCGTACTGCTCGCACTGGCGACGTTCGGCACGGCGCTTCCCGCAGCCTGGATCGCTCCGGTCACCGGCTATCCACAGGACGGCGCCACCGTTTCGGAGCTGGACGATCGGCGCATGGTCAGGCAGTTCGACGGGAGGTACTGGATCACCGAGGACGCCGCCGCGGCCCTCCACAGCCAGGAGTGGGCTCCGGCCGCGGCGACCACGGCGGCGGAGGGCCTGCTCGCGGCGCTGGCGCGCCAGGACGGACCGTCGGGCCCCGGGCCGGACGCGTACCTCTTCCTGACCGTCGCCCGCGCGCTGGTCCGCGAGGAGCAGTGGGCGCTCGCCTCGCGATTCGTGCGGACCGCCGGACCCCGGGCCCTGACCGAAGGGCGCGGGCAGCTGGCGCTACAGCTCTATGGGCTGGGCCGGATGGCGGCCGCGCGGGGCGGCATGAACAAGGACGTCACGTTCCACGACCGGGCCGAGAAGCTGACCCGCGACCTCCTCGACGGCGACAAGGCGGGCACCACCGCGGGCGCCGCGGTGCTGCTCGCCCCGGCGCTCGGGGCGGCCGCGGTCGAGAGCGGGAAGACCTTCGGCTTCTTCGGGAAGATCGTCGCCACCGTCTCCACCAAGGTGGGCGCCTCCGCCGCTGCCGCTGCCGTGGTGGTGGCGGCGACCACGGTGGTCGTGGTGGCGAATTCGAACGACATGCCCGCGGGCTGCGAACCGGCGTACGCGGCGTCGGAGGCGTATGACACCAGTGATCTGCGGACGTATGACGAACTGTCGCAAGAAACCGGGGTGCTGACCTCGGGGCTCAGGGCCGCCGCCGGGGAGGCGTCCGAGGCGGGCATCCGGTCGGAGCTCAACCGGCAGGCGGATGCCCTCGACACCAAGACGGCGGCGGAAGTGCGGGAGAACGAAGAACGGATGAACGGGAAGTACCCCCTGCACCCTGACGCCACCGCGGCCTTCGTGTCCGCCGCCGGGCTGCAGAACGGGATCTCGACCCTGAGGGCGATCACGTCGGTCTGCCCCGCCGAATGACCCGCGAGCGGCGTCCGGGCCCCCCACCGGACGCCGCTCGGACGGTCCCGGCTACGCCGCCAGGGCCGGGATGCGGGCCGGGGACGCGGTGGCCGCGTCGTAGCGGCGCAGCAGCAGGCGGGCCAGTTCCGGGGAAGGGCCCAGGACGGCCGCGATCACGTCGGCGCCCGCGGCTTCGGCGCCCGCCGCGATGCGGTCGGGGAGCCGGCCGGGGGCGATGACGTAGGGGGCCACCGCGATCCGGCGGACGCCCTCCGCGCGCAGTGCGCGTACGGCGTCCTCCGTCCGGGGGAGAGCAGCGGAGGCGAACGCAGGCCGCACGGCGCACCAACCGGTGTGCCGCCACTCCCGCGCGGTTTCAGCGATCACTGCGATCGCCTCCGGGTCCGAGGAACCGGCGGACGCGAGCACCACACCGGTGGTGGCGCGGTCCGCCGGGGTGAGGCCGGCTTCCCACAGCCGGCGCTCCAGGGTCGCCAGCAGCAGCGGCGACGGGCCGAGCACATCCGTGATCCGGACCGAGAGGTCCGGCAGGTGGGACGTGGCTCCGGCGAGCACCGCCGGGATGTCGGACTTCGCGTGGAACGCCCGCGTCAGGAGGAGCGGGAGCGCCACGATCTCGCGTACGCCCGACAGGTAGAGGGAGGCCACCGCCTGGTCGACGGTCGGGGTGTCGAAGTCCAGGAACGCGGTCTCCACGCGCAGCCCCGGCCGCCGCGCCCGTACCCGCCGGGTGAGGGCGTGCACGGTCGCCGCGTGCCGCGGGTCGCGGCTGCCGTGGGCGATGACGAGCAGGGCGGGTGCCTGCGTGGAGTGCGCCGACACGGTGATCAGCTCTTGACCAGCAGGCCGCGGGTGCGCAGCACCCACCGCTCGACGGGGCTGAAGATCAGCAGGTCGATCGCGATGCCGACGACCAGGATCAGGATGATCGCGAGGAACACGCCGGGCAGGTCGATGTTGTTGCGGCCGTTTTCGAGGAGCTGGCCCAGGCCCAGGCCCAGGTCGGGGGAGCTGGCGATGATCTCGGCGGCCATCAGGGAGCGCCAGGAGAAGGCCCAGCCCTGCTTGAGGCCGGCCAGGTAGCCGGGCAGCGCGGCCGGCATGACCACGTGCCAGGCACCGCGCAGGCCGGTGGCGCCCAGGGTGCGGCCGGCCCGGAGGAACAGCGGCGGGATCTGGTCGATGCCGGAGACGAGGCCGTTGGCGATCGACGGGACGGCGCCGAGCAGGATGACGGTGTACATCATCGCGTCGTTGAGCCCGAACCAGAGCACCGCCGGGGGCACCCAGGCGACCGAGGGCAGCGACTGCAGGCCCTGGAGGATCGGGCCGATCGCGGCGCGGATGAACTTCACCCGGGCGACGAGCAGGCCGAGCGGGGTGCCGATGGCCAGGGCCAGCAGGAAGCCGAGCAGACCGCGCGAGACGCTGGTCCAGATGACCTCGAGCAGGGTGCCCTTCGCCCACATGTCGGACAGGCTGTCCACGACGGAGGACAGGGCGGGGAGCTTGGTCTCGTCGGTGACCTTCGCCGCGACGAGGATCTGCCAGATGAGGAGGACCAGGCCGACGGCGACGACCGGCGGCAGGACCTTCTTGACGAGGACCTCGCGGACCGGGGTGCGGTGGGTCTGGACGGCGTCGAGCGCGTCGAGGCCGGCCTCCAGTCCCGCGAGGTCGTCCGTCTTCGCCTTCGTTTCAGTGCTGGCCATGGCGGCGGATCTCCCCACGCAGGTGTTCAGTGATCTCAAGGGACAGCTCCGCGACGTCCGCGTCCTCGATGCGGCGCGGCTGCGGGATGCCCACGGTCCACTCCTTGGCGACCCGGCCGGGGCGCGAGGACAGCAGGACCACGCGCTGTGCGAGCCGTACGGCCTCGCGGACGTTGTGCGTGACGAACAGGACGGACAGGTTCGTCTCTTCCCAGATGCGGGTGAGCTCGCCGTGCAGCACGTCGCGGGTGATGGCGTCGAGCGCGGCGAACGGCTCGTCCATCAGCAGCAGCTGGCTGTCCTGGGCGAGCGCCCGGGCCAGGGCCACGCGCTGGCGCATGCCGCCGGACAGTTCGTGGACCCGCTTGCCGTACGAGCCGCTGAGCCGGACCAGCTCCAGCAGCCGCTCGGCCTCCGGCTTGCGATCGGCCTTGGCCACCCCGCGCAGGCGCAGGGCGAGCTCGATGTTCTTGCCCGCGGTGAGCCACGGGAAGAGGGCGTGCTCCTGGAACATGAGCGACGGACGGCCGCCGGGGGTCTCGATGGACCCCGCGGACGGCTTGTCCAGGCCGGCGACCAGGTTGAGGAGCGTGGACTTTCCACACCCCGAGGCGCCCAGGATGGTGACGAACTCTCCGGGAGCGACATCGAGGCTGATGTCGTCCAGGACGAGCTGCGATCCGGCCGGGCCGGAGAAGGACTTCGAGACGTGCTCGATGCGTGCGGCGTGCGTCTGCACCGCTACCGTGCCCTCGGCAGCCTTGGCGAGCGTGGTGGCCATGGTCGTCACCTCCTGGGTTGCTGGGTTACGGGGTTACTTGGCGCCGAGGCCGGCGTCGGAGACCTCGGGCTGGCCGGCGGCCTTGAGGACCTTGTTCAGGAGCGTCAGGTCGTAGATGCCGCCCAGGTCGGGCTGCTCGATGAGCTTGGCCTTGACGGCCCACTCGGACTGGGTCTTGAGCGTTGCGGCCAGCGGGTCGTTGGTGATGAGGATGCTGGGCCACGCGGGGTCGATGACCTTGGCGTCGAGCGGCTTGCCGCCTTCGGCCGCGAGCTTGGCGTTGGCGGAGGCCTTGGCCTTGTCCGGGTTGGCGTTGATCCACTCGTTGGTCTTGACGGTGCCCGTCAGGACGGCCTCGACGACGTCCGGGTGCTCCTTGAGGAACTTCTGCGACACGATGATGTTCGTGATCACGAACTTCTTGTCGGGCCACAGGGCGGTCTCGTCGAGGAGTACGGTGCCGCCTTCGGAGACGAGCTTGGAGGCGGTGGGCTCGGGGACCCAGGCGCCGTCGATGGAGCCGGACTTGAAGGCGTCGGGGGCGACCTTGTTGTCGGTGCGGACGACGGAGACGTCACCCTTGCCGGACTCCGGGTCGACCGTCCAGCCCTTCTCGGCGATCCAGTTGAGGAACGCGACGTCCTGCGTGTTCCCCTTCTGCGGGGTGGCGATCTTCTTGCCCTTGAGGTCGTCCAGGGTCTTGATCTTCGCCGGGTTCACGACCAGTTTGACGCCGCCGGAGGCGGAGCCGGAGATGATCCGCAGGTTGGAGCCCTTGGACTTCACGTAGGCGTTGATCGACGGGGAGGGGCCGATGAAGCCGATGTCGAGAGAGCCGCCGTTGAGGGCTTCGATCTCGGAGGGGCCCGCGTTGAAGGACTGCGGCTTGATCGCGGTGGCGCCGAGCTCCTTGGCGATCAGGCCTTCCTGAAGACCGACCAGCGCGGTGGCGTGGGTCAGGTTCGGGAAGTAGCCGATGCGGACCTCGGAGGCCGACAGCTTCGTGCCGGCGTCGGCGGCGGTGCTCGCCTTCGGAGCGTCGTCCTTCTTGGCCTCGGAGCCGTAGCCGCACGAGGCGAGGGCGCCGATCAGGAGCGGGAGGGCGGCAGCGGCGACGATGCTGCGGCGAAGGCCGCTACGGGAATTCGCAGAACGGGTGGCACCGATGGCAGGCACGGGAGGGCTTCCTCTCGTAGCGTCGTGTCAGGACGCACGTCTTCGTTTGCTGAGCAAGGGCAGGTACGGCTCGTGGGGGGTGTGGGCGCGCATGCGGTGCGCGTACGTCATCACGCACATCGCCCCACGCCTCCCTGGCCGCTGCCGAGGGAGCCGCTGCCTACACGGCCGCCCTCCTTCGCGAAGGTGGAGTAGATATCGGCAAGCATGATCAGAAGTCCCACCCTTCCTCATCAGCCTGAACGGTGGTCTCGGCGGTCGAGGCGAAGGATTCGCCGACCATGCCGGCCGCCAGCGTCGTGCCGTCCGCGGGGTCGATCAAGAGGAAGGACCCGGTGCGGCGCGAGTCGGCGTACGAGTCGAGCGCGAGCGGCTCGGCGGTACGGACGACGACCCGGCCGATGTCGTTGGCCACCAGCTGCCCGGGGTTCGGGTGCTGGGACAGGTCGTCCAGGGTCAGCCGCGAGGGGATCTCCTTGACGATCGCCTTCACCGTGCGCGTGGTGTGCTTGATCAGCACCCGGGCGCCCACGGCGAGGGGCTGGTCCGCCACGTGGCAGACCGTCGCCACGACGTCCTGCGTGGTGGCGGGGGAGCTCGACGACGGCGCGATCAGGTCGCCGCGCGAGATGTCGATGTCGTCCTTCAGACGCAGGGTCACCGACTGCGGGGCCCACGCGATGTCGACGCTCTCGCCGAGCGCGTCGATGCCCTCGATGACCGAGGTGCGGCCCGACGGCAGGACGGTGACGGCCTCGCCGACCCGCAGCACGCCGGAGGCGATCTGGCCCGCGTAGCCCCGGTAGTCCGGGTGCTCGGCGGTCTGCGGACGGATCACGTACTGCACCGGGAAACGCGCCGGGCAGGCGGTGAGGTCGTGGCTGACCGGGACGGTCTCCAGGTGCTCCAGCACCGTGGGGCCGCCGTACCAGTCCATGTTCGCGGAGGGCTCGACCACGTTGTCGCCGGCCAGGGCGGAGATCGGGATCGCGGTGATCTCCGGGACGCCCAGACCCGTGGCGTACGCGGTGAACTCCTCGGCGATCGACGCGAAGACCGCCTCCTCGTAGCCCACCAGGTCCATCTTGTTGACGGCCAGGACCACGTGCGGGACCCGCAGCAGGGCCGCGACGGCGGCGTGCCGGCGGGTCTGCTCGATCACGCCGTTGCGGGCGTCGACCAGGACCACGGCGAGGTCGGCGGTGGAGGCGCCGGTGACCATGTTCCGGGTGTACTGCACGTGCCCGGGGGTGTCGGCCAGGATGAACCGGCGCCGGGCGGTCGCGAAGTAGCGGTAGGCCACGTCGATGGTGATGCCCTGCTCCCGCTCGGCCCGCAGGCCGTCGGTGAGCAGCGCCAGGTCGGGGGTGTCCTGACCACGGCTGGCCGAGACCCGCTCCACGGCTTCCAGCTGGTCCGTGAGGACCGACTTGGAGTCGTGCAGGAGACGGCCGACCAGGGTGGACTTGCCGTCGTCGACGGAGCCCGCGGTCGCGAAGCGCAGCAGCGTGGTCGCCGACAGGTCGGCGAACTGCTCGGTGGTGGAGGTCATTTTAGAAGTACCCTTCGCGCTTGCGGTCTTCCATCGCGGCCTCGGACAGCTTGTCGTCGGCGCGGGTCGCACCCCGCTCGGTGAGACGGGAGGCGGCGATTTCGGTGATCACGGCGTCCAGCGTGGTGGCGTCGGAGTCGACGGCACCGGTGCAGGACATGTCACCGACGGTGCGGTAGCGGATCAGGCGGGTCTCGGTGGTCTCGCCGTCCTTGGCGCCGCCCCACTCGCCGGCCGTCAGCCACATGCCGTTGCGCTGGAAGACCTCGCGCTCGTGGGCGAAGTAGATCTCCGGCAGTTCGATCTTCTCGCGGGCGATGTACTGCCACACGTCCAGCTCGGTCCAGTTGGACAGCGGGAAGACGCGCACGTGCTCGCCCGGCGCGTGGCGGCCGTTGTAGAGCTGCCACAGCTCGGGGCGCTGGCGGCGCGGGTCCCACTGGGAGAACTCGTCGCGCAGGGAGAAGACGCGCTCCTTGGCGCGGGCCTTCTCCTCGTCGCGGCGGCCGCCGCCGAAGACGGCGTCGAACTTGAGCTGCTGGATCGCCTCCGTGAGGGGGACGGTCTGCAGCGGGTTGCGGACGCCGTCGGGGCGCTCGCGGAGCTTGCCGGCGTCGATGTACTCCTGGACGGAGGCCACGTGCAGGCGCAGGCCGTGCTTGGCGACCGCGCGGTCCCGGTACTCCAGGACCTCGGGGAAGTTGTGGCCGGTGTCCACGTGGAGCAGGGTGAACGGCACCGGCGCCGGCGCGAACGCCTTCAGCGCCAGGTGCAGCATGACGATGGAGTCCTTGCCGCCGGAGAAGAGGATCACCGGCTTCTCGAACTCGCCCGCCACCTCGCGGAAGATGTGCACGGCCTCCGACTCGAGGGCGTCGAGGTGCGACAGCGCGTAGGGCGCGTCCGTCCCTTCGTGGACGTGTGCGACGGTGGCGGTCATGCCAGACCCCTCTCGGTGAGCAGTGCGTGCAGGGCCGAAGCCGACTCCTGTACGGACTGCGTGTGCGACTCGATACGGAGGTCCGGGGACTCCGGTGCCTCGTACGGGTCGTCGACCCCGGTCAGACCGGAGATCTCGCCCGCCGCCTGCTTCGCGTACAGGCCCTTCACGTCACGCTCGGAGCAGACCTCCACCGGAGTGGCCACGTGCACTTCGAGGTAGCTCGTGCCCTCGGCGGCGTGCCGCTTGCGGACGGCCTCACGGCTGTCCGCGAACGGCGCGATCACCGGGACGAGCGCCTTCACGCCGTTGGAGGCGAGGAGTTCGGCGACGAAGCCGATCCGCTGCACGTTGGTGTGCCGGTCCTCGCGGCTGAAACCGAGACCGGCGGAGAGGAACTCGCGGATCTCGTCGCCGTCGAGGACCTCCACGCGGTGGCCCTCGGCGCGCAGCCGCTCGGCCAGCGCGTAGGCGATGGTGGTCTTGCCCGCGCTCGGCAGCCCGGTCAGCCACACCGTGGCGCCCTGGTCGCTCACGCTCATCTGGTTCGTCTCCGTCGGTTCTGTACGTGCAGTGGTTTCGCCGGGGGCCGTGCCGGTGTCCGTGCCGGTGGTGGTCATCAGCCGTGCAGTCCGCACTCGGTCTTGCCGCGCCCGGCCCAGCGGCCGGCGCGGGCGTCCTCGCCCTCCGCCACCCGGCGGGTGCAGGGGGCGCAGCCGACGGAGGCGTAACCGTCCATCAGCAGCGGGTTGGTGAGCACGCCGTGCTCCAGTACGTACGCGTCCACGTCGTCCTGGGTCCAGCGGGCGATCGGCGAGACCTTGACCTTCTGCCGCTTCTCGTCCCAGCCGACCACCGGGGTGTTCGCCCGGGTCGGGGACTCGTCGCGGCGCAGGCCCGTCGCCCAGGCGTCGTACGCGGTCAGGCCCTCTTCGAGCGGCTTGACCTTGCGCAGCGAGCAGCACAGGTCGGGGTCGCGGTCGTGCAGCTTGGGGCCGTACTCGGCGTCCTGCTCGGCCACCGTCTGGCGCGGGGTGAGCGTGATGACGTTGACATCCATCACGGCCTCGACCGCGTCACGGGTGCCGATGGTCTCCTCGAAGTGGTAGCCCGTGTCGAGGAAGACCACGTCCACGCCGGGGAAGGCGCGGGAGGCGAGGTGGGCGACGACCGCGTCCTCCATGGAGGAGGTCACGGCGAACTTCTTGCCGAAGGTCTCGGCCGCCCAGGTGAGGATCTCCAGCGGGGTGGAGTCTTCGAGGTCCCGGCCCGCCTGCTCGGCCACGGCCTTGAGGTTTTTGAGACCCGCGTCCTGAATCGTGGTCATATCTCGTCCCCTCCAGCGTCATTGGACTGAACACCCCGGGCCAGCAGCCCGAGGTACTTCAGCTGGAAGGCTCGATTGCAGGCCCTGCATTCCCAGGCGCCGTGGCCTGTTTCGTTCGGGAACAGGTCCTCGTCGCCGCAGTACGGGCAGTAGAACGGTGCGGCGCGCTCGCTCATGACAGATCCTCGTCCTTGGCACGGGTGACCCAGGCGGCGAAGCGCTCGCCGTCCTCGCGCTGGTCCTCGAAGCGCGAGACGACCCGCTCGACGTAGTCCGGCAGACCGGCCGAGGTGACCTTGAGACCGCGGACCTTGCGGCCGAATCCGGCCTCGAGTCCGAGTGCGCCGCCCAGGTGGACCTGGTAGCCCTCGACCTGGTTGCCCTCGTCGTCCAGGACCAGCTGGCCCTTGAGGCCGATGTCCGCCACCTGGATACGGGCGCAGGCGTTCGGGCAGCCGTTGATGTTGATGGTGAGCGGCTCGGCGAACTCCGGCAGGCGGCGCTCCAGTTCGTCGATCAGCGAGGCGCCGCGCGCCTTCGTCTCGACGATGGCCAGCTTGCAGAACTCGATGCCGGTGCAGGCCATCGTGCCGCGGCGGAACGGGGACGGGTTGACCCGCAGGTCCAGCGCCTCCAGGGCCGCGACGACCGAGTCGACCTGGCCGGCCTCGATGTCGAGCACGATCATCTTCTGCTCGGCGGTGGTGCGCAGCCGGCCGGAACCGTGCTGCTCGGCGACGGCGGCGATCTTCGTCAGGGTGGCACCGTCGACGCGGCCCACGCGGGGCGCGAAGCCGACGTAGAACTTGCCGTCCTGCTGCTGGTGCACGCCGACGTGGTCGCGCCACTGGCCGCTGGGCTGCTCGGGCGCGGGGCCGTCGGTCAGCTTGCGCTTCAGGTACTCGTCCTCCAGGACCTGGCGGAACTTGGCCGGGCCCCAGTCGGCGACGAGGAACTTCAGGCGGGCGCGGGTGCGCAGCCGGCGGTAGCCGTAGTCGCGGAAGATCGAGATGACGCCCTCGTAGATGTCCGGGACCTCGTCGAGCGAGACCCAGGTGCCCAGGCGCACACCCAGCTTCGGGTTGGTGGAGAGGCCGCCGCCGACCCAGACGTCGAAGCCGGGGCCGTGCTCGGGGTGGTTCACGCCCACGAAGGCGATGTCGTTGATCTCGTGCGCCACGTCGAGCAGCGGCGAGCCGGAGATCGCGGACTTGAACTTGCGGGGCAGGTTCGAGAAGTCGGGGTTGCCCACGATGCGGGCGTAGATCTCGTCGATGGCGGGGGTGCCGTCGATGATCTCGTCCAGCGCGATGCCGGCGACGGGCGAGCCCAGGATCACGCGGGGGGTGTCACCGCAGGCCTCGGTGGTCGAGAGGCCGACGGCCTCCAGACGGCGCCAGATCTCCGGGACGTCCTCGATGCGGATCCAGTGGTACTGCACGTTCTGCCGGTCCGTGAGGTCGGCGGTGCCGCGGGCGAACTCCTCGGAGATCTCGCCGATGACGCGCAGCTGCTCGGTGGTCAGCCGACCGCCGTCGATGCGGACGCGCAGCATGAAGTACTTGTCGTCCAGCTCCTCCGGCTCCAGGATCGCGGTCTTGCCGCCGTCGATCCCGGGCTTGCGCTGGGTGTAGAGGCCCCACCAGCGCATACGGCCGCGCAGGTCGTTGGGGTCGATCGAGTCGAAGCCCGCCTTGGAGTAGATGTTCTCGATGCGCGCCCGCACATTGAGACCGTCGTCGTCCTTCTTGAACTGCTCGTTGCCGTTGAGGGGCGTGTGGTGGCCGACGGCCCACTGGCCCTCACCGCGGTGACGGCCGGGCTTGCGGCGCGCGGCGGCGGCGGGTGCGGCGGCTGCGGTCGTATCGGGGGTGGCGGCCATGGCGGTACGTCCTTCTTGGGCGGCTCGAGGCAGGGGCAGGGGGAGCGGCGGCGTGACCCCTGGCGCGCGTGGAGCGGATGTGGCTGTTTCGTCGCCTTTTTGGGGCGACGAGCGGCCTACAGGGGACTGCGGTGGTGTGGCTGACGGCGGGCGGTGTTCGCTTCCGCGGCGACGTCGGTGCGGGGCGCTGTCGCGGCGGTGCTGTGCGTCAGCGCGCCGGACAGATGGCGCTGGACATGCGGCCGAGGTCGACGTGCCGCCGACTCACCAAGGCAATTCCAGCTCCGTTCATGGGGGGAAGCGTGGCATGTGGCGATTGGAGGAGTCCACTACTGTCCACAATCCGGACGAACTCGTCTCGCATCGCGAGATCCCCGTGACGGGGGTCACCTCAGGGGCCCCCTGAGCCCCACCCGTTCCGCTGCGCGGGGGCGCTGTCCCCTACCCGCCCTTCCACCGTTCCCGCCTCAGTCGCCGGCGGGGCTGAAAGATCGCCTCAAACGCCGGCGGGGCTGGATGTTCCAGCCCCGCCGGCGTTTGAGGCGCGGGTCCGGGCGGAGCCCGGGGAACGGTGGAAGGGCGGGTAGGGGACAGGCCCCGCAGGGCCTGCCCTCGACACCGCGGAGCGGCTACGCGCCGGGCCAGGGGCCGGGGGTCGGAGCGGACTCCTTTTCCTCCGTCTCCTCCTTGAAGACCTTGAAGCCGCGCCGCTGGTAGTTCGCCATCGCCGTCGGCCCGTCCTCACTGCACGTGTGCAGCCAGACGCGCCGCGTCGGGGACAGCTCCGGCCAGCGCTCGGCCAGGGACCAGGCTCGCTCGATGCCCACGGTCAGCAGGTGGCCGCCGATGCGCCGCCCCCGGAAATCGGGGAGGAGGCCGAAGTACATGATCTCCACCACACCGTCGGGCTGCGGGTCGAGTTCCACGTACCCCGCGGGGGTGCCCCGGTCGTACGCCACCCACGTCTCCACGCCGGGACGGCCCAGCTGCTCCACCCACTGCGCGCGGGTCAGCGCCAGCCGGTCCGTCCAGTGGATGTCGCCGCCCACCGAGGCGTAGAGGAACCGGCTGAACTCGGGGGAGGGGACCTCCGACCGGACGATCCGGATCTCCGGGCCCGGGACGGCCGCCGGGACGAGATCGGACGGTGCGGTCATTTCCAGGGACCAGGTGGTCAGTGTGATGGTGCTCATGGGCTTCAGGGAATCATGCCGGTCCCGGTCGGGCCCAGCCGGGCGCTGATCACCGCCGGAGCAGTGGAGTGCGGCAGCAGCGCGGCCGGGTTCGAGGGGCGGATCAGCTCCACCTCCACGTCCTGCGCGAAGCGGTACGGGCGGTGGGCGAGCACGCCGCCGAGGTTGCGGCGGACCCGGGAGATCTCCGCGCGGACCGTCACCGTGCGCGTCGGGTCCCCGAACAGTTCCTGCGAGAGTTCCGCCGCCGAGCGCCCCCGGGGGGACTCCGCCAGCAGGAACAGCAGCTCCG
The DNA here is from genome assembly GCF_049310065.1 of Streptomyces tatrensis. Classification (NCBI taxonomy): domain Bacteria; kingdom Bacillati; phylum Actinomycetota; class Actinomycetes; order Kitasatosporales; family Streptomycetaceae; genus Streptomyces; species Streptomyces tatrensis. The sequence continues at coordinate 1,777,061 of NZ_JBMDLB010000007.1, read as the reverse complement.
CATGGCGCGGGCTCAGCTCCTGCGACCAGCTCCCCGCGGCCCCGTAGACGGTGGCCCGCCAGGCGCCCGGCCGGCTGAGGTCGAGGACGACGCGGGCGGCCGCCCCGGCGGCCGTACGGGCCTCCGTGACGTGCACCAGCCAGCCGCCCGGCAGCGGCTCCACCAGGCAGTCGCCGAGCTGCGGCACCCACACCCTGCCGGGCCCGAAGGATTTGGGCAGCGGGATCCGCTCGACCGGAGCGAGCCCGGTGACGGCCGCCGTCCAGCCGTTGCCGTCCACGGCCAGCGCCCGCCCCGGCACCCGGGCCAGCACCGGGGCCGCCACCGACCGCAGCCGTTCCAGCGACTCGAGGTGGCGCACCCGCAGCTCCCGCTCCGCGAGCCGGGCCACCGAGCTCACCCACGTCAGGGTCGCCGGGTGCATGGTGGCCAGCGGCCCGCTGACGTCGAGGACCCCGAGCAGCGAGCCGTCGCGCGGGTCCCGTACGGGGGCTCCGGCGCAGGTCCAGTCGTGGTGGCTGGAGACGAAGTGCTCCGCCGAGAACACCTGGACCGGTCTGCGGGCCACCAGGGCGGTGCCCACCCCGTTGGTGCCGACCACGGACTCGTCCCAGTGGGCGCCCACGCCGAAGCCGAGGCGGTCCGCGTTGCGCAGGATCGAGGAGTGGCCCTCCCGCCACAGCAGCCGCCCGTCGGCGTCGGCGACGACCATGATGTGCAGGGCCTCGTCCAGCGCGGGCAGCAGCCCTTCGCGCAGGACGGGCAGCAGGTCCCGTAGCGGAGAGGTCTGGCGCCGCTCCTCGGTCTCGGAGAGCGACAGCATCCGCGAACGGCTGTCGCGGTCCGGGTGGACCCCGCCCGCCATCATCCGGCGCCAGGACTCGGCGATCTCCGGGCGGGGCGCCGCCGGCGGCCGGTCCCCGGCCAGCGCCGCCGCCCGTACCCCCTTGAGCAGACGCGCGGCCTCCCGCGCGTCCATGGCCGAGATGCGTGCCGCATCGACCGCGCTGCCTGTGGTGTGGGCCACCGGAACCTCCCCGTGCGGAACAGACGTACGACGGCTCCCGCCCGGCCGGGCCGTCCGGTGCGCGCCGCTTCCAGGCGCGGACCGGACGGCCCGGAGGGCGGTTCCGAGTCAAAGGTTGCAACGTCTTGCAACTCTCGCCAAGTCCCGGTCGCCCGATCGAAACTGTGCGGACGTCGCCGAGCGGCGTGACAGCTCCTTCCTCGGGGCTTCTCGGATCAGGGGTGGTGCCGAGTCGGCGCGGCGCCATCCCTGTTCCAGGTCAACGGGCCCGGATGTCGGCCGGGCGGTTCTGTTCGGAAGGTTGGGGCCTTCCGCCAGACGGCGAGCGGAGGGTTGGGGCCCTCTCTCAGCCCGCGATCCGGGCCCGTTCCACCACGGATCCCAGATCCAGAGTGTGCGGCAGCGTGCCGAAGGCCGCGCCCCAGTCACCGCCCAGGCGCGAGGCGCAGAAGGCGTCGGCGACCTCCGGCGGGGCCCAGCGCACCAGCAGGGATCCCTGCAGCACCAAGGCCATCCGCTCCACGACCCGCCGGGCGCGCGCCTCGATGCCCTCCAGGTCCGCGAGCTCGGTCAGCAGGTTCTTGATGGCCGAATCCAGCCGGTGGTCGGCGCCGCGCGCCAGGCCGACCTCCTGGAGGAAGGCGTTCAGGGCCTGCGGCTCGCGCTGCAGGGCGCGCAGCACGTCGAGGGCCTGGACGTTGCCCGACCCCTCCCAGATGGAGTTCAGCGGGGACTCGCGCAGCAGCCGGGGCATCCCGGACTCCTCGACGTAGCCGTTTCCGCCCAGACACTCCAGTGCCTCCGCCACCATCGGCGTACAGCGCTTGGTCACCCAGTACTTCGCGGCGGGCACCGCGATGCGCAGGAAGGCCCGCTCCTGCTCGTTGCCCGTGCTCTGGACGGCGTCGTACGCGGCCGCGAGGCGGAGCGTGAGGGTGGTGGCGGCCTCCGACTCCAGGGCGAGGTCGGCGAGCACGTTGCGCATCAGGGGCTGGTCGATGAGCGGTGCTCCGAAAGCAGAGCGGTGCTCCGCATGGTGAGCGGCCTGCGTCAGCGCCTGCCGCATCAGCGAGGCCGAACCGATCACGCAGTCCAGCCGGGTCGCCGCGACCATCTCGATGATGGTCCGCACCCCCCGGCCCTCCTCGCCCACCCGCCGCGCCCACGTCCCGTCGAACTCCACCTCGCTCGACGCGTTCGACCGGTTGCCCAGCTTGTCCTTCAGCCGCTGGATCGCGAAGACGTTGCGCGTCCCGTCCGGCAGCACCCGCGGCACCAGGAAACAGGTCAGCCCGCCCGGCGCCTGCGCCAGGACCAGGAACCCGTCGCACATCGGCGCCGAACAGAACCACTTGTGCCCCGTCAGCAGGTACTCGCCCGAGGCGTCCAGCGGCACCGCCGCCGTCGTGTTCGCCCGGACGTCGCTGCCGCCCTGCTTCTCCGTCATGCCCATCCCGAAGAGCACCCCGGCCTTCTGCCCGGCCGGCCGCAGGCCCTCCTCATACACGTGCGAGGTCAGCCGCGGTTCCCATTCGGCCGCCAGCTCCGGATCGGTCCGCAGCGCCGGTACCGCCGCGTGCGTCATCGAGACCGGGCAGCCGTGCCCCGCCTCCGCCTGCGACCACACGAAGAACCCGGCCGCCCGCCGCAGATGCCCCGCCGGCCGCCCCCACGCGTCGGTCAGCCCGGCGCCCACGGCGTGCCCGAGCAGCCGGTGCCACGAGGGATGGAACTCCACCTCGTCGACCCGGTTGCCGTACCTGTCGTGCGTCCGCAGCTTCGGCGGGTTCTCGTTCGCCTGCGTCCCCCAGTCCTGCGCCTGCCGGGACCCCGCCGCGCGCCCCAGCGCCGTGAGTTCTTCCCTTGCCTCCGCGGCGAGTTCGGGCGCGGCGTCCGCGAGGTGCCGCTCGACCCCCTCGCTCAGGACCCGGTCGCTGCCGTAGACGTCGTGGCCCACGAGGGGCGGGGCCTGATTGCTGACTGTGTGGGTGGTGGCTGCCATGCCGATACCGTAAGGACGTGCAGCACGCGAAAGAAACACCCGAGCGGATTCCGGGACGCCTCCACCGGGCCCGCGCCCTCTACCGCAACGTCTCCAAGCGCAAGATGACGTGGCTGCTGCTCAAAGACACCGTGAACTCGTGCATCGAGTACCGGATCCTCGGACTCGCCGCCGAGGCGGCCTTCTTCACCCTGCTCTCGCTGCCCCCGCTCTTCCTCGGCCTGCTGGGCCTCCTCGGGTACGTGGACGGCTGGTCGGGCGGTACGACCGTCGCCAGCATCGAGGAGAACATCCTGCGGGCCGTCGGCACCGTGCTCTCCGACCGGGGCGTCAACGACATCGCCAAACCGATGCTCGACGACGTCACCGGCCGCGGCCGCCCCGACCTCATCTCCCTCGGCTTCGCCTTCGCCCTCTGGTCGGGCTCGCGCGCCGTCAACGTCTTCATCGACACCATCACCGTCATGTACGGGCTCGACGGACACCGCGGCATCGTCAAGACCCGGCTGCTCGCCTTCGTCCTCTACATCGCCGCCCTGCTGATCGGCGCCATCGTGCTGCCGCTGATGGTGGTCGGCCCGGACGCGGTGGTGCGGCTGGTGCCCTGGAGCACCGAGGTGATCGCGGTCATGTACTGGCCCGTCGTCACGCTGCTCTCCATCGCCTTCCTGACCACCCTCTACCACGTCTCCGTCCCGGTCCGCTCGCCCTGGATCGAGGACGTGCCCGGCGCGCTGATCGCCCTCGCCATGTGGGTGCTCGGCTCGTTCCTGCTGCGGATCTACCTCACCAACACGGTGGAGGGCCCGACCATCTACGGATCGCTGGCCGCACCCGTGGCGATCCTGCTGTGGATCGGCATCTCGGCCTTCGCCGTCCTCGTCGGGGCCGCCGTCAACGCCGCGATCGACCGCGTCTGGCCCTCGGTGGCCACCGCCGCGGCCCGCGAGGCGAACGAGCGGGTCCGCGAGGCGGAGGCCGCCCAGCTCGTGGCCCGGGCGGCCGCCTGGCGGGCCCTGGCCGAGGGGGAGTCGGAGGACGACGACGGCGACGAGGACGGGGGCATGCCCTCGGAGTTCCCGGAGCGCTGGTCGAAGTTCCTCCCCCCGGAGGACTACCACTCCCGCCTGCGCAAGCACTGACCGCCGCCGTAGCGTGGTGTCCGTGGAGGATCGCGCGGACGACGCCGTGCCCGGTTCCGGGTATGAGGAACACCCGTCCCGGACGGTCGCCGGAGCGGTGCTCTGGCGGGCCGGCGGGGCCGGCGCCGGCCTGGTGCTGCCCGACGGGTGCATGGACCTGCTGTGGGTGGACGGGCGGCTCCTGGTCGCCGGACCCGACACCGCCGCGCACCCCGCCGGAGAGGTCCCGGGCTCCGGCTTCGCCGGGATCCGGCTGGCCCCCGGCACGGCGCCCGCGCTGCTCGGCGTACCGGCCCGCGTACTGCGGGACCGGCGGGTCGAGCTGGCCGACCTGTGGCCCGCCGCCGAGGTGCGGCGCCTCACCGCGCTCGTGGCCGCGTACGGGGATCCCCGCGCGGGACTGGAGGAGCTGGCCCGGCTCCGCACGGCCGACGGCGGCGCCCCGGACCCCCTCGTCGCGGAGGTGACGGCCCGGCTGCGGGCCGGGCAGGGCGTGGCCGCCGTGGCGGGGGCGGTCGGCCTCGGCGAGCGGCAGCTGCACCGGCGCTCCCTGGACGCCTTCGGCTACGGGCCGCGGACCCTGGGGCGGATCCTGCGCCTCCAGCGGGCCCTCGCGCTGACCCGGCGCGGGCTGCCGCAGGCGGCCGTGGCCGCGGCGGCCGGGTACGCCGACCAGGCCCACTACACCCGCGAGGTGCGCGCCCTGGCGGGGACCACGCCGGGGGCCTACGCGGCGGGGCCGGGGGCCGGGGCCGGTTCCAACGGTGCGAAGAGGGAGATCCCGGAGCCGTCCGGGTCCAGGACGACGGCGTAGCGCTGCCCCCAGAAGGCGTCCCAGGGCTTCAGATGGCCGGTGCTCCCGGCCGCCGTCAGCTCCGCGTACAGCGAGTCGACCTCGGCGGGGGAGTCGCACAGGAACGCGAGCCCCACCCGGCCGTCGCTCGCGGGGCGGGTCCAGGACGGGTCGAAGGAGCGGATGACCTCCTCCGTGTCCCAGCCGATCCGCTGCCCGCCCGGCAGGACGGCTTCGACGTGCGGCTGGGCGTCGGCCCCGGCGGGTACGTCGATGCCGAGGCGGCGGTAGAAGGCGAGCGATGCGGCCATGTCGGAGACGATGATGCCGATCATGTCGAGTCGGGGAGTCATGAACTCACCCTAGGCACGCCCGGCCGGGCCGGTCTTGAACGAATCGGACACCGGCGGACCCGCCCGTGCGGGGCGGCCGGCCGGTCCGGGCCGGGCGGCGCGGTCCGGTCACTCGGGGGCCTCCTCCTGCTCTTGCGGCAGGTGCCGGTAGACCGTGGCCCGGGAGACGCCGAGGGCGGCGGCGATCGCGGTGGCCCCGCTGCCCGCCGCGTGCATCCGGCGGGCGGCCTCGATCATGGCCGGGCTCATGGCGGCGGGCCGCCCGCGCCGTCCCCCCGCCACGGGCCGCGCCGATCCGCCGGGGCCGTTCGGACCCTGCGGTCCCTGCGGTCCGTCGAGCAGGCGTCGTACGCCGTCCAGGACGGCCTCGCGCAGGGCCGGGACGGGGGCGTCGGCGAAGAGCACCACCGGGTCGGAGAGCATCGCGACGGCCTGGGCGGCCCGCACCCGTTCCGCGAAACCGGGATTCGGCCCCGCGACCAGGAAATTGGCGCGGAGTATGGCGTCGCGCAGCCGGGCGAAGGCCGGGCCGGGGGTGGCCAGGGCCATGTCCTGGAGGTTGAGGCGCAGCAGGTTCCGGTGGTCCAGCCAGACGTCGAGCACCCCCTCGATGGCGGCCCAGCGGACCCGGTCCGAGGGTCCGGGCGTGCGGGACGTGCCGGGTCCGTCGGTCGTGCCGGAACCGCCGGCTGTCGCGGCGCGGGCCAGGGCGGCCGCCAGATCACGGAGCATCGGCTCGACGAGGGCGCCGAGGATGTCGGCCTTGCCGGGGAAGTGGTAGAGCACCGCGGGCTTGGAGACGCCCACCTGTTCGGCGATCTCCCGCAGCGAGGTCTCGTGGAAGCCGCGGACTGCGAACAGTTCCTTGGAGACCCCCAGGATCCGTCGCCGGGTGTCGGGAGCCGTCTCGGTCGTCGACGTGTTCCGCGACGCGGTGCGGGCGGTGTACTGCGTCTCGTAAATCGTCTCAGAATCTGCGGTTCCGCTGGTCTCCATGGCGAACAGCTTAATCTCCGAGGTCGACTTGACTGCCGATTTCTCCGGCCGGCCCTGACCGGCGGTAAGTTCGAAACCCGGTTTCAGGCCTCCCGTAAAAGAAGTGGCGCCCGCCCGAGGGCGCTTGTTACGGTGGGGACGTTCCTCCCGCCGATCAGCGCGCGGGACGGATCGTCAGCACGTATGCAGACCCGGAGGTGAGTTCATTGATGACTGTCATGGCGCAGGGCGTTGCCCGCACTCAGAAGACCATCAATGTCACTTCTGTGGTCTCCGGCTGACCTCTCACCTCTTTCGCGCCCGGTAGCGGCGCGCACCGCCGGGGCCACCCTGTGAAGGGTTTCCCTTGTCTCTCCCCGCTTTCTCCGCTTTCTCCGCTTCTCCTTCTTCGTCCTCCTCCTTCTCTTCTTCCTCGGTTCCGCACGCCCTGGCCCCCTACGGCTGGGACGAGGCGTGGGCGGCCGAGTTCGCCCCGTACGCCGGTCAGGGCCTGCTGCCCGGCCGGGTCGTACGCGTCGACCGCGGCCAGTGCGATGTCATGACGGCGGACGGCATCGTCCGCGCCGACACCGCGTTCGTCACCCCGCACGACCCGCTCCGGGTCATCTGCACCGGCGACTGGGCTGTGCTGGAGGCGCACGGCAACCCGCGCTACGTGAAGACGTACCTGCCGCGCCGGACCGCCTTCGTACGGTCCACCTCATCCCAGCGGTCCGAGGGGCAGATCCTCGCCGCGAACGTCGACCACTCGATCATCGCGGTGTCACTGGCCGTCGAACTGGACCTCGGCCGCATCGAGCGGTTCCTCGCGCTCGCCTGGGAATCGGGGGCGCAGCCGCTCGTGGTCCTGACCAAGGCGGACCTGGTCCCGGACCCGGTCACCCTCGGACACCTCGTCGAGGACGTGGAGGCGACGGCCCCCGGGGTCACCGTCCTCACGGTCTCCTCGGTGACCGGGGAGGGCACGGACGTGCTCGCCGCGATCGTCGGGGACGGTACGAGCGTGCTCCTCGGGATCTCCGGCGCGGGCAAGTCCACGCTGGCCAACGCGCTGTTGGGCGAGGAAGTGATGGAGGTCCAGGCGGCGCGTGACGTCGACGGCAAGGGCCGCCACACCACCACGACCCGCAACCTGCTCGCGCTGCCGGGCGGCGGCGTGCTCATCGACACCCCCGGGCTGCGGGGCGTCGGGCTCTTCGACGCGGAGGCGGGCGTCGGGCAGGTCTTCTCGGAGATCGAGGAGTACGCGGAGCGGTGCCGTTTCCACGACTGCGTGCACGAGGCGGAGCCGGGGTGCGCGGTGCGGGCCGCGGTGGCCTCCGGGGAGCTGGCCGAGCGGCGGCTGGAGAGCTACCGCAAGCTGCTGCGGGAGAACCAGCGGATCGTCGCGAAGACCGACGCGCGGCTCCGGGCGGAGATCAAGCGCGACTGGAGGCTCCGCTCGGCGGAGGGCCGCGCGAACTATTCCGCGAAGCGGACCGGTCGGGCCTGACCGCAGCCCGCCCCGGGGGCACACCCCGCGCTGGCCCGGGCCCGACCAGGGCTCGGCCCCGCGCGGGCCCGAGCCCCCACCCGGCCCCGGGTGCGGGTGTGCCGCTGCGCGGGGCGAAGTCCCCTACCCGCCCTTCCACCGTTCCCAGGGCCGGCCCTGACCCGGTCCTCAAGCGCCGGACGGGCTGGAGGGGGGTGCCGGGCTGCGCCCGGACCCCCTGGGGCTCCGCCCCAGACCCCGCTCCTCAAACGCCGGAGGGGCTGGATTTGCCCTGCGGGCAATCCAGCCCCGGCCAGGCAAAATCCAGCCCCTCCGGCGTTTGAGGAGCGGGGGTCCGGGGGCTGGCCCCCGGGAACGGCGCCGCACACGGCAGGGGTCCGGGGCGCAGCTCCGGGGAACGGGCGAAGGGCGGGTAGGGGACGACTCGCCCCGCGCAGGACCGGACCCGCGGCTACGACCACAGCACCGTCCCCACCCACGCCCCCACCACCAGCAGGCACGCGAACAGCTCCACCAGCACGCTCGTCCCCACCGCCCGCATCACCGCCCGTACGGACGTCCACGCCTCCCCGTGGCTGCCCAGGCGGCGCCGCTCGCAGAGGTAGATGCCGCCCACGAAGCCGGGGACCGTGCCCACGACCGGGAGCAGCACGAAGCCCAGTACCGCGCCCACACCCGCGTACACCACCATCCGGCGGGTGACGCCGACCCCCCGGAGCCGCCGCGGGGGCAGCAGCCACTTCACCACCTGCACCACCAGCAGCAGCGCCGTCGCGCCCGCCAGCAGGCCCCAGGCCACCGACGTCCGTTCGTGCAGCGCCCACCACAGGAGGCCGGCCCAGACGAGGAGGGTGCCGGGGGCGCCGGGGACCAGTACCCCGAGCAATCCGAGCACCAGCACCAGCCCCACCAGCAGCAACTGGGGCAGCTGAGGCAGATCCATCTGCTCAGCCTGCCCGGCCCGGGGCTATCGGGCCACCCAGCCCCGTTCGTACGCGTGCCAGCCGAGCTGGAGCCGGGTCGTGACGCCCGACAGCTCCATCAGGCCCTTGACCCGCCGCTGGACCGTCCGCAGGCCCAGTTCCAGATGCTTCGCCACGCTCGCGTCCGTCATCCCCGCCAGGAGGAGGGTGAGGATCTCCAGGTCCGTGGCGTCGGGTCCGCCGTCGGACTCCTCCGGAGCCCCGGTGGAGCCCAGCCGCAGCGGGAGCGACTCCCGCCAGACCGCCTCGAAGAGGCCCATCAGGGACTCCAGGAGTCCCGACGCGTGCACGACCAGCGCCGCCGGCTCCGCGCCGCGCGCCGTCAGCGGGACCATCGCGAGCGACCGGTCCGCGATGACGAGTTTGGTCGGCACCTCGGCCGTCACCCGGATGTGCTCGCCGCGCGCCAGCGCCGTGGACGCCTCGCGGATCCCGGTCGGCAGGGTGAGCACCTCCCGTTCGATGACCACCCGGTACGAGACCCCCCGTACGGCCGCCCGGTCCTCCGCCTCGTTGTCCGTCCCCGTCACCACCTGCGGCCGGCCGCTGACCAGCGCGAGCACCTCCTCCACCGCGCCGAGCTGGAGCTGGTGGAAGCGGTGGGCCACCGCGCTGGCGCCCGTCACCACCTCCACCAGGTCGTGCACGGCGGGCTCGGTGGCCTCCGCCCGGTACTCCTCCGCCAGCAGGGCCGCCGCCAGCTCCGCCTGCTCCAGCTCGTGCCGCTGCTGGGTGAGCAGGGCGCCCAGGGCCACCCCGGGCGGGGCCGCCACCCACCGGCCGGGCCGGGCGGAGGACTGGGCGGCGAGCCCGTGGCGCTCCAGGTGGCGCAGGGTCCGTTCGGTCTGCTGCACCGGCAGCGTCAGCCGGTGCGCGAGGTCCGGTATCTCCGCCGCCCCCAGCGCGACCAGCGCGCGGTAAGCGGACTCCTGTCCTTCGTCGAGTCCTATCGCACTCAGCAACCCGTCCACCCAACCCTCTCAGTGCCGTTCCTGGCGGGAAGCGGCCACGGCGCAAACCCGCCGCGGACATCATCGCCGCACCCCCTGCCCCTCTGCCAAGGTGGCGCCACCGCAGCACCAACATCCGCTGGCCAGAAGCCATTTACGCGGCGTTATCGCCGTGCAATGCAGTAGTTGGCCGGAATTCACCTGGGGAGAGCGATGCGCCCGATATCGCGTACGGCACTGGGAGCGGCCATCGCGGCCGTCCTGGCCGTCACGGCCGTGGGCCCGTCCACGGCACAGCCGAGCGACGGAGCGTCCGGAGCAGGGACCGGCACCGAGAAGAGGCCCCTCACCGGGAGCGAGGCCGCCGCCCGGCAGCCCACCGGACCTGTCACGGTGACCCTGGTCACCGGTGACCGGATCCTGGTGTCCACCGACGCGGCGGGCCGCACCGCCGCCACGGCGATGCCCCGCGCGGACGGCTCGCAGCCGATCGTGCAGACCCGCCAGGCGGGCAAGGACCTCTACGTCTACCCCGAGAGCGCGATCAAGGCGCTCGCCGCGGGCAAGGCCGACGAGGAACTCTTCAACGTCACCGGCCTGATCCGGCAGGGCTACGACGACGCGCACGCCAAGAAGCTCCCGCTGATCGCCGTGTACGAGGGATCCGCGGGCCTGGCGCGCAGCGCCCCGCCCGTTCCGGCCGGCGCCGAGCAGTCGCTGGTCCTCGGCTCCATCGGCGGCGTCGCGCTCGCCGCCGACAAGGAGAAGGCCGCCGACTTCTGGGCCGACGTCACCGGGGCGAACATCAACCCCCACGCACGGTCGGCCGCCACACCCCGGCTGAAGAAGCTGTGGCTGGACGGCAAGGTCCAGGCGAACCTGGAGCGTTCCACGAAGCAGGTGGGCGCCACCGCCGCCTGGGCCGCCGGATTCGACGGCGCGGGCACCAAGGTCGCCGTCCTCGACACCGGCACCGACCTCGAACACCCCGACCTCAAGGGCCGGGTGGCCGAGGCGAAGAACTTCACCGACTCGGACACCGCCGAGGACCGCCAGGGCCACGGCACCCACACGATCTCCACCGTCGGCGGCTCCGGCGCCGAGAGCGGCGGGGCGAAGAAGGGCGTCGCCCCCGGCGCGCAGCTGCTCAGCGGCAAGGTCCTCAACGACTACGGCTACGGCCTGGACTCGTGGATCATCGCGGGCATGCAGTGGGCCGTGGACAGCAAGGCCGACGTGATCTCCATGAGCCTGGGAGACCCCTCCCAGCTCTCCTGCGACGACCCGATGGCCGCGGCCACCGAGGCGCTGGCGCAGAGCAGCAACGCCCTGTTCGTCATCGCCGCCGGCAACTCCGGCCCCGGCAACAACACGGTCTCCTCGCCCGGTTGCGCGCCCAGCGTGCTGACGGTGGGCGCGGTGGACCGCGACGACAAGACGGCCTCCTTCTCCAGCCGCGGTCCGGCGGGCCTGAACCACACCCTCAAGCCCGAGATCGCCGCCCCCGGCGTCCAGATCTCCGCCGCCGCCGCGGGTGGCCGCGGGGTGTACGCCTACCAGTCGATGTCGGGTACCTCGATGGCCACCCCGCACGTCGCGGGCGCCGCCGCCATCGTCAAGCAGCGCCACCCCGACTGGACCCCGCAGCAGATCAAGGCCGCGCTGGTCGGCTCCGCCAATACCGCGGTCCCGGGCGACGTACGGGAGACCGGCGGCGGGCGGCTCGACGTCAAGGCCGCCATCGACACCACCGTCACCGGCGCCCCCGCGCTCCAGGGCGGCACCTTCAACTGGCCGCAGGACCGCAGCGACCGCACCGCGGTCTCGGTCCCGTACACCAACACGGGGACCAAGCCCGTCACGCTGAACCTCTCCGTCGAGAAGGTCACCGGCAACGACGGCTCCGCCGTCCGCAGCCAGGTCGCCCGCCTGGACCAGCGCACCGTGACCGTCCCGGCCGGCGCCACCGTCAAGGTGCCGCTCGCCCTGGATCCCGCCGCGAAGCTGGAGCGCTCCCAGTACGGGGACGTCACCGGCCGCGTCGTCGCCTCGGCGAAGGGCGTGCGCGTCTCCACCCCCTTCTCCCTCTACGTGGAGCCGGAGACGGTCACCCTGCGCGTCAAGCTCCTCGACCGCGCGGGCAAGCCGGCCGCCGGACCGTCCTCCCTGGACGTGATCGGCACCGACGACGCCACCGGTGAGCGCCGCTTCAACGAGGGCGCCGCCGACCAGGTCTACCGGGTCCGCCCGGGCTCGTACTTCCTCTCCGCCTTCGTCGGCACCCCCGACGCCGGCGAGAACCCGGGGATGTACGACTCGCTCAGCTATCTCGGCCGCCCGCAGACCGAGATCAAGAAGGACACGGTGATCGTGCTGGACGCCCGCAAGGCGGCCAGGCTGAACATCGCCACCGACAAGCCCACCGAGGCGCGCGCCACCACCCTCGCCTTCTCCCGCTCCTGGGGCCAGGAGGGCTGGCAGCATGCCGGCACCGCCATGGGCGGCCGCACGATCCGCGGCTACTACGCCTCGGTCGACGGCACGGCCAGGGAGGGCGACTACGAGTTCGGCAGCTACTGGCGGGCGGCGGCTCCGCTGCTCTCCGAGCTGAAGGCGAGCGGCGGTCAGGTGCTGCACCCGATCACCGCCTCCACCGGCAGCGACAACCTCGACGGCGCCGGTAGCGCCCCGCTCGTCGGCGCGGGCTCGGGCACGCCCGAGGAGCTCGCCGCCGTCGCCGCCAAGGGCGCGGTCGTCCTGGTCAAGACGACGGACGAGGGCTCGGCGTACGAGATCGCGGGCAACGCGAAGGCGGCCGGAGCCAAGGCCGTCCTCGTCCACCGCGACGCCCCCGGCCGCTGGCAGGCCTTCACCGGCTACGCGGGCGGCTCCCTCCCGATGCTGACCGTCGAATCGGCCGAGGGCCAGGCCCTGCTGGCCGAGCTCGCCAAGGGCCCGGTCACGCTGAGCTGGAAGGGCAGCGCGAAGAGCCCGTACGTCTACAACCTGGCCCAGATCGAGAAGGGCCGGGTCCACGGGGACCGCACCTACCGGGTGCGCGACCGCGAGCTCGGCGCCGTCGAATCGGCCTACCAGTCGATGGGCGTCGCCGCCGACTTCATCGACGTGACCGGGGCCTTCCGCCCGCTCGGCAACGCCGTGTACTTCGGCTCCATCGACACCGTCGCGGTACCGGGCAAGCGCACCGAGTACTACTCCGCCGGGGACACCGCCTGGGACCACCTGGTCTCCAGCAGCTTCCCGTGGGGCGAGTTCATGACCGACCAGCACCGCACGTACAAGGCGGGCTCCAAGCGCGCCGAGAGCTGGTACGACGGGGTCATCGGCCCGGTGGCGCCGCGCGACACCGCGGGCAAGGAGCAGCTGGCCGCCGAGCGGCAGGGCAACCTGATCGGCTTCGCCTCCGCCATGTGGGGCGACACCGGGCACTACGCGCAACAGGGCTCCTTCGGAGACCTCGGCAACGTCTCGCTCAAGCGCGACGGCGAATCGCTGGGCGACACCGGCTACCCGTTCGGGGTCTTCGAGGTCCCGGCCGGCGAGGCCACGTACGAGATGACCCAGTACCTGGAGAAGTTCGGCCAGCCGGCCCGTACCTGGCAGCGCTCCTCCGGGATCCAGACCACCTGGACCTTCCGCTCGAAGCTGGACGCGGCGCAGTACTCGCAGGCGCTGCCGGTCATCTTCCCGCGGATCTCCGCCCCGCTGGACGGCATGAAGACCCTGGCCGCGGCCAACGGCCAGCAGATCGGACTCGGGGTCAGCGGGCACGCGGGCTACGCGCCGGGCGCGCTCAAGTCGGCCAAGCTGTCGTACTCGTACGACGAGGGCGGCAGCTGGACCGAGGCGAAGGTGAGCGAGCGCGGCGGGCAGTGGACCGCGACCGTGGACCACGCCGGGGCCGCGGGCAAGCAGGTCATGCTCAAGGTCGAGCTGACCGACGCGAAGGGCGCCACCGTCACCCAGATGGTCGCGCGGGCGTACGACATTCGGTAAGTCGTACGACACGGAGCAGGGGGGCCCATCGGACGGCGGTCCGATGGGCCCTCCTTTTTCGCTGCCCTCCCTGCTCTCGCTGCTCTCCCTGCCCTTTTTCCGGCGTTCGCCGGATTTCGGCTGCGCCGGAGCCCGACAATGAGGGCCATGAGTCAGCGGGACGCGGGCGCGGATGACTGGTGGCAGAAGCTCTACGAAGACCCCGACGCGGGACCGGAACCCGACCCCCGGGACACCCTGGAACACCGCTTCCGCTCGGCAGCGGTCCTGGTGGCCCCGACCCCGGTACCCCACCCCCGCAGGGACCCGGTCCCCACGACGCCGGACGCGCCTGAGGTCACGGTGGCTGTGCCGGATTCCGGGGTGACGGCGGAGGCGGGACCTCCGGTCCCCGCACCCCGGCCGGCCCCCGAGGCCACGCTGCCCGTGCCGGACCCTCGGCCGGTGGTGGAGGCCGGTCCGCCGGTTCCGGATCCAGGGCCGGAGGCGGAGCCGTACGCGCCCGCTCCCGGAGCGGTGTCCGCGGCGGAACCGGAGCCGCCCGTGGCGCTCTCCGGACCGGCGGCGGAGCCGGGGGCCTGGCCGGAGAACGCGTACGGCGGCTCGGCGCTGCCGCCTCCCCGGGACCCCCGGGAGGGCGGCCAGACCTGGTACGCGCTCGGCAGCGTCGCCGTCCCGCCCGCGCTGCCCGCCGAGGACTCGGGGGAGCCGTCCGACTGGAGCTGGGGCCTACGGGACGAGACGCCCCCAGCGGCTGCGCCCCCGGAGCCGGCCCCGGCAGGCACCGGCAACGACCCCGACGCCGCGTACACCGAAACCGGCCACCAGGGCCCGGCAGCCCCGGCGGGATCCGGAACGGAACCGGCCACCCCGGCAGGGTCCGGGCCGGCACCGGCGACCCCGGCGGCATCCGGCCCGGCTCCGGCCACCCCGGCAGGGTCCGGGTCGGCACCGGCCACCCCGGCAGGGTTCGGCCCGGCTTCTGGTGCGGGCCGCGAAGGCGATCCGTGGACGGGCCCGGACAGCGACCCACCGCGGGGCCCCGCTTCCGGGTCCGGCCTGGGCTCTGGGCCGGCTCCAGCTTCCGGCCTGGGCTCTGCTCCGGCTCCGAGCTCCGACGTTGGTTCTGCTCCGATTCCGGGGCCGAGGTCCGGCCCCGGCTCAGATCCCAGGTCCGGCCTTGCCGCCGGTCCGGGGTCCGGCCCGGGCTTCGGTCCCGGTCCCGCCCATGACGCCGGCTTCGGCCCTGGGTCCGCCTCCGACACCGGTCCCGCCTCCAGTTCCGGTGCCGGCTACGGCCCCGCCTCAGGTTCCGATCCCGCTTCCGGTTCCGGCCCTGTTCCGGGGCCTGGCTCTGGGCCGGGTTCTGGTCCCGTGCCCGGTTCCGGCCTTGGCGCGGGGCCTGGTGTCGCCTCAGGTCCCCGTTCTGGCCCGGGGGCCGGGTCCGGGTCCGGGGGCAGTCATGGTGACGGCTCAGGGGTTGCTCCGGGGGCCGGGTTGCGGCCCGGGCTTGTTTCGGGTCCTGACCTCGGTACCGGGTTCGCCCTGGGTTCGCATCCCGGGTCCGGGGCGGGCTGGGGTGCCGCTCCCGTGTCCGGGGACGGGGACGGGGACGGCGGCGGGTCGGGCTCCGGGTACGGGGCGCCGGGCGGGGTGGCAGGGGACGACGCCGGTGGCCCGGGAGTCGTCCCGGAGGCACAGCATGGGGCCGGCGGGCCATGGGCAGGCGCCGGGGCCCTGCCGGGCGTCGGCGAGGGTGCCGTTCCGGAGGCCGGGCCGGAGGACAGGGCCGGGGGCGGGGTTTCCGGGGGGCTGCGGCCCGTGGTGGCGCATCTGGGGGACCGGCCGCCCACCTACGCCGCGGAGCCCATCGCGTTGCCCGCCGCCGATCCGGCCGGGCTCGCCGCGCTGACCCCGGACACCGTGCTGGAGGGGGCCCAGTACGGCGGCTACACGCTGCGCGCCGCCTCCGTGCGCGGGGACTCCGCCCGGTTCCGGGGCGAGGCGCGGCGGGACTTCCTGCTCACCGCCCGCTTCGGCACCGGCCCCGACGCGCTGGTCCTGGTCGTGCTCGCCGGTGGGGACCGGGCCGCGCCCGGAGCCGCCGAGGCCGCCGCCGAGGTGTGCCGCTCGGTCGCGGGAGCCGTCGGGCGGAGCCAGGAGCGGCTGTCGCAGGACATCAGGGACGGCCGGCGCGAAGCCCTGCGCTCGGGGCTCCAGCGGCTCACCGACCGCGGTTACGGCCAGCTGCGGGCCCGCGCCGCCGAGCGGGGGCTCCCGGAGGACGGCTACACGGCCGGGCTGCGCGGGCTGCTGCTGCCGGTCGACCCAGGCTGCCGCACCCGGGTCTGCTTCGGCGCGGGCGCGGGCGGGCTGTTCCGCCTCCGGGACGGACAGTGGCGGGACCTGGAGGACCCGGGACCGGCGTCCGGCGACCCGGCCGCGTTCCGCTTCCGGGCCTCCGTGGCCCGCCCCGGGGACACCCTGCTCCTGTGCTCCGGGGGCCTCGCGGACCCCATGCGCGAGGAGGAACCGCTCTCCGCCGAGCTCGCCGACCGCTGGGCCGACGCACCCCCGCCGGGCCTCGCCGCCTTCCTCGCGGACACCCAGCTCCGCCTCAAGGGCTACGCCGACGACCGGACGGCCGCCGCGGTCTGGGAGGCGTAACCCGGCGGATCATGCGTGGATGGGAGGCGCACCTGGCAGAGCCGAACCGGAAAGGGCGCCCCCTCCATGGCCAAGCAGAACGTGGCGGAGCAGTTCATCGACATTCTCGTGCGCGCCGGCGTGCGCCGGATGTACGGAGTCGTCGGGGACAGCCTCAACCCCGTCGTCGACGCGATCCGCCGCACCGGCGGCATCGAGTGGATCCAGGTCCGCCACGAGGAGACCGCCGCCTTCGCGGCCGGCGCGGAAGCCCAGATCACCGGTTCCCTCGCCGCGTGCGCGGGCTCCTGCGGCCCCGGCAACCTCACCTGATCAACGGCCTGTACGACGCCCAGCACTCGACGGCGCTGGTCCTATCCGCTGGGCGTCGTACAGGCCTAAAGCGAGATCGGCCTCGGCTACTTCTACGAGACCCACCGATTCAGCTGCAGCGAGCTGATCTCCAACCGTTCCTGTGCACCGTGCAGGAGCCCTGCACAGCGGCACGCCCCGAACGGTCTTGGGCGCACTGGGTTCCGGCTTTCGCAGTCCGGTCGGCGACACGCATCCTGTGCGTGGTCCATTCCGGGAGGTCCGGTTCCCTAGCGACCTGGCCTGGAGGCACGGCCAGAGGCGACGGGGAGGCCCTGAACCATCTCGCTGGTGGAGCAGGGGCCCCGCACGCTGGCACCGCACCCGGCGTCCCAGATCGCACCAGCGACGTTACCCGACAGGGGGTGACCCCTCGCAAGCCTCCAATCCGACAACCACCCAATCGAGCTAACACCCAGCTGCCGGCCTCGGAGACGTCGGCATGAGCGGGCTGCTCGGCTACGGCGCGGCCTACGAGGCCACCCACGAGTGCGACCTGCTGATCCTGCTCGGCACGGACTTCCCGTACAACGCCTTCCTGCCCGACGACGTCAAGATCGTCCAGGTGGACATCCGGCCCGAGCACCTCGGCCGCCGCACCAAGCTGGACCTCGCGGTCTGGGGCGACGTGCGCGAGACCCTGCGCGCGCTGAACACCCGGGTGAAGGCCAAGACGGACCGCCGGTTCCTCGACCGGATGCTGAAGAAGCACGCGGACGCCCTGGAGGGAGTGGTGAAGGCGTACACGCGCAAGGTGGAGAAGCGCACGCCCATCCACCCCGAGTACGTCGCCGCGGTCCTCGACGAACTCGCCGACGAGGACGCCGTGTTCACCGTGGACACAGGCATGTGCAACGTATGGGCGGCGCGCTATCTTTCCCCGAACGGAAAGCGCCGCATCATCGGCTCCTTCAGCCACGGCTCCATGGCCAACGCCCTACCGCAGGCCATCGGCGCACAGTTCACCGATCGCGGACGTCAAGTGGTGTCGATGTCCGGCGACGGCGGTTTCTCCATGCTGATGGGAGATTTCCTCACCCTGGTGCAGTACGACCTCCCCGTCAAAGTGGTCCTCTTCAACAACTCATCTCTCGGCATGGTCGAGTTGGAGATGTTGGTTTCCGGCCTTCCTTCGTACGGAACGACGAACAAAAACCCCGACTTCGCGGCGATCGCCCGCGCGGCGGGCGCGTACGGGGTCCGGGTGGAGAAGCCCAAGCAGCTCACAGCGGCTTTGAGGGACGCTTTCAAGCACAAGGGACCCGCTCTGGTGGATGTGGTCACGGACCCCAACGCCCTGTCGATTCCACCGAAGATCAGCGCTGAAATGGTGACCGGATTCGCACTTTCGGCCAGCAAGATCGTGCTGGACGGAGGGGTGGGCCGGATGATCCAGATGGCGCGATCCAACCTCCGTAATGTGCCGCGCCCTTGAGGCCGGATGCGTGCGGATTCCCCCCGGGGGCATGCATCCCGTAGGCCTGTTCGACCGGCGGGCCGTCGGGCAGCGGGGACATGTGGGAGGTACATCGCCGTGCGGGTGGGGGCGAAGGCCGGAAAGCTGTGGCGGAGAGGGCGGCCGGTGCCGCGCGAACCATCGGCCGAGGACGGGACGGCGGTGGACGCGTCGGGGATCACCCGGAGCGTGCGCCGGGCCGATCTCAAGGCAGTAGGGGAAGTCCGGAGGGATGTGAGGGAGTTGATGCGCCACCGGTGCAGGGCCGAGGCCGCCGAGGTGGCCGAGCTGCTGATCACCGAACTCGTCACCAACGCCCTCGTCCACACCGATCAGGGAGCCGAGGTCTCCGCGACGCTCGCCGCCGACAGGCTGCGGGTGGAGGTCCGCGACTACGCCGCCCGCCGGCCCCGCCCGCACGTACCGTCCGCCGACGACGGTACGCACGGCAGGGGGCTGGTACTGGTGCAGTCGCTCGCCGACGCCTGGGGCGTGGACGCGCTCGGGCTGTCGCTCGGCGGCGGCAAAGTGGTGTGGTTCGAGCTCGACGGGGCGAAGGGGGCGGAGTCCGCCTGAGTGATCGGGCGGACCCCGCGCAGTGGATCCCGGACGGGGCCGTGCCCGTCAGCGGGTCATCCGAACTGCTGCTCCAGGTCCTTCAGTTTGCGTTCCAGCGAGTCGAGCCGGGGGAGCGTCTGCGTGTCGTCCTCGGCGGTGAGGTCCACCGTCCGAGGGCCGATGGCCGTGTCGGACGTGTCCGCCATGTCAGCCGTGTAGTGGGGTTCGGTTCCGCTCACGGCCTGCAGGGAGGGCCGGCGCCGTAGGGGCAGCTGTCCGGTTTCCGCTATGGCCGGCTCCGCGCCGACCGGCGCGGAGCCCGCTCCGGGGGCCAGCCCCGGCGCCTCGACCTGACGGGCGCGGGCCACGCGCCCGAACGCCCGGTTCTGCCGGCCGAGCGCCTTGATGTGCGCCCGGTCCAGGCGGTGTTGCTCCCGCCGGCGGTGCCGGTCGTTCTCCTTCTCCTTCTTGTCCTCGCGCACCTCGTCCACGGCCTCGTCGAGCGTGCGGACCCCCTCCAGCAGCATCAGCGACCACGCACCGAAGGTCTCCCGCGGTGCCCGCAGCCAGCGGACCATCCGGATCTGCGGCAACGGCCGTGGAATCAGGCCCTGTTCGCGCAGTGCGGCCCGGCGGGTCTGCTTCAGCGCACGGTCGAAGAGCACGGCCGCCGAGAGAGACATGCCGGAGAAGAACTGCGGAGCCCCGTCGTGGCCGAGGCCGCGCGGGGCGTGCACCCAGTTGAACCAGGCGGCGGCTCCCGCGAACAGCCAGACCAGCATGCGCGAACCGAGGGCCGCGTCGCCGTGGCTGGCCTCGCGGACGGCGAGCACCGAACAGAACATGGCGGCGCCGTCGAGACCGAAGGGGACCAGGTACTCCCAGCCTCCGGTGAGGTTGAGGTTCTGCCGGCCGAAGCCGACCAGCCCGTGGAAGGAGAGTGCCGCGGCGACCGCCGCGCAGCAGAAGAGCAGGACGTAGGAGGCGGTCCCGTAGATGGCTTCCTTGCGCCGCCGCCGCTCCTCGCTGCGCTCCCAGCTGTCCTCGGCCACCGCGGCCTTCTCGCCTTCGCGCTTGCCCCGGGCCAGTACCGCCACTGCCGCAAGTACGCCCAGGATCAGCAGGCTGCCGGGCAGCAGCCAGTCCAGCGATATGTCGGTCAGTCTCATGCGGTTGTCCCTTGCCTCGCGTATGCGGCTGTTCGGCTTGTGGCCGGTGCGGCTTTCCGGGCGCCATAGTGGCGCAGCCGGTGAGCCGTACACGCGGGTTTCGGGGCAAGTGGACGCCAACGGGGGGCGGAGCCCGCCGGATAGGGTGTTGCGGATCGAACTCTTGGCCGTGTGGGTCGAGTTGAGTTCGATTTGCGTCAGCCGGACGGGTGGGTTGAGCCGGCGGAGGCGGCGGCGCGGAAACTCGGTGGCGGCCGTACGGCCGGGTGGGTGACACTGACCGACCGTCGGCGCCGAGGCTGCTGCCGCGGTCCGCACCGTCTAGGAGACCCATGGCGAGCAGGTTCACCGAGTTGAGCGTCGACTGCCACGATCCGGGGCGACTCGCGGCCTTCTGGTGCGAGGTCCTGGACGTCAAGGTGATCGACCGGCGCGAGGACATGGTCGAGATCGGCTCCTGGGTGCCGACCGTCGAGGACATCCGGGCCCGTCACATGCCGCCCACCCTGGTGTTCGTCCGGGTGCCCGAGGGCAAGGACGCGAAGAACCGGCTGCACCTCGACGTCAGCCCGATCGACCGCAGTACCGAGGACGAGGTGACCAGGCTGCTCGGCCTCGGCGCCACCCGGGCGGACGTGGGCCAGGGCCCGGACCGGAGCTGGGTGGTCATGGCCGACCCCGAGGGGAACGAGTTCTGCGTACTGCGCACCCTGGCGCCGTAGTGGCCCTGGCGGCGCAGCGCCTCGCCGCAGCGCCTCGCCGTAGCGCCGCAGCGCCGTAGGGCGGGGTCGGGATTCTCAGCCGTCGGCCGTCAGGCGGGCCACGCGGTCCTCGTCGCACGTGCGGGGGCAGGTGACGCAGGTGTCGTCCGGGCGGATCGTGTAGAAGAAGCAGCAGCTCGCCCGGTCACGGGTGGGCAGCTCCCGGCCGTCCGGGGCCTCCAGGGCGCGGAAGCCCGCGCCTCCGGTGTACGGGGCGGTCGCGCCGGGGAAGAGCCGGTCCAGCTCGCGCACGGCCCGCTGCTCCTCGGCTTCGCCGAGCAGGTTGGCCACGTACCAGAGGCTCTCGACCACGTCGTCGGTCACCATGCCCCACAGGGCGCGCCGCCCGCGCCGCATCCGGGGGCCGAAGCCCTCCATGACCGGTTCGAAGTGCTGGGCCACCGCAGCCCGTACCTCTGCGCGCAGCGCGTCCTCGTCGGGCACGACCCGGGCCCCGGGGAGCGCTGCCGCCGGGTCGTCCGGCAGGCAGGCGAAGGAGCGGACGCGTACGGCCATCCGGCCGTCGGTCCGGTGGAAGGACACGGCCTCCGGGGGCAGGAGCGGCACGCGCCGGTCCAGGAACCAGGGGGCCGTGAACAGCAGGCAGGCCTCCCACGCGTACCGGTGCAGTCCGAACCCCGCCACGACGTCCGGCCGGCCCGGGCGCCCGTAGTCGCGGAGGATCTGCGCCTCGTCCCACGCGAGGAACGCCTCCAGGGGCTCGCCGCCCGCCGCGAGCTCGTCCGCACCGACCCACCCCACACCGCGAGGGGAGGGTTCGTGCGGGGCGAGCTCGGTGACGCGCAGGCCGCCGTAGGCCCCGGTCAGCCGCGCGTAGGCGTCCGTCAGGGGAGAGGCGGTCGGGGTGGGGGTGTGTACGGGGCGTGCGAAGCGGACGCTGCCCTCGGCGGGCGCGACGGCCGTGACGGTCATGGCGAACCCCGAATCACGCGATCGTTAACAGGTAAGCCTTACCTTACCTGATCTCCGTGGGGTGTGGGAAGGCGGGCTATCCTTCGGGGCAGGTCGAAACCCGTGGAGGACCGAGTGCGCGATACGGCCCGAGCCCGGGTACCGGAGCAGCAGGACCGCAAAGTGGTACGCCACTCCGTGCGGGGGCAGATCCTCGACGCCCTGCGCGCGGCGCTGGTCGCGGGCGAGCTGGCGCCGGGGGAGATCTACTCGGGGCCGGCCCTGGGGGAGCGCTTCGGGGTCTCCGCGACGCCCGTGCGCGAGGCGATGCAGCAGCTGGCGCTGGAGGGGGTCGTCGAATGCCTCCCGAACCGGGGCTTCCGGGTCCTGACCCGGACCCCGGGGGAGCTGGCGGAACTGGCGGAGGTCAGGGCGCTGCTCGAGGTCCCCGTGATGCTGCGGCTGGCCCGGTCGGTGCCGGCGGGGGCGTGGGCCGCGGTGGTGCCTGCGGCGGCGGAGGCGGAGGCGGCGGCGGCCGCGGGGGATGCGGCGCGGTATGCCGACGCGGACCGGGCGTTTCACCGTGCGGTGCTCGCGCTGGCGGGCAACGGCCAGCTCCTCCTGGTGGCGGAGGGCCTCCACCGCCGCTCCCAGTGGCCCCTGCCGGGGCCCCGGCGCATCCGGCGCACGGACCTCGTCGCGGACGCGGCGCAGCACGTGGCGATCCTCGCGGCCCTCTCCGCGGGCGCCCTCCCGGAGGCGGAATCCCTGATCCACGCCCACTTCACGTCACCCTGACCGACCTGTGGCTGCGGGTGGGGCCGGTGCCGGGGGCGGGGTGGGGTGTCGGCCTGGACTGCATGATTTAGGCGCCCTGTGTGCGGCTTCGACGGTGATGCCTTGTAGCGCGCCACAAATCACGCTTTACGTCCAGGCCAACACCCCACCCCGCCCCCGTCCCCGTCCCGGCGCCGCCGCCAACGTGCCCGACCGGGCGAGAATCCAGCCCCGCCGGTGGTGGGGCTTTCAGGCTCGGGGGCTCTTCAGCCGCCGGGGTTTGATCTTTTAGCCGTCCGGCGTTTGAGGACCAGGGTCTGGGGCGGAGCCCCAGGGGTCCGGGCGTAGCCCGGGGCCCCGCTTTCAGCCCGTCCGGCGTTTGAGGACCGGGTCAGGGCAGAGCCCTGGGAACGGTGGAAGGGCGGGTAGGGGACTTCGCCCCGCAGGGCCGAACCCAGCCGCACCCGCCCACCGGGCCCCTCGACGGGACGGCGGTGGCGATGACCCCGCCCGGCCGCCGCCGGACGGAGTTCGGCGCAGCGGCGTGAAGCCGGTGAGGCCCGCCAGGGCCGCACCGTGCGAGGGGCGCGTCAAGAAGGTACCGGGTGGAGCTGGTCCGCCAGCCAGGTGGGGATGCCGCCCAGGAGGTGGAAGAGGCGGCGGGCCTCCGCGCGGAGGCGGGCGGCCTCCGGTTCCGGTTCGGCTTCGGCCAGGGCCGCGAGCGCCGGGGCGGTGCCGACCAGGAAGCCCAGGTCTTCCCGGATGCGGAGGGACTCCGCGAAGCCCTTGCGGGCCTCGGCGACCTCCCCGTCCCGCAGGGCCAGCGCCGCCAGGTGCCGCCAGGTGAAGGACAGGAGGAGGGTGTCGCCGTGGGCCAGGGCGCCCGCGTGGGCCCGCCGGTACGCCGGCAGGGCGGAGGAAGGCGCGTCCGCCAGGTGCTCGGCCACCAGGCCCCGCCGGAAGTCCAGCAGCGGCCGGGTGCGCGACCCCGGAGACAGCAGCGCCGCCGCCCGGCCGAGCGCCGAACGGGCCTCGTCGGCCCGGTCGCGTACGCCCAGTACGGTCGCCGCGTACGCCAGGTGACCGCGCTCGCACGCGGCCGCGCCCCGGTCGTCGTCGTCCTGGGAGACGGCTTCGGCCACCCGCAGCGCGTCCTCCGCCTCGGCCCAGCCCTGCCCCGTGAAGAGGCAGCGTTCGACCAGCAGTCCGGTCCGCTGCACCGCGGCTCCGGCATCGTGCAGGTGCGGCGTCAGCAGGGCCGCCGCGTCGGTCCAACAGCCGCGCGAGCGCAGCCGCCATATCGCCCGCTGGAGGGGGTCGTCTCCCCCGATAGTTCCGGCACTGGACATGGCGGTATCCGCCACATTGCCCTCCCCAAAGCAACCAAGCAGCACGTCGTTGAGCCCTGGGGCGAAATGAGAGCACGGATCGGCAGGTTCGGCCAAGGGGTCGGGTGAACTCTTTCACAAAGTCCGGACGGATCATCAGTCGCCCCCGCCCGGCCTCCAGTCGGCCTCCACTCGGTCCCGACCGGCCCCCGGCCGGTCGGCGGTGGATCTTCTCAGCTCATCCGCAGTGCCAGGAAGAAATCGAGCTTGTCCTCGAGCCGGGAAAGATCCCGCGCCGTCAACTGCTCGATTCGCCCGACCCGGTACCTCAGCGTGTTGACGTGGAGGTGCAGCCGGGTCGCGCAGCGGGTCCACGAGCCGTCGCAGTCCAGGAAGGCTTCAAGGGTGGGGATGAGCTCCGCCCGGTGGCGGCGGTCGTAGTCCCGCAGCGGGTCCAGCAGCCGGGCCGTGAAGGCGCGGCGGACGTCGTCCGGGACGAACGGGAGCAGCAGGACGTGCGAGGCCAGCTCGTGGTGGCCGGCCGCGCAGACCCGGCCCGGACGGGCCGCCGCGACCCGGCGGGCGTGCCGGGCCTCTTCCAGGGCCCCGCGCAGGCCCTCGGCGGAGGACACGGCCGCGCTGACGCCCAGGGTGAGCCGGCCGTCGTCGGCGAGTCCGGCCGCCAGGGGGTCCCGTACGGCCGCGAGCAGCGTTTCCGCGTGCAGGGCGGTGTCGGGGCCCTTCTCCTCGCCGGGTTCCCCGGCGGGCGCGGGCAGCGGTACGAGGGCGATCGCCTCGTCCCCGGCGTGCGCGACGGCGATCCGGTCCGAGGGTTCCGGCCCGGAGACCGACGGGTCCACGAGGATTTCTTCCAGCAGCGACTGGGCTACGGGGCCGCCGGCGATGTCGCCGCCGTCCCAGTCCACCCGGGCCACGACGACCTGCCAGTGCGGGGCGGTGCCCAGCCCGGGCAGCAGGACCGGCGCGGCCACCCGCAGGCGGGCGGCGATCTCGGCGGGCGGAGCGCCCGTCTGGACCAGCTCCAGGACCTCCTGGGCCAGGCGGCGGCGCACCGTACGGGCCGCGTCGCGGCGGTCCCGCTCGACCGCGATCAGCTGGGTGACGCCCTGGAGCAGGTCGAGCCGCTCGGCCGGCCAGTCGCCGGCGTCGGCCTCGACGGCCAGCAGCCAGTCGGAGAGCACGCTCTCGCGGACGTCCCGGGCCGCCGGACCTGCGGCGCCGCGCCCGTGTCCCCTGATCGGGAAGAGGGAGTAGGTAATACCCTGGAGGGAGATCCGGTGCGGTCCCCTGCGGCCCGTCCGGACCGCCGCGAGGTGCTCGCTCGCCAGTGCCGCGCAGATGCCCGGCGCCAGCGGCTCGCCCGCCCCGGCGATCTGCCGGCCCGTGGGCGAGAGCACCCAGGCCCGGAGATCGAGGTCCGTGGTGAGCAGATCGAGCACCACATCGGGTCCGCCGCCGGCCGGACCGGAGGTCATGAGCCGCCGATGGCGGTCCACGACGGCCGCGAGGTCCCCGGCGCGCTCTCCCGACACCTGCCGCACCACGTACTCGGTGATGGTGGCGAATGCAACGTCTTCGTTTACAGCGAACAACGGCAGACGGTTGCGCAGACACGCCGAGACGAGGTCGTCGGGAATATCACCCAGCTCCGCCTCGCCGGCCGCGAGCCCGGCCACGCCGGCGCTCGCCAGGATTCGTACGAACGGCTCGGAGTCGGCCGAATTTCGTCTCCAGGCCAGGCCAGTGAGGACCAGCTCCCCTCCGGATAGGTATCGGCTGGGATCCCTCAGGTCGGTCGTCATGACCCCGCGGACCGTCCGGTCGAGTTCTTCCTCGCCGCCCAGCAGCCGCAGCCCCAGCGCCTCGGTTTCCAGCAGTGCGCGCAGCCGCATGATGTCGCCGCCGATCTGTCTCGAATGTTGCCGTTGGAAATCGGGCAGGTCGTCGCATCCTGCCTTTCATACGAATCTACAAGACGAGGGAGGTCCCCAGCCAACTCCTTCATGGTTTCGGTGACTGCACCCGGGGGACGGATGGCCGCTGTACTGAGTCCACACCGCGTTAACAGCACGTGAACGACCAGTCGAGGGCCCAACGGCCTCCTGGCTTGAAGTGAACGACACGATGAAGAAGAAGAGAGCCGCACATGGACTTCCTTCGCCCCGCCAGCTGGGAGGAGGCGCTCGCCGCTAAGGCCGAGTTCCCCACAGCTGTGCCGATTGCGGGTGGCACCGATGTGATGGTCGAGATCAACTTCGACCACCGTCGGCCGGAGTACCTCCTGGACCTGAACCGCATCGGTCTCCTGCGGGAGTGGGAGGTCGGCGAGGACGTGGTACGTCTGGGCGCCTCCGTCCCGTACACGCAGATCATGGAGAACCTCCGCACGGAGCTTCCGGGACTCGCGCTCGCCTCGCACACGGTCGCGTCCCCGCAGATCCGTAACCGCGGCGGTGTCGGCGGCAACCTCGGTTGCGCCTCGCCGGCCGGCGACTCGCACCCCGCGCTCCTCGCGGCGGGCGCCGAGGTCGAGGTGGAGTCCGTACGCGGATCCCGCCTGATCCCGATCGACGAGTTCTACACCGGCGTCAAGCGCAACGCGCTGGCCGCCGACGAGCTCATCAAGACCGTCCACGTCAAGAAGGCGGACGGCCCCCAGCAGTACTCCAAGGTCGGCTCCCGCAACGCGATGGTCATCGCCGTCTGCGCGTTCGGCCTGGCGCTGCACCCCGAGACCCGCACGGTCCGCACCGGTATCGGTTCGGCCGCGCCGACCCCGATCCGGGCGAAGGCCGCCGAGGAGTTCCTGAACGCCGCGCTCGAAGAGGGCGGCTTCTGGGAGTCCGGCAACGTCATCACCCCGTCGATCGCCAAGCAGTTCGGTGACCTCGCCTCCGGCGCGGCCAACCCGATCGACGACGTCCGCGGCACGGCGAAGTACCGCCGCCACGCGGTCGGCATCATGGCTCGCCGCCAGCTCGTCTGGACGTGGGAGCAGTACCGCGGTTCGAACAACGGCCGCTCGCTTGAAGGGGCTGCGTAATCATGCGCGTCAATTTCACTGTCAACGGCCGTCAGCAGGAAGCCGACGACGTCTGGGAGGGCGAGTCCCTTCTCTACGTCCTGCGCGAGCGCCTGGGCCTGCCCGGTTCGAAGAACGCCTGTGAGCAGGGCGAGTGCGGTTCCTGCACCGTCCGTCTCGACGGCGTGCCGGTCTGTTCCTGTCTGGTCGCGGCCGGTCAGGTCGAGGGCCGCGACGTCGTGACCGTCGAGGGCCTGGCGGAGTTCGCCAAGCAGCGCGACGAGCACGGCCACGGCGGTGCCTGCGGCACCGGCGGCGGCTGCGGCGGCAAGGGCGGCGTCACCCTGGACGCGGCCAAGCAGTGGCAGGCCAAGCCGGGCGACTCGCAGACCGGCGAGGGCGTCGAACTCTCCACCATCCAGCAGGCGTTCATCGACGCCGGCGCCGTCCAGTGCGGTTTCTGCACCCCGGGCCTCCTGGTCCAGGCGGACGCGCTGCTGGAGGAGAACCCCTCCCCGTCCGACCAGGACATCCGTGAGTCCCTGTCCGGCAACCTCTGCCGCTGCACGGGCTACGAGAAGATCCTCGACGCGGTCCGCCTCGCGGCCGCCCGTCAGTCTGAGGCGGTCTGACCATGGCCCAGAACACGCGCACGGCCCCGGCGGGTACGCCGACCAACGTCACGCAGAAGCACACCAAGGGCGGCATCGGCGAGTCCACGCTGCGCCCGGACGGCACCCTCAAGGTGACCGGAGAGTTCGCGTACTCCTCGGACATGTGGCACGAGGACATGCTGTGGGGCCAGACGCTCCGCAGCCCCGTGGCCCACGCCGAGATCGTCTCGATCGACATCTCCGAGGCCCTGGCGATGCCGGGTGTCTACTCGGTGCTGACGTACGACGACCTGCCGGCCGAGATGAAGAACTACGGCCTCGAGATCCAGGACACCCCGGTTCTCGCCCACGGCCGGGTGCGTCACCACGGTGAGCCGGTCGCCCTCGTGGCCGCCGACCACCCGGAGACCGCCCGCCGCGCGGCCGCCAAGATCAAGATCGACTACCGTGAGCTGCCGCTCGTCACGGACGAGGCCTCCGCCCTCGCCGAGGGCGCGCCGCTGATCCACGAGGGCCGCGACGACCACCACATCGGTCACGTCCCGCACCCGAACATCGTGCACCGCCAGCCGATCATCCGCGGCAACGTGGAAGAGGCCCGCAAGCGCGCCGACGTCATCGTCGAGGGCGAGTACACCTTCGGCATGCAGGACCAGGCCTTCCTCGGCCCGGAGTCCGGCCTGGCCGTGCCGTCCGAGGACGGCGGTGTCGAGCTGTACGTCGCCACCCAGTGGCTGCACTCGGACCTCCAGCAGATCGCCCCGGTCCTGGGCCTGCCGCCGGAGAAGGTCCGCATGACGCTCTCGGGCGTCGGCGGCGCGTTCGGTGGCCGCGAAGACATCTCGATGCAGATCCACGCCTGCCTCCTGGCCCTGGCCACGAACAAGCCGGTCAAGATCGTCTACAACCGCTTCGAGTCCTTCTTCGGCCACGTGCACCGTCACCCGGCGAAGCTGTACTACGAGCACGGCGCCACCAAGGACGGCAAGCTCACGCACATGAAGTGCAAGATCGTCCTGGACGGCGGCGCGTACGCGTCCGCTTCCCCGGCGGTCGTGGGCAACGCCTCCTCCCTCTCGGTCGGTCCGTACGTCCTGGAGGACGTGGATATCGAGGCGATCGCGCTCTACACGAACAACCCGCCCTGTGGCGCGATGCGCGGCTTCGGCGCCGTCCAGGCCTGCTTCGCCTACGAGGCCCAGATGGACAAGCTCGCCGCGAAGCTGGGCATGGACCCGGTCGAGTTCCGTCAGCTCAACGCCATGGAGCAGGGCACGATCATGCCCACCGGCCAGGTCGTGGACGCTCCGGCGCCCGTCGCCGAGCTGCTGCGCCGGGTCAAGGCCCGTCCGCTCCCGCCGGAGCGCCAGTGGGAGACCGCCGGCGAGAGCGCGGACGTCCGCGCGCTGCCCGGTGGTCTGTCGAACACCACCCACGGTGAAGGCGTCGTCCGCGGCGTCGGCTACGCGGTCGGCATCAAGAACGTCGGCTTCTCCGAGGGCTTCGACGACTACTCCACCGCCCGCGTGACCCTCGAGGTCATCAACGGCGAGGCCGTCGCGATGGTCCACACGGCCATGGCGGAGGTCGGCCAGGGCGGCATCACCGTCCACGCGCAGATCGCCCGTACCGAGCTGGGTGTCACGCAGGTGACCATCCACCCGGCCGACACGCAGGTCGGCTCCGCCGGTTCCACGTCCGCCTCGCGGCAGACGTACATGACCGGTGGCGCCGTGAAGAACACCTGTGAGGCCGTCCGCGAGGCGGTCCTGGAGATCGGCCGGCGCAAGAACGGCTCGTACCACCCCGCGTGGGCGACCGCCGAGCTGCTCCTCGAAGGCGGAAAGGTCGTCACGGACGGCGGAGAGGTCCTCGCGGACCTGGCCGACATCCTGGAGGGCGAGGACGCGATCGACATCGAGCTCGAGTTCCGCCACGCCGCGACCGAGCCCTTCGACCTGGTCACCGGCCAGGGCAACGGCCACGTCCAGTACACCTTCGCCGCGCACCGCGCGGTCGTCGAGGTGGACACCGAGCTCGGCCTCGTCAAGGTCGTCGAGCTGGCGACCGCCCAGGACGTCGGCAAGGCCCTGAACATGCTCTCCGTGGTCGGCCAGATCCAGGGTGGTACCACCCAGGGCCTGGGCGTCGCGATCATGGAAGAGATCATCGTGGACCCGAAGACCGCGAAGGTGCGCAACCCCTCCTTCACGGACTACCTGATCCCCACCATCCTCGACACCCCGACCATCCCGGTCGACGTCCTGGAGCTCGCCGACCCGAAGGCCCCGTACGGCCTGCGCGGCATGGGCGAGGCCCCGACCCTCTCGTCCACCCCGGCCGTCATCGCGGCGATCCGGGCGGCGACCGGTCTGGAGATCAACAAGACGCCGATCCGTCCGGAACTGCTCACCGGCACGCTCTAGGACGGCTGGTCCGGGGGCCGCGAGGCCCCCGGACCCCCCCAGATTTCCGGGCGGTGTGACACGGGAACGTCACACTTCCAGCCGCACCGCCCGGAGCACGAAGTCCGGAGTCCTCAGCACCGCACCGCTCGCGGTCAAGTTTTCACCGGAAGTACCCCGATATCACCCCCGGTCACACCACCTACCCCCGGTGTCACCAGCAGTACCAGCCGTACCGCAGAACCCACGCAGTACCCGCAGTACACGCAGTGCACTATTTGCGTCGCCTCGGGCCGTCACCCCGGGTCGTGCAGCCAAACGCGTTTTCCCAAATCCCGTGTCTCCAATCTTTATGCGGGTGCCCCTTTGAACCTTGGGAGTTAGGCACCATGACCCAGTCCTCTGTGGAGCCCAAGACCAGTGCGGAGGAGGCCGGAGACGGCTCTCCGACCCCCGCCGGGCAGTCTTGGCTCGACCGGTACTTTCACATCAGCAAGCGCGGATCCAAGGTCGGCAACGAGGTTCGTGGCGGTATCACGACCTTCATGGCCATGGCCTACATCCTCCTGCTGAACCCCCTGCTCCTTTCGGGCAAGGACGTCGACGGCACCACGATGGCCGCCTCGGCGATCATCACCGCCACGGCGTTCGCCGCGGCCGTCACGACGCTCCTCATGGGCTTCGTCGGCAAGGTCCCGCTCGCGCTCGCCGCCGGCCTCTCCGTGTCCGGCGTGCTGGCCTCGCAGGTGGCCCCCCAGATGACCTGGCCGCAGGCCATGGGCATGTGCGTGGTCTACGGCGTCGTGATCTGTCTCTTGGTCGTCACCGGCCTCCGAGAGATGATCATGAACGCGATACCCCTCGCGCTCAAGCACGCCATCACCATGGGCATCGGCCTCTTCGTCGCCCTGATCGGCTTCGTGAAGGCGGGCTTCGTCGGCAACGGCGGGGAGTTCATGCCCCCCGTCCAGCTCGGCGCGACCGGTGAGCTCTCCGGCTGGCCCGTGCTGCTCTTCGCGGTCACCCTGGTCGCCATCTTCATGCTCCAGGCCCGCAAGGTGCCCGGCGCGATCCTGATCGGCATCGTCGGCGGCACCGTGCTCGCCGCGATCCTCAACGCCATCGTGGACATCGACCCGAAGGCCTGGAAGAACGGCCCGCCGGAGCTCACCGGCTCCGCGGTCTCCGCTCCGGACTTCTCGCTCTTCGGTGACGTCTCCTTCGGCGGCTGGGGCGACGTCGGCTACATGACGGTCGGCATGATCGTCTTCACCCTGGTCCTGGCCGGCTTCTTCGACGCGATGGCCACCATCATCGGCGTCGGCACCGAGGCCAAGCTCGCCGACGACAAGGGCCGCATGCCGGGCCTGTCCAAGGCCCTGTTCATCGACGGTGCCGGTGGCGCCATCGGTGGCATCGCGGGTGGCTCCGGCCAGACCGTGTTCGTCGAGTCCGCCACCGGCGTCGGTGAGGGTGCCCGCACAGGTCTCGCCTCCGTCGTCACCGGCCTCTTCTTCGCCGCCTGCCTCTTCTTCACCCCGATCACGCAGATCGTCCCCGGTGAGGTCGCCTCCGCGGCCCTGGTGGTCATCGGCGCGATGATGATGCAGAACGCCCGCCACGTGGACTGGGCCGACAGCTCGACCGCCATCCCGGTCTTCCTGACCGTCGTGATCATGCCCTTCACGTACTCGATCACCGCCGGTGTCGCCGCGGGTGTCATCTCCTACGTCGCCATCAAGCTGGCGCAGGGCAAGGCCCGCGAGATCGGTGCCTTCATGTGGGCGCTGACCGGAATCTTCCTGGTCTTCTTCGCACTGCACCCGATCGAGGGCTGGCTCGGCGTCGGCTGAGCCGACTGATCCGATCCGTACCGAAAGCCGCACCCTCCACGTATCCGATACTGGAATCTGAACCCCTCCGAGGAGGCCCCTCATGCTGGATATCGCCGAAGAATTGAACCGGTGGGTCGAGCAGGGACGCGATTTCGCCGTCGCCACGGTCGTGGCGGTCGGCGGGAGCGCACCCAGGCAGCCCGGAGCGGCCCTCGCCGTCGACAGTGACGGCACGGCCATCGGTTCGGTCTCCGGTGGATGCGTGGAGGGTGCGGTGTACGAGCTGTGCCAGCAGGCGCTCGAAGACGGCGAGACCGTCCTGGAGCGCTTCGGGTACAGCGATGACGATGCCTTCGCCGTCGGTCTGACCTGCGGCGGAATCATCGACATCCTCGTGACCCCGGTCCACGTGGGCTCTCCCGCACGGGAGGTGTTCGCGGCCTCGCTGGCCGCCGCCGCCCGCGGGGAGGCGGCGGCGGTCGCCCGGATCGCCGAGGGCCCGGCCGAGCTCATGGGCCGCGCCGTACTCGTCAGGGGCGAAGGCTCCCACGAGGGCGGGTTCGGCGGTCACCCCGAGCTGGACCGCGCCATCGCCGACGAGGCGCGGGCCATGCTCGAGGCCGGCAAGACCGGCGTGCTGGAGATCGGTGCCGACGGCCGCCTCTGCGGAGAGCCGCTCAAGGTGCTCGTCGAGTCCAGTGTCCCGCCGCCCCGGATGATCGTCTTCGGGGCCATCGACTTCGCCTCCGCCCTGGTGCGGATCGGCAAGTTCCTCGGCTACCGGGTGACGCTGTGCGACGCCCGGCCCGTGTTCGCCACGAAGAAGCGTTTCCCCGAAGCGGACGAGATCGTGGTCGACTGGCCGCACCGCTATCTGGAGGAGCAGTCCTCCGCCGGTACGGTCGACGCCCGCACCGTCCTGTGCGTCCTCACGCACGACGCCAAGTTCGATGTCCCGCTCCTCGAACTGGCCCTCAGACTTCCCGTCGCCTACGTCGGCGCCATGGGCTCCCGCCGCACCCACGAGGACCGCAACAAGCGGCTCCGCGAGGTCGGTGTGACCGAGCTCGAACTGGCCCGGCTGCGTTCCCCGATCGGCCTGGACCTCGGGGCGCGCTCCCCGGAGGAGACCGCGCTGTCCATCGCCGCCGAGATCGTCGCCAACCGGCGCGGCGGCACCGGCGCGGCCCTGACCGGCGCGCACATCCCGATCCACCCGGACGTCGCGAACACGGTGATCAGCAGGATCGGTTCCGTCGCTTGAAGAGGTGACGGGCTGTAACACGGTGTGGAAGGGCGCAACCCCGTTGGGGGTTGCGCCCTTTCGTTGTTCCGCCTATTTTACCGGCCGGTAACAGCGTCTCCCCTTAACGGAGTTGACCGGATGTTCGCCAGCCGATCGAGTAACCGCCGCGCCCTGCCGGCCCTGGTGGCCGTGGCCGCGCTGGCCCTGGCCGCCCTCGCGACGGGTCCCGCGCCCGCGGCGGGCGCCGGGTCCGCCGGCGCCGGACCGCGCGAGGTCTTGTTCGTGGGCAACAACTGGGAGGGCACCGCCGACGTCCTCGCCTCCACCGGGAACCTGGCCAAGGTGGGCCGGATCAACATGATCCCGGACAAGGAGGAGCGGCTCCGGGAGATCTACCTCAACCCGGTGAAGCTCGCCTACTTCCTGGGCGTACGGGCCACCGCGGGCGAGGGCCACGACCAGTTCGTGGACGACATGTACACCACCCCCGACGGCTCCGCCGTCGTCGCCTCCCGCCCCAGCTTCGCCGACGTCGTCTCCATCGACGTCCGCACCGGCCGGGTCAACTGGCGCTTCCCCGTAGCCGGTTACCGGGCCGACCACATGGCGGTCTCCCCGGACGGCACCCGCGTGGCGGTCTCGGCCTCCACCGCCAACACCGTGCACGTCCTCGACATCGCGAGCGGCCGGCAGGCCGGCTCCTTCACCACCGGCGACAAGCCGCACGAGAACACCTTCACCCGGGACGGCCGTCACCTGTGGAACAGCTCCATCGGTGACGTGACCTCCGCCCTCGACGCGCCCTGGCTGGACTGGACGAAGGGGGACCGCAGGATCACGGTCGCCGACGCGCAGACCCTCCGTCCGGTCCGGGTGATCGACATGCGGGCCCGCCTCGACGCCTTCGGGCGCTCCGACCTGTCCGACGCGGTCCGGCCCATGTCCTTCACCCCGGACGAGTCGAAGATGTACTTCCAGGTGTCGTTCTTCAACGGCTTCGTCGAGTACGACGTGGCCGCCGACCGGATCACCCGGATCAAGACCCTCCCCGAGAACCCCGCCACCAGCACCGACCGCACCACCTGGGTCAACGACTCGCGGCACCACGGCATGTCCATGAGCCCGGACGGATCCAGGCTGTGCATCGCGGGGACCATGGACGGCTACGTGACCGTCGTGGACCGGGCCACCCTGGAGCAGGGGCCGCTCGTGCCCGCCGCCAAGCCCTACTGGGCCACCGTCGACGGTGACGGCTCCGGCTGCGTGATCTCCGAGAGCGGCGCCGACCAGGTCACGGCCATCGACTTCGCGACCGGCACCAAGCGGGTGTCCGTACCCGTCGGTGACCACCCCCAGCGGGTCCGCCTCGGACACGTCCCGGCGGACTGGACGGGGCCCGCGGCGCGCTGAGCGGGAACCGCCCGGGGCGGGAACGCGCCGCCGCGGCGGGAACCCGCCCTTTATGAAGTGACTGGTCCGCCATGACCGATTAGTCTCCGGATCATGGTGGAGATCCGCGAGGTGCCCGAGTCCGACATCGACCGTGCTCTGGAGCTCGCGTACCTGGTCTTCCACGACCGCCCCGAGAAGGAGGGGCGCGAGCGGCACCGCGAGCTGCTCCGCCACTGCTCGCGGATCGGGGCCTACGACGGCGACGCGCTCGTCGGCTTCATGGCCGCGCACGCGTTCCGGCTCTCGGTGCCCGGGGCGGACCTGCCCTGCCCCGGGCTCACCTTCGTCTCCGTCGCCCCCACCCACCGCCGGCGCGGCGTACTGACCGCCCTGATGGGCGAGATGCTGCGCCGGGCGGGGGCGGACGGCAGCCCCGTCGCCGCCCTGTGGGCCTCCGAAGCCGCCATCTACGGGCGCTTCGGCTACGGCAGCGCCACCCAGGGCGCCACCATCGAGATCGACTCCACCCGGCCGCTGGCCCTGCGCATCGAGCCGGACCGGCGGCCGCTGCGGCTGGTCGCCCCCGAGGACGTGATCGCCGTAGTCGGCCCGTACCACGAGGCGGCCCGCGCCGTCCGGGCCGGGCGGCCCACCCGCGACGAGCGGCGCTGGGCCGAGGAGTGGCTCACCGAGCAGGACGAGGAGGACGAGGAGCTCAGCCCTCCCCGGATCATCGTCCTGGGGGAGCCGGGCGAGCCGATCGCCGGCTACGTCCTGTACCGCACGAAGCCCGAGCAGGACTCCGGGGGCGTGCGGACCCCGGGCCTGGTCCGGGTCGACGAACTGGAGGCCGACACCCCGCAGGCCGCCGCCGCCCTGTGGGAGTGCGTGGCCTCCCTCGACCTCACGGGCCGGGTCACCGCGTGGGGCCGGCCGGCCGACGACCCGCTGCTGCACTTCGCCGCCGACCGGGACCAGGTCCGGGTCACCGCCCTGTTCCCGGCGCTCTGGCTCCGGCTGGTCGACGTGGCGGCGGCACTGACCGGGCGCTCGTGGGCCGCGCCGCTGGAACTCGTACTCGAGCTGACCGACGTACGGCTGCCCGCGAACGCGGGGCGGTTCCTCCTGAAGGCCGGGCCGGACGGGGCGACCTGCGAGCCCGCCGCGGACCGGGAGGCGGACCTGACCCTGGACGTACGGGAACTCGCGGCCTGCTACCTCGGCGGGACCCGGGCCGTCGAACTGGCCGCGGCCGCGCTGCTGGTGGAGCACACCCCCGGCGCGGCGGCGGCCCTGGACGCGGGGCTGCGCACCGCGCTGCTGCCGCACACGGCGGACGAGTTCTGAGCCCGGCCGCCCCGCAGCCCCAGCCGCCCCCGCCCGGCGGATTCGGCTCAGCGGGCGGGCAGTGAGATCCGGGCCGCCGACATGCCGAAGCCGGCACTCAGGACGCCGGTGGAGATCCCGTCACCCAGCCGGTGCAGGTCCTCCTCGCGGTAACGCTTCACCTTCTGGTGCCAGTTGAGGATTCCGGCGAGCCAGTCCTGCAACTCCGTCACGTACGCGTCGAGTCCGGCCCGGGCCTGCTCGTCCAGCTTCCAGTCGTCGTAGAGCAGCGGCAGCCGGCTTGCGACAATGTGCTCGAACTCCTCGGTGCGCTGGGTCATCAGCGAGTGGCAGATGTGCAGGGCGTCCTCGTAGCCGATGTCGAAGAAGTTGCGGGTGACGAGTACGTAGTTGTGCACCTCGCCCTCGATCTCCACCTCCTTCTGGTACGAGAAGATGTCGTTCATCAGGCAGGCGGCGTCGGCGGCCGCATTCTCCAAGGAGCGGATGGTCCCGGAGGCGTAGATCTCATCGGGGATGCCCCGGCCCGCCTGGCCGAGCCGGCACAGGTACGTGGTCAGGTACGTGCCGAAGGTGATGCGGCGCATCTCGGAGTAGTCCACCGGGTCCGGGATGCGGTTCTGGATCTGGTTCTCCACCTCCCACACCCAGCTCTCCAGCATGCCCACGAGGGCGGCCCGGAATTCCGTGCGCACCTCGGGAGTCATGTCCCGGCTGGTGCGCACCCACAGGTCACCGAGGGAGCGCTCCATCGCGGTGACCGCCGTCGCCTGCTCGGCGTGGTCCACCGGGACCATGGCGACGAGGCGGGCGGTGGCGGCCTTGGCGGCCGGCAGGTTCTTGGCCTGCGCGAAGACCACCGGGTAGTAGTCGTCCCCGTACGTGCCCCAGGTCAGCCAGCAGGCGTTGAGGGTCAGCGCCTCGGGGGTGGCGTCGGGGTCGAGGCCGGCGGAGCAGAGCGCGAAGTCGTAGCCGCGCAGTTTCTCCTCGGTCCAGATCGCCGAGCCGGGGTCGCCGGGCTGCGGGTGGAGGAGGCCCATCTCCCGTGCCCAGGCCACGGATTCCTCGTGTGCGTGGGAGTGGTGCGGGCTGAGGGTGAGCGGGAACGGCATGTAGATGTCCGGGATGACGGACGGGCCGGTGCGCTCGAAGGGGACGTGGGTGAAGGAGCGCCGGCGCAGTTCCAGGGCGCGGGGCGCGAGGATGGAGCGGAGGTCGAGCGCGGTGGTGCCGAGGCCCGAGGGCATGAACGGCAGGGTGAGCGGCGCGGTGGCCCGGGCCTCCTTGTTCATGTAGCGGCTGGAGACCATGTGCCACTCGTGGCCGCCGGACTGCCAGTCCTGGAGACCCTTGGCGTAGGCGAGGACGGCGGTGATCTCCGCCGGGTTCATGGCGTGGTCGGCGAAGAGCTGGGGGAGTTCGGCGAGGGCGGTCTGCTCGAACTGCTGGAGCCGGGAGGTGAGGAGGTCGTTGGAGGCCTCGGCGGCCTCCTGGGTGGTGCAGTCCAGGAAGGTCTCCAACACCAGGATGGCGTTGGAGAGTTCACCCTCCTCGGAGACCTCGCGCTGGTAGGAGAAGATGTCGTTCCTGATGTGCACGGCGTCGGAGAAGGCGTCGCGCAGCACGCCGAGGGGGCGGGAGTGCGCGACGCGGGCCGGAACCTCCGCGGAGACGTACTCGATGAGACCGGCCGACCAGGGAGCGCCGCCGACCTTGCGGCGCATCTCGATGTATTCGAGGGGGTTGGAGACCCGCCCGATGTTGATGTTGGCGAGCTCCCACATCGACTCGTCGAGGAGGTTCTTGGTGGACAGGGAGAATCGTTCCCGCCAGTCCATCGACATGGCCGGGACGGTACGGGCCCACAGGTCGGCGAGGCCGGCCTCGACGGGGTTGGTGGCCTCGGGGAACCCGTCCGCCAGGTCCATCGGCATGAAGGCGCCGAGCCGGTCGAGGTAGGCCTTGGCGCCCTCGCGGTCCTGGGAGCGCTTGTACATCTCCAGGAAGTGGTCGTCGAAGAAGAACACCCACACGTACCAGTCGGTGACCAGGGACAGCACCTCGCTGCCGCAGTCGGGGTGGGTGTACGAGCAGAGCAGGGCGTAGTCGTGCGAGTCGAGGTCGCGCTCCTCCCAGACGCCGGAACCTTCCAGCATCCCGAAGTCGCGGGCCCACTTCTTGGTGTGGACCCTGGCGTCCTCCAGGTGGGGGTTCAGTCGCGCCGGATAAGGCACATAGAAATCCGGCAGTTGAAACGGCTGCGTCACGGCAGGGTGGGCCTTTCATCTGACTGTCTCGCTGGTTCCTCACGAGATCAGCAGGGCACTACCCGTGTTGCCGGTGGGATAAGGGGGAGTTCACTTCATCAGGTGACGTGTGTGCCGTTCTGCGGCGGATGGGGCGGGCGACCGGTAGGGGGACGGGAGAGGTGTGGCCGGGGAGGTGGCGTGCCCCCTCCCCGGCGCGGGGGCTCAGGCCCCGGCGGACTTCCGCTCGTCGAACGCCGGGTAGAACTTGCGCAGCAGGCCGAAGGTCTCGGGGAAGTCGAGCTGGCCCGGGGCGGAACTGGCTCCGAAGAACGAGTAGGTGATCCGCGACCCGAGGGCGGGGAAGAAGACGCGCGAGACCGCTCCGGCCTCACCCATGGCGATGACGATCAGCCGGGTGTCCTCGGCTCCGGCGCGCAGCAGCAGCGAGGCCAGCCGGCGTACGTCGTCCTCGGACCGGACCATGGTGGACACCTTGACCACATCGGCGCCGGCGCTCTTCGCGTCGTCGATGACGGTCTGGAGTTCCCCGGTGTCCGGGGTGAATTCGAAATTGTGATAGGAGACGAGCGCCACCGTGTCGTTCCGGTGGGCGGCCTCGATCACCTGGGAGAGGATTTCCCCGGAGGAGAGCTCGATGTCCACGGCGTCGACCTGGGGGGCGAGCGCGCGGAACAGTTCGAGCCGCTGTGCCTCGGTGCCCTTCCAGTCGCCGCCTTCGCGGGCGGACCGGATGGTGGCCAGTACGGGAAGTGTCTTGAACGCGTCCACCTGCGCCAGGACATGGGCCGTGTCGGTGGCCGCGTACCGGTCGACGCGCAGTTCGGCCACGTCGACGCCGGCGCTCTTCGCGGCGTGCGCGCGCGGCTCGGTCTCGCTGTCGTCGAAGCTGACGGCCACCAGCGGAATCCCGCCGTCGAGAAGCGCCCGCAGTGAATTCATTTCTTGGTCACAGCCTTTTCGATTCCGATATCCGACGCGAAGTACAGGGTGAACGGGGCGGATTATACGTGGAATCGCCGGGGGTAAGGGGGGCCGCCCGCCCCTTGGGCCGCTCCCTGGCGGGGCCGGTGTCCAGCGCACCCGAAGGTGCGGGTGTCGCACCCTGGGATGTTTGTCCGATTGTTCTAGGTTTGTGCCATCAGTTCATATTTTGGAGTTCCGGGAGGGACACACATGGCGATCGACCTCGACAAGGTGCTGGACAAGGCGTGGGCCGACAAGCCGCTCGCGGAGGTGCTCGCGGCGCCGGTGGCCGCGCTCAAGGGCGTCACCGACAAGGACGGCGAGCTGCTGCTCGAAGCCTTCGGCGTGAAGACCGTCGCCGATTTCGGCCAGCTGAAGTACGCGCGCTGGGCGCAGGCGCTCGTGGCGCTGAACCAGACCACGAAGTAGCAGGACCACCGGGGCGCCCCGGCTGCTACCCGGCGGGCCTCAGGTCCCCGCCGGGGTGGGCCGCGCGCCAGGCCTTGATGGACAGGTCCCAGTCGTCGCCCGTCAGGGCGGTGAGGGACGCGGGGAAGAGGCCGTCCTCCTCCTTCGCGATGTGGTGGTGGAGCTCCTCCACCGCCCGGCGCAGCGCCGCCGTGTCCGCGGGGTCCGCCAGGTCGGCGCCGGCGAGGAACGCCGCCAGTTCGCGGTGTTCCCCGACCAGCGCCGCGATGTACGGGGCGTACTCCGGGTCCTGCTCCATGACGGCGAACAAGCCGTCCTCCTCGCCCTTCCAGTGGGCGAGCAGGACGGCCGTCATCTCCGCGACGAGGGCACGCGCCCTCGGGAGGTCCCCCGCGTCGAGGGCGCGCAGGGCGTCGCCCGCCGCGTTCGTCACCGCCTCGTGCTCGGCGATGAACTCCTTGATCAGGGGGATCTCACGGCAGCCGCAGTAGTGGCACATGCGGCCCAGTCTGATCCAGCCGGTGCCCGGTCAGTCGCTTTCGCCTTCGAGGTTGCCCTCCGTGTCCAGGTACACCTGGCGCAGCGCCTCCAGGACCTGCGGGTCCGGCTTCTCCCACATGCCGCGGGACTCGGCCTCCAGCAGCCGCTCCGCGATCCCGTGCAGGGCCCAGGGGTTGGCCTCCTCCAGGAAGGCTCGGTTCTCCGGGTCCAGGACGTACGTCTCGGTCAGCTTGTCGTACATCCAGTCGGCCACCACGCCGGTCGTGGCGTCGTAGCCGAAGAGGTAGTCGACGGTCGCGGCGAGCTCGAAGGCCCCCTTGTAACCGTGGCGGCGCATCGCCTCGATCCACTTCGGGTTCACGACGCGGGCACGGAAGACGCGGGAGGTCTCCTCGACCAGCGTGCGCGTCTTGACCGTCTCGGGCCGGGTCGAGTCGCCGATGTACGCCTCGGGGGCCGAGCCGCGCAGGGCGCGGACGGTGGCCACCATGCCGCCGTGGTACTGGAAGTAGTCGTCGGAGTCGGCGATGTCGTGCTCACGGGTGTCGGTGTTCTTCGCCGCGACCGTGATCCGCTTGTAGGCGGTCTCCATCTCCTCGCGCGCCGCGCGCCCTTCAAGGCCCCGGCCGTACGCGTACCCGCCCCACACCGTGTAGACCTCCGCGAGGTCGGCGTCGGTGCGCCAGTCGCGGGAGTCGATCAGCTGCAGGATGCCCGCGCCGTACGTGCCCGGGCGCGAGCCGAAGATGCGGGTGGTGGCCCGCCGCTCGTCCCCGTGCACGGCCAGGTCGGCCTGCGCGTGGGCCCGTACGAAGTTGTCCTCGGCGGGCTCCTCCAGCGAGGCGGCCAGCCGTACCGCGTCGTCCAGCAGGCCGATGACGTGCGGGAACGCGTCGCGGAAGAAGCCCGAGATGCGCAGGGTCACGTCGATGCGCGGCCGGCCGAGCTCCGCGAGCGGGATCGGCTCCAGGCCGGTGACGCGGCGCGAGGCCTCGTCCCAGACCGGGCGGACACCGAGCAGCGCCATGGCCTCGGCCACGTCGTCGCCCGAGGTGCGCATCGCGCTCGTGCCCCACAGGGACAGGCCGACGGAGGCGGGCCATTCGCCGTTGTCCGTGCGGTAGCGGGTCAGGAGGGAATCGGCCAGGGCCTGACCGGTCTCCCACGCGAGGCGCGAGGGGACGGCCTTCGGGTCCACCGAGTAGAAGTTGCGGCCGGTCGGCAGCACGTTGACCAGACCGCGCAGCGGGGAACCGGAGGGGCCCGCCGGGACGAATCCGCCGTCCAGGGCGCTGACCACGTGGGTGATCTCGTCGGTGGTGCCGGCCAGGCGCGGGACGACCTCGCGGGCCGCGAAGTCCAGTACGGCCGCCACGTCCGCCGAGTGTCCGGCGGCCACGGAAGTCACCGCCTCCGGAGCCCAGTTCGCGTCCTCCATCGCCTGGACCAGCGCGCGGGCCGTCTCCTCCGCCTCGTCGGCGGTGGTGCGGGTGGCCGCGGACTCGTCGAGGCCGAGCGCCTCGCGCAGACCGGGCAGGGCCGTCGTACCGCCCCAGATCTGGCGGGCGCGCAGGATGGCGAGGACCAGGTTGACGCGGGCGTCGCCGGTCGGGGCGCCGCCCAGGACGTGCAGGCCGTCGCGGATCTGGGCGTCCTTGATCTCGCACAGCCAGCCGTCGACGTGCAGGAGGAAGTCGTCGAAGCCGTCGTCGTCGGGGCGCTGCTCCAGACCCAGGTCGTGGTCCAGCTTCGCGGCCTGGATCAGGGTCCAGATCTGCGCGCGGATGGCCGGCAGCTTCGCCGGGTCCATCGCGGAGATCTGGGCGTACTCGTCGAGGTGCTGCTCCAGGCGCGCGATGTCGCCGTACGACTCCGCGCGCGCCATCGGCGGCACCAGGTGGTCGACCAGCGTGGCGTGCACCCGGCGCTTGGCCTGGGTGCCCTCGCCCGGGTCGTTGACCAGGAACGGGTAGATGAGGGGCAGGTCGCCGAGCGCGGCGTCGGGGGCGCAGGACGCCGACAGGCCGGCGTTCTTGCCCGGCAGCCACTCCAGGTTGCCGTGCTTGCCCAGGTGGATCATCGCGTCGGCGCCGAAACCGCCGTCCTCGGCGCGGGCCTGGATCCAGCGGTACGCGGCCAGGTAGTGGTGCGAGGGCGGCAGGTCCGGGTCGTGGTAGATCGCGATCGGGTTCTCACCGAAGCCGCGCGGCGGCTGGATGAGGATGAGGAGGTTGGCGCGCCGCAGGGCGGCCAGCACGATGTCGCCCTCGGGGTTGGCCGAGCGGTCCACGAACATGTTGCCCGGGGCCTCGCCCCAGTGCCGCTCCACGCTCTCGCGCAGATCGGCGGGCAGTTCGGCGAACCAGCGCTTGTAGTCGGCGGCCGGGATGCGGACCGGGTTGCGGGCGAGCTGCTCCTCGGTGAGCCAGTCCTGGTCGTGGCCGCCGGCCTCGATCAGGGCGCGGATCAGCTCGTCGCCGTCGCCGGAGACCAGGCCCGGGACGTCCTCGACGGGGCCGAAGTCGTACCCGCCCGCGATGAGCGTGCGCAGCAGCTCCACGGCGCTGGCCGGGGTGTCCAGGCCGACCGCGTTGCCGATGCGGGAGTGCTTGGTGGGGTACGCGGAGAGGACCAGGGCGATCTTCTTGTCGCGGCGGTCGATGTGGCGCAGGCGCGCGTGGCGCACGGCGATGCCGGCCACGCGGGCGGCCCGCTCGGGGTCGGCGACGTAGGCGGGCAGACCGTCCTCGTCCAGCTCCTTGAAGGAGAACGGGACGGTGATCAGGCGGCCGTCGAACTCCGGTACGGCGACCTGGGTGGCGGCGTCGAGGGGGGACAGGCCCTCGTCGTTCTCCTCCCAGGCGGACCGGGAGCCCGTCAGGCACAGGGCCTGCAGGATCGGCACGCCGAGGGCGGCCAGGGCGCCGGCGTCCCAGGACTCGTCGTCACCGCCGGCCGAGGCGGTGGCGGGCTTCGTGCCGCCGGCCGCGAGGACCGTGGTGACGATCGCGTCGGCGGACGCCAGCTGCTCGATCAGCTCCGGCTCCGGGGAGCGCAGGGAGGAGACGTAGAGGGGGAGCGCCTGGGCGCCGTGGGCCTCGATCGCCTCGGAGA
Source organism: Streptomyces tatrensis (assembly GCF_049310065.1). NCBI lineage: Bacteria > Bacillati > Actinomycetota > Actinomycetes > Kitasatosporales > Streptomycetaceae > Streptomyces > Streptomyces tatrensis. Next base: position 1,734,168 of record NZ_JBMDLB010000007.1, on the reverse strand, counting down.
GGGTGTGCACGAAGGCGGTGTTGCCGCTCATCTGGTGCGCGCGGTAGTAGAGCACCGCGATCCGGGGACCCTCGGTGACCTGCGCAGTGCGCTCCAGCGGGCCCCACGTGGGGGAGGCCGCCGGGGGCTCGAAACCGTGGCCGGTCAGCAGCACGGTGTCGGAGAGGAAGCGGGCGAGCTGCTCCAGGTTGGCCGGGCCGCCGTGGGCGAGGTAGCCGTGCGCCTCGGCGGCGATGCCGATCGGGACGGTCGAGGCTTCCATCAGCTGGGCGTCCGGGGCCTGTTCGCCGGTCAGCACGACCACCGGGCGGGTCTGGCCGGGGGCCAGGAGCAGGTCGAGGCCGTCCTGCCAGGCGCGCAGGCCGCCGAGGAGGCGGACGACGACCAGGGAGACGCCGTCGAGGAGACCCGGAAGGTCGTCGAGGGGAAGGCGGGAGGGGTTCGCGAACCGGTACGGGACGGGAGCGTCCCCGGCGGTCGCTGCGCGGGCGCTGAGCAGATCGGTGTCGGACGTCGACAGCAGCAGGATCATGCGGCGGCAGGCCTTCCTCGGGGTTTCCGCGCCCCGGGCAGTGAGGACGGCGGGAGTTCCTGACTCATCCGGTGCGGCTCGCTGCCGCGCGGATTCACAGTGGCGGGACCGCGCCGGATTCGCACCGGGCTTCCTCCCAAGTCGCCGTCCTCGGCGATGGCGGGCCTGTTGGCCGCCTGGGACTCATCTTAGGGGGCTGGTGGGCGGGGGTCTCGGGCCGGGTCCGGGGCCGGGTCCGGGGACGTGGGCGGGGGCGTGGTCGGGTGCGGCGCCGCTGCCGGGGCTCTGCCCCGGGCCCCGCGCCTCAAACGCCGGCGGGGCTGGATTCGGCGGGGCCGGGAGCGACCGGGGGCCGGACGGTGGCCGGTCGCGGATGGCAGGGACGGCGGCGCGGGTGGTGGTGGTGGTGGTGGTGGGGAACGGCAGGGACGGCGGCGCGGGAGGGGGTGGTGGTGGTGGGCGGGGAACGGCAGGGGCGGCGGCGCGGGAGGGGGTGGTGGTGGTGGGCGGGGAACGGCAGGGGCGCGGGAGGGCGGAGGTGCGGGTGGTGGGGCGGGAGGGGGCGGGTGCCGGTGGGATCGGGTTCGGTTCGGGGTGGCTGGTTCGGGGTGGTGATCGACACAGGGGGTGGGCGCAGAATCGTGGGTATGCTCGCCGCCATGCCCACGCCCCCCTCCGCCACAGCGCGGGACGAACCCGCCATACGGGATCGCGGCGACGCCTGCCCCGGCGCGCTGCGCCTGCATGCGGCCGACGACGGGTACCTGGCGCGGGTCCGGATCCCGGGCGGTCTGCTGACCGGCCGGCAGGCCTCGGTGCTGGCGCTCGCCGCCGACCGGTTCGGGGACGGGCACCTGGAACTCACCTCGCGCGGGAACGTGCAGCTGCGCGGGCTCGCCGAAGGCTGCGGCGCGGTGCTGGCCGAGCTGCTCGACGGGGCCGGGCTGCTGCCCGCCCCCGGCCACGAGCGGATACGGAACATCGTGGCGACCCCGCTGTCCGGGATCCTGAGCCCCGAGCGGCCCCATGTGACGCCCTGGGTGGGGGAGTTGGACCGGCTGCTGTGCGCGAGCACCCGCGCGGCGGCCCTGTCCGGGCGGTTCCTGTTCGCCATCGACGACGGGCGCGGGGACGTCGCCGCGCTCGACCCCGATGTCACCGTGCTCGGCGGACCGCGGGGCCGGGCGCTGGTCCGGCTCGGCGCGGCCCGGGACGCCGTGGAGGTGGACGCCCCCGAGGCCCCCCGGGCGGCGCTGCTCGCGGCCGAGTACTTCCTCGACTCCGCCGACGCCGCCGGCACCCGCGCCTGGCGGGTCTCCGAACTGCCCGCCGTACACGCCCTGGACGCCGGGGAGTTCGCGGTACGGCTCGCGGCGGCCGGCATCGCCGCGGTCCGCGTACCCGAGGTGGCCTGGCCGTACGCGCCGCCGCCCAAGCCCTGGGGGCCCGGTGGCCCCGGTGACCGGACGCCGCTGTGCGTCCTGCCCCCGCTCGGCCGGCTCACCGCCGACCAGTGGCGCGTGCTGGTGAATGTCGCAGCCGCGGGAGAGACCGACGACGGCGAGCTGCGGATCACCCCGTGGCGGAGCATCGTCCTGCCCCGCGCGAGCACCCGGCGGCCCGTCGACGGCTACGCGCGGCTCGAGGCCGCCGGCCTGTCCGTCGCGCCCGACGGCCCCTGGGAGTCCGTCACCGCCTGTACCGGGCAGCCGGGATGCGCCAAAGCACTGTCCGACGTACGCGCCGACGCGCGGGCCGTCGTGGACGCCGGCGGTGGGGCTCCGGCCGGGCCGGCCGGCGCGCCCGTGCACTGGTCCGGGTGCGAGCGCCGGTGCGGGCATCCGCGCGGCGCCGCCTGGATCGACCTCGTCGCCACCCCCGACGGGTACCGGCTCGACGGTCGCCCGGTGCCGTCCAGTGAACTTGCCCAGGCCGTCGCCCACGCGCGCAGCCAACCCCGAGTGTCCGAAGACGCAGTGAAGAAATGAGCGAGTACACCGTGTTCGAGTACGAGAAGGATGGCGCCGAGATCTACCGCCAGTCCTTTGCCACGATCCGCGCCGAGGCGGACCTTTCCGGGCTGCCCGCCTCGGTCGCCCAGGTCGCGGTGCGCATGATTCACGCCTGCGGGATGACCGACCTGACCCGGGACCTGGGCTACTCGCCCGAGGTCGTCCTGCGGGCGCGCGCCGCCCTGGAGGCCGGTGCGCCGATCCTGTGCGACGTGCAGATGGTCGCCAGCGGGGTCACCCGCAAGCGGCTGCCCGCCGACAACCAGGTGATCTGCACCCTCTCCGACCCGGCCGTGCCGGAGCTCGCCGCGAAGATGGGCACGACGCGCAGCGCCGCCGCCCTCGAAGTCTGGCGGGACCGGGGCCTGTTGGAGGGTTCGGTGATCGCCGTCGGGAACGCGCCGACCGCGCTCTTCCGGCTGCTGGAGATGATCGAGGAGGGCGCCCCGCGCCCCGCCGCGGTCATCGGGGTCCCCGTCGGGTTCATCGGCGCCGCCGAGTCCAAGGACGCCCTCGCCGAACACCCCTCCGCACTCGACCACTTGATCGTCCGGGGCCGTCGCGGCGGCAGCGCCATGGCCGCGGCCGCCGTCAACGCCATCGCGAGCGTGGCCGAATGAGCACCGACGAAGCCCGCACCGACGGCGCCCGTGCTGTTCCGGGGCGGCTCTACGGGGTCGGGCTCGGGCCCGGCGATCCCTCGCTGATGACGCTGCGCGCCGTCGAGGTCATCGCGCAGGCCGACGTGGTCGCGTACCACTCGGCCCGCCACGGCCGCTCGATCGCCCGCTCCATCGCCGCGAAGCACCTGCGCGACGACCACGTCGAGGAACCGCTGGTCTACCCGGTCACCACCGAGACCACCGACCACCCCGGCGGCTACCAGGGCGCGATGGACGAGTTCTACGAGGCCTCCGCCGCCCGGCTCGCCGTCCACCTGGACGCCGGCCGCACCGTCGCCGTGCTCGCGGAGGGCGACCCGCTCTTCTACAGCTCGTACATGCACATGCACAAGCGGCTCTCCGACCGGTACGAGACCGAGGTGATCCCCGGGGTGACCTCGGTGAGCGCCGCCGCCGCACGGCTCGGCACCCCGCTCGTGGAGGGCGAGGAGGTGCTGACGATCCTGCCCGGCACCCTCTCCGAGGAGGAGCTCACGGCCCGCCTCGCCGCCACCGACTCGGCGGTCGTGATGAAGCTCGGCCGCACCTTCCCCGCCATCCGGCGGGCCATGGAGAACAGCGGCCGGCTCGCCGAGGCGCGCTACGTGGAGCGCGCGACGATGGCGGGGGAGCGGACCGGCGTCCTGGCGGACACCGACCCCGACTCCGTCCCCTACTTCGCCGTCGCCGTGGTGCCCAGCCGGATCGGAAACCCCGGCAGCGTGCCGTCCGGACCCGGAGAGGTCGCCGTCGTCGGCACCGGCCCGGCCGGGCCGCTGTGGCTCACCGCCGAGACGCGGCGGGTGCTGGCCGACGCCGAGGTGCTGGTCGGGTACACGACGTACCTGGACCGGGTCCCGGTCAAGCCGGGCCAGATCCGGCACGGCTCGGACAACAAGGTCGAGTCGGAGCGCGCCGAGTTCGCCCTCGACCTCGCCCGGCGCGGCAAGCGGGTGGCCGTGGTCTCCGGCGGCGACCCCGGGGTCTTCGCCATGGCCACCGCCGTCCTGGAGGTCGCGGGGCAGCCCGAGTACGCGGACGTGCCCGTACGGGTGCTGCCCGGGGTGACCGCCGCCAACGCGGCGGCGGCCCTGGCCGGTGCGCCGCTCGGCCACGACTACGCCACCATCTCCCTCTCCGACCGGCTCAAGCCCTGGGAGGTCATCGCGGAGCGACTGCGCGCGGCCGCGGCGGCCGATCTCGTACTGGCCCTGTACAACCCGGGCTCGCGCAGCCGGAACTGGCAGGTGGCCCAGGCCCGCGAACTGCTCCTGGAGCTGCGGGCACCGCAGACCCCGGTGGTCGTGGCGCGCGACGTGGGCGGGCCGGAGCAGTCCGTCCGCATCGTCACGCTGGGCGAACTGGAGCCGTCCGAGGTGGACATGCGGACGATCCTGCTGATCGGCTCCTCGCAGACCCAGGTGACCGAGCGGCCCGACGGGTCGCGGGTGACGTGGACGCCGCGCCGGTACGGGTGATCCTGGCTGCCGCCTGACGAGGCGAGGGGTCCGGGGGTGGTCTGCCTCCCCGGGCTCCCGCGCCGGGCGGTGGGCGGGCTGCGGGTGTGCCGCTGCGCGGCGCGGAGTCCCCTACCCGCCCTTCGCCCGTTCCCCGGAGCTCCGCCCCGGACCCGTTCCCGCGCGCGGCGCCGTTCCCGGGGGCCGGCCCCGGACCCCCGCTCCTCAAACGCCGGAGGGGCTGAGATTGCCCTGCGGGCAACCCAGTTCGCCGACGTGCACGTGCAGGCTGGCGCCGGCCGAAATCCAGCCCCGCCGGCGTTTGAGGCGCGGGGTCTGGGGCGGAGCCCCAGGGGGTCCGGGCGCAGCCCGGGGAACGGGGGAAGGGCGGGTAGGGGAACTCCGCCCCGCGCAGCGGTCGAGCCGCAGCCGGGGTCCGGGCCGGGGCCGCAACTGGGGCCGCAGCCGCGGCCAGTCGAGGGCGCCGGCGGCGGGCCGGGTGCCGGCGGTCGCCTCAGGCGGACAGCCAGGCCAGCACGCCGCCGACCGACGGAGTCACCGGTACGCCCTCGGGGACCGGCGGGCGGCGGACGACCAGGACCGGGATGCCGGCCTCGCGGGCGGCGGTGAGCTTGGGGGCGGTGGCGGAGCCGCCGCTGTCCTTGGTGACAAGGAGGTCGATGCGGTGGCGGGCCAGCAGGTCCTGCTCGTCGGCGAGGGTGAACGGGCCTCGGGCCAGCAGGACTTCGAGCCGCGGCGGCGCGGGCGCGGCCGGGGGGTCCACCGAACGCACTAGGAACCAGGGCTCGGTGAGGTGCGAGAAGCTGTGCAGTCCCATCCGGCCGGTGGTCAGGAAGACGCGGGTCCCGAGGTGCGGGAGCAGCGCGGCCGCCTCGGTGAGGGAGTCCGCGAAGTGCCAGTCGTCCCCGGGCCCCGGGGTCCAGCCGGGACGGCGCAGGGCGAGGAGGGGCACACCCGAAAGGGCCGCCCCCTCGGCCGCGTTGAAGCTCATCCGCTCCGCGAAGGGGTGCGTGGCGTCGACCAGGTGGGTGACCCCGTGGGCCGAGATCCAGGCCGCCAGTCCGCCGGGACCGCCGAAGCCGCCGATCCGGGTCTCGCCGGGCGGCAGCACGGGGGACGTGACCCGGCCGGCCAGTGAGGTGGTCACCCGGGGGGAGTCCGGGGCGGCGGCCAGCGCCTCCGCGAGGCGGCGGGCCTCCGTGGTGCCGCCGAGGATCAGGACGTGCGGACCCGGGACGGCCGGATCAGCAGACATGCCGGTCGCGCTCGGCGGAGTACAGGTGGCTGTCGCGGAACTGCTCGGCGCCCAGGGTGCGGCCCACCAGGATGACGGCCGTGCGGACCAGCCCGGCCTCCTTCACCTGGGCGGCGATGTCGGCCAGCGTCCCGCGCAGGATCAGCTCGTCGGGGCGGCTGGCCATCGCGACCACCGCCGCCGGGCACTCGGCCCCGTAGTGCGGCAGGAGTTCGTCCACGACCCGGTCCACGTAGCGGGTGGCCAGGTGCAGCACCAGCAGCGCCCCGCTGCGGCCCAGCGTGGCGAGGTCCTCGCCGGGCGGCATCGGCGTGGCCTGCTGGGAGATCCGGGTCAGGATCACGGTCTGGCCGACGGTGGGGACTGTCAGCTCCCGCTTCAGCGCGGCGGCCGCCGCGGCGAAGGCGGGGACGCCGGGGACCACTTCGTAGGGGATGCCGGCCGCGTCGAGCCGCCGCATCTGCTCCGCGACGGCGCTGAAGACGGAGGGGTCGCCGGAGTGGAGCCGGGCCACGTCCTGGCCGGCCGCGTGTGCGCGTACGCACTCCTCGATGATCTCGTCCAGGTTCAGCTGCGCGGTGTCGATCAGGCGGGCGTCCGCCGGGCATTCGGCGAGGAGTTCGCGGGGGACCAGGCTGCCCGCGTACAGGCAGACGGGGGCGGCGGCCAGCGTCCGGGCGCCGCGCACCGTGATCAGGTCGGCGGCGCCGGGGCCCGCACCGATGAAGTACACGGTCATTGCTTTCTTCTTTCGTGGATACTCCCTGCTTTTGCTGGGAGAGGATACGAATCCTTGACTCGGGGTGCGGAGCGTCGGAGGTCTCTTCGGCTTGCCAGTGCCGGTCAGGTGGTGTCGGTGGGCCCTTCGGGGCGGGTGGTGTAGGCGTAGCCGTCGGCGCGTTGGAGGAGACGGAAGTGTTTGTGTCTGATGCCCTGGATGAGGCCGTGTGCGGTTTTGATGTTGAAACTGCCGGTGGCGCGAACGGCGATCCGCCCGATGTGGGCACCGGCCCTTTTGCCGACGGGGACGACTGCGCGGGCGAGGTCGCCGGTCTGGTAGCCGAAGAACTGCTTTTGCCTGGGCAGGCGGAGGCGGGGGAAGCCGTATTTGTCGGTGCGGGTGCGGGTGTAGGTGCCGCGTCCGGTCGCCGTGACCGAAAGCACCGTGGCTGGGGTACGGGTGATGGTGTCGAGTTCACCGACGCACAGGGCGTCGAGGGTGTGGGTCTTCGGGGTGCCGGTGCGCTGCCGGTTCCATTTCGTGCGGCCACCGGATGCGGCGCGCACCGAGGGGAACGCGGCGTCGAGGGCGCGCCAGAGTGCCCAGCGGGTGGTGTTGACGGCTGCCGCATCGCGGAGCGGGGCTTTGGCCTGGGCGAGGATCCGGGCCAGCACGCGCGGGGACTTCCTGAGGAAGTCTTCGACGGGCTGGTTGGACTTCTTCTCGTTGCAGGGGATGCAGGCGGTCGTCAGGTTGGAAACACGGTCGCTGCCGCCGCGTGAGCGGGGGTGGATGTGGTCGATGTTGAGCGGTACTCCGGTGGCGCCGCAGTAAGCGCAGGCCCTCTCCCACTTGGCGAGGAGGTACTCGCGGACTTCTGTGCCGTGCAGGGTGCCGTGCCGGTACTCGGCCCCCTTCAGCGGTCCGCCGTGGGACATGGCGTGGGTGTCGAACGCGACGCGTTCCACGTGCACCGCGCGGACGGGTGCCCAGCGTGCGAGTCGTGTGGTCCAGGACATGGTGGTGTCCACGCGGTGGCGCAGCGAAGGAGCGAGCCAGACCTTGGGGCGGGTGCGGTTGGAGAAGCGGGGTGCGCGGTAGCGCAGATTCCGGGTGCGCCGGCCGCGCCGGTAGGCGGCACGAGCCGTGAGCTTGTCCCGGATGGCGGAGCCCCGGTGGGTGAGTTCGACCGCGTAGAGGCCACGGCGCTCACCGTCCTTCGCGGTGAAGACAGCGATTCCGGTGTGCTTGGAGCCGGGGTCGATCCCGAGTTCCACACCGTCCACCTGCGATGCGCAGACCGTGCGGTCCTTGAGCCGGATTACGAACGGAGTGTGCCGGGCCACGACCGCACGGCCCTGCTTGAGGAGCTTGCGGGCCCTGGCAGGGCCGGTTGGTTGGAGCGGTGTGCCGTGCTTGTCCAGGACGAACACGACGGGGTGGCCCTCACGGGCCTTCTCTCCAACCAAATGGTTGGGGGTGACGCGCCCGGCGTCAGGTGAAGCGTCGGGCATCTCCCCTCGCACATGTACCGCGCCGGGTGCCTTAGGGCGTTCGGGTCCCGTTTCGTCCCCGATCCGGGGGGTGTCTGCTGACTCGAATTCGAGAGCAAGCTGCTGAGGAAGCACAGTTTGGTCGGTCTTCTGTCCTACGCGGTACGTAGCCAACTTCGTTCACCTCCGCATACGCGTTGGCTGGTGCTGGTAACGGCGCCCCTCAGCCACAGCGGCTGAAAGGCCCTCCTTAAGGAGGGGGATCCCGTTACATCGTCTGATCCACCATCCCAGGGTAGGGCTTGGTGACCGTCCACTGGGTGACGGGCATCGCCTGGCGCCAGCCCGTGAAACCGCCGACCGGTACGGCGTGCGCGACGGCCAGTTTGACGAGTTCGCCGCCGTGGCGGCGGTAGCGGTCGGTGAGGACCGCCTCCGACTCCAGGGTCACCGTGTTGACCACGAGCCGGCCGCCGGGGGCCAGCGCCTCCCAGGCCGCGTCGAGCAGGCCGGGCGCGGTCAGGCCGCCGCCGATGAACACCGCGTCGGGGGCGGGCAGCCCGGCGAGCGCGTCGGGCGCGGAGCCGGTGACCACGCGCAGGCCGGGTACGCCGAGGGCGGTGGCGTTACGGGTGATCCGCGCGGCCCGCTCCGTCACGCGCTCCACGGTCACCGCCCGGCAGGAGGGGTGCGTGCGCATCCACTCGATGCCGATGGAGCCGGAGCCGCCGCCGATGTCCCACAGCAGTTCGCCGGGGGCGGGGGCGAGGGCGCACAGGGTGGCGGCGCGGACGTGGCGCTTGGTGAGCTGGCCGTCGTGCTCGTAGGCGGCGTCGGGCAGGCCGGGGGTCGCGCCGAGCCGGGGGGCTTCGGCGCGGGGGTCGCGGCGGCAGTCGACGGCGATCACGTTGAGGGGGTCGCCGGGCGGGTGTTCCCAGCTCTGGGCGAGGCCCTCGTACGCGTCCTCGTGCTCGGAGCCGAGCTGTTCCAGGACCCGCATCCGGCTGGGGCCGAAGCCCCGCTCTCGAAGCAGAGCGGCGATCTCGTTTGCGGTCAGTGCTCCGGCGCTCAGCACCAGGACCCGGCGGCCTTCATACAGCGCGGCCGCGAGCCGGGCCACCGGGCGGCCGACCACGGTGACCACCTCGGTGTCCTCCACCGGCCAGCCGAGGCGGGCGCAGGCGTAGGAGACGGAGGAGGGGTGCGGCAGGACGTGCAGGGCGCCGGGGCCGAGCTCCTCGGACAGGGCGCGGCCGATCCCGTAGAACATCGGGTCGCCGCTGGCCAGCACCGCGATGCGGCGGCCCGCGTGCTCCGCCATCAGCTTCGGCACGGCCGGGCGCAGCGGGCTGGGCCACGCGACCCGGGCGCCGCCGCATTCCCCGAGGGGGAGCAGGTCCAGCTGCCGGGGCCCGCCGATCAGCACCTCGGCCCCGGCCAGCGCGGCCCGGGCGGGGGCGGTCAGTCCGTCCCAGCCGTCGGCGCCGAGGCCGACGACCGACACGGGTACGGGGGGCGGTGCGGAGCTCACTGGGTGGACCTCGGGGTACGGGAAGCGGGTGGACCCGCAGCCTACTGGGCCCGCCCGGGGTCCCCGGCGGCCGGTCCCCGGGGTCCGGCCCCGGCCGGCCCGAGCCCGGCCCGGGCCCGGCCCCCGGGCATGTGCAGGGCCTGTCCGGCGGATCCTGCCGGGCGGCCCGCCGGCGCGGACCGCCCGGCAGGATCCGCCGGACAAGGAGCCTGGTGGGGCAGGTCGGGCCCGCCGTTAAATGCCTCGACACCGGGCGGGGTGATCGGGGACGCTTCGCGCGATGACAAGAATCGACGACACGCCGCCCGCGTGGGACGAGCGCACCCAGCTCACCACGTTTCTCGACTACACTCGTGCCACCGCCCGCGCCAAGTGTGATGGCGTCTCGGCGGAGAACGCCCGCAAGGCGCTCCTGCCGGGCTCACCGCTGATGACCATGAGCGGATTGATCAACCATCTCCGCTGGGTCGAGTACTACTGGTTCCAGGTGGTCTTCCTCGGCGAGGAGGACCAGGGCCCCTGGACCGATGAGGACCCCGACCGCGAGATGCGCATCGGCGTCGACTTCCCGCTCCCGCAGTTGGTCGACGAATACGCCGAACAGAGCGCCCGTTACCGCGAACTGGTCACCGGGAACGACCTGGACAAGCAGGCCCAGCGACCCATCCGCGACGGCCGCCACGTCGACCTGCGCTGGATCCTCCTCCACCTCACCGAGGAGACGGCCCGCCACAACGGCCACCTGGACATCCTGCGCGAGATGCTCGACGGCACGACCGGCAGCTAGACCGTGTTCTAGAAGTTGCCGGCGCGCCCCGGTGGGGAACGGCACTAGCGTTCAGTCACGGCTGCGAATCCCGTGCACGATCCCGGGCCACGCATGACGAAGGGGTACCTCATCGATGCGCATCCTCCTGATCGGGCCGCCCGGGGCCGGCAAGGGCACGCAGGCAGTGCGCCTTGCCGCGCATCTGTCGATCCAGCACATTTCCACCGGTGACCTGTTTCGCGAGCACATCGACCGGGGCACTGAGCTTGGCCAGAACGCCCACACGCACATACACGCCGGCCTTCTTGTACCGGACGAGGTCACGATCGGGGTGATCAAAGAGCGGCTTGCCCGCCCGGACACCGAGCGCGGATTCCTGCTGGACGGCTTCCCCCGCAATCTCGCCCAGGCGCAGGCGTTGGACGGCATCCTGGCCGACTCGGAATCGAGGCTGGATGCCGTGCTCGACCTGGAGATTCCCGAGGACCAGGTGGTCAGACGGGTCGCTGGACGACGTTTGTGCCGTCAGCACCGCGAACACATCTTTCACGTCGACTACAGCGCACCTGAAGTGGCAGGAATCTGCGACGTCTGCGGCGGTGAGCTGTACCAGCGCGAAGACGACCGCGAGGCAACCGTTCGTAAGCGACTGGAGGTCTACCGCACCGAGACGGCGCCGGTCGTCGACCACTACCAGGCCCTGGTGACCACGATCTCGGCCCACGGCCAAGTCCAGGAGGTCATGGACCGCGCGCTGGACGCAATCGGCCAAGGCCAGGCTGACGCCGCTGGTACGTCGAGCTGACGCCCCTCCGCCGTGAACGTGCGGGCTGCCGTCTTTGAGATCGCCGCCGAGGACTGCAAGATCCTCCTGCCCCAACCGCCCCCTCGGGCCCGTACATCGCCGAGATCTGGAACGTGCTCGCCTCGTGCCGTGATGACCTCGGTGTGGGACGATGGTGCCTGGTCGGCGGTCCTGACCGGGCTGCAGGCCCGGGCGGATGCCGCCGGTTTGATCACTTGGGACGTGAACGTCGACTCCACGATCTGCCGGCCCATCAGCACGCTGCCGGTGCCCGTCGGGACAGCCGAGCCCAGAAGGAACCGCCGGGCCCAGAAGGAACCGCCGGGCGGCAATCGGGCCGAACCCGACGACCACGGCCCGGGCCGGCCCCGCGGTGGCTGGACCACGAAGATTCACCTGGCCTGCGAGCAAGGGCAGAAGCCGTTATCGCTGCTGGTCACAGCAGGTCAGTGAGGAGACAGTCCGCAGTTCACAGCGGTGCTGGAAGCCATCCGGGTGCCCCGTCTCGTGCTGGTCCGACCGCGGGTTCGTCCGTCGCGGGTGCGGGGCGACACGGCGTATTCATCGCGCGCGAACCGTGAGTATCGGCGGTGGCCACCCGGTTCGACAAGCTCGCGGTCCGCTTCGAGGCGACCATCCTCATCGCCGCGATCAACGAATGGCCGTGCATGGCCCAGATCGCCCGGGGTCGGGCCCCGGGCCGTGTCCGGGCTCGGCGCCGGGAGTAGGGTGCGGGGGCCGGTGGGCCGTGGGGCTGCCGGGACGGGAGGAGCTGCCATGGCGGGCTGGAAGGCGAGCCGGATGCCGGATCAGAGCGGGCGTGCGGCCATCGTCACCGGAGGCAACAGCGGGATCGGCTACGCCGCCGCCAGGGAACTCGCCCGCCGCGGCGCCGCGGTGGTGCTGGCCTGCCGGAGCGCGGCCAGGGGGCGGGCCGCCGAGGTGGCTCTGCGGGGTGAAGTACCCGGCGCCGACGTGGAGTTCATGGCGCTGGACCTCGCCGACCTGGCCTCCGTACGGGAGTTCGCGACCGCGTACGGCGGCGCCGGAGCGGCGCCCTTGACCTGCTCGTCAACAACGCCGGCGTGATGGCGCTGCCGTACGGCCGGACCGCCGACGGCTTCGAGACCCAGTTCGGCGTGAACCACCTCGGCCACTTCGCCCTCACCGGGCTGCTGCTGCCCCGGCTCCTCGGCGCCCCGCCCGGGGCCCGGATCGTCAACCTCTCCAGCAGCTTCCACGCCCTCGGGGACGTGGCGCACGACGACCTGAACAGCCAGCGGGATTACCGGCGTTGGATCGCCTACGGCCGCTCCAAGAGTGCGAACCTGCTCTTCACCCACGAGCTCGCCCGCCGCCTGGCGGCCGCCGGATCCGAGCTCGTCGCGGCCGCCGCCCACCCCGGCTACGCCGCCACCAACCTGCACGTCGGGGCGACCCCGCAGGCGGGGATCACCCTCACCTCGCGGTTCACCGCCACCGCCACCGCCCTCGGGAACGTGATCGGCAACACCGTCATCGCGCAGTCCGCCGCCTCCGGCGCGCTGCCGACCCTGTACGCGGCCACCGCGCCCGGGGTGCGGCCCGACGAGTTCATCGGGCCGCGGCTCGGCTGGCGCGGTGCGCCCGCCCGATCCCGGCGGGCGAAATGGACCCTGGACGACAAGTCCGGCGAACGGCTCTGGGGTGCCTCCGAAAAGCTCACCGGAGTCTCGTACACGTCTCTATCGCGCTGATTCCCCGAGGGCTAACTTGCTACTCGCCAGTCACTTCAGGCTGTCGAGTCCGCGTCGCGTCATGCCGCATCCCTGGGAGAGCCATGCGCAGATCCGCCCTGCCCGTGCCCCTGTTGTTCCCGGTGCTCGCCGCCCTGGCCGCGGCCCTCGCCGCGGCGCTGGTGGCCGCTCTGCTCACCGCCCCGACGGCACGGGCCGCCGGGAGCGCCGAGCGCGCGGAGCGGCGTACGCCGGTCGTTCTCGTCCACGGGTTCGGGGACACCGCGGCCTCCCTCGACGGGCTGGAGGACCATTTGCGCGCCCAGGGGTGGCTCTCCAGTGACCTCGCCGAATTCGGCTACGACTGGGCCGCCACCAACGACGCCAACGCCGCCCGGTTCGGCGCCTTCCTCACCGAACGGTTCGGCAGCCGCCCCGTCAACGTGGTCGCTCACAGCATGGGTTCGCTGCTGACCCGCAAGTACCTCAAGGACGGCGGGAGTTCCCGGGTCCGCGCCTGGGTCTCGCTCGGCGGACCCAACCACGGGGCGGGGGACGCCGCGCCCTGCGGCCCCTTCGCCACCTTCTGCGACATCCACGCGGCCTCGCTCGCCGACATGACCCCCGCCAGCCCCTTCCTGAACTCCCTCAACGCGGGGGACGAAACCCCGGGCGCCACCCGCTACACCACCTTCAGCTCCACCTGCGACCAGCAGATCCCGCCCGGCGACAGCCGTGCCCCGCGCTCCACCGAACTGGCCGGAGCCGTGAACCACGTCCTGCCGGTGGGCGACAGCGGCTGCCCCTCGCACTACGGACTGCTCGGCAACGACTGGGTCCGCCGGTAGATCGTCGCCGAGTTCTCCAAAGATCCGGTCGGCCAAGTGGAGCTGAAGATCGGCCCGTTCCGGATCACCGTCGACTCGGCGCGGTTCACCTCCAGCGGCGAGAGCGGGCCCGAACTCTACGACGGGCTCACCCTGACCACCGACGGGACGGCCCGCTCCCTCTGGCACCGCGACCGGTCCGGCGCCACCGCCTTCCCCGACCACGATCCCTGGTTCGGGCTCGACGATTCCAACCGGAGTCAGATTTTCAGCGGTCGGGCCACCGTCACCGCCTACCTCGTCGATGCCGACTACAGCGCCGGGAACAACGACGACGTGATGGCCGCCGGACGCGTCCACTGGGATCCGGCGCTCGGCTTCGGCCGGTTCACCGCCAAGATGGCCGGCGTGGACGGCGGCGAGGCCTCCGTCACCTACACCGTCACCCCGGTGTCGGGCGTCCCCGCCTGCCGGGTCCGCGTGGACCAGGCGGAGCTGACCTACTTCGACGACGGCACGACCCGCCCCGCGCTCTACGGGGACATCGCCGTCCGGACCGGTGACGGTGCCCGCACCGCCGTGTGGTCGCGCTCCGGCTCGGACCCGTCGACCTTCCCCAACCAGGGCAACCGCACCGACCCCGACCCGTACTTCTACCAGCGGGTCGGTTCGGGGACCACGTACGGGCCCGGCCCGTTCGAGATCGGCGTCTTCCTCTGGGACTACGACGCCTCCTCGGCCGACGACCTGGTCGCCCGGGGCACCGTGGCCTGGGATCCGTACACCGATCAGCCGGGTACCCGTACGAGCGAGTTCCGCGGGGACGACGGAGGGCACGTGAAGGTCACCTGGACCGCCCTCTGCCCCTGATCCGGCGGCGGTCCTGACGGGGGCGCGCCCCGTATGAGCCCGTCCGCCCCCGTCGAGCCTCCGGGCGCCCCGTCCAGGCCCTGACCAGGGCGCCCCGTCCGCAGTCACACTCGGCGGCATGGACGACGACGCGACGGACAACCACCTACGCACCACCGGCCCGCAGACCGCTTCGCAGGCCGGCCCGCACGCCGAGGACCCGGCCGATCGCAGTGCCGTGAACCGCGCCGAGGACCGCGCCGAGGACCATGCCGTGGTCCTCGGCGCGGGCATGGCCGGGCTGCTGGCCGCGCGGGTGCTCGCGATGCGGTTCTCCCGGGTCACCGTGATCGAGAAGGACGAACTACCGGAAGGCGAAGCGGTGTTCCGGCCGGGGATACCCCAGTCCCGGCACACGCACGTCCTGTGGGCGCGGGGCATGGAGCTGATCGAGCGGATGCTGCCGGGCATCACCGGCAAGCTCGTGGCAGCGGGGGCCGCCCTCGCCGAGTCGCCGCGCGACTTCCTCTGGCTGAGCCCGGCCGACTGGTTCGGGCCGGTGCCGGGGGCGAAGGTGCTGCTCGCGAGCCGGGAGCTGCTCGACTCGGCCGTGCGCCGGGAGGTGCTCCGCAACCCGCGCGTCCGGATCCGGGCGGGCCGGACGGCCGCCGGACTGGTCGCCGGGCCGGACGGCCGCACGGTGACCGGTGTGCGGCTGCGCGACGGCGAGCGGCTGGCCGCGCGCCTCGTCGTCGACGCGACCGGCCGCACTTCCAAGGCCCCCGCATGGCTGGCGGAGTTCGGCCACCCGGCGCCGGCGGTCACCCGCTACGACTCCCATCTCGGGTACTCCAGCCGCTACTTCGAGATCCCGGACGATCCGGCCCGGCGCTGGCAGGGCGTGTACGTCCAGGGCCGGCCGGACCTTCCGCGCGGCGGGGTGCTGATGCCGCTGGACGGGAACCGCTGGCTGGTCACCCTCGTCGGCAACGGCGAACACGCCCCGCCCGTGCGGGAGGAGGAGTTCCTGCCGTTCGCCCGGAGCCTGCGCAGTCCGGCCCTGTACGACGCCATCCGGGACGCGGTACCGCTCTCCTCGCCCACCGCCTTCCGGAACACGGCGAACGAATGGCGGCACTACGAACGCCTGGAACGCTGGCCCGCCGGATTCGTGGTCCTCGGCGATGCCACCTGCCGCTTCAACCCGGTGTACGGACACGGCATGACCGTCGCCGCGCTCGCCGCGGAGGCCCTGGCCAAGGAGATCCGCACCCTGACCCCGGAGCAGATCGCCGCGGCCTCCCGCCGGATCCAGCGCCGGACCGTCGCGGCGGCCGCCGTGCCCTGGCAGATCGCCACCAGCGAGGACATGCGGTACCCGGTGACGGAGGGGCCGCCGCCGGACCGGGCCACGCGGATCCTGCAGCGCTACATGTCACGGGTGCTGGCGGGAGCCAACACCGATCCGGCGATCGCCTCCCGCTTCTTCGGCGTGCTGTCGCTGACCCGCCCGCCGGGCACGCTCCTGGACCCCGTCACGATGGTCCGCGTCCTGTCCAAGCCGCGGCTCCCGGACACACCGGAAGCCACCGCCTACCCGACCCACCACGGCGCGCCGGCGGGACGGGTCAGGTAGCGCTCGACGGCCTCGCGCGCACGGGCGCTGGAGGCCGCCGCTTCGGCCAGGGACCGGGCCAGGGCCTCGATCCACTCGTCCAGGCCCACCTGGCGGCGGGAGAGCACGATGCCCCGTACCTCGTGGCAGATCTCACCGGTCACCCGGCCCCGGTCCGTCCGCAGCGACAGCCGTTGCTCACCGAGTACGACGTCCAGTGCGGTGACCGCGCCCTCGCGCCCGGCCAGGCGGTCCGCGACCGAACGCCTGCGGTCGACCCGCACGGCGCCGGGCGGCAGCGACTGCGCCAGGTCCGACGCCAGCACTCCGACGTGCAGGCTCAGGTCCGCCTGGTCCGTGCGCAGCGCCGCGGCCAGCAACGCCACGTCCGTCTCCGGCGTCTCCAACATCTCCGGCACCGTGGGGACTTCGGGGAGCCGGGAAGGCTCGGGGGCCTCGGGGACCTCGGGCAGTTCAGTCATCGAGGCCCAGCACCATGGTCGGCCGGTCGATGACGTGGTCGGCGCGCAGCGGGCGCACCGCGGTCCCGATGGCGAAGAACTCGGTGGTGTGCGACCCCCAGCTGTGGGAGTGCTGCTTCAACTGGACCGCCACGATCCCCTCGGCGTCCAGGGCGGACGCCTCGGCCCGCATCCGGCTCATCGCCAACTCGCGCGCGTCGTACAGGGCCTGCGACAGTTTCGTCAGTTCCTGGTTCTTCGTCCACCGGCCGACCTGCATGCCGACGTGGTAGACGGAGGAGCCCAGGACCAGGCCGAGGGGGCGGAAGCCGGCCTCGCGCACCAGCAGGAACTCGTTCACCGACAGGTCCGAGGTGAAGAGCGAGCCCTTTTCCCCCGGCCGGAGCTGCGCCAGCCGCCGCATCGCCTCCTCCGAAATCCCCTGCCCCTCTCCCTGCCCCGCCACTGTCCGCCCCGTTCCCTCGGTCATCTCAGTGCTCGCGTTCCAGTCGCATGATGGTCAGCGGTCGGTGTTCGGCGGGCCGCTCGGAGCGGCCGAACCGGGCGACGGCGGTGCCGACGAGGGCCGCCTCCGCCACGAGATCGCGCTCGTTCCCGAAGGAGGGGCACTCGTTCTCGCGCATCCGGAGCGCGATGTCGTCCACCACCACCCCGTCGGCGCCGTGCCGGGCGGCGCCGTCCGCGAGGTGCTCGTGGGCCTTCCGGCGTACGTGGCCGACCAGTTGGGTGTACCCGTCGATCTCCTGGTTCCCGGCGGTCCAGCGGGTCCGGCCGGAGGTGCGCCAGTCGTCGTGGCGGGTTTCGAGGGCGATGCCGAAGACCAGTGCGGTGGGAATCCATCCGGAGCGCACGAGCCGGGCGAAGTCCTGTCCACCGACGTGCGAGGTGAAGGGCTCGCGCGGACGAACCCGGGAGCGGGCCCGCACCGCGGTGCCGAGCGCCGTGAACTCCACGGTGTGCAAGGTGAATTCATCGACCCGCAGTTTCACCCCGACGGCTCCGTCGCCGCCGAGCGCGCGGCACTCGGTCACCGCCCGGGCGAGTGCCAGCCGGCGGGCCGTGTACAGGGTCCGCGCCAACTGGGCGTAGGGGGTGGTCCATGGGGAGGAGGGAGTCCTGGCGCCGTCCGTGACCGACCAGGCGCCCGGGCAGCCCCAGAGGTCGGTGTCGGCGATGTTGAAGACGGCGGTGCCGACGACCTGTCCGACCGGCTCGAACCCGACGCCCCGGACCGCCGCGAACTCCTTCACCGACAGGGCCGAGTCCCAACCGCCGCCGGAACGGGTCCGCGCCGTCCCGCCGTCAAGGGTCCCCGGCGGGCCGGTGTCTCCTCGGTGTGCCATCGATCCCGTACCGTCCGCCCCTTGGCCGCCATGTGGCTCACGGCGCCCCCCCTCGGCAGCGTATGCCATCCATCCCGGGGTCCACCGGACGTCCTAGGATCGACTTCATGATCGCCGAGATGCAGTGCGTGGTGCTGGACTGTCCCGACCCGGCGGCGCTGGCCGCCTTCTACCAGCGCCTGACCGGTGGTGAGGTCAACCGTCCGGACCGGCGCTGGGCGACCGACGCGACCTGGGCGACCCTGCACCTCCCGGCCGGCCAGGTCCTCGCCTTCCAGTACGCCGAGGACCACCGGCCGCCCCGCTGGCCGGACCCGGCCCGGCCCCAGCAGCTCCACCTGGACTTCGCCGTCGCGGACCTGGACGCGGCCCATGCGGAGGTCATGTCCCTCGGCGCCACCCTGCTGGACGGGGGCAGGGCGGGCGAGGGCTGGCGGGTCTACGCCGATCCGGCCGGGCACCCCTTCTGTCTGGTGCGCCACTGACCGGCGGTCCCCGCCAACCCCCGCGTTCAGCTGCGGCAGGTCACTTCGACGGGCTGAGCTGCACCGTCGTCAGTGCCCCGCCCGCGGCCTCCTTCACCACCGTGAGCCGGGTCCCGGTGTCCGGCACCTTGACCCCGAGCTGCGGCAGTCCCGCGTTCCAGTACGACCCGTGGCGGTCGTCGAAGACCGGTACGCCGCTCCGGGCCGGGATCACGGTCGGTACTCCCGCCTTGTGCAGGACGATCCGGTCGCTCTTCCCGAGGGAGAAGGTGGCGTCGAAGGTCTGCGCACGCGCGCCCAGCAGCGTGCCGTCCGCGTGGGTCAGCGGTTCCGGGCGGGAGTCGACGGGCAGCAGCATGCCGCCGCCGGGGTGCGCCTTGGTGGTGTTGTCGCTGTACGCCGTGTCCCAGAGCCAGATCAGCACGCCCTGCTGGTACGGGTAGAACTCCACCTTGTCGCCCGTGAAGCCGAAGTTGTACGGCCCCGTCCTCAGCAGGCTGCCGTAGCCGGTGTAGCGGCGGTTCTCCACGAAGTACGCGCGCGGGTGCTGCTCGCTGCCCGTCCGGCCCTCCGTACGCGACCACTTGACCGCCGTCCAGCCGTTCGCGCCCTGCTCCGCCCCGTCGCGCAGCAGCTCCCGGCCGTCGGCGCCCGCCGTGACGCGGATGTCGTCGAAGGTGACGCCCTTGCCGTGGGTGTTGCTGTCCGAGGTGACGCGCAGCCTCAACTGAACCGATGTGCCCGCGAATTGGGTCAGCGGGACCGAGAGCTGCGTCCAGCCGGCCGAGGTGCCGGAGACGCCCTTAGCCCCGATCGGCGTGGCGTCCACCGTGCCCGGCAGCGCCGTCCAGGCGGCCCCGCCGTCCGTGGAGGCCTCCACCGTCAGGTAGTCGAAGTCCTGCTCGATGTCGTACCAGACGCGGGCGTCCAGGCCGGCCGGCGTCCCGGCCGCGATCCCCGAGAGGTCGACCGTGCGCGACAGCGTGTTGTCCATGAAGTCACCGGTACCGCTCCACCACTGGCTGGCGCCCTCGTACGGGTCCACCAGCTCGGTCTTGGTCGAAGACGGCGGCAGGTGCACCAACAGGGCCTGCGGATCCTCGGTGTTGTAGCCGGACACCCCGAGCGTCGCCCGCGTCGTGCGGCCCGCGTCGGCCTCCGTGTACTGGAGCCAGCCCAGCTGCAGCTTGCTCCAGGGGTCGAGGTCGCCCGGGAACTCGCCCGTGGAATTGCGGCCCTTGCCCAGGTAGGACGCGGAGGACATCAGCGACCAGAAGTTGACGCTGTTGTCCCCGTCCGAGCTGTACAGGTCCGGCAGGCCCAGGTCGTGCCCGAACTCGTGCGCGAAGAGGCCCGCGCCGCTGTTCTCCCCGCCGGTCAGGTAGTCCCCGGCCCAGATGCCGGTGTCGCCGACCGGGGCGCCGCCCGCCTTGTTGCCCTCCGGGCCCGCGCTGCCGGCCTGGTTCCAGTAGGCGAACCAGCGGTGCGCCCACACGGCGTCCTTGCCCTGCGTACCGCCGCCCCAGGTCTGGTCCTTGCCCGCGTGGACGACGACGAGGTGGTCGAGGTAGCCGTCCGGCTCGTCGAAGTTGCCGTCGTGGTCGGCGTCGTAGCGGTCCCACACGTCGTACTCGGCGAGCTGGGCCTTGATCTGCTCCGGCGTACGGCCCTTCGCGCGCTCGGACTTGTACCAGGAGTCGGTGGCGTCCCGGATCATGTCCCAGTTGGTCCGGCACTGGCCGGACTCGGAGCAGTTGTCCGTGCCGTAACGGGCTTCGTTCCAGGGCAGTTTGACCCAGTCGGTCACCATGCCGTCCATGTCGTACCGGCCGGAGGACTGGAGCCGGTAGTAGGCGCGCAGGGATGCGGACTGCGGGTCGGTGGAGAAGAACTGCTTCTCGTAGAAGGACCGGTCGAAGTCCTTGCGCCACAGGGTGTGGTTGTCGTCCGCGGCCGGCTTGCCGATCGTGTTGTGCGCCGGGCCCGGGGTGCCGCCGAAGCGCGGCTTGCCCTCGAACTGGGTGGTGTTGTCCACCTGGTCGCCGAACTCGGCGAGGATCACGAAGACCTTGTCCTTGCGCTCCCGGGCCAGTTCGACGTAGCGCTTGCCGACCTTGGCCAGGCGCGGCAGCGTGCCGTCTGCCTCGGCGCGCAGGCCCCCTGGGCGGCCGGCGGCCACCTCTTCGAGGGCCTGGCGGCGCAGGGCCTGGCGCTGGAGCTCCAGGGGCGCGGGCGGCGGGGCGGCCCGATCGGCCTGCTGCTGCCCGGCGGGCGTCGGGGGCGGGGTCGGGGGTGCGGTGGCGGCGAGCGCGGGGGCGGCGAGGAGGGCGAGGGATATCGCCGCTCCCACCGCAGCGAGTCTGCGCAACGTAGCTGACCTTTCTGGAGGTTCCGGTCGGTCGGGTTGGCCGGAGCGGGAGTAATATTTCACATGTGACAGGTGATTGATAGATGTGGGGGAGACGGACGACAGGTGCGGGTGGGCCGGGGGCCCGGGGGCGGGGGCGAGGGCGGGTCCGGGGATACGGGGGCCGGGATGGGGGCAGCTGCGGGGGCTGGGTGGGACCGGGACTGAGGGCCCGGGGACCGGGTCCGGGCCCGGGGTCGGGGGTCCGGAGGGCGGCCGTGTGAGGCGAGGGTGCGACCGGACGTGCGGCGGGGAGGTGCCTGGTGGGCCGGACGCGCGGCGGAGAGGCGGCCGAGTGTGGCCGGGGGTGGCCGGCCGTCGGGCGGGTGTGGTCCCGCCGGTGTCCGGGGTCCGTGAACTCGGCGTTCCGAGGGCCCCGTTCGCCGCGCGGCGCTATCGTGCCGAGCGGGGACGACTGTGCGAGGGGGCGGAGCCGCGATGCGATTTCTGTTTGTGCACGGCACGGGGGTGCGGCGCGAGCGGCACGACCAGCTCTTCGCCCTGGTCCGGGACCGGCTGACCGCCCGGTTCCCCAGGGCGACCGTCGACTCCTGCTTCTGGGGGGAGCGGTACGGGGCCACCCTGAGTGCCCAGGGCCGTTCCGTGCCCGGACTGAGCGCTCCCGGCGCTGCCGTCGGCCCGGACGACGAGGAGATCGCCGAGTGGGGGCTGCTGGTCGCCGACCCCCTCTGCGAGCTGCGGGTGCTGGCGGAAGCCGGCTGGGACACCGGAGCCGGCGGCGACCCCGACGGCGATCTCGATGACGACGCCTTCGCCATGCCGGGCGTCCAGTCCGCGGGCGAACGCGTCCTGGAGCTGCTCGCCGAGGTCTCCGGGGTCCCCGACGGCGGCGAACAGGCCGCGTTACTGCTCGGGACCGGCCTCGCCGCCGGATTCCCCGCCGCCCTGAAGACCGTCTCCCGTTCCGCCGAGGCCGCCCGCGCCGGGGCCCGCGCCACCGGCCAGCCGCAGGCCCGGGAACTGGCCAAGGCCCTGGCCCGCGCGGTGACCGCGGCCGCACTCGCCTCGGCCGGAGCCGAAGCCGACTGCACCGGAGCCGAACGCGACCGCCTCGTCGAGCTGATCACCACCCGCCTCGGCGGCGACGCCCGGGTCCCCGGCGCCCGGGCCGCCGCCGTCCTCGGCAGGCTCGCCCTGCGCGTCACCACCCAGCCGCTGCTCAACGCCTGGCGCGGCTCCCTCACCGTCGGGGCCACCCCCGCCCTCGGCGACATCCTGCGCTACCAGGCCCGGGGCGCGGACCTCCGCGCGTTCCTGCACGAGCGGATCACCGCCGAGCCGGGGCCGACCGTACTCATCGGCCACAGCCTCGGCGGCATCGCCCTGGTGGACCTCCTCGCCCTGGCGGCCGCCCGCGGCGAGCCGGTGCCCGGAGTCCAACTGCTCGTCACCGTCGGCTCGCAGGCACCCTTCCTCTACGAACTCGGCGCGCTCGCCGGGATCGTGCCGGGCAGCAGGCTCCCGTACGCCTTCCCGCGCTGGCTCAACGTCTACGACCGCCAGGACGTGCTCTCCTACCTCGCCGAGCCCGTCTTCCCCGGCGACCCGCGCGTCAGCGACCAGGAGATCGGCAGCCGCCAGCCCTTCCCGGCCTGCCACAGCGCCTACTGGAAACAGGACTCCCTCTACGCACGCATCGAACAGGCGGTGGCCGAAGCGGAGATCGGGTGAACTCCCTCGACTCCCTGCCCCACGACCTCGGGCCGCGCACCTTCGCGCTCGTCGCCGGGGTCGAGAGCTACGACGTCAGCCGCCACTGGAACCTGCGCGGCCCGGCCCGCGACGCCCTGCGGTTCGCCCGCTGGCTGACCGGACCGGGAGGGGTGCCGCCGGGACACGTACGGCTGTTGCTGTCTCCGCTCGACGACCCGGACTCGCTCGAATGGTCGGCCTCCGACGGTCTGGAGGCCCTGCGCACCGCGCACCGTCCGGCGACCGAGGCGAACGTGAAATCGGTGCTGTTCGACGAACTCCCGGCGTGCGACGGAGATCTGCTCGTGATCTTCTGGGCCGGACACGGATACACGGAACCGCGCCGCGGTGAACTGATGCTGCCTTCCTCGGACGCCACGCCCGGCCAGATCCGCCACCTCAACCTCGACTCCGCGCTGCGCTGGTGGCGCACCAACCTCGTCAAGCGCGAGCTCTTCCGGTACCAGGCCACCCTGGTGGACGCCTGTCGGGTCGACGCGCCCCGCGACGCCCGGTGGAACTTCGGCAGCAGCGACTACGGCGGCGGTGCGACGGTCCCGGGGCGGCGCCAGTTCCGGCTGTACGCCTCCCGCGAGGGCGAGGCCGCGAAGAACGACGCCGAGCGCGGCGCGGGCCGCTTCACCGAGGAGCTCCTCGCCGAACTCGGCGAACGCCCGTTGCGCGAGGCCGTTTCCGGTCTCGCCGACACCGCCCGCTCCATCCACCGCACCTTCCTGGGCCTGCGCGACCGCGGGGAGGGCTGGCAGCTCCCGCAGTTCGTCGTGGACCGCGACTGGGACGCCTCCTCCTTCCTCGGCTTCCCCGACGACGGGCGCCCCGGGCCGGCGCCGCCGGGCGCGGGCCGCCTCGACCAGGTCGCCTGGGACGGGCTCGGCGAGCTCTTCGAGGACCGCGACCTGCCGCGCTGCGCCTACGAGGCGTACCTGTGGGCGTTCAAGGCGGCCGGCTGCGCGGCCCCCGTCCGGGGCGGCCTGCCCGGGGACACCCTGCTGGAAGTGGTGCAGGACCTCGACGAACGCCACGGCGGGCCGGGCGGGATGCCGCTCCCGGTGCCCTTCGTACGGTTCCTCGGAGAACAGGGCGCGCCGGGCGACGAGCGGTGGGCGGCCCGGCTGTGCGACTGGGTGCGCGCCACCCGCGAACGCCTCGCCCTGCCCGCGCTGCCGCCGCCGCCCCCGCCCGCGCGCAGGACGGACCTGCACGTGCGGCTGGAGACACCGCCGGGCGGGGAGGACGGGTTCCTCGCCCGGATGTGGCTGCGCCGGGAGGCGACCGAGCACATCTGGGAATCGGAGGGCGAGCCGGTGCGGCTGGAGGCGGTACGGGACGCACTCGTACGGCAACTCGTGGCGGCCTCGCGCGTGGGGGGAGCCGAGGAGGCGGAGGCGTGGCGGCTCTCCGGCGCGGTGGAGCGGATCGAGTTCCACGTGCCGTACGAGCTGCTCGACCTGGACTTCGACCAGTGGCCGGTCCCGCGCGGCCCGGGCAGGCGGACCCGGCCCCTGGGGGTGCTCTACCAGGTGGTGGTGCGCTGCCCGCAGGAGCGCGAGTACACCGGCGCCGAATGGCGCGGCAAATGGCGCTGGCTGTGGGCCCAGGGCGGCCGTCACCCGGAGGCGGTCCGGGTGGTGGCCGACGCGGACGCGGACGACGGGCTCGGCATGGAACTGGGAGCGGGCCCGGCGCCCGCGTGCGTGGTGGCGCACACCCGGGCCGGGGCGCGGACGGCGGCGGTGGTGGAGGCGGTACTGGAGGGCGGCGTCCCGGTGGCCCTCTGGCACCGCGGTCCCGCTCCGACGGGCACGGACCGGGCCGGGGCGGCGCAGGCGGCTCCGGGCGGCTTCGCGTACGCCGGGACGGGCCGGGCGGGGAGCACCGCGGAATCCGGGGATACCCGGGGTGCCGGTCCGGGCGGGGCCGCGTACGGCCTGCTCGATCTGCTGGTGCCGGCCGGTGAGGACGGGCGGCCGCCGGACCCCGGCGCACTCGACGTCCTCGCGCTGCCCGCCCGCGTGCGCGCGGTGCGCCGGGCGGCGGCCGTCGCGGACGCGGGCGCCCCCGGCGCCGACCGCCGACAGCCGCCGGGGGGAGACCGGTTGGTCCTCCTGTGGGACGATCCCGACGACACCCTCACCCTCCGGTCCCTGGCTTGAACCCGCTCCCGATGCCGCCGCCGACCCTGATCCCCTCTCCGGCCCCGACCCCGGCCCCGGCCCCGGACCTGGACCCGGGCCCCGGGCCCGCTCCCGACTTCGCATCCGCACCGATCCCGATGACCGCTCGCGGCGACGGCCCGCGACACCGACGATGGAGGCAGAGGCTGTGGTGAAGGACTGGTGGCTGTACCAAGGGACCGGCGAGGCCGCCGAGCGCCGGGCCAGGCTGGAGGCCGGACCGCCACCGCCCTGGCGCGATTTCAAAGGCGTCCCCGACCCGGGGTACACGCCCCCGGGCCGCGAGGGACCCGCCTGGGAGCGCACCTGGCGGCGCGGCGAGGGCTACGTACCCGACGAGTTGGAGAAGGACGTGGTCAACACGGCCCTTCACCTGCGCCGGCCCCTGCTGATCACCGGCAAGCCGGGCGTCGGCAAGTCCACGCTCGCCTCCAGCATCGCGGCCGACCTCGGCCTGGGGCCGGTACTGCACTGGCCGGTCACCAGCCGCACCGTGCTGCGCGACGGCCTGTACCTGTACGACGCGATCGGCCGGCTCCAGGAGGCGGGGCTGGAGCAGATGCGCACACCCGGCGCCGTGCCGCCCGCGGCCCGCGGGCCGGTTCCCGCTCCGGCGGACGGCGGACCGTCCATCGCCCGCTACCTGCGCCTCGGCCCCCTCGGCACGGCCCTCCTGCCCCAGGACCGCCCCCGCGTCCTGCTCGTGGACGAGATCGACAAGAGCGACATCGACCTCCCCGGGGACCTCCTCACCGTCTTCGAGGACGGCGGCTTCGTCATTCCCGAACTCGCCCGGCTCGTCAAGGAGGCCCCCACCGTCGCCATCGGCACCGACGACGACACGGAGGAGGTCGTCCGGATCTCCCAAGGCCGCGTCCAGTGCCGGTACTTCCCCATCGTCGTCCTCACCAGCAACGGCGAACGCGATTTCCCGCCCGCCTTCCTGCGCCGCTGCGTCCGGCTCCACCTGGACCCGCCGGGGCCCGACAAGCTCGCCCGCATCGTGCGCGGCCGGCTCGGCGTCGACATCGAGAACAGCGACGAGTACCGCGATCTCGTCCAGAGCTTCCTGGAACGCGCCGAGGACGGCGACCTCGCCACCGACCAGCTCCTCAACGCCATCCAGCTCCGCCTGGCCGGCGCCTGGTCCGCCCCCGGCGACCGCGAACGCTTCCTCGCCACCGTCATGCACCACCTCACCGGACCCTCCGCGTGATCGAGAGGCTCCTCGCCGCCCTGGCCGAGGGCGCCGAGGACAACGGCCCGCGCCCCGGGGTCGGAGCGGAGGAGATCGCCGACATCCTGTGGCTCGCGACCCGGGTCGACGCGGCCGCCCTCCGCCCGGAGCCTCCCGGGGCGCCCCCGGCGACCGGACCCGAAACGTCCTCCGACGCACCGGAGTTGCCCGCCAAGGCGCGCGGCGGCGCCGTCGAACCGGGAGTCCAGTACTTCACCGCGAACGCGACCGCACCCACCGCAGCCCCCGCGCCCGAGGCCCCCGAGGACCGGGCCGCGGGAGGCGGCCCCGGCGGCGCGCCCGCACCGCCCGCGGCGCCCGTCCCGCCCGCGGCGCGCCGGGGCACCGCCGTGCGGCTGCCGCGCGCCGCCTCCCTCGACGACCCGCTCGCGCTGATGCGCGCCCTGCGCCCGATCGGCCGCCGCGGCATCGGAGGCCCGGGGGAGGAACTGGACGAACAGCTCACCGTCGAGCGCAGCATCGAGCGGATGGTGCTCACCCCGGTCCTGCGCCCCGCCGAGAGCCGCTGGCTGGACGTGGCCCTGGTCGTCGACTCCCACCACTCGATGCTGCTCTGGTCCGACCTGGTGGAGGAGGTGCGCGGGCTCCTCACCCGCAGCGGGGTCTTCCGCGACGTGCGGACCTGGCGGCTCACGGGCACCGGCCCCGGCGGCGTCCCCAGGGTCGCGCACCACCGCGACAGCCCGCCCCGCAACCCCCTGGAGCTGGTCGACCCGGCGGGCCGGCGGCTGATCCTGGTGCTCTCCGACACGGTCGCCGGCGGCTGGCGCGAAGCGCCCCTGCGCGGAGTGCTCCGGCAGTGGTCGGCGCACAACGCGGTGGCCGTACTGAACGTCCTGCCCGAGCGGCTCTGGACGCGCGGGGCGGTCCAGCCGGCCCCCTTCGCCGTGCGCGCGGACCGGCCGGCGGCGGCCACCCGCTCCTGGCAGCGGGTCCCGATCGCCCGGCGGGCCCGCGGGGGCGGGGCGGTGATCCCGGTGGTCGGCATCGCCTCCGGGAGCCTGGCCCGCCTGGTGCGGGTGGTGTCCGGCGACGGCCGCTGGCGGCGGCTCGCGTGCCTGCGCCTCGACGCGGAACCCGCGCGCGGGGGCCCGTACGGGACACAGGGGGCTCCGAAGCTCTTCCCGGACCCCCTGGAGGCGGTGGAGCGCTTCCGCGCGAGCGCCTCGCCGACGGCCCAGCGCCTCGCCGACCACCTGGCCGCCGTACCGCTCACCCTGCCCGTGATGACCCTCGTACGCCGCTCCCTGCTGAGCGAGTCCGAGCACGGCCACCTCGCGGAAGTGGCCCTGGGCGGGCTGCTCGCCCCCTGGGACGGCGAACAGGACGCCGACAGCGCTCAGTTCGAGTTCCTGCCGGGCGTACGGGAGGCCCTGCTCGGGTCGCAGCTGCGCGGTGACGTGGCCGCCGTACGGGAGCTGGTGCGGCGACGGGTGTGGGAGTACATGTCCCACAAGCGCGGCACCGGCCGGGACTTCACGGCGATCCGCCGCGGGCCCCGGGGCGGGGGGCACCGCGAACTGGCGCCGGACGCCATGCCGTTCGCCCTGGCCGCCGGGCCGGTGTCGGGACTGGCCGACCGGGTGGTGCGGGTCCGCTTCGAGTCCCCGCGGGAGCCGCAGGCGGTGGGCGTGCTGTTGTCGCCCCGGCTGGTCCTTACGGTCGGCGAGGCGGCGCAGACCCAGCGGTCGAGCCCCACCGCCTGGGTCCGGGTCGAGGAGCAGGAGTTCCTCTGCTACCACGCCTGGGGGGACGGGGCGGCGCCCCAGGTGCTGCTGCTCGTTTCCGACGTGGACCTCGTCGACCCGGCGGTCTGGACGGAGCCGGCCTGGGCGGAGGGGTTCGCGGCCCCGGGGGAGCGCCTCGTCGTGGACGGCGCGACCGATCAGGGCGAGGCGGTGGCGCTGGCCGCCGAGGTCCTCCCGTACGAGGGGGAGCGCAACGGGGAGCTCGTCCGGCTCTCCGCCGAGCCGGAGGCCTGGACCCACTACGCGGGCGCCCCGGTCTCCCGGGACGGACGGCTGGTGGGCATCGTGCACTCGGTGTTGCCGGAGCGGATGGTGTTCCTCACCGGGCAGGCTCTGCTGGAGCAGCCCGGATTCCGTGCGGTGGTGGCGGCGCACGCCGGCACCGGGAACGAACGCTCGGGTGTCTGCCTGGCGGTACGGATCCAGGTGGAGGAGGGGCCGACCGACCGGTCGGCGACGGAGGAAGTGACCCAAATCCTTCTGCGTGCACAGACGGGCGCAGGCGGGGCCGGCTCGGTGTACTCCAAGGGAGACGGGGTCCTGTTCGTCCCCCTGGAGGATCCAGGCTCCCTCGGAAAGGCCGGCAGGCTGCTGGCCGCACTCCCCCCGGCACTCGAGGCGCTACGGGCGGGTTCGGGCGAATGGGAGATCTCCTTGGTGGTGGGTCTGGCCAGAGGGCGGTTCACGCCCGATCTGCGTGGGCCGGCGGCGGACGAGGCCGGGGCGCTGGTCGGCCGCCTGGTACTTGCAGCGAGGCCGGACGGTTCCCGGGAGCCGGCGACGGTCGTCATCGTGAGGGGCGAATCGATGCGCGGTGTCCCCGGGCTGGAGAACCTCGGGGTCGCAGCACTGGCGAACACGGGGACGGAGCCGCGCAGGTGGAACTGGTCCGACCCCGCCGCCGAGGTGGGGAGGGCACTGATCGATGCCGAGCTGGGGATCGACGTGCCGGCCGTCGGCTGGCCGAGCTGCGGGTACGGCGGCACGCAGGCGGTTCCGGGCGGGTGCATCGGCATCCGTCTGCCGGGCCGCCTGCGCTGTCTCGCCCACGTGGCGGCGGTGGAACGGGCCGAGTACCTCAATGCGCTCCGACCGGGCTCGGACGTGGACCTGCGGGGTACGGCCTTCAGCGACGGGCTGCTCGGCCAGCTGCTGTTCGCTCTGCGGGAGCCGGGGACGGGACAGGTGAGGGCGGGGCGCGTGCTCTTCGACCGGGCGCGCTTCACCGGTGACTGGGCCGTGCCCGGAGGCGAGTTCGAGGGCGGGGCCTCCTTCGACCTGGCGGTCTTCGAAGGCCGGGCGGGGTTCGACACGGTCCGCTTCAAGGGGGGCGCATCCTTCGGGCGGACCGATTTCCGGCGCGGCGCGACCTTCGACGCGGCCGTGTTCGACCGCGAAGCACGTTTCTTCAAAGCCGACTTCAACGGCAACGCCGGATTCACGGAGGCCGTGTTCGCCCAGGGTCTCGACCTGGCCGAGGCCGAGGTGTGGGACAGGGCGCTGATGGACCGGATGCGCGTGCGGGGAGTCACGGACCTCGCGCACACGGTCTTCCACGGCCACAGCACCTGGCAGCGGACCACCTTCCAGGGCCCCGCCGTCTTCGCGTCCACCGTGTGGGGCTCCGGCGCGGTGTTCGACCAGGCCCGCTTCGAGGGCCGGGCCTCCTTCGACCACGCCACCTTCGCCGGACCGGCGTTCTTCAAAGGCGCGTCCTTCGCGGACCGGGTGACCTTCGCCGCGACCGACTTCGCGGATCACGCGGAGTTCATGGACACGGCCTTCGCCGACCCCTCGGGGCTCCCCGAGGCGTGGCGGCCGCTCCTGCCGCCGTCGGGCGCCGCGACGTTCACGCTGGGCGGCGCCCCCGGAGGTTCCGACGTGTCGGGGCCCTGAGCTACCCGCTCCGCCGGAGCAGGAAGAACAGGCTGGGACCGAAGTTGAGGGCGGCCAGCGGGCTCTGGATGCGCTGCTCGACCGCCAGCAGGCGGTCCTCGCCGACGCTGCGCTTGAGCCGGCCGCTGCGCATGTTGGACACCGACAGCTTGTCCTCGACCCGCAGTCCGGCGTCCGCGAACTGCCGCACGACGGTGTCGGGATGGTGGTTGACGAAGGGGATGCTGCCCTCGGCCACCTTCTCGGCGGAGCGGATGTCCACGGGGCTGCGCGGGACACCGCGCAGCCGCTTCGCGTAGCGCAGCTTGTTCAGCATGTGCGCGGAGTTGGCCACCTCGATCAGGGCGCGCCCGCCGGGCTTCAGTACGCGCGCGATCTCGCGCAGCGTGGGGCCGGGGTAGGGCAGGTGGTGCATGACGCGGATCATCGAGACGAGATCGGCCGAGCCGTCGTCCACCGTGAGGTGGCCGGGGAGCATGTGGTGCGCGGTGATCCCGGGCTGGTCGGCCAGCAGCCGTCCGGCGATGGCCACGTGCTTGGCGCTCGGGTCGAACATCATGACCCGGTCCGCGTACTCCTTGAGGACCGGGCTCAACCGGCCGAAACCGCCGCCCACTTCGCAGGCGAGCCCGTAACGGCGGCCGCCGATCAGCCGTTTGACCGCGGCTATCTCCGCCGCGTGCTCGTAGTCGCGCCCCTGCCAGTAGGCGACGTAGTCCTCCGACTCGTCGTCGTACTGATCGGCCCGTGTTTCACCGCTGTCCATGTGCATCCCCCCGGTGTGCGTGTGTGGCGCATCATCTCGGCGGATCTCGGGGGGAAGCAACGGCTCCGGTGTGTGGATACTGCACGCATTCCCGGGTGCGGGGCCCGCCGGCCCCGCACCCGGGCCGGGATCAGGCGGTGGGCGGTACCCGTCCCGGGCGGCCCGCGCCGCGGGTCAGGCGGTAGCCGCCGATGCCCGCGAGGGCGGCGAGCAGGCCGCCGGCCGCCGTCCAGAGCCAGCGGTCCGACCACCAGGTGCCCGACCAGCCGTCGGCCGGTGCGACGCCGGACGCCGTGCCGGCACCGGGGACGAGCGGCGCGGCCAGGGCGTTGTCGGCGGCGTAGGCGCCGCCGACGTCCCTGGCCTCGGCCCGCAGGCGTGCCCGTACGGGCTGGCCGAGGTCCTCCTGCGCGAGGTCGGTGACCGTGAGCCGGACGTAATAGGCCCCCGGCAGCGGGTCGTTGGCCCACTGGTCGGCGCCCGAGCGGACCGGGCGCAGGGTGCAGGACAGGTCGACGGTCGCGGCGTCCTTGGCGGCCGTGCCGGTCTGCGTGCCGTACATGCAGGGCTGGCGGCGGCGCAGACCGTCGTACACGTCGAGCTGCCACGTGGAGGCGGAGTGCCGGCCGGTCGCGGCGGGCAGGGTGACCGAGGCGCGCACGGTGGCGCGCTGGCCCGAGTCCAGGGGGAGCACCCAGTAGAGGTAGTCGCCGGTGGACGCGTCGGCCGTGGCCTCCTGGTCCAACTGGAGCGGGGTGGCGGTACGGAAGGCCGTGCCGGCCTCGGTCGGACCCGCCCCGGCGCCGCTCGGGCTCGGCGACGGCGAGGCCGCCACCCCGAGCAGGCCGCCGCCCACGAGGAGGGCGGCGGTCAGCGTGCGCCGCACGCTTCGGTCACGTCTCAGGGCAGTCATCAGTTGGTCCTCCAGACCGCGATACGCCAGCGGGAGACCCAGCCCCACACCAGTCCGGCGAGCAGGCCGGTGAGCGCCAGTGCGCCGAGCAGCCACCAGCCGCGGCCGAGGCCGAAGGAGGCCACGTCGGACGCCCCGTCCGGGCCGTCGACCACGTCGATGGTCAGCTCGACCGGCATGCCCGGGGTGGTCTTGACCGAGGCGGGCGCCGAGAAGGAGTTGCTGACCTGGAGACACACGGTCTCGGCCGGCTCCTCGTCGTCGGCGCTCCCGGCCTTGGGATAGCGCAGACCGGACGAGATCAGGTCGGTCCGCCCGTCACCGGCCTCCTGGCCGCGTACGATCTCCCGGCCGCTCTGCGTCGTGGCGCGCAGCAGCACGCCGTAGTCGTTGTTCACGGCGCGGTCGGCCCCGATGCTGACCGAGGCCCGCAGTTCCTGGCCCGGGGCCACGGAGACCCGGTACCAGCGGTGTTCCGCGAAGCTCTCGCGGTCGCTGTAGAGGCCGGGCTTCAACTCCGGTGCTCCCGCACACTGCTTGGCGCCTTCGGTGGCCACCGGATTGACCACCGGTGTGGCCGCCCGGCCCACCAACTGCCGCACTCTGCCCGACAGTTCGGCGGTGTGCTGCACGGAGGTGTAAGTGCCGCCGGTGGCTTCGGCGATGCAGATCAGCTGGTCGCGGGTCTTGGCGTCGGGGACGAGCCCGAGCGTGTCGATGACCAGGTGGATCCCCTTGGCCGCGATGTCCCGTGCCACTTCGCAGGGGTCGAGCGGGGCGCAGGTGTCCTCGCCGTCGGTGATGAGCACGATCCGCCGGGTGGCGTCGCCGCCCTTCAGGTCCTCGGCCGCACCGAGGAGCGCCGGTCCGATGGGAGTCCACCCGGTGGGGGCCAGCGTGGCCACCGCGGTCTTGGCCTCGGTGCGGTCCAGGGGGCCCACCGGGTAGAGCTGCTTGGTGTCCTTGCAGCCGAGGTTCTTGTCGGGGCCGGGGTAGTTGGCGCCCAGGGTCCGTATGCCGAGCTGTACTTCGTCGGGCACGGCGTCCAGTACCTCGTTGAACGCCTGTTTCGCGGCGGACATCCGGGTCTGCCCGTCGATGTCCCGCGCGCGCATCGAGCCGCTGACGTCCAGCACCAACTCGACCTTGGGAGCTTCCTTCGCCACCGGTTCATCGGCGGCGGCACCTGACGGGAACAACCCGACAGCGAGGGTGAGGAACAGGCCGTACGCACTGGCCCTCACCCGTCTTCTAGTGATCATCGCCGGATCGTATTGAGATTCCCCGCACCCGCCAAACCGAGCACCTGTTCCCGGCCCGGTCCGGGAGCGCGCGGCCGTACGTCAACGGTGACCGGCCGCGCTCACCCCGACCAGTCGGCGTCCTGCCGGCCGGGGTTGCGGGGCGCCGGCGGGGCGACGGGGACCTGGAGGCTTCCGTAGCGCTCCATGCGCTGCCAGCGCAGGCGCGATCCCGCGATGGCGGTGAACACGGACTGGATGACGACCAGGTACATCAACTGGCGGTAGACGAACTGCTGGAGCGGCAGGCTCCACAGCGTGCCGGGGTGTTCCTTGTCGAGGCGGAAGGCGTAGAGGCCCATCAGGAGTTGGAGCAGCAGGAAGGCGCTCCACAGGCCCAGGATCCGGAGCGGGTCGAGGAAGATCAGGCCGAAGACCGCGGTGACGTCGACCACGGGGGCGAGCAGCGGCAGCAACACCTGGAACATCAGCAGGTACAGCAGGCCCCGGCGGCCGAGCTTTCCGGCCTGGCCCCGCTGGGTGAGGGCGCCGCGGTGCTTCCACATGGCCTGCAGGGTCCCGTAACACCAGCGGTAGCGCTGCTTCCACAGGGCGCCGAGGGTGGCCGGGGCCTCGGTCCAGGCCTTGGCCCGCTCCTCGTAGACGACGCGCCAGCCGTCACGGCACAGGGCCATGGTGAGGTCGGTGTCCTCGGCGAGGGTGGTGTCGCTGACACCGCCGACGCGCAGGAGGGCCTCGCGGCGGAAGGCTCCCACCGCGCCCGGCACGGTGGGCATGCATTCGGCGAGGTCGAAGAGACGGCGGTCGAGGTTGAAGCCGACGACGTACTCGATGTGCTGCCAGCGGCCCAGCAGTCCACCGCGGTTGACGACCTTGGCATTGCCGGAGACGGCGCCGACGCGGCGGTGGGCGAACGGCTGGATGATCATGCGGACGGCGTCCGGTTCGAAGACGGTGTCGCCGTCGACCATGACGAGCAGGTTGCAGGAGGCCGCGGCGATACCGGTGTTGAGGGCCGCGGGCTTGCCGGCGTTGCGCTGGCGGATGACGCGTACGCCCGGCAGCCGCAGGCGCTCGACGATGTCGGCGGTGCCGTCGGTGGACCCGTCGTCCACGACGATGATCTCCACCGGATGGTCCGAGGCCAGCAGGGACCGGACGGCCGCTTCGATGCCCGCGCTCTCGTTGTAGGCGGGGACGATGATGCTGACCGGTTCGGTGACGGGGGCTCCCCACGGCACCCGGCGCTTGCGCACGTGGCGGCGTGCCGCGGTGAAGACGGCCACGGCGCGCAGCACGCTGATGGCGCCCGCCGCCCACAGCAGCCAGGACAGCGCGCTCAGGATCCAGTCGCCGGCACGCAGGGCGTAGATGAGGGAGACGCCCTGCCACTCGTCCACCGTCGCCGCCCCGTGCGTGGCGGCGGGCAGGCCGGTCGCCTCGGTGACGGTGGTGAGCCGGAAGCCCGCGGCCTTCAGCCGGGGGACGAGGCGTTCGAGGGCGGCGACGGTCTGCGAGCGGTCGCCGCCCGCGTCGTGCAGGAGCAGGATCTGGCCGTCGGTGCCCTCGGGCAGGGAATTGGCCACGATCCGGTCGACGCCGGGGCGGCGCCAGTCCTCGCTGTCCTGGGTGCTGAGGACGGTGAGGTACTCCTCGGTGCCGGCCTGGACGACGGAGTCCCAGGCACTGTCGTTCAGCGCCGCGTTGGTCGAGGAGTAGGGCGGACGCAGCAGGGGGGTGGTGACTCCGGTGGCACCGGCGATGACCAGCTGGCTCTCGCGCAGCTCCAGGGAGCGGCGCCAGGGGGAGGCCGCGCCGAGATCGGTGTGGGTGAAGGTGTGGACCCCGATCTGGTGGCCCTCCTCGACGATCCGGCGCGCCAGGTCGGGGTGGGCGGCGACCTGCGCGCCGACGGTGAAGAAGGTGGCGCGGACGTCGTTGCGCCGCAGGACGTCCAGGACCTGCGGGGTCCAGCGGGGGTCCGGACCGTCGTCGAAGGTCAGGGCGATGGTGCGGGGCTTGACCGCCGCGGTCCGGCCCACGGACCCCTCGATCACCGGGCCGCCCGTCCGGATCTGCTCCGGGACGGTGCCCGACGGACCCGGATCGCGGTGGGCCCCGTCGGCGGTGGAGTCGAACATGTG
The DNA here is from genome assembly GCF_049310065.1 of Streptomyces tatrensis. NCBI lineage: Bacteria > Bacillati > Actinomycetota > Actinomycetes > Kitasatosporales > Streptomycetaceae > Streptomyces > Streptomyces tatrensis. The sequence continues at coordinate 1,699,292 of NZ_JBMDLB010000007.1, read as the reverse complement.
CGTGGCGTAGCCCTGGAGCAGCAGGGCCGCCGAGAGGGTCAGGACCAGGGTGGTCAGCAGCAGCCAGTGGGTGCGCAGGGGGACGTTGCGCACGGTGCTGTGCCGGCCGCGGGGGAGGCGGCGGTTCTTCGACAAGGGGAGGTGCTTCCTGCTGGTGCTGGTGCTGGTGCGGGGCGGGGCGGGGGTGGGGGCCGGTCACGGGTGAGCGGTCGGTTTGCCGCCCTGGCCGGGCGCGGACGTGGACCGGCCGCGGTTGGTCTGGCCGGGGGACGGGGTGGCCCCGGTGGTGGCGGAGGGGGCCGGGTTCGCGGAAGGCGTGGAGGTGGCGTCCGCCGTGGTCCTCGGAGTGGGGCCGCGGCCGGGACTCGCTGCGGACGGGGCCGCCGGTGCCTGGGTGGCGCCGCTCACGGGGCCGCCGGTGCGCTTCGGGGAGGCGCCGGGGGTCGGGGATGTGCCCGGCGCCTTGGTCTGTGCGGAGTCCGGGGCCTTCGAGACGTGGGGGAGCGGCAGGAGCGGGGAGGAGAGCGTGGGCCCGCCGAAGAGGGAGCTCAGCAGGAGGGCGATGTAGCCGACGGCCGGAACGACGAGCAGCCACCCCAGACGCCGTACGCGGCGCTGCCGCCGGCCCGAGGAGTCGACGAAGACGGGACTCGGGTCGGGGGTGGGGGCGGCCGCCGCCGCAGCAGCAGCGGGTTCGGGGGAGGCTGCGGCCCAGGGGGCGGCGGCTTCGGCGGCGTCCGCGGGCCAGGCTGCGGGGGGTTCGCCGGCGGGGGCGGGCCAGGGAGCGGTGGGTTCGGAGGAGGGCGCGGTCCAGGGAGCGGCGGCCGGTTCGGTAGAGGTCGCGGTCCAGGGAGCGGCGGGGGCTTCGACGGAGGGTGCGGGCCAGGGCGTGGTCGCGGTCGCGGGCGAGGGCCAGGGAGTGGCGGCTTCGGCGGCGTGCGCGGGCCAGGCGGCGGCGGGTTCGCCGGCGGGGGCGGGCCAGGCGGCGGCGGGGGCGGAGGAGGGCGTGGTCCAGGGAGCGGTGGCGGGGTCGGAGGGCGGCGCGGGCGCCGGCCAGGGCGCGGCAGGGGGCACGGGCGCGTACGCGGCGTGCGGATACGGTTCCGGTTCCGCCGTGGAACCCGGTGGTCGGTGCATCGGTGGACAGCCTCTACAGGTGGTGGACGGGACCCGGGCGGAGGTACGTACGGACACGGGGACGACCCGCACTCCGCCGGACCGGATCCCGTCCGGGGTCAGGGGTTCGCCCCCGGGGGGCGCCCGGTCGGGACGTCCCGGCGGGGCGGGGACGGGACGGTGCTCGGGGAGCCCGGCGGACGGGTGCCGGGCCCGTGCTCTCCGGCGCTCGGCCCGGGGGTGACGGGACGCCGGCTCGGATCGGGCTTGCCGGGATGCGTGGGGTTGCCGCCCCGCGGGTTGCGCGTCGGTGTGGCGGCCGGCGCGGAGGCGCTCGGTTCCGGCTCGCCGCTCCGGACGGGAGCGCAGTAGCCCGGAACACCGGACCGGCCCCCCGCAGCGGCGACCAGCGCGGCGAACCGCTGCTCGTCGAGGACCTCTTCGGGGCGGGGGCCAGGGGCGCGGCTGAAGGCCCGGCACAGCTCGGCCAGGTCGGCGGGGACCGCCGCGGACGAGCGCCCGGACGCCGAGGGGGACGGCGCGGCCGCGACCAGGGTGCCGGGCGTGGGGGAGGCGGTCGGGCGGTCGTCCGCGGGGGCGCCGCCGAGGACGGTGGGGAGGTTGCCGGTGCCGGCCGCGACGGCCACACCGCCGAGGGCGGCCGCCAGTACGGCGGCTGCGACCTTCGCGCCGAGGAGCGTCGCCGGGGTGAGCAGCGACCGCCCCGGGGAGGCCGGTACGGGAACGGCCGCGGAATCGGGTGCGGCCGAGGGGGCGAGGCGAGCGGCCCGGAACATGGCGAGGGCTTCCGGCTCGCCGGACAGTTCGCTCTTCCCCGCCGGAGCGGCGGCGGCGGCGAGCAGGTCCGCCAGGGCCTCGTGACGGTCCGGGGTGCCGTGCAAATCCGTCAACTCGGATGTATCGGACGCACCCGGCGTGCCCGAGGCCTGCGACCGGGCGCCGGCGAGCAACTGCTCGGCCGTGGCGCGGTCGATCCGGCGGGATCGGTGGGTGCTCATTTCGTGCCCTTCAGCGTCGGAGCCGTCGTCGGTGTCACTCCTGGGGCAGAAGTTTTTTCGGACGGCCCTGGATCAACCGTTTCGCCCGGTATGCCCCCGCTCTTCGCGACTCCGGCGACTCCGGCGACTCCGGCGACTCCGGCGACTCCGGCGCTCCCCGTGACCTCCGCGCCCCCCGCGCCCTCCGCCCCCTGCTGTTCGAGGAGCTTGGCGAGCTTGCGCAGCCCGCGGTGCGATGCCATCCGTACGGCCCCGGCCCGTTTACCCAGCACCCGTGCGGCGCCTGCCGCGTCCAGGTCCATGACCACCCGCAGGAGCACGGCCTCGGCCTGATCGCGGGGCAGGAGGGAGATCAGGGCGAGCGCCGCACCGGTCCCCATCGTGGTCAGCGCGGCCCCCTCGGTGTCCTCCGCGGCCGGCCGGTCGTGGAGGTACTCGACCGGTACGCTCACGGCCGGCCTGCGGCGACGCCGCCGCAGCAGGTCCATGGCCCGGTTCCGGCCGATCGTCGACACCCAGCCGCGGAACCCGTCGAAGTCCCCGGTGAACGAGCCCAGGTCCCGGGATATCTGGAGCCACGACTCGGAAGCCACGTCCTCCGCGTCCTCGCCGACCAGGACGGTCAGGTAGCGCAGGAGTACGGGCTGCACCGCGCGGAACAGCGCCTGGAAGGCCGCCTCGTCCCCCTGTTGCGCCGCCTGGACGGCGTCCGTCATGTCTCCCGGGGCGCCCTGGGTCCAGGGGGCACCCCGGGTCCCCGGTATGTCCGCTCCGCTGTCGGCTCCGCCGAACTCCTCCGCACTGTGCACGCGGGACATCATGCGCCACCGGGGCCCGAGGGCTCACCCCGGCCGACGTCCGGGCCGTCGCCCGGCTGCCGTACCGGCCGTCGCACCAGCCGTCGTCGCGGCCGTCGTCGCGCGGAGCCCCCGCAGCTCAGTTGCTTCGCTCCGGGGCTGGTCAAACGCGGGCATGTTGAGCAAAGATCGCGTCCGCACCTCACCGCGCACGTTCTTCCGGCACCACACGTCCCTCACAGGAGGATGTCCATGCCCCGCCGTACCTCCCGCGGCCGTACCGCTGCCGTGATCGCGTCCCTGACCCTGCTCGGCCTGGCCGTACCGGCCGCGGCCGAGGCCTCGGCGCCCGCGCCCGGCCTGCCCCAGGGCCGCGTCTTCATGGTCAACCCCGTTCAGTCCACCGGTGACCAGACGCTCGTCGACGCCAAGGACTCGGCCGGCGCCGTACCCGACTCCGCCTACGCCTCGGTCGCGCTCCGCAACCTGGACGGCAGTGGCGGCCTTTCCGGCCGGTGGGCGTACATCCGGTCGGAGACCGGCGCACCCGCGGCCGCCGCGGACGCCGCCCGCTACACCCGCGCCGACGACCAGTTCGAGCAGGTCATGGCCTACTTCTGGGTCAACGAGGCGCAGGAGTACCTGCAAGGCCTCGGCTTCGGCAGCGAACTGCCCGGGGTCAACGACCGCCCCCAGTCCGTCCGCATCAACCAGTGGGGCGCCGACAACTCCTTCTTCACCGACAAGAAGCCCGAGATCCGCTTCGGCAAGGGCGGCGTCGACGACGCCGAGGACGCGGAGGTCATCGTCCACGAGTACGGGCACGCGGTGCACCACGCGCAGGTCCCCGGCTTCGGCACCTCCCCGGAGGCCGGGTCGATAGGCGAGGCCTTCGGCGACTACCTGGCCGTCTCGGTCGGCGACCACGCCGCCGCCACCCGCGGCTGGCCGCGCGGGACGGACCCCGCGTGCGTGGCCGACTGGGACTCGGTCGGCTACAGCGCGGCCCCGCACTGCCTGCGCCGCATCGACGGGACCAAGGTCTACGCGGACCGCACCGGCGAGGTGCACGCGGACGGCGAGATCTGGTCCCGCGCCCTCCTCGACATCCGCGGGGCCCTGGGCGCGAGGACGGCCGACCGCATCATCGTCAACGCACAGTTCGACTTCGCCCCCGACACCAGCTTCCGGGACGCGGCGCTCGCCACGATCGCCACCGCCCGCAGCATGTACGGCGCGAGCGCCGCGGACGCGGTCCGAACGGCGTTCAAGGCCCGCCAGATCCCCGGCATCGACTAGAGGGTCTCGGGGAACCGCGCCCCGGGTACCGCCTCGCCCCGTGCCGCTCCCGGCGCGGGGCGACCCGGCTCACCGTGAGGCTTCGTAGGCCTCACGGATGGCCGCGGGGACGCGGCCCCGGCTGCGCCGATGGCAGCCCGGCTCCCCGGGCCGCCGAGGCCGGCGGACACGTCGGGGGCGTGCTGCTCGATCCAGGCGGTCACCCGGCGCCAGGCCTGCCGTACGTCTTCTGCTTCGGGCATGGAACGGGCCCTATACCGGGGTGGGTTCGACGGAGGACCAGCCCTTGGCGGTCGGGGTGAAGACGATGCCGCCCACCACCAGGAAGCCGGACGGGCCGTCCGTCCCGGGGCGGACGCCGCCCGGGACGGTGAACCGGGCCGTCTGCTTGCGGGAGGCCAGGTCGATGACCACGCCCGAGGTGCGGCACCGTACGTACGCCAGCCCGTCGGTCACCACCACCGCGTTCGCGGCCTCCGGGCGCTCCGGGTCGGTGCACTCCTTCGCCAGCGGAATCCGCCACACGGCGCCGCCGGACTCCTGGTTGAGCTCCATGAAGCCCGGTTCGCCGCCCGAGGCGGTCGCCATCAGGTACACCTTGTCGCCGGCCGCGGCGGGCCCGGACAGGGTGGTTCCGGCGTACGGCAGGTCGGCGCTCCGCTGCTGGGACGGCTCGCCGCGCAGTACGCCCGCCCCGTTCTCCTTGCTGCACAGGAAGACGGTCGCCTCGTACAAGTCCCTGGCCAGCGTCAGTCCGCGGGTCTCGCAGGTCCCGGGCATCGCGAAGCGGGTGCCGTCCTGGGGGGTCCCGAACGGCTGCTTCTTGCCCGTGGCCCCGTCGAGGGCGGTCACGAAGGTCTGGAACCCCATGTCGGCCTTCTGGGTGCGCCCTTGTACGTACACCCGGTCCCCGTCGACCCGCAGCGCCGGGTAGCCGTCCTCGGAGCCCGACACCTCCTGCTGCCACAGGAGCTTCCCGTACCGGGTCTCCAGGGCGGTGACCGTGCCGGACGCGGAGACCGCGAACACCCGGCTGCCGGCCTGGTCCAGGACCGCCCGCTTCAGCTTCTCCTTGGTGGGGAACTCCCAGCGGGGGATGCCCTCGTCGAGGTCCAGCGCGGTGAACCCCTTGCTGCCGGGCACGATCACCGTGTGGGTTCCCGCGGCCGTTCCGGGGACCACCAGCGGGGCCTGCCCGTCCACGACGTCCTCCAGCAGCTGCCCCCACAGCATCTCGCCGGTCGCCGCGTCGAAGCGGCTGAGGCCGTCGCCCGAAGAGCCCCTGTCGGTGCACACCAGCGAGGAGTCCGCGTACACGCAGGCACCCATGTCCGCCCCGCCGTCCCAGGCCTTCCACCCGGCCGGGCGCCGGGCGGGGGAGTCCGCGTAGGCGCGGCTGCCGCCCGGGCTGCCGCCTTCGGTGGCCAGGTACGGGGCGAGGGTCCCGGTGGCCGTCGGCCGGGAGGGCGTACGCGTGGCGGCGCCGGAGGAGCCGGGGGTCACGGAGGGCCCGGTGGACGACGCGGGGGCCTTGGTGTCGTCCCGAGTACCGCCGACCCGCGGGGCGAACCCCAGGAAGTAGCCGCCGCCGACCAGCAGCGAAGCCACGAGCACCCCGGTGAGCAGGGTGCGTCTGCGCGGCCCGGACATCCGCCGGGGCCGCAGGCCCGCCAGGTCCCCGGCGGGGCCGGTCGGCGGCCCCGACGGCCGGGTGGGCAGTCCTTCGACGTCCTCGGCCCCGTCCGCCCCTTCCCGGGACGGGGCGGTCGGGCCCGCAGGGCCCCCGGTGCCGTCCGCGTCTGCCCGTGGGTCCGCATGCGCGCCGGCACCGGCCGTCGGCTCCGCTCCGGCGCCGGCCCGCGAGCCGGTCCAGGTCCCGGCTCCGAGGGGTTTACGGTCCTCCCCGCCCGGGTCCCCGTCCTCGCGGAGCGGGTTCTCCCAGTCGGCCGCCGGGATCCGCGCCAGCGCGGCCAACAGCTCGTCCGGTCCCGGCCGGGCGGCCGCCTCCTTGGCCAGGCACGCCCCGACCACGGCCCGTAGCGAATCGGCCAGCCCCGCGATGTCCGGGGCCTCCGAGACCACGCGGTAGGCCGTCATGTAGTGGGACTCCGCGTCGAAGGGCCCCCGCCCGGTCGCCGCGAACGCCAGCACCGACCCCAGCGAGAACACGTCCGAGGAGGCCCGCACCCGCGCCGGAGCCGACAGCTGCTCCGGCGACATGTACGGCGGAGTCCCCAGGATCTGCCCCGTCGAGGTCAGCGTCTGCTGGCCCGCCGCCCGGGAGATCCCGAAGTCGATGACCCGCGGCCCGTCGTCGGTCAGCATGACGTTGTTGGGCTTCAGGTCGCGGTGGATCACCCCGGTGGTGTGCAGCTCGCGCAGCGCCTCCACCAGCCCCAGCGCGAGCACGCGCAGCGCGCTGCCGCGCAGCGGCCCGTCCGACTTCACCCGCGCGCCCAGGGTCCACCCCGGCACCAGTTGGGTGGCCATCCAGGGCCGCTCCGCGTCCGGGTCGGCATCCACCACCGCGGCGGTGAAGGCCCCGCTCACCCGCCGGGCGGCCGCCACCTCCTGCCGGAACCGGGTCCGGAACTCCGGGTCGTCCGCGAACTGCTGGTGCACCAGCTTCACCGCGACGAGCCGCCCCGAAGCGGCCCGCCCCGAGTACACCGTCCCCATCCCGCCGGAACCCAGCCGGGCGATCAGGACATACCCGCCGATCGCGCGCGGATCCCCGTCCCGCAGTGTCATGTCCCGCCCCGCCCACCCGAGTACGTCCGTCGGCGGCACCCTATCCCGGACCTGCGCCGTCACGAGGCGAAGGCCACGGGCCCCCGCCGAACCGCGGGCGTCACGCCGAGCGCAGAGCGTCCGTCGGGGAGGCCCGGGCGGCCCGCAGCGCCGGATAGAGCCCGGCGAGCGCGGCCACCACCACCGAGACCGAGGGTCCGGCGACCAGGGTGTGGAGCGGGATGGCCGCCGGCCAGCCCTGGACCAGTGCGTAGCCGTACACGGTGAGGCCGCCGAGGACCAGTCCGCCCATCCCGCCGATGAAGCCCATCAGCACGGCCTCCAGCAGGAACTGCGCCGAGATCTGGCCGCCCCGGGCACCCAGGGCGCGGCGCAGCCCGATCTCGCCGCGGCGTTCCATCACGCCGACGACCATGGTGTTGGCGATTCCGACGCCGCCCACCAGCAACGCCACGCCGGCCAGGGCGAGTACGAGTGCGGTGAGGCTGTTCTCCGTCTCGGTGCGGGCCAGGAGGAGGTCGGAGGGCCGGCTCACCGCGACCATGGTCGGGCTGCCGGGGTTCGCACTGGCCGCGGCCACCGACTGGACCTGGGGCACGCGTTCGGAGTACGACCGCAGGTAGACGGTCGCGGCGCTCCCGTCGGCCCCCAGGTGGGCGACCGCCCGGGGCCAGCCGACCAGGGCCGCGGTGCCCAGTTCCGGGGCGAGTTCGTTCGGGGCGAGGATGCCGAGGACCTGGTACCACTGTCCGCCCAGCCACACCCGCTCGCCCGGTCCGGTGACGCCGAGGCGCTGAGCGGCCTGGCCGCCGAGGACGGTCACCGGGAGGTTCTCGCTCGCGGCGTCCAGCCACCGGCCGCCGTGCAGTTCGGCGCGCAGCACCTCCAGCAGGTTGAGGCGCGCGGCCAGCACGGTCAGGCTGCCGGTCTGCTGCACCGGCACCAGGTCGTTGCGGTACACCTGGGCCTTGGTGGCCCCGGTGGCGGTGGTCCGCTGCACGGGTGCGATGGCGGAGAGCATCTTCTCCGCGGTGAGCGGGAGCGGCACCGGCTGCTGGTCGGGCCCCTTGCCGGGGGCCACGGTGATCAGGTTGGAGCCGAGCTGGTCCAGCCGTGCCAGCAGGTGCTGCTGGTTGGAGTTCGAGATGCCGGTGACCGCGACCACGGCGGCGATGCCCAGCGAGATGCCGAGCGCGGACAGTGCGGTACGCATGGTGCGGGTACGCGGCCCGATCATGCCCAGGCGCAGCAGGTCCATGGGGCGCAGCCGGGTACGAGGTGCCTTCATCGGACGGCCCTTCATCGGCCGGCTGTCCACCATGCGGCTGTCCACCATGCGGCTCTCCACCGTGCGGCCCTTCATCGACGGGCTCCCGCAGGCTCCGGGAGACGTTCGTCGAACTCGATGCGGCCGTCCTGGATGCCGACCCGCCGGGGGAACGAGGAGGCCAGCGCACGGTCGTGAGTGATGACCACCACCGTGGTGCCGTCCGCGTTCAGGGTGCGCAGCAGCTCGACCACGGAGGCGCCGGAAACACTGTCCAGTGCTCCGGTGGGCTCGTCGGCGAGCAGCAGCGCCGGGCGGCCGATCAGCGCGCGGGCGATCGCCACGCGCTGCTTCTCGCCGCCGGAGAGCTGGTCGGGACGGTGGTCCAGCCGGTGCCCGAGACCCACGGACCGCAGCGCTTCGACGGCCCGGGCGCGCCGCTCGGAGACCGGCGACCCTGCGTACAGCAACCCGGTCGCGACGTTCTCGACGGTGGTGAGTCCGGACAGCAGGAAGAACTGCTGGAACACGAAACCGATCCGGTGCGCCCGCAGCGCGGCCAGCTCCCGGTCGGACAGACCGGCCAGATCGCGGCCCTCGAAGCGGAGCCGGCCCGAGGTGGCGCGGTCGAGCGAGCCGAGCAGGGCGAGGAGGGTGGACTTGCCGGAGCCGGACGGCCCGACGACGGCGAGGAGTTCACCGGCTTCGACGGTGAGGTCGATGTCGTGCAGGATACGCAGCGGGGGCGCGCCGGGCGCGCCCGGATACTCCTTGACGACGGCGGACAACTCCAGGACGGGTGCGGCGTTCGCCGCCGGGGGAGCCGTCACTTGGGGACCACCACGTGCGCGCCGGGCCGCACGTCGCCGGTGATCTGCGCCTTGGCGTCGGCGATCAGGCCGAGCCGGACCTTGACCAGCCGTGGGGTGGGTCCGTCGGAGACCCGCACGCCGTAGCCGCCGCCGTCCAGGGCGAGCAGCGCGGTGACCGGAACGATGAGCGCGTGCTCGGCGGTGTCGCCCACCACGGCGACGGTCACGGCGGACTGCCCCGCCCGTCGGGCCTGGTCCTGGCCGTCCAGCACGATCGTCACGGTGGTCCTGGCTCCACCCGGGCCCTCGCCGGAGCCGCCGCCCGGTCCGCCGGACCCGTCCTCCCCGCCGGAGCCGGAGCCGGAGCCGCGGATCAGCGAACGGATGTGTCCCTCGACGGCGGAGCCGTCGGCCAGCTTGATCCGGACCCGCCCGTCCGGCTTGAACCGGGAGAGCTGGTTCTCGGCGGGCTTCGCGGTGACCACGAGGTCCTCGCGGGTGACGGTCATGACCGGGGAACCGCCCAGGGCCGCGCCGAGCTGCGCGCCGACCTGCTGCACGCGTACGGACTCCTGCGGCAGCATGGTCACGGAGCCCAGGGGTACCGAGCCGGTCTCCTTCAGACCCAGGGACTTCTGCCAGCGCTTCACGGCGGTGGCGGTGTCCGGGGTGAACCTCCGGTCGGCGGTCAGGCCGAGTCCCTTGGCGTGGCCGAGCCGGAGCAGGTTGCGCTCGAGCTGCTCCACGTCGGGGCCGGCGGGAACACCAGGGCCCAGGTCGCGCCACATCGGGCGGTCGCCGACCATCAGCACCACCGGCTGTCCGTCCACCTCGTAGAGCTTCTGCCCGGTCCTGACGACGGCGCCGACGGCCGGGAGCCCCGTGAGGGTGCCCCTGCCGGAAGCGACGACGGGGGTGGGCGCGTCGTACACGAGCGAGCCGGTGAGCTGGATGCTGCTGGACAGCGAGCCCTGTTCCACCGGGGCGAGGCCGTACTCCACGCCCTCCCGCTCGGTCCCCCCGGTGCCGCGGTCCCACGGGCGGGCGACGGCGGCGGTCCCGGCCCCGGCCACCACGGCGACCAGCAGCAGCGGGACGAGCACCCTGCGGCGCTTCTTCCCGCCCGTCCGGCCGCCCTCCTCGGCGAGGGGTCCTACGGGTCCTGCGGGTGCTTCGGGTGCTTCGGTTCCTGTGGGTTCCACGGTGCGGGTCACGCTCACTCACCGATCCGGTAGCCGGGCAGCGGGAACCGGGCTTCGCAGGCACTCGAAGCGGCATCCCACTTGGCCGCGTCGAACAGGGCGCGCGGGACGACGACCGTGCCCTCCTCGGGGTCCGGGTCCGGCATGTCGGGGTAGCCGTTCTTGCGCGCGCATTCGACCCACTTGCGGGCCATCTCCGTGAACTTGGCGCTGTCGGCCCGCTGGACCTGGTGGATGCCCGGCACCTTCTCGTCGCACAGCCGGGCGGCCGTCTCGTACCCGGACGGCATGCCGGAGTCCGTGCTCGCCGCCGGGAAGCCGATGTTGCCGTCCTTGTCCTGCTCGACGCTCGTCTGCCCCTGCTTGTGCATGCAGTCCACCCAGGCCCGGCGGACCGCGTTGTCGTCCTGCGGCTTGACCTGCCCCCCGCCCCCGCCCCCGGCGACCTCGGGCGCCGGGGTGGCTGCCGAGCAGCCGGCCAGGGCCAGGACCGCCGCCGCCGAGGCCGCGGAGGCCGCGGCGGGCAGTGCGCGCAGGCTCCGTAGACCTCGTACGGACCGTTCGCGTATCGCGGCGGATGAGCTTCGCATGTCCCACACTCCCTGTGGCGTTGCCGGTGAACGCCCAAGTTCTACGGTCCGCGCGGTGAGCCACCGGTGATCGCGCGCCTAACCACCGGCTAACCCGCCTGCGGGCAGGCTGGTCCCCGGCGCCGGCCCGCGGGGAAGCGGCGGCACGGGCGAACGGAGCGGGACGCGATGCGGGTGCTGATTGTCGAAGACGAGCGGGAACTGGCGGTGATGCTCGCCGAGGGGCTCCACGACGAGGGGATGCTCTGCGACCTCGCCCACGACGGCCTGGAGGCGCTGCGTCGGACCGGCGAGGCCGACTACGACGTGGTGATCCTGGACCGGGACCTGCCCGGACTGGGCGGCGATGCCGTGTGCCGCGCGCTCGTCGCGATGGGCCATCCCGCCCGGATCCTGATGCTCACCGCCGCGGACACCCTGTCCGACCTCGTCGACGGCCTCGGGCAGGGCGCCGACGACTACATGACCAAGCCCTTCTCCTACCTGGAGCTCGTCGCCCGGCTGCGCGCGCTCGGCCGCCGCTCCGCGGCCGGCCGGGCCGACGTCGTGCTCAGCCGGCACGGAATCAGCCTCGACACGGTGCGCCGCGTCGCCGAACGCGACGGCCGCCCGCTGCACCTGACGCCGAAGGAACTGGGCGTCCTGGAACTGCTGCTGGCCGCGGACGGCGCCCCGGTCACCACCGAGGAACTGCGGGAGCGGCTGTGGGACACGGGGCTCGACCCGGCCACCACGGCGGTCCGGGTCACCGTGCACGCGCTGCGCCGCAAGATCGGCGACCCGCCGCTCATCGTGCACGACACCGGCTACGGATACCGGCTGTGAGCCGCCCCGGCCCCGGCCGCCTGCCCCTGCGCGGCCGGCTGACCCTGGTGACCACGGCCGTCTTCGCCGTACTCGGCTGCGGGGTGCTGGCGCTGAACTGGCTCAGCTCGCGCCAGCTCATCGAAGCCAACCGAGACCTCATCACGCGGGCCGCCGCCGGGACCCCGGAGCCACCGCTCCCCGACCCGGCGCCCGCCGACCTGCCCCCGGGCTCCACCGAGGCCGTGCTCACGACCCCGGCCCGGGCCTTCGACCACTTCCAGAACGCCATCCTGGGCGACCTGCTGACCCGCTCCGTGCTGCTGCTCACCGTCTTCACGGCGCTCGCCGCCCTGCTGGCCTGGTGGGCGGGCAACCGCTCCCTGCGCCGGCTCCACCAGGTGACCGCGGCCGCACGGCGGATCAGCACCGGCAGCAGCCTGGACGAGCGGCTCGCGCTGGACGGTCCGTACGACGAGATCCGCGAACTCGGCGACACCTTCGACGCCATGCTGGACCGGCTCGACCGCAGCTTCACGGCCCAGCGCAGCTTCACCGCGCACGCCTCGCACGAGCTGCGCACCCCGCTGACCGTACTGCGCACCGCGCTGGAGATTCCCCTGGCCCGGGGCCGGGTCCCGGACGACCTGCGGCCCTCGGTCCTGCGCGCGCTGGACGCCAACGCACGGATCGAGCGGCTGATCACGGCCCTGCTGACCCTGGCGCGCGCGGAGACCGCCGCGCTGGCGCTGCGGCCGGCGGACCTGGCGGACGCCGCCCGGGCAGCGGCGCAGGAGCTGGCCGAGGAGGCCGGTGACTGCGGGGTCCGGGTCACGCTCGACGTGGCGCCCGCGCCGCTGGACGGGGATCCCGCACTGCTCCGGCAGATCGCGCTCAACCTGCTGGCCAACGCGGTACGCCACAACCACCGCGACGGCACCGCCGTGATCACGACCGGGGCCGCGGGTGCCGCGGTGTTCCTGGAGGTCTCCAACACCGGCCCCGTCCTGCCGCCGGAGGAGGTTCCCGCCCTGTTCGCGCCGTTCCACCGGGGCCGGGGCCGGGAGCGCGGCAGTGGGTTCGGGCTCGGGCTCGCCGTGGTCCAGGCGATCACCGCCACGCACCACGGCGAGGTCGTGGCCACGCCCCGCGCGGGCGGGGGACTCACGGTCCGCGTCCTGCTACCCGGCCGCAACGGCGGCGCGGACCGATCGGGTTGATCCGGCCGAGCGCGTCAGACCTCGCGGTGTCTGATGTTGATGACCGCCGCCCTGGCCATCACCACGGGGTTCAGGAACCGCCCGGGGCCGATCAGGCGGGACGCGAACCGGTGCATGTGCCGCGCCATCCGCGCATCGCGGGCCGCCGCCGAGAACACGAGCTCCTCCACGGGGTTGAACGGACGGGCCTTGGCGAAGTCGATGGCCAGCTGCTGGTGACCGCGAAGCCGCCACTGGTGCCGCTGCTTGTACCGCCAGAGGGACCTGTCGAGGCTGCCCCGCCCGGTCAGGGCCGGGGCGACCGCTTCGGCCAGCCACTGCGCGGACTGCAGGGCCCACCCGCACCCCACGCCCCACAGGGGGTCGCCGGTGAGGGCGGCGTCGCCGATGAGCGCGATGCCGGGTGCGGTCGGCTTGCGGCTGAGGAGGGGGTAGTCGACCGTGCCGATGATCTTCGAAACGCGCTCGGCGGAGTCGATGGGCGGGGCTTCGGGCAGGGCGCGGACGAACGCGGAGAAGCTGCCCTCCAGGTCCTCCCGGAAGGCCGGGAGCCGCTTCTTGTCCGGGAGCACGGCGAGGACCGTCACCCCGTCGTCGTTCGGGAACGCGTAGGCCATGTCGGGTTCGAGGAACCAGGTCTGGCCGATGCCGTCGGGCAGCGGGAGGTTGCGGTAGTGGGCGAGGTAGCCGAAGCGCGTGTTCTCGTGCTTCCAGGTGCGCATCCCGGCGAGCTCCGCGACGGACGAGTCCTTGCCGTCGGCGCCGACCACCAGGCGGGCCCGGACCTCGCGTTCGCCGTGCGGGGTCGACGCGCGGACCCCGACGGTGCGCCCGGCTTCCCGGACCACCCCGGTCACGCGGTGGCCGGGCAGCAGGTCGACGCCGGGGGTCTGCTCCGCGCGGGACCTGATCAACGGGTCGAGGGTGCTGCGCCGGACGTTGTACCCGTGGGGCAACTCGGGCCCGCCCGGAGCCGACTTCGGCTCGATCCATCCCCAACGGGTGTACCAGCGGGCCGTGTTGTGCAGGGCTCCCGTCTCCTCCAGGGCGGGTACGAGGCCGAGCTCGTCCAGCACCGGGTGGGCGTTGGCGGTGATGGAGTGGGTGCACAGCACCTTGTACGCCTCGGGGTCCGAGCGGCGTTCCAGCAGTGCGACGCGGACGCCGCGCCGGGCGAGCAGGATCGCCGCGGCGCTGCCTGCGAGGCCGGCTCCGCTGATGGCCACGTCGTAGTCGTGTTCCGTGCTCTCAGGGCTGGGCATGCGCTGATCGCCCCCTTCGGGGTGGGGTGCCGCTGGCGGGAGTGGGTGTGGTGCGGCCTCCACTGGTGTCATGCTCATGAAGACTTGTCAAGATCGCGCCGACCGCGGAGTCCGGGCCGGCCCGGACTCCGCGGAGCCTGACCTCAGTCGTCCAGCTCCAGGCGGTGGACGCCGCCCTGGTCGACGCCGGCGAAGAGGTACCGGCCGTCGGGCGAGGCCGCCAGGGACAGCACGTCCTTGTTCGGCATCGAGCGGGAGATGTTGTGCCAGCTCATCCCGCCGTCGGTGGAGCGCAGTACGCCGCGCCCGCCGGTGGGGGTGAAGTCCATCCAGCGGGTGTTGGTGCCCGCGTAGAGGGTGTCGCCGACCCGGAGGAGGTCGGAGACGCTGATCCGCAGGGCGCCGGTGTCGGCCTTGGTGAAGGTCTTGCCGCCGTCCTTGCTGACCCGGATCGCCTGGCCGCCCGTGACCATGGCGCCCGCCGTGAACTCGATGGCGTGCACCTCGGCTTCGGACACCCGCGTCATGGTGGCCCCGAAGTCGTCCGAGTAGGACAGCCCCCACCAGCCGCCGAACCAGATCCGCCCCGGCTTGCCGGGATCGGCCACGATGGTGTCGTAGTAGCGGCCCTGGTCGAAGGTCTTCCAGTGGGCGCCGCCGTCGGTCGTGGTGGAGAGCCCGGCCGTGCTGGATCCCTTGTACGAGACCATCATCCGGTCCGGGTTCACGGGGTCGACCAGGAACGCCGTCCCGTTCGCCTCGCGCCGGGCGACGTCCGACCAGGTCCGGCCGGCGTCCGTGGTCTTCTGCAGCACCAGGTCGTACAGGTAATTGACCAGCTGCCAACCGGACTTCGGGTCGGCCGCGGACGGCTGGAAACCGACGACACCGGTACCCGTCGTGCCCTCGCGCTCCGCCGCACCCCACTCGGGGCTCGCGGCGGGCACCGTGGTGCGGTAGGTGCCGACCGAGGTCCCGGCGAGGAGCTGGTCCCCGAAGGTCGCCAGCGCCGGCACGGACTCGCCCTGGACGCCGATCCGCCGGTAGCCGCCCTCCCGGGTGGAGCGGAAGAGGCCCGCGGCGCCGGAGCCGATCGTGTGGGAACCGTCGGCCCAGCGGTCGTAGTCGTAGACCACCGAACCCGGCACCGGCTGCGCCGCCGTGGTCCACGTACGGCCGCCGTCGCGGCTCAGGGCGCCGTTGCCGGTCAGGTCGTCCTGGTAGATGTCGCCGCCGGAGACGTCGACCAGACCGCTGAAGGTGCGGCTGGTCTTCTCCACGCTGCGCCCGCCGTCACGGCTCACGTACAGGCCCGAGTTCTGGCCCTGCACCTTGATGGCGAGCAGGGAGCCGTCGGCGTCGAAGCCGCCGAGGATCTGCACGCGCGGCGTGGCCTGGAAGACCTTCTGCGCGGGCTTGGGGGAGCCGGTGACGAAGTCGCGGATCACCCAGATCGCCTGGCCGGCCCAGAGGTACAGGTCGTCCCCGCCGATCACGCTCTTGGCGACGTACCCGGTGATCCCCGTGAGGTCGACCGGCGTCCAGGTGGCACCCCGGTCCCGGCTGACGAACCGCTCGCCGGTGTAGTCGGACGTGGCGAGGAGTACGCGCGTGCGTGCGTCGGCGCTCAGCGCGGTGATCGGGACCGGCGGACCGGCCATCCGCTCCCAGCTGCGGCCGCTGTCCTCGGTGCGCATCAGCGCGCCGCCCTGCGGGAACGCGGAGGGGTGCGCGCTGACCACGGCCTCCCACCAGCGGCTCGGATCGCGGGAGTCGATGACCAGGGAGGGCTCGGTCAGCGCGTTGCTGACCGGGGTGTGGCCGCGCTGCTGCCAGTTCTTGCCGCCGTCGGTGGTGAGCCAGGCGCCCGGGCGGGTGCCCAGGGTCATCACGGCCTGCTCCGGTGCGCCCGGGGCCAACTGGGTGGTGCCCACCGCGCTGTTGGGGCCGGCGGCCTTCCAGTTCCTGGCCTTGGAAGCCGTGAGGGTCACCTCGAAGGCGCCCGTACCGTACTGGCGCACCGCGGCGGACGTGCCGGACGCGGCGGAGGTGGTGGTGGCGCGGGCGGTCATCGTGTGGACGCCCGAGCCGAGCCCGGTGAAATCGGCCCGGTAGTAGGACGGGTCCGAGGTGGGCGCCGTCGCCTTGGTGTAGGCCTTGCCCTTGGGCGGGGTGACCGTCAGTACCGGCGGGCCGGTGAGGGGCGTCGGGCTGTAGACGTACACGGTGGTGGAGCCGTCGTTGGACGGGTCCTCGGCCGGGTCCACGTACAGCGGGATCGCCGCCATGAGGTACGGGACGGTGAGCGCCCGGCCCTCCCCGGGGGTGAGGGTGACGCGGCCGCTCAGGTAGTTGGTGGCGTAGTCCGTGATGTCCGGCCGGTCGCGCTCGACGGTCAGCGTGACCTTCGCGGTGCCGCCCGCCGGGATCTCGACGTGGTCCGGCGTGACGGTGGCGGGGCCGGTGACGGTCACCTTGCCGCCGACCGGCGCGCTGCCGGTGTTGTGGAAGGTGACCTCGCGGCTGCCGGTGACCTCTCGCTGGTCCATGTGGGCCAGGCCGAAGGAGACGGTGGCGGGGGAGGCGTACAGCCCGGTCCGGGCCGCCGCGGCGGTGTCGAGCCGGCCGCTGCCCTGCGCCTGCAGGTCGGGGCCGTCGAGCGGCTTGGCGGAACCGATCACCTCGGCGCGCAGCCGGTCCGCGGGGCGGTCCGGGTGCAGCTGGCGCAGCAGCGCCGCGGAGCCCGCGGCGAGCGGCGAGGCCATCGAGGTGCCGGACATCCGCCGGTAGCCCGTGGGCTCGATGCCGCGGGGGACCGTGGAGAGGATCTCCACGCCGGGGGCGACGATCTCGGGCTTCAGGCCGAGCCGTTCGGAGTCCGGACCGCGCGAGGAGAACGAGGCCATCTCGTCGGTGGAGTCGCGGCCGCCGAGCACCAGCTCGCCGCCCGCCTCGGCCAGCGAGGCGAGCCGCTGCCCCGTCTCGTGGTCCACGCCGGTCACCACCAGCCGGTCCAGGCGCAGGGAGTCGCCGGACTCCGCGGGCGTGGCGCCGAGCAGCACCTCGCTCCGGGCGGCGGCCCCGGTGCGGGCGGGTGCCTGCTCGCGCTGCGGCTGGAGCGGGTTCGCGCGGCTCTTGCCGCCGAACACGACCGGGCCGCCGCCCCCGCCGCCGACGCCGCCCACCAGGGCGGCGGCGCCCCGGCGTTCGGCCTCGCGCCAGGTCTCCAGCTCCTCGGGCCACACGTCGTACGGGTTCACGGCCGGCGGGATCGCGTACAGCACGACCTTGCCGCCGACGTCGCCCGCCTTCGCCCACTCCTCCGCGGTGCCCATGCCGATGCTGACGACCCCGGCGGTCACCGGCGCGGCCGGCGGGTTCGCGGATCGTCCGCCGCGGTAGCTCTGCAGGGTGTCGCCCGCCACCGTGAGCACGGGCAGCCGGATCCCGCTGGTGGAGGCGCCGACGGCGATGACGCCGGGAGCGGCGGCCGGGGAGCCGACGGTCCAGTAGCCGGGACCGGAGTTGCCGGCCGCGGCGAAGACCAGGGCGCCGGCGTCCACGGCCGCGGACGCGGCCCGGGAGAGCGGGTCGCTCGCGGTGCCCGCGGCGTTGCCGAGACTCATGTTGATGATGTCGGCGCGGTGCGGATTGGCCGGGTCCACCGCCGCCTCGATGGCCGCGATGATGCCCGAGTCGTCGCCGCTGCCGTTCGCGCCGAGCACCTTGTACGCGAGCAGTTCGGCGTCCGGCGCGGCGCCGGTGACGCCTGTGGCGGCGGCCGCCCTGCCCGCGACGATGCCCGCGACATGGGTGCCGTGGCCGTTGTCGTCCATGGGGTTGGCATCGTTGTCAACGAAGTCCCAGCCACCGACGACCTTGTGGCCCTCACCGAAGCCGCCGCCCAGATCGGGGTGGGTGTAGTCGACCCCGGTGTCGATCACGGCGACCGTGACGCCCTTGCCGGTGACCTTGACGCCTTCGGGATCCTCCTGGGCCCACAGGGCCGGATTGCCCACGACCCTGTTGGCATCGGTGTCCAGGGCGCGCGAGGTGCCGGCGGGGCTGACGGATTTCACGCCCGGCAGCTTCCGCAGCTTCGCCAGGTCGTCGGCGCCGACGGTCATGGCCACGGCGTTGAGCAGCAGCGTGTGCCGGCGTACGGACCGGGCGTTGATGCCGGCGCCCTTCGCCCCGGCCAGGAACGCGTCGTGCCTGCCGGTCAGGTTCTTGCGGGCGGCCGTCACCTCGGCGGCCTTCGCGTTCCTGGCGTTCTCGGCGGAGCCGGCCGCGGCTTCCAGCCCCGCGGCGCCCTCGAACTCGACGATGACCCGTTGCGCGGCGCGGCTCGCGGGATCGGGATCGGAATCGGGGGCGGCTACGGCCGGCGGGACCGAGGCGAGCAGTCCGCCGAGCACCGCGGCCACCAGGCCCATGTGCGCAGTTCTTCGGTGTGAGTGACCCATAGGCGGTACCTAATGCGGCCCGGTCCGGATAGGGCAACGATTCCCTGTGGCCCATTGCTGCCGCTGGCACAGGTGGGCCACGATGACCCGCATGTCCCAGGAACTGGCAGCCGTCGGGATCGACGCCTTCGACGAACAGGTCTACCGCGCGCTGCTCGCCCGGCAGGCGGCCGCGCCCGCCGAGCTGGCGGGCGAGCTCGGCGCGTCCGCGGACCGGGTGGCACGGGCCCTCGACCGGATGCACGACCGAGGGCTGGTCGGGCGGCTGTCCGGCCCCCGGCGGCGCTATGCGGCCATCGACCCGCAGCATGCCGTGGAGGCGCTGATCCAGGAGCGCACCGTGGAACTGGGCCGGGTACGGTCGGCCGCGGGCGAGCTGGCCGGACTCTTCGAGGCAGCCCGGCGCGGCGACGCCAAGGAGGTCGAGATCGTCTCCGGCCGGGAGGCGCTGGGCCGTTGGTTCGTACGGCTCCAGCAGGAGGCGAAGCAGCAGGTCCGCACCCTGGACCGGCCGCCCTACGCCCTGACCACCGCCAACCCGGTGGAGGAGACGGCGATGCGCGGCGGGCTGACGTACCGCGCGGTGTACGCCCCGGAGGCGCTGGAATGGCCGGGCGTACTGGACGACATCCGGCGGCTGGTGGCCCAGGGGGAGCAGGCGCGGGTGCTGCCCGGCCTGCGCATCAAGCTGGCGATCGCGGACGACGCGCTGGCACTGATGCCCCTGTCGCTGGACCTGACGGACGTACGGGCGGCGGTGATCCGCCCGTCCTCCCTGCTCGACGCGCTGACGGACTACTGGCGGCTGTGCTGGACCCTGGCGACCCCGCTGCTCGCCCCGCCGGAGCCGGCGGGCCCCGGCGAGGAGTCCGCGGAGCCCGGCGAGGAGGACCGGCTGTTGCTCGCCCTGCTGGTCAGCGGCTTGAAGGACGAGGCGATAGCCCGCCAGCTGGGCTGGTCGGTACGGACCATGCGCCGCCGCATGAGCCGCCTGCACGACCAACTGGGCGCGGCGAACCGCTTCCAGGCGGGAGCGATCGCGGCACGGCGGGGCTGGATCTGACCGCCCCGGGCTCGGGGGCGTCGTCTGCGTGCCCGCCGTAGTCGGAGTCGGAGTCGGAGTCGTAGTGCGGCCTCGGCGCCGGCGCCCGAAATCACGTTGGTGGCGCCGGGAACGTCCCGGTTAGAGTCCGATGGTGACGGTGACGACAGCGACGACCACGACGATTCCGGCGGACCAGTCCTTCCTCGACGCGGTGCGTCGGGCCGACGTCGGCGGGCTCGCCGACCTTCTCGACGCGCAGTTCTGCCCGCCGGCCGTCTTCGGGCTCCTCGTCCGGCACGAGGATTCCCGCGTGCGGTACCTGGGGCTGGTCCTGCTGTCCGAGCGCGTCACCGCGGGCCGGACCGGCGACGAGCAGGAGATGGCCGAACTCGCCCGGCTGCTGCCGGTATCGGTGGCGGGGACCCCGGAGGAGGCACTCGTCCTGGCACGGCTCCACGAACGACTGGGGCCCTACCTCCGGGGGTCCCACCGGCCGTCGTGGCGTACGGCCGCGCTGCCGGTACGAGTACGGATCGCCTGGCTGCGCGCCGAGCTCCTGAACGATCCGGCAGTGCTCCGTCGGGAGCCTCCGGGTGAACTGCTGTACCAGGCCGTGCGGGAAACGACCGCCGGCTCCGCGCACCGGCCCGAGCACCTCGTGAAGGAGCTGGCGGACAGCGGCGACCCGGTGCTCCAGGCCGATGCGCTGCGGCTGGCCAGGGAGGGGCTGCACGCCGGCCTGCTGGCTCCCGTACTGGTCCGCGCACATGTGATCGGCCTGCTCGGCGCCGACAGCGCGGACGTCGTCACCGCCGCCCTGGGTGAACTCGCCGAACCCTGGGCGGCCTTGGAGCCCCTCCCCTCGGGGCGGCTCGCGCCCTTCCTCACCGCGGGGTCGGTGACCGCACGGCCCGGGGCCGCCGGTGCCGCACTCGCGGCCGCGGCCCAGCACGGACACCACGGGCTGCTGCGGCAGGTCATCGGCGATCCGGACCTGCCGCCGGGTCTTCGCCGGCGCGCGATGGAACTGCTCGGTGAGCTGGCCGACCGCGGGGACGTCGGCGCGTTGACGGCCGTCGCCGCGCGCGACCCGCTGCTGTTCGGCGGTCCGGCGGTGACCTGCCTGCGCGCGCTCCACCGGCGCGGACACTTCCCGGACGGTGCGCACGTCCCGTCCCTCATCGGCCTGGCGCTGGCCGACCACACGATCGCACCCCACGAGGTCGCGACGATCCTGTTCACCTGCCGACAGGAGATGCTCCGCGTCCTGGTGGACGCGCCCGCCGACGATCCGAGCTGGCCGCGCCGGCTCGCGCTGCTGGTCGCCCTGGCCGGACAAGGAGCGGGGGAGCTTCCGATCGGGGCCGCGATCACCCGGATCCTTCCCGAGGCCCGGGTGCCGGGGCCGTTCCTCGACGCGATCCGCGCGGTGCGCCACGCGGATGCCGAGGACGCGGTGATCGCCCTCCTGCCATCGGCGCCCGCGGCGGCCCTGGACGCTCTGGAGGCCATCGGCGGGCACCGGACGAGGACGGCGCTGCGGGAAGGGCTCGGTCTCGCCGCGGACCAGGGGCAGGAGCAGGAGACCGGGGGAGGGATCGCGCCGCACCTGCGCGCGGTGCGGAACCGGGCCCTCGAGGTGCTGTGGCATCTGACCGACGATCCGGCGCAGCGGCGCGGCCTCCTCGTGCGCCTCGATCCCGCCGACCTGCCGGCGCGCATCGCGACGGACCTTGGTGGGCCGGACGAGCGGGAACTGGCCCTGCTGAGTTCCCACCTGGACCCGGACCAGCCGGTGGCGGCCCTGTGCAGACTGGCCGCCCACGGCGGCCCCGGCACGCTGCCGGTGATCGCGGACCTGCTGCTGCGCGTCGTGGCCGAGCTGGCGGCGCCCCGGGAGCCGGGCGCAGCCGCCCCGCGGCCCGACGGCGGACAGCCGGCCGGGGAGCCCGTGGTGCCCCAGGAGATCCTGGACGCCGTACACGGCCTGGGCCGCCGGCTCCACGAGCGGGGCCGGATCAGGCCGTCCTGCCTGCTCGACGCGCGGAGCGCACAGGAGGCGGGGCACACCCTCGTCGCGACCATGGCGCTGGACCTGCTGGAGCGGCCCGGACTGTCGAACGCCGAGCAGGTGATCCTCCTCGAACTCCTGCTCCGAGCCCCCTACGCGGGCACCCGTGCGCGAGCGCACCGCCTGCTGCGCCACCGCGACCGGCACGTGCGCAAGCACGTGATCGCGCTGCTCGCCCGGGACGCCACGGGGGACGACGCGCAGGCGCTGTCGGCGACGCTGATCACGCTGACGACCGCCCAGGACATCCAGACCGTCCGGCAGGCGTTGCTCGCCCTCGGTCACGCGCGGGCCCGCTGGGCCTCCCGCGCGATCGCCGCATGTCTCGGCCATCCGAACATGAACGTCAAGAAGACCGCCGCAGCGGTCCTGGTCGGTGCGGGCACCTCCGCGGCGGTACCGGAGCTGCTCCGCCAACTCGGGCGCCACGACAATCCGGGGCTGCGCGGCACGCTCGTCGAAGCGCTGCGCGCGATCCTCGGCGACGCCTACCCGGCGACCGTCCTCGCAGCCGCCGAACACACCGAGGACGGCCGCGCCCGCGCACTGCTGCTGGAAGGCCTCGACGGCATGCTGCCCGCGCGCTCGGTCCTCGCCCTGGACGACCAGGCCTCACGGGTCGCGCCGACCCTGCTCGCGCTGGTGGCGACCGGTCGGGTCGGCTTCGCTTCCGGGACGGCCGAGGACCTGTCGGCGGCCATGGCCCGGCACGGGATCACCCCACCCGCCGTACCGCGGTCGGCGGTGGACACCGGAGCGGGCCTCGACGTCAGCTCGCTGGCGACGCGGGGCTGGCACGCGCCGACCGCCCTGCGCCTCGCCGCCCGGCACGAACTGCCGCATCCCACCCGGCTGCGGGAGCTCCGGCCCATGCTGCCGGACTGGCTGGGCCTGGCCGCCACGGAGGGACCCGCAGGGCGGGCCCGCGTCCTGCGGCTCACGCTCCGGCTCTGCCCCGCACCGCGGACGCCCGAGGAACTGACGGCCTTCGCCCGGTGCACCGGAGTCCTGCTCGACGGCCTCGCCGAGGCCTCCGCGGAAGACCGGCACGGGCTCATGGCGGTACTCGAAGCGGTCGCGCCGAGCCTGCCCGAGGCCGGGGGGCAGGGCGTCGCCGAGGCGGTACGCGCACTGCCCCGCGCCCCCTCGGACAGCCCGTCCACACTGACGCTGCTCCGCAGCCTCGGCGCGGTGCTGGTCCGCGCCGACCTCGACCGCGCACTGGCCTCGGCCCGGCTGGCGACGAGCCCCGGGCAGGCCGAAACCGCCGTACTGCGGGCCGCCTTCGCTCCTCCGCCGGCCCCTGAGGCCACCACGCCATCGACTGCGTCGACCACCGCGTCGGCCACGGCGTCGGCCGAGGCCGAGGAGTGGCGGGCCGCGCTGGACGCCGCGGTGCGCACACCGGGCGCCCTGGAGGAACTCCGCCGACGCGACCGGCCAGGCCGGCCCGATCTGCCCGATCTGCCCGATCTGCAGTACGACGGCACCGTCCCGGACTCCCGGGACCGCCTGGCCGCGCTGATCGACGCATACCCCTCGACCGGCACGGAGGTCCGCGCCGCCCTCGTCGACTGGATGACGGACATCCAGCCCCTCGACGCACCACCCTGGACCCTCGCCGAAACCGCCCGCACGCCGGCGCCGCGGCCGAGGACCGTACGCATCGACGACCTCGACCAGCCCCGGTCGACCGCACTGCGGGACCGCCTGCTGGCCATGTTGCGGGCACCCGCCGAGGACCGCCGGCACACCGCGGCCCTCGCACTCCTGGAATGGCCCGAGCCCGAGTGCCGGCTTCCCGTGCTCCGAGCATTCCTACGGGGCCGCATCGACGTACCCGTCGGCGACGACCTGGCCCGCGCACTGAGCGCCATCGACGAGAGGGAACTGCGCGGGGACGACATCCAGCACGACAGGGTCGCCCTCACGGCAAGCCGACTCGAGCCGTGGGACCTGCAACCGCTGGTCCCGCTGCTGCTGGAATGGTGGGAACACGACCCGCCGTCCGACAGGGCCGCCGTCGGGCGGGCACTGTTCCGGGTCCCCGCCGACGTACTGGCGCAGCGCCTCGGGGACCGCCTCCACGCCGGTACCTGGGGGTTCCTCGACCTGCTGCGCGGGCGTCCCCTGCTGCGCACCCCCGCGCTCACGGAGACCTGCCGCCGGCTGCGAGCCGAAGGACGCGACGGCCTCGCGGACTGCCTGCTCCTCGTGGAAGGCCCGCTGCGCCGGCCGGACGCCGTGGACCAGGACGCCGCCGCGCTGGCAGCGCTCCGCGACCGTGGCCCGGCCGCGTCGGCAGGAGCCCAGCAACCCCGTTCCCGGCAGGAGCTGTTGGACCTGGCCCGTACGGGTGACCCGGTGCGGATACGCCAAGCACTCACGCGACTGTCCGAGGGACACACCGGCCCGGACGCCGACCAGGACCCCGGCCTGCGGGACCTGATCGGAGAGTTGCTGCGTCACCCCAGGCCCAAGGTCCGCCTGCACGCCCACCGCACCTCGCGGGCCATGCTGGACCGGCAGACCCACCTGCACCACACGTCGATCCTGCTGGACGACCCCCAGCCGGACCTGGTGCGCACGGCGATCCGTACGCTCTGCCGCGCGGGCTGGGTCCCCGCGATCCCCACGGTGACGGGACTGCTGGAACACCCGCACCCCGTCGTCCGCAGGGCCGCGGCCGAAGGACTCGTCACCCTGGGCGCAGGGGCGGTCCAGGCACTCACACACGCCGCGGACCACGCCCGCCCCGACAAGCGGTCCCTCTACTCGGAGATCCTCGAACAGATCACGCTCCACTAGGCGGGGTGCGTCTACTCGCCCCTGGTCCAGGCCAGGAAGCGGCTGAACAGCCCGCCCTTGGACTGCGGTGCGGCACCGGAACCCGTATGCGAGGGACCGGAGTTGGCGGGAGCGGCGGGGGCCGTCTGCTGCTGGGGTGCCCAGCCCGCGGTCGATCCGGCCGCCGCGGCCGCCCCGGCCGAGCCCGCCGCCTGGGGAACGCTCCTCGGGGTGAAGCGGATCGGGAGGGTGACCAGCGAGCGGCTCCACGGAATCGGCGCCCAGGTGAGCGACTTGAACGGGACGCGCAGCTCGACGTCGTGCAGCTGGTTGAGCAGCGTCTCGACCGCGGTCACGGCCATCATGAAGGCCGGGTCCTTGGCGGGGCAGGCGTGCGGGCCCGCTCCGAACGCCAAGTGGGCCTTGGAGCTGAGCTGTTCGCTGTGCGCCGTCAACTTCGGGTCGGTGTTGGCCGCGGCGAACGAGATCAGGACCGGGTCGTTGGCCCGGACCATCCTGCCGCCGAGCTCCACGTCGTGCGTCGGGTAGTGCGCGGCGTAGTTGGCGATCGGAGCGAAGTTCCAGAGCGTCTGGGAGACCGCGTCCTCGACGGGAAGGCCGGCCTGCCAGTCCTCGCCGAGGTACAGGGCACTACTGGTGCCGATGGCCGCGGCCAGCGGCGCGGTGCCGCCGGAGAGCAGGGTCACCAGCTGGTGCAGCACCTCCTCGTCGGTCAGCTGGGCCGAGTGCTCCATCAGGCGCGTCGTCAGGTCGTCCGTCGGGCGCCGCCGCTTGAGGGCGATCAGCTCGGTGAGCGCCCCGCCGAGCACCTCGTCGGCGCCGGGGGTTCCCTCGAAGAGGCCGCTGATGCCGGCGATCACGCGGTCGCCGATCTCGGGCGGGCAGCCGAACAGGTCGCTGAAGACCAGCAGGGGCAGCGGCTGGGCGTACTCGGCCATCAGCTCCGCCTGCCCGCGGATGTCCGTGCTGAACTGACTGATCAGGTAGTTGGCGGACTGCTGGGTCTGCCTGATGAGCTGGTGCTCGTCGACCGTGGCGAGACTGTCCGTGACGGCCAGCCGCAGTCGGGCGTGTGCCGCGCCGTCGCTGAGGAGCGCGTTGGGGCGGTATCCCATCATGGGCAGTGCCGGGCTGTCGGCCGGGACGCGGCCCTCGTTGAGGGCGTTCCAGCGGCGCGAGTCGCGCACGAAGGAGGCGGGGTTCTGCAGGACGTACAGAGCTGCGTCGTAGCTCGTGACGAGCTCGACCTGGACGTCCGGCGCGATGTCCACGGGCGCGCTGGGACCGTAGTGGCGCAGCTCCGCGTAGTGGCTTTCGGGGTCGGCTCCGAACGAGGGGCCGTACATCTGGACGTTCCCGTGCGCAGGGCAGCCGGGGGGTATCTCGTGCGGGTCGTGTGGCTGTTGCATTCCTGCGCTCCTAGCCGAGTTGGGACATGAGGTGTTTCACGAGGGTGATGAGGGCCCGCGCGGAGGAGTTCTCGTCCCGCACGTCGCATTCCACGACAGGGGTCTCGGGGGTGAGGTTGAGGGCCTCGTGGATCTCGTCGAGCGGGTAGTGCGTGGTGCCCTCGAAGTGGTTCACGGCGATGGCGTACGTCAGGCCGAAACGTTCGACGAGGTCCAGGACGGGGAAGGACTCGTGCAGCCGCTCCGGGTCGACGAGCACCAGCGCGCCCAGAGCGCCCCGCGAGAGTTCCTCCCACATCTCCTTGAAGCGCTCCTGGCCGGGCGTTCCGAAGAGGTAGAGCACCAGGGTGTCGCTCAGGGTGAGCCGGCCGAAGTCCATGGCGACGGTGGTGGTCGTCTTGTCGGGCGTGCCCGACAAGTCGTCGAAGCCCACGCTGGCTTCGGTGATCTCTTCCTCGGTCCTCAGGGGCTCGATCTCGGAGAGACTGCCGATGCAGGTGGTCTTGCCGACCCCGAAGTGACCCACTATGAGGATCTTCACCGCGTGGGAGACGTCTGGATCCAGGTACACGCGTTTACGCTCCGAATCGATTCTTCAGGCCCTCGAGGACGGCGCTGACCAGTTCTCTGTCGACACGTTCGGCGCGCGGTATCGGTGTCCTCGCGAGGATGAGGCCGTCATCCTCCAACTGCGCCAGCAGGATGCGGACGATGCCCAGGGGCAGGTGCGTGTGCCCTGCCACCTCGGCCACGGACAGGAAGCCCTTCGCGATCAGGTCCATGACCTGCCCGGCTTCCGGCGACAGCGTGCGCGCCGCGACCTGTCCGTTCTCCACCGCCGCCGTCACGAGCGTCGTGTGCTCGTACTCGTGCTCCGGGGGCAGTGCTCGTCCGTTCGTGATCACGAACAGGGGGACTAACGGGGAAGTCAGTTCAAGCTCGTCGTCCTGTTCGAACCCATCAGGCACGGCCTGTCCCCTTCCCTGTTGTCGCCGTCGCCGTCGCCGTCAGCCGGGGAACCACCTCGTGCAGACGCGTCGTGAACTGCTCGATGTCGCAGTCGTGTTCGGCTGCGGCGGCGAGGAAGGCATCGGGGCCGGCCGCCATCAGGAAGATCCATCCGTGCTGGAACTCGATGACCGTCTGGCGCCATTGCGCGTCCTCGGCGGTCCCCGCGAACTGGGAGGTGACCCGGCTGTAGGCGTGGATGCCCGTCATGGCCGCGGAGATCGTGTCCGCGAGGTCGCGGCTCATCCCGTCGGTCGCTCCGCGGGGAAGGCCGTCCGACCCCAGCAGCACGGCGTGGCGGGCGCCCTTGACCTCCGACATCACCCGGTCGAGCTCGCCGAGGACGAATCCCGCGTCACCGGCGCTCTGCTTCCGCGGGGCGCTCCCGCGCGGACCTCCGGCGTCCTCGCTGCTCACCCGGGGAGGCGAGGTGAGGTTGTTGCCCAGGCGGGCGACGAGACGGTGCATGCGGAAGGAGATCTGCTGCATGTCCACATCGGGCGCTGCCGCGGCGGCGAGGTAGGAGCCCTGCCCCGCCCCGATCAGGAAGCTCCAGCCGTGCGAGAACTCGATGATGGTCTGGTTCCACTGCCGGTCCTCCTCCGGACCGGCGAAGTGGGCCGTCGCCCGGCTGAGCGACTGCATCCCGGCCATGGCCGCGGAGATGGTGCGTACGTCCTTCTCGGCCAGGCCTTCGGTCGCGCCGCGAGGAAGGCCGTCAGCGGAGAGCAGGACGGCGTGCCGTGCGCGGGGCACGTTGTGCACGATGTCCTCGAGCATCCACGAGAGGTCTGCGGTCATGCCTCTTCGGGCCCTTCGAACGAGGTGGCGTCAAGGTTGCGACCGGACAGCGTGCCCCGCTGGAAGGCGCCCAGACTGCGTCCGGAAGCGCGGCCCGATTCCCCCGAGGTCCGCGGCGCCGGTGCGGCGGCGTCCGGATCGGGGACGCTCGCGATGGGCGCCTGGCGTGCGCCGCGCTTGGGCAGACCGTGCATCGTGCGCGACGTCGCGCTCTGCGACAGCGTGGGCTCGGGCGTGGTGGGCTGCGGCGCGACGGGCTGTGGCGGCCGGCTCTCGGTGGCGCGCCGGATCTCACTGACCGGAGCCTCCTGGACGGGCGCCGTCTCCTCCATGGTCCACAGCTCCTCGGGCAGGAGGACGACGGCCCTGACGCCGCCGTACCGGGAGACTCCGGTGACGTCGACCTTGAAGCCGTGCTGACGTGCGATCAGGCCGACGACGGGGAAGCCGAACTTCGGCTGGGTCCCGAGCTGCGACAGGCGGGGGGCGACTTCCCCGGAGAGCAGCGCGGTCGCCCGCTGCCGCTCCTCGTCGTTCATGCTGACACCGGCGTCGTCGATGACGATGCACAGGTTGTTCTGGACGCGCTGGAACGTCACCTCGATCGGCGCGTCGTGCTGCGAGAAGCTGGCAGCGTTGTCAAGCAGCTCCGCCACGGCGAGGGCCACGGGCGCGACCGCGGACGCCTTCAGGGCGAGGCTGGTCTGCTGCATGATGGCGACCCGGTGGAAGTTGCGGATCTGGCCCTGGGCACTGCGCACCACGTCGTAGACGCTGGCGGGCCTGCTGCGGCGGCCGAGCGGCGCACCGCACATGACGGCGATGCCCTGAGCCTTGCGCGCCATCTGGGCGTTGGCGTGGTTCACGTCCAACAGGTCGCTCAGGACGTTGTGTCCGCCGTACTTGCGCTGGATGCCGTCCAGGAGCGTCGTCTGCTCGGCCGCGAGGCTCTGCAGGAGACTGGCGGCACCCTTGAGGACGGCCTTGGTGTTCTCCTCCGCCGCTTCCTTGGCCTGGCGGAGCGTGGCGTCCTGCTCGCTGCGGAACCTCTGCAGCTCGGCGTGCGACGCGTGCAGGTAACTGTCCGCCGCGAGCAGCTGATGCCTCAACTCGGCCTCGGTGTGCTCCTTCTTCGCCCCCAGTGCTCTGTTGCGGGCGACGAGTGCCACGACCGCGGCGACGGCTATCGCCGCCACCACGACCAGGCACCACACAAGTGCGTCTCGATTCATGGAAACCTTTCCCGGCGCGTGCCATGCGGACGGCTGCAGATACACCTCGCGAGGCCCCGCAACACAGCTGATCGGCACGGTTCACCTGCTGTTACGCGGAGAGCATGCCGCCGATCCAAATCAGCATCTGCGTCGAAACGGAACAAGATCACAGATGCCGGGATGCTATCACCGGATGTTCGGCCCGCCGGACGCCCACTATCGCACCGCATCCCCCCAACCAAGGCGCCACGACGGCGGGTTGACATGGACTTTCGACCCCCTGTACCGGTCGCCGGCCCGCCCGTACCGCAATCGATCTGTTAAGCAGTTCTTCACGAGAGGAGCGGTGATCTCTCACATCTATCTGACGCACCGCCAACCGAGCGCCGGACGGGCGGGCCCCGCCGGCAGGTTGTGGCGCCCGTCTCATTGGGGGGAGTTCGAGCGGGGCGCGGCGGATCCGGCGCGATCGACTCGGCGTTCACGATCGACTCTCGGCCTGGCGGCGGAATTTCGCTCTTTCGCCGGCCGCGGCCGGGCAGCTTCTCTTGGTCAGTGCGCCGACGCGGCGGACCGCACCGCCAAAGCCAGCCCCCTGGAGGACTCGTGACTGCACATCAGGAGTGGAGACTCGACGCCGGAACGGCACGGATACTTCCCGCGAGCGACAAGGGAATCGTCAAGCCGCTCATTCTGGCCAGCAAGGCGGGGCCGGGCGAGACGAACCTCGAGGCACTCCAAGCCCGCCTCTACACCACCACGTACTCCTTCGGTGACGCACTGCACGCCCGGGGCCACGATCTGATCCTGGTCGGCTTCGACGATGGCGCCGCCCCCCTGGCCGACCTGGCGGACACGGTCACGGAAGCCCTCCGGCGAGCGGCGGCCGAGCAGATCGGCGGCGCACCCCTGGCGGTGGGCGGCATCGGCAGGGGAGCCCTGGTGGTCCGCTACGCCCTCGCCCGGATGGAGTCCCGGCAGGAAGACCACCGAGCCGCCGGCTACTTCTCCTTCAACGGAACGGCGCCGTCCCCGGAGGAGAACGCCGAGCTGGACAGGCTGGGCAGTTGGCCGCGGAGGCCGAAGAAGGTCAAGCTGGTCGTCGGCGACCACACCAGCGGCCTGAGCGACGACGACTTCGACGACAGCGCCACCGCCCCCGCGGACCCGGAAGGCCTGCTGATCCCCAGCGCGGAAGGCTCCTGGCTGCTGGACCACCTCGCCTAGGTCCCACCCCCGCGTAGAGGGTGGGTTAAAGTCAATGCCGTTGACATAGAGGTGATTTGGCGGTTCAACGGATACCAGGGGGTGGCGTCCGATGACTGCTCGACTGGTGGACCGGATCGGGCTGGGGGATCTGACCGAGGTGTTCCCGCCGGAGCTGGTGGACGCGGTGCTTGCGAAGTCCCGGAGCCGTGAGGTGCGGGTGCGGCTGCTGCCGCCGAGGCTGATGGTGTACTTCGTGCTCGCGCGGGCGTTGTTCTCCGGTGAGCCGTACCGGGAGGTCCTGCGGACGCTGGCCGAGGCGGTCCGGCGTGAGGATGGGTGGGGTGCCTGGCGGGTCCCGGACAAGGCGGCCGTTTTCCGTGCCCGCCAGAATCTCGGGGTGGAGGTGCTGCGTGAGCTGCTGGTTCATGCCGGGGCGGCGGTGGCCGACGAGCGGACGCCGGGGGCGTTCTGGCGGGGTTTCCGGCTGATGGCGATGGACGGGACGACGCTGCAGGCTGCGGACACGGAGGCCAATGAGGCCGGGCTGGGGCGACTTCGGACCAAGGCCGGCAAGGGACCCACCGGATATCCGCTGGCCCGGGTCATGGTTCTGGTCGAGTCCGGAACCCACGTGGTCTGCGACGCCGCGGTCGATTCCTACCGGGTCAAGGAACGGGTCCTGGCCGAACGGCTTGCCGGCTCGCTCCGGCCGGGCATGCTGGTCCTGGCCGATCGAGGCCTGCCCGGAGCCCATATCTGGCAGCACCTGGCCGCCACCGGAGCTGACCTGCTGTGGCGGATCCCCGGTATCTGGAAACTGCCCGTCGAGGAGGTTCTTCCCGACGGTTCGTGGACCTCCACCGTCCGCGGCGGGCGGGGGCGAAGCGTCCGGCTGCCCCAGGACATCCGAGTCCGCGTGATCGAGTACAGCCTGGACATCCCGGGCCGTGACCAGGCTGAACGCTACCGGCTCATCACCACCCTCATGGATCCCGAAACGGCGCCCGCCGCCGAACTGGCCGCCCTCTACGGCGAGCGGTGGGAGGTGGAGAACACCCTCGCCGAACTGAAAACCACCCAGATCGGCACCCGCACCGTCATGCCGAGCAAGAGCCCTGACCTGGTGTTCCAGGAGATCTACGCACACCTGGTGCTCTACACCGGCCTGAGAGTCCTGATGCACAGAGCAGCGGTGAACCGCAGTGAACCACTTGATCCGGACCGGCTCTCCTTCTCCGCGGCCCTGCGGGCAGCCCGCCGGAGCATCACCTCGCTGAACAGGGATTTTTCCCCCTCAGTACCTGTCCACGGTGGCCCGTGA
The DNA here is from genome assembly GCF_049310065.1 of Streptomyces tatrensis. Lineage (NCBI taxonomy): Bacteria > Bacillati > Actinomycetota > Actinomycetes > Kitasatosporales > Streptomycetaceae > Streptomyces > Streptomyces tatrensis. The sequence continues at coordinate 1,667,801 of NZ_JBMDLB010000007.1, read as the reverse complement.
ACTCGAGGAAGAGATCAACCCGCCCCGCAGACTCCGGGCCGTGATCCGTCAGGCGAAGCGCAAGATGTCCCGCTTCCTTTCCTGGAACCCCGACCGGCCACGACCGCTACAGCCAACCCGTCGTCCGGCAGAAACACTGCAGGTCATCGCGGCCGTCACACCTCCACCAGACCCCTAAATCAACGGCATTGGGGTTAAAGTCCCAGCTGGGTGAACTGATGACAGAAGCAGAAGCAGAAGCAGAATCGGTGCCCGGCATCGCCCCGTGGATGCACGTCATCACAGCAGGCGGCGGTGTGGGTCTGGACGAACTCCTGCCCACGTCCGGCAGCGTCTACGTGGCACGCCTGGACGGTCGGCGAATGACCGACGAGCTCTCGACGTTCCAGCACTTCGACGAACTGCTGAAGTTCCCCGCGTATTTCGGATGGAACTGGAATTCGTTCCACGATTGCCTCCGCGACCTCCAATGGCTTTCGTCGGACCGCCACGTCCTCATCGTCGACGCCGCCGAGAGCGTCCTTTCCGAGGACGACGTCGCGCGCGCGGAGCTTTTCAGGACCCTATGGCGCGCCGGCCGGCGGTGGTCCTACACCAAGAGGCCCGAGGGCGTCACGCTCAGCAGGCTCTCCGTCGTCCTGTCCTGCGGCAAGGAGACCGCGTCCGAGGTCGCGAGACAGCTCGAAGCGCTTCACGCCCCACCGCGCGCCTAGCCGACATGTCACGTGCCGTCCGCCCCGCCGGCCACGCCTTCCGTGTCCGTTCGGGTCGTCATGGGGCTCACACCTTGGCCCGGGTCCTGTTCCCCTGAGCGTCGCAGGGCAGGACGGCCTGGGGATGCGAGGCGCGCAGGGTGCGCAGGGTCTGCGACTCGACGGCCGCGATCGCCTTGGGCGGTACGTTGATCAGCCAGCCGAAGGGGCGGTCCACGTCGCGGATGATGAACAGCGCGCTGCCCAGCAGGACCGTGATGACGACCAGGGCGGCGAGCTGTCCGCGGTTGTCCCGGTGCGGAACGGCGATGCCGAGGGAGATCACGGTCACCGTCAGCGCGCACAGCAGGAACCAGAACATGGGCGCCGGGATGCTGGGGGAGGCCTGGGCCACCCGCTCCTCACGGGCCAGCGCCCGCTGGTCGTCGGCGGCGATCAGCATTCCGAAGGCCTGCTCGGCACGCAACTGCCGGAACACCTCGGGGAAATCGCCGCTCCACTCGTCGGAGGCGGAGGAGGCGCGGACCTCGGCCATGGCCGGCCACTCCGCGAACCGCACCGTCCGCGCGTAGCAGACGGTGTCCTCGAGCAGCCGAGTCCGCTGGGGCTCGGGGGCGTACCCCGCCATCGACGCGAGGTGGCCCAGCTCGTGCGCCTCGCGCCGGGCGGCGCTGTCGGCCAGCCCGTACGAGGACGAGGCGGTCACCAGCACGAAGGCCAGCAGCAGGATGGTCAGGGTCTGCATCGGGCCGATCAGGTCCTGGACGCCCATCCCCGGCTCGCTGTCGCGGACCAGCCGCGGGCGCAGGTACCGGTTCGCGGCGAAGGACGCCACCAGCGCGAGCACCAGCACCACGATGATCACCACCGGCCACACCTCCCGTCAGGGCATCCTCCAGCCCTGCCCCGCCCCCACTCCCGCCGCCGCGCCCGGCCCGCCACCCGAACGGCCCCCGCACGGCTCCGGGCCCCGTTCCAGAGCCCGGAGCGGACCCCGACGGCGCACGGAGACGGCCCCGGCCGAAGGGGGGAGTACGCGGATGGACTTTGGCGAACCGGCCGACGCCCTTCGGTGAACCAGGGCTCCGGGAACGTACGCTCGTACGTGCAGACCTGCTGACATGGGAGAACCGGCCGTGACCGGCACCGAATTCCTCGCTTCCGTCATCGCGACCGGACGCCTGCACGGCATCGGCATCGGCTCCACCCTCGACGAGGTCGACCGAGCCTTCGCACACCACTTCGTCGATGTCGTCGATGTCGTCGGCGAGGGCGGCGCATCACTGCGCCGTGATTACGGATTCGTGGAGTTCTACTTCAACCGCGGCGAGGAGTGGGTGGCGTCCGGCGGGTCGATCGAGCTGCACCGGCTCGCATCCGACCACGGCACGGGAGAGGAATGGGCCCGGAACACGGGTGTCGGGTTCCCCCGCTACGTGGCCTGGGAGGACGTGCGGAACGCGCTCGCCCGCGTCCCCGGAGGCCCGGAATTCAAGGTGACCGACCAGGGCGGCTTCCTCGAATACCGGGCGGCCGCGTCCAGCGTCTCCGTCCTCGTCGTGGACGACGAGGAGGAGGAGCGGGGCTGCCACCCGGGGCACGAGGACATCTGGAGCGTCAGCCTGTGGGCGCCGGTACGCGCGAGGTGACGGCCGGCCGCGCACTTCCCGGAGTGGCGGCTTCCCGGGGTCCGGATCCGTCGGCCGGGTTCAGCTCTTGCGGGCCAACGGCTGCCCGGCGAAGCTCACCCCTGCCAGGCCGTGGGCCATGAGGTTGCGAATGTTGGCGTGATCAGTGCCGTTCGGCGTCGCCACCACACTGCGGTAGTGCTCACCGAACGCCAGCAGCGCCTCTTGGTCGCTCAGCCCTTCCAGCACGGCCAGTCCCAGCGTCTTGCAGGAGCCCTCGTTCTCGCCTGCGGCGTTCTCCACGTCCCCGTTGCGGAACGCCTGCGGCTGGTACGCGTAGTGCGCGGCGACGAAGGCCAAGGTGTCGGCGAACTCGTGCCCACCCGACGCAAGGCTCGCCCGCAGCGAGTTCAGATCAGTCATGTTGCTTCCCCGGGGTATGACGGACGATCCGATCGCCGTCCGTGACCGGACGACATTACCCCCTCGCGGCCGGCCCCCCGGAATCGCGCGACACGTCCGAAGGATCGGCATCTCAGCAGGTCACGAGGGCGCCGGCCCCGGCCGGAGGTGTCGACGGGCGCCCTGTGACGGCGGCCCGCGCAGGAGCTCCGGAGCGGGTTGGCCCCACGTCGCGTTCCGCACTTCGATCAACCGTCCCTCAAGGGGGGCGCTACCGGTCCCGGCCACAGTGTTTGGCGTAGGAACCACTTGCGGTCAGGCCCGGTGTGTCCCCCGGAAGGGAGATCCGAATGAATGCTGCACCACACATGGCCGACGTGTGGAAGCGAAGCGGGACCGATCAGAACACCGCAAGGATCTCCCGGGTTTCCATGCGGCGGCACCCTCGTGCCGCGCTGGGCCGGGAAGTCGGCAGCGGTTCTTAGCTCACTGCCCGGGACGACGTGCCGGGCCGTCAACGGGGTACGGGGATGGGACTTCTACGCATGAACATCGGCCAGGCCATGCTCGACCGGCCTTTACGCCGGCTGCCCTGAGGGGTCGGGAGCCAGGTCATGACGCGCCATCTGCCGCAGCCGGCCCTGTTCGGCTGCGAGCGACCTGTTCTGTCCGCCCTGCGCCGGCAGCGCCGTGGCACCCGGCTGCCAGAGGCGCTGATCCCGAGCTCCCGGGCTCCCACCGCGATCCCGAGCTCCCACCGCGCCCCGCACATTGCGCCGAACCGGATCCTCGACCCGAGGTGGACGACGAGAAGCCGGCCGTGGGCCCGGCCGAGCCCCTGCGATGTCCGGCGGGCATCTCCCCGTGCGCTCCGGCGAGAGCGAGACAGCTGCCGCGACCGGCAGCGGCAACCGGCAGCGGCAACCGGCTGCGGCGACCTGCAGCGGTGACTTCCCCATACAGCGCCCTACCAACGGAGTACGGCCGATTCGAGAGGACATGAACGTGAAGATTGTGCTCGCCCGACGCGGAACCCAGGACTGGCAGGAATCGGCAGACCTGGTCAGCAAGGTGTTCGCACGCAGCTTCGGGGCCGAAATCACCCCGGATCCAGAAGAGTTCATCGCCTATGTGGCGCCCGGCGACGACGGCCGGGACGCGGTCCAGGCCTGCATCGGTGTCTCCTTTCCGGAGAACGGACCCGTCTTCCTCGAGAGATACCTGGAGGGTTCCCTCGAGGAGACGCTGTCCCGCGAGACCGGCCGGCCCATCGAGCGCCACCAGATAGTCCAGCTCGGCAGCGTCGCCTCGGTCCAGCCGCTGGCCGGCGCGGAGATCTACCGGGCCTTCCCGCTGATCTCGACGTGCCTGGGCCGCTCGTACGCGGTGATGACCATGACGGACCGGTCCGCGCGGCTCGCCGCCCGGATCGGCCTGATCACCCACCGCCTCTGCGAGGCCGACGGCTCCCGGCTGGAGCCCGAGGAACTGGCCACCTGGGGCACCTTCTACGACCAGAAGCCCGCCGTGCGCTGGGGCACCCTGGCCGACCACACCCAGCAGCTGTTCACCGGCTTCGAGCGGTACGCGCTCGACTCGGTGGACATCCGGCTGCTCTCCATCAAGCGGGAGGAACTCAACCGTGCTGCCTGACATCGCGTCCGCGACCACGCGGAGCTCGCTGCCCGCCGCTCTGCTGGCGCAGGCCGAGAGCGACCGTCCGATGGTCAAGGTCCTGACCTCCAACGGCGCCCCGGGCGCCGAACACAGCTACCGGACGATCATCCGGGCCGCCCGCGTGCTGGCCGCGCGCCTGCGCCGGCGCAGCGCCGAGCTCGGCCGCCCGGTCCGGGTGGGGCTGCTCGCCGAGAACTCCGCCGAGTGGGTCGTCGCCGACCTGGCCGCGCTGTTCGCACGGGCGGTGGAGATCCCGGTCCCCACCGCCTTCACACCGGACCAGGCCGCCTCGCTGCTCGCGGGGGCCGACGTATGCCTGGTCGATCCCCAGGGCGCGCACTGGCTGGATGCCGCCGGCAGCACCTCGGTGCTGCCCGCGGGCTGCCCGGTGCAGGACATCGACATGGACGCACTGGGCCGGGCCGCCGACAGCACCCTGCTGGCGCCGCTCGCCGAGGAGATCGCCGAGGCCGAGGCCGCCGCGGACACCGTCGTCAAGGTGGTGCACACCTCGGGAACCACCTCCGCGCCCAAGGGCGTGAAGATCCGGCTGCACGGGATGGAGGCGCTGCTGGCCTCGCTGGGCGGCCGCGTCGACGAAGCCGCCTTCGCCCGCTACCTGTCCGTGGTGCCCCTCAGCCTGCTCATCGAGCAGGTCGCGGGGCTGTACATGCCCTTCCTCAACGGCGGCAGCGTCACCTTCCTGCCGCCGGGCACGGCCCTGATCGGCACCTCCGCCTCGGCGGGCCCGCGCATGCTCTCGCTGCTGCGCCAGGCACGGCCCACGGCCATGGTCGTCCCTCCCACCGTCGCCGGGCTGCTGCTGTCCCTGTGCGAGCAGAACCCGGACGAGGACCGTGACCAGCGCAGCATGCGGCTCTTCGGCCACACCGACCCGGTCTTCATCGCCTGCGGAGGGGCACCGGTCTCGCCGGAGGTGCTGGACCGGCTGACGGACTTCGGGATCACCCTGTACGAGGGCTACGGGCTGAGCGAGAACAGCTCGGTGGTCGCCTGGAACTTCCCGGGCCGGCAGCGGCTGGGCACGGTGGGCCGCCCGCTGGACCACGTCCACGTGGAGCTGGCCGAGGACGGTGAACTGCTCATCCGCAGCAGCTCGCTGTTCGCCGGCTACACCCAGGAGGACCCCTCCAGCGTCCACGTGGACGAGAACGGGCTGCTGCACACCGGCGACCTGGCCACCATCGACGAGGACGGCTACATCCGGATCACGGGCCGCAAGAAGAGCCTGGTCATCACGGCCGGCGGCCGCAACCTGTCGCCCGAGTGGGTCGAGGCCCGCTACCGCGAGCTGGTCTTCGTACGCGAGGCCGCCATCGTCGCGGACGGCCTCGACGAGGTGCTCGGCCTCTTCGTGATCGACTCCGGCACCGACCGGGACCAGGCCCGCGCCCTGATCGAGGAGTTCGGTCCCGGCCGGCTCTCCGACATCGAACGGGTCACCTCGATCAGCCTGCTGGCCGAGGACGACCCCGAGTACGCCTCCTGCTTCACCGTGACCGGCCGTCCGCGCCGGGACGCCGTCCGCACCTTCCTGACCCGTACCCGCGAGGAGATCACCGTATGACCACGGCCCAGCTCACCAGCACCCTGCGCACCACGTCCTACGGCACCGGCAGCGGGCTGCTGGTGGAGCCCGGAGAAGGGCAGGACCTGACCGCGATCGACCCGGCGGAGCTGCGGGAACTGCTCTCCGGGGCGGGATTCCTGCTGCTGCGCGGATTCGGCGCGGACATGGCCTCCTTCACCACCCTCGTGCAGAACACCTCCTCCTCCACGACGCTCGACCCGGCCCGCGACTTCTACTCGGAAGTGGCCCAGAAGGTCGACGCGGGTCTGGACGAGGTCGGCCTGCACACGGAGAACGGGAACAGCCCGTTCCGGGCCCATCTCGCCTGGTTCTTCTGCGAGAAGGCCGCCGCGACCGGTTCGCAGACCACCGTGTGCGACGGCTACCGGGTCTGGGACGCCCTGTCGGACGAGGCGCGGACCGCCTTCGGCTCCGAGGACCTGGTCTACAGCCGCTACGTGGCCGAGCCCCAGTGGCGGGCCATGGCCCACCACCTGACCGGCAAGCCCGCCGAGGACATCCACGTCTCGGAGCTGGAGGCGCTCGCCACCTCGGTTCCGGGCACGGTGGTGACACCGGACCCGGACGGCGGGGTGCACTACGCCTTCCGTACGCCGGCCGTCGACTCCACCCTCTTCGGCGAGCGGCTCTCCTTCGCCAACAGCATCCTCGGCCCCTCCTTCAACTACGAGAAGCCGCGCATCACCTTCGCCGACAGCGGCGAGATCCCGGCGGACCTGCTCGACGAGATCACCCGCACCACCGCGTCCCTCACCGAGAACCTCGACTGGCGAGACGGCGACGTGGCGGTCATAGACAACACCCGCGTGATGCACGGCCGCAGGGCGATCACCGACCCGGACCGAACCATCTACAACGCGCTCAGCTTCATCGAGCCCGCCCGGCCCGCAGTTGCCTGACTCCTCTCGAAGGTAGATCCCTGATGTTCACCACCCTGGGTTCCGTGCTGCACGCGAAGCGGAAACTCGCCCTCCTGGTCGCCGTCGTCTGCGCGGTCCTCGCCGCCGTCTTCGGCGGCGCCGTCCAGACCATGGTCACCAACGGCCTCTCCGACTACGACGACCCGACCGGCCCGCACACCGTGGCCCGCTCGGTCATCCAGGACGCCACCGGCGTCGATCCGCAGCAGGGCTACGCCCTGCTGATCCGCACCGACGAGCCGATCCGGGCCGGCCTCGAACCGCCGCGGGCGGTCTCCGCGGGCATCGCCCTGCTGAAGGAGCGGCCCGAGGTGCAGCGGGTGGTGGACTACGCCACCGACCGGAACCCGGCGCTCATCTCCAAGGACGGCCGGAGCACGGTCGTCCTCGGCGCGGTCCGGCCGATGACGGAGAAGGAGACCAAGGAGGCCGAGAAGGCACTGATGGCGGCGATCGACGCCGATCCCGTCCTGAAGGGCCACGCGCACCTGGGCGGGCCGACCATCGGCATGGTCCAGGTCGGCCAGGTCACCGCCAAGGACCTGGCGATGGCCGAGGGCCTGGCCATGCCGGTCATCCTGATCCTGCTGTTCCTCGTCTTCCGGGGCCTGGTCGCGGCGCTGTTGCCGTTGGTCGGCGCGATCTTCACGCTCCTGTTCACACTGGCCGGGCTGCGCCTCGCCATGCTGTTCGGCAACGTGTCCTCCGGGGCGCTCAACCTGGCCTTCGCGCTCGCGCTGGGTCTGGCCGTCGACTTCGGGCTGCTGATCATTTCCCGGTACCGGGACGAGATCGCCGTGCACGGCGCCGGAGTCCTCGCCCTGCGCCGGACCATGGAGACGGCCGGGCGCACCGTGCTGTTCAGTGGTCTGACGGTGGCGGCGGCACTGGCCGCGCTGCTGGTCTTCCCCCAGCCGTACCTGCGGTCCATGGGCCTGGCCGGGGTGATCACCTCGCTGGCCGCCGTGCTCTTCGCGGTCCTCGGGCTCCCGGCGATCCTCGCCCTGCTGGGCGAGCGGGTCAACTCGCTGGCCCCGCGCCGCCGGCAGCGGGACACCCGGGTCGAGGACCCGGCCGTACGGCGCTGGCGCGCCATCGCCTCCGGCGTGATGCGCCGGCCCGTCACGGTGGCCGTCGCGGCGATCGTGGTACTGCTGGCCGTCGCCTCGCCGGTGCTCGGCATCCGCTTCACCGGGGCCGACGCCTCCGCCCTGCCTTCGGACATCAGCGCCGGCAAGGTCGCCGCCGCGATGGCCGAGGACTTCGAGAAGCCGCCGTCCTCGCCGCTGCGGATCGTCGTGGAGGACGCTGCGGGCGCCGGTCTCCAGGCCTACGCCGACGAGGTCGCCCGGATTCCCGGAGTGGTGGCGGTGGCTCCGCCGGCCCGCCTGGACGCCGGGCACTGGGAGATCGACGCGGTGCTCGCGGGCAAGCCGCTGGACGGCGCGGCCCGGGACGCCGTCGAGGGAGTGCGGGCCCTGGAAGCGCCCGCACCCGTCAAGTTCACCGGCCAGACCGCGGACTTCCTGTCCCAGAAGGACGGGATCCGCGACCGGCTGCCGCTGGCCATCGGGGTGCTGGCCGTGGTGACACTGCTGCTGCTGTTCGCCTTCACCGGCTCGGTGGTGCTGCCCTTCAAGGCGCTGCTGATGAACACCCTGTCCACCGGGGCCGCGCTCGGCTTCCTGGTCTGGGTCTTCCAGGACGGCAACCTCGGCTTCGAGGCACAGAGCGGGATCGAGAGCACCACCCCGGTGCTGGTCTTCGCGCTCGCCTTCGGCCTGTCCACCGACTACAACGTCTTCCTGCTCGGCCGGATCAAGGAGGCCAAGGCCTCCGGCCTGGACGACCGCGACGCCGTCACCGAGGGACTGGCCCGCACCGGCCGCACCGTCACCTCGGCGGCGCTGCTGTTCTGCGTGGCGGTCGGCGCGCTGGCACTGTCGCGGCTCGTCTTCGTCAAGGAACTGGGACTCGGCACCGCCTTCGCCGTCATCCTCGACGCCACCCTGGTACGAGCCCTGCTCGTACCCGCGCTCATGGTCCTGCTCGGCAGCGCCAACTGGTGGGCCCCCGCTCCGCTGCGCAGGCTGCACCGAGCACTGCGACTGGACCGCATGGAGGCAACGGAACCAACGGAACCAACGGAACCCACCCCCGCCCCCCGCACCCAGGAGCTGGTCAAGCCCTCGGCGTGAGCCCGCGCCCGGCACCGTAGAAAAGGAGCTGCTGACAGGACCGCGTTCGAGCGTGCGCCCCGGGGACCGTCCCACCAGCCCCGGGGCGGCCCCCGCCGGATGCCCGCCCGAGTTCCACTCGACCCGGAATCCACCCGGCCTGGATTCCATGCGGGCAGGATTGCCACAGCCAGCCAGCCAGCCAGCCAGCCAGCCAGCCAGCCAGCCAGCCAGCCAGCCAGCCAGCAGGCTGGCTGGCTGGCCAGTTCTTCGCCCGGGGAGGTACTTCCGTTGCGCGCCGCACCCCGCCGCGACCGAGCCGTTTCCCGAGGAGTCCTGATGAATCCGTCCGCCACCACGCCGCTGCTGCCGGCGCACCAGACGATGCTCCTGGCCCACCGAGCCATGGTGCACGACCTGGGCCGGATAGCCCGTACCGCAGAACAGCTCGCCACGACCCCGGACCCCGAGCGGGCGGCCGCGCTGCGGGCCTACGTCGACAAGCTCTTCCAGGTCATCGAACACCACCACGAGGGCGAGGACGATTTCCTCTGGCCCCGGCTGCGCGAACTCGGCGCGGACGAGGCGGCGCTGGACCTGATGACCGAGGAACACGAGATGCTCGCCAAGCTGCTCCACGCCTGGCACGTGGCGAGCACGAGGCTGGGCACGGCCGACGATTCCGCCGCCGAACTGGCACAGCTCACCGCGGGCGTACACGATCACCTCGCCGAGCACGCCGGTGACGAGGAGCGGGAGCTGCTGGGCCGGCTCTCCCCGGCCCTCGGCGAGCAGATCTGGAAGGAGCACGCCACGCACATGCGCAAGACCGCCCCCGGCTGGACGATGAGCTTCCTGCCGTCCTGGTTGCTGTCCGTGGCCGCGCCGGGCGAGCAGCACGGCGTACCCGCCGTCCTCATCGCACGCCTGTTCAGCGCCCGCCTGAAGAGGACCCGGCGAGCAGCCTTCGGCGAGAACTACTCCCTTCCCATCGACAAGCCCCAGCACCCGTAGCGCGCACGTGGAGAACCGAGGTCAGGCCCGTGATTCAGATGGACGCCACCTCGTGGAAAAGTTCCCTGCGGGCCCTTTTCGGAGAGGGAATGTTCGCGGCCGTGGGGCCGCGGCGGCGCGATGACTGGCGCCTGGACGCCCTCGACGTCATGCAGCATCGGACGGACGATCCGCGTGCCTGGCCGAAGGCTGTCGCGGACAGCCCGTTCCTTACTGTCACGCCAGGAGACTTCAGCACGGCCTTCCCTATATCCAGGAGGGGCGCCGAACAAATCCTGGTCACTCTCCAGGGTGAGTGGTTCCAAACCGAGGACATTCCGGATTTTGACGAGCGAGAGGCCGAGCTGACCTCGCAGGCGAGAACGATCCTGGAAAGATTCGGAGAAGACGCGCTGCTTTTCACCAACGCGTCAACGGCGCGAGAGAACCCCCACGCCGATATGTTCCGCCGCGAGGGCGCCTATGAGGGCTTCACGGGCCACGCGATGGATTGCGGTGTAATCGCCGTCTCCACCAAAGAAGTCGGCATCTTCTGGGCCTTCACCATCGACTGAGGACTTCACTCGTCCTCACGGCCTTCGCGCTGGACGTGTGTGTTCCTTGGTCGGAGAACAGGATCCAGGCGAAGGCCGCTTCTGTGTGCGGCGATTGTCGAACCGGGTGGTCACGTTCGATCCGACCCTTCGGCGCCGAACGTTGAGGATCAGGCTAACCGCGCGCAGGATCCGTATCCCGCTTCGCGGCACGGTCGAGGCTGTTGATGATCCACTCGGCCAGATCGCGGCCGTCGCGCTCGGCGGCGCCCGCCCACAGGGTCTCCCGTTCCGCGGTCGTGCGCACCTGGAGTTGGACCTGCTTGTCCTCGCGCTCGTCGGCCGTGTCGGCCGGTCCTGTCAGGGCCGCCTGCCGCAGGTGCTGTCGGAGCGTGTTGCGGGACCATCCCTCCTGAGCGGCGCGTTCCAGCCACATCGCACGCTTCGCCGGCTCCAGCGAGGCGACCTCGGCATGGTGCTGGAAGCTGACCTTCGGGTGCCGTTCGGCGGCCGGGAACCGCCTGGCGATCCAGGCGTAGTTCCGCAATGTCTTGTAGTCCAGGGATGTTTCTTCCATGGCCTGCCGGTAGCGTCCGGGGTACATGTCCTGGCCGAAAATGAGCCAGTCGCCGAGCCACCAGCTCGAAGAGTCCGCTATCAGGTAGAGGTGCTTGCCGAACCGCTTCCACTCGGCCAGGGGGAAGTCTGGTGGCAGGGACAGGCCTGTGCGGCGTGTGAGGGCCGCCGCACCGGGAGAGGATCGGGGCGCGGTGCGCAGGGTGGTCGTGCTGGCGGACGTCTCCATGCTGATCGCTTCTCTGGTCAAGGTCGGTCGGTGGAGGGAAAGCCGGTGAAAGCCGGAGGAGAGCCGTCGGTGTGCCGACCGCTCCGCCCCGTAACGCATCGTCGAACGCGGTTCAGCGCCCTGGTCATGGGGCGAAGAGCCGTAGTGGTGCGGGTACATGGGTCGAAGCTGACGGGGTGGGGAGTTTCCGTCGAGGGGTTCGTGCGCTTCTCGCCACGAGAGGGGCGTGGCGGGTCGTGAACGAGTCACCGGGAGTTCATGAGGGTCCTCTTGGTGGTCAGGTGCTACGGTCCGGCCGCAGTGCCTGACCACCGTCCCGGGAGTAGCTGATGAACCGTGCCGCGCGCGGCACTTTGGCGCGAAAGTGTCGCCGGCTCGACGAGTGACGGCGGCTCGACGAGTGACGGCGGTCGGCCACGCCGAGTCCTGGAGCACGGGTGGCCGGTATGTGGAGTTTCACGTGGATCTACCGCTTCCCGGGCGGTGAGCAACTGCGCTGGTCAACAGGGAGTCTGGCATCGCATTCGGGCCGTGGTCCAGATCAATCGACTGGCATTAATCAGCCTGGCAGCGGGAGGCCAAGGCTGGGGGCGGGTGGTACCCGTATCAAAGGGTGCAGCCATGGCGCTATCGGGCAATCGACCATCCCGCGATGGAACCTGCTGCAAACAGGACGATGATCTGGGTGATCTGAAGACCGGACCATTGGGGGGAGACCTTGCAAGACAGGGTGAACGGTACGGGGCAGGCGTGGCGCGGCCCTTCGGGGCTGCCGTGGGACGCGCAGACTGCGGCGGAGCCCGGGGCGGTGGCCGAATGGTCGCCGTCAGGCTCGGACGCGCACATGGCGCTGGGCCAGGAAGCCGCCATGCGCCGCATGATCGAGCAGGCCGCCAAGGCGCTGCGCGAGATGGCCGGGGGGTTCGAGAGTCTCGGCGATTCCGTCGGCCGCCACCCGGCCCGGCCGGAGGACGGCAGTGGGCCCCGCCGGGCCGTGTACACCGCCGAGTTCCTGACCGATCCGGCGGAGATCGTGGAGGCGCTGCTCGATGCCGGGGCGGTCGCGACGAACCAGATCCTGAGCATGTTCCCCGGGCCCGTGGCCAAGAGTGCGGAGCTCGCCGAGGAAGTGGCCCGTACGGGCCACGTGCGCTCGCGGGGCGTCGCCGTGCGCAGCATCTACGCGGAGTCGTTCTTCAGATCGCCCAACGGGGCCAAGCACTTGCGCGAACTGACCGAGCTCGGCGTGGAGATCCGGCTCCTGGGATCCGTGCCGTTCCGGCTGATCGTGAGCGACACGGTGACCATCATGTCGGGGCCACAGCAGGAAGGCGCCCCCTCGCTGGCCGTCCTGCGTCCCGAATTCCTGGCCAGGGCCGCGCGGCAGGCCTTGGAGTACTGGTGGATCACCGCCACTCCGCTGGAGGACCTCGTCCGGGACCTGGACAACGGGCCCACTCCTCAAGAGCGGGCGATTCTGCGGCTGATGCTGGCCGGAGTGCGGGATGAGGCGATCGCGCGCGATATGGGCGTCTCGATTCGCACGTTCCGCCGGAACCTCGCGACGCTCATGAGCAAACTCGGCGCGGAGAACCGCTTCCAGGCGGGCGTCAAAGCATCCGCAAAAGGCTGGCTCTAGCTTTCCTTCTGCCTTTGGCCTTCTGTCTTTGGCCAATTCCCCTGGCAGTTCCCCTGGTAATTCCCCGTTTTTCGCGCCCTGTTCGAGTGATCCTGTGGGCGGGGATGGCCCCTGTCAAGTGCGATCCGGGGCCTCCATGAAACCTTCGCAGTTTTGGCCGAAAGGATTCACCTCACGCAGGCGGCGGGCGGGTCCGCGTGTCCCGCCGGCGGGACACGCGGACCCGCCCGCAAGGCGGAACCGGCCCCGGCTTCACGGGCATTCGGTGGCCGGTTCCCGATGCGGTCGATGGCTGGAAACCTCGCGAATCCGTCAGGGAGCCTCGGTGTAGGCGGTGCTCTGCGGCTGATTTCGCCTGGTCCGCCCGATTCGGCAGCCGAAGGGATTTCCGTTGCTGCGGCTTTGCGTCAGGGGGCCGTCACGTCTCTGGGCCATCGGAATCGCGGCTCGACAACCGTTGCGGCCTGCTGCATGATCCGGATCGTCGAGCGGCACGGGGGCTGAGTGATGGCGCCGCTGTCTTCTTTTGTGTGAGGCGAACTTGACGCTCTGTCCAATTTCCTGCCCTTGTGGTTCGGGCTGCCTGCCGTCCTAAGGCATTCACCCATGCCGGCGGCTTCTGTCAGCGGCCCGCGCACATCCCTCGTGACGGACCGATCCCGTCCTTGTTCGAACTTCCTTCACGGAGCCATGAGCCCCATGTTTCATGCCATACCTCTGCTGTGCCTGCCCTTCGCCGGAGCCGGCGCCAGCTTCTACATGCCCTGGCGTTCCCTCGGCGTCGAGGGCGTCGAGGTCAAGCCGATCCAACTGCCCGGCCGTGAGCGCCTGGTCGACCAGGACCCGTACACCAACGTGCAGGCCGCGGCCGACGGACTGCTCGACGCCGCCCTCGCAGCGACCGGAGAAGGGCCGGTGGCCGTCTTCGGCCACAGCCTCGGCGCGATCCTCGCGTACGAGCTGGCCCACCGGATCGCCGACCACGGTGCCCATGAGCTGGTTCACCTGTTCGTGAGCGGATCGCAGGGGCCGTGGAACGGACGTACGGAGCGGGCGACCGGACTGGACGACGACGCGTTCCTCGCCAGGGTCCAGGAGTTCGCCGGCTACACGCACCCGGCCTTCGACATCCCGGAGATGCGCGAGCTGCTGCTCCCCACGCTCCGCGCCGACGTGGAGATGCACGAGGCCTACGCGCCCACCTCCGAGCGCAAGCTCGCGGCGCCCATCACCTCGATCCGCGGCGTCGACGACCACCTCGTCTCGGCCGACGCGGCCGATCACTGGCGCGACGCGACCAGCGCGACGTTCACCGCCGTGGATGTATCCGGTGACCACATGTACCTCGACGCGGATGCCAAGTCGCTGCTCGAGCTGATCGCCTCGCGGCTGCGGTCCGGGCGTACGGAGAACTGACGTGCGACTTTCCCAGAAGACCGTCCTCATCACCGGCGCGGCCCGCGGCCTCGGCCGTGCCTGCGCCCTGAGGTTCGCCGAGGAGGGCGCCGACCTCGCGCTGCTCGACGTGGCCGCGGACATCGCCGACGTGCCGTACCCGCTCGGCACGGCCGACCAGTTGGAGGCCACCGCCCGGATGTGCCGCGAGCGCGGTGCCTCCGTGCTGACCGCCCGGGCGGACGTGCGGCAGCAGAAGGAGATCGACGCCGCCGTCGCCGATGCCCTCGACCGGTTCGGCCGGATCGACGTCCTGGTCAACAACGCCGGCATCGCCTCCCCTTCCGGCAAGGCCAGCCACGAGATCACCGAGGACGAGTGGCGCGTCATGCTGGACGTCGACCTGTCCGGCGCCTGGCGGATGATCAAGGCCGTGGCGCCCTCCATGGCGAAGCAGCGGTCCGGCAGCATCGTGAACGTCTCCTCCACGGCGGGGCTCGTGGGCTACCGCTACTTCGCCGGCTACGTCGCCGCGAAGCACGGCCTGATCGGGCTGACCAAGGCGGCGGCGCTCGACTACGCGGCCCTGCACATCCGCGTCAACGCCCTGTGCCCCGGACAGGTCCGCGAGGAGCCCGCCCTCGAAGGCCGGATGCTCTCGGAGGTCGCCCGCTCGCTCGGTGTCGCACCGGAGGACCAGGAGACCGCGTTCCTGGAGTCCCAGCCGATGAACGCCCTGGTCAACCCCGAGGACGTCTCCTCGGCGGCCCTGTGGCTCGCCAGTGACGACACCCGACAGGTGACCGGAAGCGTCGTCACCGTCGACGGCGGATTCAGCACGCGATGAGCGGACCCGACCACACGACCGCGCCCACCGCCCGCACCAGCCAGGAGACCAGCATGTCAACCCGGATCAGCCCGCCCCCGACGGCCGGACCCATGGGCAGCGCTGCCGACTTCTTCGCGGGGACGGCCTTCGACGCGCGGCCCGCGCGTGCGTGCCACAGCCTCGTCCGCCGGATGCCCGAAGGCCTCACCGCAGACCGCATCACCGGGCTGCTGACCGCCGCCCAGGAGGCCGGCGCGCTGCCCGCGGACCTCCGGCTGTGGGTCGAGGACGTGGTCACCGCCGCCGCCGACCCCGCCTCCGAGGCGCTGCGCGCCCGTGAGGGCTCCCGGACCGTCGGCCACGGCGCCCGGCTGCGCATGGTCCTGCTCTCCTACGCCGACGGCCCGGCCGACCTGGTCCTGGTGGCACACCGCCGCGCCGCGGACAGCGCCGGACTCGACCTCGTCGGCCGGATCCTGTCCGGCGCCGCGGACGATGCGGCCCGGCTCGCCGCCCCCGGCGAACCGACGCGCCACAGCGCCGTGGACGCCGCGCCGCCGGCCTGGGGTCTGGGCAACGCGCGCCGCGCCGGCGCCACGGGCGTCGTGCGGATCGGCCCCGTGGAGGTCGCCCCGGAGCCCGTCACCCCCGTCCTGATCGCCGCCACCGCCCTGGTGCTGTCCCGCTACGCGGACCGCGGGCGGACGGTCGGCCTGCTCACCGCCGACCGCGCGGGCCGTGACCGGTTCGCCGCGGTGAGCCTGACCGTCGACGAGAACACCCCGGTCACCGACCTGGTCCAGCAGGCCGAGCGCGCCATCGCCTCCGCCACGCCCGTCGGCGCCGACCAGCCCGTCCCCGCCGTGGGAATCGTGGAGCTGTCGGGCCAGGACGAGGCGTACCGGCCCTTCCTGGAGCTGCCGTTCCCGGTGACCTTCACCTGGGAGCCGCGACGCGACGGCTCCCTCGGCGGCCGCCTCGACTACGACGAGTCGGTGCTGGACCCCGAGGTGGCCGAGCAACTGGCCCGGCACGTCGGCCGCCTGGCGGCGCTCGTCGGTGCCAAGCCGGACGACGCCCGGATCCTGCTGGGCGCGGACGTCGAGCTGATCGCCGAGGAGGAGCGCGCGGCCCTGCTGGACCTCGGACGCTCGCAGCCCGCCCCCGCGCGGCAGGCCACGACCGCGCAGCCGGCCACCACCCTGCACGCCGCCTTCACCCGGCTCGCCGCCGAACGGCCCGGCGCGACCGCGCTGTCCGACGCCGAGCGCGAGCTGACGTACGCGCAGCTCGACGAGGCGGCGACGCGGATGTCCGCCGCACTGGGCGAACGGGGCGTCGGCCCGGGCGACTTCGTGGGTGTCTGCCTGGACCGCGACACCGACCTGGTGGTCACCCTCCTCGCGGTGCTCAAGACCGGGGCCGCCTACGTCCCGATGGACCCGCGCTACCCCGTCGAGCGGCTGCGCTACACCACCGAGGACGCGGGGCTGCGCCTCGTGGTCACGACCCTCGGCGGGTTCCCCGCCATCGACGGCGTCACCGTGGTCCACCCGAGCGCGCTGGCCGGATCCACGGCCGCGGCGCCCGAGCCCGCGGACGACCCCGACGCGCCGGCCTACGTCATCTACACCTCCGGATCCACCGGTAAGCCCAAGGGCGTCGTCGTCCCCCACCGCAACGTCGGTGCGCTCATGGCGGCGACCACCCGGGACATGCGGCTGGGCCCGGACGACGTGTGGACGCTGTTCCACTCCAGCTCCTTCGACTTCTCCGTATGGGAGATCTGGGGCTGCCTGCTCACCGGCGGCCACCTCGTCGTGGTCCCGTACTGGGTCTCGCGCTCCCCGGAGGAGTTCCACGCGCTGCTCGTCCAGCGCCGGGTCACCGTGCTGAGCCAGACCCCTTCCGCGTTCGCGTCGCTGCGCGACGTGCACCTGAACCAGCAGCAGTCGCTCGCCCTGCGGCTCGTGGTCTTCGGCGGTGAGCCGCTGGACGTGCGCTCCCTCGATCTGTGGTTCCGGCGCGAGCCGCACGACCGGTGCCGGCTGGTGAACATGTTCGGCATCACCGAGACCACCGTGCACGTCACCACCCAGACGGTCACCCCCGTCGAGGTGGCCGCCGGGTCCCGCTCGGTGGGAACGGCCCTGCCCGGATGGACCCTCTCCGTGCGCGACGACCGGGGCCGCGTCCAGCCCCTCGGCGTCCCCGGCGAGATCTACGTCGGCGGCGCGGGCGTGGCCGACCGCTACCTGAACCGTCCGGAGCTCACCGCCGAACGCTTCGTCGACGATCCGCTGACCGGCGAACGCGTCTACCGCAGCGGCGACCTGGGACGGCTGCGTCCGGGCGGACGGCTCGACCACCTGGGCCGGATCGACGACCAGGTCAAGGTACGGGGCTTCCGCATCGAGCTCGGCGAGGTCAGGTCCGTCCTGCTCGACGACCCCACCGTCTCGGCGGGCGCCGTCGTACTGAACCAGGGCGACGGCGACGCGGCCGGCGTGCGCCTCGACGCCTACGTGGTGCTGCGGCCGTCCGGCTCGGTGACCGAGGTCCGGCGCCGGCTGCGCGAGGTCCTCCCGGAGCACATGGTGCCGGCCACCATCACCGCGGTGTCCGAGATCCCGCTCACCGTGAACGGCAAGGTCGACGCGGCCAAGCTGCCCAAGCCCGACCAGCTTCCCGCGGTGGAGGCCGCCGCCGACGCCGCTGCTGCGACCGAGGTGGAAGCCCCCGCGGAGCGGGAGAGCCTGGCCGACGTGGTCCTGCGCGCCTGGCGGGCCACCCTCGGTCCCGAGGTGGAGCCGGACGACGACTTCTTCGAGCTCGGCGGCAACTCGCTGCTCGCGGTGCGGCTTTCCGCGGCGCTGCGCCGGGAAGGCCTGCCGCCCGTACCCCTGCGCGACCTCTACCTGCAGCCGACGGCGGTGCTCCTCGTGGAACACCTCACGGCGCGGCAGGCGGCCGAGGCCGGGGCGGAGCAGTCATGACCGCCGGCATACGGAAGACGCCTCGAGTCGCGGTCGTCTACGACCTGGGCTCCGCCACGGCGAACGACATCCTGGCCGCCGCCCACCGGCTCTGCGAAGTGGTCTTCGTCGCGGACTTCGACCGGCCCGGGGCCGCTGCCGCCCGGCAGTCCATGCTCGCCCTCGGCGAGGTCGTCGACGTCACCGGACGGGATCCCCGGGAGCGGCTGCGACTGCTCCGGGAGGCCGGGGTCGACGGCGTCGTGACCTACAGCGAGTACCAGCTCGCCGAGACGGCCCGGTTGGCGCACGGTCTCGGGCTGCCCTACCACGCGGTCGAACTGATCCCGGCGCTGGTGGACAAGCTGGTGCAACGCCGGATCCTGGCCGAGGCCGGGGTCCAGGCCACCCGCTGCGCGGTGATCGGCGACGATCCGGCGCAGGCGCTCGACCTGGTCGGCGTACCGGCCGTGATCAAGCCGCGGATCGGTGCCGGAAGCCTGCACACCACCCGGGTGGACTCCGCCGAGGAGTTCCTCGCCACGGCGGCCGCCCGCCCGGCCGGCATCGAGTTCGTCGCCGAGCAGATGCTGGAGGGAGACCCCCGGGTGGCCGGCGGGTTCTGGGGGGACTACGTCTCCGTGGAGTCCGTCCACACCGGTTCCGCCTCCCGGCAGGTCTGCGTCACCGGGAAGTTCGCCCTCGCCGAACCCTTCCGCGAGACCGGGATGCTGCTGCCGGCCACGCTGTCGCAGGAAGCCGCCGCCGAGGTCCTGGCCCTGGAGGCCGCCGCCGTGCGGGCCCTGGGCGTCCGCCACGGCATCACCCACACCGAGATCAAGCTGACCCCGGACGGCCCCCGCATCATCGAGGTCAACGGCCGACTGGGCGGATACGTCCCGGAGATCCTGCGCCGGGCCACCGGGATCAACCTGGTGCGCATCGCGCTGGACGTCGCCCTCGGCGGGGAGCCCCGTATCCCGGCGGCCCGCCACCGGGGCGTCACCTACCAGTACTTCCTCACCCCGCCGGTGGTGGCGGGCACGCTCGCCTCGGTCAGCGGGCTGTCCGAGCTCGCCGGGCTGCCCGGCGTGCGCAACGTCGAGGCGAACGCGGAGCCGGGGCGGCTCGTGGACTGGCGCGAGGGCACCCAGAGCCACTTGGGCGTGGTCTTCGGCTCCGCTCCGGACCACGACACCCTGCGGACGGTCGCGGAGTCGATCACCGCCACCTTCCGCCCCGCCTTCGCGCCGCCGGCCGGCGCGGGCGCGTGAGGCGAGAGCACGAAGAGATGGAACGAACGATGAAAGCAACACAGGGCTACCCGCGCGACGCGACGATCCACGCGCTGTTCCTCCGGCAGGCCGCGGCGACCCCCGACGCGCCCGCGGTGGTCGGTGAGCACGGCACGCTGACCTACCGCGACCTGGCGGAACGCTCGGCCCGGCTCGCCGCCCGCGTCCTCGCGTACGGGATCCGCCCCGGGGAGCTCGTGGCGGTGCGCGCCGAGCGGAGCCCCGAGTGGGTGATCGCCAACCTGGCCGTGCTGCGCGCCGGAGCCGCGTACCTGCCGATCAGCCCCTCCGAACCCGACCGGCGGGTGGAGTACCTGCTCGACGACGGCGGGGTGCGGCTGCTGCTCGGGGACCGCGAGGGCGGGGCGCCCGGCGGCCGCGCGACCGAGATGGCGATCCGGGACGACCTGGCCCCGGACGCGGGGGCCCCGGACGCAGGGGACCCGCAGGCCGGGGACCCGCAGACCGGGGACCCGCAGGCCGGCGAGCCCGACGGAGTCGGGGCCGAGAGCCTCGCGTACGTGATGTACACCTCGGGCAGCACCGGACGGCCCAAGGGCGTCATGGTGTGCCACCGCAACGTGGTCCGGCTGGTCCGCGGTACGGATTTCGTCGCGTTCTCCGAGAGGATGCGGGTCCTGCAGACCGGTGCGGTCTCCTTCGACGCGAGCACCTTCGAGCTCTGGGGCCCGCTCCTGAACGGCGGCGCGCTGGTGCTGCCCGAGGAGGACGCCGTTCTGGACGCCGGTCGCCTCGGGGCCGCGCTGAGGGACCACGGGGTCACCACGCTGTGGCTCACCTCGCCCCTCTTCAGCCGGATCGCCCGGCAGGACCCCTCCGTCTTCGCCCCGCTGGACGACCTCGTGGTCGGCGGCGACGTGGTCGCCGGCGAGCACGTCGCCGCGGTCCTGGGCGCCTGCCCCGGGGTGCGCGTCGTCAACGGCTACGGCCCCACGGAGAACACCACCTTCTCCACCACCCACCGCATCGGCCCGGAGGAGACCGGCGGGCCGCTGCCTGTCGGGCGGCCCATCGCCCACTCGACCGCCTACGTGCTGGACCCGTCGGGCGCTCCGGTGGCGCCGGGCACCGAGGGCGAGCTGTACGTCGGCGGCGACGGCGTGGCGCTCGGCTACCTGGGCCGCCCCGAGCTCACCGGGCAGGTCTTCCTGTCCGACCCCTTCCTGCCCGGCGGACGCATGTACCGCACGGGCGACCTCGCACGACAGCGCCCGGACGGGATCTTCGAGTTCCTCGGCCGCGCCGACGGCCAGGTGAAGATCCGGGGCTACCGCATCGAGCCGGGGGAGATCGAGTCCGTGCTGCGCGGACACCCGTCCGTCGGCGAGGCCGTCGTCGTACCGCTGGTGCGCGAGGGCGGGGAGGCGAGCGACCGCTACCTCGCCGCCTACTTCACGGAGGCCGAACCGCTCGACGTGCGCGAGGTGCGCGAGCACCTGGCGGACCGGCTGCCGCGCCACCTGATCCCCGGGCACCTCGTCCTGCTCGACTCCATCCCGTTGACCGCCCACGGCAAGGTCGACCGCTCGGCGCTACCCGATCCGGCCGATCTCCACGACCTGCCGGCGGAGCACGTGCCGCCGCGGGACGCCGTCGAGGAGCGGCTGGTGGCGATCTGGGAGAGCGTGCTGCCCGGCGCCACCGTAGGGGTGCTCGACTCGGCGTTCGACCACGGCGTCGACTCGCTGATGGCCGCCGGTCTCGCGACCGCCATCGGCACGGAATTCCGCGTTCCCGTGACCGTCGCGGACATCTTCCGCAACCCGACCGTCGAGGACCTCGCCGTCCTGCTCGGCACCCGGGCGCCCGAGCCCCGGGGGCCCGCCGAACTGCCCGCCGCCCCGCCGGCCGACCACTACCCGCTCGCGCCGCAGCAGTACCCGCTGTTCGTGGCGCAGCACCGGGACGAGGCCTCGGTCCAGTACAACGTGCCGCTGCTGCTGGACCTGCCGGCCGACGTGGACGAGGCACGGCTCGCGGAGGCCTGGCGCGCACTGGTCCGCCGTCACGAGGTGCTGCGCACCGCGTTCCTGCTGAAGGACGAACCGGTACAGGTGGTGCACGCCGAGGTCGTATCGGAGCTGCGCGTCACCGAGGGGGAGCCGCGGCTCGACGAGCTGGTGCGCCCCTTCGACCTGGCGGCCGCGCCGCTGGCCCGGGCGGGCCTGCACCGGTCGGGCGGCCGGGCCGTGCTGTTCGTGGACCTGCACCACCTGGTGGTCGACGGACTGTCCCTGGGACACCTCTTCGGCGATCTCGACGCCCTGTACCACGGCCGGGAACTGCCGCCGGTCGCGCACCCCTACCGGGACTACGCCCACTGGGCGGCCGCCGGGGAGGGCAAGGGGATCGCCGAGGAGCAGCGCGCGTACTGGACCTCCACGTTCCGGGGCAGGCCCGCCCCGGCCGAGCTGCCCACCGACCGCCCCCGGCCCGCCCTGCGGACCCACGCGGGCGACTTGCTGCCGTTCGGGCTCGGGACCGGACGCACCGCCGCGCTGCGCACCTTCGCCGCGCAGCGCTCCGTCACGCTCTTCGCGCCGCTGGCGGCCGCGTACGCGGTCTTCCTGTCCGTGGTGACGGGGCAGGACGACATCACCGTCGGGGTGCCGGCATCCGGCCGTACCGCCCCCGGCCTTGACACCGCGGTCGGCATGTTCGTCAACACGGTGTCCCTGCGGCTGCGGCCCTCGGGGGACAAGCCGTTCGGCGCGCTCGTCGAGGAGGCGGCCACCACCGCCCGCGAGGCGTTCGCCCACCAGGACTTCCCGTACGGCGAACTCGTCCGCGAGGCCGGGGAGCCCACGCCCGGCCGCAACCCCCTCTTCGACACCCTGCTCGCGCTCCAGGCGAGCGCCCTGCAGGCCGCCGACTTCCTCGGGGAGCGCGTCCTGCTGAGGCCCCGTCACACAGGACAGGGCATGGCCGACCTGAACATGCAGGTCTTCGAGGAGCAGGACGACCTGCACATCGAGTGGGAGTACTCGACGGAGCTCTTCGACCGTGCCACGGTCGCCGCGTTCCGCGACACCCTCCTTGGCATCCTCGACCGGGCGCTCGCGCACCCGGACACGACGGTCGCCGCGCTGGGACGGCCGGCCGGCCCCGCCGCCACCGACACCACGGCCGCGCCGGAACTTCCCGGCATCGCATTCGACTTCTGATCCACACGCCGAGGAGCACCACCTTTCATGAGTTCTCACCTGACCGTCGGGCAGCGAAAGATCGCCGCCTCGCAGCGGCCCGCCTCGGCGGCGTTCTGGGCCGGCTTCCTCGACGGGTCCCGCGCCACCGGGTTCCCGGCCGACCGCCCCGCCGCCGCCCGTACCGGACGCACCCGCCCGGCCGCGGTGCTCGACCTCGATCCCGCGCTGGCCGAGCGGCTGACCGCCGTCAGCCGTGGCGACGACACCACGCTCCACACGCTGTTCACCGCGGCCGCGATCGCGCTGCTGAACGCGTACACCGGTGAGCGCGACCTGGTGGTCGGCCAGCCTCCGACCGTGCCCCAGCCCCTGGCCCGGGTCCTTCCGACCCGCCTCGAACTGCTCGCCGAGGACACCCTCAAGACCCTCCTGGGCCGACTGCGCCGGGCGACCCTGGACGTGCTCGCCCACCAGGACTACCCGGTCGAGCTGGCCGGCGCCGAGGTCGAGGTGGCCGTAGCGCTGGAGGGCCTGCACGCCGCGGAGGCGGTCGACGCGGTCGCCACCGACGTGCTGTTCCACGTACGGCGCACCGAGACCGGTTTCGCCGTCGAGGTACGGACCGAGGCGGAACGATTCTCCCCGCAGAACGCCGACCGCCTCGCCGCCCACTACGCCCGGCTGCTCACCGCCGCCCTGGCAGCGCCCGACACCGCGCTCTCGGAGCTGGACCTGAGTACCGAGGCGGATGCGGCCGTGGTCGCCGCGGCCAACGACACCACCGCTCCGTTCCCCGGCGACGTGACCCTCCCGGAGCTCTTCGCCCGCACGGTGGCGGCGACCCCCGACGCCGTCGCCGTCGTGTCCGGCGAGGTCTCCCTGACGTTCGCCGAGCTCGACCGCGCCACCACACGGCTGGCCCGCACGCTCCGGGAGCAGGGCGTGGGCCGCGAGGCCATCGTCGGTGTCCTCGCCGAGCGGTCGGTCGAGATGCTCGTCGCCATCCTCGCCGTCCTGAAGGCCGGAGCCGCCTACCTGCCCCTCGACGTCTCCCTGCCGGCCGCGCGCATGACGTACATGCTCGAGGACAGCAAGGCGGCGATCGTCCTGGCGCAGCGCGATCGCGCCGACCTGGTGCCGTCCTCCGTCACCGTGCTGGAGCTGTCCGCGGACACCTCCCAGGACGCCGGCGAGCCCCTGGAGACGGGGTCCGCGACCGACGCCGCGTACGTCATCTACACCTCCGGCTCCACGGGCGCCCCCAAGGGCGTGGTGGTGGAACACCGCAGCGTCGTCAACCGGCTCCACTGGATGCAGCGCGCGTACGCGATCGGCGCCGCGGACACGATCCTGCAGAAGACGCCCGTCTCCTTCGACGTCTCGGTGTGGGAACTGTTCTGGTGGCACATCGAGGGCGCCCGCGTCGCCCTGCTGGCGCCGGGCGGCGAGCGCGAGCCGGAGGCCATCGTGGCCGCCGTCGAGCAACACCGGGTCACCACCCTGCACTTCGTGCCGACGATGCTCGGCGCGTTCCTCGACTACGTGGCGGCCACCGGAGCCCAGGGGCGCCTCTCCTCGCTGCGCCGGGTCTTCGCCAGTGGCGAGGCCCTGGGCGTGCACCACGTGCGCCGCTTCGCCGAACTGCTCGGCCACGCCGAGCTGGTGAACCTCTACGGGCCCACCGAGGCGACCGTGGACGTCAGCCACCACCGCACCTCGGCCGACGACACCGTGGTGCCGATCGGTCTGCCCATCGACAACATCCGGCTCCACGTGCTCGACGGGCAGCGCCGCGAGCGGCCGGTCGGCCTGCCGGGCGAGCTGTACATCGCCGGCGACGGCCTGGCCCGCGGCTACCTCCACCGCGCGGAACTCACCGCGGAGCGGTTCGTGGAGAACCCCTTCGAGGGCGGGGCCCGCGCCTACCGCACCGGTGACCTCGTCCGGCGCCTGCCGGACGGGTCCCTGGAGTACCTGGGCCGCAACGACTCCCAGGTCAAGCTCCGCGGCTATCGCATCGAGCTGGGCGAGATCGAGCGCCGCCTCCTCGACCACCAGGGCGTCGGCGACGCGGTGGTCGTGGTGCGCACCGGGACGGACGGGCACCAGCGCCTCGTCGGGTACGCCGTGGCCGCCGAGACCACCGAGGACCGGCCGACGGAGCAGCAGCTGCGCGTCCACCTCGCCGGGACGCTGCCCGAGTACATGGTCCCGGCCCGCGTCGTCGTGCTGGACGCCTTCCCGCTGTCCCCGAACGGCAAGCTCGACCGGGGCGCCCTGCCGGAGCCCGCCACCGAGGCCGTCGGCCACGTGGAGCCCCGTACCGACAGCGAGAAGGCGCTGGCGGGCCTGATCGCCGAGGTGCTCGGCCGCGACCGGATCGGCGTGCACGACAGCTTCTTCGCGCTCGGCGGCACCTCCATCCACTTCGTCACCGTGCTGGCCAAGGCGCGGGGGCTCGGCCTGGCCTTCACCTTCCAGCAGCTCTTCGCCAACCCCACCGTCGCCGCCCTGGCGGCCGTCCTGGACGAAGGCGGCACCCGGGAGGAACTGCGCCACGAGTTCGCCCCGTTCGAGCTCATCAGCGAGGAGGAGCGGGGCCGTCTGCCGGAGGACGTCGAGGACGCCTACCCGATGTCGATGCTCTCGGCGGGCACCATCTTCCAGAGCGAGATGACCCGCGGCAGCTCCCAGTACCACGACATCATCGGCTACCTGATCAACAGCGGTTTCAACGCCGAGGCCTTCACCGAGGCCGTAAGGATCCTGGTCGACCACAACCCGATCTTCCGTACGAGCTACCGGCTGAGCGGCTTCCGCGACTACCTGCAGCTCGTCCACAAGTCCGTGGACCCGCCGCCGGTGTTCATCGCCGACGTCCGCCACCTCGACGAGGCGGCCCAGGAGGTCTGGTACGAGGAGTGGGAGCGCGAGGAGAAGGCCCACGCCTTCGACTGGGAGTACCCCGGTCTCATCCGGCTGCACGTCCACGTCCTGCGCGACGACCTGTACCGCTACAGCATCAGCCAGCACAACTCGGCGCTGGACGGCTGGAGCATCAACCTGGTGCACACCAAGCTGTTCGAGATCTACCACGCCCTGTGCACCGACGGCGTGTTCACCGGCGAGCCGGTCCCCAACCACCTGCGCAACTTCATCGGCCTGGAACAGCAGTCGATCAACTCGCAGGCGGACCGCCAGTACTGGCTCGACCGCCTGGAGGACCGGCCGCAGACGATCATCCCGCGGCTGCGTCCGCGGGACGAGGAAGCGGCCTTCCACGTCATCCTGCAGGACGTGCCGCTCCCGCGCGGGCTCTCCGACCGGATCGTGGCACTGGCCGGACGGCTCGGCGTCCCGGTGAAGACCGTGCTGCTCGCCGCCCACATGAAGGTGCACGCCGTGGTGACCGGCGAGCGGGACGTCATGACCGGCTACGAGCACAGCGGCCGCCCGGAAGTCGCGGACGCGGAGAAGGCGTGCGGCCTCTTCCTCAACTCGGTGCCGCTGCGGGTGGAAATCGCCGACGGCAGCTGGGAGGGGCTGATCCGGCAGATCTACGACGCCGAGACCTCGTTCCTGCCGCACCGCCGCTACCCGATGGCCAAGATGAAGCAGGACCTGCAGACCCAGGTGCCGCTGTTCGAGACCGTCTTCAACTTCACGCACTTCTACTCGCTGAAGAAGCTGCGCGAGCTGCCCGAGTTCTCGCTGCTGGACGTCCGCGCCGTGGCCATCACGGAGTTCCCGTTCCGCTCGGAGTTCTCCCGGCACTTCTACACCGACGAGGTGCAGCTGAGCCTGCACTACCACACCGACGCGTTCGACAACGATCACATCGTGCGCATCGGCGGCTACTTCATCGCCGCGCTCGACCGGATGACCGCCGATCCGTCGGACTCCCATGCGACCCGGCCGCTGCTCGGTGACGAGGAACTGGCCTCGCTGGCGGAGTTCGGCTCCCGCCCGCAGCCGGCCGTGGCCGACGGCGGGGCCCTCACGTCCGGCGCCGGCGTCGTCGTACTCGACCCGTCGGGCCTGCCCGCGGCGATCGGCGCCCCGGGCGACATCGCCCTGGTGCGCGCCGACGGCACCCGATCCGTCGTCGGCCGGGGCCGCTGGCTGCCCACCGGCGTACTGGAGCGGGCCGGTGACGGCGCCGACGAGCCTCAGGCGCCCGCGGTGGCGGTGGAGACCGCCCCGGAGGCCGAGGGCGAACTGTCCTCGGCGGCGCTGCGCGTGGCGGCGGTCTGGGGCGAGGTCCTCGGCATCGACCCCACGTCGATCAAGCTCACCGACGACTTCTTCGAGCTCGGCGGCAACTCGCTGGCGGCGATGCGTGCGGTGATGATGCTCAACGGCCTGGTGACGATCAAGGACGTGATGCGCAACTCCCGTCTGGGCGAGCAGGCCGACCTGGCCGAGAAGCTCACCCAGGACGAGGGATCCGGTGTCCTGGTGCGGCTCACGCCCGCCGACGACCGGCCCACCGCGACCCTCGTCTGCTTCCCCTACGGCGCCGGTCACGCGGTGCACTTCCGCCCGGTCGCCGACGCGATGCGGCGCAAGGACTCCTCCTTCGCCGTGCTGGGCGTCGAACTGCCCGGCCACGACCCCAAGTCCGGCGCCGACGAGCTGATGCAGGTCGCCGACATCGCGGGCCTGGTGGTCGAGGAGCTGCTGCGCCAGGAGCGCGGCAGGATCGTCCTGTGGGGCCACTGCGTCGGGTCTGCGCTGGCCATCGAGGTGGCGCGGCTGCTGAAGGCGCGCAACGTCGGGGTGGAGCACCTGTTCATCGGCGCCAAGCTGCTGTACGACGCCGCCGCCCTGCACGAGTCCATCGACTACGTCTCCTCGATGACGTACGAGGACATCAAGCACTGGCTCACCGTGGAGACCGGCTTCACGGGCTTCGACGAGCTCGGAGCCTCCTACGCCGATCTGCTCGTGCGCACCTTCCGGCACGACTCGACCAGCGCCAACGCGTACTACCTGAACGCGTACGGGGACGGCGGGGCGGCCGCCGCGCGGCCGGTGACCGTACCGACGACGGCCGTGTACGCGGCCGACGACCCGGTCACCGCCGGGTTCGCGGAGCGCTACCGGGACTGGGAGCCCTTCACCGGCGTCCCGCGCGTACTGGAGATGCCCGGCGGTGGCCACTACTTCACGCGTACCCGGCCGGCCAAGGTCGTCGAGATCGTCCTCGACACGCTCGCCGCGTCCGCCGAGCCGAAGGGGGAGGAGCGATGACGACGGCCGACGCACCGGCGGCCGCGCCGGTGGACCTTTCCACGGACCTTTCCACGGACCTCTCCTCCCCGGCGAACTTCGTTCCGGAACCGCCCTACCGGGTCTGGGCAGCGATGCGGGACCTGCCTCAACTCCCTTGGCAGGACCGGCCGGACGCGCCCGGCTTCTACTCGGTGACCCGGCACGACCACACCCGCACCGTCCTGCGCGACGTGGCCACGTACAGCTCCGAGTGGGGCATGACGCTGGACAGCACGCTCGGCGTCCGCGACCCCGCGGCGGGGCTGATGATCGAGCTGACCGACAAGCCGCGCCACGCACGGCTGCGCAAGCTGGTCACCGGGGCGATCACCCCGCAGTTCGTCCATTCGCTCACCCCGGTCATCGAGGAGCACGCCCGGCGGCTGGCCGAAGCGGCCGTACGGCAGGGCGAGGTCGACGCGGTCGGCGCGCTGACCGCCCCGATGCCGCGGCTCGCCATCGGTTCCATCCTCGGCATCCCCGAGGAGGACCGCGAGGCGGTCGCCTCGATGGCCAGCCGGGCCATCACCGGTACCGAGGCGGCGGGCGCCGCGGCGCCCACCCTGGCCGAGCGCCGCCGCTTCAGCGAGACCGGCAACAACGACCTCCTCATGTACTTCGTGGAGATCATCGAGGGGGAGCCGCACCGGCTGGACCCGAACGGCATGGTCCGGCGCCTGATGGACATCGAGATGGACGGCGAGCGCCTGAGCTCGGACGAGGTGCTGCTCAACTGCCTCAACCTGGCCATCGGCGGCTACGAGACCACGAAGAACGCCGTGGCGGCCGGCCTGCTCCGGCTCGCCACCACGCCGGGCGCCTGGCAGTGGCTGCGCGAGGACCACGGGCGGATCCCCGCGATGATCGAGGAGATGCTCCGCTTCGACACCCCCGCCATGCACCTCATCCGCACGGTGACCCGGCCGGCCGTGCTCGGCGGAACGGAGCTGAAGGAAGGGGACACGGTCTGCGTCTGGCTCTCGGCGGCCAACCGCGACCCGGAGGTGTTCGAGGCGCCCGAGGAGTTCCGCCTCGACCGCGCACCCAACAACCACCTGTCCTTCACCATCGGACCGCACTTCTGCCTGGGCGCCGTACTGGCCAGGCTGGAGATGCGCTCGCTCTTCACCGAACTGCTCACGCGCGTGGAGTCGGTGGAGGCCCTGTCCGGCCTGATCCGCCGGCCGTCGAACTTCATCTCCGGAATCGACCGGTTCGACATCCGCCTGCGTCCGGCCTGAGCCCACGCCCCCGCCCCCGACGCCCCGCCCCCGACGCCCCGGAGCAGTCGCTCCGGGGCGTCGGGGCCGCCGCGCCCATTAACAGAGAGAAGAGCCAATGCAGATGGAACTCCCCGCCGGCCGGGTGATCATGGTCGGCTTCGGCAAGCTGCTGCTGAACCAGATGGAGCAGTTCCTGCCGGAGAACAGCGTGGTGGTGGTCGAGGACCCCGACATCATCCGCAAGCGCGACGTCCACGAGGCCGCGGCCACGCTGCGCTGCGTCGGCTCCGTCGTCGCAGCCCCGTACCACCAGGACCTCGCGCTCGCCGAGGCCGTCGAGGAGCACCTGGCGGGAGAGCCCGTCGCACTTGTCATCGCCGGTCTGGAGTACGGCGTCCACGGTGCGGCCGTCCTCGCCGAACGCTGGGGGAGGCCCGGCGCCGGCACCAAGGCCGCCGCCGCGCTCACGGACAAGCTGGAGCTCCGTGCCGCCGCGCAGGCCGGGGGACTGCGCAACCCCGAATGGACCGAGGTGCACGGGCCCGCGGACGCCGAGGAGTTCGCCGCCGGCGGGCCCGTCGTCCTCAAGCCCGCGAACCGGCACGCCTCGCTGGGCGTCCAGCTGCTGGAGCCGGGCGACGACATCGCCGCCGCCTGGGAGCTCACCGTCGCCGCCCGCGACGACATCATGCTGCCCGACCGGGAGCTCGCCTGGCGCTACATGGCCGAACGCCGTCTGTACGGGCACGAGTACAGCGTCGAGGCCCTGGTGAGCGGCGGCCGGATCGTGTTCCTGAACGTCACCGACAAGCTCACCGCCGGCGGCCGCTACCCGGTGGAGCTGGGCCACGTCGTGCCGGCCGGCCTTCCGGACGACGTACGGCGCGGCTTCGAGGAAGCGATGACGCGCTTCGTCGAGGCCATCGGGTACGACACCGGCATCCTGCACGCCGAGTGGATGCTCGGCGAGGAGGGCCCGGTCCTCATCGAATGCGCGGGCCGGGTGCCCGGTGACTCGATCACCTTCCTGCTCGACGCGGCGTACGGCGGCAACGTGATCCGCGCGCTGGTGGAACTCCTGGCGGGCGGCAGCCCGAAGCTGCCCGGCGGCGCCCCGATGGGCGCGGCGATCCGCTTCCTGACCGCGCCCGCGGGCACGGTCCGGGAGGTGACGGGCATCGAGGAGGTACAGCAGCGGACCGGCGTGCTGCGCGCCGCCGTCACCGTGGGACCGGGCGACCACGTGGCCGAACTCCGCTCCTCCTGGGACAGGGTCGGCGAGATCATGGTGCTCGCCGCCGGGCCGGCCGAGGCCCGGACCGCGGCCGAGGAAGCGGCCGGGGCCGTCCGCATCACCGTGGACGCCGAGGCCGCGCTGTGACCGCCGGGCAGACGCAGGGCAGCCGTACGGGCGGCCGTACGGGCGGCCTGCGCGAGAAGCTGCTCGGTCCGGCCGCCGCGAAGGGGGGCCTCGCCTTCCTCGCGATCGGGCTGATCGACGCCATCGGCACGGGCATGTACCTGGCGGGCTCGGCCCTGTTCTTCACCACCGTCGTGGGACTGACCGTGGCCCAGGTGGGCATCGGCCTCTCGGTCGCCGGCCTCCTGGGACTCGCCGCCCAGCCGGTGATCGGATGGCTGGCGGACCGCTGGACCCCGCGCAAGCTCCTGGTGATCCTCAACGTCTACCGGGCCTGCGGCTTCATCGCGTACGTCTTCGCCGACGACTTCCTCAGCTTCCTGCTCATCGCGGCCTTCCTCGGCGTCGGCGAGCAGGCGGTGTTCCCGATCTACCAGGCCCTCGCCGAGCAGATGGCGGGTGCCGACGGGCGCGTCGCGATGATGGCGCGCATGCGCGTCGTGTTCAACGTGGGCTTCACCCTCGGCGGCCTGCTCGCCAGCATCGCCATCGCGGTGGGCACCCGGGCGGCCTTCAGCGTGATCGTCCTGGGCAACGCGGCGTCGTTCATCGTCGCCGCACTGCTGCTGAGCAGGCTCCAGTTGCGCAACCCGGCCGCCCCTGCGGAGCAGAAGGCCAAGAAGTCGCCCCTGCGGCTGGTCGCCCTGCGCGATCTGCGCTACGTGGCGGTCTCCGGTGTCAACGGCGTGCTGGTCCTGCACATGGCACTGCTCGGCATCGGCGTGCCGTTGTGGGTGAGCGAGCACACCAGCGCGCCGAAGGCCCTGGTCGGACTGCTGCTGGTGGTCAACACGGTGCTCGCCGTCGTCTTCCAGGTCCGGGCCTCGGCCGGTACCGAGAACGTCGCCGGCAGCGTCCGGGCGATGCACAAGGCGGCGGTGGCCCTGGTGGGCTCCTGCGCCCTGTTCGCCCTGGCGGGCTTCGACCTGCCCGTGGTCGCCGTCGTCGCCGTGCTGGTCCTCGGACTGGTCCTGCTGACCGCGGGCGAGCTCTACCAGTCCGCGGGCGGCTGGGGCCTGTCGTACGCATTGGCCCCGGACCGCTCGCGGGCCGAGTACCTGGCCACCTTCAACCTGGGGACGAGCACCCAGTTCGTGCTCGGTCCCACCATCGTCACCGTCGGCGTGATCGGCAACGGGACCGTGGGCTGGGCGGTCCTCGGCGCCTTCTTCCTGCTCGCCGGCGCGATCGTCGGTCCGCTCGCCAAGGCGGCCGAGAAGCGGCCCGCGCTGCGCCCCGACACGCAGCCGGACCCGGCCGCGGCGACCGCCGTCTGATCGCGGCAACCACCGCCCGAAGTAGCAGATGTGACGTCACACCAGTAATACGAGGAGTTGACCGGATCATGGCTGAGAGCAAGGCTCTGCGCCGACCGTTCCCCCGGCCGGGGGCGGCCATGCGCATCGTGTGCCTGCCCCACGCGGGCGGTTCGCAGAGCCTGTACCAGGCCTGGGCGCAGCTGCTTCCGCCCGAGGTCGAACTGATCGTCGCCTGCCCGCCGGGGCGGCTCGACCGGATCGACGACCCCTGGCCGGCCTCGATAGCGGACCTGGCAGCCGATTTCGCGAACGAACTGGCTCCCTGGCTGGACCGCCCCTGGGTGGCGTTCGGCCACAGCATGGGAGCGCTGGTCGGCCACGAACTCGTCCTGCGCGTCCAGCGGATGGGGCTCCCCGCCCCGGCGAGACTCTTCGCCTCGGCCTGCGCCGCTCCGAGCCTGCGCCGCGACCGAGGTCAGCACGTGATGACGGACGACGACCTGTGCGCCGAACTGGCCGGGCTCGGCGGCATCGATCCGGATCTGCTCGAGCTTCCCGAGTTGCGGGAGATGGTGCTGCCCGTCATCCGTGGCGACTACGAGCTGCTCGCCGACTACCAGCCGCGCCAGGGTGACCTGCTCTCCTGCCCCGTCAGCGCGTTCGTCGGCGTCGAGGATGCCGAACTGTCCCGGGAAGGGGCGGTCCGGTGGGGCGAGTGGACCTCCGGACCGAGCGAGGTGGTGGAGTTCGCCGGCGGTCATTTCTACCTCTCCGAGCAGCCGGAACGGGTGATCGGAGAACTGCTCGACAGGCTCCCCGTCGCAGGAGCTCGCAGGAGTCCGCAGGAGTTTCTGTGACGTGAGCCTCGCGCCGAAGGCCTGATCTTCCGCGGCCACTTCCGGCAGGCCACCGTGTACACGTCCTGGGTGAACGGCCGGTTCAACCCCAGGGAGCGCACGGTGGCCTCGTCCACGAGGCCGCCGAGCGTCTGCTGCCGGAACGTGTCGGCGGCAGCGAGACCGAGACGTTCTGGTCCCTGTCCCCCTGTCCCCGTGTCCCCTGGGCGCAGGCAGGCGCGGAGCTCCACCACGGCCCGGGTGAGGCGTCCTCGCGCCCCGGGTGGCCCCACCGCCGTGAGCAAACCTCCGACGACCGGGCCGATCAGATGGCGAACAGGCCGTCGAGCAGCGCCGAGGCCGAATCGACCTCGTCCCCGCTGTACCCGGTCCTGAACCACAACTCCTCCGCGCCCAGCGATTCGACGGCCAAGCCGATCAATGGCCGCCAGCACCTCGCGGTCGCGGCAGGGAATTCCCTGCGGGCTTCCGTCCCGTCTCCCGCTCCCGCTGGGCCCGAAACGCGCAGGGTTCGCCCGTCCGGGAAGTCCGGCGAGACGATGCGCACATCCACCGGGCCGACGGCAACGCTCTTCCTGATGTCGCGTGCCAACTCCAGGACGTCGACGGAGCAGTGCGGCGGGATCCCGGCCGCCGCCAGCCGCTCCTCGGGGATGTTGCCGAACTCCTTCGTCACCTGGAAGACGATTCTGAACTGCTGCGCGGTCATCGCCACGTCGGGCGTACTACTGCGCACTTCCTGATGCCTCATCCCGTCATTCCAGCTCATCCTGTGGGGCACCACCGCCTGGACCCGCGACAGCAGCACGTACACCCGCTCCGCTTCCCAGGCCAGTACTACGACCCCGAGACAGGCCGCTACGCCTCCCCGGCCCCCCTGGGCCTCGCTCCCAGGTGCACGAGGCACGCGTTCGGCGAAGATGCGGCGGATTGCCACTGGCTGGGGCCGTGAACCCGGCGGCAGGGATGGCTTCGCGACGTGAGAGCTGCAGGCCGGCGACTTCGCCCTGGGCCATGGCGGGCCCTGTGGCGGCAGGCTGGTATCTCCCCAGGACTTGAGAAGCGAGGAGGCGGTCGTGGTCAGCCCCCCCAGCGGCTCACGAGTCACCTGGTCCTGTTCGCGAGAGCAGGCGCCGCACCTGCCCGCAGTCACCGCCGATGCAACGCCCGCCTGGCGACAGCAGCCGTCAGCAACTCGTCGTCGAAGTGCGAGGCGACGGCAAGCTGAGTTGCGCCTGCGCGCGCGTTCAGCATGCTCTTCGTGATCCGCACGGTAGTCGGGTCACGACGAATGATCGGCTTCGCCCAGCGCGCGACTGCAGCGTCGAGATCACCGGCAGGCACCACCTCGTGCAGGATGGACAGTTGCTCCGCCCTGGCGGCATCGAACGCCTCGGCCGTGAGCAGGAGCCGGCGAACCCAGGCCTGCCCCGCCTCTTCCGCGAGACGGGGAAGGACACCGCCCCAGGCGGGCGGGACTCCGAGGCCAACCTCCGGCATCCGGAATCGAGAGGTGTCTGCTCCGACGCGCAGATCGCAGAAGACCGCGAGGCCGAGGCCGGCGCCTATGACATCGCCGTGGAGGCGGGCGATGGTGACAAGTCTCAGTTGCGAGAGCGTCGAGCACACCCGCTGGGCCTTTTCGGCGAGGGACCTCAGCTCGGAGCCGGACGGGTCTCGCTCCAGCAGTGCGGGGAACTCCGCGCGGTCACCTCCCTGGCAGAAATGGTCTCCCGCACCGGACAGCACCATCACGCGGACGGTGCTGTCGTCCTCCAGGGCGCGCAGGACCGCCAGCAGTTCGCTGAGCATCTGGCCGTCGACGCTGTTGCCCGTCTCGGGGCGGTTGAGCTGCACCCTGAGGATGGGCCCTTCGTCGGTCACCTGGAGGGTCTTGAAGTCCATGAACATGTGGGGTTCTGTCTCGTTTCTCGAGTGGTGGTCAGGTGAGGGTGAGTTGCAGGGACGTGATCCGTCGGAAGGCTACGCGGGGCGCCCATCGCGGGGGCCCGCTCAGGCGCGGCCGTATCGAGCGACTGAGGAGCGAGGTGAGCAGGGTGACAACTTCCAGCCGGGCCAGGGCGTTGCCTGCGCAGTAGTGGATTCCTGCTCCGAAGGCCAGGTGGGACGCTCCGCGACGGATGCCGAAGCGATGGGGGTCGGGGTAACGTGCGGGATCGTGATGGGCGGCCCCCACCATGAGCTGCACCATGTGGCCGGCCGGCACCAGGGTGTCTCCGAGCTGGGTATCCGTCTGGGCCACACGGCTGATCATGTGGATGGGGGCGTCGTAGCGCAGTACTTCATCGACGGCGCCCGGGATGAGTTCGGGGTCACGGCGCAGTGATTCCAGATGCTCGGGGTTTTCGAGGAGCAGGCGCACCGACGTGGACAGGACATGCGAGGTTGTCTCCAGCGCCGCGAGAATCATGAAGAGCGCGAGAGCGTGAACGGCTTCGTCTGCGCGTTGCCGGTCAGGTTCGATCGCATCCCAGGTCCGAAGCCACTCCGAAACCGGGTCGCTCCCCGGGTTCTTACGGCGCGCACGGATCAACTCGTTGAAGTAGGTTCGCAGTTGCCTCGTGGCGCTGTCGGAGAGGGCCAGCTGGCTCGGAGTGGGGAAGAGCTCCTGCGCGAAAACCTGGTCATGCGTCAGGGTGCGCAGGAGTCCGTAGTCGGTGGCAGGTATCCCCATCCACTCGCCGATGGCAATGATGGGCAGTTCTTCGCTGACGAGTGTGTGGAAATCGGCTGGCCCATGGCGCAGTTGGTCCGTGAAGTCGGTGAGCAGCCGGTCGACGGCCCGCTCCACGGACGGACGAAGGGCTGCGAGTGAGCTGTGCGGGAAGAGGCTCCCCAGAGACCGCCGTTCCCTCGTGTGCTGGGGTGGGTTGAGCATCGGCAGAGACGCGGCCATCTGCTGCGAGGCGGGTGAATTCCATCGAGCCGAGTGGTTTGTCCGCCAATCGGCGTCGGGAACGCTCCAAGCCTTGTCTCGAAGGATCTGGTCACAGAGATCGTAGGATGTGACAATGTATCCACCCCATGGCGCCGGGATAATCTCTCCCATTCTCGCGAGTTGCCGATAGGCGGGCAATGGATCCGATTGTCCCGCTTCTGTTCGCAACCGAGAAAAAATAGCCGTCAACGCCCGCCGGTCGACGCCGACAGTAGCCGTGGAAGTATTCACAATAACTCTTTCTTGCAAGATCGAACAGCGATAGCCAGTGCTGCCTACCCTCACCGTTGAACGTCCACGCAAAAGGAGAGTTTCCCCACACCGATCTGCGCCACACCGCACATTTGAGAGTTCGAAGGATTGTCGCTTTTGTGAACAGACGGCACAAAACGCCCTGGGTTCACACGTACTTCGGGGAAGGGCCGCAGGCCCTCAGGACCCCTGGTCGAGGAAGGCCTGATAGGGATCCCAGCCTCGACTGCGTGGGTAGTCGATTTGCTTGAGAATCCGCGGAGGTGCGATTACGGCCATGAGATTCTCGTACATCGTCGTACCTCGCCTCGTCGTTGGGCGTCGTTCAGCTGGGCGGTGTTGGCTTTGATCCATCCAGGCCAGGGAGCTCCGTACGCATCTCGCGCCTCATGGGTCGGCGACAGGCGTAATGCGGCCATGGGTCCCGAGAGATCCTGTGACTCAGGATCAATCCGGCGCCGACCACCTCTTGAAGCTTGATTTCCTGCGGGACAAGCCCGTCGACTCGAAGAATCGATTCGAGGATTGCTGCTGCGAGGTCCTTCTTGGACCGGAAGTGGAAACAGAATGCCGAGCCCTGATATGCAAGCCGAGAGTGAGACTCTCACAGCCTGAGTAGATCGCGTAAGCCTCGATCGGCTCACCGATGACATCTTCTGTCACGATTGCCATGATTATGCGCCTTGCGGCTCGTCGAGACTTCCTCGTGACGCTTCCTCCGAGCTTCCGAGCGGTGCCCGCTTTAGCGTCCGACGGTTGGCGGTTCGTCCGGTCGGGGCCCACAGCGGCGCCCCTGTCGCCGACCTCCTGGCGCCCGTGGACGGTGAGGGGGCGCCGGCCCAGAGGGCTCCTCCGGGAGGGCGGCCGGCCCGCCCAAGTCGACGCCAGGCTCGATCGCGTGCTTCCGCGGTCCGCCCACACCTTCTGAAGCGGTTCGGGGGCACGCCCCAAGAGGCCTTTGGCAAACCCGAATTGCTGGACCTTGTGCTCACCGTCGTGGAATCGGACCTCCTGATGCTCGACACCTACCGCCCGGGGATACACATGGTGCGCTGCCCCTTGTTCGCGTTCGCGGGGACCCGGGACACGGCGGTCGCCCCCGCCGACGTGTCCGCCTGGCAGGACACTGCCGCGGGCCCCTTCGAACTCCGGCTGCTGGACGCAGGCCACTTCTTTGTGTTCTCGCACGGAGGCCGGGCGCCGCGATCGCGCCCGGCCCGTCTTGGCGGTGGTGAGGTCGTCGAGGTGGAGGACCGGGCCAAGGACCGATTCGACTGGCGGGTGGTGGAGCAGGTCGCCGACCAGGTCGTACTCGTAGTGCGGGCCCCCAGTCCAGGTTCCCGTGCCGGACGGTGCGGCTTCGGCCCGTCGGGGACGACCAGCGCGTGGAGGTTGCTGTCTGTGATGCGCCGCAGCTTAGGTGAGCTCTGCACGGAGCGCTGAACGGGAAGCCTGGTGGGCTCGTTGCGGCGGACGCAAGGCGCCGACTGCCAGTCGTTTCTCCCCAATTTCTCCCAAGAGCTCTCCGACGCCCAAAAATGCCTGGTCACGGGCTTGTTGGGGCCACGGTGAGGAGATCATCCGCATCCATACTCCCCAGGGACTCCCACGGCCGGTTCTGGGTCGATCTGTGGCTGATGCGAAAGCAAACCGCGAAGGAGAAGTGGGCGGGATGCGGGGAGTCTAGAGCCAGTCTCGTCGCTTGAAAATTACGTACAAACTTACACAGACCACCGCCATTAGCAGGATGGCGAACGGATAGCCGGCCGCCCACTGGAGTTCGGGCATCGACTCGAAGTTCATGCCGTAGATGGTGCCGCTTTCACTGTGCTGCCCGTTTGTACGGCCGATCCTCCCCAGCCACTCCCCAAGAGGGCTTAGTTCTGACCGGATTCTCCCCAACCGCCGTTGCCCGGAAAGGCGGATCGCCCGCAGGACAGGGCCCGATCCAAGTGCCGGGACGAGCTACGCAACGTAGTGGAAGCGAGTCGGAGCAACTGTGGCAGGGGCGGTCACCGTGGTCACGATCCGCCTATGGCTCCGCGCGGAGTGAAATGCCCCGTTCAGAGGTCCTTGGCACCCGGGTAGTGGTGGCGAAGTTCGCTGAGTACCCGCTCGTCGACAGCCCTGACGTCCCACTACGAGCTGTCGAATTCGGTCAGGACGAGTACCAGCTCATCCTCGGCGGATCCACGTGCTTCGGCGTCGATCACCTGGAGGAAGGAGGGCGTCGGCGACAACAGGGTCAACGCGTCCATGCCCACGTTGGCAGAAGGCCACGGCCCTTGATCACTTCACAGGCCCCATCGGACAGGCGCCGGCCGGGCCGAACGCCGCCGGCGAGGTCGATGTCGGGAAGGCGGCCCGAGGCGAGCAGGCTGAACTCGGCCGCTTCGGCAGGTGCGTTGCCGCGCTGGGCGCGACCTGGGATTGCAGTCGAAAAACCGAACATGTGATGATCGCTGTCGTGACGACGAACGGGGAAAGCCAGGGGGGAGTGGCCCCGCAGCGTAGGCGGCCCATGCGGCTGGCCGATCTGGCTGACGCGGTTGAGCTGCCCGCCATGGCGGAAGCGAAGGTCACGGAGTCCGTCGAGGACCGGGAAGCCGCAGGCCGCCGGGAGTTCGCGGTGCTGCTGGGCGAGTTCCGGCGTACGGCGGTGCTGGTGCCGATCGATCCGTACGGCAGCCTGTGGACGGCGGAGCAGGGCGGGGTCCGGTGGATCTGCGCGTTCTCGGACGAGGAGGCGCTGGCCAGGTTTGCGCGTGCGCAGGGTGACGCGGAGCGGGAATGGGAGTACCGCACGGTCCTCGGTGCCCGGCTGCTCGACGTGATGGTGCCGATGCTGCGGGTTCCCGCCGGAGTGGCCCTGGACGCCGGCGGTGACGACGGCATGCTCTTCCCGCCCGTTGAGGGCCTGGTACCGGAGTCGGCAGTGGTGGATCTCGGAGGTGCGCGATGAGCGGTTCGGAGCCTGATCTCGAAGCACCCCCTGCCGCCATGCAGTTGATAGCGAGCGGCATCAACAAGGCGCATGGCGAGCTGAAGGACCTCGGCATGATCGGCGAGGCGTCCACCGGGCGCGGATTCTCGGATCTGTCGCTGACGGGGATGCAGTTGGGCCACGAGGGGCTGGCGGCGGGGTTCCAGGCGTTCTGCGAGCGCTGGGAGTGGGGCGTACGCGGCCTGATGATGCGCGGCAACGGCTTCGCGAAGGCCGTCGGCCTGTCGGCGGGTGCGATCAGCGAGCAGGAGCAGTACATCAAGGACACCTTCAAGATCGCGGTGAACGGTATGAACGGCAACCCGCATCTGACGGAGGACGAGGTCAAGGCCAAGGACTGGGACGAGATCCGGGACCAGCACCAGTGGGACGGGGCGGACTGGAGCGGCGAGTCGTTCTCCGAGGCCCACAAGGAGGTCAAGCAGAACTGGCAGGACACCGCCTACGACGTCGAGGACGGGCTGCTGGACTCGATGGAGAACTCGGGCCTGCTCGATGCGAAGCAGCGCGGGCTGATGGACCAGGAACTGCGCGAGACGCTGGAGCCGACGCAGGAAGCGGTGGACCGCGCGAAGCAGCCGGTGTGGGGGAGCGGGTAAGTGGTGGATTTCGGGGGGCTCGTCGACAAGGGCCTCGGCAAGCTCGAAGACGGATGGGACGCCGGCAAGGAGATCGTCGGCGAGGGCATCGACAAGGCCACGGATGCCGTCGGGGACGGTCTTGAGTACGTCGGCGCCGAGGACTGGGCGGACGCCGTCGAGGACTGGGGCGACCGTACGGGGTCCTCGCTGGGAGCGAAGGTCGGGGAACAGCAGCTCGGGCAGACCGAGGAGGCCAACGAGCTGATCCACGGCAACGTCGGCGCCATCACCGCCAGCGTCAAGAACCTGCGGGACTTCCAGGGCGCCTTCGACTCGGTGGGCCAGGGGATGAGGGGCCTCGACCCCAGTCAGTGGAAGGGCGCGGCGGCCAACGCCTTCCGGGAGAAGTTCCAGACGCTCCCCACGGACTGGCTGCACGCGGCGGACGCCTTCGAGGACGCGGCCAAGGCCCTGGAGACGTATGCCACAACGGTGACGTGGGCACAGGGCAGGGCGAAGGAGGCCATCGCCCTCTACAAGAAGGGGCAGGAGACCTCCAAGACCGCGGTCGACGCGTACAACAGGAAGGTCGACGCCTACAACGAAGCGCGTACCGGCGATGATCCGCTGCCCAAGCCGGGCCCGTTCGCCGACCCGGGCGGGGCCGACCGGAGTCGGGCACACGAGGTCCTGGACGACGCGCGCCGCCAGCGCAACGAGGCGGCCGACACGGCGAACAAGGCGGTCGCCGCCGCGCTCGCGAACGCACCGGCGATGCCGTCGGCCACGGACCGGGCCAAGCTCAACCTGGCCGACTGGGGCATGGGCCAGGGAGTGGAGGCGGTGCACTTGGGGGGCGGTGTCGTCAAAGGCGTGGTGGGCATCACCAACTTCGTCCGCGCGGTCAACCCGCTCGACCTGTACAACATCGCCCACCCCGCCGAGTACTACAAGAACATCAACCTGACTCTGGCCGGTCTGGCGTCCACGGCGGCGCACCCCGACCGGGCACTGAAGAGCGCGTGGGAAGCGGCCAAGGGAGACCCGAGCGAATTCCTCGGCCGGCTCATCCCCGAACTCATCGGTACCAAGGGAGCCGGAGTCATACGCGGCGGCATCCGCGCCGGGATGCGCGGCGGCATGGACGACCTGGCGAAGTCGGGGGCCCGGCAGACGGTCGACGCGGACCCCGCGAAGACCTCCCGCCCCCCGAACGCCGTCGAGAGCGGGGCCACCGACCCCATCGACCTGGCGACGGGGGCGATGTTCCTGCCGCAGACGGACATCGTCCTGCCCGGCATGCTCCCGCTCGTCTTCCGCCGTCGTGCGGCATCGGACTACCGGGCCGGGCGCTGGTTCGGCCCCTCCTGGGCCTCCACCGCGGACCAGCGCCTCGAAATCGACTCCGTGGGGATCGTGTTCGTGTGCGAGGACGGCATGCTGCTTTCCTACCCGCACCCCGCTCCGGGTGTCCCGGTCCTACCGAGCCACGGCCCCCGCTGGCCCCTCGACCGCGATGTGCACGGCGATTACACGGTCACCGACTCGGACACCGGACTGGTCCGGCACTTCGCCACCCGCCCCGACGGGGTCCTCGCGCTGCTCGCCCAGCTCGACGACCGCAACGGGAACTGGATCACCTTCGAGTACGACGGGGCCGGCGCACCGGCATCGATCGTGCACCACGGCGGCTACCACCTGAAACTCACCACCGGTGGAGGGAGGATCACCGCCCTGCGCCTGTCCGGCGGCGCCGACGACGGATCGGACCAGGAGATCCTGCGGTACGGCTACGGCGACGGGAACCTCACGTCGGTCACCAACTCCTCCGGGCTGCCCCTGTCCTTCACCTACGACGGGCAGGCCCGCATCACGTCGTGGACCGACACCAACGGCAGCCGCTACGACTACGCCTACGACGCCCTGGACCGGTGCGTCTCCGAGGGCGGGGTCGAGGGGCACGTCGCGCTGCGCCTGGACTACGGCGGCACCGACCCCGAGACGGGCCTGCGCGTCACCACCATGACCACCGGCGGCGGGGCCGTCCGCCAGTACGTCGTCAACGCCGCCCACCAGATCGTCAAGGAGACCGACCCCCTCGGCGCGGTCACGCGCTTCGAGCGCGACCGGTACAACCGCCTGCTGAGCCGGACCGATGCCCTCGGCCGTACCCACCGCTTCACGTACGACGCGATCGGCCGGCTCACCGCGACGGTGCGCCCCGACGGCCGCGAGGCGACCGCGGAGTACAACGCGCTCGGGCTCCCGACCCGCGTGGTCAATCCGGACCGGACGAGCATCCGCCAGGCGTACGACGCCCGCGGCAACCGCACGAGCGTCACCGACCCCTCCGGGGCCACCACCTGGTACACGTACGACGCGGCAGGGCGGCTGACCGGCATCACCGATGCCCTGGGGAACACGACCCGGGTCGGCACCGACGCGGCCGGCCTCCCCGTCGAGGTCACCGACCCGCTCGGGGCGACGACCCGGACGACGCGGGACGCGTTCGGCCGCCCGACGACCCTGACGGATGCCCTGGGCCACACGACCCGGGTCCGCTGGACGCCCGAGGGCCGGCAGGCCCTCCGGATCGCGGCGGACGGCAGCGAGGAGTCGTGGACGTACGACGGCGAGGGCAACTGCCTCACCCACACGAACGCCATGGGTGTGGTCTCGCGCTTCGAGTACACCCATTTCGACCTCATGGTCGCCCGCACGGGGTTCGATGGCGTGCGTTACGAGTTCGCCTACGACCACGACCTCCGCCTCACCCAAGTGCGCGGTCCCCAGGGGGCGACCTGGGACTACGTGTACGACGACGCCGGCCGCCTCGTCTCCGAGACCGACTTCGACCAACGGCCCCTCACCTACGAGCGGGACGCCGTCGGGCGGATCACCGCCCGGACCGATGCCTCGGGCCGGACCCTGCGCTACGAGTGGGACGATCTCGACCGCCTCGTCGCCAAGGACGCCGCCGGAGCCGTCACCACGTTCGCATACGATTTCTCCGACCAGCTCGCGGAGGCCGTCAACAGCGACGCCGCGATCATGTTCGTCCGGGACCGGCACGGCCGTCTGATGTCCGAGACCGCCGACGGCCGCACCGTGTCGTACGCGTATGACGGGCTCGGCCGGCGTGTCAGCCGCACCACGCCGACCGGGGCGGTCAGCACGCGGGCCTACGACGCGGCGGGCCGCCGGATTTCACTCACCACCTCCGGCCGCACCCTCGCCTTCGAGCACGACGCGGCGGGGCGCGAGACCGCCCGCCGCATCGGCGGCAGCACCCTCCTCGTCTCGCGGTTCGACAGCGTCGGCCGGCTCAGCGGCCAGGAGGTCACCTCCGGCGGCCGGAGCATCCAGCGGCGCGACTACAGCTACCGCGCCGACGGCCACCTCACGGGCGTCCACGACCGGCTGTCCGGCCTCCAGACGTTCGAACTCGACCCTGCGGGCCGTGTCACGGCCGTCGATGCCGCCCAGTGGACCGAGCGGTACGCCTACGACGAAGCGGGCAACCAGACCGAGGCCTCCTGGCCTGCGGCCCACCCGGGGCAGGAAGCCACCGGCAGCCGCGCCTACACCGGCACGACCATCACGCGCGCGGGCCGCGTCCGCTACGAGCACGACGCGTTGGGCCGCACCACCCTGCGGCAGCGGACGCGGCTCTCCCGCAAGCCGGACACCTGGCACTACACGTGGGACGCCGACAACCGGCTGACCGCCGTCACCACCCCCGACGGGACCCGCTG
This sequence comes from Streptomyces tatrensis, assembly GCF_049310065.1. Taxonomy (NCBI): domain Bacteria; kingdom Bacillati; phylum Actinomycetota; class Actinomycetes; order Kitasatosporales; family Streptomycetaceae; genus Streptomyces; species Streptomyces tatrensis. Next base: position 1,624,436 of record NZ_JBMDLB010000007.1, on the reverse strand, counting down.
GCGCTACCGCTACGACGCGCTCGGCCGCCGCATCTCGAAGCAGCACCTCGCCGACGACGACACCGTCCTGGAACACATCACGTTCACCTGGGACGGCGACACGCTCTGCGAGCAGACCGTCCAGGGAGCCCCGGGGGCCGACCGCATCACCCTGTCCTGGGACCACCAGGGTGTGCGCCCACTCACCCAGGCCGAGCGCAGGTTCGCGGCGGACGCCCCCCAGGAGGCGGTCGACGAGCGGTTCTTCTCCATCGTCACCGATCTCATCGGCACCCCCAGGGAGCTCGTCGACGAGTCCGGCGAGCTGGCCTGGCACACCCGCAGCACCGTGTGGGGGTCCACGGCATGGGCGGCGTCGAGCACCGCCTACACGCCGTTCCGCTTCCCCGGGCAGTACTTCGACCCCGAGACGGGGCTGCACTACAACCGGTTCCGCTACTACGACCCGGAGTCGGGGCGCTACGCATCCCCCGACCCCCTCGGAATCACCCCGGCGCCCAACCCCGTCGCGTACGTCGGCAATCCACACCGGCGCAGCGACCCCCTGGGACTGTCACCATGCCACGGCGGCGTGGACTACATGGAGGACAACCGGATCCCCGCCGGCGATCCGGTGACCCACGGCCCGACGGGAACGCTGATCGGCACCGACGGGCAGAGCACGCGCAACTTCCACAACGTGGCGAACGCCGGTGAACACGACGTGGTGGCGCACGGCAGCCCGGACGGATGGTTGGAAATGCCCGACGGCCCGGTCAACGCGGGCCAGCTCGTGGACGCCGTGACGAACAATCCCCACTACAATGGTGGACCTCTCAGGCTCATGGTGTGCCATTCCGGTGCGGACGCTTCCTGGGTCGCCCAGCGCATCGCCAACGAGCTCGGCACCACCGTGCGCGCGCCGACGGACCGCGTCGGCGTCGAAAGACTTGGGGGCCCGGGGCAAACGCCACAGATCGACAGGGGCGGCTACTGGAGGGTATTCCTCCCCATGCTGGAAGGAAGATGACCCGAATGGAAATGATCGGCTTCTACCGGGAGATGGACCCGGAGAACGATGCCGTGTTCCGCGAACCCATTGGGGAGAAGGTGCGGGATCAGGCGCCCTATCCGAAGGCGGAGGTGAAGCGGTACCTCGACTCCGGGCATCCGATCTTCGACATCATGGAGTTGACGATTGACGTCATCGGGGCCGCATTCCGCGTGCCTGGCGGATCGTCGCTGCTGTCCGACGGCCGTTTCGTCTGGCGAGTGGACCTCGCCGCTTACGTCGAGCGGTACAACCTCGACCTTCCGGCGGAATTCGTCGAGCACGCCGGCAGCCACGGGTTCTCGATGCCGGCTGAGGACCTGCCGACCCTGCGCGCCGTCTCCAAGGCTGCGTTGAGCGCCCTGGGGTTCCGCGTGGTCGGCGGCGCGGGGCCGGCTTCCTAGAGACTGCCCCGTAAATGATCTCTGGGTCGATGTGGATGCGGTTGTTCGCTGTGCGGCCCGCTCGTCCAACCTGGTGAGGGCGAGGCTGTGTAGGCGCACGCCGCCGATGACGGTCGGCGCCGCCAGAGGGTCAGCGCCAGGGTGCGGGGGGAGTGCCCTGCCGGATTGCCTGGCGCATTCTCCCCAGCGGGCCCAGCGGGCCGCTCTCGACGTTCGCGCTGGCTAAGTGGACTAACCGTAGCGAGCCGGCTACAGCCAGTCGCGCTTCTTGAAGATGACGTACAGGCTGACGCAGACCACTGCCATCAGGAGGATCGCGAAGGGGTAGCCCGCTGCCCAATGGAGTTCGGGCATCGTCTCGAAGTTCATGCCGTAGATGGTGCCGACCAGGGTGGGGGCGAAGAGGATGGCGGCCCACGAGGAGATCTTCTTGAAGTCGTCACCCTCACACCGCTGACCTGCGGAAATCAACTGGAGAGGCCCTCTGGTCTGCACCGATCCGTCTTTCCGGCCCTTTCGCCGTGCTGCCCGTTGATGCGGCCGATTCTCCCCAGCCGCTCCCCAACGGAGCCTCATTCTCCCCAGATTCTCCCCAGGGGTGGCTGTCGCCGAAGGTGCATTGCCGCTGACCGGAGCGAGATCCGGGTGCCGGGATAAGGCTACGCGTCGTAGTGGAATCGAGGCGGGGCAGCGATCGCTGACGCCTTCGTGGGGCGAAGGCTTCGGGAACGATGGGGATTCTCTCCCTCGGCCCCGCTCCGTCTGCCAGGCCCGGGTACGTGACGCATCTCCGGTGACGGGAACGACGAACCGATTCGCCGGCTGGCCCAGGATCTCGCGCAGCAGCTGTCCTTACGGGCTCGTGCATGGTTGGCGGCGGCGGGTGGAGAACCGCGACTTGCCGTGCGGATTCACCTTCGCGCACCGCCGGCCAGGGTGGCGGTCTGCTCGTGCCGCCACACGTCCGGCGGTCTGGGCACCCAGGCCCTGACAGCCGGCATCGGCGAGGATCTCCACGGCCGGACCATCGGCCAGGAGTCTGACCAAGCCCAACTTTCGGGCGTGCGTGATGTCCGCACAGCTCGCAGGCTCGGCCGGGCCGCAGAACAGCTGCCGCCCGGCGGCGTCCGTGACGACCGTGGACTTCACGGCGTTCGGCTTGTTCTTCCCGGAGATGAACTTCTCCCGGTCCTTGCACCGGCGGCCGGGCGGCGGACCCGGATCCCGGTCCCGTCGATGATCCCGGTCTGCCCGCTCGCACCGAGATGGCCGACTACCTCAGCCAACGTGCGCAGCCGGTCATCGGGTGCGACGGTGCAGCCGCGCTGAGCCGGCAGCGGGCTTACTTCACCGATCGCGCGCGTGATCGTGGTGAGGTCGATGTCGAACCAGCAAGCCAATATGTCGTGGGTGGCGCCGTGGAGAGACGGACGAGGGCGGCCAACAAGCGGTCGATGAAGACCAGCGTGGACTTCGCTCCGGCTTCCAGGGCTGTGCGGCGAGGACGCGACGCAAGTGCAGCCTCATGCCGCTCGTGCCGCAACGGGCCTATCTCCGAAGCGAGTTCAGTATTCATGCCGGGTCGCCACCCCCCCCGTGATCCGCCGGCTACGCCCGTGCCCGGCCCCCCACCACGCCAACCATGATCAACGACCAAGGTCTCCACGCGCCACCGCCAACCATGCGCGAGCTCGTCAGGGCGTGCCGCGGAAGCGGCTGGAGGGGTGCCTGGTCGGCCCATTGCGGGCTGTGCTCGGCGGCCTGGCGGGTGCGGCTGGCGACGTAGGCGGGGATCGGGCAGAGAGCTTCCTCTGCGGCCCGACGGTCGAGCAGGTGTCGGTGGTCGCACGGGGCTTCCTGAAGATCGCCGTTTCTTTCGGCCGGAGTGGTCGTTGCACCCGAAGATCCATTGGGGTGACTGGGCGTCACCAGTAAATCGAAAGTGCGTGCCATCCGTGAGTGTCATCTCCGAGAACTTATGGCTTCCCCCTGAACGTTCCGTGGCGTCCCGGCTCGGCGCCCGGCTCTTCTGTCTCCCGCACGGCGGAGCGGACGGGTCGGTGTTCCGGTCCTGGCACGGCTTGGCGGGTCCCGGGATCGAGGTCGTGCCCGTTCAGTTGCCGGGGCGCGGGATCCGGATGGCGGAGCCTGCCGAGAAGTCGATCGTCCGGCTCGGCGAGCGGCTTGCCGGGCCGATCGCCCACCGGGCCGACGACCTTCCCTATGTGCTGTTCGGCCACAGCATGGGGGCCCTGCTCGCCTACGAACTCGGCATCGCCCTCCAGGATGGTCCCCGTCCACCGGCGGCGGTGGTCGTCTCCGGCACCGTTCCGCCGCATGTGCCCCGCAGCACCCCCGCGATGCACCAGCTCCCGGACGAGGAGTTCCGCAGCCGTCTCGGCGCGCTGGGCGGTATTCCGCAGGAGCTGCTCGCCGAGGAGGAGTGGCTGGAGCTCTTCCTTCCGGGGCTGCGCGCCGACTTCGAGGCGGCCGAGACCTATCGGACCCGGAGCACGCTGTCAGCCGGTGTGCGGCTGATCGCCCTCGGCGGCGCCGACGACCCGGCGGCCCCGCCCGCCGAGGTCGAACGCTGGCGCGAGCTGGGCACCGATGTGACGGTCCGGATCTTCGCAGGTGACCATTTCTTCCCCTTCGAGTCGACCGACCAGGTCCTCGCCCTCGTGTCGGCCGTCTGCATGGCCCGCTGATCCGCTGATCCGTACCCCATCCGTATCGGCATCGTGAATCAAGGAATGTCTTTCATGACCAACAAATCTTTACGACGAGGGCGCTACGGCGTCGACGGCCCGGGCTGGCTCCTGGCGCTCGGCGGAGGGGTCGTGGCACCTCTGGCGGCGGTTGCCGCAGGCGGACCCCGCCGACTGCTGTCGATTCCGGCGGTACTGGCCGTCCCGGCAGGGCTGTACCTGCATGCGACCGTTCGGGGCAAGTTCCTCGTCTGGGAGGAGCAGTTGGACGCGCTCGACCTGCAGGGCGACGAACAGGTCCTGGACCTGGGCTGCGGGCGCGGAGCGGTGCTGACCGCTGTGGCGCGCCGGGTGCCGAAGGGTCGGGTCACCGGGGTCGACATCTGGCGCTCGGTCGACCAGTCCGGCAACAACCAAGGGGCGGCCGCCGGCAACGCCGAGCTCGAGCAGGTCGCGGACCATGTCGACCTGGTCACTGCGGACATGCGCCAACTCCCCGTCAGTGATGGTCAATTCGATGTGGTGGTGTCCAGTATGGCGATCCACAACATCACCAGCGCGCGAGGGCGAGAGGAGGCTGTGCGTGAGGCCTACCGGGTCCTCAGGCCGGGCGGTCGGGTGCTCATCGCCGACATCTTCCACGCCCGCCGCTACCTCGAGACCCTGCTCGCGGCGGGCGCCGTCAACGCCACCTGCACCGACGCCGGCCACCGGATGTGGTGGAGCGGGCCCTGGGTCCGGACCCTGCTGGTGAGCGCGGAGAAGCCGGCCGTCCAACCTGGTGACGACGACCGAGACGGGAAGCGGCAGTCATGAACATCTCCGTACCCTTCCCGCAGGCGTACGGCCGACGACCGAGCAGCTTCGTCGACCTGCTGCGGTCACGGGCCGCGCGGCAGCCCGACCGCCTCGCGTACGTCCTCCTCGACAGCCACGGTGAGGAGGAGTCCCGCCTCACCTACGCGCAACTCGACCACCGCGCACGGGTGGTGGCGGCGACTCTCCAGGAGGAAGGCAAAACCGGCGACCGGGTGCTGATCCTGCACCCGCCGGGCGCTGACTACCTGAGCGCGTACTTCGGCTGCCTGTACGCGGGGGCGATCGCCGTACCGTGCTACCCGCCGCACTCCCGCAACCTGGCCCGGCTTCGGGCCGTCGCCGCGGACGCGGCACCCGCCGCCGCACTGACTGGTGACCGGATCACGGCCGGCGTCCGCAGTCAGCTCCTTGACGCACCCGAGCTGCGGGCCGTCACCTGGCTGCCGACCGGCGCCCTCACCGCCGACGCCGGGCAGTGGACCGATCCGCTCGTCGGCACCGACAGCCTCGCGTTCCTGCAGTACACCTCGGGCAGCACCGCCGCGCCGAAGGGCGTGATGGTCTCGCACGGCAACCTGCTGCACAACTCTGCCCAGATCCAACGGCGCACGCGGACCTTGGAGGACTCCTGCGTCGTGAGCTGGCTGCCGCCGTACCACGACATGGGACTCATCGGCGCCATCCTGCAGCCCCTCGTCGCCGGGTGCCCCGGAGTCCTGATGGCGCCGGGCACCTTCGTCCTCGACCCCCTCCAGTGGCTGCGTGCGATCTCCACCTACGGCGCCACGAGCTCCGCGACGCCCCCCTTCGCCCTGGATCTCTGCGTCGAACGGGTCGATCCCGCCGAGCACGAGCCCCTGGACCTGAGCACCCTGGACACCGTCATCGTCGGCGCGGAGCCCGTACGGGCCGCGACGCTGGACCACTTCGCCGACCGCTTCGCCCGCTGGGGGCTGCGCAGGGAAGCGCTGCGGCCCAGCTTCGGACTGGCCGAGGGCACCCTGATGGTGTCCTGCGGGGAGCGCCTCACCCGCTCGTCCGCCGTCACGGTCGACACCACCGCCCTGGAGGCGCACCGCGTCGTCCCCGGCACCGCCGACGCCGGGCCCGGCCGGAGCCGGGACGTCGTCGGATGCGGCTCCGCCGTCGACGGGCAGCGACTGCTCGTCGTCGATCCGGACACTGCGGCCGTCTGCGGCCCCGAGCAGATCGGTGAGATCTGGGTGGGCGGCCCGAACATCGCCCACGGGTACTGGGGGCGGCCGGACGAGAGCGCGGCAGCCTTCGAAGCGGAACTGGCCACCGGAGAAGGGCCGTTCCTCCGGACCGGCGATCTGGGGTTCATGCGCGACGGCGAACTGTTCGTCACCGGCCGCAGCAAGGACCTGATCATCGTCCGCGGCCGCAACCTCTACCCGCAGGACATCGAACGCTGTGCGGAGCACAGCCATCCGGCCCTGCAGGCCAACTCCTCGGCCGCCGTGGCCGTCGACGACGGCGGGGCGGAACACCTGGTGCTCATCGCCGAGATCCGACGTGGGGCGGAGCTGCCGCCCGCCGTCGAGGTCGCACGGGACCTCAGCCGGGCGATCGCCGCGGAGTTCGACGTCCGCCTCCACGGCTTGGTCCTCGTGCGTACCGGCACCATCCCCAAGACCTCCAGCGGCAAGATCCAGCGGCGGGCCACCCGGCAGGCCCTCCTCGACGGCACCCTCGCCGTCGCCGGAGAGTGGACCGCGAGTGCGGACACAAGCCCGGCACAGCCCCTCGCCGACCACCGGCGCAGCGCCGTCGAGGCCTATCTGACCCGGCTGGTGGCGACCCTGGTGTCGGACCACGCGGACGCACCCGACCGGGAGCGCCCGCTGCTGGACCTCGGCCTGGACTCGCTGGCGACGCTGCGGCTCGTCGGCCGGATCGAGCGCGACCTCGGCGTGGACGTCTCCGACGCCGTGTTCGATGGCGATCCGAGCATCACCGCACTCGCGGCCACCGTCCTCCAGCAGCGCCCGTCGGGGCTCCCCCTCACCGACGGGGGCCTGCTGATTCCGGCCGAAACCCTGCTCTCCGCCCCCGCGACCACCACCGAACCGGGCGCCACCGGCATGTCGGCCGCGTCCACGTCGGCCGCCGCCGGGGCCGCCGAACCCGCCGTCCCGCACACGCCCTTCCCACAGACCGACACCCAGCAGGCCTACTGCCTCGGACGCACGGGCGCGTTCGAGCTGGGAAACGTCTCCACCCATGTCTATCTGGAGTTCGACGCCCCCGATCTCGACCTGCCCCGGTTCGAGCACGCCTGGCGGCGGGTGATCGACCGGCACGAGATGCTGCGGGCCGTCATGCTGCCCGACAGCAACGAGCAGCGGATCCTCTCCGACGTGCCCCCTTACGAGATCGGGGTGACCGATCTGCGCGGCCGTGAACGGCACGAGGCCGAGGCGGAGCTGGCGGCCACCCGGGACCGGCTGTCGCACGAGGTACGTCCGGCCGACTGGTGGCCGCTGTTCGAGGTCGCCGCCACCCAGCTGGACGGCGGCCTGCGCATCCACCTCAGCGTGGATTCGCTGATCGCGGACTTCTCCTCCGGACGGTTGCTGTTCGACGACCTGTCCCGCTTCTACGACGCACCGGACGCCCGGCCGCCGGCCCCGGAGAAGACCTTTCGCGACCACGTACGGGCCGAGGCGGAGCGGCACGACGGGGCCGCGTACCGGCGCTCGCGCGACTACTGGTGGAGCAGGCTGCCGCAGCTGCCGCCGGCACCGCAGCTGCCCGCCGCCGCCCGCGCCGGATCGGTCGACCGGCCGCGGTTCACCCGGCGGGAGACCACACTGCCCGCCGAACTGTGGCAGGGCCTCAAGGAACGGGCTGGCCGGGCCGGGCTGACCCCGACCGGACTGCTGCTCGCCGCGTACGCCGATACCATGGCCACCTGGAGCGCCAGTCGGCACTTCACGCTCAACGTGCCGCGCCTCACCCGGCCCGTGCACGACCCCGCGTACCACGAGGTGTTCGGCCAGTTCGCGTCCTTCACCCTGCTGGAGGTCGACTTCCGCACCGGCTCCACCTTCGGGGACCGGGCGCGCGGGCTGCAGCGGCAGCTCAGGTCCGATCTACGGCACCAGGACGTCAGCGGTGTGGAGGTGCTCCGCGAGCTGATGCGGCTCCAGGGCGGATTCGACCAGGCGCTCATGCCCGTGGTCATGACCAGCAACCTCGCCTTCGCCACCGCGGCGAGGACACCGCTGGAGGAACTGCTCACCCCGGTCTTCGCCGTCTCGCAGACCCCGCAGGTGTCCCTCGACGAGCAGGTTCATGAAGAGGAGGGCACGCTTCTCCTGAACTGGGACGCGGTCGACGAGCTCTTTCCCACCGGACTGCTCGACGACATGTTCGCCGCGCACACGGCACTGCTGCACCGGCTCGCGGCCGACGAGGACACCTGGTCGCAGAGCAGGCCGCTCGCCCTGCCACCCGCACAGGCGGAGCGACGCCGGAGGAGTGCGGGCCCGACCCGCGCCGTCCCGGACATCCAGGTGCAGAACCTGTTCGAACGCCACGTGGCCGCCCGCCCCGACGCCCCCGCGGTGATCGCCCCGGACCGGACCCTGTCCTACGCCCAGCTCGACACCGCCGCCCGACAGGTGGCCGACTGGCTCTGCGCGCACGGTGCCCGGCCCGGCCGACTGGTCGCCATTGTCATGGACAAGGGCTGGGAGCAGGCCGTCGCCGCCTACGCGGTGCTGTTCTCGGGCGCCGCGTACCTGCCGATCGACCCGGAGCTGCCCGGCCCGCGCATCCGGTATCTCCTCGACAAGGGCGAGGTCGACCTCGTCCTCACCCAGTCGGAGCTCGACGACACCCTGGACTGGCCGACCGGACCGCTGCGGTTCTGCCTGGACCGGCCGCTGCCCGCCGTCACCGACACACCGCTCCCCTCCGGCGGCAGCCCGACCGACCTCGTGTATACGATGTTCACCTCCGGCTCGACGGGCGAACCGAAGGGCGTGATGGTCAACCACCGGGCACTCGTCAACTGCCTGCTGGAGACCGTCGAGGCATTCCGGATCACCGAAGGCGACCGCTGCCTCGCGGTGACCGCGTTGCACCACGACATGTCCGCCTTCGACCTCTTCGGGGTGCTGGGCGCGGGCGGCACGGTGGTCGTGCCGGGCGCCGCCGACCGCCGCGACCCGGCACACTGGACCGAGCTGATCGCCACGCACCGGATCACGGTGTGGAACTCGGTGCCCGCCATGATGGAGATGCTCCTGGAGAGCGCCGGCGCAGGCGACCGGCTCGCCTCGCTCCGGCTGGCCATGCTCGGCGGCGACTGGATCCCCCTGACGATGCCGCAACGACTGGCCGAGTCGGCGCCGGGCATCGAGGTTGTCTCCGTCGGCGGCCCGACCGAGACAACTCTGTGGAGCATCTGGTACCGCGTCGCCGAGGTCGATTCGGCCTGGCGGAGCATTCCGTACGGCACCCCCCTCGCCAACGTCCGCTACCACGTGCGCAACGAGCAACTGGGGGAGTGCCCGGACTGGGTGACCGGCGAGATGTACGTCTCCGGCACCTGCCTCGCCGACGGCTACTGGCGAGACCCCGAGCGCACCGACGCGGTATTCACCGCCCACCCGGACACCGGGGAGCGGATGTACCGCACCGGGGACCTCGGCAGGTGGCGGCCGGACGGCACCATCGAGTTCATGGGCCGGGCCGACTTCCAGGTCAAGATCCGCGGCCAGCGCATCGAGCTCGGTGAGATCGAGGCGGCACTGCTCGCGCACCCCGCCGTCGCCTCGGCCGCCGTCACCGCGACCGGCCGCCCCGACCGGCCAGGCCACGACGGCCTGGTCGCCTACGTCATCGCCGAGTCGCCGGCCGGCGCCGCAGAGCCTGACGCGGCCGACTTCGAGGAGGCCCGCCGCAGCGGCGTCACCCTGCTCGACCCGTTGAGCCGGGCCGCGTTCAAGCTGGCCCGGCACGGCCTGCGCCGGGAACCCGACCGGCCCCGGGTCGTCCTTCCGCGGGTGCCGGAAGGGCCGTCGCGGCGGCGCAGCGACCGGGCGTTCCTCGCCGAGTCGATCAGCCTCGCAGAACTGGCCGACTGCCTGGGCGTATTGCGCCAGGACGAGGTGGACGGGCTGGCCAAGTGCCGCTATCCGTCCGGCGGCGGGCTCTACCCGGTCCAGACGTACCTGCACGTGAAGGCCGGTGCGGTGTCCGGCCTGCCGGCGGGGACGTACTACCTCGACCCGCGGGAGAACGCGCTGGTCACCCTCGACGAGGGCGCGACGGTCGACGCCGGGATCCACGCCGCGCACAACCGCGCCGTCTTCGAGGCCGCCGGCTTCAGCGTGTTCCTCGTCGCCGACCTCGACGCGATCGAGCCCATGTACGGCTCGATCGCCCGCGATCTGTGCCTGCTGGAAGCCGGGTACATGGGCCAGCTCCTGATGGAACGGGCGGCGCGCACCGACATCGGCCTCTGCCCGATCGGCGCACTCTCCTTCGACCCGGTCAGGCCGCTGCTCGCGCTGGGCGAGCGCCACGTGCTGGTGCACTCCATGCTCGGCGGCCGCGTGGACCGCAGCGTCCCCGCACGGCCGACCGAGCCTGCCGAGCCGCTCACCGAACGGCTCCGGGGGTGGCTCGGCGACCGGCTGCCCGCGCACATGGTCCCCGACCACGTGTTGACCCTGGACAGCTGGCCGCTCAGCGCCAACGGCAAACTCGACCGACGTGCTCTGCCCGCCCCCAGGCAGGCCGGTGACGCGCCCGGGTTCGTCGCGCCGCGCACACCGACCGAGGAACAGCTCGCCACCCTCTGGTGCGAAGTCCTGGACGTGCCCCGGGTCGGTGTCCGCGACAACTTCTTCGAGCTCGGCGGGAACTCCTTGGCCGCGACCCGGCTGGTCGCCCGGATCCGCGACGGGTTCAGGGTCGCGATCAGCCTGCGCGAGATGTTCACCTCCCGTACGGTCGCGGACCTGGCGGTCACCGTCGACCGGCTCAGGAGCGAGGCGAGCGGGTGAGCAGGTAGCTGGTAGGCAGGTCAACGACGGGATCTGACCGCCCGCCAACAGGTCCAGGCCGCCCAAAACCGCACGCTGTGAAGGCCAGTGCGTTCCGGGCAGTCGCTACGCCCGGTCGCGGTACCCGTCTCTGACAAGGAACGAGAACCGGCGAACGCGTCGAGGGCTCCAGACTGATGAACGAGATGCACACGTCGGTCCCCTCAAGGAACGGCCCCCGAAACCGCTGCTCCCTGGCCACCTCATACCCCCGTCCAAACCTCGATCCCCACGACCGCCTTCCTTGTCTGCGAGGGTCACGGTGATGCGCTCGCATGCCGGCTGGGGGACGTGGCCAGGGGTCCGGCCGTGCGCTCGGCGTTCGCCGTGAGCTCGCTGACCATGAGCGGGCGGCGGTCCAGCAGGTCATCGAGGCCCCATCCCGCGAGGGTCTTGTGGGTGAAGGTGCGCGTGGCGGCCAGCGCCCTATCGTCCGAGTGCGGGAGGCAGTCAGTCACAGGGCGTGACGACCGACCTGCGCGCGACACTCGGAAATCGGCCTGAGTGGCAGCGTGGCAGCTCCAGCAAAGTGGTCAGCGGGTGCAGGACGACAAGTTCGTGGGGATCTATTCTCCCCAGCCGCTCCCCAGAGAACGCCTCGCTTCCGATTTCCGATGGTGCGGATGCAAATTGGGTATCCGGGCGGCGTCATCGCTTGCCGGGCCTAGAGCCAGTCCCGACGCTTGAAGATGAGGTACAGACTCAGGCAAACTACCGCCATTAGGGCCACGGCGAAGGGGTATCCGAATACCCAGCGCAGCTCTGGCATGGCTTCGAAGTTCATGCCATAGATAGTTCCAACAAGTGTGGGTGCGAACAAAATTGCTACCCAACTAGAAATCTTCTTGAAGTCGTCACCCTCACGCCGCTGACCTGCGGAAACCGCCGACGCAGGCGGTCTGACCTGCAGCGATCGACCTTTCCGAGTCTTTCACCCTGCTGCCCGTATATGCAGCCGATTCCCCCCAGCCGCCCCCCCAACGAGGCCTCATTCCCCCCAGATTCCCCCCAGCGGAACTGTCTCGCCAAGAGCGGCGCCGCAGGTCGGGGGCCGTCCAACGTCGCTCACGACAGCTTACTCAGGGGAGTGGCGGCGGGGCGGGAGCAGGTGGCAAAGCGGGGCTGGAGGAGCTCGGCAGGTCTGCTGTTGCTCGGGGCCGCCGTCGTACGCTGCCCAGAGTTCCGTCAGTCGACTGGGAGTGTCTCGTAACTGAGCCGCAGCGCGTCTTGTACGTCATCGTGTGCGCGGCCGGGATCGCCGGCGATGTCGGCAAACTCGTCACCGCCGCGCAGGAACGGGGCTGAGAGGTCGTAGTTGTCGCTACCCCGCGGGGATTCGACTTCCTCGACAGCCAGGTGATCGAGAACCAGATTCGACCAACTCGGGGTGTCCGAGGGCATGGGCGGCGGTGTGGGCGAACTTGCACGCCGCCGCGTAGATCGCGTATGCCTCTTCACGTTCGTAGCCGGTGGACATCTCGGCGAGGGCCCGCGCCTCGCGGAGACCTGATGGCCGCCCCGCCAAGCACCTCCCAATCGCGGGCGATTCCCCCTGGTTACCCGCCCGAATGCGGTCCACTACGGCCAGCAGTCGAATTCCGTCGCACGAGCGGCGACGGTTTGACCTTGCCGCGACGTCACGGTTTCTACTGAGTGCCATCCGGCCCGAAGCGCTGAACGAGCTTGCGGGACGATCCCCCGAGGACACCTGGGATGACCACCACCGTTGAAAAGAACATGGCCTTGCTGCGCACCGCGTACCGGCTTGTGGAGAGCGGCGAGTTCGAGGAGGCCGCGCAGATGCTGACCGAGGACTTCAACGCCAACGTGCCCGGGTGCCCCGACCCGCTGCAGGGCCGGGAGATCTGGCATCAGGGCACCAAGATCATGAAGGACGCGTTCCCCGACCTGAAGATCAGCGTCCAGGGCATGCTCGGCGTCGGCGACAAGGTGACCGTGCTGGTCCACTTCGAGGGCACGCACCAGGGCCCGTTCCAGCAGTTCGAGGCCACGGGCCGCCAGGTCAGCTACCGAAGTGTCGAGGTGTATCGCTTCGAGGGCGACCGGATTGCGGAGGAGTGGGTCGCTCCGGACCTGCTCAGCCTCATGCAGCAGATCTCGGCCGCCCCCGCCGACCGCTGATACCGGCCGGTCCGAGCGCACGGTCTCGTAGCGCCGGGCCGGCTTCTCCCGCATCGCCGCCTCGGTCGACCAGTCGTCCTCCGGCGGGGCCTTGACCAAAGCCACAACTCCGGACATCGCTTCCCGCGGCACGGCCTCCTCCAGTGCAGCCCGCAAAGTGGCCACGTCCAGCTCACGGTTGAGGATCATGGACGCCTTGCCCAGGATGCGGGCGCCTTCTTCAGCTGCGGCGTCGCCGCCAAGAGCCGTCCACCGGCACGGCGCGTGGGAACGCATTCCTCGTCGGCAGCCGCTGGCCGGGCATCAGGGCCGGTACGTGCTTGCCGTTGGCGCCGTGTGGACCGGTGGGCGATCCGCGCCGGAGCGGGAGAGGTCAGCCGAGTCGTTCCTTGAGTTGGGCGTACAGCTCGGTGACGGCGTCGTCGGCGGCATGGGAGACGGGGAAGAGGTTGAGAAAGGCGTGGATGAGTCCCTCGTAGGTGCGGGCGAAGACGTCCACGCCGGCGTCGGTGAGGGCTTCGGCGTAGGCGTTGCCTTCGTCCCGCAGGGGGTCGTACTGGGCGGTGCCGATCACTGCGGGGGCGAGGCCGGTGAACCGCTCGGCGCGCAGCGGGGAGACCTGCCAGGAGGCGCGGACGGCGGGGTCGTCGCCCGCGTAGAGGTGCTGGATGTCCAGGACATCCTGCTGGGAGAGGACGTAGCCCGTGGCGTTCTCGGTGCGCGAGGGGTAGTCACCGACGAAGTCGGTGGCGGGGTAGACGAGGAGTTGTGCGGCGAGCGGTCGGCCTTCGTCGCGGAAGGTGAGGGCGACGGCGGCGGCCAGGTTGCCTCCGGCGCTGTCACCGGCCACGGCGAAGCGGTCGCGGCGGCCGCCGTAGTCGTCGATGTGATCGGCGACGTGGTGGGCGGCGGAGAGGCAGTCGTCGTAGGCGGCGGGGAAGGGGTGCTCGGGGGCCAGCCGGTAGTCGACGGCCACGACCACCGCGTGCACGTCGCGGCACATCCGCCGGGTGACGTCGTCATGGGTGTCGAGGTCGCCGGTGAGCCAGCCGCCGCCGTGGAAGAAGACCACCGTGGGAACGGGTCCACCCCGGTCGGGCCGGTAGACGCGGACGGGGATCGGCCCGGCGGGTCCGGGGACGGCGGTGTCTTGCACCGAGCCGACCTCGATCGGCTCTGGCAGCGCGAGGCCTGCGCCCATCTGGCGGTTCATCTCGCGCAGGACCTCGGGGTCGGTGTCGATGATCCTGGGGGCGGGGTGGGCGTTGACCTGGTCGAGTACGGCGGCGATGGACGGGTCGACGGGCATGGGGCACCTTTCTTCGGCGGGACGTGTCGGGACACGCGAGGGAGTGGCGGATTCGGGTCTTTGCCTCGCATCGTGCGGTCACGGTGCGGATGCCGCTACCGGAGACGGACGGGCGAGCAGCGCGCCCCGGCGGCGCGGGTGGGAGACGGGGGTCAGGGGCGCAGGATCAGGCGGATCGGGTTGCCTTCCTTGGTGCGCAGGCGCTGGACGGCCTTGGCGGCGTCGGCGAGCGGCAGCACGTCGGTGATGGAGCGGGAGAAGTCCAGGCGGCCGCCTTCGGTCAGGGCGATCAGCTGGGGGACGGCGTGGTCCTCGGAGCCGTAGTGGCCGAGGATCCGGTGCTGGAGGTAGCTGAAGAGCGTGCCGTTGGCGACGGTCAGCGGCTTGATGGTCAGGCCGACCAGGACCAGCTGCCCCTGGGGCGCGAGGACGGTCAGGGCCTGCTCGCGGACGGCGGCGACGCCGGCGAAGTCGAAGGCGACCTCCAGTGCCCGGTAGCCGGTGGCCTCCAGGATCTGCACGCGGAGCCGGGGGTCGGCCGGGTCCAGGGCCAGGTCGGCCCCGAAGTCCAGGGCCCGCCGGCGGGCGGCCGGGGCCGGGTCGACGGCGATGATCGGATGGGCCCCGACCGTGCGCAGCAGCTGGACGGCGTGGGCGCCGAGTCCGCCGACGCCCCAGACGCCGACGGCCTGAGCCGGGCGGACCCGGGCGGTGGTGGTGACGGCTCCCCAGGGGGTGGAAACCGCGTCCGGGATGATCGCTCCCTGTTCGAAGGGGATCGAGTCGGGCAATGCGAACAGGGTGTCGATACTGGCCTGCGCGTACTCGGCCCAGCCGCCGTCGTAGTCGACGCCCCGGGTGAGGAGACGGTCGCCCCGGACCTCGCCCGCCTGCAGCACGACCCGCTGCCCGACAGTCCAGCCGGTCACTTCCGGTCCCAGCGCGGCGATCGTCCCGGCGACCTCGTGTCCGAGGGTGACGGTGTCGCCGTGCAGGTGGGCCGGTGTGAGGGTGCCGTCGATCAGGTGGACGTCGGACAGGCACACGCCGGCCGCCGCGACCTTCACCAGGGCCTGGCCTGGCCCGGGGGCCGGCTTGGGCACGTCTTGGACGGTCAGCGTGCGGGAGGGGATGTGCAGCCGTGCGGCGCGCATGAGGGCCATGGCGGTTCGTCCGTTCCGGTCGGTGGCGTGGGCGCTATTGCAAGTCGTCTTGCTTTAAAACGTACGCCTGCCGGTTCTGTATCGCAAGAGGTCTTGCGTTAGGCTGCCGTCATGACGGGCGAAAGAGGCGAAGGGCAAGCACCGCCGCTCAGGCGTCGTGGTGAGCGGATGCGGCAGGCGGTTCTGGCCGCCACCGTCGACCTGCTCACCTCGGAGGGGCTGGCCGCGACCACGGTGGCCGCCGTCGCGCGCGCGGCCGGCGTCCACGAGACCTCCGTCTACCGACGCTGGAAGACCCGCGAGAATCTGGTCTTCGACGCGCTGGCCACCCATTCCGACACGGCCCTCCCGACTCCGGACACAGGAGAGGTGCGCGAGGACCTGTCCCAGCTGTTCACGGCGCTGGCCCGGTACCTCTCGACGCCGGCCGGCGCCGCACTGCTGCACCTCGGCACGGTGCGCGGTGAGAACGACCTGGAGGAGGGGAGGCGCTCCTACTGGAACGCCCGCCTGGAGCGCGCCGAAGCACTCGTCCGACGAGGTATCGCCCGAGGAGAACTGCCCGCCGGAACCGACCCCCACCTCCTGGTCGAGGCCATCACGGGCCCCGTCCTTGCACGGGTACTGCTCACCGGCGAACCGCTGGAGGACACCCTGGTCCCGCGCCTGGTCGACCTGGTCCTCGACGGCGCGCGCGCCTGACTCGTGGTCGCGCCCCCGATCGGCTGATGGCCCTGACCCCGCTGCCTCAGGTGGTCACAAGGCCTCGTCGTCCCATTGGTCGAGGAGGTGTTCGACCATGTCGGCTCCTGGTCCTTCTTGGTTGTCGTGGAGCGACTGCTCGGTCCAGATCACCTTGCCGCGTGGGGTGTGGCGAGTGCCCCAGCGTTCGGCAAACTGGGCGACGAGGAACAGGCCGCGACCTCCCTCATCGGTGGTGGCCGCGCGCCGCATGTGCGGGGAGGTGCTGCTGCCGTCGGAGACCTCGCAGATCAGGCTGCGATCGTCGTCGTACAGCATGCGGACGCGGATGGGCTGGGTGCCGTAGCGGATGGCGTTGGTGATCAGCTCGCTGAGGATCAGCTCGGTGGCGTACCCGATCTCCCCCAACCCCCATGCGGTCAGAGTGCGTCCGCAAGCGGAGCGGACCGGAGCCACGGCCGCGGGGTCGGAAGGGACGTCGTCCCACTCGGCGACCCGGGCGGGGTCCATCAGCCGGGTGCGGGCCACCAGCAGGGCGACGTCGTCGTCGGGGTGGGCGGGCAGTACGGAGTCGAGGACTGCGGTGCACGTCTCGTCCGGCGTACGGTCCGCACCCGCGGCCAAGGTGACGCCCAGCAGCTCCAGGCCCGTGTCGATGTCGCGGTCGCGATCCTCGACCAGTCCGTCGGTGAAGAGCACGAGTCGTGACCCTTCGGGCAGGAGAAGGTCGACGCTCTCCACGGGCAGGCTGCCGCCCACGCCCAAGGGCGGGGACAGGGGCACGTCCGGGAAGGAAACGGTGCCGTCGGGGAGGACCAGCGCGGGACCGGGATGGCCGGCCCGGGCGATGCTGACCCGGCCGGCGACCGGGTCGTAGACGGCGTACACGCAGGTGGCTCCCGCGAGCGCCGCGCCGTCACCGCCTGCTGCCTCGTCGCTGTCGATCTGGCTCACCAGTTCGTCCAGGTGCACCAGGAGGTCGTCGGGAGGCAGGTCGAGCGCGGAGAAGTTGTGCACCGCGGTGCGCAGACGGCCCATGGTGGCGGCCGCGTGCAGCCCGTGGCCCACGACGTCGCCCACGACCAGCGCCACCCTGGCGCCGGGCAGCGGGATGACATCGAACCAGTCCCCGCCCACCCCGGCCTGCGCGGGCAGATAGCGGTACGCCACATCGAGCGCGGAATGTGCGGGCACCCCCTGTGGCAGGAGGCTTCGCTGCAGGGCGACGGCCACGGCGTGTTCGCGGGTGTAGCGGCGGGCGTTGTCGATGGCCAGCGCTGCACGGCCGACCAGCTCCTCG
Organism: Streptomyces tatrensis; assembly: GCF_049310065.1. Classification (NCBI taxonomy): domain Bacteria; kingdom Bacillati; phylum Actinomycetota; class Actinomycetes; order Kitasatosporales; family Streptomycetaceae; genus Streptomyces; species Streptomyces tatrensis. The sequence goes on along the minus strand of NZ_JBMDLB010000007.1, from coordinate 1,606,779 downwards.
GCGATCGACACGTCTTCCAGCTCGAAGGGTTCGGGCTTCTCGGAGCGCCAGAAGCTCGCGACGCCCATGAGGACGCCCCGCGCGCGCAAGGGGATCACGATCATCGAGTGGATGCCGTGGTCGATGATCTTCCGGGCGATGACGGGATCCTGCTCGCGCCACTCGGTCGAGCCGGGCAGGTCCGCCTCCAGCACCGGTTCCCTGGTGCCGAAGCCGATCGCCTGCGGGGCGGTGGCCACGAAGTCGATCACCTTGCCGACCTCGTACAGGGGGTGGTCGTCCCGGATGCCGGTGACGGCCGTACGGCGAAGGGTCGTGCCCGTCGGCTCCTCGCCCTGGAGGATCGGAGCGACCAGATCGACGGAGGCGAAGTCGGCGAAGCGGGGGACCGAGAACCGGGTCAGCTCCTCGGCTGTCCTCACGACGTCGAGCGTGGTGCCGATCTCGGTCATCGCGTCGTAGAGCAGCTTCAACCGTCGCTGGGCCACGGCAGCCTCTCCGGCGACGACCCGCAGCTCGGTCGTGTCGCGCAGCGTCACCACGCTCCCGGGCGGTCCACCGTACGGCTCCGTCGGTCGCACGTTCACCGCCAGCAGCCAGTCGCCCGCGGCATGCACCTCGTCGGTCGCCTCTCGGCCGGAGAGCAGCAGTTCGGCCAGTGGTGGAGGCAGGCCGAGGTCCGTGATCTGGCGCCACTCCGCGTCCCCGGGCAGGTCCAGAAGCCGCCGCGCCTCGTCGTTGGCCAGTACGAGGCGTCCGTCGCCCCCGACGATGAGCACCCCCTCGCGTGCCGCGTGGAGCACGGCATCGTGGTGCTCGTACATCCGCCTCAGTTCGGCCGGCTCCAGACCGTGCGTCTGGCGCCGCAGTCGCCGGCTCATGAGAGCCGATCCGGCCGTCGCCAGGAGCAGGGCGCCGGCTGCGGCGACGAACAGGAGCGGAAGCTGGTGAGCGACCCGCTCGTTCACGCTTTCCACGCTGATGCCGACGGCCACCAGTCCGACGACCGCCCCGTCCGCGTCGATGACGGGGACCGTTGTGTCCACGGCCTTGCCGAACGGCGTGAGGAACGTGCTCGTGTACGTATCGCCTGCGAGCCCGTGCTCATAGCTGCCGGTGACGTGCTTCCCGATCAGGTTGGGGTCGGGGTGGGTCCAGCGTGTCCCGGCCGGGCTGAACACGACGACGTAATCGACTCCGGACTTCCTACGGGTCTGCTCCGCCCGCGGCTGAAGCAGTGCGGTCGGGTCGTCGGACTTCATGGCCGCCAGCGTCTCGGGCGCGCTCGCGAAGGTCTGGGCGCCCACGAAGGAACGATGACGGGCATCCTCCATGACTCCGGCCTGTGCCTGCAGTACCTGCGCCACCACTGCCGCGGCAACGAGCAGCACCACGATCGCGAGCTGCAGCACGAACACCTGGCCCGCGACGCTGCGCACCCTCGGCCGGAACCGACGACGCTGCCCCTTGGCAGGCGGTGACGCCTCGGTGCCGGCAGGGTCCCCTCGTGCCCCGAATGGGCCGGTAACCCTCATAACGCTCTATTTCTAGCACCGGCCGCGGCCCGGGGCGACCGCTCGCTTGCCTCAGTCCTGCTGTCGTTCGCCGGGCAGCCAGTGGAGGGCGAACCAGAGCTCCATCCGGACGTCTGGGTCCTGGACGTCGGTCTCCAGGAGGTCGGCCACGCGGCCGATACGGTGGCGCACCGTATCGCGGTGCACCTGGAGCGCGGTGGCCGTCTGGTCCCAGCTGCAATGCAGTGCGAGCCAGGTGCGCAGCGTCTCCAGCAGCACGGTGGGGCCGGGCTGTGCGGCGGTGTCGAGCGGGGCGAACCGGGCGCGGGCGAGCGCCCTGGCGTCGGCGGCGTTCACGATCCCGTGGACGCTCTGCTCCTCGGCGCGATGGTGCACGACCGGCTCACCTGTGGCCAGGGCACGCCGCAGTGCGCGCCCGGCCTGCGTGTCGGCGGTCGGCAGGTCGACGGTGGCCACGGGTGCGCTGAGGCCGAGCGTCCAGCCCAGCCGGGCGGCGGCCTCGGCGTCGATCGAGGGTGCGCCCGGGACCAGGGCGCGCAGCGCGTCGCCGTCCAGGTCGAGGTAGGAGGTGCTCAGCGCGGTGCCAAGTGCTGCGAGCTGTACGGGGTCGCCGCCGACGGGCACGCTCGAGCCGGCCTCCGGCCTGGCGCGATGGCCGTGGACGACGACCCAGCGACCGCCGGGCGGCGCGTCGGCAGGGAGGAGGACGGGGGCGACGTCCGCGGGTGACGCTCCCAGCATCAGCCGGACCAGCGCGCCGGCGCTGGCGGTGTCCGCGCCGAGGGCGTGGCGGGGGCTGGTGAGCAGGGAGAGCAGGACGGTGGCCACTCCGGTCGCCGCGCGGTGCACGACCGTGGGCGGCGTGGTGGCGGCGATCCCGACCACGAGCGGCCCGATGCTGCCTTCCCTGCCGGGGAGCGTGTGCACGGTGAGGCGGCTGCCCGCGTGGTGCTCGGCCGCGGCGGTCGGCGGCTGGGTGCGTCCCGACCTGGCGAGCCGTGACCGGGACATCGTGCGTACGGCCAGGTCGAGCAGCTGCTGCCGGATGGCCGGGGCGGGCCGGGGGCCGGCGCTGAACAGGTCACGGCCCTGCGCGTCGATCAGCACGGTCCAGGCGCCGAGGTGGGTGGAGAGCTGGTGCAGGACGGCGGGCATCGCATCGGGTCGGGCCGCGGCGGAGGCCAGGGCGGACTGTGCCTGGGAGATCTGCCGCAGGTCGCGAGTGCTGGCCTCGGCGATCGCCCCGTAGAGGGAGCGGCCGATGGCGACGAAGGGTGTGGCGACCGGGACGCGCAGCAGGGGCAGGGGGTGCCGCTCGCAGGCGGTGACCAGGTCCGGCGGCACCTCGTCGTAGACCGGTGCCACGCCGAAGCCGAGCGCGGCGGCTCCCGCGCCGACCACGCCGCGTACGTAGGCGTCGATGCCTTCGCCGGTTTGCGGGAGGCGCACGCCGGCCGTGAGGAGCAGTTCGCCGCCGATCAGGTACTCGGGCGCAAGGTGCCGATTGCCATTCGTTTCTCCCCGGATTCCCCCCAGAGCTTGCCAGCACGCAAAAGGGGCTGGTCACAGGCTTGCCGGGACAGGGTGAGGAGATCACCCGCATCTATTCCCCCCAGGGACTCCCCACGGCCGCTTCTGGGTCGATCCGTGAGTGATGCGAAAGTGAAGTGTGAAGGGTGACTGAGCGTGATGTGAGGGGACTTAGAGCCAGTCCCGCCGCTTGAAAATCACGTACAAACTGATGCAAACCATCCCCATGAGGCAGATCGCAAGGGGGTATCCGAAGCTCCAACCCAACTCAGGCATGGACTCGAAGTTCATGCCGTAGATGGTTCCGACGAGTGTGGGTGCAAACAGGATGGCCGCCCACGAGGAGATCTTCTTGAAATCGTCGCCCTCGCACCGCTGACCTGCGGAAATTGCCTACGTATGCGGTCTGACCTGCGGCGATCTACCTTTCCGAGTCTTTCACCCTGCTGCCCGTATATGCAGCCAATTCTCCCCAGCCGCCCCCAGCGGGGGCTCATTCCCCCCAGATTCCCCCCAGCGGAGGCAGCTTCTGGCGGCGGATTGCCGCTGGCTGGGACCGTGATCCCGGCGGCAGGGAGGGCTACGCAATGCAGGAAAGGGAACGGTACAACCTGGCGATGCGAATGCCTCAGGGCATGCTCTCGGCCACACTCCGTCTGGCGCAGTTGGAAGAGGAGGGGGGGGGCAGGCGGCGATGAAGACTCGGACACATGTAGGCATGGCCGCTTGCGGTGGCTAGGCTCGCAGTCGTTCGTTGGTGGCCGCCGTGGACGCTTGCTGGTCGGCCTGTGACGGGTGCTGGCCGTTTCGCGATCATCCGAGGAAGTGGCCGCCGGGAGTACGAGTGCCCGCACTAGCCTGGCCATCCGTGCTGAGGCGTTCCCGTGTCTCAGGCAGGGGAAGGCTGGTTAGCCGTCTCGGTCCCGCTTGGCTGTGGCCAGGAGGGGGCTGGCGAGTGGATCGTGTGAACGTGAGCCGCTCGTGCTTCCGGTGATGGGTGCCTGAGGGTAGGCAGGGGCGTGCAGGCGCACCGCGGACGAGGGCATCAGTTCGAGACGAGAGCGGGTTGGTTCATGTCGGTCGTGGCGCGAGAGCAGATGGATGTCGTCGCAGGTGCGCTCGCTCCCTGCGACCTCGTGCCCCGCGAGGCGAAGCTCGCGTTTGTCGAAGCCTTCGGGACGGAAGCTGTCGTGGCCTATCGGTATGACGCGATCGAGCGGGAGCGGCGGGCAACTGAAGGGATGCCGCCGCTGACGCGACCTGACGTGCTGGATCTCCTCATGTCGCTGCCCCTGGGCGAGGCGGTTCCTGCCGGCTCCTTGAGTGAGAGGGAGCGGCGGGTGCTGAAGTCCCTTCCGAAGGGTGCGGCGGTCCGCAGAGACGGGTCGATCACCCGTCGGGCGGCGCAGCCTGTCCATATCGACATGGCGTTCGTGCCCGGCCGCAGCTGGGAGTCGGGGATGGAGAAGGCCGAGCGATTTACTCCGTTCTGTTCTCGCGCGGTGGTGGTGGACGGCGTATTGCGGCGCAAGGATGATGCCGTGCTGCGCGCGGACTTCTACGGCATCGGCCTGCTCACGCTTCAGGGGGACTCGGTGGAAGTGGTGGTGCCGCCGCGGCCCTTCGTGCGCAGACGCCATACCGTCGCCGGCTGGAAGTTCCTGGAAGACGTCCACCGCCAGCTCCCCTGAGCATCCGGCCCGCGGCTCGTTACGGGGTGACGGGGAGTGTCGCCCATGCTTTGAGCGGGGAGGGCGCCTGGAATCCGGACCGGGGGCTGGCGCCCAGCCCGATGCGCTGGTTCTCCAGTGCGTAGCGGTCGATCGCGGCCGCACACTTGTCGCGCCACCACGATTTACGCGGGGTGCCTGGCTGGTAGCCGGCCATTTCGGTGACCCAGTCGCTCCACGTGAGGACGGTGTGATTGTCGGCCTCGCGCCGGGTTTCGCCGTCCGGTAGGAGGAAGCGGTCGAGTCCACGCCCGTCGCACTGCTCGCAGGAGCAGGTTGCGGGATCCACGTTGCTGTACAGCTTGGCGAGGGACTCGGAGCCCTTGAAGCACATGAGCTCCGGCATCAGCACGTTCGGATATACGGGGCCTCCAGGCTTGCCGACTTGCGCCTTCTCGCCGGGCGGGATCGCGTGACGAAGGGAGCTTTGAACGCCGACGCCGGCACAGAAGGCGCCATGCGCGATGGCATCGAGTGCTGCCAGGTCAGTCCGGAGGAGCGACATGTGCGCGACCTCGGTCACCAGGCGACGCAGATTGGCCGGGATGCCCTTCGCCTGCTCTAGCGGGTCGAACTGGCCGCACAGGATGATGGCCTTCGGGTGCCGGATCTTCGTGCAGACCGCTATGAGTTGACCGATGTTCTCGCGGTTCAGCCACGTGACGTTGATCGGGAGTGTCACGACGGTATCGGCGCGTTCGATCTTGTTGGCCTCGCGCATCACTGCCTTGAGCGTCTTGGAGTCCGCTGGCGGAATGTATCCAGTCGGAGTCAGCGCGGCGCTCGCACCTCGCACCTTCTGGAAGGCCAGGGAGGTGTCCACTGAGGCGAACAGCTCGTCGGTGGGCACCATGAACGGCTCGTCCGCGGTCGCTACGTAGGTGGTGTAGGGGGCGCTGTCGATCAGCAGGGTGCCTTCGTAGCCGGCCGTGCTGCGAAGGTGGAAGGCCCGCTCGTCGGCTTTGGCTCCGGTCATCACGACGCCGCTGAAGTCGTCATCGAGCGCGTGGCGCGGCCGCGGTAGATTGATGGCGTTTTCGTGGAGCAGCACCCGCCCTTGGAGACGCGGCACGGCGGCAACGGTGTGGTCGAGCGTCTTCAGGGCGGGTGGTCGACGCCTCGGGGACGGGGTGTTGCTCATGAATCACCTCGCAGAAGAGTCCGGCACGTCCTTGTGGCCGGACGGAGAAGAAGCGCACAAGTAGATCTCGTGGAACTCCTCGCGACCCAGGCCGGCCAGGTGGGCGGTCTCGGTCGGACTGAGGTGGAGCTGCTCCTCAAGCCGGGTGACGGCTTGAGCGAGGTGGCGCGGGGTTTCGCGCCGGATGGTGGTCGGCTCGTTGGTGCGGTAGCCGAGGGCGGACAACTCGACCACGAGCGTGCGGTAGTGCCATTCGCTGATGACTCCCAAGTCCATGGCGCGCCTGATGAGAGCCGCCATGGACACCCCCCACCGGGCCTTGAGATCGAGCAGGCGGGACACGTCGATGCCTGGCTTCAGCTCGGGCAGGACTGCGTCGTGGGGCATGAGGAACTCGGCGGCGAACCGGTTGGCCTGGTCCTCCTGTACGCGTCCCTCGCCCGGCTCGCCGTGCATCACCAGATGGCCCAGCTCGTGTGCCAGGCTGAATCGTGAACGATCCCCTGGTGCATGCGAGTTGAGCAGGATCAACGGGTACCTGCCGGGGGGCCACTGGCTCACGGCATCGAGCTCGGTGGTGCAGAGGTCCCGGACTACGACCAGAGCGCCGGCATCTTCGAGCAGGGCGACCATGTCCTCGATGGGGCCTGCGGGGACCTTCCACTCCTCGCGCATCGTCTCTGCCGCATCCGCGGGAGTGTCGAAGTCGTTGACTTCCACGCGCCGAAACCGGTCGTTGCGATGGAGGTCCGCTGCCCGGGCCAAGCTGTCGACCTGGAGCCGGGTGAGCGTCAACGTTGCATGGATCCGACGCAGGGCGGGCGCCCCCAAGGAGGCGCGCTTGCGGTGGTGCACCAGTCCGACGCCTGTCCCGGCCGTGTCAGTGGCGCGGCACAGGGTGTCAGCGGTGTAGCGCAAGGCATCGGCGAACAACTGTACGCGCCCGTCCTTGACGGGGATGCGGCCGGCTTCGGCTCGGCTGACGTACCCCTGGGTGATGCGGCTGCCATCAAGACGTGTCATCTCGTCGGCAAGTTCGGACTGTGTCCAGCCGCGTGAGTCACGGGCCAGCGTGAGCATCCCGGGATCCGCAACCAAGCTCTTCTGGTCGCGCACGTGCTCACCTCCAGCCCTGGCGAGTTTAACTCCCCAAAGAGTACACGGTTTTATGCCTTAGAATATTCCGCACATGATCCGAGGCCTGCCGCGTACCCATGCATACCAGACCTCACTGACGGTCCAACTCTGCTGCCACGTACCGACTTTTGATGCCAAGCGTGTGGTGTCGGCCGCCGGCGGGTGATCGCACCCCGCTCCGGTGTCACTTTGCGCTGGGAGAGCCGCAGTTCATGTCTCTGCTTCCGTGCTGGCTGGTGGGCCCGCACCTATGACGTGGACTCCCCGCCCCCGAACGCGCAAGCGGTGACCAGCACATGCTGGTCACCGCTTGCGATCGGACCGCCGGCTTCGGGTCAGTCTTTGAGTAGGTCGCGCAGTTCGCGCTCGATGGCGGCCTTGGGCTTGGCGCTGACCATGGTCTTGGTGGCCCGGCCGCCGACGAGGACGTTCATCGTCGGAATGGACATGACGCCGTATGCGGCGGCCGTCTCCGGGTTCTCGTCTATGTTCACGTTGACGATTCTGATCTTCTTGTCGTGTTCGGCGGCGATGGCTTCCAGCGACGGGGTGAGCTGGCGGCAGGGGCCGCACCAGGGCGCCCAGAAGTCGACGAGTACGGGCTTGTCGCTCTGGAGGACGTCTTCGATGAAGGATGCGTCGGTCACGTTCTTGAGGGCCATGGTACGGCCTCCTCTCGTGTGTGGTGGTTAGTGCGCGTCGGCGAGGGCGGCGAGGTAGCGCTCGGCGTCGAGGGCTGCGGCGCAGCCGGTGCCGGCGGCGGTGATGGCCTGGCGGTAGGTGTGGTCGACCCTGCGGTGAAGACGCCGGGGAGGCTGGTGCGCGTGGACGGGGAGTGGACCTTGAGGTAGCCCTCGGTGTCCAGGTCGAGCTGTTCGGTGAAGAGTTCGGTGCGCGGGTCATGTCCGATGGCGATGAAGAGGCCGGTCACGTCGAGGTGTTGGGTCTCCTCGGTGATCACGTTGCGGACCGTGAGGCCAGCGAGCATGCCGTCCTTGTCTTCCAGTTCGGTTATCTCGCTGTCAAAGAGGAAGCAAATCTTGTCGTCCGAGAAGGCTCGGTTCTGCATCACCGGGGAGGCGCGCAGGGCGGAGCGGCGGTGGACGATGGTGACGGAGCGGGCGAAGCGGGTGAGGAAGGTGGCTTCTTCCATGGCGGTGTCGCCGCCGCCGACCACGACGATGTCGCGGTCGCGGTCGCGGAAGAAGAAGCCGTCGCAGGTGCGCACCAGGGCACCCCGCGGCCGGACAGCTCTTCCTCCTTCGGGAGGTTGATCTTGTGGTAGCCGGAGCCCGTCGCGATGATCACGGTCTTCGCGCGGTGGGCGGTGCCCTCGGAGTCGGTGACTTCCTTGACGGTGCCGGTCAGGTCGACGGAGACGATGTCGTCGTCGATCATCTCGGCGCCGAACTTCTCTGCCTGGGCGCGCATGTTGGTCATGAGGTCCGGGCCGTCGACGCCGTCGGGGAAGCCGGGGAAGTTCTCGACCTCGGTGGTCGTGGTGAGGGAGCCGCCGACGAAGATGCTGCTGCCGAAGAGCAGGGGCTTCAGCTGGGCGCGGGCGGTGTAGAGGGCTGCGGTGTATCCGGCGGGGCCGGAGCCGATGATGATGACGTTGCGTATGCCGTCGTCAGCGGTGGTGGCGGGCGCGTTGCTTACGGGATCAGGCCTGCTTCTTGGCGTCGATCTCGGCGATCAGGCCCTCGATGAGGCCCTTGATCTCGTCGCGGATGGGGCGGACGGCCTCGACGCCCTGGCCTGCCGGGTCTTCGAGCCGCCAGTCGAGGTAGGTCTTGCCGGGGAAGTATGGGCAAGCGTCGCCGCCCCAACGGCCGCAGCGAACCGTCGCCCTGTGCATCACCTGTCCGCTGACGTTGCCGTCAACTACTGCCGTCAGGCATCTCAGCACATGCCAGAGGCCCCACCGGAAATCAACCCGGTGGGGCCTCTCACATTTCTCTGCTGTTCAGTCGGATGTTTCCCGAGGAATTCCCTTCAATGCATCCGCCCGCAGCTGCTACTGAATCTAGACAACCGGGCGCTCAGGTAGCCTGTTATCTACCAAAACGCGCTCTCGATCATCGCTGAAACTGATAGCAGGAGAGACTCGCCCCAGGGCGCGCTTACAACTGTCCGCTGCAAGGATCAAGCAACACTTTCCGGGAGCTTCCTGAACGCCGAGATTGCATTATTGAGCTCAACTTTAAGAGCTTCACGATTCGACTCTAGATTTCGACGAATCTCCTCACTGGGGCCGTCCTGCTCGGCGGACGTCTTGAACCGATCCCATGCTTCGTACGTGCGCCGCGTGTGTCGAGTGAGTACATCCGAAAGCAGTGCCTGCTCCCGGAATCCCAATCCCTTTCCGGGCGGGCGGAGATAGAGCAGAGAGTGCTCTGCGATAAATCTACCTACAAGCGCCGAGACATCGTGTCCCAAGAAGTCACAGGAGAGCATCGCGATGGCAAGGTTGGATGGAGTTGATCTAGCAGGCCCCCGCAGGGAATCCGGAACCTCCCACTGCTCTCGCGGCTCGTCTAGCCACTCCCAACCATCAGGCCGAGACATGATTTACCTCCTTCTCGTCACCCATATCGCTGAATCAGCCAGGCTTGCGCCTCGTGATTATTCTTTGGAATTCCAGCGATTCCGCCCGCCTCCAATACTTGCGCACAATAAGTCACGCATGCTTGATTCGGCATGTCGTATGCGGGGTAGACCCCGCGCTGCGTCTTAGCCATTGCCGACTCGGCATACGCCATAGCGGCTTGAGGATTAGGCAAGGAAATCCTCAGGTTGATCGTGATGGCCGGCAGTTCAGCGGCAGTGAACTCAGTCACTCCGTTGTCCGGGTTGCCGAGGCTGCCATACTGGTGAGTGCTGAGAACCTCATCGCCATCCCGAACCGTGATCAACGCATGCTGCCTGCCATCCGGGTAATTAGCCAAGTGAACTGTGGCTTCACCACCGCAGTTATGAACCAGGACTGGCTTCGCGCCCGCCAGCACATAGTACGTGTGGAAGTCGTCGACGGTGAGGTTGTGGGTGGTGACGGTGTGCGGGTAATTGCGGGTGGCCGTGACCGTGAGGGTGGTGCCATTGGGCTGGCGGAGTTGTTCGCCGGTGGTGAGTTCGCCGGCGTTGATCCACTGGTGGCGGGTTTCGCTCCAGTAGGGGTGGTGGTAGGTGGAAGTGATCTTTGCCGGCGGTCCGCGGGGGCTTGCCTCGCTGGTGAGGGTGAGGTCCGTGAATTCCTTGTCGTCGGGGGTGGTGATGGTGGTGGTGACGGTCTTGGGGAGGGTTTCGCCGGTCTGCGGGTCAGTGGCCATGACCACGTCGCCGTCCTTCACGTCCTCGATGGCTTTGGCCGTGCCGTCGGCCATGAGGACCTGCACGCCCGTGGGGAAGCTGTTGCAGCTCGTTGCGGCGGGCGGCGTGTCGCCTCCGCTGCTCTTGGCTGCGTCTGCTTCTTCCGCCGCGGCTCTGGACTGGGTTCCCGCGCTGTCGCTCGCGGATTCCTTGGCGGCTTTCTCCGATGCGGCTTGGGCTGCCTTGGCTTCGGCGTCGCGCGCTTCCTTGAATGCCTTCTTCGCTGTGCTGTAGGCCTCGGCTGCCCGTGAGGCCTCACGTTCGGCTTCGTGGATGGCGTCGTAGGCCTTGTTCAGCTGCCTGTAGACCTTGAAGGCCTGGATGCCGATCTTGATTGCCTTGAAGAGCTTGCCCCAGGGGACGAAGTTCAGGGCCGTGTTGATGCAGGCCATCACGTCGCCCTTGGTGAAGCAGTCCCTGGCGTCGTTGAATCCGATCAGGTCGCCGACCATGTCGACGACCTCGTCGACCAGCTCGTCGCGCTTCTCCTTGGCCTTGCTGACCTTTTCGTTGGCATCGTCAGAGGGCTTCTTGGACGGCCCGGCCTCGGGCTTCGACGACGGAGGCGGTGCTTCGCCGGTATCGGTTCCCTCACGGCAACCCGTTTCGCCCCCGCATTCCCATGCGAGGCCACTCGGGTCCGACTTGTTGATCGGGTCGTTGTTGGAGTAGGCGTAGGCGTTCCACTGTTGCGGGTCGCCGGCGTCGATGATCGGGTCGGGGCTGATGAAGCGGCCTGTGGCGGGGTCGTATTCGCGGGCGCCGAGGAGGGTGAATCCGGTGGATTTCTCCTTGGTGCCGCCGACGAATCCCTTGTCTCCGGCCCAGGCCCCGGGGGCGGGCTGGGTTCCGCGTTCGTTGCCGAACGGGTCCGATGCGCGGCGGATGTAGGTGAGGTCGGAGGCCTTGAACTGGACTCCGCCGGTGCCGTGGTGATCCGAGCTGTGGTAGGTGAGTGTGGAGCCGCTGGCGGTGCTGGTGGTTCGGGTGACGGAGAGGCCGCCGGGGGCGCCGTAGGTGCGGACGTTGGAGACCTTGCCGCTGGCGGTGTCCAGGGTGATCTGGTCGGCACCAAGGGCGAGGGTCGTGCTGGTGGGGTCGCGGCGGATGAGCTGGTTGCCGCCGGTGTCGTAGAGGTAGCTGGTGCCGGCGCTCTCCCCGGTGCCGACGATCTTGTCGAGCTTGCCCTGGCCGTTCCAGGTCAGGGACTTGGTGCCGGCGGTGGTGGTGATGCCGGCGGTGTTACCCACCGCGTCGTAGGTGTAGGAGGTGACCTGGGTGCCGGACGGGCCGGTCTCGGTCGAGGACATCAGCGCGTGCGGGCCGCCCGTGCCGCCACCCGTCTTCGGGTCGGTGGACGGGGTGTTGGGGCCGGTTCCAAAGGTCTGGGTGACCGTCGTGTCCTTGGCCGCGTTGCCGGTGGGGTCCTTCTTGATCAGCTTCTTGCGGTTGCCGAGGTTGTCGTAGGTGTACTGCTGCCAGTACGGGGCCGGGCCGCCCACGCTGGGCTTGCCGGTGCCGTCGACTGCGGGTCCGGCAGCGTTGGTGCACCCGCCGATGCCGCGGACGCTGGGTGCGGGGGCCGTGGTCTGGGTGCCGGTGTCGGTCCAGGCCTGGGTCAGGCGTCCGAGGTAGTCGTGGGTGAAGCACTGCAGGTCCCGGCTGGTGCCGCCCCGTGTGTCACCGATCGAGGTGAGCTGGCCGACCTTGTTGTACGTGTAATCCAGCACGTCCACGTGCGTGGAGGAACCTTGTCTGTCCAGGAAGCTGCGGACAGGACGGCCGCTGCCGGCGTCGTAGTCGACCGTGGAGACGATCTGCGCGCCGGCGTTGCCGACGGTGGTGCGGATGGCCTGACCATAGGGGTCGTAGCGCATGTCCACGACGTACGGGGTACGGGCGAGTCCGATCTCGCCGTCGAGGGAGGTGAAGTTGCCTGCGATGTCGGTGCCGTACGCGAGTGTCTCGGCGTTGAGGCCGGCCTTTGGGATACCCGGCAGGGTAGTCGTCTTCAACTGCCCGTAGGCGTCGTAGGTGTTGGCCGTCTCGTAAGTACCGGCCAGGGCCTTTTCCACTGCGGGAATTGTGACCTTGGTGCCGAGGGGGCGGTAGCCGCCGTCGTAGCCGGTCACCTCGGTGACGTAGGCGCTGCCTGTCTTGCCGCCCACGTAGCGGGTGGTGCTGTCGGGCTTGCCGAGCTTCTTGCTGTCGTAGGTGAACGCGCCGACCTGTTTGGCCGGGTCGACGGCCTTGCCCTCGTACGTGGCGACAGTGCGGCCGAGGATGTCCGTGACTGTGGTTGCGCTCTTGCCCCGGGCGTCGGTGCTGGTGGTGAGGTTCTTCTTGTCGTCGTAGAGCGTGGTGCTGGTGCCTGCGTCGGGGTCGGTGGTCTTCACTACGCGGCCGAGGAGGTCGTAGGTGAAGCTCCACTCGTTGCCGGCGGAGTTCTTGCGCGACAGCTCCTGGCCCTGGGTGTTGGACAGGTAGGTCGTCTGGTCGTAGGTACCGGTGGGGGTGTTGGCCTTGTACTGGCGCAGGACCGAGGTGGTGCCGTTGGTGATCGTCGATGTGGCGAACCCGCCGGCCGGCGGGATCCGGCGGACCTCGTCAGCTCCCGGGTATTCGGTCTTGGAACGTGACTGCTCCACGCCGAACGACGTGAAGATGGACGCGGTGGACCGGCCGAGGCCGTCGAAGACGTTGATCGTCTGGGACGGGATCTTGCTGTCGGGCTGGACACCGTCGTTGGGCAGGAACAGAGCCGCGGAGGGCGCGTCCTGGTCGGTGTAATAGGCGGCGCTGGTCTTGGTCTGCCAGCCGTGCGAGTCGAACAGCGCGTCCGTGATCATGCGCCCGGCCACGCCCGAAGGGGCGCTCGCCTGGGTCTGGCGGACCCGGCCGAGACCGTCGTAGATCGCATATGAAGACGTGTAGGTGTCGTCGTTCATGAGCGCCTGACTCAGAACGGCGGACGGCGCGTTCGTGCCGTTCATCGCGTACGAGAACTTGCGGACCGGCAGGTCCTTCGTGGAGTCCTGACCGGGCTGCCAGATCTTCACGATCCGCCCGAGGGCGTCGTACTCGCGTTCGGCGACGTGGTTGTTCTCGTCGGTGGTCTTCAGCGGCTGCGAGCGGCCGATGTCGAGGGTCGTGACGGACTTCCAGCCCAGCGGGTTGGTGTGCGTCACCGTGCTCGGCAGGACGCCGGTGGCCGGGGAGTATTCGGTCGTGTTGACGGCGCCGCCGGGGTGGGTGGCGTCGGTGCGGACCTTGTTGGTGTTGCTGGTGACGCGGCCGTAGGCGTCGTAGGTGGAGGTGGAGTTGAGGCGGTAGACCGGCTTGCCGGTGCTGTCGTACTTCTCCAGGACCTCGGTGCCCGTGCCGTTCGCGGTCGCTCCGACCTGGCCGTAGGCCAGCCCGTCGAAGTAGGAGCGGGTGTCGCCCACGGTGTTGGCCGCGGTCGGGGTCTGCCCGCATGCGCCGGACAGGACCAGAGTGCGGGAGGCGAGCTCCGTGACCGCCCCGCCAGGGCCGGTCGGATACTCGAACGTGGTGCACAGACGCTGGTCCGTACGGGCCACGTCGCTGTTGTCGTCCACTTGGAGCGGACGTGTGGAGAGCGTGGAGTCGTACGTGGACGAGCGCTCGCCGGTGCGCCAGCTGCCGTTTGCGAGCTTCGCGCGAGTGGTGACCTTCGCCGTGTTCAACGCGCGGGCCGTGATCGGGGGCATCCCCGCCGACTGGGCGCGGGTTGCAGTGACCGGGCCGATCCACGGAGTGGTGACCTCGTCAGAGACGGCCGCCCCGCCGTCGCGGTCGTAGGTCTGGGTTTGGCGGACGAAGCCGGACAGGACGTCTTCGTCCTTGATCGTCCCACCCTGCGTGTCATTGACCGACACGCTGCGCTTGGCTCCGTTGGCCAGGACGTCGCCGTCCATGCCGCGCAGGTAGGTGGCGACGTTCTTGGTGCGCGGGGCTTCGCTCGCGTTTCCGCTGCCCGTCTTCGTAGTGACGGTGGCGTAGCCGCGGAACTGGTCCCAGGTGCGGGTCTTGGGGTCGGCGAACTCGGAGTCGTTGCGGTGCCAGGCTATGCCGCCGCCGTACTCGTAGTTGGTGACCTTGCTCACCTGGCCGCCGACCTTGTCCTGCTCCGTGACGGACTGGACGACGACCTTGTGGAACCAGTCGTTGACCGGGTCCGCGAAGGACTGACCCGGCAGGTACCACTTGACCGGCATGCAGGCCATCGTGTTGCCGTCCTCGGAAGACGGCATCGTCCCCGCGAGACGCGAGCACTCGGGGGCCTTGTAGACAACATTGATCTGCCCACCGGTCTCGGTGGTGATCGTCTGAATACGCGGACGCCGGTAACTCGGAGCCGAGGCATCCGTACCGTCCGGGCGCCGGACGACGCCGTCGACGCGATTGGGAATCTGGGTTGCCTGGAACAGGACCGCCGGAAGCTTGATCGCGGTCTTCTTGTTGGTGGCGTTGCGCTGGATCGAATCGAGCCAGAGCGTGGGTGACGTACCGTCGCCCGGGTCTTGGAAGGAGTGCTTGAGGTCGTACCAGTCGACCGTGCGCCAGGCCGTTCCCATCCAGACCTGAGTGGCGATCTGGGTGAACTTCTTCGTGGTGAAGTACGTCGGGGAGAGGTTCAGGCACTGGCCGGTGGCCGGGCACTCCTGGTCGATGGGGGTGTCGGGCCAGGACTTCGCGTTCGCCTTCACGCGCTGGGCGGTGTCCGTGCAGGTGACGGTCCCGATCACGACGCAGCGTTCGGCGTTCTTGATGTTGATCTGGACGGCCGGCTTCGCCGTGCCCTTCGCGGTGATCTGCTCGGGCAGACGCTGCCCGTAGCCGATCCAGACCGGGTAGGAGCCGCGCTGGTACTTCGTGTTGGTGCCGGTGCCGCCGTTCTGGCCACCGCCCCGCCCGTAGAAGTTGTCCTCCTGCTCGTAGCGGTAGGACACCAGGTTCTGGTGCGGGTCCACGACGTAGTCGAGGTTCCACTGCCAGCCCAGCTGCTGCCACGTACCGTTCGCCGGAGTCGTCGCGCCCAGGCACTTGTCCTGACCGCTGTTGAAGTAGACGGGGACCGTGGAGACCGACTTGGCCTCCGGGTCGGTGCCGTCCCCGCCGGGCAGGCGGTTGGAGCCGAAGTAGTACTGGGTGCCGTCGGTCGTGGTGACCTTGAAGCCCTCGCCCTTCCAGGCGGCGTTGCGCTGCCCGGTCAGACGTTCGATCTTCGTGCCGTCCTCACCCTGAAGGTGGTAGACGCACGACGTGTCGTCGCGGACGATCTGGCCCGAGTGGCCCGCCAGGTTCAAGGACAGGATGTCGCCAGCCCAGCACTCGTCACCCGACTCGGCTATCCCCGCGTCCTTGCAGCCCTTGTAGGTACGGGAGATCGAGCCAGGACTCCAGTCCCAGCCCTCACCGAAACCGGAGGCCTGCGCGTTCGTCGACGCCGTACGGCCGTCGATCGAGGACGAGTCGTAGGCCAGGCCCACATCCGGACCCGCGCCCGCGATCGCGGACGGAACCTCGACGGTGTAGCCGTAGGTGAAGTTCGCGGCATTCGCGCCGGCCTGCCAGGACATCGACGGCGCGATCGGCGTCGCGGTGAAGTCACCACTCGCACCCGACGGACCCGCCTCCACCGCGAGGACCACGGCCTTCGGCGCGAGCACCTGAGGCGTCGGCGCGGGAGCCGACTTCGCGCCTGCCGAAGACTTCGACGGACTCGGGGTGGTGGTCTTGGGAGCGTCTACCTCCACCACGAGGCGGCCAGCGGAGTCCCGGTGCGAGGCAACCGGGGTGCGAGCCGTACAGCCCGCGGCAGCCGGAGTGGTCAGGGCGCAGTCGGGCAGCCGCACCACACGCGCACGGTCACCCCAGTTGGCACCGGCCGTCTTCGCCCACGACGCGACATCGAACCCGACCCGGACCTTCCCCGAAGCGGATTCGCCAGTGGCGTTGGTCAGAGCGATGAGCGCACCTTGGACCCCGGCCGCACGGGTCTTCGCCCCCTCCTTGACTTCCACCCGCAGCGAACCCTCACCGGAACTGCTGTCACCGGCGGCAGGCGCGATCGCGAGCTCCGAGACCTTGACCGAAGGACTCGGGCCCGTACCGGGGGAGAGCCAGACCGGCAATGCGCCGGCTTGAACGGGGTTCGCCTCATCGTCGGCTCGCGATGTGGTCGCCGAACCGAGCGGAACGATCGCTGAGCCCGTCGCGGTCTGCGCCTTCGCGTCAGGACTCCACGGCTTGCCGACGGGCGCTTTGCCTGCGATCGGCTTGGCATTCGAGCCCTTGACGGGCTTGGTCTGCGGGAGCGCCGTATTCGGCGGCACCCACACCTTCGGCGGCTTCGCCACCGCTTCGACCGCGGGCAAGCCCAGGCCGGAGATGAGCACCGCAAGCACGGCGACCATCGTGATGCGTGGCCGTCTCGCGCGCGTGCGCGAAATCGGACCACTTTGACGAGAAAGCAAAATCCCCCCACAGGAAAGAAATGAGAAATATCCGGGCCCGGTAGCGCCCGAATCCAACGCCTCTCGATAGAGGCAAATCTATTCGCGCGTGATTCCTGTCGAATCGCGCAGTCACATTTCGTCGGGTTCAGACCCTGGCGATTCCGCCTTGGGTGCACCCCCCTCGTCGGCTGACCCCCTCGGGATGAGAGGGTCAGCCGACGAGGCACATGACTACAGGTACCAGCTCTGGGTTGGGTAGTTCGGGTCCGGGGCGTGCGTCCACTGCTGAGCGGGAGCTCCGTCGATCTTGCTGGAATCGGCGATTTCCAAAGTTTTTCCGCTGTTGAGGTTGGTGAGATTCAGATTCCCTGTAGCGCCAATGGACTGGATGGTCCATTTCTGGGTTGCTATTCCCTTGCAGGTCCACTGCTGGGCGCGGGCCCCGTTATCGGAGCTGGAGTTGTTGATTTCCAGGCACTTGCCACTGTTGGCGTTGACGATCTCATAGACGCCCTCGGTGCCGGTGGGTCGGAATTGCCATTTGGCGCTGACCTGTCCAAGGCATGCCCATTGTTGGGCCGCCGCGCCGTCGTCCTTGCTGGAGTTGTTGATTTCCAGGCAGGAGCGGCTGTTGGCGTTGTGGATCAGGCCGCCGGAGGGCAACGTGGGCGCCTTGCCGTTGTCGGGCAAAGGCGCGGGCGCGGGCAGTGGCGCGGTCCCGAGGCTGGTGGTGGTCCAGCGCTGGGCGTCGACGTCCACGCAGTTCCACAGTTGCAGTTGGGTCTTGATACTGAGCGTGTTGTTGGGACGTTCCAGGCAGCGCTGGGCATTGACGTTGAGGTAACTGCCGTTGGCGCGGGCCTGCCACAGCTGGTTGGGCGTGCCCTTGCAGGTCATGAGCTGGATGGGCGTCTCGTTGTCGGTGCCGCTGTTTGTGGCCTCTACACACTTGCCCAGAATGCGGAGAGTGCCGTCGTCACGTAGGGCGACCTGTTGCGCGGCGGTTCGGTTGCAGGTGTAGATCTGGATCTTGGTGCTGTCGGCGGTCTGCCCGTTGTCGGTGTCGATGCACGTGGTGGCGGCGCTGGAGACAGTGATGGGGCTGGTTGCGTCGGGAGCGGTGACGGAGGCCGCGTACGGGTATACGGCGAGGTTGCCGGCGCCTCCGTACAGGCCCTGGCCCATCGGGTTGGCCGCGCCTTTGGCCTGGTAGCGGCCGAAGACGAGGGGCCCGTTCGGTGCCGGACTGTTGGTCTTGCTGTGTTGCCCGGAGCCGATCAGTACGCCGTTCGCATAGAGGCTCATCCTTCCGGTCGTTGCGTTGTAGACGGCGGTGAGTCGCGTCCAGACGTCGGGGTTGACCCGGGCTTGGGCGTTGATGACGTCCGTGTTGTCGTACTGCCAACCGGACGCGGGCTTCGTCGGGTTGGTGAGGGCGAAGCGCCAGGTGCTGCCGTCGGGGTCGGGGTAGAGAAGGAAGTCGCTGCGCTGGGTACTGGTGTTGTCCTGGCTGACGATCACACCGCCCGCGCCCGAGGCCTTTGCCCAGGTACTGATGGTGAAGCTGTTACGGGTGTCGATCACCGACGTGGCTGTGGTGAGCGTCGACTGCGGGCCCTTGAACGCGGCGTAGTTGGTGCGGCGTCCGTCGATGACCCCTGTCGGCCAGCTGAGATTGGCAGCTGTCGCCGGGAAGGAGCCTGAGCTGCTGACCACGGTGCCGTCGGCACTCTGGCCGGTCAGTTCCCAAGCCGCCGACGGCCTGTTCAGATTGCCCTGAGGCGTTACGGCTGTGGCGAGGCTGGTGACATCAGGGTGGGGAGCCTCCGTGGTGGGGGCGACGCCGATGCCCTTCCAGGAGACGAGCTGCCGATTGGTGTCCACGGCCCACAGATCCGGAATACGGTCGCCGGTGAGGTCGCCGTCAGAGCCGACGCGCGGGAAACGCGCGGGATCGATGGTGGCCAGGGCAACGCCCTGGGCGGGGTTCGTGAACCCGGTCAGGTCGGGAGCCGAGGGCGTCCCCTTGACAGGAAGGACGCGGACGGTGCCGCTGGACTTGGAGCGGACCCACAAGGTCGGCAGGTCGGTGCCCTCGGCGCGGCCCGGGGTGATCAGCTCGTAGCCGTCCCACTTCTGGTCGTTCGCGGAGAGCAGGAAAGCCTTGGAAGCGAGCTGGTTGGTGGTGCCTGCCAGGGCGAGCCACAGCCGCCCGTTTTCCACGAACAGTACGGTGGAGCGGTGGAGGACGTACCCGCCGGTGGCGGCCGGTACGGCGGAGTCGCCGTCGAGGGCGCCGAAAGCGGCGATCTGGGTGACCTTCGACCAGTCGGTTCCATAGCCGTGCTCGGTGCAAGGCAGGCTGGTGGTGCCGTCCGATGCGACGCAGTTGGTGGGCTTCGCCACGACGCTCCGGGCTTGGCCGTCAAAACGTCCGCTCTTGGGATCGTTGGGGTAGACATAGAGCTTCTCGCCACCCGGCTGGTGGGCCAGCAGGTCGTCGACGAGGTTCACGAACCCGAGACTGCCGCGATGCGTGATCTGGGTGTTCACCCAGCCGTTCCCGGTCGGAGACGCCTTGAAGCCGGCCCGGGGGTCGGTGTCGTCGGCCGTCTTGAAAGGTGCGTTGGGAGCGGTGTTGGGATCGGTGCCGCCGCCGATCCGGCGCAGATCGCCCGCGGAGTCGGACAGCAGGACATCCGGGAAGTTGTCACCGCTGACGTCGCCGAAGACCGGCTTGGTGGGGTTCTTCGGATTGGACGGTGCGTAGTAGCTGTACACGGCGGGCTGGGACATGTTGCCCGCGTCGTCCTGCGTCTGTAGGTAGAGGAAGTTCGTGCCCCACTGGGCGGGTGTGACACTGATGGCGGCCGTTCCGCCGGTCAGCTTGACGATGCCCGCAGTGGTGTCGGTGCACTTCCAGCCAGTCGCCGCGGCCTTGATCGGGTCGGTGGTCCACCGGGCGCAGGCCAGTCCCGAGGAACGGCCGCCGCCGACGGGGCCGGGATCGGTGCCGGTCAGGGTGAAGGTGCCGGCCTCTCCGGCGTACTTGAGCGGCTTGGCGTTGAGCGTGCCGGAGGCGGGGAAGTCGATGGATGCCACGGCGGCGGTGGGCGGCGTGCGATCGACTTGGACGAAGCAGGGGGTGGTGACGTCACTGGTGAGCGTGTCATCCGTGGTCTTCGCCTGCCAGCCATAGCGATGGCCGTCGGTCAGGGCGCCGGCGTTCACGGTGACGTCGCCGCTGGCCGTCCACCCGGTCACGAAGTTCGACGTGCTGTTGCCGTTGTCGTTGTCCCAGAGCTTGAACGTGGTGCTGAGGGTCTGCTGGGTGGGCGAGTTGGCGTTCACTGTGAGAGCTGTATCGGCGTTGGCGCCGAGCCAGCCGGCACTGTCCCATGGACTGCAGGGGATGAAGCTGCCGGTGCTCGCGAATCCGGGCGTCGGCCTCGTGCGCGGATTGGTCGCGGTGGGCTCGATGTCGTACGTGATGACGAGGTGCGGAGCCTCGCCGCTCTTGGAACTGAAGCGCTGGCGATAGTACTTGTTGTACTCATCGTCGGGGGCGAAGCCAAAGGTGAAGTTGGGCCAGCCATTGGCGACAGCTGTCTTGATGGTGTCGCGGACGCCGTAGTCGATCTCGCCGGTGCCCGACACCCACAGCGTCCCGATGTTCCTACAGCCCGCCATGACGGAACCAGTGCCGCACGGCTGGTGGTTCCAGCTGGTCGGGTTGCTGATGGTGCCGGTGTCGTAGAGACTCATCGGTGTCTGTGTGGACGGGCTGGAGGAGGAGACGATGGTCGCCTTCAGCCGCGCTTCCAACACCACCGCGGATCGGTCGTGGAGGAAACTCTCGATGCCCACCTGGAAGTAGGCGCGGGTACGCCCCGTGGGTGAGCAGGCGGGTTCGGAGTTGATGTAGCCGCAGTAGCCGGTGGCTGGTTTGTCCTGGCCGTACTGCGTGCCGTTGTACTCGTTGGTGGTCGGGTACCCCTCCTGGACCTGAGCCCAGGCCTGCACCCGTTGCTGTCCGTCGTCGGATTCCAGCCCGGGTCGATGAACCACGGACCGTTGCCCTGGCCGAGGAGGCTGATGTCGGGGACGAGATCGATGCCTCGACTGGTGGCGGTGGTAGTGACCTTGGCGACGGTGGCGCCCGCGCCAGGCCCGTCAGAGGTGGATGGGACGGTTTGGTCGTCTGCGGACATAGCGGGGGCGGAGAGACCGGCCGGGCCCTTCTGGGGGGCAGCCTGCGGGGCGGAATCCCACATCACCGGTGTGGGGGCGCTGAACCGGGCTTTCCCGTCGGTGTCGACTGCTCTGAGGTTGCCCGCCGCGTCCGCACTCACCGTCAACCCGTCGGCCACCACGTCGAGGTGCAACTTCCTGACCGTGGGGTTCGCTGCGGCCTGCGCGGTACGGACCACCAGGACCTGGCGCCAGCCGCCGAGCGTGGTGGCGGTCAGTTCCAGGTCGACATCGGGCAGAACGTCCTTGTACAGGGCGCTGTCGCCGTTGAGTACGGGCTTCGGCAGAGCAAACGGTGCCTTGAGGGCCAGCTTCTTGCCGTCACCCGTGGTCATGGTGGCCATCGGCCCGTCACCGCCACCCGAGAACGACAGTTTTGACGGGACGGCAGTCGGCGTGATCGTGCCGTCGGAGTTGGTGGCGAGCGTGGGGTCGACGTCCTGCCATGCGCCATCGGCCTTGCGTACTCGCTGCGGAGCAATCGAGGCATCAGTGCTGAGAGTGCCGTCGGGGTTGGCGACGGTCGCAGAAGTCGCCGTGGTCAGAAAGCCGACGATGACGGGCTTGCCCGTGCTCTTGGCCTGGGTCCGTGCTGCATCGAGGGCGGTTTCGTCGGCGGTCCGAGTCTTGGGGGGTGCGGCGGGCCAGTCGGTATCGGCGGGGCCAAAGGTGCGGTCGCCGGCGGCTGCGGCAGTCGGCACCGCCAGAAGACCAAGGCCCAGGGACAGCACGGCTACACCGGCAACCGGACGCAACCGCGCCCGGAACAGGTGATCGCGTCGCGAGGCCCCCTGTCTGGGTAGCCACGAAGGGGGAAATAGTGGCCTCAAAGTGGAGGTCCTCGCTCTGAGTTATGAACGGATGAAATTCAGACCTACTTTTCCTTCGTGGAGATCTGCTTGTCAACGAATCCAGAAGGCGATCGCCCGATTTGGTCGGTCTTTTGACTGGTATGCCTCCGTGATGCTGATCACTCCTCAATCGAAAGCTCGATGTGTCTAATGAGGGTGCATCGGATGTGGCCTCATGGTATTGGTCGCGAGTGACATGGGGTCGGCGGGTCGGCGTCGACGGAAAACCGATGAGAGAATTGTTCCAAGTTCGGCAGGGACTCGATCATTTGGGAGGATTTAGTCAGGGCCCGCCCTCTCTGAATCGGCTTGAGCTGCGCCGTAGTGTGTGCGGGTGGCTGCCGATCTGTGGCCGGATTTCGACACAGAGCGGGCGCGATGAAACCGGTGGCCAAGAAGTGGAATCGGAGCGACCGGGGCGGCCCCGAATTGGCTGCAGCGGGACCCGGTCAGGGTGCGATTAGTGGTGATAGCTTCCTTCTCCTTGTTCCGGGCGGGTGTGGGGGTTCGTCGGTGGTGAAGTGGCTGTGGGTGCCGGCCGGTTTCTCGGCACACTTTCGGTCCACGATGAAGGGCCATGAGGTGGGAAGGTATCGGTTGTCGCGACCCTCGATGGCTTCTGCGGGCCTGCGTGCGGGTGGGGAATGCAGGTAACCCTTCATGTATTCACCTGCTTTGGTTATGTGGCCTGCTACGGCGGTTGTGGTGAGTCACCGGACGCCAATCGCTGAGGCTAAGGGGCGTTGCAGAAGGTCCGGCGCGGGTAGGCGTGAGCGGTGTTTGACCTTCTCTTTCACCCGGTCAGAGCGAGGTTGTGCAGAGTGGCGAACGACAGCCTGGACAGCGTGGTGAAGGCCGTCGCCCTTCGGGCGGCTGTCGCGGCCGTTCATGCGGGCGAGGGTGTGCTCGACGCGTCGGTGTTCGGCATTGTCCACTTCCTGGCCGCGCAGGAGGGGGCGTCCGGCTCGTCTGCGGTTCGGGACGATCAGACCGGTGCCCAGGTAGGCGCCGTCGGTGCCGGCTCCAACAGCAGCAGTCGCCGAAGGTGTTGGATGACTCGGCAGACGGTGGCCGGGGAGATCCCGAAGAGTTGGGCGAGCTGACTTGATGGCAGTGACCAGTTGGCGCACGTCGTGGATGCGTCGGCCTCCCAGCGGATCAACGGCAGCGTCCGGCCATCCCACTGACATCACTGTCCGTGAGCCTCCACAAGAAATGGACCAGAGCCCCTTGAAGTGAACAAAGCCAGCGTGGCGAGTTACTGAAGCCTCGCGACTGCCGTCGCCGGTACATACGACACGTGAGCCAGGTCGGGCATTCTGACCCCGGGGTCTGGCGGGGACGGCGACCGCATGGAGGCCACTGTCTGTGATGCGCCGCGGGGTCGGCGGCTCGACGGGGGAGCGCTGAACAGGAAGCCGAGCGGGCTCGTTGCGCCGATCACCATCCATTCCTCCCCGGATTCCCCCCAGAGCTTGCCGACGCGCAAAAATGCCTGGTCACAGCCTTGCCGGGAGAGGGCGAGGAGATCACTCGCATCTATTCCCCCCAGGGCCCCCCCATGGCCGCTTCTGGGCCGATCTGTGAGTGATGCGAAAGCGAAGTGCGAAGGGTGACTGAGCGTCACGCGAGGGGCCTAGAGCCAGTCCCGTCGCTTGAAAATTACGTACAAACTGACGCAGACCATCCCCATGAGGCAGATCGCAAGGGGGTATCCGAGGCTCCAACCCAGCTCAGGCATGGACTCAAAGTTCATGCCGTAAATCGTTCCGACGAGTGTGGGTGCAAACAAAATGGCAGCCCATGAGGAAATCTTCTTGATCTCCTCGTTCTGTTCGAAGCCGGCTTCTGCCAGGGCTCGCATTTCGGCGTTCTGTTGTTGGGAGACCAGGGTGGCGTTGACCGTGAGGATCTCTGTGAGGGCCTGGCGGAAGCCGTCGACGCGTTCGCTGGTGTGGGTGACGTGGTCGGCTACGTCGCGGAGGTAGCGCTGGAGTTCCTCGTCCGTGCCGTACTTCGCGAAGCCGGCCATCAGGCTGTGGAGCATGCCGACCAGCGGGCGGGTCGCGCGTTGGAACTCGACCATTTCACGAGAGAGTTCGTAGATGCGGCGGGAGACTTCCGGGTCGCCGCTGAAGACCTCGGTCTCGATCTCGTCCATGTCGATCTGGACGCCCTCGACGACCGGGGCGTAGCCGTCGACCACCGCGTCGAGGATGGCGTACAGGGCGGCTTCCGGGCCGAGGGAGAGGAGTTCGGGGGACTCCTCCATGCGGCGGCGGACCGCCGAGAGGTCCGGGGCCGCGCCGTGGCGGACCGTGATCAGGAAGTCGGGGCCGACGAAGATGTGGAGCTCGCCGAAGTCGACCTCCTCCAGGGCGTCCAGGTAGCGGGCCGCCCGCAGGACCACGAAGAGGGTGTCGCCGTAGCGCTCCAGTTTGGGGCGCTGGTGGGCTTCCAGGGCGTCTTCGATGGAGAGCGGGTGGAGGTTGAACTCGTCGGCCAGGGAGTGGAGTTCCGGTTCCGTTGGGCGGTGCAGGCCGATCCAGGCCATGCCGTCGGGCTGTTCGCGCAGCCGGCGGAAGGTGTCGGCGAGGGTGGCGGGGGAAGCGACCCGGACGCCGTCGCGGTAGACCGCTGAGTCGACCACGCTGCGGTGGTCCGCGGGGGTGGGGGCCGGCGGGGGCGGCTTCGGGGCCCGTGGGGGTGTGGTGGGAGGGGTGGGGGGAGGTGCGGCCGGGCGTCGCCATCCCCCGCGCTTCGCGGGCGCGGAGGCGGGTGTGGGCGCGGAGGCGGACGGGGGCGAGGGGCGGCGGTCGTCTGGTCGCTCCGACATCGCAGGTCAGCTCCCGGTCGAACGGGTGTTTACGGGCAAGGTGCAGGATATCCGGGTGAATGGGCCCAGGGGTCCACGCGGGTCCGGCGCGCGGGTACGACCGGTCCGGAGTTGCGGACAGAAGGTGTCCGCATGGGCCGCTACGTTGCTGTCATGGCCTCCAAGATGACGCGTCCCGTACTCGACACCCGTGCGCTGAACCGTGCCACGCTCGCCCGTCAGCTGCTCCTGACCCGCGCCGAGATGTCCGCGCAGGACGCCACGCAGCACCTGCTGGGACTGCAGGCACAGAACGTGAAGCCGCCCTACTTCCAGCTCCACGCCCGACTCGCCGCATTCGAGCCGGCCGAACTCGCCGGGCTGATGGAGTCCCGTCAGGTGGTCCGGATGGTCACCATGAGGTCCACCATCCACACCCACACCGTCCACGACGCGCTCACCCTGCGCCCGCTCGTCCAGCCCGCCCGCGACCGGGAGATCAACTACTTCCGCAAGGGCCTGGTCGGCGTGGACCTGGACAGGCTGGCCGAGCGGGCGCGGGCGTTCGTGGAGGCCGAGCCGCGGACCATGGCGGAGATACGCGAGGAACTGCTCAAGGAGTGGCCCGGAGCCGACCCGCAGTCGCTGTCCGTCGCCGCGCGCTGCCGGCTGCCGCTCGTCCAGGTCACCCCGCGCGGGGTGTGGGGGAAGAGCGGGCAGGTCCGTCTCACCACCTTGAGCGAGTGGGTCGGAGGGGAGGAGGGAGAGCGTGGGGAGAAGGGAGAGAGTGGGGAGACCCCGGCGATCGATGAGGCCGTGCTGCGGTACCTCGGGGCCTTCGGGCCCGCTTCCGTCAAGGACATGCAGACGTGGGCCGGGCTCACCCGGCTGCGCGAGGCCTTCGAGCGGCTCAGGCCCGGCCTGGAGGTGTTCCAGGACGAGAACGGCGTAGAGCTCTTCGATCTGCCCGACGGGCCCCGCCCCGATGCCGAGCAGCCCGCGCCGCCCCGCTTCCTTCCCGAGTTCGACAACCTGCTCCTCTCCCACGCCGACCGCTCCCGGGTGATCGCGCCCGAGCTGAAGGGCAGCACCTGGTCCGGGAACCAGGCCCACTGCACCCTGCTCCTCGACGGCTTCCTCGCCGGGCTCTGGAAGCTGGACGGTGGGAAAGATGGAGGGAAGGGCGGCGGGAAGGACAGCGGGACGCTCACCGTCGAGCTGTTCTCCTCCGTGTCCAAGGCCGACAAAGCGCAGATCGTGGCCGAGGGGGAGGCGCTTCTCGCGGAGATGGGCGACGGGGTGGGTGCAGGCTCTGCGGGCGGGGCCGTCCGCTTCGGGTCCATCCGCGGCTGAGCCACGCCGCGGCTGAGCCACGGCCCGGGCGACCCCGTCCCGCCGCGCTCTGGTGGCCCGTACGCCGGACACGGCACGATGCCTGGCACGACCGAGATCGCCCGCGATCGTTCTCGTTCGTGGCGGGCCCCTCGGCCATCGGCGGAGCGCGGCGCGTCATCCAGGCAAGGCAGCAGCTGTTCGGGATTCGGGACCTAGGAGAGAGCAATGCGGATTCCCATGACCGTCACGGACTTCCTCGACCGGGCGGAGCTGGGGTTCTCGTCCAGTCCGGGCGTGGTGGACGAGCCGGATCAGCCCGGTCCACCGGTCCCCGATTCGACGTACGGGAGGCTCGGCGAGCGCGTACGGGCCTGGCAGGCCGGATTCGACGCGCTGGGGGTCGGCGAGGGCGAGCGCGTGGCGGTGGTCAGCCACAACTCCGCCCGGATGCTGGAGCTGCTGTTCGCGGTGCCGATGAGCGGGCGCGTCTGCGTACCGGTCAACTTCCGGCTGAAGCCGGAGGAGGTCGACTACGTGGTCCGGCAGAGCGGGGCCTCGGTGCTGCTCGTCGACCCGGAACTGGACGAGGCGCTGTCGGGCGTCAAAGCCCGCCACCGCTTCGTCCTCGGGGCGGAGACGGACGCGGCGCTGATGCGCTTCGGGGTGGAACCGCGCCCCTGGTCGCACCCGGACGAGGACGCGACGGCGACGATCAACTACACCTCGGGCACCACCGCCCGCCCCAAGGGGGTGCAGCTGACCCACCGCAACATCTGGGTGAACGGGCTCACCTTCGGCCTGCACACCCGGGTCTGGGAGCGTGACGTCTACATGCACACGCTGCCGATGTTCCACTGCAACGGCTGGGGCATGCCCTTCGTGATGGCCGGGCTCGGCGTCAAGCAGGTCGTGCTGCGCAAGGTCGACGGCGCCGAGATCCTGCGCCGGGTCGAGGAGCACGGCGTCACGCTGATGTGCGGTGCGCCCGCCGTGTGGAACACGGTGCTGGACGCGGCGGCGACCTGGGAGGGCGGGATCCCTGGCCGCGACCGGGTACGCGTCGTCTGCGCGGGCGCCCCGCCGCCGAGCCGGACGATCCAGCGCATGGGCGAGGAGCTCGGCTGGGAGTTCACGCAGATCTACGGCCTGACCGAGACCTCTCCGCTGCTCACCTTCAACCGGACCCTGCCCGCCGACGCGGAGCTGCCGGCCGGGGAGCGGGCGCACAGGCTGTCGCGCGCGGGGCTGCCCGCGCTCGGGGTCAAGCTGCGGGTGTCCGAGGACGGCGAGGTGCTGGCCCGGTCGAACGTCGTACTGGAGGGGTACTGGGACAAGCCGGAGGAGACCGCGGCCGCACTGCGCGACGGCTGGTTCCACACCGGTGACGGCGGCACGGTCGACGAGGCCGACGGCCACCTGACGATCTCCGACCGGAAGAAGGATGTGATCATCACCGGCGGCGAGAACGTGTCCTCGATCGAGGTGGAGGACGCGATCTTCAGCCATCCGGCGGTCGCGGAGGTCGCCGTCATCGGCGTGCCGCACGAGAAATGGGGCGAGACGATCAAGGCGCTCGTCGTCCTCGCCGAGGGGGAGTCCGTCGAGGAGGCGGAGATCATCGCCCACTGCAAGGAGCGATTGGCCGGGTACAAGGCCCCGACGACGGTCGAGTTCCGCGCCGGCATCCCGCGCACGGCCACCGGCAAGATCCAGAAGTTCAAGCTCCGCGAGCCGTACTGGTCGGGCCAGGATCGGCAGGTGAACTGACAGCAGGGCCCCGGGGAAGGACACGGGGAACGACCGAGGGCCGGTACGGGGCTGCGCGCGCAGCCCCGTACCGGCCCTCGGCCCAGGTGGTGCTAGGCCGGCAGCAGGGCCTCGATCGCCGCGACGACCTCGGCGGCCTCGGGCTCCGTGCGCGGGCGGAAGCGGGCCACGACCTCGCCGGCGGGGGAGATCAGGAACTTCTCGAAGTTCCAGGTGATGTCACCGGCCTCGCCCTCGGCGTCCGGGACCTTCACCAGCTCCTCGTAGAGCGGGTGGCGGTTCTCGCCGTTGACGTCGGACTTCTCCAGCATCGGGAAGGTGACGCCGAAACCGGCCGCGCAGAACGTCTGGATGTCGTCGGCGTTGCCCGGCTCCTGGCCGCCGAACTGGTTGCAGGGCACACCGATGACGGTGAAGCCCTTCTCCTCGTACTTGAACTGCAGACGGGCCAGGCCCGAGTACTGAGGGGTGAGACCGCACTGCGAGGCGGTGTTCACGAGCAGGATCGCCTTGCCCTTGTGCGCGGCGAGGCTGGTGGGCTCGTCGGACAGGGTGGTCAGCGGGATGTCGTACAGGCTCATCAAGCTCTCCTCGGCAGGCAGACGCACGTCATACCCCCCGAGCCTAGGCCCCCATGCCGAGGAGGTCCTCCGCCGGGTCGTTGACCGGCTGGGGCATGCCCGTGAGGTCCATGACGAAGAGGGGTATTCCGAGGTCGTCCGCGCGGTCGCGCGCGTCCTGCGTGTATCCGGCGAGGGCGAAGTAGACGCTGGTCGCGCAGGCCGTGAGCCCGTTCAGCCAGACGCACTCCACCGCCCGCAGCCCGGCCGGGGCCGTGGTCGGGTCCACCTGGGCGACCAGACCGGGGGCCCGCAGGTCCACCGCCGTCGACGGGAGCGGCCGACCGTCGGGCTGGCGCACGTCCTGGAAGCCGAGCCAGCGCAGGTACAGCGCGGCGGTGACCACCGCGTCCCGGGCGGTACGGATGGTCACGGGCCGGAAGGCGGGGCGGGGCACCGCGGGGTCCGGGGCGGCCGGGGCGGCCGGGGAAGCATGAGGAGCCGAGGGGGCAGGGGAAGCAGGGGTCCCAGGCGGCGTAGAGGGAGTGGAGGAAGCAGGGAAGGCCGCCGGCGGCTCCGCCGCACGCGGGGGAGTCCGTACCTCCCCGAGCCCGCCGGCCGGCGCCAGCGGATGCACCGGAACCAGCACCACCGTCCCGCAGGAGGTGCACCCCACCTCCGGATGCGGCCACTCGCTCTCCCGGCCGCAGGCCTCGCACCGCACGGTGACCCAGCTCTCCGTCCAGGTGCGGTGGGTCAGCTCCCGGGGCGGTGACGCCAGGTCCAGGGGAGGGATGACCGGGTTCCCGCAGGCGCAGGGGAAGACCGGGGCGGCGTAGCCGTTCTCGCGCAGGCACGCCGGGCAGCGCACCGGTACCGCATCCGCCATGAGGGCCGGACCCCCTTCGTCGTTCGTCTCGCCGCTCTTCGTCGCTGTGAGTAGGCCCATGGTCCACCACCTGCCACCGGCGGGGTGGGCAGACCCCCGATTTTTGGCCGGGCACTGGATTTTCGTACAACTCACTGCCCCATCGGCGGCTTTTGGTGCGTTCCGGGGTGCCGTACCGCCTTGACGTTGTGGGGAGTCGCCGCTTAGTTTGTTCCGTATAGCAGAACAAAACTTCCGGATTACGGAAAAGCCTGACCGCCAGACCCGCAGGAGAACTCGATGCCTCGTATGACAGCCGCCGCCGCTGCAGTGGAGATCCTCAAGCTCGAGGGTGTCGAACAAGCGTTCGGCGTCCCCGGTGCTGCGATCAACCCGTTCTACCGCGAGCTCAAGAACGTGGGCGGAATCGCACACACCCTGGCCCGCCACGTCGAGGGTGCCTCGCACATGGCCGAGGGTTACACCCGCGCCAAGGCCGGCAACATCGGCGTCTGCATCGGTACCTCGGGCCCGGCCGGCACCGACATGATCACCGGCCTGTACTCCGCGATCGCGGACTCCATCCCGATCCTGTGCATCACCGGTCAGGCTCCGGTCTCGAAGCTCCACAAGGAGGACTTCCAGGCCGTCGACATCGCCTCGATCGCCAAGCCGGTCACCAAGAAGGCGACGACCGTCCTGGAGGCCGCCCAGGTTCCGGGCGTGTTCCAGGAGGCCTTCCACCTGATGCGCTCCGGCCGTCCGGGCCCGGTCCTGATCGACCTCCCGATCGACGTCCAGCTGACCGAGATCGAGTTCGACCCCGAGACCTACTCGCCGCTGCCGGTCTACAAGCCGGCCGCCACCCGCGCCCAGGCCCGCAAGGCCCTGCAGTTCCTGCTCGAGTCCGAGCGTCCGCTGATCGTCGCCGGTGGCGGCATCATCAACGCCGACGCCTCCGACCTGCTGGTCGAGTTCGCCGAGCTGACGAACGTCCCGGTCATCTCCACCCTCATGGGCTGGGGCGTCATTCCGGACGACCACGAGCTGGCCGCCGGCATGGTCGGTGTCCAGACCTCGCACCGCTACGGCAACGCGACGTTCCTCGAGTCGGACTTCGTCTTCGGCATCGGCAACCGCTGGGCCAACCGTCACACCGGTTACAACCTCGACGCCTACACCAAGGGCCGCAAGTTCGTCCACGTCGACATCGAGCCGACCCAGATCGGCAAGATCTTCGCCCCGGACTTCGGCATCGCCTCGGACGCCAAGGCGGCCCTGGAGCTCTTCGTCGAGATCGCCAAGGAGCTCAAGGCCGAGGGCAAGCTGCCCGACTTCAGCGCCTGGGCCGCTTCCGCCCAGGAGCGCAAGGCGACGCTGCTGCGCCGCACGCACTTCGACAACATCCCCATGAAGCCGCAGCGCGTCTACGAGGAGATGAACAAGGCGTTCGGCCCCGAGACCCGCTACGTCACCACCATCGGTCTGTCCCAGATCGCCGGTGCGCAGATGCTGCACGTCTACAAGCCGCGCAACTGGATCAACTGTGGCCAGGCCGGCCCCCTCGGCTGGACCATCCCGGCCGCGATCGGTGCCGCCACCGCGGACCCGGAGACCCCGATCGTCGCCCTGTCCGGCGACTACGACTTCCAGTTCATGATCGAGGAGCTGGCGGTCGCCGCCCAGCACAAGGTCCCCTACGTTCACGTCCTCGTGAACAACGCCTACCTGGGCCTGATCCGTCAGGCGCAGGGCGGCCTGGGCATCAACTTCGAGGTCAACCTCGAGTTCGAGAACATCAACACCCCCGAGCTGGGTGTCTACGGTGTCGACCACGTCAAGGTCGCCGAGGGCCTGGGCGTCAAGGCGATCCGCGTCACCGACCCGGACAAGCTGGGCGAGGCCTTCGAGACGGCCAAGAAGTGGGCCCAGGAGCACCAGGTCCCGGTCGTCGTCGAGGCCATCCTCGAGCGCATCACCAACATCTCGATGAGCAAGACGGTCGACATGAGCGACGTCACCGAGTTCGAAGAGGTCGCGACCGAGCTGGGTCACGCCCCCACCGCGCTCCGCAACACCCTGCCCGCCTAGTCCCATCAGGCTGGTCTAGCACCACCGAACGGCCCCCGTCCCTCCGCCAGGAGGAACGGGGGCCGTTCCGCGCCCCCTACGGGCCCCGGGTCCCGCAGCCGTTCCACCAGGCGGCACGGCGCACGGGTCGGAGGCCTACATCGGCGAAAGGTGCTCTTCCATGCTCCGGCTCAGCGGGTAGACGCGCTCTGCCGGCATAAGTCGCCGAGCCTGGGCGGCGTGTCCGTTCCGGACCAGCGTCGCGGCCTTGTGGACCTGCGGCGTGAGGTCGGTGAGGCTGACGACCCAGTCCTCGGCGAACGCGCGGATCAGGTGGCGACCGATGCCGACCTGGATGCTGTAGTGGTTCAGAGCCGCGCCACGTACCGAGCGCTCGGGGTCCCACTGGAGGTGCACGGCGGCTCGAGCCACCGCCGTCGGGATCGCGGTCGTCCGTACGGCCTGGGACAGAATCTGCTCCCAGCCTTCTCGTGTCATCCGCACTGCGAGTACGCGCTCCTGCCCCGGCTTGCGGGCCCAGTTGCTGCGGTGCATCAGCCACGGGAACGAGGGCTTGATCCACGTCATCCGCTGGAACGAGAACGGCGGGACGAAGCGCCCCGCCCGCAGTGCGGCGTCAGCGATCGCGGACGAGTACGCCTGGTAGACCACGATGGTACGGGCGTCGTAGTCGGCGCGGATCTGGTACTGCGGCGTCATGCACCGCACCCTGTCATCCGCCGTGCCGGTGCCGCCAACGGTTTCCCACCGCATGACAAAGAGCCGAGTCACGGGACCGTCCGTGACTCGGCTCTTTGAGTGTGTGTTGCTTGTTACCGCCCGACGGTACGAGGCTGGCGCGACAGGACGTTCGCACCGCCGGGCGGAGTTGTGGTGGCGTCGGGCGGAACCCGACGGCCGGAGGCCGGCGCAGCCGGCCCGATGCCCGCGCAGCGGTGTGAGGACGGCGTCCAGGAGAGGACGTTCGCACCGCCGGGCGGAGAGGGTGGGGGAGGTTCTCTTCTCCGTACAGGGGGCTCTGTGCGTGGCCCCTGTATATAGAGGAGAGGATTTGGCTGGGACCGTGGCGAACGGCGACGAGAACTTCGGCTTCGTCTCCCTCAGGTCAAGAGACGGGCCTCGGAACCCATTACCACCGCACTGGCTCGCACGCTCGCCACGGTCCTCGTCCTGCCCGCACCGCGTACCACCCCTCATCCGGGTCCGCAGTGTGGGCTCAGCACCCGGATCCTGACCTCCCGTCAGGATCCCGGCGCAGCTTGTGGGCTCAGGCGTCGCGCAGGGCGCGGACGGCCTCCTCGACGCGCTTGCCGTAGTCGGCGTCCGCGGCGTGGAAGTGAGCCAGGTTCTTCTCGATGACGTCCTCGAGGGTGACCTGAGACAGGCCGCCGGCGATGGTCGCCACCAGACGCTGCTTCTCGGCTTCCGACATCAGGCGGTAGAGCTCACCGGCCTGGAAGAAGTCGTCGTCCTTGGTGTGGGCCGGAGCCTCGTGGGTGCCCGTGTAGCCGGAGACGGCCTTCGGGGCGCCCAGCGCCAGACCGGTCTCGGCCGGACCCTGGTGCGAGTTGGGCTCGTAGTTCTTGTCGTAGCGCGAGCCGTTGCGCAGCGCCATGACACCGTCGCGGCCGTAGTTGTCGGCCTTCGTCGCCTTCGGAGCGTTGACCGGGATCAGGGTGTGGTTCACACCGAGGCGGTAGCGCTGGGCGTCGGCGTACGCGAAGAGGCGGCCCTGGAGCATCTTGTCCGGCGAGGCGGTGATGCCCGGGACGAAGTTGTTCGGGGAGAACGCGGCCTGCTCGACCTCGGCGAAGACGTTGTCCGGGTTGCGGTCGAGGACCAGACGGCCCACGCGCTGCAGCGGGTAGTCGCTGTGCGGCCACACCTTGGTGAGGTCGAACGGGTTGAAGCGGTAGTCCGCGGCCTCGGAGGCCGGCATGACCTGGACGTACAGGGTCCAGCTCGGGTTCACACCGCGCTCGATGGCCTGCAGCAGGTCGGTCTGGTGCGAGTTGGCGTCGGAGCCGACGAGCTCGGCGGCCTGCTCGCCCGACAGGCAGCGGATGCCCTGGTTCGTCTTGAAGTGGTACTTGACGAAGAAGGCCTCGCCCTGGGCGTTGGTCCACTGGTACGTGTGGGAGCCGTAGCCGTTCATGTGACGGTACGACGCCGGGATGCCGCGGTCACCCATCAGCCAGGTGATCTGGTGCGTCGCCTCGGGGGCGTGCGCCCAGAAGTCCCAGACGTTGTCCGCTTCCTGCTTGCCCGTGAAGGGGTCGCGCTTCTGGGAGTGGATGAAGTCGGGGAACTTGATCGGGTCCTTGATGAAGAACACCGGGGTGTTGTTGCCGACGAGGTCGTAGTTGCCCTCTTCGGTGTAGAACTTCAGCGCGAAGCCGCGCGGGTCGCGGACGGCGTCCGCGCCACCCAGCGAGTCGGCGACGGTGGAGAACCGCAGGAAGGTCTCGGTCTTCTTGCCGACCGTGTTCAGGAACGCGGCGCTGGTGTACGCGGTGACGTCGTCGGTCACCTCGAAGTGGCCGTACGCGGCGGAACCGCGGGCGTGCACCACGCGCTCCGGGATGCGCTCGCGGTTGAAGCGGGCGAGCTTCTCCAGGAGCTGCTGGTCCTGGATCAGCAGGGGGCCACCGACGCCGGCGGTAGCGGAGTTCTGGTTGTCGGCGACCGGGGCGCCAGACTCGGTCGTCAGCGTGCGCTTCGACATGGTGACCTTCCGTACGGGGAACTGCTGACGGAATTCGTCTTCCGTCATGCGGAACAGCCTAATTTCGGCATGAACTCGACGTCAACGGTTTGTTGAAAGAAAGAGTGGAGGAGAGGTGATCCGGACGGTGCCGGCACTTGGGCGCGACAGGACAGGTGTCAGCACCGGCACCATCCGGAAACTCAGGGCCCCGAGAGCGGGGCGGGTGGCGGCCCGGTGAGCGGGCCGCCTATCCGAGCGGAGCTCAGATCTGGGCGCCGGAGAGGCGCTCGACCGCGCGGAGCAGCGCGGAGTGGTCCAGGCCACCGTCACCCTGGGCGCGCAGCGAGGCGACCAGCTGGGCGACGACCGCGCCGACCGGGAGGGCCGCACCGACGTTGCGGGCGGCGTCGGTGACGATGCCCATGTCCTTGTGGTGCAGGTCGATCCGGAAACCGGGCTTGAAGTCGCGGTTCAGGAAGTTGGCCTTCTTGCGGGTCAGGACCGTGGAGCCGGCCAGACCGCCGTTGAGCACGTCCAGAGCGGCTTCGAGGTTCACGCCCGACTTCTCGAGGAAGACGACGGCCTCGGCGCACGCCTGGATGTTCACCGCGACGATGAGCTGGTTGGCAGCCTTCACCGTCTGGCCGGAGCCGTGCGGGCCGCACAGGACGATGACCTTGCCGAGGGCCTCGAGGATCGGGAGGGCCTCGTCGAAGTCGGCCTGCTCGCCACCCACCATGATCGACAGGACGGCCTCGATGGCACCGGCCTCGCCACCGGACACCGGGGCGTCGATGACGCGGATGCCCTTGGCGGCGGCGTTCTTCGCCAGGTCGATCGAGGTCTGCGGGGTGATCGACGACATGTCGATGATCAGCGCGCCGGACTTGGCGTTCTCGAGGATGCCGTTCTCACCGTAGGAGATGGCCTCGACCTGCGGGGAGGCGGGCACCATCGTGATGATGACGTCGGCGTCCTTGACGGCCTCGGCGATCGAACCGGCGGCGCCGCCACCGGCCGCGGCCAGGCGGTCCAGCTTGTCCTGCTCCAGCGTGAAGCCGGTGACCGAGTAGCCGGCCTTCAGGAGGTTCTCGGCCATGGGGGAGCCCATGATGCCGAGACCGATCCACGCGATCTTGGGGAGGTTGCTCATGATGAGGGTCCTTCTCTTAATGCTTCGTACGAAAAGTTCGTCAGGTGCCTGGCTGTTCGCCCGGACTTTTCCGCTTACTTCGCGGCGCGGGCCTCGGCCGGCAGCCATGCGAAGGAGGCGGCGGCGTCGGCGGCCTTGTACTCGAGACCGACAAAGCCCTGGTAGCCGGCCTTCTGGAGCTGGTCGAGCAGCTCTTCGAGGGGCAGCTCGCCGGTGCCGGGGGCACCTCGTCCCGGCTTGTCCGCAATCTGGACGTGTCCGGTCTTGGCGGCGTACTTTTCGATGACCTCGGAGAGGTCCTCATCGTTCATCGCCAGGTGGTACAGGTCGAGCAGGAACTTGGCGTTCCCGAGGCCGGTGGCCTCGTTCACCTTGTCCACTACCTCGATGCCGGCCGGGGCGCTCACCAGGGGGTAGAGCGGCGACTCGGGCTTGTTCAGGGTCTCGATCAGGAGGATCGCGCCGACGCGGTCCGCGGCCTGAGCCGCCACGACCAGGTTCTTCAGCGCGAGCTCGTCCTGAACGGCCGGGTCCACGCCTTCGACGCGGTTGCCGTACAGGGCGTTGAGCGCCTTGCAGCCGACCGAGGCGGCGAAGTCCGCAGCCACGTTGATGTTGGCGTTGAAGCGCTCCGACTCCTCACCGGGAACCGAGACCGCACCGCGGTCCGGACCCGGCAGCTGGCCGGCGTAGAAGTTCAGGCCCACCAGCTGGGTGCCGGCGTCCTCAAGAGCGGTCTTGAGGGCGTCGAGCTCCTCCTGAGCGGGGGTGGGGGTCTCGATCCAGGGCCACCACAGCTCGACCGCCGTGAAGCCCGCTGCGGCGGCAGCCGCGGGACGCTCCAGGAGCGGGAGTTCCGTGAAGAGGATCGAAAGATTTACATCGAAGCGCTGGTCCGTGTATCCCATGAGGGGTGTGCGCTCCTTCCGTATTGCGGAAGTTAGTTTCTGCCTGATGGAAGACTGCAAGCAGGGCGGCCCGGTTGTCAAGTACCGCCTCCCGAAAAGTCCGGCCCGCCCGTCGCCCGACCGCCACCCCTCAAGGGGGCGCTATCGCGCCACTCCTTCTGGTCCGGGTAGCTTGAGCGGCGTGCGATTGAGAGTGGAGTTCACGACCGAGCCCTTCGATCTAGAAGAGGCCCCTGCCCATGCCGTAGCCGCTCGCGAGGTCATCCAGACGGCCCAGCTGGACGCGGTGGATGTCGGCCCGTTCGGCAACACGGCCGAAGGGGAGTCCGAAGCGGTGCTGACCGCGGTCGCCGCGCTGCTGCGCAACTCCCTGGAAGCCGGAGCCACGCGCGTCTCGCTCCAGGTCAATGTGATCGGGACCGGGGAGGACACGCCATGACCGAGCCCAGGGATCACCCGTTCGTCGCCGCGGTCAAGCCGCTGGTGGACGCGATGGGCGGCGAGCTGATGGATCCGTCCCTGGCCCAGCCCGACGACGTCGTGCTCGCCTGGGAGGGTCAGGACCTGCTCGCTGTACGGCTTCCGCAGCTCTCCGACTCGCTGGACCACATCCTGGCGGCGCTGGAGCGCCGGCACGGCGTGCCGTTGTCCCAGCTCGACCGGAAGTCCAAGCAGGACGTCGTGCGGATACTGGAGGCGCGCGGCGCCTTCTCGGTCCGGCACGGTGTGGAAACGGTCGCCGGCGCCCTGGGCGTAAGCCGCTTCACGGTCTACAACTACCTGAACAGGGACTCAAGCACTCCGAAGGGCTCCGGTGAGGCTCCCAAAGGGTCCGCCGGGACCAACCCGGAGTGAATCCTGAGTGACCCACCGTGACGAGCCGCCGCCCAATTCACCCGGGCGGCGGCTTTTGTGTACGGGAAGTTTCAACAAAGTGTTGACGCCGTGTTGTCGAAGGCGTTAGCTATGCGCAGCCCGTCAAAGCAACAACAGGCCACGGAGGCCTACCGTGACTTCGAGTCCGACCCCGGGTCTCACCCGGTTCAACGCCTTGGACGACAGCGCGGCCACGGCCGAGCTGCACGAGGTGTGTGCCAGCTCGGCATGGGGCAGCAAGCTGCTCGCCCAGCGCCCCTTCACCAGCGTCGACACCCTGTTCTCCGCGAACGAGGCCGCCATGGCCGAGCTCACCGCGGAGGACCTGGGCGAGGCGATGGGTGGACACGCGCCGATCGGCCGGCCGAAGCCGGGAGACCCGACCTCCGCCCGCGAGCAGCGCGGCATGGCCGGTGCCTCTGAGGAGCTCAAGACCGAGCTCCTCGAACTGAACCTGGCCTACCAGGACAAGTTCGGCCACGTCTTCCTCATCTGCGCCACCGGTGCGACCGGTGAGTTCATGCGGGACGCGGTCAAGGTCCGGATCGAGAACTCGCCGGAACAGGAGCGGGAAACCGCTCGTGGCGAGCTCGTCAAGATCAACCGGATTCGCCTGACCCGCCTCGTGGAATCCGTAGAAGGAGAGTAAGACCGAGCATGAGCACTGAGACCACCGCGTCGGTGTCCACGCACATCCTGGACACCAGCATCGGAAAGCCCGCCGAAGGCGTCGCGATCTCCCTGTCGGCCCGTACGGGTCTCGACGGCGAGTGGGCGGCCCTGGGCGGATCCGCCACCGATGCCGACGGGCGCTGCAAGGACCTGCCGGCGCTGCCGGAGGGCATCACCCACGTGCGCCTCGACTTCGAGACCGAGACGTACTTCTTGAATAAGCACAGTTCCAAGAAGCAAGCCGCCGAGGCACAGCAGGACGCCCCCCGCGTAAGGGACAGCGGTGCGTTCTTCCCCGAGGTCACCATCACCTTCGCGGTGAACCCGGGCGAGCACTATCACGTACCGCTGCTGCTCAACCCGTTCGGCTACTCCGTTTACCGAGGGAGCTAGCATGGCCACCATTCTGGGCCAGAACCAGTACGGCAAAGCAGAGAACCGCGTAGTCAAGATCACGCGGGACGGCGACACCCACCACATCAAGGACCTGAACGTCTCGGTCGCCCTCTCGGGCGACATGGACGACGTCCACTACTCCGGCTCGAACGCCAACGTCCTTCCGACGGACACCACCAAGAACACGGTGTACGCGTTCGCCAAGGAGTACGGCATCGAGTCCGCCGAGCAGTTCGGCATCCACCTGGCGCGCTGGTTCGTCAACAGCCAGGAGCCGATCCAGAAGGCCCGCATCCGGATCGAGGAGTACTCCTGGTCCCGGATCGCGACCTCGGACGCGAACTCCAAGTTCATCGGCTCCGACGAGGTGAACCACTCCTTCGTCCGCGAGGGCATGGAGACCCGCGTCACCCAGATCACGTACGACGGCAAGAACTGGGAGGTCATCTCCGGCCTCAAGGACCTCGTCGTCATGAACTCCACGAACTCCGAGTTCTGGGGTTACGTGAAGGACAAGTACACGACCCTGAAGGAGGCCTACGACCGCATCCTGGCGACCCAGGTTTCGGCTCGCTGGCGCTTCAACTGGTCGGATGACGAGCAGCGCATGCCCAACTGGGAGAAGTCCTACGCCGAGACCCGGAAGCACATGCTCCAGGCCTTCGCGGAGACCTACTCCCTGTCGCTGCAGCAGACCCTGTACCAGATGGGTTCGCGCATCATCAACCACCGTTCGGAGATCGACGAGGTCCGCTTCTCGCTCCCGAACAAGCACCACTTCCTCGTCGACCTCGAGCCCTTCGGTCTCAAGAACGACAACGAGGTGTACTTCGCCGCGGACCGTCCCTACGGTCTGATCGAGGCGACGGTCCTCCGCGACGGCGTAGACGCCCAGATCCCCGTGGACATGACCAACCTCTGATGTGGCACGCCCGTCCCGGGGCTCCGCAGTGGCCCCGGGGCGGCGCGACACCTGTCAGCACCCTCCACACCCGCAACACTCTGAACTTCCTGAATCGGCACCCGGACGCACCACACGGGGCGGCAGTACTGTCAGCTGTCAAGGCCCCCGGCTCCGGCACTCAAATCCCCTGGGTTTTGCCGTGCCCGCACCGCCACTGAAAGCACGAGGAAGTCCCATGGCAGCATCGGCAGCCAATGACAGCGCCGTAGAGCGCATCGTCATCGAAAACTGTGCGATTGCGACCGTCGACGCCAACGACACCGAGTACGCCTCGGGTCACGTGGTGCTCGCCGGTAACAAGATCGAGTTCGTCGGCGCGGGCAAGGCCCCCGAGAACCTCGAGAACGTCGTCCGCCGCATCGACGGCACCGGGCACCTCGTGACCCCCGGTCTGGTCAACACGCACCACCACTTCTACCAGTGGATCACGCGTGGCCTGGCCACCGACCACAACCTCTTCAACTGGCTGGTCGCGCTGTACCCGACGTGGGCGCGCATCGACGAGCAGATGACGTACACGGCCGCGCAGGGCTCCCTCGCCGCGATGGCCAAGGGTGGCGTCACCACCGCGATGGACCACCACTACGTCTTCCCCAAGGGCTCGGGCGACCTCTCCGGGTCGATCATCCGCGCCGCGTCCGAGATGGGCGTCCGCTTCACCCTCGCCCGCGGCTCGATGGACCGCAGCGAGAAGGACGGCGGCCTGCCGCCGGACCACGCGGTCGAGACCCTCGAAGGTGCCCTCGCGGACACCGAGGCGACCGTGAAGAAGTACCACGACGCCTCCTTCGACGCGATGACCCAGGTCGCCGTCGCCCCCTGCTCCCCCTTCTCGGTCTCCACCGAGCTGCTGAAGCAGGGCGCCGAGATGGCCCGCCGCCTGGGTGTGCGCATGCACACGCACGGCTCGGAGACCGTCGAGGAAGAGCAGTTCTGCAAGGAACTGTTCGGCATGGGCCCGACCGACTACTTCGAGTCGACCGGCTGGCTCGGCGAGGACGTGTGGATGGCGCACAGCGTCCACATGAACGACTCCGACATCGCCGCGTTCGCCCGTACCAAGACCGGTGTCGCGCACTGCCCGTCCTCCAACGCCCGTCTGGCCGCCGGCATCGCCCGCGTCCCGGACATGCTGGCCGCCGGTGTACCGGTCGGCCTCGGCGTGGACGGCACCGCCTCGAACGAGTCCGGTGAGCTGCACACCGAGCTGCGCAACGCGCTGCTCATCAACCGCCTGAACCCGGTCCACCGCGAGCGTGCCCTGAACGCCCGCCAGGCCCTGCGCCTCGGTACGTTCGGTGGCGCCCAGGTCCTCGGCCGCGCCTCGAACATCGGTTCGCTGGAGGTCGGCAAGTGCGCCGACCTGGTGCTCTGGAACCTGAACACCCTCCTGCACTCCTCGATCGCCGACCCGGTCACCGCGCTGGTCTTCGGCGCGGCGGCTCCGGTCACCGCGTCGTTCGTCAACGGCAAGCAGATCGTCGAGAACAACCGTCTCCTCTTCGCCGACGAGGACGCCATCGCCGTGTCCACGCGGGAAGAGGCCCAGCGCCTCGCGCGGATCTCCGCGCAGGCCTGATCCCACGGAGTCCGGCCGGGGGGGACGGCCCCCGGCCGGCGGCCGCGGACCCGAGCGGGGTCCGCGGCAGCTGTTCCCGGGTAGCGCCCGAGGATTCTTCCTCGGGCGCCCCGGGGGCGGTGACTCGTGCAGGCTGCTCCGCAGCTCGTGCCACCGGCCCCGCAGCTCGTGTCATTCGCTCGGCAGCCCATGTACCGCGCCACTGCTACGGCACCGCCAGCTCATTTTCCGATTTCAGCGTGGAACGACTCGGGCGAACCGTTTCCGCACCCCTTGGGACAAGCATTCGCAGCACCCACAACTCCATAACGGCTCGACTCGTACAGCTTTCGCATCACCTCCCAGACACATCACGTCCCTGCCGGCGTGTTAAACAGTTCGGAGGAAGCCGTGGCCCAGGCGCCCAGGTTTCGCAAAGACGCAGACGCAGTCGCAGTACCGCAGGTCGCAGACGACTCAGACGACTCAGGGGTGAAGCACCCGGTCGACGAGACCCTGCCGCCGCTGAAAATGTTCACCAGCGGTCTCCAGCACGTAGCCGCCATGTACGCGGGTGTGGTTGCCCCGCCCATGATCGTCGGCCCGGCCGTGGGACTCTCCGCCACCGAGACCGCCTTCCTGATGGGCGCCTCGCTCTTCACCGCAGGGCTCGCCACCCTCCTCCAGACCCTCGGGTTCTGGAAGATCGGCGCCAAGCTCCCCTTCGTCAACGGCGTCTCCTTCGCCGGCGTGACCCCGATGATCGCCATCGGAAAGGGTGAGGGCGACAACGCCATCCCGATCATCTTCGGCGCGATCATCGTCGCCGGAATCCTCGGCTTCTTCGCCGCCCCGTACTTCGGGAAACTGGTCCGGTTCTTCCCCCCGGTCGTCACCGGTACGGTCATCACCCTCATCGGCGTCTCGCTGCTCCCCGTGGCCTTCAACTGGTCGCAGGGCGGGAACAGCACCGCCACCGACTACGGCTCGATGAAGAACATCGCCATGGCCGCGGTCACCCTCGCGATCGTCCTGCTGATGCGCAAGTTCCTGCGCGGCTTCCTCCAGCAGATCTCCATCCTCCTCGGCTTGGTCGTCGGCACGCTCATAGCGCTGCCCCTGGGCATGACGAACTTCGACGCCGTCCGGAACGCCGACATCATCGGCTTCCCCACGCCGTTCCACTTCGGGGCGCCGCAGTTCCAGGTCGCCGCGATCATCTCCATGTGCATCGTGATGCTGGTGTGCATGACCGAGTCCACCGCCGACATCCTCGCCCTGGGCAAGATCGTCGGCCGTCCGGCGGACGCGAAGACCATCGAGGGCGGCCTGCGCGCCGACACCCTGGGCAGCGCGCTCAGCCCGCTGTTCAACGGGTTCATGTGCAGTGCCTTCGCGCAGAACATCGGGCTGGTCGCCATGACCAAGGTCCGCAGCAGGTTCGTCGTCGCGGCCGGCGGCGGCATCCTGATCCTGCTCGGCCTGTGTCCCCTCGCCGCCTCCGTCATCGGAGTCGTACCGCTGCCGGTCCTCGGCGGCGCGGGCATCGTCCTCTTCGGCTCGGTCGCCGCCAGCGGCATCCAGACCCTGGCCGGCGCGGCCATGGAGAAGGGCGAGAACGCCCTGATCGTCGCCGCCTCGCTCGGCATCGGCCTGATCCCGATCGCGGCGCCCGGCTTCTACCACGCCTTCCCCGAGGACCTGTTGGTCGTCCTCGACTCCGGCATCAGCACCGGCTGCGTCGTGGCCATCCTGCTGAACCTCGCCTTCAACCACCTCGGTGCCAGGAAGGGATCGGCCCCGGCCGCCCCGGATCCGGTACTGGTGCACTGACCGGGCTGGTCCCGGTCCGTGCGCGGGATGCGGCGGTGCGTACGTCACCCACTGCGGGGTTGGCGTCCGCACCGCCGTACGCGTTTCCGCGCTGCTGCAACTGCCCTGCGGGCAGGCTCCGGCCGAGGTTCCCGGGGCTCCGCCCCGGACCCCGCGCCTCAAACGCCGGCGGGGCTGGAAATGTCCAGGACTCCGCGCCTTGCATGCCGGCGGGGCGGAAATGCCCGGATCCCGTGCCCTACACGCCGGCGGGGCTGGACATGTCCAGGACCGGGTCCGACCAGATGTCCGGGCAGACCGTACGGACCCGGTGGCCGCGGCGGTCCAGTTCCTGGGCTTCCGCCTTGCGGACCTGCAGGGCCACCGCCGAGTCCGTGATGCGCAGGCCCGGCAGGCGCCGGGTGAGCTCCGCCGTGTAGCGGGAGAGGTCCTCCACCGTGCGCAGCCGGGCGCTGATCATGAAGTTCCAGGGGCCGCTGACGGACATGCAGATACGGGTCTCGCGCAGCCCCGCGGCGACCGCCGCGCAGTCGGCGAGCTCGAACTCGGACGCTTCCGCCCACAGCGTCGCCGACACCGGCCAGCCCGACAGCCCGGAGGCCAGCGCGCAGCTGTAGCGCAGGCTCAGCCCGGCCTCCAGCCGCGCCAGCCGGCGCCGTACGGTCGACTCGCTCATCGCGAACTCCCGGGCCAGCGAGGCCACGCTGCGCCGCGCGTCCGAGGCCAGGGCCAGGACCAGCGGCCGGTCCTCCTGCTGGAGCGGGGCCACC
Organism: Streptomyces tatrensis; assembly: GCF_049310065.1. Taxonomy (NCBI): domain Bacteria; kingdom Bacillati; phylum Actinomycetota; class Actinomycetes; order Kitasatosporales; family Streptomycetaceae; genus Streptomyces; species Streptomyces tatrensis. Next base: position 1,563,480 of record NZ_JBMDLB010000007.1, on the reverse strand, counting down.
GCCGGCCGGTCCGGGCCGGCGGAAGCCGCCGGCCGCCGGGTCCGCCTGTTCAGCAGGCCGATCTGAGCCGGGGTCAGCTGGTCCAGGCGCCAGCGGTCGGGGGCGTAGTGCACCGCCGTCACCATCGAGGTGCGGGTGCCGAGCACGCCGGGGATCCGCTGCACCCGGGAGGACAGGTAGGAGTACAGCGTGGGCAGGTCGGGGACGGCCACGAAGACGAGGAGGTCCCGGCTTCCGGTGGTGTGCTCGACCCCCAGCGCGTGCGGATCCGCCACGAGGACGTCCCCGACCGAGGACGAGGTGCCCGCGGTGCACGTGACCTCCACCCACGCCATGCAGGGCTTCGTGACGCCGGTCCGCAGCCCGAGTCCGCTCAGCCACGCCTCGCCGGACCCGGTGAGCCGCTCCCAGCGGCGCGCCAGGGTGTCCGGGCGCGCGCCGAGGACCGGACCCAGCAGCTCCCAGCTCGCGCGGGGTGCGAGCTGGAGTGCGTGGACCAGCGCCCGGTCCGTGTCGTCGATGGCGGAAATGGCCGAGTTCATACCCTCCCCTTGGTGGATCTCCCGGTCGGTGACGGGACAACGGGATTATGAGCCGATCATCTCTCTTTGTGCGTTCAACTGTTGACCACATGACGGTGCGCACGTGTCGGACACAGCAGGAGGACGTGTGGGGGAGGCCGGCTCGGGCGTGCGGCAGGCGGTGCCCGCCGAACTGTCGAGCTTCATCGGGCGGGAGCGGGAACTGACCGCCCTCGCCTCCCTGCTCGCGACGCAGCGCCTGGTCACGCTCACCGGACCGGCCGGCATCGGCAAGACCCGGCTCGCGGTGCGCACCGTCCGCACCCTGGGCGACCGGGACGGCCTGGACGCCGTCTGGGCGGATCTCGGGACCCTGCCCGAGCACTGCTGGGACCGTCTCGCAGGAGAGCTCTCGGACCGCCTCGCGGGCCGTGAGGCACTGCTCGTGCTCGACGGCTGCGAACAGCTCGGGGAGGCCGGAGCGGGACTCGCGGCCGAGCTGCTGCGGCGCCTGCCCGGGCTGCGCATTCTGGCCACGTCGCAGCGGCGGCTGCGGCTCGCCGGGGAAGCGGTGCTCGCCGTACCGCCGCTGTCGGTGCCGACCGAGCCCTCCTTGCAGCCGCTGTCCGCGGAGCCGTCGGCCTTGCCGGGGCAGGCCGTGCCCGACCCGCCCCGGCGGTTCCCGGTGGCCGACGTCGCCGGCTACGCGGCCGTACGGCTCTTCGAGGAGCGGGCGCGCGGCGCGGACCCCTTCTTCGAGCTGACCGACCGCAACGCGGGCGCCGTGGCCGCGCTGTGCCGGGCGCTCGACGGGATCCCCGGGGCCCTGGAGCTCGCGGCGGGGCGCTCGCACCAGTACGCGCCCGCGCAGGCGCTCCGCAGACTCGGCTCCGACCCGCTGGGCTTCCTCGCCGGCGGCGCCGGCCGCAGCACCCGGGTCGACGCCGAACGCTCGCTGCGCCTGGCCTCGCCCGCCGAACGGCTGCTCTGGGAGCGGCTCTCCGTCTTCGCGGGCTCCTTCGACAGGGCGGCCGTGGCCGAGGTGTGCGGCTTCGGGGCGCTCACCCCGGACACCGCAGTCGAGGCACTGCTCCGACTGGCCCCGGGCCTGCTCGCGGACGCCGGGCCGGGCCGCTACCGACTGCCCCTGTCCGTACGGGCGTACGCGGCCCGGAGGCTCGCGCACGGACCCGCCGGGGACGGCGCGACGACGGCCCGGCGCCACCGCGAGCGCTGCCGGGTGGTGGCGGAGCGGGCCGCGCGGCTGTGGCACGCCGGCGCGCAGCGGGAAGCGCGCGCCCTCGCCCTGCGGGAACTCCCCGAGCTGCGCGCGGCGATGAACCCGCTCGCCGCCGGGGGGCCGGGCGCCGCCCTGGAGATCGCGGTGTCCCTGTGGTTCCTGTGGTCCGCGTGCGGGATGGCGGCGGAGGGGCGCAAGCACGTGGAGCGCGCCCTGGCCGTGCACCCCGCGCCCCGGCCCGCGCGGGCACTGTGGCTCGCGGCGTGGCTGGTCGCCGCCTTCGGGGAGGCCGACGGCGCCGACCCCCTGCTGGTGGAGGCGTGGACCGAGGCCGTGCACGAGGGGGAGGACGCCTGCCTGGCGTACCTCGCGCACCTGCGCGGCACGATCGCACTGTGGGAGGACCGGTACGAGGACGCCGCGGCGGAGTACCGGGAGGGTCTGGAACTCCTCCCGGCGGATCCCGGGTTCGGCCCCGGCCGGGAGGCCCTGCGGGCCGCGCAGACCCTGGCGGCCGCCCGTACGGACCCGGCCTCGGTCCCGGTCTCGGTCTCGGTCTCGGCCGAGGAGGCCCCGCCGGGCGGCCCGCCGAGTGGCCCGCCGGACGGGCCGGCAGACCTGTGGGCCCGCTCCTGGGTGAGCTACGCCCACGCCCTGGTCCGGCGGCACGAGGGCCGGCCGGCGGCGGCCCGCAGCGAACTGCTCGGCGCGCTGCGGACCCAGTTCGCGCTGGACGACACGCTCGGGCAGGCCTTCTCGGTGGAACTCCTGGCCGAACTGGAGGCGGACCAGGGCCGCTACGCCGAGGCCGCCCGGCTCCTCGGCGCCGTCTCCCGCACCCGCCCGCGCGCGGCCGCGGCCCCCCGCGTCCAGCACACGGTCCGCACCCGCCTCACCCCGCAGGCCTTCCGCGCGGCCTACACCTCCGGCGCCCGGACACCACTGCGCGAACTGCTGCCGGAACTGGCGGGCTGAGGCGCGGAGTCCACGGGGTCGTTCCCTCAGCAGGTCGAGTGGAAGAGCCCGCCGACGCGCTCGGTCGCGGCCAGCCGGTTGTAGAGCGCGACCGCGGCGGGCGTCTCCTCGACGTGCACCTCCACCCCGGCGTCCCGGAGCAGCCGCAGCGTCTGCGGCATGACGCCGAGCCGCAGCGCCATTCCGCGGCTGAGGACGGCCACCGTGCACCCCCGGTCCAGGAGTTCGGCCACGTCGGCGGGCTGGATGCCCGGCTCGTGCCGGGTGCCGTGCTCGCCCCAGTCCCAGGAGCGGCCGCCACCCGGGTACAGCACGAAGTCCTTCCCGGCCGGGAGGCCCTCCACCTCCATGCGGCCCCAGTCGAGATGCGTGACCAGAGGGGAGCGGACGGGCGGCACCCACGCCATCAGGTTGCTCATCAGCTCGGCCTGCTCGACCGCGTCGTCCAGCGCGTGATGGGTGTGCGGTCGGCGGGAGAGCAGCTCGCGCGGCATGCGCCCCTTGACGACGGCGCGGAGCGGCACCCGCGCCTTGGCCGCGTAGAGGATTGAACAGCAGTTCCTATTTCTTTCAGTGGATATCCAATATCCTCAGCGAATAACTTGGCGTCGTGAAGCTTTCCGAGTGGGCGGCGCGTAACGGCGTGCATTACCAGACCGCGTGGACTTGGGCGAAAGAGGGCCGTATGCCGGTCCCGGTCGTCCAGACGCCGTCGGGTACATGGCTCGTGACCGAGCCCGCCCCGCGGGTCGCTGGGCGGGTCGTGGTGTACTGCCGTGTCTCGTCCGGTGACCAGAAAGCGGATTTGGAGCGCCAGGTCGCCCGGACCGTACAGGGTGCAACGTCCCAGGGTCTCACGGTTGCTGACGTGGTGACGGAGGTCGGCTCCGGCTTGAACGGGCGCTGCCGCGAACTTCGCCGGCTGCTTGCCGACCAGGGTGTGGGCACGATCGTGGTCGAGCACCGCGACCGCCTTGCCCGGTTCGGCTTCGAGTACCTCGAAGCCGCCCTCTCGGCCTCGGGGCGACGCCTGGTCGTCCTTGACCCGGCGGAGAGCGCCGACGACCTCGTACGGGACATCACCGAGGTCCTGACCTCGATGTGCGCACGCTTGTACGGCCGCCGCGCCGCGAGGAATCGCGCGGCCCGGGCCATTGCCGTCGCCACCGGCCCGGAGACGGCTGGATGAAGAAGTTCAAGCCGCGGCCGGGGTTCGCCGTCCTTGCGTACAAGCTCGCGCTGGACCCGAACGCCACGGCCAACCGTCATCTGCACTCGCACGGAGGGGCCGCGCGGACCGCGTACAACTGGGCGGTTGCGTACATCACCGCCGTGTGGTGGCAGCGCAAGGCCGAGCAGTCGTACGGCATCCCCGAGGACCAGCTCACCGAGTGGCGGTCGTGGTCGCTGCCCTCGCTGCGGAAGGCGTTCAACGGGGACAAGCGCACCAACGCGCGCTTCACCTGCTGGTGGGGGGAGAACTCCAAGGAGGCGTACAACACCGGCCTGGCCAACGCATCGGCGGCGTTCGAAAACTATGCGAAGTCGAAGAACGGTAAGCGCAAGGGCCCAAAGATGGGTATCCCGCGCTTCAAGTCGAAACGGAAAACGCGCCTGACCTGCCGGTTCACCACTGGCACGATCCGCATCGAGCCTGACGGCAGGCACATCACCCTGCCCAGGATCGGCACGGTCCGCATCCACGAGAACCGAGCCGACCTGCGAGCCCTCATCGACACGGGGAACATGCGGATTCTCTCCGCGACCGCATGCCTGGACCGGGGCCGCTGGTTCGTGTCCCTCCAGGTCGAGCAGAAGCACCAGCTGGTGAAAGTGGCCCGTCCGGACGCGGCGGTCGGCATCGACCTCGGCATCAAAACGCTGGCCGTCCTCGCGGACAGCGACGGCATCCTCAGCGAGGAACCCAACCCACGCCACCTCGACCGCGCACAGAAACAGCTGCGCCGCGCCAGCCGGATCGTCTCCCGTCGCCAGGGCCCCGACCGGCAGACCGGGCAGCAGGCGTCGAAGCGCTGGGAGAAGGCCAACCAGGCTCGGAACGTGATCCATCACCGGGTCACGAACCTTCGCGAGGACACCCTCCACAAGATGACGACCCGCCTCGCCTCCGAATACGGCACGATCGTCGTCGAAGACCTCAACGTCGCCGGCATGGGTCGCAACCGCCGCCTGTCCCGCCGCGTGGCGGACGCCGCGTTCGGCGAGATCCGACGCCAGCTCACCTACAAGACCCGTCGGCACGGCACGCGACTCATCGTGGCCGACCGCTGGTACCCCTCCTCGAAGACCTGCTCACGCTGCGGTGTGGTGAAAGCCAAGCTGCCCCTCAGCATGCGCGTCTTCGAGTGCGACAACTGCGGCCTCGTCCTTGACCGGGACGCGAACGCCGGACACAACCTGGTCGCCCTCGCGACCCGTACGACAGGTACCGGAGTGGCCGGAGACCTGGACCTCGCCAAGGCGGAGTCGAAGCCCCGTGGAGCCGACCGTAAGACCCGCACGACCCGCCCGCGCCGCAAGGCCGGGCCGGGGCGGGCAGGTGGCACAATTCCCAACCCCCGGGCTGGGAAGGAAACGGGAGACCGTCAACAGGCCACCAGGATGCAACTCACGCTCTGGTGACACTGATACGGACCATCCTGGCCGAAACGCCGGGATTGCCGAGATCACTTGATGATCAAAGCAACGGTCTTCATGTCCAGGCAGCCCGGCCCGAGTGCCCGAAGGGGCTGTCGCCGCCGAAGCTCATCAAGTACCAGTACAGGAAGGTCCAGTCGAAGGAGGCCGGATAGGCGCACATCACCGGCTGTGCCCCCGCCGAGACCTCCCGCACCCACGCGCGGAACTCCGCCATGGCGACGGCCGGTTCGGCCCCCTCGCGGAGCAGCCGGTCCCGGTCCAGCCCGCTGACGGCGAGCGCCTCCGGTACGTACGCCTCGCTGATCGGGCGCAACTCCCGGTAGAAGGTGTCCTGTTCCGGATCGGCGGCCGTATACGAAGCCCCGTCCTGCCGCCCCGCCACGGCGGCCCCGAAGCTGATCATCGAATACGGCCCGGGGATGGGCCCGTCGGCCTCGACGTCGACGGAGATGTAGAGACTGGGACGCGCACTGCGGACTGTCATGCGCGAGAGCATGCCAGCCCGCGGCCGGGACGATCACCCGATTTCCCGGCCCTCGACGAGTCCGCGCAGTACGGCACCCCGCCGCGGCGAGGCCGGAGGGGCCAGGCCGCGGCGGATCACCACGACGGAGCTACGGAGCTACAGAACTAGGGAGATTCGGAACTAGGGAGCCGGGGTCAGGTACATCCCGCTCTGGTCGGACCCGGCGGTGTTCTTGCAGCCGAAGCCGCTGCTCGCCGGCTGGGCCACGGCCAGGGCCAGGCAGCGCCCGGCCGCGAGCTGCCCGAAGTAGTTCGGGTGCATGGACTCCTGCACCAGCCCCTGCGTCTCGCTGCTGTCGATCCAGCGCGCCCACTCGCTGGTCTTCGCCGAGGCCGGCACCGTGGTGGTCACCTGCTTGCTCGCCTTCGCGCACACCTCGCGCCCCTGCATCATGTCCTTCAGGTCCAGGAACTGCGCGCCCTTGGCCGCGGCGACCGCCTTGAGCCGCCCGGCGATCTGCGGCACGAGGGAGTCGCGCGCCCAGTCGGAGTCCCTGTTCCAGAAGGGGCACCCGCCGGTGTTGAGTCGGCTCCAGTCGCTCTGGGTGTACCGGTTCTCCGCGCCGCGCGGGATCGGCGACGGGTAGGACTGCAGCACGATCCGGTACGAGGAGTCCGCGTACCCGGCGCCGCGCATGACGGCCCGTACCTCGTCGACGGACTTGCCGACGTTGGCCATGACCCCGTCGATCTTCTGGTCCACGTCCCACTGCTGATCGTCGTAGCAGTAGGAGTTCCAGAGCACGAAGTCGTACGCGCACTCCTTGATGATGTCGGCGAAGCCGAGGTCGTTGCCGCCGATGGACAGCGCGATGACCTTGACGTCGTGGCTCGCGGCCACGGCGGCGAGCTGATCGGCCTGCGGGGCCTCGCCCTTGAAGGCGACGCCTCCGTTGGAGGCGCGGAACACGTTCTGCGAGACCGCCCCGGAGCAGGCCAGGTTGATCGCGACGTCGGCGATGGGCCCGGCGCTCTTCACCTCGGCGGAGTCCGAGCGGTGGCAGCCGCCGGCGGTGGCCCCGTAGACCTTGCCGGGGTCGTAGCTGCTGCCGCTCACCCAGGCCCGGTCGGTCCCGGTCCGGTTCCCGCTGTTGGTCAGGCTGTTGCCCTTCCAGCGTCCGGCCTCGCCGGAGATGTAGCTGTCGCCGAGCGACACCACGGCGGTGGGCCCGTTCCCCGGCCCGGCCACGGCCGTCCCGGCCCCTCCGGTGACCAGGGCCCCGGCGCCGAGCGCCGCCGCCGTCCCGATCCCGGCCAGTCGTCGCACCCGACGGGCCCGGTCCATGCTGTCGTTGCGGAATCCGATCACTGCGGAACTCCTGCGGTCGGCCATGCGGGAGCCAGGAACAACTCCGTCGCATGGCTGGGTAAGTGGGGGTTACCTCCGGCCGGTGGCAATCGGAAAGGTGCCATCCCGCGCGTTGTTACCGCTAGGTACAGGGAAGTTACGAACAAGTAACAACCGATCGGTCGTTCGGCTGGAAGCTGCCGGAGCAGGCCGGGGCCGGCCCGGCGCACGACAGCGCCCCCGGAGCCGGAAGGCTTCGGGGGCGCTGTCGTGGATGTTTCGGCTGCTGTGCGTTTCAGCCGAAGACGGGGTGTCAGCCGATGAGCTGGTCGTACGCGGGGAGGGTCAGGAAGTCCGCGTAGTCCGCGTCCAGGGAGACCTGGAGGAGGAGGTCGTGGGCCTGCTGCCACTTGCCGGAGGTGAAGGCCTCCTCGCCGACCTCGGCGCGGATCGCGGCGAGTTCGGCGGTGGCGACCTCGCGGGCCAGGTCGGCGGTGGCGAGCTTGCCGTTCTCGAAGACCACGCCGGCGTTGATCCACTGCCAGATCTGCGAGCGCGAGATCTCGGCGGTGGCGGCGTCCTCCATCAGGCCGAAGATGCCGACGGCGCCGAGGCCGCGCAGCCACGCCTCGATGTAGCGGATGCCGACCTGGACGGCGTTGCGCAGGCCGTCGTACGTGGGCTTCGCGTCGAGGGAATCGATCGCGATGAGCTCGCCCGGGGCCACGTGCACGTCCTCGCGGAGGCGGTCCTTCTGGTTGGGCTTCTCGCCCAGGACGGCGTCGAAGGAGGCCATCGCGATCGGGACCAGGTCGGGGTGGGCGACCCAGGAGCCGTCGAAGCCGTCGCCGGCCTCGCGGTCCTTGTCGGCCTTGACCTTCTCGAAGGCGACCTTGTTGACCTCGGCGTCCTTGCGGGACGGGATGAAGGCCGCCATGCCGCCGATGGCGTGCGCGCCGCGCTTGTGGCAGGTCTTGACCAGCAGCTCGGTGTACGCCCGCATGAAGGGCGCCGTCATCGTCACAGCGTTGCGGTCCGGCAGGACGAACTTCTCGCCGCCGTCACGGAAGTTCTTGACGATGGAGAAGAGGTAGTCCCAGCGGCCGGCGTTCAGGCCCGCCGCGTGGTCGCGCAGCTCGAAGAGGATCTCGTCCATCTCGTACGCGGCCGTGATCGTCTCGATCAGGACGGTCGCGCGGACGGTGCCCTGCGGGATGCCGACGTAGTCCTGGGAGAAGACGAAGATCTCGTTCCAGAGGCGCGCCTCCAGGTGGGACTCGGTCTTCGGCAGGTAGAAGTACGGGCCCTTGCCGAGCTCGATGAGGCGCTTGGCGTTGTGGAAGAAGTACAGGCCGAAGTCCACGAGCGAGCCGGAGGCCGGGCCGCCCTCGAACTGCAGGTGGCGCTCCTCCAGGTGCCAGCCGCGGGGGCGCATCACGACGGTGGCGAGCTCCTCGGCGGGCTTGAGGGCGTACGCCTTGCCCGTGCGGGCGTCGGTGAAGTCGATGCGGCGCTCGTAGGCGTCGATCAGGTTGAGCTGGCCGAGGACCACGTTCTCCCAGGTGGGAGCCGAGGCGTCCTCGAAGTCGGCGAGCCAGACCCTGGCGCCCGAGTTCAGGGCGTTGATGGTCATCTTGCGGTCGGTGGGACCGGTGATCTCCACACGGCGGTCGTTCAGCGCGGCCGGGGCCGGCGCCACCTTCCAGTCGCCCTCGCGGACCTGTGCGGTGTCCGGGAGGAAGTCGAGCGTGGAAGTACGGGCGATCTCGGCGCGGCGCACGGAGCGGCGGGCGAGGAGCTCGGCACGGCGCGGGGCGAACCGCCGGTGGAGCTCGGCCACGAAGGCGAGAGCCGCTTCCGTGAGTACCTCGTCCTGCCGGGGCAGGGGCTCGGCGTCGACGATGGCCAGCGATGACGGCGCTGGTGCGGACATATCTGTCACTCCTTCAGCGGCGGTGCCTGGCGGCCGCGGGGAATGCTCGCGCTGGACGGCACGCAGTGCCGTCGGGTGTGGAGAGTTCCGGGATACGGTCGCGGGCGCCGTCTGGGGGTTCAGGGCGCTTCTGACCAGTGGATAGTAATTTCCTCATGGTGGAAGTTCAATGGTTTGTTGATGTCGAGATTCTCTGAGTCGACAGATTCCGCTTCCCAGGCGCTTCCTCGTGGCCCTCAGTGCCATCGTGGTCACTGCCCGCTCAGGCGAGTCGTGCCAGGTCGGGAGGGGTGTCGATGTCGAAGGCCTCGGCGATGTCGCCGCACTCGACCAGCGTGAGCTCCGCCGCGTGCGCCGCGAGGTGCACCCGCGCGCCCTTGTCGCCCGTGGCCGTCGCCACGATGTCCGGCCAGCGGTCCGCCCCGAAGAGCACCGGGTGCCCGCGCTCGCCGTCGTAGGCCGCCGCCACCAGGCTCGCCGGGGAACGGTAGGCGGCCCGGACCCGGGCCACCGCCTCCGGGCCGATGCCCGGCTGGTCCACCAGGGAGACCAGGGCCGCGCCCGCGCCCGTACCGGCCAGCGAGGCGAGGCCGACCCGCAGGGAGGAGCCCATGCCCTCGGCCCAGTCCGGGTTGTCGGTCACCACGCAGCCGCTCAGGTCGGCGCGCTCGCGCACCTCGGCCGCGGAGGCGCCGAGCACCACGTGCAGCGGGCCGCAGCCCGCCTCGCGCAGGACCCGTACGGCGTTCTCCACCAGCGGGCGGCCCCGGTAGGTCAGCAGGGCCTTCGGGCGGCCGCCCAGGCGACGGCCGCCGCCGGCCGCGAGGAGCAGGCCCGCGATCACCGGGGGAGCGGAGCGGTCGGCTGCCGCTGGTGTGCTGTGGTGGCTTGTGTGGCGTGACATGTCACCGATTCTCACTCGCGCCGCAGGAGGCGTCGTACGGCGGCCAGCGCCGCCCCCACGCGCAGGGGCCGGGCGATCCGGTTCTCGGCGGCGGCGAGCAGGGCCCGTTCGTCACGGTCGGTCAGCCTCGTCAACATTGCGGCATCTCCTTGCCAATCGGCGGCCAATGCAGCGAGTCTGGACCTTGATTGGCCTGGCAGGCAGAGCCAATCAGGGGAGGTTGGCATGGCAAACGGGCGAGTGGTCCACACGGCGGACAGGATGATCGGCAGCCGCCAGCTCGCGGCCCTGCTCCCGGCGGAGGTACTGGCCCGCCCCGGCTACCGGGCCCTGGCCGACGCCGTCCGCACCCTGATCCTCGACGGCCGGATCGCCCTGCACGTGCGCCTGCCCGCCGAACGCGAGCTCGCCGAGGCGGTCGGCGCCAGCCGGGCCACCGTCACCGGCGCCTACGACCTCCTGCGCGAGAGCGGCTACGTCCGCAGCCGCCGCGGTTCCGGGACCTGGACCGAGCTCCCCGAAGGCCACCGCCCGGTCGGCGCGCACGCCATCGTCGGCGGCGGCTACAGCGCCGACGGCGACCCCGGCATCGACCTCGCCATCGCCGCCATGGGCGCCCCCGAGGACAGCCTCACCGACGCGGTGGCCTGGGCCGCGCCCAGACTCCCGGCCTTCGCCCGCAGCCCCGGCTACCACCCCTTCGGACTGCCCGACCTGCGGACCGCCATCGCCGAGCGGTTCACCCGGCGCGGACTGGCGACCCGCCCGGAGCAGATCCTCGTCACGGCGGGCGCGCAGCAGGCGTTCGCTCTGGTGGTGAGCCTGCTGTGCCGGCCCGGGGATCGGGTGATGACCGAGAACCCGACCTACGCCAACGCCCTGGACGCCCTGCGCCACGCGCGGCTTCGCACCGGGTCGATCGCCGTCTCCGACGCGGGCTGGGACCTGGAGATCGCCGAGTCCGCGCTGCGCCAGACCGTGCCGAGGCTCGCGTACGTGATCCCCGACTTCCACAACCCGACGGGCGCGCTGATGCCGGAGGAGCAGCGGCTGCGGCTGCTGGCGGCGACCCGGCGGACCGGTACCTGGCTGGTGGTCGACGAGACCATCGCCGACATCGCGCTCGACGTGCCGGCGCCCGCCCCGCTGGCCTCGCTGGCGCCGGGCGGGGCCGGCGGAGCCGATCACGTGATGACCATCGGCTCGCTGAGCAAGACGCACTGGGGCGGGCTGCGGGTCGGCTGGATCCGGGCCACCGCCAAGATGATCACGGAGCTCACGGCGGTACGGGTCGCGGCCGACATGACCGGCTCGGTCCTGGACCAGCTGGTGGCGCTGCCGCTGCTGGAGGGGCTGGAACGGACGCTGCCCGGCCGCCTGGAGCGGCTGCGCGAGCAGCGGGCCGCGCTGATCGCCTCGCTGGAGCGGCACACGCCGGAGTGGACCTGGCAGGTGGCGCCGGGCGGCCTCTCGCTCTGGGTGGACCTGGGCGAACCGGTCAGCTCCGCGCTCGCGGACCGGGCGGCGGCGGCCGGGGTCAACATCGGTCGGGGCGCGCGGTTCGGAGTGGACCCCGGGACCTTCGAGCACCGGCTGAGGATCCCGTACACCCTGACGGCGGACCGGCTGGACGAGGGCGTACGGAGGCTGGCGGAGGCCTTCCACGGGGGCGTGCCGCTGCCTTCGGCGGTGGAGCGGCCGTACTGGGTCGCCTAGGCCGTGGCCTGTGTCCTCCGGCGGAAGTAGGCGTTCGACGCCGGTCGGAACATCAGGAACACGGCCGTGAGGACGGCGGCCACATGGACGGCCCGGCTCGCGCCGAAGACCCAGTCCAGGGCGCCGGCCCGGGCGGCCGCGGCCGAGAGGGAGCCGCCGTCGAGTAGGTACCCGAGCGGCTGGAGCACCATCGAGGCCGTGCCGAGGACACCGAGGCCGAGCGCGAGGGCGAGGCGGGCCCATCGGGCGCCGCCGCGCATGCGGCGGGCGACGAGGACGGCGGCCGTGAAGACGGTGAGGCGGACGGCGAGGCCGGTGGCGATCTCCCCGGGGGAGCCGGTGCCGTCGGCGGTCGTCCTGCCGATCGCCAGGACGGTCTCGAACGCTCCGGCGGCGATGGCGGTGAGCCAGAGGGCGTGGGCGGTACGGGTCGCCCGCGGCGCGGTGGCGGCTGGGGCCGTGGTGGTGGTCATGGTGGCTCGCCTTCGGGGGTCGGTTGCTGCGACACCTCGAATGCTGGCGATTTCTGGGCGTGGGCACGCGCCGGGGGGCCGGTGGGGGCGGGCTGGGGGTATCCCCCCGGGTGGGCGGGGGCCAGTGGGTGGGTGCGGGTGGTCGGCCCTGCGGGGCGGAGTCCCCTACCCGCCCTTCCTCCGTTCCCAGGGCTCTGCCCTGACCCGGTCCTCAAGCGCCGGACGGGCTGGAGGGGTACCGGGCTGCGCCCGGACCCCCTGGGGCTCCGCCCCGGACCCCGGTCCTCAAACGCCGGACGGCTGAAAAGCCTCACCTGCCGGACGGCTTGAAAAGCCTCACCCGCCGGACGGCTGGATTTACGGCGTGCGGATCAGGCGGCGGGTTGCTGCCGCGGCTACGGCCGAGGTGCGGGAGTCGACGCCCAGTTTTGCGTAGATGTGGACCAGGTGGGATTTGACGGTGGCCTGGCTGAGGAAGAGCTGTTTGGAGATCTGCTGGTTCGACAGGCCGTCCGCGACCAGTTGGAGGACCTCCAGCTCGCGCTTGGTCAGGGCCTCCGCAGGGGTCCGCATGCGGTCCATCAGGCGCAGCGCCACCGCCGGGGCCAGCGCGGACTGGCCGGCCGCGGCGGTGCGGACCGCCGCCGCCAGTTCCTCCGGCGGGGCGTCCTTGAGGAGGTAGCCCGAGGCGCCCGCCTCCACCGCCGCCAGGATGTCCGCGTCCGTGTCGTACGTGGTCAGGACCAGCACCCGGGGGGACGGGGACCCGGCCGTGATCAGGGCCGTGGCCGCCGAGCCGTGCATGCCTCCGCCGGGTCCGAACTGGAGGTCCATCAGGACCACGTCGACCCCGGCGGAGCCGGCCAGCTCCACCGCGCGTTCCGCCGTCGCCGCCTCCGCCACCACCTCGAAGTCCGGCTCGGTGTCCAGCACCGCGCGCAGCCCGGCCCGGACCACCGGGTGGTCGTCGGCGAGGAGCAGCCGGATCGTCATGACAGGGCCTCCGCGGGCAGGGGAAGGGTGACGGCCACGGCGGTGCCCTGGCCCGGGGCGGATTCGACCGTGAACAGGCCGCTGAGGGTTTCGGCGCGCGAGCGCATCGCGGGCAGCCCGAAGCCGCCGTCACCGGAGGGCGCGGACGTGGGGTCGAAGCCCTTGCCGTCGTCGACGATGTCCAGGGTCACCGAGGAGTCCATGAAGGTCAGGGTGATCTCGGCGCGCCCGGCCCCCGCGTGCCGCACCACATTGGCCAGCGCCGACTGCGCGATCCGCAGCAGCGCCACCTCGTAGGGCGTGGGGAGGGGGCGCGCGGTGCCGCTCAGGGAGAAGCGGACCCGGGGGCCCGGCGCCCCCGAGCACAAGCGTTCCAGCGCGGCCGGCAGCGACCCGTGCTCCAGGTCCGGAGGCGTGAGGGCCCGTACGAAGCGACGCGCCTCGGCGAGGTTGTCCTGGGCGGCTTCCCGGGCCCGGCCGATGTGCGGGAGGGCCGCCGAGTCCCCGGGCAGGCTGCGCTCGGCGGCCCGCAGGAGGAGCTGGATGGAGGACAGGCCCTGCGCCAGGGTGTCGTGGATCTCCCTGGCCAGGCGCTCCCGCTCCGCCAGGATCCCGGCGCTCCGCTCGGCCGCGGCCAGCTCGGCCCGGGTGGTGATGAGCTCCTCGATCAGCTCGCGGCGCCGCTCGCTCTCCCGGTACAGCGCCTGGTAGCCCAGTACGGTCGCCACCGCCACGGCCCCGCCCAGCAGCGGCCCCAGGAAGGCCCCCGGGGTCACCGCGCCGCTGTGCGCGAGGAAGCCGCCGATCGCGGCCGCCGCCGTCACCGCGACGGCGGTCACGCCCCACCGCAGCCGCAGCAGGTGCAGCTCCAGGAAGTACAGCGGGAAGGCGATCCACAGCCCTTCGGGGGAGACCACGAGCAGCGCGGCCCAGGCCGCGCCCAGGGCGGCCAGCCACACCGCCCCGGCGCGCGCCGAGCTGTGCACCGCGGGGGTCCGTACGCCCGCCAGGTACACGGCGGCCAGCACCGCGCAGGCCGCGACCACCCAGCCCGCGCGCGGCGCGGAGTCGGCGACGGCCCGGCCGGCGGCGAGGGCGAGCAGGCCGAAGAGCAGCGCGTGCAGGCACAGCCGCAGGACGCGGGAGACGGGGGTGAGGGCGCGGGCGCCGGGGGCACCGGGCATGGCGGGCGGGGGGAGGGCGGGCGCCGGGGGCGGGAAGGGAGCAGTCATGGCCTGACCAGCGTAAGTCCGGGCCCGGAGGCCCCGGTCAACCAAAGGATTGATGTCTTGGTGCGTCCTTCGATACGAGGATCACTACTGTGGCGCGATGCCTTGTGTCCACGCGGAAGACCAAGGTGGGGAACATGTTCGTCGCATGGAGAGATCTACGGTTCGCGAAGGGCCGCTTCGCCCTGATGGGCTCGGTGGTGCTGCTGATCACGCTGCTGGTCGGCCTGTTGTCCGGGCTCACCGCCGGCCTGGCCCGGGAGAACATCTCGGCCATCACCGGCCTGCCCGCCACCACCCGCCTCGCGTTCGCCGCGCCCACCGGGGACCAGAAGGTCTCCTTCACCAACTCCCAGGTGCCCGAGAAGGCCTGGCTGGCCTGGCGGGAACAGCCGGGGGTCACCTCGGCGCATCCGCTGGGCATCCGCACCACCAACGTCGTCTCGGGTGAGCGCACGGCCGGCGTGTCCGTCTTCGGCGTGGATCCCGCGGGCTCCCTCGCGCCCCGGGGGAGCGGGCTCGCCCAGGGACAGGTGGTCCTCACGGAGAAGGCCGCCAAGGAGCTCGGCGGGCTGACCGCCGGGGGCAAGCTCAGGATCGGCCAGGTCGAGCTGACCGTCGCCGCGGTCTCCGGCACCGCCGCCTACAGCCACACCCCGGTCGTCTGGATGGACCTCAACGACTGGCAGCGCGTCGGGAACCCCGGCACCTCCATCGACACCCTCGCCACCGTCGTCGCCCTGGACGGCTCCGGCGTCGACTGGGCAGCCGGGGACGAGGCCACGGGCACCGAGGCCCAGACCATCGACGGGGCGCTGAGCGCGATCGGCTCCTACACCTCGGAGAACGGCTCGCTCCAGCTGATGCGCGGGTTCCTCTTCGCCATCTCGGCCCTGGTCATAGGGGCCTTCTTCACCGTGTGGACCATCCAGCGCAGCGGGGACATCGCCGTGCTGAAGGCACTGGGTGCCTCCACCCCGTACCTGCTCAAGGACGCCCTCGGGCAGGCCGTGGTGATGCTGGCGCTCGGCACCGGTGCGGGCACCGCGCTCGCGGCCGGCTTCGGAGCGCTGATCAGCGGCGGTGACGTGCCCTTCGTCCTCGACGCCGCCACCGTGCTGGTCCCGGCCGCCGTCATGATCGCGCTCGGCGCGCTGGGCGCCGCCCTGTCCATCCGGCGGATCACCGCCGTAGACCCCCTGACCGCTCTCGGGAGCGCCCGATGACCCTGCTCGTGCACGACGTGACGCTCACCTACCCGGACGGCGACGGCCGCCTCACCGCGCTGGACGCGGTCGGCCTGGAGGTGCCGGCCGGCACCCTGACGGCCGTGGTCGGACCCTCCGGATCCGGGAAGTCCAGCCTGCTGGCGGTCGCCGCCACCCTCGTCACGCCCGACGCGGGACGGGTGGTCGTGGCCGGGCAGGACACCTCGGCGCTCGGCGCGGGCGAGAAGTCGGCGCTGCGCCGGGAGAAGATCGGCATCGTCTTCCAGCAGCCGAACCTGCTGGCCTCGCTCACCGCCGCCGAACAGCTCC
This sequence comes from Streptomyces tatrensis, assembly GCF_049310065.1. Taxonomy (NCBI): domain Bacteria; kingdom Bacillati; phylum Actinomycetota; class Actinomycetes; order Kitasatosporales; family Streptomycetaceae; genus Streptomyces; species Streptomyces tatrensis. The sequence continues at coordinate 1,547,484 of NZ_JBMDLB010000007.1, read as the reverse complement.
AGGTCATGGCCCACCTGTCCGGCCGGCCCGCGCGCACCCTGCGCCGGCGGGCCCTGGAGCTGCTGGACGCGGTGGGACTGGCCGACAAGGCCGACAAGCGGCCGCACCAGCTCTCCGGGGGGCAGCGCCAGCGGATCAACATTGCCCGCGCCCTGATGAACGACCCCGCCGTGCTGCTGGTCGACGAGCCCACCAGCGCCCTCGACCACGAGCGCGGCGCCGCGATCCTGGACCTGCTGGTCACCCTCACCCGGGAGCGCTCCACCGCCACCGTCCTGGTCACCCACGACCACGCGCACCTGGAGCGGATGGACGCCACGGCGACGATGACCGACGGCCGCCTCACGCAGGGTGCGCGGTCCGTCCCGGCGGCCTGACCGGCGAGATCTCCTCCTCAGCCCCTCCGGCGGCCCGGCCGGAGGGGCTCCCCTACGTAGCCCGGGCGGTCCCGGCCGCCGGAGGGCCGGGGGAGTACGCGAGAGCCCGGCGCCCCCCTGGAGGGGGCGCCGGGCTCTTTCTCGGGTCTACCGCCCGGCCAGGGCCTACGCCGGGTTCTGGCTCTGCAGGGCCACCGACAGCTCGGCCGCGACGCCCTGGAGGATCGGCACGAAGGACTCGGCCACGGCCTCGGTCACCCGGCCGGCCGGGCCGGAGATGGAGATCGCGGCGGCGGTCGGCGAGTTCGGCACGGAGACCGCCAGGCAGCGGACTCCTATTTCCTGCTCGTTGTCGTCGACCGCGTAGCCCACCCGCCGGACGACCTCCAGGGCCTCCAGGAAGCCCTCGGGCGTGGTGATGGTCTTCTCGGTCGCGGCCGGCATCCCGGTGCGCGAGAGCAGGGCCCGTACCTCGTCCGCGGGGGTGTAGGCGAGCAGCGCCTTGCCCACGCCGGTGGAGTGCGGCAGCACGCGGCGGCCGACCTCGGTGAACATGCGCATGGAGTGCTTGGACGGCACCTGGGCGACGTAGACGATCTCGTCCCCGTCGAGCAGGGCCATGTTCGCGGTCTCGCCGGTCTCCTCCACCAGGCGTGCCAGGTAGGGGCGGGCCCAGGTGCCCAGCAGACGCGACGCGGACTCGCCGAGGCGGATCAGCCGGGGTCCGAGGGAGTAACGTCGGTTGGGCTGCTGCCGGACGTAGCCGCACGCCACGAGGGTGCGCATGAGGCGATGGATGGTGGGCAGCGGCAGACCGCTGGCGGCGGAGAGCTCGCTGAGGCCGACTTCGCCTCCGGCATCGGCCATGCGTTCGAGCAGATCGAAGGCGCGCTCAAGGGACTGGACGCCACCGCTGGCGGTGGGCTTGGTGGAGGCGTCGGTGGTGCTGGCGCTGGACGTCGGCACGGGCGCGGTCCTTTCGGTGCTGGCAGGCAAGCAAGCAGCCTACCGGTCGGTCTGCGTCGGCCCTAGAGCCGGGGCAATGCCGTCCCCGCCGGTCAGAGGCGGTTTGTCCTGGTGGTGGACGTCCTCGGGAAGTCGCCCGTCCGGTTCCCGGTGGCGGTAGCTACATTCTGCATAGCGAAATCTTAATTCCATCCTGTGGAAACCTCCAATTGCGATACGCCGCCGTCAGTGGTCCGTCCGGGCGCTCTTGACTGGTTCCGGATCGACGGGAAGACTCCGTCAACAGAACGTTGAATTTCGCTCTGTGGAAGTAGATGGGGAGGTTCCGGTGTCCGACCTGGCTGTGGAACTGGTACTGCGCTCGACGCGCGTCATCACCCCCGAGGGGACGCGTGCCGCTTCGGTGGCCGTCGCCGGCGGGAAGATCGCGGCCGTGCTGCCGTACGAGGCCGACGTACCGGCCGGTGCCCGGCTGGAGGACTTCGGCGACGACGTGCTCCTCCCCGGCCTGGTCGACACCCACGTCCACGTGAACGACCCCGGTCGCACGGAGTGGGAAGGCTTCTGGACGGCCACCCGCGCCGCCGCGGCCGGTGGCATCACCACCATCCTCGACATGCCGCTGAACTCCCTGCCGCCGACCACGACCACCGCCAACCTGGTGGTCAAGCAGGACGTCGCCCGGACCAAGGCGCACGTGGACGTCGGCTTCTGGGGCGGTGCGCTGCCGGACAACGTCAAGGACCTGCGCCCGCTGCACGACGCCGGCGTCTTCGGCTTCAAGTGCTTCCTGTCGCCCTCCGGCGTCGACGAGTTCCCCCTGCTCGACCAGGAGCAGCTGGCCGCCTCGCTCGCCGAGATCACCGGCTTCGGCGGCCTGCTGATCGTGCACGCCGAGGACCCGCACCACCTGGAGTCCGCGCCGCAGAACGCGGGCCCCAAGTACGCCGACTTCCTGGCCTCCCGCCCCCAGGACGCCGAGAACACCGCGATCCAGAACCTGATCGACCAGGCGAAGCGACTGAACGCGCGCGTCCACGTCCTGCACCTGTCCTCCGCCTCCGCGCTGCCGCTGATCGCCGCGGCCAAGGCCGAGGGCGTGCAGATCACCGTCGAGTCCTGCCCGCACTTCCTCACCCTCACGGCCGAGGAAGTCCCGGACGGCGCGACCGAGTTCAAGTGCTGCCCGCCCATCCGCGAGTCCGCCAACCAGGACGTCCTGTGGGACGCGCTCGCCGACGGCACGATCGACTGCATCGTCTCCGACCACTCCCCCTCCACCGCGGACCTCAAGACCGGCGACTTCGCCACCGCGTGGGGCGGCATCTCCTCCCTCCAGCTCGGCCTGCCGGCCATCTGGACCGAGGCCAAGAAGCGCGGCCGCACCCTCGAGGACGTCGTCCGCTGGATGTCCGCCGCCCCGGCCGCCCTCGCCGGTCTGGCGAGCAAGGGCGCGATCGAGGCCGGCCGCGACGCCGACTTCGCCGTCCTGGCCCCCGAAGAGACCTTCACCGTGGACCCCGCGGAACTGCACCACCGCAACCAGGTCACGGCGTACGCGGGCAAGACCCTGCACGGCGTCGTGAAGTCCACCTGGCTGCGCGGCGCGCAGATCGCCGACCACGGCACCCCGTCCGAGCCCACCGGCCGACTCCTTGAAAGGCAGAACTGACAGTGGCGATTGAATCCTTCACCGGCAACGCGAACCCGTACGGAGGCGGCGACCCGTACGCGGACTACCGCAGCGCGGACTTCCCGTTCACCCAGTACGCGAACCTCGCCGCCCGTGAGCTCGGCGCCGGTGTCATCGAGGCCAACGACGAGTTCTTCGCCCAGCGCGAGAACCTGCTGATCTCCGAGGCCGCGCACTTCGACCCCGAGGACTTCGGTCACAAGGGCAAGGTCATGGACGGCTGGGAGACCCGCCGCCGCCGCGGCATCTCCGCCACCCAGCCCTGGCCGACCCCCGAGGACCACGACTGGGCGCTCGTCCGCCTGGGCGCCCCCGGCGTCATCCGCGGCATCGTCGTGGACACCGCCCACTTCCGCGGCAACATGCCGCAGGCCGTCTCCGTAGAGGCCACCAACTGGGAGGGCGCCCTCGCGCCGACCCCGGCGGAGCTCCAGGGCGACGACATCAAGTGGACGACCATCGTCGCCCGCACCACCGTCGGCGGCCACGCGGCCAACGGCTTCGAGATCGACGCCGAGCAGCGCTTCACGCACCTGCGCGTCAACCAGCACCCCGACGGCGGCATCGCCCGCCTGCGCGTCTACGGCGAGGTCGTCCCCGACCCCAAGTGGCTCGCGGCGCTCGGCTCCTTCGACGTGGTGGCCCTGGAGAACGGCGGCTCCGTCCAGGACGCCTCCAACCGCTTCTACTCCCCGCCGACCAACACCATCAACCCGGGCCGCTCCCGCAAGATGGACGACGGCTGGGAGACCGCCCGCCGCCGCGACAACGGCAACGACTGGATCCGCTACCAGCTCGTCGCCGAGTCCGAGATCCGCGCCGTCGAGATCGACACCGCGTACCTCAAGGGCAACTCGGCCGGCTGGGCCTCGCTGTCGATCAAGACGGGCGAGGAGGGCGAGTGGACGGAGTTCCTGCCGCGCACCCGCCTGCAGCCCGACACCAACCACCGCTTCGTGCTCGACGCCCCGGCGGTCGGCACGCACGTGCGCATCGACATCTTCCCGGACGGCGGCTTCTCCCGCCTGCGCCTCTTCGGCGCGCTGACGGAGGCCGGCACCGCCGCGCACACCGCCCGTCACCAGGAGCTGGGCGGCTGACGCCACCCTCGTGACCGCCCCGGGAGCCGACACTCCCGGGGCATGCCCGAACACCCCGCAGGGGCGCACCGTTTCGACGGCGCGCCCCTGCGGGCTTCGTGCCCAGCGGCCTTCGTACCCGGCGGACTCGATGCCTCCGCGGGGTCCGCGCCCCGGCCGGACGCGCGCCCGGCTAGCCTGCCGCTACGGCGATCACCCAGGGGGGCCACGATGGCGCAGAGCACACCACGCACGACGGAGCAGCGGCGCAAGGACGCGCTGGCCCGGTTCGAGAGCGACATCGACGTCTGGGTCGCCACCGCGGACGCCGAGGGCGTCGCCTGTCTCGTGCCCCTCTCGTTCCGGTGGGACGGCGAGGCCTTCCTGCTGTCGACCGGACGCACCCTGCCCACCGGACGCAACCTCGCGGCGAGCGGCCGTGCGCGCCTCGCCTTCGGCACGACCCGCGACGTGGTCCTCGTCGGGGGCTCCGTGACCCGGCTGGAGGCGGCGGAGCTCGCGCCCGGCGAGATCGAGGCCTTCGCGGCGCACTCCGGCTTCGACCCGAGCAGCCTCAAGACGCCCTATCCGTACTTCCGGGTCACGCCCGTGTGGATCCAGGCCTGGCGAGAGGTGAACGAGATCGCCGGACGCGACCTGATGAAGGCCGGCTCCTGGCTGACCTGACGGCCCAGGGGGTGTCTTGCCGATCGGAAACGGACCCGTCGTTCGGGCGCGCCGGACCGATGAGTTCCGGGCGGCCCGGGAGTCTGAACCCGTGACAGCCGGCGTACCGGAGTCGTCGGCGTACCGGAGCCAAGGAGCGCAGAGCCATGGGCAAGCTGACCCTCACCACCTTCCTGACCCTCGACGGTGTGATGCAGGCCCCCGGCGGGCCGGAGGAGGACACCAGCGGCGGGTTCTCGTACGGCGGGTGGCTCGTGCCCTTCGCCGACGAGGGCATGGGGGAGTTCGTCACCGAGGTCTTCGACCGGGCCGGGGCCTTCCTGCTCGGGCGCCGGACCTACGAGATCTTCGCCTCGTACTGGCCGCAGCACGCCGACTCCGCCGACCCGGTCGCGAGCAGGCTCAACCGGCTGCCCAAGTACGTGGCCTCGACCACGCTCAAGGAGCCGGCCTGGGGCCCCGCCGCCGTGATCGACGGGGAGCAGCTGCAGAGCGAGGTAGTACGGGTCAAGGACGCGACCGAGGGGGAGCTGCAAGTGCACGGCAGCGGCGCGCTCGCGCAGTGGCTGCTGGCACGGGACCTGGTGGACGAGCTGAACCTGCTGGTCTTCCCGGTCTTCCTGGGCGGCGGACGGCGGCTGTTCCCGACGGGCGGGCTGCCGACGGCCTTCGAGCTGAAGGACTCCCGGACCACCTCGGCCGGCACGGCCATCCACACCTACCGGCCGAAGGGACGCGCCGCGTTCGGCACCTTCGCCTGACACGGGCCCTGGCCTGCGGCTCCACGGGTCCGCGGGCCCGCCGGCGGGCGGCGGCGCCCGGGGATCAAAAGGCTCGACCGGCCGATCACGCTCGGGTAGCTTGGGCCCTTCCCCCGTGCGAGCCGCCGAAGTCTCCACCTGCCTTCTGCCGTTGGAGAACCGGTGTCCACCGTCGCCGCCCCCACCCCCACCCCCGCTCCCGTCGCCTCGCCCCGCAGGGCCTGGCTCGCCGATCTGCCGGTGCTGCTCGTCGCCGTCGTCTGGGGCGGCAGCTACCTCGCCGCCAAGGGCGTCACCACCACGCACACCGTGATCGCGGTGCTCGTCCTGCGCTTCGCGCTGGTCCTGCCCGTCCTCGTCATCGCGGGCCGGCGCCGGCTGCGCGCGCTCACCCCCGCTCAACTGCGCGGCGCCGGAGCGCTGGGACTCGTACTCGGCGGAATCTTCCTGCTGGAGACCTACGGGGTCGTCCACACCTCCGCCACCAACGCCGGGCTCATCATCAGCCTGACCATGATCTTCACCCCGCTCGCCGAGTCCGCCGTCCGCCGCGAAGCGCCCTCGCCCGCCTTCCTCGGCGCCGCGGCCGTCTCCGTCTGCGGAGTCGTCCTGCTCACCCAGGGCGCGGGCTTCACCACCCCGAGCCTCGGCGACCTGCTCATCCTCGGCGCCGCGCTCGCGCGGACGGTGCACGTCCTGCTCATGGCCCGGATCAAGGCCGTGCAGGAGGCGGACTCGCTCTCCCTGACCACCGTCCAGCTCGGGACCGCGGTCGCCGTGTTCGCCGTACTGGCCCTGCTGCCCGGCACCGGCGCGAGCCCGTGGGCCGCCGCCGCCGACTTCGGCCCGGCCGAGTGGGCGGGACTCGCCTTCCTCTCCGTCTTCTGCACCCTGTTCGCCTTCTTCGTGCAGATGTGGGCCGTCCGCCGCACCTCCCCCTCCCGCGTCAGCCTGCTGCTCGGCACCGAACCCCTGTGGGCCGCGGCGGCGGGCATCGCCATCGGCGGCGAGCAGCTCGGCGCGGCCGGGTTCGCGGGGGTCGCGCTCGTACTCGCGGGTACCGCCTGGGGACGGCGCGCGGCTGGCTGAGCAAATGGCCGAAACCCGCTCCGGAGTAGATCAACTCCCGGTCTAGGGTGGCCACATGCCGGTCCTGGACCTCAGTACGATCGCCGAAGACTTCAACGAGAATCCGTACCCCCACTACGCGCGCCTGCGTGCGGAGGGGCCCGTCCACCGCGTGAAGGCGGCCGACGGCCAGGAGGTCTGGCTGATCGTCGGCCACCAGGAGGCCCGCCAGGCCCTCACGCACCCCGCGGTGTCCAAGAACTGGCTGACCGCCGGGCTCTACACCGACCGGGAGCGGACCGAGTCCAGCGCCAACATGATGCGCGCCGACCCGCCGGACCACACCCGGCTGCGCCGACTGGTCTCCCGCTCCTTCGCACCCGGCCGGATCGAGACGCTGCGCCCGCGCATCCAGGAGATCGTCGACGGGCTCCTCGACGGGATGGAGGCCCTCCCGGAGCGCCGCGCCGACCTGATCGAGGCCTTCGCCCAGCCGCTGCCCATGACCGTGATCTGCGAGCTCCTCGGGGTCGGGGTGGCCGACCGCGACGCCTTCCACGGCTGGATCACCGAGATGGTCTCGCCCACCGGGGTCGAGTCCGAGAACGCGGCCGTGCGCGCCATGACCGCCTACACGGCCGGGCTCGTCGACGCCAAGATCGCCGATCCGGGCGAGGACCTGCTCAGCGACTGGGTGACCAGCCGGGGGGACGGGGGAGACCGGCTCTCCCGCCAGGAACTGGTCGCCATGGCCGTCCTGATGATGGTCGGCGGGCACGAGACCACCGTGCACCTGGTCTCCAACGGGATGCGGGCGCTCCTGACCCACCCCGACCAGCTCGCCGCCCTGCGCGCCGACCCGGACGGACTGATCGACGGCGCCGTCGAGGAGATCCTGCGCTACGACGGCCCGGTGGAGACGGCCACGTTCCGCTTCGCCGCCACGGACCTGGAGATCGGCGGCACCTTCATCGAGGCCGGCTCCGGCGTCCTCGTCTGCCTGGCCGCCGCGGACCGGGACCCCGCCCGCTTCGACCGCCCCGACACCTTCGACATCCACCGCACCTGCCGCGGCGGGCACATCGCCTTCGGACACGGCATCCACCACTGCGTCGCCGCCCCGCTCGGCCGGCTGGAGGGCCGGATCGCGATCCGGTCCCTGGTGGAGCGCTTCCCGGACCTCCGGGAGGAGCCGGCCGTCCTCGCATGGTCGCCGGGGACCCTGATCCGCGGGACGACCCGGCACCCGGTGTCCTGGTAGCCGGCGTGGACGGGACGGGAGCCTCGGACGGCTCGGACGGCTCGGACGGCTCGGACGCCTCGGACGGCTTACGGGCCCCGGGGATCCGCCCGCGGCCCTCAGAGGTCCGGGAGCTCCTCCAGGGCCACCCTGCGCCGCTCCCGCCGCGAGAGCTCGCAGGCCTCCGCCACGCGGAACGCGGCGAGCGCCTCGACGCCGTCGCACGGATTGGGGCCCTCGCCCCGCACCAGCCGGACGAAGGCCGCCAGCTCGGCCTCGTAGGCGGGAGCGAAGCGTTCCAGGAACCCGGCCCAGGGCTTGGTCGCCGGGGGCGGTCCCTGCGGTTCGGTCGAGGCGATCGGCGTACGGTCGTCCAGCCCGGTGGAGACCTGGTCCAGCTCCCCGGCCAGCTCCATCCGTACGTCGTACCCGGCGCCGTTGCACCGCGTACCGGTACTGGAGACCAGCGTCCCGTCGTCCAGGGTGAGGACGGCGGAGGCCGTGTCGATGTCACCCGCCTCCCGGAACCGCGGCGGCCCCGCGTCCGACCCCGTCGCGTACACCTCGCTCACCTCGTGCCCGGTCACCCAGCGGACCATGTCGAAGTCGTGCACCAGGCAGTCCCGGTACAGCCCGCCCGAGGTCCGCAGGTACTCGGCGCCCGGCGGCGAGGGATCCGCGGTCGTGGTCCGTACGGTGTGCAGCCGGCCCAGGGCTCCGGAGCGGACCAGCTCGCGCGCCGTCGTGTAGCCCGCGTCGAACCGGCGCATGAAGCCGATCTGGAGCACTCCGCCGGCCGAGGCCACCTCGCGCAGCACCGCCAGGGTCCGCTCCAGGTCCGGGGCGACCGGCTTCTCGCAGAACACCGGCAGCCCGCCGCGGACGGCCCGTACGACGAGGTCCGCGTGCCCCTCGGTGGCGCAGGACACCACGAGGGCGTCCACGCCCCAGGTGAAGATCTGCTCGACGGTGGGCGCGGCGGTGGCCCCGAGCCGGTCGGCGAGGCGCGCCGCCCGCGCGGGGTCGGCGTCGGCGAGCAGGAGCGAGCTCGCGTCCGCCTGGCGGGCCAGTGCCGACGCGTGGAAGGAACCGATCCGGCCCGTGCCGATGATCCCGATGCGCATGCACTCAACGTGGCCCCGTCCGGGGGAGCTGTCAATCTGCCCCGCTGTGTCCGGCACGGTCCGCAATGGCCCCGATGACCTTGCATGGTGCACTGTGACGGATACTGGGCGGCTGCGACTCGAAAGAAACGACCGTTCGGGCGAGCGGGTAGGGCGCGACAAACGAAAGGCACGGGCAGACGTGGCCAGGATTCGGACAGGGGTACGCCTCGTGGGCGCGGTGCTCGCGGCGGTACTGGGTGCCTCCCTCGTGGGCTGCAGCAGTACGGGGGGCAAGCGCGCCGAGGACCGCGCGAAGGCCGATGCGGCGGGCCGCCCCGCCGTTTCCACCCCGCGCTGGACCTTCGCGATGGTCACCCACGCGGGAGACGGCGACACCTTCTGGGACATCGTGCAGAAGGGCGCCAAGGAGGCCGCGGCGAAGGACAACATCAACTTCGTCTACGCCCACGACGACCAGGCGCAGCAGCAGGCCCAGTTCGTCCAGAACGCCATCGACCAGAAGGTCGACGGGCTGATCGTCTCCCTGGCCAAGCCCGAGGCCCTCAAGGACGTCCTCGCCAAGGCCGTCAAGGCCGGCATCCCGGTGATCACGGTCAACTCCGGATCCGCCCAGTCCGCCGAGTACGGGGCGCTCACCCACATCGGCCAGGACGAGGTGATCGCCGGCGAGGCGGTCGGCACCGAGCTGGGCAAGCGCGGCCGCAAGAAGGCCGTCTGCGTCCTGCACGAGCAGGGCAACGTGGGCCACGAGCAGCGCTGCGCCGGAGCGAAGAAGACCTTCGGCGAGTCCGGCGGGACCATGGAGAACCTGTACGTCGAGGGCACCAACATGCCGTCCGTCCAGGCCGCCCTCCAGGCCAAGCTCCAGGCCGACCCCTCCGTCGACGCGATCGTCACCCTCGGCGCGCCCTTCGCCCCCACGGCCGCCAAGGCCAAGGACGCGGCGGGCAGCAAGGCCGAGGTCGACACCTTCGACCTGAACGCCTCCGTCGCCCGCGACCTGAAGTCCGGCGCCCTCGGATTCGCCGTCGACCAGCAGCCCTACCTCCAGGGTTACGAGGCCGTCGACCTGCTCTGGCTCTACCGCTACAACGCCGACGTGCTCGGCGGCGGCCGGCCCGTGCTCACCGGGCCGCAGATCGTCACGGGGGCCGAGGCGGCCACCCTGGAGAAGTTCATCAACCGGGGCAGCCGATGACCACCGCCACCAAGGCCCCCGCTCCCGCCCCCGCCCCGCGCGACGAGCGCCTCGCCCCCACCTCGCTGCTGCGCCGCCTGCTCGGCCGCCCCGAGCTCGGCGCGGTGGTCGGCGCGATCGCCGTCTTCGTCTTCTTCTCCTTCGCCGCCGACAGCTTCCTGCGGGCCTCCAGCCTGAGCACGATCCTGTACTCGGCCTCCACCATCGGCATCATGGCCGTCCCAGTGGCCCTGCTCATGATCGGCGGTGAGTTCGACCTGTCCGCCGGGGTCATGGTCACCTCCTCGGCGCTGCTCAGCTCGATGTTCAGCTACCAGATGACCGCCAACGTCTGGGTGGGCGTCCTCGTATCGCTGCTGGTCACCCTGGGGATCGGGTTCTTCAACGGGTTCATGCTGACCCGCACGAAGCTGCCCAGCTTCATCATCACGCTCGGCACCTTCCTGATGCTGACCGGCCTGAACCTCGGCTTCACCAAGCTGATCAGCGGCTCGGTCTCCACCAAGACCATCGCCGACATGGAGGGCTTCTCCTCCGCCCGCGCGCTCTTCGCCTCGCAGTGGACCTTCGGCTCGGTCACCCTCAAGGTCACCATCCTGTGGTGGCTGGTCCTGGTCGCCGTGGCCACCTGGATCCTGCTGCGCACCCGCGCCGGGAACTGGATCTTCGCCGTCGGCGGTGGCGCGGACGCGGCCCGCGCGACCGGCGTGCCGGTCGTGAAGACCCGTATCGGCCTGTACATGGGCGTCGCGCTGTGCGCCTGGATCTCCGGGCAGCACATCCTCTTCTCGTTCGACGTGGTCCAGTCGGGCGAGGGCGTCGGCAACGAGTTCCTGTACATCATCGCGGCCGTCATCGGCGGCTGTCTGATGACCGGCGGCTACGGCTCGGCCATCGGCTCCGCCGTGGGCGCCTTCATCTTCGGCATGACCAGCAACGGCATCGTGTACGCCCAGTGGAACCCGGACTGGTTCAAGTTCTTCCTCGGCGCGATGCTGCTGGTGGCCACGCTGCTCAACGCATGGGTCCGCAAGCGGGCGGAGGCGAAGTGACGATGACCGAGACCGAGAACGGGCCCGAAGGACCCCAGGCGGGCGCACCCGCCCTGGTGAAGCTGACCGGCGTCAGCAAGTACTACGGCAACATCCGCGCCCTCCAGGACGTCTCCCTGGAGGTCTCGGCCGGCGAGATCACCTGTGTCCTCGGCGACAACGGCGCCGGCAAGTCCACCCTCATCAAGATCATTGCGGGGCTGCACCGGCACGACGCCGGCACCTTCGAGATCGAGGGCGAGGAGACCGTGCTCGCCAACCCGCGCGCCGCCCTCGACCACGGCATCGCCACCGTCTACCAGGACCTCGCCGTGGTCCCGCTCATGCCCGTCTGGCGCAACTTCTTCCTCGGCTCCGAGCCCACGAAGGGCCGCGGCCCCTTCCGCCGCCTCGACGTGGACCTCATGCGCGCCACCACCCGCGCCGAGCTGCTGCGCATGGGCATCGACCTGCGGGACGTGGACCAGCCCATCGGCACCCTGTCCGGCGGCGAGCGGCAGTGCGTGGCCATCGCCCGCGCCGTCCACTTCGGCGCGAAGGTCCTCGTACTCGACGAGCCCACGGCCGCCCTCGGAGTCAAGCAGTCCGGGGTGGTCCTCAAGTACGTGGCCGCGGCCCGTGACGCGGGCCTCGGCGTGGTCCTGATCACACACAACCCCCACCACGCCCACCTGGTCGGAGACCGGTTCGTGCTGCTCAAACGCGGCACCATGGCGGGCAGCCACACCCGCGACTCGATCACCCTGGACGAGCTCACCCGGCAGATGGCGGGCGGCTCGGAGCTCGACGAACTGAGCCACGAACTGGAGCGAGTGGCAGAATCAGGTCCTGACAGCGCATCCGCCTCCCCACCGGCCACTCCATCCGATCCGGCATCCGGCCCCACCCCGGGCCCCGCCGCACCATGAGGGACGACACGACTCGATGAGCACGTACCGGGACTTCACGCTCGCCCACCGGGGGGCGGCGCGAGGCACCGTCCTGCGGACCATCGGGACCCGTGAGCGCCGCTCGCACCTGACCGCACCGCGCGTTCCGACCGTCGGCATCGACATCGGCGGCACCAAGGTGATGGCCGGGGTCGTCGACGCCGACGGGGTCATCCTGGAGAAGATCCGGACCGAGACCCCGGACAAGTCCAAGAGCCCCAAGGTGGTCGAGGACACCATCGTCGAGCTGGTCCTCGACCTCTCCGACCGGCACGACGTGCACGCCGTGGGCATCGGCGCCGCCGGCTGGGTCGACGCCGACCGCTCCCGCGTGCTCTTCGCCCCGCACCTGGCCTGGCGCGACGAACCGCTGCGCGACGCGCTCCAGTCCCGGCTCGCGGTCCCGGTCATGGTGGACAACGATGCCAACACCGCCGCCTGGGCCGAGTGGCGCTTCGGCGCCGGCCGCGGCGAGGACCACCTCGTCATGATCACCCTGGGCACCGGGATCGGCGGGGCCATCCTCGAAGGCGGCCAGGTCAAGCGCGGCCGCTACGGGGTCGCCGGCGAGTTCGGCCACATGCAGGTGGTCCCCGGGGGCCACCGCTGCCCCTGCGGCAACCGCGGCTGCTGGGAGCAGTACAGCTCCGGCAACGCCCTGGTCCGCGAGGCCCGCGAGCTGGCCGCCGCCGACTCCCCGGTCGCGCACAACCTCATCGCCCGGGTCGGCGGCAACGTCTCGGAGATCACCGGGCCGCTCATCACCGAGCTGGCCCGCGAGGGCGACGCCATGTGCGTCGAACTGCTCCAGGACATCGGCCAGTGGCTCGGCGTCGGCATCGCCAACCTCGCGGCCGCCCTCGACCCCTCCTGCTTCGTCATCGGGGGCGGCGTCAGCGCCGCCGACGACCTGCTGATCGGCCCCGCCCGCGACGCCTTCCGCCGCCACCTCACCGGCCGCGGCTACCGCCCCGAGGCCCGCATCGCCAAGGCCCAGCTCGGCCCCGAAGCGGGCATGGTCGGCGCCGCCGACCTCTCCCGGCTCGTCGCCCGCCGCTTCCGCCGCGCCACGCGCCGGCGCGTCGAGCGGTACGAGCGCTACGCGCAGTTCGGCCGGCGCGACACCACCACCGGCCCCGAGGACCAGGAACAGCATTGAATCCTCCCCGCCCTAGAGGACGGGGATTCCTGGCTCACGTTGGCTGTGGACCTGCGGTCCGTCAGCTCTTACACGATCGGCACCAGCCGGGTTGAGACCAGCCCGGACGAGCATCACGTGGGCGGAGTTCTTGTCCCTGGGGGACACGGCTCCGCACGCGGTGCAGGTGTAGGTACGTTCTGAGAGAGGTAGTGCGTGCTTGGTTCTCGCTCCGCACTGCGCGCAGTCCATGGTGGTGTGCGCGGGGTGCACGAGGTGCACGATGCGCCCGTGTTTGCGGGCCATGGTGATCAGCTCGCGCTTGGTCGCGGAGATCGCAGCGTCGGCTGCCTTTCGCGCCAAGGTCGACGCGGCGAGGAACTTCGGCCGGAAGTCCTCCACCGCGAGGGCGTCATGGTCACGAACCACAGACTTCGCCCACTTGCGGGCGGTGTCCTGGCGTTGCCGGACAACCTTCTTGTGGAGCTTCGCCGCCAGCTTCATCGCCGCTCGGTAGCCCCTCGAACCGGGCCTGCCCTTCACCGGCTTCCGTCGCGCCATCATCCGCTGATAGTGGGCGAGCCCGGCCGCAGCCTTCCTGCCGTGCTCGGCGTGCGGGAGGTCGTGGCCGTCGCTGGTGGTGGTCGCGGTCTCCTTCACGCCCCAGTCGATCCCGATCACCGCGCCCGTCTCCGGAAGATGCTGGGTTTCGGTGGGGGCGACGAAGGACGCGTACCAGTGGCCGAGGCTGTCACGGTAGACCCGCACCGACGACGGGACCGCGGAAAGGTCGCGGGACCAGACCACGGTCAGGATGATGCCGCCCGCGAGATGCAGTCGGCCGTCCTTGATACGGAATCCCCGCCGCGTGTAGTTCAGGCTCGGGTCGGCCCTGGCCTTCTTCTTGAACCTGGGCATTCCCGCCCGCTGCCGCATCGGCAGCCGGGCCTTGACGTCCTTCAAGGCTTTGGCGCGGGACTTCCCGAAGTCGCGTACCGACTGCTGCTGCGGGACGCTGCTGCCCTCACCCCACCAGGTGTTGTGGTTGCGTGCTTCGGTCAGCATCTTGTCCAGCCGGGCCGGACCGCACTTTTCCTTCTCGGCCTGGGCCCTTTTCGACCGAGAAACTGCAGGTCGCGACAGATGCGAAGAGAACGCCGGCACTCCGTGCCTACGATGGAGGGACACATTCCTCCCCGGGCCGAAGCCCCGAGCATCCTGGAAGAGATCCGGTGACCCCGCCCTCCCTGCCCCGCCAGGCCCCGTCCCCCGACGAGCGGCCCGGCGCGCCGATGCCCGTCGAGGACCGCAAGCACGTGGTGCGGCGCCGCTGGATCACCGCGATCATCATCCTGCTCCTGGTCGGCGTCCCGGCGGGCTACCTCGCGGTCTCCGCCCAGCAGAGCCGCCAGAGCGGCCGCGACAAGGCCGCCAAGGTCGGCGCCGACACGGTGCGCCCCGGCTGGCCGTCCAAGGTGCAGCGCAGCATCTACGAGGTGCCGATCCCGCCGAAGGCCTGGCGCGTCGGATTCCTGGAGACCAACAACTGGCGCACCAGCCGGCTGTACGCGCAGTTCGCCGTCGTCCCGGAGGACCTGGACGCCTTCCTGTCCTCCGTCGGCACCAGCCGCGAGAAGCTGACCCCCGGGTCGGCGATCTCCGAGCACGACACCTCGGTCGCCGGCTGGACCTGGACGCCCGACATCCAGTGGCTCGGGACCACCCTCGAAGCTGAGGGCTCGCGGCCCACCCGGGACATCACCGTCGACCTCACGGACCCCGACGTCGCCAAGGTGTACGTGGTCTCCACGACCGTGCCGTAGGCCGTCCGGGCGCCGCCGCGCGCCACCCGCCTCGCGGGTAGGGTGCTGTCCGGGGGCGGAGCCGTAGCGCAGAGGTCGTCGCGCGCGGTCTCCAAAATCGCGAGGACGCCGGTTCGAATCCGGCCGGCTCCGCCTTCCCGGGCCCGCCGCGCCGCTAGCCTTCGATCATGAAGCTCACCAAGCGGCTGCACTCCTGCGTCCAGCTGGAGAAGGACGGGCGCGTGCTCGTCATCGACCCGGGCGCCTTCAGCGAAGCGGACGCCGGACTCGGCGCCGACGCCCTGCTCGTCACCCACGAGCACCCCGACCACTTCGAGGAGGGCCGGCTGCGCGCCGCCCTCGACGCGAACCCGGCGGCCGGGCTGTGGACCCTGCGCAGCGTCGCGGAGAAGCTCGCCCCCGCCTACCCGGGCCGCGTCCACACCGTGGGCCACGGGGACACCTTCACCGCGGCCGGCTTCGACGTGCAGGTGCACGGCGAGCTGCACGCCGTGATCCATCCGGACATTCCGCGGGTCACCAACGTCGGCTACCTGGTCGACGGCTCGCTCTTCCACCCCGGCGACGCGCTGACCGTGCCGGACGCCCCCGTGGACACGCTGATGCTCCCGGTGCACGCCCCCTGGAACAAGATCGCCGAGGTCGTCGACTACGTCCGGGCGGTCAAGCCGCGCGTGGCCATCGACATCCACGACGCCTACCTCGCGGACCTCGCCCGCCCGATCTACGACTCCGCCCTGAACGCCCTCGGCGGCTCCCCGCACACCCGACTCACCGCCGGGGACAGCGCCGAACTGTGACTGTCGGTGCCGGGCGGTAGGTTGGACGGCATGCGTATCGCCACGTTCAACGTCAACTCGATCACCGCCCGGCTGCCGCGCCTGCTGGCCTGGCTGGAGAGCTCCGGCACCGATGTCGTGTGCATCCAGGAGACCAAGTGCTCCGCGGAGCAGTTCCCGTACGAGGAGCTGCGCGCACTGGGCTACGAGTCGGCGGTCAACGCCACCGGCCGGTGGAACGGCGTGGCCCTGCTCTCCAAGGTGGGCCTGGAGGACGTGGTCGTGGGGCTGCCCGGCGGGCCCGACTACGAGGGGGTCCAGGAGCCCCGCGCGATCTCCGCCACCTGCAACGGGGTGCGCGTCTGGTCGGTGTACGTGCCCAACGGGCGCGAGGTCGAGCACGACCACTACGGCTACAAGCTGGACTGGTTCCGCGCCCTGTCCGCAGCCGTCGCCGAAGACGCGGCGGGGGAGCGCCCGTTCGCGGTGCTCGGCGACTTCAATGTGGCCCCGACCGACGAGGACGTCTACGACCCGGCGGTCTTCGAGGGACTCACCCACGTCACCCCCGCCGAGCGGGCCGCCCTGGAGCAGCTGCGCGCGGCCGGGCTCTCCGACGTCTTCCCGCGCGCGCTCAAGTACGACCGGCCGTACACCTTCTGGGACTACCGGATGCTGGCCTTCCCGAAGAACAGGGGCATGCGCATCGACCTGGTCTACGGGAACGAGGCCTTCGCCAAGGCCGTCACCGACTCCTACGTGGACCGCGAGGAGCGCAAGGGCAAGGGCGCCTCCGACCACGCGCCGGTCGTCGTCGACCTGGCGGTCTAGCTCACTCCTATCTGTCACAGTCCGCGCGCGCCCAGTCGCCCGGCCGGGATCCGGGTGTCAGGCTGGCTCTATGAACATCCCTTTCCTGGCCAACTGGATCAATCGACACGAAGCGGAACCGGGTGCGGGACTCGCCGCGGCCCTCGCGGACGATCCCGAGGGCATCAACGAGATGTTCGCGGAATGCGAGATGCTGCGCGCCCACGCGCGCTCGGCCGGGTTCGAACTCGACGAGAGCCCGCGCTCGTTGGAGAAGATCGACCAGCTGATGCCGCGCTGGCGCCGTGATCCGGAGATCACGCCGTGGCTGGGCAACGACGCGGGCTTCTACCTCGGGACCGTGATCGTCCGCTCCGTTCCCGGCGCCGCCTGGCAGGTGTGGCCCAACGGCCAGCCGATGATCCGGCTGGCCTCGGGCCGCGAACTGAACGTGGTCGAGTCGGGGGTGTCCTGGGCGATGACGGGATCCCCCGAGCTCAGCCAGGCCTACGCCGAAGCCTCGGAAGGCTGAGACGGCGCCGGAAGGCCGAGACGGCCACGTAAGGCTGACCTCGCGGGCCTTTATGCGGCTTTTAGGCGTGTCGCGGTGAAGTGCCCTTCCCCGGCTGGATAGTTTGCGCTGACCTCGACACACCGACAAGTGGGCAGGGCAGCGTATGGCCGTCGATCCGTTGATCGAGCTGCGGGACGTCAACAAGCACTTCGGACAACTGCACGTCCTCCAGGACATCAACCTCACCGTCGGCCGCGGGGAGGTGGTGGTGGTCATCGGCCCCTCCGGCTCCGGCAAATCGACCCTGTGCCGGGCGATCAACCGGCTGGAGACCATCGAGTCGGGCACGATCACGCTCGACGGCAAGCCGCTGCCGGCCGAGGGCAAGGAGCTCGCCGCGCTCCGCGCGGACGTGGGGATGGTCTTCCAGTCCTTCAACCTCTTCGCGCACAAGACGGTCCTCGCCAACGTCTCCCTCGCCCAGATCAAGGTCAGGAAGCGCAAGAAGGAGGAGGCGGACAAGCGCTCCCGCGAGCTGCTGGAGCGGGTGGGCCTCGCGGACCAGGCCGAGAAGTTCCCCGCCCAGCTCTCCGGCGGCCAGCAGCAGCGCGTGGCCATCGCCCGGGCGCTGGCCATGAACCCCAAGGCCCTCCTCTTCGACGAGCCCACCTCCGCGCTCGACCCGGAGATGATCAACGAGGTGCTGGAGGTCATGCAGCAGCTCGCCGCGGAGGGCATGACCATGGTCGTGGTCACCCACGAGATGGGCTTCGCCCGCTCCGCCGCCAACCGCGTCGTGTTCATGGCCGACGGGAGGATCGTCGAGGACCGGACCCCGGAGGCCTTCTTCACCGCCCCCGAGAGCGACCGGGCCAAGGACTTCCTCTCCAAGATCCTCAAGCACTGAGGGGCGGCCCGATGAGACAGCTTCCGACGAACGCCCCGCGCATCCGCGCGAACGCCCCGCGCGCCCGGGTCCTGCCCGCCCTCGCCGCCGCCCTCCTCCTGCTGGGCGCCCTCGCCGGCTGCGGGAAGTCCGGCAGCCCGCCGGTCAAGGGCCCGCAGCCCGAGGACCTGCCCGTCTACCAGGTCGCCACCGGCTTCCAGCTGCCGGACTCGCCGACCTGGACGAAGGCCAAGAAGCGCGGCCACCTCGTGGTCGGCGCCAAGGAGGACCAGCCGTACATGGGGGAGAAGGACCCCGCGAGCGGCCGCTACTCCGGCTTCGACATCGAGATCGCCAAGATGATGTCCGCCTCGCTCGGCTTCGACCCCAAGACGATCGAGTTCAAGACCATCGCCTCCGCCAACCGCGAGACGGCCCTGCAGAACGGCCAGATCGACTACTACGTGGGCACCTACACGATCAACGACAACCGCAAGAAGCAGGTCGGCTTCGCCGGCCCCTACTTCCTCGCCGGCCAGTCCCTGCTCGTGCGCAAGGGGGAGACGGACATCAAGGGCCCCGAGGACCTCGACGGCAAGAAGGTCTGCTCGGCCGCCGGCTCCACCCCGTACCAGCGGCTCCAGAAGGAGTTCCCGCGGGCCGTCCTCGTCGCCTACGACACGTACTCGGTCTGCGTGGACAACCTGCTGACCTACCAGGTCGACGCCGTCTCCACCGACGACTCCATCCTCCTCGGCTACGCGGCCAAGGTCCCCGAGGAGCTCAAGGTGGTCGGCAAGCCCTTCTCCGAGGAGCCCTACGGCATCGGCGTGCCGCGCTCCGACAATGCGCTGCGCTTCGCCCTGGACGACGCCCTCGCCGCGAACGAGAAGAACGGCAACTGGAAGAAGGCCTACGAGGCCACGCTCGGCCTCTCCGGCCAGCCCGCGCCCACGCCGCCCGCCATCGACCGCTACCCGGCGAGCTGAGGGGAGAGCGCACCGCCATGGACGTACTCACCGAAAACTTCTCGCTCTACGGGAAGGGCTTCCTCGGCACCGTGGAACTCACGGTCTACGCCTCCCTCCTGGCCCTGGTCCTCGGCTTCCTGATGGCCTCCTTCCGCGTCGCCCCCGTCGGCTCCTTCCGGGTCTTCGGCACCGTCTGGGTGACCATCCTGCGCAACACCCCGCTCACCCTGCTCTTCTTCGCCGTCCTGCTCGGCCTGCCGCGCTTCGGCCTGGTCCTGCCCTTCGAGCTCTTCGCGGTGCTGGCCCTGGGCTGCTACACCTCGGCCTTCATCTGCGAGGCCCTGCGCTCCGGCATCAACACCGTGCCCAAGGGCCAGGGCGAGGCGGCCCGCAGCCTCGGCATGTCCTTCGGGCAGACCCTGGGCGCGGTCGTACTGCCGCAGGCCTTCCGGTCCGTCATCCCGCCCATCGGCTCCACGCTCATCGCGCTCGCCAAGAACTCGGCGATCGCCGGGGCCTTCAGCGTCACCGAGCTGCTGGGCACGTACAAGACCCTCAACGAGCTGGGCTACAGCATCATCTGGACCTTCGTCTGGATCGCGGTGGGCTACCTGATCATCACCCTGTCCATCAGCGCGCTGTTCAACGTGCTCGAGAAGCGCTTCGGAGTCGCCCGATGACCGCGCACGCGCTCCACGGTGACCTGGAGTCCACCGCCCTCTACGACCTGCCGGGCCCGCGCGCCCAGGGCCGCCACTTCTTCTACGGGATCGCCTCGACCGCCGTCATCCTCGGGCTGCTCGGCTGGCTGCTCTACCTGCTCTTCGACACGGACCAGTTCACCGCCGCCAAGTGGAGCCCCTTCACCTACAAGGGCATCCAGGAGTTGCTGCTCAAGGGCCTGTGGAACACCCTCAAGACCTTCGCCTACGCCTCGGTGCTCTCGCTCGCGCTCGGCGCGGTGCTCGCGACGGGCCGGCTCTCGGTCCACCGGCCGGTGCGCTGGCTGTGCACGCTGTGCGTGGAGTTCTTCCGGGCCATGCCGGTGCTGGTGATGATCTTCTTCATCTTCGTCGCGCTCAAGGTCCAGCCGCTGCCCGCGCTGGTCGCCGGACTGACCCTGTACAACGGCTCGGTGCTGGCCGAGGTCTTCCGCACCGGCATCAACTCGGTGGAGAAGGGCCAGCGCGAAGCCGCGTACGCCCTGGGCATGCGCAAGACCCAGGTGATGACCTACGTCCTGGCCCCGCAGGGGGTCCGGGCGATGCTGCCCACGATCATCAGCCAGCTCGTGGTCGCGCTCAAGGACACCTCGCTCGGCTACCTGATCACCTACGAGGAGTTCCTGCACGCGGGCAAGCTGATCGCCTCCAACCTCGACTACGACCTGCCCTTCATCCCCGTCGTGATGATCATCTCGCCGATCTACATCGGGATGTGCATGCTCCTGTCCTGGTTCGCCACCTGGGTGGCCCGGCGCGAGCGGCGCAACCCCAAGACCAAGGCCGTCGACATCGACATCGACGTGGCCGATCCCTCAACGGCGCTGCCGGGCCGGATCTGACCCGGAGGGCGTACCCCCAGAGCCACACCCGGCACGGCAGCAGCCGCGGATCACTGCTCGCGCAGCGGCACCGAGACGTACGAGGGATCGGTGCGGGGCGAGGAGAAGGTCAGCTGCCCGCCGGTCGGGTTGTGCTCGATGTACAGCGGGTCGACGGTGTCGACGACGACCGCGAGGCGGTGCCCGGCCGGCACGTCGTAGGCGGTGGAGAAGAGCTCCAGGTCCACGCCGAAGGACTGCCCGGCCGGCTTTCCGTGGAAGGTGTACGGGGCGTTGCTGATCAGCTTCCCGATGCCGAGCGGGCCCACGTCGTAGAGGTACGCGACGAAGGTGCCGTCGGACTTCGAGGGCGTCACGGTGGTGTGCAGCCTGACCGTGCCGCGGACGCGGCGCTCCTCCTCGTAGCGCGGCGACTGCCAGACGGCGGCGAAGGCGCGGGGGAGCAGCGGGATGGAGGCGGTGGGGGGCGCCTGGGCGATCTGGTCGAGCAGGCTGGAGAGCATGACGATCCCGCCGTTGGCGCCGGAGTCGACGCCGGTGAAGAGGTGCTCGCTGTCGGAGAGCATCAGCTTCTCGGCGCCGCCGGAGCCGACCGACTTCCAGTCGGCGTAGCCCTCGTACCCGCCGTCGCTGCGGGGCTTGATCTGGACGGGGGGCTCGGCGTCGACTCCGTTGGCCGCGCCCTTGAGGTAGCGGTCGAACCAGCGGTGGGCGTTGGTCCAGGTGTCGTTGGGCAGTCCGAGGAGCCCGGTCAGCTCGGCGGTGGCGTGGTCGCCGGGGCGGAACTCCAGGCGCTTGGGACCGGTCAGCTTCTCGAAGAACTTCGCGTACTGGTTGGGCGGGAAGATGGTGTCGCCCCAGGCGTTGCCGAGCATGATCGCGGCGCCGTTGGCGTTGATCGCGTCCACCTTCTCGGCGGCGGAGCGCTTCTTGCCCCACTCGATCATCTGCGGCTCCCGGTCCAGCTTCGAGCCGAGGAAGTCGCCGAGGATCTGCTGGAGTTCGGGGCCGGGGCGCCCGGTGAGGAAGCCGGCGCCACCGAGCAGAGCTGCCGCCTGGAGGTGCTGGGTGCGGCCGGAGTAGATGGACTCGATGAGATCGGCCCAGCCGCTGAGCGCGACCACGGCCTTGATGCGCGGATCGCTCGCGGAGGCCAGCAGGCTGATGCCCGCGCCGTACGAGACCCCGCCCGTGCCGATGTGTGCGGCGTCGGCCTGGGTGTGGGCGAGCGCCCAGTCGATGACGGCGGAGACGTCGGCGACGTCCGCCGGCCCGGCGGTCTCGATCTCGCCGCCGGAGAGCCAGAAGCCGCGGGAGGTGTAACTGACCACCACGTAACCGGAGTCGGCGAGTTTCTTGGCCTGGGCGATGTATTCGATCTGCGGCATGCCCCAGCTGGTCGGCAGCACGATCAGCGGGTACTTCGCGCCGGCCACGGCGCCCGCCGGGGTGAAGACGTTGCCCTTGAGGGTGATGCCGCCGGAGCCGGGGATGTCGTGGAAGGTGATCGCCGACGAGGCTTCCGAGACGGCGGTGGTCGTACGGGCGGGAGCCGCCTGGGCCTGATGGGGGGCCAGGCCCAGGGCGGCTGCTGCCAGTACGGCTGCCATGGCAGTCGCGGTGCTGGTGATGCGGACGGTACGGACCATCGATCGCTCCTCGCGTGTGCCGGGGGTGTCAAAGTGACCCGACGGTAACGGGAGGGGCTTACCGGAAGTAACCCGTGAGTAAGTTACGTGCCGGTAACGATTGAATGATGGTCAACTTCACAGAAGGGGGGGTGTGGAGGGGGGTGTCGCCCTGCCGCGCTCAGCCGACCTGTGGGGTTCCGGCCGTGGCGCTCTTGGTCTGCCACTGCTCCCAGCTGAGGTTCCACTCGCCGTAGCCGTTGCCGAGGTCCGGGTTGCCCTTGGATCCCTGGCCCACGACCTCGAACGGGTCACCCACCTGGGCCGCCGTGAAGAAGGCCTTGGCGTTCTCGTCGCTCATCCCCACGCAGCCGGAACTGGTGTTGGCGCGGCCGAAGTTGGCCGTGTTCCACGGCGCGGCGTGCACGTACATGCCCGACCAGGTCAGCCGGATCGAGTAGTCGACCATCTTGTCGTAGGAGTCGCCCAGGCCCACCGTCTGGGAGTCCATCCGGATGGTGCCCTCCTTCGTCATCATCACCAGCTTCCCGTCCCAGGAGGCCTTCTTGCCGCCGGGCGTGCCCGCCGAGATCGGGATGGTGCTGACGACCTCGCCGTTCTCGGTGACCGTCGCCTTCTTCGTGTCGAGGTTCACCTTCACCTGGCGGTCCTTGCCGATCTTGAACTCGGTCGTGTAGTCCTTGACGAACATCCCGCCCCCGGGGCCGGAGTCGACCCCGTTCAGGTTCATCTGGACCTTCACGTCGGTGCCGGACTTCCAGTACTCCTTGGGCCGCCAGTCGACGCGGTCCTTGCCGGAGTAGTCCGTGATCCAGCCCCACGAGCCCTCGGTGTTGTTCGAGGTGGTGACCTTCAACTGCTTCTCGACCGCGGCCTTGTCCTTCACCGGGTTGTCGAAGACGATCGAGACCGGCATGGCCACGCCCACGGTGCTGCCCTTGGGGATGTTGATCGAGACCTTGTTCACCTTGTCGGGAGCCGAGGTCTTGAACGTCGTCGCGGCGCTCTGGCTGTCCGTGTTCTGGGCCTCGACCTTGTAGTCGGCCGAGGGCAGGGCGTTGCCCTGCGAGGTCCAGGTCTTCCCGTCGGCGGATATCTGCCCGGCCAGCTCACCGCCCTTGGCGTCGGTGACCTTCACCGTCGCGAGCTTGCCCTCGGCGATCGTCACGGTCACCGGCGCCCCCGCCTTCACCTGGCCGCCGGCGAGGTTCACCGAGACCGCCATGGCCGGCTTTTCCTTCATCTCCGCCTTGGCTCCGCCACCCGCGGCGGCGCCACCGCCACCACAAGCCGCCAGTGAGGCGGCCAGCAATGCGGTCCCGGCCGCCACGGCGGTGCGGCTGCGTACAGAGAAGACCCGGCGTGTGCGGCTCAACGAAAACCCCTCCGAAGTAATGATCGTCCGTAAAAGAAGATGCGAACGAAACGACTCTAGGTTGCGGGAGATCAGGAAAACTTCAGGAATTCCTATGTGACATGGACCGCAGCGATACGGTCATCGTCCGGTCACAATCGCCGAACACGGCGGTCACGGGCGCCTGTGAGAGTCCTGTACATCCACCGATTCTCGGACGTACTCAGGACGTACAGGAAGGCCGGTCAGCCGTGTGTGCACTGCTCGTGACCCCCACCCAGCAGCACCAGACCCGAAGCCGGGACAGGGAGCTCGCCGTGCGCCCGCTGTCCGTTGCGGAATATCAGGCATTCCTTGTCCGGCACGGCCGGGCCAGCTTTCTCCAGTACCCGTCCTGGGGCAGCGTAAAGGACCTTTGGCGCTCCGAAAGGGTCGGATGGCACTACCCCGGAGGTGAAATAGAGGGTGCCGGGCTCGTTCTGTACCGGCAATTCCCCGGCACCCGCAAATACTTCGCCTACCTCCCCGAGGGCCCCGTCGCCGACTGGGCCGACCCCGACATCGACCGCTGGCTGACCCCCCTCAAGAACCACCTCAAGGCCTCCGGCGCCTTCGCCGTGCGCATCGGCCCCACCCCCGCCTACCGCCGCTGGGACGCGGCCACCGCCAAGGCGGGCACCGGCCCGGGCCGACAGATCTCCGACGTGCTCGCCACCGAGGTGGACCCGGTCGGAGCCGCGCTCGCCGACCGGCTGCGCACCCGCGGCTGGAAGCGCTGCGGAGGCGAGGACGACGGCGACGCCCAGCCCCGCCACGTCTTCCGCGTACCGCTCGCCGGGCGCACCCTCGACGAACTGTGGTCGGGCCTGAACCAGGAGTGGCGGCGCAATGTGCGCAAGGCCACGAAGGCGGGGGTCGAGACCGTCGTCGGCACTGCCGCCGACCTGCCCGAGTTCTACCGGCTGCTGCGCATCACCGAGGAGCGCGACGGCTTCCGGCTCGGCCGCTCGCCGGCGTACTACCAGCAGCAGTACGAGGTCCTGAACGCGGAAGAGCCCGGCCGCATGCGCCTCTACCTGGGAGTTCACCAGGGCGAGATCCTCGCCGCACACACCATGATCGTGGCCGGCAGCCGGGTCTGGTACCAGACCGGCGCCTCCGCCGACCACCGCCGCGAGGTCCGCCCCAGCAACGCCCTGCAGTGGCGCATGATGTGTGACGCACATGCGCTCGGAGCGGACGAATACGACATGCGCGGGGTACCCTCCACCCTCGACCCCGACGAACGCTCCTTCGGGCTGCTGCGCTGGAAGCTCGGCACCGGCGGACAGGTCGTCGAAACCCTCGGCGAGTGGGAGACCTCCATGGACGGATACGCCAACACGGCCCTCTACAAGGCGTTCCAGGCGTACATGGCCCGCCGGTGACCCTCGCAGACCCCAGAACGGCCGACACCCCGGCCGCGACAGAGCCCGCCGCCGACCGCGCAGCACCGAAGAAGACCTCGGTGCTGCGCAGCGGCGCGCTCATGGCCGCCGGCTCGATCGTCTCCCGCGTCACCGGCTTCGTCCGCTCCGCCGTGATCGTCGCCGCGCTGGGCATCACCCTGCTCGGCGACGGCTACGCGGTCGCCAACACCGTCCCGAACATCCTGTACATCCTGCTCATCGGCGGCGCCCTCAACGCGGTCTTCGTCCCCGAGCTGGTCCGCGCCGCCAAGGAGCACGAGGACGGCGGCGCCGCCTACACCGACCGGCTGCTCACCGTCTGCACGGCCGCGCTGCTGGTCCTCACCGCCGCCGCCGTACTGGCCGCCCCGCTCATCGTCTCGGCGTACACCGGCTACAGCGGCGGCCAGGAGGCCACCACCGTGGCCCTGGCCCGCTACTGCCTCCCGCAGATCCTCTTCTACGGGCTGTTCACCCTACTCGGGCAAGTGCTCAATGCCCGCGGCCGGTTCGGCGCCATGATGTGGACCCCGGTCCTCAACAACCTCGTCGTCATCGCCGTGTTCGGGTTCTTCCTGTACCTCTCCTACGGTGCGGGCGACGGCCTCAGCGCCTCCGAGACCCGGCTGCTGGGCATCGGCACCACCGCCGGCATCGTCGTCCAGGCCCTCGGCCTGATCCCCTCGCTGCGCGCCGCCCGCTTCCGCTGGCGCCCCCGCTTCGACTGGCGCGGCAGCGGCCTGGCCCGCCCCCTGCGCAACGCGGGCTGGCTCGTCCTGCTCGTCCTGACCAACCAGATCGCGTACTGGGTCGTCACCCGGCTCTCCACCGCCACCGGCGAGCACGCCGTCGCCGAGGGCCTCGCGGGCGGCGCCGGCTACACGGCTTACAGCAACGCCTACCTGCTGTGGATGGTCCCGCAGGGCATCATCACCGTCTCCCTCGTCACCGCCCTCATGCCCCGGATGAGCTCCGCCGCCGCCGACGGCGACCTCGCGGCCGTGCGCAAGGACGTCTCCTACGCGCTGCGCTCCTCCGCCGCCCTCGTCGTCCCGGCCGCCGCGCTCCTCGCCGCCCTCGCCCCCTGGGTGATGGGCAGCGTCTTCGAGTACGGGCGCACCGGCCCCGCCGACGTCGCCGTCATGGCCGGCATGCTCGCGGCCTTCGCACCCGGCCTGATCGCCTACTCCGCGCAGTACGTGCTCTCCCGCGGCTTCTACGCCCTCTCCGACACCCGGACCCCCTTTTTCCTCAACCTCACCATCGCCGCCCTCAACGCCGGGCTCTCGGTCACCGCGTACCTGGTGCTGTCGCCGCGCTGGGCCGTCACCGGCATGGCCGCGGCCTGCTCGATCGCCTACACCGCGGGCGCGGTCGTCACCGCGTACGTCCTGTCCCGGCGGCTCGGGCCGCGCACGGGGACCCGTACCCAGCGCAAGAACACCGCCGTACGGACCCACCTGCGGCTCCTCGCCGCCTGCGCCCCGGCGGCCGCCGCCGGGTACGCGGCCGCGCGCTCGGTCGACCGGTTCGGGAACATCGAAGGGCCCCTCGGAAACTTCGCCGGGGTCGCGGCGGGAACCGCGGTGATCGTCCTCGTCGTCCTACTCCTCGCCCGCCCCCTGCGGCTCGCGGAGATCACCGACCTGCTGGACTCCGTACGCCGCAAGACCGGCCGCTAGGACAGGCCCACGGCCTGCCGTCCCGGCCGGACCCGCTGCCGGCCGCCGTACATATCGGCCGAAAGCGGGAGGGGACCGCTCGACGACCCTGGAATACTGACCCGATGCCACGCGTACTGCTGATCGAGGACGACCCTTCCATCAGGGAGGGCGTGGGGCTCGGCCTGCGCCGCAGGGGCCACGACGTGAGCGCCGCCGAGACCGGCGAGGCCGGACTCGAACTCATGGCGAGCTTCCGCCCCGAGCTCGTCCTGCTCGACCTCATGCTGCCCGGCATCAACGGCGTCCAGGTCTGCCGCCGGATCCGCGAGACCAGCCAGGTCCCGATCATCATGCTCACCGCACGCGGGGACGACTTCGACATAGTCGTCGGCCTGGAGGCCGGCGCCGACGACTACATCGTCAAACCCGCCCGCACCGAGGTCATCGAGGCCCGCATCAAGGCCGTGCTGCGCCGCCTCAGCGAGCCCGCCGGCGGCCGCCCCGACGTGGAGTTCCACGGCGAGCTGGCCGTCGACCGCGCCGGGCTCACCGTCGCCAGGAACGGCGAGCGGCTGCCCCTGGCCCCCAGCGAGATCAAACTCCTGCTGCACCTGTCGGCCTCGCCCGAGCAGGTCTTCTCCCGCCAGCAGCTCCTCGAATACGTGTGGGAGCACAGCTACCACGCCGACGCCCGGCTGGTGGACGCCTGTGTGCGCCGCCTGCGCCACAAGATCGAGGACCCCGACGGCGCCCCCCGCTACATACAGACCGTGCGCGGCTTCGGCTACCGCTTCGGCCCGCTGTAAGCGGCGCGCATGAGACGTTTCGCCCCCCTGGGCCTGCGCACCCGGCTGATCGCCGCCTTCCTGCTGGTCGCCGCCATCTGCGCGGTGAGCACGGCCGCGCTCACCTACCAGCAGGCCCGCAACGCGATCCTCAAGCAGAGCCAGGACACCGCCGTCAGCACCCTGCGCGACCTGGTCGACTCCCAGTTCACCCAACTGCCCATGGGGCAGGCGGAACTCCAGCGGCTCGTCGCGGAGCTGGGCAAGCGCGGCCAGCCGCACCCCTGGATCGTCTACGGGGAGTACGGAAAGCTCCGCGCCACCTCGAACCAGGGCGGCTCACCCATCTCCGCCTCCGTCAGCGAACAGCTCCGGGGCCAGGTGAAGGCCCACCCGCACGGGGCCTTCCAGCGCACGAAGGACCGGGGCGGCAACCTCTCCCTGGTCGTCGGCATGCCCGCCGTCTTCAAGTACGACGAGGACTACGAGCCCACCGGCGCCGTCTTCTACGCGGTCGTGCCCCTGGACACCGAGCAGACCACCGTGGAGGCCCTGGTCGCCGCCGCCAGAATGGGCGCCGTACCGGGCCTGGCGATCTCCGTGATCCCCGCCCTGCTCGCCGCGCGCAGCGTCCTGAGGCCCGTACGGGACATGCGCAAGGCCGCCCAGCGGCTGGGCCGCGGCCGGCTCGACACCCGGATCGAGGTGCGCGGAGCCGACGAACTCGCCGGACTCGCCCGCACCTTCAACGAGACGGCCCGCGCCCTCGAACAATCGGTCAGCGAACTCCGGGAGGCCGAGGCCCGCGCCCGCCGCTTCGCCGCCGACGTCTCCCACGAACTGCGCACCCCCCTCGCCGGGATGCTCGCCGTCACCGAGGTCCTCGACGAGGGCGCCGAGGAGCTCGACGCCGACACCGCCAAGGCGCTGCGCCTGATCAGCGCCGAGACCGGGAAGCTCGCGGTGCTCGTCGAGGACCTCATGGAGATCTCCCGCTTCGACGCCCGCGCCGCCGAGCTCAACCTCGACGAGGTCGACGTCGCCGAGACCGTCACCAAGACCCTGGAACGCCGCCACTGGACCGACGGCCGGGTCAGCACCGACCTGCCCCCGGGCGTCCGCGCCCGGCTCGATCCGCGCCGCTTCGACGTGGTCCTCGCCAACCTCGTGGGCAACGCCCTCAAGCACGGCGGCGCCCCCGTACGGGTGCGCGTCCGCACCGAGGCCCGGCCCGAGGGCGAGCGGCTGCTCGTCGAGGTCGCCGACAGCGGGCCCGGCATCGCCCCCGAGGTGCTGCCGCACATCTTCGACCGCTTCTTCAAGGCCGACGCCGCCCGCACCCGCTCCACCGGCAGCGGCCTGGGCCTGGCCATCACCCTGGAGAACGTCCGCCTGCACGGCGGCACCCTGCACGCCGCCAACGGCCCCGGCGGCGGCGCGCTCTTCACCCTCGACATGCCGTTGGAGGCCCGCGTATGACCCGGGTGCGCAGGGCCGTGGCCGCGGCCGCGCTGACCGTCCCCCTGCTGCTCGCCACCGGCTGCGGCATCGCCACCACCGGGGTCGTCGAGAGCGGCAGCGCCGGGACCGTGAAACTGGCCACCGCCCCCGACCCGGGCCTGGTGTACTTCATCGCGCCCGACGGCGCGCTCGTCCCGCTGCCGGTCTCCGACCGGACGCAGCGGCCGGACCTCGGCTTCTCGATCGGGATGCTGCTGGAGGGGCCGAGCGAGGCCGCGCGGGAGGCCGGTCTGACCACCGAGATCCCGGTGCCAGACGCCAAGAGCCCGTTCGGCGCGGACTACATCCGCCCCGCCGTCAAGTCCGACGGTGACGGGAAGACCCTCCGCGTCGTGCTGCCCGTCCCGGTCGGGCCGCTGTCCGGCCCGGCCCGGCGCCAGCTGGCCTGCACGGCTCTGGCTGCGGTGCGCACCACTCCGGCCCCCCAGATCCTCCTCATCGGCTCCGACGGCAAGGAGCAGAACGCCGTGTGCGAGGTCAGGCCGCAGCGCTGAGCCCCCGGCCGGGACGCTCGGGACGGCCGACCCGGGGGCCCCGCCCCCGCGGGGCATCTTGCGGGCCGGGCCGCTCCCCGCCACCGTGTGGCGCATGGACCAAGGACCGGCCCCCGACGTCTTCGACCCGCGCCTCTACGCCGAAGGCGTCCCGTACGAGCGCTACCGGCTGCTGCGCGACCACCGCCCGGTGGCCTGGCAGAGCGAGCCGGAGGTGCTCGGCTGGCCCGCCGGCCCCGGCTTCTGGGCCGTCACCCGGCACGCCGACGTGGTCCGGGTCCTGCGCGACCACCAGACGTACTCCTCGCACCTGGGCGCCACCCAGATCCGCGACCCCGACCCGGCCGACCTGCCCTTCCTGCGGCGCACCATGCTCAACCAGGATCCGCCCGAGCACGGGATCCTGCGCCGCACCGTGGCCCGCGCCTTCACGCCGGCCCGCGTCGACGCCTTCGCCGCCCGGGTCCGCGGCCGCGCCCGTACGCTGCTGCGCGCCGCCCGCGACGGCGCCGAGGACGGGGCCGCCGACCTGGTGCGCACCGTCACCGACGAGTACGCGCTGCTGAACCTCACCGACCTGCTGGGCGTCCCGGCCGCCGACCGGGGGTTGCTGTTGGAGTGGACCGTACGGATCATCGGATACCAGGATCCCGAGGATGCCCCGGCTCCGCCGCTCGGCCCGGACGGGAAGCCGCTGAACCCGCGCTCGCCGGCGCTGCTGGGGGAGATGTTCGCGTACGCCCGCGAACTGGCCGCCCACAAAAGGGCCCGCCCCGGCGACGACGTGATGACCGCCCTCGCGCTCGCCGGGCTCGAGGACGCGGAGCTGGAGATGTTCTTCTTCCTGCTCACCGTCGCGGGCAACGACACCGTGCGCAGCGCCGCGCCCGGCGGCCTGCTCGCCCTGGCCCGCGACCCGGACGCCTACGCCGAACTCGCCGACGGCAGGGCCCCGGTGGACCGGGCGGTCGAGGAACTCCTGCGCGTCCACCCGCCGGTGCTGAGCTTTCGCCGCACCGCCGCCGCCGACACCGAGCTCTCCGGACAGCGGATCCGGGCAGGGGACAAGGTGGTGGTCTTCCACGCCTCCGCCAACCACGACGAGCGCGTCTTCGACGCCCCCGGCCGCCTCGACCTCGGCCGGACCCCCAACCCGCACGTCTCCTTCGGCGACGGCCCGCACGTGTGCCTGGGCGCGCACTTCGCCCGGCTCCAGCTCCGCGTCCTCTACGAGGAGTGGGCCGCCGTCATGCCGGTACCCGAACTGGCGGGTCCACCGCGCCGGTTGGTGTCGAACTTCATCAACGGGATCACACGGCTGCCGCTGCGGGTGTCCGGGCCGCCACGGTGACGTCCGCCACCAGCTCGGTCACATCGGGCCCGTAGGCGTCTGAGTTGATCACCTTCAACAGCACGCAGAACGACTCGTGACCGTACCGGCGGGCCAGTCGGACATGGTGCTTGGCCAGGTACCGGGCGGCGGCCTGGTTGCTGTTGGCGGTCTGGCCCGACAGCAGGAACACCGGCCGCGAGCCCTGCCCGTTCGTCAGCCGCGCCAGCACCACGTACTCGACCTGTCCCTTCACCCAGCGGTACGCCTCCCCGCCGATCCGGATGGCGGCGCGGTCCGGATGGCCTGACGGGAGACCGATGTCGGTCTGCACCCCCGGCAGCATGGAGGCCAGGTGTGCGGTCGTGCGGACATTGGAGGTCGGCCCGCCCACGCAGAACTCCGCCCGTTCGCCGAAGCCCTGGCGCGCTCCGTCGTGGGTGACGATCTGGACGTTCGCCCCGCAGTCCTTGATCAGGGCGGATATCTCCAGCAGGGCGAAGGCATCGTTGCGGTGCAGCGAGGAATCGGTGCCGCCCATCTGCCGGTTGACCACGAAGAGGCAGTCGGAGCCGGTCGGGAGCCCGAAGAAGGCCTGCTTGCGTCGCAGGGCACGGTGCCACAGGTAGGTCCGGGCGAACCAGCCGATCCCGCCACTGAACGCGGTGGCCATCACCCCGAGCACGATGTTGCGGAGGTCGTCATTCATGCGGCGGATCGTAGTCGTCACGCCGCCTTCATGACGCGGTGGGTGCAGGGAAGTTACGCTGCCGCTCCAAGGTCTGACAGGCAGTCGACTGGAGGAACCGAATGCGTGGTCCCGCCGCACGTCAGTTAGCGCTCGTCGCGCTCGCCGGTGCGCTCGTCTCGACCGGGGCGGACGCCCCGCCGTCGCCGGCGGACGCGCCGGCCAAGGTCCCGGTCGCCATCGGTTACGGCGGGGCCGTCGCCAGCGTCGACGCCGACGCCAGCGCGGCCGGCATCGACGTCCTGCGCTCCGGGGGCAACGCCGTGGACGCCGCAGTGGCGACGGCCGCCGCGCTCGGGGTCACCGAGCCGTACTCCGCGGGCATCGGCGGGGGCGGCTACTTCGTGTACTACGACGCCCGGTCCGGCCGGGTGCACACCATCGACGGCCGCGAGACGGCCCCGGCGACGGCCACCGCCGCGCTGTTCCAGGAGAACGGCCTGCCGATCCCCTTCGCCGAGGGCCAGACCAGCGGCCGCGGCGTCGGCGTCCCCGGCACCCCGGCGACCTGGCAGAGCGCGCTCGGATCCTGGGGCACCCGTCCGCTGCGCCAACTCCTCAAGCCCGCCGAGAAGCTGGCCCGCGAGGGCTTCGCCGTGGACTCCACCTTCAGGGCCCAGACCGAGAGCAACCAGGCCCGCTTCCGGGACTTCCCCGACACCAGGAAGCTCTTCCTGCCCGGTGGGGCCCTCCCGGTGGTCGGCTCCACCTTCAAGAACCCCGACCTGGCCGACACGTACGCCGAGCTCGGCCGCAAGGGCGCGGGCGCGCTCTACCGGGGCCCGCTGGCCGAGGACATCGTCCGGGCCGTGCGCACGCCCCCGGTGGACCCGGCGGCCACCCGCGTGGTCCGCTCCGGCGATCTCACCACCGGGGACCTGCGCGCGTACGCGACCAAGCGGCAGGACCCGACCCGGGTCGGCTACCGGGGCCTGGACGTGTACAGCATGGCCCCGTCCTCCTCCGGCGGCACCACCGTGGGCGAGGCGCTGAACATCCTGGAGCGCAGCGACCTCGGCGAGCTCACCGAAGCCCAGTACCTGCACCGCTTCATCGAGTCCTCCCGGATCTCCTTCGCCGACCGGGGCCGCTGGGTCGGCGACCCGGCCGCCGAGGACGTGCCCACCAAGGAGCTGCTCTCGCAGCGGTACGCGGACACGCGCGGCTGCCTCATCGACCCGGCCAAGGCGCTGACCAGCCCGCTGGCTCCCGGTGATCCCCGCAATCCGGTCGCCTGCGGCGGCGGCGGGCAGGCCGCCCCGACGACGTACGAGGGGGAGAACACCACGCACCTGACCGTCGCCGACCGCTGGGGCAACGTGGTCTCCTACACGCTGACCATCGAGTCGACCGGCGGCAGCGCCATCACGGTCCCGGGGCGCGGCTTCCTGCTCAACAACGAGCTGACGGACTTCTCCTTCGCCCCGGCCGCTCCCGGCGTTCCCGACCCCAACCTGCCGGGCCCGGGCAAGCGGCCGCGCTCGTCGATGTCCCCGACCATCGTGCTGGAGCACGGACGCCCGGTGCTGGCGCTGGGCTCCCCGGGCGGGGCGACCATCATCACCACGGTGCTCCAGACCCTGACCGGGCACCTGGACCGTGGGCTGCCGCTGGTCGAGGCCATCGCCGCGCCGCGGGCCAGCCAGCGCAACCAGACCACGACGGAACTGGAGCCGGGCCTGTGGAACAGCCCGGTCCGCGCCGAGCTGGAGGCCCTCGGGCAGGGATTCCGGCAGAACCCGGAGATCGGCGCGGCCACCGGTGTCCAGCGGCTGCCCGACGGGCGGTGGCTGGCCGCGGCCGAGACGACCCGGCGGGGCGGCGGGTCGGCGATGGTGGTGTACCCGGGCGGGGAGCGGTAGCCCGGGGCTGCACCTCGGTGAGGCCTACAGGGCGGTGAGGATCCTCGGACCGGCGGCGGTGATCGCGACCGTGTGCTCGGAGTGCGCGGCGCGGCTGCCGTCGACGGTCCGCAGGGTCCAGCCGTCGGCGTCGCAGGCGTAGTCGTCCGTACCTCCGGCGATCAGCATGGGCTCGATCGCGATCACCATGCCGGCGCGCAGCTTCGTACCCTGCCCGGCCGGTCCTTCGTTGGGGACGCCCGGCTCCTCGTGCATGGAGCGTCCGACGCCGTGGCCGCCGAAGCCGTCGGGGATGCCGTACCCGGCGGCGCGGCAGACGCTGCCGATGGCGTGGGCGATGTCGCCGACGCGGTTGCCGGGCCGGGCGGCGGCGATGCCCGCCGCGAGGGCCGCCTCGGAGGTCGCGATGAGCCGCAGGTCGTCGGGGCGGGCCCGGCCCACGGTGAAGCTGACGGCGGCGTCGCCGACCCAGCCGCCCAGCTTCGCGCCGCAGTCGATGCTGACGAGGTCGCCGTCGCGCAGCCGGTAATCGTCCGGGATGCCGTGCACGATCGCGTCGTTGACCGAGGCGCAGATGACGGCAGGGAAGGGGACCGGCGCGAACCGCGGCCGGTAGCCGAGGAAGGGCGAGCTCGCGCCGGCCTCACGGAGCACCTCGCGCGCGACCAGGTCGAGCTCCAGGAGGGAGACCCCCACGGCGGCCCGGTCCCGGACGGCGGCGAGGGCGTGTGCGACGACGCGGCCGGCGGCGCGCATCTGGTCGATCGATCGTTCTGTCTTGAGTTCCACCATGCCAATAACTATACCGGTATAACTGTAACGGGATACTTATTGGGCTCCGGGGTAGGATGAGGTCATGGTCCGAACCCCCCTCACCCCCGAAGAGCGCGAGCGCGGCGAGCGGCTGGGCGCCCTGTTGCGCACGGCCCGCGGTGGCCGCAGCATGGTCGAGGTCGCGGCCAGCGCCGGACTCTCCGCCGAGACCCTCCGCAAGATCGAGACCGGCCGGGCCCCGACCCCGGCCTTCTTCACCGTCGCCGCCCTCGCCGGGGCCCTGGGGCTGTCCCTGGACGAAGTGATGCGGCGCTGCGCCCTCGTGCCCGTGTGAGGTCCGGGGGAGCGGGCGGGTCGCGGCCGTTCGGCCGACGGGCCCGCCCTTCGGCGTGCCGTTAGGGCGGGCCCGGCGGGCCGAACGGCCCAATCGGCGGTGAGAGGGCCGGGGCGCGGGGCAAGCGTGATGGCGTGTCAGACATGAACGCATCCACATCCAAGCGACTCGGCCTCGGACTCGTGGGCGCCCTCCTCGCGGGCGGCCTGCTGCTCGCGGCGTGCGCCGCCCCCGAGGGCCGGGCCCACGCCGGGGACCCGGGCGACGTGGTCTTCCGTCACCCGGGCGTCGTCGTCAGCCACACCCGGCTCCAGCACGCGAAGCAGATGGTCGCGGCCGGCAAGGAGCCGTGGAACTCCGCGTACCGGGCGCTCCTGAAGAGCCGCTACGCCTCCCTCGACTACCGGGCGCACCCGGAGGACGTGGTGCCCTGCCCCTTCAACTCGGGGCCGCAGTCCTGCCTCGACGAACGGCAGGACGCGATCGCCGCGTACACCCACGCCCTGCTCTGGTCGGTGAACGGCAAGGCCTCCCACGCGCGCAAGGCCGTGGAGATCATGGACGGCTGGTCGGCCGTGATGAAGCGTCACGCCGAGGACAACGCCGGCCTCCAGGCCGCCTGGTCCGGTTCCACCTGGGCGCGCGCCGCCGAGATCGTCCACGCCGACTACCCGCACTGGGGGGCCGGGCGCGTCGACCGCTTCAAGGAGATGCTGCGCACCGCCTACCTCCCGGCCGTCCGCGCGCAGGTGCCGGCGTACAACGGCAACTGGGAGCTGGCCATGATCGACGCCGCCCTCGGCATCTCCGTCTTCCTGGAGGACCGGGACGTCTTCCGGGAGTCCCTGGAGCGGTTCCGGGAGCGCGTCCCGGCGTACTTCTACCTCAAGCGGGACGGCGCGCACCCGCTGGCCCCGCCGCGCACGGGCATCGACTCGCCGGACAAGGTCGCCTCGTACTGGTTCGGCCAGGGCACGTACGTCGACGGCATCGCCCAGGAGACCTGCCGCAACCTCATGCACGTCGGCTACGCGCTCGCGGCCTCCGCGCACATCGCGGAGACGGCCTGGCACCAGGGCGTCGACCTGTACGGGGAGCAGGGCGAGCGGCTCAAGGCGGCACTGGAGTTCCACGCGAAGTACCAGCTCGGGGAAGAGGCCCCCGGGTGGCTGTGCGGCGGCAGGCTGGAGCGCACGATGGGCCCCGACCTCGAAGTGGCGCTCCAGCACTACGCGGTGCGGACGGGCGCGAAACTCCCGTACACCCGCGAGCTGGTCGAGAAGACGCGGCCGGCCGGGACGGACGACCTGTTCGTGGCGTGGGAGACCCTCACCCACGGGGAGGCGGTGCCGGCCGCCTGAGGCGCGGCCGTTCTTGTTTACCGCTGCCTGTCGTCCCTGCCGACTGGTGCGGCAAGGGGGTGGCCACTGCTCCGAGACAGTGCGGCCCAGGCTGCCGAGAGGCGGTCGACCAGTGCTGCCACGGTCTCCGGGGCGAAGGAGTAGGGGATGCGGATGTAGTCGTCGTGGGCTCCTGTCGGGTCCATCGTGGCGCCGGGGATGACCTCCGCGCCGTGGCGCAGTGCCACCCGTGCGTAGAGCCGGGCGTCCGTGCCCGCGGGCAGTTGGACCCACAGAACGGAGCCGCCCTGCGGTGCCTGCCAGCGCCAGTTCGGAAGCTGCTCGGCAAGCAGCCGGGTGATGGTGGCGAGCCGCTCGCGGAGGATGCGGGCCCGTTCGGGCGCGAGGGCCGGGAGTGCGGGGAGGAGCCGGGCGGCGAGGGCCTGGTCGAGGAGCGGGCTGCCGAGGTCGTTGAGTGCTTTGAGCCGGGCCAGGCGGGCCACCGTGTCCTGTGGCGCGCGGATCCATCCGATCCGGAGGCCGCCCCAAACGGCCTTTGCCAGCGAACCCACCGTCAGCACGGTTGCCCCGGCGGGGGCTGCCGCGATCGGCGGCGGAGCCTGGCCGGGGGCGAGCCCCGCCGCGTGGGCGCTGTCCTCCAGGATGGTGACGCCGTGTTCGGCGGCGAGCTCGGCCACCCGGCGACGACGTCCGGTGGACATCAGGGTGCCGGTGGGGTTGTGGTAGGTCGGCATGAGGTAGAGCAGCGCGGGCCGGTGTTCGGCGAGCGCGGTGGCGAGCCGGTCGATCCGGACCCCGTCGGAGTCGAGCGGGACGCCGACGAGCCGGGAGCCGGCCGCCCTGAGGACGTCCAGGCATCCCGGCCACCCGGGGGATTCCACGAGGGCGGTGGACCCGCGCCCGAGGTACAGCTGGGCGCTCAGGGCGACGGCCTGCGTGGCACCCGTGGTCACCACGACCTGGTCGGGCACGGTCGGCAGGCCGTGAGCGGTGTGGTGGGCGGCGATCGCAGCTCGCAGCGCGGGGAGCCCGGCCGGGTGGTAGCCCGCGTCACTGATCAGCCCGGGCAGGTCCTCGCGGACCAGGTGGAGCAGCGCTTGGGCCAGGTCCGGACCGCCGGCCTCGGCCGCGCACCCCAGCGAGATGAGGTCCGGCGGTGGTGTGATCAGCCGTTGGACCACTGCGGTGGCCTGTCCGCCGCGTACCCGCCCGTCCACCGGAACCCAGTGTGCTGCCGCCCCTCCCGATACCTGCGTGCCGCTGCCCCGCCGGGTCTCGGCCAGGCCCGACCCGCGCAGTGCTTCGTACGCGGAGACAACCGTCGCCCGGCTGACCGAGAGGGCGTCGGCGAGCCGACGCTCGGACGGGAGGCGGTCCCCGGTGCGCAGGTCCCCGGACCGGATGGCCCGGCTGACCGCGTCAGTGAGGAGCCGGTACAGCGGCCCCTCGCCCGAACTCCAGTCGCCCAGCAGGTCGATCAGCTCGTCCAGCTCGGGCGTCTGGCGATTCCGGTCCACTTTCTCCTCCATTGGCACGGGAGCACGAGCCGCCGCGAGGAGAGGCTAACGGCATGACACCCAGCTCACCCATTTCACCCCTCTCGGAACGCGGATGACCTCACTCGCCGCCTTCGTCCTCGCCTCCCTGATCCTGGTGGCCGTGCCCGGACCCAACCTGATCTACATCATCACGCGCAGCGTGCGGGACGGACGGAGGGCCGGCATCGTTTCGGCCCTCGGCGTGGAGACCGGCACGCTCCTCCACGTCATCGCCGCCGTCTGCGGACTGGCGACGCTCATCGAGGGCCACCCACTCGCCTTCGCCGTCCTTCGCTATACGGGCGCCGGCTACCTCGCCTACCTGGGCATACGCGCGCTGCGCCGCCGCCCGCCCTCTACTGCCGACGCCGACGCCGACGCCGACGACTCCGCCGAAGCCGTCGGCCGTTCCCCGCGACGCCGACTGCTCCGGCTCTATCTCGACGGCGTCCTCGTCAACCTGCTCAACCCCAAGGTCGTCCTCTTCTTCCTGGCCTTCCTGCCGCAATTCCTGACCACCGGCCTGACCCCGGCGGAGACCCGGACCCATATGCTCCTACTCGGCGCGGTCTTCCTGACCGTCGCCCTCACCCTCGACCTCTGCTACGCACTCGTCGGCGCCGCACTCACCGGTCGACTCCGCGGAGCCCCGCGCCGCGACCGCGGTCTGTCCCGCCTGACCGGTGGCATCTACTTCGGCCTGGCCGCCCTGGTGTTCGTCTGAAGCCCGCATGCCCGGGCGTGCGGCAGCACGGCAGAGGACCGGTCGGACGTCGGCGTTGCGGGCCATTGTGCACGCGGGCCGCGTCCGTGCAGGACCGGGCCGGAGGCCGCGCCGTCCTGGCCCGGCTCGCCGCTGGCTTCCGCACGATCGGTCGGGTGTGGGCCGACGGCGGGTACGCCAACTCTGTTGATTCCACGCCGCTTTCAGGTTCTCAGGCGTCCACGGGGTGCCAGGCCGGGCCGTTGCCGTCCTGGCGGACGTGCCCGAAGACCACGTCGGCGAAGTGGACGCCGAAGCCGATGGTGTCCGGCTCCGCCAGTTCTTCGACCAGCCGGTGGCGGTGGACGGCCGTCCGGGCGAGGTCGTGGTCGAAGGCCGAGGACCAGTCGGGGTGGTCGATCTGGATCGGCGAGTGCACGGCGTCGCCGAAGGCGATCAGGCGCCGGCCGCCCCCGGTGATGACGTACTCGGCGTGCCCGACGGTGTGGCCGGGGGCGATCCGCACCCGCACCCCGGGGAAGATCTCCTGCCCGTCGTCAAGGGTGCGCACGCGCGGCGCGAGGGCGGCGACCCGCTCGGTCGTGCCCTCGGCCGCCAGGAGGTCGAGGCGGTCCCACTCGGGCTTGGCGATCAGGTACTCGGCGCGGGGGAAGAGGGGCAGCCCGTCGGCGGGGGACGGGTGGACGGCCCAGCCGATGTGGTCGGAGTGGAGGTGGGTGAACGCCACCGCTTCGATGTCCCCGGGGGCGCGGCCGAGGGCGGCCAGACCGTCGGGGAGCGCGCCTCCGTGGATCACGCCGACGGGGCCTTCCGGGGAGCTGAGCGTCTGCGGGCCGAAGCCCGCGTCGATCAGCAGCGCCCGGCCGCCGTGCTCCACCAGCAGGGCGCCGACGCTCGCCACGAGGTGGCCCGCGGCATCCAGGTATTCGGGGTGGGCGGTCCACACCTCGTCGGTGGTGTCCGGGAGCAGCGGCAGCGGGCGGAGCCGTACGTCGCCGTCCGGGACGTAGGAGACCTTCGTGTCGCCCAGCCACAGCGAGCGGATACCCGCGGGCCGGTGCAGTCGTTCGTCGTGCGCCGTCTTCAAGTCGGGCATGGGGGCTCCCTTGTGAATGGTCGTCAGGCCGCCGCCGGCCGGTCCGCCGGGGTGGCGAGGCCAACCATAAGCATCAAGTTTGAATCATTCAAGTTGTAAATATTCCGGCTTGAGCCATTTGCTAAACTGGCGCCATGACCACGCCTCCCGAGCTCCAGGCCATCGCCGAGCGCCAGCTGTGCGGGCTGGTGGACGGACTGGCCCACCGGATCGCCGAGCACGTGCGGGAGCGCGCCACCACCCTGGGCCTCACCGCCTCCCAGGCGACCGCGCTGCGCGAGATGAGCGGTCCGATGACCATGCGGGACCTCGCCGAGCGCATGAGCTGCGAACCCTCCAACGCCACCTTCGTCGTCGACAAGCTGGAGAAGCAGGGCCTGATCGAGCGGCACCCGCACCCCACCGACCGCCGCGCCAAGCAGCTCGTCCTCACGCCCGGGGGCACCGCCCTGCGTGCCCGGCTCCTCGACCTCCTCTCCGTGGACTCGCCGGTGTCCGGGCTCGCCCCGGAGGAACAGAGCGTGCTGCGGAGCCTGCTGGAGCGGGCCGCGACCTCTCGTTGAGGGCCGCTTCGGCGGGCCGCGTAGGGTCGTGCGCATGACGATCGAGGAACTGGGCCGAGCGAGGTACGTCAGTCTCACCACCTTCCGCAAGGACGGCACGGCGGTCGCCACGCCGGTGTGGGCGGTGGCGGACGGCGGCGAGTTGTACGTGTGGACGCGCAACGACGCGTGGAAGGTGAAGCGGATCCGCAACAACGGGCGCGTCACCGCCGTGGCCTGCGACGTACGCGGACGGGTGGCCGACGGGGCCGCGGTGGCCGAGGGCGAGGCGCGGCTGCTGGACGAGGCGGGGCTGAAGCGGGTGCGGAAGCTCATGGGGCGCAAGTACACCTGGCAGTTCTGGATGCTGGACGTGCCGGCCGCCATCGTCCGGCGCGGGCGGCCGCACACCGCGATCGCGGTCACGCTTGCCCCGCCCGCCGTCAAGCTTTGAGACTCCTGTAGCCCGCCCGTAACACGGGTGGGGTCCAATGCGGGGATGGAGACCGCGACTTCGCAGGTGATCGGCCAACTCTCCGGGTACATGCGGGGATTGACGCAGCGACTGGATCCCGGGACAGGTTGGTACGGGGAGTTCCTGCGGCGGGACCCGGAGGGGATGCGGGCCTGTCTGGACGGAGCCGCGATGCCTCCGTGGGACGTACTGGAGTCACTGCTCGGGGACTTGGCGGCATCATCGGCCCCCGGGGCGCTCGTCCGGGAGACGCAGTACGCG
Organism: Streptomyces tatrensis; assembly: GCF_049310065.1. NCBI lineage: Bacteria > Bacillati > Actinomycetota > Actinomycetes > Kitasatosporales > Streptomycetaceae > Streptomyces > Streptomyces tatrensis. The sequence continues at coordinate 1,506,862 of NZ_JBMDLB010000007.1, read as the reverse complement.
GCCGGACTGCGGGCCGCGGCCGTCGGCGTCTGGGACCGGCTGCCGGGCGGGGTCGAGGAGTTGCACACACTGATCGCTTCGGCCGCCGAGCAGCGGGCCCGGGCCCGGGCGGCCCTGCGCGTGCTGTCGGCACGGCTGGCGGAAACAGCGGACCCGGCGCAGGCGCAGGCCCTGGCCCGGGAACTCTCCTGGACCCGGGACGACGACGCCCGCGCAACGGCCCGCCACGAGGACCTGACGGCCCGCCTGGAGGCGGTGGCCCCGGGCGCCGGCCGCCCGTCGCCGACGCAGCAGGACCCCCTGAACGGCGTGCCCGCGCAGCGTGCGGCGACGTCACCGGGCGCGGTGCCTGCCGGGGCGTGGCCGGGTCCGCGGGAGGGAATGCGGACGGGGTCCCCGGACACGGCGTGGGCCGGGGGACCGGCGGATGCGCGGGGCACGGCTCCGGCCACGACGCCGGGCGGGGTTTCGGCGGCGCCGGACTGGGCGTCGGGCCCGATGCCGGACGCGGCATCGAGCGTTGCGCCGGGCCGGGCGGCGGCCGCGGCACCGGACCGGCTGGCGGGCGCGCCCTCTGATCCGACGTCGGCCCCGACGTCGGGCCACCCGGCGCCGGAGGGCGTGGAGGAGCCGGTCCGGCGGGCCGAGGGGCGGTGGCTGCGCAGTGGGCGGCGCAGCGGCGGAGCCCGGTACGCGGGCGCGGCGACGCCCGAAGACCAGGCCGTCACCATGCCCCCGGGGCAGCCGTCATCCGCCACACCCCTGCGCGGCGCCCGCTTCGGGCGTCCCGCCCGCCCAGCGGCCGAGCCCGCCCCGGCGGGGGCTCCGACGCCGGACCAGGACGCTCCGACAGGCGCCGCCGGACAGGCGGACCCGCCCCACGGAACCCGGCACGAGCCCACCCGCGCGAACTCCGCAGCACAGGGCCCCGAGCAGGCCCCCACCGCTTCGGGCCGGGGCGACTACGTCGGGTCCGGGGGTGCGGGCGGGTACGGCGGGTCCGGGCGCTCGGGTGAGTACGCCGGATCCGGGAGTACGGGCGACTACGTCGCGTCCGGCCCGGCGGACCGGCATCCCGGGTCCGGCGGCGCGGGCGACTACGTCGGGTCCGGGGGGACGGGCGACTACGCCGGGTCCGGACCGGCCGGCGACTACGCCGGGTCCGGACCGGCCGGCGACTACGTCGCGTCCGGCCCGGCGGGCGGGTACCCCGGGGCCGGGCGTACGGGCGGGCAGCCCGGGGCCGGGCCCGCGGGTGGCCACCCGGGGAGCCGGGCGGCGGCCGAGGCGGCCTGGAGTCCGGCCTCCGGCCGGCCGGGTGGGGGTTCCGGCTCGGCGGGCCAGGGTGGACGCCCGCCCGGTACCCCGGCCTGGAGCACGGGGTACACCCCCGCCGCCGACCCGGGGCCCCGGCCCCACCCGCAGGGCGAGCCCACCCCGTGGCCCGACCAGGACCGCGCCGGCGGCCCGCCCGCAGACTCCGCCCAGTGGCCCGGCTCCGCACCCGGCTCCACCCCCGGAGGGTCCCCGCACGGCGCGTCCGCCCCTTCGGCCGGTGCTTCCGGTGGCTTCGTGGAGGGGCTCGTGGCCCTGCGCGGGCAGGGACGGAGCGGCGAGGCGCACGTGCTGCTCTGTGAGGCCGCCGCAGGCCCCGCCGAGCGGCTGGTCCTGCTGGGGGAGGAGCTGCGGCGGGCCGGTCTGGCCGCCGACTGGGCCACCCTGCTCTGGGAGGCGGCCTCGCTGCCGCCCGTGCGGTTCGCCGCGGCCGCCGCCGCGCTCGGGCCGGCCGACCGTGACGCCCTGCTGCGCCAGGGCGCCGCCCGCCCGGCGGCGGAGATCGCCGAGACCGCCCTCGTGCTGGGGGCGGCCGGCCACACCCAGGAGGCCGACGCGCTGCTCGCCGCCTTCGTCCGGGTCCGCACCGCCGAGGAGTCGGCCCGGCTCGCCCGCCGGGACCCCCGGTGGTTCGCGCCCCGGCTGCTCCGCGCCGCCGAAGCCCTCTCGGGGGCTCATCACCGTGACCTGTTGCACGCACTTCGAGTCGCGAATCTGCCCGTCGCCTGACCGGAAACGACCACGTGTCGACGTAACTCCTGCGTTTGCTGATCGACTACTCCAACCGCGCAAGGCGGTCTTGCCCCGGGCCTGGCCGAGGCCTACCTTCAACTCCCTACGCGCAGCCGTCGTACACCCTCTACGTGCGTAGAAGCCGGCGTACCCCGTCGCGAGGAGCAGCTCATGGCCCAAGTCGTCCGCGCCGCACTCGTCCAGGCCACCTGGACCGGAGACACCGAGTCGATGATCGCCAAACACGAGGAGCACGCCCGCCGGGCCGCCGCCCAGGGTGCGCAGATCATCGGCTTCCAGGAAGTCTTCAACGCCCCCTACTTCTGCCAGGTCCAGGAGCCCGAGCACTACCGCTGGGCCGAGGCCGTCCCCGACGGCCCCACCGTCCAGCGCATGCAGGCCCTCGCCCGCGAGACCGGCATGGTGATCGTCGTACCGGTCTTCGAGCTGGAGTCCGAGGGCTTCTACTACAACACCGCCGCGGTCATCGACGCCGACGGCAGCTACCTCGGCAAGTACCGCAAGCACCACATCCCCCAGGTCAGGGGCTTCTGGGAGAAGTACTATTTCCGCCCGGGCAACCTCGGCTTCCCCGTCTTCGACACCGCGGTCGGCCGGATCGGCGTCTACATCTGCTACGACCGGCACTTCCCGGAAGGCTGGCGCGAACTGGGCCTAAACGGAGCCCAGTTGGTCTACAACCCGTCCGCCACCTCCCGCGGCCTGTCCGGGTACCTGTGGCAGCTGGAGCAGCCCGCCTCCGCCGTGGCCAACGAGTACTTCGTCGCCGCCATCAACCGCGTCGGCCAGGAGGAGTACGGGGACAACGACTTCTACGGCACCAGCTACTTCGTCGACCCGCGCGGTCAGTTCGTCGGGGAGGTCGCCAGCGACAAGGAAGAGGAACTCCTCGTCCGCGACCTCGACTTCGACCTCATCAAGGAGGTCCGCGACCAGTGGGCCTTCTACCGCGACCGCCGCCCCGACGCCTACGGAGGACTCGTACAGCCGTGACCGACCCGATCCCCCTGCACAGCCGGCACCGCTCCGTCCTGCCCGACTGGCTCGCGCTCTACTACGACCGCCCCCTCGAACTCACCCACGGCGAGGGCCGCCACGTCTGGGACGCGGACGGCAACCGCTACCTGGACTTCTTCGGCGGCATCCTCACCACGATGACCGCCCACGCCCTGCCCGAGGTCACCAAGGCCGTCTCCGAACAGGCCGCGCGGATCATCCACTCCTCCACCCTGTACCTCAACCGCCCGATGATCGAACTGGCCGAGCGGGTCTCGGCGTTGTCCGGCATCCCCGACGCCCGGGTCTTCTTCACGACCTCCGGCACCGAGGCCAACGACACCGCCCTGCTGCTCGCGACGACGTACCGCCGCTCCAACCAGATCCTGGCGATGCGCAACAGCTACCACGGCCGGTCCTTCTCCACCGTCTCGATCACCGGCAACCGGGGCTGGTCCCCGACCAGTCTCTCGCCGCTCCAGACGTACTACGTCCACGGCGCGGTCCGCACCCGCGGCCCCTTCGCCCACCTCGACGACACCGCCTTCACCGCCGCGTCCGTCGCCGACCTGGAAGACGTGCTCGGCCAGGCGCGCGGCGGGGTCGCCGCGCTCATCGCCGAACCGGTGCAGGGCGTGGGCGGGTTCACCTCGCCGCCCGACGGGCTCTACGGGTCCTTCCGCAAGGTCCTCGACCGGCACGGCATCCTCTGGATCAGCGACGAGGTGCAGACCGGCTGGGGCCGTACCGGCGAACACTTCTGGGGCTGGCAGGCCCACGCCCAGAACGGCCCGCCGGACATCCTCACCTTCGCCAAGGGCATCGGCAACGGCATGTCCATCGGCGGAGTCGTGGCCCGCGCCGAGGTGATGAACTGCCTCGACTCCAACTCCATCTCCACCTTCGGCGGTTCCCCGGTCACCATGGCCGCCGGCGTCGCCAACCTCGCCTACCTCCTCGAACACGACCTCCAGGGCAACGCCCGCCGCGTCGGCGGCCTGCTGCTGGAGCGGCTGCGGGCCATCGCCGCGACCGTGCCCGCCGTACGGGAGGTGCGCGGCCGGGGCCTGATGGCCGGCCTGGAGCTGACGAAACCCGGCACCGACCAGGCCGACCCGGACGCGGCCGCCGCCGTACTGGAGGCCGCCCGGGCCGGCGGCCTGCTGCTCGGCAAGGGCGGCGGCCACAACACCAGCGTGCTGCGCATCGCGCCGCCGCTCTCCCTCACCGTCGCCGAGGCGGAAGAGGGCGCCGAGATCCTCGCCGAGGCCCTCCGCAGCCTCAACTAGCACCGGGGGAGACGTACATGAGCAGCAACCGCACCCTCATCCGCGGCGGGCTCGTCATCACCGCATCCGACGAGCTCCACGCCGACGTCCTGATCGAGGACGGCCGGGTCGCCGCCCTCGCGGCACACGGCACGGCGGCCGCCGAGACCTGGACGGCCGACCGGACGATCGACGCGAGCGGGAAGTACGTCATCCCCGGCGGGGTCGACGCCCACACCCACATGGAGCTGCCCTTCGGCGGCACGGCGGCCTCGGACACCTTCGAGACCGGCACCCGGGCCGCCGCCTGGGGCGGCACCACCACCATCGTGGACTTCGCCGTGCAGACGCCGGGCCACGCCCTGCGCGAGGGCCTGGACACCTGGTACGACAAGGCCGACGGCAAGTGCGCCGTCGACTACGCCTTCCACATGATCCTCTCGGACGTCAACGAGCGGACCCTGAAGGAAATGGACCACCTGGTGGGGGAGGGGGTCACCTCCTTCAAGAGTTTCATTGGCTCGCGTGACCAGGAATCTTCACGGCGGCTCGGCGACGTAGTGGGTGCGGGCGCCTCGTGCTGAACGACGCGGGGCCCGGCGGCGTGGGCTGCCGGCGTCGCAACGGCTTGTGCCGCCGACCGGACCATCGCATTCCTTGCGGTGTTCCGGTCGGCGCCCCTCTTGGTTCGGAATTGCAAGGCGAAGGGGATTCTCGGGTATGACTAGAACTCTCATTACCGGTGGCCTTGTAATTACGGCTTCCGACGAGTTGCATGCGGATGTTCTGATCGAGGACGGCCGTGTCGTGGCGATGGCGACAGCGGGCAGCCAGCAGTGGCCCGCTGACCGGGTGATCGACGCCTCGCGGAAGTACGTGATCCCGGGCGGGGTCGATGCGCACACGCATATGGAGCTGCCATTCGGTGGCACCTTCGCGTCGGACACGTTCGAGACCGGAACCCGAGCCGCGGCCTGGGGCGGGACGACGACGATCGTCGACTTCGCGGTGCAGACGCCCGGGCATTCCCTCCGAGAGGGCTTGGACGCCTGGTACGCGAAGGCTGACGGGCAATGTGCGATCGACTACGCATTCCATATGATCGTGTCCGACGTCAATGAGCACTCCCTGAAGGAAATGGATGGACTCGTCGAGGAAGGCGTAAGTTCGTTCAAATTGTTTATGGCATATCCGGGCGTGTTTTATTCGGATGACGGGCAGATCCTGCGGGCGATGCAGCGGGCCTCCGGTAACGGCGGGCTGATCATGATGCACGCGGAGAACGGCATCGCGATCGACGTGCTCGTGGAACAGGCCCTGGCCCGTGGAGAGACCGACCCGCGCCACCACGGCGAGGTCCGCAAGGTCCTCCTGGAGGCGGAGGCCACCCACCGGGCCATCCAGCTCGCCCGGGTCGCGGGCGCGCCCCTCTACGTCGTGCACGTCTCGGCGGAGGAGGCGGTGGCGGAGCTGGCCCTGGCCCGGGATAAGGGTCTGCCGGTCTTCGGCGAGACCTGTCCGCAGTACCTGTTCCTCTCCACGGAAAACCTGGCCGAGCCGGACTTCCAGGGCGCCAAATACGTCTGCTCCACCCCCCTCCGTCCGCGCGAGCACCAGGCGGCGCTGTGGCGGGGCCTGCGGACGAACGACCTCCAGGTGGTTTCCACCGACCACTGTCCGTTCTGTTTCCGCGGTCAGAAGGAGCTGGGCCGCGGGGACTTCTCGAAGATCCCGAATGGGCTGCCGGGGGTGGAGAACCGTATGGACCTCCTCCACCAGGCTGTCGTGGACGGGCACATCAGCCGGCGTCGGTGGATCGAGATCGCGTGCGCGAGCCCGGCCCGGATGTTCGGTCTCTATCCGCAGAAGGGCACGATCGCGCCGGGGTCCGACGCCGACATCGTTCTCTACGATCCGCATGCCGAGCAGGTCATCTCCGCCGAGACGCACCACATGAACGTGGACTACTCGGCGTACGAGGGCAAGCGGATCACCGGACGCGTCGACACCGTGCTCTCGCGCGGCGAGGTGGTCATCGACCGCCGGGATTACACCGGGCGGGCCGGTCACGGGGCGTTCGTTCACCGCTCCACCTGTCAGTACCTGTAAAGCCGCACGCCCGCACACAGCAGCAGCAAGGAGCCATGCATGGACTTCGGCCTCGTCCTGCAAACCGACCCGCCGGCCTCCCAGGTCGTGAGCCTTATGAAGCGCGCGGAGCGCAATGGCTTCCGCTACGGCTGGACCTTCGACTCCGCCGTGCTGTGGCAGGAGCCGTTCGTTATCTACAGCCAGATCCTGGCCAACACCCAGAAGCTCCACGTCGGACCCATGGTGACGAACCCCGGTACCCGCACCTGGGAGGTGACGGCCTCCACCTTCGCCACCCTCAACGACATGTACGGCAACCGCACCGTCTGCGGGATCGGCCGCGGCGACTCGGCGATGCGGGTCGCCGGCCGGGCGCCGAACACCCTGGCCCGCCTCGGCGAGGCCATCGACGTCATCCGTGACCTTGCGGAGGGGCGTGAGGCCGAGGTCGACGGGAAGCCGCTGCAGATTCCGTGGATCCGGGACGGGAAGCTGCCCGTGTGGATGGCGGCGTACGGGCCGAAGGCCTTGGCCTTGGCGGGGCAGAAGGCGGACGGGTTCATCCTGCAGCTCGCCGACCTTTACCTCACCGAGTGGATGGTCAAGGCGGTCCGTCAGGCTGCTGTGGAGGCCGGTCGCGATCCCGACTCGATCACCATCTGCGTGGCGGCCCCGGCGTACGTCACGGCCGACGACTCGGCGCAGGCCCTGGCTCACGCCCGGGACCAGTGCCGGTGGTTCGGCGGGATGGTCGGCAACCACGTGGCCGACCTGGTCTCCCGTTACGGGGAGCACTCCTCGATGGTCCCGGAGGAACTCACCGAGTACGTCAAGTCCCGCCAGGGCTACGACTACAGCCACCACGGCCGGGCCGGGAACCCCTCCGCCGACTTCGTCCCGGACGAGATCGTCGACCGCTTCTGCCTCCTGGGCACCACCGAGGCCCACATCGAGAAGCTCCGCGCCCTGCAGGCCCTCGGCGTCGACCAGTTCGCCGTCTACGCCATGCACGACGCCCGGGAGGCCGTGATCGACGCCTACGGGTCCGACGTCATCCCGGCTGTCAACGGCTGACGTCACCGGTCTTTGAACCTGGACGCCGCACCGGGCCCGGCCCCGGTGCGGCGGGTTCGGGGCGATCAGGCAGCGCTCACTTGCCGAGGCCCTTTCCCAAGCCCGGGCCCTGCTCGGGGCCCCGCTCGCGGCCCATGTCCTGCTGAGGCGCATCGGGCTGCCGCGCCCCGCGGGTGCCGGCCGCAGGGCTGCGGACCCGCAGGGCGGGTCCGAGCCCAAGCGCGGCGGCAGGCCCGCGCCGGCGCCCCCTCTCCAGCTCGGCCTCACGGTCCCTCACCTCTGCCTCGTGGATCTCCGCAGCGGCGTCGGCCTCATTCGGGCCGGGGTCCGGCTCCGACCGTTCCGGATTCGGGCCGGGGTCCGACTCCGACCGATACGGTGTCAGCGCCAGCTCGCGCCCCGTGTCGTCGTTCTTCGGAGGCTCAGGCTTCACGGGCGCTTCCACGTAGTTTCGGAAGGCGTCCGGGTCGTCCGCCGGCACCTCGTGCGTGTAAGTGTTCTTCGCCGTCTCCGCCTCGATGGCCTCGTCGGACGGAGCCTCCCCACCTTCGCGCCTGTCCTCTGCGCCCTCACCACTCATGACGTTCCCTCCTTCTGGTTGCGGTCCCGGGGGTTGCCCTGTTCACGACCCCGTTCCTACCGAGGCGCATCAGGCTGCCCCTCGTCGCCGGTGCCGGCCTCGCGGGCACGCACGGCCAACTGGACGGGCAGGAGCCCCCGGGCCGCGGCCGCCGACTCCCGGCGCAGCCTCGCCTCCTCTTCCTCACGGGTCTCCGGAGTGGCGTTGGCCTCGTACAGAGCGGGGTCCGGCGCTTCCACGTAGTTCCGGAAGGCGTCCGGGTCGTCCACAGGCACCTCGTGCGTGTAAGTGTTCTCTGCCGTCTCCGCAGCCTCGATACCGACGTCGGGCGAGGCCTCCCCGCCTTCGCCGCCGCCTTCGCCGCCGCCCTCACCACTCATGGCTTCCCTTCCTTCAGGGTCTTGGCCCTGTCCGTAGCCCTGTTCGCGTTCCTTCTGGCTGACAATCGTCTCGGCACCCGGCGGAGCTGTCGCGGAGCGGGTATACGTCGCTTGCTTGTTCTGGAGGTCCCATATTTCGTCCATCTCCTCCTCTTTCGTGGGGTCGAGTTTTCGCTGCTTCTGGTAGATGGGGTGGGTCGCCTGCTTGGCACGGAAGCTGAACGGGGTGTGGAACTGGACCTCGAAGTTCAGTTCTGACGCGTGGTCCCGCCAGGAGGTGTTCACGCCCCTGTACACCTTGTCGTCCCAGGAGTTCTTCACCTCCAGCTGTTCGTGTCCCCTTGCGATCAGAGCGTCGATGGCCTTCCACGCGCCGGCCGAGTACTGGTCGTCGGGGAGCTGGATGGTGTAGCGGAGGACGTCCTTGATGCGGGCCGTCACGTCCACGCCGATGCGGGCCGTCACATCCACGCCGCTCTCCTTGACGGCCTCGTGACGGGAGAACTTGGGGCGGAGCGAGTCCACGTCCTTCACGGCGTGTTCGAGACCGACCAAGTGGACACGGTGCCAGTCCTCCAGTCTCTCCTGCCCGGTGCGGCTGTCCCGGCTCTTCTTGGGCCGTTCCTCCTCGTGGCCTGGGATCCCACCGGCGGCCACGACGACTTGTTTCATTTCCTCGCGCAGCGTGGACTCGCGACCAAGTGCCTTTTGGTGGAACGCTTTGACCCGCTCGTCGAACGTCAGCCTTGGCTCGCCGGTCTCGGGCCCGTCAGGCTGGTCCCGTCCTTCGGTCAGGGCCAGATGGCGACCGAAGCCTTCCTGGCCGCCCGTTCCCTCGGACGGCTGCTCGTCAGGTTCGGCGGATTCGTCTGCCTCCCGGGCGCCGGATCCTTCCGATCGTCTCGACATCGCTCCTCCTGTGCCTAGGTCTTCATGTACGTCAGCAGGGCGGACTCGAAGCCGTACTCCGCCGCCACGTGCACCCCGAGGCAGTAACCCACGGCTCTGGCGGTGTGGGCCGGATGCCGGACGGTGAGCTCTGCCTGGCAGGCCGTCATCGCGTTGGTCGTCGCGTCCAGCGCGGCCTTGGTGCCGCCGGCGCGCGCGGCCAGGGTGCGGGCGCGTTGCAGTAGCGGCAGGGCGCCCGTGGCGACGGCTGCCCGTACCCGGCAGGGGGCCATGCAGCGTTCGCAGGCTTGGAAAGGACGGGCAGCGGGTTCCGTGGCGGGCTCCGCCGCGGGGTGGGGCGGTAGCGGGGTGCGGGTGACCATCGCGTGCCACAACGCCGCCTCGTACTCGCGGCCGGTCGTCCCGGGAAGCTGCCCGAGCCGGCGCAGGGTACGGACGTGGCGGCGGATCCCCGTCCCGACCAGGCAGCTGGTCCGGCTGCCGGCGTGTGCCGCGGTGAGGGGGCGCACCAGATCCACCACGTCCGCACCCCCGGCCGCGGCCGTCCACAGGGCCACGGCGAGTTCCGCCTGCGCTCCCGCCCCCTCACTGACATGGTGGTGCAGGGCGTCCTCGGGGCGGTGGCAGCGGGCCCCGTATGGCTGTGGCGTCGGCGCGGGCGGTCCCCCCGGGCTGCGCGGGGTCAGGTCGGGGGCGATGACCTGGACGGACTGGGGGCGGACCAGCTCGCGCGAGGACAGCAGGCAGCGCCCCACGGTCAGCGAGCCGAGCATCGAGGTCTCCGTGTCGGACAGGCCGAGGGCGCCGCCCAGCGACCGCTGGTCGTCGGTGTCGACGATCCGGTGGGCGAGTTTGAGGTTGGTGTTGCGCAGCACCTCGCGGGCCACGGCGGCCGGGCTCTGGTCCACAACGACCAGCGCCTCGCCGTACGCACGCACCTCCGCCAGCAGTTGGGTCATCAGACGGGAGGCCACGCCGGCCGCGTCGCCGTCCTCGGCGCCGGTCGGGCGCGGCTCCGGCATCAGGCGGTGGGCCTCCTCGATGACCGTCACGTGGGTCACACGGGCCGACTCCCCCCGGGACCGGGCCGCGTCGGAGATGTAGAGGACCAGCAGGGCGGCGAGGAAGGCCCGTTCCTCCTCGTCGCCCAGGTCGCTCAGCCGTACCAGGGTGGGCCGCTCGGTCAGCCAGCTCGGCGGGCCGCTGCCCGCCACCCGTTCCGCGCGTCCGGGCTGGAGGAGCAGCCGCAGGCGCAGCCCCAGCGAGGCCCGGATGTTGCTCTCCACCTCGCCCTGGTAGCGGAGTTCGGCGACGAGGGAGTCGAGCCGGGCGGCGGCGTCGTGCAGGGTGACCTCGGAGCCGGCGGCCGCGTCGGCGGCCAGCTCCTCCAGGATCAGCGCGGCCACGTACGGTATCGGTACGGGCATGCCGAACGCGGCGCGGAAAGCGGTGCCGACCTGGGCGATGTGCCGGTCGGCGGGCTGTCCGGGCCAGGGCGCGAGTACGTTCATCCGCAGTTCGGCCCCGGAGACGACGGTGAGGCCGCCCTCCAGAGCGCCGGAGAGCCGCGCGTAGTCGCCCTTGGCGGGGTCGATCACCAGGAAGGGCACCCGGTGCTCGTTCCACAGCTGGAGCAGCAGGCTGCTGGTGGTGGTGCTCTTCCCGGATCCGGTGATGCCCGCGACGAAGGCGTGTCCGGCGAGGTCGTCGACGTCGATCTGGGCGGGCAGGTCCGTGCCGAGCCAGTGGCCGAGGTCGAGGGCGCGCCAGGGCCGGGAGGAGCGCCGCCCGGCCGGCAGGGCGCGTCTGACCTGGAGGTCCCCCACGGCGTCGGCGGGCGGTACGAGCAGGGAGCCGAGATCGCGGGAGCTGAGCCAGCCCACCGCGGGTGCGGCCCCGGCCCGGCACCGGGCGGTGTCCCAGTCCTGGGCGCGTCCCTCGGGCGCCGCGGCGGTCTCTGCCCGCAGGGCGCGGCAGAACGCGGACCGGACCACGGCAGCCGTCTCGGGGGTCCGGGCGCAAACGTGGACGCCGACGCTCCAGCCGCCGGTGCGCAGGCAGTCGTCGACGAGGGCCTGCCAGGCGCCGAGCGTGGCGGTGACGGCTTCGGCACGGGGGTCGACCACGGAGTTCTGGCGGTGTTCGGTGATCCCTTCGGAGACCGTGACCCGGCGGGCCGCCTGGGCCCGCAGATGCGCCAGCCGATCGCCGGCCGCGGTCAGTTCGCGGGTGTCCAGGGGCAGCAGGGTCAGGACCACGCACCAGCCGGCCAGGGGGAGTCCGAGCAGCCCAGTGAGATGGGGCAGCCGCTGGTCCTCGGCGAGGCCTCCGCCCGCCGGGGGGTCGGCGGACCGGGACCGGCAGACGAGGGCCTCCTCGGTGTGCGCCGGATCCGCGACCACCGACCATCCGGGCGGGGTGCCCGGCTCCCAGATCAGGTCCGGGGCCTGGTCGGAGAGCCACTGGCGGATGCCGTCCGGCCCGGTGTTCGCGCCTGTGTCCAGTCCGATGGCCACCCCCGCGCGGCCGGTCTCGTCGGAGCCGACGATCAGGGCCGCGGGCCGGCGGAGGGCGGCGAGGGAGCTCCATGCGGCCGTGGCCCGGGCGGCGGCGAGCCGGGGTTCCTGGTCGGCGGCCGCCTCGCGCAGGCAGAGCCAGCTGAACCGGTCGGGGGTGACGCCGAGCTCGTGGAGCGGGGCCGCCGGCGCACCGGGGCCGGGCCCGCGCGAGAGCAACTGCTCCGCCGCCGCGAGGGCCTGTTCGTCGGGGGCCCATTCGCGGGAGGACTCCAGGAGCGCCGCGACCTGTTCGAGCAGGGGTGGCAGGGTCCCGTACGCCTGCGGACCGGAGGGTGCGCGGGCGGGTCCGGCCTTCGCCCAGGTCATGCGAAGACCGCCGTGACCTGGGCGAAGAGGTTCAGGGCGAGCAAGGCGGCGAGCGCCCAGGCAATCCCGTCGGCCCAGACGCCGAGCCGGAAGCGGCGGGCGGTGCGGGTGGTGACGACGCTGGAGACGGGACCGCCCGGGGCGGCCAGCACCTCGGCGCGGCGGATCCGGACGTGGCCGGTGCGCAGGCCGCGCCGGCTGACCCGGATCAGGTCGCCCTGCCGCACCTCGGGCCCCAGGAGCTCACCGACGAGGGTGCAGGCGGTGATGTCGCCGCCCATGTCGCGGATCCGGAACCGGCGTACGGCCTGGTGGAGTTCGCCCTGCCCTGCGGACTGGGCGGTCCGGGTACTGTTCCTGAAGCCCTGCAGGAGGCCGGTGACGACCAGGCGCAGGGCCGTGGTGATCAGGGTGAGGCAGCCGCGGACCAGGGAGAGCGCTAGCGAGAAGATCCCGCCTCCGGCACGTCCTCCGCCGGAGGTGGGCGGGCGGAACATCATGCTGATGCCGAGGCCCGTCACGGCGAGGAACACCAGGAAGAAGAGGAGTTCGTCCAGCACCGTCGCGAACGACCCGCCCCCGCCCATCGAGGCGATCAGCCGGATCAGCGCGAACAGGAGGTGCAGCAGCCCGAGGGCGACCAGTACGCCCACACCGAACAGCCGGTGGCGCATGGTGTCGAGGACCACGGGTCCGTCGACCAGCCCTTCCAGGTGCGCGCCGGTTCGCTGCCGGGAGGAAGCGGGGGAGTGCGGGGAGTGCGGGGCGGAGGACGCCGGGTTCGGCGGAGGAGAGGCGGTGGCGGGTGGCGCCGGCGGCGGCATCCGTCCGGGTGGCGGGGTCCCGGCGGGGCCGGCGGCCGGGGGCAGGGGGCCGCGGTGCGCGGGGGCGTCCGGGGGGCTTCCCGCGACGTGGACGATCCGGCGCGGCGCCGTCCGGCCCGGTCGCTCGTCACCCGCCTCGGGGGCCGGGCGGGTGCGCCGCAACGGTGGCACCGGGGGAAAGAGCGGCGCGTCGGCGTCGCCCGGGCGGCAGGCGGGAGTCGGGAACAGCGGAGCGTCCGAGGAGTTCGGGACGACGCCGGAATCCGGGGCGGCCATGCGGACGGGCATGCCGCAGTGGGGACAGGAGTCGGAGCCGGGCGCCTCGTCCAGGCCGCAGTTCCAGCAAGTCCTCATCGCTCCCCCGGAATTGGTGATCGTAGATGGCTCAAGTTTCTATGACTTCGACTCAGAAGCGCGTAGGTTTAAGTAAATTGACGACGCATCATGACCGGATCGGGTTGATGCATGTACACGGGGGGGACCGGATGGAATTCGGGCGGCGGCTGCGCCGTGTTCTGGGCCCGTTCGCCCGCGAGGCCGAGACCCGCACAGCGGCCCGGAACGAGAGCGCGACAGCCCCGAGTGTCACCGGAGGGCAACTGGCCGCCGGACTGGCCAGGCCCCGCCACGCCGGACTCTTCGAAGCGCTCCACCGGCTGGACGCCGGCCTGGGCCCCGAGGCGCTGCGCGAGCTGACCGAGTGGATCCGCGAGGAGTACCAGAGCGAGTACGGCGACTTCCCGGTGGGCTGGGTCGCCGTGTGCGGCCTGGGCCCGCCGTATGTCGACCACCGGCTCGACCTGACCATGGCCATCCTCCAGCACTATACGCCGGGCGACGTGCTCCCCGAGCCCTACGCGCGAGCTCGGATACTCATCCGCACCGGCGCCTACCCACTCGTCGAGGTGTACGCCAGCGGAGCCCTCGTCCCGGTCCCGCCCGACGGAGTCGTCTACACCCGCGGCATGTAAGCCCACGAATAGGAGCAGAAGGCTTCATGGCAGACATCGACTACCATCTGCGCAGCCAGGTCTCACAGCTCACCAACCTGGTGAACCAGCTCGACCAGGGCCTGGCGGCGGTCTCCTCCCAGGTGGCCGGGGTGGACGCGACGCAACGTGACACCCGGGACTCGCTGCAGAAACTCCGCGACGACTTCCAGGCGTTCGTCCGCTCCTCGCAACTCGCCGATGCGCTCCAGCGGGCCGAGACCAGGATCGGTGTGATCCAGGACCGCATCGAGCACGATTTCGGCCACCACAAGGTGGTGCGCCGTACCACGGTGGGTCTCCTCCAGGCCTTCGACACCGGCCTGGTGTCCGAGGAGTCGGTGCGGTCCGTCAGTGACGAGCTGATGATCCAGACCCCCCGCTACTGGCTGGCTCCCGCCCTCGTCGCGCTGGCCGCCTGGTCCTCCGACGACCGCGAGCTGTGCGAACGGGCCGTCACCGAGGCCTTCCGTCGCTCGCCCGGCCGCACCTCGCTTCTCTTCGCCCTGATCCTGCGCCGCCAGAACCGGCAGGCCGCCGCCGTGCGCTGGCTCCTGCACTACCTGCGGGCCCAGGACCCGACCGCCCTGGGCCGGGAGTTCGCGGTCATCCTGGAATCGATCGCCCAGGGTGCCTTCGGCCCCGCCGGCCGGGAGCTGCTGCGCACCGTGCTCGACGAATGGCTGGAGGTGCTGCTGGAGGGCGACCAGGCCGTCACGGTCCAGGTTCAGCGCTGGCGCGCCGAGGTCGAGGGGCACCGGGCGAAGTCCGCGAAGGCGGACTTCCCGATGCTGGCCGCCGTGTCACCGCAGTGGCCCGCGCTGGAGTCCGTACTCGGCGCGGCCGAGGCGCACCGGGCGCTGCTGGAGAAGTACACCCGGTTGATGGGCCAGGAGATACGGGTCACCCACCGGGTGGAGGACCTGGTGGACGACATCCTCGACCGGCTGGTGTCCGAGTACGACAACGAGGAACTTCCCCTGCGCCGGGACCTGGCTTACAACGAGGCCGTCCTCGCGCACGACGGCGACACCTCGGCGGCCCGCACGGCGGCGGACGCCGACGCCACCTCGCTGGAGGAGAAGCTCGACTACCTGACCGTCCAGTCGGCCGCCGCCCTCAACCCGGCCGCCATCGGTGTCTCCGCGGCCACCCAGCGGCTGGCCGTCGGCGCCTGCCACAGCTGGTTCCGCCAGGCGCACGCCGAGTTCAGCCGGGACTACCGGTGGCACATCCCCACCACTGTCGAGGCCGTCTTCGTGTCCAGCCACAATCTCGGGGCGCAGACCTTCGGACTGCCGCGCTGGACCGGCGCGTTCACCACCCCCATGGAACAGCTGGAACGGTCGCTGAGCGACCACTGGGACAACCATGTGCGCCCGTTCGTCGCCGGCCTCGTGCCCGCATGGCGCACCGTGGTGGTTCCCCCGGCCGTGGTGCTGCTGATCCTGCTGATCGTCTCCATGGGCATCCACCCGGGCGCGGGCCTGATCATCACCCTGCTGGCGGGCGGGATCTGGGCGCTGGTGATCGCGCATGGCCGCCGCGGGGCTTTGGAGCGGCAGCGGTACGCGCAGAGCGTGCTGGACCGGTCGAAGGCGGACTCGCTGCTTCAACTGCGCGCGGCTGGAGCCGAACTCGTCGACTACGAAGCCCGGTTCCGAAGCGCCGACGCCGAGGAGTCGGCCGTACGGGAGATGATCGACAGCCTGGCCGGTGCGGGTGAGGGGAACTCCCCCTTCGAGGCCCGTGTCGTACGTCCGGCCGGGAACCCGACAGGAGAGACGTCATGAGCAGCAGCCAGCAGGACGAGAGCCGGCCGGAGGCCCTCAGATGGGCCCGGCAGTCGACCGCCGCCGAGGAAGCGGCGACCGCGCGGCTGCGTCGGATCGTGGAAGGCCTGCCTGACTGGGAGCCGCTCCCGCCCGGGGAGATCGTGGTCCGCCGGGGCGGGAACGGCTGAGCCGGTGCTGTGGACCTCGGGAGGCCCCTATCGCGCCTGGGCCGACCACCTCGACGCCTGGGCGGACGAGCGGGTGCCGGTGGACCTGACGCTGCCCGGGCTCGCACCGGCCGATTTCGCCGCCGATACCTGGACCCGACTGGTCGAGCGGATCCGGCAGGCCCTCGACCGGCAGCTGAAACGCTGGAGCCGACTGCTGACCGCCGCGATGACCGAGGCCTCCGACGAGTTCTCGGTCGGCCGCGCCCTCGTCCAGGCCCGCGCCGGACTGGGGGAGATCCGGGCCATGGCAGGGCACCCAGGCCTGCCCGCAGACCTCCGCGACCGGCTCCGGGACGCGATCGACGAGCAGATCCGCGACGCCCAGCACTCCCTGGAGCAACAGGTGGAGGACATGCGGAGAGATGGCGCCGACCCGCGCTTGATCGAGGCGCGTCTGCGCGCCGTACGGGACAGCTCCCTCGTCGCCGCACTCGACGGTCCGCCCCCCGCCGCCGGGCCCGATCCCGACCCCTGGCGGCTGGACCCGGCGGCCCGTCCCCGCCGCCGGGTCATCACCGACTGACGCCACCCCGAGGCACCCGTTCGCCTCTCCCACTGGAACCACACGACCGACAGAAGGTCTCCATGCCCCTCTTCGCCGAGGCCCGCCGTGATCTGGACAGCTACATCGCGGCCCGTATCCCGGTCGTAGGCCTGCGCACCATCGAGCAGCCGCGAGCAATGAGGCTGGTCAGGGAGGCCGCAGGCAGCCCGGCCCGTGCCGGTCTGCCCTTCTGGGTGTACACCCGGGCCACCGGACTGCGCGATCTGCGGACCAACGCGCCGGTCAACGAGGACCGCTCCCTGACCGGCGCGATGGAGTTCGCAGCGGCTCAGTTCACCGGCCGGGCCCAGGCCACGGTCGTCTTCGTGGACCCCGACGACCTCAGCGCCGACAGTCCCTTCACGCGCCACCTCTCCGAGCTGGCGCGGCTCGCCGACAGCAACTCCGGCTGCCTGATGCTGATCACGGACACGCCCATCTGGACGGGACTGCTGCGGCTGGGCATGACCTTGCGGCTGGACCTCCCCGACGCGGAGGAGATGTACACACAGATCACGAGCTTCCTGGGCGACCATCACGGCGTCGTGCCGATCGAATGGACCGAACAGGACACCCGGCGGGCCGCAGAGTTCCTGGTGGGCGTAACCGAGGCGGAGGCCGTGAACCTGCTCGCCACCATCGTGGCGAAGGGCTCGGTGAAACGGGAGGACATCCATCTGCTGGCCCGCGCCAAGGACCGGATCTTCGGCGATCTGGCCGGGCTGGAGCGCGTCCAGGTCAAGGAGGCCGACCGGCAGATCGGCGGTCTGGCCACCCTGCGGGCCTGGCTGCGGAACAAGCGGGAGCTCCTGGAGTCGGATCTGCGTGGCACCGGTCTGCGTCCCCCGCGCGGCGTGCTGCTGGTGGGCGTGCCGGGATGCGGGAAGTCGCTCTCCGCCAAGGCCATCTCCGCGGAGTGGCAGCTGCCGCTGTACCGGCTGGACCTCGCCTCGATCCTGGGCAAGTACGTCGGCGAGTCCGAGGGCAGACTCAAGGACGCGCTGGAGACCGTGGACCGGATCTCCCCCTGCGTCCTGTGGATCGACGAGATCGAGAAGGGGCTGGCCGGGCAGAACGACTCCACCGGAGTCAACCGGCGGCTGGTGGGGCAGTTCCTGTTCTGGCTGCAGGAGAGCGACTCACGGTCCTTCGTCGTGGCCACCGCCAACGACGTGCGCAGTCTGCCCCCGGAGCTGTTCCGCAAGGGCCGCTTCGACGAGCTGTTCTTCGTCGACCTGCCGGATGAGGCGGACCGGCGGGAGATCATCGCCATGTACTACCAGCGCTATGTGAAGGTCGCCCCGCCGCAGGATCTACTCGACGCCTTGGTGTCGATGTCGGAAGGCTTTGCCGGCGCCGACCTCGAATCGGCCCTGCACGACGTCGGCGCCATGCGGCACATCCGGGGCGAGGCGGCGGTGACTCCGGCGTTCGTCAGGGACACCTTCGCCAACACGATGCCGCTGAGCCGGACCAACCCTGAACAGATCGAGGACATCAGGGCGTGGGGCCGGGACCGCGCGGTCCCGGCGGGCACCCCTGCCCCGGCGCCGGAACCAGGTGGGCGGGGCGGCCGCCGGATCCTCCCGCAGCCGGAGGTGAGCGGCGGACTCTGAGTGGGGGATGCCGCAGCCAACGGCGCTGCGCTGTTGGCGTTGTTCCTTGCGTGCGCGAAGCGGGAGCGGTGGGGAGTCACGACGCTGGCGTCGCGGCTGTATGGGCTCCCCATTCTCGGCATCGGTGAGCTCGGTCCTCTCTTTTCGGGAGCAGGTCTCCTGTTCAGGGGCGGTGGCTACGCGACACTGGAGGGAGCCAGCCGGGGTCAAGAGTCTCGTTGGCTCGCGTGACCAGGAATCTTCACGGCGGCTCGGCGACGTAGTGGGTGCGGGCGCCTCGTGCTGAACGACGCGGGGCCCAGCGGCGTGGGCTGCCGGCGTCGCAACGGCTTGTGCCGCCGACCGGACCATCGCATTCCTTGCGGTGTTCCGGTCGGCGCCCCTCTTGGTTCGAAATTGCAAGGCGAAGGGGATTCTCGGGTATGACTAGAACTCTCATTACCGGTGGCCTTGTAATTACGGCTTCCGACGAGTTGCATGCGGATGTTCTGATCGAGGACGGCCGTGTCGTGGCGATGGCGACAGCGGGCAGCCAGCAGTGGCCCGCTGACCGGGTGATCGACGCCTCGCGGAAGTACGTGATCCCGGGCGGGGTCGATGCGCACACGCATATGGAGCTGCCATTCGGTGGCACCTTCGCGTCGGACACGTTCGAGACCGGAACCCGAGCCGCGGCCTGGGGCGGGACGACGACGATCGTCGACTTCGCGGTGCAGACGCCCGGGCATTCCCTCCGAGAGGGCTTGGACACCTGGTACGCGAAGGCCGACGGACAATGCGCGATCGACTACGCCTTCCACATGATCGTGTCCGACGTCAATGAGCACTCCTTGAAGGAAATGGACGGACTCGTCGAAGAAGGCGTAAGTTCGTTCAAATTGTTTATGGCATACCCGGGCGTGTTCTATTCGGATGACGGCCAGATTCTGCGCGCGATGCAGCGGGCCTCGGGCAACGGCGGGCTGATCATGATGCACGCCGAGAACGGCATCGCGATCGACGTGCTCGTCGAACAGGCCCTGGCGCGCGGGGAGACGGACCCGCGCCACCACGGCGAGGTCCGCAAGGTGCTCCTAGAAGCCGAGGCCACCCACCGGGCCATCCAGCTCGCCCGGGTCGCCGGCGCACCCCTCTACGTGGTCCACGTCTCGGCGGAAGAGGCGGTCGCGGAACTCGCGCTGGCCCGGGATAAGGGCCTGCCGGTCTTCGGTGAGACCTGCCCGCAGTACCTCTTCCTGTCCACGGACAACCTGGAGGAGCCGGACTTCCAGGGCGCGAAGTACGTCTGTTCCACACCGCTGCGTCCGCGCGAGCACCAGGCGGCGCTGTGGCGGGGTCTGCGGACGAACGACCTCCAGGTGGTCTCGACCGACCACTGTCCGTTCTGCTTCCGTGGCCAGAAGGAGCTGGGCCGCGGGGACTTCTCGAAGATCCCGAACGGGTTGCCGGGGGTGGAGAACCGTATGGACCTCCTCCACCAGGCCGTCCTGGATGGGCACATCAGCCGCCGTCGCTGGATCGAGATCGCGTGCGCGAGCCCGGCCCGGATGTTCGGCCTCTATCCGCAGAAGGGCACGATCACGCCGGGTTCCGACGCCGACATCGTCCTCTACGATCCGCACGCCGAGCAGGTCATCTCCGCCGAGACGCACCACATGAACGTGGACTACTCGGCGTACGAGGGCAAGCGGATCACCGGACGAGTCGACACGGTTCTCTCGCGCGGCGAACTCGTCATCGACCGGCGCGAGTTCACCGGCCGCGCCGGTCACGGGGCGTTCATCCCCCGCTCCACCTGTCAGTACCTGTAAGCCGCAAGCCCGCACGCACGCAGCAGCAGCAAGGAGCCATGCATGGACTTCGGCCTCGTCCTGCAAACCGACCCGCCGGCCTCCCAGGTCGTCAGCCTCATGAAGCGCGGCGAGCGCAACGGCTTCCGCTACGGCTGGACCTTCGACTCGGCGGTCCTCTGGCAGGAACCCTTCGTCATCTACAGCCAGATCCTGGCCAACACGCAGCGCATGCACGTGGGTCCGATGGTCACCAACCCGGGCACCCGCACCTGGGAGGTCACCGCCTCCACCTTCGCGACGCTGAACGACATGTACGGCAACCGCACGGTGTGCGGGATCGGGCGCGGGGACTCGGCGATGCGGGTCGCCGGGCGCGCGCCCAACACCCTGGCCCGGCTCGGCGAGGCCATCGACGTGATCCGCGACCTGGCGGAGGGCCGTGAGGCGCAGGTCGACGGCAACCCGATCCGGATCCCCTGGATCACGGACGGGAAGCTGCCCGTCTGGATGGCCGCGTACGGGCCCAAGGCCCTCGCGCTCGCCGGCCAGAAGGCCGACGGGTTCATCCTCCAGCTCGCGGACCTCTACCTCACCGAGTGGATGGTCAAGGCGGTCCGCCAGGCCGCCGTGGAGGCCGGCCGCGACCCCGACTCGATCACCATCTGCGTGGCCGCCCCGGCGTACGTCACGGCCGACGACTCGGCGCAGGCCCTGGCCCACGCCCGTGACCAGTGCCGCTGGTTCGGCGGCATGGTCGGCAACCACGTTGCCGATCTCGTCTCCCGCTACGGCGAGCACTCCTCGATGGTTCCCGAGGAGCTCACCGAGTACATCAAATCCCGGCACGGCTACGACTACAGCCACCACGGCCGCGCCGGGAACCCGTCCACCGACTTCGTCCCCGACGAGATCGTCGACCGCTTCTGCCTGCTCGGCCCGGCCGAGGCGCACATCGAGAAGCTGCGTGCCCTGCAAGCCCTCGGCGTCGATCAGTTCGCCCTCTACGACATGCACGACGCCAGGGAGGCGACGATCGACGCGTACGGCCAGCACGTCATTCCGGTGCTGCGCGACTGACGAACCGGGCCGGTCTTCAGGGCAGGAACTCCCAGAACGGCCGGTCGGGCGCAAGGGTGTGAGAGCACAACGTCACGTCTCCGCCCCCGAGATAGGCCAGCAGCCACTCGCTGAAGGTCATCTGGTGGAGAGTCCACGACGGAGAGTCCATCTCCTGAACCAGGACGCGCCAGGGCGACGACGGTTCACGGGGAACACGGAGGAAGACCATTTCCCCCGTCGTGGCCGTCGCCACCGGCATCAGCTCACCGGGGTTCGCCCCGGCCGGACTCGGCAGGAACTCGGCCATGTCCTCCTCGCGCCAGAGTTCGAGGTCCAGCCTGATGTCCTTTCCCAGGTTGTGCAGCAGATGGCCGGCGGGGTGCTTCAGATACAGCTGTCCGTTGATCGAGATCGAACCGTAGGCGTCCACGATCTCGCGGAAGTCCGCGGGGAATTCGATGCCGAGTTCCTGCTCGAGTCCGGTCCACGGTGCGGGGTCCGACCAGTTGAACCCCGGTTCGCCCAACAGGGCTTGTATCTCCGAAAGCGCTGCCACTTCCAGGTCCCTTCTAGTCGGAGGTCTTGATCTTCTCCGCTCGGCGGAGCGGCTCCCGGTCCAGGATGCTCTGCTCTCTCGTGGTGAGCGCGGGACCGTCGAGCAGGGGTTTGCGCAGGCCGCGTGCCGCGGCGACCAGGACGTCGGGGGCGCCGAGTACGGAGGCGGGCTTCTGCATCGTCATGACGTCCGTGAGTGCCTTGACGACGAGGAAGTTCCCGATGGCGGTGTGGCTCAGTCGGTGGACGTAGCGTGCTGCGAGCTTGTCGGCCAGGTTGGGCGTCTTGCCGACGGCACCCGGATAGAAGCGGTCCTGGCCGACGGCGAGCAGCCAGGCCGCGGCAGCGGGGCGGGCCATCGCCTTCTGGGCCCGGGCGGCGAACCCGGGCGCCGTCACGGGCGTCTTCGCCGCGGTGTCGCGCAGGGCCAGCGCGCCGAGGGCGGCCGCGGACATCCCGTGGCCGTAGACGGGGTTGAGGCTGGTGGCGGCGTCGCCGAGGACGATGAAACCGGCGGGCATGGAGGCCTTCTCGAAGCGCCGCTGCCGGTTGGCGGTCCGGCCGTAGACGACGACGTCGCTGATCGGCTCCGCACGGGCGAGGAATTCGGCGGCCAGCGGGTGGCGGACTCCTCTGGCGAACTCCTCGAACAGGTCCTCGTCGGCGCTCGGTTCGCCGCCGCGGGTGCCGGAGATGCTGACGTGCCACTGACCGTCTTCAATGGGGATGATCGAGACGACCTGGCCGGGCCTGCCCTGCCGCGGGTCGGCCTGGATGTGGATGACGGGCCAGTCGGATTCGGCGCCCCGAGGGGCGCGGTAGCGGCGGCTGGCGTACCGTACGCCGGCGTCCACGACGGTCTCGCTCACCGCGGGGGCGCCGATCTGCTCGAGCCACTCCAGGACCTTGGAGCCACGACCGGTGGCGTCGATGACGAGGTCGGCGTCGATCGTGCTTTCCTCGCCGCTCTCGCTCCGCACGTGCACGCCGCACACTCTCGAGGCGCTGCCCGCCAGCGCGGTGACGGTCGTGCCCGTGCGCACGCCGACGTTGGGGATCTCCAGGGCCGCGGCGCGTATGCCCCAGTCGACGAGGTCACGGCTGGCGCCGATGAGGTAGTGGGTCTCGGTCCACCGCCGGAACCAGCCCGCGGCCGAGTAGGAGACCATGCCGTTGGGGATCGGCACCCGGTGGGCTCCGGCCCCCAGCCACCGGTCGGTCGTACCGGGAAGCAGGGCTTCGATCGCGTCGGCGCCGCCCGACCACAGCATGTGGGCGTGGGCCGCCTGGGGAAGTCTGGGCCGGGGCTCTGCGGTATCGGGCAGCTTTTTGTCGCGTTCGAGGATGAGGACGTCCGCGAAGTGGGGTGCGAGTGCGGCGGCCGCGAGTGTACCGGCAAGGCTGCCGCCGAGGATGACGGCGCGGGTGGTGCCGGTAGTGCCGTGGGGCTGCTGGGTCATCGTGTGTTGCTCTCTAGGACTGCCGCTTCGCGGGTGGCTCGGACGACGGGGAGTATCGACAGAGGCTGGGAAAGGATCAAAGGCCGACCGTTCACGGGGAACGCCGTCCTGGCGGGACTTCCGCGGTCCGGCGGTGAAGGGCTCCGTACTGGCGGGAGATGCGGGCGATGCCCCTGGTGCCGGTGCCGAGCACGGCGCTGAGTGCGGCCGTGCCTGGTTCCGGGTACTCCACGCCGCTCTCCGCAGCGGATTCCTTGGACTCGATGGCGGCCGCGATCATCACGGCCGCGGCCGCTGCCCATGCCTCTTTGGGGCAGACCCCCTCGTCGAGCGCCCTGTCGTGATGTGCCGTCATGATCTCAAGGTCGCAGTACGGGGCCAAAGCCAGTAGATCATCGTAGATATCCGTTTCGCGATCGAAGAGCCGGGATCCGAGCGATGGCCACCAGCCGGCCGACGCCGGCAGGCCCATCAGGGTGCGCAGCCTGCGCCACAGCGGCCCCATCCACCGGTAGGTCTGCCAGGTCTCCCAGGCCTCGGCCAGGCGGCGGCCCTGGGGCAGCAGGAAGCCGGAGGTGGTCAGGACGGCTCCGACACTGGCCAGGGGCGGGGCGACGTCGGTGCTGAGGAAGTCCCAGTCGCCGCCGGCCCAGCGGGCGACGACGGCCGCGGCCTTGGCGAGCCCGAAACCGGTGCTGAAGACGAAGCCGGCCACGAGGGTCAGCAAGCCGGCCCGGAGCCACCCGCCGACCACGCGCGACCACCGCCAGCACATGACCGGTACGACCATGCCGACGACGATGTGCCAGGAGAGGTAGATGACGATCATTTCGCGGATCCAGGGCGTGGACGCGTAATGGGTGTCGAGGTCCCGGAGGCGTTCCTCCGGGGCATCGCCCAGGACGAAGCACAGGGCGATCAGGGCGACCACCGCGCCGCAGACGGTGAACCACCGGCGCACGACGCGTTGAACCTCGGCGCCGAATCCCTCGCGCCAGTAGGCGAGGAGCACGATGCAGCACGTGTTGAACACGCTGAGGATGGCGTAGACCAGCGGCGCTGAGACGTTCGGCAGCCCCACCCATCGGTTGACCACGGTGATCGTGGGGGGCGCGGCGAAGGCGAATCCGGCGCTGGCCATGAGGAGCAGTCCCGCGACGGCCCGGGCCATGGGGTTGCTCCACTGCCGGATCAGTCCGGGGAGTTTGGAGAGGAAGGCGATGCCCAGGGCGGCAGTCGGGATGTAGTAGTCCGAGCCGTTCACCAGCCGTTGCCGAGAGAGGCCTGGATGCGGGCAGCCGGGCCGTGGAGGACCCGCTGCGCGGAGTCGGCTTCGACCAAGTGGCGGAACCGCCGGCCGAGCATGCGGCCGTACTGCTCGGCCTCGGCCTCGTCGCCCCCCGCGGCGTGCGTCCGCGCGGCGACGAGACGTACGGCTTCGTCGAGGTCCGCCGGGGTGAGGACGTCGTCACCGATCAGGCGCGTGGCGACCTGCGCACCCAGGACGTACGTACCGCAGTGGCCCTTGATCATGTGCCAGATCTCGTGCCCCAGGATGACCAGGGCATGGAAGGGACTGGTGCTCTTCGCGACGACGATGACGTCTTCGGTCTCGCGGTCGAGCCAGAGCCCCGAAACGGTACCGAGGCCCTGCGGGAAGTCCCGGCGCACGATGCGCACGGGCCGTCCGGGATCGCCGCGGTGGTCGGTGAGATGCACGGCTATTCGGTCGATCAGCTCGGTGATGTCGCGGGGTGCGGGCTCACCCAGGCCGGCGTACAGCTCGTCGCACAGCCGTACCATCTCCTGCTCCAGCCGCCGGTTCCTCACGATTCTCATCCCTGACTCCTCACCTGCGCATTCCATGCCGTTCGGCGTTGATCCGTGTTCCCCTGCGGGTCCGGCGTGGGCGTGCGCCCACTTCGGACCCGGCTGCACGTCCAAGATTAGGCTCAGGAGGAGCCGCATCGAGGCCGGGGTTTCGGAGAAACCCCGGACGGCGATGAACCGATGAGGTCAGCCGCTGAGCGGCATGGTCGCCTCCGGCGCCGGGTTCTGGGAAAGCCACTGCCCGTAGGTCCGGGTCATCCCCCGGTTCCGCAGCGTGTCGCGGATGAGGGCGAAGCGCGCGGAGGTCCGGGCACGAGGGGGCAGGCCGCGGGAGATGCGGCTCATGTGCGCCCGTACGACGGCCAGTACGCCCGCGCTGGCGATGTCCTTGTCCCGCCAGTCGAGGCGCGGTGCTGCGACCTCGATGTCATCGCCCTCCTGCCAGCGCGTGGGCAGGTCGGGGTGGAGGGCGAGGGCGGTGGCCAGCCCGACCATCGCGAATCCGCTCGTCAGGACCCGCTCGGCGGAGGCGCGCCGGCCGATTCCCCCCGTCAGCATGAGCGGCACGGGCGCGGACGCGACGAGCCGCTCGGCGATCGCGAGGAAGTAGGCCTCGCGGCCGAGCTTCCTGTCATCGGCCGTGCGGCCCATGGTCGCCGCGCTCTCCATGCTTCCGCCGGAGAGTTCCACCAGGTCCACGCCGAGGCCTTCGAGGGACGCGAGGACCTGTTCCACCTCGTCGACGTCGAAGCCGCCGCGCTGGAAGTCCGCAGTGTTGATCTTGATGCTGACGGCGAAGTCCGGGGACACGACCGCGCGAACGGCCCGCACCACCTCCACGAGCATCCTCGCCCGGTTCTCCAGGCTGCCGCCCCACTGGTCGGTACGGCGGTTGACCAGGGGGGAGAGGAACTGGCTGAGGAGGTAGCCGTGGGCCGCGTGGATCTGGACGCCGTGGAAGCCGCTCTCCTGCGCGAGACGTGCCGTTGTGGCGAACCGGCCGATCGTGGCCCGGACGTCCTCCTCGGTCATCGCCGTCGGGCGGGCGAAGACGCTCGTGTGCTTCCCCATGCTGACGCCGATGTCGGACGGCCCCCACGCGACACCGCCCAGGTCGGAGCGGACCTGCCGGCCCGGGTGGTTGATCTGCATCCACACCTGGCCGCCCTCCGAGCCGGCCGCCGCGGACCAGCGACGGAAGGGCTCCAGGTCGGTTTCGGCGTCGAGCACGATCGTTCCCGGAGACGTGAGGGCCCGCCGGTCGATCATCACGTTGCCGGTGATGATCAATCCGCTCCCGCCGCGGGCCCAACTGCGGTACAGCTCCTCGATCTCCGGCCCGGGCAGCTGGCCGGGCTGGCGGGCGAGGCTCTCCTCCATGGCGGCCTTGGCTATCCGGTTGGCAATGCGGGCGCCGCTCTGCAATACGAGAGGTGTGGACAGGTGCATAGAAGATTCCCCTCTGGTTTTCGTCACGTGACGTCCGGCTGTGGCGCGCGTGTACGGTGCCATTCTCGGTCCATGTCCGGCCCGGGCCGGGACGGGTCCCGGCTCAGCGGGCTCGCGGACCGTGCGCCGAGGTCATGCGCCGTGCTCTGCCCTTGCCGTGGACCGCCGCGCCGCTTCGACCTGCGGGGAGCGCAGCATGGCCGCGGACATGTCCACGAGGTCTTCGGAATCCTCGATGGAGCTGACCGTCCATCGATGCTCGGGAGCGAGGGCGGGCACGGCGCAACCCTTCTGGACGACCGCGCGGGCGATCACGGAGGCATCGGCTTCGCCGCGGGCACGGCGGACCTCGGAGTGCTCGGCCAGGGCCAGCGCGTAGACCTCCGTGCCGGCCGACCGGTCGAACCAGGGCGTCAGCCGCAGTATCGCGTCGAAGATGTCCCTCTCGCGCTGCATGAGCCGGCGCTCCACGGGCTGCCACCACGGCATCGGCGGTGGACTCGCGGGCGGTATCTCCGGGCGGATCTCCAGCCAGAGGGGCTGCAGCCGGCGGAAGCGGCGAAGGGCCCGCCACCGGGAGCCCACGCCTTGTCCGATGGGCGGGAGCATGAACCCTGCGAAAATGAGCGCGGCGCTGAAACCGGCCAGGGAGAAGGCGGCGTTGGTGCTCAGCGAGTCCCAGTCGTGGCCGAGCCAGCGGGCGACGATGGCCGTGAACTTCAAGAGGTCGTAGCCGAACATGCACACCGCCCCGGCGGTGATGAGCAGCAGCCCGGCCTTCAGCGTGCCGGGGACCTGCCTCGACCAGCGCAGGCAGAGGAGCACCATGGTGACGGCCGCGACGCTGTGCGCCGCCAGGTAGAGAAGGATCATTTCGCGGATCCAGGGCGTGCTGGAGTAGTAGGTGTCCAGGTCCCGGAGCCGCTCGACCGGTGCGTCGCCCAGCGCGAACAGGGTCCATATGGCGACGATCACCGCGGCGTAGGTGGTCAGGCACAGCCGTGTCTGCCGCAGGGTGACGCGCGCGTCCTCGTTTCCCCGCCAGTGGATCAGCAGCACGATGCTGATGCCGTCGAACGCGCTCAGGATCGAGTACACGATGGGCGCCGCGACGTTCGGTATGCCGAGCATCTCGTTGATGACCGCGAGGTTCGGGGGAGCGGCGGTGACGAACAGGAACGCGGCGACGAAGAGGGTCGCCGCGACGGCCCTCAGGAGCGGGTCTCCGGGGTTCTTCCGCAGCGCCCAGAGTTTGACGGCGGTGGCGACGATGAAGCCGGCGGCCACGGACAGATACGCCGTTCCCGCGTTCACCAGCGGCTCCCACGAGTCCCGTGGGGGAGGGCGGACATGTTCAGTTGCCCTCGGAACGGACGCCGCCGCCGACGGTCAGGTCGGAGCGGCGGATCTTGGAGAACTGGATGCTCAGCCGGGCGAGACCGTTCGTTCCCGACACACGGGTGTCGATGGTGGCGCCCGCTTCGGCGGCGATGGCGGCCGCCCCGGACGACGCCTTCCCGGCGGCCTCCGCAGCGGCCAGGGCGGCGTGGATCGTAGCCGCTTCGGCGAAGATGAGCGCCGCCTCCGGCTCGCAGCCCTGCGAGGAGGCGTAGCGCTCGGCCGCCTCGCGGTGGCTGCCGTCCAGGTGGGGCGCGAGATTGAGCAGGCGATCGGAAATGTCGGTGGACCTGGCCATCGCCCGGATCTCCGGCGACGAGGTGAAGCGGACCCAGGTGGGTTTCCCGGGTCCCGCGAAGGGCTCGAGCGCACGCCAGAGGGGTTCCATCGCCCGGTAGGCCCGCCAGGACCCCCACATCGATCCCAGCCGCGGCCCGACGACGGGGACCAGGAAGCCGATCGTCGTCATGCCGGCGCCCAGTCCCGCGAGGGGCGGGGCGACGTCGGTGCTGAGCGAGTCCCATCTGTCCGTACCGGCCCAGCGGGCACCGACGGCCAGGAATTTGAGCAGTGCGAACGACAAGCCGATGCTGAACGCGGCTACGAGGATGAGCAGGCCCCAGTGGGTCCACGCCGCCTGGAGGTCCCGGAGCTCACGGGCCCACCGCCAGCATTTCGCCGCCACCACGAGACTCATGGCGATGTGCGAGGTCAGATAGAGCACGATCATCTCCCGCACGTACGGGGTGTTCGCGTAGAAGGTGTCGAAGTCGCGCTGCTGCTCGATGGGCACGCTGCTGAGGTAGAAGAGGACGCAGAACGTCGCGATCATCACGGCGGTCGCCGCGATCCACATCCTGGTGTGCCTGCGGAGGATCTCCTCGGGCCCCCCTCGCCAGTGGATGAGGAGCACGATCGAGCCGCACGACAGGCACGACAGGATGCAGTAGACGATGAGCGCCGAGATGTTCGGGACACCGGTGAGCCGGTTGACCCGCTCGATCGTCGGCGGAGCACCGAACACGAAGCCTCCCGCCGAGGCCGCGAGGATCACGAAGATCGACTTCGACATCGGCGAGTTCCAGCCGCGCCAGAACGAGGGGGACTTCACCACCAGGGCGATCGCCAGGACGCCGGCGGGAATGTAGTAGTCCGATCCGGTCATGCTCAGTAGCCTCTGCCTATGCTGGACTGGATCCGGCCTGCCAAACCGGTTGTCGGCACGGCGCCGCACCCTTTCAGACACTCTCGCAGCCGGGCTCCCATCTGCAGCCCGAACTCCTCCGCGTCGATTTCCTCCTGGGTCTCGACGTGGCTCCTCGCCGCCAGGGCGACCAGGTCCTCGCCCGCCAGTTCGCCACCGAGCGACCTGGCGGCAGCCGCGGCGACGTCGGGGTGGGACCCGTGGGACAGGCACTCTCCCATCAAGGCGTGCCACATCTCGTGCGCAAAGATCACGAACTGGTGAAGCGTGGTCGTCTGACTCTCGACGATGATGACGATCCGGTCGTCGAACTTCGCCGTGAGGCCGCTGGCCGTCTCCTCGGGGAACTCGCGGAAGTACAGGAGGACCGGATGGAACGGGAGCGCGCGGTCCTCGTTGAAGCGCCGCTCGACATCGGCCCTCAGCACCGCGAACAGGCTGTCCGGATCCGAGGGGATCGGCTTGTCGAGACCCGCGAGCACCGCGTCGCAGAACTTCGCGACCCTCCGCACGGTGGAACGCCGCGCCAAGTGGGCCCTGGGTGCGGCGAGCAGGCCCTGATGGGACGGCAGCCTGTCGAGAGTCGCGAGTACCCCCTTGTGAAAGCCCGCCATCTTCCCCTCGTTCATCCGAATGCCCCCACTGTGAGTTCCCCTCCGACGGGCGGTGAAGCCGCGGCCCGCCCTGCTGCTAACGGTGACTGAGGGTCAGGTCAGTCGCTGCGCCCGCACCAGACCCTAGGGTCCGGAGTCTTCTCGTGTGATCGCGTCCATGAAGGCCATCAAGGCCGTCTCCAGGCTCGGGGACAGCTCCTTGTCGCCGAGGCGGAGCTGGACCTGCATGGCGTGGCGATTCCTCACGGCCGCGGAAGGGTTCCTGAGGAACGCCGTGAGGTTCGGGATGACCTTGCTGTCCAGAACCCGTTTCACGGCCTCCGGCGGCGTCTGGGTGAAGTACTCCATGGGGACGTCGAAGAACTTGGCGAGGCCGGCGCCGTGCCAGATGTTGGGCGTGCTGTGGTTCAGCAACTTGCCGTGCCACTGCGGGGTCATCCCACTGCCCGCGGCGATCTCGGCGGTCGTGTACGGACGCCGGCAGCCCGTGTTCTTGTCCACGGTCAGCCGGGTTTCCCTGAGGAACACGATGCGGCGGGCCAGCTCGGCCGCGGCGCTCCCCGGCGCTTCGACGGGCTCGCCGTCGAGCAGGCGCCGGATGTCCGCCTCCGGAAGGGAGCTGTGGAAGGAGAGGTCCCGCAGGTTGAAGACCGACGCCCGGTCGAGTCCCGCCTCCGACTGGAGCTCCTCGACCTCTCTCACGGTCCTGGCGAGGTGCTCGTACCCGTCGCTCACAGACCCTCCCGGTGGGTTGGAAGGGGAACTTGTGGTTGAGACGAGCCCGCAGCCCCCGCTGTCACTAGATCACGGAACGGTCGGGTCCGCAATGAAATGATCGTTTCACGCGCAGGGTAGCAGGTGCCTTCCTGAGGGCACCGGGGGAGTGCCCATCGGCTGGGTCCGATGATGTCCGATGTGCGCCAACACCCCTGGGGGGAGAGGGGTTTCGCGGGTGAGAGGAAGGTCCCGCGCGCGCCGTCCTCGCTCACGCACGGCCGGCCGGGTCCTGGGCCGGGTCCTGCGCCTGGTCCCGGGCCTGCTCCTGGGGGTCCTGCGGGGGTCCCGGCTGCGCGGGCACCGCGGCCAGGGTGGCTGCGGCGGCCGGCCGGCTGCGGCGGCTGCCGGCCCAGGCGGCCACGGGTTCGGTGTAGCGGGCCGTGAGGGGCCCGATCACCACGAGGATCAGTACGTACGCGGTGGCGAGCGGGCCCAAGGCGGGTTCGATGCCGGCGGTGACGGCGAGGCCCGCGATGACGATGGAGAACTCCCCGCGGGCCACGAGCGTGCCGCCGGCCCGCCAGCGCCCCTCGACCCCGATCCCGGCGCGCCTCGCCGCCCAGTACCCGGTGGCGATCTTCGTACCCGCCGTGACCAGGGCGAGCGCCAGCGCGGGCAGCAGCACGGGCGGGATGCTCGCGGGGTCGGTGTGCAGGCCGAAGAAGACGAAGAACACGGCCGCGAACAGGTCCCGTAGCGGGCTGAGCAGCGTGTGGGTGCCCTCCGCGACCTCCCCGGAGAGGGCGATGCCGACGAGGAACGCGCCCACCGCTGCCGAGACTTGGAGCTGCTGGGCGATGCCCGCGACGAGCAGGGTCAGGCCGAGGACCACGAGGAGGAGCTTTTCCGGGTCGTCGCTGGAGACGAAGCGGGAGATGTGGCGTCCGTAGCGGACCGCGACGAACAGGACCGCACCGGCGACACCGAGGGCGATGGCCAGCGTCGCGCTGCCCGCGGCGAGGCTCACGCCCGCGAGGAGGGCGGTGATGATCGGCAGGTAGACCGCCATCGCGAGGTCTTCGAGGACCAGGATGGACAGGATGACCGGAGTCTCGCGGTTGCCGACCCGGCCGAGGTCCCCCATGACCTTGGCGATGACCCCGGAGGAGGAGATCCACGTGACGCCCGCCAGGACCACGGCCGCCACCGGGCCCCAGCCCATGAGCAGGGCCGCGACCGCGCCGGGCACGGCGTTCAGGGCGAAGTCGACCAGCCCGGCCGGGTACTGGGTCTTGAGGTTGGAGACCAGATCCGACGCGGTGTACTCCAGGCCGAGCATGAGCAGGAGGAGGATCACGCCGATCTCGGCGCCGATCGCGACGAACTCCTCGCTCGCCCCCATGGGCAGTAGCCCGCCCGTGCCGAAGGCCAGGCCGGCCAGGAGGTAGAGGGGGATGGGGGAGAACTTCAGGCGTCCGGCGACCCGGCCGAGCAGGCCCAGCCCGAGGATGATCGCGCCGAACTCGATGAGGAACACGGCGGAGTGCACGGGTGTCACTCCCGACCGAGTATCGCGGCGGCCGCGTCGACGCCCTCGCGGGTGCCGATCACGATGAGGGTGTCCCCGCCCGCCAGCCGGAAGTCCGGCGCGGGCGAGGGGCGGGCCTCCGCGCGGCGCAGTACGGCCACGATCGAGACGCCCGTCTCGGTCCGCATCCGCGTCTCGCCCAGCACCCGCCCGTTCCAGTGCGAGTGCGCGGACAGCTCGATCCGCTCGGCCACCAGACCGAGGTCGGTGGTGTGCAGGACGTTCGGACTGTGGTGGGCGGGCATCAGCGCGTCGATCAGCGAGGCCGTCTCCGGGCCCGTCAGGTGCAGGGACTGCGCGCAGGCGTCGGGGTCGTCGGCGCGGTAGACGTTCACGGTCCGCGTGCCGTCGCGGTGCGCGACCACCGACAGGTGGCGGCGCTCGCGGGTGGTGAGGTCGTACTGGACCCCGATGCCGGGCAGTGGTGTGGTGCTCATCCGTGGAGCAGGCACAGCTGTCCCCCCTCGTGTTCGCTTTCGTACGTGATGCGTGGTGCCGTTACGGCGGACCCTTGTTCTCGGGCAGGAGAGGGCCGCTCGGCGGCCCCATCGTGCCATTTTCCGGGCGGCCGGAATCTGGGTGCCGGCACGGATGGACAGGGGCCCGACAAGACGAAAGGCTGTCCGGGTCACCAGTCCCGCCGCAGGTCACAGACGGTGCGGCGGAGTGCTGACGGGGATGGTGGAAGTGAGCGCGCCGATCGGGCGGTGGGGCAACGAGAGGAGAGGCTGACATGTCGCTGTACTGGCGGATCTTCCTGCTGAACGCCGCCGTCCTCGTCGCGGCCGTGTCGCTGCTGCTCGGCCCGGTCACCGTCTCCACCCCGGTCCTGTTCGGCGAAGCCGTCGTCCTGCTCGGGGGGCTGGCCGCCATGCTGATCGCGAACGCCGTTCTGCTCCGCGTCGGCCTGGCACCCCTGGACCGGCTGACCCGGGCCATGAGCGCGGTCGACCTGCTTCGCCCCGGCGGCCGGACCCGCGTGGAGGGCCCCGGCGAGGTCGCGGAGCTGACCACCTCGTTCAACGCGATGCTCGGCCGGCTGGAGGCCGAGCGCGCGACCAGCAGTGCCCGGGCCCTCTCGGCGCAGGAAGCCGAACGGCGCCGCATCGCCCAGGAGCTCCACGACGAGGTCGGCCAGACCCTCACGGCCGTCCTGCTCCAGCTCAAGCACGCTGCCGACCGGACCCCGTCCCCCCTGCGCGAGGAGCTCCGCCAGGTGCAGGAGACCACCCGCACCAGCCTGGACGAGATCCGGCGCATCGCCCGGCGCCTGCGCCCGGGCGTGCTGGAGGACCTCGGCCTGCAGAGCGCGCTGCGGGCGCTCACGACGGAGTTCACCACCACGTCGCTCTCCGTACGGCACTTCATCGCGCCGGGACTGCCCGAACTGGACGAGGCCACCGAACTCGTCCTCTACCGGGTCGCCCAGGAAGCCCTGACCAACGCGGCCCGCCACGCGGGCGCGAGCGACGTCGAGGTACACCTCTCCAACCGGCCCGCCGGAGCGGTACGACTCCTCGTGCGGGACAACGGTGCGGGCATCCGCCTGGCCGCCGAGAGGGCCGGCCTTCAGGGCATGCGCGAACGCGCCCTGCTGATCGGCGCCGATCTCGCCGTCGGAGGCGGCCCGCACGGCGGAACCGACGTACGCCTGGACGTCCCCACGGGCAGGACCGGTGAGAGCCGCCGATGACCACACCGCGACCGGCCGCTCCGACCCGGGTCCTGCTCGCGGACGACCACGCGCTCGTCCGGCGGGGCGTACGGCTCATCCTCGACGCCGAGCCGGACCTGACGGTGGTCGCCGAGGCCGGCGACGGAGCCGAAGCCGTCGCCCTGGCCCGTACACAGGACATCGACCTCGCCGTCCTGGACGTCTCGATGCCCCGCATGACCGGTCTCCAGGCCGCCCGGGAACTCTCCCGGCTGCGGCCGGAGCTGCGCATCCTCATCCTGACGATGTACGACAACGAGCAGTACTTCTTCGAGGCCCTCAAGGCCGGAGCCGCCGGCTACGTCCCCAAGTCCGTCGCCGACCGCGACCTCGTCGAAGCCTGCCGCGCGGCGATCCGGGACGAGCCCTTCATCTACCCGGGCGCCGAGACCACCCTGATCCGCAACTACCTCGACCGCGCCCGCGGGCGCGATCCGCTGCCGGCCCGGGCGATCACCGAGCGCGAGGAGGAGATCCTCAAGCTCGTGGCGGAAGGCCACTCGTCCAAGGAGATCGGGGACCTGCTGGTGATCAGCGCGAAGACGGTGGAGCGCCACCGGGCGAACCTGCTCCAGAAGCTGGGGATGCGCAACCGCCTGGAGCTGACCCGCTACGCGATCCGGGTGGGCCTGATCGAGCCGTAGGAACGGTGAGGCCGCCGGGGACGATCGCGGGCAGGGGCATGGTGGCGCGAGGCGGGGGCAGATGCCCTCCACGGCAGAGATCGCCGGGCCCCGCGTGTCGCCCGTCGGTTCGCACGACGCGTGGGACCCGCTGGAGAAAGCAGAGGCACAACCGCCATGACCGAGGACGCCGCGAACGAGCCCCACACCCCCTCCGACGCGGAGCGCGAGGCCCGCGCCCGGGTACGGGAGCAGGCAACCGGCCTGACCCACCACGACACCGCGTCGGCACTCGAAGCCGCGGAAGCGGCCGCCGAGGAGGCCTCGGGCGATCTGGAGAACGCCGACGCCGCCACCCGCGGCGCCGTCGCGGAATGGCGGCGCATCACGGAGCTGCTCTTCGACCACGGCGGCCCCTACTCGCCCGGTACGGACGCGTTCGTCCAAGGCCAACTGGCCGCGCGCGAGGCCCATGCCGACGCCGAGGGGGACTCGGGAAGGCCATGAGAGGGGGCGGGAAGCGCGTCCCCGTCAGAACAGCGAGTTGTTGCCGTGCAGCAGGAAATCTGCATCCGCGAGGACGGTCGTCCACGGGGACGTCGGAGCCGGTGAGGCTTACGGAAGCCGCGATCACGCCCTTCGGCAGGGCGTTGAGCAGCAGTTCGAAGTCCTCGGGCACGGCCTGCCCGTATCCGTCGTCCTCCGGTCGCCCGGGGGCGGCCAGGCCGAGCAGCCGGACGACATCGAGATGGTTCACGGGTTCCTCGTGCCTCTTACGGGCACGTGAGCAGGCGCGTGCGCGGTCACGGCCACGGCGGCGGTGAAGCCCGGGGGGACGTCCACGTCCGTCAGGGCCCATCCCGGCAAACCGTCCGCCGGGGCCTCGCCGGTGCCCACGTAGTCGAGGGCGAGGCCCCGGGCGAGCCCGACTCCCAGGCCCTTGAGGTAGGACTCCTTGCGCACCCAGACGCGGCCGAAGGCCGCGGGGCGTTCCTCCGGGTCCAGGGCTTTCAGCTCCGCGGCCTCCCGCGGGTGCAGCTGCCCGGCCAGTTCGCGTACGGCCGATGCCAGGAGCGGCGCCTCCACATCGGCTCCCACCGGCACCGGGCCCAGCGCGAGCAGCGCGAGCCGGTCGCTGTGCGACAGGGAGAAGTGGACGGGCCCGTCCTCGGACACCGGCCGTCCGTGGGGGCCGCCGCACGAGGGGCAGGGTGCGCGGGTGATCCGTACCCGGCCCGGGGCGAGGCCCAGCCAGGCCCCGAGCAGCACCCGCAGCGCCACGTGGGAGGCGACGTAGCGGCGCCGGTCCACCTCGCGGACGAAGGCGGCCGCCCGCCGGTGCTCGGCCGGGTCCAGGACCTCCGGGGCCAGCCGGGCCGCCGCACTGCCCTGCTCGTCGGTGTCGACCAGCCACACGGCCGTCGAGGCGGCCGGGGGCGACGGCGCGGCGGGCGACGGCGCAGAGGGCGGGGGCGTGGCGGCCGGGGGCTGCGAGCCGATCGTGAGGACACGGGGCTTGATCACGATCGACGTTCTCCTCCGTCCGGCGCCGGCTGTCGGCAGGACTGGGTAGCGGCAGGACTGGGTATCAGTGTGCCGCGCTTTTCACGAGCGTGGCGATCTTCTCCTCGTCCGCGGCCGTCAGCCGCGTCAGGGCGTAGGAGGTCGGCCACATGGAGCCCTCGTCGAGGTGCGCCTGGTCGCTGAAGCCGAGCGTCGCGTAGCGCGCCTTGAACTTCTCCGCGCTCTGGAAGAAGCAGACCACCTTGCCGTCCCGGGCGTACGAGGGCATCCCGTACCAGAGCTTCGGCGCGAGGTCGGGCGCGCTCGCCTTGACGATCGCGTGGATCCGCTCCGCCATGACCCGGTCGGAGTCCTGCATTTCGGCGATCTTCTCGATGACGTCGGCCTCCTCCGCCGCCGCCTTGTCGGCGCGCGATCCGCGGCGGGCCGCCGCCTTCAGCTCCTTGGCGTGATCCTTCATCGCCGCCCGCTCCTCCTCCGAGAAGCTCGTGGACGGGCCGGCGGACGGGGCCTTGGCCGGGGCCGTGGCGGGGGTCGTGGTCTTGGCGGACTTCTGGGTGTTCGTCATGGCGGGGTTCCTCACGGCAGTTGGGGTGGTGGACGGGATTTTCATCCTGGGAAGGGAGGCGGTCCGCGCCCCCTATCCCCACGCGCCGGCGATCTGGCGGGTCGTGGCGTTGAGCCGGTTGAACATGTTGGTGACACCGATCATCAGGACGATCGCGGCCAGCTGCTTCTCGTCGAAGTAGGTGGCGGCCGTGTCCCAGACCTCGTCGCTCACCGCGTCGGGACGGTCGGCCAGCCGGGTCGCGGCCTCGGCGAGCAGCAGGGCCGCCCGCTCCTCCTCGGTGAAGTACGGGGTCTCGCGCCAGGCGGCGACCGTGGCCAGCCGCTCATCGCTCACCCCGGCCTTGCGGGCCGACTTGGCGCCGCCGTCCACACAGGCGCTGCACCCGTTGATCTGGCTCACCCGCAGGTGCACCAGCTCCAGGATCTGCCCGTCCACTCCACCGGAGTGCACTGCCTTGAAGATGTCCTGGATGGGCTGCATCGCACCGGACAGGACGACGGCGGGGTTCTGCATACGGGACTGCATCTCGGTGTGCTCCTCTGCTGGGACTCGCTCTTGCGGTCTCCGGGTCTTCCCGGTTTCCGGCTCCCCCCTCGGGGTGTGACTCCATAACAGCCGCCGCGGCCCGCCGCGGCGATGGCGGTGGGACACCCTGGGACAGGCGGAACATCCTTGACCAGCGCAGATGCGGCCCCGGATAATTCAGGCGCGGCGGGACAGGGATACGGGGGGAACCGTGGACATGGAACGGCGGACGGCCGAGGCCGACCCGCAGGACGAGCTGGCCGCACGGCTGCGGCTGCTCCAGGAGCTGTCCGGGCTCGGGGTACGGGCCCTCGCGAGGGATGCGGGACTGAGCTCCTCCTCGCTCTCGCGCTACCTCGGCGGCCAGACCGTGCCGCCCTGGCCCGCGGTGCTCGCCCTCTGCCGACTGGTCAAACGCGATCCGCGCCCGCTGCGCCCCCTCTGGGAACTCTGCTCCGCCAACCCGCTGCCGGCGCCCCCGAAGGCCAGCCGCCAGGTCCAGCCGAGACCCCGCAACGATCTGCCGCGCGACGTACCGGACTTCACCGGACGCGAGGCCCAACTCGCCTCCGTGCTCGCCGCGGTGGACAGCCACCGGGGTGTCGCCGTCGACGGCATGGCGGGCGTCGGGAAGACCTGCCTGGCGGTGCACGCCGCGCACCGGCTCGCCGACGACTACCCGGACGCCCAGCTCTACGTGGACCTGCACGGATTCACCGAGGGCCGGGACCCCCTCGATCCCGGCTCCGCGCTGCGGATGCTGCTCGGAGCGCTCGACGTGCCGTCCGAGAGGGTCCCGCAGGAGGGCCTGGAGCAGCTGTCGGCCTGCTGGCGGGCCGAACTGGCGGGCCGGCGGGCCGTCGTGGTCGTCGACAACGCGGTCGACGCGG
Source organism: Streptomyces tatrensis (assembly GCF_049310065.1). Classification (NCBI taxonomy): domain Bacteria; kingdom Bacillati; phylum Actinomycetota; class Actinomycetes; order Kitasatosporales; family Streptomycetaceae; genus Streptomyces; species Streptomyces tatrensis. The sequence continues at coordinate 1,469,099 of NZ_JBMDLB010000007.1, read as the reverse complement.
ACCAGGTCCGCCCGCTGCTGCCCGGCGCCGGCGACTCCGTCGTCCTGATCACGAGCCGCAACCGGCTGCTGGGCCTGGACGAGGTGCCCCCGGTGTCGCTGGACGTGCTCAGCCCGCGCGAGAGCGCGGAGCTGCTGGCGCGGGCCAGCGGAGACCCCGGCGGCCCCGAAGGCCGCCTCGCCCGCGAACCGGACTCCACCGCCGAGGTGTTGCGACTGTGCGGCCACCTGCCGCTGGCCCTGCGGCTGGCCGCGGCCCGGCTGCGGCACCGGCCGGGCTGGACGGTGGGCATCCTCGTGGAGCGGCTGGCGGAGGGGGCGAGCGAGTTCGACACCGCCTTCGCCATGTCCGTACGGCAACTGGACCGGGGCCAGGCCCGGTTGTTCCGGATGCTGGGCATGCTGCCCGGCGGCTCCTTCGACGCCTACGCGGCCGCCGCCCTGGCGGACGTACCGCTGCACCGTGCCCGGGAGGCGCTGGAGGACCTGGTCGACGCACACCTGGTCCAACAGCCGACGGCGGGCCGCTACCGGCTGCACGACCTGGTGCACCAGCACGCGCGCGGCGCCTGCGCGCAGCAGGACTCCGAGGCCGACCGGGAGCGCGCGCTGGGCCGCTTCCTCGACTACTTCGTGCACGCCGCGGCCGCGGCCGACGCCGCGATGCCGGTGCTCTCGCCGGGACGGCCGCCCACCGCGGGCCGGGCACCGGCCGCGCTGCCGCGGTTCGCCGACAAGAACGCGGCCTGCTCCTGGCTCACTTCCGAGTACGAGACGATGATCGCCGCCTTCGAGACGGCGGTCGCCGTCGGGGCCGACGCGCACGTGTGCGAGCTGCCGCGGTTCCTGCGCGCGTACTTCGTACGGCGCTGCGGCACGACCCACCTCAACCACCTCTTCGAGCGCTCGCTGGCCGCCGCCGAACGCCTGGGGGATCCGCTGCGGCTGGCCGAGGCCTACAGCGACCTGGGCTTCGCTCGCTACAACGCGGGCCGGATGGCCGAGGCCGCGGCCGCGTACGAGGCGGCCGGCCTCCGGGTCGCGCAGACGGGGGACACCCGCTCGGAAGCCGAACTAACCCTGCGCCGCGGCTATTTGAGCTGGGACCAGGGGGGCCGGGGAAGCGCCGAGGAGCCGCTGGAACTCTTCCGGCTGGCCGGGAAGCTGTACGGGGAAGCGGGCCTCCCGGCGGGCGCGGCCCACGCGGCCGCCTCGGAGGCCTGGGCGCTGCTCCAGCTGGGAGACCGCGAGGAGGCGGCGCGGCGGGCCCGGGAGGTGCTGGACGTCTCCCACCCGGACCCCGCGTGGCCGCCCACGCTGACGGCCCGGATCACCCTCGGCATGGCCATCGCGGCGGAGTCGCCCGAGGAGGCGTCGGAGCACCTGCACCGGGCGCTGGCGCTGGCCCGCGAGGACGGGCACGTGAACAACGAGGCGTGGTCCCTCAACTGCCTGGGCGTGGGGCTGCGCCGGATGGGCCGGTACGAGGAGGCCCTGGCCAGCCACCGGGAGGCGTTCGCGCTGCTGGACGAGCTGTTCGAGGAACACTGGAAGGTCCGGTTCCTGGGCGGCTACGCCGAGACCTGCCGGCTCGCGGGACTGCCCGAGGAGGCCCTGCGCCTGCACCGGCAGACGCTGGAGCTGGCCCCGGGGCTCGGCTACCGGCACGAGGAGGCGCTGGCCCACGAGGGGATCGCGGTCCTGCTCGAGGACAAGGACCCGGCCGCGGCCGCCGAGCACCGCACTGCGGGACGCTCGCTCCTGGAGGAGCTCGGCGCGGGGGCGCGCTGAGCGCGACGCCCGCGGGGCGAAGGGGACTAGGCCGTCTCTTTCGGATCTTGCCGGGCCCGCGCCGCCCGGCACCGCACCTCGCCGCGCTGCCGGGGCACCCGAGTACGTCCAGTACGCGGGAGCCCCGGCAGCACGGCGAGGCACGGCACCGGACGACGCGGACCTGACCGACAAGATCCGAAAGAGACGACCTAGGGCCGGTCCGGGCCCGTCTCCGGGACCGGCCGGGCGGATCCTCCCGATGCTGTTGCAGGACTCCGGCGGGGCCTGACAGCCTGTTCCCGAGCCGGCCCGACCAGGGGCCGGCCGGAACCGGGGGGACCAGCATGAACACCAGAGCCGCCGCGATAGCCGCCACCGTCACCGCCACCGCCGCCTTCGCCCTGGCCGTGCTCGGCGCGGCCCCGGCCTTCGCCGACAACCACATCAGCGTCGCGCCGCAGGGCCAGGACGGCGCCTTCGAGCACGCGGCGCCGCAGTTCGGCACGTTCGGCGACCAGGGCCCGAAGTTCCTGACGGAGGGCGACTTCGAGCACCTGAGCCCGCAGCACATGACGGACGGGGCGTACGAGCACGTCGTCCCGAGGACCCTCCTCGTCGTGGGCGACCTCGCCACCAACTAGGTCGGAGCGGGCCACGGGGCCTCCCGCCCCGTGGCTCCCCGTGGCTCGCCGTAACTCCCCGTGTCCTCCCGGGCCGCCGCCCGCCCGTCGGCGCGTTCACCCGCGGTCCACCCCGGGTCCGGCCGCCCGTCGGGCCGGGCGGTGGGGATTGTCAGCCGGGCGTGCTTTGCTGGAGGCATGATCGATGAATTCCTCGCCCGGAACCTGTCCGATGTCGACGAAGCCGTTCGCAAAGCGGCGGCGATCGAGATCATGCCGAGATTCCGCCAGCTCGCCGACCACGAGGTGGACCAGAAGAGCGGCCCGCACGACCTGGTGACGGACGCCGACCGCAAGGCCGAGGAGTACCTCACGGCCGCCCTGACCCGGCTGCTGCCGGGCTCGGCGGTGGTGGGCGAGGAAGCGGTGCACGCCGACCCCGGGGTGTACGGGGCGCTGCGCGCCGAGGCCCCGGTGTGGATCGTGGACCCCGTGGACGGGACCCGGCAGTTCGTGCACGGGGACGCGGCGTTCTGCACCCTGGTCGCGCTCGCGCACCGCGGGGAGCTCCTCGCCTCCTGGACCTTCGCGCCGGCGCTGGAGGAGATGGCCACCGCCGTGCGCGGACAGGGCGCGTACGTCAACGGCGAGCGGATCCTCAGCGGTTCGCCGGAGCCCGGCGCCGAGCTGCGGGTCGCGACCGCTCACCCGCTGTACACCACCGAGGAGGAGCGCCGGATCCTGGCGCGCCTGGACGTCCCCGGGGTGGTCTCCCGCGCGTGCGGTTCGGCGGGCCTGGAGTACCTGAAGGTGGCCCGGGGAGAGATGGACTGCCTGGCCTTCAACTGGCCCTCGGCCTGGGACCACGCGGCCGGGCTGCTCCTGGTCGCCGAGGCGGGCGGCTCCCAGAGCACCGTCGACCGGGTCCCCTTCCGGGTGGACCGGGACAACGCCCTGCCGTTCGCCGTCGGCCGGGACGAGGCCACGACCGTACGGATCCGGGAGCTGCTGCGGGGCGAGTGAGCCCTAGGGTCTGTCGTCAAACTCCCGTCGTCGCCCGAAGGGCAGTCGGGAGTTTGACGACAGGCCCTAGGTGGGGCCCGGCCGAGCCGGCCGCTGAGCCCAGGGTGAACGGAGTCGGCGCGGATCGCGCAGTCCGCCTATGGACAGGCGCAATACCCTGGGGGCGGTGGCGCCGCCGGACGAAGGAGTCGCAAGTGCCGTCGATCCTCGATGCGGTCGTGGTGGGGGCCGGGCCCAACGGGCTCACGGCCGCCGTTGAACTGGCCCGGCGCGGCTTCTCGGTGGCCGTCTTCGAAGCCGCGGACACCATCGGCGGCGGGGCCCGGACCGAGGAGCTCACCCTCCCCGGCTTCCGGCACGACCCCTGCTCGGCAGTGCACCCGCTCGGCGCCGGTTCCCCGGTCTTCTCCACCATGCCCCTCAAGCGGTACGGGCTGGAGTGGCTGCACGCCCCGCTGCCCATGGCACACCCCTTCGACGACGGCACGGCGGCCGTGCTCTCCCGCTCCGTCGCGGAGACGGCCGCGTCCTTCGGCGCCCGCGACGCGGGCACGTACCGGCGGCTGGTCGAGCCGTTCCTCGGCAAGTGGGACACCCTCGCCCGGGACTTCATGTCGCTGCCGGACACCGCGCTGCCCCGTGACCCGCTCACCCTCGCCCGCTTCGGGCTGGCCGGGCTGCCGCCCTCCACCTGGCTGCTGAGCCGCTTCCGCGACGACCGTGCCCGCGCCCTGTTCGCCGGCCTCGTCGCGCACGTCATCGCCCCGCTCGGCGGGATCGGGACCAGTGCCGTCGGCCTGGTCTTCGCCCTCGCCGCGCACGCGAACGGCTGGCCGATGCCGCGCGGCGGCTCGCAGTCGATCTCCGACGCGCTCGCCGGGTACCTGCGCGACCTCGGCGGGACCGTCCACACCGGCTTCGAGGTCAAGCGGCTCGACGACCTGCCGCCGGCCCGGGCGTACGTCTTCGACACCTCCCCGACCGCGCTGGCCCGCATCGCCCGCCTGGGCCGCGTCTACGACGGCTACCGCTACGGCGCCTCCGTGTTCAAGCTGGACTACGCCCTGGACGGCCCCGTCCCCTGGACCGCCGAGGAGCCGCGCCGGGCCGGCACCGTACAGATCGGTCCGCGCACCCGCGACATCGACGCGGCCCTGCAGCTGGCCTCCGGCGGACGGGTCCCGCGCACCCCGTTCCTCATCGCCGCCCAGCCCAGCCTGGTCGACCCCGGCCGGGCGCCCGAGGGCAAGCACACCTTCTGGGTGTACGGGCACGTACCGGCGGGCTGGGACGGCGACCTCACCGAAGCCGTCGAGCGCCAACTGGAGCGCTTCGCCCCCGGGTTCCGCGACCTGGTGCTCGCCCGCGCCACGGCGGGCCCGCCGCAGCTCGCCGCCCGCAACCCCAACTACGTCGGCGGCGACATCGCCTGCGGGGCGGCCTCCGGGCTCCAGCTCCTGCTGCGCCCCAAGCTCACCCTGTCCCCGTACAACACGGCCCACCCGGCCGTGTTCCTGTGCTCCTCGGCCACCCCGCCCGGCCCCGGCGTGCACGGCATGTCGGGGCACAACGCGGCCAAGGCCGTCTGGCGCCACCTGCGCGCGAAGGGCGCCTGAGGGGCGCCTGAGGGGCACCTGAGGGCGCGCTCCGCACCCGCCCGGGGGGCTCGGGACGGCCTACCCGAAGGCGCCCTTGTGGGGCCCGATCGAGGGGTCGAGTTCGTGGAGCATCTTCCGGGCGTCCTCCAGGATCCCGGCGGTGCACAGGACCCGCCAGTCCGCGTAGCCGGGGGACTGCGCCAGCGCGGTCCGCAGGAAGCAGGTCTCGGCCTCGCCGAGCAGCTCTGCCAGGCGGGCCCGCACCTCGGGCGAGGGGGCGGCCTCCCGTACGTGTACGTCGGCCAGGTCGCCCAGCATCGCGGCGAGCGCGGCCAGCACCCCGTCCAGCCCGGCCGGTGCCTGCGCCCGCAGGGGTAGCAGGTGTTCGTCGTGCTGCGCCCAGTGCAGGGCCGGCGGGCGGCCTTCGCGGAAGGTCAGGTTGTACAGGCCGCGGGTGATCCCCCGGACCTGGTGGCCGACGTGGTCGAGGCACTGGGTGGCTTCGGCGAGCCGGTCCAGGCGGGGCCGCGCGAGCCGGCCGCGCGGCCGCCAGCGGACCGCGTCCTCCGCCTCGCGGACGGCCTGGCGCACCGTGTCGAGCTCCTTGGACAGGGAGCGGGCGCGCCGGACCCAGTCCCCGGTGCGCGCGGACCAGTCGTCCCCGGCCAGGTCCCGGGCGATCTCGGCGAGCAGCGCGGCCATCTGCCGGTTCAGGCGGGCCAGTTCCTCGCCGGCGCGACGGGTGAAACCGGGCGCGGGCAGTGCGAGGCCGACGCACGTGCCGACGAGCACGCCGACGACGTTGTCCTCCAGCCGGGCGGCCCCGTACCCGAAGGTGGTGGCGGCGCCCATCACGAGCACGGCGGTGAGCGCGATCTGGTGCATCTGCGAGCCGAGGTTCATCACGCGCCCCGCGTACATGCCGGCCAGGACCACGAGGACGACGCTCACCGTGTTCGTGCCGATCGACGCGGTGGCCGCCGCGCCGAGCAGGAAGCCGAACAGGATGCCGGCCGCCCGCTGCAGGCTCTTGCGCGCGGTGGCGAAGGGCGTGGTCTGCGTGGCGAGGATGGCGCCGACGGGGGCGAGCGAGGCCGACTCGGAGTGCAGGAGCACGGAGGCGATCCACCAGGCGAGTCCCGACGAGACCGCGGCGCGCAGGACCATGCTTCCGTCGCCGAAGCCGGCGGTCATCCGGGACCGCAGGCTCCCTGCTCCGACCGTGATGCCGGGTACCTTCATTTTCGGGACCTTACGTCACACATTGCGCGGTCGGGTTCAGGCGGCGGCCGTCTCCGGCGCGACGCTCCGCGCGGTGACGGCCGTACGGCGGGAGCGGGCCCAGAAGGCGAGGGTCGCGCACAACAGCAGGGCGGCCGTGGTGTCCTGGCCCCAGGCGCCCTGCTCCGTGAGCAGGACGGCCAGGGCGGCGACGATCCCCGCGGCGGGCAGCGTGAGCACCCAGGACACGAGCATGGCCCGTACGGTCCTGCGGCTCAGCACTCCGCCGGGGGTGGCGAGCCCGGCACCGGCGACACTGCCGGTGACGGCGTGCGTGGTGGACACCGCGAAGCCCAGGTGCGAGGTGGTCAGCAGCACGGCCGCCGCGCTCGTCTGGGCCACGCAGCCCTGCCGCGGGCCGAGCCGGGTCAGGCCCGTGCCGAGCGTGCGGATGATGCGCCAGCCGCCCGTGCAGGTGCCCAGGGCCATCGTGAGCCCCGCGGCCGCGATGACCCACAGCGGGGGAGCGGACCCGGCGGGCAGGGAGCCCGCCGTGACCAGCGTCAGCGTGATCACGCCCATGGTCTTCTGCCCGTCGCCGGTGCCGTGCGCCAGGGAGACGAGGGCGGCCGCGAGCACCTGCCCGGCGCGCGCGCCGCGGCCGCCGGCTCCGGCCCCGGGCCCCGCGGCGCCCTCACCGCGCCCCGGACCGCGCAGGCGCCCCGCCGCCCGTGTGGCCGCGTACGCCACGAGCCCGCCGATCAGCGGAGACAGTGCGGCCGGGACGAGGATCTTGCCGACCACGGCCGTCCCGTTGACCCCCTGGAGGCCCACCGAGGCGACGGTGGCGCCGATCAGCCCGCCCACGAGGGCGTGCGAGGAGCTGCTGGGAATTCCGAGCAGCCAGGTCGTCAGATTCCACAGGACCGCCCCCGCCAGCGCCGCGAGGATGACCGGCGGACGTATTCCGGCGTGCTCGTCGATGATGCCCCCGGAGATCGTCTTGGCGACCGCCACCGAAACGAACGCGCCGGCGAGATTGCACACCGCGGACATGGCCACGGCCACCTTGGGCCGCAATGCGCCGGTGGCGATGGCCGTGGCCACCGCGTTCGCCGTGTCGTGGAATCCGTTGGTGAAGTCGAAGAGCAGGGCCACAGCGATGGTGATCGCGATGAGCGTCGTGGAGGAGTCCATGAGTGCGTGTCTCTGCGAGTCTCTGCGAGTGGAGTGGGACGTCAGAACCATAGGCGCGCCGAACCGGACATATCGGCCTCCGCGGTGAACGGAAAGCGAATAAGGCGGCGTTAAGTATAGGGAGATAAAAATGCCGGGAAAATCCGTAAAGAAATCCTCGGCAGATTTCCCGCGAACCCGTGGTGAAAGCGGCGTTCCGGCCTTACGGCCTCCGCGGTCCGGGCCTTTCTTCCTTTCTTCGGAATCCGACGGATCGGTGTCCGATGTAATCTGAAGGTGTGTGGGGGATCCGGTGAGTCCGGTACGACCGGCACGAAGGGAGGAGCCCCTCATGGCCTTCTCGTCCATCCCCGCCCTGCCCGCCCTCCTCGTACGGGAACGGCCCCGGCCCGCCTGGGTGCGCTCGCGCGCCGGCGCCTGGCGACTGGCGGTGGCCACCGTGTGCTTCGGCGCCTTCATGGGCCAACTCGACGCCAGCATCGTGACGATGACCTACCCCGGGGTCCGGGCCGAGTTCGGGGTTCCCCTCGCGGGCGTCGAATGGGTCTCGCTGGCCTATCTGCTCACCCTCGTGGCCCTGTTGGTGCCCGTGGGCAGGCTCTCCGACGCCCACGGCCGCAAACTCTCCTACCTCTACGGCTTCGCGCTCTTCACCACGGCCTCGGCGGCCTGCGGCCTCACCCCGACCCTCATCGCCCTCGTCGGATTCCGGGTGGTCCAGGCGGTGGGCGCGGCCATGCTCCAGGCCAACAGCGTCGCCCTGGTGAAGATCAGCACGCCCGCCGCACGGCTGCGGACCGCCCTCGGCGTCCAGGCCGCCGCCCAGGCCGTCGGGCTGGCCCTCGGCCCCACCGTCGGCGCCGCCCTCGTGGCGGGGCTCGGCTGGCGCTGGACGTACTGGATCAACGTGCCCGTCGGGCTGATCGCCCTGGCCGCCGGGCACTACCTGCTCCCGCGCACCCGCGACCGGGCCCCCGCACGGCGCTTCGACCGGGCCGGAGTCCTGTGGCTCGCCACCGCCACCGCGGCCCTGCTGGTCGCGCTCAGCTCCCTGTCGGGGCTGCACGTGCCGCCCTGGACGGGACCGGCCGCCTGCGCGCTCGCCCTCGGGGCCACCGCCGCACTCGTCCGGCAGGAGCGGCGCGCCCCCGCACCCCTGCTCGACCCCGCGCTGCTGCGGACCCCCGCGGTCCGGGGCGGGCTCGCGGCGGCGCTGTGCGGATACCTCGTCCTGTTCGGCCCGCTGGTACTGGTACCCGTACTCCTCCTCGGATCCGGGCACGGCGTGCTCGTCGCCGGAACGGCCCTCACCGCGCTGCCCGCCGGCTTCGCGCTCGGCGCGGTGGGCGGTGACCGGGCCCTGCCCGCCGCCGTCACCGACCGCGCGCGCTGCCTGTACGGATCGGCGCTCACCGGCTGCGCCCTGGCCGCCCTGCTCTTCCTGGCACCCGCGCCCGCGCCGCTCGCCTGCACGCTCGGCGTACTGGGCCTCGGTCTGGGCCTGTTCGCCCCCGCCAACAACGCCCTGGTGATGCGGGCGATACCGAAGGACGCTCCCGGCACCGGCGGCGGCCTGATCAACATGGCCCGCGGGCTCGGCACCGCGATCGGCGTCGCCCTCGTCACCCTGGCCCTGCACACGGGCGCCGGGGGCGGCGGCGGACGCCTCGCGGTGCTGATCCTGTTGGCCGCGGCCGTCGTCATGGCCGCCATGGCCGCCACGGGCTCCGGGCGCGGCGGTGCGGGAGCCCCGGCCGCGGCGGAGCGCGAGTAGCGTGGTCGGCATGTCACCCATGCAGGATGCGGCCGGTGACCCGGACGCGCGGCCCGGCGAGGGCTCACCCGAAGCCCGGGCGCTGACCGCCGCCGTCACCCGGCTGCGCCGCGCGCTGCGCGCCTCGATCCGTACGGACTACCCCTGGGAACAGCTCCCCATGGCCCAAGTGGAACTCCTCCAGGTCTGCGTCGAACACTCCCCGGTCCGCGTCAGCGAACTCGCCGCCCGCACGCGCCTGGCCCAGTCCACGGTGAGCGGCCTCCTCGGCCAGCTCGCCACGAACGGGCTGGTCCGCCGCGAGGTGGACAGCGAGGACCGGCGCGCCGCCGCCGTCAGCGCCACCGACACCGGCCGGCTCCGGCTGGCCGCCTGGACCCGCGCCCACGAACGCCGCCTGGAGCACGCGCTGACGGCCCTGCCCGACGCCGACCGTACGGCGCTCCGCGCGGCCCTGCCGGCCCTGACCCGCCTCGCCGCCCGCCTGGAGGAGGCGGATTAATCGGCGGCGTGCCCGCACGGACCCCCGGTAGCGTGCGGGCATCCGCGAAGGAAGGAACCCCGATGCCGCGCATCACCCTCGTCCAGGGCGACATCACCGCCGAGGCGGCCGACGCCGTGGTCAACGCCGCGAACTCCTCGCTGCTCGGCGGCGGCGGGGTCGACGGAGCGATCCACCGGCGCGGCGGCCCGGAGATCCTGGCGGCCTGCGAGGACCTGCGCCGCTCCCACTACGGCAAGGGGCTCGCGACGGGCCGCGCGGTCGCCACCACCGCCGGCCGGCTCCCGGCCGGGCACGTGATCCACACAGTCGGCCCGGTCTGGTCGCGGGACGAGGACCGCACCGGGCTGCTCGCCTCCTGCTACCGCGAATCACTCCGGGTGGCGGACGAGCTGGGCGCCCGTACGGTGGCGTTCCCGGCCATCTCCACGGGCATCTACGGCTGGCCCATGGACGACGGCGCCCGCATCGCGGTGGAAACGGTGCGCGCCACCGCCACGTCGGTGGAAGAGGTGCGCTTCGTCCTCTTCGACGCTGCGGCGTACGCGGCCTTCGAAGCCGCCCTGGGCTGATGCGACCCGGTCTGGAGGATCTGCCCTGCCGGAGTCCCCCATGACGGAACCGGTGGGGCGGTCGTCACAGTTCATGTGGCGGCCGCCCCTTTTCGCGGACGGCGCGAATTCCTCGACGATTCAACTGGGTGTGACGTCGAGTCCCGCCGCGGCCTTGCGGTCCGAATCGGCGGGCTCCGGACGGCGCGCGGCCGGGAGGGCCGGGACGTCGTCCCTGGCGCCGGGGAACCACCAGTTGGCGCCACCCAGCAGCCGCATGGACGCCGGTACGAGGACCATGCGGACCAGCGTCACGTCGACGACCAGCGCGACGGTCATGCCGATGCCGATCAGCTTCAGGAAGCCGATCCCGCCGGTGGTGAAGGTGGCCACCACGACGATCAGCAGCAGGGCCGAGGAGGTGATGATCCCGCCCGTCCGCTGCATCCCGACGGCGATCGCGGAGGTGGCGTCCCCGCTCCGCCGCCACTCCTCGCGGATGCGCGAGAGCAGGAACACCTCGTAGTCGGTCGCGAGTCCGAACAGAAGGACCGTGATCAGGACCAGATTGCTCGCTTCGAGGGGGCGCGCGGTGAAACCGAGCAGGCCGGCCAGGTGCCCGTCCTGGTAGGCCCAGACCAGGACGCCGAACGAGGCGCCGATGGAGACAAGGTTCATCAGGATGGCCTTGAGCGGCAACAGTAGCGACCGGAACGCGGCCATCAGCAGCAGGAGGGTGGAACCGCAGACGAGCAGCGCGAGCAGCGGCAGGCCCTCGGTGATGGCCTCTGACTGGTCCTCGACCTGGGCGGCGAGACCGGTGACCTGGGCGCCGGGCAGTGTCCTGATGTCCCGCACGAGCTGCCGGGTGCCCTCCCCCTGTTCACCGGCCGAGGACAGCACGCGCAGCAGGGTCGCGTCGGGGCCCGCCGCCAGGGGTGCGACGGCGGCCACCGATGGCATCGCGCCGATCCGGGCGGCGAGGGACGCGGCTGCTTCCGGGGTCCCGTCGGCCATGACGAGCAGCCGGCCGTGGCCACCGCCGGGGAAGTCTGCCGCGAGGCGCTCGGCGACGACCCGGCTGCTGGTTCCGGAGGGCAGCACCCGTTCGTCGACGGTCTCGAAGGAGGCGTGCAGGAACGGCGCGGTCAGCACGGCGAGGACTGCGAGGGCACCGAGCCCGTAACCGGCCGGCCGGCGCATGACGGCGCGAGCGGCCCGGTCCCAGCTCCAGCGGCGGCCCGTACGGGGGCGGTCGGCCGATGGGCCGACGGGAAGCAGGTCGATCCGGTGTCCCAGTACGGCTAGCACGGCGGGCAGCACGACCAGGGTGCTGAGCATCGCGATCGCGATGGCGGCGCCGCCGCCGTAGGCGATGCCGTGCAGGAAGGGCAGCGGGATGGTGAGCAGGCCGGCCAGGGCGAGCAGGACGGTCGATCCGGAGAAGAGGACGGTGCGGCCCGCGGTCGTCATTGTCCGTGAGACGGCGGTGGGGACGTCGGCCCCCGCGCTCAGCTCCTCCCGGAACCGGCTGACCACGAAGAGGGAGTAGTCGACGGCGAGTCCGAGACCGACGATGGTGATCACATTGACGGCGAACACCGAGACGTCGGTGACCTGGGTGAGCAGCCGGGTGACGGTGAACGCGCCGAGGACCGAGAGCAGTCCCACGACGAGCGGCATGGCGGCGGCGACCACCCCCCGGAAGATGAACAGCATCAGGAGGGAGAGGATCGGCGTCGCGATGATCTCCGCCATGAGGATGCCTTCGGCGGTCAGCCGGTTGAAGTCGGCGAGGGTGGCCTCACGGCCGCCGACGAGTACGCCGACGCCCGCTCCGGGCGCCCGCGCTCCGTCCCGCACGGACTGGAACTGCTCGGCACGGCTCTTCTCGCCGGTCCCGGTGAGGGTGATCACGGCGTAGGCGGACCGTCCGTCCTCGGCCACGTGTTCCGACCGCTGCTCCGGCGCGCCGCCGTCGACGCCCGGCCCGATGTGCGAGGCCACCTGGGCGACCTCGGGGAGCGCGGACAGTTCCCGGATGCTGCGTGCGACGGCTACGGCGGCCGCGGGGTCGGTGACCTTCCCGTCCCCGGTCGCGGAGTACAGCACCACGACGTCGGCGTCCTGCCGCCCGAAAAGTTCCTCGATCTCCCGCGCGGCCGTGGCGCTCGGGCCGCTCGCCGGATAGAAGCCTCCGTCGGTCAGGGAGTCGGTGAGGCGGGTTCCCCAGAGCCCGCCGACGAGGACCACGCCCGCGGCGAGGGCGATGACCAGCAGGCGCGTGCGGACGACGAATCCGCCCAGTGAATTCAGCATGGGTGCCTCACGATCGGCGCAGCAGGACGTCGGACTCCCAGTCGAGTCCGGGAAGGCTCGGCGTTACGTCGCCGATGGAGCGCTGGTACGCGTGCAGGCCGTCGGTGAGGGAGTCCGCGCCGAGGATCCCGAACTGGCGTTGCCGGTCCGAGGCCCGCCGGATCCGGTCCGTCAGCTGGTGCCGCGCCCACTGGTCGGTGTACTGGTCCAGCTCGGTCCCGGTTCGCCGGGCCATCCGCGCGACCGCCGCCGACAGCAGTGCCCAGCAGGCGATCTCGCCGCCCAGCGAGGCCAGGATCTGGCCGTTGCGCTGTGCTTCCCGGCCGGACGACTGCCGCGGGATGCCCCCGAAGACCTCGCGGTGGGCGCGCTCGACCGTCTCCAGGGTGGTCTGGCCGTCGAAGCCGGTCACCAGGAGGTCGGCGAGGACGCCCGGGGCACGGCCGAGCCGTGAACCCAGGTGCATGGTCAGCAGCTCGGTCGAGCCCTCGAAGATCCGGAGCAGCCTGATGTCGCGGAAGAACTGGGACACCTGGTTGGTGTCGAGGTAGCCGCGGGCTCCCATGAGCTGGACACACCAGTCGGCCACCTGGAAGCTCAGTTCGGAGGACACCACCTTGCAGGTGGAGTACACCTCGCCGGGCACCTCACGGCCCGCATCCAGCTCGGCCGCGAGATGCCCGACCAGGATCTCCACGGCCCGGGTGGCCGCCTGGCAGTCGCTCAGGATCTGCTGGACACGCCCGTTCTCGATCAGCCTTCCGGTGGCGACGGAGCGGCGCAGGACGTAGCGTCCGGCGAGTTGGAGGCACCGCTTCATGACTCCGACGCTCCCGGCGGACAGCAGGCCGCGGCCGGCGTGGAAGGCGCACTCACCGACCTTCATCCCCGCGCCCTCCGGGCCGAGGAGGTCCGCCGGGCGCAGTCGCAGTCCGTTGATGTCGATGGTGTTCTGCGGCAGCCCCCGCATGCCCATCGTGGCGACCTCGTGGCGCGGGGTGAACCCTTCGCTGCGGCCCTCGACCAGGAAGGCGGTGATGCCCCGGCGGCGGCCGTTCTCGTCCACCAGCCGGGCCAGCAGTGTGATGTGGCCGGCCCAGGACCCGAGGCTGGTCCAGGCCTTCGTCCCGTCGACGACGTAGCCGTCGGCGGTCCTGCGGGCGGTGGTGGCGATGGCGCGTACGTGGGACCCCGCGCCGGGTTCGCTGGAGGCGATGGTGGCCAGCGAGCGGCCCGTGGCCAGCAGGGGCAACACGGCGGACTTGACCTGCGGGTCCGCGAACCGGTGGATGGGCGTCACACCGACCGCGTTGTGCACGCCCACCACCAGACCGAGATTCAAGTCGATAGCGGCGACCTGTTCGATGACGCGCCAGGCGTCGCGGTAGGAGAGCTGCTGGCCCCCGAATTCCTGCTCGACCTGAAGTCCGAAGAGCCCGGCATTGCCGTAATCGAGAATCGCGCCGGGGGTGACCGTTCTACGGTCGTCCATCACGGCCGAGTTGATCCGACGGGCCCCGTATTCCCGGAGGAATTCGATCATCCGGTCGGCCCGCGCGGAACTCTCGGTGGGCGCGGCTTCCTCAACCCGGTCAAGCTGCTCGATGGTCACGGTCCGGATTTCTACCGGCCCGCGCTGCCTCCGGACAACTCCCACACTCCAAAGGGTTGTTCGTGAATTGTCCAGAAATCACCCCCTGGCGGAAATGGGCGACTGGAGGCGATGACCTACCTGCGGCGTACCGCGGCACGTACCAGCGCCCAGAGCACGGGGCGTTGATCAGGGAGCCGGCCAGGAGTGCACCGTAGAAACCGAACCCCGCCCACGGCCTCGGGCTGTCCTCCGATGTACGGATCCATCGCCCGAGGGGAGGCGGCGGCAGCTCCGAGGGCAGAGGCGCATCGGCGCGGCGGGCGGCTCCCGCGGGGGTGTGTGAGGGCTGCATGGACCGGGTGGGCTGGTGGGGTGTGTTGCCACCCCAGGCGGCCCCAGTGCGGATCGGATCGTTCGGCTTCGTCGAGGCGACGGCGTCGAAGTCGAAGTAGACGTCTGCCGGTTCGGTTCCTTGCCGGGTGCTGTCCAATCGACCAGGCGCGCGGTGACGCACGGCGGTCAGTTCCTGTTACCGGGAGTCGCTGCGGGTCGCCGACGAACTGGGCGCCCGTAGCGTCGCCTTCCCGGCGATCTCCACCGGCGTCTACGGATGGCCGATCGACAACGGGGCGCAGATCGCGGTGCGGACCGTACGGTCGGCCCGGACCGAGGCGGAGGAGGTCCGCTTCGTCCTCTTCGGCGAGCGGGCGTACGCGGCTTTCGCCGCATGTGTGCGTTGACCGCGGCACGGTCCGGGGGATCGTCGTCATCGACGCGCCCGCCGGGACCGGGGCAGTGGCGGGGGTCTCCGTCGGGGCAAGACAGTCCCCGGCAGCCTCGTCGATTCCATGAGCCATCCGCCGTCGCCGATGCCTCCCCTGGTCGACAAGATCTGCCGGGGGCCTGGCCAGAGCCTGGACAAGGGTCACGCGGGCCTCTGGACGTCTCCAGAAGGCGGTGCGGCTCTTTCCGGTATTCCGGTGTATTGATGAGTTTCCTCCCTATTTGTACCAAGTCAAGGGTTTGCTCCACTTCCTTGCGGGCCGGATCCAGTCATGCAGGGCAGGGTCCCGGACGTAAGCTGAAGGAGACCCGCGTCGTGCTCCGGTACGAGCCCGGCGGAAGGTGGATGCCATGACCGCATGGCCGATTTCACGCGGGCCCGGTGCCACGGCCTGGGCACCCGAGACGGTCACGGCCGCCCCGTACAACGCCCAGACGCCGGCGGCCGCGCTGGCCGAGCCGGTCACGCCCGTGGGTGCCTTCTTCGTGCGCGATCACTTCGGCATCCCGCGGACGGCACTTCGCCGGTGGCGGCTGAGGCTCGGCGGCGCCGCGGCCGAGCCCCTCGACCTCGGCTACGACGAGCTGCTCGCGATGGAGCACCGGGAACTGGACGTCGTACTGGAATGCGCGGGCAACGGCCGCAGCCTGATGACACCCCGCCCGCCGGGCCTGCCGTGGAGCCAGCAGGCTGTCGGCTGTGCACATTTCGCGGGCGTGCCGTTCCGCTCCCTTGCCACCCGGGCCCGGATCGAGCCGGCGGCCATGGAAATCGTCTTCACCGGAGCCGACTCCGGCACGGTGCACGGCCGCCGGACGGCCTTCGAGCGCAGCCTCCCGCTCGCAGTGGCGCTCCACCCGGACACCCTCCTCGCCACCCACATGAACGGCGAGCCGCTCGCACCCGAGCACGGGGCGCCGGTCCGCCTGGTGGTCCCCGGCCGGTACGCGGTCGCCGACGTGAAGTGGCTCGTCGAGGCGCGGGCCGTCACGGAGCCGTTCACCGGGGTGTTCCAGGCTGAGGAGTACGTCTACGTCGCGTCGCGCGGTACCCCCGAAGGGCCCGTGACGACGGTGCGGGTCAAATCGCTCATCACCGCACCCGAGCCGGATACGGCCGTCCGCCGCGGTCACGGGACCGTCGTACGGGGCCGGGCCTGGTCGGGCGACGGGGCGCCCGTGCGACGGGTCGAGGTGCGGGCCGAGTGCGAGGACGACGACGCTGACGAGGGCAAAGGCGGAGACCGGGACTGGCGCGACGCCGTGCTGGAGCCGTCGACCGGGCCGTACGCCTGGACCGGCTGGTCCTTCCGGTGGACGCCGCAGCGGCCCGGCCTGTACCGGCTGCTGGCCCGCGCAACCGACGAGCACGGTGACACCCAGCCGCCACGGGCGCCGTGGAACGCCCGTGGGTACGGTTGCAACCCCGTGGCATCCGTCGAGGTGGTCGTCGTATGAGGGTCTCAGGAGACGGCGCGCGCCGCAGGGAACACGGCAGGGGAACGACGATGCCGCAGGGTGATGGAAATGAACGAGATCGAAGTCATGACCACCGCTTCGCTCGGTGACACCAGCTATCTCCTCGTGAGCGGCGACGAGGCCGCGCTGGTCGACCCGCAGCGGGACAGCTGGGGCCTGGTGGAGTCCTGTACTTCCAGGGGGGTGCGGATCCGGTACGTCCTGGAGACGCATGTGCACAACGACTACGTCTCCGGTGCTCTGGAGGTTCGCGCGGCGACCGGCGCCACGGTGGCCGGCCCGGCCCGCGCACCGTACGCATTCGACCATCTCGCGCTGGCCGAGGACGACGAGATCGTCTTCGGGGATGTGACCGTGAGGGCGATGGAGACACCTGGGCACACCGCCGAACACACCTCGTACCTCGTTTTCGACGACACAGGGCAGGCGCCGACGGCCGTCTTCACCGGAGGTAGCCTCCTCGTCGGCAACGCCGGCCGTACCGATCTGTCCGGCGACGACCACACGGAGGAACTCGCCCGCGCGCAGTTCCGGACGCTGCGGCGACTGGCACTGCTGCCGGACGCCACCCAGGTGCTGCCGACGCACGGAGCGGGGAGTTCCTGTGCGGCCGGCCCGGTATCGGCGGACCGGACCACCACCGTGGGTGCCGAGCGGCGCACCAACCCCACGCTGACCACCCAGGACGAGGAGGAGTTCGTCAGTGGGCGGCTGTCAGGCCTGCCTCCGTACCCCGCCTACTACCACCACATGGCGCCGATCAACCGGTCCGGGCCCGGGGTACTCGGCGGCCCGCCCACACTCCGGCCGCTCGTACCGGCCATGGTGGAGGGGCTGGCCGGGGGCGGTGCACAGATCGTCGACGGACGCGACCGCGGAACGTTCGCCGCGGCCCATCTGCCCGGCTCGATCTGCGACGAGCTGGACGACCGCTTCGCGAGCCTGGTCGGCGAGGTCGTGCCGTTCGGTACGCGTCTGGTGCTGGTGCTGCCGGAGCCGGCCGAGGACGCGGCCCACGAGGCGATGCTCCAGCTGCTGCGGATCGGATACGAGAACGTCGCGGGGTATCTGGCGGGTGGCACGGATGCCTGGGCCGCCGCCGGCCGGCCGCTTCGTACCTTCCGTACCGCGGACGCGTCCGAGCTGGCCGGGCATGTCGCCGAGCGCCGGGTGCTCGACGTGCGGCCGGAGCGCCCGGAGGGCGGAATCCCGGGCACGCTCGCCATGCCTCTGGCCGAGCTGCCCCGGCGGCTGGGCGAGTTGCCCCGCGACCGGGAGATCTGGACGGTGTGCGGGAGCGGCCGGCGGGCGACCATCGCGGCGAGTCTCCTCGACCGGGCAGGTATCCCCGTAGCGGCGGTGATCAGGGGCGGCGTGCGGGACCTGATGACACACGTATGACAGTGGAAGAGCTGATGAGAGGAGGGAATCATGGGCACCAACGGCTACGCACATCCGGAGACACTGGTGGACACCGAGTGGCTGGCCGCCCACCTCGACGACGGAACGGTGCGCGTCATCGACGTGGACGAGGACACCACGGCGTACGAACTGGGCCACATCCCGGGCTCCGTGGGCTGGAACTGGACCAAGGATCTGCACACCGCCGTGGGGCGGGACTACCTGGACCGTGAGGCACTCGGGAAGCTGCTCGCCGAGGCGGGCGTCGCATACGACACGACGGTGATCCTGTACGGAGGCAACAACAACTGGTTTGCCGCGTATGCCTACTGGATCCTGCGGCTGCGGGGCTTCGGCAAGGTGAAGCTGCTCGACGGCGGCCGGAAGAAGTGGGAGCTGGAAAGCCGGGAGATGACTCAAGAGGTCAGGAAGTACGAGAGCACCGACTTCACGGTGACGGGTCAGGAGAACCCGCAGTTCCGCGCGCTGCGCGGCGAAGTGCTGGAGAGCGTGGGGTCCGCCGTCCGCATGGTCGACGTCCGGTCCCCGGAAGAGTACCGGGGTGAGAAGCTGGCGCCGCCCCACCTGCCGCAGGAGCAGGCCCAGGTGCCCGGCCACATCCCCGGCGCGGCCAATGTCCCCTGGGCGCAGGCGGCCAACGACGATGGGACGTTCAAGTCGGCCGGCGAACTGAAGGCGCTCTACACAGGGAAGGGCATCACCGCCGACCGCGAGGTCATCGCCTACTGCCGCATCGGTGAGCGCTCCTCGCACACCTGGTTCGCGCTCCACGAACTGCTCGGCTACCCCGACGTCAAAAACTACGACGGCTCCTGGACCGAGTACGGGTCGCTGGTGCGTGTTCCTGTCGAGATGGGGTGACGCGGAAATCCTTCAGACCGTGGGCCCGGTCTGGTCGCGGGACGAGGACCGCTCGGAACTGCTGGCCTCCTGCTACCGGGAGTCGCTGCGGGGCGCCGATGAGCTGGGAGCCCGTAGCGTCGCCTTCCCGGCGATCTCCACCGGCATCTACGGCTGGCCCATGGACGACGGGGCGCGGATCGCGGTGGAGACCGTTCGGTCCGCGCGGACCGAGGTGGACGAGGTGCGGTTCGTGCTGTTCGACGAGCGTGCCTATGAAGCCTTCGCGGCAGCGGTGGATGCCTGACCGCCCTCGCCCCGGTCGGGCCGAGGGAGCGGTTGAAAGAATATGTAGACCGGTCTAGTGTGGCGCCATGGGACAGAAGGGCGCCGAGACGCGGGACCGACTGCTGGACGCGACGCAGGAACTGGTCGAGACCGGGGGCTATTTCAGTGCCGGGCTGAATCAAGTGATCGCGGCCAGCGGCGCGCCCCGGGGCTCGCTCTACTTCCACTTCCCCGGCGGCAAGGACCAGTTGGTCGGCGAGTCCGTCCGGCGGGCCGGGGGGATGATCGGCGACGCCCTGGGGGGCCTGGCCGACTCCAGCCCGTCGGCGGCGGAGTTCGTCGGCGGGGTGCTGCGGCACCTGGGCGACCGGCTGGAGGAGTCCGGCTGGCGCAAGGGGTGTCCGGTGGCCACCGTGGCGCTGGAGATGGCCGCCACCAGCGACCCGCTGCACGAGGCGTGCTCGGAGGTCTACGCCTCGTGGCAGGAGGCCCTGCGCGCACGGCTGGCGGGCCGTCCGGACGCCGACGACCTCGCGGTCACCGTCCTGGCCCTGGTGGAGGGAGCGCTCCTGCTGGCCCGGGCGCACCGCAGCAGGGCGCCGCTGGACAGCGTCTCCCGCCAGATCGGCGTCCTGCTGAGCTGATCCGGCTGATGGCCGATACGGCCCGCCCGCCCTCACCGGCGGGCTTCTCTTTCGCCCTAAAAATATGTAGACCGATCTATTTTAGGAGCTTTCATGGACGCGATCGTCTTCGGCGCGACCGGCTTCATCGGCCGCTCGCTCGTCGCCGAGCTGCTCACCCGGGGACAGCGGGTGGCGGCAGCCGTACGCAACGACACCCTCACCCCCTGGCTGGCCTCCCGGGGCGTCGACACCGGCGGGCTGGAGATCGTCGCCGCCGACATCACGGAGCCGCTCTCAGGGCTGCCCGAGGTGCGCGACGTCTACAACGCGGCCGGTCGCTTCGCCTTCGGCCTCGGCGTGCGGGAGGCGCGGGCGGTCAACGTCACCGGGGCGCTCAACGTGGTCGAGTGGGCGGCCGAACTGCCCGCGCTGCGGCGGCTGGTGCACATCAGCGGGTACCGGGTGAGCGGGGCCGGGGGACACCCCGACTACGCCGGGCTGGGAGCGTACGAGGCCTCGAAGTCCGAGGGCGATCTCGCGGTGCGCGCCCGAGCCCGGGAACTGGAGGTCCCGCTGACCATCGCGAACCCCAGCACGGTCATCGGGCCCGGCCAGTACATCGGTCTGGCCGCCCTCGTCGAGGACCTGTGGAACGGCCGGCTTCCCGCGCTGCCCGGCGGCCGCGACACCTTCCTGCCGGTCACCACGATCGACTACTTCGTACGGTTCCTCGCGGAGGTCCCCACATCGCCCGCGGGCGAGCACTACTGGGTGCTCGACGACAGCACTCCGCTCCTGCCCGAGCTGATCGCCGCGGTCGCCGGCCACACGGGCGTACGGGCGCCCCGCCGGACCGTGCCCGCCGCACTGCTGCGGCGCCTGCCGCGCAAGGTGACCGGCGCCGATCCCGAGACGCTGGCGTTCCTGTCGTCCGACCGCTACCCGACGGCCTCGGCCCGCGCCTTCGCCGAGAGCGCCGGTCTGGAGATGCCCCCGGTCGCCGACGTCCTGCGCACGTGGGCCGACGACCTGGTGGCCGCCCGCTTCGGTGCCGCATCGCCCTGGCTGAGCCCGTACGGTTTCCACGCGGTGGCGGGCAGCCGCACCTGGGTGAGCGGTGAGCGCCACAGCCCCGACCACGTCCTGCTGCACGGACTCCCGATGAACGCCGACCTCTGGGCACCCCTGGCCGGCCATCTCCCCGGCCCGGTCCTGGCCCCCGACCTGCCGGGCCTGGGCCGCTCGGCCGCCACGACGCGGCCGGTGGACGAGTGGCTGGCCGACCTGCTGAGCCCGGTGCGGACCCGCCCCGTGCTGGTCGCGCACTCCCTGGCCTGCGGCCCCGCGCTGCGCTTCGCCGCCGATCATCCGGACCGCGTAGGCGGCCTCGTACTGATCTCCCCGGCGTTCCTGCAGGCCCCCGGCCCCCGGCTCACCCGCTCGGGCCTGGCCGCGCCGATGATGCGCCGCATGTCCGCCGCCCGGCTGGCCCGGGCGCTCGGCGTCCCCGAGGGGCCCGCGGTGGAGAGCGCCGCGGCGGACCTGCGCCGCCGGGGCGTGGCGCGCCGGGTGACCGGGGCCCTGCGTACGGACCTTGCCGAGCGCGGCCGGTCGCGGGCGCTGCTGGACCGGGTGGGCGTCCCGGTCCGGATCGTCGTGGGCTCGGCCGACCCGCTGGTCGAGGCCGTCGGCCACCCGGTGGCCGTGATCGAAGGGGCCGGGCACTACCCCCAGCTGACCCACCCCTCCGCGGTCGCCCGGCACCTCGCCGCCGCCTCCGCTCCGATCGGCGGATGAGCTGCGGTCATCCGGCGGGCGCCCGGCGGATGGCCGGCGGACGCCCGGCCGGGTCGGCCGGCCCCCGCCGGCAGGTGACCGCCGTGACCGGCTCAGGAGGGCCGTGTGCGCCTCGATGCGCCCGGGGCGGGCCGCGGGTACGTCCTGGACTGCTTGACGCTGCCGTACGCGAAGCTCGACTCGATCGAGGCGATCCCGGGAATGGCGTGGATCCGGTGGCGCACCAGGGCTTCGTAGGCTTCGAGGTCCTCGATCACGACGCGGAGCAGGTAGTCGCTGCTTCCCGCCATCAGGTAGCAGTCCTGGATGTGCTCGATGACCGCGACGTGCTCCTCGAACAGCCTCACCGCTTCCGCCGTGTGGCGTTCGAGGCGGATCCGTACGAACACGGTCACCGGAAGTCCGAAGGCGACCTGGTCGACCATGGCGGTGTAGCCGCGGATGAGGCCCGCCTCCTCCAGGCGCCGGACCCGGCGCAGACAGGGCGACGGGGAGAGCCGGACGCGGTCGGCCAGATCCTGGTTGGACAGGCGCCCGTCGGCCTGCAATTCCCTGATGATCTGCAGATCGACTGCGTCCATGGCCACTCCTTGGCAGATTCTGCCCCAAACGTATGTCTGAGAGGCAGAACTGGCAATCGACTGCCCCGCCCGAAGCCCTAGCGTTGCCAGGGAGCGGGCCGGACCGGTCCGCTCTCAGAGGCTGGAGCAATTTCCTTGGTCGCGACGAACACCACCCCGGCGACCGCGCCTCCCGACGCGGCGGGCCCGAAGGCCGGACACCCCGGCCGGTTCGGGCTCTCCCCGCAAGCCGAGGGAATGCTGGCCCTCCTGCTGACCGTGGCGATCTGGGCGGCCTTCGCGCTCAGCGCCCGCGCCCTGAGCGCCTCCTCCCTCCTGCCCGCCGACGCGGCCCTGCTGCGGTTCGGCGTCCCCCTCCTCGTCCTGCTCCCCGCCCTGTGGCGGCGCCGCCGCCGCATCGCCGCGGTGCGGCCGGTCGTCGCACTCAAGATCATCTGCGGTGCGGGGGTGCCCTTCTTCCTGGCGGCGATGCACGGCGGCGCGCTCACGTCCGCGGCCTTCGTCGGCTCGATCGTCCCCGGGATGGTCCCGCTGTTCGTCTCCGGGATCATGGTCCGCCGCGGACACGGGGTCCCCCGGGGAACGCAGGCGGCCGGGCTCGCGCTGATCGCGTCCGGTGTGGTCGCCCTCGTCTGGCGCTACGTCGTTCCGGTGGACACGGACGTCCTCGCGGGGACCGGCACGCTCCTGGTGGCCAGCGGTCTGTGGGCCCTCTACACGGTGGGACTGCGCGAGGTGGACCTCGACCCCGTCGGATCGATCGGACTGCTGTGCCTGCCCTCCTTCGCGGTGATCGCGGTCCTGGTTCTGACCGGGGTGCTCCCGACGGGCATCGCGCACGCGGCCGGCAGCGACATCGTGCTGTTCCTGGTGGTGCAGGGGCTCGGGGTCGGACTGTGCGCGGGCCTTCTGTACGCCTTCGCCATCCGCCGGCTCGGCGCCGAGCGCAGCTCCGTCGTCGGCAGCCTCAGCCCCGTCGCCGTCGTCCTGCTCGCCATCCCGCTGCTCGGTGAATCGCCGACCCCCGCCGTGCTGGTCGGCGTACCCCTCATCACCGCCGGCGTCGTCCTCGCCAACCGCCGCCCCCGACCCGAGGTTCCCGCAGATGCTTGAGCTCCTCCCGCCGCCGTCCACCGACCCGCTGTGGGACCTGACCTACGAGTTCGGCGCCGACGACCGGCCCGAACGCATGAACCTCGTCCTCGGCGTCTACCGGGACCAGACGGGAACCACGCCCGTGATGGCCGCCGTACGCGAGGCCGAGATGCGCCTGGCGCACCGCTCGGAGTCCAAGGAGTACCGCGGTCTCTCCGGCAACGCCGCCTTCAACCGCTCCCTGCTGGACCTGGTCCTGGGCCCCGGCCCGGGCGGACCGTCCGACCGGGCCGCGGCCGTACAGACCGTCGCCGGCTCCGGCGCACTGCGGCTCCTGGCCGACCTGATCTGGCGGACCCGCCCCGGCACCACGGTGTGGGTCAGCGATCCGGCCTACGTCAACCACCGGCCCATCCTGGAGGCCGCCGGGCTGAAGGTCCGCCCGTACGGCTGGCGCGACGCCGAGGGCGGCTTCGACACGGCCGGCGTGCTGCGGGAACTGCGCGGGGCCCGGCGGGACGACGTCGTCCTGCTCCAGGGGTGCTGTCACAACCCCACCGGCGTGGACCCCCTGCCGGCCGACTGGGAGGCGCTGGCCGAGTCGGCCGCCCACGGCGGCTGGGTGCCCTTCGTCGACCTCGCCTATCACGGGCTCGGCGACGGC
Source organism: Streptomyces tatrensis (assembly GCF_049310065.1). Lineage (NCBI taxonomy): Bacteria > Bacillati > Actinomycetota > Actinomycetes > Kitasatosporales > Streptomycetaceae > Streptomyces > Streptomyces tatrensis. Next base: position 1,445,353 of record NZ_JBMDLB010000007.1, on the reverse strand, counting down.
CTGGAAGCCGACCTGCTGGCCACGCGGATGCTGGCGGCGCGCGTGCCGGAAATGCTGATCGCCGTCAGCTGCTCGAAGAACTTCGGCCTCTACAGCGACCGCGTCGGCTGCGCCATCGTCCTCGGTGCCTCGGGCCGGGACGTGCGGCACGCCGAGACGGCCCTGCAGAACGCGGCCCGGACGCTGTACTCGATGCCGCCCGAGCACGGCGCGGCCGTCGTGACCACGATCCTGGAGGACGAGGGCCTACGGGCCGCCTGGCGGGCGGAACTCGACGTCATGCGGGGCCGGATCATGGCCAACCGGGCCGATCTGACCGCCCACCTGACCACGCTGGGCCGCGGGGAGCAGGCCCGTTCGCTGGCACGGCAGAAGGGGATGTTCTCCATGCTGCCGCTCACGCCGCACCAGATGCTCCGGCTGCGCCGGCAGTACGCCGTCTACGGCACCACCTCGGGGCGGATCAACATCGCGGGAATCCCGGCGCACCGGATTCCGGACCTCGCCCGGGGCATCGCGGCGGTCCTCGACCCGGCGGACGCACCCCGGGCGGTCCTGCCGGCTTAGGCCGTCTCTTTCGGATCTTGCCGGGTCCGCGCCGCCCGGCACCGCACCTCGCCGCGCTGCCGGGGCACCCGAGTACGTCCAGTACGCGGGAGCCCCGGCAGCACGGCGAGGCACGGCACCGGGCGCCGCGGACCTGACCGACAAGATCCGAAAGAGACGGCCTAGGCCGAAAGGGACGTCCGGACCGTCCGGGGCCGGGCGCCGCCGGTCAGTCCTTCGGCGGGGCCAGGCGGGCCACCACGTCGGCCAGGTCCTCGCAGACCTCCTCGATCTTCATGCGGACGTTGTCCTGCTCGGTGACGAGGGCGGCCAGCAGCAGCGCGGTCAGGGCGGCCGCTCCGTTGAGCGCCTGGAGGTTGACCATGACCTCGAGCAGGGTGTGGCCTGCGAAGGGTCCGGCGCGGTCGGTCGCCGCCGTGATCGCCAGGACGGACACGAGCAGGGCGCACGGTGCGCTGCCGGGGAGCCGGAAGCGCACCGCGGCCCAGATGAGCAGCGGGAAGACGAGGAAGAGCAGGGACAGGGAGCTGCGGGTGGCCGCGAGGGTGACGCCGCCGACCGAGACCGCCAGAGCCGCCGCCTCGGCCACCCGGTACGGATCCCGGGGCAGCCGCGCCCGGCGCAGGACCAGCAGCAGCGGGGTCACCAGGAGGACGCCCATCGTGTCGCCGGCCCACCAGGCCGACCACACCGGCCAGAAGCTCCGCAGCGGCAGGTCGCCGGTCGACACCAGCGTCCAGGTCCCGGTGGTGGCGCTGAGCAGCATCGGCACCAGGCCGCCCAGGAAGACCAGCGCCAGCCCGTCCCGCAGCCGGTCCAGCTCGGGGCGGAAGCCCACCCGGCGCAGCAGCGCGTAGGCGCACAGCGGACCCAGGGTGTTGCCCACGATGATGCCGAGGTCGTCCGGACCGAACGAGCTGAGCCGCTCGATGGCGAGGTAGGTCCCGAGCGCGAGGCCCGGCCAGATCCGGGGCCCGAACCACAGCAGACCGGCGAGGGCGATGCCCGTGGGCAGCCACAGGGGTGTGACCACCGCCCCCTCGACGCTCACGTGCAGCAGCAGGCCGAGCCGACCGGTCGCGTAGTAGGCGACGGCGACCCCGAGGATCCGAAGGAGGGTCTCGGCCGGACGTCGCCATTCCACGGTGCGCACCACTGCATCAGACAACGGCCCGGGTGTCCCGGCAGGGCGTGACACGCGCGGACGGGTGGCCGGTCGCCGGGGAGGGCCGGCGTGGCCGGGAGGGCCGGCGTCGCCGGGAAGGTCAGCGTGGCCTGGAGGGTCAGGGTGGCCGGGCCGCGTCGTGGCCGAGGACGAGCACCGCGGCGTCGTCGGCGTGTCCGGTGAGATCGGCCACCTTCATCACCTCGACGGCCAGCTCGTCGGGACCGGCCCCCGCCGCCGCCCGGACGATCCCGGCCACCCGCTCCAGCCCCGCCTCGATCGGGAACGACGGCCCTTCGACCACCCCGTCGGTGACCAGGACGAGGGAGCCCGCCTCCGTCAGCCTCCGGCGGGTCACCGGGTAGCGGGCCCCGGTGACCGTGCCCAGCGGCGGACCGCCGGCGTCCTCGGCGATGCCGTACCGGCCGTCGACGGTGGCCCAGACGGTGGGGACGTGGCCGGCCCGGGCCGTCTGGATCTCCCACGTGCGCGGATCGAAGCGGAGCAGACTGCAGGTCGCGAACAGCTCGCTGTCCATCGAGAGCAGTACCTCGTTGGCCTGGCTCAGCACCTCGCCGGGATCGAGGACCACGGCGGCCACGGCGCGCAGACACACCCGGACCTGCCCCATGAAGGCGGTGGCCGCCACATCGTGCCCCTGCACGTCGCCGATGGAGAAGGCGAGGGCCCCGCCCGCCACCCGGAAGCCGTCGTACCAGTCACCGCCGATGTCCAGGCCGAGCCGGGCGGGCGCGTACCGGGCCGCCGTCCTCAGCCCCGGCAGGACGGGCAGGGAGGCGGGCAGCAGCTCGCGCTGCAGGGCTTCGGCCAGCTCCACCCGGGCCTGCTGCAGCTCTGCGCCCTCCCGCGCCTGGGCGGTCAGCCGGCCCAGCATGCTCAGCAGATCCGCGCTGGCGGGCCGGGGAGGCCGGCGCGGGGTCACGGACCACTCCGGGATACGTCCATGTGCCTCTGCTTCCGCTGCGCGAAAGACCCGAGGTCATCATATTTCGGCTCGGCGCACGGCGCGCAGGCGGCCGGGAGGCGGACGGAAGGCGGCGCAGGCCCTCAAGCCGCCGAGAAGAGCCGCCCGTAGGCCGTGATGGGGGTGGTCGGGGTGGCCGCCGCGCGGAGGGCCGCCCACAGGAGGGTCTGGTTCGCGGTCAGGACCGGGCGGCCCAGCGTGGCCTCCAGGGCCGCGATCGCCCCGACGGCGCGGAAGCCGTTGCCGCCGATGACGACCGCGTCCGCCGTGTCGGGGACGTGCTCCGCCACCCAGTCGTGCAGGGCCCGCGGCCCGATGAGGGTCTGCCCGCTGGGGAGGCCGCAGGGGGCGGCGTACGGGACCTCGAAGCCGGCGTCCTCGTAGTAGCCCCGGCCCAGGTCGCTCAGCGTCTCGTCGAACCACGGCGGGTCCACCAGGGCGAGCCGGCCGGCCCCCAGCGCCCGCAGCGCTTCGACGGTGGCGGCGCACGTGGCGACCACGGGCAGCCCGTGGGTGCGCTCGCGCAGCCGGTCCAGCATGTACCGCTCCCCGCGCGGGCCGATCACGTACGCGGAGCTGGTGAAGGCGTAGGCGATCACCGACACCGGGGCGGCGGCCAGCAGCTCGGCGGCCTCGTCCACGTGCGGGGACTCGGCGAAGGCCCGTACGGGGGCGAGCGGAATGGTGGGGTCCATCGCGCCGCCGCGCCCCATCGCGCGGAACGGCACCCGGGCGGCGTGCAGCCCCACGTCGGCCGGAGCCATGGCGCGCAGCTCGGACTCGGGGCCGACATCGGCGTGCGGGGTGAGGACGCCGAGGCGGACGCGCACGTCCCACCCGTCGGGCTGCCACATCGCGTGTTCCTCTCGGAGGCCGGGAGATACGGGAGATCCCCCACTGTGTCACCGGTCGGGCTGCCGGGGCGCACGGCCGCGCCGCCCGTGCGGGGCGGTGGGTCCTTCCGGGATATCCACAGGGTCGAGGGGATCCGGGCGGATGTGTCCGAGGAGGTCGCTAGGCTTCTGGGATGACCCCTTCGGAAGCAGCCGTCGAAATCCCCGACGCCCAGCAGGTGCTCCACCGCGTCTTCGGGTACGACTCGTTCCGCGGCGAGCAGCAGCAGATCATCGAGCACGTGGCCGGCGGCGGCGACGCGCTGGTGCTGATGCCCACCGGCGGCGGCAAATCGCTCTGCTACCAGATTCCGGCGCTGGTCAGAGCAGGTACCGGAGTGGTGATCTCCCCGCTGATCGCGCTCATGCAGGACCAGGTGGACGCCCTGAACGCGCTCGGGGTGCGGGCCGGGTTCCTCAATTCGACACAGCTGTCCGACGACCGGCGCGCGGTCGAGCAGGCCTTCGTCGCCGGCGAGCTCGACCTGCTCTACCTGGCGCCCGAGCGGCTGCGCACCGAAGGGACGCAGCGGCTCCTCGACCGGGGCACGGTCTCGCTCTTCGCCATCGACGAGGCGCACTGCGTCGCCCAGTGGGGCCACGACTTCCGCCCCGACTACCTCGCGCTGTCCATGCTGCACGAGCGCTGGCCCAAGGTGCCGCGGATCGCGCTGACCGCGACGGCCACCGAGGCCACGCACGCCGAGATCGCGGCGCGCCTCGGCCTGGACGAGGCCCGGCACTTCGTGGCCGGCTTCGACCGGCCGAACATCCAGTACCGGATCGTGGCGAAGAACAACCCGGTCAAGCAGCTGCTGGAGCTGATCCGCACCGAGCACCCCGGGGACGCGGGCGTCGTCTACTGCCTCTCGCGGGCCTCGGTGGAGAAGACGGCGGCCGCCCTGGTCGAGCAGGGCATCGACGCCGTGCCGTACCACGCGGGCATGGACTCCCGGACGCGCGCGGCGAACCAGTCGAAGTTCCTGCGCGAGGACGGGGTCGTGGTGGTGGCCACGATCGCGTTCGGCATGGGCATCGACAAGCCGGACGTGCGCTTCGTGGCCCACCTGGACCTGCCCAAGTCGGTCGAGGGCTACTACCAGGAGACCGGCCGCGCCGGCCGCGACGGCGAGCCCGCCACGGCCTGGCTGGCGTACGGGCTCCAGGACGTGGTGCAGCAGCGCAAGATGATCGAGGGCTCCGAGGGCGACGAAGCGCACCGCCGCGCGCTGGCCGGACACCTCGAGGCGATGCTCGCGCTGTGCGAGACGGTCGGCTGCCGCCGGGTGCGGCTGCTGGCGTACTTCGGGCAGACCGGTGCGCCGGACTGCGGGAACTGCGACACCTGCCTGACCCCGGCCGAGTCCTGGGACGGGACGGTGGCGGCGCAGAAGCTGCTGTCCACGGTGTGGCGGCTGGCCAAGGAACGGCGCCAGAAGTTCGGCGCCGGCCAGATCATCGACATCCTGCAGGGCAAGAAGACGGCCAAGGTCATCCAGTTCGACCACGACGGGCTCTCGGTGTTCGGCATCGGGACGGACCTGGGCACGAACGAATGGCGCGGCGTCGTGCGGCAGTTGCTGGCGCTCGGCCTGCTGGCGGTGGAGGGCGACTACGGCACGCTCGTGCTGACCGAGGCCAGCGGCGAGGTGCTGGGCGGCAGCCGGAGCGTCCCGATGCGCAAGGAGACGGCGCCGGCGGCCGGTTCGTCCCGCAGGGAGTCCGGCGGATCGCGCTCCGGGAAGGGCGGCCGGGTACCGGTCGACCTGCCGGCGGCCGCCGTGCCGGTGTTCGAGTCCCTGCGCGCATGGCGCGCCGAGACCGCGCGGGAGCAGGGCGTGCCCGCGTACGTCGTCTTCCACGACGCGACGCTGCGGGAGATCGCCACGCAGCTGCCCGCCACGGTCGCGGAGCTGGGCACGATCAACGGAGTCGGCGAGGCGAAGCTCGCCAAGTACGCCGAGGGCATCCTGAAGACCCTGGGCGGAGCGCAGGCCGAGCCGGGTGCGGGGGCCGCGTCGGCGGAGACCGCAGCCGCCCCGGCGGCGGCCACCCCGGCGGCGGCCACCCCGGTGGCGGCCACGCGGGCCGCCGCCGCCGTGCCCGCCCCGGCCGCGGTCACGCGGGCCGCCCCGGCTGCCCCCGCCGCCGTGCCCGCCCAGGCGAATGCGGCCACGCGGGCGGAGGAATCGCTCTTCGGCCCGGAGGACGAGGACATCGACCCGCCGTGGGACGACTGGGAGTAGACCGCGGGGAGCCAACCGCGGGGAACAGACGGCTTGGAGCGGACGTCGGGGAGTCGACGACCGGGAGTAGCGGCCCGGCTGCGGGGCGCCCGGCCCGGGGCCAAGCTGGAGGTATGACCGGTACCCGGCCGGGGCCCCGCGGTACGGAGCTGCGGCTGGCCCTCGCCATGCGGGGCGGGGTCAGCCTCGCCGTCTGGATGGGCGGCGCGTGCTGCGAGGTGTCGAAGCTGCGGGAAGCCGCCCCGAGCGCGCCCGGCGCCCGGGCCCGCCGCCGGACTCCCGCCTGCGCGACGCCCGGCACGCAGGCGGAGCCCCGTAGCCGCCCTCCGGGCGATGACGGGGGCGCCACGACGGGCCCGGGGTGCCCGGACGTCTACCGGACCCTGCTCGACGCCGGCGGCTACCGCACCGTCGACATCGACGTCCTCTCGGGCACCAGCGCGGGCGGCCTCAACGGGGTCCTGCTCGCCTGCCACCTCGTGTACGGAATGCCCTTCGACCACGGGGTCCGCGACGTCTGGCTGCACCTCGGCGACCTCGAGGACCTGCTGCGCCGCCCGGCCCTCCTCGACGTCCCGAACGCGCTGATGCGCGGCGACGAGGTCTTCTACGGCGGACTCCGCGCGGCCCTGGAGGCGCTGGTCCCGCCGCCCGACTCCGCCTTCCGGCCCGCCTCCTCGCTGCGGCTGATCCTGACGGCGACCCGGCTGCGCCCCCGTACGGACTGGGTGCGGCCCACCCTCGGGGAGCCGCTGCTGGTCGGCCGCTCGAACGCGTACTTCCACGTCCGCCACCGCGGCGGCCTCACCGACTTCCCCGACGGCGAGGCCCGCGCGCAGGCCCTGGACCGGCTCGCCACGCCGCCCGCACCTCCTCCTCCTCCTTCCCGGTGGCCTTCGAGCCGGGCCGCTGCTTCGTCGGCGACGGCGCACCGCAGCGGGAGGAGGCGGAGCCCCGGGTGGACATGCGCGGGATCAGCAGCGAGAGCGGCCATCCCGACGGCGACCTGGGCGGCTGCGCCGAGTTCATCGACGGCGGCCTCCTCGACAACATCCCCGTCGCCTGGGCGGTCCGGGCCGTCGCCGGAATCCCGGTGACGGGAAGGGCCGACCGGTGGCTGCTGTTCCTCCAGCCCGTGCCGCCCTTCCCGCCCGAGCCCGAGAAGGGCGACCGCAAGCGGGCCACCCGCCTCGTCCGGATCGCCGCGAAATCCCTGGCCGTGAAGTCCGGCTCGGAGTCCCTGTACGAGGACGCCGTCGAGATGAGGGCCGCCGCGGCCGCCACGCAGCTGGCCCGCGCGGTCACCCGCGCGCTCCCCGCGGACCGCGCCGCGCTGCAGGGGGCGGCGCTCGCGCGCGCGGCCTCGTACCGCCGTCCTGGCGTGGGTCACCGCGATCCTGCCCTGGCTCCACCCGAAGCCGGAATCCGGCGCGACACAGCGCCGGTCAGCGAAGGCTCGGATAGTGTGAATCGGTAGGAATCAGGCCCCCTGGGGTGAGGTCGGCGCATTGGACACGTACCAGGAGACGAGCGAGGTACCGGACCAGCCGGTGGCTGCTGTCGGGTACGCGGGCGTACTGAGCGAGCTGCTGCCGATCGCCCTGTGGCGGGAGGACGCCGACGGGCTCGTCGTCGAGTGGTCGCTGGCTGCCCAGGACCTGCTCGGCCACCGCCCCGAGGACATCCTCGGCCGGCTGGGCTCCGCCGTGCTCGTCCCCGACGCCAACCACGAGCTCGCCGACCAGCTGACCCGCAGGGTCCAGGCCGGGGAGACCGTCGTCGGCACCCTGCCCGTGCGCCACCGCGACGGACACCAGGTCGCGATGGAGATGTGGATCCTGCCCTCGCCCGATCCGCAGGGGCGCACCGGTTCCATGCTCATCGCCGTGGAGACCTCCGAGGTCCTGCGGATGCGCGATTCGCTCGCCGCGCTGCAGAGCCTGTTCACCCAGTCGCCGATCGGCCTCGGCACCCTCGGCCCGGACCTGCGCTTCCTGCGGGTCAACGACGCCCTGGCCCGGATGAACGGGGTGTCCGCCGCCGAGCACGTCGGCAAGCGGCTCACCGAGGTCGTGCCCGGGGTCAACGCCGCCGCGCTCGAACGGCTCATGCGCAAGGTGCTGGAATGCGGCTCCGCCGTCGTGGACGTCCGCCGCACCGGCCGCACCCCCGCCGACCCCGACCACGACCGGACCTGGTCCTGCTCCTACGCCCCGCTGCTGGACGGCTCCGGGCGGCGCCTCGGCCTGATCGCCTCCCTCATCGACATCACCGACGGACAGCGCGCCCAGGCGGAGGCCGAGCGGGCGCGGAGCCGCTTCGCCCTGCTCTCCGAGGCCGGCACCCGCATCGGCACCACGCTCGACCTCGGGCAGACGGCCCAGGAGATCGTGGAGGTGCTGGTACCGCAGCTCGCGGACTCGGCCGACGTACAGCTCCTGGAATCCGTACTGGACCCCGACGAGGCCGGTGCCTCGACGCGGGGCGTGCTGCGCCGCCTGGCCTCCCTCTTTCCGGACCCGGGAGCGCCCACCGCCAAACTGACCGCCGGGCAGACCTTCCAGATCCCGGCGGGCACCGCCTACGAGCAGGTCATCACCGAGGGCGTCGCGATGAACCTCTTCACCGCCGACATCCCGGCCCTGATCAAGGACCCGCGCGCCTCCGCGCTGCGCGCGTACCTGGCCACCCTCGGCTGCGCCCGCATGGTCCCGCTGGTGGCCCGCGGGAGGGTGCTCGGGGTGGTCGTGGTGACCCGGGTGCGCGGGCGCGAGGTCTTCGACCACGAGGACTGCGTGCTGATCGACGAGGTGGTGGCCCGGGCGGCCCTGAACATCGACAACGCCCGGATGTACACCACCCAGCGCGCGGCGGCCCTGACCCTGCAGCGCAGCCTCACCAACAACGCGCTGCCCGAGGTCGCCGGCCTGGAGCTGACCGGCCGCTACCTGCCGGCCAGCGACCACGACGTCGGCGGGGACTGGTTCGACGTGATCGAGCTGCCGGACGGCCGGACCGGCCTGGTGATCGGCGACGTGATGGGCCACGGCATCCACGCGGCCGCGGTGATGGGCCAACTGCGCACCGCCGTACGGACCCTGGCGCGGCATCAGGTGACCCCGGAGGAGATGCTCCGCTCGCTGGACGCGGTGGTGGCCGACCTCGGCGAGGACGAGATGGCCACGTGCGTCTACGCCGTCCACGACCCGGTGACGGGTGCGTGCGTCATCGCCCGGGCCGGTCATCCGCCGCCGGCCGTGGTCACGGCCGCCGGGGCCGTGACCTTCCTGGACGGCCCGCCGGGGACCCCGCTCGGCACGGGAGGACGGGAGTTCCGCACGGAGGAGGTCCGGCTCGGGCCGGGCAGCCTGCTCGTGCTCTACACGGACGGCCTCATCGAGTCCCGGGACCGGGACCTGGACGAGGGGATGGCGGGTCTGGCGGGCGCCCTGAGGGGCGGGGGAGAGCCGCTGGAGGCCCTCTGCGACACGATCCTGGCGCGCCTCCTCCCGGAGGCCCCGCAGGACGACGTGGCGGTACTGCTGGCCCGGACGCTGTGAACGCACTAGCGCAATAATGTTTTGTGTCTAGCGCAACGAGCGGCTAGCGTTTCCGTCATGTCTGCCACGTCTGCCAAGTCGCCGTCCCCCGTCACGCTCACCGGCCGCCACGTGCGCCTGGAGCCGCTCACCCGCAGCCACCTCCCCGACCTGTACGCGGCCGGCGGCGGGGACGAGGAGGTGTGGCGCTGGCAGGGCGGCCCCGCGCCGCGGACCGAGGAGGAGCTGGGCGCCACGCTCGACGCCGTGCTGGAGGCGGCGGAGCGCGGCGAGTACGTCCCCTTCGCCGTCATCCACCTCGAAAGCGGCAAGGCCATCGGCTGGACCACGTACCTCGACATCAGCGCGGCCGACGAACGCCTGGAGATCGGCTGGACCTGGTACGGGCGCGCTTACTGGCGCAGCGCCGTCAACACCGAGTCCAAGCTGCTCCTGCTCACTCACGCCTTCGAAGACCTCGGCATGGGCCGGGTCCAGCTCAAGACGGACCACCTCAACACCCGCTCCCAGGCCGCGATCGCCCGCCTCGGAGCGCAGCGCGAAGGCGTCCTGCGCCGTCACCGCCGGCGCCCGGACGGCACCTGGCGCGACAGCGTGTACTTCTCCCTGCTGGCCACCGAATGGCCGGAGGCGAAGGCCAGGCTGGCCGCCCGGCTCTGAGCCGGGGGCCGACCCCGTCCCGCTACCAGGCCAGGTCCTCCAGGGCGTCCAGGTCCACCACGGCCGGGGGCGCCGGCTCCGCCGCGCCCGTCAGGGGGAGTTCCGCCCAGATCACCTTGCCGCGGTCCGTGTAGCGGGTGCCCCAGCGCTCCGCGTACTGCGCGACGAGGAACAGGCCGCGCCCGCCCTCGTCGGTCGTGGCCGCGTAGCGCAGGTGCGGTGAGGTGCTGCTGCCGTCGGAGATCTCGCAGATCAGGGTGCGGTCGCGGAGCAGCCGGACCCGGATCGGCGGGGTCCCGTAGCGGATGGCGTTGGTGATCAGCTCGCTGAGGATGAGCTCGGCGGTGAAGGCGACGTCCCCCAGGCCCCACGCGGAGAGCTGCGCGGAACCGGCGCGGCGGACCCGGGACACGTCCGAGGGGTCCGGGAACACCTCCCACTCCGCGATCCGGTCGGCCGGGAGCCGCCGGGTGTCGGCGATGAGCAGGGCGATGTCATCGCTCGGCGCCGGGAACAGCAGCGAGGCCAGTACGTCGGAACAGGCCTGGTCGGGGCTGCGGTCCGGCCGGGACAGGGCCTCGGTCAGCAGGGCGAGGCCGGTGTCGAAGTCCCGGTCGCGGTCCTCCAGCAGCCCGTCGGTGAACAGCACGAGCCGGCTCGCCTCGGGCAGCTGCAGCTCCACGGCCTCGAAGGGCATCCCGCCGACGCCCAGCGGCAGTCCGATCGGCAGCTCGGGGTACTCCACCTCCCCGTCGGGTCCGACCAGCGCCGGGCCCGGGTGGCCGGCGCTGGCCATGGCGCAGTGGCCGGACACCGGGTCGTACACCGCGTAGAGGCAGGTGGCGCCGGTGACGCCGGAGGACTCGCCCTCCCCGGAGCCCTCTTCGGCCGCGGACTCGTCCTGGTCGATCCGGTCGATCAGCTCGTCGAGGTGGCCCAGCAGCTCGTCGGGCGGCATGTCGAGCGTGGAGAAGTTGTGCACGGCGGTCCGCAGCCGGCCCATGGTGGCGGCGGCGTGCACCCCGTGCCCCACCACGTCGCCGACGACGAGCGCGACCCGGGCCCCGGCGAGCGGGATCACGTCGAACCAGTCCCCGCCCACCCCCGCCTTCGCGGGCAGGTACCGGAAGGCGACGTCCACGGCGCTCAGATCGGGCAGCACCCGCGGCAGCAGACTGCGCTGGAGGGTCACCGCCACCGCGTGCTCGCGCGTGAAGCGGCGGGCGTTGTCGATGGAGACCGCGGCCCGCGCCGCCAGCTCCTCGGCGAAGGACAGGTCCTCCTCGTCGAAGGGCTCGGGGGTGTCGGCCCGCCAGAAGTTGGCCATGCCGAGGACCACCCCGCGGGCCTGGAGCGGTACGGAGATCAGCGAGTGCAGCCCGTAGTCCAGGGCCACCCGGGTGCCGTCGTGGTCCTGGGCCCGCCAGCCGAAGGCGCGGTTCAGATCGGCCGCGAGGACCGCCCGCCCGGCGTCCAGGGCCGCGGACATCGGCGCGGTCGGCACCACGAAGCGGATCGTGTCGCCCACCGGCTGGAGCGGGGAATCCACCCGGATCCCGCTGATGGCGGCCCGGCGCATCTCGGTGTGCGCCCCGCCGCCGGGCTCCTCGCCGCGCAGCACCGGCTCCAGCAGCTCGACGGTGACGAAGTCCGCGAACCGCGGGACGGCGACCTCGGAGAGCTCCTCGGCGGTGCGCACCACGTCCAGGGTGGTCCCGATGCGCACACCGGCGTCGTAGAGCAGCTGGAGGCGGTCACGGGCGACCGCGGCCCGGCCGGAGAGCGCGGCGAGCTCGGTGGAGTCGCGCAGGGTCGTGACGGTGCCCGTGGGGCGGCCGCCGTAGGGCTTGGTCGGGCGCACGTTGACGGCGAGGAGCCGGTCGCCCGACCGGTGGACCTCGTCGGTGGCGACCCGGCCGGAGGCCAGCAGCGCGGCCGTGGACGGGTCGAGCCCGAGATCGCCGACGTAGCGCTGCTCGGCGTCGGCCGGCAGGTCGAGCAGACGGCGGGCCTCGTCGTTGGCGAGGATGAGCCGGCCGTCGTTGTCGATGATCAGCACGCCCTCGCGGACGGCGTGCAGAACCGCTTCGTGGTGTTCGTTCATCCGGGTCATCTCGGCCTCGCCGAGGCCCCGGGTCTGGCGCCGCAGCCGGCGGCTCACGAGCGCCGCGCCACCGGTGCCGAGGAGCAGGGCGCCGGCCGCCGCGCCGAAGAGCAGGGGCAGCTGGCCCTCGACCACGTCGCCGACGTTGGCGACCTCGATGCCGGTGGCGACCAGGCCGACCACGGCGCCGGAGGAGTCCCGTACGGGCACCACGGCGCGGACCACGTCGCTCGGCTTCCCCTTGAACGTCTCGGTGAACGCCTGCCCGGCCACGGCGCGGGAGAGGTCGCCGGTGGCGCGTCGGCCGATCAGCTCGGGGCGGGAGTCGGTGTACCGGATCCCGTCGGTGGTCATGACGGCGACGAAGTCGACGCCGGAGCCCTGGCGGGCGCCCTCGGCCAGCGGCTGGAGCTCGGCGGTGGGGTCGGCGGACCTGAGCGCGGCGGGGAGTCCGGGGGCGTGGGCGAAGGCCTCGGCGGCGGCGAGCGAGCGGTTGCGGGCGTCGCGCTGGCTGTCGTACCGGGCCTGGAAGAACAGGGCCGCGGCGGCCGCCGTGATCAGCACCAGGACGAGGACGGCCTGGAGGGCGAAGACCTGGCCGGCGACGCTGCGCGCGCCGAGCGAGAGGCCCGTGGACAACCGGGAGGAGGGGCGGCCGGCCGCGCGCGCGGCCCGGCCGTGGCCCGGCTCGGACGAGGACCCGTCCTCGGGCGCCCCTTCAGAGCCCCTGGGTGGGCCAAAACGTCCGGTCATGAGCCATTTCTAACACTGTCCGTGGGGTTTGGGGGAGGCCCTGGTGCGGTAGCCGCGGCGCGGTAGGCACGGGGGCTCGTGCCGACGTACGCGGTGAAGTGCTGGCGGAAGGTGACCTCACTGGCGAATCCGGCGCGCCGGGCCACCTCGGTGACCGGATGGTCGGTCCGTTCCAGCAGTTTGCGGGCTTCGTCCAGACGGTGGCCGAGGAGCCATTTGTGCGGGGTGGTGCCGGTCGCGGCGGCGAAGTGCCGGGCGAAGGAGCGCGGCGACATCCCGGCCCACCGGGCCAGGGTGGCCACGTCCAGCGCCTCGTGCAGCCGCCCCAGCGCCCGCTCCCGTACGGCGGCCAGCGCCTCGGCGATCCGGTCGGCGGCCGGGGTCGGGCGGTCCAGGTACTGGGCGTGGTCACCGGTGCGGAAGGGGCCCGTCACCATCGCGCGGGCGATGGCCGCGGCAGCCTCGGCGCCGTGGGCCTCGCGGACCAGGTGGAGGCAGAGGTCGATGCCGGAGGCGACCCCGGCGGAGGTCCACACCCCGTCGTCCTCGACGTAGAGCGGGGCCTCCTCGACGCGCACGGAGGGGTGGCGGCCGGCCAGCGTCGGGGCCAGCGCCCAGTGGGTCACGGCCCGGCGGCCCGCGAGCAGTCCCGCCTCGGCGAGGATGAACGCGCCGGCGCACAGGGCGGCCACCGGGATGCCGCGGGCGTGGGCGTCGCGCAGGGCGGCGAGGACGGGCTCGGGCGTCGGATCGCTGGGCCGGGCCAGCGCGGGGACGACGACGAGGTCGGCGCCGTGGAGCCAGTCGAGCCCCCGGTCGGGGGTCAGGGTCAGCCCGCCGGGGAGCGGGATCGGCCCCGGGGTCAGGGAGCACCGGCGCATGTCGAAGGGCGGAACCCCGAGGCGGCTGAGGTCGGTGCCCCAGACCTCGGTGATGACGGCCAGGTCGAAGGCGCGGATGCCGGGCTGTACGACGATCGCGACGCGGTGCATGGCGTGAGTCTGCCACGCCCGCCCCGGTGAACAAGGGGGCTGGAAGGGCCCTGTGGGGCTCCGGCGCACCGTCCGGCGGCAGCGGGCCGCGACCCCCCGCACGAGGCCTGCGGGGTCCTGTGGGGGCACCTGGGGGCCACACGGTGCCGACGGGGCTGCCGCGGTTCGGGCGAAGGGGGTCCGGCGGAATTGTCCCTCCGGCGGCCCGGAGCACCCGGCGCCGGCGCACCTGGCGGCCCCCGCCGACGCACCTTGGCCGAACCCCGGGGGCCTCGGCGGGAGCACCCGCTGCCCCTCGGCGGCCTCTTCCCGGGCGCCCCGGGAAGGTTCCGACGGGGTACGGGGAAACCTCCCGGCGAGCGGCCCGGAGGGACGCAGCGGGGTGCCCTGGCGGACTTGGCGTTGTGCCCGATAGGCCTCGGCGGGTGCCCAACGGGCTCCGCCGACGTGCCCCGGCGGAAGCCCGGGGGCCTCCGCGGCATGCCCGGCGGGCCTCGGCCCGGGGGCCTGTGACGTCCCGACGGGGCGCCCGCGCAACGTGCCGACGGGCTGTCAGAACGGGCTCGGCGGTGTGCCCGGCGGGCCTCGGCCCGGGGGCCTGCGTACGTCCTGACGGGGCGCCCGGCAATGTGCCGACGGGGTGTCAGGAGGGCCTCGGCGACGTGTTCGACGGCCTTGGCGGGGTGGCCGGGCGGGCTGCGGCAGGCTTTCGGCGGGGGTGAACGGCGGCGTGCCCGGCGGGTCTTCGGCGGGGTGGGCGGCGGGGTTTCCCGTGGGCTGCCAGGTTGGCACGATCTCATCGGTTCGCGTCCCCGGCGCCCCTGTTCCGGGGCTCGTGCCGGGCTGAGGATGGAGCCATGACGAACAAGAAGATCGAAATCGCCGCGAACAGTGCCCTGCTGGTCATCGACGTCCAGAAGGGCTTCGACGACACCTCCTACTGGGGCCCGCGCAACAACCCGGCCGCCGAGGGCAACATCGCCACCCTGATGGACGCGTGGCAGGAATCGGGCCGCCCGGTGGTCCTCGTCCAGCACGTGTCGCCCGCCGGTTCCATCTTCGGGCCGGACCAGCCCGGCCACGCCTTCAAGGACTTCGTGGCCGAGCGCGAGGAGGGGGCCGCCCTGCACATCACCAAGACCGTCAACTCCGCTTTCTACGGCACCCCGGACCTCGCCGAGTGGCTCACCGCGCAGGGCGTCGGCCAGATCGTCGTCGCCGGGATCCAGACGAACATGTGCGTGGAGCTCACGGCGCGGATGGCGGGGAACCTGGGCTACGACGTCCTCGTACCGCTCGACGCCACGCACACCTTCGACCTGGTCGCCGCCGCCGCACCGGGCGCACCCCGGCTGACGGCCGACCAACTCGCCACCGCCACCGCCGTCAACCTGCAGGGCGGCCAGTTCGCCCGGATCGTCACCACCGGTCAGCTCGTCGAGGCGATCGCCTCCGGGGCGGCCTCCGAAGCGGCCGGCTCCGATGCGGCCGGCTCCGAAGCGGCAGCCTCCGATGCGGTCGGCGCCCATGCGGCCGCGTAGGTCGCGCCCCGCACGGCGGCCCGCCCGCGAAACGCCGGCGGCCCGGACCCCCGTCAGGGGATCCGGGCCGCCGGACGGGCCGGACTCCGGGTCAGAGGACCTCGGCCGCGATGTTCTGCGCCACCTGCTCCAGCAGCGGCCCCGCGTTCGCGATGCACACCGCCGGGTCGGGCTCGATCCCGGTGAGCGGGTACGCCTTGCGGATCCCGGCCGCCTGGAGGGCCTCCTCGGTGAGCAGCAGACGGCCGCAGACCGCCACGACCTCCTTGCCCGCCGCACGGGCCGCCGCCGCGACACCGGCTGGCGCCTTGCCGTGGAGGGTCTGCTCGTCCAGCGAACCCTCACCGGTGATGACCAGCGTCGCCCGCTCCAGCGCCGGCGCGAAGCCGAGCACCTCGAGCATCAGCTCGATGCCGGGACGGAACGAGGCGCCGAGCAGCAGCGCCCCGTAGCCGATGCCGCCCGCTCCGCCCGCGCCGGGCGAAACCGCCGCCTCGGCGGCCAGGGAGCCGATCGACTTCTCCAGGACCACCGCGAAGTGCGCCAGCGCCGCGTCCAGCGTCGCGACGTCCTCGGGCGACGCCCCCTTCTGCGGGCCGTAGACCGCCGGAGCGCCCTTCGGACCCGTCAGAGGGTTGTCCACGTCGCTCGCCAGGACGAAGTCGACCTCCTTGATGCGGGGGTCCACGCCGGACAGGTCCGCCGAGGCCAGCGCCGCCAGCGCGCCGCCGCCCGGACCGACGGGTTCACCGTTCGCATCCAGGAACACCGCGCCCAGCGCGGCCAGCATGCCCGCGCCGCCGTCGGTGGTGGCGCTGCCGCCCACACCGAAGACGATCGAGCGCGCTCCCGCGTCGAGTGCGGCCTTCAGCAGTTCGCCGGAGCCGTAGGTGGTCGCCGTCAGCGGGGCGAAGACACCCGCCGGCAGCAGCTGGAGGCCGGAGGCCTCCGCCATCTCGACCACCGCGGTGCCCTCGCGCAGCGCGAAAGCGGCCGTGACCTGGTCTCCGAGCGGTCCGGTGACCCGTACCTCCCGGCGTTCGAAACCGGCCGCCACGGCGGCCGCGACCGTACCGTCGCCGCCGTCCGCGACGGGGAGGGTCTCGATCTCCACGCCCGGTACGGCCCTGCGAAGGCCGGCCGTCACCCGCTCAGCGACCTGAACGGCCGTGAGCGAGCCCTTGAATTTGTCCGCGGCGATGAGCACGCGCGCGGTCTCAGTTACTGCTCCGTCCGTCACCTTGCTAATCCCTTGCTATCGAACAGTGCAGTCGCGCCGTCCATGAGCCTATCCGGAGGATCCTCCTATGCCCATGGGTGGCCTGGGCCACACCCGGCGCGGCATACCCCTAAATAGGGATATACGCCTGCATAGTGTGGCCGCATGAGCACGGATTCACTGGAACAGCCACGTCCGGATTCCCCAGGTGGCGGGTCCGAAGGGCCGGTCGGAGGCACTGACGGCACCCCCGACCACACCGTCGTCACCATCGGAGTGATCTCCGTCCTGGCCGTGGTCGCCTGGGCCGCGCTGGGCAAGAGTTCCTTCGACTCGGCCTCGGGCACCGCGCTGGCCTGGGTGCTGAGCAACTTCGCGTGGCTCTTCGTGATCGCCGCCGATGTGTTCCTCGTCATGTGCGTCGTGCTCGCGATCAGCCGCTTCGGCCGGATCCGCCTCGGCAAGGACGACTCGGAGCCGGAGTTCACGAACCTCGCGTGGATCGCGATGATGTTCAGCGCGGGCATGGGCATCGGGCTGATGTTCTACGGGGTGGGCGAGCCGCTCACCCACTACCTGAACCCGCCCCCGGCCTCGGGAGCCGCCCCCGGCACCGGCGACGCGGCCCGTGCCTCGCTCGACTACTCCTTCTTCCACTGGACCCTCACCCCCTGGGCGATCTACGGCATCGCCGGCCTGGCCCTCGCCTACGCGACCTTCCGCAAGGGCCGCGGCAACCGCCTCAGCTCCGCCTTCGTCCCCCTCATGGGCGAGGAGCGGGCCAACGGCTGGCCCGGCAAGGCCATCGACCTGCTCGCCGTCTTCGCGACCGTCTTCGGCACCGCCACCAGCCTCGGCCTCGGCGCCCTCCAGGTCGCCAAGGGGCTCAACATCACGACGGGGATCGAGGACTCGACCACCGTCGAGCTGATCATCATCGGATCCCTGTCCGCCGCCTTCGTGCTCTCCGCCTTCTCCGGTCTGCACAAGGGCGTCAAATGGCTCAGCACGATCAACATCGTGCTCGCCGCGGCCCTGATGACCTTCGTCTTCGTCCTCGGCCCGACCGTCTACATCCTCGACGTGATCCCGGCGAGCGTCGGCAGCTACCTGCACGAACTGCTCCCGATGGCCACCCGCACCGGCGCCTTCACCGACAGCGAATGGCTCGGCGCGTGGACGATCTTCTACTGGGCGTGGTGGCTCTCCTGGGCGCCCTTCGTCGGCACCTTCATCGCCCGCATCTCGCGCGGCCGCACCATCCGCGAGTTCCTCATCGGCGTGCTCCTGGTCCCCAGCGGAGCCACCGTCGTCTGGTTCTGCGTCATGGGCGGCACCGCGATCCGCCTCGACTCCACCGGCGTCGCCGACATGGCAGCCAAGGCCAAGGAGGGCACGGAGGCCTCGCTCTTCGCGATGCTCGACGCGCTTCCGCTCGGCACGGTCACCTCGTGGATCGCGATGCTCCTGGTGATGACGTACTTCGTCACCAGCGCCGACTCCGCCTCCCTCGTCATGGGCTCCCTCACCAGCCGCGGCTCCCTGCACCCGCCGACCTGGCTCGTGGTCACCTGGGGCGTGCTGATGGCCTCCGTGGCCGCCGTGCTCCTCGTCGCGGGCGGCCTGAAGTCCCTCCAGACGGCCACGATCCTGGTCGCGCTGCCGTTCGTGGTCGTGATGCTGCTCCTGTGCTGGGCGCTGGTGAAGGAGCTGCGGGAGGACCCGGGCGCGGGACCCGTCCGCCACCACGCCCTGCACGGACTGCGGGACGCGGTCAAGGCCATGGTCGGCGACGCCATCACCGAGCAGGGTCCGGCCCGCCACCCCCGCCTGCGCCGCGTCGCGGAGTCGAGGAACCGCGACCGCGAGGACGGACCCGGCGGCGCGGCCGGCGGAGGGTCCACCCCGGAAGCATGATCACCGAGGGCCCGGGGCGGCTGGGTAGGGTGGCGCAGTGACCACCACGGATGACTACGCCACCTACATCGCAAGCCTGCCCCGGGTGCTGGCCGGCGCCGCTGCGCTCTTCCGGGACGAGCAGGGCCGGGTGCTGCTCGTCGAGCCCAACTACCGGGAGGGCTGGGCCCTGCCGGGCGGGACCATCGAGTCGGACACGGGGGAGTCCCCGCGGACGGCCGCCCGCCGGGAGAGCGCCGAGGAGATCGGCATCGACGTACCGCTCGGCCGGCTGCTCGCCGTCGACTGGTCGACGGGCCCGGACCGGCCCCCGCTCGTCGCCTACCTCTACGACGGCGGCGTGCTCGACGCCGCGCAGCTCGCCTCCATCAAGCTCCAGGAAGAGGAGCTGCTCTCGTGGCGGCTGGTGGAGCCCGCGGAGCTGACGGACCATCTGCTCGGATCCCTGGGCCTGCGCACCGAGGAGGCGTACCGCGTCCTGCGGTCCGGCGAGGGCGCCGCCGAGCTGGAGAACGGCCGCCGGCCACAGGCCTCCTAGGGCCTGTCGTCAAACTCCCGTCTGCCTCCGGCGACGACGGGAGTTTGACGACAGGCCCTAGCCCCTTCCGCTCGTTATTCCGTGCCTACACCGAGCAGGACAGAATTCAGCAGATGATCACGATGTACGCCTGGCCCAGCACCGCCGACGGGCCCGACGCGCTGCCCATGGTCCACTTCACCACCGACCAGCAGGAGAGCGGCGAGGTCACTCCCGACGGGGTGCCGGTCTGGATGTTCGACACCGCGATCCGTGACGGCGGCTGGGCCCAGTTCACCGACTTCGAGGCCTGGTCCGTCCCGGCCGAGGGCTGGCAGGCCTTCTACCGCCGCGAGGACGACGTCCTCGCCGTCACCGGCCCCGGTGCCTGTGAAGGCTGGTACCAGGGCGGCCTCGGAGCCGACGCCGACTGGGTGGGGGCGGCCGCCGCCCAGCAGAGCGTGGTCCTGCTCGCCGCCCCCGTCCAGCACCCGTCCCTGTACGGCTACGCGGTCGAGGCCGGCGCCGCCTTCGCGCTGCTGGTCCCGCTGGTGGTCATCTAGCCGTGAACGCCCTCCCCGCGGACCCGACCGTGCTCCACCCGATTCCCGGGCAGCCGCGCGTGGTCCTGCTGAAGCCGCTGGTCACCTCGCCGCTGATCGAGGTGGGGGAGTACTCCTACTACGACGACCCGGACGACCCCACCGCCTTCGAGACCCGCAACGTGCTCTACCACTACGGGCCGGAGAAGCTGGTCATCGGGAAGTTCTGCGCGCTGGGCACCGGGGTGCGGTTCGTCATGAACGGCGCCAACCACCGCATGGACGGCCCCTCGACGTTCCCGTTCCCCATCATGGGCGGCTCCTGGTCCGAGCACTCCGACCTGCTCGCGGGCCTGCCCGGCCGGGGCGACACCGTCGTCGGCAACGACGTCTGGTTCGGCTACGGGGCCATGGTCATGCCCGGGGTGCGCATCGGGCACGGAGCGATCGTCGCGGCCGGCGCCGTCGTCGTGGACGACGTCCCCGACTACGGGATCGTCGGCGGCAACCCGGCCACCCTCATCCGCACCCGCCACACCGACGGGGAGATCGCCCGCCTGCTCGCCCTCGCCTGGTGGGACTGGCCGGCGGAACACCTCACCCGCCACATCCGTGCCGTCATGTCGGGCACCGTCGCGGACCTCGAAGCGGTCGCACCGCGGGCCTGAGCCGGACCGCGGCCCGGGCGCGGCCCCGGAGAGGCCGTCACCACTGGCGGTGCACGGTGCCCTTGCCGCCGGTCACCAGACTCGCCGGCGGAACGTCGTCGGCCACGACGGCGCCGGCGGCGATCACGGCGTCACGGCCGATGCTGACGCCGGGCAGAATCGTGGCACCGGCACCGATCCACACGTTCTCCGCCACGTCGATGGGCGCGCCCGTGAGGTACAGCCGCCGCTCCTCGGGGTCGACCGGGTGGCCGCTGGTGATGAACGTGACCTTCGGGCCGACCATCACGCGCTCGCCGAGCCGGATGCCGGCGTAGTCCAGGAACGTGCAGTTCTGGTTGATGAACACACGCTCGGCGAGTTCGAGGTGCAGGCCGTGGTCCGTGTAGAAGGGCGGATAGATCGTGACCCTCGGCGGCAGTGGCTTGCCGAGGATCTGCTCGAACAGCTCCGCCTTGCCCGCTTCGTCCTCGAAGGGCAGGACGTTCAGGCGGGAGGTGAGCCCGGTGACGCGCAGGACCCGCTCGGCCATCTCCTGGAACTCGGTGCTCTGGATGCGCATGAGGCGGTCACTGGGCATGCCGTGAGCCCTTCAGGTGTACCGGTTGGAAACGATCGTCTAGAGCTGGTCGGCCCCGGACTCGAAGGCCAGCAGCCGGACCTTGCGGTCGATGCCGCCGCCGTAGCCGGTCATGGAGCCGGACGACCCGATGACGCGGTGGCACGGCACGATGATGCCGACCGGGTTCTTCCCGTTGGCCAGCCCCACCGCCCGCGAGGCGTTGGGCTTGCCGAGCTTGACGGCCAGCTCCCCGTAGGACCAGGTCTGCCCGTAGGGGATCCGTACGAGCTGCTCCCACACGCTGCGCTGGAACTCGGTGCCCTCCAGCCGGACCGGCAGGTCGAAGGTGGTGAGTTCCCCGGCGAAGTACGCGGTCAGCTGCCGCACCACCTCCGGGAAGGGGTCCTCGCCGGCTGCGACGCGCTCCCCGAAGGTCTCCTCGGCCGGGCGGTGGCGCTGCTCGGTCATGTAGAGGCCGCACAGGACCCCGTCGGCGGCGACGAGGGTGAGCGGCCCGTAGGGGCTGTCCACGACGGTGTGCTGCTTGGTGCTGTTCGCGGTGCTCGTGCTGATGCTCATGGTGGTCGGTGCTCCTCGGACGTCGGGCGGGGAAGTCAGGCGGGCAGGATGTTGATCGCGTGGTCCTCGGTGGCCCACAGGTACTGCACGGCGTACGCGCGCCAGGGCCGCCACCGCGCAGCGCGGGCCGTCAGCGCCGCGGGCGTGGAGGGCAGCCCGAGCCCCTGCGCGGCCCGCCGGATCCCCAGGTCGGAGGGGATGAAGGCGTCCGGGTCGCCCAGGGCCCGCATCGCGATGATCTCGGTGGTCCACGGCCCGAAGCCGGGCAGCGCCCCCAGCTGTGCGCGGGCCGCCTCCCAGTCGCTGTCGATGCCGAGCGGGAGCGAACCGTCGGCCAGGGCCGAGACGAGCGTGGTGAAGGTGGTCCGCCGGCTGCGCGGCATGGCGAGGGACTCCGGGTCCAGTCCGGCCAGGGCCTGCGGGTTCGGGAACAGGTGCGTCAGCCCGCCACTGGGGTCGGCCACCGGCTCGCCGAGGGCGCGTACCAGGCGGGCCGCGTGCGTACGGGCCGCCGCCGTGGACACCTGCTGCCCGAGGACCGCCCGTACGGCGAACTCCTCCGCGTCGACGGTACGGGGCACCCGGCGGCCGGGAGCCTTGGCCACGAGCGGGGCCAGCAGTGGGTCGGCGCTCAGCTGCTCGTCGACGGCCTCGGGGTCCGCGTCGAGGTCCAGGAGCCGCCGGCAGCGGCTGATGGCGATGGTCAGGTCACGCAGGTCGGTGAGGGCGAGCCGGCAGCCGATGTGGTCGGGCTGCGGGGTGAGGGCGACGACACCGGTGCCGTACGGGAGCCGCAGCGTGCGGCGGTAGGCGCCGTCCCGCCACTCCTCGACCCCGGGGACGGCGGTCGCGGCGAGGTGGCCGAAGAGGTTGTCGGGGTTGAGCGGGGCGCGGAAGGGGAGCCGCAGGCTGATGGTGCCGGGCACC
Organism: Streptomyces tatrensis; assembly: GCF_049310065.1. NCBI lineage: Bacteria > Bacillati > Actinomycetota > Actinomycetes > Kitasatosporales > Streptomycetaceae > Streptomyces > Streptomyces tatrensis. The sequence goes on along the minus strand of NZ_JBMDLB010000007.1, from coordinate 1,422,956 downwards.
TGGGCGGACGCGGCGCCCCGGACGGCCTCCCGGCCGGCCGCCTTGGCCCGGAGCTCGCTCGGGGCCAAGGCGAAGACCTCGCGGACGGTGTCGTTGAAGGTCCGGATCGAGGAGAACCCGGCGGCGAAGGCGATGTCGCCCATCGGCAGTCCCGAGGTCTCGATCAGCAGCCGGGCGGTCTGCGCGCGCTGGGCCCGGGCCAGGGCGAGGGGCCCGGCGCCGAGCTCGGCGCCCAGCTGGCGCTCCACCTGGCGGGCGGAGTATCCGAGCCGGGAGGCCAGCCCCGGGACGCCCTCCCGGTCGACGACCCCGTCCTGGATGAGGCGCATGGCGCGGGCGACGGCGTCCGCGCGGGCGTTCCACTCGGGGGAGCCGGGGGAGGTGTCGGGCCGGCACCGCTTGCAGGCCCGGAACCCGCCCTGCTGGCAGGCGGCGGCGCTGGGCAGGAAGGTCATGTTCTCGACCTTGGGCGGTACGGCGGGGCAGCTGGGGCGGCAGTAGATGCCGGTGGTCCTCACGGCGGTGAAGAACCAGCCGTCGAAGCGGGCGTCCTTCGACTGGACCGCCCGCACGCAACGCTCGGTGTCGGTGTACATGGCTCCATCCTCCCGGCCGGCCGGGTCCCGGGCTGGCGGTTTTCCGACACCAAGCCTATGCGCGACCCGCGCCTTCTCCCGGGCTCCCGGCCCCGGACCACCGCTGCCCGGCGGGACCGCGGCTGCGACTGCGCCGCTGCGCGGGCGAAGTCCCCTACCCGCCCTTCGCCCGTTCCCCGGGCTCTGCCCGGACCCGGTCCTCAAACGCCGGACGGGCTGGATACATCCAGCCTCGCCGGCGTTTGAGGCGCGGGGTCTGGGGCGGAGCCCCAGGGAACGGGCGAAGGGCGGGTAGGGGAACTCCGCCCCGCAGGGGCCTCCGGGCCCCGCACCGGGGTGCAGGCGGCCCCGCGCATGCGGGAGGGCCCCCGGCTGCCTCGTGGCGGCCGGGGGCCCTCTCGTACGCGTACAGCCGTGGCTACGGGGCCTGGGTGGCCCGGGCCTCGCGGCGGTTGTGGCGGAACGTGTTCGCGCGACGGGTCGTCGCGAACAGCGGGATGGTCGCCGCCAGAGCGATCTGCAGCGCGCAGCCGGTCTGGAGCAGCAGCCCGCCGCCCGGCGCGTCGAACGCCCACGCGGCCAGCAGGCCCATCGCCGCGACGATCCAGCTGAGCATCGCCACCGCGAGGACACCCCGCGGCTTGGGGTACTCGACCCGGCTCACCATCAGCCAGGCCACGCCGACGATCGCCAGCAGGGTCGGGATGAACGGCAGCTCCAGCAGCACGATCGAGACGACCGTCAGCGCACCGAAGGGGCTCGGCATGCCCTGGAACATGCCGTCCTTCATCGCCACGCAGCTGAATCTCGCGAGGCGCAGGACGACGGCCAGCAGGACGACGATCGCCGCCAGCGCCGACATCTTCTGCACCGCGTCGTCGGCGACCATGCCGTAGACGAGGACGAAGTAGGCCGGAGCCAGGCCGAAGCTGATCAGGTCGGACAGGTTGTCCAGCTCCGCGCCCATCGGCGAGCTGCGCAGCTTGCGGGCCACGATGCCGTCGAAGAGGTCGAAGACCGCGGCGAGCAGCATCAGTATCACGGCCGTGGCCGCGCTGCTGCGGGCCATGCCCGACTCGCCGCTGCCGGTGAGGTGCGGGATGAGGATCCCGGTGGTGGTGAAGTACACCGCCATGAATCCGCACGTCGCGTTGCCGAGGGTCAGGGTGTCCGCTATCGACAGCCGCAGCGAGAGCGGCATGTCGTCCTCGGTGGACTCCTCCTCGGCGGCCTCCGGCACCCAGCCGGAGGCGGGCGTCGACAGGTTCGCCGGAGTTTCAGGTTCAGTCACGGTCAATTCGGGTCACCCCCGCGGTGGTGGCCTGTCCGACCTCGACCGCGACCTCGACGCCCTCGGGGAGGTAGATGTCGACGCGGGAGCCGAAGCGGATCAGACCGATGCGTTCGCCCTGCTCCACCTTGGTGCCGGCCGGCAGGTACGGGACGATGCGACGGGCGACGGCGCCGGCGATCTGCACCATCTCGATGTCGCCGAGCTCGGTGTCGAAGTGCCAGACGACGCGCTCGTTGTTCTCGCTCTCCTTGTTGAACGCCGGAACGAATCCACCGGGGACGTGCTCCACGGACGTCACCGTGCCCGCGAGGGGTGCCCGGTTGACGTGGACGTTCAGGGGGCTCATGAAGATCGCGACGCGGGTCCGCCCGTCCTTCCACGGCATGATGCTCTGCACCACACCGTCGGCGGGGGAGATGACCCGACCCTGCGTGATCTCACGCTCGGGGTCGCGGAAGAACCACAGCATGCCCGCCGCGAGCGCGGTGGTGGGCACGGCCACGGCCGCCCAGCGTCCGGACTTGCGGGCCCGGACGAGGCTGATGGCGGCGGTGGCGACGGTCGGCAGAAGCCACGGCGATGCTCCGCGCGCGAGGCGTCCACCGAGGAGGCCGACGCGAGGTGCAGAGGTTTGGCTGTGGGGCATGGATGACCTTCGTAGCGGGTGATGCCGCGCCGCAAACGGGGGGACGGGACGGCGGCTTTACTGGAATGCTATCGGTTGCACGCAACAACTGGGCAAGCCAGAAGCCGAGTCGATGACCGTGAGCCAGTGACTGCTAGTGACCCTTTCGCGGAAAACCACTGGATGATTTACCGCAAAAGGGACTTTCACCCCTGGAGCCGGTACTCCTCGAGCAGGCGTCGCCCGATGATCATTTTCTGGATCTCGGCGGTACCTTCACCGATGAGCAGCATGGGTGCCTCTCGGTAGAGGCGCTCGATCTCGTACTCCTTCGAGAAGCCGTAGCCACCGTGGATACGGAACGCGTCCTCCACCACCTCCTTGCAGTACTCGGAGGCGAGGTACTTCGCCATCCCTGCTTCGAGGTCGTTTCGTTCCCCGGAGTCCTTTTTGCGTGCTGCATTGACCATCATCGCATGGGCGGCTTCGACCTTGGTAGCCATCTCGGCCAGCTTGAACTGGATCGCCTGGTGCTCGGCGATGGCCTTGCCGAAAGTGTGACGTTGTTGGGCATACGAGACACCCAGCTCGAACGCACGCTGTGCGACGCCGCAACCACGGGCCGCCACGTTGACGCGGCCGACCTCGACCCCGTCCATCATTTGGTAAAACCCTCGGCCGGTCGCCCCGCCCAGGACCCGATTGGCCGGAATGCGCAGTCCGTCCATGATGAGCTCGGTGGTGTCGACCCCCTTGTAGCCCATCTTGTCGATCTTGCCGGGGATGGTCAGGCCGGGCCGGACCTCACCGAAGCCGGCCTCCTTCTCGATCAAGAAGGTCGTCATCGACTTGTGGGGGGCGGTGCCCTCCGGGTGTCCTTCGTCACTGCGCACCAGAACGGCCACCAGCGTGGACGTGCCGCCGTTCGTCAGCCACATCTTCTGGCCGTTCAGGACGTACTCGTCACCGTCCTTCACCGCCTTGGAGGTGATGGCCGACACATCGGAGCCGAGCCCCGGCTCGGACATCGAGAACGCCCCGCGCACCTCGCCCAGCGCCATCCGCGGAAGGAAGTACTCCTTCTGCTCCTGGGTGCCGTGCTGCTTGAGCATGTACGCCACGATGAAGTGCGTGTTGATGATGCCCGAGACGGACATCCAGCCGCGCGCGATCTCCTCGACGCACAGCGCGTAGGTGAGGAGCGACTCACCCAGGCCGCCGTACTCCTCCGGAATCATCAGACCGAAGAGGCCGAGCTCCTTGAGGCCGTCGACGATCTGCTGCGGGTACTCGTCGCGGTGCTCGAGCTCCGTCGCGACCGGGATGATCTCCTTGTCGACGAACTCCCGGACGGTCTTGAGGATGTCCCTCTGGTCGTCCGTCAGGCCGGCGGTCTGGGCAAGTCGGCTCATGGTTCTACTTCCCCTGTTCCTTCAGCGTGGGGCGGCCGGGCTGCTCGCCGCCGCGCTCCTTGATGTACGTCTCGGTCGGGACCATCACCTTGCGCCGGAAGACGCAGACGAGGGTGCCGTCCTGCTTGTAGCCCTTGGTCTCCACGTAGACGATGCCGCGGTCGTTCTTCGACTTCGACGGGGTCTTGTCGAGGACCGTGGTCTCGCCGTAGATCGTGTCGCCGTGGAAGGTCGGCGCCACGTGACGCAGCGACTCGATCTCCAGGTTGGCGATGGCCTTGCCGGAGACGTCCGGCACCGACATGCCCAGCAGCAGGGAGTAGATGTAGTTGCCCACGACCACGTTCTTGCCGAAGTCGGTCGTGTTCTCCGCGTAGTTGCTGTCCATGTGGAGCGGGTGGTGGTTCATGGTCAGCAGGCAGAAGAGGTGGTCGTCGTACTCGGTGACCGTCTTCCCGGGCCAGTGCTTGTAGACCGCGCCGATCTCGAACTCTTCGTAGGTGCGTCCGAACTGCATGGTGCCTAGCCCTCCGGGATCTCGAACTTGGTGGTGCGCTGCATGCCGGCGGCGCGGCCCTTGCCCGAGATGACCAGTGCCATCTTGCGGCTGGCCTCGTCGATCATCTCGTCGCCGAGCATCGCCGAGCCCTTCTTGCCGCCGGCCTCGGAGGTGCACCAGTCGTACGCGTCGAGGATCAGCTCGGCGTGGTCGTAGTCCTCCTGGGAGGGGGAGAAGACCTCGTTGGCCGCGTCGACCTGGCCGGGGTGCAGCACCCACTTGCCGTCGAAGCCCAGGGCCGCGGCGCGCCCGGCGACCTCGCGGTAGCCGTCGACGTTCTTGATCTGGAGGAAGGGGCCGTCGATCGCCTGGAGGTCGTGCATGCGGGCCGCCATCAGGATCCGCATCAGGATGTAGTGGTAGGCGTCCGCGCCGTAGCCGGGCGGCTGCATGCCCACGACCAGGGACTTCATGTTGATCGAGGCCATGAAGTCGGCCGGCCCGAAGATGATGGTCTCCAGCCGCGGCGAGGCGCCGGCGATCTCGTCGACGTTCACCAGGCCCTTGGCGTTCTCGATCTGCGCCTCGATGCCGATCTTGCCGACCTCGAAGCCCATCGTCTTCTCGATCTGCGTCAGCAGGAGGTCCAGCGCCACGACCTGCTGGGCGTCCTGGACCTTCGGCAGCATGATGCAGTCGAGGTTCTGGCCGGCGCCCTCGACGACCGTGATCACGTCGCGGTACGTCCAGTGCGTGGTCCAGTCGTTGACGCGCACCACGCGGGTCTTGCCGGTCCAGTCGCCCTGGTTCAGCGCGTCCACGATCGTGTGGCGGGCGCCCTCCTTGGCGAGCGGGGCGCAGGCGTCCTCCAGGTCCAGGAAGACCTGGTCGGCCGGGAGGCCCTGGGCCTTCTCCAGGAACCGGGGGTTGGAACCCGGCACCGCGAGGCAGGAGCGGCGCGGCCGCAGCCGGTTGACCGGGGAAGAGGGCGTGGTCATGCGGGGACCTCCGTGCTTGCAAGGGTGTCAGTGTCGATGATCTCGTCGGCGTCGCCGAGCGGGTGGAGCTTGTTGGCCCTGCGGATCTCGTCGACGATTTTGCCGATGATCTCCGTGATGCCGAAGTCCTTCGGGGTGAAGACCGCCGCCACCCCGGCCTCCTTGAGCGCCACGGCGTCGGCATTCGGAATGATGCCCCCGAGGACGACGGGGATGTCACCCGCCCCCGCGGCGCGCAGGCGTTCCAGCACGTCAGGGACGAGCGCGCTGTGCGAGCCGGACAGGATGGACAGTCCCACGCAGTGCACGTCCTCGGCCAGCGCCGCCGAGGAAATCTCCTCGGGGGTCAGCCGGATGCCCTGGTAGACCACCTCGAAGCCGGCGTCGCGGGCCCGTACGGCGATCTGCTCGGCGCCGTTGGAGTGTCCGTCGAGGCCGGGCTTGCCGACCAGCAGGCGCAGCCGGCCGGAGCCCAGCTCGTCGGCGGTACGGGAGACCTTCGCGCGGACGAGGGCCATGGGGGTCCCCTCCTCGGCGGTCACGGCCACCGGGGCCGAGGAGACCCCGGTCGGAGCCCGGAACTCGCCGAACACCTCGCGCAGCGCGCTCGACCACTCGCCGGTGGTGACACCGGCGCGGGCGCACTCCAGGGTGGCCTCCATCAGGTTCTCGTCCCCGGCGGCGGCCTCCTTCAGACGGTCCAGGGCCTGCCGAGCCGTGGGGAAGACGAACGGGTCGCCGCCGCCCTGCCGGTCCGAGGACTCCTGGCGCTCGGCCTTCCAGCGGCCGATGCGCTCGACGGTCTGGGCCTCCAGGGCCCCGTCCACCGTCATGATGGCGCCGTCCAGGTCGGCGGTGAGGGGGTTCTCCTCGGTCTGCTGGAAGCAGTTGACGCCGACGATCTTGTCCTGGCCGTCCTCGATCCGGGCCCGCCGCGCGGCGTGCGAGGAGACCAGCTCGCCCTTGAGGTACCCGGACTCGACGGCCGCCATCGCGCCGCCCATCTCCTGGATCCGGTCGATCTCGGCCAGGCACTCGGCCACCAGGGACTCGACCTTGGCCTCGATCACGTGCGAGCCGGCGAAGATGTCCTCGTACTCCAGCAGGTCGCTCTCGTGGGCCAGGACCTGCTGGATGCGCAGCGACCACTGCTGGTCCCAGGGCCGGGGCAGGCCCAGCGCCTCGTTCCAGGCGGGCAGCTGCACCGCGCGGGCGCGGGCGTCCTTGGAGAGGGTGACCGCGAGCATCTCCAGGACGATCCGCTGGACGTTGTTCTCCGGCTGCGCCTCCGTCAGGCCCAGGGAGTTGACCTGGACCCCGTAGCGGAAGCGGCGCTGCTTGCCGTTCTCGATGCCGTAGCGCTCGCGGGTGACCTGGTCCCAGATGCGGCCGAAGGCGCGCATCTTGCACATCTCCTCGATGAAGCGGACGCCCGCGTTCACGAAGAAGGAGATCCGGGCGACGACCTCGCCGAACCGCTCCGGCGGGACCTGGCCCGAGTCGCGCACCGAGTCCAGGACCGCGATGGCCGTGGACATCGCGTACGAGATCTCCTGGACGGGGGTGGCCCCGGCCTCCTGCAGGTGGTAGCTGCAGATGTTGATCGGGTTCCACTTGGGGATGTGGTTGACCGTGTACGCGATCATGTCCGTCGTCAGGCGGAGCGAGGGCCCGGGCGGGAAGACGTGCGTCCCGCGCGAGAGGTACTCCTTGACGATGTCGTTCTGGGTGGTGCCCTGGAGCTGGGCGATGTCCGCGCCCTGCTCCTCGGCGGCCACCTGGTAGAGCGCCAGCAGCCACATGGCGGTGGCGTTGATCGTCATCGAGGTGTTCATCTGTTCCAGGGGGATGTCCTGGAACAGCCGCCGCATGTCGCCCAGGTGGGAGACCGGGACCCCGACCCGGCCGACCTCGCCGCGGGCGAGGATGTGGTCGGGGTCGTAGCCGGTCTGCGTCGGCAGGTCGAACGCGACCGACAGGCCGGTCTGGCCCTTGGCGAGGTTGCGGCGGTACAGCTCGTTGGACGCCTCGGCCGTGGAGTGGCCGGCGTACGTCCGCATGAGCCACGGACGGTCCTTCTGGCGCTCTGTCATCTCAGGCTGTCCCTTTGGCCTTTGAGGGGTCTCAGATGTTGCGGAAGCGGTTGATCGCGTCGAGGTGCGTCGCGCGCATCTCGTGGTCCCGGACGCCGAGGCCTTCCTCGGGGGACAGGCAGAGCACGCCGACCTTGCCCTGGTGGAGGTTGCGGTGGACGTCGTAGGCGGCCTGGCCGGTCTCCTCCAGGGAGTAGACCCGCGAGAGCGTGGGGTGGATCTTGCCCTTGGCGACCAGCCGGTTGGCCTCCCAGGCCTCGCGGTAGTTCGCGAAGTGCGAGCCGACGATCTTCTTCAGGGACATCCACAGGTACCGGTTGTCGTACTCGTGGTTGTAGCCCGAGGTCGAGGCGCAGGTGACGATCGTGCCGCCCTTGCGGGTGACGTACACGGAGGCGCCGAAGGTCTCGCGGCCCGGGTGCTCGAAGACGATGTCCACGTCCTCGCCGCCGGTCAGCTCGCGGATGCGCTTGCCGAGGCGCTTCCACTCCTTCGGGTCCTGGGTGTGCTCGTCCTTCCAGAACTTGTAGCCCTCGGCGTTGCGGTCGATGACCGCGGTGGCGCCCATCGCCCGGCAGATGTCGGCCTTCTCCGGGGAGGAGACCACGCAGATCGGGTTGGCGCCGCCGGCCAGCGCGAACTGGGTGGCGTACGAGCCGAGCCCGCCGCTGGCGCCCCAGATCAGGACGTTGTCGCCCTGCTTCATGCCGGCGCCGTTGCGCGAGACCAGCTGGCGGTACGCGGTGGAGTTGACCAGGCCGGGGGAGGCGGCCTCCTCCCAGCTGAGGTGGTCGGGCTTGGGCATCAGCTGGTTCGACTTGACCAGCGCGATCTCAGCCAGGCCGCCGAAGTTGGTCTCGAAGCCCCAGATGCGCTGCTCGGGGTCGAGCATCGTGTCGTTGTGGCCGTCGGAGGACTCCAGCTCGACCGACAGGCAGTGGGCGACGACCTCGTCGCCCGGCTTCCAGGCGTTCACGCCGGGACCGGTGCGCAGCACGACGCCCGCGAGGTCCGAACCGATGATGTGGTACGGCAGGTCGTGGCGCTTGGTGAGCTCCGAGAGGCGCCCGTAGCGCTCCAGGAAGCTGAAGGTGGACACCGGCTCGAAGATCGAGGTCCACACGGAGTTGTAGTTGACCGAGGAGGCCATGACGGCCACCAGGGCCTCGCCCGGGCCCAGCTCGGGGAGCGGGACCTCGTCGAGGTGCAGGGACTTGCGGGGGTCCTTCTCACGGGTGGTGAGCCCGGCGAACATCTCCGTCTCGTCCTTGTGCACGGTGATCGCGCGGTACGAGTCGGGGAGCGGCAGGGCAGCGAAGTCGGCGGCCGTCGCGGCCTGTGACTGGATCGCGTCCAGGATGTCCTTCACGGTGTTGCCTCCGGCCGTGCGCTGATGAGGGTGCGCTGAGGGAAACGGGTTGCGTGGAATGGCGAAGCGGTGTGGTGAGCGGTGCTGCTCGGGCGCCGTCGATTCGGCTGGGGTGGAGCTGCGCGTTGCCTGTGGTGGGGCGGTGCGGGGGCCTGGTGACGCAGGCATCCGGGGCGCGTTCCGTGCCGAGTGGGCTGGACCGCGGGGACATCCGGACGAGATTCAACGTATGGCACCCCGTGTCACTCAGCAAGGCACCGCGTGCCAAAACTTTCTCTCATTTGCCGATTGACCTGCACGGATGAGCGATGATCGATCAGAGTTACCCGCGAGTAGGGGCAACTCGGACAAACGAAAGCGGCCGCCCCCGGAAGGGGAGCGGCCGCTGTGACCTGTGTCGCGTCCTGTTGTCGCCTACTTGTTTCTGAGCGCCTCTTCGATGGTCCGCATGACCTCGTCCAGCGGGGCGTCCGTACGGGCCACCGCGACCAGCACCTCGCCCTGCGTGCGCACCGTGGCGGGCGCGGCGGCGGGCTCCGGCGCCGGCGGCGGAGCCGTGCTCAGCGTGCGCCCCGCGCCGATCCCGGAACCGAAGGTCTTGCGCACGATCGAGAAGGCGTGGTCCAGCTGGGCCTCCACGTCGCCCTGACCGCCCGCCCGCAGCCAGCGCCGCAGCACGTGGTTGTGGGCCGTGACCACCGCCGAGGCGGCGACCTCCGCCAGCAGCGGGTCGTCGTTGCCGTCGTGGTGGTCGGTCTCGTCGAAATGGGCGAGCAGGTAGCGGGTGAACAGCCGCTCGTAGCGGGCGACCGAGGCGATCTCCCGCTCCCGCAGCGCCGGCACCTCGCGGGTGAGCCGGTAGCGCTCCACCGACACCGCCGGCGAGGCCGCGTACATCTTCATGACTTCCTTGATCCCCCGGCACACCGTGTCGAGCGGGTGCTCGTGCGCCGGGGCCACGTCGAGGACGGCCTCGGCGCGGGTCAGGGTGTCGTCGTGGTCCGGGAAGATCGCCTCTTCCTTGGACCGGAAGTGCCGGAAGAAGGTCCGGCGCGCGACCCCGGCCACCGAGGCGATCTCGTCGACCGTCGTGGCCTCGTACCCCTTGTTCGCGAAGAGCTCCATGGCGGCCGCCGCGAGCTCGCGGCGCATCTTGAGCCGCTGCGCGGCCGCCTTGGTACCGGCCGGGGTCTCCGGGGCATCGGAGACCGCGGAGGCGCGGGGTGAGGTCTTGGCGGGCTGGGACATAGAGCGAAAGTACTTCATTCGCGCGGGAGAGCGCTCCCGAGGGGGGTGGGACGGGAAGGGATGCGGGGGAGGGCCGGCACTGGGCACACAGTGCTCTTCGGGAGGGTTCGTCCGCCGTGAGGGTCCGGCGGACCCGAGCAGCCCTCCCCACGCATCCTGCTCTTGGGGCTCCTGCGCCTGCCGCGGATTACCGGCGGGGGGCGTACTCACGGAATCCGCGGCCGGTCTTCCGGCCCAGGCAGCCCGCCGCGACCAGGTGCTCCAGCAGCGGGGACGGGGCCAGGCCCGGGTCGCGGAACTCCTTGTGCAGGACCTGCTCGATGGCCAGCGACACGTCCAGGCCGACGACGTCGAGGAGCTCGAAGGGCCCCATCGGGTAGCCGCCGCCCAGCTTCATCGCCGCGTCGATGTCGTCGATGCCCGCGTAGTGCTGGTCGACCATCTTGATCGCGTTGTTGAGGTACGGGAACAGCAGCGCGTTCACGATGAAGCCGGCCCGGTCCCCGCAGTCCACCGGGTGCTTGCGGACCTGCCGGCAGATCCCGCGGACCGTGGCGTGCACGTCGTCGGCGGTCAGGACGGTCCGGACCACCTCGACCAGCTTCATCGCCGGGGCCGGGTTGAAGAAGTGCATGCCGATCACGTCCTCGGGCCGCGAGGTCGCGCGGGCGATCGCGATCACGGGGAGCGAGGAGGTCGTGGTGGCGAGCACCGCACCGGGCTTGCAGGCCTTGTCCAGCGCCCGGAACAGCTCCTGCTTCACCTCCAGGTCCTCGGCGACGGCCTCCACGGCCAGGTCCACGTCGGCGAAGGCGTCCAGCGAGCCCGCCGCCGTGATCCGGTCGACGGTGGCGGCGGCGGCCTCGGCCGTCAGCCGGCCCCGGTCCACCGCGCGGGCCAGCGACTTCCCGATCGCGGCCTTCGCCGCGTCCGCCTTCTTCTGGCTGCGGGCCGCCAGCACCACGGGGAAGCCGGCCTGCGCGAAGACCTGCGCGATGCCGCTCGCCATCGTGCCCGAGCCGGCCACGCCGACCGAGTTCACCGGACGGCTCGCCCGGACCAGCTCCCCGTCCGGCGGGGTCTGCAGGTCACGCACGACGACCTGGCTGCCCGGAGCCTCGTACGTGTAGAAGCCGCGCCCGGACTTCTGCCCGGTCAGGCCCGCCTCGGCGAGGTGGCCGAGGATCGGGGCCGGGGCGTGCAGCCGGTCGCCCGAGGAGGTGTACATGGCCTCCAGGACCGTGCGGGCGGTGTCCACGCCGATCAGGTCGAGCAGCGCGAGCGGGCCCATCGGCAGGCCGCAGCCCAGCTTCATCGCCGCGTCGATGTCCTCGCGGGAGGCGTACTTGGCCTCGTACATGGCGGCGGCCTGGTTGAGGTAGCCGAACAGCAGGCCGTCGGCGACGAAGCCCGGGCGGTCGCCGACCGCGACGGGCTCCTTGCCGAGCTCGCGCGCCAGCGCGGTGACCGCCTCGACGGCCGGCGGGGCCGTCAGCACGCTGGAGACGACCTCGACCAGCTTCATCGCCGGGACCGGGTTGAAGAAGTGCAGGCCGACCACGCGCTCCGGGTGCTGGGACTCGGCGGCCATCCGCGTCACCGACAGGGCGTTGGTGCCGGTGGCCAGGATCGCGGTGGGCCGGACGATCGCGTCGAGCTCGCGGAAGATCCGCTGCTTGAGCTCGTAGGACTCGGGGACCACCTCGATGACGAGGTCGGCGTCGGCGGCGGCGCCCAGCTCGGAGAAGGTGCGGAAGCGGGCGAGCACCGCCTCGCGCTCCTGCTCGGTGAGCTGCTCGCGCACCACGGAGCGGGCGGTGGCCGCCGCGAGGGCCGCGGTGGCCCTGCGGGCGGCGGCCTCGCTGACGTCGATGCCGATGACCTCGCGGCCGGCCCGGGCGAGGACCTCGGCGATGCCGGAGCCCATCGTGCCGAGACCGACGACGGCGATGGTCTGCAGGGCCGGGCGGGCGGGCTGGGAGGAGGGGGAGGGCTGACCGGACGTGGACGGAAGGTCCATCGCGGGACTCCAGTGGAAGAGGGTGACGACTGAGGGGAGCACGCGGCGCACGGCGCGCGCGGAGGCCGTACGGACGTCCGTACGGAGACTCCGAGCCGAAGGGCATGCGGAGAACCGTGCGGAAGCCGTGCGGAGAAGCCCGGGGCTCCCCGGGAAACCGGGGATCGCGGCGGAACAGGGGGAACCCTGAGGAACCGGGGAACCCGGCAGTGAGAAGCCCGTGGGGCGCAAGCGGCGGAGCCCTGTCCCGGGGTCACGCCGTGAGGTGGTGCAGAAGTCGTGCAGAACCGACTGGCACGAGGTGGCTGCGTCACCAGGCCGCCCTCGTACGTGTTGTAGGGACAGTAGCCCGTCGCCAACTGGTCCGCCAGAGCGCGCAGATGTGACCTGTACCGCCCAAATGTACCGATCATCGATCATCGATCAACCGGCTGTTCGAAGGCCCGCCCGCGGGGCGGTCACGCGTGTCGGGGAACCCGGCCCCGGCGGCCGACGGGGCCCCCTAGGGTGGCCGGGTGAACGACGTGTTGGAGCGCCTGCGGGCGGAAGCCGCGCAGGCACCGGAGTACGAGGCGCTGCTCGCGGCGGACCCGGACGGGCTGGCGGCCTCCCTGACCTCCGCCGGGCTGCCGCTGTGGGCCCGCGAACTGGCCGCGTACCGGCTGGGGCTGGCCGGCGACCGGCGCGCCTTCGAGGCCCTGGTGCTGCTGCTGAACCACCGGGACCCGCCGCGCTGCGAGGCCGCCGCGCAGGCGCTGGCCGTCCTCGGGGACCCGCGCACCGCCCGCGCGGCGGCGGCGCTGGCCACGAACGAACTGCGCACGGCCTACGCCCTGCACCCGGTCCGGCTGCTGGCGGCGCTGCGCGCCCCGGAGTCAGCCCCGGCACTGATCCGCACGCTGTCGCGGCTGCTCGCGCCGCACGACCCGTACTGGCGGGTGGCCCTGGCCTGTGTGGAGGGGCTGGGCGCGCTGGCGGACCAGCGCGCCCGGGAGGTCCTGACCCGGGCCCAGTCGCACCCCCGGCTGGCGGTGGCGGCGACGGCGGCCCTGCGGGGGCTGGACCTCAGCGACCGAAGCCGGTCTTGAACCCGGTGCCGAAACCGGCTCCGGATCCGGTCCGGAACCCGGTCTCCTCGGCCGCGGACCCCGACCCGGTCCCGGTCCGCTCGGGGAGCACGGCGAAGGCCTCGATCTCCATCAGCAGTTCGGGCCGGAACAGCGCCGCCACCTGGACCGCCGAGGAGGCCGGGAGGCGGTCCGGGGCGATCAGCTCGTCACGGGCCTCCCGTACCGCGGGGAGGTGGGCGACGTCCGTGACGAAGTACGTCAGCTTCACCACGTCGTCGAAGGTGGCCCCGGCCGCCGCCAGGCACAGCCGCAGGTTCTCGAACACCTGCCGGGCCTGGGCGGCGGCGTCGCCCTCGCCGACCACCTCGCCCTTCTCGTCGAAGGCGCACTGCCCGGACACGGCGACGAACCGCCCGGTGCCCCAGACGACGTGGTTGTAGCCGGTGCCCGGGGCCACGCCCTCGGGAGCGGCGACGCGGGTGAGGTGGTTGTCCTGTGAGGTGCTCATGGGCACGATCTTGCCCGCTGTGGCGCGGGCCTGACCGACAAGCTCCGAAAGAGACGGCCTAGGCCGTCTCTTTCGGAGCTTGCCGGGTCCGCGCCGTCCGGCACCGCACCTCGCCGCGCTGCCGGGGCACCCGAGTACGTCCAGTACGCGGGAGCCCCGGCAGCGCGCCGAGGCACGGCACCGGACGACGCGGACCTGACCGACAAGATCCGAAAGAGACGACCTAGCCCCGGAAGCCCAGCAGCCCGTGGAGCGCCGCACCGCCCGCCGACGGCGGGACCGCGCGGGTCGCCGGGATCGGGGTGGGGGCCGGCTGGGCGGGGCAGACGGCGTCCGCGGCCTTGCCCGTCAGCAGGTAGGCGGACAGCTTCTCGTCGAGGCACTTGTTGCCGCTCAGGGCGATGCCGTGGTTGCCGCCGCCCTCCTCGACCACCAGCGCCGAGCCCGCGAGCTTGCGCCGCATGCTCACCGCGCCCTCGTACGGGGTCGCCGCGTCCTCGGTCGCCTGGAAGAGGAGCGCCTGCGGGAGCGCCGAGTTGGTGACGTCCGGGGCCTGGAGCGGCTCGGTCGGCCAGAACGCGCACGGGGCGTTGTACCAGGCGTTGTTCCAGGTCATGAAGGGCGCCTTGGCGTGCGTGCGCCACATGTCGGCCCGCCACTGGTTCCAGTTCCTGGGCCACGCCGAGTCCCGGCACTGCACGGCCGTGTAGACGCTGTAGCTGTTGCTCGCCGAGGGCTCCACCGCGCCGAACTTCTCGTACGCGGAGACCAGCGGCTTCGGGTCACCGTCCACGGAGTACGCGGCGAAGGCCGTCGCGAGGTGGGGCCAGTAGCCGTTGAAGTAGCCGCCCGGCATGAAGGTGTCCTCCAGCTCCGCCGGGCCCACCTTGGCGCCCGCCGGGGCGGTGCGCAGCGCGGTCCGCATCTCGTACCAGCGGGACTCGACCTCGGCCGGGTCGGTGCCCAGGTGGTACGTGGAGTCGTACTGGGCCACCCAGGCCAGGAAGGCCTTGTGGCGGGAGTCGAAGGCCTGGTCCTGGGCGAGGTTGTCCTCGTACCAGACCCCGGCCGGGTCGACGACGGAGTCCAGGACCAGGCGGTGCACGCGGTCGGGGTGGAGCTTGGCGTACACCGCGCCCAGGTAGGTGCCGTAGGAGTAGCCGAAGTAGCTCAGCTTGTCCGCGCGCAGGGCGGTGCGCAGCACTTCGATGTCACGGGCCGCCGACACCGTGCCGATGTACGGGAGTACGTCGGCGTGCTTGGTCTGGCAGGACTCGGCGAAGGCCTTCACCCGCTCCAGGTTGGCCCGCTCGGTCTCCTCGTCGCGCGGTACGGAGTCGGGCCGTACGGGGGTGAAGTGGCCCGCGCCGCAGTCCAGGGCGGGCTCGCTCTTGCCGACGCCGCGGGGGTCGAAGCCGATGACGTCGTACTGGCCCGCGACCTCCTTGGGCAGCGCGGAGGCGATGAACCCGGCCAGGGTGCGTCCGCTGCCGCCGGGCCCGCCGGGGTTGACCAGCAGCGGGCCCTGGGAGCGGGCGGCCGTGTGGGGGACCCGGGTCAGGGCGAGGGAGATCTGCCGGCCGGCCGGGCTGTCGTGGTCGAGGGGGACCTTGAGGGAGGCGCACTGGAGCGTCGGGTAGCGGGAGGTCGCGCAGCCGGACCACTTGAGCGCTTCGGCGGCCGGAGCGGGCGCCGCCGCTGCCGGGGCCGCGGCCGTGACCGGGCTCGCCAGGGCGGCGGCGAGGGTGGACACCGCCAGCAGGACGGCGGCGCGCCTCAGGGCGGGACCGGGCTTGTTCTTCATCGGGTGCAGCATCGGATGCAGCATGGGGCCTCCCAGCCGAGGGTTCTGGGCGGAATCGTCCCGGAACCTGCGCTCGGAAAGGGGGATTGGGGCCCCGATTGGCCCGATGTGATGACCCTTCAGTCGGTCGTACGGTCGTACGGGTGCTCAGAGCAGGCTGAGCTGGGTCGCCCCGGGCGTGGGCGCGGGCCCGTCCGGCCGCTCCGGTACGACGATCCGGCGGGCCGGTTCAGGGCCGCCGGGGCCGATGCCGAATTCTGCGGCAAGCTCGTGGACTTGGCGGGTAGCCAGCTGTTGATTCGATTGTTGGTCGTGGTTGTTCATCGAGTAGCTCATACGGGTGAACGTGGGGCCCTGTCGGCCTGCGGTCTTGGTGAACACGTCAGTCTCGTTGGAGAGCGTCAGTGCCGTTGTGGGGGATGGAGAGGGGGCGGCTGATGGTACGTGGTGGGGGTCGGCGGAAGCGTGAGCTGCGGACGCTGGCCGCCCCGTTCGCGGTGTCGGCTCCTGCGGGTGCACGTATCCGGGATCGGTTGCGGCTGACCGTCGCCGATGCAGAGGTTCTGCGGATGGTCGGCGGGCATCTGGGCCGCTATGCCCGTGCTGATCTGGCTGAGCGTGTCCGCATCGGCAGAGTGCCGGTGAAGGAGAACGGGCGGGCAGATCGCAAACGTGCGCTGACGAGGGTGTCGTCGTCCCGCTGGGCGGGCGCGATGACCCGCATGTCGGAGGACCAGTACCAGCTCTCCCTGCGCTGCCTCTTCGATGAGCGAACCTCGCTGCGTCGGGTCATCACGAAGATCAGTCAGCGTCTGGCCGTGCCCTGTGGTCGGCGTGTGGGTGGTGTTCGCGGTTATCCGAGCCGGGCCGAGCGGGCGCAGAAGCAGTGCCGGTTGCAGGTCCTCACGACGCGGCTGGCGGGGGTGGAGCGGCGGATCGAGGCCGGGCATCCGACGATTGTGGTCGGCGGCCGTCGCATGGCGAAGGTCCGGCGCAACCTCGCCGGCGCCGGGCTCACCGAGGCCCAGTGGCGGGAACGCTGGGACGCGCAGCGCATGTTCCTGACCGCTGACGGGGAGTCGGGGGCGCCCTACGGGAACTACACGATCACTGTGGACCCGGCCGATGGGACGGTCGCGATCGTCCTGCCCGAACCGCTCAGGCACCTCGCCAACGCGCCGCGCGGCCGGTATCGGCTCGCCTGCGCCGTCAGTTTCAACCACCGACAAGGCGAATGGCTGGACCGGGTCACGGCCAACCGTTCTGTGCGCTACGACATCGTGTGCGACCCGGAACGCGGGCGCTGGTACCTCGACGCCTCCTGGTCGACGTCGGTAGCGCTTCTCCCGACCTCTGCCGAGCTGGCCGCAACCGGCGTCCGTCTCCTCGCCGTGGACCTCAACGCCGGCCACCTCGCCACCTGCGTCATCGATGCACACGGCAATCCGGTCGGCCGGCCGATCACCGTAACCACCGACCTGACCGGCCCCACATCCCAACGCGACGGACGCCTCCGGCAGGCGATCAGCGACCTCATCCGCCTCGCGAGACTCCACGGCTGCGCCGGTCTGGCGATCGAGAACCTCGGCTTCACGGACGCCCGAGCCATCGGCCGCGAAACCATGGGCCGGGGCACGCGCGGTAAGGCGTTCCGGCGCACCGTCGCCGGACTGCCCACCGCACGCTTCCGCGAGCGGCTGTCCGGCATGGCCCACCACGCCGGACTCGTCGTGATCGCGGTCGACCCCGCCTACACCAGCCGCTGGGGCGCCCAACACTGGAAGCAGCCGCTTCAACAGCAATCGAAGACCACGATCGTCACCGGCCACCATGCGGCCTCGGTGGCGATCGGCAGACGTGCTCTTGGGCACGGGACACGGCGTCGGCCAGGTGTGACCGCACACGACCAGAGGATCGTCGCGCGGAGAGCTACCGGCCAGACCGTCACCGTACCGAGGGCACGCGGGAACACGAGCCCGCCCAGGACCGCAGGCACACCCCACCAAGGTGGCAAGACCTGCCGGGACCGAAGCGACCAGCTCGCACTGTTCCCCGTCTCCCAGGACCGTTCGGGGAGACAACCGGCCAGCCCGGTATACGGCGATGTGGCCAGCAGTGGCCGACATCGCCAGGAACGGTGATCATCCGCTGGTACCAGGTGGGCGGCTACGAGCCGCCCGCGTACATCCGCTTGCAGCTCGCCCCCAGCCGTAGAACAAACGCTCCCGTGATCGTGCGGGCCGTCGTCCGTGGCCCCGAGGACCGCCCGCCGCGCACCCCGCCCCCGCGACCCAGATTTGGGCGCCCGCCCCGGAGGTGGTTGGCTTCGCGGTGACGAGCGAACACAACTGCTGGAGGAACGCCATGGCGCAGGTCGAGGCCACCACGGAACGCATCATCGGGGCGGACGCGGAGACCGTGTTCGACGCGCTGGCCGACTACACCGGGACCCGGGGCAAGGTGCTGCCCGAGCACTTCAGCGAGTACGAGGTGCGCGAGGGCGGCGACGGCGAGGGCACCCTCGTCCACTGGAAGCTCCAGGCCACGAGCAAGCGGGTCCGCGACTGCCTGCTGGAGGTCACCGAGCCCACCGACGGCCAGCTCGTGGAGAAGGACCGCAACTCCACCATGGTCACCACCTGGACCGTCACCCCGGCCGGCGAGGGCAAGTCCAAGGCCGTCGTCACCACCGTGTGGAAGGGCGCCGGCGGCATCGGCGGCTTCTTCGAGCGCACCTTCGCGCCCAAGGGCCTGGCCCGCATCTACGACACCCTCCTCGCCAACCTGGCCGCCGAAGTCAAGGGCTGAGCAAGGCCGTTGCCGGTGGGTAGCCCGTGAGTTGCCGGTGGGGCCGGGGATCGGGCCTCACCGGATCGGGTGAAATGAGCCCGCCCGCGACCGGGCGCCCCCCGTCCCGGACCGACCCGACACGGCCCGGGCGTGGCCACGAGGTCCGGCGGGGGCCGGAGGGCTAGGGTGGGGCCCTGAGCGCTACCGACCGCCCGGGGGCCCGATGAAGATCCTCATCTCCGCCGACATGGAAGGCGCCACCGGCGTCACCTGGCCCGCCGACGTGCTGCCCGGGACTCCGCAGTGGGAACGCTGCCGGACCATGTTCACCTCCGACGTGAACGCCGCCGTCCTCGGTTTCTACGACGCGGGCGCCGACCAGGTCCTCGTCAACGAGGCCCACTGGACCATGCGCAACCTGCTGCTGGAGCGGCTCGACGCGCGCGTCGAGATGCTGACCGGCCGCCACAAGTCCCTCTCCATGGTCGAGGGCGTCCAGCACGGGGACGTCGACGGCATCGCCTTCGTCGGCTACCACACGGGCGCCGGCGCCGAGGGCGTGCTCGCCCACACCTACCTCGCCAACTCCATCACCGGGGTCTGGGTCAACGGGACCCGAGCCAGCGAGGGCCTGCTCAACGCGCACGTGGTCGCCGAGTACGGAGTCCCGGTCGTCCTCGTCACCGGAGACGACCTGACCTGCGTCGACGCCGCCGGCTACGCCCCGGACGCGGTGACCGTCGCCGTCAAGGACCACGTCTCGCGCTACGCCGCCGTCTGCCGCACCCCGGCCCGTACGGCCGCCGACATCCGGGCCGCCGCCAAGGAGGCCGCCGCCCTCGCCGTCCGGTACGAACCGGTGCGGGGCGGGCCGTTCGCGGTGGAGCTGGAGTTCGACGCCGAGCACCTCGCGATGGCCGCCACGGTGGTGCCCGGAGTCGAGCGATCGGGTGAGCGTAGGGTCGGGTACACGAGCGGGACGATGTACGAGGGGATCCGGACCTTCAAGGCGGTCACCACGATCGTCTCGGCAGCGGTGGAGGAGCAATATGGCTGACATGTCCGGTCCGGGTGGACCCGGGAGCGGCCCCGCCGCCCCTGCCGCCCGCGTCACCCCCGTTGACGGGGTGGCGCTCGACGAGGCCGTCGAGTTCACCTCCGGCCTGATCCGCATCGACACCACCAACCGCGGCGGCGGCGACTGCCGGGAGCGCCCGGCCGCCGAGTACGTCGCCGAGCGGCTGGCGGACATCGGGCTCGAGCCCGCGCTGCTGGAGCGCACCCCCGGCCGCACCAACGTGGTGGCCCGGATCGCCGGCAGCGACCCGACCGCCCCCGCCCTCCTGGTCCACGGCCACCTCGACGTGGTGCCGGCCGAGGCCGCCGACTGGAGCGTGGACCCCTTCTCCGGCGAGGTCCGGGACGGGGTGGTGTGGGGCCGCGGCGCCGTCGACATGAAGAACATGGACGCGATGGTGCTCGCCGTCGTACGGGCCTGGGCGCGGGCCGGGGTGAAGCCGCGGCGGGACATCGTGATCGCCTACACCGCCGACGAGGAGGACAGCGCGATCGACGGCTCGGGCTTCCTCGCCGACCACCACCCCGCGCTCTTCGAAGGCTGTACCGAGGGCATCAGCGAATCCGGTGCCTTCACCGTGCACGCCGCCCCCGGGCAGGCCCTCTACCCGATCGCCGCCGGCGAACGCGGTACCGCCTGGCTGAAGTTGACCGCGACCGGCACCGCCGGGCACGGCTCCAAGCCCAACCGGGCGAACGCGGTCAGCCGGCTCGCCGCCGCCGTCGCCCGCATCGGCGAGTACGACTGGCCGGTGCGCCTCACCGACACCGTCACCGCCTGCCTCACCGAACTCGCCGCCCTGCAGGGCATGTCGGTCGACCCGCGCGCCCCCGGATTCCAGCTCGACCAGATCCTCAACAAGCTCGGCCCGGCCGGCGCCCTCGTCGAGGCGACCGTCCGTAACAGCGCCAACCCGACGATGCTCAGCGCCGGTTACAAGCTCAACGTCATCCCGGGCACCGCCACCGCGTACGTGGACGGCCGGATGCTGCCCGGCGGCGAGGACGAGTTCACCGCCACCCTCGACGAGCTCACCGGGCCCGACGTGCGCTGGGAGTTCCACCACCGGGAGGTGGCCCTCGAAGCCCCCGTGGACGGGCGGACGTACGGGATCCTGCGCGAGTCCGTCGAGGCCTTCGACCCCGAGGGGCACGTGGTGCCCTTCTGCATGGCGGGCGGCACCGACGCCAAGCAGTTCTCCCGGCTCGGCATCACCGGCTACGGCTTCTCCCCGCTCAAGCTGCCGCCCGGCTTCGACTACTGGTCCCTCTTCCACGGCGTGGACGAGCGGGTGCCCGTCGACGCCCTGCACTTCGGGGTCCGCGTCCTCGACCGAGCCCTGCGCGCCCTGTGAGAACCCCGCGCGGCGACGGCACCGCCCCCTACGGCAGCTGGCCCTCGCCCATCGGCGCCGCACTCGCCGCCTCCCTCGACGGGAGGCCGGAGTACGTCGGCGCGATCGGCGCCGAGGTGTGGTGGACGGTGCCCCGGCCGGCCGAGGGCGGCCGCCGCGCCCTGGTCCGCCGGCCCGCGGACGGCGGGCCCGCGCTCTGCGCGCTGCCCGCGCCGTGGAACGTGCGCAGCCGGGTCACCGAGTACGGCGGCCTGCCCTGGGCGGGCGCCGAACGGCCCCTGGACGGACCGCTGGTGGTGTTCGTCCACTTCGCCGACCAGCGGCTGTACGCGTACGAGCCGGACGCGCCCGGCAGCCCGGCCCCGCGGGCGCTGACCCCCCTCTCGGCGGTCGGCGGCGGGCTGCGCTGGGCCGACCCGGTGCTGCGCGAGGGTGAAGTCTGGTGCGTGCTCGAGGAGTTCACCGGAGCCGGGCCGACCGATGTGCGCCGCGTACTGGCCGCCGTACCGCTGGACGGGTCGGCCGCCGAAGACCGGTCCCGGGTGCGGGAGTTGACCGACGACCGGTACCGGTTCAGCTCCGGGCCCCGGCTCTCCCCGGACGGGCGGCAGGCGGCCTGGCTGGTGTGGGACCACCCCCGGATGCCGTGGGACGGCACCGAGCTCCGGCTCGCGGAGGTCACCCCGGACGGCCGGCTCGCGCGGGCCCGTACCGTGCTCGGCGGACCCGAAGAGGCCGTCGCCCAGGTCGAGTGGACCACCGGCGGAAGCCTCCTCGCGGTCAGCGACCGCGGCGGCTGGTGGAACCCGTACCGGGTGGACCGGGACACGGGCGAGGCCGTCAACCTGTGCCCCCGGGAAGAGGAGTTCGGCGGGCCGCTGTGGAAGCCCGGCCTGCGCTGGATCGCGGCGCTCCCCGACGGACTGGTGGCCGTCCTGCACGGCCGGGGCTCCTCGGTGCTCGGCGTGCTCGACCCGGAGAGCGGGGACCTGGTCGACGCTGCCGGGCCGTGGACGGCCTGGCAGCCGACGCTCGCCGTCAGCGGCACCAGGGTCTACGGGGTCGCGGCCAGCCCGCGCAGCGCGTACGAGGTGGTGGAGCTGGACACGGCCACCGGGCACGCCCGGGTGGTGGGCGGCCGGGGCTGCGCGGAGGCGGAGGGCTGGGTGGGTGTCGCCGGTGAGGCCGGGTCCGCCGACCGGGCGGACGCCGCGTACTACCCGGAGCCGCAGAGCAGGACCTTCTTCGGCCGGGGCGGCCGGGAGATCCACGCCCACGTGTACCCGCCGCACCACCCCGTACTGCGTGCCAGGGCCGACGAGCTGCCCCCGTACGTGGTGTGGGCGCACGGTGGCCCCACCGACCACGTGCCGCCCGTACTCGACCTGCACATCGCCTACTTCACCTCCCGCGGCATCGGCGTCGTCGAGGTCAACTACGGCGGCTCCACGGGCTACGGGCGCGCCTACCGGGAACGGCTGCGCGAACAGTGGGGCGTCGTCGACGTGGAGGACTGCGCCGCGGTGGCGCGGGCCCTGGCCGCCGAGGGCACCGCCGACCCGGACCGGCTCGCGATCCGGGGCGGCAGCGCGGGCGGCTGGACGGCGGCGGCCTCGCTGGCGTCCACCGACCTGTACGCGTGCGCGGCGATCATCTACCCGGTACTGGACCTGACGGGCTTCGCCGCCGAGACCCACGACCTGGAGTCCCGTTACGTCGACGGCCTCGCCGGCCCCCCGCAGACCCTGGCCCTGCTCAGCCGCGAGCGCTCCCCGGTGTCCCGCGCCGACCGGATCACCGCGCCGTTCGTCCTGCTCCAGGGCCTGGACGACCCGGTCTGCCCGCCGGCGCAGGCGGAGCGGCTGCTGGCCGCGATGCGGGGGCGGTCGGTACCGCACGCGTACGTCGCCTTCGAGGGCGAGGGGCACGGCTTCCGGCGCGCGGACACGATGGTCCGGGCGCTGGAGGCGGAGCTGTCGCTGTACGCGCAGGTGTTCGGGTTCGAGCGGGAGGACATCCCCCGTTTGGCCCTGTCCGACTGAGTCCCCGGGCCGCCGCGAGCGGACGATGGGGGCATGAGCTCCCACACGTCCAAGAACCGCGGCAAGGGCCGCGGGTCGATCACCCCGGGCCGCGCCGGCATTGCCGCGCTCGCGGTGCTCACCCTGGTGTTCATCTTCGAGAACACCCGCTCCACCAAGATCCGCCTGCTGATCCCGCAGGTGACGATGCCGCTGTACGTCGCCCTGCTGATCGCGGCGGTGCTGGGCGGGCTGTGCGGGGCCTACTTCGCCCGGCGCCGCAAGTAGCGGGAGCCGCGGGGGCCCGGGGCCGCGATCAGCCCGGGTGGACCCAGACGCGGAGCGGGCCGATGGCGGTGAAGCCGTGGCGCAGCGCCGTGTCGAGGTCGTCGCCCGACTCGTAGCCGACGACCGCGAGGCCGGGCCAGAGCGAGGCGGTCAGGGTCAGCGCGCCCGTCCAGGCCTCGTCGTCCGGGGTTGCGTCGGCACTGAACACGTTGGAGATGCCCACCACCTCGCCGGTGCGGTTGACGGCGGCTCCGGCGAGGATCCGCCCCTGGGCGTCCCGCCCCGCGAGGAAGGCGATCGCCGGGGTCCCTTCCGCCTCCGCGTCGAGCAGCCCCGGGTGGAACAGCCCGGTGCTCTCCTCGCCGTCCCAGGCCGTCTCCCACGCCTCCAGCTCCTCGGGGCCGGCGATCCGGCTCCACTCCAGGGCCGGGACGGCGCCGGGAGCGCCCGCCGCGCGGTGGATCCACTCGGCGCCGAAGAGCACCTCGAAGCCCGCCGGGGCCAGGTCGAGCACGGCGAAGCTGTCCTTGACCGAGGCGTGCGGCGCGGCGGTGTCGATCCCGGCGAGCAGGGCGGCCGTGTCGGTGTCCCGGGTGAGGGTCACGGCGTCCGGATAGTAGAGCGGCGTCCGGCGCGGGCTGCTCCAGGCCCGGTCGGTGAAGCCGCCGTCGCGGCAGACCGCGGCGCACCACGCGGCGTTGTTGTACGCGGCCGCGAGGAGCAGTTCTTCGGTGTTCGGGGGTGATGATCACATCGGGATCCTGCCACAGGCCCCGGTCCCGGGCGATGCGATAAGTCCCGTACCTCCTGAGGGAGGCGCGGGCCGGCCGCGGCCCGTGCGGGCGCGTCAGTTCCTGTTCAGCGTACGGGAGATGCCGGCGACCACGGTCGTGGTGAGGAGCCAGCCGACGGCGATCAGCAGGTACGCCAGCCACTGCGTCAACCCCGTCCAGTGCCAGGCGCTGCGCTGCCCGAAGTCGCCGATGGGGAAGAGCAGGTCGACGGTGTAGATGAACGGATTGAACGGGGCGCCTTCCCCGGCCTTCGTCTGGACCGGCGAACGGGTGCTGAACGCCAGGCCGCAGAGCAGGCAGAGCGTGGTCATCCACACGGCGGACAGCCAGGGCCGGTAGCCGTAGCCGACGGCGGCATCGAGCAGGTACCCCCACAGGCGTCCGAGCGGGTTCAGGGTGCGGCGGTGGTGGCGCTGCTTCTCCAGCAGCACCCTCCGGGCGATGTCGTCGTGGCCGGCCTGGCGGTAACAGGCGGCGAGCTGTTCGTACGGCTGCGGTGCGTAGCCGGGGTTCCGGCGGATCCACGCGACCCGGTGGGCCACACCCTCGTGCAGGGGCGTCCGGTCGGAGCGCAGGGATCCGTAGACGAAGCCGTCCAGGAGCACCACCTTCGGCCAGCTCTGCTCACGGTCGTGCAGGACGGCCGCCGTGGCGCCCTGGAGGTCCACCGCTCCCACGGGCTCGGCGGCGAGGCCGAATTCGAAGGTCCCCACCTGCATCCCGACGCCGAACAGCGCCGTGTCCCTGCCGCCCAGGGTGGCTCCATCGAGCGTCAGCAGATCCGATATCCGCGCACCCCGCAGCCGCACGGTTCCCGCCGCGCTGAAGCCCTCGGACAGGTTCACCACCGTGGCCGTCACGTTGTCCGCGGCCAGCGCCGTGCCGCCCGGGTTCTCCAGGCGCGCGCCCCGCATGAACAGGCCACCGGGCAACTGTGCGCCCAGCAGCCGCACCCCACCGCGGGTGGTGAAGCCCTTCTGGCAGAAGACCCCGCCGCCCATGATCAGGCCCCCCGCCCACACCGCCCACGGCCCGGACGCCGATATCCGCGCCCCGTTCAGGTCCAGCTCCCCGGTCACTCGGGCGTTCATGAGCGAAAGACGGCTCGATTCCATCACGCACCCGTTCAGGTCGAGATGACCCTCGATCCGGGCCAGTTCGGCGTCCACGCCGGGGACCCGGCTGCCCGTGATCCGCACCGTCCGCGCCGAGACCGAGCGGAGATCGACCTCCTGCTCCAGCCGGCATTCCCGCAGCCAGAGCAGGTGGCCGATCTCCGCACCCGCCAGGTCGAGGCGGCCGGTGATCCGCGCCCCGGCGAGACACAGGGCGGGGACACTGCTCGACCGCTCCGTGTTGCCGCCCAGCAGGAGGGCGGCGACCACCTCGGCGCGGACCGTGCGTTCGGGCCCCCACTGGTCTCCTCGGGCGGGATCGTCCTCCTCGGGCGCCCGGGTGCGCAGATCCACCCACCGCCCTTCGGAGAAGGCGTCCCACAACGCACGCTCGGGCGGGGTGAGTTCGTCGTAGTTCAGCACCGCCACAGGCTACGAGTGGATCACGGGCGCCGCGTGTGAGGGAGATGATCCCGCGGTACCGGTGTGATCACGGTGGCGCCCGGCCGGACCGCGACCCCGGGCGATCGCGGCCGAAATGCCTCCTCCCGGGGCCCCGCATCGCACAGGATGAGTGCATGCGAACCCTCGTGCTCCTCGACGCACCGTCCAACCTCGGGCTCCGCCCCCCGGCCCCGGGCGCTGTTCCAGGTGTCTACAAACTGGCCGGGGCCCTGCGCGAACAGGGCCTGCTGGCCCGCCTCGGCGCGCGCGAGGGCGGGGTGGTCGTCCCGCCGCGCTACGACCGCGGGGACTGGAAGGAGGGCGACGGGGTGTTCCACGCCGGGCCGCTGGCCGCCTACACCGTCGCCCTCGCCGACCGGATCGAGCACCACCTGCGCTCCGGGGAGTTCCCCGTCGTCCTCGGCGGCGACTGCTCCATCCAGCTCGGCGCATCCCTCGCCATGCGGCGCCTCGGGCGGTACGGCATCGCCGCGATCGACGGCTCCGCCGACTTCCGCCACCCCGGCAACGAGGCCGTCAACGGGCCCGTCGGCGCGGCCGGCGGCGAGGAGCTGGCGCTCGCCACCGGCCGTGGCCAGGCGGACCTCGCGGACCTGGAGGGCCTCGGGCCGTACGTGCGCGACGAGGACGTACGGCTCTTCGGACTGCGCGACGGGGACCCGGACCTCCCCGAGCTGCGCGCCGCAGGGATCTTCGCCGCCACGGTCGGGGCGATCCGCGACCGCGGCGCCGGGCCGGTGGCCCGTACCGCACTGACCGGGCTGCAGCCCCCCGCCACCGCCGGGTTCTGGGTCCACCTGGACGCCGACGTACTGGACCCGTCCGTGATGCCGGCCGTCGACAGCCCGGACCCCGGGGGCCTGATTCCCGACGAACTCGCCGAACTGCTCGGGGTGTTGATCAGTTCCCCGCGCTGCGTCGGGCTCAACGTCACCATCTACGACCCGGACCTGGACCCGGACGGGCGCGCGGGCGCGCTGCTCGCCGACCTGGTGGCGGGGGCGTTCGCGTAGGCCGTCCCTCAGTCCGGATCCCGCCGGGCCCGCGGGCTCGTGCGCCGGCGGGCTCCCCGGACTCCCGCGCCCGGGGGCCCCGGGCGCCGGCCCGTCAGACCCCGATCGCGCCGTCGATCCGTTCGCGCAGCAGGTCCGCGTGGCCGTTGTGCCGTGCGTACTCCTCGATCATGTGGATCAGCACCCAGCGCAGCGAGACCTCGCCCCGCCACGCGTCCTTCCCGGAGACCTCCAGGTCGGGCGCCCGCTCCGTGAACCCCTCCGCGAACTCCACCTCCGCGCGCCACGCCTCCCAGGCTTCCCGGATCACCCCGGGCGCGGACACCGCGCCGTCGAAGTCCCCGTCGGGGGCGGCCGCGGACCAGAACAGGAGCGGAACCTCCTGCCCGTCCAGCACCTGACGGAACCAGCGGCGCTCCACGTCCGCGAGGTGGCGGACCAGGCCCAGCAGCGACAGCGTGGACGGCTCCACCGCCCGCTCGGCCAACTCCGGTCCCAGGCCTGCGCACTTGAGCCTGAGCGTCGTGCGCTGCGCCCCCAGCATGTCCACGAGCATCCGTCGTTCGTCGCCCGTCGTCGGCCCCGTGAACCGGTCCTCGGACTCTTCCCCGTCG
The DNA here is from genome assembly GCF_049310065.1 of Streptomyces tatrensis. Lineage (NCBI taxonomy): Bacteria > Bacillati > Actinomycetota > Actinomycetes > Kitasatosporales > Streptomycetaceae > Streptomyces > Streptomyces tatrensis. Next base: position 1,395,888 of record NZ_JBMDLB010000007.1, on the reverse strand, counting down.
AAGAACCGACCTCTTCTGATCACGTCACTCATGAGGTCCATGATCGGACAGCGGCCCGCGCCGGAGAAGGTTTTGCGTAATCCTGACCGGTGGTGATCCGCCGAATCCCTGTGCACCGGCGCCCGTGGCGTGTTCCATTTCCCTCATGGCCACCACCGTCCGCCGCTCCGTACTGACCCTTCCCGCAGCGCCGTTGGGTCCCGAGAACCCGCTGCCCGCCCTCCGCGAATCCGGCGGGGTACACACGCTGGACGAACGCTCCCGCGAGGGCCTGCCGCGCGACATGGCACGTCAGATCGGGTACGAGCCGCTGCGTTCCCTGCTCCCCGTCCGGATCCGGGACGGCTACCAACGGCGGCGCACCGAGCAGGACTTCGAGACGATCGTCATCGAGAACGCACACCTGCGCGTCACCGTCCTGCCCGGCCTCGGCGGCCGGATCCATTCGCTCGTCCACCTCCCCACGGGACGCGAACTGCTCTACCGCAACCCGGTGTTGCAGCCCGCCAACTTCGCGCTGAACGGCGCCTGGTTCTCCGGCGGCATCGAGTGGAACCTCGGCGCCACCGGCCACACCACCCTGTCCTGCGCCCCGTTGCACGCCGCGCTCGTCCCGGCGCCCGACGGGGGAGTGATGGTGCGGCTCTGGGAGTGGGAGCGGCTGCGCGACCTGCCCTTCCAGGTGGACCTGTGGCTGCCCGAGGACTCGGAGTTCCTCTACGTCGGCGTCCGCGTGCGCAATCCGCACGAGCGGCCCGCACCCGTCTACTGGTGGTCCAACATCGCCGTGCCCGAGGAGGCCGGCACCCGCGTCCTGGCCCCGGCCGACGAGGCCTGGCACTTCGGGTACGAGCGCTCCCTGCGGCGCATCCCCGTACCCGGATGGGAGGGCGCGGACCGCACGTACCCGCTGCGCAGCACGTACCCCGCCGACTTCTTCTACGAGGTCGAAGCCGGGACCCGGCCCTGGATCGCCTCCCTCGACGCAGACGGGCGCGGACTCGTCCAGACCTCCACGGCCCGGCTGCGCGGCCGCAAGCTCTTCGTCTGGGGCGCGGGCGAGGGCGGCCGGCGCTGGCAGGAGTGGCTGACCGAGCCCGGCACGGCCGGGTACGCGGAGATCCAGGCCGGGCTCGCCCGCACCCAGCTCGAACACGTACGGCTGGAGGCGGGCGCGGAGTTCAGCTGGCTGGAGGCCTACGGGGCCCTGTCCGCGGACCCGGTGGCCGTGCACGGGGACGACTGGGCGGCGGCCCGCGCCGCGGCCGGGACGGCGCTGGAGTCCGCGCTGCCCGGGGCGGCCGTGGACGCGGCGTACGAGGCGTGGCGCGGGTGCGCCGACACCGAACCGGGGGAGCGGCTGGCGGCCGGCTCGGGCTGGGGCGCGCTGGAAGTACTGTGCGGGGGCCACAAACTGCCCGGCACCCCCTTCGCGGAGGACACCCTCGAAGAGGACCAGGCCCCCTGGCTGGAGCTGTGGCGCACCGGGGTCTTCCCCGCCCCGCGCCGGGTGGCCCCGCCCGGCCCGAGCCTGGTCGCCCCGCACTGGCGGGACATGCTGGAGACGGCCCCGGCGGACCCGCTGACGGAGTACCACCTCGGGGTCGCCCAGTGGCACGCCGGGGACATCGCCCAGGCGGTACGGAGCTGGGAGCGCGGGCTGGCGCTGGCCCCCTCGCGGTGGCCGCTGCTGAGGTGCCTGGCGGTCGCCGACGACCTGGCCGGCGACCCGGCCCGGGCGGCCCGCTGGTACGCCGAGGCCTTCGAGGACCTGACCGATGAGAGCCGGGGCGGCACGGGGTGGCTGGCCGCGGAATCGGCGCTGGGCCGGGAGGCGCTGGCCTCCCTGCTGGCGGCGGGGCTGCTGGCGGAGGCCCGCTCGGTGTGGGACCGGCTGCGCCCCGCGCTGCGCGAGGAGGGCCGCTTCCGGCTGTCGGCGGCCCGGCTGCTCGCGGCGGAGGGGCACGTGGGCGCGGCCCGGCGGGTCTTCGAGGAGGGCTTCGAACTGCCCGACCTCCGCGAGGGCGAGGAAACCCTCTCGGAGGTCTGGGCCACCCTCACGGACCGCCCGCTGCCGGCCGCGTACAACTTCCGGATGCGCCCGCCGGGGGACTGAGGCCGGGGGTGCGTCTGCGGTGGCGGCTCCTCGACGCGAACAGCCCCCGGGCCGGCCGTGTGGCCGCCACCGGGGGCTGTTGCGTCGAGCGGGCGGGTCAGCCGGCTACCGGCCCCCTCGCAGCGCTCGTCGCGGTGCCGGTCAGGTGACCGGTCCGGTAGGCCGTCACCTTCACGGTGATGCGCTTGCCGCGCTGCGCACTGGTCGGGGTGAAGGTGGTCCGGGTCGCGCCGGTGATCAGCTTGCCGTCCGCGTACCACTTGTAGGCGTACGAGCTCGGTGTGGGAGTCCACGTGCCGCGGCTCAGGGTCAGCACGCTCCCGACCTTGGCCGTTCCCGTGATGGAGGGGGCCTTCGTCGCCTTGGGGGCGACTCCCTTGACGAGCACGGCGGCGCTGGTGGCCTTCGCCGCCGGGTGCCCGGCCTTGCGGGCGGTCACCACCACGGTGAGCTGCTTGCCCTGCAGCGTGGAGGTCAGGGTGTACGACGCGGCCGTGGCACCCGAGATCGACTTGCCGTCGGCGTACCACCTGTAGGTGTGGGAGTCGGCGACCGGCGACCAGGAGCCGGTCGTCGCCGTCACCGTGCCACCGACGACCGCGGTGCCCTTGACGGTGGGGGCGGCTGTCGAACGGATCGGTGCGACGACGGTGACGGTGCCCTTGACCCACTCGTCGCCGCGCGCAGTCACTCTCACGGACAGCGGGCCGAGCGGGGCCTTCGTGAGGTCCAGGGCGACCGTCATGCTGCGCCGGTCGGAAGCGATGGAGACGGTTGTCGACTGGACTCCGAAGCTGTCGTTGGTCACCTCGACCGAAACGTCCTCGTTCAGACCGGTGCCCGTGACGGTCATGGTGACCTTGCCCCGGCCTACCGTGGACGGCCCCACCGTGCTGGGGGCCGGGTCCTCCTGACCGCAGGGGGAGTGGGAGCACGTGGCTTCGACCCGTACCGCGGTGGAGGCCTTCGCGGGCTTCTCCGGCAGACCGATCACGATCGTGCTCGGCCGGGAAACCTTCGGAGGGGCGGCAGCTGCCAGATAGCAGGAGTAGTACTGGCCTCCCCAGCACCTGCTCTGCAGATCCGAGCGGTCGTACAGCCAGAGCGTGGGCGACTGCTCCAAGGGCTCGGCGGGGGTGAACCGCAGGTCGAAGTAGTCGCCCGTCACGGTCGGGAGCACGGCGCAGATCGCCGTCTTCTGCTCGCTCAGGGTGCCGGTCAGCGGCCCGAACCCGTTGCTGACGTCCGAGACCTTGACGCACTCGTTGGCGGGCCCGGCCGCCGTGCCGATGCGCAGCGTGTCCAGCCGGTAGGCGGGTGCCGCCGTCTTGCCCTCCGGAACCTGTACGAGGACCTGGTAGCGGGTGGAGCCGGTGACGGCGCAGCCCGCGTCGAAGTAGTCGCAGACGCCTTCGCCGTTCGCCTTGAAGCCGAGCAGGTGGACGGAGCCCTGCGCGTCACGGGCGTTCAGGTGCAGGGTGTCCGCAGCGTCGGCCGTGGTCACCTGGTGGCACAGGAACGTGCCGGGCTTGGCCGGTACGCCGCCGGTGGACGGGCCGCCCACTGCGGTGGCCGGGGTCGGGACGCAGCCGCGCGCGGTGGAGGTGACGTCGAGGCGGGTCAGGGCGAACTCGGCGGGCACGTTCCGGCTCTGCACCAGGGCAGTGTGCGCGACCTTGGCCGTCAGGGAGCAGGTGGAGAAGGAGCCGGAGGCCGTACTCATGGAGCAGACCGGCTTGCCCTTCGCGTCGAGGACGTTGACGGTCACCACCGAGTCACCCGAAACCCGCTGGATCTGGAGGAGCTCGTTCGCGGAGTGGTCCCCGGCCGCAATGGACAGGCAGTCGGCGAACACCTCCGCGCTGGTTTTCACGCTCATCCGGACCGGCTTCCCCGTGAAGTCGCCGGGCAGGAAGGTGCGGCAGGCGCTCGGTGCGTCCGTGCGGTGGACGACGAGACGGTAGACGTCGCTCTCCGCGGTTGGGTCGAGCTTGGAGACGAGGGCTCGGTACGGAGCGGTGCCGCCCAGGGCGCAGCTGCCGTCCTTCAGAACGTTCTCGCGCTCACAGAAGGCGGCCCCCTTGGAGTCCACGACGGTGATGGATGCGGCACCGTCGGACAGGACGGCGATGTGGGCCCCTTGGGGTACCGGGAGGTTCAGGCAGTCGACCTCACCGGGTGTGGCGAATGTGCCCTTCTGGTCGCGCGCCAGCGCGACCCCGTTCTCACAGCCCGCCGTGGCCGTGCGGGACAGGATCCGCACGGCGTGCTCCGTGAGCAGGATGTAAGGGGTGCCGGCGGTGAGCCGGCAGTCACGCCCGGCCCCGCAGACGGTGGATCCGTTCGCCGCACGCACTCTGATGGAGGAGGCCCCGCCCTGCGCATCGATGGCATCGGCGTCGTAGCGTCCGGTCACGGCCGGGGTGAACGTCCTGCACCCGGTCAGGGGGGCTCCCTGCGCGGGCGGGGAGCTGTACGCCGTCGCGGCGACCGGAACGCAGCCCTCGGGGTTCGACAGACGCCGGACCTTCAGGCTGTAGGGGCCGGGGGAGGCGACCTCGGTGAGGACGCGGTAGCCGCCCGTCCCTGCGGGCAGCACACACTCAGCGCTGTCCTCACAGATGCGCTTGCCGGTGCCATCCGTGATCCAGCGCACGAAGCCTTCTCCGCGCTCGGTCAGCCGGAAGTCCGTGGTGATCCGCTCGCCGGGAGCGGCGGTGAAGGCGTGGCAGATGATGCCCAGACTGTCCGTGGCGGTCCCTGTGGTCGGGGCGGAGTCGTAGCGGGTGCCGGCAACGGCCGGACATCCGGGAGCGGTCATCAACGGGACGAGGGCGACACGGTTGGTGATGGGCTCCCAGTGGCTGTTGTGGACCGAGAGCGTGTACGTACCGGCCGCGAGCTCGCACCAGGAGTGGGTCAACGGTTCCCCGCAATCGACCCGGCTCTCGCCGGAGCTCAGCGAAGCGTAGGCGGACTGGTGGGACACCAGGAGCCGGTGCATGCCCGGCTTCCTCACGACAACCGTGAAGCAGGCGGTGGCCTGGGACCCGATCGTGGCGCTGCCGACGGCGCTGCCGGGGTCACCGAGCGGCGCGAGCGCGAGCGGCGTGCAGTCCTCCTCGGCCGAACCCGCGGAGACCGGAACCGGCGCCGCGACCTTGTCCGTGCGGACCGTGCCCGCCGGGGGGCGCACCGGGTCGGCCTTTTGCGCGGGTGCGGGGTCGGCCTTCGCGGACGCGGTCGCGGGCGGCGTCGCGGCGAACGCGTTCGCGGCCGGGACGGCGGGCGTCAGCAGCGCCGCCAGCAGAGCGGGGACCAGCAGGGTCCTCGCGGATCTGAACCGTGCACGCGAACGCGCGGAGTTGGGCACTTCGTTCCCCCCGGAGCGATGTCGGCCATGTGAGCGTCACATGGGCGGCACACTCTACGGTCAGCCTCCGACAGGCCTTGCACCGCCATCCCCCCAGGTGAACGGGGCCTTCGCCTACCGGGTGTAGGTGCGGATGCGGTAGCGCAGGCCGGTGACCGAGGACTGCCAGCCGCCGTCCTCGGTGACGGCCCACGCCGGTTCCAGCTCCGGGGCGTGGGTGTCGCCGACCACCTTGGTGTCGACCTCGGTCACCGAGAGCATGACGGCGCGGGCCAGCGCGCCGCGGTAGACCTCTCCGCCGCCGATCACCCAGCAGGCGGCCGCGGAGTCTGCCGCGTCGGGCCGCGCCGCAGCCAGCTCCAGGGCCTCGTCGATGGACCCCGCGCGCTCCGCGCCCTCGGCGGCCCACTCGGGATCGCGCGTCACCACGATGTTGCGCCGCCCGGCCAGCGGACGGAACCGTACCGGGAGCGAATCCCAGGTCTTGCGGCCCATCACCACCGGATGGCCGAGGGTGGTGGCCTTGAAGTGGGCCATGTCCTCGGGCAGCCGCCAGGGAATGCCGTTGTCCGCGCCGATCACGCCGTCGGGGCTCTGCGCCCAGATCAGCCCGACGTTCATGCCGGCGTTCGGGCCGGCGTTCATGTCGGCGTTCATGCCGGCGTTCGTGTCGGGGGTCATACCGCTACCGGGGCCTTGATGGCCGGGTGGTGCTGGTAGCCGGCCAGCTTCACGTCGCCGTAGGCGTAGTCGAAGAGCGAGTCGGCCCGGTGCAGCTTCAGCTCGGGGAACTCGAACGGGGTGCGCGAGATCTGCTCGGTCACCTGGTCGACGTGGTTGTCGTAGATGTGGCAGTCGCCGCCGGTCCAGATGAAGTCGCCCGGCTCCAGGCCGGCCTGCTGCGCCACCATGTGGGTGAGCAGGGCGTAGCTGGCGATGTTGAACGGTACGCCGAGGAACAGGTCCGCGCTGCGCTGGTACAGCTGGCAGGAGAGCTTGCCGTCGGCCACGTAGAACTGGAAGAAGGCGTGGCACGGGGCGAGCGCCATCTTGGACAGCTCGGAGACGTTCCAGGCGGAGACGATCATCCGGCGGGAGTCCGGGTCGCGGCGCAGCGTGTCGAGGACCTCGGTGATCTGGTCGATGTGCCGGCCGTCCGGGGTGGGCCAGGAGCGCCACTGGGCGCCGTAGACCGGGCCGAGGTCGCCGTTCTCGTCGGCCCACTCGTCCCAGATCGTGACGCCGTGCTCGCGCAGCCAGCCGACGTTCGACTCGCCGCGCAGGAACCACAGCAGCTCGTACACGATCGACTTGAGGTGCACCTTCTTGGTGGTGACCAGGGGAAACCCCTGCGACAGGTCGTAACGCAGTTGGTGCCCGAAGACACTCCGGGTGCCGGTGCCCGTCCGGTCGGCCTTGGCCGTCCCGGAGGTGAGCACCAGCTTCAACAGGTCTTCGTACTGGGTATCCGCCACGGGCACCGAGTCTACTGGGCTGCCGCCGGAGGTCCTGTCAGCCGGTGGGCCGGTCAGCCGGTCACCACGCCGTCGGTGAGCAGGCCGGCCAGGACCGCCTCACCCACCGCCACGACCGCCGTCTGGGGGCGGAGCATCACGGTGATCTCGTCGATCAGGCCCTCGGGCGTGAGGTGCAGCATGTCGATCCCGTGCACCTGCCGGTCGCCCACGGTGGTCCGGAACGGCAGTACGGTCGCCGGTCCCTCGGCTCCCTCCGCCCCGAAGGGGACGCCCGCGGACTGGACGCTGCCGTCGAAGTGGCCGACGTAGTGGAATCCCTCGAACGTGCGCAGGAGGACCCGGAAGAGGGCCAGTACCGCCGGCTTGCCCTCGAAGGGCTTCGACTTCACCGGGCTGTTGAGCCGGACGTCGTCGGTGAACAGCGCGTCCAGTGCGGCGAGGTCATGGCCGGCTACGGCGGCGCGGAAGTGGTCGGCCGGGCTGGTGTCGGTACTCATGAGGGCTCCTCGATAGTCACCGATGTGATTAGTCAGTTTCTTGACTATCATGGTCCGGGCGCCCTGAGGAAGAGGGCGCCGTGAACGGACACGGACCCGAGGAGACCTCCCGATGGCTTTGCGTCACGCCGTACTGGCGGCGCTGCTCGACGAGGAGCTGAGCGGCTACCAGCTGGCCAAGGCCTTCGGCACGGGCGTGGCCAACTTCTGGCACGCCCTGCCCCAGCAGCTCTACGCCGAGCTGGCCAGGCTGGAGCGCGAGGGCTTCATCGCGGGCCGCGAGGTCGTCCAGGACACCCGGCCGAACAAGCGGCTGTTCCAGGTCACCGACACCGGACTGGCCGAGCTGGAGCGCTTCACCGCCGCCGAGACCAAGCCCTGCGTGATCCGCGACGACCTGCTCGTGAAGGTCCAGGCGGCCGAGTACGTCGACACGGGGGCGCTGATCGCGCAGCTCGCGGAGCGGACCGCCTTCGCGACGGCCAAGGCGGAGCTGTTCGAGAAGCTGCTGCGCGCGATGCGCGGCGAGCACACGGAGGAGGAGTTCCTGCGCCACGGCGCACGGATCGGCCCCTACCTCACCTGCCTGCGCGGCTTGGAGTTCGAGCGGGCCAACCGCGCCTGGTACGAGCGCACCACGATCATTCTGAACGAGAGGCGGGCATCCCGTGGAGAGCAGTGAGCAGCGACGGCCGACCCGGTACGTGGCGCTCGGCGACAGCCAGAGCGAGGGCGTGGGCGACGGCGACGACCGCACCGGGCTGCGCGGGTGCGCCGACCGGCTCGCCGAGATGATCGCCGTGCACGAGCCCGACGTGCTCTACGCCAACCTGGCCGTACGGGGCCGCCTGGCGGCGGGGGTCCGCGAGGGGCAGCTCGGGCCGGCCCTCGCGCTCCGCCCCGACCTGGCCACCGTGGTCGCCGGGGTCAACGACGTGCTGCGGCCCCGCTTCGACGCCGACGAGGTCGCCGGGCACCTGGAGGCGATGTTCGCCGCGCTCACCGCGCAGGGCGCCCGCGTCGCCACCGTCACCTTCCCCGACATCGCCAAGCTCGTCCCGCTCGCCAAGGGAGCGGCCCCGCGGGTCACCGCGCTCAACGAGCGCATACGGCGCGCGGCGGAGCGGCACGGGGTGGCCGTCGCGGACTTCGAGCGCCACGAGGCCTCCACCGACCCCCGGATGTGGAGCGCGGACCGGCTGCACGCCGCGCCGTCCGGCCACGCGATGATCGCCGCCGGCGTCGCGCACGCCCTCGGACTGCCCGGCAGCGACGACGCCTGGACCCGCCCGCTGCCCGGCCCGCCGCCCGCCGCTCCTGCGGGCCTGCGGGGCGTCGCCGGGGAGCTGCGGTGGGCCGTGGGCTTCGCCGGGCCCTGGATCGGGCGCCGGCTGCGCGGGCGCTCCTCCGGAGACGGCCGTACGGCCAAGCGGCCCGAGCTGCTCCCCGTACGCCTGGCGGCCTGAACCGGAAGGCACCCCCGCAGGGGTCAGGCGCGGCAGATGATCTCGCCGTTCAGTACCGAGAACCAGGCGTCCGGCTCCGCGCCCCAGGCGTGCCAGGCCTCCGCGACGGCCGCCAGCTGCGCCTGCGTCGCGTGTCCGCCGCCGGTCGCGATCCCCGCGTAGGCCGAGGCCGTCGTACGGTCCGCCCACAGCGCGGACCACCAGGCGGCCTCCTCCTCGGTCGCGTAGCACCACGAGGTCGCCGTGCAGGTCACGTCCGTGAAGCCCGCCGCCCGCGCCCACGCGCGCAGGCGGCGCCCGGCGTCCGGCTCGCCGCCGTTGGCGCGCGCCACCCGCCGGTACAGGTCCAGCCACTCCTCCAGCCCCGGGGTCGCGGGGTACCAGGTCATCGCCGCGTAGTCCGCGTCCCGCGCCGCGACGATCCCGCCCGGCCGGCACACCCGGCGCATCTCGCGCAGCGCCTGCACCGGATCGCCCACGTGCTGCAGCACCTGGTGGGCGTGGACCACGTCGAAGGAGTCGTCGGGGAAGTCCAGCGCGTGGACGTCGGCCGTGGCGAACTCGATGCCGGTCAGCCCGCGTTCCCGCGCGTACGCGGCGGCCTGGTCGATCACGTCCCGCGCCGCGTCCACCGCCGTGACCCGGCCCTGCGGCCCCACCAGCTCCGCCAGGTCCGCCGTGATCGTGCCCGGGCCGCAGCCCACGTCCAGGACGCTCATCCCGGGGCGCAGCTCGCCGATCAGGTACGCGGCGGAGTTCTCGGCGGTGCGCCAGCGGTGCGAGCGCAGCACCGACTCGTGGTGGCCGTGGGTGTATACGGCGGTCTCGTGCGCAGCCGCCGTGTGAGCGGCATCCGTGGCGTCTGTGGCGTCCGTGGCGTTCATGGGACATGGCTCCTTCGTCGTCGAAGTGCTGTCGAAGTGCTGTCGAGGCGTTGGATTCACCGTAAGGGATCAGTTCGGCATCTGAGATATGCGTTTTGACATGTGGACACCATCCTTGCCTGCCAAGGGGATTGGGTGAGCGGGTGGCAGGGCGTGGTGGGGGCGAGGACAGTGATTCCGGAGGAACGAAGGACGGTGAGACGGATGTCATCCATGCCGGACCCGCTGCTCGAGCGGCACGCCGAGGCGCTGCGGCTCTTCGGCCAGTACGTCCACGCGGTCTCGGACGCGCAGTGGGACGCGCCGACGCCCTGCAGCGAATGGAGCGTGCGCGACCTGGTCAACCACGTCACCGCCGAACAGCTGTGGATACCGCCCCTGGTGACCGACGGCCGCACCGTCGAGGACATCGGGAGCACCTTCAACGGCGATGTCCTCGGCACGGACCCGGCCGCCGCCTGGGACGAGGCCTCGGCCGCCGCGCACACCGCCTTCGAGATCCCCGGGGCGCTGGAGCGCACCGTCCGGCTCTCGTACGGGCCCGCGCTCGGATCGGCGTACTGCTCGGAGCTGACCGCCGACTGCGTCGTCCACACCTGGGACCTCGCGCGGGGCATCGGCGCCGACGGCCGGCTGCCGGACGGCCTCGTCGAGTTCTCCATCAAGGAGGTCATGCCCTACGCCGACGGGCTGGCCGCGAGCGGCATGTACGCCGCCCCGCTGGCGATCCCGGCCGGGGCGAACGCCCAGACCCGGCTGCTCGCGCTGCTGGGGAGGGACGGCTGACGCACAACGGGCGATCGTGGACGAATAACCGTATAAAGGCATGGGTCGGGAGTAGGAGCGCGGAGACGGCAGGGAGAGGTGGCGCGCGGTGTCGGGGATGCAGCGCACGACGGCCGAGGGCCGGGGCCCGGTCCGCTACGGCCCGCCCCCGCCCCAGCCCGGCCTGCCCGTCCTGCCCGAACTCACGGCCGTCCTCGCGGCGGCCGCCTGGCGTTCGGCCCCCGAGCCGGCCGGCGGGGGAGTGCCCGTACGGGCCGCCGCGGCCCGCCACTGGGGCCGTCGGGGGCTGCCCACCGACCCCGACCACGTGGCCGCCGGACCCGGCGCGCCCGCCCTGCTGCTCGCGCTGCTCGGCGCCTACGGCGGCGACGTCATGCTGCCCCGGCCGTGTCCCGCCTGGTGGACGCCGCAGGTCCGGCTGCTGGGACGGCGGGCCTACCACGTCCCCACCCCGGCCGAGTGCGGCGGCGTACCCGACCCGTACGCCCTGCTGGAGACCGTGCGCCGGGTGCGCGCCGAGGGCGGCGACCCGCGGGTGCTGCTGCTGTCCGTGGCCGACGACCCGACCGCTACCGTCCCGCCGCCCGAACTGCTCCGGGAGGCCTGCGAGGCCGCCGAGTCCGCCGGGCTGTTCGTCGTCAGCGACGAGACCTGGCGCGACACCGTCCACCGTCCGGCCCACGGATCGGCCCACGGAGGCCCGGGCTCCCACGGCTCCGGCGGCTCCCACGACCGGCTCGTCGTGCTCAGCCCAGCCGAGATGCTGCCGGACGACACCGCGGTGCTCCTGGACCTCTCCGGCGCGCTGCTGCCCGCCGGCTGGCCCGCCGCCGTCATCCGCTTCCCCGGCACCCCGCACGGCACCTGGCTGCGGGCCCGGACCCTGGACGTGCTCACCGCCACCGGCGGGCTCGTCGCGGGCCCCGTCGCCGGGGCGGCCGCGCACGCCCTCGACGAGCCCGCCGCCGTCGCGGGACGCACCGCCGCGGCCGCCGCCCTGCACGGCGCCGTGGCCCGGGCCGCACACCGGGAACTGCTCGCCGCCGGGGCGCTGGCCCGGCCCCCGCAGGCCGGCCGCCACCTCTACGCCGATCTGACGCCGCTGCGCTCGGGGCTCGCCCGGCAGGGGGTCGCGGACGCGATGGAACTGGAGGACTGGCTGGGCGGACGGCTCGGCGCGCCGACGCCCGGCGGGCAGCGGTTCGCGGACGAGCCCGTCGCCCCGCGGGTCCGGCTGTCGACCGGACCGCTGCTCGGCGCCACCCCGGAGGAGCAGCTCGCCGCGCTCACCGCGACCGACCCCCTCGCGCTGCCCCACGTACGGGACTCCCTGGCCCGGCTTCGGTCGGTCCTGGCCGGGCTGTCCGACTGAGACCCGCCCGCGAACCCGCCCGGAAATACCGAATGCCGCCGGTGAACGGAGACTTCTCGATGAGGGATCAGACGGACGCCCCCTCGGCTTCCCGGGCCGAGGTCAGGGCCGACGTCCGGGCCGAGACCGGCTCGGACGTCCCGGCGGCTTCCCGGGCCGGTGCCGACGCCGGTACCGGCGTCCGGCACGCGCGGCCACGGCCGCTCGGCGAACACCGGCTGTGGCCGCGCTCGTTCGCGGACCGGCTGACCACCCCGCTGCCGGGGCTGCGCGCCTTCGCCCGGCTGGCCCGCGAAGGCGCCTTCCGGCCCGGTCCCGAAGGGCTGCGCGGCATCCCCGACCTGCCGTACGCGCCCGCCCCGCTGCCCGCCGTGGCCGCCGGGACGGTGTCCGCCACCTGGGCCGGACACGCCAGCTGGATCCTGCGGATCGGCGGACTGACCGTCCTGACCGATCCCGTCTGGTCCCGGCGGATCCTCGGCACCCCGGCCCGGATGACCCCCGTCGGGGTGCGGTGGGAGGAACTGCCGCCGGTCGACGCCGTGGTGATCAGCCACAACCACTACGACCACCTCGACGCCCCCACCCTCAAACGCCTCCCGCGCTCGACACCGCTCTTCGTCCCGGCCGGTCTCGCGCGCTGGTGCCGGCGGCGGGGGTTCACCCGGGTCACCGAACTCGACTGGTGGGAGTCGGCCGAACTGGGCGGCGTACGGTTCGAGTTCGTGCCGGCGCACCACTGGTCGAAGCGGTCGCTGCTGGACGCGTGCCGGACGCTGTGGGGCGGCTGGATGCTCAGCGCCACCGCCGCCGGGGGCGGGCCCGAGAAGAAGGTCTACTTCGCGGGCGACACGGGCTACGGGCACTGGTTCGGCGAGATCGGGCGGCGGCACCCCGGCATCGATCTCGCGCTGCTCCCGATCGGGGCGTACGCCCCGCGGTGGTGGCTGCGGGACGTCCACGCGGATCCGGAGGAGGCCGTGCAGGCCTGCCTGGACCTGGGGGCGGTCCGGATGGCTCCGATGCATTGGGGGACCTTCGTGCTCTCCTCGGAGCCCGTGATGGAGCCCTTGCAGCGGGTCCGGGCCGCGTGGGCCCGTACCGGGCTGCCCCGGGAGCACCTCTGGGACCTCCCGGTCGGGGCGTCCCGGGCCCTTTAGCCGACGGCTGAGAGTGCCCGCTGCGCGGAGCGAAGTCCCCGCAGCGACCTTTGCCGCTGCACGGAGCAGAGTCCCCGAGCGGCCCTTGCCGCTGCGCGGGGCCAAGTCCCCGCAGCCCCCTTTGCCGCTGCGCGGGGCGAAGTCCCCTACCCGCCCTTCCACCGTTCCCCGGGCTCCGCCCGGACCCGTCCTGGGGCTCCGCCCCAGACCCCGGTCCTCAAACGCCGGACGGCTGAAAGCGCCCCGTGTCGGCCTGCACGTGAATGCCGTGGTCTGGGGAAACCAGCCCCGCCGGCGTTTGAGGCGCGGGGGTCCGGGGGCTGGTCCCCGGGAACGGCGCCGCACATGGCATCGGGTTCCCCGACCGGCCGGGTCAGCCGCCAGGTCGGATGCGGCGCCACAGGGCCGGGGCCGCGCTGATGAGGACGGTGAGGGCCACCGCCAGGGCCACGCCCTTCCAGGGCTCCGCGAAGAGGGAGCCGCCCACGATGCCGATCAGGCCGTACGTCGCCGCCCAGGCCAGGCAGGCGGGGCCGTCGCCGCGGGCGAACCGGCGCAGGGGGAGCTCCGCGAGGAGGCAGGCCAGCATCACCGGGATGCGGCCGCCCGGGAGGAGGCGGGAGACCACCAGGACCAGGACGCCGTGCTCGTCGAGCTTGCGCTGCGCCTGGGAGAGGCGTTCCGGGGTCGCCCGCCGGCGCAGCGCTTCGAGCCAGCGCGATCCGTTCCGGGAGTGCACCCCGCGCCGGCCCAGCCAGTACAGCGCCAGGTCCCCGGCGAAGGCGGCCAGCGAGGACACCCCGAAGACCAGCAACAGCCCGAAGGGCAGCGAGTCCTGGTGGAACGCCACCACCGCCGCCGTACTGACCAGCGCGCCCGTCGGAATGACCGGCACCAGCGCGCCCAGCGCCACCAGCACGAAGAGGGTCGGATAGCCGATCGCCTGCTGGGTGGATTCCGGCGGCACCTGCGCGGCCGCCTCCGCGAGCTGGGACAGGGCCCTCACGGCAGCCGCACCCGTTCACCGTGCGCGGGCACCCGGACCGTCACCTTCGGTGCCTCCCGCCGCGCACACCGTACGAACTCCTCGCCCGGCGCGTGGAACTCGTGCGGCCGCACCATGTCCATCCCGATCGGCCAGTACGTACCCCAGTGCACCGGAACCGCCGCCGCCGGCGCCAGCAGGGCCAGCGCCCGCGCCGCACCCGCCGCGTCCAGGTGCCCGGGACCCAGGTAGGGCCCCCAGCCGCCCACCGGCAGCAGGGCCACGTCCACCGGTCCGACCTCGTCGGCCATCGAGTCGAACAGGCCGGTGTCCCCGGCGAAGTAGGTCCGCGACGAGCCCTCGATCACGTACCCGAGCGCGGGAGCGACCCGCGGTCCGAACGGCAGCCGCCGCCCGTCGTGCCGCGCGCCGACCGCCCGGACCCGTACGCCGCCGTCCCGTACGCCGTCCCCCACCGTCACCGTGTCGCCCGGCGCCACCTCCGTGACCTCCAGCCCCCGCACCCCGGCTATCCGCGCCAGCCCCGGCACCGCGCCCGGCGCCCCGCGCGGCACCAGCAGCCGGGTGCCGCGCGCGAGGCGCGCCAGCGAGGGCAGGTGCAGATGGTCGGCGTGCAGGTGCGAGACGAGCACCGCGTCGGCGACCGCCGCCTGGGGCGGGGGCACCGCCCCGCGACGGCGCCGCAGGTGCGCCAGCCGGCGTGCGAAGAGCGGGTCCGTGAGCAGCCGGACACCGGAGTCCTCGACCGTGCACGTCGCGTGGCCCCACCAAGTGATCTCCACCGGCCCCTGATCTCCTCCCTCGTCCCGCTTGCCACCGGGTCCCGTCCGAGCCTAAAGGCTGCCCGCCCAAACCGCCCGGAACCAGGAAACCGGGCTGGGCCGTCTCTTCGGATCTTGCCTGGCCCGCGCCGCCCGGCACCGCGCCTCGCCGCACTGCCGGGGCACCCGAGTACGTCCAGTACGCGGGAGCCCCGGCAGCGCACCGAGGCACGGCACCGGACGACGCGGGCCTGACCGGCAAGATCCGAAAGAGACGGCCCCCACGCCCCCTCCTCCCCGGCGCCGGATCGGAGTAGGGTCGGGCGGCATGGATGAGCTGCGCGTGGCCGCGATCGCCAGCCTGGCCCCGCTGGAGGATCTGGACGCGGATCCCTTCGCCGTCGACACCCGGAGCCAGCACGCCATGTGCGCCCGCTGGGCCGCCGACCGGGGCTACGTGGTGACCCGCCAACTGTTCGTCTACGGGCTGCGCGCCGACCACTGCGGGCTGTGGAGCGACATCGACGCCGGGCGCGTCGACCTGTTCGTCACCGCCAACCACCGGGTGCTGACCCGTGCGCTGCGCTCCGTGGGGGAGTTCACCGCGGAGTGCGAACGACGCGGCGTACGGCTGGAAACCGCCGGTCTCGACGAGCCGCGCTACACCTCCGCGATGAAGGCCGAGGTGCACCGCCGGCTCTCCATGCCGACCGCCGGATACGACGGCACGTAGCCCCCGCTCACCATCGCCGGCCCCCCCGCCGCGCCCCCCGTACGCACATCCGCCGCCCGTGTCACCCGGCCGGTCGGGCGCCGCTGTGCGAGCCTGGACAGCGTGGGGACGGGGGCCCGTCGGCGCGGTGCGGGCCACGGTGGTGAGGCGGGTTCGGCGTGTTGCGAGGCCGGTGGCGGAGTACGGGCGGCGCCCTGGTGCGGGTGGTCATCGTTTGGGCGGTGTCCACCCTCACCATGCTCGCCCTGGCCGGAATCCTCCCCGACTTCAGGCTCCAGGCGGGCGCGGGCGGCGACCGCGACAGCATCACGCAGATAGGCCTGACGGCCGCCCTCGGCGCCGGCGCGTTCGGTCTGCTGAGCGCGCTGGTGTGGCCGGTTCTCGTACGCGCCCTGCTGCTCGTGCCGGCCCTGGTGCTCGGCCTGCTCGTCTTCTTCCTCAACGGCTCGCTGCTGCTGATCGCGCTCAGCCTGATCCCGGCCGGCCGCGGCGAGGCGGACCCCGAGACGGCGGTGGTGGTCGCCGCCGTGATGTCCGCCGTCGCCTCCGCGACCTCCACCGCGCTCGCCGTCCGGGACGACGAGGCCTACCGGCGCCGGCTCTACCGGCTCTCCGACCGCCGCCGGCGCCGCCAGCGCCGCGAGGGCCTGCCCGGGGCCGACGAACGCACCCCCGCCGTGGTGTTCCTGCAGCTCGACGGGGTCGGGTACGAGGTGCTGCGCCGCGCTGCCGGCAGCGGCCTGATGCCGACGGTGGCCGAATGGCTCGACCGCAGCCACCGCATCACCTCCTGGCGCACCGACTGGTCCAGCCAGACCGGCGCCAGCCAGCTCGGCATCCTGCACGGCTCCAACTTCGACGTGCCGGCCTTCCGCTGGTACGAGAAGGACACCGGCGAGGTGGTGGTCTGCAACCGGCCCACCAGCGCCGCCGAGCTCCAGCGGCGGGCCGTCGAACGCACCGGGAACGGGGGCCTGCTCACCCTCGACGGGGCCAGCCGCGGCAACCTCTTCAGCGGCGGCGCCGGCCAACTGGCGCTCGTCCTGTCCGTCTCCGCCCGGCGCAGCCCCCACAACCGCTCCCGCGCGGGCTACTTCGCGTACTTCTCCGACCCGGCCAACGCGGTCCGCACGGCGCTCTCCTTCGTCGCCGAGGTGGCCCGCGAGATCACCCAGTCGCTGCGCGGCCGCCTGCGCGGGGACCGGCCGCGGGTCGCCCGCGGCGGGCTGTACCCGCTGATCCGGGCCTTCGCGACGGTGGTGGAGCGCGACGTCGTGGTCGCCGCGGTGATCGGCGACATGCTGGCCGGGCGCGCCGCGGTCTACGCGGACCTGGTCGCCTACGACGAGGTCGCCCACCACTCCGGCCCGCGCTCCCGGGACACCGAGCAGGTGCTCGCCCGGCTCGACCGCAGCCTCGCGCTCATCGCCCGGGTCGCCGAGCACGCGCCCCGGGAGTACCGGATCGTGCTGCTCTCGGACCACGGCCAGAGCCCGGGGGAGACCTTCCTGGCCCGGTACGGGCTCACCCTGAAGGACCTGGTCCGCGCGGGCTGCGGGCTGCCCGTGTCCCGGAAGGCCGGCCGTACCCACAGCGGCTCCGAGGCGCGGGCCGCCGTACTGGCCGCCCTGCACCGGCCGGTGGAGGAGACGGACGAGGAGGTGCGCCCCGGGGCGGGGCCGGACCCGGTGGTACTGGCCTCGGGCAACCTCGGGCTGATCTCCTTCCCGGACCTGCCCGGCCGGGCGTCGAGGGAGCGGATCGAGCGCGCGCACCCGGCGCTGCTCCCCACCCTGGCGAACCACCCCGGGGTCGGGTTCCTCCTCGTCGACGGGACCGTCCTGATGGCGGACGGGGCCGAGGCGCGGCTGGACGAACCGGGCGCGGCGGAGGCACTGCTGGCCCCCTTCGGCCCGGGCGCGGCGCGGGCGGTCCGGCGGACCGACACCTTCCCGCACGTGGCCGACGTGATGGTGAACTCGGCCTACGACCCGGAGACGGGTTCGGTGCACGCCTTCGAGGAGCAGATCGGCTCGCACGGCGGCCTGGGCGGGGAGCAGGGCCACCCCTTCCTGATGTGGCCGGTGGAGCTGTCCGAGCCGGTGTACCGCCCCGACGGGGAGCTGGTGGGTGCGGAGGCCGTCCACGAGGTCCTGCGCCGCTGGCTCACCGAGGCGGACGGCCCCCAGGTCCCGGTCTCCCCGGAGATCTCCGTCGCCCCGGGCACGGACCCGGCCTAGACCGTCCCGCCGAAGACATCGCGCCGAAGGCATCGCGTTGAAGGCATCGCGCGGCCGCCCGGCCGGGGCGTACGTTGGAAGCAGAGTCCATCAGGGGGGCTCCAAGGGGTCGCCATGTCCGCGATCAGCAAGAGCATCGACATAGACCGCAGTCCCGAGGACGTCTACTCGTACATCACGGACCCCACGCACCTGCCGGAGTGGCAGGACAGCGCCGTGTCCGCGGTGCCGATGGGGGACCTCCCCGTCCACGTCGGTTCGAAGGTCCTCGTCACCCGGCAGATCGGCAGGCGGCGGGTCCCCACGACCATGCAGGTCATGGAACTCGACCCGCCGAGGAGCTGGCACTTCCACGGCCTGGACGGGCCGGTCCGGCCGGACGTGCGGGGCCACATCGAACCCCTCGACGGCGGCGCCCGCTCGCGGGTGACCATCGCCGTCGACTTCGAGGGCCACGGTCTGGGCAGGGCGCTGGTACCGCTCGCGGTCAAGCCCATGGTCCGCAAGGAGATGCCGCGCAGCGAGGAGAAGCTGAAGCACCTGCTGGAGCACTCCGCTGCCTGAGCACAAGGGGCGGAGGGCCATCGGAGGCACGGAAAAACCGGGTGCTCCGGGACATGCGGTGTGTTCACACTGGGCGCACCGCATACCCGGACCCCTAAGGACACCCCTCCCGTGCAGGCCGCCGTCACCGTCACCCCCGCCCAGCTCCCCGACCTGCTCCTCGGGCTCGCCACCGTGCGGCCCGTGTTCCTGTGGGGCGCGCCCGGCATCGGCAAGTCCTCGCTCGTGCGCAAGTTCGCCGACTCGCTGGGGCTGGGGTGCGTGAGCCTGCTCGGTACCCAGCTGGCGCCCGAGGACCTGATCGGCGTACCGCAGATCCGTGACGGGCGTTCGGTGTCTGCCCGCCGGAGGCCATCGCCCGCGAGGAGCCGTACTGCCTGTTCCTCGACGAGCTCAACGCCGCGAGCCCGGACGTGCAGAAGGCCTTCTACTCGCTGATCCTCGACCGGCGGATCGGCTCCTACGAGCTGCCCGCGGGCTCCATGGTCATCGGCGCGGGCAACCGGGCCACCGACAACGCCCTGGCCCGGCCCATCGCCTCCGCGCTGGTCAACCGGCTCACCCACGTCCACCTGACGGCCTCGGCCGGCGACTGGCTGGTCTGGGCGGGCGAGAACGGCATCCACCCCTGGGTGACCGACTACCTCACCGACCGCCCCGACCACCTCTGGTCGCAGCCGCCCAAGAGCGAGGAGCCGTTCTCCACGCCCCGCTCCTGGCACATGCTCTCCGACGCCCTGCACTCCTTCGGCCAGGACCTCGACGAGCAGACCCTCGGCGTGCTCGCGCACGGCACCCTCACCCCCGCGCACGCCGTCTCCTTCCGCGGCTACGCCAAGATCGTCCGGCACACCTTCGGCATCGACGCGGTCATCAAGGGCGACGCCTCCTGGCCCGCCCGCACGGAGGACCGCGACCTGCTGTACTACCTCGCCGAGGCCTTCCGGGGCCGGCTGGTCAAGGAACTGCCGACCCGCAAGGAACACGTCTCGCCGGGCGTCCGCCAGACCGCCTACCGCGCGAAGTCCCTGCTCGTGCAGCTCGCCGAGATCTCCGTGGAGGTGGCCCAGACCGTCATCGCCGACGACGTCGACGGCCTGCCGGTGCTGCCCGCCTGGTTCCTCATCGAAGCCGCCCGCGACATGCCGCGCCTGGTCGAGGCCCGCCGGTGAGCAGCAAGGCCAAGCAGGGCAAGGAGCCCAAGCCCGACCCGGCCACCCTCGCCTACGAGGCGGGGCGGGCCGCCGTCCGGCAGAACCCCGCGCTGAACGCCGTGTCCGCCACCCACTGCCGCAGCCCGAAGTGCGCGCACTGCGCCACCGCCGGGCTCGCCGTGGTCACCTCCAACGGGGTGATCCACGCCCACCCGACCCGCCCCCATAGCCCTTCGGGCATGGGGGGACCCCCGGCCGAGCCCGCCGAGTGGGCCTGGGCCCTGGCGCACGGCCTGCTCCACCTCGGCTTCGGGCACGTACCCGCCGCCAAGGAGGACGACCGGCCACAGCCCGACCGCGCCGAGACCGCCGCCCGCTGCGTCGTCGTCAACCGCTTCCTGCAGAACTTCCCCGTCGGCCGGGCCCCCGACCGGCTGCCCGACCAGTACCCCGGCGGCGACGAGGAACAGCTCGCCCGCGCCTGGCGGCAGGACGGCGTCCCGCCCCGCTACATCCTGGAAGCCTGGTCGCACTGGAGCGCCGTCCCCGACTGGCAGACCGGCTTCGCCCACGCCCTCACCCGGTCCGTGTCCGCCACCATGGACCTGGCCGGCGGCGTGAAAGCCGCCGGCCCCAACCGTACGAGCCCTGAACTGGCTCGTCTCCTCCTACCGTTCCTTGGAGAGGTGGCCATAATCGGCCGCATCGCCACGAGCCAGGCATTTCCGCCTGGTGCCCCGCGAACGGTCTTCGGGGCGCAGGGGCCGGGTTCGAGCTCGGCGTACTCGCGTCTTGTCCGCTTGCTGCGGTGCGCGGCATCCTCGCAAGTCCGGTAGTCCCTGCATGCCGTGGCCATTGGCTGGGGCCCGCGGGGTAGCTCTCTCTGCGCGATCCATCTGGTCGTGCACAGTCACACCTACGCGATAACAGCCGAAGCCTGGAACCACGATCGCTAGACAGCGTAGCGCCGAAACCGTTGCCCCACTTGACCAAGCGTGGCCAACGGTTCACGGAGCAAGAGCCGATCTGCTGACCCACCCGTCCACCGACCTGGACGAGTTCTACCGCGGCGGCCTGGTCCAGGGCTTCGACCTGCACGGATACGGGGAGCGCGGACTGCTGCCCGCCGGGCTGGTGCAGGAGATCCGGGCGCTGGCCCACCCTCCCCCATAGCCCTTCGGGCATGGGGGGACCCCCGGGTGCCCTGGGACGCGCGCCTGGCCCGCTGGTTCGACGAGTACGTGCCCCGCCCGGAGCCGGTACGCAGCTTCGCGCGCCCGGCCCGCCGCCAGGCCTCCACCCCGGACATCCCGCGCGCGGGACGGTACTTCCCGCTCGAGGAGACCGCCCGCTGCACCTTCGGCGTGGTCCTCGACACCTCGGGGTCGATGGACACCGCCCTGCTCGGCAAGGCGCTCGGCGCCATCGCCTCGTACGCCGAAGCCCGCGACGTGCCGGCCGCCCGCGTCGTGTTCTGCGACGCGGCGCCGTACGACGCGGGCTATCTGCCCCCGACCGAGATCGCGGGCCGGGTGAAGGTGCGCGGCCGGGGCGGGACCGTGCTGCAGCCGGGCATCGACCTGCTGCTGCGGGCGGAGGACTTCCCGCCCGGGGCCCCGGTCCTGGTGATCACCGACGGCTGGACCGACACCCTGCGGATCCGGCGCGAGCACGCCTTCCTGGTTCCGCAGGGCGCCTGTCTGCCGTTCACGCCCCGCGGGCCGGTCTTCCGACTGGCCTGAGGGGCGTGCGACCCGACTTTTTTAGTCGAGGTAGTCGCGCAGCACCTGCGAGCGCGACGGGTGACGGAGCTTCGACATGGTCTTCGACTCGATCTGGCGGATGCGCTCACGGGTGACCCCGTACACGCGGCCGATCTCGTCGAGGGTCTTCGGCTGGCCGTCGTTGAGGCCGTAGCGCATGGAGACCACGCCCGCCTCGCGCTCCGAGAGCGTGCCCAGGATGGACTGGAGCTGCTCCTGGAGGAAGGTGAAGGAGACCGCGTCGGCCGGCACGACCGCCTCGGAGTCCTCGATGAGGTCACCGAACTCGCTGTCGCCCTCCTCACCCAGCGGGGTGTGCAGGGAGATCGGCTCGCGGCCGTACTTCTGGACCTCGATGACCTTCTCGGGGGTCATGTCGAGTTCCTTGCCCAGCTCCTCCGGAGTGGGCTCCCGGCCGAGGTCCTGGAGCATCTGGCGCTGGACGCGGGCCAGCTTGTTGATGATCTCGACCATGTGGACGGGGATGCGGATGGTGCGCGACTGGTCGGCCATGGCACGCGTGATCGCCTGCCGGATCCACCAGGTCGCGTACGTGGAGAACTTGAAGCCCTTGGTGTAGTCGAACTTCTCCACGGCGCGGATCAGACCGACGTTGCCCTCCTGGATCAGGTCCAGGAAGAGCATGCCGCGGCCGGTGTAGCGCTTGGCGAGGGAGACCACGAGGCGGAGGTTGGCCTCCAGCAGGTGGTTCTTGGCCCGGCGGCCGTCCTCGACGAGGATCTCCAGCTCGCGCTTGAACGCGGGCTTGTGGTCCTCCTCCTCTTCGAGCTTGTACTCGGAGAAGAGACCGGCCTCGATGCGCTTGGCGAGCTCCACCTCCTGCTCGGCGTTGAGCAGCGGCACCTTGCCGATGAGCTTGAGGTAGTCCTTGACGGGGTCGGCGGTGGCACCGGCGACCATGACGGTCTGCGCCGGGGCGTCGTCCTCGTCGTCGTCGGACAGGACGAAGCCGGCGCTGCCGCCCGTCTTGGGCGTCTCCTTCTCGTCGCCCTCGTCCAGGTCCTCGGCCGCCCAGTCCTCGCCCTCGGCCACGGGGGCGTCGCCCTCGTCGCCGTCCTTGGCGGTCTTCTTCGTGGCGGCCGTCTTCTTCACGGCGGTCTTCTTCACGGCGGTCTTCTTGACCGCACGCTTCTTCGGCGCGGCGGCGGCCTCGGCCGCCACCTCCTCCTCGGTCCCGGAGGCCGACGGATCGGATATCGCCGCGGCGGGGGTGGTGGCAGCCGTCTTGCGCGCACCGATGAGGCGCGGCGGGGCGGCGGCCTTCTTGGCGACGGTGCGCGCCGGGGCGGCGGCCGCCTTGCGCGCCTTCTTGGCGGGAGCCTTCGTGGCGGGGGCGGCGCTGACGTGCAGCGCGACGCCCTCCTCGTCCAGGACCTGGTTCAGGCTGCGCAGGACCCGCTTCCACTGGTCCACCGGGATGCGGCCGGCCTCGAAGGCCTGGCGCACGTCATCACCGTTGATGTGACCCTGCTCGCGGCCACGCTCGACAAGCGCGACCAGGGCCTCGGATTCGGCGATCTCCGTGGGGAACGTACGGGACGGGCTGAGCGACACAAGGAGCCTCTCGTTGCGAACAGATAAGGGGTGGCGGGACATCATCGCGCGAACTCGGGAAACAGACCCGAGGGGGGTCTGTATTCCGGGCCGCACGAGGACACCTGTCGGTTCATCGCATGCCCGAGTAGATTCGTTACGCGCTGAATTGAGTGACCTGCGCCACGCTGTGACCGGGGAGCCGGTCGCGGGTGGTCGCGTCCGCCCGTTTTGTCAGCCCGTTTTGCGGGCCTCGATGAGAAAACGGGCGGTGTGTGCGACGAACGGGCCTTCGCGCTCGATCTGTTCGTGCAGCTCGCGCAACCGGTCCCGATGCTGCCCGACCGTGAAGCCCGGCACCATCCAGATCACCTTCCGTAGAAAGTAGATCACGGCTCCGATGTCGTGGAACTCCGTCCGCAGCCGCTCGGAGCGCAGATCGATCACCTCCAGTCCCGTCTTCGTGGCCTCGGCGACCGCGTCGTCGGGGTGCCGGCCCCGCCGGACCTCCTCCGGTTGCGGTCCCAGGAAGTACTCCACGAGCTCGAAAACGCTCGCCGGGCCGACCTGCTGGGAGAGGTACGTGCCGCCGGGCTTCAGCACCCGCGCGATCTCCTCCCACCAGATCGTGACCGGATGCCGGCTGGCGACGAGCTCGAAGGCCTCGTCGCCGAACGGCAGCGGCGGCTCGTCGGAGTCCGCGACCACGACCGCGCCGAGCGGGTGCAGCAGCCTTGTCGCCTTGTCGATGTTCGGCGGCCAGGACTCGGTGGCCACCGTCAGCCGCGGCAGGGGCCCGGCTCCGGCGAGCACCTCCCCGCCGCCGGTCTGGATGTCCAGGGCGGAGCCGGCCTGCGCCAGGCGCCGCGCCAGGAGGCCCTGGTAGCCCCAGGAGGGGCGCTGCTCGGTGGCGCGGCCGTCGAGCCAGGAGAAGTCCCAGCCGTCCACGGAGACCGATTCTGCTTCCGCGACGAGATGGTCGAAAGTGCGCGTCATGTCTCGATCGTCCCAGGTCCGGCCCCGGTCATCCACCGGATTGCCGGGGCCGGGGCGCCCTCCCGGCCCGCCGGACCTGTCGGGAGGGGGGCCGCGGGGGTCGCCTACACTGGGCGGCGGGCCGTGACTGGCGTTCGGGTGGATCACCACCGGGGAGCGGCCCGGCGTACTCCCGTATCCGTACGCCGACTGCCGCGCGCCTGGGCGAACCGCGATCCCGCAGCGACGCTCAGGAGCCCCGATGACAACTCAGACGACTGCCCAGCCGGCACGGACCGCCACGCTGATGGACGGCACCGCCCTCGCCCGCCGCATCTCGGAGCAGACCGCCGAGTACGCCGCGAAGATCACCGAGCGCACCGGCACCGCGCCCTGTCTGGCGACCGTGCTCGTCGGCGAGGACCCCGCGTCCGTCACCTACGTCCGCATGAAGCAGAACCGCTGCGCCAAGGCCGGGATCACCTCCCGCCACGTGGAGCTGCCGGCCAGGGCGACCACCGAGGAGCTCGTCGCCACCCTGACCGCGCTCTCCGAGGACCCGGAGATCAGCGGCATCCTGCTCCAGCACCCCGTCCCGCACCACATCGACGAGCGCGCCGCCTTCGAGGCCATCGCCCCGGGCAAGGACGTCGACGGGGTCACCATGCACTCCTTCGCCGCCATGGGCTTCGGACTGCCGGGCTTCGTCTCCTGCACCCCCGGCGGCATCATGCGCCTGCTGGCGGCCTACGACGTGGACCTGACCGGCAAGCACGCCGTGGTCGTCGGCCGCAGCGCGATCCTGGGCAAGCCCGCCGGGATGCTGCTGCTCGAGCAGAACGCCACCGTCACCTACTGCCACTCGCGCACCGTGGACCTGCCGTCCATCGTCCGCCAGGCGGACGTGCTGGTCGCCGCCGTCGGCAAGGCCGAGTTCATCCGCGGCGAGGACATCAAGCCGGGCGCCGTGGTCCTGGACGCCGGCTACAACGAGGGCAACGTCGGCGACGTCCACTTCGAGTCGGCCGCCGCCCGCGCCTCGCTGATCACCCCGGTACCGGGCGGCGTCGGCCCGATGACCATCGCGGTGCTGCTGGAGCAGACCGTCCAGGCCGCCGCAGCGCAGGCCGGCCTGGCCCTCGCGGACCTCTGACCCGGTCCGCACCCCTGCCGCAAGGCGAACGCCCCGGGCCCTTCGGTCCGGGGCGTTCTGTTTCCCCCGGTAACCGGCCGAAAGGACGATCCGGGTCCGGCCCGGGAGGGCTCCACTGAATATGTGAAGCCTTCGATGGATATGCAGAAGCCCCCGGCGTCGGACGCAGCACCGGACGCGGCGGCGGTGGGCAGGAAGCGCCACCCGCGCGGGCTCGCCACCCTCGTCCTCGCCGAGCTGTGGGAGCGCTTCAGCCTCTACGGCATGGTCGCCATCCTCGTGCACTTCCTCGCCGCCTCCCGCGGCCACGGGGGCATGGGCCTCCACGAGGGCACCGCGGAGGCCGTGGAGGGGGTTTACATGGCCATGATCTCGTTGCTGGCGCTCCCCGGCGGCTGGATCGCCGACCGGTTCCTCGGCGCCCGGCGGGCCGTCCTGTGGGGCGGTGTGGTCATCATGGCCGGCCACGTCCTGATGGCCGTCCCGAACCCGGTCTTCGTCTGGCCCGGCCTGGTCCTCATCGTCATCGGCACCGGGCTGCTCAAGCCGAACATCTCCGCGCTGGTCGGCCGGCTGTACGCCGCCGACGACGACCAGCGGCGCGACGCCGGCTACTCGATCTTCTACATGGGCATCAACCTCGGCGCCGTCATCGCCCCGCTCGTCGTCGGCTACCTCGGCGAAGAGGTCAACTGGCACCTCGGCTTCGGCGCCGCCGCCGTCGGCATGGCCCTCGGCCTGGTCCAGTACGTCCTCGGCGGCCGCCACCTGTCCGAGCAGCTGCGGGCCGAGCCCGTGGTCCGGCTCACCGCTGCCGAGCGGACCAAGATCCGCAAGTCCTCCTCGTACGGCCTGGTCTTCACTGCCGTACTGATCACCCTGCTGGTCGCCGCGCACGCGCTGAGCATCGACAACATCACCTTCGTGCTGACGATCGTCGCCGTGGTGGTCCCGGCGGGCGTGCTGCTCTCGATGTACCGCAGCCCCAAGATCGACCGGGTCGAGAAGACCCGGCTGCGGGCCTACGTCT
This sequence comes from Streptomyces tatrensis, assembly GCF_049310065.1. Taxonomy (NCBI): domain Bacteria; kingdom Bacillati; phylum Actinomycetota; class Actinomycetes; order Kitasatosporales; family Streptomycetaceae; genus Streptomyces; species Streptomyces tatrensis. The sequence continues at coordinate 1,369,823 of NZ_JBMDLB010000007.1, read as the reverse complement.
GGCTCTTCCTGGCCGCCACGCTGTTCTGGCTGGTCTACGACCAGATGGGCAACGAGCTGAACCTGTTCGCCGCCCAGAAGACCGACCTGTCCCTGCTCGGATGGCACATCCCGGCGAGCTGGACCCAGTCGCTGCCCTCGCTGTTCGTGATCATCCTGGCCCCCGTCTTCGCCGCCTTCTGGGTGCGCCGGGGCAAGCACATGAGCACCCCGTTCAAGTTCGGCCTGGCCCTGCTGCTGACCGGCGCCTCCTTCGTGGTCATGTCGGGCGCCGCGGCCATCGCCTCCAGCGGGGTCAAGGTCTCGCTGATGTGGCTGGTCGGCGTGTACGTGATCCAGGTGATGGGCGAGATGTGCCTGAGCCCGGTGGGCCTCTCGGTCACCACGAAGCTCGCCCCCCGGGCCTTCACCAATCAAATGATGGGCGTATGGTTCCTCGCCGCCGCCACCGGAGACGCGATCGGCGCGCAGCTGCCCCGGCTCGACGCGGTGATCGGCCAGAGCTGGAACTTCCTGTGGCAGGGCGCCATGGTGATCGCGGCGGGCGCGGTGATGGTCTTCTTCACCAAGCGGCTCAAGGTCCTGACGGGCGAGGCGGCCGCGGCCCGCGAGACGGTGGCGGTGGCGGCCTGAACCGGGGCGCCCGAACCGGTTCGGCCCGGTCGCCAGTGCGCGCATTACCTGCGAGGTAATCGACCCCGTGGGGCTCCGGCGGCACAGTGGAGTCATCGGGTTCCGGGGCCGCGCACTCGGCTCCGGGGCCCGGGTCGTCCGTACTCCACCAGCGCAATCGACCCTCGACGGAGGCTGATCCGCCATGTCCGCAACCCTGCTCACCGCCGTAGCCCGCACTGCCGTCCCACAGACCGCGCTACGCCGGTTCCTCGCCCTCGACGCCGTCGTCACCAGCGGCAACGGGCTCGCCTACGTCGCCTTCTCCGCGCCCCTCGGCCGGCTGCTCGGCATCGACCAGGGGCTGCTGCTGGGACTCGGGGTGTTCCTGCTGCTCTACGCGGCGGGCGTCGGCCTGCTGGCCTTGCGCCGGCAGCCCCCGGTCTTCCCCGTCAAGCTCGTCATCGAAGGCAACTACGCCTGGGCCGCGCTCAGCCTCGTCTCCCTCGTCGTCTGGTTCACGCCCACCACCGCCGGGGCGGTGTGGATCCCGGCGCAGGCGCTCACCGTCGGCTCCTTCGCCCTCTTCCAGCAGCTCGCGCTGCGCGCGGGCTCAGGGCGCCAGTGACCGCAGGTACTTCACCGTCGCCGGGTCGGCCGGCAGGAGCGTCTCGATGGCCAGCTCGGCGACCGTCACGTCCATGGGGGTGTTGAAGGTGGAGATGGAGGACACGAAGGAGAGCAGGTGCCCGTCGTGCTCGATCCGCAGCGGGAGCGCGAGGTACGCCACGGCCTCGTGCGGCCCGTCCGCGTCCAGACCGGCCGCGTGCCGCTCGCCCTCGATGGTCCCCGCCGCCGCCGCGGGCAGCGGATAGGCGGCCACCTCCTCGTACAGCGCGCGCAGCGGCGCCGAACGGGCCAGGGCGATCTGCCGCTCCATCTGGGCCAGCAGGTGTCCGCGCCACTCGCGGAAGTTGCGGATCCGGGGGGCGAGGCCCTCCGGGTGCAGGGTCAGCCGCATCACGTTGAGGGGACCGGCCAGCAGGTGCTCCGGCATGCCCTCCATCAGCATCAGGATGCCCCGGTTGGCGGCCACCACGTCGTACGTGGCGTCCACCACCAGCGCCGGATACGGCTCGTAGCCGGTCAGTAGCCGCTCCAGCCCCTCGCGCAGCACCTCCATGGAGGGGTCGCTGAGCGGGGTGTGCGCGTACCGGGGTGCGTAACCGGCCGCCACCAGCAGGGCGTTGCGGTCCCGCACCGGGACTTCCAGGTGGTCCGCGAGCCGCAGCACCATCTCCTCGCTCGGCCGGGACCGGCCCGTCTCCACGAAGCTGATGTGCCGGGAGGAGGAGTCGGCGCGGCCCGCCAGATCCAGCTGGCTGAGACCTCGCCGCTCCCGCCAGTTGCGCAGCAGGTTGCCCACCGTCAAGGGCGCAGCAGTCGTCATGCCTCGACGTTAGCCCAGCCGGACGCCCCGCGGCCGGGTCACCCCACGTCGAAGACGTTCCGCAGACCGAGGCGGTAGCGCCACAGGTCGTGCCGCTTGGCGGACTCCACCTCGGGTGCTCGGTACAGCGACCGCACCGTGCACCGCGCGGCCTGCGAACCATCCCTGTCCAGGAGGGAGTTGACCGCCGCCCGGGCCGAGGCGTTCGCCCCCTCCATCGTCGCCAGGTCGATGTCCACGGACACGTAGTCCCCGCTGAGGAAGAAGTTCGGGATCCGGGTGCCCGCGCTCGGCCGGTTGTGGAAGGTCCCGGTCGGGTGGATCAGCAGCTCGTCCTGGTTGGTCGGATGCGGGGTGCCGGTCCCCTCCACCCCCGGGTCCAGGAACCACGAGTGCAGCTTCCCGTCCGACAGCACGGTCTTCCCGGTGTCGTTGAGCGAGGCCTTCAGCTGCGCCCACACCTCGCGGGCGACCTCCTCGCGGGTGCACTGCTTGGCCGTCTTCCCGTAGAGGATCCCCGGCTTGTCCCACTCGGAGATGTCCACCGACAGGCAGTCCACGGCCGCGCCGTCCCCGTAGTCGGCGGGGAAGTCGCGCGACGGCCAGTGCTCTGCCTGCTGGATCGCCGTCAGCGACCAGGGCGAGTCGATGCAGTTGAGGTGGCCGTGTACGAGGGGTGCGCGCTCGCTGAGGTAGAACTGGATGCCGGTCATCCAGTCGGTCCGCAGCAGGTCGCACCGCCCGAGCATCGGGTCGGCCGCGCGCAGCGCGGGGCTCCAGGTGCGGCGGGCGTGCTCGACGGGCAGCGCACTGACGTAGTGGTCGGCGGTGACGGTCCGCACGGCTCCGGCCGGGTCCTCGACGAGGACACCGCTCACCCGGCCGTCCCCGTACCGCACTTCGCGCACCGTCCACCCGATCCTGAACTCCACGCCCAGCGAGCGCAGATGGGCCTCCCACGGGTCGATCCACGCCTCGTTGGTGGGCAGGTTCAGGATCCGGTCCGGAGGGCCGTCGGCGCCGCGGCCCAGCAGGTTGAAGACAAAGGCCTCGCCGAGCGTGCCGACGGTACGGGTCGAGGCCTCCTCGGCCTTGGTGGCCACGATGTTGCGGGTGACGCCGATCGCGAGGATCCGCTGGTACTCGCTCGACATCCGCGCGGCCCGGGTGAACTCCCACCACGGCGTGCGCTCCCACTGCCCGTCGCGCCGCTCGTCGCAGCTGGTGAGGAAGACCAGGGCGCGGTCGACGAAGTACGCCGTCTCGTGGAGCGGGAGGCGGACCAGCGACTGGAGGATGCCGGTGAGGGCCCGGCGCAGCTCGTCGGGCGTCAGCTCGGCGGGGGAGTGCTCCGGCCAGGGGATGGGCGCGCGCAGGTCCTCGCGGCCGGCCGCCCGGGCGAACATCATCTCGCGCGGGGCGACCAGGTTGTCCCAGACGCCGTTCGCGTTGCCGGGGAAGGGGATACGCCGCATCGTGTCCGGCAGGTTGTGGTAGATCCCCGGGATGAAGCGGAAGCCGTGCTCGGCGGGGAGCGGCCGGCGGCCGCCCCGGGCGCTGCCGGGGACGTCCATGCTGCGGGCCTTGCCGCCGAGGGCCCGCCGCTCGTACACGGTGACGGCGTAGCCGCGTTCGGCCAGTTCGTGCGCGGCGGTGAGGCCGGCGACCCCTCCGCCGAGGACGGCCACGCGGCGCGCGTCGGCCGCCGCCGCGGCGGGCCGGGGGGTGGCCGCTGCGGTCGCGGCCTCGGCCGGGAGGGTCCCGGCGGCCGATAACGCGCCCGCGGTGGCGGCGGCCCCCGCGATGAAGGTGCGCCTGGAGTTTCCTGTGCGCGTCACGGTGATGCTCCCTCGATGTCGTCGGCACCCGGCGGTGTCACCGGCGGTCTCACCGGTGGCGTCACCAGTGATGCCACCCGTCGTATTACCGGCGGTAACAGTCACGTCCGGCGCAGGAGCATAGGGGCGGCGCGGTGGCCACGGAAGGCAGGGAAGCACCCGCACGCACTATGGCGCGAAACCTTCCCTCCCGCCCGAGCTGTGGGAACCTTGACTCCACGTCAGGTCAATCGGGCAGTCGTGTACGCCGTGTACGTCGTCTACGGGGAAGGAGCCTGCGGGTGTCGAGAGAGCCGCTTTCGCAGAAGGAGATCGAGGACCGGCTGAGGGAACTCCCCGGCTGGGCCTTCGAGGACGACCGGATCATCCGGACCTACCGGCTGGGCAGCCACTTCGCGGCGAGTGCGCTGGTCAGCCACATCGCCAGCGTGCAGCAGGAGTTGAACCACCACTCCGACCTCACCCTCGGCTACAACACGGTCCGCCTCTCCGTGAACACGCACGACGCCGGAGACTCCGTGACCGACGCCGACTTCGCCCTCGCCGAGCGCGTCGAATCCCTGGCCCCCGCCCACGGCGCCGCCTGATGCCGGAAGCACCACCCATGCCCATGCCGAGACCGCTCCTCGACTACGACGCCGAAGCCGAGGCCTACGACGCCACCCGCGGCGGGGTCCCGCGCGCCGAGGCCGCCGCCGCGGCGGTCCTCGGCCTGCTCCCGCCGGACACCGTCACCCTGCTCGACCTCGGCTGCGGCACGGGCATCGTCACCACCCGCATCGCCGCCGCCCGCCCGGGGCTGCGCGTCCTCGGCGCGGACGCCTCGTACGGGATGGCCGCCATGGCGCGCTCCCGGGGGGTCCCGGTGGTCCTCGCCTCCGGGACCCGGCTCCCGTTCCGCCCGGGTTCGCTCGACGCGGTCAGCGCGGTCTGGCTGCTGCACCTGCTGCGCTCACCGGGCCTGGTGGCCGCCGTGATCGCGGAGGCCGGGCGGGTGCTGCGGCCCGGCGGGGTGTTCGTCACCACCGTCGACAAGGACGTCGCCCACGACGTGGGCAGTGACATCGACGCGGTGCTCGCCGAGCACCTCACCGCCACCCCCGCCGACTCCGCCCAGGCCGTCACCGGCCACGCGGCCGCGGTGGGCCTGTACCCCGCCGGCGAAACCCTCTTCACCGGCCACGGCCAGGGCCGCACCCCGCGCGGGGCCGCCGAGGCGCTGCTCGCCGGCCGGTACGCCTCCCGGGTCCACCCGCGCGGCATCACCCCGCGCGAACTCGCGGACCGGCTGGAACTCCTGCCCGGACCGGACACCCCGCGCGCGGAGCCGACGTACCGGCTGCGCGGCTTCGTACGGGCCTGACGGGCGGGCGGGGGACAGGGGGCTTCGCTGCCCCCGCCCCCTGTCCCCGCCCACGCCTCAGGCGGGTTCCAGGCGCCACCACTGCGCCGGGGAGTCGGTGTCCTCGCACTGCCGGGCCCGGCCCTCCGCGTCCGCCTCCAGCGGCAGACCGCTGATGGCGGCGATCAGCGAGACCACGCCGGGATCGTCGAGGTGCTCCTCCACGACCCACTCCTGCGCCCCGAAGGCGTTCGCCCTCCACACCTGGACCCGGGTGCCGCTCTCGGTCGAGGCGTTCGCGACATCGAGCCGCTTGCCGTTGTGGACGCTGACCAGGTGGAAGATCCCGCCGCCGCTGTGCACCGGGGTGATCTCCCACCGCCGGGCCGCGGCCGGCTCGCCGTCCGGCCCGACCCAGACCCGGTTGCCGCCCTCGACCTGGAGCAGCAGCCCGCTGGCGGCATTGCGGATCAGGTACACGCCGTCGGGCGCCTTCGTCCCTCTCGTCGGCTCGCTCACCGGCGGCTCAGTAGTCGAACTCGGCCGGGTCGGGACCGATCCGGCGGCCCGCCGAACCCGCACCGAGCGCGTCCAGCGCCGCCACGTCCCCGGCATCCAGCTCGAAGCCGAAGACGTCCAGGTTCTCCCGGATCCGCGCCGGGGTCACGGACTTCGGGATCACGACGTTGCCCAGCTGGAGGTGCCAGCGCAGGACCACCTGCGCGGCCGAGCGGCCGTGCTTGGCGGCGATCGCGGTGACGGCGGGCAGGGTGAGCAGGTCCTTGCCCTGGCCGAGCGGGGACCAGGCCTCGGTGGCGATGCCCAGGCGCGCGTGCAGGGCGCGCAGCTCGGTCTGGGGGAGCAGCGGGTGCAGCTCGATCTGGTTCACGGCCGGCACCAGGGAGCTCTCGGCGCCGAGCCGATCCAGGTCGGCGGGGCGGAAGTTGGACACGCCGACGGCCTTGGCGCGGCCGCTCTGCGCGATCTCCTCGAAGGTCTTCCAGATGGCGAGGAAGTCGTCGCGCATCGGGCGCGGCCAGTGGATCAGGTACAGGTCGATCTCGTCGAGGCCCAGCTTGGCGAGCGAGGCGTCGAACTCGCGGAGCACGTTGTCCCGGCCCCAGGTCTCGGACTTCCCGTTCCACAGCTTGGTGGTGACGAAGAGCTCCTCGCGCGGCACCCCGGCGGAGGCGATGGCCTTGCCGGTGCCCTCCTCGTTGCCGTAGATGGCGGCCGTGTCGATGCTGCGGTAACCCGCCTCCAGAGCCGTCCGGACGGCCTGCTCGGCCTCGGCGTCCGGAACCTGCCAGACGCCGTAGCCGAGCTGGGGCATGAGCGTGCCGTTGTTGAGCTTGATGCCGGGGACCTGATTCACGTCGGTCGTTCCCTCTGGTCGTCGCTGGTGCGGGTGCTGAATGCCGTACGGACACTGGTGCGCATGCCCGTACGACCGGCGACAACCGGGCCCCGGCGTGGCCTATTCCCGCCGTACGGGTGAATTCGTACGGCGGAAACAAACGCGCGGCGCTACGCCCCCAGGTACGCCTCCCGGACCAGCGCGTTGGCCCGCACCTCGGCGGCCGTGCCCTCGGCGAGCACGGTGCCCAGGTCCAGGACCACCACCCGGGTGCAGAGGTCCATCACGAAGGCGACGTTGTGCTCGACCAGCAGCACCGCGCAGCCCTCCTCCCCGGCCAGCCGGCGCACGACCGCCGCCAGCTGCTCGCGTTCGGGCGCGGACATGCCCGACGCGGGCTCGTCCAGGAGCAGCACCCGGGGCGGATCGGCCACGGCGCGGGCCAGCTCCACCATCCGGGCCCGCCCCACCGGCAGACCGCCGGCGTACGCGTCCCCGAGCGCGCCGATGCCGCAGTCGGCCAGCACCTGCGCGGCCCGCTCCCGCCGCTCCCGCTCCCGGCGGCGCCGGGTGGGCGAGGCGACCAGATCGGCGGCGAAACCGCCGCCCCCGCCCCGCCACTCCTGCGCGACGAGGACGTTGTCGGCCACGCTGAGCTGCCCGAACAGCTGCTGGCGCTGGAAGGTCCGGCGCATCCCGTGCCGGGCCCGCCAGACGGGGGAGCGCCGGGTGACGTCCACCCCGTCGAGCAGCATCCGGCCCTGGTCGGGCCGCCGGATCCCGGACAGCACGTCGAACAGGGTGGTCTTCCCCGCCCCGTTCGGCCCGATCAGCCCGCACACCTCGCCGGCCCGGATCCCGAGGTCCACGCCCGTCAGCGCCCTGACCCCGCCGAACCGGACACTGACGCCGCGGGCCTCCAGCACATAGGGGTCCTCTCTCATGTCGCCATCCCCAGGTAGGCCTCGGTCAGCCGGTCCGCCTCCACCTCGGAGCGCGGGCCGCACCAGGAGACCCGGCCCTGCGAGAGGTAGGCGACGGTGTCGGCGATCCCGAGGATCTCGGCCGCCTTCTCCTCCACCAGCAGTAGCGCGGTGCCGGCGGCGCGGAGCTCCATGAGGAGCCCGTACACCTCGTCCACCACGCGCGGGGCGAGCCCGAGGGAGGGTTCGTCCGCGATCAGCACTGCGGGTGGTCGCTGCAACAGCGGTGCGAGGGCCAGCATTTGCTGTTCCCCGCCGGACAACGACCCGGCGGAGAGGGTGCGCCGCTCGCGGAGCCGGGGGAACCGGTCGTAGACGGCGTCCCGTTCGTCCGCGTTCCCCAGGTAGAGGGCGAGGTTCTCCTCGATGCTGAGCGAGGGGAAGATCCCCCGGCCCTCGGGCGCGAGCAGCACTCCCGCCCGGGAGCGGCCGACTGCGCCGTCGCGGGTGGCGTCCCGCCCGCCCACGTGGACGGTCCCGCCGGCGACGGCCAGCGCTCCGGCCGCCACCCGGCAGGCGGTGCTCTTCCCGGCCCCGTTGGGCCCGAGCACGGCGAGGATCTCCCCGCGCCGCACGACGAGGTCCACCCCGTGCAGGACGAGCCCCCCGTCGTACCCGGCGGTGATGCGGCGCAACTCCAGCGCGGGCAGCTCCGCGGACGGCTCCGCCGGTGGCGCCGGGGTGCCCCCGGCTGCGGGTGCTCGCCCTGCGGGCGGCGGTTCCCCCCAGCCCCCGGCGAGATCAGCCTCGCCGGCGTTTGAGGCGCGGGGGTCCGGGGGCGGAGCCCCCGAGGGGTCCGGGCGGAGCCCGGTTTCGGGAAGGGGCGGGGTGGGGGAAAGCCCCGCAGGGCCAACCCCGACTCCGCCGCCGACCCGAGCCGCGGGAACGGCTCCGGCTCCGGCCCCGGCTCCGGCACCGGCGGCCAAGGCGACGGCCCCGGCCCCGGCGGAGGCCAAGGCAACGGCTCCGGCTCCGGCGGAGGCCAAGGCAACGGCCCGCCGCCGGGCCAGCCGCACCGGCACCGCCGCGCAGTACCCGTCGGGATCGTTGGCCAGGGCCAACCCCGCCAGGCCGAACAGGATCACCGGCAGGTGAGCCGACTCCGTCACGTAGTCCGCCATCACCCGCGGAGCGACCGCGAAGACCAGCCCCGCCACCACCGCGTACTGCGGCCTGCGCACGCCCGCCGCGACGACCACCGCCAGCCACACCAGCCCGGTCATCGCCGTGAAGTCCGTAGCGGTGATGCGGGTGTTGTACGAGGCGTACATCACGCCCCCGAAGCCGGCCAGCCCCGCCGACAGCGTGAACAGCAGCAGCTTCGTCCGCAGCACGGACACCCCGGAGGCCATCGCGGCCGCGGGGGCCGACCGCACGGCGAGCATCGCCCGGCCCGAGGGGGAGTTCCGCAGCGCGCTCAGCCCGGCGGCGACCGCCGCGACCAGGACGAGCAGGGCCACCCCCAGCGCCCGGTCGTCGGACAGGTCCACCGGCCCGATGACGGGGCGCGGGATCGACCACCCGGAGTCCCCGTTGCGCAGCCACCGCATCTGGAAGAGCACCTGGTCCGCCAGGAAGGCCAGGGCCAGCGTCGCCAGCGCCAGGGAGCGCCCGCCGAGCCGTAGCGCGGGCAGTGCGACCAGTGCGCCCAGCAGGGCGGCCACGCACGTGCCGACCGCCAGCGCCGCGAAGAACGGCCAGCCGCGGCTCATCAGCAGTCCGGCCACCAGCGCGGCCCCGGTCACGAAGGTGCCCTGGGCCAGGGACACCATCGCCCCGAGCCCGGTCACCACGGTGAAGGACATGAACACCAGGGCCAGCGCGAGCCCTTGGGCGAGGAGCCCGCTCCAGAAGGGGGTGGTCACGGTGTAGAAGGCCGTGCCCAGCAGGACCGCGCCCGCGGCCCACACCCCCCAGCGCCGCATCCACGGGGCCCCGGCCAGATGGTCCGGCGAGGCCACGTCCACGGCGGCGGTCCCGGCGGCCCGGGCCCGCCGGGTGAGCACCAGCAGCCCCCCGAAGAGGATCAGGAAGGGTACGGCCGTCCTGAAGCCGGTGATGGAGTCGGCGAAGGACGCGTAGCCGACGACCAGGTTCTGCAGGACCCCGAGCCCGAGCCCGCCCGCGAAGGCGAGCGGGACGGAGGCGAACCGCCCGATCACGGCCGCGGTGGCCGACACGAACAGGAACAGCGTGAAATCGTGCGCGGACAGCCCGAGCAGCGGGGTCGCCAGGACCCCCGCCAGCCCGGCCAGCCCCGATGCGATCATCCACGCCACCGAGGACAGCCGGTCGGCGTCGATCCCGCGCAGCTCGGTGAGCGAGCGGTTGTCGACGGCGGCCCGCAGCCGCAGCCCCAGCCGGGTGTGCCGCATCAGCACCCACAGGGCGACGGCCACCAGGGCCGTGGCCACCCAGGTGATCAGCTGGTCGGAGTCGATGCCCACGTCGGAGGTGAGCTGCCAGGAGACGGCGGGGCTCGGCCCCACCCCCGGCAGCCCGAACTGGTTCTCCGCAGGCTTGAGCGGCGCTCCCGCGTCCGTCAGGAGCTCCACCGTCCAGAGCCCGGCCGCCGGCAGGGCCACCAGGAGCCCGATGGTGGCCACGATCTGCGCCGTCTCGCCGACCTGCGCGAGCCGACGGAACATCAGCCGGTCCAGCGCCCACCCGAGACCGGGCGCCAGGACGAGGACCACCAGCAGCGCCGCCGGGACGGCCGGCCAGCCGAGCCCGGAGTGCAGCTCGTAGAAGGTGAGCGCGCACAGGTAGGCGGTGGCCCCGTGCGCGAAGTTGAACAGCCCGGACGCCGAGTACGACAGCACCAGCCCGGTGGCCAGCAGTGCGTACAGGGCGCCGGACACCAGACCGCTCAGTACGAAGGCGAGCAGATCTCCCATTCGGTTTCCCGTACCCCTACTTGAAGGGGATGGGCTCGTAGCACTTGAACGGTACGGAGACCTCGTACGCGCCGTTCCTCAGCTGGACGAGCGCCCCGCAGCCGAAGCTGTCCTTCTGGCCCTTGGGCTCCGCGCGGTTGCCGACGAGGGTGTCGGTGTCGGAGAAGCCCTGCGCGGCGGCCTGGAAGGACTCGACGGTCAGGCCCTTGCCCGCCTTCTGCGCGATGGACACGAACAGGTCGGCCGACATGTACCCGGTCATCATGTGCATGTTGAGCGGCACGTCCAGCCCGCCCGACGCGGCCTTGATGTCGGCCTTGAACTGGGCCATCTTCGGGTTCGTCGACTCGAACGGCTCGAACTGGAGCAGGACGTGCACGCCGTCGAGGGCCTGCTTGGTGGCGTCCTTGGCGAGCAGACCCGGGTCGTAGTCGGTCGGGTCGGAGAGCAGGCCCTTGTACCCGCTGCGCTTGAGCGAGGTGAACAGCCCGATGTTGTTGGGGGTCTGCATGACGGAGACGACCGCGTCCGGGGCCTTGCCGTCGTTGCTCTCGAGGATCTCCTTGACGTACGCCGACCAGTCGCTCGGCACGGCGGTGCCGGGCACCGAGGCCTTGGCGTAGGAGACCTTGAACCCGGCGCTGGTGAAGCCCTGCTGGAAGGTGCGCACGCCGAACTTTCCGGCGTCGCTGTCGTTGGCGATGATCGCGACCGACTTGCCCGCGGCGCCGCCGAGGATCTGGCCGATGCCCTCGGGCCAGGTCTGGTTGATGGTGCCGCCGGGGGTGGGGACGAGGCAGCCGTTGAACCCGTAGATGTACTTGGGTCCGCAGAAGGAGGGGAGCGTGCCCCAGCCGAAGGTGGGTACCTTCTCCTGCTCCAGGAAGTCGGCGCCGGTGAAGGTGACCGAGCTCATGGGGGCGATCGCGAAGACCTTGTCCTGCTGGACGAGTTTGCGGGCCGCGGCCAGGTTCTTGGCGGGGTCCTGCCCGTCGTCCTCGGCGCCGATGTAGTCGATCTTGAGGCCGTTGATCCCGCCCTCGGCGTTGGCCCTCATGTAGCGGGCCTTCGCCCCGAGGTCGGTGGCCTTCTTGCTGTAGCCGCTGGCGCTGGTCATCGACACGATGCCGCCGACCTTGACCGAGTCGGCGGTCACCCCGCGGGAGTTGCCGCCGGCCACTCCCGGCTTGTCGGTGGAGGCGCCGTTGGAGGCGGAGTTGCAGGCGGAGACGAGCGCGAGCGCTGCCGCCGCGGCGGCCAGGGTGCGGATCGGTCGCAACATGTGTGGATCCCCTCCGGTCGGAATCCCCGCATTCTGTGCGCGACCTGACGCATCGTCAATATCAACGACAAGTAAAGTGACGGCCCGTCAGGTAACGGTTCGGACTGTCGGCGTGATCGCGCAGCACCGTGCCGGTGGCGTCCGTCAGGACTGGTAGAGGGCCGCCACCTCCTTGGCGTAGACCTTCTCTATGGCCCGGCGCTTCAGTTTCAGCGAGGGCGTCAGCAGCCCCCGCTCCTCGGTGAACTGCTCGGCCAGGACGCGGAACGTGCGGATCGACTCGGCCTGGGAGACCAGGGTGTTGGCCGCCACCACCGACCGGCGGACCTCCGCCGTCAGATCGGGGTCCAGCACCAGGTCCGCCGCCGGCAGCTGGGGGCGGCCCCGCATCGCCATCCAGTGCGCGACCCCCTCCATGTCCAGGGTGAGCAGGGCCGCGATGTACGGCCGGTCGTTGCCCACCAGCACGCACTGGGAGACGAGCGGGTGCGAGCGGACCCGCTCCTCCAGGGCGGCCGGGGCCACGCTCTTGCCGTTGGAGGTCACGAGGATCTCCTTCTTGCGCCCCGTGATCGTGAGGTACCCGTCCGAGTCGAGACGGCCCAGGTCCCCCGTCGCCAGCCAGCCGTCCCGCAGGACGGCCTCCGTGGCGGGCGGGTCGTTCAGGTACCCGGAGAAGACGTGCGCGCCGTACAGCCAGATCTCCCCGTCGCCGGCGATGTGCACCGTACCGCCGGGGATCGGCTGCCCGACGGTGCCGTACTTGACGGCCCCGGGCGGGTTCGCGGTGGCCGCCGCGCAGGATTCGGTGAGCCCGTACCCCTCGAAGACCGTCACCCCGGCGCCGTCGAAGAACAGCCCCAGTCGGCGCGACATCGCGGAGCCGCCCGACATGGCGTGCCGCACCCGGCCGCCCAGCGCCTCGCGGACCTTCCCGTACACCAGCTTCTCGAAGAGCTGGTGCTCCATGCGCAGCTTTGCCGAGGGCCCCGGCCCGGTGCCGAACGCCTTCTGCTCGCGCGCCTCCGCGTACCGTACGGCCGTCTCCACCGCCCGGTCGAAGGGCCCCGTCCGGCCCTCCGTCTCCGCCTTGCGGCGGGCGCCGGCGAAGACCTTCTCGAAGACGTGCGGCACACCGAGCACGAACGTGGGCCGGAACGCGGCGAGGTCCGGCAGCAGTTCGGCCGCCGCCAGCACCGGCTGGTGCCCCAGCTTGACCCGGGCACGGACGGCCGCCACCTCCACCATCCGCCCGAAGACGTGGGCGAGCGGCAGGAAGAGCAGGGTGGACGGCTGCTCACCGGGCCCGGCCCGGAAGACGGACTCCCAGCGGGTCACCATCGTGTCGGCCTCGAACATGAAATTGCCGTGGGTCAGCACACAGCCCTTGGGGCGTCCGGTGGTCCCCGAGGTGTAGATGACGGTGGCCGTCGCATCGGGCGTCACGGCGCCGCGGTGGCGGTGCACGACGTCCTCGGCGACCTGGAGCCCGTCCTCGACGAGCCCGTCCACGGCGCCCGCGTCCAGCTGCCACAGCCGGCGCAGCACCGGCAGCCGGTCGATCACCGACCCGACGGTCATGGCCTGGTCCTCGTCCTCCACCACACAAGCCGTGCACTCGGAGTCGTAGAGGATCCAGTGCACCTGCTCGGCGGAGGACGAGGGGTAGACGGGGACCGGCTGGGCGCCGATCGCCCACAAGGCGAAGTCGAAGAGCGTCCACTCGTACCGGGTACGGGACATGATCGCGACCCGGTCCCCGAAGCGGATGCCCTGCGCGAGCAGCCCCTTGGCGAGCCCGAGCACCTCGGAGGCCAGTTCGCCGGAGGTCACGTCCTCCCAGACCCCGCCCGACTTGCGGCCGAGCACGACCCGGCCGGGGTCCTCGTGTGCGTGCTGGAAGACGGCGTCGGCCAGACCGCCGACGGGTGAGCCCGTGACGACCGGTGGGACGGTGATCTCGTGCAAGGCCCGCTCCTCTCCGTACGGCGCGGCGACGCTATCCCACGCCCACGCACTGGTGATCACGGAAGGGAGACCTCCACAAGACCTCCCCAGCGGCGCGCCCGGGGCGCGTCCTGAGCGCCTCCTGAGCGCGTCAAGGGCGCGTTCTAGGCGGTGACCACGGAAAGGTTGAAGTCCACCGGGCCGAGCACCCCGTAGAGGCGCAGCCACAAGGCCATCAGTGCTTCGGTGGCGCGGGCGCTCGACAGGTCGCCGAGATCGGTGATCTGCTCGGGCGCCCAGCCGAAGGAGCGCAGCAGCGCGGTGGTCTCGGCCTTGGCGTCGGCGTCGTCCCCGCTCACGAACACGGTGTGGTGGCCCGGCACCCGGCCGGGCTCGACCATGACGGCGTTGTTCATGGTGTTGAGCGTCTTGACGATCCGCGCCCCGGGAAAGGCCTTCTGGAGCTGCTCGGCGACGCTGTGGCCGTCCGGGGTGACCACCTTGGGCGGGAACCCCTCGGAGAAGTCCAGCGCGTTGGAGACGTCGACGACGGTCTTCCCCCGGAGGTTGCCGGCCCCGGCGGCCTCCAGCACGGCGAGCGAGACCAGCCCGCCGGTCGCGTTGACGACGAGCTCGGCGGTGGCGGCGGCCTCGGCGAAGGTCCCGTGGGCACCGCCCGTTCCGGCAGCCCACCGTGCGGCATCGGCGTTGTCCGCCGTACGGGACCCCATCGTGACCTCGTGCCCGACCTCCACGAGCTTCCCCGCCAGCCGCTGCCCGACCTCACCCGTCCCCAGCACCGCGATCTTCACGTGGGTCCCCCTGCTCGTTCCGTACGAATTCCCGCCGAACCACGACTGGTTGGCGTACGCAGACCCTAAACGCACGCCGCCGCGAACGGCAGCACATCCGGCCCGCCGGGGCGTCCTGGCTCCCAGGCCGGGGGATCCTCGGGGCGGGCTTGGGGCGGCGATCGACTCCATCGCGGAGGCGCCCGGCCAGCGGCGTACGGCCACGGCGTCCGGGCGGCTCCGCCCGGGCCGGCCGGCTTGGGCCGTCGGCGACGCTCACCGCGGCGGGCGCGGCGGGCGCGGCGCCGCGGAGGGCGCGGCGGGCGCGGCGGACTCGACGGGCGCGGCGGGCGCGGCGCCGCGGAGGGGCCACGCCCGCGGGGCTCCCGCGCGGACGCGTACCCTGCGGGGCCGGTCCCCTACCCGCCCTTCCACCGTTCCCCGGGCGCTGCCCGGACCCGGTCGGACGACTGGAGATTCCCCCCGTGACTCCGCCCCGGCCTCCGGCCCGGCCCCGGCCTCCGGCCCGGCCCCGGCCTCCGGCCCGGCCCCGGCCTCCGGCCCGGCCCCGGCCTCCGGCCCGGCCCCGGCCTCCGGCCCGGCCCCGGCCTCCGGCCCGGCCCCGGCCTCCGGCCCGGCCCCGGCCTCCGGCCCGGCCCCGGCCTCCGGCCCGGCCCCGGCCTCCGGCCCGGCCCCGGCCTCCGGCCCGGCCCCGGCCTCCGGCCCGGCCCCGGCCTCCGGCCCGGCCCCGGCCTCCGGCCCGGCCCCGGCCTCCGGCCCGGCCCCGGCCTCCGGCCCGGCCCCGGCCTCCGGCCCGGCCCCGGCCTCCGGCCCGGCCCCGGCCTCCGGCCCGGCCCCGGCCTCCGGCCCGGCCCCGGCCTCCGGCCCGGCCCCGGCCTCCGGCCCGGCCCCGGCCTCGGGCCCCGGCCTCCGGCCCGGCCCCGGCCTCGGGCCCCGGCCTCCGGCCCGGCCCCGGCCTCGGGCCCCGGCCTCCGGCCCGGCCCCGGCCTCGGGCCCCGGCCTCCGGCCCGGCCCCGGCCTCGGGCCCCGGCCTCCGGCCCGGCCCCGGCCTCGGGCCCCGGCCTCCGGCCCGGCCCCGGCCTCGGGCCCCGGCCTCCGGCCCGGCCCCGGCCTCGGGCCCCGGCCTCCGGCCCGGCCCCGGCCTCGGGCCCCGGCCTCCGGCCCGGCCCCGGCCTCGGGCCCCGGCCTCGGGCCCCGGCCTCCGGCTACGTGGCTTCGGTGCCGTGCCCGGCCCCGGCTCGTGGTCCCGGATCTCGGATGGGGGTCCATTCGCCTCCGGCACTTTGGTTCCGCCCCGTCTGCGCGGCCCCCGGCGCCTTGCGTGCGGCCCCGGCTGCGAAGCCGTGCCCCCCGCTGCGCGAGCCCCCTACGCCGCCCGCGTCAGGCGGTCCGCGCCCGACAGGATCGCCGCGGCCAGGGCTTCCGCGGCGGCGGAGCCGCGGGCGCCCCGCAGGAGGGCGAACTCCACCGTTCCAAGGTCCGGGAGGCCGCCGATGCGGACCAGCCCCGGCGGGATCAGGCCCCGGGTGTGGGCCATCACGCCCAGTCCCGCCCGCGCCGCCGCGATCAGGCCGCTCAGGCTGCCGCTCGTACAGGCGATCCGCCACGGCCGCCCGTCCGCCTGCAACACGTCCAGCGCCCGCGCCCGCGTGATCCCCGGCGGCGGGAAGACGATCAGCGGCACCGGCCGGTCCGGGTCCACCCGCAGCCCCTCCGCCCCGATCCACACCATCCGGTCCCGCCACACCAGCCGGCCCCGCTCGTCCCCGTCCCCGCGCCGCTTGGCGAGTACGAGGTCCAGCCGCCCCGCGTCCAGCCGCTCGTGCAGGGTCCCCGACAGCTCCACGGACAGCTCCAGCTCCACCTCGGGGTGCTCGTGCCGGAAGGCCTCCAGGATTTCCGGCAGCCGGGTCAGCACGAAGTCCTCCGAGGCGCCGAAGCGCAGCCGGCCCCGGATCCGGGTGCCCGCGAAGAAGGCAGCCGCGCGCTCGTTCGCCTCCAGGATCGAGCGGGCGAAGCCGAGCAGCGCCTCGCCGTCCTCGGTGAGTTCCACGCTGTGCGTGTCGCGCAGGAAGAGGGGCCGGCCCGTGGCCTCCTCCAGCCGGCGCACGTGCTGGCTGACCGTGGACTGGCGCACGCCGAGCCGGGCGGCGGCCTGCGTGAAGCTCAGGGTCTGGGCGACGGTGAGGAAGGTGCGCAGCTGAACGGGGTCGTACACACCGCCCACCCTACTCCCGCTCATCACGTTCCGTGATGACAGTGAGAGCGGTGTACGGGTTTCCCGATCACCACCCCGCCCCCGAGAATGAGAGGGATCAGTCGAGGCCGGTCCCGCCCCGCCCCGCCCCGCCTCCCGCCGACCTCAGCAAGTGAGCATCCCCATGCGCCGCCCGCACCTCCCCGCCCGGCTCCCCGTGGACCCGTTCATCATGGGTCTGCTCGCCACCGTCGGCCTCGCCGCCCTGCTGCCCGCCCGCGGCGCGGCCGCCTCCGCGGCCGAGGTCACCTCCACGGCGGCCGTGGCCCTACTCTTCTTCCTCTACGGCGCCCGGCTCTCCACCCGCGAGGCCCTCGACGGCATGCGCCACTGGCGGCTCCACCTCACCGTGCTCGCCTCGACCTTCCTCCTCTTCCCCCTCCTGGGCCTCGCCGCGCACGCCCTGGTGCCCAGCGTCCTCACCCCGCCGCTCTACAGCGGCCTGCTCTTCCTCTGCCTGGTCCCCTCCACCATCCAGTCCTCCATCGCCTTCACCTCGATCGCCCGCGGCAACGTCCCCGCCGCGATCTGCGCGGGCTCCTTCTCCAGCCTCATCGGCATCTTCCTGACCCCCCTCCTCGCGGCCGGCCTGCTCGGCAACAGCGCGGGCGGCTTCTCCTCCGACTCGCTGGTGAAGATCGTCCTCCAGCTGCTCCTGCCCTTCCTCCTCGGTCAGGCCCTGCGCCCCTGGGTGGGCGGCTTCCTCGTCCGGAACAAGAAGGTGCTCGGCCGCGTCGACCGCGGCTCGATCCTGCTCGTCGTCTACACCGCCTTCAGCGCGGGCATGGTCGCCGGGATCTGGCGCCAGGTCAGCCTCCCGCGCCTCGGCGGGCTGATGGCCGTGGAGGCGGTCATCCTCGCCGTGATGCTGGCGGCCACCTGGTACGGGGCACAGCGCCTCGGCTTCACCCGCGAGGACCGGATCGCCATCCAGTTCGCGGGGTCGAAGAAGAGCCTGGCCGCCGGACTCCCCATGGCCAGCGTGCTGTTCGGCCCCCAGGCGAGCCTCGCCGTGCTGCCGCTGATGCTCTTCCACCAGATGCAGCTGATGGTCTGCGCGGTACTGGCCCGCCGCCGGGCACGGGACCCGCAGGCCCCACAGGCCACGGAGCGGCCCGAACGCGCCGCCGGGCATGTGGCGGAGGTCTCGCACGGCCCCCAACACCCGGTCCCGCAGGCCCGGTAACGTGCGGCGGTGACCTGGATACGCCCGCTCTCCGCCCACGCCCCGCGCCCCTGCACCCTGGTGGTCTGCCGGGGCTGCTGCTGCGGCGACCCCCGCAAGAACCCCGGCACCGACCACGCGGGGCAGCTGGCCCGGCTGCGCGAGGCCGCGGCGGCCTCCGACGGGCGCCTGGCCGTCCGTACGAGCGACTGCCTCGGCCCCTGCGCGCAGGCCAACGTCATCGTGGTCCAGCCCACCACTGAGGCCCGCCGCCGGGGCGCCCGGGCGGTCTGGTTCGGCTGGGCCCTGGACGACACCGCCACCGACGAGGTCATCGCCTGGGCCGAGGCGGGCGGCCCCGGAGCCACCCCGCTCCCGGCGACCCTCGACCTCCACCGCATCGACCCCCCGGAGCCGAAGCCGGCCGAGCCCGCCTCCCGCCGCGGCCGCCGCAAGCGCTGACCGGGGCGCAGGACGGGGGTGCGGCATGGGGGCGGAGTAAGGGCGGAGGGGGTTCGGGGGCGGAAAGCGTTAGAGCGAGGAAATGTCCGGTTCTTCTAGGTTCTGGGTGTCAGCAAGAAACCCCGAACCACCAGGGAGCCCCCTCATGAAGCTCAGCAAGCGCATCGTCGCCGCCTCCGCCGCCGCCCTGCTCGCCACCCTCGCCATCGGCGGGGCCGCCCACGCCGCGGACAACGGCGCCGGCTCCGCGAAGGACGGCTCTTCCCACAGCCGCACGATCGAGGCCCCGGCGGGCACCCCGCACGTCGCCGCGAAGAAGATCGAGCCCGCGTCCAAGGACAACCCGTACAGCCAGACCATCAACGCCCCGGTGGGCACCGAGCGCACCGGCGCGGGTCACCTGGCCGACAAGTAGCCCGTGCGGGGCAGGGGCGGGGTCCGCGCGTCGGCCCCCGCCCCTCCGTCGGCCCCCGCCCGCCCCGTCGGCGCCCGCCGGCCCGCGGCTCACGCCGTCAGGTCGATCCGTTCCTCGCCCGCGTAGATGTTCATGTCCCCGCCCCGCAGGAACCCGACCAGCGTCAGCCCCGACTCCAGCGCCAGGTCCACCGCGAGCGAGGACGGAGCGGATACGGCCGCCAGTACGGGGATGCCCGCCATCACGGCCTTCTGCGCCAGCTCGAACGAAGCCCGCCCCGACACCAGCAGCACCGAACCCGCCAGCGGCAGCCGCCCGGCTTGCAGCGCCCGCCCGACGATCTTGTCCACCGCGTTGTGCCGCCCCACGTCCTCCCGTACGTCGATCAGCTCGCCCCCCGCCGAGAACAGCCCGGCGCCGTGCAGGGCGCCCGTGCGCTCGAAGACCTTCTGCTCCGCGCGCAGCAGGTCCGGCAGCTCCCCGAGGACGCGCGCGCCCACCCGTACGGGATCGTCCGCGAGCCCCGGGAACCGGGTCGCGGTGCGCACCGCGTCCAGGCTGGCCTTCCCGCACAGGCCGCACGAGGAGGTGGTGTAGACGTTCCGCTCCAGCGTGATGTCCGGCACCGGAACTCCGGCGGCGAGCTGTACGTTCACCACGTTGTAGGTGTTCGTTCCGTCCTCGGCGGCGCCCTCGCAGTAGGTCACGGCCCGGACGTCCGAGGCCGAGGCGAGCACCCCCTCGCTGGCGAGGAAGCCCACGGCCAGCGCGAAATCGTCACCCGGGGTGCGCATCGTGATGGCCAGCGGTTTGCCGTTCAGCCGTATCTCCAGCGGCTCTTCGGCCACCAGCGTGTCCGCCCGGGCCCCTGCCACGCCGCCCCGGATCCGGACGACGCGACGGCGTTCGGTGACCCGTCCCATGTGATCAGCCCACCTGTTCTGTTCTTGCCGTACACCTGGAACACCCATTCTCCAGGATCGGCTCCGGGCCCCTTCCCCGGCTGGAGGACCCTCGGGAAGCTCCAAATTCCGGGCACTGAATCCTGTCGGGTCACGCGCCCTTGTACCCATCAGTAGCAGGCAAAGCTGGTAAATCCTGACTGCCTTACAAGGGGGGACCCCGCCCATGACCGGTTCACGCGTGGTGGCGCTAGGGCACTACCAACCCTCGAAGGTGATCACCAACGAGGACCTCGCCGCCATGGTGGACACCAACGACGAGTGGATCCGGTCCCGCGTCGGGATCAAGACCCGGCACATGGCCGGACCCGACGAGCCGGTCGACGAGCTGGCCTACCAGGCCGCGGGGAAGGCCCTCGCGAGCGCCGGCCTGACCCCGGACGACATCGACCTCGTCCTCGTCGCCACCTCCACCGCGATCGACCGTTCCCCCAACATGGCCGCCCGTGTCGCGGCCAAGCTGGGCATGGGCTCCAGCCCCGCCGTGATGGACATCAACGTCGTCTGTTCGGGCTTCACCCACGCCCTGGCCACCGCCGACCACGCGATCCGGGCCGGCGCCGCCACCCGGGCGCTGGTCATCGGGGCCGACAAGATGACCGAGATCACCGACTGGAGCGACCGCACCACCTGCGTCCTGACCGGTGACGGCGCCGGCGCGGCCGTGGTCGAGGCCTGCGAGGAGCCCGGAATCGGCCCCGTCCTGTGGGGCTCGGTCCCCTCGATGGGCAACGCGGTCCGCATCGAGGGCTCGCCGCCGGTCTTCGCTCAGGAGGGCCAGTCCGTCTACCGCTGGACCACCAGCCAGCTCCCCCCGCTCGCCCGCAAGGTCTGCGAGAAGGCCGGGATCACCCCCGAGGACCTGGCCGCGGTCGTCCTCCACCAGGCGAACCTGCGGATCATCGAGCCGCTCGCCGCGAAGATCGGCGCCGTCAACGCCGTCGTCGCCCGCGATGTGGTCGACTCCGGCAACACCTCGGCCGCCTCCATCCCGATGGCCCTGTCCAAGCTGGTCGAGCGCGGCGAGATCCCCTCCGGGGCGCCCGTCCTCCTCTTCGGCTTCGGCGGCAACCTCTCCTACGCCGGCCAGGTCATCAGCTGCCCGTGACACCGGGGCCGGAGCCCGTGGCGGTCCCCGTCGCGGGCTCGGCCGCCTTCGGGTCACCCGCCGGGTCGGTGCCCGTGGCGCGGGACTCCGCCGCCAGCGCGGCCACGAGCACCAGGACCAGCGCCGTCAGCTGCCAGACCGCGCCGATCCGCATGCCCGCCGCGGCGGTCGCCAGTACGGGTACCACCGCGAGCGCGCGGAACCGTACCGGCCGGATCCCCAGCACCAGCCGGAAGGCGACGTCCCCGGCCAGATAGCAGGCGACCCCGCCCGCGAGCGCGAGGGCGGGTCCGGTCGGCAGCTGCTCGCCCAGGTGCCCGATGCTCTTCTTCACGCCTGCCGAGAAGGCGGCGATGCCCAGCAGCATCGGGATGAAGCAGTAGTAGTACGCGCGCAGCGCCAGCTTGAAACGCCGGTCCGGGGGACAGCCCGCGAAGACGTGCTCGGCGCGCCCCTCGTCGCGCACGAAGTACATCCACCACAGCGCCGCCCCGACGGCCAGCGTCAGGAACGCGCCGACGATGATCCCGAAGGTCAGCGGCAGCGAGCCCACACCGATGCCGACCGCGATGATCGACTCGCCGAACACGATGATCAGCAGCAGTCCGTGCCGTTCCACGAAGTGCGCGGCGCCGATCCCGCCGAGCTGCTCCTCGATGGTCGTCCCCTCGGCGGCTTCGGCCCCGGAGGCCGTCGCCCGCCGCGAGATGGCGGGCGTGACGAACTGGAACAGAAGCGCCAGCCCCCACAGCCCGAGGGCCGCCGCCCCGTCGAACCGCCCGGCGGCCGTCACCGAGAGCGCGGACAGCGCGTTCGGCAGCGCGAACCACAGCACCCCGCGCCCGTGGGCCTGGCTGTACAGCGCACTGTGCGTGATCACGACGACCAGGTAGCCGAGCCCGAAGGCGACCCCGCCGTCCCCGAAGGCCGTCGGCACGGCCAGGGCGCACACCAGGAACGCCCCCATGGCGAGCAGGATCAGCAAGCGGCGCACGGGCCGGTCGGGCGGCACCTGATTGGTCAGGTACGCGTAGCCGCCGTACATCCAGAACAGCACCGTGAAGATCAGCAGCACCCGCCCGGCACCGCGGAGGGTGAGGTCGTCCGCGAGCAGCACCGTCAGCTGGGTGATGGTGAAGACGAAGACGAGGTCGAAGAAGAGCTCCAGCGTGCTGACGCGATGCTCGGATTCCATATGTGATTCCCCCTGGACTCAAACATGCGGCGCCCATCCGATCGCCTCGTGACGCCGCTGTCCAACGGGTATCAGCATTCGGGAGGCCCCGGTGCTCCGTCGTGCGACTTGAGAGGTACGGCGATCCCGCCCGGCGGGCTGACGGATCGGCGCGCGAGGACTCGGAGGATGGAAGGACGCAAACCGCCAGCAAGAGGAGCAAGTTCCGCATGAGTCGCAAAAAGGTAGCCCTGATCACTGCCGGGACCGTCGCCGGCATCGGGATCGCCGCGGCGATCGCCGTACCGGCCGCCAACGACTGGCTCGCGAACCGGCACCAGCAGACGAGCTCCTACGCGACGGGCGCCGAGGCGAAGGCCGCGCGCACTTCCGTCCCGCGCTGGCTGGCGGACGACGCGAAGTCGGTCTCGTACTCGATGAAGACCACGGGCGGCGAGCGCCTGCTGAAGGCGACCCTCCCGGGCGGCAAGCCCCCGGCCCGCTGCGAGACGGTGCCCGCCTCCCAGGCCAAGGAGATACAGATCGGGGCGGCCTGGTTCCCGAAGGACGCCCGGGGCAAGGCGAGCCTGCGCTGCGGTACGTACTACGGCTACATGGACGGTGGCGACACCTTCTACGCCTGGCAGCACCAGGAGGACCTGGTGGCGGGCGAGCGCACCAATGCCGCTCCCTAGGCCCCAGCTCGCGAGACGCGTCGTCTCGACCGGGCCCGCGCACCGGGCCCGGGACATGCCTGCAGGTCAGCGCGGCGCGTCGGACTCGGGCCGGGCGAAATGCCTGGTCGGAACCCCGCCGAACCTTTGCTATTGTTGTCCATGTCGCCGCGGGAAACCGGGGCCGACCACCTAGTCCGGGTGGCGGAATGGCAGACGCGCTAGCTTGAGGTGCTAGTGCCCTTTATCGGGCGTGGGGGTTCAAGTCCCCCCTCGGACACAGAGGTCAACCGACCAAACAGAGCCGGTCAAAGCGACGTAATGTCGCTTTGACCGGCTCTGTTGTTGTGCGTGAACGTGATCTGGCCCCCTGCGAGTCGCAGGGGGCCAGATCTATTTTTCCTGCTCAGGTGGGGTGTGGGGGGTGGGGCGCCAACGTCAGCCCTCCCGGCCACGCGAACCACGTCCCCACGGGCCGCCCGCCGGCGCTCAGCCCTGCGGCTCCGGCGGGGGCGCGTCCGCCGCGTGCGGGCTGCGCGCGGCCGAGTCGGCCCCCGCCTCGGCCCGTCCGGCCGTCTCCGCGCTGCCGACCGGACCGTCTCCGCCCTACCGTGCGTTCAGCACGGACGCGACGACGTCGCCCGCCGGCCCGCTGCCGTAGCCGCCGGACTGGACGACCGAGCCGGCGGCCAGGTCGTCCGCGTAGCCGGTGAACCAGCTGTTGGAGTCGCTCTGCCCATCGACCTCGGCCGACCCGGTCTTGGCTCCCTTGTCGCCGCTGACCGCGGACATCGCCTTGGCGGCGGTGCCGTCGGTCGCGGCGGCGCCCATCACGCTGCGCAGGGTGGCGGCCATGTTCCCGGGCAGCGGCTGGGCGGTGGTCAGCTCGCCCTTGATCATCTCCCTGGGCACGATCACCGGCTGGCGGAACGCGCCGTTCTTCACCGTCGCCGAGAGGGAGGCGACGCTGAGGGCGTTCATGGTGACCTTGCCCTGGCCGATGTAGGAGGCGGCCGTCTCGGGGCCCTTCGAGACCGGGATGCCGGCGTCGGTGGAGACGATCCCGATAGACCACACCCCGCCCAGGCCGAAGTACTTGCGGGCCGTCCGGCTCAGGGCGGTGTCCTCCACGCCCTTGGCGTTCAGCGGGCCCAGCGCCTTCATGAAGAAGGTGTTGCAGGAGCGGCGGAAGCTGTCCCGGAAGGTGCCGTTCGCGATGGAGAAGTTCTTGTTGTTGTGGAAGGTCGTGCCCGACCAGGTCACCTCCTTCGGACACTCGACCGGGGAGGCCGGTCCGCCGACCAGGCCGTGCTCCAGCATCATCGCCGCGGTCACGACCTTCATCGTGGAGCCGGGGGCCTGCGCCCCCTCCATCGCCACGTTGAACCCGCCGGCCGGGCTGTTGGCGACCGCGCTGATCTCGCCGGTGCTGGGCCGGACGGCGACCACCGAGGCCCGGTCGTACTTCTTCACCGCCTGCTCGGCGGCGGCCTGTACGTCGGCGTCCAGCGTCGTCTGGACCTTCTTCGTCTTTCCCTTGACGAGGGTGAGCAGCGTCCGGTTCGGCGCGTCGGCGTCGGCCGGCTCGATCCAGGTCTCGACGCCGGGCTCGGCTGCGGCCCCGTCCGCGTACCGGGTACGCAGGGTGTCCAGCACGGGGGCCAGCGACGGGTACTTCTCGGCGGTCAGCTCCCGGCCCTCGCGGTCCAACGCCTGGATCGAGCCCCTCTTCGCCTCACCGGTCCGCAGGGTCGCGCCCTCGATCAGCTTCGGGTGCAGCACCGCCGGCCGCCAGTCCACCAGCGCCCGCCCACTGCTCTTGCCCCGCACCACGGTCAGCTCCGAGGCGTACGCCAGCTCCTTCTCGTGCCCCTTAAAACTGATGGTCGCCTTCACCGTGTACGACACCGTGGCGCCGCTCGCCGCGCCCGGCGTGACCACGGCGTTCTCCACGTGCCCGGTCTCCCGGAAGCCGCGCAGCGCCTCCGCGGCCGCCGCCGGGTCGTCGGTCAGCGTCCCCGCCGCGTCCGCGTCCCCGCGGGCCCACGCCGCCAGGAAGTCCCGCGATGTCCGCTCGACCTCCTCGGCCGTAACCTTCCCGGACCCGGACGCGTTCAGCGCCGCGGCGTCCGCGCCACCGAGGCCCGCACCGTCCGAGTCCCCGCCCAGCAACTCGTAGCCCGCGAACCCCACCCCGCCCGCCACCAGGACGAACACGCCGCCGACGAAGGCGGTCTTCACTCCGCTGCGCATGGTGCAGCCCCTCCCCTGACGTCCAGGTAGACAGTGTGGCTGGTGGAAGCGAAGTGCTGGGCGTCGGTGTCGACGTGGTCACTGCCCACGGGCCGCACGTCCACCCGCGTCGGCGCGACGTTGTGGTCGCCCACCATCACCCGGAAATGGGTGCCGTTGGACACCTCCACCCAGGCATCCGGCACCGCGCCCGCGACGACAGCCGCCCGCGCGGCCGGCGCGGCGATGGCCGCGACCGGAGCCACGGCGGTCCCCACGATCCCGAGTGCAACCGCCGCACCGATGACGGTCATCGCCGTTCTGAACCCCTTCACACATCCCCCTGTACAACCTGCTCGACTGCTGCCTGCTGGAACCTTCGGGGACTCTGACCTGCGAGGCATGCCGAAGGTTGTACGCCGGATTCGCAACGAGGCCGGCATTCACCTCGTCAGAGGAGCAGCAACCCTCGTGATCTGCGCCAGCACCTGGCTGTCACTCCGCTGACGCAGCAGGCCGGGGCGATGACCACGACCGTGCCTCGCCACGGCCGAGCTGGCATGGACCGACCAGCCCCCAGCCGCATCTCGGCATCCCGTAGCGGAGAGATCGGGATGCCGAGCACCTGGCTCTCCGCCACGTGAGAGACCTGCTGCAACGACTGGGGCGGGCGGGCGGAGGGTCAGGTTGATCGGGGCGGAGCTGGAGAAGCTGCTGTACACACGGCCGGTACCAGACACCCTTGAGGAGCAGCTCGCTGCGCTGCTCAAGTGGGCGAAGAGTTCCAAGCAGGTGGTGGCGCGGGAGTTGGGAGTGTCCCGGCGCACGGTTCAGCGATGGACGGCCCAAAGAGCGTTGGCACGGGCCCGGTGGCAGCCGCTGATGCGGGCGAGGTCGATGCCGAGGTAGTCGGCCCAGGCCTGCGCGTCCTCCTCGCCGGCGACGACTCCGTACAGCTGTGCCTCTTCGTCCACAGTCCATTCGGCCCCGGGGAACTCCCGGGCGGTCGCGTTGTCCTCAGCCCAGAAGCGGACGAGGCCCACGGCGGCCTCCGCCCGCCTCTCGATGCTGCGGGCGCTCCTGCCGGGGCCGGGGTTCAGCTGTAGGGGGTGAGGCGGCCGAAGCGCTCCAGCAGGGTACGGGCCGCGCGCGGGCTCAGGCCGAGGCCTGCGGCGGCCTGTTCGTCGGTGGTGTCCTGGTCGGCGTCCCGGGCCGCCCAGTAGCCGACCTGGGCGGCGGTGACTTCTAGGCCGTTTCTTTCGGATCACCTCGCTGACCAGATGAAGATGGCGGCGGTCTTGGCGTAGCGGGTGGCCAGGCCGCGCCACTGCTTGAGCTTGTTGATGCAGCGTTCGACGGTGTTGCGCTGCTTGTAGGCCTCGCGGTCGAAGGCCGGCGGACGTCCGCCGCGGCTTCCGAGCCGTTTGCGGTTGGCGGCCTGGTCGGCGGGCTGCGGGATCACCGCCCGGATCCCACGCCGCCGCAGATGACGGCGGATCGCCCGGGACGAATACGCCTTGTCCGCCAGGACCACGTCCGGTGTGACCCTGGGTCGGCCAGTCCGTCGGGGCACCCGTAACCGGGCCATGACCTGCTCGAATGCGGGCGCGTCACCGGCCTGTCCCGGCGTGAGAACGAAGGCGAGGGGCCGGCAGCGGCCGTCAGTCGCGAGGTGGATCTTCGTGGTCAGCCCGCCGCGGGAGCGCCCGAGGGCATGGTCGGCCGGCTCGCCGGCCGGGACCCCTTTTCACGGGCCCGGCGGCGTGCTGGTGGACACGGACGATCGTGGAGTCGACCGCGACGACCCAGTCGAGGTCGCCCTCGGCGTCGGCCCGGGCGAGCAGGGCGGTGAACACCTTCTCCCACGTCCCTCCGAGGCCCACATTCGCAGCCGGTTGTGGGCGCCCTTCCACGACCCGAAGTGCTCGGGCAGGTCCATCCACGACGTCCCGGTGCGGTACTTGAACGCGATCGCGTCGATCACCTGCCGGTGGTCCCTCCACTGCCCGCCCCGCTTCGGCGTGCGGTCCGGCAGCAACGGCTCTATGCGCGCCGACTGGGCATCAGCCAACGACATACATCAACCAACGATCCGATGATCTGAAGGAAACGGCCTAGGGGCATGCCCACCGGCCAACATCGGCCAGACGGGGATGTTGGACCCCTCCTCGAAGCTGCTCGCGAGATTGAGCAGATCGCAGAGCTGTGGCAAGAGCTAGCGGCCGAGCCCTTCGGACACCCTGCCATCCGAGAGTCCCGGCAGGAGACCCTGTCGGACCCCGCGCCCAACGAATCCGCCGAGGAGCTGGACGCTGGGAACGTCCTGCTCCTGCTGGTCAGGTGGGGTGTTGGGGGTGGGGTGGATCAGGCGCGCGGGCGCCCGTTTTCGCCGAGGGACTCCAGGAACAGCGCCGCCCCCAGCAAGTGGGCGCTCCCCCTGGGCCGGAGTCCGAGGGTGCGCAGGCGGTGATCGAAGACGTGCACGGCCTCGTGGCCGCCGGGCGTGCCCGTTCCGCTGTGCTCGATGATCTCCCGGGCGCCGCTCTGCACCGTGCGCAGGCCGTGCGGGCCGGCCGCGTGAAGCAGACCGGTGTCCTGGAGGGTGGTCATCACCGTGAGCAGCGCATCGAGGCGCGCTTGTGGTTCCCGCGCACCGCGGTGGCGCGCCGTACACAGCGTCGTCAGCGCCTTGCGGACATGCGGGAAACCGGCCCGCGCCTCACCCCGGGCGCCCGCCGCCCCGTACCGGGCCGATGCGGCCGAGCCCGCCGAGGGGCGGTGCGGGGCCTGGCCGTCGGGGATCGCGGCCAGTTGCCCGGCGAGGGCCGGCAACTCGCTCGGTTCGGCGGCCGGGGCGAGAGCGGCGGCCGTCACCAGGAGGCCCAGCGGCCAGACCGCCCCGTGATGGAGGGCCGTGCCGCAGGTGGCCCGCGACATGCAGCGTTCCGTGGAACGGCCGATGGCCCCGATCTCGGCCCGCAGTGTGCGGCTGGGTTCGCCCGTGCGCCGGGCTGCGGCCGCCATCGCCGCGAGGCCGGGCACCAGCGAGCGGGCAGACCAGCGTTGAGCGCCGAAGTCTGCTTCGCGGGTGTCGGGCAGGCCTGGTTTCGGGGTCAGTTCGGCCGTGGCGACGAGCGCGTCCGCCGCGGCCCGTGCCAGCGCCTCGTCCTCGCGACGCATCGGTCAGGAGGCGGTGGGAGGTGAGGCGGAGGGCTGGGGAGCGCCGCTGGGGGGAGCTCCCGTGGGGGCACCGCTGGGCGGCGTACCCGTAGGGGCACCGCTGGGGGGCGTGCCTCCGCCGCCACCGCCCGCGCCGGTGTTCTCGGCCTCCGGGTCGATGCCGAGGACGATCGTGCTCGCGTATCCCTTCGACGGGTCCTTCGCGTGGAGCGGCTCCAGCGTCAGCAGTCCGCCCGCCGCGCCCTTGCCGTCGTAGACCATGTCGTCGTCGAGCTTCGTGTACGAACCGGAGTGTCGCGCGTACGGGTCGAGCGAGAACACCGCCTGGGCCGTGGCGTCGTCGAAGAAGAGCTGGCACGTGTGGTTGGTCTTGCCGCCCTCGTAGGTGCCGTCCTCCTTCTGGCCGCCGGTGTGCACCTTCACGTGGATGTGGCAGGTGCGCGGCGTGTACCAGCCGGGGATGATCGTCTCGAACTTCACCACCCCGTTGGCGTTCGCGATCTGGTAGCCGCGCAGATACGTCTTGTCGTTGGAGGAGGAGCCGTCCTCGCTCTCTTCGGGAGCACCGCCGCCCGGATTGGCAGTGGTGTAGCCGGAGTAGTAGCCCCAGGCATCGCAGTGCCAGATCTCGACCGCCGCGCCCTTGACGGGATTGCAGGAGTCCGTCGTGTCCTGGACGGTGATGTTCAGGCTCAGGGGAATGCCCTTCTTGCCTTCGGTGATGTCCTTGCGAACGAGCGCGCCGTCCAGGTAATACGGACCCTCCGTGGCACTCGACGTCAGGACGCACTGGCCACCCGATACGGCCGACGATGCCGTGGCGGCTTCCGCGGCCCCGGCGCTCTGTACGCCGAAGGCATTCCAGCCGGCCGCGCCGACCGCGCCGACCGCGACCACGGCGCCGCCGCCGAGGGCCATCGCACGCCGCCTGGTCAGGCTCTTGTCCCCGTGTTGTGGTGTCATGCGCCGCACGCTAGGCGGCGAATCTGGGCCCTTGCCGGGTCTGGGCTGTCAGCAGCCTGTGGGCAGGCCTCTACGGGGCCCGCGGACCCCTCGGGTTTTTCGCCCGCGCATTCGGGCAGGGGCGGTATGAGACCCGTTGCAAGCGTCGGCCCGGCTGTGGAAGGGAGGCGACGTCCGCATGACCGAAGGCGCCATGCCCTACCTTTCCCCGGCCCGGGTCACCGTGCTCGGGGTGCACCCCGGTGACCCGCCGTTCCGCATCGTGGAGATCGATGGCCAGCTTGCCGGCACCGCCACGTCCATGACGGACGTCGTCCTGACCGCCGCGGCGGCCGGCATCACGATCCACGACCTGGACGACCCCGGCGAGATCCGTTGGGTCGGAGGCGGGAGGTACCACTGGGCCGGGTGATCCGGTGCGTTTGCCTCGTGGGGTGCGGTCATGCCGAGCCGGAGCAGGCGTCCCTGGGACCGCTTCGACCGGCTCTGTCGTCGTATGCGGACGCCCCCTGGTGGTCACCGGCCGCCGTCGTCGCCGTTCGCGGCCAGGCGGCTGTGGAGTTCCGTGGTCATGGTGTGGATCGCCCGGGTCAGGTCGGTGTTGGTCTTCAGCTCCAGCTCGGACTCGATGAAGTCGTGGTCGGCCTTGGCCTGCTGGAACGCGGCGGCCCGGTTCTGGCCGATCATGACGAACGTGGACAGGAAGATCGCTTCCAGGGAGACCACGAGGGTCAGCGTCGGCCAGGGGGAACGCTCGACGAACAGCATCCACACCGCGAACCCCACCGCGTGGATGTAGACGAACATCATCGACCCGGCGAACTGCGTGATCGCGTCCGCGATGCGCAGCTGCAGGTCGGCGGCGCGGCGCGCCCGGTGTGCTTCGACGACCGGGTGGTGGCGCCCGGTGCCTCGGGGGCGGCTCATGGCCGGCTCCGTAGGGTTCGGCGGGCGCTCACCTGGTGGTAGGTCCCGCGGGCCGGGTCAGTCGCTCGAGGTAGGCGGGCAGGGTCACTCCCGGGGTGATGTCCTCGGCGGGGACCGGAGCGCCGTAGCTCCGTAGCAGCGGGACCTGGCCCGACCAGTGGGGGAGGCCCGCGTCCCCCGGTTCGTCGTTGGGGCCGCCCGCGCGGGACTTCGCGGAGACCTCGTTCAGGTCGAGGCGCAGGACGGCGACCTCGTCCAGCTCCTCCGCGCTCGGCGGGCGGGTGTCCGAGGACCGGCCGGGAACGACGTGCTCGACGATCGCCCTCAGCGCCCGGCCCTTCTCCTCGGGATCGCCGACCCGGTGCGCGACGCCGTGGGCCACGACGGAGCGGTAGTTCACGGAGTGCCGGAAGGCGGACCGGCCCAGGATCAGCCCGTCCAGGTGGGTGACGGTCACGCAGACGTCCAGGCCGGCGCCGTCCGTCTCCGGGCGGTCGGTGTCGGCCGCGGCCAGTCGCATGGGCCGGGAATCCACCGAGCCGTGCAGGTACAGGTGCTCGCCGACCCGGGCGTAGAGGGTGGGCAGGACCACGGGCCTGCCGTCGCGGACGAAACCCAGGTGGCAGACGAAGGCCTCGTCGAGGATCGAGTGGACCAGGTTCCGGTCGTAGGACGCCCACTGCCGCATCCTGCCGGGGATCGTCCGCTCGGTCGGCGCGTACGAGCCCGTGGGGGCGGCGGGAGCTCGGTCGGGGGTGATGCTCATGGGGCCTCCAGGCGAGGGGCGGGGTGTCCGCGCCTGCCAGTAGAACGCGCCCTCGCATCCGGGCCCGGTCCGCCACGCGTCCGGGGCAGTGGCGCCGGCGGTGACGGGACCGCCCGGGCCATTGCCCTGGTGGCGGGGGTAGGCGAAGATCGGCCGGGAATCTTCGCCCTCGGGAGGGTACGCGTGTCCGAAGTCAAGGCCGAGCTGGACCGGTTGATGAGCATCTTCCTCGGGGCGTTCACCAACGCCGGAGGCGGGCGGCCGGATCTCGACGCCATCCGGGAGGTGTTCATTCCCCAAGGGATGATCATCAAGAACGTCGGGGCAGAGCCGGTGATCTACGACCTCGACGGCTTCATCGAGCCGCGGGAGAAGATCCTCACCGACGGGACGCTGACGGAGTTCCGCGAATGGGAGGTCGCCGAGCGGACCGAGGTCTTCGGTTCGGTCGCGCACCGGTTCAGCGAGTACCGCAAGTCCGGATACCTCGACGGAACGTGGTTCGAGGGCACCGGCCACAAGACCACCCAGTACGTACGGACGCCCGAGGGCTGGCGGATGAGCGCGATGGCCTGGGACGACGTGGCTCCGTAGCCCGTAGCCCGTAGCTCCGTAGGGCGATCCGGTCCCCCGCGGGCGGCGGGGGACCGGACGTGCGGGGGAGCGGTTACGCGACCGGCTGCTGCTGGGTCACGCAGTGGATGCCGCCACCGCCCGCGCCGAGGCTGTCGGTGTTGAGCTGCTCGACGACCCGGCCCGGGAAGGCCCGCTGGAGGGTGAGCTTGGCCGCGGCGTCCGCGGTGGCGTGACCGAACTGCGAGGAGATCACGGCGCCGTTGCACACGTAGTAGTTGACGTACGAGGCCACGAAGTCGGGGCTGGTGGAGCGGATCCTGTCGTAGTCCGGGCCCTGGAGCTTGGTGACCGCGATCGGGCCGCCGAGCGCGCTCGTGCTGGTGGACAGGATCTGGTACTGCCGGCGCGCGTCGTTCGACCAGGCGTCGGTGTCGCTCGCCAGCGGCATCTGCACCATCCCCTTCCCCGCCTCGAGGAACCGGGACGTGGCGTCGACGTGGTCGTCGGTGATGTCCCGGCCGAGGACGCCCTTGAACCAGATGACCTTGGAGGCGCCGAAGGCCGCGCACATGGCGGCCTCCAGCTGGGCCTGGGTCTTGCCGGGGTTGCGGTCCGGGTTGATCAGGGAGCTGCGGGTGGCCATGAGCGTGCCGGCGCCGTCCGCCTCCACCGCGCCGCCCTCGCCGGTGAACCCCGCGGCGGCGAAGGCCACTCCGGCGTAGGCGGCGACCCGTCCGGCGACCAGCGAGTCCCTGGCGTGGGTCTGCTGGTTGCCCCAGCCGTTGAAGTTCAGGCCGACCGCGTCCAGGCCGCCCGCCCCGTTGGTGCGGAACACCGGGCCGCTGTCGCGCATCCAGCAGTCGTCCACCGGGATCGAACCGATCACCGTGACCGCCGAGCCGCAGGCGCTCTTCGCCTTCGACACGCTCGCGGAGTTGGCGCACATGACCACCGGCTCGTACTTCGCGATGGTCTTCGCGATGAGCGCTATGTTCGCCTGCACGCCCGAGAGCCCGCGGCCCCAGATGGCGGAGCTGTCGGGCCACGCCATCCACGTCCGGGTGTGCCGGACGGTGTCGATCGGTACGGCGAAGCCCGCGGCGGCGTTCGCCGCCGAGGGGCGGAGGGCCGCGAACGCCTCCCCGCCGACCGCCGCCAGCGCGGCACCGGCCGCGGTGGCGCCCGCTGCCGTCAGGAACCCTCGTCTGTCCAGCCTCCGTGCGACGTGCTCGTTCATCTCTGAACTCCGTTTCGTCATACGTGGATGTGTGATGGACCGCCGGGCCGTGGGAGCCGCCGCCCCCACGGCCCCCTTACAGCGCGCGACGTGCGGCGGCGATGCCCCGGGGATCCCACCCCGGGCGGGGAACGGACTCCAGGAGCAGGCGCGTGTAGGGGTGTTGGGGGTCGGCGAGCACCTGCTGCGTCGGGCCCGACTCGACGATCCGGCCGCTGCGCATGACGATCACGTCATCGGTCACGCAGCGCACGACGCCGAGGTCATGGGTGATGAACAGGTAGCCGATGCCGGTCTGTTCGCGGATGTCGAAGAGCAGGTTCAGGATCTGCGCCTGCACCGAGACGTCCAGGGCGGCCACCGCCTCGTCGAGGACGAGGACGGCCGGCTCGACCGCCAGCGCGCGGGCGATCGCGACGCGCTGGCGCTGTCCTCCCGACAGCTGCCGGGGCAGCGCGTCCGCCTCGCGGGAGCCGAGGCCGACCTGCTCGAGCAGTTCGGTGATCCGGTGCGCGTGGTCCGCGCCGGGGAAGTGCAGCGCGAGGGTCTCCCGCAGGGCGGCGCCCACGGTCGTGCGCGGGTCCAGGGACAGGAAGGGGTCCTGGAAGACCATCTGGACCTCACGGGCCCGGGCGAGGCGGCGCGCCTTGCCGCGCGCGTGCTCGCCACGGTCACGGCCGTGGATCAGCACCCGGCCCTCGTCCGCGTGTTCCAGACCCACGACGATGCGTGCCGTGGTCGTCTTGCCCGAACCGGACTCGCCGACGATGCCCAGGGAGCCGCCCTCGGCCAGCCGGAACGACACGTCGTCCACGGCCCGGACGCTCCCGTAGGTCCGGTGCAAGCCCAGGACCTCCAGAACGGTCTTGGCCGTGCCCGTCGAGCCGGCCGTGCCCGTCGTGCCCGTCGTGCCCGTCGTGCCCGTCGAGCCGGCCGTGCCGGTCGTGCCCGTCGTGGTGTCGGCGCTCGCGCCGATGGGGGTGCTCATGGGTGGAGTTCCTTCCGTTCCCGCTCGGCGATCAGCTCGCCGTGGTGGCAGGAGGCGAGCCGGTCCGGCTCCCCGGCGACCGGGAGCAGGGCCGGTGCCTCACGCGTGCACACGTCGGTCGCGAGCACGCAGCGCGCGGCGAAGGGGCATCCGCTCAGCTCCTCCCGCAGGCTCGGCGGCCGGCCTTCGATCGCGGCGAGCCGCCCGCGGGGCGCGTCCAGGCGCGGGGTGGAGTTCAGCAGGGCCGCCGTGTACGGGTGGCGGGGCCGGGCGAACAGCTCGGCGGCCGGGCCCGTCTCCACGATCCGGCCCGCGTACATCACGTACACCCGGTCGCTGATCGCGGCGGCGAGGCCGAGGTCGTGGGTGACGAACAGCAGGCCCGTTCCGAAGCGTTCGCGCAGATCGCCGAGGAGGCCGATCACCTCGGCCTGCGTGGTGACGTCCAGTGCCGTGGTGGGTTCGTCGGCGAGGATCAGGGCCGGATCACCCATCAACGCGGCCGCGATCACGACCCGTTGCAGCATGCCGCCGGACAGCTGTCCGGGGTACTTGCGCAGGGCGCCGGCCGTGAGGCCGACGGCCTCCAGCATCGCCACCGCCCGGTCCTCGGCGACCGCCTTGCTCGCCCTGGCGTTCAGCCGCAGGCTCTCGGTGAGGAAGTCCCCGACGCGGCGCATCGGATTGACCGCCGCCCGGGGGTCCTGGAAGATCATGGCCGCCGTGCTGGTGCGCAGCACCCTCAACTGCCCCGGGGACATGGTGAGTACGTCGTCCCCGGCCACCCGGACCTCACCCTCCGTCCGGGCCCCGTCGGGCAGCAGCCGCAGCACGCTGCGCGAGGTCAGGCTCTTGCCCGAGCCGGACTCGCCGACCAGGGCCACGGTCTCCCGGGGGCCGACGGTGAGCCCGACGCCGTCGAGGACGGGCCGTACGGCGCCCGGCAGGTGCAGCCGCAGGCCCTCGATCTCCAGGGTGTTCAACAAGGCGGGCGGTGTGGATGACGGCGTCGACGCCGGTGCTTCCGGTGCCTTCATCGGGCTCTCCTTGCGACCTTGTCGGCCCAGGACTCGCCGACGACGTTGAAGGCGACCACGGTCAGCACGATGGCCGCGCACGGCACGATCGACGCGAGCGGGTAGCCGGCCTGGACGGCGGCGTTGCCGTCGAAGACCATGCGGCCCCAGTCGGGGGTCAGGGCCGGTACGCCCAGCCCGAGGAAGGCGAGGCCGGCCAGGTCGATCAGGGCGTAGCCGAAGTTGATCGCGGACTGCGCGAGGACGACCGGGGCGATGGAGGGGACCACGTGGCGCAGGCAGATCTGCGCCCCCGAATGTCCTTGCACCCGGTACGCCTCCACGTACGGGCGGGTGCGCTCGGCCAGCACGAGGGAACGCGTCAGCCGGCTGACGTAGGGCAGGTAGGCGATGGCCAGGGCGATGACGGGGGCGAGCAGCCCCTCGCCGTAGACCGAGACGATCAGGATGGCCAGCAGCATGCCCGGGAAGGCGAAGACCAGCTCGGTGCTGCGGGAGAGCACCGAGTCCAGCCAGCCGCCCCGCCAGGCGGCGGCGGTGCCGATCGCCACGCCGGCCACGGTGGAGAAGGCGACCACGCCGAGCGGGCCGAGGAGCGAGGTGCGGGCGCCCAGGACCATCCGGGAGAAGGTGTCGCGCCCGGAGGCGTCGACGCCCAGGAGGTGATCGGCCGAAGGGCCCGCGAGGGCGTTCGCCAGGTCGACGGAGTTGGGATCGTAGGGCGCGATCCAGGGGGCGAACAGGGCGACGAGGACGACGACGGCGACGAAGCCCGTACAGAACAGGGAGAGGGGGGCGCGGGAGGTCCGGAGCCGGGCGAGGCCCGGCCGGCGCACCAGGACGGAGCTCACGAGGCCTTCTTCGCGGGGCCGAGGGTGACCCGGGGATCGACCAGCGGATGGAGCAGGTCGACGACGAGGTTCACCGTCATGAACAGCGCGACCATGATGAGGGAGATGGCCTGCACGGTGGGGAAGTCCTTGGTGGTGGTGGAGAGTTCGAGGAGCTGGCCGATGCCGCCCACACTGAAGGCGGACTCCACCAGGACGGTGCAGACCAGCAGTGTGGAGACGATGAGCCCGCCGGTGGTGAGCACGGTGCCCAGTGCGTTGCGGAAGACGTGCCTG
The DNA here is from genome assembly GCF_049310065.1 of Streptomyces tatrensis. Taxonomy (NCBI): domain Bacteria; kingdom Bacillati; phylum Actinomycetota; class Actinomycetes; order Kitasatosporales; family Streptomycetaceae; genus Streptomyces; species Streptomyces tatrensis. Next base: position 1,334,054 of record NZ_JBMDLB010000007.1, on the reverse strand, counting down.
CGGATGACCTGGCGGGCGGACACGCCACGGCTGCGGGCGACCGTGACGTGCTCCTGGCCGAGGACTTCGAGCATCGCGGCCCGGGTGACCCGGGCGAGCATGCCGATCAGGTAGAGCGCCAGGGCGATGGCGGGCAGGGTCAGGTGCCACAGCATCTGCCCGAAGCCCTCGCCGGCGCCGCCGGTGGGGAACCAGCCCAGCTTCACCGCGAACAGGCCCTGCAGCAGCACCGCCGCGACGAACGACGGCGTGCCGATGGCGACGGTGGTGGTCACCAGGATCGCGGAGTCGGCGGCCCCGCCGCGGACGGCGCCGATCCAGCCGAGGAGCAGCCCGAACACGAGGACCAGTACGAGCGCCATCGAGATCAGCATCAGGGTGTTGGGCAGCCGGTCCGCGAGGAGCCGGGACACGTCGGTTCGGTACGTGATCGAGCGGCCGAAGTCGCCCTGGACCACCTGGCCGAGCCAGTTCAGGTACCGCACCGCGAAGGGGTCGTCCAGGTGGTAGTGCTCGTTGATCGCCTGCAGGGCCTCCGGGGAGGCCGAGCGGCCGCCCAGGAGGAAGCTCGCCGGATTGCCCGGAGCCAGGTACAGAGCGCCGAAGATCACGAAGGAGGCGCCGAGCAGGGTGGCGGCCATTTCGGCCAGCCGCCGTACGGCGAAGCGCAGGAAGGTCATCGCGCGGCCGCCCCGACGTCGGCGGCCCACGGGTAGTAGAGGTAGGAGATGGTGGTGGGCGCGCCGGTGATCCGCTTGTTCAGGAAGACCGCGGTCGGCCACTCGGCGACCGGGATCCACAGGAGCTGGTCGGCGGCCCTCCTCTGGAGTTCGGCGGCCGCGGAGAAGCGCTTGGCCGGGTCGTACGCGGAGCGGGCCTTGTCGGTCAGCGCGTCGTAGGACTCGTCGCTGTAGCCGGCGTAGTTCTGGTAGGCACCGGTCTGGAAGTTGCTCAGCAGGTCCATCGGGTCGGTGATGGAGTCGTAGTACGTCAGCGGGAACATGTCGAGGCCCTCGCGCGCCGCGGGGTCGGTGAACAGCGAGGTGAACGCGTTGGGGGCGATGGTCTTCAGTTCGACCTTCAGGCCGATCCTGGTGCCGGCGTCCTGGACCGCGGTGGCCAGCAGCGAGACGTCCAGGCCGATCGAGCTGGTGGCGATGGTCACCGTCTTGCCGGTGGCGCCGGCCTCCTCGACCATCCGCTTGGCCGCGTCGATGTTCTGCTCGGGGGAGGGCAGGCCGTCGAAGGCGGACGCGCGGATGGCGGCGGGGGCTCCGGCCCAGACCGCCTTGGTGGTGAGGGAGGTGGTGACCGTGCCCGCGCCGCCCAGGCCCGCCTTGACGAAGCCGCGGCGGTCCAGGGCCAGGGACAGCGCCCGGCGGACGCGGACGTCGCCGAGCGCGCCCTTCATGCTCGTTATGTTGACGTTGACGGTGCTGAGGCCCTCGCCGAAGTAGAGCGTGCCGGCGCCGCTCGCGCGCAGCCGGTCGTAGCTCTCGGTGGGGATCAGGTAGCCGCCGTCGGCCTCGCCGCTCAGCAGGGCGTTCGTACGGGCGTTGGGGTCGGTCAGGAAGGTGAAGACGGCCTTCGCGGACTTGGCCTTGGTGCCCCAGTAGCCGTCGAAGCGCTGGAGCTCGATCGACTGGCCCTTGTTCCAGGTGCCCAGCTTGAAGGGGCCGGTGCAGTCCAGGCTGCCGGTGGTGCCGTAGTCCTCGCCCGCCTTCTCCACCCCGGCCTTGGAGGCCACGACGCCCGCGGCGGTCGCCATGTACTGGGGGAACTGCGAATCGGGCTGCTTCAGCTTGACCGTCACCTGGAGCGGGCCGGTCTTGGTGATGGCCTCGACGTTGGAGAAGTTGCCGTTCCAGGCGGCCCCGTTGTCCGGGTCCATCTGACGGCCCAGGCTGTAGACCACGTCGTCGGCGCTCATCGTGCCGCCGTCGTGGAAGCGCACGCCGGGGCGCAGGTCGTAGACCCACGTCAGGTCATTGGGGTTGGTGGCCTTCTCGGCCAGGCCCGGAGCCGTCGTGAGCTGCGGGGTCCACCGCATCAGGCTTTCGCAGACGTTCGACAGGATCGTGTTCGCCGGGTAGTCGAAGGCCGAGATGTAGTCCAGCGTCGGCGGTTCCGCGTAGACGGCCCAGGTGAAGGAGTCGAGCTCACCCGCGGCGGCGGGGGTGCCGGCGGACAGCTTGAAGGACGCGCCCTTCTGGCTCCCGTCGCCCTTGGGCGGGCCGGAACAGGCGGCGACCAGGCTGAGGGCGGCCAGCGTGGCTACGGGCAGCGCGTACCGGCGGGACCGGCGGGGGGCGGACCGGCCGGCGGTGGAGACGCCGGCGGCGGTGGTGTGGCCGGCGGTGGCGTGACCGGCGCCGGCGTGACCGGAGGACCTGGCGGCTCTGGACCAGGGAAGGGATCTGGGCATCGGTGCTCTCTCTTCCATGCGGGGCGGGGAGGTACGGGCAGGCGGCGAGCGGGGCGAGGAGGGAGGCTCGGGGGGCTCGGTGCGGGCCGCCGGCCCGGGCACGGCGAAGGGGGCGAGCCGGTCAGACGGTGCGGCCGGCCGCGGGGATCTGCTGGGTGATGCAGTGCACGCCGCCACCGCCGTACGCGATCACGCGCGAGCGGACTCCGACGACCTTGCGGCCGGGCAGCGCGGACGCGATGACGGCGAGCGCGCCCTCGTCCTCGGAGGTGCCGGCGACCGGGACGACGACCCCGCCGTTGGCGATGTAGAAGTTCAGGTAGCCGACCTCGGTCTCCTTGCCGTCGACCTCGACGAGGTTGCTCTGCGGCAGGTCGATGATCGTGAAGGGGCGGCCGGCGGCGTCGGTGGACCCCTCGAGGACGGCGCGGTTGACGCGCATGCGCTCGTAGTCGGGGTGGGCCGGGTCGCTCGGGAGCTGGACGACGACGGTGGCGGGGGCGACGAAGGCGCAGACGCCGTCCACGTGCCCGTCGGTCTCGGTGTCCAGCAGGCCGCCGTACGGCAGCCAGATCACCTTGGTGACGCCGAGGCGGGCGATCAGCTCGGCCTCGATCTCCGCCTTGGTCATGTCCGGGTTGCGGTTCGGGTGCAGCAGGCACTGCTCGGTGGTGATCAGCGTGCCCTCGCCGTCGACCGTGATCGCGCCGCCTTCGAGGATCATCCGGGAGTCGACGCGGTCCACGCCCAGGTGCGTCAGCAGGGCCGCGGCGATCTTGTCGTCGGTGTCGTAAGGGAAGTGCTTGCCGCCCCAGGCGTTGAACCGGAAGTCCACGCCCGCCCGCCGGCCGTCCTGCCCGAGCACGAAGATCGGCCCGGAATCCCGGAACCAGGAGTCGTCCAGCGGGAGCTCGATCACCTCGACCCCCTCACCGCACAGGGAGCGGGCCTCGTCGCCGCTGCCCGGCAGGGCGACCATGGTGACCGGTTCGAAGGCGGCGATCGCGTTGGCGACGTGGGCGTACTCGACCTTCACCTCGTCGAAGACGTCGCCCCACAGCTCCTGCCGGGTCGGCCACGCCATCAGACAGCCCTCGTGATCCGTCCACTCGGCCGGCATGCGGAAACTCGTCATGATCCACTCCTGTTTGAAAATTCAGTCAGTGTTTACAAGGGGTGCCCGCATCCTCCACCGAACTGAAAATTCAGTCAATGGTTCTGGCCAAGCTGATGCGGAATCGGTCACACCGCGTGTCGAGCGGCGTGGGGAGAGGGCTTGGAGGGCCTCTGAATCGGCATGATCACGGCGTTATCGCCGGAAACGGGTGCCTGATGTTACGGTCAGGAAAAGCCCCAGGTGACGGACTCGACGGGTAGAGTGACCCTTCGTGTCAGACCGTCGAACGGAAATACTCAGAGCCGCCACGCGAGTGATCGCGCGACGCGGCGTGCGCGGGCTCCGGGTGGGGGAGCTTGCCGCCGAAGCGGGCGTGTCCACCTCGCTGATCTACTACCACTTCACCGACCGCGCAGGGATCCTGCGCCGCACGCTGGAATTCATCAGCGACCGCGCCGATCGCTACACCGCCGAACGCGAGGACGGCTCGGACGATCCGGAGAGCCCCCGCGACGAGCTGAAGCGGACCCTGCTCCTCGAACTCCAGGACACCTCGGAGGTACGGGAGAACAGCACCGCCTGGGGTGAGCTGAGGGCCAGCGCCGTCTTCGATCACGACCTGCGCGAGGACGTGGCCAAGGCCACGCACAGCTGGGTCCACGAGATCTCCTACCTCCTCGCCCAGGCCCGTCCCACCGGTACGGCCCCCGAGCACGCGGCCGCCGCCGAACGCCTGACGGCCCTCCTCGAAGGCCTCAGCGTCCGGTGGCTGAGCGGCTCGCTGCCCCTGGACCACGCGCGCCGGCTCCTCGCCGACGCGATCGAAGGGGAACTGGCCGCATGACCGTCCGGGCCGCCGGAGCGGTGATCGTGGACGCCCTGGAGCTGGTGTCCGACCCGGAACGGGCGGCCCGGTTCGCCGCGTCGGCGCACCGGATCCTGGCCGAGCTGGTGGCCGGGGGAGCCGCGCTCGGCTGGGTCGAACCACCCGGGCCGGACGAGGTGGCGCAGCTGCTGGACCGCGTCGTGGCCGCCGTACGGGCCGGGGACGCGGGACTGCGCGGCGCCTGCGTCGGGGACCGGCTCGTGGGGCTCGGGTACTGGCAGCGCTACGCCCGCCCGACGCACCGGCCGCACGCGGACCTGGAGAAGCTCGCGGTCGCCGCCGGGGCCCACGGGCTCGGGATCGGCCGGGCGTTGACCGCGGCCCTCGTCGAGGACGCCCGCGGGGCCGGGATCGAGGTCCTCACGCTGGATGCGCGGGGCGACAACACCCGGGCCCTCGGGCTCTACGCCTCCCTGGGCTTCACCGAGTACGGGCGGCTGCCCCGCTTCGTCGCCGTCGGCGAACGCCGCTACGACAAGGTGTTCTGCATGCTGGACTTCCGCCAGGACGCTCCGGGGGACGGGGCTCAGGCCGCGGCCCAGGCCGCGGCCCGGGCCGGGGCCTAGAGGAAGTAGAGCCTGCTCAGGGATATGGAGTCGGCCGGCTCGGAGACCAGCGGCTCCCCGTCGAGGGACACCAGGCCCGTGCCGGGATGGACGTCGACGCTGCCGGTGCGGCTGTTGCGGAGCATGTGCTTCGGCCCGATGCCGCGGGTCCCGCGGACCGCGACCCTGCGGCGCCGGGTGGGCATCATGTCGCCGTTCTGGACGGCCGCTTCCGCGACGAACGCCACGGATATGTCGGCCGCGGTGGCCCCGTACGAGCCGAACTGCGGCCCGAGGACCAGCGGTTCGCAACGGTCGGTCGACGCGTTGGGGTCACCGGTGACCCCGTACGCCGGGAAGCCGCCCTTCAGGACCAGTTGGGGCTTGGCGCCGAAGTACTCCGGCCACCACATCACCAGGTCGGCGAGCTTGCCGACCTCGATGGAGCCGACCTCGTGCGCCAGGCCGTGGGCGATGGCCGGGTTGATGGTCAGTTTGGCCATGTAGCGCAGCACGCGCTCGTTGTCGTCGCCGCTCTCCGCCGTGCCGTAGGAGCCCTCGCCGTCCAGCGGGCCGAGCTCGGCCTTCATCTTCCCGGCCATGGCGAAGGTGCGGCGTACGGTCTCGCCCGCGCGGCCCATGCCCTGGGCGTCGGAGGAGGTGATCCCGATGACCCCGAGGTCGTGCAGGAGGTCCTCGGCACCCATCGTCCCGGCGCGGATCCGGTCGCGTGCCATGGCGGCGTCGCCGGGCAGGTCGACCTTCAGGTCGTGAGCCGAGACGATCATGCCGAAGTGCTCGCCCAGCGCGTCCCGGCCGAAGGGCAGGGTGGGGTTCGTCGAGGAGCCGATGACGTTCTCGACACCCGCCATTTTCAGGACGTTGGGGACGTGGCCGCCGCCGCAGCCCTCGATGTGGAAGGCGTGGATGGTCCGGCCGTCCAGCACCCGCAGGGTGTCCTCGACGGACAGGCACTCGTTCAACCCGTCCGTGTGCAGGGCGACTTGTACGTCGTGCTCCTCGGCCACGCGCAGGGCGGTGTCCAGGGCGCGGGTGTGTGCGCCCATGTCCTCGTGGACCTTGAAGCCGGACGCTCCGCCTTCGGCGAGGGCCTCGATGAGCGGGGCCGGGTCCGAGGAGGAACCGCGGGCCAGGAAGCCGATGTTGACGGGCCAGGCGTCGAAGGCGTTGAAGGCGTGCTTCAGCGCCCACGGGGAGTTGACCCCGACCGCCCAGACCGGGCCGAACTCCTGGCCGATGATCGTGGTGACCCCGGACGCCAGCGAGGCCTCCATGATCCTGGGCGAGAGCAGGTGGACATGGGTGTCGATGGCGCCGGCCGTGACGATCATGCCCTCGCCGGAGACGATGGTCGTCCCCGTACCGACCACCACGTCCACCCCGTCGAGGGTGTCGGGGTTGCCGGCCCGGCCGATCGCGTGGATCCGCCCTTCGCGGATGCCGATGCTGGTCTTGCGGATGCCGAGGACTGCGTCGATGACCAGGGCGTTGCTGATGACGATGTCGCAGGTGTCGCGGACGGCGGCGGCCTTCAGGTGCAGGCCGTCTCGGGCCGTCTTGCCGAAGCCGGCCAGGAACTCGTCCCCGGGCTTCTGCGAATCGGACTCCACGCGGACGATGAGCCCGGAGTCGCCGAGCCGGATCCGGTCGCCCGCCCGGGGGCCGTGGACGGTCATGTAGTCGTGCGGGTCGGTGCTGTCCGCCGGGGCGGCGCCCGGGCGGCCGTGGCAGCCCGCGGAGTCGAAGACGCTGCCGCTCATGCCTGCTCCTGTCCTTGTGCGTGGTCCTCGTACGAGGTGAGGTATCCCGTGGCCCAGGCCTTGGCCAGGGCGGCCTCGCGCGCGCCGGGCGCGTCCAGGGGGCCGTCGACGAGACCGGCGAAACCGATGGCCACGCGCGCCCCGCCGATGGGCAGCAGCTCCACCAGGACGGTGGCTCCCACGTCGAAGCGGACCGAGGAGCCGGCCGGTACGGCGAGGCGCGTCCCGTAGGCGGCGGCGCGGTCGAAGGCGAGGCGCGGGTTCGACTCGAAGAAGTGGAAGTGCGAGGTGACGCTGATGGGCACGCTCGAGGTGTTCCGCACGGCCAGCCGCACCGTCGGCGCGGCGGGGCCGTAGCCCTCGCCGGCCCCGGGCAGGCCGGCGCCCGGGGCGTCGGCCCCGAGCGAACCCTCCTGCCGGAAGGGGTCGTCGATGACGCAGAGCCTCGTACCGTCGTCGAAAACGGCCTCGACCTGGATCGAGGTGACCACGTCGGGGACCCCGGGCAGCACCTCTTCGGCGCTGAGCACGTGGCGGCCCGCCGCGATCGCCTCGGCCAGCCTGCGGCCGTCCCGCGCCGCCTCGCACACCGTGTCGGTGATCAGCGCGGTGGCCTCGGGGACGTTGAGCTTCACGCCGCGCGCGCGGCGGGCGCGGGCCAGTTCCGCCGCCGTGAAGATCAGCAGCCGGTCCCGCTCGGTCGGTGTCAGTCGCATCGCATACGGCCTCATCTGTGAAGGGCGGGGCGGGCCGCCCCGGTGTACTGCCGGTGCCGGTACCGGCGGGGGCTACGGGAGCGGTTCGGCCATCGTCGAGCAGTGGATGCCGCCGCCCCCGGCCATCAGCCGGTCGACGTTGATCTGCACCACGGTCCGTCCGGGGAAGGCGGCCGCCAGGGCCCGCTTCGCCGCCGCGTCCTTCGCCGCGTCCCCGAACTGGGCAGTGATGACAGCCCCGTTGACCACGTGGAAGTTCAGGTACGAGTCGACGAACTCGGGGTTCTTCGAGCGGACGGTGTCGGGACCGTCGACCTTGATGACGGTCAGCCGCCGGCCGCGCGCGTCGGTGGCGGCGGAGAGGATGGAGAACTGCTCGCGGGCATCGCGCGCCCATACGTCGTCGCGGCCCGCCGGCGGCACCTGGACCATGACCACGCCGGGGCGGATGAAGCGCGAGGTCACGTCGATGTGGTCGTCGGTGATGTCCTTGCCCTTGATGCCGGGCACCCAGATCATCTTGTCGGCGCCGTACGCGTGCAGGACGGCGTCCTCGACCTCGGCCCGACTCCAGCCCCGGTTGCGGTTCTTGTTGACCAGGCTGCTCTCCGTGGCCATCACGGTCCCGTCGCCATCGGTCTCGATCGACCCGCCCTCGCCGACGAAGTCCGTCTTGCTGAAGGGCAGATGGCGCTCGTAGGCGATGCTCTCCGCGACGTGGGCGTCGTAGGCGTGGGTCTGCTTGTTGCCCCAGCCGTTGAAGTTCAGGCCGATCGCGTCGAGCCCGCCGCGGCCGTCCCGGCGGAAGACCGGTGCGATGTCGCGCATCCAGAGGTCGTCGGTGCCGACGGCGGTGGTCACGGTCACGCCGGGGCCGCACCAGGAGCGGGCGGTGGCGGCCGTGGAGGCGTCCGGCGCGCACGTGGTGACGGGCTCGTAGCGCGCGATCGTCTTCGCGATCAGCGCGATGTCCTCCTGGACCCCGGTCAGCGCGCGGCCGCCCCAGATGGACGAGCGCGAGGGCCAGGACATCCAGGTGCGGGCGTGGGGGACGTCGTCGAGGTCCACCCGCCAGCGCTGCACCGCCTTGCTCGGCGACCGGAGCGCCCCCGGGGTCGCGACGGCCGCGGTGCCGAGCGCGACGCCTGCCGCTCCGAGTCCGGCGGCCCCGAGGACGATCCTGCGGGAGGGCGAGGAGCCGAAGAACCGGCCGAGGAAGGAGCGGCTGTCGTCGGGGGAGTCGGGCATCGAGGAGCCTCCGGATCAGGTGGGGGTGCGGCGGGCGGGCCGGGAGGGGCCATGGCCAGAACTCTGTCACTGACTGAAAATTCAGTCAAGGCGCGGGGCGTGCGTGATCCCTGCGGGGCGGGGGAGGGTGTCCTGCGGGGCCTGCGGATCAGGCTGTCCTACGAGGCCTGCGAGGCCTGCGAGGCCTGCGAGGCCTGCGAGGCCTGCGAGGCCTGCGAGGCCTGCGAGGCCTGCGAGGCCTGCGAGGCCTGCGAGGCCTGCGAGGCCTGCGAGGCCTGCGAGGCCTGCGAGGCCTGCGAGGCCTGCGAGGCCTGCGAGGCCTGCGAGGCCTACGAGGCCTACGAGGCTACGAGGCCTACGGGTCATGCCGGGTCGGCTACGGGCGGGCGAGGCGGTCCAGCTCGGCGTTGATGGACGACACCATCAGCTCACGGGCGTGCGTCAGGGGCAGGCTGCCGCTGAGCCAGCGCGAGCTCAGCCCCTCCACCAGGGCGGTCAGCCGCTCGGCGGCACTGGAGAGGGCGGCGGCCGGGGCCATGGGGCGGACCTGCCCGAGCAGCTCGCTCACTTCCTGGATCCACACGCGGGTGGCGCCGGCGAGGTCTTCCCGCAGGTCGGGGTCGAAGACGGCGCTGGCGCGCAGCTCTCCCCAGGCCGTGCTGTTCTCGCGCACCGCGGGGTCGTCCTGGAACTCCAGCAGGAGCGTCTGCTCCAGCTCGCCCCGGGCGTCGAGCGGGGGATCGGCGGGGTCCCGGTCCGTGGTGTAGCGGCCGGCGCGGTCGTTGATGAACTCCAGGGTGGCGCGGAGGATCCCCGCGCGGTCCTTGAAGTGGTAGTAGATCAACGCCGTGGACACCCCGGCCTCGGCCGCGAGCTCCTCCACGCGCAGGCCGCGGACGCCGCGCCGGGCGATGACCCGCGCGGCGCCTTCCATGATTGCCGTTCGACGATCAGCCACGGTTCGACACCTTACCCGGAGGGTGGGTGCCGGAGCGGGCCGGGACTGACCGAAGGTCTGGTCAGTGCCCTTGGGAGACCGTGACGCGGGAGGGCAGTGAGGCGATGCCCTCGAGCATGCTGGTAGGCAGATCGATCTCGAAAGCCTCCAGGGTGACGATGTCCGCCAGTGTGGAGACGTCCAGGCCGGGCGTGAGCGCCCCCGAGTACACACCGGAGACGAGGCCGGGGAAGGCGTGCGGCAGCCGGTCGAGCACCAGCTGCGCCGCGGATACGCCGTCGTCGTCGAGGAGGGTGAGGGCGGTGACCTGTGCCAGGACGACGTCAGGGGGAAGGGCCTCCACGGAGACGGCCTCCAGCGACAGGGTCCGGAGCGCGGGCAGCTCTGCCATCTCCTGCCAGTCCTCGGCGGAGATCCGGTCGGACAGCTGGGTGAGGGACGTCAGGGCGGCGAAGCGGGAGAGTCCCTTCGAAACGCCGCCGTAGAGCCACAGGTGGGTCAGCGTCGACTGCCGGTTCAGCGGGCTCAGGTCCATGGTGGTCGAGCCCTCGATGGCCAGGCGGCTGATCGGAAGCTCGCCGAGAGGGGAAAGGTCCGTGAGCGCGGGGCAGCCGAGAGCCGAGAACGATGTGAGCTCCGACTGGGCCCGCAGGAATTCCAGATCCCTCAGCGGGTGACTCGTCAGCCGGAGCTTCGTGATCTTGTTTCGGGAAAGGTACGACGTGAGCGCCTCCACGGACACGGCGCTCCTGACGTCCAGCGACTCCGCGCGGAGGTTCAGGCGCTCCAGATGGAGCAGCTGTGCGTCGGAGGTGATGCTGTAGTCGAGATCGTCCGGGTCGAGGTGTGCGATGACCTCATCCGCGTACACGGCGCTGTCGAACCGCGACCAGGCCCACATGAGCTGGCTGCGCACTCTGAGGGAGGGGTGCCCGGAATAGCCGGCCAGGAAGGGTATGGCCGCATCGGACAAGACCCTGGAAGCAGCGATGACGGTGTAGTAGCAGGCCGATTCGTCCAGGCCATCGGGGCCGGGCAGGAGGTCCAGGATCAGTGGACCCAAAGTGCCCAACGCGCGGGCATTGAACTCGTCGCGCGGCGTGATCAGCCTGGTGGTGCGTTCCTCCACCGCCTCGCGGACCTCCGGCTCCAGCGTCGTGGCGTGCTCCAGGCATGCGGCGGCGAGGAGGTACACGCGGCGGTCTTCGGTGCGGTCGCCGAGGCTCAGCAGGCCCTCGAAGAGGGTCACCCGCTCGCGGGGCCGGGCCAGGGCTACCGCCATGCGGATGACGTCCTCCCACTGGTCGTCGGCGGCGTGGCCGTCGAGCAGGCCGAAGTCGCCCTCCTCCACCGCCGCCCGCGCGCCCAGGAAGTCCTGGAAGGTGCGGTGGATGAAGTCCACCGTCCCCGGGGTCGGTTCGCGGAGCAGGCCGCTGCGCTGGAGGAAGTGGTCGAAGACGGCTGACGGATCACCCAGCGCCGCCGCCTCAGGGACGGCGGGGAGGGCCCGGCCGATGATGTCCTCGGCCTGCGAACGGTCCATCTCCGTACGGCCGTTCTTGATCAGCCAGTACGCGAGCCGTTGGAGGAGTTCGAGCTGCGGCTCTTCCCGGAGGTCTGGGACGTTCATGTCCCGCTCGCGGTCGCGGCGGCTGATCAGCATCGAGAGGGCTGCCTCGTACAAGTCCTTACGGCCGTGCGGGAGGTAGCCACGTCGATCGCGTTGGAGCGCGCAGATCAGGCCGCACATCAGGGGGTTGGTGGCCAGCCTGCCGAGGTCGGCCTTCGTGCGGACGGCGGTGAGGAGCTGGGCCTCGTACGCATCGAGTTCGGCTGCGGACTCGGCCCCGTCGCGGGCGGCCGCGTGCCAGCGCTTGATGAAGGTGGCCGTGTCGGCTCGCCCCATGGAGGACAGGGCCAGTTCGCCGAACCCTTCTTCCGTGAGCCAGTCCTGACCCACGGCCGACGGGCGGGAAGTGACCAGCCAGCGGTTGTCGCCGTCGTACGTGTCGATGAGGTCCCGCAGCCAGCGGCGGGTCCGCTCCCGCTCGGGCTCCGGGATCTCGTCGATGCCGTCCACGAGGATCAGCCCGCGCCCGGCGGAAAGCACCCGGTGTTCCCATCCGGCCGGCTGGGAGCCGGCGAGCGGGCAGCCGATCGCGGCGAGGAAGTCCTTGGGGGCGGGTAGCCGTTCGCCGTGGCGGGTGAGCGTGCGGAGCGGGAGTACGAAGGGGATCCGGTCGCGGAGGTATTCCGGCCGGTCCGGGCGCTCCTGCTGGGCGGCGGTCACCGCCAGCCACTGGACGAGCGTGGTCTTGCCGGAACCGGCCTCGCCCCGCAGGAGGACACGGGGGACGCGGGCCAAGGCTTGATCCGCGGGCTGAGGTTGCTGGGTCCGCCGTAGCGCGAGGAGGAAGTCCTCCGCGGTCTCGTGAGCGTCCCAGGAGATCTCCGTGCGGCCCAGAGGCTCCGCTTCCAGGCTCAGGTAGGCCACGTCCAGCGGCCAGCGCGTCGGTGAATTGCTGAGGTCGATGCCGTAGATGGTGAGTTTGGAGTGCTTCTTGGCCACGTACGGCAGATACGTCGCTTCGAATGCGACGTCCGCCGCCTCGGGGAGTGGAGTGCGTCGGATCAACTCATCGGTCTTTGATGTGAGTTCATCGACCGCCCGGGTCTGGCTGACCAGCGCGTGCGCCGCGAAGGTCTTGCGCTGGGTGAAGAACTCCAGGATGTGGAGGGAGGCGACGGCGAGCAGGGCCTCGTAGAAGTGCGTGGCGTCGGCGGAGAGGTGGCGCTCCGGGCGGTCCGCCGCGCGGCGCAGTTCGCGGGCGAAGGCGTCCGGGCCGAGGCGGACGGCGTCGACGTCCGTGATCGTGAGGTCGCCGAGGGCGTGCAGGGTGGTGGCGAGGGCGTCGGTGACGGCTTCGCGTTCGTCCGCCGGGATCCGGCGTTCGCCCGTGCTCAGGGCCTGCTGGACGAGGGTGGCTGCCAGGGTGCGTACGTCGGACTCGGTGAGGGTGCGCTTCTCGCCCTTGAAGGAGACGTACCCGGAGAGCCGGACCGGTTTGTCGACCAGCCCCGCCCCGGGGGCGTCGGTGACGAAGAACTTCCTGATGAGCGGGCCGATCACTGCCGTCGCCAACTTGAGCCCGATGGCTGTGGGTTCCACGTTATCCCCCCCCGTAGAGCTGTGCCGGTGCCGCCCGACGCGATTCTAGAGTGCGCTGGGCTCGGGCCGCCGGGAGAGCGGGCTACGGCATCATGGCCCGGGGATCGGGTGAGGGGGAGCGCGGTGGCACAGGACGAGGTGCGCGGCAGTGTCGTGGTGGCCGGGCGGTACCGCCTGGAAGACCGGCTGGGCCGGGGCGGGATGGGTACCGTCTGGCGGGCCACCGACGAACTGCTCGGACGTCCGGTCGCCGTCAAGGAACTGCACGCCGGTGAGGGCGACGGGGACGGCGTGGCCGCGGGTGCGCTGCGCGAGGCGCGGGCGGTGGCACACGTGCGCCACCCCCACATCGTCGTGGTCCACGACGTCGTCGAACACCAGGGGCGTCCCTGCATCGTCATGGAACTGGTCGACGGCGGTTCGCTCGCCGACCTGATCTCCGCCGGGAAGACCCTCACCCCGGTCGAGACGGCCAGGACCGCGCTCGCCCTGCTCGGCGCCCTGACCGCGGCGCACGGCCGGGGCGTGCTCCACCGGGACGTGAAGCCGGCCAATGTCCTGATGGAGTCGGGGACCGGCCGGGTCGTGCTCACCGACTTCGGCATCGCCCGGATCTCCGGGACCACCACCATCAGCCAGACGGGCGCCTTCGTCGGCTCGCCCGAGTACACCGCTCCCGAGCGGATGCGGGGAGCCGAGGCCGGACCGGCCGCCGACCTGTGGTCGCTCGGCACGCTCATGTGCACCGCGCTGACCGGGGAATCACCCTTCCGCCGCGATTCACTGGGCGGCGTCCTGCACGCCGTCGTCTCCGCGGAGATCCGTCCGCCCGCCCAGGCCGGGCCGCTGCTGCCGGTCATCCTGGGACTGCTGGAACGCGACCCGGAGCGGAGGATGGCGGCCGCAGAGGCGGCCCGGCTGCTGTCGGCTTACCTGGCCGGGGGCAGCCCCGTGCCCGACGGCGGCAGCCCCGTACCGGCAGACCGTGTACCGGCAGACCCCGTGCCGGCAGACCCCGTGCCGGCCGACCGGGCGCCGACTTCGCTGCCCGCCTCCGTCTCCGCCTCCGCCTCCGAGGGGCTGACGGCCCCCGCCGTGGCTCCGCGCCCGACTGCCCGGCAGCGCGTCGCCGTCCGGCCGGGCCTGCGCCTCGGGCTGGTCGTGGCCGCCTCCGCCGTGTTGGTGGCGGCCGGGGTCGTGGTGGGCGTCGACCCGCTGCGTTCGCTGCTCGGTGGGGAGGATTCGGGGAACGGGTCGCGGAGTGCGGTGACCGTCCCCGAGGGCTCCGCGACCGCGACCGTGACCGCTACCGCGACCCCGCCCTCGATCCCGAACGGGGCCGGCTCCACCCCGAGTGCGGTGGGCGTGGCCCCGAGCGGGCCGCCCTCCGGGTACCGGGCCGTCGCCGACCCGCAGGGCTTCGCCATCGCCGTGCCCGAGGGGTACCAGCGGGCCACCGACGACCAACGGGTCTTCTACGTCTCCCCGGACGGGTCCTTCCGCATCGGGATCCGGGTGAAGATGCCCGTGCCCGGCGGTCCGCTCGGCGTGATGCGCAAGGCCCACGGCGACGGCTCGGACACCAACCCCGGCTACCGCGCCGGCACGGTCGTCGCCACGACCCACCACGAACTCCCGGCGGCACTCTGGGAGTTCACCTGGGACGGTTTCACCCCGGCCGAGGGGGCCCGGCACACCTACGACCTCTGCTGGGACCAGAACGGCCGGATGTACGACATCTGGGTCTCCGCGCCGGTGGGTGAACTCGCCGAGGCCAAGCGGCACTTCGACACCGCCGTGGCCACCTTCGTGCCCGGCGCGCCGGGCTCCGTCGCCCCCTGAGCACCTGCCCCGTTCAGGTCCGCAGCACCACCAGGCCGTCGAGCCCGTCGGTCGTCCGCAGACTCCCGGGCACCAGCGGGGCGAAGGTGCGCGGGAGTGCCAGACCCGGGGCTCCGCCGCCCTCGGGGGCGTCGAAGAGGTACGCAGCCTCGGAGGCGCTGTCGCTGACCAGATGGGGCCCGTCCGCCCCGGCCGTGGCCCGCGTCAGCGGGGTCCGGAAGAGGCTGCGCAGCTGGCGCAGGGTCTCCGCCGTGACCGGTACCGGCATCGGCAGCGCCTCCGGATCCCCCGGGCCCCGCGAGGGAACCGGGCCGGCCGCCCCGTCGTCGGCCCGGCCGGCGCCGCCCGGGCCGCCGGCCGCGAACGCGGCGTCGAAGGCGTCCGTACCGTCCGAGTTGCTCGTGCCGCCAGTGCCGCCAGTGCCGGCAGCGCACCCGGCGCCGCCCATGCCGTCAGCGCTGTCCGTGCCGTCCGCACCGCCCGTGCCGTCCGGCGGGATCGCCCCCGCCAGGAGCAGGGCCAGAAGCACCGGAACCGCCTTGAGGCGGAGCGCCTCGGTGGCCCGGCCCAGCCGGTGCGCGTGCCCGCCGGGCAGCGACAGCGCGAGGCTGCCGGCGGCGCCGAGCGCGAGCGGCACCGCCGCGCACACCACACCGGGGGCGTACTCGCGCAGGTCGAAGACGGGAGCCCCCGGGGCCACCGCGTCGAGCGCGCTGAACAGGGCCCGGCTGTCGGTGATGGTGCGCTCGGTGAGCCGGGCGGGCCGGTGCCGGGCCACGTGGTCGGCGCGGCCGTCGTGGTCGAGCTGGCTCAGCAGGCACTTGCCCACCGCGCTGGCGTGCGCCGCGTCCCGGAAATCCACCCACTCCCGCACCGGCGGGGCGCCGGGCCCGTCCGCCATCTGGGTGATCCGGACCTCCCCCTCCGCGTACCGGCTCAGGTACACGGCCGCGCCCGCGCTGTCCCGCGCCAGCGCCAGCGTGCGCTGCAACTGGGCCGCCAGGCCCCGGCCGCCCGGGGCCGCGAGCCGGTCGAGGGCCGGCCCGGGGGCGTAGACCCCGACGCCGGACCGGTACGCGTACCCCTCCTCGCAGAGCATCGACAGCAGCGGCCCGAGCTCCGCCTCGGCCAGACCGGCCTCCCGCCCGAGCCGCCCGGACCGTACGCCGAGCGGCCGCCGCTGCAGGACCCGTACGACGGCCAGGGCGCGCCGTGCCGCCGCCAGGGCCTCGCCCCCGCCGGGCTGGACGACGGTCCCGCGGGCCGCCGCCGTCAGCGCGGGGTGGCGCAGCGGACCCACACCCAGCCGCGCCGGCCGCGGGGGGAGGGGAGGGGGCTGCGGAGCGGCCGCGGGCGGCCGGAACGCGTCCAGCGCCCGGGACACGCCCGGCCTGGGCAGCGGCACCGGGCCCAGGTCGGGGTCGTCGAGCTGGTCGATGTAGCGCAGGACGGCCGCCTGCGCGCACAGCCGTACCTCGCGTAGCTCCCGGCGCCCGTTCGGCCGGAAGCGGCGCCGGCCCAGCTCCCGGGCCCAGACCCGGGCGTCGTGGTGCTCGCCGCGCCGCGAGTGGTCGAGGAAGAGGCAGTACGCGGCGTGCGCGGTCCGGCTGCGCCCGGACCCGGCGGCGAACTGCCACCAGAACCGGGCCCCTTCGTGCAGCCCCGCCAGGTGCAGGAGACAGCCGAAGACCACGGCTCCGGGCAGGTCGGCGTGGCCGCCGCTCTCGAAGGCCTCGAGCCGCTCCCGGGCCCCGGTGGCGCACACGGAGGCCAGGCAGGCCGCCTTGAGGTCGCGTCCGGCCCGGTCGGCGTCCAGCGGCAGATCGCGCAGGGGGTCGCTCCAGCCCAGCGTGCGGCGCCGGGCATGGGTTCCGCCGCGCCGGGGGGTCGGCGGCGCGGATGCCGCCGCCCCCGGGGCCGCGGTGTCGGCGCCCCGCAGCAGCCGGGCCTCCGCCGCGCCCAGGTCGTAGTGCGGATAGCGGTCGCGCACGCTGGCCCGGGCCAGGAACTGCTCCAGGGAGCGGGGGAGTCCGCCGTCCTCGCGGCGGGTTCCGCGGCTCGTGTTGCGGCTCATGACTCGGCCGACGTGTCGAGCAGCCGGGCGAGGCGCCGCTGGGCCTGGCCGAGCTGCGAGCAGACCGTGGCCTCGTCCACACCCATGATCGCGGCGGCTTCGCCGGGGGTGCACTGGAGCCCGTACCGCAGCAGCACGGCGTCGCGCTGCCGTTCGGCGAGCCGGGAGACGGCGGAGTAGAAGCGGATGGTGTCGGTGAGCACCTCGTACTGGTCGGCTTCCCCGTGGGCCTCCTTGAGCGCCGCCTCGAAGGCACTGGTGTCCATCGGCTCAGGGCAGGTACTGCGGAGGAACTGGCGGTCGATCAGCCGCTGTTTGAGGACGGTCCACGCGTAGGCGTCGAGCCGGTCCATGTGCAGCATCCGCAGCCAGTCGGCCATGATCGAGTCGAAGGCGGCGTCGACGGCTTCCTCGGCGGCCGCGTCCGAGCCCAGTTGCAGGTACGCGAACCGCATGTAGGCCGGGCGCCGGTCGGCGTGGAAGGCCCAGTACGACAGGCGCGCCGTCGAATCCCACTGGCTCATGGGCGCCGGCCGCCGTCGTCGGCTCGGCAGACCCACGGCCCCGCCACCGGACTCCTCCGGAAGACCGCTGCCATCGCTCACCGCTCCACCCCATCCCGTGTGCGGGGCAAGGAAATCAGCGCGGGCGCACTCGGAGGGCGCAGAGACGAAAGCTGGAAGAATTACGTTCGGTGATGATCGCGCGATGATCGATGCCGATCGCCCACCCGCCCAACCAGCGCAAACGCATATGCCGTTCTCCCGTGCGTCCGTTTCGTTCTCCGTTCGTTCTCCGTCGAAGAGCACGGCGTGTGACCATCCCAAGATTCACTCGTTTGTCGGAGGGTGGGTACAACACAGCGATTCGGCTCCACCGCCGTGGAGCAGGCCGAGGCCGTCCTCGTCGAGCACTACCCCCAACTGGTACGGCTCGCCTACGTGACGCTCCCGGTCACCCTGGGCCGCCATACGCGGGTACTCCTCGCGCACAAGGCGGTCCAGCGAGCACTCCCGCGCGGCGGGCGAGGCAGTACCCAGGCTCCGGCCGGGCCCGACGGGCCGGGCGGCCCCCTGACCGAGGTGCGCGTACGGGTCCTGCGCGCGAGCCTCGCTCCGTCCGGCCGGGCGCGTCTCGCCGCGGCCGGGCTCGGGTGGCCACCGGTGCCGCCCTTCGTCTGGGGGCTGCGGCTGTGGCCCCCGGCGGGCGGGATCGACGAGCCCGCCCGGGCGCTGGGCGCGGCTCCGGGGCCGGTCCGGGCCGCGTTCGTCCTGCACGGCATGGACGGCCTGCCCGAGGAGGCGGTGGCCCGGCTGCTCGGGCAGGCCGGGGTGCCTGACCCGGCGGACGCCGTGCGGGAGGCGCTGGCCGCTTGGGGGGAGTGGGCGGGCGGCGCCCCCGGGCGCTCGGAAACGGGCCCGGGCGCCGGGCCGTGGGCGCGGGAGGCGCGGTCCGCGACGGAGGCGGGAACGGTGCGCGGAGGCGCTCCGCCGCCGGGCAGCGGAGCGTGGGCCGGGCCCGTGACGGGGGCGACGGGCCGTGGCGGCTTCCACGGTGCTGCCGGGCATCCCGGCGGGAACGCCGGTGGCGAAGCGGGCGGGAACACCGCTGGGGAAACGCTCCTGCGGGGGCCGGACGGCGTCGGGTCCGATGCCGCCGTGGTCAGCGCCCGCCCCACCGACCTGCTGCGCCGGCGCCGCCGGACCCGGGCCGGCTGGACCGCCGCGGCCGCGCTGGCCCTGGCCGCCGGGATCCTCGCGGCCGACGGGTCCCCGCCCCGCCCCGAAGCCTCGCCGCTCGCCGGACCGGCCGTCGCCGGGGCGCTGGACCCCGCCCGGCTGGTCCGCGTTCCCGCCGAGGCCTGGGCGGACACCGCCCGCGTCGACTTCACCGCCTGGCCCGCGCGTGGCGCCCGTACCGCCGACCGGGGCCTGCTCGCCCGCGCGCTGGCGGCCTGGGCCGCCCGGCCCCGGGAGGTGGCGGTGACGGCCGCGCCGGGGACGGCCACCGACGCACCGCTGCGCGCGCCGCAGCTCCTGTACGCGGGCGACGTCGCCGGGCGGGCCGTGGTGCTGCTGCTCGACGGGGACCGGGTGGTGCGCTACGGAGAGGCTGCCGACGGGCCGCGCGGGCGGGAGCTCGCGTTCGCCCGTACCGACGAGGCGAACGTGACCACCGCCGCCGCGCTGACCCTGAGCCGCTCCCCCGGGACCGGGACCGGGACCGGCAAGAGGGCCGCGGACGGGGGCCGGGCCAGGTACCTGCTCGCGCCGTGGATCGCCCGGGCCGCCGCCCGCGACCTGCTCCGGACGGGGGAGGAGGCCAGGCCGCTGGCCGTCTCCGCCGACGGGGTCACCGAGGAGACCCCGGTGCCGCGCATGGACGGCGCCGACGGTGCGGACGGCGCCGGTGGGGCCGACGGCAGAGCCTGCGGGGCGTGGCCCGTGCTGGAGCTGACCTCCTCCGCCCGCATCGTGGAGAAGCACGCCTTCGTCCTCGCCGACCTGGGCGCGCTGACCCCAGTACACCTGACCTACACGCCGCTGCCCGACGGTCCCGCGGCGGTGGCCGCACGCCAGCCGCGCGAGGCCACCGGTCCGGCCGCGCGGGCGGCGTGGGCGCCGGTCGCCTGCCGGCTGCGGGAGCACCGGTCCGGCGGGGTACGGGCCGTCAACGTCTGGGACTTCGCCGGCTCCGAACTCCCCGACGGCGCGGGCCGGGCCGTCTGGACCTGCACCCGGGCCTCCGGCTGGGCCGGTCCGGGCGACGTCCTGGTCCAGCTGCGCCTGCCCGCCGGACCCCCGCAGGACGTGGCGCGGTCCCGCGGGACCGCCGCGTGCGGACGGTTCGGGCAGCACCTGCTCGCGGGCACCCGGTGGAGGTCGCCGGCCGGCCGCTGGTACCTGCTGGCGGCGGGCAGCCGGGAGGTCACGGGCATCACGGCGGCCGGCGCCGTCCGCGCGGAGGCCGCCGGCCGGACCCTGACCGTCCCCGTCGCCGGGCCGCAGGTCCCCGCCGCCACCCTGACGGGCAGGCTCGCGAGCGGCGGCCGGATCACCGCGATCGACGGCGCCCGCGGCGGCCGCGACTGACGGCGCACCGCCGGCGCCGTCCCGCGCGGCTCCGTCCGAGGTCCCCGCGGGCGGTGCCCCGCCGGGGTGGACGGCGGTTCGGGGGCTGCCCGGCCCGCTGTACCATGGCCGCAGCGCGAGGGCCGTGACGCAGTGGTCACAGTCCTCGCTTTTGCTTTGCACCCCTCAGTTCTGCGCTGTACCCCCAGTCCACCCCGAAGAAATGCGGGGCGTGGCGTTTCGGCGGTTCGATACGATGAACCGCACGTCACGTCGTACCGGCATATACGAAATGGAGCATCCGAGGATGGCTCGACACCTGATCACCAGCGCGCTTCCCTACATCAACGGGATCAAGCACCTGGGCAACATGGTCGGGTCGATGCTTCCGGCGGATGTGTACTCCCGGTACCTCCGCCAGCGCGGCCACGACGTCCTCTACATCTGCGCCACCGACGAGCACGGCACCCCCGCCGAGCTCGCCGCGAAGGCGGCCGGCCTCTCGGTCGCCGAGTTCTGCGCGCAGGCCCACGACGCCCAGAAGGCGGTCTACGACGGCTTCGAGCTGTCCTTCGACTACTTCGGCCGCAGCTCCTCGGAGCAGAACCGCGAGATCACCCAGCACTTCGCGCGCCAGCTCGAGAAGAACGGCTTCATCGAGGAGCGCGCGATCCGGCAGGTCTACTCGCCGGTCGACGGCCGCTTCCTGCCGGACCGCTACGTGGAGGGCACCTGCCCGCACTGCGGCTACGACAAGGCCCGCGGCGACCAGTGCGAGAACTGCACCCGCGTCCTGGACCCCACGGACCTGATCGAGCCCCGCTCGGCCATCTCCGGCTCCACCGAGCTCGAGGTCCGCGAGACCAAGCACCTCTTCCTCCTCCAGTCCAAGCTGCAGGTCGAGGTCGAGGCCTGGGTCGCGGAGCACGAGGAGGAGTGGCCGCAGCTCGCGTCCTCCATCGCCCGCAAGTGGCTGACCGAGGGCCTGCACGACCGCGCCATCACCCGCGACCTCGACTGGGGCGTCCCGGTCCCCGCCGACACGTGGCCCGAACTGGCCGCGGACGGCAAGGTGTTCTACGTCTGGTTCGACGCCCCGATCGAGTACATCGCCTCCACCAAGGAGTGGGCGGACGCCGACCCGGCGAACCGCGACTACAAGTCCTGGTGGTACGAGGCCGAGGACGTCCGCTACACCCAGTTCATGGCGAAGGACAACGTCCCGTTCCACACGGTGATGTTCCCCGCCACCGAGCTCGGGGTCCGCGAGCCGTGGAAGATGGTCGACTACGTCAAGGCCTTCAACTGGCTGACGTACTACGGCGGAAAGTTCTCCACCTCGCAGAAGCGCGGCGTCTTCACCGACCAGGCGCTGGAGATCCTCCCGGCCGACTTCTGGCGCTACTTCCTCATCGCCAACGCGCCCGAGTCCGACGACTCCTCCTTCACATGGGAGCACTTCGCCGCCACGGTGAACAAGGACCTCGGCGGCACGCTGGGCAACTTCGTCAACCGCGTACTGACCTTCTCCCGCAAGAAGTTCGGCGACGAGGTCCCCGCCGGCAGCCCCGCCGGCGAGGTCGAGGCCAAGCTGGGCGTGCAGATCGCCGAACTGCTGGCCGAGTACGAGGGCCACATGGACGCCCTCCAGTACCGCAAGGCCGCGGCCGCGCTGCGCGCCCTGTGGTCGGCCGGAAACGCCTACCTCGACGAGAAGGCCCCCTGGACGGAGGTCAAGACCGACCTGGACGGCGCGGCGCTCACCCTGCGCACGGCGATGAACCTCATCCACCTCTACTCGGTGGTCTCCGAGCCGTTCATCCCGGCCTCGGCGCGCGCCATGCGCTCCGCGTTCGACCTCGCCGACGACACGGCCACCTGGGTCACCCCGGAGCAGGCCGCGTCCCTCGACGCGGTGCCGGCGGGCACCCCGTTCACGGTTCCGGCGGTGCTCTTCCCGAGGGTCACCGAAGAGGACCTGGAGTCGTACCGCGAGCGCTTCGGCGGCAACCCGGAGGCCTAGCCCGACCGGCCTGGTCCGACCGGCCTTCCAAGCGGCAACTCACGCAGGGGCGCGACTCTTCGGGGTCGCGCCCCTGCGCGCTTTCCTCACGGGCGCACGCCACCGAAGGCCCGCGTGTTGAAGCGGGTCAGGGCGTGCTCCTCGCGCAGCGATTCCAGCCGCCGCAGCGCGTCCGCACCGTAGAACCCCTCCAGCAGCTCCGCGTCCAGCTCGTGGGAGCCGTACAGGTACGGGCGGCCCTTCGCCTGTGCGCAGGCCGCCAGCAGCTCGCGCAGCACCCTCCCGGTCTCGGCCACCGCGTGGGAGTCGGACTTCTCGATGGTGGTGAACACGCCGATCCCGTACTGGACCGGGGTGCCCAGGGCCGGTGCGAAGACGAACGGCGTCGCCGCTTCGGGACGCTTGATGACCAGGAAGTACAGACTGATCAGGTTGTCCGCGAACGGGGACTCGCGGGTCAGTTCCTCCAGCGTCTTCGTGATCCCCTCGAAGCCCGCCTCGTCGAAGACGTAGTCGGCCCAGAGGTTCACGCGGGATTCGTCCTGGAGGACGGGCAGGAGGTGCTGGTCGACCTCCTGGTGCAGCAGCAGGGAGTAGTCGGGTGCGGGCAGCACGGTGCCCGGTTCGCGGGACTCCGCGACTTCCGCGGCCTCCGCCGCGAAGGAGACCTGCGAGAACCAGGAGGCCCGGTCGTACATGCCGAAATAGCCGGAAACCGCGGGGTCGCCGGCGACGCCCTTCATGAATTCCGCGAGATCCGATATTCCCGTGTGCGGAATCCGGGAGACGGGTGTGACCGCCCGGTACGGCACGGTGCGGAGCACGGCGGTCCGGATGAAACCGACCTGGCCCAGGCCGCCCAGGGCGAACCGGAACAGCTCGGAATTCTCCGTTCGGGAGCACGTGCGTGAGCGTCCCGTTCCGTCGACGAGATCGATCTCTTCCACTTGGTCGATCTGAAGGCCCGACCGCAGGGAACCGTGCCCGAAACCGCCGATGGACAGCGTCCCGCCCACCGTGAGATTCAGATAGCTGGGCAGGACCGGGTTGGCGCGTCCGTGCCCGTTCAACCATTTCTCCAGCGCGTGCCAGGTCATTCCGCTCGGAACTTCCACACGGTGTTCTTCACCCGTGAACCGAGGTTCCGCGTCCTCGCGGAAATTGTCCAGCACGGTCCCGGACGCGAGCGTCTGGGTGTTGCACGAGCGGCCGGCGCCCCGTACCGCCGTGTCCTTGCCGGATGCGGCCGCCGCGGCCATGAGGTCGCCGATCTCTCCGTCCGCGCCTTCTCGCACCACCTTTTCGGGCGTGATGGAGAGGGACCGCCCGAAATCGGTGCTGAATGTGCTCATCGTGCACCACCTTTCCCGGATTCAATCCGGGTTACGCCGCAGGGGCGGCTCCTGCCAATTGACCGGCAGGCTGCTGGAGTTGGAGAAGCCAGGGGAGACTAACACGACAGCGGGCCCGCACCGGAAGGCCGCGAACCGGTCGTAAAGGGGCCGCAAGACCCGGGCTATAGGGATGCTCCATGCGCGCTCTATCGACTCCTGTCACGCTCCTGGAAAGGTTGACCGCAGTGCGACTGATGGGCGGAGGTAACTGCTTTGCTTACACGCAGTGGAGAAAAGGACAGGTCGGAAATCCGGCAGGACTTCATCTCGGATTACGACGGGCTCGCCGATGAGTGGTGGGATCCCAGGGGCGCCCTCGCGCCGCTGAGCTGGATCGCGAAGGCTCGCGCCGAATTCGTCCCCGCCGCCCGGAACGATCAGGCCGCCCTGCTCGACATCGCCTGTGGCGGGGGGCTGTTCGGCCCGCACGCGGCGGCCAAGGGCTACCGCACGGTCGGCGTCGACCTGTCGGAGATGTCGCTCCGCGAGGCGCTGCGCCACGGGTTCGACGAGGTCGTCCGGGCCGACGTGGCCGAACTGCCCTTCGACGACGAGTCGTTCGACGTGGTCACCGCGGGGCAGTGCCTGGAGCACGTACCGGATCCGTACGCGGTGGTGGCCGAAGCGTGCCGGGTCCTGCGACCCGGAGGCACGCTGATCGTCGACACCATCGCGGACACGCGGGTGGCCCGGCTGGTCTCCATCACCCTCGCCGAGAACCTCCCCCTCCCCGGCCGGCCGCCCCGCGGCACCCACGACCACCGGCTCTTCGTCAACCGCGACCGCCTGACCCGGGCGGCGCGGGAGAACGGAGTCGAGCTCGAACTGCTCGGCCTGCGCCCGCGGATGCGCGAGATGGCCCGCTTCGCGGCCGGCCGGATCGACGAGGTGAGCATGGTGCGCACGAAGTCCACGGCCGTGCTGTACCTGGGCGTGGGGTCGAAGACATGACCCTTCAGCAGCAGCCGGTGCAGTACGTCGCCGTGCGGAGCTGGGTGGCCGGCGCACGGCTCAAGACCCTGCCCGTCACCTTCGCCCCGCTCGCGGTGGGCCTCGCCATCGCCCACGAGGCCGGCACGGTCGACTGGTGGCACGCCGCCCTGACGGCCGTGCTCGTCCTGGGCTTCGTCCTGGGAACCAACTTCTTCAACGACTACAGCGATGGGATCCGGGGCGTCGACGACCACCGGGCGGGCCCGGCCCGGCTGGTGGGCTCGGGACAGGCCACGCCCCGGCAGGTCTTCCGGCACGGACTGGTCCTGTACGCCGTCGGGGCCCTCGCCGGGCTGGTCCTGGCCGTGCTGGTCTCCTGGTGGGTGCTCGCGCTGACCGTGGCCCTCGCCCTCGGCGGCTGGTTCTACACCGGCGGCGCGCGGCCCTACGGCTACCGCGGGTTCGGCGAGATCAGCATCTTCCTCTACCACGGCGTGGTCTTCGTGTGCGCCCCCGCCGCCATCCAGCTCGGCCACGTGCCCCCGATCGCCCTCGCCGCGTCCGTACCCCTCGGCTTCCTCGCCTGTGCGCTGCTGACCACGAACAACCTCCGCGACATCCCGACCGACGCGGCCGCGGGGAAGATCACCCTCGCGGTGCGGATGGGTGCCGGACCGACCCGGCAGCTCTACGTCCTCTGCGTCGCCGCGGCCTTCGTGTTCGCCCTACTCCTCGCCTCCGCCCGGCCCGGGGCGTTCCTCGTCCTGGCCGCGGTCCCGGTCGCCGTCCGGCCCGTGCGCCGGGTGCTGGGCGGAGCGGGCGGCCGCGACCTGATTCCGGCGCTGGAGGACACCTGCCTGCTGCTGCTGGCGTTCGGGGCCCTGCAGGCGATCGGGCTGGCCCTGTGACCTCCATGAGGGAATCGATGAGACCCGACCACGAAGTCCTCGTCATCGGCGCGGGGTTCTCGGGCATCGGAGCCGCGCTCGGCCTGCGCCGGGCGGGCATCGACGACTTCGTCGTCCTGGAGGAGCGGGACGACGTGGGCGGCAGCTGGTACGCCAACAAGTACCCCGGCGTCGCCGTGGACATCTCCGCCTTCTCCTACTCCTTCGCCGCCGAACCCTTCGCGTCCTGGTCCCGGGTCTTCCCGCCGGGAGAGGAACTGAAGGCGTACGCCGACCACTGCGTCGACGCGTACGCCCTGCGGCCCCACCTGCGCTTCAACTCCAGGGTCGAGCGCGCCTCCTACAGCGAATCGGCGCACATGTGGAAGGTGGTCCTCGGCGACGGCACCTCGCTGACGGCGCGCTTCGTCATCTGCGCCACCGGGTGGCTCACCAAGCCCAAGACGCCCGCCATCGCCGGTCTCGACACCTTCAAGGGCGACCTCGTGCACACGGCACAGTGGGACCGGTCCCTGGACCTGGACGGCAAACGGGTGGGGGTCATCGGCACCGGGGCCTCGGCGGTGCAGATCGTCCCGGAGATCGCCGACCGCACGGAGCGGCTCCACGTCTACCAGCGGACCCCCATCTGGCTGCTCCCGAAGCCGGACTTCGCGGTGCCGGAGCCCCTCCGCCGGCTCTTCCGCAAGGTTCCCGCGACGCAGCGCACGATCCGGCTGCTCACGGACGTCGTGACCGAGGTCAGCTTCGTGATCGCCATGGTCCACTACCGGCGCTTCCCCTTCCTGGCGAAGGCCGGGGAAGCGGCTTCGAAGCTCTACCTGCGGCGCCAGGTCAAGGGCGACCGCACCCTGATGGAAAAGCTGACGCCCTCCTACCGGGTGGGCTGCAAGCGGCCGTCGCTGAGCAAGGGCTACTGGCGCGCCTTCACCCGCGAGAACGTCGAGCTCGTCACCGAGCCCATCGAGGAGGTCACCCCGTCCGGCATCCGCACCACGGACGGCGAGGAACAGGACGTCGACGTGCTGATCCTGGCCACCGGATTCCACGTCCTCGACAACCTGCCCCCGTTCCCGATGCGCGGCCAAGGAGGCCGGGACCTCAAGGAGTTCTGGAAGACCGAGCGGTTCCAGACGTACGAGGGCACGTCGATCAAGGGCTACCCGAACCTGTGGTTCATCGTCGGCCCCTATTCCTTCACCGGCGGGTCCTGGTTCGGAATGATCGACTACCAGGTGACCCACGCCCTGCGGGTGATCGGCGAAGCCCGGCGCCGCCGTGCCACGGAAGCGGCCGTCCGCCCGGAGAAGCACGACGGCTCCTTCCGCAGGAACCTGCGCCGCATGCGCAACACCGTCTTCCTGGACCCGAGTTGCCAGGGAACGAACAGCTACTACCTCGACGAGCACGGGGACGCGCCGGCCGTCCGCCCCGCCTCCACCTACGAAGCGGCCTGGCGGGCCCGGCACTTCGACCTGGACGACTACAGCTACGAACGATGACCCGGCGGCCGCCCGGCCGCAGGAGACACCCATGCCTGGGAGGCAGTTGTGACGCGTTTGAGTGAGGTGCGCGGAAAGGACCGCGCGCTGTGCTTCCTGTACGGGGCGTCCGCCCTGATCGGTCTGTGCGTCATGGGGACGATGGCCGTCACCTTCGTCGTGCAGAACGCCGACGCCGGCGCGATGGGGGTCGTGGAGAACTTCCTCCGCGACTCGACGACCAATCTGGCGTCCCAGTTCGTCTACATGGACCTGGTCCTCGTCTGGGCGGCCGTCGGCGCGTACATGATCGTGGAGGGCCGGCGGTTCGGCATCCGGCACGTGTGGGCGTACATCGTCGGGGCCCCGGCGATCGCCCTGATCGTGACCTACGGCCTCTTCATGCTCGTGCGCCAGCTGAAGATCGCGGCCCTGCGCGAGGTGGAGGGGGAGCGCGGGAACGCCGAACGGTCCTTCGCGGCCGAAGAGTTCGCCGACGTATCCGTCCTGCGTCCCACGGCGACGACGGCCACGCAATGAACGACGGGACGGCCCGCAAGGTGGCCGTGGTGACCGGCGCGGCCGGCGGCATCGGGTCGGCCGTGGTCCGCCTGCTCGCCGAGCAGGGCAGGGTGGTCGCCGCCGTGGACCTGGACACCGTGCAGCTGTGGGAAACGGTCGAGAAGCTCGCCGCCGAAGGCCTGTCCGTCCAGGGCCACCCGGCGGACGTGACCAACAGCGCCGACGTCGAAGCCGTGATCGAAGCGGTGGAGCAGCAACTGGGCCCCATCGACTACCTGGTGAACGCCGCCGGCGTGCTCCGCCTCGGAGAGGTCGCGGACCTGAGCGACCAGGACTGGTACCTCACCTTCGCGGTCAACGCGAACGGGGTCTTCTTCGCGTCCCGCGCGGTGGTCAGCCGCATGATGGCGCGCCGCAGGGGCTCGATCGTCACGGTCGCGTCGAACGCCGCGAGCACCGCCCGCTCGCACATGGCCGCCTACGCCGCGTCCAAGGCGGCGGCGATCGCCTTCACCAAGAGCATGGGCCTGGAAGCCGCCCGCTACGGCGTCCGCTGCAACGTGGTCGCCCCCGGCTCCACGGACACCCTGATGCTGCACGGCATGCACCCCGACGGGAGCGCGGTCGCCGCCTCGGTCAAGGGGGACCCGGACGCCTACCGGACCGGCATACCGCTGGGAAAGGTGGCGAGGCCGGAGGACGTCGCCCACGCCGTCCTCTTCCTGCTGTCCGACGAGGCCGGGCACATCACGCTGCAGGGCCTCACCGTCGACGGCGGCGCGACCCTCGGGGTGTAGCCCCCTCGGCGAGCCCGCCCTCCTCCTACCCGCTCCCGCTCCACCGCCGGCGCGGCCCCCGTCCGGGGCCGCTCCGTCCACCGACCGCATCCCGAAAGGACCGGCCAGCGCATGGCAGGACTGCCTTCCATCGATCCCTACCCGATGCCCCTGCCCGGTGACTTCCCTCCCTCGGTGGTCGGCTGGCAGGTGGACCCGCGGCGTGCCGTGCTGCTCGTCCACGACATGCAGGAGTACTTCCTGCGGCCGTTCGCCCAGGGAACCTCGCCCCGGGACCCCCTCGTGAGCAACGTGATCCTGCTGCGCGAACGCTGCGCCGAACTCGGCATCCCCGTCGCCTACACGGCGCAGCCCGGCGGGATGACAACCGAGGAGCGGGGCCTGCTCGCGGACTTCTGGGGCCCGGGAATGCGCACCGCGCCGGAGCACCGCCGACTGGTCGCGGGACTCGAACCGGCCCCGGACGACTGGATGTTCACCAAGTGGCGCTACAGCGCCTTCTTCAACTCCGGCCTCCAGGAACGGATGCGGTCCGAAGGCCGCGACCAGCTCGTCATCTGCGGGGTCTACGCGCACGTGGGGGTCCTGATGACGGTCGTGGACGCGTTCACGCGCGACATCCAGCCCTTCCTGGTGGGCGACGCCGTCGCGGACTTCTCCGCCTCCTACCACCGGATCGCCCTGACGTACGCGGCCGAGCGGGCCGCCGCCGTCGTCACCACGGCCTCCCTGTGCGAGGCCCTGGCCGCCGTACCGACAGAGGCGCTGGCCGCCGTACCGGCAGGGGAGCGCCCGTGACCGGGACCGGCCGGACCGCGGCCGGTACGGGCGCCGCCGTGGCCCCGGACCTCCTCGCCCGGGTCCTGGACGGCTCCGTGGGGCCCTTCGCCCTGCTGTACCGCCCGGAATCCACGACTCCGGGCACCCTGGAAGTACTGCTGGGCCATACGGCCACCTGCGCCACGCTGGCCGACCTCCCGCTCACGGAGCCCACGGACCCCACCGGTACCGCCACGGACCCCGCGGCCCCGGCCGGCGGGGGCGAGCTGCTCGCCCTGGTGCCGTACCGGCAGATCACCGAGCGCGGGTACGCCGCCCTCGACGACGGCGAGCCGCTGATCGCACTGACCGTCACGGACCGGCAGAACCTCCCGCTCGCCGCTGCCCTGCGCCGGCTGCCCGACGATCCGGTCAAGGTCGAAGCCGAGGAGTTCGACCTCTCGGACGAGGCGTACGCGGACCTCGTGCGCCGGGTGGTCGCCGACGAGATCGGCAGCGGCGAAGGCGCGAACTTCGTGATCAAGCGGACGTTCACGGCCTGGCTTCCGGACTGCTCGGTCGTCGGCGCCCTGTCCTTCTTCCGCCGCCTCCTCGAACGGGAGGCGGGGGCCTACTGGACCTTCCTCGTCCACACCGGCGACCGGATGCTCATCGGCGCCACCCCCGAACGCCACATCAGCGTCCGGGGCGGCACCGCGGTGATGAACCCCATCAGCGGCACCTACTGCTACCCCCCGGGCGGCCCCACCCTCGACGGCGTCCTGGCCTTCCTGACGGACCGGAAGGAAGCCGACGAGCTGTACATGGTCGTCGACGAGGAGCTGAAGATGATGTCCCGCCTCTGCCGGTCCGGCGGGCGGCTCATCGGCCCCTACCTCAAGGAGATGACCCGGCTCGCACACACCGAGTACCTCATCGAGGGCAAGACCGACCTGGACGTCCGCGACATCCTCCGGGAAACCCTGTTCGCCCCGACGGTGACCGGCGCACCGCTGGAGAACGCCGCCCGGGTGATCAGCCGTCACGAGACCACCGGACGCGGCTACTACAGCGGTGTCGCCGCCCTCATTGGGAGGGACGGCTCGGGCGCCCCGAGCCTCGACTCCGCCATCCTGATCCGCACGGCCGACATCGCCGTGGACGGCCGGCTGCGCCTCGGCGTCGGAGCCACGCTGGTACGCCACTCCGACCCCGAAGCCGAGGCGCGCGAGACCCGGGCCAAGGCGGCCGGGCTGCTCGCGGCCCTGACGGGCCCCGCCGCCAACCGCTTCGCCGGCCATCCCGAGGTTCGCGCCGCGCTGGCCCTGCGCAACGAGAGCGTCGCCGGGTTCTGGCTGGACGACCCGGGCGGCCGCAACGGGGCCGCCGCCGAGCTGGCGGGGCGCCGGGTCCTCGTCGTCGACGCCGAGGACACCTTCACGGCGATGCTCGCCCAGCTGATCGACTCCCTCGGCGCGGAGGTCACCGTACGGCGGTTCGACGAGCCGTACGACACCGCGGCACACGACCTGGTGGTCCTGGGCCCCGGACCGGGCGACCCCGGCAACCTCGCGCACCCGAAGATCGCGCACCTCAGGGCCGAGGTGTCCAGGCTGCTCGCGGGGGAGCGGCCCTTCCTGGGGGTGTGCCTGAGCCACCAGGTACTGAGCGGGTTCCTCGGGCTCGGCCTGGTCCGCCGCGAGGCACCCAACCAGGGCGTGCAGCGCGAGATCGACCTGCTGGGCGGGCGCGAACGGGTGGGCTTCTACAACACGTTCGCCGCCCGGGCCGAGACCGACGTCCTCGACCATCCCGAGTACGGCCGGGTGAGCGTGAGCCGGGACCGGGACACCGGAGAGGTGCACGCCCTGGAGGGCCGACGCTTCGCCTCCGTGCAGTTCCACGCGGAGTCCGTCCTGACCCAGGAGGGCCGGCGGATCCTCGGCTCGCTGCTCGGCGGGCTGCTGCGGCCGTGAACGCGAACGGGACCACCGGCGAGGCCGCCCGCGCGGGCAACGCGATGCCGCGGTCACCGGACGAGAACGACCTGTACGAGCAAATGGCCCGGCCGCACGGCGCCCGGCCCCTATGGGAGGAGACAGCGTGAACCGTCTGGATGTGAAGCCGAGGATCCGCCTCGATGTACCCGGCCTGCTGGAGCGGGGGCGCACCCTGTCCACGCCCGCGCTGCGCGAGGCCGTGGAACGCCTGGCACCGCCCATGAACACCATCGCCGCCTACCACTTCGGCTGGATCGACGCCGCGGGCAACCCCTCGGACGGCGACGGCGGCAAAGCCCTCCGATCCGCCCTCGCGCTGATCTCCGCGGAAGCCGCGGGCGCCCCGCCCGAGGCGGGGGTGACCGGGGCGGTCGCCGTCGAGCTCGTGCACAACTTCTCGCTGCTGCACGACGACTTCATGGACGGCGACGAGCAGCGCCGCCACCGCGACACGGTCTGGAAGGTGCACGGCCCGGCACAGGCCATCCTGGTCGGCGACGCGCTGCTGGCGCTCGCCAGTGAGGTGCTGCTGGACCTGGGCACCGACGAGTCGACCCGCGCCACCCGCCGGCTGAACACCGCGACCCGCAAGCTGATCGACGGCCAGGCCCAGGACATGGCCTTCGAGCAGCGCGACCGGGTGACGGTCGCCGAATGCCTGGAGATGGAGGGCAACAAGACCGGGGCGCTGCTCGCCTGCGCCGTCTCCATAGGCGCCGTACTGGGCGGCGCCGACGACGCGACCGCCGACGCCCTGGAGCGCTACGGATACCACCTCGGCCTCGCCTTCCAGGCTGTCGACGACCTGCTCGGCATCTGGGGCACGCCGGAGCAGACCGGAAAGCAGGCGTGGAGCGACCTCAAGCAGCGCAAGAAGTCGCTGCCGGTGTGCGCTGCGCTCCAGGCCGGCGGGCCGGCCGCGGAGCACCTCGCCGAACTGCTCGCCGCCGACGCAGCGGCCATGGCGGCCGCCGGAGCCGCCGGTCACGCGCCGGACGAGCTCTTCGACGAGGGGGAGTTCGCGCTCCGGGCCGCCCTGATCGAGGAGGCCGGAGGCCGCTACTGGACCGTCGACGAGGCGAGGCGGCAGTACGACACGGCCCTCGAAGCCCTCGACACGGTGTTCCTGCCCGAAGAGGTCCGCGAACAGCTCACCGCCCTGGCCGACTTCGTCGTCGTCCGGCGGCACTGACGGGACGGTGGGCCGGCGTCGTCACATCGCGGCGCCCAGGGCCAGGAACCCGCAGATCAGCACGAAGAGGATGCCGAGCAACGGCCAGACGAAGCGCAGGTACTTGTCGTAGCCGACCTTGGCCAGCGCGACACCGCCGATGGTGACGGCCGTGGTGGGGACCCAGAGGTTCATCCACCCGCTCGCCGACTGCCAGGCCGTCACCATCAGCGCGCGGGAGACGCCGGCGAAGTCGGCGAGCGGGGCCAGGATCGGCATGGTGAGCGTGGCGTGCCCGGAGGTGGAGGGGATCAGGAAGGCGAGCGGGAGGTTCACGAGGA
Organism: Streptomyces tatrensis; assembly: GCF_049310065.1. NCBI lineage: Bacteria > Bacillati > Actinomycetota > Actinomycetes > Kitasatosporales > Streptomycetaceae > Streptomyces > Streptomyces tatrensis. The sequence goes on along the minus strand of NZ_JBMDLB010000007.1, from coordinate 1,301,893 downwards.
AGACGAGGATCGCGAAGACCCCGGACGAAGTCCCCTTCACCACGCCCTCGATGGAGTGCAGCACGGTGTCGGTGATCTTCGAGTTGTTCATGATGACCGTGACCCCGCGCGCCAGCATGATGACCAGGGCGGGCGAGATGAAGTCGGCCGCGCCCTGGATGATCGTGGAGCTGAGCTTGGCCTCGCCCATCCGGGCGACCAGGCCGATCAGCACGGCCGCGCAGATGAACAGCGCCGCCAACTGGGCGAAGGACCAGTCCAGTTCCCAGGTGTACGGGGTCGCGTCCGCGTCGCCGGTGAGCGCGCTCGACCAGGGCACCACCGAGAAGATCATGAAGGCGAAGACGAGGACCAGCAGGACCAGCACGGTCTTGTGCAGCCCGGTCAGCTCCGGTTCCACCTCGTCGGCGTCGGTGGCCTTCTGTTCCCGGTCCCCGGGCAGGAACCCGCAGATCGACTTGGAGGGGTCCTTCTGGACCCGTCGCGCGTACCGGATCACGTAGAGCACGGTCACGGTGGTCAGCACGATCCACATGAGGAACCGCAGCCCGATCCCGTCGCCGAGCGAGATGTCGGCCGCCGAGGAGGCCACACCGGTCGCGAACGGGTTCACCGTCGAGCAGAGCACGCCGACGCCCGCCCCGAGGATGGCGGCGCCGACGGCGACCAGCCGGTCGTAGCCGAGGGCCAGCATCATCGGCACGAGCAGTCCGTAGAACCCGAGGGTCTCCTCCGCGAAGCCCTCCACGGTGCCCAGGATCGAGAAGACCACCATCACGGCCGCGATCAGCAGCGCACCGCGGTCGCGCAGCCGGTGGGCGAGGCGGGCGATGCCTCGGTCGAGGGCCCCGGTGGCGAACACCACGGTGATGAAGGCGCCGATGGCGAGCACGAAGAGGAACACGCCCGCGCTGCCGTACAGATCACCGCTGAAGGTGGGCCCGACCTCGCCGGTCTTGGGGTCCTGGAGGCCGTAGAGCCCGTTGACGGGGGAGAGGAACAGGTCGTTCAGGCGATCGGTGAAGCTCTGGGTGCCGTCGACCCGGTGGTAGGTGCCGGAGACGGGCGAGCCGCTGTCGTCGCGGTCGTACTGCCCGGCCGGGACGAGGAAGGCCAGCAGCCAGATCGCGACGGTGACGATGGCCAGGATGGTCAGCGCGCTGGGGAAGGAGAACTTCCGCGCGGGCGCAGGCTCCTCCGGCGGATCCTGCACGGTCGGGATCTGGGGCGGGGCCGGGGGCGTGGTGGTCACTGTTCGCCTCCCGAGGACTTCGGGGCCCGGGCCGCGCCGAAGTCCGCCGCGTACTCCCGGACGAAGGCGGCCATCGCCACCACCGTGTTGCGCACCTCCGACAGCAGCACCCGCTCGTTCGGCGCGTGCAGGTTGCACATGCTGTCCTGAGCGCCGAACAGCAGCACCTCCGCCCCCGGAGCCGCCCGCGCGAGGCCGTTCACCAGCGGGATGGAGCCGCCCGTGGCCACGTAGGCCGCCTCGGTGCCCCAGGCCTCCTTCAGCGCGGTCAGCGCCGCCCGGTACGCCGGCCCGCCCGTCCGCGCCTCGAAGCCGGGGCCGGTGTCGCCCGGGGTGACGGTGAGCGGGATCCCGAAGGGGCGCTGCGCGCGCAGGTGCTTCACGAGGGCGGTCCGGGCCTCCTTCGGGTCCTGGAGGGGATGGAAGCGCAGGTTCAGCTTGGCCCGCGCGTACGGGACCACGGCGGAGGCGGCGCCCGCCACGTCCGGGGCGTCCAGCCCGATGACGGTGACGGCGGGTCCGCTCCACAGCCGCTCGCCGAGCGAGCCGGTGCCGATCAGCGGCATCCCGTCCCGGACGGAGGCCAGCTCGCGGAACTCCTCCTCGGTGTAGGTCGTCCCCTCCCAGGGATCGCGGCGCAGCCCGGGCACCGCCACGTCCCCGTGCTCGTCGTGCAGGGTGGCCAGCGCCCGCAGCAGGACCAGCAGGGCGTCGGGGGCGGCTCCGCCGAACTCCCCGCTGTGCCGCGCCTCCGCGAGGGTGCGCACCTCCACCACGACCTCGCAGGCCCCGCGCAGACCGGTGGTCAGGGTCGGGGTGCCGGGCCGCAGGTTGCCGAGGTCGGCGATGACCATCGCGTCGCAGGCGAACCGGTCGGGATCGGTGGGCGGGTAGTCGTCGAAGGGGCTGCCGTACTCCTCCTGCCCCTCGATCACCAGCTTGATCCCGACGGGCGGGCGGCCGCCGTAGACCCGGAGCATGCCCAGGTGCGCGATCACGTTCGACTTGTCGTCGGCGATCCCGCGCGCCCGCAGGGCTCCGGGGACCCCGGGGACGGGGGTCGGCTCGAAGGGCGGGGAGAGCCACAGGGTGGGGTTGCCGGCGGGCTGCACGTCGTAGTGCCCGTACAGCAGGACGGTCGGTGCGTCCGGGTGCGGGGGCGGGATCTCCCCGTAGACGACCGGGGCGGTGTCGGGGAGGTCGATCCGCTCGATGGTGGGGACGCCCGCCTCGCGCAGCAGGGAGACGATCAGGTCGTGCGCCTCCAGGACCGGCTCCGGCGGGTATCCGGGGAAGGCGACCGAGGGGATCGAGGCGAGCCGTTCCAGGTCGGCCCGGAGGCCGTGCATCAGGGCGTCGACCTGTGCTTCGAGGGTCTGCGAGCCGTCCGCGTCCACCTGACACCGTCCCTGTGCTCCCCGGGGCGACCCCGCTGAGCTGCGGGATCGGGTTCTCCGATCATCGGCGGGGGGAGCGGGCCGCGCCGTGGCGGAGTGGGCCGGGCGGGTGAACGCGGACCGCGGGGGCGGAGGGGAGGGGAGCGTAGCGGCGCGGTGGGGTGGTGCGCGCCGGCACGCCCGCCGGTACGGGTCCGGGGCCGGTCCGGGCCGGGCGGGCGCCCGGCCGGGACCCGGTGTGGCTCGAAGTGGGCTGCCGAGGGCCGATCTTGACCTGTCTGGCGCGTATCGAACCACCGCCGTGATCGTTTCTTCAGGCATAGCCCTCATCCCTGCTGCTGAATCGGGAGAACGCGCGGTGACCGCTTGGCAGTACTTCGCCGGGGCCGGCCTGGTGGCGGCGCTCTGCCCGCTGCACGGTCATGTGGCGGTCGCCGGGGACGGCCACGGGCGCGGCGCCCGGGTCGACCTGTGCGTTCCGGCCGGGTCGCAGCCGAGGCCCCCGGCGGCGCCGCCCCCGGTGTCGGCGCCGGGCCCGGCTCCGGCCGTGCGGCCGACCGCCCGGGTGCTGCTGCCCGGGCCGGCCGCGCCGACGGTGCGCCACCCGGGGGCGGGGCCGCTCGACCCCGCGCCGCCCGGCGCGGCGGCGGAGCCCGCCCCCGGGCCGACGGCGCAGGCAAGGCCTGCGCCGGCGCAGCCGCGGGTGGCCGCGGTGCGGGCGCCCGGGGTCACGGAGGCGGCTCCGGGCGAAGCGGTGGCTCCGCACCGGGGCGCAGCGGGGACCGGGGCGGTGGGGCGCTTCCACGTGCGCCCATACCACTCGGCGGCCCTGGCGCGGCGCGGCCCGGACGGCATGTCCACCCTGATGCTCATGGTCGTCGTCACGACCCCGGCGGTGCTCGCGGCCGTCGCGCTGCGGCCCCGTTCCAGGAGCCGCGGCTAGACACGCCCCCACGTCCAGTCCGCTCATCTCGACCTACGGAGAACCCTCGTGTCCGAATGGCTGGTCCTGGCCATCGCCATGGCGCTCGTCTGCGCCCTCGTCCTCGCCTTCACCGCGATCCGGCACCGCCGGGTCGCCGACGACGAGGACACCAGCGAAACCCCCGACGTCCTCGAGTACATGGTGATGATGGTCGGCGTGGTCTACGCGATCGTGCTCGGCCTGGCCATCGCGGGCGTCTGGGAGGCGCGCGGCGCCGCCGAGGACAGCGTCCGCCGTGAGGCCCAGTCCCTGTACGAGGTCACCCAGCGGGCCGACGTCTACCCGGCCGCCGTGCGCGACCGGATCCGCGGCGAGGTCGACGCGTACGTGTCCCACACCGTCAGCGTGGACTGGCCGCGGCTGACCTCCGGGGCGCCGGTGTCCCCGGAGGGCGGCGAACTGCTCGGCAAGCTGCGCAGCGGCGTCACCCACCAGAGCCCGGGCAACGAGCTGCAGGCGCAGGCCTACCAGCCGCTGCTGGACCACATCGCGGCCGCCGACGACGCCCGCCACGAGCGGACGCAGACCGACGAGTCCACGCTGCCGGGGGTGGTCTGGCTGGGGCTGGTCGCGGGCGGGCTGGTCACCGTGGGGCTGATCTTCACCCTGCAGATCCGGCGTTCCGGACGGGAGCTGCTGCTCGCGGGGCTGTTCAGCGCGCTGATCGTGTTCCTGCTGTTCATGGTGTGGAGCTTCGACGCGCCCTTCGGGCGGGACGGGATCGACTCGGCGGCGCCGTTCCAGGATCTCTTCCCGTCCCTGTCACTGGCCGCCGGGAGCTGATCACCGGCCCCGCCGGGCGGGGCTCAGCGCCCGGACAGCGCCGCCTGCCGGCGGCATTCGGCCACCACCGGCGAGTTCCGCAGGGCGTGCGAGATCCGTACGAGGTCGCGCGGACCGTCGGTGGCCGGCGGCGCCCCCTCCTCGCTGGCCCCGATGACCCGTCCCTCGGGGTCGGCCCCGCGGGCGCGCACGGCGGCGGCGACCATGGCCGCGTCGGCGACGGCCCGCGCGGTCTCCTCGTCGGCTCCGGCGGCGAAGGCCCGCGCGAGGGCGTCGTCCCGGTGGGACTGGTCGAAGTACGGGCCGAGGTGCAGGAAGCCGTCGTGGATGTCCGACTCGCGCTGGATCATCCGCAGCTCGAGGGCGGACCACCAGGCCATCCGCACGCTGGGGACGCCCTTGGGGCCGTAGATGCGCACCTCGCGCCAGAGCGTGCCCAGCCGCCGGTACGTGGACCAGTACTGCCAGCTGTCGGACAGCCGCTGCAGCACCAGGGGCAGGACGAAGCCGACGGCGCTGACGTTGGCTCCGATGGAGGCGACGGGCGGTGCCACCGAGGTGCTCAGCCAGTCCAGGTCGTGGCCGGTCCAGCGGGCCACGACGGCGGTCATCTTGGTGGCGTCGTAGCAGAGGTTGAAGACGTACCCGATGACGATGATCACGAGGCCGACGCGGAGCCAGCCGCGCACCTGCAGGGACCAGCGCCAGCACATCGCGACCATCACGAAGGCGGCCACGTTGTGGGCCACCAGGTAGAGGGCGATCATCTCCCGGATGAAGAGGGTGTTGGCGTAGTGGGTGTCGAAGTCCCGCAGCCGCTCGACCGGGGTGTCACCGAGGACGAACAGCACCGTCAGCGCCACGATCACGGCGGAGTAGCCGAGGATCCAGGCCCGCGAGACGCGCCGGGTCTCCTCGGGGGGGCCGCCGCGCCAGTTGACGATCAGTACGAGGCAGGCGGCGCTGAAGGCGGTGATCAGGCAGTAGACGAACAGGGCGGTGAAGTTGGTTATGCCAGTCCAGCGGTTGACCGCCTCGATCGTGGGCGGGGCGGCGAAGGTGAAGATGGCGCCGGCCAGGGTGAGCAGGGCGCAGACCGATCGCAGGAGCGGATCGCGCCAGTTGGTCCGTAGCGCCGGCAGTTTGAAGGCGAGTGCGATCGCCATCGCGGCTGCCGGTGTGTAGTAGTCCTGGCCTTTCAATGGTCGTTCCTGTGCCCCCGGTATCCGAGCGCGGCCTCGATGCGGCCGGCCAGTTGGTCCCGCTGTGCCGGCGCCCGGTGGCCGGCCGATCCGGCCAGCCAGGTACGACAGCGGCTGCCCAGCAGCAGGCCGAAGGATTCGGCCTCGGTCTCCTCCTGGACGTCGGCGCGGGTGCGCGCGGCGACGCGGCGCACGGTCTCGCCGATGTCGGCACCGTCCGACAGCAGTCGCGCGGCGACGGCGGCGCCGTCGACGTGGTGGCTGCAGTGACCGGCCTTCATGTGCCACAACTCGTGCCCGAGGATCACCAACTGGTGGTCGGGTGCGGTGCGTTCCTCGATGACCACCAGATCGCGGTCCGCCATGTCGAGCCACAGGCCGCTGGCCGTCCCCGGCGGGAACGAGGCCATCCGGAACTCCACCCGGCGGCCGCGGTGCTTGCTCATGCCCTCGCAGAGGGCGGCGTAGAGGTCCACGGGTTCCACGGGAGCTGTCAGGCTGATGCCTGCCACCAGCTCCCCGCACAACCGCCGCTGCTCTCTGCCTATGCTCACCGTTCTCCCCGTCGGCGCGGATCCGGATCAGGACTCAAGGATCAGACCCAGACTTTCGACTGGGTCAGGATTCGTTCGGTTTGACGCTTTCGAGAAGCATGTCCAGCCATTCGGTCACCTTGTCCCGGTGCTTGTCGCTGGGCAGTTGGGCGGCACGCCAGGCGATGCCCCGTACGCCGTGGTTCTGGAGAAGTCTTGCCAGCGGATCGCCTGCCGAAGCGGCCGGGGCGGGTGCGGTTTCCCGTGCGCGGCCCGCGAAGTCCTGGAGCAGCTGTTGCTCGGTGCGCTGGAGGGCGTCCGTGAGCGCGTCCGCGTCGTGGGCGGTGAGGAATCCGGCATGCACCCCGAAGAAGCGTTGGATCGCGTCACAGTGTTCCATGGTCGGCCGTCTGTCGCCGTTGATCAGGGCCCCGGCCTGCTGGCGCGACATGGCGGCGCCGTCGGCGATCTCCTGCTGCGTGTAGCGGCGGCCGTTGGGCTTGACGCGGGTGCGCCGCAGGAGGTCGAGGCGCTGGAGGAACCGGGTCTGGAGATCGGGCTCACCGGCGGGCCGGCCGTCCAACAGGCTCCGCACCACGTCGGCGGGTACGCCCGAGGCCTCGGAAAGGCGGCGCAGGTCGAAGACTTGGTTCAGGTCGCGGCCCAGCTTGCCCGCGAGTTCTGCGACCCGCGTGACGGTGGCTGCCAGGAGCGTGTTGGCCACCGCGACGGGAGCCGGGAAGCCGTCTGTCACCAGTGGTTCTCCTAGATCGCGCGAGGTCGGGGTGCGGGCACGTGGTCGGCTCCAGGAATCTATCCGGTCCCTGTCCGTACGGCTAGAACGTGCCACATCTGTGGCGGGATCGAGCTGCCCAGAGGCTGGAATTGCCACAATAGTTGACACTCGAATGAAGTCGGTAGCAGGATCGCCACACGGAAATGAAGATCCAGACCGTAATAAAGAGGGGGGAGCTCTCGGTGCCACATCTCGCAGCGGTGGGCCCGTCCGAAGGGCTCGCCCACATCGGTGGGGAGCGCCTCGCGGGCGAGGAGTCCGCACGCGGCGCCGTGCGGTCGGAGCGACGCAAGGAGATTTTGCGCCAGCGCCGGGAGGAACTGGGGTTGAGCCAGGAAGACCTGGCGGCGCGTCTGCGCATCAGCGTGCGCGCGTACGGTAACTGGGAGCGCGGCCTGGTCAAGGAGTGGACGGACCGCAAGCTGCTCGCCCTGGCCGAGGCCCTGGAAATGAGCGAGCGGCAGTGCTTCTGGCTCTTCCGGATCATGGTCGACCGCGACCCGCCGCCCACCTGGCGCGCGGCCGAGGACAACCGGCTGCCCGACGATCCGGCGCAGCGCGACTACCTCTGTGACTACGCGGCCCTCATGGAGGCCGTGCCCTACCCGAGTTTCCTCGTGGACCACCGCTGGGACGTGGCCCTGACCAACTCGGCCTTCGACCGGCTCTTCCAGTCGGTGCGCCCGCATCCGACCGCCCTGCCGGACGACAACTTCCTGCGCTTCGTACTGTTCCACCCGGACGCGGCGGCCGTCCTGGAGGACCACGAACCGGCCTGGTGCGTACCGCTCCTGGCCCGCTTCGCGACCGCGCTGGCCGCCGCCCCCGACGACGAGGGGCTGCGCAGCATCCGTCAGGAAGTGGCCCGTGACCCGTTCATGGAGGCCGCCTACCGGTACGGAGTGCCGCACTGGCTGACGACCCACGGGGCCGAGGCCGCCGAACAGGACGGCGCCGTGCGCACCGTGCGCCACCCGGACCCGGGCTGGGGCCTGGTGCGCTGCCGGATGGTGGCCGAATCCGGCCCGATGCTCGACGGCATGGGACTGACCCGGATGACACTGGTCCTCTCGACGCCGCAGGGCCGGCCGACGGGTCCGCTGCCCGGCGGTCCGGGCGCGCAGCCGCACCAGGTGCCGCGGCTGAGGGCCGTGCCGTCGCCGGTGGACTGATCCGGAGGGGGACACTGGTGCCACGAAACGTGGCACTGCGAAAGGCGGTAAGGGCGTGCGGCTGACGATCCTCGGCGGGGGCGGATTCCGGGTACCGCTCGTCTACGGAGCCCTGCTCGGCGATCACGCCGAGGGCAGGGTGTCGCACGTGACCCTGTACGACGAGGACTCCGGCCGGCTCCGCGCCATGGCCCGGGTGCTCGCGGACCAGGCCGCCGGGATCGCGGACGCCCCGGCCGTCACCGCCACCACCGATCTCGACGAGGCCCTGCGCGGCGCCGACTTCGTGTTTTCGGCCATTCGCGTCGGGGGGCTCGAAGGGCGGGCCGCCGACGAGCGGATCGCCCTGGCCGAGGGAGTGCTGGGCCAGGAGACGGTGGGCGCCGGCGGGATCGCGTACGGCCTGCGGACGGTGCCGGTGGCCCGCGAGATCGCGCGCAGGGTGGCCCGTACCGCCCCCGATGCATGGGTGATCAACTTCACGAATCCGGCCGGGGTGGTCACCGAGGCCATGGCCGAGGAGCTCGGAGACCGGGTCATCGGCATCTGCGATTCGCCGGTCGGGCTCGGGCGGCGGATCGCCCGGCTGCTCGGCGCCCGGCCCGAGGACGCCTGGATCGACTACGTCGGCCTCAACCACCTGGGCTGGGTGCGCGGGCTGCGGATCGGCGGGCGCGACGAACTGCCGCGGCTGCTGGCCGACGCGCAGGCGCTGGAATCCTTCGAGGAGGGCCGGCTGTTCGGCGCCGAGTGGCTGCGCTCGCTCGGGGCGATCCCGAACGAGTACCTGCACTACTACTACTTCAACCGCGACACGGTACGGGCGTACCAGGAGGCCGAGCAGACGCGCGGGGCGTTCCTGCGCGACCAGCAGCGGGGGTTCTACGCCGAAGCAGGGCGGCCGGATCAGGCACCCGGGGCGGCGCTGGCCGCCTGGGACCGCACCAGGGCCGAGCGCGAAGCGACGTACATGGCCGAGAACCGCGAGGTCGCGGGCGTCGGCGAGCGCGAGGAGAGCGACCTGGAGTCGGGCGGGTACGAGAAGGTGGCCCTCGCCCTGATGCGCGCCATCGCCCGGGACGAGCGCGCCACCCTGATCCTCAATGTCCGGAACCGCGGGACCCTGTCGGTGCTCGACGCCGAGGCCGTCATCGAGGTGCCCTGCCTCGTCGACGCCAACGGGGCCCACCCGGTCGCCGTCGACCCGCTGCCGCTCCACGCGGTGGGTCTGGTGACCTCGGTCAAGGCCGCCGAGCGGGAGGTCCTCGCCGCGGCGGCGAGCGGATCGCGGGCGGACGCCGTCAAGGCCTTCGCGCTGCATCCGCTGGTGGACTCGGTTGGGGTGGCCCGGCGGCTGGTGACCGGGTACGCGGCGGAGCATCCGGGGCTGGCGTACCTGCGCTGAGGGCTCCCGCCCGGATGGGCTAACGCCGCATGCGGCCGGGCGGGGGCGCTGTGAGAGTGCGAGGTGTGACCACAGCCGAAGGTGCAGCCCCCGCCCTGTCCGCCGCGGCACCACCCGTGCTCGACCGGCGTTCGCGCAACATCGTGTTCGGCACGATCATGCTCGGCGTGCTGCTGGCGGCCCTGGACCAGACGATCGTGGGCACGGCGCTGCCCACGATCGTGGCGGACCTCGGCGGCGGGGACCACATGTCCTGGGTCGTGACCGCGTACCTGCTCACCGAGACGGTCGCGACCGTGCTCGTCGGCAAGTTCGGCGACCTCTTCGGCCGGAAACTGGTCTTCCAGGTCTCCGCCATCGTCTTCATCACCGGTTCGTTCCTGTGCGGCCTCGCGAGCAACATGACCCTGCTCATCGTGTGGCGCGGCATCCAGGGCATCGGAGCCGGCGGGCTCATGGTCACCGCGATGGCCCTCATCGCCGATGTGGTCCCGCTGCGCGAACGAGGGAAGTACCAGGGCGCGATCGGCGCCGTCTTCGGCGTCGCTACGGTCATCGGGCCGCTGCTCGGCGGACTCTTCACCGACCACCTGACCTGGCGCTGGGCGTTCTACGTCAACGTGCCGATCGCGATCCTGGTCGTGGTGGCGGCCGCGAAGACGATCCCCTCCGTACGCGCCGTCGGCAAGCCGGTCATCGACTACCTGGGCATCGCGATGGTCGCGATCGGCGCGAGCGCGCTGATCCTGGCCACCAGCCTGGGCGGGAACGAGTACGCCTGGAGCTCGCCGCTCATCGTCGGGCTCTTCGCCGGCGGTGTCCTGGCACTGGCGCTGTTCTGCCTGGTGGAGACGCGTGCCGCGCAGCCGATGCTGCCGATGCGGCTGTTCCGCAACCCCGTCTTCTCGGTCTGCTCCGTCCTCAGCTTCGTCGTCGGCTTCGCCATGCTCGGCGCGATGACCTTCCTGCCGACGTACCTGCAGTACGTGGACGGGGATTCGGCCACCGTCTCCGGCGTACGGACGCTGCCGCTGGTCATCGGCCTGCTGATCGCGTCGGTCTTCAGCGGCAACGTCACGAGCAAGACCGGGCACTACCGGATCTTCCCGATCGTCGGCTGCGCCGTGATGGGCCTCGGGCTCTACCTGTTGTCGCTGATGGGGCCGCAGTCCGGCGCCTGGCTGGAATCCCTGTACATGTTCGTCCTCGGCACCGGCATCGGCCTGTGCATGCAGGTGCTGACCATCGCCGTGCAGAACACCGTGGACTACGCCGACCTCGGCACCGCGACCTCGGGCGTCACCTTCTTCCGTACCCTCGGCAGCGCCTTCGGGACCGCCGTCTTCGGCACGATCTACGCCAACACCCTGAAGCCCGCGCTGGCGAAGGGGGTGGAGGAGGCCGCGCGCGCCACCGGCCAGGACCCGCAGCAGCTGGGCGCGGCGGCGCAGAGCCCGCAGGGCGTGCACGGGCTCGACCCGGCGGCGGCCGGGCCGATCGTCAACGCGTACGCGGACACCCTGCACACGGTGTTCCTGTGGACCGTGCCGGTGGCGGTGGTCGGATTCGTCGTCGCGCTGTTCCTCAAGCAGGTCAAGCTGCGCGACAGCGCGCGGGCCGGTTCCACGGACATGGGCGACGGCTTCGGCTCGCCCGCCACGGCCTCCGGGGACTCGGCGAAGCTGCTGGAACTGGCGGTGGGCAAGCTGGTGCGGAGCATGGGGCCGGAGACGGCCCGCGGAATCGTGAACTCCTCGGACACCCGGCTGGACATGGCGGGTGCGTGGGCGGTGATGCAGGTGGACCTGATGACCCGCACCGTCGGCTACGCGAGCCTGGGACTCATCGCCTCGCGCCGGCACCTGCCCCCGGAGGTGCTGCTGCCGGTCTTCGAACGGATGGTGGACGAGGGCTACATGACGCGGCAGAACAACTTCTACACGCAGACCCCGGCGGGGGAGCGGGAAGCGGGCGTCATCTCGGACGCGTGGGCCACGTGGCTCGGCGACCAGCTGGAGAAGGACCGGGGCCGTCCGCGCAGCGCGGAGCTGCGGGCCGCGGCGGACGCGATCGCGAAGCGGCTGCTCGCGGAGGACCTGGGCGACGGGAACTTCGCCCCGCGTGCGATGGCGGGGCGGCCTTAGGCGCCGTCGGCGCTGGTACCGACGGCGGTGCGGGTGCGGTGCGGTGCGATTTTGAGCCGATCTGGGAACCGGTGGAACGCCGGTGCGTGCGCGGACGTCTGATCATGAGAAGGCGGACGGACGATCTGCGGGGGAGCTGGGCATGACGATCACGCTGGCGGAGGAGATCACGCTGCTGTCGCTGGACGACGCGTCCGGATCGGTGAAGCAGCGGCAGTCGGTGGGCTGGGCCGTGGCGGGCGGGATCCTGCTGGAACTGGTGCTCGCGGAGCGGGTGGTGGTGACCGGCAAGTACCTGGAGCTGGTGGACACCTCGCCCACCGGCGAGGAACTGCTCGACGGCCGGATCAGGTTGATGCAGACCTGGATGCGCGGCCGGAGCAAGCGCCGGGTGACCGACTGGCTGACGAAGGATCAAGCCAAGGCCATAGCCGCGGCGGTGGAGCGGCTGAGCGGGCGCGGCGTGGTCGTGGAGGAGCGGCGCAAGGCCCTCGGTGTGTTCCCGGTGCGGCGCTTTCCCGAGGCCGACGGCACGATCGAGCGCGCGCTGCGCGAGCGTCTCGCCTCCGTCGTCCTCAAGGACACCGAGCCGGACGAACGCACCGCGAGCCTCGTCGCCCTGATCCACGCGGCCAAACTGCACGGGCTGGCCTTCCCGGGCGGCCCGCGCAAGGAGGTCGCCGCGCGCACGGCGGAGATAGCCGGCGGGCAGTGGGCGGCCGAGAGCGTCCGCTCCGCCATCCGCGACATGCAGGTGGCGGTGGCTGCGGCCACCGTGGTGACGGTCGCCGCGGTCGGCTAGGTCGGTCTGGGGCCCCGCTTCCGGATCACGGGGTCGTGGCCGTCGGGTAGTCGTACGAGGGCACGTGGGGAAGGGCCGGGGTGAGTTCGGGCCGCCAGGCGCGCAGGGCCGCCGCGGACGGGGCGTAGAGGGCCGCCGGGATCTCGGCCGGGGCGAACCAGGACCAGCGGGCGATCTTGTGCGGCTCGGTGACCGTGGCGGTGCCCTCGGCTGCCGAGGTGACGGCCGCGGCCGTCAGCTGGGTCAGGCCCGAGTCGGCGTCGAGCAGGACGGAAACGATCCGGATGTCCTCCGGGGCGGCCCGCAGTGCGGTCTCCTCGGCCAGTTCGCGGGCGGCGGCCTGCTCGAAGCCCTCGCCGGGGTCGACCTTGCCGCCGGGCAGTTCCCAGCGCCCGTCGTGCGCCTGGCCGAGCAGCACCCGGCCGTCGTGGCCGACCACGACCACGCCGACTCCGACGACGGCGTGGGGGCGGGGGACGGCGCGCCCGGTGGCTTCGCCGGTTTCCGTACTCATGGGCTTCCTTGGGTGGATCGGGGCGCCAGCACCGCGGCGAGGTCGTAGCCTACGACCTCCTCCAACTGGGCGTACGTGCAGCTCCGCGGCTCCCGGTCCGGCCGCATGCGGCGGAACTGCGCGGTGTGCCGGAACCGGTCGCCCTCCATGTGGTCGTAGGCCACCGCGTACAGGACCCCTTCCAACGGCTCCCGAGAGGCGGGAGCCGGGGCATGGAGGGAAGATCCGCACATGGGCCACGTACGTCTGCTGGGGGCGCTGCGCGAGTCGAAGGGTCGGGACTGGTCTGACTCCTTCGACGGCCAGGAGAAGGATGTAGAGAGCGTAGCCGCCAGGCATCGCGGAACCCTGGTGGAGATCACCCGGGACCGGGACGTGTCCGGCCGTGAGGTGCGCCTGTTCGACCGCCCGGACCTCGGGCCGTGGCTCAAGAAGCCGGACCTGTACGACGGCATCGCCGTCCAGAAGATGGACCGGCTCACCCGCCGCCCCGTGGACATCTACCTGTTCTTCGAGTGGGCCAAGGAACACAACAAGTTCCTGGTCACTGGTGATGGCGTTGACACGAGGACGAAGGCAGGGAAGGCGCACGCTGAGCTTCTGGCCATGGTGGGCGGCTGGGAGTGGGAGGCGATCCAGGAGCGGAACGCGGACTCGCGGGCGCGAGCCCGGGAGGCTGGCCGCTGGCATGGCGGAACGATCCCGTATGGCTACCGGATCAGCAGCAGTAAGGGGAACTGGCGGCTCGTCCCGGACACGGTGCCGCTGTTCTCCACCGTTGCCGACCGTAGGGCCTGGTCCCCGGTAGATGTCATCCATTGGATGATCGAGATGTTCCTCTTCGGGGAGGATGGTAGGGGTGGCTGGTCCTACCTCCGCATCGCTGCCTGGCTCGACAAGCACAACGTGCCCACGTCCACGGGCAAGGGCCAGTGGAACCACCGCACCGTCAAGAACATGCTCGGCTCGCGCGTGAACCTCCTCGGGGAGGATAGCCACGGGAACGTAAGGGCTAAGCCGCTGGTGGCGATGGGCATATTCCAGCAAGTACAGAAAGAGCTAAAGGCGCGAGCTCGGAGTATTAAGCCGCCACGCGCTAACGCTAACCCTCTCGCTGACGTTATCTGGTGCGTTGAGTGCGATAAGAAGTTTCACTTCCTGCCGCAGCCGGACTATGCGGACGGAAGGCCGCATCTCGGCCGCTACCACTGCAACACGTTGAACTGCCCGGTTAAGACGCTCGCAGCCACTGAGGTGTGGGAAGTGATCAACGCCTACATGCGGCTGATGGGCTCGGGAGTGGAGCGGCACGTTCTCGACGTCACTCCGGGTGTGGACTACACACCTGAGATCAATGGCTTGAAGGCCCGCATCAGCCGTCTACGGCGCCAGGATGAAGACGGGGACTGGGAGGACGACCGGGACGGTTACAGGCGGCGTCTGGGGGAGCTGAGGGGCAAGCTTCGGGAGCTGGAGGCAGAGCCGATCGTTCCGCAGGGCGAAGCGTGGATTCCTACAGGCGAGACCTACCGCGACTTTTGGAAGCGGGCCACCCTTGGTGAGCAGGGGGCGGAGCTTCGCCGTATCGGGGTCAAGATCTACGTCGATACGAGGAAGCCGAAGGGAATCGGTACAGGACGGCTGAGGGTTGAGGCGCCCTCCGGTTGGTTGCGCTGGCAGTTGTTGGAGAAGCCAAGAGGGCGGACTCCGTCCGGACCTGCGAAGGCGTCCAAGGCTGCATGATCCACCTGACGCCTCGTAAGAGCCTTTGGTCCTGGCCGGCCGGGACCTTCGCGGCGTAGCCACCACCGCGACGCGAGGGACGATGGCCCGGCATTGAGGCGACCGGAAAGAAGCAGTAGTGCCCCTGGACAATCACCACAAGGTGCGTAGCGCCACCGTAGGCAACACCGGCACCGTGTTCCACTCGGGCCTGTCCCAGGCCCAGGCTGAGGAGCTGCGCCATGCGCACCACGTCGGCCCGGACGTGGACGCTGCGGACGGCACCTGGTACGCGATCACCGAGGAGGGGGCGCAGTGAGCCGACTCTTCGCCAAGTGGAAGTTCCCCAAACCCGCGCAGGCCACGGACCGCAAGGAAGCCTTGTCTGCGGACTTCCAGCTCTTCATGCATGCCGCCAACAACATGAACTCAGTCGGCCACGTCCACCACGCCACCGTGAGCGATGCAGTCAAGGCCACAGGGCAAGTCTCGGCGACGCTGTACCGCTCCATAGCCAAGTTGGTCACTGCGGGCGCCCTGGCGCCGGAGAGCAGCCCTCAGGCCCTCGTGGTCAATGCCGGGTGGATGCATCACGAGATCGGCAAGCGGCAGGCTCGCGCCTGCCCCCCTGGCTGCCACGGCGAGTGGTACGAGGACGGTACCTGGTTCGACCCGAAGCAAATGGAGACCGGCACGGTCACCAGCGCCGACTGGGCCCGATCCATCCGTTCTCACATTTGAGAAGACGATCTAGAAAAATCCTTGGGGTTACTGGGCTCCGTAGAAGATTCCCTTCTCTATGAGGGGACAGGCGACCGAGGAGGGAGCTTGGCCTAGTCCCGAGGAAGGGGCGGAGGCCATCCGGAGTCCCTAATCTTCTCCGGTGGGCCTACGAAGATCAGCCCAGTACGACCCTTAGCCAAATGACAGACCCTAGCCCCCTCCCTTGGGGGTCGGGGTCTTTGTCGTTTCACCACGGGAGCGCCAAGCGGGAGTGGTGGGGTCGGTTACCGCATCTACGGGGCAAGGCCTATCCAGAGCAAGCGAACGACGTACTCAGTGACCGAGGCCATGCCGGAACCTTGCCCAGGTTCCAGGGTTGGCCATCTATGTAATAAGCGAAGATGGGGTGGTGGAGATCACCACTCACATTGCAGGTAAATCCCAAACCACTCGGTTATGTACTTAGTGAATCAGGACACCGAACCCCTTGGCCAAGGAGCTAAGGGGTTCTTTCATTTCCCCATCCACTTGCCATGTGGCAAGTGGATGATCAGAGGGGTGCAGGTCGCACCCCGTTAGTGGACCGGAGTAAGCCGGTCCTGAGATTGGCGGTATGGATGAAACAGCTCGTGTGTGAGGACCCTGAGAGCCCGCGACAGGCGCGGAGGTGGGAGCAGGTCAAGGCAGCGTATGCGCGGGCGGGAATCTGCCAGGCATGCGCCGGACAGGCTGCTTACGGGCATCAGCTCGGATTCTCCCGCATCAACCCACCTTGCCGCCTCTGTGGGTCGATCGTGGAGACCTTTCCTCACATAGTCGCCGCGAACGGCTGGAAGGCGATTTACGACCCGTCCGGGCGCCCCGGGCGCCCCAGTGCCGGCGACCGCGTAGCGCGGGCGTAGAAACCCGACAGGAAGGCTTACTTCATGGATCTCAAGACTCCCCTTTGGGAGCTGCCGCCGAGCGAACGTAAGACGCTCCTCCGACTCCGTTGGATCGAGAAGTGCACCAAGAGGAAGGACAGCAATGCCTGAGCACCACGATGGAACGTTCCGAGACATCTATTACGGAAACTGGACCCGCTAGCTAGCGGGTCCTTTTTCATTGCCCACCAACTTGACGACCGTCAAGACGATTGGAGACCACGTTGTGAATATCGACCTGACTAAGGCGCGCGCCAAGCGCCACGCGAACGGCTGGACCGTAGCTTACACCGCTAAGCGAATGGGCGCCTCTGAGTCCGCCCTGTGGCGTTGGGAAGCCGGGGAACGACGCATCAGCCTTGAGAACTATCTCAAGCTGTGCCGTGCCCTCCGAATCCCGTTTAGCGACCTCATGGCCGACTGCCCGGAGGATTTCCATGGCGAGCTTACGGCCGCCGAGATTACCCGCCAGCGCCACACCCTCGGAGAGCAGGAAGGTCACTTTCTTACCGCTACCGGCGCCGAGGCTGCGGAGCTGGCCGAGCGCGTCAAGCGATGACCTTGGCCGCACACTTTAGGGCCGTCCCTGACGGCCTACTCATCTTCACCGCCATCCACTGTTTCACGGCCGCCGCCATGGCGACCTTCCTCATTTAAGGAGCAATGCTTATGTCTATCTCGACTGGCACCAATAAGGTTGGCATCGTAGATGCCATCGCCACTAACGCTCTCGTGGCCCTTCGCAAGAAGGTCGTACTTCCCGGACTGATGTACCGGGATGTCACCGGCGATTTCATGGCCGGCTGTGGCTCGACCGTGGACGTTCGGGTACCTTCCATTCTTAAGGCTAAGAGCCTGGAGCGAGGTAAGAAGGCTACGTGGACCAACCTTGACGAGAAGCTGATCCCGGTCATTATCGACAAGCATCTGTATGAGGGTGTGAAGACTGACTCTTGGGATGCGACTCTGGATATCGAGTCCTACTCGGTACAGGTCATTAAGCCTGCCCTTGATGCTGTGACGGATGGCATGGAGGACTATGCGGCTGCCCTGATTCAGAAGGTCATCGACTCTGACGGCACTGTCAAGGATGGCCAGGGTCAGACCGTCCCGAAGGCTGTCGAGCTGAAGAAGGAGGCTGACGCGGATTCGCTGCGGACTGCCCTGACCGCCGTGGCGAAGACGATGACCGACAACAAGGTTGGCCTCACCGGCCGAGTTCTCGTTATCGACTCCGAGTTCATGCAGCTGCTCCAGAACACGAACGAATTTGTTCTCGCGGACCAGTCCGGTTCTAGCGTCATCCTGTCGGATGGCGCCGTGGGCCCTGCCGACAACCATGTTGGCCGATTCCTTGGCTTTGACATTTACCTTTCGACGTATGTCGAGGGTGCATGCGCTTTCACTAAGGAATCCTTAGCCCTGGTGAACTCTGTCCCACAGGCCCGGGAGGCCGAGGTAGGCAAGCGTGTGGCCGAGGACGGTTACGTGATGCGCTATTCCGTGTCGTGGGTTCACGACGAGTTCTCTAACGTGGACTCGATCGACACCTTCGCCGGTGGCGCCATTCTGGATGCGACTCGTTCTGTGGGCATCAAGTTCGCGGAGGATACTCCGGGGCGCAAGCAGTAAGACGTTTACGGGGCCCCGTTCCGCGGGGCCCCTTTTCTCGACACAGAAGGGATAGAAGGCGTGGATATCGACAAGGTGATGGAGCAAGCCGAGCAGGCCCGTGAAGCAATGGGCCCTGTGGAGGTAAACCCGTCCGCCGGCACTGAGAGTTCATCGAATAGCGGGGAGGACTACAAGGCCCTCTACGAGGCTCGCACAGCCGAGCTTCGCAGCCTGGAATATCAGTTTGACAACTGGTCCACTCAGGACGCCAGGAAGGCCGCCGCAGATAAGTACGACCTCCCTTCGGGCGCATTGGATCTGATTACCGAGTTCGATGAAGGAAAGATTGAGGAGCAGGCTCGTTCGCTTGCCGCTCTTACGGCACCGACACCCGCCCTAGCCAGTCCTGCCAAACTCGCACCTACTGGAGGGTGGGAGCCCGCACCGCGTATAGGAAACCTGTCTGGCTTGCTTACCGGGGAGCGCAAGCCCACCAACCCGCGTGGGGCTCTCCGTAATGCATAACAGTCACTATCGGACAACTTGCCGTCGCCCTGGGTGCCACTTTGAGTGGCCGGGCCGTAGCAGTAATCAGAGCCGCTGTTGCTCCTATATCTGCAACAAGTGGCGCGCCGAGTATAAGCATGCCATTCGGGCCGATGATGCGACCAGAGAGACGTTCCTAGTGCGACTCGTGCCCCTACTGGACGCTCGGGCCACACCTTCGGATAGGATTGCCGAAATGCCAGACGATCTCTGGAAATGGTGAAAGGTGATATGGAACGTACGCCATCAGCTGTTCAGTGAATCACGCGCTAACAGCTCAAGAAGACATTCAGCGATTGAACGCACATAGCGTCACGCATACGGGCCCACCTGTACAGCACCCCATACACACACCCCTATCCCTATAGGGCATGGGTAGTGCATAGGGGTAGGCGTAGGCACACACGCTCACTGAATCAATGAAACAAACAACAATCAAACGATTCATTGAAGCGAAGCGTTAAAAGCAACGCATTGAAACGTGATTCAAATGCGATAACCAACGCATCGTCGTTGACTCGCCTCACATGTCCCCGACTAGGGCAAGGGGTGGGGGGTGCCCCCTTGATCACCAAGAACCCCAGCCGCGCAGTGATAGCAGCCGGCCTTGGCCCGGGGTTACCAACATGAGCCGTAGCCCCGCAGTAACACAGGGTGAGTGACTTGGATCACGAAAAAGCCCCTCCGAAGAGGGGCTTCGCCACGGAGAGGCTAGGACTCCGCCTCCACCTTCGCCTTCGCCGCCGCCGCAGCCTCCACCAGCTTCGCCAACGCGCTCGCCACCGCAGCCTTCATCTGCTCGTCGGCGCGTCGCGAGGGGTCCGGGGCCAGGCCAAGGCTGGCGAGGAGACCATTCACCGTGTCGCCCAAGCCGGTCCCCCCGGCCCCCAGGCTGCCAAGGAGGTTATCCACCGTCTTGCCCAAATCGTCCCCGGCCGTGGAAGGCAGTAGGCCATTGACGATGGAGTTTGTGCCCGGCCCCACGCCCTCCAACGCGCCAGTATTAGGGTCCGTCGGACTCAGCGCGGGGGCAAGGATCTGGTTCGTCCCGCTGAGCGTGGCAGGCACCAGGCCTTCCGATGGCTCCGATTGCTGATTCTCCACCATGTCACTGCTCCGATCGTTCAGGGCTTCCAGCGTCTCACCGATGAGACTCCCCCACCGTGCGAACAACAAAAAGGGCGACCCGGTCACGGCGGCAACTCCGCCCACGTGTCCGGGCCTCCCCCGCGCCACTCGAAGAGCGCTTCGTCCGTGAGGTTCACGGCGTCCGGGTCAGGGTGGCCGGCCTCCCGCAGGAACTCGACCACGTCACTCGCCTGGTAGGCGGTCCCGAGGATCTGCCCGTCGTACCGGACCTTCCGCCACCCGCGTTTGTCCGGCGGATACACGACTACGCGCCTCTGCATGACCCCAGCCTCAGGCGGGGGCGGCGCACCCGCATCCCGACCTTGAAGGAGAAACAACCGTGCCTCATCAGTCCAACAACCCGAGTACCCACCGCTGGGGCTCCCGCTCCGGGCCCCGTCCCGGAGACTGGCCTTCGGCTGTACGCAAGGCCGTGTGGAGCCGAGACAACGGGCTCTGTGTCCGCATCTGCTATGACACCGGGCTGCCCTGCTACGACGCGGGCGACGCTGTAGACCACATCAAGCCTCTGTCTCAAGGTGGCCGCAGCATCCGTGACGAAGCCCCTGCTCCCTTCGAGGGGCTGGGCTCTTTCCTGTTTCGAGTTGGGTACGCAAAGGCTCAGGTGGCAGAGGGCCTGACGTGCGATGTTCCGAATGCCCCTCCCTCAACTCTTCCTTGTGAGCGGACAGGACAGGTGGGGTTCATCTCGGTTCGGGGAGCAGGCCACGACGGCGACGGAGTGGAATACGGTCCCCTTGATGTAGTGGCCCAGGGATACATCCCCACCCCACGCCAGTCGCTCGACAGCGGACTTCACCAGGACCACTAGCCGGGTTGCATCCGCGTCTTGAGATGAGGCGAACCGTGGCGCGAACTCCGCGAGTTGGAGGCCAAGCCATTCGCCGGCCTCCTTCGGCTCCTCCCACGTTCCACGCACCAGAGAAGCGGGCTTCATCAGCCAGTGTGCTGTCTGGATCGGCGGCATGCCGGAGCTTGGGAATTCGGCAACAGCTTGCCGGTATCGGTCGATGACCTCTTGTGGGCTGCCAGCGGTCGGAGGCAGCCCCGGAGGGTGTCGAACCCCTTCCTTGTCGAAGTCCTTCTTCTCTCCGAGCCATGCGTAGCCGTGGTGGTGCACTGCCCTGCTCCGATCCTGGGAATGACGACGGCCCCACCCGTCGGCGAAGAGGGCAGGGCCGTCAGTTCAGGTGGTGCCTACGCGGAGAGGTCGAAGCGCACGGGGTTGATACCCGCCGCGTTCAGCTCCTCCGTGGTGAAGCGCAGCGGCTGCACATCCGGCCGCTTGCTGTCACCCAGGGCCCACGCGTCGGGGCCGATCTTGGCGAGGGTCACGCATGCCTCGCCGTCCGGGTGGGTGCTGCCTCCACACGCCTTCGAGAAGGAGGCGGTGTCGATGTTGAGCGCGTACAGGTCGGTCATCGTTGCCCTTCCTGATCTACTGACGGCCCTCATCGAGGCCGTCTCCCGCCCCTCAGTGGGCGGAAGTCTTCGTGACCCTGAGGGTCTCGGCTATGCGCTCCACCACGTCAGCCGGGAGCATCCCCAGGTGGACGTACGGGAGGCCGTTGTAGGTGACCGTGGGCCGTATGCCGCTCCATGCGGCCTCTGGGATGTCAAGGGCAGCAAGGGCTGCCCGGAAGGATTCGGCGGCGTCGGTGGCCCGCGTACGGCCGTCCCGCCATACCTGCATCTCCATCAGGCGGCCACCGTCCGTGGGCCCGGGCACTTGTTGTGCCTGTAGCTGACGGCGGCGGGCGCACCGGACGTGCGGTCAATGGCTGCCCGGCGGACAGGTTCGAGCGGCTCAACCTTGCGCTTGCAGGCAGAGCACTCGTTACCGGGGGCGAAGGTCAGGTACTCCCACTCGTCCCGATCAAGCTTCGGGGCTTCTGTCTTCTTCGCCCTTGCCATGTCGCACCCCTCGCGGTCGCCGTCGCTGCGTTGGCAGCAATAGTGACCAGCAGGGATAGGCGTTCCTAGCCTGTTTCCTGTTCCGTCAAGAATCCGTCTCGGATGCTCTCGACGAGGGTCCGCATTCCGTCGCCGGACAGGGCGACTTGCTCGAACCCTTCGAACTTGCGGACGTACATTTCAACGTCTCGTGGGTCCGTTACGACTATCTCGGCGTGGACGGTTTCGACGGTCACCATCCGATCGTCACGGACAACGAAGGCGTGGTTCGCGATGTCCGTCTGCGGGGCGGACAGCGGTACGACCCTGATGTCCACGTGCGCCAGACGGGACACGGAGACGATGCGGTCGAGCTGTGCGGCCATCATCTGTGGTGGCACGATCCGCCACCGGAGCACGGATTCGGTGATGACGAAGCGGAGCTTCTTCTTGCTGTCGAACAGCACGGCTTGACGCTCAAGGCGTCCGCTGATGGTTCGGGTGAGGGCGTCCTCGCTCAGGTCGTGGCGTTGGAGGATGGCCCGGATGTACTCGGGTGTCTGGAGCAGCCCGGGGACTAGGGCAGGCTGGAACAGCCGCAGTACGGCCATCTGCGCTTCCAGAGCCTTCGCCGCCTGCTGGCCCTTGTGAATGCCGGCTCGCTTGAGAAGCCGCCACGCGGTGGCCTCCGTGGTGGCGGCGCGGGCGGCTTCCGTGTACTCGGCCTTGATGGCGTCCGAGACGCCTATGGCGGTGAGGATGCGTTCCACGTCGGTGGCGCTCGGGAGGAGGTTGGCGTTCTCAATCTTGGAGAGCTTGGACGGGGACATGAGGGCGCTACGGGCTACTGCCTTGGCTTCCTTCCCGGATGCCTCTCGCAGTGCCCGCAGCGCGGCCCCAAGCTGTGCTTTGTTCACTAGCCGTACTTGGCCCACCAGTCGGTGAACGGCTCCGCGTGGGCGAGTGCCAGTTCCCGGTAGGCGACGAAGCGGTCAGCCTCTGTCGCGGGCAGTACCTGAGCTCCCTGGTAGGCGCCGTGGTCGTCGTAGCTCATGACGGCCGTGTCCGTGGAGTCGAAGAGCCAGAAGTCCGGGACGCCTTCGAGGGGGTTGGGAGCGTCCGTGACGTCGAGGATGAAGAACTCTTCCCCGCCGGTCATGTTCGTCCGGTAGCCCCATCCCAGTTCGAAGCGGAGGTACTCCGTGAGCGGTCGCCGGAGGACGTGCACGCGATACACCCGCTTGCCCTCGTGGGCGAGGCCGCGCAGCTCCGCGACCCATGCGGCGTTGTAGCCCTCGGGCTGCGGCTGACCGGCCTGGAAGGCCCGGTAGGCGTCCACGTTTCCTGAGCTGCTGTAGTCGTCCAGGGTCTCCAGGCGGAAGGCTTCGTGCTGGAACCGCTCGAAGAGTTCGGCGAGGGTGCTAGATGAGGCCATCGGCGATGGCCTTCTTGATCAGCTCGACGGGGATCTCCACGACGGTTTCGTGAGCGGGAATCTTGAGGCCGTGGTCAGTTGGCGTCTCACCCTGAACAAGGAACGTGCCCCGGTCGGTCGCGTAGATCGTCGGGCAGTCCTTGATGTCACAGGTGCTGATCAGCTTGGTCACCTTCATGGCTTCCGGTTCCCCTCTCCCGCGCGGCGGAGTGCCGCGTTTGATGCTCCCGAGTGGATGACCTCAGGGTCAAGCGATCACAGTTGAGAGAACGGGAAACCGGTCGTGTCTAGCTGTTCTTGATGCCCAACACCTCGTCCAGGTCGTAGCCCACCACTTCCTCAAGCTGGTCGTAGGTGCAGCTCTCGGGGGTGCGGTCGGGCCGCCAGCGGCGCCACCGGGCCGTGTGCCGGAACCTTCCTCCTTCGCCACCGTCTACGCTGTTGGTAAGGGTGTCGTACGCGACCTCGCAGACCCACTCGGGGCGCAGCGGCACCCAGGACAGGTCCTTCTTTCCCGTCCAGCGGCTCTGCGCCCCGGGCAGCCGGGCGCTCTCGTGCGCGGACTCCTCGGCCCAGGCGGCCCACGGGTGCCCCTCGGGGTCGGGCATCCGGAGCGGTTCGAGCTCGTCGATCAGCTCGGCCCGGCGCTTCATCGGGAAGGCGGCGCAGACGCCCACGTGCTGGAGGGTGCCGTGGGCGTCGTACAGCCCCAGGAGCAGCGATCCGACAATCGGACCGCTCTTGTGGAAACGGAAACCCGCGATGACGACGTCGGCCGTACGCTCGTGCTTGATCTTGAACATGAGGCGGGCATCGGGCCGGTAGGGGAGATCGAGGGGTTTGGCGACGACCCCGTCGAGCCCGGCGCCTTCGAATCGTTCGAACCACTCCCGCGCGAGCACGGGGTCGGTGGTCGCGGGTGCGAGGTGTACGGGGGGCCGAGCGGTGGAGAGCATGCTGGTCAGGGCGGCACGGCGGACGGTGAGCGGCGCGTCGAGGAGGGCTTCGTCGCCCAGCGCGAGCAGGTCGAAGGCCACGAACGAGGCCGGGGTCGTCTCGGCGAGCAGCTTCACCCGGGAGGCCGCGGGATGGATCCGCTCGCTGAGCCGGTCGAAATCGAGCCGCCCGCCCTGGATGACGACGATCTCCCCGTCGACCACGCAGCGGTCGGGAAGATTGGCCTTCAGCGCTTCCACCAGCTCGGGAAAGTACCTGGTCAGGCTCTTTCCGGTGCGGCTGCCGAGCTCGATCTCGGCCCCGTCCCGGTGGACGATCGCGCGGAAGCCGTCCCACTTGCCCTCGTACTGCATGCCCGGTGGGATCGCGGACACGGATTTGGCGAGCATCGGCTTCACGGGTGGCATGACCGGCAGATCCATGTCTCCGATTCTGGGGCGCCGGGCCCGGGCCCGCTCGGTGTGCGGGGCCGCGCGGGTCCGCCTACCGTGGCGCACATGGGTGCAGCGGGCAAAGCGATCGAGCTGGAGGTGGGCGGCCGGGCCGTCCGGCTGTCCAGCCCGGACAAGGTGTACTTCCCCGAGCGCGGCCTCACCAAGGGGGACGTGGCCGCCTACTACCTCGCGGTCGCGGACGGGATCACCCGCGCCCTGCGGGACCGGCCCACGACCCTGGAGCGGTTCCCGGACGGGGTGGAGGGCGAGTCCTTCTTCCAGAAGCGGGCCCCGAAGAACCTGCCCGACTGGATCCCCACCGCCCACATCGCCTTCCCGAGCGGCCGCACCGCCGACGAGATCTGCCCGACCGAGCCGGCCGCCGTCCTGTGGGCCGCCAACCTGGGGTGCCTCACCTTCCACCCCTGGCCGGTCCGGCGGGCGGACACCGACCGTCCCGACGAGCTGCGCATCGACCTGGACCCGCAGCCGGGCACCGACTACCACCACGCGGTCACGGTCGCCCACGAACTGCGCGTCCTGCTGGAGGAGTTGGGTCTGCGTGGCTGGCCCAAGACCTCGGGGGGCCGGGGCCTGCACGTGTTCGTGCCGATCGCGCCGCGCTGGACCTTCACGGAGGTCCGCAGGTGCGCCATCGCCATCGGCCGGGACCTGGAGCGCCGGATGCCGGGGAAGGTCACCACCGCCTGGTGGAAGGAGGAGCGCGGCGAGCGGATCTTCGTCGACTACAACCAGACGGCGCGCGACCGCACCATCGCCTCGGCCTACTCCATCCGCTCTCGCCCGCACGCCCCGGTCTCCGCGCCGCTGCGCTGGGACGAGCTGGACGAGGCGGAGCCGCGCGACTTCGACATCGTGACGATGCCGGCCCGCTTCGCCGAACTGGGCGATCTGCACGCGGACATGGACGATCATGCCTTCGCCCTGGACGCCGCGCTGGAACTGGCCGACCGGCACGAGCACGACCACGGCCTCGGCGACATGCCGTACCCGCCGGACTATCCGAAGATGCCGGGCGAACCCAAGCGGGTCCAGCCGAGCCGTGCGAAGCACGAGGACTGACGGGAGTTCCACGGACCCCGGAGACGGCCTAGGCCCGGGGAAGGCGGCGCAGGGCGGCGGTGAAGGCGGAGTCGCGGTGTGCGTCGAACTCCTCCTGCGTGAAGACGGGGGTGGTGACGTCGACCGGGATGCCCGGACCGTCGAAGGTCTTCCCGGTGCGGGTCAGGAACTGCTCGTTGGGCAGGCCGAGTTCCCAGCCGTTGGGGAGGATGCGGCCCAGGACGTCGGAGAAGACCCCCTGGGTCGGCCGGCCGATGCGCACCGTCCTGCCCGGACGCTCCATGAGGGCCTGGGTGAAGGTCTCGCCCGCGCTCACGGTGGAGCCGCCGGTGAGCACGGCGATCGGCCCGGTGTAGCGGGGTCCGCGCGCGGGCTGGACGTAGAGGGGCTGCGGGCGGGTGAACCGGGTCGCGTCGGCGGGGTCGTTGCGCACGCGCTTGGCGTAGGCGAAGTACGGGCGGTCCGTGAGGCGGGCGGCCAGGCGCAGGCCCAGCTCGTGGGAGCCGCCGCCGTTGATCCGCAGGTCGATGACCAGGCCGCGCAGGCGGGCGGTGCGCTCGGCGGTGAAGACGCTCTCCAGGACGCGGTCGAGCTCGGCGCTCTCGGAGGCGAAGTCGCCGCTCTCGGTGTAGCCGCCGAAGCCTGAGAGGCGCAGGTAGCCGCGGCCGTCGGGGAGTTCGGCGTAGGAGATGCGGCCCTGGGCGAACTCCTGCGGGGCGTGTCCGCCGAGGTCCACCTCCTGGATGTAGGCCTTGACGCGGGTCTCGAGTTCGAGGGTCGGCATTTCGGTGCCCGGGCGGACCTCGCCGAAGAACCGGCCGTCGCCGAAGAGGTGGACGTGTGCGTCGTGCAGGGGGGCGAGCATCTCCTTGAAGACGGCGAAGAGTTCGTCCTCGGTGGTGCCGGAGTGCACGCGGGGACGGTGGCTCTCGCGCACGGCGTTCCAGTCGACGCCCTTGGCGGCGAAGAAGGGGTAGTTCTCCGCGAAGGTCTGCCAGAACACGTCGAAGGTGGCGACCGGGTCCGCGGCAGGGCCGGGCTCCTGGGCCTCGCGGCACCGCTCGGGCAGGGCGGCGAGGCGGCGGGTCGCGCGGTCGCCGACCGAGCCCTCGACGTGCACCGATCCGGGGCGCACGGTGAGGACCTCGCCGTCCTCGGTGGCGTAGCGGAAGGCGGCGGCGCTCCCGCTGTCCGGTACCCGCCGCGCACTCGCGCCGGGCAGGCAGCTGATTCCGGTGACCTGGTACTCCTGGAGCCGTCCTGACTCCACGCGGAGCACGGTGCCGTAGCCGTCGAGCTGCCAGATCCCGACCGGCCCGGCGGGCGGGCGGCCCGCGGTGGCGGTGGCCGCGGCGGCGGGGCCGGCGGTGGTGACCACGAGGGCGAGGAGCAGCGCCGCCGCGGCCGCGCGCCGGTGCGTGCCCGTGCCCGTGCGTGCCTGTGTGTGCGTGCCTGTACCGGTCATCGTGCTGTCCCCGTTCGCCGAAGTCCCTTGACTCGCATCAGGATCCGGGGCGCCCGGGGGTCGGGGACATCCGGCAGCCCACCCGGCCCGAGGTGGGGCTACCCCCCGAATCCGGCAGGTAGGACCGGTCCGTGGCGAAGGCTCAGAACAACACGAACGATCGTGCTAATATCTCCTCATCGTCCTGACCCGCCAGCGCCGTCTGGCCACTCTGCGGAGATCCGGAGAACCGGGCATGCACCCCATGGCTTCACTCCTGAGCACGACCCTCAACATCACCGCCCGGGTCGCCCCGGGCCCGGTCGGGCGGGTGGCGTTCGCGCTGTTCGTGCGGCCGCTCGGCCGGCCGAAGGTGAAGCCGGGCGAAGCGGAGGTCATGGCCCGGGCCGTGACCGGCCGGCTCCTCGTGGACGGGATACCCGTGACCACGTACCGCTGGGGCGACGGCGACCGGCCGGTTCTCGTCGTGCACGGCTGGACCTCGCGCGCCTCGCGCTTCGCCGGGTTCGTCGAGGCGCTGCTGGCCGAGGGCAGGACCGTGGTCTCCTTCGACGCGCCCGGTCACGGCGCGTCCGGCGGCCGGGCCACCACCATCCACCGCCAGCGCGAGATCATCCGCCAACTGCACGCGCAGTACGGGGATTTCTCGGCCGTGCTGGCGCATTCCTTCGGGGTGGTGTCCACCTTCTTCGCACTGCGGGACGGGATCCGCGCCGACCGGATCGTGGGTATCGGAGCCATCGCCGACTTCGACTTCCTCGCCGAGCGGTTCCGCGCGATGCTGGGCGTGAACCAGGCCGTCGAGGACGCCATGCGGCGCCACGTCCAGCGCCGGCTCTTCCCCTCCGAGCCCGACATCTGGCCCCGCTTCGACGCGCGGCGCCACCCCGAGGAGATCCCCTCGGAGATCCTGCTCGTGCACGACGCGGACGACGACACCGCGGCCCCCGGCCAGTCCCGCGCCCTCGCGGCCGCCTACGGGGAGCGGGCCCGCCTGATCGAGACGAGCGGACTCGGCCACCGCCGCATCCTCCTCGACCCCCATGTCATCGCGACCACCGTCGAGTTCCTCGGCGCGGCCCCGTCGCAGACCCGCGCGGCGAGCCCGGCCGATGCCGCCGGAGCCACCCGATGACCTCCACCCACCCCGAACCCACCGCGCCCGGGTCGGCCCCCGTGCCCGATTCCGGATGGCAAGGCGTCGAGGGCGGCCCCGGGGCCGGGCGGGTGCTCGCGCCGGCCAGTGCCGTCACCTTCCTCGCCTTCCTCGACGCCACCGTCGTCAACGTCGCCTTCCCCGACCTGCGCCGGGCCTTCCCCGACGTGTCACTGGCCCTTCTGACCTGGGTCGTCAGCGCCTACGCCGTACTGTTCGCCGCCCTGCTCGCCGCGGCCGGACGGCTCGCGGACACCCTCGGCCGACGGGCCCTGTTCCTCGGCTCGACCCTCGCCTTCACCCTGACCTCGCTCGCCGCCAGCGCGGCCCCCACGGCCGAGCTGCTCATCCTGGCCCGCGCCCTCCAGGGAGCGGCCGCCGCCGGGATGATCCCCGCCGCGCTGGGCCTCGTACTCGCCCACACCCCGCCCGCCCGCCGGGCAGCCGCCCTCGGTGTCTGGTCGGCGGCGGGCGGACTGGCCGCAGCCGTCGGCCCGAGCATCGGCGGACTGCTCGTCGAATGGTGGGACTGGCGTGCGATCTTCCTCGTCAACGTCCCGCTCGGCCTGGCCGTCGCCTGGGCCGCCGCCCGCGTCGTCCCCCGGGAGCCCCGCACCGGACGCCGGCTCCCCGACCCCGTTGGTACGACCGCACTCGCCCTCGGCATCGGGGGAGTGGTGGCCGGGCTCTCCCAGGGCGCGGAGTGGGGCTGGACCGATCCGAAGGTGCTCGCCCTGGTCGTCGGCGGCGCCCTGGCGGGCACCCTCGCGCTGCGCCGCTCGCGCAGCCATCCCGCCCCGGCCGTCGACCGGGACCTGTGGCGCGACCCGCTGTTCGCCCGCGCCAACACCGGCGCCCTGCTCTTCGGCGTCGCCATGTACGCGTGGCTGCTGGCGGGCCCGTCCTACCTCATCGAGCGCTGGGACTACTCGGTCCTGCAAGCCGGCTTCGGCGTCACACCGGGCGCCGTCCTCGCCATGGCCGGCGCGCTCTTCGTCGGCCGCCGGGTCCCCGCCCGCCTCCAATGGGCCGCCGTCACCGCCGGGTCGCTGCTCTTCGCCGCCAACGCCCTGCTGCTGTGGGGCTGGGTCGGGGAGTCGACCTCGTACGCGCAGATCTTCCTGCCCGCCGGACTCCTCGGCGGTCTCGGCATCGGAGTCGTGCTGACCGCGCTCTCGACCGCGGCCTCGGCCGGCCTCCCGCCGCAGCGCTTCGCGGCCGGTACCGGCCTGCTGATGACGGCCCGCCAGCTCGGCGGGGCACTCGGAGTCGCCGGTACGGCGGCCCTGCTCACCGAAGGCGGCTCCGGCGACCACTGGCGCGGGGTCTTCCTGCTGATCGCGCTCTCCGCGCTCGCCGCCACGGTCGCGGGCGCCGCGATGCGGCTCAGCGGCCGGGCACGGCCGGCGCGGCCGGGAGGCTGACGGCCGGGGCGTCGTCGGCGGAGAAGCCGAAGGCCGGGAAGGCGAGTACGGGCGGCCGCTCCGGGAGTTCCTCCGGGGCGGCCGTCGCCGCGCGCAGCCGGGCGAGGATGCCCCGCGCGGCACGGCCGTAGGCCGCGGTGTCCTGGTGCAGCACGGAGTGCGCGTTGGCCAGCTCCATCATCGCCATGATCTCGAAGGCGAGCTGCTCCACGTCCGCGACGCCGGCCGGCTCGCGGAACCCGCCCGCCAGCCTGGCCTCGTCGAGCAGCCGCTCGATGTACCGCCTCCATTCGCCGTTGATCTTCGCGATCTCGTCGCGGACGGGTCCGGGGCGCGAGTCGAACTCGGCGGAGGCGGAGTAGAAGAAGCAGCCGCCGGGGAAGACCCGGCTGCCGGAGTAGTCCAGCCAGCTCTCGCACAGCCGCCACACCTTGGCGAGCCCGGCGGGCTCGTCCCGTACGGGCCGCACGACCTGCTCGACGAAGACGGACCGGGCGGCGTGCACGGTGGCGAGCTGCAGCTCCTCCTTGGAACCGAAGAGGGCGAACACGCCGCTCTTGCTCAGCCCCAGGTCCGTGGCGATCTTCCCCAGGGACAGCCCTTCCAGGCCGTCCACCGAGGCGATGCTCATCGTCCGTTCCAGGACTGTCCGCCGCGTCTGGTTCCCGCGCTCCACGCGTCCGTCTGCCATGCCGTCATGCTACCGAAGTCATCGCACGCACGGTCGTTCACTCTACGGCTGTTGATCAGGCGTTGATCGGACGTCCATCGCCGCCGGACAGGCTCTGCGGCATGTCGATGAACACCACCGATACCGATACCGTCACCGCCGTCCCGGCCTGGTACGACCTCGCCCTCTGTGCCCAGACGGGCCCGGGCTTCTTCTTCCCGGAGCCCGGCTCCTCGCTGCGCGACGCGAAGCGGCTGTGCGGGGCCTGCGAGGGGCGCAAGGCCTGCCTGGACTACGCCATGGCCAACGACGAACGCTTCGGCGTCTGGGGCGGCCTGTCCGAAGCAGAGCGCCAGGCCCTGCGCCGGCGGACCTGACCGCCCCGCGGCCCCCGGCACGGAGGCGGCGTCATCCCAGCAGCTCCAGGATCCGCGAGGTCCCGGCGCCGCCCGGCTGTGCGGGCGGCCGGGGCTCGGGATCGGCGAAGGCGATCGTGTGCGCGACCGCCTCCAGGATGGCGGTGTACGCATCGGCGTGCTCGGTGGCCGCGCTCGTGAGGTCGAGCAGCAGCAGGTGGCGTCCGTCGGGATGCGCCGTGACGGCCCTGGCCTGGAAGAGCCCCCGGTCGGTGCCGGGGACGGGGAGGACCCCGCAGACCAGGGCGCACGGGAGGCCAGAGGGCAGGTCGAGGAACCTGCGCGTCGAGCCGCTCCCGTGGGCGGAACCGGCCAGGGCGAGGGCCGCCCGTGCCACACCGGCCCCGGCGCCGGCGTCGTCGGCGAGCCGGACGGCGAGGGAGAACAGCGAGGTGGACACGGTCTCCGGGCCCTCGGGGTGGAGCCCGACCGCGGTGTGGACGAGGTGCAGGCCGGGCTGACCGGCGAGTTCGTCGAGGCGGTCCATCAGCCGGCCGAGCTGCGACCCCGCACCGGCTGCGGGACCCGCACCCGCTCCGGGACCCGCGCCCGTGCCCGCAGGGATGCCCGTGCCCGCAGAGACGCCCGCGCCCGCAACGACACCCGCACCCTCCCCGGCGCCGCCCAGGGCCCCCAGGGCCCCCAGGGCCCCCAGGGCTTCGGCGACCTCCTCCAGGGCGCCCCGGTCCTCGGGGCCGATGTCGTGGAACCCGGGCGGCAGCCGGAACCAGACCGGCGGTACGGAGCGGTGCGTCACGGCTGCACCAGCGTCCAGAGACGGGCCGACCTCGCGGCCGTGGACGGACCGTCCTCCACGGCGATGCGGGTGCCGTCCACCGCCGTGGAACCGCGGTCGACGGTTTCGTCGTCGCCGGTGTAGTCGGCGGCGGCCGTGGCGGCTCCGGTGCCGGCCACGGCCACCCCCACCCGCTCCCTGACCTCGGGTGTCGACGACCGCAGGGCCCAGGCGGCGAGCGGGCTCTCCACCTTCCGCAGTTCGTCGGCCGTGTTCCACGTCGTGCGGGCGAAGGCGCCCGCGCCCGGGGAGACACCCGCCAGGGCGCCGGCCTCCGGGACCGCCATGGCCGCGCGGGCCGCGACCGTACCGGCCCTCGCGCCCGTGGCGACGGCGGCCACGCCGGGGACGGCGCCGAGGCCGTCGCCCAGCAGCGTCACGCTGTTCTTCCAGAACGCCGCGTCGAACTTGCCCCGGGTGAAACCCTCGGTCAGCGGCTTGCGGAAGCCGGGGTCCGCGAGGTGCGCGGTCAGGGCGGCCAGCGAGAGCCCGCCCGCGACCAGCATGACCGCCATCCCGGCCGGCGGGAAGAAGAGCGCGATGCCCGCACCGGCCGCTCCCAGGATCGCCGCCGCGTTCGAGAGGGCGTCCGCCGGATTGTCGACGATCTTGTTCCAGACCGACTCCAGCACCCCGGGTTCCTTCGGCGCCAGCCGCTGCACCGTCGCGGTCAGCGCGTCCGCGACCCGGCGGGCCGCCGCGGTGTGTTCCGAGGCCAGCTCACCGGCCAGCCGGCGGGCGTCGGTCAGAGCCTCTTCGGTGGTGGCCGCGGCGGCCCGGGACGCGTAGCGGGCGGCCAGGGTGCGGTGGGAGGTCAGGGTGTCGTGCCAGCCGGCCAGCCGGCGCGCGGCCTCCGCCAGGGAGGTGTGGGCCGCGTGGAGGTGGCGGGGGAGCTCCCGGGACAGCGAGGCGCGGAAGGCGGTGGCGGCCTCGCCCTGCCAGGCCGAGCTGTGGGAGACCAGGGCGTCGACGACGCGGGAGGTCTCCGCGAGGCTGTCCGCCGAGGAGCGGAGCTTCTTCACCAGGGCCAGGACCGCGACCGGGCTGCCCGGGGCCGGGTCGAAGCCGAGGGCGGAGTAGTCGGCGGCCGGGGAGTCAGCCACGGGTCTGCGCCGCCTGCCGGAAGGCCGCGCGGATGGCCTCGTCGAGCTCCGCGTACTCGGCGGCACTGCGGCGCACGCCCTCGCGTACGGTCTTGATCCGCCCGGCGAGCTCCTTGGTGCCGTGGCCCCATCTGTCCTGGAAGCCGTCGCACGCCGCGTCGAGGTCCGCCGTGCCCAGCTGGTCGGCCCGTACGTGGTCCAGCTCCCGCCGGGCCTCGCGCAGGGCGGTCAGCGAGGTGTCCAGGGCGTTGGTGAGGCGGGCCAGCTGGTCGATCTCGACCTGGAGCGGCGTCATGGCGGTCATGACGCGAAACCCTGGCAGAGCGGGGCTCTGCCAGGGCAATCGTCGTCACCCGCCCGAGCGAGCGGAAACCGGTCAGTCGTGGCGCGGGGGCCGGATCAGGCCTTGATCAGGCGGCCTTGCGGGCCGCGATGCGGGCCGCGCGGGCGGCCAGGCGCTCGTCGAACTTGCGGGCCTCGGAGTCCAGGCCGTTCATGAAGAGGCCGAGCTCTTCCTGGGCCTTCTGTCCGTCCGGGCCGAGGCCGTCGATGTCCATGATCTTCAGGAAGCGGATCACGGGGCTCAGTACGTCGTCGTGGTGGATCCGCAGGTTGTAGACCCCGCCGATCGCCATCTGCGCGGCCATCCGCTCGAAGCCGGGCATCCCGTGTCCGGGCATCCGGAAGTCGACCACGACGTCGCGCACGGCCTGCATCGTCAGGTCCGGGGCGAGCTGGAAGGCCGCGCCCAGGAGGTTGCGGTAGAAGATCATGTGCAGGTTCTCGTCCTGCGCGATGCGGGCCAGCATGCGGTCGCAGACCGGGTCACCGGACTGGTGGCCGGTGTTGCGGTGCGAGATGCGGGTCGCGAGCTCCTGGAAGGCCACGTACGCCACGGAGTGCAGCATCGAGTGGCGGTTGTCGGACTCGAAGCCCTCCGACATGTGCTGCATCCGGAATGCCTCGAGCTTGTCCGGGTCCACGGCGCGCGAGGCCAGCAGGTAGTCGCGCATCACGATGCCGTGGCGGCCCTCCTCGGCGGTCCAGCGGTGCACCCAGGTGCCCCAGGCGCCGTTGCGGCCGAAAAGGGAGGCGATCTCGTGGTGGTAGCTGGGGAGGTTGTCCTCGGTCAGCAGGTTCACGACGAGCGCGATCTTGCCGATCTCGGTGACCTTCGACTGCGCCGGGTCCCAGGCTTCGCCGTCCTCGAAGAAGCCGGGGAAGTTGCGGCCGTCGCTCCACGGGACGTACTCGTGGGGCATCCAGTCCTTGGTGACCGTCAGATGGCGGTTGAGTTCCTTCTCGACCACCTCTTCCAGCGCGAACAGCAGCTTGGCGTCCGTCCACGCCTCCGAGCTGCCGAGGTGGGGAGAGGTGATCGTCACGGGTACTCCTGAGTGCAAAGCGAATTACCTACGGTTCCGTAGCCTACGGAGTCGTAGGTTAAGCGCGGCATCAAGACCAGCCAAGCCCCACGGGTTGCTCTGTCCGGTTACGTCCCGTTATTTGCGCAGTTTGAAGGGGGCGTGGCGTGGCCTGAAGGGACCAAAGTCACGCGAGCAGGTGGTCCGCGGCTCCCGCCTTGACGGCCGAGATGAGCGCACGCAGCGCATCGATCGAGTCGGTGACGTAGGCGCCGGACCCGGTGGTTCCGATGTACGCCTTCCCCTCGGCGTCCCGCCCGAAGCGGAAACAGTTGGCCCCCTCGCTGCAGAATGCCTCGTCCCAGGCGATGCCGGACGTAGCCGACGGGGTCGCCGGGGTGGTCGCGGTCGTGGTCGTCGTGCCCATGTCGTTCTCTCGTCTCCTCGTCGGATCCGGCTCGGTGGTCAGTCAGCCGGTCGGCCGGTGGCCCCGGTCAGAGGGTCTGTGCGATGGCGCGGATGAAATCGCGGGAGTCGCGGGCCGGCAGTGCCAGGGAGCGCAGCCGCTCCAGCAGGCCCCGGTAGCGGAGCAGCTTCATCTGCGAATCCAGCAACATCGATCCGTGCGAACTGTCCAGCTGTACGGTGTCCAGCTCGCTGATCGTGGCGGCCGCGTACGTGAAGGACTGGCCGGCGCCGGGGAACCCGCCGGCGGTGAACGGAATCACGCGCACGGTCGTACGCGCCCGCTCCGACTGCTCCAGTATGTGTTCGAGCTGCGCCCGGGCCACCTTCGGACCGCCGAACTGCATGCGCAGCGCCGCCTCGTGCACGACCGCCTCGTACAACGGCGGTGCCTCGCGCGCGAACACCTGCTGGCGGTGCATCCGCAGGGCGAGCCGCGCCTGCAGGTCGGGTTCGGGCAGCGGCGGGTCGGCGGTGTCGAAAACGGCCCGCGCGTGCGCCTCGGTCTGCAGCAGCCCCGGTATGTGCGTGGTCACGGCGGTGTGCAACTCGACCGAGTGGTGCTCCAGTTCGCAGATGTCCAGGAGTGCGGGCGGCAGCATCCCCCGGTGCTGCTCCCACCATCCCTTGTCGCGCTCCTGGGCCATCGAGGCGAGCAGGTCGACCAGCCCCGTGTCGGGGCAGTCGTAGTTGAAGGCGAGGGTGCGGACACGCTCGGCGCTGATCGCGATCCGGCCGGATTCGATGTTGGGGATCCGGGTGCGGTCCACTCCCATGAGCGCCGCCGCCTGTTGCACCGACATGCCCGACTGCTCGCGGAGTCTGCGCAGCTCGGAGCCCAGGCGCTGCTGGCGCGCGGTCGGCGTACTCCTCGGTGGCACGGGTCCCCTCTCCTCCGGCCGGGGCATGCGGGAGCGCCCTCAGGAGTCCGGAAATGGCATGAGAAATCAGCAAGTCGTCGTACAAGTAGTAGCACTGTGCACCACGTTGCGCTACGGTCGGTAGCGCAAGTCTCACACGGGGCGACCTCCAGCTCTTGTATGACCACACGGCCGTCCACTCATTCAGCACCTCAGAACCTTGGAGCAGCACGATGACGGGCACTCTCCGTGGCCTGCGGTCGGTCCACGAGTTCCGGCAGGCCCCGCCAGGGGCGGAGAAACTGAGCTACTCCATAGGTCTGCCGGGCGGCGCCCACTGTGCGGGCAGCGCCCGTGGCGCCCTGCGGTCCCTGCTCGACCGGCACGGACTGCCCGACCTGTGCGACAACGCGGCCCTCGCCGCCTCCGAACTGGTGGCCTGCGCCTACCGGTTCACGCCCGACAAGGAAATGGTGCTCAAGGTCCGCTGGCAGTTCGACGCGCTGCGGATCGTCGTCTTCGACCAGCACCCGGCGCACTCCTCGCCCGAGGCGAGCGAGGAGTGCCGGCGCCGGCGGAGCCGCGGGATGTGGCTGCTCGCGGCGGTGGTCGAGTCCTGCGGCGGGGACTGGGGGCTCACCCCGGTGCTCACCCCGATGGGAGGCACCAAGTCATGGGCGTTACTGCCCATGCCGCGTTAGCCGCCGCCCCGCTCACGCCCTGCTCACGCACCCCGCTCACCCGCCCTGCTCACGCACCCCGCTCGCGCGCCTCCGTTCACCCGCCCCCGCTCACTCGTGCCACAGCGACCGGCGGACCTCCTCGGCCGTGGTCGGCCGTAGTCCGTCGTCGAGCAGCAGCCACCGCGTGATGCCGATCGATTCCAGGAACGGCACGTCATGGCCGGCCACCACGAGCGCCCCCTCGTAGGAATCCAGGGCGCCGGTCAACTGCCGTACGGATCCCAGGTCCAGGTTGTTCGTCGGCTCGTCCAGCATGAGCAGCTGCGGGGCCGGCTCCGCGAGCAGCAGCGCCGCCAGCGTCGCCCGGAACCGCTCGCCGCCCGACAGCGTGCCGGCCGACCGGTCCGCCCGCGCACCCCGGAACAGGAAGTGCGCGAGCCGCGCCCTGATCAGGTTGTTCGTCGCGTGCGGGGCGAACCGCGCCACGTTCTCCACGACCGAGCGCTCGTCGTCCAGTACGTCGAGCCGCTGCGGCAGGAACCGGGCCGGGACGTGGGTCACCGACTCGCCCGACAGCGGGGCCAGTTCCCCCGCGATCGTGCGCAGCAGGGTGGTCTTGCCCGAGCCGTTGGCCCCCACCAGCGCGATCCGCTCCGGACCGCGCAGCTCCCACTCGCCCGGGATCGCTGCGCCGTGGACCGGGTGCAGCCCGCTCAGGGTGAGCACGCGGCGGCCCGGCGGGACCTGGGTGGCGGGCAGATTGATCCGGATCTCGGCGTCCTCGCGCACCGCCAGCTCCGCCTGGTCGAGGCGTTCCTCCGCCTCCGCCAGCTTCTCGGTGTGCATGATGCGGTGCTTGCCCGCCGACTCCTGCGCCGCGCGCTTGCGGGCACCCATGACGATCTTCGGCTCGCGCTTGGTGTCGAACATCTTCTGGCCGTACCGCTTGCGCCGGGCCAGTTTGGCGTGCGCCTGCGCCAGTTCGCGCTTCTGCCGCTGTACGTCGCCCTCCGCGACCCGGACCATCCGCTCGGCCGCCTCCTGTTCGGCCGCCAGCATCTCCTCGTACTCCGTGAAGTTGCCGCCGTACCAGCGGATTTCGCCTTCGTGCAGGTCGGCGATCTGGTCGACCCGGTCCAGCAGCTCCCGGTCGTGGCTGACCAGGAGCATCACCCCGGACCAGGATTCGACGGCCGCGTACAGCCGTCGCCGGGCCCGCAGGTCGAGGTTGTTGGTGGGCTCGTCCAGCAGCAGGACGTCCGGACGGCTCAGCAGCAGAGCGGCCAGCCGGAGCAATACGCACTCCCCGCCCGACAGTTCGCCGGTGGTGCGGTCCAGGCCGATCCGGCCGAGACCGAGCTGGTCCAGCGTGGCGAGGGCCCGCTCCTCCACGTCCCAGTCGTCGCCGACCGCCGCGAAGTTCGCCTCGGTCGCCTCGCCCGCCTCGATGGCGTGCAGGGCGGCCCGGGCGGTGCGGACGCCGAGCGCCTCGTCCACCCGTAGGGCGGTGTCGAAGGTGACGGTCTGCGGAAGCCGGCCGACGGTGCCGGACACGGCCAACTGGCCGTCGCTCGGGGTCAGTTCCCCCGTGATGAGTTTCAGCAGGGTGGACTTGCCGCTGCCGTTGCGCCCGATCAGGCCGGTGCGGCCGGGGCCGACGGTCAACTGGAACCCCTCGAAGACGGGCGTTCCGTCGGGCCAGTCGAAGGACAGGTCGGAGCAGGTGATGAACGTGGGAGCAGGACTCATGGAGGCCTCCAGGTTGCGTGAGTGGTGAGTGCAACGCGGGGGAGACACAGGGGACCGCGGGTGAGGGCGGTAGTCGGTGTCTCGGACCTCAGAGAAGCAACGTCCTGCTCCGTTTCGACGGCGATGGGGCGTCCACGAAGCTACGGCGTCACCGGAGCGGCCGGCAAACGAATTAAGCGGGGCGTCAGCAGGAGCCGCCCATCAGCTCCGCGAGGCTCTGGTCCATGTCGAGGTACAGGTGCTCCAGGCCGGGCGGCACGATCGTCGAGGCCCGCTCCAGGAAGCGGTGCAGCTCGGCCGTCACCATCAGCACGATCGCGACCCCCTCGGGGGCGTGGAACTCCACGCTGGTCCGCTCGACGTCGTACGGGCGCACGCGCACGTCCCCGTAGCCGGAGGGGCGGCGCAGCCCGGACTCCAGCAGCTCCCGGGAGAACGTCCACGAGACCTCGATGCCCTCCAGGGTCGCGGGCGCGGGGAAGGCCATCCGGACGGCGAAGGGATCCGACCGGTCGTAGCAGAGCGTGACCGGTACGGTGTCGACCTTCGGTGCGGTGGCGACCAGTCGGGCCTGCACGGCCTGCTCGATGACAGTGATCAAGGCTCGCTCCCTTGCGGCGGATCTCGTGCCGGACCGCGGGGTGGGCGCCCGGCAACGGGATAGACGCGCGATCGGGCGGATCCGTGCACGCGACCTGGAGTGAGCTGTGTCACCGAATGGCTGGAACACGCCTGTGTGATCGCACAGGGTGATGGGTGGCACAGGCATCCGAGGCCTGTCCGCAGGCCCCGGAGCCCTCACAGTACGGCTGGTTCCCGCTCACTCCACAGGCCCAAAGCGCGCTCCGGACCCCCGCTGCGGCCCCGCTCGCCCCCCGCTACACCACCGGGCTCTCCCGCACCGTCGCCAGGTCCGCGGAGGTCTTCGTCGCGAGGAATTCGGTGATGCGGTAGGAGCAGACGCCCGCCACCGTGAAGGGATCCTCGGCCGCGATCTTCTCGATCTCCTTGCGGGAGATCCCGCCGGCCAGGATCACGCCCCCGTCGCGCGGGACCTTGCGGCCCGAGGCGAGGAAGATGCCGGCGGCGTAGTAGCCGTCCAGCCAGGCGATGTGCGCGTCCATCTCCTCTTCGACGGCTTCGACGGGCGCGGTGTAGGTGAGCTCCATGACGAACATGATCGCCAGGCTACTCTCGCACCACTATGACGAGTGCGAAGATGCCCGCCGACGAGGCCGAGGCCAAGGCGATACAGGACGAACTGCGCGACCGGGTCGTCCTGGCCGAAATCGGACCCCCGCCCGGCGAAGGGCTGATCGCCGGTGTGGACGTGGCCTACGACGACGAGCGCGACCTGGTGGCCGCCGCGGCCGTCGTGCTCGACGCCGCCACCCTGAAGGTCGTCGAGGAGGCCACCTCCGTCGGCCGCGTCAGCTTCCCCTACGTCCCCGGCCTGCTCGCCTTCCGCGAGCTGCCGACCGTGCTCGCCGCACTGGAGTCACTGACGGTCACGCCCGGCCTGGTCGTCTGCGACGGCTACGGGCTGGCCCACCCGCGCCGCTTCGGGCTCGCCTGCCACCTCGGGGTGGTCACCGGACTGCCCGCCATCGGCGTCGCGAAGAACCCGTTCGCCTTCACCTACGAGGAACCGGGCGCCCGGCGCGGGGACCTCTCCCCGCTCCGCGCGCCGGACGGCGAGGTCGTCGGGCGGGCGCTGCGCACGCAGGACGGGATCAAGCCCGTGTACGTATCGGTGGGCCACCGGGTCTCCCTGGACAACGCCTGCGCGCACGCCCTGGCGCTGAGCCCCCGCTTCCGGATCCCCGAGACCACCCGGCACGCCGACTCCCTGTGCCGGCGGGCCCTGCGCGAAGCCACCGCGTAGGACCGCCCGCACGGATGCCTCGTACGGCGCCTCAGTCGGAGGATGCCACCCGGAAACGGATGCCCGCCTTCCGGAGCCGGTCCAGCAGGGCGTCGCCCATGGCCACGGCCGTGGTCAGCTGGCCGGAGAGCTCGGGCAGGGCGTCGTAGGCGAGGCAGAGCGCGGACTCCGCGAACATCTTCGCGGTCTCCCCGTACCCCGGGTCGCCGCCCGAGACCTCGGTGAAGACCCGGCGGCCGCCGCCCTCGCCCACGAACCGCACGCTGAACCAGCTGCGCGCCCGCCGCTCCGCGTCCGGGCCCTGGCCCGGCTCCCAGCGGCCGGCGAGCCACTGGCGCACCGGCGGGATCTGCGCCAGGGCGGCCACCCCGCCGACCGCCGCCGTACCGCCCACCGCGACGGGCAGGTGCCGTACGGAGGCGTAGTGCCGGTAGCGGAAGTCCGGGCCGTACCGCTCCAGCGCCGCCGCCGAACGGGCCACGACCTGGACGTCCAGGACGGGCAGCGGCAGGGCCCAGGTCCCGGTCTCCCGGCTGAACCGCGGTGCGCCCACGGGCACCCGTACCCGCCGGCCCAGCAGTCGGGGCTCGTGCATCCGGCGCGCGCGGGCGGCGGCCAGGTTCTGCGGTCCGCGGCCCAGCGCGGTGAGCACCGTGGTGAAGGTGCCGCCCGAGAACAGGGCGTTGGAGCGCACGAACGCGTCCACGGTCAGCGGGACCCCGGCCGGCAGCTGTGCGACCGTGAAGTACGCCCCGAGGTCGGCCGGGATCGAGTCGAAGCCGCAGGCGTGCACGATCCGGGCGCCGCTCTCGCGGGCCCGCGCGTCGTGCTCGACGTACATCCGGTCCACGAACTCCGGCTCGCCGGTCAGGTCCAGGTAGTCGGTGCCCGCCTCGGCGCAGGCGGCCACCAGCGGGGCCCCGTACAGGACGTACGGCCCCACGGTCGTGGCCAGCACCCGGGTGGAGGCGGCCAGTTCGCGCGTCGCCGCGGCGTCCTGGGCGTCGGCGCGCAGCAGCGGCAGGTCCGCGCAGCGCGGGTCGAGCGCGGTCAGCCGCTCGCGCAGCCGCTCCAGCTTCGCGAGGTCCCGCCCGGCGAGGGCCCAGCGGCAGTCCGCGGGGGCGTGCGCCGCGAGGTACTCGGCGGTCAGCGCCCCCACGAATCCGGTCGCGCCGAAGAGCACGAGGTCGTACTCCCGTTCCGCGGTGCGCGGTTCGTGCCGGACAGCTGCGTTCATCGGGAGCCTCCCAGACGGTGTCGGTGGTGGCTGAGGCTAGCGGGTGTCCGTCCCGCGCCGGACAGCGCCTCCGGGCTCGTCGCGGCCTAGGTGTATTGATCACGAGCGTTGTTAACAGGGCCGGGTCTTGATCATGGCGAAGACCTCCGGTGTGGTGGAGGTGTCTAGGCTCCACACCACGTACGGAGGTCTTCGTGTCCCACCGTAATGCCCGGCTGACCGTTCACGGCAGGCGGATCCTGGTCGAACGTGTCCTGGCCGGGCGGCCGGTCGCGCATGTCGCCGCCGAGATGGGCATATCCAGGCCCACGGCCCACAAATGGGTCCGCCGCTGGCGAACTGAGGGCCAAGCTGGACTCCACGACCGTTCCAGCCGCCCGCACACGACACCGCACCGCACTCGCCCCGCGGTCGAAGCCCGGGTCTGTGACCTGCGCAGAACCCGCAAGCTCGGCCCTGCCCGGATCGGCCCGATCCTGGGCCTGCCCGCCTCGACCGTCCACCGGATCCTGACCCGTCACGGCCTGGGCCGCCTGGCCTGGCTGGACCGGCCCACCGGCCAGCCGATCCGCCGCTACGAACGCGACCGGCCCGGCGAACTCGTCCACGTCGACATCAAGAAGCTCGGCAACATCCCCGACGGCGGCGGCTGGCGCGTGGTGGGCCGAACCGCAGGCGACCGAAACCGGCAGGCCACCACCGACCAGCGCAGAAGCAGCACGCCAGTGATCGGCTACTCCTACATCCACTCCGCCGTCGACGACCACTCCCGTCTCGCCTACAGCGAAGTCCTGGCCAACGAACGACAGGAAACCGCAGCCGGTTTCTGGCAACGGGCAAACGCCTTCTTCGCCGCCCACGGCATCACCGTCGAACGCGTCCTGACCGACAACGGCTCCTGCTACAAGTCCAAGCTCTTCACCCAGACCCTC
Organism: Streptomyces tatrensis; assembly: GCF_049310065.1. Taxonomy (NCBI): domain Bacteria; kingdom Bacillati; phylum Actinomycetota; class Actinomycetes; order Kitasatosporales; family Streptomycetaceae; genus Streptomyces; species Streptomyces tatrensis. The sequence continues at coordinate 1,260,224 of NZ_JBMDLB010000007.1, read as the reverse complement.
ACCGAGGCCGGCATCACCCACAAACGGACCCGGCCCTACCGGCCACAGACCAACGGCAAGGTCGAGCGCTTCAACCGGACGCTCGTCGAGGAGTGGGCCTACCTGCGGCCCTACACCTCGAACCATGAACGGACCGAAGCCCTGGCAGACTTCCTCCACAACTACAACCACCACCGCTGCCACACCGCACTCGCCGGCAAACCACCCATCAACCGAGTGAACAACCCTGCGGGTCAATACACCTAGGCCGTCTCTTTCGGATCTTGTCGGTCAGGTCCGCGTCGTCCGGTGCCGTGCCTCGGCGCGCTGCCGGGGCTCCCGTGTACTGGACGTACTCGGGTGCCGCGGCAGTGCGGCGAGGTGCGGCACCGGACGGCGCGGGCCCGGCAAGATCCGAAAGAGACGGCCTAGCGTGGGGTGGGACGGTTTGCGCGAGCGCGTGCGGCCTGCGACGAGTGGAGGTTCCCGTGAAGGCTGGGGTGCGCAGGTGGGAGGCGGTCCGGGAGTTCGCGCTGGGGCTGCCGCAGGCGCGGGAGGAGTTCCCCTGGGGTCCTGAGGACTGCGTCGTGAAGGTCAACAAGAAGATCTTCGTCTTCCTCGGGAACACCGACGGCCCCTCGCCCGGGATCTCCGTGAAGCTCAAGGACGAGGCGCTGCACGGTCACGCCATGACCGCGCCCGGTGCGGAGCCGACCGGGTACGGGCTGGGGAAGGCCGGCTGGGTCTCCGTGCCGCTGGGGGAGAAGGGGGCGCCCTCCGCCGAGGTGCTGTGCGAATGGGTGGAGGAGAGCTACCGGACCGTCGCGCTGAAGCGGGACCTCAAGGAGCTCGACGCGCGGGGAGCCGGGTCCGCCCCCGCGGGAAACGGGCCAACCGGCTAAGCGCTTGCTCTTGTGCTGAGTGGAACAGGTTCCTAGCATCACTGGTGTTACATCAGTTGTGTCACACAGTGGCGGCAGTGGTGCCACCGGATGCTGGGGGCTCGATGGCAGTGACAGGGAACGTGACGGGGAGCGTGCCCGGAAGCGGCGGGGGCCCGCTCGCGGGCGTGCGCGTCGTCGAGCTGGCGGGCATCGGGCCGGGCCCGTTCGCCGCGATGCTCCTCGCCGACCTCGGCGCCGACGTGGTGCGGGTGGACCGCCCCGGCGGCGGCGGACTGGCCGTGAACCCGGCCTACGACATCACCAACCGCAACAAGCGCTCCGTCCTCGTCGACCTGAAGTCCGCCGACGGCCCGGCCCGCGTCCTGGACCTGGTCGAGCGCGCCGACGTGCTCATCGAGGGCTTCCGCCCCGGGGTCGCCGAACGCCTCGGCGTGGGCCCGGCCGACTGCCACGCCCGCAATCCCCGGCTCGTCTACGGCCGGATGACCGGCTGGGGCCAGGACGGCCCGCTCGCCCACACCGCCGGGCACGACATCGCGTACATCGCCGTCACCGGCGCCCTCGGCATGATCGGCAACCCCGGCGAACCCCCGGCCGTCCCCGCCAACCTGGTCGGCGACTACGCGGGCGGTTCGCTCTACCTCGTCATCGGCGTCCTCGCCGCCCTCCAGCACGCCCGCACCCCCGGCGGCGCCGGCCAGGTCGTCGACGCGGCCATCGTCGACGGCACCGCCCACCTCACCGCCATGATCCATGGGATGATGGCGGCCGGCGGCTGGCAGGACCGGCGCGGGGCCAACCTGCTCGACGGCGGCTGCCCCTTCTACGGCAGCTACGAGACCTCCGACGGCGGGTACATGGCGGTCGGCGCGCTGGAGCAGCAGTTCTACGACACCTTCGTGGAGCTCCTCGGCATCAAGGAGCAGGCCCCCGCCCGCAAGGACCTGGCCCGCTGGGGCGAGCTCCGCGAGGCCGTCGCCGCGCAATTCAAGTCCCGTACCCGCGAGGAGTGGACGGCCGTCTTCGCGGGCACCGACGCCTGCGTGGCGCCCGTGCTCTCGCTGCGCGAGGCCCCGCACCACCCGCACCTGGCCGCCCGCGGCACCTTCGTCGAGGCCGCCGGGATCACCCAGCCCGCCCCCGCGCCCCGCTTCTCCGCGACCCCGGCCACCGTCGTGGGCGGCCCCGCACTGCCGGGCGCGCACACGGAGTCGGTGGCGGCCGACTGGGGTGTACCGGGGCTGTTGGGCAAGGAGCCGTTGGGCAAGGAGTCCGACGCCTGATGGAACTCTCGATGATGCTCGACCACTCCGCGGACCCGCGCCGCGCCGCCGACGCGGCGGCCGGGCTGGAGGCGCCCGGGCTGGGACCGGCCAACGTGCGGATGACGGCGGAGATCGCCATCGGCGAGGACGCGGCAGCCGTACGGGACCTCGCCCGGCCCCAGATCGCCCTGTACGTCGGCGGCATGGGCGCGGTCGGCAAGAACTTCTGCAACGACCTGGCCGTCGCCTGCGGGTACGGGGACGAGGCCCGCAAGATCCAGGAGCTCTACCTCTCCGGGCGCAAGCGCGATGCGGCCGCCGCCGTACCGGACGAGCTGTGCGAGCTCACCACACCGTGCGGGCCCGAGGGGTACGTACGCGAGCGCGTCGAGGCCCTCCGGGCCGCCGGGGTGACCATGCTCAACGTCACGCCCGTGGGCCCTGATCCGGCCCGGCTCGTCACAACCGTCAAGAACTGGCTCTAGGGGGCCCTCACTTATGAAACGCCAGCTCTTCGACGCCGACCACGAGGCGTTCCGCGAGACCGTCCGCACCTTCCTCACCAAGGAGGTGCTGCCGCACTACGAGCAGTGGGAGAAGGACGGGATCGTCAGCCGCGAGGCCTGGCGGGCCGCCGGCCGGCAGGGCCTGCTGGGCCTGGCCGTCCCGGAGGAGTACGGGGGCGGCGGCAACACCGACTTCCGGTACGCGGCGGTGATCGCCGAGGAGTTCACCCGGGCGGGCGCCGCCGGACTCGCCATCGGCCTGCACAACGACATCATCGGGCCGTACCTGACCTCCCTGGCCACCGAGGAGCAGAAGCGCCGCTGGCTGCCCGGCTTCTGCTCCGGCGAGATCATCACCGCCATCGCGATGACCGAGCCCGGCGCGGGCTCCGACCTCCAGGGCATCCGGACCACCGCCGAGGACGCGGGCGACCACTGGGTGCTCAACGGCTCCAAGACCTTCATCTCCAACGGCATCCTCGCCGACCTGGTGATCGTCGTCGCGAAGACCACCCCCGAGGGCGGGGCGCACGGCATGTCCCTGCTGGTCGTGGAGCGCGGCACCGAGGGCTTCGAGCGCGGCCGCAACCTCGACAAGATCGGCCAGAAGGCGCAGGACACCGCCGAGCTGTTCTTCAACGACGTGCGCGTCCCCAAGGAGAACCTGCTCGGCGAGCTGAACGGTGCCTTCGTCCACCTGATGACCAACCTCGCGCAGGAGCGGATGGGCATCGCGATGGCCGGCATCGCCGCCGCCGAGTACCTGCTGGAGATCACCACGCAGTACGTGAAGGAGCGCGAGGCCTTCGGGCGGCCGCTCTCCAAGCTCCAGCACATCCGCTTCGAGATCGCCGAGATGGCCACCGAGTGCGCGGTCACCCGTACCTTCCTCGACCGCTGCATCACCGACCACTCCAACGGGGAACTGGACCACGTCCACGCCTCGATGGCGAAGTGGTGGGCCACCGAACTCCAGAAGCGGGTCGCCGACCGCTGCCTGCAACTGCACGGCGGATACGGATACATGACCGAGTACCGGGTCGCGCGGGCCTTCGTCGACGGCCGCATCCAGACCATCTACGGCGGCACGACCGAGATCATGAAGGAGATCATCGGTCGTTCCCTGCTGGCCTGACCTCCGCAGACCTCCCCCTGCATCCTCCCTGCATCCTCCCTGCATCCTCCCCCTGCCTCCGCACCCCCGAAAGGCTTGACCAGTGAGCACCGAAGCGTACGTATACGACGCGATCCGCACGCCGCGCGGACGGGGCAAGGCCAACGGCTCCCTGCACGGCACCAAGCCGATCGACCTGGTCGTCGGCCTCATCCACGCCCTGCGCGAGCGCAACCCCGGCCTGGACCCCGCCACCATCGACGACATCGTGCTCGGCGTCGTCAGCCCGGTCGGCGACCAGGGCTCCGACATCGCCCGGATCGCGGCGATCGCCGCCGGGCTGCCGGACACCGTCGCGGGCGTCCAGGAGAACCGCTTCTGTGCCTCCGGCCTCGAAGCCGTCAACATGGCCGCCGCGAAGGTCCGTTCCGGCTGGGAGGACCTGGTCCTCGCGGGCGGCGTGGAGTCCATGTCCCGCGTCCCGATGGCCTCGGACGGCGGAGCCTGGTTCAACGACCCGATGACCGGCTGGGACACCGACTTCGTCCCGCAGGGCATCGGCGCCGACCTGATTGCCACGATCGAGGGATTCTCCCGGCGTGACGTGGACGAGTACGCCGCCCTGTCCCAGGAGCGGGCCGCCGCCGCCATCAAGGACGGCCGCTTCGCCAAGTCGATCGTCCCGGTCACCGACCGCAACGGCCTGGTGGTCCTGGACCACGACGAGTTCGTCCGCCCCGGCACCACCGCCGACACCCTCGCCCGGCTGAAGCCCTCCTTCGCCGACATCGGCGAGCTCGGCGGCTTCGACGCCGTCGCCCTGCAGAAGTACCACTGGGTCGAGAAGATCGACCACGTCCACCACGCGGGCAACTCCTCCGGCATCGTCGACGGCGCCTCCCTCGTCGCCATCGGCTCCCGCGAGGCGGGGGAGCGGAACGGCCTCACGCCCCGCGCCCGGATCGTCTCGGCCGCCGTCTCCGGCTCCGAGCCCACCATCATGCTCACCGGCCCCGCCCCGGCCACCCGCAAGGCCCTCGCCAAGGCCGGCCTGACCATCGACGACATCGACCTGATCGAGATCAACGAGGCCTTTGCCGGCGTCGTGCTCCGCTTCGTCAAGGACATGGGCGTCTCCCTGGACAAGGTCAACGTCAACGGCGGCGCCATCGCGCTCGGCCACCCGCTCGGCGCCACCGGCGCGATGATCCTCGGCACCGTCGTCGACGAACTGGAGCGCCAGGACAAGCGCTACGGCCTCGTCACCCTCTGCGTCGGCGGCGGCATGGGCGTCGCCACCATCGTCGAACGCCTCTGAATCCCGTCCTGCATCCCCGCCCCCCTGGACCTTCCGAAACGAAAGCAGTGACCATGAGCGAGTCCACCACGATCCGCTGGGAACAGGACGAGACCGGCGTCGTCACCCTGGTCCTCGACGACCCCAACCAGTCCGCCAACACGATGAACCAGGCCTTCAAGGACTCGATCGCGGCGATCGCGGACCGCGCCGAGGCCGAGAAGGACTCCATCCGCGGCATCATCTTCGCCTCCGCCAAGAAGACCTTCTTCGCGGGCGGCGACCTGAAGGACATGATCCGGCTGCGCCCCGAGCACGCGCAGCTGGCCTTCGACACCGGCACCGCCATCAAGGCCTCGCTGCGCCGCATCGAGACCCTCGGCAAGCCCGTGGTCGCCGCCATCAACGGCACCGCCCTCGGCGGCGGTTACGAGATCTGCCTGGCCTCCCACCACCGCGTGGCCCTCGACGCGCCCGGCTCCAAGATCGGCCTGCCCGAGGTCACCCTCGGCCTGCTCCCGGCCGGCGGCGGCGTCACCCGCACCGTCCGCCTGATGGGCATCGCCGACGCGCTGCTGAAGGTGCTGCTCCAGGGGACCCAGTACAGCCCCCAGCGCGCCCTGGACAACGGCCTGGTGCACGAACTCGCCGCCACGCCCGAGGAGATGCTCGCCAAGGCGCACGCCTTCATCGACGCGAACCCCGAGTCGAAGCAGCCGTGGGACGTCCCCGGCTACAAGATCCCCGGCGGCACGCCGTCCAACCCGCGGTTCGCCGCCAACCTCCCGGCCTTCCCGGCCAACTTGAAGAAGCAGCTGAACGGGGCCCCGTACCCGGCGCCGCGCAACATCCTGGCCTGCGCCGTCGAAGGCGCCCAGGTGGACTTCGAGACGGCGCTGACCATCGAGGCCCGCTACTTCACCGAGCTCGTCACCGGGCAGACCGCCAAGAACATGATCCAGGCGTTCTTCTTCGACCTCCAGGCCGTCAACGCCGGACGCAGCCGCCCGCAGGGCGTGGCCCCCCGCAAGGTCACCAAGGTGGCCGTCCTCGGCGCCGGCATGATGGGCGCCGGCATCGCCTACTCCTGCGCCCGCGCGGGCATCGAGGTGGTGCTGAAGGACGTCACCCCCGAGGCCGCCGCCAAGGGCAAGGCGTACTCCGAGAAGCTGCTCGACAAGGCCCTGTCCCGGGGCCGCACGACCGAGGCCAAGCGCGCCGAGCTGCTCGCCCGGATCACCCCGACCGCCGAGCCCGCCGACCTGGCCGGCTGCGACGCCGTCATCGAGGCCGTCTTCGAGGACACCGCCCTGAAGCACAAGGTGTTCCAGGAGATCCAGGAGTTCCTCACCCCCGACGCGCTGCTCTGCTCCAACACCTCCACGCTGCCCATCACGGGCCTCGCGGAAGGGGTTTCGCGGCCCGCCGACTTCATCGGACTGCACTTCTTCTCGCCCGTGGACAAGATGCCGCTGGTCGAGATCATCAAGGGCGAGCGCACCGGCGACGAGGCCATCGCCCGCGCCTTCGACCTCGTACGGCAGATCAACAAGACCCCGATCGTGGTCAACGACTCGCGCGGGTTCTTCACCTCGCGGGTCATCGGCCAGTTCATCAACGAGGGCGTCGCCATGGTCGGCGAGGGCATCGAGCCCGCCTCGATCGAACAGGCCGCGGCCCAGGCCGGATACCCGGCCAAGGTGCTCTCCCTGATGGACGAGCTGACCCTCACGCTGCCCCGCAAGATCCGCAACGAGACCCGCAAGGCCTTCGAGGCCGAGGGCCGGGACTGGCCGGAGCACCCGGCCGACACCGTCATCGACCGGATGGTCGACGAGTTCGGGCGCCCCGGGCGCAGCGGGGGCGGCGGGTTCTACGCGTACGACGAGGCGGGCAAGCGCGCCGGGATCTGGCCGGGGCTGCGCGAGCACTTCACGAAGGCCGGCCAGGACATCCCGTTCGTCGACATGAAGGAGCGGATGCTCTTCTCCGAGGCGCTGGACACCGTCCGCTGCTTCGACGAGGGGGTCCTGACCTCGTGCGCCGACGCCAACATCGGCTCCATCATGGGCATCGGCTTCCCTGCCTGGACCGGCGGCGTGATCCAGTACATCAACGGCTACGAGGGCGGTCTCACGGGCTTCGTGGCCCGCGCCCGCGAGCTGGCCGAGAAGTACGGCGAGCGCTTCACCCCGCCCGCCTCCCTGGTGGCGAAGGCCGAGCGGGGAGAGACGTACGCCGACTGAGCGGACTGATCTGCTCGAACGGCCCGGGTGCGGTCCCGGGGCATCGCGCCCCGGGACCGCACGCCGGTGCGGATCAGGCGGTGGCCCGTCCGGCTGCGATCTGTCCGGCGGTACGCAGCTCCGCGAACAGGCCCCGGTACGAGGCGCCGTCCGGTGTGGTCCAGCCCGCGGTGAGCCGGCCCACGGCCCCGGCGGCATCCGCCGGCCCGGTGTCCCCGGGCCGCAGGACGCGCGTCAGGGCGACCACCGGGCCGCCCGGCACGCGCACGTCCGTGCCCCGCGCGGTGTCGGTGATTTCCAGCCGGGCCTCCGGGAGGACCGCCGGGAGTTCGGGGCCCTCGAACCGGGCGGTGACCGAGGGGTCGGCCACCCCGCTGTCGCACTGGTCCTGCGCCACCGCGCGGCCCTGGATCAGGGCGAGCAACTGGCCCACGAGCACCGGGTCGTGGGCACCGTCGTAGATCCACCGGGTGCCGAGCACCCCGTGTTCCGAGGTGCCCACCAGACCGGCTCCGGCGCCGTCGAGCGGGGCGCCGCGGTAGGTGAGGGGCACGAGGTAGGAGGTTTCCCGGCCGCCCGAGGTGTCGGTGAGCACCATGAACTCGATGCCGACCTCACCCTCGGGATCATCGAGCCGGAACCCGCCCGAGCGGTCCAGCTCGGGAGCGTGTCCGGTGGACGCGTACCACGGCCGCGTCGGAAGCCAGGCAGTCAGAAGCTCCGTCTTACCGGGCTTCATGGTGGTCTTGTAGATCATCGCCATGGCCAGAACCTACCGGTTCCGCGACGAAGGCCGCCCGCAATTCCTCCTTCAGCGAGCGCTGGAAAGCGGTCACCAGGGCCTGCACCACCATCGGCTGCATGTGCGCGGACAGCGCCTTCATCGACTCCACCCGCTCCGGATCGCTCTCGCCCTCCGTGAACGGCCCCCACACCTCGTCCCGGAACAGCGCGGTCAGCTGGTGCGCCGCCGTCCGGGCGTGTCCGAGCAGCACCTCGCGCGCGACCAGGATCGTCTCGTGGGCGATCGGCACGTCGAGCAGCGCGACCCCGAGCCGCAGCAGCCCCATGTCCACCCGGAAGCCCTCCGGGGTCGGCGTCAGCACGTTCATGGCCGTCAGCCGCCGGATGTCGGTCTCCGTCAGGGAGCGCCCGGCCCGCTTCTCCAGCTCCGCGCGCGAGGAGTCCAGCGCCGCGTCCGGGGCCCAGGTCGCCACCAGCGCGCGGTGGATGGCCAGATCGTGCGCGCTCAGGTCGTCGGGCAGGGCTTCGAGGTAGCGCTCGATGGCGGAGAGGGTCATGCCCTGGTGCTGCAACTCCTCGATGAGCGCGAGGCGGGACAGGTGTTCCGGGCCGTACCGGCCAACCCGACGGGGTCCGATCACGGGAGGGGGCAAAAGTCCGCGGGTGCTGTAGAACCGTACGGTGCGGACGGTCACACCCGCCCTGGCCGCCAGTTCGTCGACGGTCAACGACGCCGGCTCCGGTGCCTGGGTGGTCATGGGCTCTCCGCCTTGCTCTCTGATCAGCGCGTCTTGAGACCGCACAGCTGAAGTTCGCCACCGTTCGTGTTCAACAGTATTGCTGTCGCACCAACGATGTGAAACGGCCAGGAGCTGCCCATGCCCACGAAACTGCGACTGCCCGCACCTCCCGAAGAGCTCACCCTGCCCGCCCTGCTGGCGCGCAACGCCGCCGAGCACGGCGCCCTTCCCGCCCTCTCGTGGCGCGAGGGCGACGACTGGACCACCCTCAGCTGGTCGGACGTACGCCGCAAGGTGGCCGTCCTCGCCGCCGGTTACGCCTCCCTGGGCGTAGAACGCGGCGAGCACGTCCTGCTGATGATGGGCAACCGCCCCGAGCACTGGCTCAGCGACCTCGCCCTCGTCCACCTCGGCGCCGTCCCCGTCACCGTGTACGGGACCTCCGCGCCCGAGCAGATCGCCCACATAGCCCGCCACAGCCGGGCCCGGCTCGCCGTGGTCGAGGGGGCCCGGGAGCTGGCCCGGTGGGAGCCGCTGCTGACCGACCCCGGGACCCCGCTGGAACGGCTGGTCGTGGCCGAGGCCGCCGAAGCCGGCCCGCACTCGACCTACGGGTCGGTGTACGCCGGCGGCGCCCGGCTGCACCGCTCCGAGGCCTTCGAGAAGGCCTGGCGGGAGTCCCGCTCCGAGGACCCGCTGACCGTCGTCTACACCTCGGGCACCACCGGCGACCCCAAGGGGGTGCGCCTGACCCACCGCAACATCGTGCTCCAGTCCGTCCGCCTCGACCGGCACATCGAGCTGCCCGAGCACGCCGAGCACCTCTGCTACCTGCCCTTCGCGCACATCGCCGAGCGGATCCTCGGCATCTACCTCCCGCTCCTGCGGGCCGCACACGTCCGGCTGTGCGCCGACCCGGCCGCCGTGTCGGTCGCGGTGCGCGAGCTGCACCCCGTGCAGTTCTTCGGCGTGCCGCGGGTGTGGGAGAAGCTGGCCGCCTCCGTACGGGCGGTCCTCGGGCGGCTGCCCGAGGAGCAGCGCCGCGCGATCGAAGCCGCCAACGACCTGGCGCGGGAGCGGGCGGGCCACCGGGAGCGCGGCGAGGAGGTCCCGGCCGCGCTCGAAGCCTCGTACGCCGGGGCCAAGGAGCGGGTGCTGGACCCGCTGCTGACGCTGGCCGGGATGGACCGCCTGATCTGGACGGCCAGTGCCACCGCGCCGATGCCGATCGACGTGGTGCGCTTCTGGGCGGGCTGGGGGATCACGATCATGGACGCCTGGGGGCTGACCGAGACCTCCGGCGTGTGCACGGTCAACACCCCGGACGGCTTCCGGCTGGGCTCCGTAGGGCGCCCGATCCAGGGGCTGGAGCTGCGGATCGCCGAGGACGGGGAGATCTTCACGCGCGGGGAGACGGTCTTCGGCGGGTACCTCCTCCCGGACGGCTCGGTGGAGAGCGCCTCCGACGCCGCGGGCTGGTTCCCGACGGGGGACATCGGGCGGCTCGACGAGGCGGGGTTCCTCTGGCTGACCGACCGCAAGAAGGAACTGATCATCACCTCGAACGGGAAGAACGTCTCGCCCGCCCTGGTGGAGAACACCGTCAAGGAACACCCGCTGATCGGGCAGGCCCTGGTGCACGGGGACGGCCACTCCTACCTCGTCGCCCTCCTCGTCCTGGACCCCGAACTGGCCCCGGCCTGGGCCGAGGCCCACGGCATCGAGGCCGCCACGCCCGCGGAGCTCGCCGCGCACCCGGCCGTGCGGGAGGAGGTCGCCCGGGCCGTCGAGGCCGCCAACGCCCGGCTCAACCGCACCGAGCAGATCAAGCGCTACCGGCTGCTGACCGAGGAGTGGGGCCCGGAGTCGGGGGAGCTGACCCCGTCCCTGAAACTGCGCCGCCGGGTGATCCGGGAGAAGTACGCGGAGCTGATCGACGGGCTGTACGCGAAGTCGCACGAAGCCCCGCGCTCCGGGCCGCACGAAGCTTCGTAGAAAGGTCCGTCACACGAACGGCCCTGCCCGGTGAGCGGATGGACGCTCACCGGGCAAGGGTGAGGGAATGTGCATATGCCTTGAATTCGCCACGCCGCCCGGCAAGGGCGGCTGATCGCCATGGGTGTGCTGCAAGACCACCCCGAACTCGCTCTGTTCCTCTGCCTGGCGGCCGGATACCTCGTCGGCAAGATACGCGTCGGCCCGATCACCCTCGGCGGCATCTGCGGCACGCTGATCGTGTCGCTGCTGCTCGGCGCCTGGGCCAAGATCGAGATCGACGCCGATGTGAAGACGATCTTCTTCGCGCTCTTCATCTTCGCCCTCGGCTACATGGCCGGCCCGCAGTTCTTCGCCAACCTCAACCGCAAGAGCATGCGCTTCTTCGCGCTCTGCTTCATCGAGCTCGTCAGCGTGCTCGGCCTCGCCTACCTGCTGGCCAAGGCCTTCGACCTCGACGTCGGCACCGCCTCCGGCATCCTCGCCGGCGCGGCCACCGAATCCGCCGTGGTCGGCACCGCCACCGAGGCGATCGGCAAGCTGCCCGACCTGACCGCGGAGCAGATCTCCACGTACCAGGGCCACGTGGCCACCGCGTACACGGTCTGCTACCTCTTCGGCCTGGTCACCATCGTCATCTACACCAGCCAGATCATGCCGATGCTGCTCCGGATCAACCTGGCGGACGCCTCGCGCGACCTGTGGGAGAAGATGCGCGGCGGCGGCTCCGGCGGACTGGAGAGCGACGAGCGCCAGGCGATGCCCGGCCTGGTCGGGCGCACCCACCTGGTCACCCTCGCCGACGGCCGCACCGTCGGGAACCTGGAGGCGGCCTTCGGCGGCGGTGTCACCGTGGAGGCCGTCCGGCGCGGCTCCAAGGACCTCACCCCCGCCCCGGACCTCGAACTCGTCCTCTCCGACCTCGTCCTCGTCGTCGGCCGGCGCTCCGAGGCCATCGCGGCGGGCCGGGCCATCGGCCCGGAGACCCCCGGCATCCCGGGAGTGGACACCCCGCTGGCCACCCGGCAGGTCGCCATGACCGACAAGTCGGTCGCCGGCAAGTCGCTGGAAGAGATCCGGACCACGCACAAGGAGTTCGGGCGCAGCGGCGTGTACGTGACCGACGTGCTCCGCGGCGAGCAGCACCTGCCCGCCAACCCGGACACCATCGTCGAGCGCGGTGACGTCATCACCCTCGTGGGCGCCCGCTCGGGCCTGAACCGGATCGTCGCGAAGATCGGCACGGTGGCCAAGAACGACGCCACCGACTTCATCTACCTCGGCCTCGGCATCGCGATCGGCTCGCTCATCGGCCAGATCGTGGTCCGCCTCGGCGGGGTCCCGCTCTCGCTCGGCACCGGCGGCGGCTGCCTGATCTCGGGTCTGCTCTTCGGCTGGTTCCGCTCCCGCCGGCAGACCTTCGGCGCCTTCCCGCCGCAAGCCGCCACCACCATCAAGGACATGGGGCTCGCGGTCTTCATCGCCTGCACCGGGCTGACCTCGGGCCCGCAGGCCTGGCCGCTGCTCAAGGAGTACGGGGCCCTGCTGCCGTTCGCCGGGATCGCCATGGTCCTCGTACCGGCCACGATCTCGCTGGTCGTCGGACGCAAGCTCCTGAAGATCGAGAAGCCGTTGCTGATCGGCGCCATCGCCGGACAGCAGTGCTCCACACCGGCCATCACCTCGGTCACGCAAGTGGCCCAGAGCTCGGTGCCGATGCTCGGCTACACGATCACCTACGCGCTGTCCAACTTCCTGCTCCCACTCACAGGGCCAATCCTCGTCGGGATCCTAGGCGCCTGACGCCCCCTCCCCGCCCGCCCCCAACCCCACCCGGACGGCGCCCACATGATCGATTTCCTGAACAGGAACATCTTCCAGCCACACCCGGAACTCCTGGTCTTCATCACCGTGGCGCTCGGCTTCCTCGTCGGGAAGCTGCGCTGGAAGGCCATCGGGCTGGGCGCCGTCACCGGCTGCCTCATCGTCGGACTCGTCTTCGGTGCCCAGTTCAAGATCACCATCGACGGGACCGTGAAGAACCTCTTCTTTACGATGTTCCTCTTCGCCCTCGGCTACAAGGTCGGCCCGCAGTTCTTCCGCGGCCTGAAGAAGGACGGTCTCCCGCAGGTCCTCAACGCGGTCATCGTCTGCGTCACGGGCCTGCTGGTCTCCTGGGGGTTCGCCGTCATGCTCGGCTACGGGCCGGGCCTCAGCGCCGGCCTGCTGGGCGGCGCGCTCACCCAGTCCGCCGTCATCGGCGTGGCCCAGGACGCCATCGGGAACCTTCCCGGCCTCTCGGCCGACCAGATCAAGGAGCAGCAGGACTTCGTCGCCGTCGGCTACGCGGTCACCTACCCGCTCGGCACCATCCTCTGCGCGATGCTCCTGGCCAACGTGCTGCCCCGGCTCTACCGGCGCAACCTGGCGGCAGAGAGCGCCCAGATCGCCAAGGAGATGGACGCGCCCAGCGACAACCCCGACCTGCACGAGGGGTACTACGAGATCGTCCTGCGGGCCTACACCATCCAGCGCCCCGATCTCGTCGGACGGACCATCGACGACTTCGAGAACCAGCAGAAGGCGCTGGGCCACCGCATCTACCTCACCCGGGTCCGCCGGGACGGAAAGATCCTCGAGCACACCCAGCAGACCACCCTGCTCGAAGGCGACGTCGTCGCCGTCAGCGCCCTGCGCGGCTCCCTGGTCGACTTCGACGCCCGCACCCACATCGGCCCCGAGACCGACGACGTCGAACTCCTCGGCTACCAGACCGAGACGCTGCACGTGGTCGCCTCCGAGAAGGCGCAGCTCGGCAAGACCATCGCGGAACTGCGCGCCGAGCCCTTCATGGTCGGGGTCTTCATCGACAAGCTCTACCGATCCGGCACCGAGTTCCCCTACCGGCTCGCCACCCAGCTGGAGCGCGGCGACACCCTGATCCTGTCCGGCCCGAAGCGGCTGGTCGACCCGGCCGGCAGGGCCATCGGCAAGCCGGTGCCCACCAGCTTCGCCACCGACATGATCTGGGTGGGCCTGGGCATCTTCCTCGGCGGCTGCCTGGGCATCCCGGCGCTCACCGCGGGCGGGGTCCCGATCTCGCTGTCCACCTCGGGCGGCGCGCTCATCATGGGCCTGGTCTTCGGCTGGATCCGCGGCAAGTACCCGACGTACGGCAACGTTCCGCCCGGCGCCCAGTGGTTCATGGACACCCTCGGGCTCTGCCTGTTCGTCGCGGTCGTCGGCATCAACGCCGGGCCCAGCTTCACCAGCGGACTGGCCACCGCGGGCTGGGGGCTGCTGCTCTTCGGAGCCATCGCCACGCTGATCCCGCTGCTGGTCGGCTTCTTGGTCGGCCACCACGTCCAGAAGATCCGCTTCCCGATCCTGATGGGCGTCCTCGCGGGCGGCCAGACCACCACGGCAGCGATCGGCGCGGTCAACGAACAGTCCAAATCGCAGGTGCCGACGCTCGGTTACACGATCCCCTACGCGATCAGCAACGTGCTGCTGACCATCTGGGGCGCCGTCATCGTCATCCTCAACCACTGACGCGAAGCCCCCTCGAACCAAAGATCCCTCGAAGTAAAGCCCCACGAACCTAAGCCCCCTCGAACTAAAGGAAGTCACCGTGCCGAAGACCACCTTCAGCCGCGAGGAGATCCAGTCCTTCGCGCAGCTCAGCCCGTTCGAGCTGAAGGACAAGTTCATCCAGCTCGCCCAGGCCGCCCAGGCCGACAAGCCCGGCCAGAAGGACACCACCGCCCGCGCCATGCTCAACGCAGGCCGCGGCAACCCGAACTGGATCGCCACCGGGCCGCGCGAGGCCTTCTACGCGCTGGGCTACTTCGCACTGGACGAGTCCCGCCGGGTGTGGACCGCCGACAACCTCGGCGGGATGCCGGAGAAGAAGGGCATCGGGGAGCGGTTCGAGTCCTGGGCCCGGCGCCACCCCGACCTGCCGGGCGTGGAGATGCTGTCCGCCTGCGTCCAGTACGCCCTGAAGCGCTGGCCGTTCGACAAGGACTCCTTCGTCCACGAGCTGACGGACTCCATCACCGGCGACAACTACCCGGTGCCGGACCGGATGCTGACGCACGCGGAGCACATCGTGCGCGGCTACGTCGCCGACGAGATGTTCGGCAAGAAGCCGCCGGAGGGAAACAACCTGTCGCTGTTCGCGACCGAGGGCGGCACCGCCGCCATGTGCTACATCTTCGACTCCCTGATGAAGAACGGGGTCCTGAAGAAGGGCGACAAGATCGCCCTGATGACCCCGGTGTTCACGCCGTACATCGAGATCCCCGAGCTCGACACCTTCGAGTTCGAGGTGGTCAACGTCTCCGCGAGCCTGTTCGCCGAGACCGGGGTGCGCCAGTGGCGCTACCCGGAGGAGGAGGTCGCCAAGCTGGCCGACCCCTCGGTGAAGCTCGTCTGCCTGGTGAACCCGTCCAACCCGCCCTCGCTCGCGCTGAGCGACCGGGTGGCGAACCAGATCAAGGACATCGTCGCCACCACCAACCCGAACCTGCTGATCGTCACGGACGACGTCTACGGCACCTTCGTGCCCGGCTTCCGCTCGATCGCCGCCGACCTGCCCCGCAACACCCTGCTCGTGTACTCGTACTCCAAGCACTACGGCTGCACCGGCTGGCGGCTCGGCGTCATCGGGCTGCACGACGACAACGTCATCGACGACATGGTCGCGGCCTTCCCCCAGGACCAGAAGGACCGCCTGGCCAAGCGGTACGGCACCCTCAGCCTGGAGCCGGAGAAGATCCGCTTCATCGACCGGCTCGTCGCGGACTCCCGTTCGGTGGCCCTCAACCACACGGCCGGCCTCTCGCTGCCGCAGCAGACGATGATGGTGCTCTTCTCGCTCTTCGACATGCTGGACGAGGGCCAGGCGTACAAGGAGCGCATCCGCCAGATCGTCCACCGCAGGCTCGACCTGCTGCTGGAGGGCGCCCAGATGAAGATCTCCGAGGACGACAAGCGGGCCGGGTACTACATCGAACTCGACCTGCTGGCCGAGGCGGAACGGGTCCACGGCAAGGACTTCGCGGACTTCCTGGAGAAGAACTACGAACCGGTCGACCCGCTGTTCCGGCTCGCCGAGCAGACCTCCGTCGTCCTGCTCAACGGCGGCGGCTTCGACGGCCCCCAGTGGTCGGTGCGCGTCTCGCTGGCCAACCTCGACGACCTGGACTACCTGAAGATCGGCCACCACCTGCGGGCGATCTTCAACGACTACGCGAGCGAGTGGGAGCGGGCGAAGGCGAACGGCTGATCGGCCCAGGCCCGGGAAAAGGGGTGTGCCCGCCGGATCGCGGCGGGCACACCCCTTTCGCCTTGGCGGATCAGCGCCGGATCAGCGCCTGGATCAGTGCCGGGTCAGCGGCCGATCAGCGGGTAGTGGTCGGAGAGGTTGTTGTACGTGTAGGAGGTGCCCCAGCTGGAGACCGTCCAGGGCGCCGACTGCTCCAGCACCACGTTGTTCTCCCAGTTCGCCGGGCGGGCGTTGCCCTTGCGGTAGAGCACGTAGTCCAGGTCCTCGCGCGGGTCGGTCGGGTAGCGGTACTTCGCTATCGAGTTCAGCGCGGTGTCGAAGGAGTACGGGTGGCCCGTGCGGGTGTCCGAGCCGGCCAGGTCGGCGTTGGCCAGCATGGTGGCCAGCTCCGGGGTGCGCGAGTCGACGTTCAGGTCGCCCGCCACGATGACCTGTTCGGCCGCCGGGATGTTCTTGCCGTCCAGGAACGCGTCGATGGTGCGGAACTGGCGGGCGCGCATCTCGGCCGCCTCGCCCGCGCCGCAGCCCGGGTCGGTGGACTGGGCGTGCGTGCCGACCACGTGGACCCTGGTGCCGTTCACGTCCAGCACGACGTAGGCGAAGCCCTTGTTGGACCACCAGTCGGCGCCGCAGGCGTCCTTGAAGACCACCTGCTCCTTGCGCACGATCGGCCACTTGCTGACGATCGCGACGCCGCCGTCCTCCGGGGTGGTGGAGGAGTAGGCGCCGCCCGTGGCGTCCCAGCCGGTCTTGCTGCGGCCCACGACGGGGGTCTGGTACGGGTACTGCGCGGCCGAGTTGGCCTTCAGCGCGTCCGAGGCGCCGTTGTCGAAGGCCTCCTGGAGCACGACCACGTCGTGGCCCTTGTACCAGGAGGCCTTGGGGATCTCCGCGGCCCGGTGGTCCTGGCCCCAGTTGGGGTACAGGCTCTTGCTCATCAGGAACGCGTTGTACGACAGGACGCTGAGCCGCGGCGCGGCGGCGCTCTCGGCGGCGGTGGCGGCCGGAGACGTCGTCGCGACCAGCGATCCGACGGCGATCGCGGCGACGGCCGCGGCGGCGGCGCGGGCCCTGCGGGGCTGGATCTGAGGCATGGAGGTTCCCTCGTTCCTGTGGGGGAAGATCGGCTCCGCCATCCAAGCAGCCAGGGTTACTTCGCGGTAACACCTGTGACACGGGTTTCTGGACGCAGGGGGTACATCTTCGGCGTTCCGGGCCGGTCCCTCGCCGGTCCCTCAGCCTGCCCGCCGGTCCTCGTCCTGCGCGGAGGTCCAGGTGAAGCCGCCCAGGCCGCCCGGCACGTCCGCGTCGGAGGTGTCGGGGGAGCCCGGGGCGTCCTCCCGGTGCCGGCGGAACCGCAGCAGGAAGTACGCCGCCGCGAACAGTGCGAAGAGCACCGCGAAGACCAGGGCCAGTGTCACGGCCGTGCCGGCCAGCATCCAGGGTGCCAGGGACTTCAGCACGGCCTCGGGGGACAGGTTCATGGCCGCAGGATGCACCGTCCACAGGGTCCGGCGGAAGCCACCGGCCCCCCTGCATACTGGGAGAACGGCAGTTTCGGCACTCTGGGGGCACACGGATGAGCACGACGGAGCGGCGCGACCCCGAGCCCCCGCCGCCCGGGGGAGTGCTCTGGACCATCGCCGGAGACGTCCGCGCGCTGCTCATGCTGCCCGCCGCCTTCACCCTGCAGGTCGCCCACCCCGCCATCGGCGCCGGGGTCGACGAGCACTCCGTCTTCCGCACCGACCCCTGGGGCCGCGGCGAGCGCTCCCTGCGCTCCGTCCAGCTGTGGGTGTACGGCGGGGCCGACGCCGCGGCCGAGGGGCGCCGGGTGCGCCGCCTGCACAAGGAGATCCAGGGCACCGACACCCGCGGGCGCCGCTACCACTCCCTGGACCCGGCCTGCTACGCCTGGGTGCACGCCACCGGCTTCCCGATCTACCTCTACGCCGGGCGCTACCTGCTGCGCCCCTTCACCCCGGCCCAGGAGCGCCGGCTCTACCGGGAGTGGCTCCAGGTGGGCCGCATCCTCGGCCTGCACGACCGGGACATGCCGCAGAGCATCGAGGAGTACTGGCCGTACTACCACCGCATGCTGGCGGAGGAGATCGAGCCCACCAAGGTCGTCCGCGAACTCCTCGCCACCGACGCGCCCCTGCCCCGCCCCGCCGGAGGCCCGCTGCCGGTCCGGATCCTGCTGCACCTGACCTGGCCCGTCCTGCGGGCCGCCTTCCTGCACTTCCGGGCCTTCGTCACCGCCGGCTACATGCCGCCCGAGGCGCGCGCCGCCATCGGCCTGGAGTGGACCCCGGCCCAGGAGCGCCGCCTGCGCCGCTTCAGCACGGCCGTGCGTCTCCTCGTACCCCTCCTGCCGGAGCGCCTGCGCTACCTCCCGATCGCCCGCGCGGCCCGGGCGCGCGTACGCGCCGCCGCCCGCTGAGGGGCGACGGCGCGCAGCGTCACGGGGCGGCGGGTCAGTGGTCGTGCACGGTGTTCGTCACGGCGATCTTCTTCCAGGACTTCGGCTCGGCCGCCGGCTTCGCGGCCGGCGCGCGCAGGGTGCGGGCGCCCGGCAGGGTGGTCGCCTTCACCGGGTTCAGCGCCGAGGCGGCCGGCTTGCCCGGGGTGTACAGCCAGGTCTCGAAGAGCTGCGCGAGCGGCTGGTTCGAGACCTTCTCGGCGTAGCGGACGAAGTCGCCGACCTTGGCGTTGCCGTAGGCCCGCTCGGTCGGCCAGCCCTTCAGGATCTGGAAGAACTTCTCGTCGCCGATCGTGTTGCGCAGCGCCTGGAGGGCGATCGCCCCACGGTCGTAGACGGCTCCGTGGAACTGGTTCTCCGGACCCGGGTCACCCGGCTTGACCTGCCAGAACGGGTCCTCGGCCGCCCGCAGCCCGTACGCCCAGTCGGCGAGCTCCTGCGCGGTGCCCTCGCCCTCCTTCTCCGACCACAGCCACTGGCTGTAGCGGGCGAAGCCCTCGTTGACCCAGATGTCCTTCCAGCCGTCGACGGACACGCTGTCCCCGTACCACTGGTGGGCGATCTCGTGCACGACCACGGACACGTTCGCGCCGTTCGCGAACTGCCGGGGGCTGTAGAACGGCCGGGTCTGCGTCTCCAGCGCGAACCCGCTGGGCACGTTCGGCACGTACCCGCCGAGCGCGTTGAAGGGGTACGGACCGAAGACCCCCTCCAGCCACTCCGCGACCTCGCCGGTCCGCTCCACGCTGGCGCGCGCCGCGCCCGCGTTGTCGCCGAGGTCCTGGCTGTAGGCGTTCAGGATCGGCAGCCCGCTCGTCGTCTTGTCGGTGGTGATGTCGAACTTGCCGATGGCGAGGGTGGCGAGGTACGTGGCCTGCGGCTTGTTCGAGCGCCAGTTGTACCGGGTCCAGCCCAGCCGCGAACTCTGCGACTGCAGGACGCCGTTGCTGATGGCCTGGGTGCCGTCGGGCACGTTCACCGACACGTCGAAGGTGGCCTTGTCGAGCGGGTGGTCGTTGCTCGGGAACCACCAGACCGCCGCATCGGGCTCCTGCGCGGCGACGCCGCCGTCCGGGGTGCGCTGCCAGGCCGACCAGCCGTCGACCTTGAACTCCGAGGGCTTGCCCGCGTACTTGACGACCACGCTCGACTGCTTGCCCCGCTGGAGCGGGGAGGCCGGGGTGACCTCGAGCTCCGAGGTGCCGGACTTGGCGAACTTCGCCTTGACCCCGTTGACCCGGATCTCGCTGACGTCCAGACCGAAGTCGAGGTTGAAGCGGGACAGGTCCTGCTTGGCGGTGGTGAGCAGGGTGGCCGTGCCCTCCAGCAGGTCGGTCTTCGGCTGGTACTGGAGGCGCAGGTCGTAATGGGACACCTCGTACCCGCCGTTGCCGCTGGCCGGGTAGTAGGGATCGCCGATACCCGGTGCGCCCGGAACGGAACTCGCCGCCGACGCCGGGATCACCAGCAGAAGGGAAGCGGCGAGCACGCTCGGGGCGATGACTTTGCGGTGCACCTTGAACTCCAAGTGGTAGGGGAGTGGCTTCCGTTCGACCGTATTCACGCCCGGCGCCCCGCGTCATGTCTACGGCCCCTCCTGTCACACGATCGCCACGCGTCTGAAAGACGCCCGTGCGGAACGTGTCGTTCCGGGGGTCTCGACGCCTCGCGCACCACTCCTGGCCTGCGCCGATCGATGTCCGGATCTGCGGGTCGGCCGTCATTGCCCGTGCGTTCGCGGCGTCCTAGCGTTGTCCTCGTGGCCCCCGATACGGCCGCACACCCCACCCTCGTGAGAACGGCACCCCCATGGCTACCACCACGCTGCGTCAGCTCAACGGCTTCGACGAGACCCCCGCGACCTTCGAGGACGCGGTCCTGGTCCTGGTCGACTACCAGAACACCTACACCGGCGGCGTCATGGAACTCGACGGCTGGGAACCCGCGCTGGCCTCCGCCTCCCGGCTCCTCGCCCGGGCCCGCGAGGCCGGCACCCCCGTCGTCCACGTCCGGGACGGCGGCTACGGAGTCGACACCGAGCCGGGCACCCTGCACGCCTCCGTCGCCCCCCGGGCCGGCGAGGCCGTCGTCACCAAGTCCGTCCCGAACGGCTTCCACCGGACCGACCTCCACGAGATCACCGAGGCCACCGGCCGCAAGAACCTGATCATCGCCGGGTTCATGACCAACATGTGCACCCTGTTCACCACCGAGGGCGCCTTCCTGCACGGCTACGCCCCGACGGTCGTCGCCGACGCCTCGGCGACCCGGGCGCTGGAAAGCCCGGCCGGCGCCCTGACCGCGCGCCAGATCCACCAGGCGGCCCTCGCCACGGTCACCGAGCTCTACGGGGTCGTCGTCGCGACCGGAGCCGAGCTGAAGTAATGCCGGACCGCGCCTCTCCGGCAAGGCCCTGCCGGAGAGACGCACCGCTCTTCTCTCCATACCAAGCAGTCGTTAGCCTGCACGCCATGACACTTCCGGCGCACGCCGCCCGCAGCTGCTGGCACGGGGCGATCAACCCGCTGCACTCCACCGTCTACTTCTCGCCCGACCTCGGCAAGGAGTTCGCCGCCCTCGGGATCACCGACCCCAACGCCGTCAACCTCGCCTCCCGCTCCGCCGCCATGGGCGCGGTCGGCGCGGGCACGGTGTCGGCCACCTTCTACAACTACCGCCACGACCTCGTCGCCCGGCACCTGCCCGCCGTCTGGGAGACCGCCACCCCCGAGCGGGTCCTCGCCGCCCGGCTGCGGGCCGCGGACAGCACCCTGCGCCGGCTCCTCGGCGAGGAGACCATCGCCTCCCCCGGGATCGCGGAGGCCGCCGGGCTCGCGATGCGCGCGACCGAGGCCTGCACCCGGCACGCCCGTACGCTCTACTCGGCCCACGCGGACCTCCCCGTACCCGAGGAGCCGCACCTCAAGCTGTGGCACGCCACCACCCTGCTGCGCGAGCACCGCGGCGACGGGCACCTCGTCGCCCTGCTCACCCTGGGCCTGGACCCGGTCGAGGCCCTGGTCAGCCACACGGCCAGCGGCCACGGCATGACCCCGAAGTACGTCAAGTTCATCCGGGGCTGGGACCAGTCCGACCTCGACGCGGCCGCGGACCGCCTGCGCGAGCGCGGCCTGCTCGACGCGGCCGGCGAGCTGACGCCCGAGGGCGCGGCGCTGCGCGAAGCGCTGGAGACGGAGACCGACCGCCTGGACGAGGCTCCGTACGAGCACCTCGGCGCGGCCGGAGTCGCCCGGCTCGCGGAGCTCGGCGGCGGCTTCACCGTCCAGGCCTTCGTCGCCGGAGCCTTCCCCGGGGACCTCATGGGCAAGGCCTGAGACCCGGACCGGGCCCGGCTCCCGACGTCCGCGGCCGCCACCTGCCACAATTGGCAGCCTTCCGACGCAGCACGCTGCAGGCTGCACGCAGTACGCAGCACGGACCAGCAGCACGAACACGTACGAAGGCAGGCGGGACCGCACAGTGACGATGTCCATCGAAGGCAGGATCGCCGAGGAGCTCGGCGTACGGGAGCGGCAGGTCAAGTCCGCCGTCGAGCTGCTCGACGGCGGCTCGACCGTGCCGTTCATCGCTCGCTACCGCAAGGAAGCGACCGAGATGCTCGACGACGCCCAGCTGCGCACCCTGGAGGAGCGCCTGCGCTACCTGCGCGAGCTGGAGGACCGGCGCGCGGCGATCCTCGACTCCGTACGGGAGCAGGGCAAGCTCGACGCCGAGCTGGAGGCCCGCATCAACGCGGCCGACACCAAGGCGCGGCTGGAGGACATCTACCTCCCCTTCAAGACCAAGCGCCGCACCAAGGCACAGATCGCCCGCGAGGCCGGCCTCGCGCCGCTCGCCGAGGGGCTGCTGGCCGACCCCTCGCAGGAACCGGCCGCAGCGGCCGCCGCGTTCGTCGACGCGGACAAGGGCGTGGCCGACGCGGCCGCCGCCCTGGAGGGCGCCCGCTCCGTCCTCACCGAGAAGTTCGGCGAGGACGCCGACCTCATCGGCGAACTGCGCGAGCGCATGTGGGGCCGCGGCCGGCTCGCCGCGAAGGTCCGCGAGGGCAAGGAGGAGGCGGGCGCCAAGTTCGCCGACTACTTCGACTTCACCGAGCCGTTCACCGCCCTCCCCTCGCACCGCGTGCTCGCCATGCTCCGCGGGGAGAAGGAGGACGTGCTCGACCTCACCCTGGAGCCGGAAGAGCCGAGCGAGACGCCCGGCCCCTCCACGTACGAGGGCATGGTCGCCCGCCGCTTCGGCATCAACGACCGCGGCCGCCCCGGCGACAAGTGGCTCGCCGACACCGTCCGCTGGGCCTGGCGCACGAAGATCCAGGTGCACCTCGGCATCGACCTGCGTTCCCGGCTGCGCGCCGCCGCCGAGGACGAGGCGGTACGGGTCTTCGCGTCCAACCTGCGCGACCTGCTGCTCGCGGCACCCGCCGGCACCCGCGCGACGCTCGGGCTGGACCCGGGCTTCCGCACCGGCGTGAAGGTCGCCGTGGTGGACGCCACCGGCAAGGTGGTCGCCACCGAGGTGATCTACCCGCACGTGCCCGCCAACAAGTGGGACGACGCGCTGGCCAAGCTGGCCCGCCTCGCCAAGGAGCACGCGGTCGAGCTCGTCGCCATCGGCAACGGCACCGCCTCCCGCGAGACCGACAAGCTCGCCGCGGACCTCATCACCCGCAACCCCGAGCTGAAGCTCACCAAGGTGATGGTCTCGGAGGCCGGCGCCTCCGTGTACTCGGCCTCCGCCTTCGCCTCGGCCGAACTCCCGGACATGGACGTGTCGTTGCGCGGCGCGGTCTCCATCGCCCGGCGCCTGCAGGACCCGCTCGCCGAACTGGTCAAGATCGACCCGAAGTCGATCGGTGTCGGCCAGTACCAGCACGACCTGTCCGAGGTGAAGCTCTCGCGCTCGCTGGACGCCGTGGTCGAGGACTGCGTGAACGGCGTCGGCGTCGACGTCAACACCGCCTCCGCGCCGCTGCTTTCGCGGGTGTCGGGCATCAGCGGCGGACTCGCCGAGAACATCGTGGCGCACCGCGACGCCAACGGCCCCTTCCGCAACCGCAAGGGGCTCAAGGACGTGGCCCGCCTCGGCCCGAAGGCGTACGAGCAGTGCGCGGGCTTCCTGCGGATCCGCGACGGGGACGACCCGCTGGACTCCTCCAGCGTGCACCCCGAGGCCTACCCGGTGGTCCGCACCATGGGCAAGACGGCGGGCAGCGAGGTGGCGGCCCTGATCGGCAACACCGGTGTGCTGCGCTCGCTGCGGCCGGAGCAGTTCGTCACCGAGGCCTTCGGCCTGCCGACGGTCACGGACATCCTGCGCGAGCTGGAGAAGCCGGGCCGGGACCCGCGGCCCGCGTTCAAGACGGCGACCTTCAAGGAGGGCGTCGAGAAGATCGGCGACCTGGCTCCCGGGATGATCCTGGAGGGCGTGGTCACCAACGTGGCCGCCTTCGGCGCCTTCATCGACATCGGCGTCCACCAGGACGGGCTGGCGCACGTCTCCGCGCTGTCGAAGAACTTCGTCAAGGACCCGCGGGACGTGGTGAAGCCGGGCGACATCGTCCGCGTCAAGGTCATGGACGTGGACATCCCGCGCAAGCGGATCTCGCTGACGCTGCGGCTGGAGGACGAGGCGGAGCGGGGCGGCGCCGACGGCGGCGCCCCGAGGCAGCGCGAGGAGCGGGGCGAGCGGCGGGGCGGCGGCCGGCCCCCGCAGCAGCGCGGCCCGGCCGGCGGCCAGGGTGCTCAGGGCGGCGGCGAGCGCGGCCAGGGCGGCCAGGGCGGCTCCCGCGACGGCGGCAAGGGCCGCCGCCAGGGCGGTCAAGGCGGCCAGGGCGGCGGCGGCCAGCGGCAGGGCGGCCAGGGCGGCGGCGCTCCGGCCCCCGCCAACAGCGCGATGGCCGACGCGCTGCGCCGCGCGGGGCTCAGCGGCCCCGACGAGCGGGGCGGCCGCAAGCGCTAGCCATGCGTGGCAGTGCGTGCCGGATTGGCTGAATAGGCACCCGACATGGGGACATACCTTGCCAACTCATCCGGGTGATCTGTAGGGATGACGGAACGCCCGTTCGTCTTGCGGCGAGCGGGCTTCCGCATTTCCCCCTCAGGACCGCACTCCCGAGGCCGCCTTGAAGGCTAAGGACGTCATGGCCCAGCCCACGCACGCCTACCACCGTTGCCCGAGAAAGGGTCCGAAGAGGGAACACATGCGCCACCCTCAGCCCAGTCTGCGCAGACGGTGCGAGGCGATTCTCGGCCGTCTTGAACTGACACACCCCTTCTCGCTCGACGGTCTGTGCGAGCGGATAGCCGAGCAGCGGGGCCGCCCCATCCGGCTCCACCCGCTGCCCAAGGAGGCCGCGGAGTCCGGCGTGTGCGGACTGTGGGTCGGCACCGCCGACGTGGACTACGTCTTCTACGAGGCCCAGACCACCCCGCTGCACCGGGAGCACATCGTGCTCCACGAGATCGGCCACATCCTCTTCGGGCACCACTCCCTCGAAGCCGGTGAGGCGGACGGATCCGTTCCCACCGTGCTCGGGCGCACCAACTACACCACCCGCCAGGAGCGGGAGGCGGAGATGCTCGCCAGCATGATCCGCATCCGCACGGGGACCCGAGGCCCGCACCCCGGCCACGGGGCCGCAGGCCGGGACACGCTCGAACGGCTGGAGTCCGCGATGGGCTACGAGCGGCGCGGGCGGGGGCCGGTCCACCGTGGCCTCTGACCTGATCGCCTTCGGCGACGCGCTCGCCGTCCCCAGCGTCGTCTGCCTCTGGGTCGCCGTCCTGCTCCGCGCGCCCGGCGCCCTGCGCGCCCCGCACCAGCGGGGCCTGTGGCTCGCCGTCGCCACCGCCGCGGCCGCGATGACCCTGAACCTCCCCGACGTCGTCGCCTACGCCATGGGCCGCGACCCGGGCTACGCGCACACCATCGGGCTGGTGCGCAACCTCATCGGCGTCCTCTCGGCCGGCGCCGTGCTCTACTTCGTGGCCGCCGCCACCCGGGGCCGCCGGCTCCAGATCGCCTCCGGCGCCGGCACGGTCCTGTGGCTGACCGTCCTCGTCGCCCTGGACACCGCGGCGCCCGACCACGGCACGCACACCATCCCGCCCGCAGGCGACCCGGTGCCCTCTCTCACGTACTGGCTGGTGCTGATCTGCGCCCACCTGCTCGCCAACACCATCTGCGTATCCGTCTGCTGGCGCTACAGCCGTCGCGCCGAGAGCCGGGGCCTCGCCGCCGGACTGCTGCTCTTCGGCCTGGGCACCGCGCTCGCCGGGGTGTTCTGGTTCGTGTACCTGCTGAAGGCGCTGTTCGGCTTCACCTGGGCGATGCCCGCGAACCCGCTGCTGATGAACGTGCACGGGCTGCTCCGCGCCGCCGCGATCCTCGTCCCGACCCTGTTCACCTTCCGCCGCACGGCCGCCGACATCGCGACCGCCTGGCGGCTGTGGCCGCTCTGGCGCGACCTGGTCCACGCCGTCCCGCACGTCGCCCTCAACAAGCCGCGCGCCGGCCGGGTGCTGGAGTTGCTGTGGCCGCCGGTCCCGCGCAACCTGCTCGTCTACCGCAAGGTCATCGAGACCCGCGACGCCATCCTGATCCTCGGGGAGTACGTCGCTCCGGGCGTGCCGGAGCTCGCGCGCAGCCACGTGGCCGACAGCGGAGTACCCGAACAGCGGGCCGGCGCGGCCGCGCTGGCCTGCGTACTGAAGGAGGCGCGGCAGGCGAAGCTCGCCGGGATCCCGCAACAGCGGTCCGAGGAGAACGCCTTGGAGCTGCCCGCGGCCCTCCAGACCACGGCCGGGGGAGGAGACCTGGAGGGCGAGGCCCGTTTCCTCGTGAAGGTCGCCCAGGCCTACGCCTCACCGGCCACCGCGGGCTTCACCCCGTGACCTCCGCACCACGCTCGACCGCCAGGAAGTGAACGTCTCTTGACCACCACCGTACTGATCACAGGGGCCAGCGCCGGACTCGGCGCCGCCTTCGCCCGCGGCTTCGCCGCCAAGGGCTGCGACCTCGTCCTCGTCGCCCGGGACAAGGGCCGCCTCGAAGCCGTCGCCGCCGACCTCGCCCGGGAATTCGGCTCCGTCTGCGAGGTGTTGCCCGCCGACCTGCTCGACGCGGCCGGGCTCGGAGCCGTCGCCGAACGGCTCGCCGACCGGGCCCGGCCCGTCGACATCCTGGTCAACAACGCCGGCTTCGGCCTCCCCGCCCCGTTCCCGTACAGCCCGGTCGAGGACGAGGAGCGGATGCTCGACCTGCTGGTCAAGGTGCCGCTCCGGCTCACCCACGCGGTGCTCCCGGGCCTGCGCGAGCGCCGCCGCGGCGCCGTGCTCAACGTCTCCTCGGTGGCCGGACTGCTCCCGACCGGGACCTACGGCGCCGCCAAGGCCTGGATCACGGCCTTCAGCGAGTCGCTGCGCGTGGACATGGAGCCGTACGGGGTCCGCGTGCTGGCGGTGGTGCCGGGATTCACCCGCACCGAGTTCCAGGAGCGCGCCGGGATGGACGTCAGCGCCCTGCGCGACGCGGTGTGGCTGGAGCCGCACGACGTGGTGGCCAAGGCCCTGAAGGATCTGGCCCGGCGCCGCCCGGTGAGCATCACGGGCCGGCGCTACCAGGCGTACGCGCTGGCCGCCCGCCACCTCCCGCGCGGCTTCGTGGCCCGGAAGATGGCCCGCACGCGCAGGCCTCCGGCGGACGCGGGATAAGCCCCGCCGACCCGGCCGTCAGGGACCGCCGATCCGGTCCAGCGCCGCCCGGGCGTCCCGGAGCAGCTCCTCGTCCATGCGGAAGCTCGCCCCGTACCGGCGCGGCGGCCCGGCCGCCACGGCCCGCAGCACGGGCAGGGCGGCCGCCGCGGGCGGGCCGACCGCCCCCAGCGCGCGCACGGTCCGCAACGTCAGCTCGGTGACGCGGTGTTCGGCCAGCGGCGCCAGCTCCGGCAGCAGCGCCGCGACGGCGGGGGCCGGATCGCCGGTGATCCGCCACCAGGCTTCGGCAGCGTCGACCCTGCTCCACTCGCCCGGGAGGCCGAGCAGGGCCCGCACGGAACCGGCGTACGGGGCTACGAGCGGCCCCAGGTCGGCGAGGTAGCGCAGCACCGGACGGCCGAGTCCCGCCCGGGCCGCCGATCCGCAGACCCGCAGCGCCAGTTCGGCATCGCCCGTCACCCGCCAGTGCGCCCAGGCCGCGGTCTGCGAGCCCTGCCACGGCTCCGGCGAGCGCTCGGTGCCGACGCCGAAGCGCCACGGGCTCGTCTCCCCCCGGGCGAGCGCGGCCAGCGCCCCGGCGGCGGCCGAGGCGGCCGGTCCGATCCGCCCCAGGGCTTCGGCGGCGGGCCGGGCGGACGCGGTGTCCAGGAGGTCGGCCAGCTCCGGCACGGCGGGAGCCGCGGCGGGGCCCCACTGGGCGAGGGCGGCCAGGATCTTGCCGGTGAGGAGGGACCCGGGGTCGTGGACGAGCCGGTCCCGGAA
This sequence comes from Streptomyces tatrensis, assembly GCF_049310065.1. Classification (NCBI taxonomy): domain Bacteria; kingdom Bacillati; phylum Actinomycetota; class Actinomycetes; order Kitasatosporales; family Streptomycetaceae; genus Streptomyces; species Streptomyces tatrensis. Next base: position 1,232,161 of record NZ_JBMDLB010000007.1, on the reverse strand, counting down.
GTCCGGCAGCAGATCCGAAGCCCAGGACACGGGCAGCGGTCCGACCTCCAGGAAGGAGTGCCCGAACTGCTCCCGGTGCAAGGACACCGCTCGGGGATCCCCGATGTGGACCAGTGTCCGTACTGCGAAGGGCGCGCTCCAGGGGCCGAGGGCGGGGGGCCTCTCGAACGCGCGGATGATCCGGTCCGCGTACGGGGCCGCCGCGGACCCGCACCGGGCGAGTTCCCTCAACGCCTGGTGCGCCACCTCGGGTTCGTCCTCCAGTCCCGCGGCGACCGACTCCCAAAGGTGCTCCTGCGGGTAGCGCCAGTAGCGGAGCTGGCCGCCGGCCGCACGCACGGCCTGAGCCCGCAGGCCCGGGTCCCGGTGTCGGGCCAGGCCGTCCACCAGAGCCCGTGCCTCGCAGCGATGGGCCGTGAGGTGATCCGCGTACTGCTCCACCGGCGGGTAGGCGTCCGGCCACCAGGGCACCACGGGCAGCCGGCCCGTCCCGACCTCGGTGAAGGCCCCGGCGATGCGGCTGCCCGTGCCCTCCGCGCCTCCCGGGGCGGCCGTCAGCAGCACGGCCCGCGCGGCGGCCAGCCGAACGAGGGCGTCCCGGTGGTCCAGCCAGGGCCGCAGCCACTCCGCGACCGCCGGGTCGCCGGATCGCGAGAGCGTTCCGATCGCGAGGAGCTGGGAAACCAGCGCTGTCGGATCCTGCTCCGCGCGGGCCTGCCGCCGGAGCGCGGGCAGCGTCGCCGGATCCCCTCCCCCGAGCCCGCGCAGCAGCCAGGCCGCGGCGGCCCGGACTTGCGCCGCCGGGTCCGAGACCAGCAGGGCCACCTGGGGCTCCCGGGCCGCGAAGGCGAGGAAGGACGGCAGGTGCACGCCGACACGGCGCTCACCGATGCTGTGGGCGCGCCGGGCCAGCAGTTCCAGGACCAAGGGCCGCCGGTGCGCGTCCAGCCGCGGAAGCAGCTCGAACAGCCGCTGGGTGATCTCGACGAACAGCGGCTCGTCGCTGCGCCAGCCGATCAGCTCCTCCAACTGCGCCCAGGAGGAGCGGCTCAGTTCCGGTATCAGCAGTCCGCGCAGCAGGCCGGGAACCTGCTCCTGCCCGGCCGCCACCCCTTCGAGCTGGTGCCAGGGCGTCCCGGCCCCCCGTTCGTCCATACCGGGGAGCCTATGCCGGGCCGGAGCCTCAGAGCTCGGTGACCTTGCCGTCCGCGACGTGCAGGCGGCGGGTCACCTGGACCGCGTCGAGCATCCGGCGGTCGTGGGTGACCAGCAGCAGGGTGCCCTCGTACGCCTCCAGGGCGGACTCCAGCTGCTCGATCGCCGGCAGGTCGAGGTGGTTCGTGGGCTCGTCCAGCACCAGCAGGTTCACCCCGCGCCCCTGGAGCAGCGCCAGGGCCGCCCGGGTGCGCTCGCCGGGGGAGAGGGTGGCCGCCGGGCGGGTCACGTGCGCGGCCTTCAGGCCGAACTTGGCCAGCAGGGTGCGGACTTCGGCCGGTTCGGTGTCCGGGACGGCCGCGCAGAAGGCGTCGATGAGGGGTTCGTCGCCGAGGAACAGGCCGCGGGCCTGGTCGACTTCGCCGACCCGGACGCCCGAGCCGAGGGTGGCGGAACCGGAGTCCGGGGCGAGCCGTTCCAGGAGAACGGCCAACAGGGTGGACTTGCCGGCCCCGTTGGCGCCGGTGATGGCGACCCGGTCCGCCCAGTCGATCTGCAGGCTGGCCGGTCCGAAGGCGAAGTCCCCGCGCTGGACGACCGCTTCGCGCAGTGTGGCCACCACGGAGCCGGAGCGCGGGGCCGCCGCGATCTCCATGCGCAGCTCCCACTCCTTGCGCGGCTCGTCGACCACGTCGAGACGCTCGATCGCGCGCTGCGTCTGGCGGGCCTTGGAGGCCTGCTTCTCACTCGCGTCGGCGGCGGCCTTCCTGGCGGACTTGTCGTTGTCGGTGGCCTTGCGCTTGGAGTTCTTGACGCCCTTGTCGCTCCAGCCGCGCTGCATCGCGGCCCGGTCCTCCAGCGCGGAGCGCTTGTCCGAGTACTCGTCGTACTCCTCGCGGGCATGGTTGCGGGCCCGCTCGCGCTCCGCCAGGTAGGCGTCGTAGCCGCCGCCGTAGAGGTTGATCTGCTGCTGGGCGAGGTCCAGTTCGAGGATCTTGGTGACGGTGCGCGTGAGGAACTCGCGGTCGTGGCTGATGACGACCGTGCCGGCGCGCAGCCCCTTCACGAACTGCTCCAGGCGCTCCAGACCGTCGAGGTCCAGGTCATTGGTGGGCTCGTCGAGCAGGAAGACGTCGTAGCGGGACAGCAGGAGCGAGGCGAGCCCGGCGCGGGCGGCCTGGCCGCCGGACAGCGCCGTCATCGGCAGGTCGAGGCCGACGGACAGCCCGAGGTCGTCGGCCACCTGCAGGGCGCGCTCGTCGAGGTCGGCGCCGCCGAGGTTCAGCCACCGGTCGAGGGCGTCCGCGTACGCGTCGTCCGCGCCCGGGGTTCCGTCCACCAGGCCCTGCGTCGCCTCGTCCAGTTCCGCCTGCGCGGCGGCCACCCCGGTACGCCGGGCCAGGAACTCGCGGATGGACTCGCCCGGGCGCCGCTCCGGCTCCTGGGGGAGGTGCCCGACGGCGGCGCCGGGCGGGGCGAGGCGCAGCTCACCGGTCTCGGGGGTGTCCAGCCCGGCGAGCATCCGCAGCAGGGTGGACTTCCCGGCGCCGTTGACGCCGACGAGGCCGATGACGTCGCCGGGCGCGACGACGAGGTCGAGATCGGCGAAGAGCGTGCGCTCACCGTGCGCGGCGGTGAGCTTCTTGGCGACGAGGGTTGCAGTCATGATGCCCCGATCCTATCCGCGCCCCGCCCGTCCGGGTCCCGGGGCCGGGGCGCAGCGGCGGCCGGCCCGGAGGTTCACGCGCCGACGAGCCGCAGGGCCGCCCACGGGCTCACGCGCCGACGAGCCCCAGGGCCGCCCACAGGCCCGTCACCGCCGCGGCGAGGGCCGGCACGGTGGTCAGCAGGCCGAGCCGGGTGAAGTCCCCGAGGGTGACGCCGTCGTACCTGTCCGCGTGCAGGATCCGCCGCCACAGCAGCGTGGCCAGGGAGCCCGCGAAGGTCAGGTTCGGTCCGATGTTCACGCCGATCAGTACGGCGAGCACCGGCCCCGCGCCGCCCACCGCCGCCACCGGGAGCAGGGCCAGTACCGCGGGCAGGTTGTTGATCAGGTTGGCGAGTACGGCGGCCACCGCCGCCACCGCGAGCAGCGCGGGCAGCGAGTCCCCGGCCGGGGTCACCCACTCCAGCCCGGCCCCGAGCCCGTGGTCCACCACCGCGCGCACCACCACCCCCAGCACGAACAGGCAGAAGGCCGGCGCCGTCGAGCCCAGGATCGCCGCCGGGGTGGTCTCCCGGCGCCGCAGCGCCCGTACGGCCAGGACCAGCGCGCCCGCGAGGGCCGCCCAGGCCGGGCTCGCCCCCGCGAAGGAGGCGAGGGCGAAGCCGGCCAGGGTCAGTGCGAGCACCCCGGCCGCGAACCGGGGCAGCGGCGCAGGCTCCCCGGCCTGAGGCTTGTGCTCCGGGGCCGCCGCCAGGTCGCTGCGGAAGAAGCGCCGGAACACGGCGTACTCCACGCCGATGGCCGCCAGCCAGGGCAGGGTCATGAGCGCCGCGAACCGGGTGAAGGACAGCCCGCTCGCGGCGAAGGCGAGCAGATTGGTGAGGTTCCGACCGGCAGGAGGAGCGAGGCGGAGTTGGCCAGGTGCGCGGTGGCGTAGACGTGCGGGCGCGGCCGGGCCCCCAGCCGGGAGGCGGTCGCCAGGACCACCGGGGTCAGCAGCACCACGGTCGCGTCCAGGCTCAGCGCGGCGGTGACGACCGAGGCGACGGCGAACACCCCGCCGAGCAGTGCCACGGGTCCGCGCCCCGCCGCCCGCCGGGCCACCATCGCCCCGGCGGCCTCGAACAGCCCCTCGTCGGCGCAGAGCCGGGCCAGCGCCAGGATGACCGCGAGGAACCCGACCACGGGCAGCAGCTCGCGCGTCTGCGCCCACGCGTCGGCGGGCGGTACGACGCCCAGGACGACGAGCAGCCCGGCGGCGGGCACGGCGGCCGCGGCCTCCGGCAGCCCGCGCGGGCGCAGGACGGCGAAGGCCAGCACCCCGAGGAGGAGGGCGACGGCCAGACAGGCGGCGACGGGGTACAGGACGGGCTCCGGAGCGGGTGGGAAGGAAGGGGAGGGGGTCGCGACGGCGGGGCGCCGGACCGGTGGAGACACAGGGCCACGACAGGATCGCACCGGGCCCCGCATGGCCGGATAGGTGGGGTACCCGTCATTGCTGTCATCGCGCGGGGTGCCACACGATGGGGCCATGTCGCCGCGAAACGTACTGGTCGTCCTCTACGACGGCGTGCAGAGCCTGGACGTCACGGGACCGATGGAGGTGTTCGCCGGCGCGGACCACCACCCCGGACCGGCGCGGTACCTGCTCCGCACGGTCTCACCGGGCGGCGCCCCGGTCCGTACGAGCAGCGGACTGCAACTGGTCCCGGACGGGGACCTGGAGAGCGAGCGCCCGGGCGCCGGGACCACCCTGCTGGTGCCGGGCGGCCGGTACGCGGGGGACTTCGCGCCGGAGATCACGGACTGGCTCCGCGCGCACGGCGGGTCAGCGGAGCGGCTGGTGTCGGTGTGCACGGGTGGCCTGCTGCTGGCCGAGGCCGGGCTGCTGGACGGACGGCGGGCGACGACGCACTGGTACGCGTGCGAGCGGATGGCCCGGGACTACCCGGCCGTCACCGTGGAGGCCGACCCGATCTACGTCCGCGACGGGCCGGTGTCCACCTCGGCCGGGGTCACCGCGGGCATCGACCTCGCGCTGGCGCTGGTGGAGGAGGACCACGGGCCGGAACTGGCGCTGTCCATCGCGCGGCACCTGGTGGTCTTCCTCCGGCGGCCCGGGAACCAGGCGCAGTTCAGCGCGCACCTCGCGGCGCAGACGGCACGGCGGGAGCCGCTGCGGGAGGTGCAGCACTGGATCACGGAGCACCCGGGGGAGGACCTGAGCGTCGAGGCCCTCGCCGCACGGGCCGCGCTGTCGCCCCGGCACTTCGCGCGGTCCTTCCAGGCGGAGACGGGGGTGACGCCGGGGCGGTACGTGGAACGGGTACGGGTCGAGCACGCGCGGCGGCTGCTGGAGGAGGGCGGCGAGGGCATCGCCCAGATCTCCCGCGCCTGCGGCTACGGAAACCCGGAGGCCCTGCGCCGCGCCTTTCTGAAGACCCTGGGCCAGCCCCCGGCCGAATACCGCCGCCGCTTCGGCGCCGCCCGCTGACGCCCGACCGCACCCCGCCGACCTCCGACCCCTGACCCCTGACCTCTGACCCCTGATCCCTGACCTCTGACCCCTTGCTCCACCCCACCAACAGCTCCGGAGGAGCCATGCAGATCGCCGTACTGCTCTTCGACGGGTTCACCGCCCTCGACGTCATCGGTCCCTTCGACACCCTCGGCCGCCTCCCGGGCGCCGAGACCGTGTTCGTGGCCGAGCGGCCGGGCCCCGTACGGGCCGACCAGACCTCGCTCGCGCTCATCGCCGCGAAGGGGCTCGACGAGGTGACGCGGCCGGACATCGTCCTGGTGCCCGGAGGGCCGGCGACCGACCGTGAGATGAAGAACCCGGTGGTCCTCGACTGGCTGCGGACCGTGGACGCCACCAGCACCTGGACCACCTCGGTCTGCACCGGCTCGACCCTGCTCGCCGCCGCGGGCCTGCTCGACGGGCGCCGGGCCACCTGCCACTGGCTGTACCTGGACCGGTTGCCCCCGTTCGGGGCGGAGCCCACCGGGGAGCGGGTGGTCTTCGACGGGAAGTACGTCACGGCCGCGGGGGTGTCCTCGGGGATCGACATGGGGCTCGCGCTCCTCGGCCGCATCGCGGGAGACGAGTACGCGCAGACCGTGCAGCTGATGACCGAGTACGACCCGCAGCCGCCCTACGACGCGGGCTCCCCCGAGAAGGCGCCCGCCGAGGTCGTCGCGCGGCTGCGCGGGCTCACCCCGCCGGGGGAGTCCAGGTGAAGGCGGGCGCGCGGCGTTCCAGGAACGCGGCGACCCCCTCCGCGACGTCGCCGCTCGCGGCGGCCTGCGCGGCCCAGTAGGCGTCCCGGTCCGTGCGGCCGTCCGCGAACTCCTTCGCCGAACTCTGCGTGAGCTGGGAGCGCGTGGCCAGGATCCGCGCGAACTCCGCCACCCGCTTGGCCAGTTGCCCCGCGGGCAGCAGCTCGTCCAGCAGTCCGGTGCGCAGCGCCCGCTCCGCGTCGATCAACTCGGCCGAGAAGAGGAGGTACTTGGCGGCCGCCGGGCCCACCAGCGAGGCGAGGCGCCGGGTGGAGGAAGCCGGGTACACGATGCCCAGCTTCGCCGGCGTCACCCCGAAGGAGGCGCCCTCCTCAGCGAAGCGCAGATCGCAGGCGGCGGCCAGCTGACTGCCCCCGCCCACGCAGAACCCGCGGATCGCGGCGAGCGTGGGCTTGGGGAAGGCGGCGAGCGACTCCTCCGCCGCCACGGCCAGGGCCTGCGGGTCCTGGTCCCCGGTCAGCGAGGAGATGTCGGCCCCCGCGCAGAAGGTCTCGCCGGCCCCGGTGAGGACGAGCACCCGTACGGCGGGATCCGCCGCGTGCCCTGCCAGCAGCTCCGGCAGCCCGCGCCACATGGCGGCCGTCATGGCGTTGCGCTTGGCGGGGTGCGAGATCACGACGGTGGCGACCCCGTCGGCGACGGAGGAGAGGAGGGCTGCGTCCATGCGCCGGATGCTATCCCGGACGGTCGTACCTATGATCAAGAGACCGGTACCCGGCAGCTCGGTGGACCGGCAGGCAGTCGCGGGGTCCGAGGGTCCGTCGGGGGCAGCTGAAAGGGTGGCGTCCATGGGCGCAGACCGTGCCGAGCGTGCGGACCGTACGGGTCCACAGGACATGAAGGCCGACAAGAAGAAGGTCAGCCGCAGTTTCGCGTGGATGGCCCTGCTCGGGGCGCTCCTGGTGGTGGCCGGGCTGGTGGGCCTCGTCTACACCGGTGTCGCGACCCTGACCACGATGTTCCTCTTCGGCTGGCTGTTGCTGTTCGGCGGTGCCGTGGGCCTGTTCCAGGCGATCCAGTCCCGCAAGAGCAACTACTTCTGGCTCGCCGTCATCGTCGCCGCGATCAACATCGCGGCCGGTTTCGTGATCCTGCGCCGCCCGGAGGCGAGCGCGGAGGCCCTCACCATGTTCGCCGCGCTGCTGTTCCTCATCGGCGGGGTGTTCCGGCTGGCCGGCGCCGTCGTGGTGCGCGGCGCGCACCTCGGGCTGACCCTGGTCCAGGGCGCCTTCGGCATCCTGCTGGGCCTCCTGATCCTCGCGAACTGGCCCGGCAGCAGCCTGTACGTGATCGGAGCGTTCTTCTCCCTCGCGCTCCTGTTCGACGGTCTGAGTCTGATCGCCGTGGGCATGGGAGCCCGCCGCATCCTGGGCTTGGTCAGGGACGACGAGGTTCCGGTGACATCGGCAGGGGCGGGGGTGGCCGCGCCGGAGACGGGCGAGGCGGCCGAGAAGCAGCTCCCAGAAGATCAGGAACGGTCGAACAACTGACTCTGTCATACGCCAGCGGTCAGAAAGTGTCCGATTGATGCTGACTTCTGGTCAGTGGTCGGGCCCGGAGCGGTCCGGTCCCCACTCTTGACGTGTGCAGACGATCGAGCGTGAAGACGGGGGCCGGGAGATGGATGTGAGCGGGAGCGTCCCGCCAGTCAAGGGGGAGGAGCCGGAGGTCACGGCCGCCCCCCTCGCGTACGAAGGAGTGTGGCGATTCACGGCTCCCGCAGTAGAAGAATCCGTTCCGCAGGCCCGTCGTGCGGTCCGTGACCTGCTCGGCCGGCAGGAGGTGCCGGCGGACGGGGACCTGGTCTACTCCCTGCTGCTGATCGTCTCCGAACTGGTGACGAACTCGGTCCGGCACGCGGCCCTGCTCTCGCCCGAGGTCGCGGTGGAGGTCGCCATCGGCCGGGAATGGGTACGGGTGGCCGTCGAGGACAACCACCCGTACCGCCCCAAGGCGCTGGAGGCCGATTTCGGCCAGACCGGCGGCCGGGGCCTGCTCCTCGTCCGGGAGGTCACGCTGGAGGCCGGCGGGGTCTGCGACGTGGAGCACACCTCCACGGGCGGCAAGGTGATCTGGGCGGCCCTGCCGCTCACCACGGCCCTCGCGTCGCCCGCCGCCATCCCGACCTCGGCGATCTGAGCCCGCCCGGGGCCGCGATCACCCAGGGCCGGCCGCCACCGGCTGCTACCAGCCCGCCGCGTCACCCGTCAGCTCGCGGATCGCGGGCCGGGCCGCGTCCAGCACGGTGGTGAACCAGGCCGAGAACGGGACCTCGGCGTGCCGCTTCGCGAGTTCCTCCGCGGTCACGAAGGCGGTGTCCGCGATCTCCTCCGGATCGGGCCGCACCGACCGCTGCGCGAGTCCCACGAACAGGTGGTTGTACTCCTGCTCCACCAGACCCGACGCCGGGTCGGGATGGTTGTAGCGCACCGTCCCCGCCTCCGCGAGCAGCGAGGGCGACAGCCCCAGCTCCTCGTGGGTCCGCCGGGCCGCCGCCGCGAACGGCGACTCCCCCGGGTAGGGGTGGCCGCAGCACGTGTTCGACCAGACACCGGGGGAGTGGTACTTCCCGAGGGCGCGCTGCTGGAGCAGCATCCGGCCCTGCTCGTCGAAGAGGAACACCGAGAACGCCCGGTGCAGCTGACCCGGCGCCTGATGGGCGGCGAGCTTCTCCGCCGTACCGATGGTGTTGCCGGACTCGTCGACCAGTTCGAGCATGATCGGTTCTTGAGCGCCGGCGCCGGTGGTCGCGGTGTTCGCGGCGGTGGCTGGTGTGGTCGGCATACCCATCCTTCGCTTCGGACTTCGGCTTTCAGTCTGCCGTACAAATGGGGATTGCCCCCACTTCGGTGATCCGCGCATGTCCGCCCCCCGCCGCGTGATATGCGACGGGGGGCGGAACGTGCCGATCGGTCAGTTCATCCGGCCGCGGGCCGGATCCCGGATCAAACCCCGAAGGGGGACGGGTACTTGATCGTGCCCGCGGGAACCGGCACCGAATCGTCGAGCACCAGCGCCATCATGGCTTCGTCGGGCACCTCGAAGGGAGCCTTGATCCCGAAGCGCGAAGCCGGCGCGAAGCCGAAGCGCGCGTAGTACTCGGGATGCCCGAGGACCAGGACGAGGTTCTCCCCGTGCTCCGCCGCCGCCGCGAGCAGTGCCCGTACGACCGCGCTGCCGGCGCCCGAGCGCTGGAGCGCGGGAGCGGCGGCCACCGGGGCGAGCGCGAGCGCCGCCGCTCCGTCCACCTCGCACCGGGTCAGCAGGGCGTGCGCCGCGACGGACCCGTCCGGGCCCTCGGCCACGTAGGAGAGGCCGGGCAGCCAGGAGCCGTCCGTGCGCAGGGCGTCCACGAGGTCGGCCTCGGCCGGGGTCCCGAAGGCGGCCGAGTTCAGCGCGTGCACGGCGGCCGCGTCCCCGTCGGTCTCGGGACGGACGGACCAGTCGCCACCGTCCCCGGCCGTCACCGGCCGCAGGACGTAGGCGGTGTACCCGTACTCGTGCCCGTACCGCGCGCGGACGTCGATCTCCTCGCGTACGAAGCCCAGCGCGGCCGCGGCCTCGGGCCCGGCGGGCTCCGGAGCCCCGGCCACCCGCTCGCCGAGCGGACCGTAATAGGCGGCCCAGTCGGAGTCGGGCTGCCGGTGCACGCCGAGCACCCGGTACCCGGCGGCCTGGATGGCGGCCAGGTTGCGGGCGGTGGAGCGCAGCGCGTAGTGCGGGTCCCAGAAGGCGCGCACTCCGGCGGAGGGTTCGTCGACGGTCCACTCGCACTCGCTCAGCACCAGGGTGCCGCCGGGGGCGAGCAGTCGCTTCCACCGTGCGAGCGCGGTGGCGAAGCCGATGTTGTACGCGGAGCCCTCGGCCCAGACGAGGTCGAAGGAACCGTCCGGATGGGCGAGGTCGCCGATGTCCGCCTTGACGGCGCGGACGCGGTCGGTGAGCCCGCGGGCCGCGGCGGCCGTACGGAGCTCGTCGAGGAAGCCGTCATTGAGGTCGACGGCGGTGACGTCGGCCCCGTGGCCGCCCGCCTCCGCGGCGAGCAGCAGGGCGCTGGGGCCGGGACCGCAGCCCAGGTCCAGGGCGCGCGGCCGCTCGGGCAGCGGTCCGCACAGGGACAGCAGGTGGCGGGTGGTCGCCTCGGAACCGGGGGACTGCCGGGGCAGGCCCCGGTGCAGCGCGAAGAACGCCTCGAAGAAGAGGTCGCTCTGCGTGCCGAAATCGGTGGTGTGGGAGTTGCTGGTGTTACCGGTGTTGTCGGTCAACGTGAACCCTTGAAAGGGGGCTCCGGCCGACGGGGGTGATCGGTGGGATCAGACCCGGCCGGACGCCCGGAAGGAGAGGGGGATGAACCGGAGTGCGCTGCGCTGGGCGGCGACGCCTGCGACGGTCATCAACCCCACCTCTTTCTTTCTTTCGTCACATCACATGTGACATTCGGGCGATTGGGACGCTTTAGCGAAACTCGTACACGTCTGCGGCCAGCTTAACAGCAGCGGTGCCGACAGCGGTTTGTGATCGCTCCTCCCGATCGTCAATGATGATCGGCACAGGGCCGTCAGGCCCGTGATTTTCGGCTTATCGATGCGTAAACAGGCGGTGAACCCCTGCTTCCGTTCATCCGATAGCCTCTGCCGACGGACCGCCGTCCCACCCGGCGCCCGTTACCCGTGTGCGTGCAAGGAGTGAGTTCGTCTGCCGACCGTCATCCTTACCGGCCCGCCGGTGCCCGGATCAGCGCTCGCCGACGAGCTGCGCTCCCTCGGCTTCGAGGTCCGCCCCGCGGCCACCCCGTCGGACACCGCCGCCGCGCTGGAGCTCGTACCCGCCGACCAGCGGGTGGCCGTCGTGGACGGGGACTTCGTCGGACACGTGCACGCGCTGCGGCTCGCGCTGACCGATCCCCGGTTCGACGCCTGCGCCGTCACCGGAGCCCTCGCCGTGCAGCCCGGCGCCCGCGCGGCCCTGGACCGGGCCGCCGCGCTCGATGCGGCCCCTCCCGCGGGCGACGGCCCGTACCCCGACCGGCTCGCCGCCGCCGTCGAGGCCGCCGGCACCTCCGTGCACCGCCCCGAGCTGGGCACCCTCGTCGCCGCCGTGCCCGCCACGGCCGCCGAGCGCGCGAGCGCCGCCGCCGCCGTCGCGGCCGTCGACGAGGAGGCCGTCCGGCTGCGCACCGCCGTGAAGTCCCGCGACGGGTTCTTCACCACCTTCTTCATCAGCCCGTACTCGCGCTACATCGCCCGCTGGTGCGCGCGCCGCGGACTGACCCCCAACCAGGTCACCACCGCCTCGCTGATCACCGCGCTGATCGCGGCCGGCTGCGCCGCCACGGGCGACCGCTGGGGCTACGTGGCCTCCGGCGTGCTCCTCCTCGTCTCCTTCGTCCTGGACTGCACGGACGGGCAGCTCGCCCGCTACTCGCTCCAGTACTCGACGATGGGCGCCTGGCTCGACGCCACCTTCGACCGCGCGAAGGAGTACTCCTTCTACGCGGGCCTCGCGCTCGGCGCGGCCAGGAACGGCGACGACGTCTGGGCCCTGGCCCTCGGCGCCATGATCCTGATGACCTGCCGGCACGTCGTGGACTTCGCCTTCAACGAGGCCAACCACGACGCCACGGCGGCTGCGACATCTCCTTCCGGGAGCCCCACCGCGGCCCTGTCGGCCAAGCTGGACAGCGTCGGCTGGACGGTCTGGGTCCGGCGCATGATCATCCTGCCGATCGGCGAGCGCTGGGCCATGATCGCGGTCCTCATCGCCTTCACCACCCCGCGGATCGTCTTCTACGCCCTGCTGGTCGGCTGCGCCTTCGGCGCCCTCTACACCACCGCCGGCCGGGTCCTGCGCTCGCTGACCCGCAAGGCGAAGCGGACCGACCGGGCCGCCCAGGCGCTGGCGGACCTCGCGGATTCGGGCCCGGTCGCCGAGCTGATCATCCGCCTGACGCCCCGCCCACAGCGGCTGCCCCTGCTGTTCGCAGCCTCGGGTGCGGCCCTGATCGTGGCTGCCGCCTGGATCGAGCCCTTCGGCTCCTGGACAGTTGTCTTCGCCGGGTTCCTCTACGCCGTCGTGAGCGGCAGCGCGGTCGCGCGGCCCCTCAAGGGCGCCCTGGACTGGCTGCTTCCGCCATTGTTCCGCGCCGCCGAGTACGTGACGGTCCTCGCCCTCGCCGTCAAGGCGGACGTCCCCGGGGCCCTTCCGGCGGCATTCGGACTGGTCGCGGCGGTCGCCTACCATCACTACGACACGGTCTACCGCATCCGCGGTGGCACCGGCGCGCCCCCGCACTGGCTGGTGCGGACGATCGGCGGGCACGAAGGCCGGATCCTGTTGATCACGGTCCTGGCCTCCGTCCTGGCGTCGCGCGCCGTGGACTTCCCCGTCGCGCTCACGGCCCTCGCCGTGTTCGTGGCACTCGTGGTGCTCGTGGAGAGCATCCGCTTCTGGGTGTCCTCCGGGGCACCCGCCGTACATGACGAAGGAGAACCAGCATGATCGGCCTCGTCCTCGCTGCCGGAGCCGGACGCCGCCTGCGTCCCTACACCGACACCCTGCCCAAGGCCCTCGTGCCCGTCGGACCCGAAGGGGCCGAGGAGAGCATCACGGTGCTCGACCTGACGCTCGGCAACTTCGCCGAGGTCGGCCTGACCGAGGTCGCCATCGTCGTCGGCTACCGCAAGGAAGCCGTGTACGAGCGCCGGGAGGCCCTGGAGGCCAAGTACGGCGTCAAGATCACGCTGATCGACAACGACAAGGCCGAGGAGTGGAACAACGCCTACTCCCTGTGGTGCGCCCGTGACGTCCTCAAGCAGGGCGTGATCCTCGCCAACGGCGACACCGTCCACCCCGTCTCCGTCGAGAAGACCCTGCTCGCCGCCCGCGGCAAGGGCCAGAAGATCATCCTCGCCCTCGACACGGTCAAGAGCCTGGCCGACGAGGAGATGAAGGTCATCACCGACGGCGAGAAGGGTGTCCGGCGCATCACCAAGCTGATGGACCCGGCCACCGCGACCGGTGAGTACATCGGCGTCACCCTCATCGAGCCGGAGGCTGCCGAGGCGCTGGCCGAGGCCCTGAAGACCACGTTCGAGCGCGACCCCGACCTCTACTACGAGGACGGCTACCAGCAGCTCGTCAACGACGGCTTCACCATCGACGTGGCCCCCATCGGTGACGTCAAGTGGGTCGAGATCGACAACCACGACGACCTCGCCAAGGGCCGGACGATCGCATGCCAGTACTGACGAGGCTCATCCCCTCCCCCCTCGTCGTCGACATCAGCCGCGGCGCCCTGGACGACCTCGCCGGCCTCCTGGCCGACCAGCGGATCTCCTCCTCGGGCAAGCTGGCCATCGCGATCAGCGGCGGCTCCGGCGCGGTGCTCCGCGCCCGGCTGGAGCCCGTGCTGCCGCACGCCGACTGGTACTCCGTCGTCGACGGGACCATCGACTCCGCGGTCAAGCTCGCCGACGACATAAAGGGACGCCGCTACGACGCCGTCGTGGGCCTGGGCGGGGGCAAGATCATCGACGTGGCGAAGTACGCCGCGGCGCGGGTCGGCCTGCCCATGGTGGCCGTCGCCACCAACCTGTCGCACGACGGCATCTGCTCGCCGGTGTCCATCCTGGACAACGACAACGGCCGGGGCTCCTACGGCGTGCCCATGCCGATCGCGATGGTCGTCGACCTCGACGTGATCCGCGAGGCCCCGGCGCGGTTCGTCCGCGCGGGCATCGGCGACGCGATCTCCAACATCTCGGCCATCGCCGACTGGGAGCTCTCGCACAGCCTCAACGGCGAGCCCGTCGACGGCCTGGCCGCCGCCATGGCCCGTACCGCGGGCGAGTCCGTACTGCGCCACCCCGGCGGCGTCGGCGACGACGAGTTCCTCACCGTGCTCTCCGAGGCGCTGGTCCTCACCGGCATCGCCATGTCCATCAGCGGGGACACCCGCCCGGCATCCGGCGCCTGCCACGAGATCAGCCACGCCTTCGACCTGCTCTACCCGGGACGCTCCGCGCTCCACGGCGAGCAGGTCGGCATCGGCGCGGCCTTCGCCATGCACCTGCGGGGGGACACGGACAAGTCCGGGCTCTTCGTCCAGGTGCTGCGCGGTCACGGGCTGCCGGTGCTGCCCGAGGAGATCGGGTTCAGCGTGGACGAGTTCGTCGCGGCCGTGGAGTACGCCCCCCAGACCCGTCCGGGACGCTTCACGATCCTGGAGCACCTCAACCTGTCCGCCGCCGAGATCAGGGACGCTTACGCCGACTATGCCAAGACCATCCGTAGCTGAACTCCGGCCCGTCGTTCACCCGGCGGGCGTCAAGGACCGGGTCAGCGGCGAGCACTGGGGCGGGCGCCTCTACATGCGCGAGATCTCCCTGCGCATCACCCGCCTCCTGGTCACCACGAAGGTCACGCCGAACCAGCTGACCTACGTGATGACCCTCGCCGGAGTCCTCGCCGCCCCGGCCCTGCTGGTGCCGGGCGTCTGGGGCGCCGTCCTCGGCGTGGTCGCGGTCCAGATGTACCTGCTGCTCGACTGTGTCGACGGCGAGGTCGCCCGCTGGAAGAAGCAGTTCTCGCTGTCCGGGGTCTACCTGGACCGGGTCGGCGCCTACCTCTGCGACGCGGCGGTGCTCGTCGGCTTCGGCCTGCGCGCCTCCGACATCTGGGGCACCGGGCGCATCGACTGGCTGTGGGCCTTCCTGGGCACCCTCGCGGCCCTCGGCGCGATCCTGATCAAGGCCGAGACCGACCTGGTCGGCGTGGCCCGCCACCAGGCCGGCAAGCCCGTGGTCCAGGACGCGGCGGCCACCCCGCGCTCGTCCGGCATGGCGCTCGCCCGCAGGGCCGCCGCCGCGCTCAAGTTCCACCGCCTGGTCCTCGGCATCGAGGCCTCGCTGCTCATCCTGGTGCTGGCCGTCCTGGACCAGGTCCGCGGCGACCTTTACTTCTCCCGCCTCGGCGTCGCGGTGCTCGCCGGCATCGCCCTGCTGCAGACGGTGCTGCACCTGGTGTCGGTCCTGGCCTCCAGCAGGCTCAAGTGACGGCGCCGCTGCGGCTGGGCGCCGTGATCATCACGATGGGCAACCGCCCGGACGAGCTCAAGGCACTGCTCGACTCGGTGGCCCGGCAGGACGGGGCCCCGGTCGAGGTGGTCGTCGTGGGCCAGGGCGTAGGGCTCCCCGGCCTGGCGGACCCGGCCGCGGGCGTGCGGACCGTCGAGCTGCCCGAGAACCTGGGCATCCCGGGCGGCCGCAACGTCGGCATCGAGGCCTTCCGTACCGCCGGCGCCGAGGGCTCGGACGGCTCGGACGGCTTCGACGTGGACGTCCTGCTCTTCCTGGACGACGACGGACTCCTGGAGCGCACCGACACCGCCGAGCTGTGCCGACAGGCCTTCACCGAGGACCCCGAGCTGGGCATCGTCAGCTTCCGGATCGCCGATCCGCAGACCGGCGAGACCCAGCGCAGGCACGTCCCCCGACTGCGGGCCGCCGACCCGATGCGCTCCTCGCGCGTCACCACCTTCCTGGGCGGCGCCAACGCCGTCCGCACGAAGGTGTTCGAACAGGTCGGGGACCTCCCGGGGCAGTTCTTCTACGCCCACGAGGAGACCGATCTCGCCTGGCGGGCGCTCGACGCCGGGTGGCTGATCGACTACCGGGCGGACATGGTGCTCCTGCACCCGGCGACGGCCCCCTCCCGGCACGCGGTCTACCACCGTATGGTGGCTCGCAACCGGGTGTGGCTCGCACGCCGCAACCTGCCCGCCCCGCTGGTCCCGGTCTACGTGGGCGTATGGCTCCTGCTGACGCTGCTGCGCAAGCCCTCGGGGCCCGCGCTCAAGGCCTGGTTCGGCGGCTTCAAGGAGGGCTGGACCACCTCCTGCGGTCCCCGGCGCCCCATGAAATGGCGTACGGTCTGGCGGCTGACCCGGCTGGGCAGACCACCTGTCATCTGACACGTCCGGGTCTGAGACCATGGCGCGATCACGAACCGATCGACTCAGGCCCGATGCCACCCTCTCCCGCATCATGAAGACGGAAAGTTTCATCTTGTGAGTGACACAACCCAGGACGGAGCCCTTGCCACGAGCAAGCGGCCGTCCGAAGACGCCGGGCTGAGCCCCGCGGAGCTCGCCAGGAAGTACGGCCTGTCCGTCAGCGGAGCCCGGCCGGGCCTGGTCCCGTACGTGCGCGAGCTCTGGGAGCGGCGCCACTTCATCCTCGCGTTCTCCCGGGCCAAGCTGATGGCCCAGTACAGCCAGGCGAAGCTCGGTCAGATCTGGCAGGTGGCGACCCCACTGCTGAACGCGCTGGTCTATTACTTGATCTTCGGGCTGATCCTGGACGCCGGCAAAGGCATCGCCAAGCAGGACTACATCCCCTTCCTGGTGATCGGCGTCTTCGTCTTCACCTTCACGCAGTCCTCGCTGATGGCGGGCGTCAGGGCGATCCCGAGCAACATCGGCCTGGTCCGCGCCCTGCACTTCCCGCGCGCCTCGCTGCCGATCTCCTTCTCGCTGCAGCAGCTCCAGCAGCTGATGTTCTCGATGATCGTCGTGTTCGTGGTCGCGATCGGATTCGGCAACTACCCCAGCCTGTCGTGGCTGCTCGTTATCCCGGCGCTGTTCCTCCAGTTTGCCTTCAACACCGGCCTCGCCCTGATCTTCGCGCGGATGGGTTCCAAGACCCCCGACCTCGCGCAGCTCATGCCGTTCGTCACGCGGACGTGGATGTACGCCTCCGGCGTCATGTTCTCGATCAAGACGATGCTCGAGGACAAGCCCGCGTGGATCGCGGACGTGCTGCAGTGGAACCCGGCCGCGATCTACATGGACCTGATCCGCTTCGCGCTCATCGACGGGTACGGCCGGGAGAACCTGCCGCCCCACGTCTGGGCCTTCGCCGTCGGCTGGGCGGTCCTGATCGGGTTCGGCGGATTCGTGTACTTCTGGAAGGCTGAGGAGCGTTACGGCCGTGGCTGAGAACAACCAGGGGCACATCCCCACCGTCATCGCCGACGACGTGCACATCGTCTACCGGGTCAACACCGGCAGCTCCGGCAAAGGCAGCGCCACGGCGGCGCTCAGCAAGATACTCCGCCGGGGCGGCGACGGACCGGGCGTCCGCCGGGTCCACGCCGTACGCGGGGTCACCTTCACCGCGTACCGCGGCGAGGCCATCGGTGTCATCGGCTCCAACGGCTCCGGCAAGTCCACGCTGCTGCGCGCCATCGCGGGTCTGCTGCCCTGCGAGTCCGGCAAGGTCTACACCGACGGCCAGCCGTCGCTGCTGGGCGTCAACGCGGCCCTGATGAACGACCTCACCGGCGAGCGCAACGTGGTGCTCGGCGGTCTCGCGATGGGCATGACCCGCACGCAGATCCAGGAGCGGTACCAGGGCATCGTCGACTTCTCGGGAATCAACGAGAAGGGGGACTTCATCTCCCTGCCGATGCGCACCTACTCCTCCGGCATGGCCGCGCGCCTGCGCTTCTCCATCGCCGCGGCGAAGGACCACGACGTCCTGATGATCGACGAGGCGCTGGCCACCGGTGACCGGAAGTTCCAGGTGCGTTCCGAGGCGCGCATCCGCGAACTGCGCAAGACGGCCGGAACCGTCTTCCTCGTGAGCCACAACAACAAGTCCATCCGCGACACCTGCGACCGGGTGCTGTGGCTGGAGCGGGGCGAACTCCTGATGGACGGTCCCACCGAGGAAGTCGTCTCGGCGTACGAGAAGGCGACCAGCTGACGGCCCCCACCGACGGCCGGCACCGACGGCCCCCACCGCGTCCGGCGGCGGGGGCCGTCGCATGCCGTACGGGCCCGGCGCGCACGGCGGCCGCCTTTTCGCGCGGTGGCGTGCGGGCGACATTGTGCGGTGGACCGAATACCCGTCGAGCCCCTGCGGCGTTGTACAGCGTAAGCTGGGCCGGGCCCCAATCGCGGGCAAGAGGGGGCGATTCCCCCGCAGGTGAATAGCCCAGGACGCCCCGGTGAAAACCCGGCGGCGTGTCCGAAATAGGATGTATTGGGTTGGCAGTGTAGAACGGGAGATGTGACGGCAATGGCTACGGGAATTCTCCGGCCCCCAGGCACGACGGCCGTTCCCGCCGCGGGCGGCGGGCGGTGACCCCGGGGCACGGCACCAGCCCCCGGCCGCACGAGCTGCCCGACGCCTCCGGCTCCTTCCCCGCCCACCCGGGCGCCACCACCCTCGGCAAGGCGCGCTCCGAGAACTTCCCCGTCGCCCCCGCCTTCCTGCCCCGCGCCTGGCGCGAGGGCCTGATGGCGGTCTACGGGTACGCCCGCCTGGTCGACGACATCGGCGACGGCGACCTCGCCCCCGGTGGCCACGACGCGGTGCTGCTGGGCCTCGACCCCGCCGCCACGGACGACCGCATCGCCATGCTCGACGCCCTCGAAGCCGACCTGGGGCGCGTCTTCGGCGGTACCGACGGGCCCCCGCGCCACCCCCTGATGCTGGCCCTGCAGCCCGTCGTACGCGCCCACGGGCTCACTCCCGAATCGTTTCTGGGGCTCATCGAAGCCAACCGCCAGGACCAGCGGGTCGCGCGCTACGCGACGTACGGCGACCTCCTCGGCTACTGCGAGCTCTCCGCCAACCCGGTGGGCCGGCTCGTGCTGGACCTCACCGGCACCAGCACCCCCGAGCGGATCCGCCGCTCCGACGCCGTCTGCACCGCCCTGCAGATCGCCGAACACCTCCAGGACGTCGCCGAGGACCTCGCCCGGGACCGGATCTACCTCCCGGGCGAGGACATGCGCCGCTTCCACGTCACCGAGACCGACCTGAAGGCCCCGTCCGCGGGGGCGTCCGTACGCGCCCTCGTCGCCTTCGAAACCGAACGGGCGCGGGAACTCCTCGACGAAGGCACGCCGCTCGTGGGCAGCGTCCACGGAAGGCTCCGGCTGCTGCTCGCGGGCTTCGTGGGAGGAGGACGCGCCGCCCTGCGAGCCGTCACCGCCGCCGGCTTCGACGTCCTTCCCGGCCCGCCCAAGGCCACCAAGAGCGGCCTGCTCCGCGAGGTGGCCGCCGTCCTGCGCACAGCGCCGAGAAAGGGGTGAGCCCGACCGTGGAGGGCCCCACACACGCGTCCGCACCGGGCGCGCCGACAGCGATGTCCGCACCGCCCGCCGTGTCTTCACTGATCTCGGCTGCCTACAGCTACTGCGAGGCCGTGACCGGCTCGCAGGCGCGCAACTTCGCCTACGGCATCCGACTGCTGCCCGCCGACAAGCGGCAGGCGATGTCCGCGCTGTACGCCTTCTCCCGGCGGGTCGACGACATCGGCGACGGCACGCTGCCGCACGAGGTCAAACTGGCCCGGCTGGAGGAGACCCGCACCCTGCTCGGCCGGATCCGCGCCGAGGAGATCGAGGAGGACGACACCGACCCGGTCGCGGTCGCCCTCACGCACGCCGCGCGCCGCTTCCCGATCCCGCTCGAAGGGCTCGACGAACTCATCGACGGCGTCCTCATGGACGTCCGCGGCGAGACGTACGAGACCTGGGACGACCTCAAGGTCTACTGCCGCTGCGTGGCCGGGGCCATCGGCCGGCTCTCGCTCGGCGTGTTCGGCACGGCCGGAGCCGGCGGGCTCGGCGCACACGACGCCGCACGGGCCGGCGAGTACGCCGACACCCTCGGTCTCGCCCTGCAACTCACCAACATCCTGCGGGACGTTCGCGAGGACGCCGGCACCGGCCGCACCTACCTGCCCGCCGAGGACCTCGCCAAGTTCGGCTGCTCCGACGGCTTCCGCAGCGCGCAGATGCCACCCGGCTCCGACTTCGCCGGACTCGTCCACCACGAAGTACGGCGCGCCCGCGCCCTGTTCGTGGAGGGCTACCGGCTGCTTCCCCTGCTCGACCGGCGCAGCGGCGCCTGCGTCGCGGCCATGGCCGGCATCTACCGGCGCCTCCTCGACCGCATCGAGCGCGAGCCGGAGGCGGTGCTCCGCGGCCGCGTCTCGCTGCCGCCGCACGAGAAGGCGTACGTGGCCGTCCGCGGCCTCTCCGGCCTGGACGCGCGGACCATCGCGCGCCAGAGCACCAGGAGGCGGCTCTGATGACGGCGGGCCGGCGAGCCGCGGCGCTGCGGCGGACGGGAGCAACCCCGCGGCGCCCGGCGGCGTCTGTGGGAGCGACGGAGGAGGACGCATGACCGCGCACCACGCCGTGGTCGTCGGCGGCGGGCTCGCCGGCGTGACCACCGCGCTGGAACTCGCCGACGCGGGCCTGCGGGTGACCCTGCTGGAGGGCCGGCCCCGCCTCGGCGGCCTGGCGTTCTCCTTCAAGCGCGGCGAACTGACCGTGGACAACGGCCAGCACGTCTACCTGCGCTGCTGCACCGCCTACCGGTGGTTCCTCGACCGCGTCGGCGGCGCGGACCTGGCGCCCCTGCAGGACCGGCTCGACGTACCCGTGCTCGACGTCGCCCACCCCGGCGGCCCCCGGCTCGGCCGGCTGCGCCGCAGCGCCCTGCCCGTACCGCTGCACCTGGCCGGCTCGCTGGCCCGCTACCCGCACCTCTCGCTCGCCGAGCGGGCCTCCGTCGGGCGCGCCGCCCTCGCGCTGCGCCGCCTCGACCCCGCCGACCCGGCGCTCGACGGCGTGGACTTCGCGACCTGGCTCGGCCGCTACGGCCAGTCCCCGCGCACCATCGAGGCGCTGTGGGACCTCGTCGGCATCGCCACCCTCAACGCCACCGCCGGGCAGTCCTCGCTGGGCCTGGCCGCCATGGTCTTCAAGACCGGCCTGCTCTCCGAGAACGGCGCGGCCGACATCGGCTGGGCCCGCGTACCGCTCGGCGACCTGCACGACACCCTCGCCCGCAAGGCCCTGGACGCCGCCGGGGTGCGCACCGAACTGCGCACCCGGGTCACGGACATCTCCCGTACGCCCGAGGGCGGTTGGCGGGTGGCCACCGAGGGCGGCTCCTTCGACGCCGGCACCGTCGTCCTCGCCGTCCCGCAGCGCGAGGCGCACGGGCTGCTGCCCTCCGGGGCGCTCGCCGACCCCGACAAACTGCTCGACATCGGCACCGCGCCGATCCTCAACGTGCATGTCGTCTACGACCGCAGGGTGCTCAAGCAGCCCTTCTTCGCGGCCCTGGGCTCGCCGGTCCAGTGGGTCTTCGACCGCACCGACTCCTCCGGGCTTCCCGACGGCGGCCAGTACCTGGCGCTGTCCCAGTCCGTCGCGCACGAGGACATCGACGAACCCGTCTCGGTCCTGCGCGCCAAGTACCTGCCCGAGCTGGAGCGGCTGCTGCCCGCCGCCCGCGGGGCCAAGGTGCGCGACTTCTTCGTCACCCGGGAGCGCACCGCGACCTTCGCCCCCACACCGGGCGTCGGCCGGCTGCGGCCCGGATCCCGGACCGACACGCCGGGGCTCTACCTCGCCGGTGCGTGGACCGCGACCGGTTGGCCCGCGACCATGGAGAGCGCCGTCCGCAGCGGACTGAGCGCGGCCCGTGCCGCGCTCGTCCCGCTGGGCCGCCACCGCGAACACCCCTTGCAGGAGGCGGTATGACCACCACCGGCACCGCAGCACCGCACAGTTCAGCACCGCACAGCTCAGCACCGCACAGCTCAGCACCACGCACCGCGGCACCAACCGCCGCCGTACGTACAGGAACCAGAGGAGAGCCAGTGAACCCGGGGAATCCGGCCGTCGAGAACACGGACGCCAGTGCGGGCCCGGCCGGCGGGGAGAAGGCGGACACGCTCGCCCTCCTCGAACGAGGCCGTACGCTCTCGACGCCCGTGCTCCGCGCCGCCGTGGACCGGCTCGCCGCGCCCATGGACACCGTCGCCGCCTACCACTTCGGCTGGATCGACGCCCACGGCAACCCGGCGGACGGCGACGGCGGCAAGGCCGTGCGCCCCGCCCTCGCCCTGCTCTCGGCGGAAGCCGCCGGCGCCGCAGCCGAGGTCGGCATCCCCGGCGCCGTCGCGGTCGAGCTCGTCCACAACTTCTCGCTGCTGCACGACGACCTGATGGACGGCGACGAGCAGCGCCGCCACCGCGACACGGTGTGGAAGGTCCACGGACCCGCCCTCGCGATCCTGGTCGGCGACGCGCTGTTCGCCCTGGCCAACGAGGTGCTCCTGGAGCTCGGCACGGTCGAGGCCGGCCGCGCGGCCCGCCGTCTGACCACCGCGAGCCGCAAGCTCATCGACGGCCAGGCCCAGGACATCTCCTACGAGCACCGCGAGAGCGTCACCGTCGAAGAGTGCCTGGAGATGGAGGGCAACAAGACCGGCGCCCTGCTCGCCTGCGCGGTCTCCATCGGCGCCGTGCTCGGCGGCGCGGACGACCGTACGGCCGACAAGCTGGAGGAGTACGGCTACCACCTCGGCCTCGCCTTCCAGGCCGTCGACGACCTCCTCGGCATCTGGGGCGACCCGGAGTCCACCGGCAAGCAGACCTGGAGCGACCTGCGCCAGCGCAAGAAGTCGCTGCCGGTCGTCGCCGCCCTCGCCGCCGGCGGACCGGCCAGTGAGGAGCTCACCGAGCTGCTCGCCGCCGACGCCAAGAGCAACGACTTCGAGAACTTCTCCGAGGAGGAGTTCGCGGCCCGCGCCGCGCTCATCGAGGCGGCCGGCGGCCGCCGGTGGACCGCCGACGAGGCGCGCCGCCAGTACGAGATCGCCATCAAGGCCCTCGACGACGTGGACATGGACCAGCGCGTGCGCGACCAGCTCGTGGCGCTCGCCGACTTCGTCGTCGTGCGCAAGAGGTGATCGCCACCCGTACGCGCATATGAATCGCGAGTCGCCGGCCGGTACTGCCTGCCAGTAGTACCGGCCGACGGCGAACCCCAGGACAGCAGAGGACACTGCACACAAAGGGGAAGCCATGACTGCGACGACCAACGGCGGCGCCCATGCCTGCGGCGCCGACCCGAACGAGCCAGGCCCCGGGCCCGGCTCCGGGCCGCCGGGCCCGGTCCCGGGCTCCGGCCCGGACCCCGGCCCCGCCGGGCTGCGCGGGGTCCGCGAGGCCACCGAGCGGGCGGTCCGCGACCTGCTGGAGCGGCAGGACGAGGCCGGCTGGTGGAAGGGCGACCTGGAGACCAACGTCACCATGGACGCCGAGGACCTGCTGCTGCGCCAGTTCCTCGGGATCAGGGACGAGGCCACCACCCGGGCCGCCGCCCTGTTCATCCGCGGAGAGCAACAGGACGACGGCACCTGGGCCACCTTCCACGGCGGCCCCTGCGACCTCTCCGCCACCATCGAGGCCTACGTGGCCCTGCGCCTCGCCGGAGACGCGCCCGACGCCCCGCACATGGCCCGCGCCTCGGCGTGGATCCGGGCCCACGGGGGACTCGCCGGTGCCCGCGTCTTCACCCGCATCTGGCTGGCCCTGTTCGGCTGGTGGAGCTGGGACCACCTGCCCGAACTCCCGCCCGAACTGCTGTTCCTGCCGCCCTGGGTGCCGCTGAACATCTACGACTTCGGCTGCTGGGCCCGGCAGACGATCGTCCCGCTCACCGTGGTCTCCGCACTGCGCCCGGTCCGCCCGGCCCCCTTCGCCCTGGACGAGCTGCACACCGACGCGCGCACTCCGTACCCCGCCAAGAAGCTCGCGCCGCTGGCCAGTTGGAACGGCGCCTTCCAGCGCATGGACAAGGCCCTGCACGCCTACCGCCGCGTCGCCCCGCGCCGGCTGCGCGCGGCGGCCATGGCGAGCGCCGGACGCTGGATCGTGGAACGGCAGGAGAACGACGGCTGCTGGGGCGGCATCCAGCCGCCCGCCGTGTACTCCGTCATCGCCCTGCACCTGCTCGGCTACGACCTGCGCCATCCCGTGATGCGCGCCGGACTGGAGTCCCTGGACCGCTTCGCCGTCTGGCGCGCGGACGGAGCCCGCATGATCGAGGCCTGCCAGTCCCCGGTGTGGGACACCTGCCTGGCCGCCATCGCGCTGGCCGACGCGGGACTGCGCCCCGACCACCCCGCCCTGGTCAAGGCCGCCGACTGGATGCTCGGCGAGGAGATCGTGCGCAGCGGGGACTGGGCCGTGCGCAGGCCCCAACTGGCCCCGGGCGGCTGGGCGTTCGAGTTCCACAACGACAACTACCCCGACATCGACGACACCGCCGAGGTCGTCCTCGCCCTGCGCCGCGTCAAGCATCCCGACCCGGCACGGGTGGAAGGGGCCATCGCCCGCGGAGTGTCCTGGAACCTCGGCATGCAGTCGAAGAACGGGGCCTGGGGCGCCTTCGACGCCGACAACACCAGCCCCTTCCCCAACAAGCTGCCCTTCTGCGACTTCGGCGAGGTCATCGACCCGCCCTCGGCCGACGTCACCGCCCACGTGGTGGAGATGCTCGCCGTCGAGGGCCGGGCGGGCGACGCGCGCACCCGGCGCGGCATCGCCTGGCTCCTCGAGGAACAGGACCCGAACGGCGGCTGGTTCGGCCGCTGGGGCACCAACTACGTCTACGGGACCGGCTCCGTGGTCCCGGCCCTGACCGCCGCCGGCTTCGCCCCCTCGCACCCCGCGATCCGGCGGGCCGTGCACTGGCTGGAGTCCGTACAGAACGAGGACGGGGGATGGGGCGAGGACCAGCGCTCCTACCAGGACCCGTCCTGGGCGGGGAAGGGCGCCTCGACCGCCTCGCAGACGGCGTGGGCGCTGATGGCCCTGCTGTCGGCCGGGGAGCGCGACGCGCCGTCCGTGGAGCGGGGGATCGGCTACCTCGTCTCCACCCAGCGCTCCGACGGCACCTGGGACGAGCCGTACTTCACCGGGACCGGCTTCCCCTGGGACTTCTCCATCAACTACCACCTGTACCGCCAGGTCTTCCCGCTCACCGCGCTCGGCCGCTACCTGTACGGAGAACCGTTCGGCCCCGGCGGGCGGTACGCGGATCCCGCCGCCCTCCCGCACACGGCCCCGTCGACCGGGGAGGCCTGATGGAAGGCCTGATGTCCGACGGCCCCGCCGCGGCCCCGCCGCCGCTGCTGATCGCCTGCGCGCTGCGCATCGAGCGGACGGCCCTGCGCAGCACCTCGTACCGCACCGGGCGGGACCGGGGCGCGCCCGAGTGGTACGAGGTCCTGCGCACCGGCATGGGACCGCGCGCGGCCGAGCGCGCCGTCGGCCGGAAGCTGGCCGAGCCGGAGCTGCGCGGCGCCGCCGTGCTCGCCACCGGATTCTGCGCCGGGCTGCTGCCCGGCATGAGCCCCGGCGACCTGATCGTCGCCGAGGAGACCCGGGACCCGCGCGGCACGGTCGCCTGCGCCGGTACCGCCCTGCTCGCCGAGGCGCTGGCCCGGGCCGTACCCGGCCGGACCGTACACCTCGGTGCACTGACCGGATCCGATCACGTCGTCCGGGGCCAGGAGCGCGCCGAGCTGCGCGCCGGCGGCGCCGTCGGGGTCGACATGGAATCGGCCGCCACCCTGTGGACCGCGACCCGGGACGGGAGCGTCCCGGGGGTCCGGGACCGTCCGGTTGCGGCCGTCCGGGTGATCGTGGACGCTCCGGAGCATGAGCTCGTCCGCATCGGCACCGTTCGCGGGGGAATATCGGCCTTTCGCGTACTGCGTGCCGTACTGCCCGCGTTTTATGAATGGCACCGTTCTTTGCTGCTCCCCCGGAGGTGAGCCAGATGGCCATGCCACTGCGACAGACGATCAGGGTCGGGACGTACCTGCTCGAACAGAAGCTCCGCAAGCGTGAGAAGTTCCCGCTGATCGTCGAGCTGGAACCGCTCTACGCCTGCAACCTGGCCTGCGAGGGGTGCGGGAAGATCCAGCACCCGGCCGGGGTGCTCAAGCAGCGCATGCCCGTGGCCCAGGCGGTGGGCGCCGTGCTGGAATCGGGCGCGCCGATGGTGTCCATCGCGGGCGGCGAGCCCTTGATGCACCCGCAGATCGACGAGATCGTGCGCCAGTTGGTGGCCAAGCGGAAGTACGTCTTCCTCTGCACCAACGCGATGCTGCTCCGCAAGAAGATCGAGAAGTTCACGCCCTCTCCGTACTTCGCCTTCGCCGTGCACATCGACGGACTGCGCGAGCGCCACGACGAGTCGGTGGCGAAGGAAGGCGTCTTCGACGAGGCGGTCGAGGCCATCAAGGAGGCGAAGAAGCGCGGATTCCGGGTGACGACCAACTCCACCTTCTTCAACACCGACACCCCGCAGACCATCATCGAGGTCCTGAACTACCTCAATGACGATCTCCAGGTGGACGAGATGATGATCTCGCCGGCCTACGCCTACGAAAAGGCTCCGGACCAGGAGCACTTCCTCGGTGTCGAACAGACCCGCGAACTCTTCAAGAAGGCCTTCGCGGGCGGCAACCGGCGGCGCTGGCGGCTCAACCACTCCCCGCTCTTCCTGGACTTCCTGGAAGGCAAAGTCGATTTCCCCTGCACCGCATGGGCCATTCCGAATTACTCGCTCTTCGGCTGGCAGCGCCCCTGCTATCTGATGAGCGACGGGTACGTGCCCTCGTACCGGGAACTGATCGAGGAAACCGACTGGAGCAAGTACGGCCGCGGGAAGGACCCGCGCTGCGCGAACTGCATGGCGCACTGCGGATACGAGCCCACGGCCGTCCTGGCCACCATGGGGTCGCTGAAGGAGTCGCTGCGGGCGGTCCGCGAGACCGTGGGGGGCGGGAGCCGGGACAAGTCGGCATGACCGGCTTCGACCTCGCCGCCCTGCTCGCCGAGCGGGGCGGCGAGCGGTACGAACTGCACGCCCGCCACCTCAACCACCAGCTGCCCCGGATGCTCCACACCATCGGCTTCGACAAGGTCTACGTGCGGGCCGAGGGGGCCCACTTCTGGGACGCCGAGGGCAACGACCACCTCGACATGCTGGCCGGCTTCGGGGTGATGGGCCTGGGGCGCCACCACCCGGTGGTCAGGCAGGCCCTGCACGACGTGCTGGACGCCCAGCTCGCCGATCTCACCCGCTTCGACTGCCAGCCGCTGCCCGGACTGCTGGCGGAGAAGCTGCTCTCCCACAGTCCGCACCTGGACCGGGTCTTCTTCGGCAACAGCGGCACCGAGGCGGTGGAGACCGCCCTGAAGTTCGCCCGGTACGCCACCGGGCGGCCCAGGGTCCTCTACTGCGACCACGCCTTCCACGGGCTCACCACGGGCTCGCTCTCGGTCAACGGCGAGGCCGGCTTCCGCGACGGCTTCGCGCCGCTGCTGCCGGACACCAAGATCGCTCTCGGGGACCTGGAGGCGCTGGAGCGGGAGCTGAAGAAGGGGGACGTGGCGGCCTTCGTCGTCGAGCCGATCCAGGGCAAGGGGGTGCTCGCCGCCCCGCCCGGCTTCCTGCTCGCCGCGCAGGAGGCGCTGCACCGGCGGGGGGCGCTGCTGATCGCGGACGAGGTGCAGACCGGCCTCGGACGGACCGGCGACTTCTACGCCTACCAGCACGAGGCCGGGGTCGAACCGGACCTGGTCTGCGTGGCCAAGGCCCTCTCCGGCGGCTACGTGCCCGTCGGCGCGACCCTGGGCAAGGACTGGATCTTCAAGAAGGTCTACTCCTCCATGGACCGGGTGCTCGTCCACTCCGCCAGCTTCGGCTCCAACGCGCAGGCGATGGCGGCCGGGCTCGCCGTCCTCTCCGTCATGGAGGACGAGCAGGTGGTGGCCCGTGCCCGCGCGATGGGCGACCTGCTGCGCGGGCGGCTCGCCGCGCTCGTGGACGAGTACGAACTGCTCCACGAGGTACGGGGACGCGGGCTGATGATCGGCATCGAGTTCGGCCGGCCGTCCTCGCTGGGGCTGCGGAGCCGCTGGAGCATGCTGCAGGCGGCGCGCAAGGGGCTGTTCGCGCAGATGGTCGTGGTGCCGCTGCTGCAGAAGCACCGGATCCTCACGCAGGTCTCCGGCGACCACCTGGAAGTGATCAAGCTGATCCCGCCGCTGATCGTGGACGAGGCGGACGTCGACCGGTTCGTCGGCGCCTTCCGCGCGGTCATGGACGAGGCCCACGGTGGTGGCGCGCTGATGTGGGACTTCGGCCGGACACTGGTGAGGCAGGCCGTCGCCAACCGCTGAGGCGACGGCCCGGCTCGCGGGGCGTCAGTCCAGCAGGCGGTCGCGGAGCACGGCGAGGGTCTCGGGCGTGAGCCCGAGGCCCTCGGCGAGGTAGCGCTCCACTCCGCCCCACTCCTGGTCGATGGTGTCGAAGGCCGTCGTCAGATACGGGGCGCGGGCGTCGAAGAGCGGGGCGAGCAGCTCCATCACCTCGGGGGCGCGGGCCTCGGGCGAGTCGCTGCCCCGGCGGACCCGGTAGCGGTTGTGCGGGGCGTTCGACTCCAGGTAGTCCGCGAGGATCGCCTCCCGCTCGACGCCCAGCGCGAGCAGGGTGACGGCGATCGACAGGCCCGCCCGGTCCTTCCCGGCGGCGCAGTGCATGAGCGCCGGGACGCTGTCCTCGGCGAGCGCGTGCACCACCCGGCTGTGCTCGGCGGTACGGGTCCGGATCATCGTCCGGTACGAACGGGACATCCGCGCGGCGGCCTTGCCCTCGCCCAGGATCTCGCGCAGCTGCGCCAGGTCCCCTTCGCGGACCATCTTCCAGAACTCGCTGCCGTCGGCCGGATCCGACAGCGGAATGTTGACGTTGAGCACCCCGGGCAGCTCCACGTCCGCACCCTCCAGCGCGTGGTCGGCGCCGTTGCGGAAGTCGAAGACGGTGTGCAGTCCGAGCGACCCGAGGAACTCCGCGTCGCTTTCGGTGGCATGCGCCAGATGTCCGCTTCGGAACAGTCGTCCCGACTTGACCCTTCGGCCGTCCGCGGCCGGCAAGCCGCCCACGTCGCGGAAGTTGCGCACTCCGGTCAGTGCCGGCTGCGGCGCAACCGGATCGGTGTGGGGGCTCTGGGGTATCTGCTGGGTCACAGGGGGGCTCCTCCGTGTCGTCCGGTCGCTTGTCATGGCTCGTCGTGGCTCGCGCAGCTCGCGCGGCCCGCGCGCCTCGTCCTCACTCGTGTCCGAATTACGCTACTTGCTGGCAACTTGCCATAGCGAGAGGCGAGATCGGACACGTCCCCGTGAGCCAGATCATACGGTGACCGTGAGTGCCTGATCGCGAATGGCGAATTCCCCTGTCCGGGCGGCTGTTGGGGGAGGGGAATGGACACAGGGTGACCGTAATTCCGCCGGTCCATCATCACTGGGAATCCATCGGGGAATTCGGGACTTGTTCCGCGCGGCCGCGCTCGATTACCTTCGCGATCGATCCGGATGGACCGCCTAATCCTGCCGCCGTCCGGAAACCGCACCCGACTATTCACGCGCGCGGCAGGAGCGGGGGAACCAGGTAAGCCGCTGTTCCGGAGCTCCTCAGGGATCTTTACAACGGGACAGCTCGGGGTGAAGCCGTGCATGTGCTGTTCATCGGCGCATACACCGCCGGACATCTCCAGTCCGAACCCGACAGCTCACCTCGCAGGCGTCGGAGAGGAATTCGCCATGTCCGGAACGGGTAAGCACCGCCGTCCCAAGTCCCGCTCGATATCCCGCGGGTTCGCCGCCGCGGGCACCGGTGGCGCGGCCCTCGCGCTTCCGCTGCTCGGCGCCACCGGCGCCCACGCCGCCGGTGTCCCGGCCGCCGCGCCCGCCGCCGCCCCGGTCCAGGCCCCGCAGGCCGTGGCCGCTCAGGCGGTGTCGGCCTTCCGGGCCGCGCCCGTCGCCGTGCAGGCAGCTCCCACCGTCTACACCGTGGTGCCGGGCGACTACCTCTCCAAGATCGCCGAGCGCCAGCACCTCACCGGCGGCTGGGAGCAGCTCTACGCGGACAACCTCGAGGCCGTCGGCACCGACCCGTCGCTGATCCACCCGGGACTCAAGCTCACGCTCGGCGCGAAGGGCGCGGCTCCGGCCGCGGCGGCCGAGTCCGCGCCGGCCGAAACGCCGAAGCCGGCCAAGAAGTCCGCTTCCTCCGGTTCTTCCACTTCCGGCGATTCGTCGGATTCCTCGGACTCGGATTCCTCGGACTCGGATTCCTCGGACTCCTCTGACGAGGCAGCCGCGCCCGTCGCCGAGGCGCCCGCCAAGCAGCAGGGCGGCTCCGCGTCGACCGGCTTCGTCGCCCCGGTCGCCGGCGGCCCGTCCACCGCCTACAAGACCGCCGGCTCCATGTGGTCCAGCGGCTACCACACTGGTGTCGACTTCACCGTGAGCACCGGCACCACCATCAGGGCGGTCGGCGCCGGCACCGTGGTCTCCGCCGGCTGGAGCGGCGCGTACGGCAACGAGGTCGTCATCCGCCACACCGACGGCAGGTACAGCCAGTACGCGCACCTCTCCCAGCTGTCCGTCTCCTCCGGCCAGAGCGTCACCGGCGGGCAGACCATCGGCCTCTCCGGCTCCACGGGCAACTCGACCGGCCCGCACCTGCACTTCGAGATCCGCACCGGGCCCTCGTACGGCTCGGACATCGACCCGCTGGCCTACCTCCGGTCCAAGGGCGTCAGCATCTGAATCCGAGGCGCTGTCGGAGGTGCCGGTTAGGCTGCCCGTTTCGACAGGGGACGGGACGGTCGTGGCATGAAGGTCAGCGCAGGGGAGCTCAACCGCTCCACGCTCGCACGGCAGTTGCTGCTGCGGCGCGAGGTGATGGACGTCGGCGACGCGGTCCGCCGGGTGGTCGCCCTGCAGGCGCAGCACGCGGCCTCGCCGTACCTCGCGCTGTGGAACCGGCTCTCCGGCTTCGACCCGGCCGACCTCGACGCCGCCTTCACGGGGCGCGAGGTCGTCAAGTCGACGCTGATGCGGCTGACCCTGCACGCCGTGCACGCGGAGGACTACCCGGCCTTCCGGGAGGCCGTGCAGCCTTCCGTACGGGCCGCCCGGCTCGGGACCCGCTTCACGGACTCCGGGCTGACGGCCGCGGACGCCGACGTCCTGGCGCCGGAGCTGCTGGACTTCGCCGACCGGCCCCGTACGACGGCGGAGTGCGAGGCCTGGCTCGGACACCGGCTGGGAGCGGCGCCGCAGCCCGGAGCGTGGTGGGGGCTGCGGCAGTACGCGCCGCTGCTGCACGCGCCCACCGCCGCGCCGTGGTCGTTCGGGGAGCGTCCGTCCTACGTCGCGCCCGCGCGCCGGCCCCGCACGGTACCGGCGGACCCGGAGGCCTCGGAGGAATCCCTGCGGACGCTGGTCGTGCGCTACCTGGAGGGTTTCGGGCCGGCGTCGGTAGCGGACGTGGCGCAGTTCTCCCTGGTCCAGCGGGCCAGGGTCCGCCAGGCGCTGCGGGCGCTGGAGCTGTCCGGGAGGCTCGACCGGCTGACGGGGCCGGACGGCGAGGAACTGTTCGACGTCCAGGGCGCACCGCGTCCGGAGGAGGACGCGCCGGCGCCGCCCCGGCTGATGGCCATGTGGGACAGCGTGCTGCTCGCGTACTCCGACCGGAGCCGCATCGTCCCGCCGCAGTACCGCACGTTCGTGGCGCGGATGAACGGCGACACCCTGGCGACCCTGCTGGTCGACGGCCACGTCGCCGGCGTGTGGCGCCCGGCCGGCCCCGACGGCGGGATCGAGGCTACCGCCTTCCACCCCCTGCCGGAGGACGTCTGGGAGGCCCTCGCGGTGGAGGCCCGGGCGCTGACGGCCTTCCTGGCCGCCCGCGAACCGGAGGTCTACCGGCGGTACGGCCACTGGTGGAGCAAACTGCCGAGCGCCGAGACCCGGCTGCTCGCCTGAACCGTGGGGCCGGGACCGGAGGGGGGTCCCGGTCCCACCCTTGTCGCTCGGTCGGGGGGCGCGCGGTGCGAGCCGGCCGAGTCCTCCATGCGCCCCGCACCGCGTGACCCGTCGGCATAGCCTGCGGCGATGACCGAACCGGCTGTCATCTGGGTGAACGACGGGATGTTCCCCATCACTGGGGGCTCCGACCGCAGCGTCGAGTCAGCGGACTGGTCCAACCCGCTCGCCGCTCCCATGAGCCACGGCGCCTACATCCTCACCGGCATCCACACCGGACGCGTGAACGTCCGGACCCGGATCACCTCCACCCCACCACCCGCAGACACAGGGGAATGGGAAGAGGTGGTCGAAGTCAGCGTGCACGCCGAGGAGGTCGACCTCGCCCTGAGCTACTTCGGGGGTGAGGGGCCGAGCGAACCGCCTGCCCTCAGCGATCAAGGCCCCGGCCGGTACCGGATACGGGTACACGCCCGAGGGCGCAGCCTCGAACCGGACGGCGTCAGCGAGGAACCCATCGAGGACTACCTCATCACCGCCTGGCCCCAACAGCCGGCAGCCTCCACCGTCCTGCGGACCAGCCAACGAATCGAAGAGCGGCTCCGCCACGCTGGTCGGGCCTGACTCGGCTACGGGTGCCGGGCCCTGGAACTCGCGGACTCGGCGGCGGAAGCGGCGCCGGTCGCAGGTCCCCGGCTGACGGCGTTCCTGCGCGGTCAGCAGGCCCGCGGCGCGGCCGTGATTCGAGCCTTGAAGGAGTCCATCCGTATCCAGCCACCCGGCCGGCGGCAGCGGCAAGGCCGCTTGCACTCCTACGCGGTACTCGCCCAGCGGCAACACGCCCATGGCCGTGTCGAGGCCGCCTGCGACTCCTGGGGCCGGTTTCTCGACGAGTACGCGCGACCGAATGCGGGTCAGGTACCTCGGACGGTCAACGATGACGCCGCTTGACGATCACCGTGGCGACGAGGCCGAGGCTCACGGCGGCGAAGGCGCCGAGGGCCGGCCACTGCCAGGGGAGGCCGGATTCCGCATCCGCGGCTTCCGCCCGGAGCGGCGCCGCAGCTGTCGGATCGGTACTGGGGGTGGGGGCCTTCGCCGGGGCCGCCGGGGCCAGGGGGTCGACCTCGGGCGCTCCCGGGTCTCCCTCGTGGTCGAGCAGCACCTTGCGGGGGCGGGCTGCTCCGTAGCCGAGCCAGTTGCTGCGCTCGGAGCCGTCAATGGGGCCGCCGGCGGTCTGGATCAGGACGCGGGCCACCTGGTTCGCGGTCCAGTCGGGGTGGGCCGACCAGACGAGCGCGGCGGAGGCTGAGGCCAGGCTGGTCGCGTACGAGGTGCCACCGTTCCCCACGCACCAGCCCTTGTTCTCCTCGCAGCGGATCTGGACCTTGCTGCCTATGGAAACCAGGTCCGTGTCGGGCCCGTGGGAGCTGAACGGCATGGCCTTGCCCGTCTCGTCGACGGCTCCCACGCCGATGACTCCCGGCAGCGCGGCGATGGCGTTGGACCAGTTCTTGCGCCCGCCCTCGTTGCCCATGGCGGCGAAGATGAGCGTGCCCTTGCTCTGGGCGTACTCGACGGCGGGCTTGATCTTGTCCATCGGCCAGTCCGGAGTCACGCCGATGGAGAGGTTGATGATCTTGGCGCCGTTGTCGGCCGCGTACCGGATTCCCCGGGCGGCTTCGGACGCGACGGCGAAGGCCATGGGGGTGCCGACGCTGGTGCGGATGGGCAGCACCTTGGCGCCGGGAGCCAGGCCCTTGGGGCCGCCTGACGAGCCGTCGCCGACGATCGCCGCGGTCATGCTGGTTCCGTGCCCGACGAAGTCCTCGTGCGGCGGGTACGTGATGTCCGGGCGCTCGAAGGGCGGTTCCATGTAGGACACGCCGGGAAGCACGGACGAGCTCTTCCAGCCCGAGCCGTCCTTGACGCCGCTGTCGATGACGGCCACCGTGACGCCGCTGCCGTCCGCGACCTTCCACATCTCCCGGGCCTTCATCTTCGTGAGGTAGCCCCACGAGTCGGTATCGGCGGCCGCCGGCATCACCGTGCCCGCGCTGACCGTCAACGCCGCGACGACGACTCCCGCCGCCCTCAGCCACGACCCATGTCGACGTACGGTGTCCTGCATTTTCTCGCCCCTTTGTGTCCATGCGCTGCACATCTCGCGCGGACCCACCCCATCACACTGCCTGTCATCGGACGTAATCGATGTCAGAACCGTCGGAGAGGATCGGGGTGTGGCCTTGGAATCCTTTGTGCTCTCGATGGCCGACGGCCGGTGGTGTCCAGCGGTCGTGGTGGGCTTGCCCACCCATGGAGATCGTTTCCCGGTTGCCGCCCGGCCAAGGTGTTCGTGGCACCGGGTT
This sequence comes from Streptomyces tatrensis, assembly GCF_049310065.1. NCBI lineage: Bacteria > Bacillati > Actinomycetota > Actinomycetes > Kitasatosporales > Streptomycetaceae > Streptomyces > Streptomyces tatrensis. Next base: position 1,197,942 of record NZ_JBMDLB010000007.1, on the reverse strand, counting down.
CAGGCGCTACGCGTTGCCACGGATGTCGCGGACGACGTGTACTCCGAGCGGAGGCACCTCGTAGTGGAGGCGCAGGCCCGGATTCCGCTCCGGGGCGAGCCAGCCGTATGCCCGCAGGGCCCGTTCGCTGCCGAGTACGGTCGTGGGCAGGTCGAGAAGGGCCTCACCGGACTCGGCCGTGATCCTGAGCAGCAGCGGAGCGTTCTCGGGACGTTCGCCCAACTGCCATCCAGCGCCGAGGAGTTCCGTCTCCGCGCCGCCTTCTGCGCGGACCTCCAGGGAGCTGAACAGCCCGCTCGGCCCCCGCACCACACCCGGGTGCCAGACGACCCGACCCTGCTGCCGACGCAGCACCTCGGGCTCGACCACGAAGGGCAGTGGCCGCCCGGTCTGAGCCTCGCCGATGAACCTGATCAACTGCAGGCCCAGCGGACGTACCCAGAACTGCAGCCAGGCGCCGTCCACTCGGACATCGCCGAACTGCCCAGTCGGAAAAGGGATGGGCGGCGCGGCTCCCATTCTCCCAGTGAAGGATCCACCTTCCGTCCTCCTTCACTGTCACCTGCGGCTCTCCGCCGTCCGCCGCTCAGCGGGGCTCCGTCGGCGGTGCGGCGGCCGATGGTCTGGTCACGGTGGCCGGCGGGGAGGCCGGCCGGGCCAGGATCTTGCCGTCTGGCCTGTGGGTTCGGCCGGATGGCTGAAGTGCTAGATCGCGTCAATGTCGTCGATGACGTTGAAGACCCCCCTCGTCACGAACTCCGGCGTACCCGAGTAGGGCGCCTCGGTCTCGAATGATTTGAGGACGGACGTGACGAACTCGGTGAGCGCATCGACGGCGCTCGCGGCCTGGTGCGCCCGAAACGCCCCGAGGGTGGCGAGTCTGCGGATGGTCGAGTTGTGCGAGGTGCCGAGCCCGAAGGCGAGGATGTGTGGGTGGTGCCTCCAGTCCACCGCGGTGAGCGCATCGTGCTCGGACTCCCAGGTCGTTCTGTCCGTCGGTTCACCGTCTGTGATGAAGAAGGCGACGGGCCTGTAGAGCCGATGTCCCTGTGCCTTGAGGGCGGTCACATCCTGCTGGATGGTGCTGCGAAGCAGCGCCAGGGCCGGGCCGTAGGCGCATCCGCCGTAGGCCTGGAGGGGCGGGATCGTCGCGGGGTCCGTGAAATCGCCCAGTGGGGTGACCACTTGTGCCCTGTTCGCGAAGGCGATGACGCAGACGCGCGTCATGGAGCTCAGGAGGCGGCTGTCGAGCAGCGTCCGGGAGAGCCGCAGCAACGCCTCGTTGAGCGCAGGCACTTGAGGGGCGAGAGATGAGGAGACGTCGCAGACCACGTAGAGGGGGAGGGTCGGGACGGAGATGGCGAGCGGTTGGTAGTGCGTCGGTCGGTACGTGCTCTCGTTGTCGGCGTCCGCCTGCATCCACGCTTCGTGGAGCGGCTCCACAGGCGCTTCACAAGCCTCGGCCAGAGCCACCACCTGAGGCCAGCTGGGGAAGCGGTCGCCGTTGAGGATGTGCGTGACGGTCGAGGCGGAGCAGTGCATCTGCCGGGCGAGCTGGACTCGGGTGGGCTTGCCCGCGGCACGGTGAAGTGCCCGTAGGCGCAGCGCGAACCTGTGCACAGGATCATGCTCCGGATCCAGCCTCGGCGGCTTCCGCGGCATCCCGCTCCCCCTTGCGGCCTGGCGTCGATGACACCTCCGGCGTTGTCCGTCATTGTCCGTGACCATCCACCGATGTCGCCGGGAAATGCGCGGAAGGAGCCGGCGGACCCGTCGAAGCGCAGCCGTTGTCGCTAGGGGCGTGGGACCTAGGAGCAGGCGGAACACTGCCGTCGGGGAGGCCTTCTGTCCCCACCGAGATTTCGGCCACTGGAGGTTCTGATGACATCGGCGAAGTACATGCTCCTGACGATCGGGCTGCTGGGAGCGGCCGTCGCCGGCTTGACGGCGGGCATCGTGATGTACGCACTGGGCGCCGTCGTCCTGGCCGCCGTGGGGACGGGAGCCGGTGCCTGCGTGGCGGTGGCGGGGCTGTTCTTCGCCGGGGTAGCCGCGTTTCGCTGAGGCGACCAGAGCTCTATGGCGGGGCGCTCCCGTTGACCAGGCCCGTACTCGTGGCCTCGGCCGGTTCGCGGGCCGCCACGAAGGGGAGCCCACTCGCTCCGCCGGCGGCGTGGAGGCGCTCCTGCATCGTGAGGAGGTCATCGGGGGAGGGCTCATCGTTCGGGCACGCTCAGGTGGCCAGTCTGACGACTGCTTCGAGCAGGCATCGGCCGCCGAACATCACGTCGCTCACCCGGGCGTGCTCGTCGACTCCGTGGATCAACCGCATGATGTCGGCGTCGCTCGCCGACGGGAAGAATCCGATGACCTTCGTTTCGGGGAACGCGCGGGCGTCCGTGGAAGCGGAGTTGATGTACGGAAGGACCCGCGCGCCGGCCTCCTGGCCCGCCACCACGAGGTCCAGCACTCCCAGGAGTTCCGGGTCGTCGTGCACTCCGGCACTCACGCGCCCCTGGAGCAGGCTGACTTCGACCCCGCTGCCCACCGCCTCCTGCACTTGGGCCGCCCATTCCTCGGGGCGTTCGCCGGGTAGCAGGCGCCCGTCGAGTACGACGGATGCATCGGTCGGCACGACGTTCAGGCGCCGCCCGCCGGACAGCAGGGTCGGGGTCGCCGTGTTGTGCAGCCCGGCGACGACGAACTCGCGCAGGAGGGGGTCGATGGGCAGGCTGCGGGCGCCTTCCCAGGTCGGCTCCGCCGCCAGGCGCCGGATTCGCTCTCCCGCGTCGCCCGGGTGGAGTTCCGCCAGTGTGTGGAGCATGCGGCGCGAGGTGGGCTGCAGGATCGACGGGGCCGCGAAGTCGCGGAGTCGCACCAGGGCTTCGGCCAGCCTGAAGACCGCCGCATCAGGACGCGGGAGGGAAGCGTGGCCGCCCTCGCCGGTCGCGGTGATCCGCATCCTGGCGCTGCCCTTCTCCGCGACCTGCACCGTGTAGACGGGGCCGCCGGGTGTGAGGAAGCGCTGTCCGCCGCCCTCGTTGAACGCCACCTCCGCCTCCACGAGCGAACGGTGGTGCTCCCACAGCCAGTAGGCCCCCAGCCTGCTTCCCGCTTCCTCGTCGGCCGTGACGACCATCAGTACGTCACGGCGCAGCGGCACCCGGTGCGCTGCCAGCAGTTGCACGATGAGCAGGCTCGCCGCGATCTGCCCCTTCATGTCCAGCGAGCCCCGGCCCCAGACGCGGCCGTCCGCCACTTCACCCGAGAAGGGGGGCCGGCTCCACTTCTCGGCCTGGGCACCCACCACGTCCGCGTGCCCGAGCAGCATCAGCGGCGGTTCCTCGCCCGAACCCGGCAGCCGGGCGACCACGTTGGCCCGACCCGGCTCGGACTCCAGCACGGTGTGCCGGATCCCGCAGCGGTGCAGCTCGCGGGAGAGGTACCGGGCGACCGCGATCTCGTTCCCGGGTGGGTTGGACGTGTCCAGGCGTACGAGGTTCGAGAGGTGGCCGACCAGATGCTCCTCCTCATCGGCCCAGTCGAAGGGCAGCTCGAACGGGGCCATCACTCCTCCTCCTCCTCCTCCTCCTCGGAGACGAAAACCTAGCGAGTGCTCGGTAGGTTACGTTACAGTTCCGCGATCTAGAGGGCGTGCGATCCGCGATCGGTCTGGAGGCTTGAATGGCGATGTGGCGCATCGGCACCACGACGATTCACAAGGTGCTGGAGGCGGAAGTGGCCGTTTCCCCCACGGTCGCCCTGCGGACGGACGACACCGCGCTCCTGAAGAGGTACCCCTGGCCCGGCCCCGGCTACAGCAAGCCGGACGGCTCCTTCGTGATCTCGGTGCACGGGCTGGTCGTGGACACCGGCACGCGCCGCATCCTGGTCGACACGTGCGTGGGCAACGCCCGGGCCTCGGTACCGATGCTGCGCATGCTGGACACGGGGTGGCTCGAAGAACTCACCGCCCTCGGATACCCTCCGGAGTCGATCGACACCGTCGTGTGCACCCACCTCCACTTCGATCACATCGGGTGGAACACCCGCCTGGTGGAAGGGAAGTGGGTACCGACGTTCCCTCGTGCGCGCCATCTGGTCACACGGGTGGAGTGGGACCACTGGTCCGGCGAAGCCGACGCCGGCCTCGAGGACACGATGCAGCCGCTGGTCGGTGAGGGCCTCGTCGACCTCGTCGCCACCGACCACCAGGTGTGCGACGGCGTGCGCCTGGAAGCCGCTCCCGGGCACACCCCCGGTCAGGTCGCCGTCGTGGTGGAATCCGGGGAGGAACGCGCGGTGATCACCGGCGACCTCGTGCACCACCCCGTGCAGTTCATCGAACCCGACGTACCCAGCCTCGCCGACGCCGACGCCACGGTGGCCGCGGCGACCCGACGGGCATTCGTCACGCGGTACGCGGACACCGGAACGCTCGTCATCGGCACGCACTTCCCCTCCCCGACGGCCGGCCTCCTGCGGCGCGGCGGCGACGGGGCCGTGCGGTTCGTCGCGGACGACCGGCGGTGAGCCGTGGACTTGCGAGCCGTACCCGGTGACTTCGATGACTTCGAGACGCGCGTCGCGGAGGCCCGGCAGGCCACCATGACGGGCTGGGACTTCAGTTGGCTGAAGGGCCGGGCGGACGGCGAGGGCCCCTCCTGGGACTACGAGCAGCAGGCCCGCGCCCTGCTCCCGCGGGCTCGAAGCCTCCTGGACATCGACACCGGCGGCGGGGAACTCCTGGCCTCGTTCGCCCCGCTGCCACCACGGACCGCGGCCACCGAAAACTGGATGCCCAACCTCCAGGTGGCCCGGCAACGCCTCTCCCCGCTGGGCGTGGAGGTCCACCGGGCGGCGGGCTCGGTCCTGCCCCCCGGGCGCTTCGACCTGATCTTCAACCGGCACGGACTGCTGGACGCGGCAAGCATCCGCGCCGCGCTCGCGCCCGGCGGCCGGCTCCTCACCCAGCAGGTGGGCAGCCGCAACCAGCTCGAACTGAACGAGGCCCTCGGCATCCCCTCGCCGGCCGGTTCCGGCAGCTGGACCCTGGCCGTCGCCGTAGCGGCGCTGGAAGGCGCCGGCCTTCACGTGAGCACGGCGCGAGAGGAGATGAGCCCCTGCACCTTCCGTGACATCGGAGCAGTGGTCTTCCAACTGCAGGCCATTCCGTGGCAGTTCCCCGGATTCGACCCGGCCGGGTACGAACCCGCTCTGCGCCGGCTCGATCGGCACATCAGGATCGCGGGCGGATTCACCGCGCACGATCACCGGTTCTTGATCGAAGCCCACGCGCGGAGTTGACGATCAGGTGACCGGCGACGGATGTCGTCGGTCGATGAGGATCATCGCCACGTCGTCCGTCAAGAGGCCCTCGGTATGGCGGATCAGTGCCCGGTGCAGTTCGTCCAGGAACTCCTGCGGGGAGGTGTCCGCGGGTATCCGCTCCATGGTCTCCGGCAGGGGGAAGAACTCGTCGGCACGGTTGCGGGCTTCGATCACGCCGTCGGTGTAGAGCAGCAGCCGGTCACCGGGCAGGAACGGGTAGCTCTCGGCCTTGGCGGGAGGACCGTCCACGAGGTCTTCGAGACCGAGGGGCGGCATGGGCGAGGCCGGCATCAGGGTCCGAACCCTGCCGTGGCGCAGCGCCAGCGGGGGAGGATGGCCGCGGTTGACCAGGTGCACCACCTGTTCGTCCGGCACCTGGGCGATGAGCGCGGTGGTGAACCCCTCCAGGAGCACTTCGGGAAGTTCTGCCTGGGAGTAGGTGCCGGCGACGGCGGCCTCGCGCCGCAGCGCGGCCGCGCAATGGTTCATGACCTCCTGCAGTTCGTCCTCGTAGTGCACGGCCTCCCGGAACGCGCCCAGCGCCACCGCGACCGCGCGTATGGCGGACAGCCCTTTCCCCCGGACGTCCCCCACGATCAACCGGACGCCGTAGCGCGTCTGTACGGCCTCGTACAGGTCTCCGCCCACCTGCGCTCCCGTACCGGCCGCCAGGCACATGCTGGCCGCCCGCACCGGGCCCAGGAGCTCGGGGACGGGCCGCAGGACGACCTCCTGGGCCGCCACCGCGATCCGGCGCACCTGGTCGAGTTCGCTCTGCCTGCGCGCACGTACCGCCTTGCTCAGGGTGACGCTGGCGACGGACACCACGATGATCCCCAGGAAGTTGCCGATGATCAGCTGGGTCTGGGTTCCCCACGACTGGTTGTACGTCGCGGAGGTCGCGTTCACACCCGCGGCGAGGGCCGCCGCGGACAGCGTGCCCACCGGGCCCGTCGTCAGCGCGGCCAGCGCCGGCGTCGTGGTGAGAATGGGGCCGGTGACCAGATCGTGTGCGGGCGAGAGCTCGATGCCCAGCACGCCGAGCGCGATCGCGAAGGGCGCGCACTGGGCCAGTGTGAAGAGGAGTGCGCCGTGGCCGCCCGCTCCTGTTCGAGAGATCCGAGAGATCCGAGAGATCCGAGAGATCCGAGAGATCCGAGAGATCCGAGAGATTCGAGGAACTCGCGAAGACGGTCCTGGTCGAACGGGCGGGCGCGGATGTGACCCCATGGGACCAGCCTGCCTCGCGGAAGCCGTTACGGCCTCCCGGAAACCCCTGACCACCAGGGCCCTTGCCTCCTTGGGCCACAGGCCCCGGTCCCGGCTGCCTTATTCCCCGCCCGGGGGGTGGTGAAGATCACGGTCAGTAAGGCCCTGGCTACGGTCGCGTAGGTCATGATCCGCGGTGAAGTATGGGCTCCCGTGGCAGCGACGACGACATCCAAGACCAAGACCATTGGCTCGTACGCGGCGCTCGGGGACAGTTTCACCGAGGGCGTGGGGGACCCGGGACCGGGGGACACCTTCCTCGGCTGGGCGGACCGACTGGCCGTCCTTCTGGCCGACCGGCGCGAGGAACGGCACGAGGAGCTCGGAAACCCCGGCGACTCCGGCACCTCCGGCGGGCCCGGTGGCTCCGGCGCGGACGCCGGCTCCGGCGGGTTCCGCTACGCGAACCTGGCCGTACGGGGCCGGCTGCTGGACCAGATCGTGGCCGAGCAGGTCCCCCGGGCCAAGGAGCTCGCACCGGACCTGGTGACCTTCTGCGCGGGCGGCAACGACATCATCCGACCCGGCAGCGATCCGGACGATGTGGCCGAACGGTACGAGGCGGCCGTGCGCGACCTCACCGGATCCGTCGGCCTGGTCGTGATCACCACCGGCTTCGACACGCGCGACGTGCCGGTCCTCAAGCACATGCGGGGCAAGATCGCGACGTTCAGCGCGCACGTCCGGTCGATCGCCGACCGGTACGAGTGCCCCGTACTCGACCTCTGGTCGCTGAAGTCCGTACAGGACCGGCGGGCCTGGGACGACGACCGGCTGCACCTCTCGCCCGAGGGGCACACCCGGGTGGCCCTGCGCGCCGCCCAGGTGCTCGGCCTCGACACGCCGGCCGACCCGGACCAGCCCTGGCCGCCGATGCGCCCGCGCGGATCGGTGGACACCACCCGCGACAACATCCACTGGGCGCGCGAGCACCTGGTGCCGTGGATCGGCCGGAGGCTGCGCGGCGAGTCCTCGGGGGACCACGTGGAGGCGAAGCGGCCGGACCTGCTGCCGCTGTAGAACCGGCCCTGTAGCCGCTGTGCGAGGGGCGCCGGGGCGGCCGGGAGGGGCGGGGGCGCGCCCGGAGCCGCGTAACGGAATCCTTGGGGGGTGTCATGCGTTGGGATGGTGGTAACCATGAGAACGCCCTGCCCGCACCCCCCACACTGGAGGCGCCTTGACCGGCTCCCGTCCCTTGCGTCCACGGCTGCGTGCACTGCGGCCCGAAGCCTTCGGCGCGGACCCGTCCGGTGCCCGGCTGGAGCGGATCCGGCGTTCGCCGAACTTCGCCGACGGAGTGTTCCAGAACCCGGCCGGGACCCGGACCAGACCCTCCGGGTCCATGGCGGAGTTTGCCAAGATCTACTTCCACAAGGAGCAGCGGCTCCGGCGTAGCCCCGGCGCCCCCATCCCGGTCTACCCCACGACCCTCGCGGAGCTGTCGAAGCCGCCGGTCAGCGGCCTGCGGCTGACCTGGATGGGCCACTCCAGCGTGCTCGCCGAGATCGACGGGCGCCGGGTCCTCTTCGACCCGGTCTGGGGCGAGCGCTGCTCCCCCTTCCCCTTCGCCGGGCCCAAGCGGCTGCACCCGGTACCCGTACCGCTGGCCTCGCTCGGCGAGGTGGACGTGGTGGTGATCTCGCACGACCACTACGACCACCTCGACCTGCCGACCATCAAGGCCCTGGCCGGCACGGACACGGTCTTCGCCGTCCCGCTGGGCGTCGGCGCGCACCTGGAGCGCTGGGGAGTCCCGGCCGACCGGCTGCGCGAGCTCGACTGGAACGAGACCACCAAGGTCGCCGGCCTCTCGCTCACCGCCACCCCGGCCCAGCACTTCTGCGGGCGCGGCCTGCGCAACCAGCAGTTCACCCTGTGGGCGTCCTGGGTCGTCGCGGGCGACGAGCACCGGATCTACCACAGCGGGGACACCGGCTACTTCTCCGGCTTCAAGGAGATCGGCGCGGCGCACGGGCCCTTCGACGCCACGATGATCCAGATCGGTGCGTACTCGGAGTTCTGGACCGACATCCACATGACGCCCGAGGAGGGCATCCGCGCCCACCTCGACCTCCAGGGCGGCGCCCCGCGCGGGACGATGCTGCCGATCCACTGGGGCACCTTCAACCTGGCCCCGCACCCGTGGGACGAGCCCGGGGAGGGCACGATGACCGCCGCGGCCGTGGCCGGGGCGGCGATCGCCCTGCCGGTGCCCGGGCAGCCCTTCGAGCCGGGCGCGGCCGACGCGCCGAGCGCGCCCTGGTGGCGGCCCTTCGTGGCCGCTGGCTCGCCCCCGCCGCTCACGGCGGCCCGGCCCGCCGCGGCCGAGCGGCCGGCGGCCGTGACCCGCGAGGAGCCGGAGGCGGTGGGCTCCTAGGCCCGGGATGCCGGAGGGCCGTAGGGCCGGAGGCGTGCAGGCCCGGCAGGCCGTAGGCCGCAGGACCGTAGGCCCGGAACGTGAGCGGAGCGGTACCTCCCGGGTGGGGAGGTACCGCTCCGCGGTGTTGTCAGGGCGCCGCCGGGGAGCTACCGCTTGTGGCCGTGGCGCACGTCCAGGCACAGCGCCCAGACGTCCGAGTAGCTGCCGGGGGAGGGCGTGCCCCCGCTGTGGGTGGCTGCCGTCCAGTGCGACGGGTTGGTTCCGCCGTCGGCGACGGGGGTACCGGTGGCGTCGCTGGGGAAGCTGCCGTTGAGGTGGGGGCCGCCGGAGGTCGCCTTGCTGAAGTCGGTCGTGGTCACGTTGCCGCCGCTGACGGCGGCGCCCCCGCTGACCAGCTGCCCGTCGGTACGGGCGCAGCCGGCCGTCGCCGTCTGCCCCGTCGAGGCCGTGTTCGGGCCGCTGACCTCGGCGAACCTCACCGTCGTGGAGACGTGCTTGAGGTCGATGCCGCCCGCGCCGCAGATCGCGTACGCGCTGCATCTGCCTAGGTAATTCTTCGATTTGAGTTGCATATGTCGAAGTCGAATGGCTGGCTCCGCGGTCAACGGGCCGCCGCTGTGGGGCGGGAGGGGAGCGAGGTGCGGACGGGGCCCCGGCAGGCGGCGCGTGCCCGCCGGACGCCGGGGAGTGCGCGCTCCCGGCGCATTCGGGCTGTCGTACGAGCGCTCCATCGGGAGCGGGAAGCACCCGGGCGAAGTTTCCCAACTGGCCGTCCTGGGGCCGAGCGTGCGGTCTAGCGTGGGTATCCGGTGATCAACACCGGATCCCGGGAAGCCCGGGGGCCGGGCCCCACATACCGAGGACGCCGATGTCCGGACTCCGCGCCGCCCGCCACTCCCCGTCGAGACATGCCGTCACCGGTCCCGGTCGGCAGATACGGCCCCAGCTGATCCGCGCCGCCCTGCTGCCCACGCTCGCCGCCGGGCTCAGCGGCGCCGCCGCGGTCATCTTCGCGCTCCAGCTCGGCGGCGGCGCGGGCGCCCGCGACCCCCGGCTGTGGCCGGTGCTCAGCGGCTGCGCCCTGCTCTTCGCCGGCGCGCTCGCGGCCGCCCTGCTCGGGGCCCAGCGCGCGGCCAAGACCGTGCGCGACCGCTGCGAGGCGCTGCGCCGCTCCAGCGTCCGGGGCCGCCAGGAACTGCACTCCACCGCCGACCGGCTGGAGCGCGGCGAGCTGCCCGCCCGCCCGGTGCGCGGCGGGCCGGCCGCGCCGTCCTTCGGTCCCGAGACGGCGGGGATCGACGAGTTCTGGCTGCTCTCGCAGGAACTGCGCGGCGCCCGCGAACAGGCCCACGCGACCCTGGTCCGCCTCGGCGCCCCCGTCGCGCCCTCCGACAGCGACCGCAAGGTCGAGGTCTTCGTCAACCTCGCGCGCCGCCTCCAGTCCCTCGTCCACCGCGAGATCGCGCTGCTGGACGACCTGGAGGACACGGTCGAGGACCCGGACCTGCTCAAGGAGCTCTTCCACGTCGACCACCTCGCCACCCGGATCCGGCGCCACGCGGAGAACCTCGCGGTGCTCGGCGGAGCCGCCTCGCGCCGCCAGTGGACCCGGCCCGTCGACCTGAGTGAGGTGCTGCGCTCCTCGGTCGCGGAGGTCGAGCAGTACACCCGGGTCAAGGTGGTGCCCCCCGCGGGCGGTTCCGTACGCGGCCACGCCGTCGCCGACGTCGTGCACCTGCTGGCCGAACTCGTGGAGAACGCCACCGTGTTCTCCGCCCCCGACACCGATGTCGTGGTGCGCGCGGAGCGGGTCACGGCCGGGATCGCGGTCGAGGTGGAGGACCGGGGCCTCGGCATGCCGCCCGAGGAGGCGCACCGGATGAACGCCCTGCTCGGCGACCCCGACCAGATCAGCGTCCGGCAGCTGCTGGCCGACGGGCGGATCGGCCTGTTCGTCGTCTCGGCGCTCGCCCGCAGGCACGGGATCGCCGTCGAGCTCAAGTCGAACATCTACGGTGGCGTGCTCGCCGTACTGGTCCTGCCCCAGGAGCTGTTGGGGGCCGAGGCGCCGAGCGCCGCCGAGGCCCTGGGCGGCTCCCGGGCCACCTCCTGGGGGACCGGCGAGGGGACGGCCGCCCCACGGCTGGAGCCGGTACGGATGACCCTGCCCGCGCCGGAGCCCTCCGGCGCCCCGCCGGTGGTACCGGGCCGGGCCGCCGGCGCGCCGGGCAGGCTGCCCCGTACGGGGCCTGCGGGTGCGGAACCCGTGCGTGCCGAACCCGTGGGTGCGCCGGTGAGGGCGGCGGCCACGGCGATGGCGCCGACGGCCGCGGCCTCCGCGGGCGGGGCCTCCGCGGGCGGGGCCTCCGCGACCGGGGCCTCCAGGCTCGCGGAGGCGCCGGACGGCATGGTGGCCCCGCTCGAGCCGCCGCTGCCCGTGCCCGCCGCCCGGGACAGCGGAGAACGCCCGCCGCTGCCCCGGCGGCGGGCCCAGGAACACCTCGCGCCCCAGCTGCGCGAGGCTCCCGTACCCCGCCCGGGCGGTCCCGAGGGCGCCGAGCGGCCCGTGCACGACCCCGGCCTGATGGCCGCCTTCCAACGGGGCTTCGGCCTCGCCCAGTCGGAGCACCAGACGTGACCCCGGCCTCTCACCCGACAGCGAAGGAGCGCACCCCCATGGGCGGCGAAGTGGCGACCACGATCAGTACGACCACGATCAGTACGACGACCACGCGGCTCTCGGACCTCGACTGGCTGCTCAGCGGTCTGGTCCAGCGGGTGCCGTACACGCGCAGCGCGGTCCTGCTGACCGCCGACGGGCTCGTGACCTGCGTGCACGGGCTCGACGCCGACAGCGCCGACCACCTGGCGGCCCTCGCCTCCGGGCTGTACGCACTGGGCCGCAGCGCCGGTTCCCGGTTCGCGGAGGGGGCCGAGGTCCGGCAGGTGGTGGTCGAGCTCGACACTGCCCTCGTCTTCGTCTCGGCGGCCGGATCCGGCACCTGCCTGGCCGTACTGGCCGACCGGGAGGCGGACGCGGGCGTGCTCGGCTACGAGATGGCCATGCTGGTCAAGAGCGTCCGCCCGTACCTCGCGGCCCCGCCGAGGCGGCCCGCCGCCGACGCGGAGCGATGAGGGCCCGTGCGAGGGGGGCAACGGCACCGGGGGGACCGCGAGATGCACCGTGGCTGGACGATTCGGCGGGCCGGGTCATCCGCCCGTACACCGCGAGCGGGGGGCGGACGCGACCGTCCGTCGCCCTCGACCTGCTGTCACTGGTGACGGCGACCGGAGTGCGCCCGCGCGCGCCGCTCGGCGCCGAGCACGCCCTCGCGCTCCGGCTGTGCGCGGGCTCGGCCGCGGTCACCGTCGCCGAGGTGGCGGGACACCTGAGGCTGCCGGCGGTGGTGGTCAAGGTCGTCCTCGGCGACCTGATGGAACACGGGGCCGTGACGGTACGGGCACCCTGCTTCCCGACCGGCGGCACCTTCGCCGACGACGACCAGTCCCTGCTCCGGGCGGTGCTCGATGGCCTGCGCAAACGGCTCTGACCCGGCCGCCCACGGATCCTCCGCGACCTTGAAGATCCTGGTCGCGGGCGGGTTCGGGGCGGGCAAGACCACCTTCGTGGGCGCGGTGAGCGAGATCGAGCCGCTGAGCACGGAGGAACTGCTGAGCGGGCTGAGCGAGGCCGCCGACCCGCTGGACGGGGTCGAGGCGAAGACCACCACGACCGTGGCGATGGACTTCGGCCGGCTCACCCTGGACCAGGGACACGTGCTGTACCTCTTCGGCACCCCCGGACAGCAGCGTTTCTGGTTCCTCTGGGAGGAGCTGTGCGCGGGCGCGCTGGGCGCGGTGGTGCTCGCCGACACGCGCCGCCTCGACGACTGCTTTCCCGCCGTGGACTTCTTCGAGCGGCGGGGGATCGGCTTCGTGGTCGCCGTCAACGAGTTCGACGGCGGGCACGGCTACACCGCCGAGGAGGTGCGGGACGCCGTGGGGCTCGGCCCGGACGTGCCCGTCGTGCGCTGCGACGCACGCCTGCAGAGCTCCGCGACGGGGGTGCTGGCAGCCCTGGTCCACCACCTGCTCGGCGCGTCGCACCGGACGCGTACGACGTACCCGACGACGTGGGGGAGACACCATGACCTACTACGAATCGACCGGACACCTGCTGCTCACCCCGGTGGACCGGGAGGCGCCCGCGCGCGTGCTGAGACTGCGTGAACTGGGCCTGGGGGAGCGGGTGGACGGTGAGCTGGACGCCTTCGCGCGGCGGGTCGCGGACAAGCTCGCCGCACCGTACGCCGGCATCAACTTCATCAGCGAGGAACGGCAGTTCTTCGCCGGCCTGCACCACGCGCCCGAAGCCCCGGCGAGCGGCTATCCGGCGCGGGCGCTCCCCCGGGACCACGGGTACTGCCCGCACGTGGTGGTGCGGCGGCGCGCGCTGGTGCTGGAGGACGTACGGGACTTCGCGCGCTTCGCGGGCAACGCCGTCGTGGACGAGAGCGGGGTGCGCTCCTACGCGGGCGCGCCGCTCACCGACCGGCGCGGGATCGTCCTCGGGACGGTGTGCGCGGTGGACGTGGTGCCGAGGCGGTGGGGCCTGGCGGGGCTCGCGACGGTGAAGGCGCTGGCGGCGGAGCTGGTGGAGCTGGTGCACGACCGGGAGGACCTCGCGGCCCGGGGGTGAATGTCAGTGCCCGGGTCTACGGTCGGAGACGAGGGACGGCACCGGAGCAGAGCGGACCGGAGAGGAGTCGGGGGATGGCCACGACGGCGGAGGACGTCCGGAAGATCGCGCTGTCACTTCCGGACAGCAGCGAGAAACTGGCCTGGGGCATGCCCACCTTCAGGGTGGGCGGCGGAGCGAACGGCAAGAGCGGCAAGAGCGGGAAGATCTTCGCGGCGCTGGCCGACGACGACACCTCGATCGGAGTGAAGTGTCCCCAGGAGGACCGCGCCGAGCTGATCGCGGCGGAGCCGGAGAAGTTCTTCATACGGCCCGGCCACGACGACAACTACGCATGGCTCCGGGTCCGGCTCGCGGTGGTGGAGGACACGGCGGAGCTGCGCTCGATCCTGACCGACTCCTGGCGCCAGGCCGCCCCCAAGCGCCTGGCGGCGGCCCATCCGGAACTGGACCGCCCCGCGCCGAAGGGGCCGGTCACCGCGGAATGAAGGCGGCGATCCGCGCGCGCAGCGCGGCCGGGTCGAGTCCGTGGGCCGCCGTGTGCTCCTCGACCGTGCCGTAGCGGCGCAGCTCGGCGCGGCCGACCCCGAGGCCGAGCACCCGGTGCGGGACCGCTTCGAGCGCCTGGTTCGCGGCGGCCGTGGAGGTCCCGGCGAGGTACGGCTCGACCAGCACCACGTCGGCCGGGCCGTGCCCGACGGCGGCGCGCAGTGCCGCGTCGTCGAAGGGCCGTACGGTCGGCGCGTACAGCACGCTCACCTCCGTGCCCTCGGTCGCGGCGAGGACGTTGTCGAGCAGGGGCCCGACGGCGACGACGACGCCCGCACGGCCCTCCCGTACGGTCTGGAAACCCGGGCCGGTGACGGGGTGGGCCGTCGTGTTCGACTGCCCGGAGAGCCGTACGTAGACCTTGTCGTCCCCGGCGGAGTAGGCGTGGCGCAGCAGCGCCTCGGCCTCGTCCGGGTGGCCCGGGACGTGCACGGTCCAGCCGTCCAGGGTGTCCAGCAGGGCCACGTCGCCCGGCGCCATGTGGGTGAACCCGCCGGCCGGCCAGTCGTAGCTCGCGCTCGCGCTGACGAGCACCCCGCCCGTGCCCTGGTGTCCGAAGTCGAGCTTGACCTGCTCGAAGGGCCGCTCCACGAGGAAGCTGGCGAAGGTGTGCACCACCGGGCGCAGCCCGGTGAGGGCCAGGCCGCCGCCCACGCCGACCAGCAGCTGCTCGCGGATGCCGACGTTGATGACCCGGTCCGGATGGCGGTCCTGGGCAGGACGGAAGCCGTCCATGGTGATCTCGGCCAGCACGAGGGCCAGCCGGGGATCCTCGTCGAGCGCACGCGATGTGACTGAAATGAACCGTTCGCGCATGGTGTCCATGTCTCCCCCTCGAAGGCGGCCAGTGCTCCGTCAGTGCTTCTTCAGCGCTTCTTCTCGACCCGGGCGACCACGACGTGGGGCCGGCCCGGATGAGGTGTGGTGTACGCCGTGTGCAGCGCCGCGTGGTCCCGGCCGTCCACGGTGACCGCCGACCAGCCGGCCGCCTCGAACCGGGAGGCGATGCCGCCCCGCCAGCCGTGGGTCGCGGAGTCGTTGTCGATCACGATCGAGTGCAACCGCTCCAGACCGGCCGGGCCGGCGTACGCGATCGCCTCGTGGTTGCTGCCCTCGTCCAGCTCGGCGTCCCCGATCAGCACCCACACGGCCGGGTCGCTGAGCCCTTGGGCCCGCAGCCCGAGCGCGCTCCCGACGGCGAGCGGCAGCCCGTGCCCGAGGGAGCCGCTGCCGATCTCCACGCCGGGGATCAGGGTGCGGTCGGGGTGGTGCCCGAGGGGCGAGTCGTACGCGCCGAACCCGCTGAGCCAGCCGACGGGGAAGAACCCCTTGGCGGCGAGCACGGCGTAGTAGGCCATCGGCCCGTGCCCCTTGGACAGCAGGAACCGGTCCCGCCCCGGATCCCCGGCGCTGCCTGGCCCGACCCGCAGGACCCGGTCGTAGAGCACCCACAGCGCGTCGAGCGTGGAGGTGGCGGCGGGACCGTGCTTCTCGGCCCCGGTCATGAGGGCCATCAGGGCCCCCAGGTCTTCGTAGCGGAAGCGGGCGTCCGCGGCTGCTGTCGGCGTCATGGACCGATCGTGCAACCTCAAGCGCCGTTGAGGTCAACCCCTCCTCGCTCCACCCCGCCCCGCCGCGTACAAGAAAGGTGCGCGCGACCACCTCCGGAAGTGCGGTATCGTTCTCCTGCACGTTCAACCAGGGGAAACCCCAGGTCAACGGGCATCGGGACGTGGCGCAGCTTGGTAGCGCACTTGACTGGGGGTCAAGGGGTCGCAGGTTCAAATCCTGTCGTCCCGACCATGCGGAAACGCAGGTCGGAGGCCGTTCTCTCATCCATGGGAGGACGGCCTTTTCCATGCCCGGAATGCTGGTGGTCGCATTGTGGTCGCACGCCCGCTTTGGGGTTGGTTGGCGTTGGGGTGGAAGCCGGTTGGGGCGGGGGAGCGGAGCCGGTTGAGGGCTTCGCGTAGGTGCTGGATGTGGTCGCGTGGTGGTCGCAGCCGTTGCAGCCAGGCCCGTCGGTCGTTTCGCTTCTGGGCCCGGGTGAGGGTGTGGTCGATGGTGTCGACGGCTTCGCGGGCGGCCTGTTGGGTGAGGTGGCTGTAGACGTTGGCGGTGGTCGAGAGGGTGGAGTGCCGCAGCGTCTTGGAGACCACGGTGAGCGGGACGCCGGCGGTGATGGTGATGGTTGCGGCGAGGTGCCGCAGGTCGTGAACGGTGATCTTTGGGACGCCGGCTTCGTCGGACAGCTTTCGGAGCCGGTCGAGTACGCCTTGCGGACGGAGTGGCCGGCCGTCGGGTCGGCAGAACACGAGTCCGGCGAACGGATCGCCTGGATCGCTGCGTGGGAGGGCCCTTGATTGGAACCGGTGTTGGAGTGCGGTGGCGACGCGGGGTGAGATGGCCACCCAGCCCCGGCTCGAGCGGGTCTTCGGCGTGGTGAGGGCGAGCCGGTTGTTGTCGATTGCGGAGAGGGTGCAGCGTACGTAGAGGACACCTTCCGTCAGGTGGACGTCGTCCCAGTGGAGGCCGAGGGCCTCTCCTTTGCGCATGCCGGTGCCGATGAGGAACTCGAACAGGTCGGCCATGTCCGGGGCTGCCTGATGGCAGTGCTGGAGGAAGCGGACGGCCTCGTCGGCGGTCCAGATCCGCCGCTCCGGCGACGGTGGACGGTGAAGCGCCGGGGGGCTGGCGGGGTTGTGGGCGAGGCGGTGTTGGCGGAAGGCGTCGCCGAGGGCGCTGGAGAGGGTGGCAAGGCACCGGTAGAGGGTGGTCTCTCCGCGGCCTGCGGCGAGCTCGCTGGTGACGAACGCGGCGATGTGCCGGTGCCCGAGCTCGTCCAGCTTCAGGGTGCCGAAGGCGGGCGCGAGGTCGTTGTGGACGTAGTCCCGGTATCGCGCCATGGTGGTCGGCTTGAGCACGAGCGCCTTGGCGGCCAGCCAGGCGGTCAGGTAGTCGGCGACGCTCTGGTTCGGGTCGGCGTTGAACCCGCCGGCCTCGCCCTCCAGGAACCTCCGCAGCGCCCCTTCGGCCGCGTCGTGGCTGTCGAATCCGCCACGGCGGACGGTCGTCCGGTGCCGGCGCGGTGCCGGGACGTCGACCGCGAAGGTCCACGTCCCGTGGTCACCGTCAGCGACCAGGTGGGGGCAGTGCGCTCCGAGCTGGTGACGCAATGTGTCCCGGCAGCCACATCTGCGGTAGATGCGGCCGCGGTCGCCGGTGGTACGCATGGGGATCGCCTCCAGGAGGCGGAGGAAAGGTCGACACCTCCAGTCTCGTGCGACCACCCGCGACCACCACGACCCACGCGCCCCCTGTGACCTGCGCTTTCCCCTTGTCTCTGCGTCAAGGGCAGCATTCAGCTGGCGAGGCGGTGGTGGGTTCGTGGGATCAGCTGGTTGTGTCAGTACCGGACTGTTCGATGGGGTCTCCGAGCCGGGCCCGGGGTTGTGAGGTCACCGATCCGTCGAGCGCGGCGAAGGTCGTGGCCGCATTTTTTACACGTCGAGCCTGGACCAGTGGGTAGGCGAGGAGGTTGAGATCTGCCAGGGCGGCCGCGTGGGTGAGGTGGCTGGGGCCGGGCCGAAGGCCGGGTCCCAGCCACCGAGGGTGCGGGGGTTTCCCTGCCGCGGCGGCACTGCGGACGAGTGAGGCCTGTACGCTCACGCTCGCCGAGCGCACGCCCCCTGGGCTGCGGCCGTGCCTGCCGTGAGGGCAGCGGCAGTAGCCGAGGTTTGGCCCGCCCGGACCCGGGCTGGTTGTGAAGCGGGGGCCGTGGCTCCCGAAGCTCAGCGAGCCGCTCGCTGCGCCGCCCGCATCGTCGGCTCAGTGTAGGTCTGCATTCGGAATGTCCTGTTCCGAAGTGGCGACCTGGACTTTTCCGGCTTTCTCATTCGTGGGACACGACACTTCTGTCTCACGATCTTGGCCCGTGGCGCCCGGTTGGGATGCCGGTCCACTTCAGATTGGCCAGCCGCTTCTGGGCGGTGTTCGCTCGTGGTCCGGTGGCGGCCATTGGGACTGGAGCAGCCGTTGGCGCTGAGATCAATCTGAATGACGGAGGACCCCGGCGGTCACCGCCGGGGTCCTCCCTCAGGCTTCCCGCCGAGCAGGGCTGGCAGGGCGTGTGCTGGTGGTCAGGCCGCTCATCGCCTTGTCTTGGGGGACTTCGGCGACACCAATTTGATACCCGCCCAATCCTTGCCAACGCCGGTGTTGAGGATCTGGGCAAGGCCTGCGGTGCTGGCCGCCTCGGCAATATCGCTCGCCTCGACGTAGCCGGCTCGGCCTGTCCTCGGGGTGATCACCCAGATGACGCCGTCGTCGGAGAGCGGCCCGATCGCGTCGACGAGGGCGTCGGTCAGATCGCCATCGCTCTCCCGCCACCACAGGAGGACTACGTCCACCGCTTCGTCCGCGTCCGCATTCAGGAGTTTGTTCCCCGATCGCTCCTGCACGGCGGCGCGGACGTCATCATCGACGTCTTCAGCCCATCCCAGTTCCTGTACCACCATCTGGGGCTCGATGCCGAGCCTGTCAGCTGCGCCGACCATGCCCGTTTCTCCAGCTGTTACCACGCTTCCATCTCCCTCTCGTCAGGCGCCATGGCCCGGGGGCCCAGACCCAGGTTCAGCGCAGCGAACCCGCGTCGCATCCCAAACACGCAGTGGTTCACCCAGGCGATGTCAACGTCGCCTCCATCGCACCCGGTCGCGCAACGACCGGCATCCCGCCAGGCGCGAGCTCGACGACTACGTCGGCGCCCGGGCTGGGTCGGTCAGGCGTGCGGCGTGAAGAGTTCGAGCGCCGAAGGCGATCACTGTGCTAGCCCGCCAGTCCCAAGGCCGGAGACTTCCTGACCCCGATCTCTTCCTCCCTGCCAAACAGTGGTTGCAGTGAGTCCAGGTCGCCGGGCGGGGGTTCGCCGTCGAGAGCGCCGCGGCTGGGCGTAGACCGCCCTCACGTCCTGGTCGAAGTCGGCGTAGAGCAGGCGCGTCAGCTCAAGCCGTGACTCGTAGATGACATGGTCACGCATCGTGGAGGACCAGTACGTCCCCGAGCAGTGCTTCTGGTCCTGCCGCCAGCGAAAGGTTCGCCACGGCATCGAAGGCTCGAAGACATCGGCGCCGGTAGCGGGCCAGGGCCGGTCGTCGTCGATCTGGCCGTCCACGTGGCGGAGCCTCATCGAGACCTCGCCAAGGACATACGACATACCGCACCCCCGAGCAGCAAGAACGGGGAGATGAGCCCCCGAACCCGACCAGCTGAGACATCTCCACGATCACGGCGGAGAACATCGCTGCATAGATCGAGACCGGGATCAGCACTACTACGAGCGAACGACTCAGACAGGAGTTCGTCTCACTGTCCTGTCCCTTGGGCCAGAAGAAGGCCACCATCAATGAGAAAGGGTCATCGGAAATACGAACCTACACTCAGTTCAGGTACTCCCCAGGGCCGCCGTCGCGCACGGTGTCGAGGGTGAAGCAGTGCAGGCCTCCGCCGAAGAGCCGGCGGTGGCGGTGGCGTACGGGAACGACTGTGAAGCCGTTGGATTCGAGGGTGCCGCGGAGGCCGGTGGCGGCGGTGTTGACGAGCGGTGGTCTCGTCGACGGACAGGACGTTGAGGTCGATGTAGGGGCTGGTGAGCAGCAGGTCCTGGGGCAGGTAGGAGGGGAAATCGGCAGGGTCGGGCTCGGGCGGGACGATGAACTTCCAGCCTTGCAGGGGCCGGGGCAGCAGCTCTCGTACGCGGTCGTGGCGGGCGAGGAAGACTCCTGGGCGCAGGGCGAGGAGGGTGGCGTCGATGTGGCTGTCGGCCATCCGTTCCACCCGGTGGACGGTGAACCGCCCGCGCAGATGGCGTTCGAGCCAGTCGGCGGCCGACCGGTGGTTGGCTTGGGCGGTGTTGACGATCAGGTCGCGGCCCAGCCGCATGACCTGTGCTCCGTCGAGCATCATGTCGTGTCCCGCGTCGTACGGGCCCGGACGTGCGTACGGCACGGCGCCGGCTCCGAGGGCGGCTGCGGCGTGACGGGCGTAGGAGAGGTCGAAGGAGGCGTCCGTCAGGCTGGGGCGCGGCATCGCCGTCCAGCGTGCGCCGGCGTCGAAGCAGCGGCGGAACAGCGGGGCCAGCAGGCGGGTCTCCAGGCAGCGGGAGCGGACCATGGGCGGGGTTTCGATGATCTCGTCGCCGACGATGAGCGTGTTGTCGCGGATGTTCAGCGCGGGTGTCGGAATGGCGCTCCAGCCGGGGCCGGCGATGGGCCCCGCGTCCGGAGGGAGGGCGAGCGGGCGGTGGACTGTGACCCCGAGCGAGACCAGGGTCTCGGCCAACCCCTCTACGTCCTCGATGAGTTCCTCGACGTACTGAGGATGGACCGCCCGGCGCTCGGGTGCCTCCCCGGCCGCCAGGCGCGGGTAGTGCCAGCTGTCGTAGTGCAGGAGGTTTTCCTGTTGAAACAGTTCGAAAGTGAGGTCGCGGTCGTGGCCGGTGTAGCCGGTGCCCGATCCGACGATGACCTCACGCAGCCGAGTGAAGCCGTCGTAGCTGTTCAACCGCACTGCTTGCCTCTTCCACCCGTACCTCCCCGATCGGCCTAGGGCCTGTCGTCAAACTCCCGTCTGCCTCGCGCCGCCTGGCACGCGCTCTCGCCGCACCGAACGGAAGTCAAGTACGTCCAGTACGCGGGCTTCCGCCCGGCACGCCGAGAGCACGCACCAGACGCCGCGAGGCCGCCCTTCGGGCGACGATGGGAGTTTGACGACAGGCCCTAGCCCTACCCCGTGGCCGACATGCGCAGGCGGCGCCGATGCCGGTGGCACCCGATCGGAGGAGCCGACGAGGCCCGGGGCCCCCGAGAGACGGTGTGGATGACCGCGACCCTGCCGCAGAGCCGCCCGGAGTGACGTGCACGGCAGCCGGGCTGCGCCGCGCCGCCAGCCTCCGGCAGGCGATGCGTCCTGCCTGACCGCTCACTCCACGCGATCGCCGCCGGCGCTCTCGTCCTCGTACAGAAGCTGGGCGGAAGGCGAACGAGGGGCCTGCCGTCCCGGGACGGTGTAGGCGAAGTTCAGGACGGTACGGCGGACGCCGGGCCGGGTCAGGGGGCTGACGCGGTGCGCGGTGGTGTCGGCGCGCAGCAGATAGGCGTCGCCGGCCCGGTGGTGGCGGCGGTGGACCGGCGTGTTCGCAGGCAGGGGCAGTGCAGTGGTGTGCGGGGCGTACTCGAGCAGGCCGCCGTCGCCGGGGTCGGCGGGAGCTTCGAGAAAGAGGACCAGGGCGTACGGGTAGTCGTCGGTGTGCTCGCCGTGCGTGTCGCCCGGGTGGTGGAGGATGTTGATGACGTGGCGCTCGGTGACGTCGCGGACCTCCATCACGGGTTCTCCCGTGATGGAGGAGAGCAGGGCGAGCAGGTCGGGCCGTAGGTAGAGGTCGCCGATGAAGGGCGACTCGGCGGCCAGGGCGGAGCCGCCGATCGTGGTCATGTGCCGGGGCGAGCCGCCCATGCACTCCATCGCGAAGTCCCGCCGCCTGGCATCGGCCTCCAGCCGGGCCAGCTCCGTGCGGAGCCTTGCCAGGCCGGACGGCGGGAGGAGGCCCGGCAGCGGGAGGTAGTTGTGAGCGGCGAAGCGTCGCGCGGTGTCCGCGGGGAGAGTGGGAAGGCGGAGCACGTCCGGCGTTCCGCTCAGACCCGGCCCAGGATCCTGTTACCGGGTGCCGAGGCCTTGGTGGAGGTGAAGAACTCCATGGCGGCCTTCAGCCACTCGTCGAGGGTGAGTTCGCCGTTGCCGTCACGGTCAAGTGTGCGGAAGATCTCCTCCGCCTCGGCGGCCGGAACTCCGATGGCGCCGTAGAGCTTCTTGAACTCGCTCAGGTCCACGACGCCGTCGTCGTCGCGGTCGGCGAGGGCGAGGTCGGCTTCGACGGAGGGACGGACCATGTCGGAGATCTTCGATGGGTCGGGTGACTGGGCGAGTCCGGTGACGAAGGCGTCCCGGGACACCCGACCGCCGCCCTCGGCGGGGACGAGGCGGGTGATGGACGTCCAGTAGTGCGCCTTGGAGTCGCGCAGTGCACGGGACTTGGGAGAGTCGGCCGGCTCGCCGACGCCCTCGATCAGCCGGTCGGCGAGGGCAGTGAAGTCGGCCTGGGAGATGTATCCGTCGCGGTCGGTGTCCAGCAGGTCGAAGCGGTGCTCGAACTTACGGCGCAGCAGGTCGGCAGTCATGGCGTCACTCCGTCGTGTCATCGGGATCCGTGTGCACCCGTGGTCTACCGGAGGCGTTCGCGCCGACCGGGCAGCCACACGGCCATGTCACCTGGGTGGAGGGCCAGGTTCATCGCAGGACCGATTCTTCAAAGGCGGTCTTCCGACCGGGCGGAGCGGTGCTGTTCACTGGCCGCGTCATGCTGCCCCTGTTTCCAGGAGGTCTTCATGCACGACGAGCGACCGGGCACCGAGACGGACGTCCTGGTGGTCGGAGGCGGCCCCGCAGGCGCGACGGCCTCCGCCCTGCTGGCGCGACAGGGGTACGACGTGACCCTGCTGGAGCGGTCCCGGTTCCCCCGCTACCACATCGGCGAGTCGCTGCTGCCGTCCTTGCTGCCGCTGCTGGACCTGCTGGGCGCGCGGGAGGTGGTCGAGCGGCACGGCTTCGTCCGCAAGACGGGCGCGTACTACGACTGGGGCGGCCAGGAGTGGGCGCTGCGCTTCGGCGGGCTCGGCCGGAGCGCGGAGTACAGCTTCCAGGTCGTCCGGTCGGAGTTCGACCAGGCTCTGCTGGACCACGCGCGTGCCCAGGGCGCACGGGTGCACGAGGAGGTCACGGCCCGGACGGTCGACTTCCGCGACGGGCGTGCGTCGGCGGCCGCCTGGACCTCGGCCGACGGCACGGGAGGCGTGATCTCGTTTCGGCACCTGGTGGACGCCTCGGGCCGGGCCGGGCTGCTGTCGGCCCGGCAGCTGCGGTCGAGGCGGTTCCACGATGCCTTCCGTAACGTCGCCACCTGGGGGTACTGGCACGGAGCGGCACGCATCGGGGCGGCCCCGGACGGTGCGATCTGCCTCTTCTCCTTACCCGACGACGGCTGGTTCTGGGCGATTCCCCTCCACGACGGCACCCTCAGCGTCGGCCTGGTCACCGACAAGGAGTCCTTCACCACGGCCCGCCAGGCGCTCGGCGGCACGGAGGCCGTCTACGCGGACCGGCTGCGCCGGTGTCCCGCCCTCGCCCGCCTGCTCGCCGGGGCAGACCTCGTCACTCCCCTCCGGGTGGAGAGCGACTACTCGTACGCCGCCGACCGCTTCTGCGGACCCGGCTGGTTCCTGGCCGGCGACGCGGCCTGCTTCCTCGACCCGCTGCTGTCGACCGGAGTACACCTGGCCATGTACAGCGGCCTGCTGGCAGCGGCCTCGATCGCCGCCGCGCAGCGGCAGGACGTCGCAGAGGCCGAGGCGGTGGCCTTCTACCAAGGCGCCTACCGTCACGCGTACGAACGCCTGCTCATCCTCGTCGGCGCCTTCTACGACATCCACCAGGGCCGCGATGCCCACTTCCGCCGCGCCCAGACCCTCAGCCACCGCGACCAGCGGCCCCTGAGGCTGGACGAGTCCTTCCTGCACATCGTCACCGGCGTCGAAGACCTGCATGACGCCCAGGACGACACCGTCGCCCGCCTGTTCGCCGCCCTGCGAGAGCCAATCGCGGGACACCGCAAGGTGGGCTTGGGCGGGCACGGCGCGAGCCTGATGACCCCATGGCCCACCGCCCCGGATCAGGCGGTGGCCGGCCTCCGCCTGGTGTTGGAGCCCCACCTCGGCCTACAGCGCCAGGAGGACTGACTGGAATCGAAGGAGCCCTTCGCCGCTGCGTTCGAACACAGTTGTGGCGCCTCGAGCATGAGGATGCCCTCAGGGCTGCCCAGAACTCGTCGGCCGGGACCACGGCTGCGACGGCTCAGCTGGCCCCTTGGCAACGCAGAGCGTGTCGCTGCATCAGCCGGGATATGTCCTTGGCGGTGACGATCCCCACCAGATGGCCAGCGTCCACCACGAGGATGGGCATGCCGGTCCCTGGGCCGAGCCTGTCGAGAACCTCGCTCAGAAGCTCGTTCGGTGCGGCGGTCGCACACTGCGCGAGCGCCGTCGCCACCTCGCGTACGCGTAGCGCCTCCCGGTGTGCTCCCGGGATCGAGGCCAGCCGGCGCACATGCACGATTCCGCTGGGACGGCCTTCGAAGTCGAGCAGGGGCAGGGCGGAATGCCGGGATTTCACTGCCACCTCGTCGATGAAACGCTGGACGGTCAGCCAGTCGGGACCGGTGGCCACCGGGCTGGACATGGCATCGGCCACGCGCACACCCTGTACGGCCGTGTGGAGAACGGCGTTCTGCCGTTCCGCGCCGGCGACGACCGTGATGAAGAGGCCGACGAGGACGAGCCACAGCCCGTCCGGCGCCCCGCGCAGGAAGGAGATCCATCCGACGGCCGCCAGCAGCACTCCTGTGACCTGACCGCTGCGGGACGCTGCCCGGTCCGCACGCTGCCGGTCTCCGGTGCGCCACCACAGCAGCGCCTGCAGCACCCTTCCGCCGTCGAGCGGTGCGGCGGGCAGCAGGTTGAACGCGCCAAGGAACAGGTTCGCCCAGCCGAGCCACACCAGGACGGCTGCGGGTAGCGTCCAGCCGAGCAGCGCGTCCAGCCCGATTCCGGCTCCGAGCGCCACGCCTCCTATGGCCAGGCTGGCGAGCGGCCCGCTGACCGCCACCGCGAAGGCGGCCGCCGCGGTCTGTGGTCGCCCCATTCTGGTCATCCCGCCCAGCGCCCACAGCGTGACGTCCTGTACCGAGATCTTCCTCCTGCGGGCCGTCGCGGCGTGTGCCGTCTCGTGGAGCAGCAGGCTGCCCATGAGAAGTGCCGCTCCTACGACACTGGCGACGGCGTACACGGCATCCGAGCGTCCCGGAGCCATCGCGGGGAGGGCCTGGCGGCCGAGACCGTAGGCGAGCAGCACCGCCAGCAGCGGAACGCTCCAGTGCATCCGCAGCGGTACCCCGACAACACGTCCGACACGGACGGAGCCGTTCATCGTCGTCTCCTGCCGGCTCGGCAACCGGTCCATCCGAGCAGGCCCTGCCACCTGCACTCCGTGAACCGACCGTCGCGGCACTCACCCACAATTGTCACTCTCAAACCGCCGCATGATGCACAGGTGGTAACCGGCGGGCGCTCCGGCTCTGAGCGGGCGGCGGTGGCCGTCCGGCGATAGGTCCTGTCTGCCGGTGACTTGCGCGCCGATGACGTCCGGCGGGGTGACCCGCCGTGTTCTCAGAAATGAGAAGGTGGCCGTTCGGGTGTCCGGGGCCCCTGCAGCCGGGCCGCGAGCTCCTCGGGCATGCCGTCTCGGTTGGCCGGGGTGAGGTGGACGACTTCGATGTCGGCGCGCCGCTTGAGGGCGTCGGTGAACGGATCGCGGTGCGCGTGGACCGTGGCGACGATGTCGAAGTCCGCGGTGAACAGCGTGATGACGGCGTCCCGGAACGCTGTGCACGCCAGTTCCATCCGACCCAGTTCGTCGATGAGTACCAGCCGCCCTGTCGCCTCCTCGGCTGCTGTCGGCCGTAGCGACGGCAGCGCCAGTCGTTCCATGACGCCCAGGTCTACGCCGTATTGCCCTACCTGCGGCGGACCGGGGAGGCCGACATGGGCGAGCACCTCCCGCCGGCCTGCCAGGGTCTCCAGGACAAAACCGACCCGGGTGCCGGATTGCCGGATCTCCTCCGTGGTGAAGCCGGTGGCCGAGTGGGCGGGAAGCAGCGCAGCCAGCCGGCGGAGGGCGGTCGTCTTCCCCGCGCCAGGGCGGCCCTCCAACAAGATCCTCATCGGCATGATGCCATGTTCACCCCTGCTCCCGGAGGCGGGCCGGGTGAGATCGGCCGAACGGGGGATTTGGCGTGCGGACCGGTGCCGGCGCCGCTGTTGCGGGTATGGCGGCGCGCATGAGCGGAATTGAACTCAGCAGCACCGCGTTCGACGATAAAACGGTGATCCCCCGCCGGTACAGCGGGGAGGGGGAGAACATCTCACCGCCCCTGACCTGGTCGGGGGTGCCCCAGGAGGCCAGCGAGCTGGTGCTCCTGTGCGAGGACCCGGACGCGCCAGGGGCGACCTTCCTGCACTGGCTGGTGACCGGCATCGATCCGGGGACGACCGGGGCGGCGGAGGGTCAGAAACCCCACGGTGGCCTGCCGTGGCCCAACGGCTTCGGGCGCGTGGGCTGGGGAGGGCCGATGCCTCCGCCGGGGCACGGGCCGCACCGGTACTTCTTCCACCTGTACGCCCTGTCTGAGCCGCTGCCGCTGCACGACCGCCCGGGCGTCGAGGACGTGCACCGTGCCCTGAAGGGTAGGGAGCTGGCCTCCGGCACCCTGGTCGGGACCTATCAGCGCTGAGCGCGTCGCCGCTGGGCGTAGCCGTGGGCGCCGTACAGCCGGACGAACCGGGCCGCGCCGACCGTCCTGCGGTGTACCAGGCCGCGGGCCCGGCGCTCGTACCGCTCGACGCACTTCTGTCGGGCATCCCGAGGGTTTCGTCGTCGAGTACGACCTTGGCATCGCCGACGCCGTGCCCGGCCAGCCGCATGCGGACCTCGTCGACCAGGTCGGGCCAGCGCTCGACGTGGGGCTGCTGCAACGACTGGCGGCAGCCCACCATTGAAGCTCCGCCATCTTGAAGTGGCTGGTCAGCGGGGTGGGCGTGACCTCGTTTCCGGATTCTCGTGCTGGTCGTGGGCGCAGTCTGTGTTGCAGATCGTCCGGCGGGGTGGGGTTGCCGATGAGTTCACCGTCCTCGAACGGTCTACTCAGCGACACGACCGTTCTCGACAGGAGTGCCATGTCCACCATCCAGCCAGTGATCATTACTGCCGACCAGGACGTTCTGCTCGGCTTCTATACGAAATTGTTCGGCGCTGAGGAGATCTTCCGGGTACCGGCGGAAGGCCCGGCCTTCTACCTCGGCTTGCGCATCGGCGACACCGACCTCGGGCTGGTGGCCAAGGCGGACCCGGGGACTGGGACGCCGCCGCGGATCCTGCTCAGCATCGGTGTCGACGACGTCGACGAGACACTCGGCCGGGTGGAGGCGCTGGGCGGCTCGGTCCGCAGCGGCCCCAACGACATGCCGTGGGGGCAGCGCGTCGCCCACATCCAGGACCCCGACGGCAACCCGGTGAACCTCACTCAGCCGATCCCGGCCCAGTGACGCAGTTCCGGGGGCATGTGCTGATCGTGGGCTACCTGCGGTAGAGATCATGGACCTCGATGAGGCCGGGCGGCAGATCGGCAAGGACCTCCCAAACCCGTACGTTGATCGTATCCGCGGGCCACCGCGACCCGCGGCGGCGGTGCGTGGGTCGGTCCATGCCGCCTCGCCTCACCGAGTGCCTGATGACAGGACAGAGTCCGCTCGCTGGAGAACAGTTGGGGACCACACGGTGTGCGCGATGGCACACGATCGAGCCTCTTGTGCACAACTTGCGCCCCAACTAAGTCTGTTATATCCAGAAAATACTCCCGGACCTCTGGGGGTCAAGGGGTCGCAGGTTCAAATCCTGTCGTCCCGACTGTGCGGAAACGCAGGTCGGAGGCCGTTCTGCCAGATACTGTCGACGGCCGAGGAGCATACCCCGACCCACGGGTAGTCCGAGATGATGCCCAGATGCTCGGACGGAGCAAGCTGCTTGCAACGCTCGTCCAGCCAGTTGGCGAAGCCAGGCCCAGCCTCGCCGGCCGCAGGACGTCGTAATTGTCGACGTCCTGGCCTAGCTTCTTATTCGCCAGTGAAGAGGAGCGGATCCTCCAGGCCACCGAGGCGTAGATGGCTCTGACCGAGCAGAAGTCCAGCCGGGCCGCGGTTGAGCCGGTTGATGAACGCCAGCGTCAGACGATCCATTCAGGCCTCTTCCAGTCAGCGACTGACGGGTGCTCACCAAGCTTAGCGTGCAGGATGATTCGTCTCGCGCGTCGCGGTCAGCCTCACAGAGGGGCAGCTGGCGGCTGCCCCTGCGGGCAAGCTCCGGCAGCCGGTGGCGTATGGGGCGGCGGAGCCGCCGCCCAGTGCCTACCGGGGCTGGTGGAATTGATCGGACTGCAGCCGAAACTCCGATCCCACCGCGCTAAGGAGCCGGGCACCCGGGCCCGGATGCCTTGCCCAGGCCCTGGATATGCGGCTCCGCCCAGGCTCCGGGTCAACTACTTGGAGTATGGCCCCGCCCGGAGAAGCTGCACCCAGGCGCAGGCTCCACCGTCTTCGGCAGGGCCGTTCAGCGGATGCGCCCCGGGCAGGGTCGCCTCAGACTGGTGATGGAAGTCCGACTTGGTGAGCAATGGAGCCAGTGGGCACCATGCCAAAGGTCGTGATCAACATGCCTGAGGGACCGAATTCCGAGATCATCCGCTACTTGAACGATAAGCATGCTGTCGGGTGGGCGCTGATCGATCACGAGCCGCGGTCCACGGCGGCCGCCCGGGCAGACGTACTGGTGGGCGGACACGGGCTTAAGAGCTCTGAGATCGTCAAAGTCGTCCTGCTGTGCAAGAGTCCGCGTCTCGGCCGTAAGCAGTGGTCTCTTGTTGTGCTTCCAGCCAAGCAGTACATCCGGATGGAGTTGGCACGCGACGAGTTCGGAGGCCGCGTGCGGCTCGCCACGGAATCCGAAATTAAGGAGCGAACGCCCTGGTGTCAGCTGGGCTGCCTCCCAGCGCTCGGCGGTCTGCTCCAGGTCCCGCAATACGTCGATCCGCGTGTGCTGAGCGGCGAAGCCGTGGTGTTTCCTGCCGGTGTGCCGTCCCAGTCGATCAGGCTTGCCATAAACGATTTAAAGGTCGTGGAGACAGACCTGACCGTTGCGATGCTTTCCTAGTCAGCAGAAGACAGCGTCTCCGGTGGCGTGATGATGAACTCCAGAAGGATCCAGCGACGCGGCGTCATCGCCCTGTCTGTGATAGGTGTTCTAGTTGTCCTGGCTATCGCCTTCGCGATATTCGAGCCGCAGTGGATTCTCGAACGGACAACCAGCTCAAAAAGGCTCGACGCTATGACTGTCGATCAGTTACTGAAGGCCCAGAACGATGTCCGGGCGACTTTGTTGCAGGCGATCGCCGGGGCCTTGTTCCTGCTCACCGCGGCGTTCGCGTGGCTGGGATTCAGGCTGAACAGCGAAGGACAAGTCACTGAGCGGTTCTCGAGAGCAGTAGATCAACTGGGGAACAGCGACAGTCCGAGCGTCAGGGTCGGCGGCATATTCTCCCTCGACAGAATCGCCAGAGAGTCGAGCGCGGACCGGCCTGCCATTGTCGAACTACTCTCCTCCCATGTGCGCTCCCACGTCGCTCGGGGGTCGCACACCGAGGCGCCAGATCAGTCGACCGATCCGGGTACGCCGCCGACGGGACAGCCCAGTCGTCCGCCACCGGATGTCGCGGCAGCCCTCATAGTGCTGGGTCGTATCGGGAGGTACGGCAAGTCCGAAATTGCGCCAGGGATCAAGGCATCGGCGCTCGACTACGCGGATCTTCGCGGAGCAATCCTGCCGTACGCGAACCTGAGAGGAGGTTATCTTCGCGGCGTGGATTTCGGGCGGGCCGATCTTCACAATGCCGTACTCGCCGACGCGGACTTGCAGGAGGCGAAACTTCAGCGGGCAAACCTCCGGGGTGCCGACCTGAGGCGCGTCAACCAGGGAGTCGGGGGCCGACCGAGGCCGCTCTATCTGCAGTCGGCCGACCTGCACGGGGTAATTCTTGAGCGCGCACACATCGACAACTCCCAGATGGAGGGAGCGAAGGTTGGGACTGCGGAATGGAATGGGCGCGCAGCGAATCTCCGGGGTGCGCATATGAGGGAGGTCAGAGCTTCGCATGCATGGCTCGAAGGGGTGGACCTTTCGGTCGCAGATCTCCGCTTTGCTAATCTGGTAGACACGCATCTCAAAGGAGCGATCCTCGTCGGCGCACATCTGCAGGGTGCCGACTTCACCGATGCTCACGACCTCGATTCCGCGAACCTACTGAATGCCGAGATAGACAGCAGGACAATTCCACCGAATGTGGACTTCGAGTGGGGTGACCGTGTCAAACACGTCCCCAACTGAGGGGAACGCTCGGATCGGTGGGCAGCTCGCAGGGCCTCGGGTTGAGGGCAGGGCTTCGGCGTACGGCGGCGGCCTCACCCGCGTTCAGCAGCCCGCTGAGCCGAGCCATGCGGACCGCCGAACTGGCGGGCCTGACCGGCGTCAGGCCTGATCCAGACCTGGTGGAATGGGATTACGGCGGCTACGAGGGCCTGACCGCGGCGCAGATCCAAGAGACGACGCCGGGCTGGGACCTGTGGCGGGACGGCGTCGTTCCCGGCGATGTGGCCCACCCCGGCGAGGAGCTCCGGCAGGTGGCCGCGCGCACGGACGCGGTGCTGGGCCGGTCCGGCCGCTGCTCGTCGAGGGCGATGTCGCCGTCGTCGCCCATGGCTATCTGGCGCGCCTGCTCACCGTGCGCTGGCTCGGCCTCGACGCTTCCGCCGGCCGACTGCTCGGCCACCCGCACCCTGGGACCCTCAGCTTGCTGGCCACCGAGGACGGGCAGCCCGTCATCTCCGCCTGGAATGTGGCGTAGCGGCGGGTGACTTGGCAGTGTCGTTCACGAGCGGTCGCTCACGATCCGCCCTGCTTCGGCGTTTTCTGGCGGGCCTGCTCCATCAAGCGGTCCTCCCCCACCGGGAAGCAGGGTGGCGTAGTCGTGTGACGCCCGGTTTGTGATCACCGGAGGCCGAGGAGTGCGAGGGGGCGACGGACGTCACGGGCGTTGCGGCGGAGGCCGACTGCGATGTTGTTCTCTCCGGCTGCCCTGAGTGCGCCGATGGCGAGGCAGCGCCAGGTGGCCATGGCGCGGGGCGCGTTGCCGGTGCGGACCTGTGAGGCGTCCTCGGCAGACGATCATGATGTAGTGGGCCCGGCGGCCCATGAGGTAGTCGGCGTGCTCGCGCTGGGTGTGCATCGAGTCGCTGGTGACCCGGCCCCGGCCAGGTCGGTGACGGTGTCCAGCAGCGGCTTGAAGCAGCTGATCTCGTTCGTCTTCTCGTCGACGTCCAACTGGGCCAGGACCAGGCCGGTGGTGTGCTCGAGTGCCGCGAGGAGGTGGATCTTCCGGGTCCTTCGCTCTGGCCGCGCCGCGCAGACTCTTGCCGTCCACGGTCAGGCCGCGCAGCCGGTGGCCTCCGCCGCAGGCGGCCCTCTTCGTGGAGCCGGCCGGGCTCGTCGTGGCCGCTGCGGCGGCAACATTGGAGACACCCTTGCTGCCGACCGACGATCCACCCATCCTCGGGCCACGGCCGTGCACCGGAGAATGGCCACTTTGGTGCTGACCTGGGCCTTGCGGCCGGGGCTCAGAACGTCGCCGGGCGGACGTATCGGGAGCATGGCAAGGAGCGCAATCTGCGCCGGCTCGCCACGGCGCGTGGCGTTCCCGACTTGCGGAGCCTCGACACCGGCCGCTCCCGTACGCTGCCCGTCGCGGTGTGGGAGGGCCTGCTCGCATCCGGCCCCTTGGACCTCACGCCGTTCCGTTCGCCCAGCGCCGACCACTGGCGCAGCGGTGGCAGCCTTCCACTGGGTGTCCTGGGGAGGCGCAGATCTACGCCACGAACGCGGGATCGAGGCCTCGCGGCGAGCGACGACCTCCTGACCGTGTCCGACCTGCTGGCCCGTGACGACTGGGACTGGTGCAGCAAGTGCGGCGGCTACGCCGTACGCCGACTGACCGACACTCAGCTCTCCTATTACCGTGCCGCCCACTGCCTGCACGACATCGCAGGGCAGCTCGACGACGAGCGTACACACCGCGGCTCCGTCGACCCAGATGCCCTGATCAAGCAGCTGGAAGAGCTCGCGGACTGGGAGCCCGGCGGGCACGAGGACTGCGACTGGGACGGCTCCTGGCGTTGGCATGAGGTCATCCGCGACCTGCGACGCCGAGCCGAAAGGAGGCAGCGCCACACCGCTTCCTGAGCCGCTTTCCCCCTGGCGGCCGTCTGTGCCGCGGCTACGCGTCAAGACGTTGGGGTGGATTCTTCGAACGCGGCGCGGTCGTAGAGCCGGTGGGGCCACTCGTTGGCGTCCGGTGCTGGTTTGGTCTTGAGAACGAGGTTGGGGCCGGTCTCGATGAGGTGGAGGAGTGTCCAGGCGACTCCGTAGCAGTCGTCGGGGCCGAAGCACGTGACGAGGGCGGCCGCTTCCTCTCCCGTCACCGGCTTGCCGATCGCTTCGAGCTGGGTGACGCGCCGGTCGATCTCTTCCTCCTCGGCGTCCCAGTCGGGCAGCGGGCCGTTGGCGACGAAGGACTGGACTTCTGGTCTCATTCCCGAATCATCGGCACTCTTGCCTGGCCCGACAAGCTTTTCTGGCAGGCCAGGATGCGCTTTCCATGGTGATCGGCCTGGTGGGGAAGGCCTCTTGCTCATCGTTGCGCGCCGGACATACGCGGCGGCTCGCCAGGCGGGTGGCTTCGACGTAGTTGTCGCCTTCGTCCGTAAAGAGGTGGGTGACAGACGGTAGCTTGCACCGCTCTGAGCGGTTCACGGAGTGCAGGTGCCAGAGCCGATGAACTGCCGGTCGTTGGTGTACGCGTTGTGGACGGCGACGGTCCAGCGGGTGTAGTTCCAGCTCTTGTTGCTGTTGAACTCCGCTGTGAGCTTGCGGCAGACGGCCTCCTCTACAGCGCCTTTGAGGTTGGACTGAGAAGCGCGGCTGGCGAAATGGTTGTTGGGGTCGTCGGTCCATACGTATGCGGCGTTCTCGACGGGATCGAAGCCCAGGTTGATGCCGTCGCCTGTGCTGAGGGGGGATTCGTTCGTCTCCGAGGTGTTGGCGTTCCAGGTAGCGGTGATGGCCTTGACCGTGGCGTCGGCGACGCGGATCTCTTCCTTGTCGCTGCTGGGGAGTTCCGCGGTCGCCATGCCTTCTTCGTCGCCGTGCCATTGGCCGGCGATCTCGGTGAAGCAGCCGTTGGTGGCCTCTCCGTAGCCGATGGCCGGCGCCTCGATATCGCCGTCGGATGTCTTCCAGTGGATGGTGAAGCGGCCGTAGGGCCAGGTGGCGGGGTTGCCCTTGAGTCGCTGTGCGAGGGCTGTGCAGGCGGCCATCTGCCCAGCCCGGCGGAACACGTCCTGGTAGTTCTCGGGAAGCTGGGGGACCGGTCCGCCGGTAACGATCACGGTCTGCGCGCGCTGGTTGAACGTGATCGTGGGCTTCATGAAGTCCATGTCCTTGGTGGCCAGCATGGAGGTCATGTGGTCGCGGATCGCCTGCTCAGCGTCCTGTTCCTCGGGAGTGCTGGCGCGGGCGCTGGTCCGCCATTCGTCAAGGTGCGGCTGGGACTCGTCACCGGCTCGGGTGTAGGCGGGGTGGGGCACTCCTGCCAGTGGATCCATGGGGATCCTGATGGTTCGTGGATCGACCGGAGGCGTGGTCCTGGTTGCGTCTGGGGCGGTGGAAGCCGTAATTGCGGTAGGTGTGTCGGAGGGCGCCGCAGGGATGACCGCGCTCTTGGGCTTGGCGTCCGGGTCGACCTGACCCTTGGCGTCGAACGCGAGGATGCCAGCCGCGATGGCGGCGCCGGCGGCTGCCGCGGCGACGAAGATGATCAGCGTTCGCTTTCGGGCGGACGCGGTCGGGTTCTGCCAGGCAGGGTCTTCCACGCTGGGCACGTGCCACTCGGTGGCGACGAAGTCGGGATCCCCGATCGGCTCCAGCCGTGCGTCGGCGGTAAGTACCTGGGTCGCTTGGGCGGAGAGAAGGCGGGCACACTCCTCCGCCGCCGAGTCGGAGGTTGTTCGCTCGCCGGGGCCTTTGGCGAGCGCCTTCTCCACGGTTGCGCGTAGTCCCTCGGGGAGCCCATCGAGGTCGGGTTCCGCGGACATGACGCGGTAAGCGACCACGTCGGGGGCTCCAGCGCCGAAGGGAAGGCGGCCAGTGGCGGCGTATGCGACGAGAGCGCCCCAGGCGAACACGTCGCCTTCGGGGCCGGCGGTGCCGGTGCGGTAGTGCTCGGGGCTGATCCAGCCGGGGGTACCGGTCATGACGCCGGTTCGGGTCACGGAGGTGCCGTCGGAGGCGTGGGCGATGCCGAAGTCCAGGACGCGGGGCCCGGCGGGGGTGAGGATCACGTTCTGCGGCTTGACGTCCCGGTGGACGACACCAGCGGCGTGGATTGCCGACAGGGCCCGGGCGGTGCCAGCGGCGAAGGCGTACAGGGTGCCGCCGGTGAGCGGACCATGGGCGGCGAGGTGCTGGTTGAGGGTCAGGCCCGGGACATACATGGTGGCCAGCCAAGGGGTCTCCGCGTCGGGGTCGGCCGAGAGCAGCGGTATGAGACATGGCCCTTGGACGCGGGCGGAGAGCTGGATCTCGCGGCGGAAGCGGGCACGGAACTCGGGGTCCTCGGCCTGAGCGGCGTGGACGACCTTGACTGCGACCCGTACTCCGGCCGGGTCGAGGCCGGCGTGCACGGTGCCCATGCCGCCCGAGCCGAGACGGCCGATGATCCGGTAGGGGCCGACCCGTGTGGGGTCGCCGGGGCGGGCGGGCTGTAGCCGCCCGCCGGAGAGCGCCATGCTCACAGGCGTCCGTTCCTCTTCTGCGATGGACCTCGATGAGGCCGGGCGGCAGATCGGCAAGGACCGCCCGAACCCGGCGGTTGATCGTATCCGCGGGCCACCGCGACCCGCGGTGGTGGTGCGTGGGGCGGTCCATGCCGCCTCGCCTCGCAAGGTTCTGATGGCAGAGCAGAGTCCGCTCCTTGGAGACCAGTTGGGGACCATACGGCTTGCGCGATGGCGCACGATAGCGCTCCCCACGCACAACTTGCGCCCGGATTAAGTCTGTTATGTCCAGACAATCCCGGTGGCCCGCACATCTGGGGGTCAAGGGGTCGCAGGTTCAAATCCTGTCGTCCCGACTGTGCGGAAACGCAGGTCGGAGGCCGTTCTCTCATGAAT
This sequence comes from Streptomyces tatrensis, assembly GCF_049310065.1. NCBI lineage: Bacteria > Bacillati > Actinomycetota > Actinomycetes > Kitasatosporales > Streptomycetaceae > Streptomyces > Streptomyces tatrensis. The sequence goes on along the minus strand of NZ_JBMDLB010000007.1, from coordinate 1,162,661 downwards.
GAGGGGGCGGCCTTTCGTGCGTCCGGGGCCATGGTGGTCGCAGTGTGGCGCTGTCTCCCGCCTCTATCGCCTGGATACCCGGGCCTCGCGGGCGGTCGTCTTCACTGGCGCGACCCGCAACTCCCAGCTCGGCGAATACCGCAGTGCGCGGGTGAGGGGCCGCTACACCACTCTGAAGAGGACCTTCTGCTTGCCGACAAAGAACGGGTCTGCGCGTTTGAGCTCGGCGCGGATGCTCGCGCCCAGCTTGAGGGGCGTGTCGGACGTGATCTTGCCCATGACGGCGGGCTCCGCCAGGTGCGCCGTGCCCTCCTTCGGACTGCCGACTTCCTTTTCGGTGTTGATGATCGTGACGTCGAAGACCTCGCCCACGCGGTTCTTCAACATCGCGGCCTCTGCCAGGTCCACCGAATCACGGTCGGCCACCTTCCCCTTCCCCCGCTCCATGTCGCAGGGCAGGCAGTACAGGGCCTCCAGCACCCAGTCCGGCGGGGCCTTGTTGGCGCACGCGGCCACGCACAGTTCACTGGCGTACCGGTCGACCAGGCGCCGGAGCGGAGCCGTGCAGTGCGCGTAGGGGGCCGCGATGGCCGCGTGGGTCTTGTCGGCCGGGATCTGGTGGTCGCGGAAGACGGTGTACTTGGCCCTGAGCAGCATCGCCGTGGCTTCGCTGAGGAAGGCCATGTGCTTCTGGTCGTTCGGATCGAGCTTGCGTACCAGCTGGGCGTACGAGACGTTGGCCTGCCAATCGATGCCTAGTGACGTGGCGATGGCGTGCACGCGCTGGACCTCGTTCTGATCGGACGTCTCCTTCTGCGTCCGCAGGATCCCGGTACCGCTGTCCAGCATGATCTGGGCCGCCGCCATCCCGGTCATGAGGGAGATCTGCTCGTTCCAGCCCTCCACGGGCAGCGTGGCCACGTAGCTCAGCCGGAACGTTCCGTCCTCGAGGGTGACCTCCTGGTCCGGCAGGTTCAGCGAGATCCCGCCGCGTTCGGCCTCGACGGCCTCCCGCAGCTTGCCGATCTCGCGCAGCAGCGCGATGGGCTCCTCGGCCGTTCCGGCGTCGATGGCCTGCTGGACGCCCTGGTAGTGGAGCTTCGCCCGGCTGCGGACCTTTGCCCGGCCCACGGACGAGGCGGTGACCTTGCCGTAGGCGTCGAGGTCGTGCTGCCACAGCAGGGCCGGCACGACCTGGTCGGGCAGCAGGCTCGCCGGTCCCTCGGAGATGACCGGCGGATACAGGGGGACCTTGAGGTCGGGGAAGTACAGCGTCTCGATCCGGTCGTGGGCCTCGGCGTCCAGCGGCCTGCCGGCCTCGACGAAGGCGGCCACGTCGGCGATGGCGTAGTGCACGCGGTAACCGCCGCCGGCCCGCCGCTCCAGGTACATGGCCTGGTCGAGGTCCTTGGACGTCGGCGGGTCGATCGTGAACAGCGGCAGGTCGGTGCGGTCCTCGGCGGGCGGCTGCGGTTCGGCCACGGGCTGGTCGGCCGCCGCGAGCACGCGCTTGGGGAACTTCGTGGGGATCTTCAGTTCCGTCCGGAGTTCCTGCAGCGCGGAGAGCAGGGCGGCCTGGGCCTCGTCGGACATGTGCATCTGGCGGCGTCGCATACCCCGAGCGTAGGTCTGGGGCCGCGGGCGGGCACGGTGAGCGTGTCCGGTCGGGGGAGGCCGTGCAACTGCGATGCCGTCGGGGGAGGGGCAGCGCGGCCTCGGGCGACGGGCGGACGGCCGGAAGGTGACCGTCGCGTGAGGGCTGAGGCGTGTCCGCTTAGTGGGTTGGTCGCTCGCCCGCGGGCGGTCAAGGGGGCGCAGGTTCAAATCCTGTCGTCCCGACCATGCTTCATGCAGGTCGGGGGCCGTTCTCTCATGCCTCCTAGTTCCACGGGAGCCGGGACCTGTGGGACCAGTAGGTGTGCGAGGTCTCGGTGATGCCCGAGAGCTGGGCGAGTTGGTCGGTGCTGAGCTGCACCTCGGTCGCCAGCAGGTTGGCGGTGAGGTGCTGGGTCGTGGCGGCGCCGGAGAGGACGATGCGGGCCCAGGGCTGGTGGAGCGCCGCGGCCAGGGCCACGGCGTCGCACGGAGCGTTCGTCGTGTCCGTGAGCGAGGCGAGGACCGGGTGGACGGGCTGCGGCCGGGCGAGACGGCCGTTGGCGAGGGCCTCCTTGACGATGACGGTCAGGCCGGCCTCGTGCGCTTCGGCCAGGGCCGGCCCGGCGGAGGTCTCCAGCAGGTTCCAGGTCGCCTGCACGCTGCGGAACAGCGGTCGGCCGTCGACGGTGAGATCCAGGGCGGCACGGATGGTGTCCCGCTGGCCGGGCCCGCTCGTCGTCAGGCCCACGGTGACGCCCGCGGTCGCGAGCGCGGCGAGCCGGCGGTGCAGGGCGGTGTCGGTCAGGGCCGGGCTGTCGGGGGTGACCGAGTGGACCTGGTAGAGGTCGAGGCGGCTGCCGAGCCACGACCGGGTCTCGGCGACCTGCCGGTCGTAGGAGCGGACGCTGTGGTCCTTCACCTCGGGGACCGGGGCGTGGGTGTTCCAGGAACCGGTATAGGTGTAGCCCCACTTGCTGCCGACGAGCAGGTTCCGCGAGGGCCTGCGGCTGGCGAGCCAGTTGGAGAGGAACTCCTCGGCGTGACCGTAGGAGCGGGCGGTGTCGACGTAGCGGATCCCGCGGGCGTGGGCCAGGTCGAGGAGTTCGTACGTGCGCCGGCGCATCGTGGCGAAGGTGCGTGCGGCCGGCAGGTCGCGTTCGCGTCCGAGGGTGATGTAGCCGGGCCGGCCGACTGCGGCCAGGCCCAGTCCCATCCGTTCGACCGGCGACTGGGGACGTGGGGGAGGTACGGGCATGGCCGGCGGCCCTTCCGGTGGGGTGGCGGCTGGGCCGTGCTACTCGGCGGTGGCGAGGATGTCGGCCAGCGCGGTGACGGCCTCGTGCGCGTCGGAGCCTTCGGCGCGCACGGTCACGGTGCTTCCGGCGGTGGCGCCCAGGCCCATCACGGCAAGGACGCCCGTCGGGTTGACCGTCCTGTCGCCGTAAACGAGCCGTACGGAGCTGGCGAAGCCCGCGGCCGCCCGGGCCAGCTTGCCCGCGGGGCGGGCGTGCAGGTTGGCGGGCAGGACGACGGCGATCTCGTGGTCCGTCGGGGCGGCGGTCTCAGAACTTGACTGCATGGCGAGCCTCCTTGGCTGCGTTGTGAACCGTCTCCAGGTCGGCCCCGGTCGAGGCGGTGACCACGGCCGCGACGGCTCCCTCGACGAAGGGCGCGTCGACGATCAGCACGTCGGTGCGGGGGTGGTCTTCCAGAACGGTCTTGGCGGTCAGGACGGAGCTGCCGAGGTCGGGGAGTACGAGGACGCCGCCGCCGCGGTCCGCCTTCAGGATCGCGGCGAGGACGAGGTCGTAGCTGGTGCCGATCCGGCCGTCCTCGGTGCCTCCGGCGGTGGCCACGGGGACGTCGTCGGAGCCGATCTGCTCCAGCAGCAGGCGAAGGCCCGCCGCGAGCTCGGCGCTGTGTGAGACGAGTACGATGCCGACAGGTGTGGTGCTCATGAACAATGACACTAATTCTCGAAACGCGATTCAGCAATGCTGAACGAGGAGTAACTTATGGTTCAGGCGGTACAGCGGGCGGCCCGCATCTTGCGGGAGCTCGCGACCACGGGGCCCCGGCTGGGTGTGACCGAGCTGGCCGACCGCCTGGGCGTCTCCAAGCCCACCGTCCACGGTCTGCTCCGCACGCTGGAGGCCGAAGGGATGGTCGTCCAGGACAAGGACTCCTCCAAGTACCAGCTCGGCCCCGCCCTCGTCCGGCTGGGCAATGCCTACCTGGACACCCAGGAGCTGCGCACCCGCTCGCTGACCTGGGCGGACCAGCTCGCCATCCGGACGGGTGAAGCGGTGTGGGTGACCGTGCTCACCGACGACCACGTCCTGGTGGTGCACCACGCGTTCCGTCCGGAAGGCGCCGTGCAGATCCTCGAGGTCGGCGCCACCATCCCGTGGAGCACCTGCGCCCTGGGCAAGGCCATCGTGGCCTGGGTGCCGCCGGCCGTGCGCGAACACCTGCTCGCCGGGGAGCTCGCGGTGCTCACCGGTGCGAGCGTCGGCGACCGGCAGCAGCTGGCGGACCAGCTGGACGAGGTCCACAGGACGGGCTACGCGATGGAGGACCAGGAGTCCGCCATCGGTGACGCGGGCATCGCGTCCCCGGTGTTCGACCGTTCGGGCGAGGTCGTGGGTGCCATCGGGATCGTGGGTCCCGTCGAGCGCCTGCTGGCGGAACCGGCGCGCGAGGAACTGGCGGTCGCGGTCCGTGAGACCGCCCGCAACCTCTCGCGGGACCTGGGCGCGCCCAGGGGCGGAGCCCGGCGCACAACCGCCTGACCTTTCGGCGCCCCGGTTCGCACCGCGTACCCGCTCGACGCTCCTTACGCCGCCCGCATCCGATCCAGGCCCGTCCAGGAAGCCCTCGTACGCCTTCTTTCAGGCGTCAGGCCGTCCCGGGCGGGTTTTTGCGTTGCCGGGTGCGGGCGGTGGCCCGAGGCCTCTTGACAGGCTCGAAACGCGGGCTTAACTTCCGAACAACGTTCATCAATGATGAACCTCGATTCCCGGAAATGCTCTCCGGTTCCCCCTGAGCCGGCCGCCAGGCTGGTGACCCCGACCCCCCAGCCTGGCGGCCACCTCCCCTTGATTCCCGCTCCGCGCGGAGGAGGTGAGACGCCCCATGCGCCGCTCGGCGCCGGGCGCCATCATGGAAGAGAACACTTACCCCCAAAAGCTCCTCGCCGAAATGCTGGGCACCGCGATGCTGGTGTTCATCGGCGTCGGATCGGTACCGGCGACTCTGATCATCGGCGGTGAGGCCCCCTTCACCATGGCCGAACTCGGAATGATCTCGCTGGCGTTCGCCACGGTCGTCATCGCCCTCGTCTACGCGATCGGCCACATCTCCGGCTGTCAGATCAATCCGGCGATCACCCTCGCGCTGGCCGTCACCAAGAAGATGCCCTGGCGGGACGTCCCCGGGTACATCGCCGCCCAAGTGGCCGGCGCGGTACTGGGGTCCCTGGCCATCGTCGGCGTACTCGGCCGCGAATCCGTGGACGTCGGCCTGGGCATCGCCTCCTACAGTGCCCGGACGAGCAGCGGGCAGGCGTTCTTCGCCGAAGCCGTCGGCACGTTCATCCTCGCCTTCGTCGTCTTCGGCGCCATCGACCGAAGATCCGCCGGCGGCTTCGCCGGTCTCGCCATCGGCCTGGCCGTGTTCGCCATCATCATTCCGATCGCGCCCGCCACGTCCGCCGCCATCAACCCCGCCCGTGTCATAGGTCCCATGCTCACGGGGCAGGTGTTCGGGGCAGAGATCAAGTGGGACCAGCTGCCCGTCTATCTGGTCGCCGAGATCGCCGGTGCCGTCCTGGCCGGGTTCCTGTACGCCTTCCTCAATACCCGCCGTTCCGAGGCCGCCCGGGCCGAGCCGTCGGTCGCTCCGGCCCCGGCCGTTGAAGGAGTCCTGTCGTGAAGAAGCTCATCAATGCTCCCGAGGCGGTGCTCGGCGAGGCCATGGCCGGCATGGCCGCCGCCCATCCTTCGCTGGTGGTCGACGCGGAGAACAAAGTGATCCGCCGGGCGGGCGGCATGCGCCTCGGCAAGGTCGCGCTCCTGTCCGGCGGCGGCTCCGGGCACGAGCCGCTCCACGGCGGCTTCGTCGGCTTCGGCATGCTGGACGCGGCCTGTCCGGGAGAGGTGTTCACCTCACCCGTGCCCGGTCAGATGGTGAGTGCCGCCCAAGCCGTGGACGGTGGTGCGGGCGTGCTCTTCATCGTGAAGAACTACACCGGAGACGTCCTCAACTTCCAGATGGCCGCGGAACTGGCCACCGAGGAAGGCGTCCTGGTCGAGACCGTCCTGGTCGACGACGACGTCGCGGTCAAGGACTCCACCTGGACGGCGGGACGCCGCGGGACCGGCGCCACCGTCTTCGTCGAGAAGATCGCCGGGGCTCTCGCCGAGCAGGGGGCCGACCTCGCCGCCGTCGCGGACACGGCCCGGCACGTGAACGCCTCCTCCCGCTCGTTCGCCGTCGCCCTGACCGCCTGCAGCACCCCCGCCTCCGGCAAGCCCGGCTTCGACCTGCCCGAGGACGAGATCGAGGTCGGGGTCGGCATCCACGGCGAGCCCGGACGCAGCAGGGAGAAGATCCGGCCGGCCAGGGAGATCGTGGCGACCGCCCTGGAGGCGATCCTCGACGACATGCCGCTGGCCGACGGGGACGAGACCATCGTCATGGTCAACGGCCTGGGCGCCACACCCCTGCTGGAGCTGTACGTGGTCTTCAACGACGTCGCCGCCGCGCTCGGCGCCCAGGGCATCGTCATCGCCCGCAGCCTCGTCGGGAACTACATCACCAGTCTCGACATGGCCGGTGTTTCCATCACGGTGTGCAAGGCCGATCCCGCCATGCTGGCCCTGTGGGACGCGCCCGTCAGTACTCCCGCCCTCCGCTGGGGAATCTAGAACCGGGTGGGTCCGTCCACGTGAGGGTTCGGACCCACCCGCCCCGTCATACCCCCGAGCAACGACCCCGGTCATACCCCGAGCAACGCCCCCCTCGACCAGCGCGACCCCCTGAGAACGGAGATTTCCGTGGACACCGACCTTGCCCGCACCTGGGTGCAGGCGATCGCCTCCGCCGTGGAGAAGCAGCAGGACCAGCTGACCCAGCTCGACTCGGCCATCGGTGACGCCGACCACGGCGTCAACATGCACCGCGGGTTCTCCGCCGCCACCAAGGCCCTGGCCGACTTCGAGCCGGACACGGTGGGCGACGTGCTGGTCAAGACCGGCACCACCCTCATCTCCAGCGTCGGAGGCGCCTCCGGCCCGCTCTACGGCAGCGCGTTCCGCGCCATCGGCAAGGCCCTCGACACGCCGACCGTCGAGGCGGAAGCGTTCGCGGAAGCCCTTGCGGCCGGCCTGGACAGCGTACGGAAACTCGGTGCGGCGGCGCCCGGGGACAAGACCATGATCGACGCCTACACGCCGGCGCTGGACGCGTTCCGCCAAACGGTCCGGTCCGGCGGTGACTTCGCCGCAGCGGCCCTCGCGGCCGCCACCGCCGCCGAAGAGGGCATGCAGGCCACCACGCCCATGCAGGCCCGCAAGGGACGCGCCTCCTACCTCGGCGCCCGCAGCATCGGCCACCAGGACCCCGGTGCCACCTCCACCGCGCTGATCTTCCGCGCCCTGGCCGAAACGGTAACGCCCTGATGATCCGCCGCAGTTACTCCGGCCGCCCGGCCTCCGGAGGTACGGCTCTGGGCGTCCTGCACCGTACGGACCGCCCGCTCGACAGGGTGGTGCTGCCGCGCCGCAGCGCCGGCGACCCCGTCCAGGAGGTGACCGGCGCCTTCGACGCCGTCGCCGGTCAGCTGATCGCCCTGTCCACCACCCTGCGCGAGCAGGGCAAGGACGAGCAGGCCGACATCATGGAGGTCAACGGCTACATCGCACTCGACGAGGACCTACGGGGGCAGGCGGTCGAGCGGACCCGTCAGGGGTTGCCCTCCTCCGTTGCCGTCCGCCAGGCCGTCGACACCTACGCCGCGGTCATCGGCTCGCTCGACGATCCCACGCTCGCGGAACGTGCGGCCGACGTGCGCCAGGTCGGCCGCCGGGTCCTGGCCCACCTGCACGGCGACACCGCCCCACTGCCGGACCAGCCGCTCGTTCTGGTCGCCCACGAGATAGGCGCGGCGGACCTGCTCGAACCCGGACAGACCGTGATCGCCGCCGTCTCCGTCACGGGCGGCCCCAATTCGCACGCCGCGATCATCGCCCGCTCCCTGGGGATCCCCCTCCTCCTGGCCGTCGACCCGGGGTTCCTGGAGCTGCCCGACGGCCAGGAGGTGCTCCTGGACACCGAGGGCGCCGCGGCGGTCACCCACCCCGGCGAGGACGAACGCGCGGCAGCCCTGGCAGCGATGGACGCGGCACGGAGGCTGCGGGCAACGCTCGCCAAGGAGCGGCACCTGCCCGCCGAGACGCTCGACGGGCAGAGGGTCACCCTGCGCGCCAATGTGGCCACGCCCTCCGAGACGCGCAGGGCGCTGGAGTCGCATGCCGAGGGGGTGGGCCTCCTCCGTACCGAACTCCCGTTCCTCAACGCCCGTACCTGGCCGACCCGAAGCCAGCACGCGGCCGCCATCGGTCCGGTGCTGCGCGCCCTCGAGGGGCAAGTGGTCGTCGCCCGCACCCTGGACTTCGCGGACGACAAGCTGCCCCCCTTCCTCGCGGAGGGCAACGGGGAGCAGCGGCTGGGCCGGGGCCTTCCGTACATGCTCGCCGAACCGGACGCCTTCGCCGACCAGTTCCGCAGTCTGCTCGCCTCGGGCAGCGGAACCGATCTGCGCATCATGATCCCCATGGTCGCGGATATCCACGAGTTCCGCGCCTGCCGAAGGCTGCTCGCCGCCGCCGCCGACGAGCTGGGGGTGTTCGCGCCGCCCCTGGGCATCATGGTCGAGCTCCCGGAAGCGGTCGCCGCAGCCGATGAACTCGCCCGCGAGGCCTCGTTCCTCTCCATCGGCAGCAACGACCTCACCAGCCAGATCCTCGGCATGGACCGTCGCGACCCGGCCGCCACCCCGGCACTCGCCGCCCACCCCGCGGTGCTCCGCGCCATCGCGCAGGTCGTCACCGCGGCACGCCGCCATCATCGGCACGTCTCGGTGTGCGGTGACGCCGCCGCGCACCCCTTGGTGACGCCCCTCCTCATCGGGCTCGGCTGCGACTCCCTCTCCGTCTCACCCGCGGTCCTCGACGAGGTCCGCGCCCGTATCCGCCGGCTCAGCCATCAGACCTGCGCCGCCGTGGCCGCCACTGCCCTGTCCCGGGAGAGCGCCGAGGACGTGTGGGAGCTCGTACGCCGGCACTGCCTGCCCACACTGCCCTGACCCGTGCCGTAGTGCCTCTGTCGTGCGTCCGCGCCTCTGCGCGTCCGTACGTCCGCGTCCGTACGCCCCTCCCCGGGTCCGTACGGCGCCGAACCCTGCTCCGGAGCACCACCCGCAGCAGGGTTTCGGCGCGCCCGCGTGGCCGTGTTTGCGCGGGCATTCCTGCCTTCTTGATTCTCAAGTAGCTCTGAATATCGGTCAGTTGGGCGTTGCGGAGTAAGACATTCTGTTAATGGTCTGGACCTCTTGACTGATTGGTCCAGACCTTTCTAGTCTCGCCGCAGCGCCATCGGCAAAGGCCGCACAGTGCGCATCACGGACCACCCCCATGAGTTGCCGTCCGCACCTTGAGGAGCACCGTTGAACCCCCAATCCACCCCGAACCGCAGCCGGTTCAGATCCAGGACCCTCGCGGGCCTGGCCGCGCTGCTGCTTCCGCTGGCCGCCGTGGTCGGCCTCGCGGCACCCGCGGAGGCCGCCACCTCGGCGACCGCCACCTTCAGCAAGCCCTCCGACTGGGGCTCCGGTTTCGAGGGCAAGTGGACGGTGAAGAACACCGGAACCACCGCCCTGACCTCGTGGACCGTCGAGTGGGACTTCCCCTCCGGCACCACCGTCACCTCCGCCTGGGACGCCGTCGTCACCAGCTCCGGCAACCACTGGAGTGCCAAGGACAAGGGGTGGAACGGAAGCCTCGCCCCCGGCGCCTCTGTCACCTTCGGCTTCAACGGCACCGGTACCGGCTCGCCCAGCGGCTGCAAGCTCAACGGCGGCTCCTGCGACGGCACCACCACCCCCGCCGACAACGCCCCCTCCGCCCCCGGAACCCCGAGCGCCTCCGACATCACCGACACCTCGGTGAAGCTGTCCTGGGCCGCGGCCACCGACGACAACGGCATCAAGGACTACGACGTCCTGCGCGACGGCACCAGGATCGCCACCGTCACCGATCGGGCCTACGCCGACACCAGTCTCACCGCCGGCACCGACTACTCGTACACGGTCAAGGCGCGCGACACCGCCGATCAGACCGGGCCCGCCAGTGAGGCACGTTCCGTACGCACCACCGGCGGCTCCACGACGCCGCTCCCCGGCTCCACCGTCAAGCTGGGGTACTTCGCGAACTGGGGCGTCTACGGGCGCAACTACCACGTCAAGAACCTGAAGACCTCCGGCTCCGCCGGCAAGATCACCCACATCAACTACGCCTTCGGCAACGTCAAGGAAGGCAAGTGCGTCGCCGGTGACCCGTACGCCGACTACGAACGGTCCTACACGGCCGAGGAGTCCGTCGACGGGGTCGCCGACGTCTGGGACCAGCCGGTGCGCGGCAGCTTCAACCAGCTGCTCAAGCTGAAGAAGGCCTACCCGGACCTCAAGGTGCTGTGGTCCTTCGGAGGCTGGACCTGGTCCGGAGGCTTCGGCAAGGCAGTGGAGAACCCGGACGCCTTCGCGCAGTCCTGTTACGACCTGGTGGAGGACGCACGCTGGGCCGGTGTCTTCGACGGCATCGACCTGGACTGGGAGTACCCCAACGCCTGCGGCCTGACCTGTGACACCAGCGGCCCGGACACCTTCAAGGCCATGATGAAGGCCATGCGCGCGAAGTTCGGTGCGAACAGCCTGCTCACCGCGGCCGTCACCGCCGACGCCTCCGAGGGCGGCAACATCGACAAGGCCGACTACGCGGGCGCCGCACCGTACATGGACTGGTTCAACGTCATGACCTACGACTTCTTCGGATCCTGGGCGGACAAGGGCCCCACCGCCCCGCACTCCCCGCTCACCGCCTACGACGGCATCCCGAAGGCCGGCTACAACTCCGCCGACGCGATCGCCGAGTACAAGGCGAAGGGCGTTCCGGCCGACAAGCTCCTCCTCGGGATCGGCTTCTACGGCCGCGGCTGGACCGGCGTCACTCAGGCCGCCCCCGGCGGGACCGCCACCGGGGCCGCCGAGGGCACGTACGAGAAGGGGATCGAGGACTACAAGGTCCTCAAGGCCTCCTGCCCCGCCACCGGCACGGTCGCAGGCACCGCCTACGCCCACTGCGGCACCGACTGGTGGAGCTATGACACCCCGGAGACCGTCACCTCCAAGATGGGCTGGGTCAAGGACCAGAAGCTGCGCGGAGCGTTCTTCTGGGAGTTCAGCGGCGACACCGGCGACGGTGAGCTGGTCGGAGCCATCAACAGCGGCCTGAAGTAGCCGATTCCGGCAGCGGCGGTCCGCCCCGCCCGCCCTCGAGCGGGCCGTCGCTGCCGGTCCCCCCTCGCGCACCGATCCCACGTGCGCCGACGCTCCCTCCTGGAGGAACGAGTGTTGATCCGATCCAAGGCCGCGCAGCGCCCCACCGCCGCAGGCCCTCAGGCGTCCGGCGGCCGGGTGGCCCTGGCCGCCGGCGCCGCGGCCGCGGCCGCGATGGCCGGACTGCTGGTCGCCGCCACCCTGGGAGCCGCGCCCTCGCTGGCCGCGGCCCCCGCCGACAACCAGTCGTGCCGCCCCGACGGCATGTACACCACGCCCGGCGTGGACGTCCCGTACTGCACGGTCTACGACACCGAGGGCCGCGAGAAGATGGGCGCCGACCACCAGCGCCGCGTCATCGGCTACTTCACCGGCTGGCGCACCGGCAAGGACGGCACCCCGGCCTACCTGGTGAACAACATCCCCTGGGACAAGGTCACCCACCTCAACTACGCCTTCGGTCACGTCGGTTCCGACAACAAGCTCTCGGTCGGCTCGGACGGCGCGGACAATGCCGCCACCGGGATGACCTTCCCCGGTGTCACCGGGGCGGAAATGGACCCGGACTACGCCTACAAGGGCCACTTCAACCTGCTGAGCAAGTACAAGAAGCAGTACCCGGACGTCAAAACCATGATCTCGGTGGGTGGTTGGGCCGAGACCGGCGGATACTTCGGTGACGACGGCAAGCGCGTCGGCTCGGGCGGCTTCTACTCGATGACCGTCAACGCGGACGGGACCGTCAACCAGGCCGGCATCGACACCTTCTCGGACTCCGCCGTCGCCTTCGTCAAGAAGTACGGCTTCAACGGCGTTGACGTGGACTACGAGTACCCGACCTCGATGAAGGACGCCGGTAATCCGCTCGACTGGTCGATCGCCAACGACAAGCGCGGCTCACTGGTCAAGGGCTACGCGGCCCTGATGAAGACCCTGCGCGAGAAGCTGGACCGTGCGGGCGCCGCCGACGGCAAGCACTACCTGCTGTCGATCGCCTCGCCGTCCTCCGGCTACCTGCTGCGCGGCATGGAGACCTTCCAGGTCACCCAGTACCTGGACTACGTCAACATCATGTCCTACGACCTGCACGGCGCCTGGAACAAGTACGTGGGCCCGAACGCCTCGCTCTTCGACGACGGCAAGGACGCCGAGCTCACGGCCGCCAACGTGTACGGCACGGAGCAGTACGGCGGCATCGGCTACCTCAACACCGACTGGGCCTACCACTACTTCCGCGGAGCGATGCCGGGCGGGCGCATCAACATCGGCCTGCCCTACTACACCCGTGGCCACAAGAACGTGCAGGGCGGCACCGACGGCCTGTGGGGCACGTCCTCGACCAGCACCTGCCCGGCCGGCTCCGGCCTGACCAGCTGCGGCGACGGCGCCTCCGGCATCGACAACCTGTGGCACGACAAGGACACCAACGGCGTCGAGTCGCCGGCCGGTTCCAACCCGATGTGGCACGCCAAGAACCTGGAGAAGGGGATCGTCGGCGACTACGTCACCACGTACGGCTTCCCCGCGAACACCACGCTGACCGGCACCTACGCCCGCAAGTACGACTCGACCCTGGTCGCGCCGTGGCTGTGGAACGCGCAGAAGAAGGTCTTCCTCTCCACGGAGGACGAGCAGTCCGTGGCCGCCAAGGCCGACTACGTCATCGACCAGGGCGCCGGCGGCACCATGATCTGGGAGCTCGCGGGCGACTACCGCTGGGACGCCACCGCGAACGGGGGCAGCGGCCAGTACGTCTCCGGCTCCACCCTGACCGCGTTGATGTACGACAAGTTCAAGAACGCCACGGCGTACAACGCGACCCGCTCGACCATCGCGCTGCCGCAGCGGACCCTCCCGATCGACGTGACGTTCACCGGCTTCGCCCTGGGCGACTCCAACTACCCCATCAACCCGAAGATCCGCATCGTCAACAACTCGACGGTGAGCCTGCCGGGCGGCACGGAGTTCCAGTTCGACTACGCCAACTCGGCCCCCGGCAACGCCAAGGACCAGTCCGGCTTCGGCCTCAAGGTGATCCGCCAGGACCACACCGCCGCCAACAACATCGGCGGCCTCAAGGGCACTTACAACCGGGTCTCGGTCAAACTGCCGTCCTGGCAGGTTCTGGCCCCCGGCGATTCGGTGGAGATCGACTTCACCTACTACCTGCCCGTGTCGACTCCGGCCAACTGGACGGTCGACATCGGCGGCACCCCGTACGGCCTGACCGGCGACCTGACCCGCGGCACGGCGGCCGGCACCAGTCCGTCCCCGTCCTCGACCGGGAGTCCCTCCAGCTCCGGTTCGCCGTCGCCCTCCCCGTCTCCGAGCGGCAGCCCGTCCGGCTCGCCGTCCTCCTCCCCGTCCCCGACGGCCGGCACCTGCACGGCGCCGAGCTGGAAGGCCGACACCATCTACGCGACCAAGGGCTTCCAGGTCTCCTGGAAGGGCCGCACCTACACGAACAGGTGGTGGAGCCTGAACGAGGACCCGTCCACCACCGCCCCGGACGGCGTCTGGGTCGACAACGGACCCTGCTGATCCCGAACGCAGGTCGCAGATCGCAAGTCGCAGGTCGGAGGCCGTTCTCTCGTTCGCGGGAGAACGGCCTTTCGCGTGTCCGGGGCTGTCGTCGGCTACTCCGTGGTCTTCGTCGGCGGGTGTGGCTTGGTGAGGGTGCAGGTGCCGTCCGTGCACTGGCGTTGCAGGCGGCCGCGGGAGATGGTTTGGGCCAGGCCGACCATCCAGCACGTGGGGCAGCCGCGGAAGGCGATGAGGGCCGGCGGGGCCGCCAGCAGAGCGAGCGGGCCGACGGTGGGTACCAGGGCGATCGAGCCGATGATCAGGCCGAAGCCGAGGGCGCCGCGCGCCAGGTGGCGCGGAACGGACCTGCTGGCGAAGTTCGTTGCGGGCGCCGTGGGTGGTGCGGGCTTCACGGTGTTCGTGTTCACCGTCGTGGGTCTCCTTCGACTGGGTGGTCCATCGCCGCCAGGGAGTCGCGCAGTGCGGCGCGGGCTCTGTGCAGGCGCGATTTCATCGCGGCGGTGCTCAGGCCGAGGGCGTCGGCGACGGTCCTGCCGGGCAGGCCCTGGACGTCACGCAGGATCAGGACCTGCCGCTGGTCACGGGGCAGGGCGCTGAGCGCGGCCGCGACCCGCTCCGCCTCCAACCCGCGCAGCACGGCGTCCTCGGCGGACCGTGCCGCGGACGCCGGCCGGGCCGGCGCTTCCTCGGCTCGCGGGGCGAGCAGCCGTATCTGCCGGAGGCATTCGTTGCGCACGATGCGGAACATCCAGGAGGCGAGGGCGCCGGTGGCCCGCAGGGTGCCGATCTTCCGGTACAGGATGATCAGGGCCTCCTGCGCGGCGTCCTCCGCGTCCTGCGGCGAGGCGCAGAGCGACAGGGCGAACTTCTGCACATGAGGCTGCGACTCCAGGACGACGGTGGTGAGTGAGGTGACGTCGCCGTCCTGAGCGGCCTTGATCAGCCGTTCGTCCGGCCAGCGGAAGCGTTGGTTCATGTAGTGCTCGTTCCAGTCGTTCCCGGAAGGTGTCCCGTGCCGGGCCCTGGTCAGATCCGGCTCTTGTAGCGCCGCAGCAGGTGCCGGCTGCACGCGCCCACGAGCAGGGCTGCGATCACTACGAGGCTGGTGATCATCATGGGTGTTTCCTCCTGGTCCTGCCGGCCCGTTCGGCCGGTACGCGGACAAGAGGCGGGGAGGTCCGAAAAGGATTCGCGGCCGGGCGAAGTCCTCGTCGAAGGCTGCTTCGACTTGATAGGCAAGTCGTTGCTTGCCTATCCTGTGGTGGTGGCCGACGAACTCTTCAGAGCTTTGGCCGACCCGACCCGCCGCACCATCCTCGACGAGCTCGCGGAGAAGTCCGGGCAGACACTGTTCGAGATCTGCTCGCGGCTGACGATGAAGCACCAGCTCGGCATCTCGCGCCAGGGGGTCTCCCAGCACCTCGCCGTGCTGGAGGCCGCCGGACTCGTCGAGACCAGGCGGGAGGGCCGGTACAAGTTCCACGACCTGAACACCGTCCCGCTGCGGCAGATCGCCGAGCGATGGCGCATGCCCGACCCGTCCGGACCGGAAGAGAGCACCCCATGAAGATCCACCTGACCAGCGTCTTCGTCGACGACCAGGCCGAGGCCCTGCAGTTCTACACCGAGATCCTCGGGTTCGTGAAGAAGCACGACGTCCCGCTGGGCGGGCCGGACCGGTGGCTGACCGTGGTCTCGGCCGACGAGCCCGGCGGCACCGAACTCCTCCTGGAGCCCGCCGGCCACCCGGCCGCCAAGGCCTACCGCGACGCGCTCGTCGAGGACGGCATCCCGCTCGCCCAGTTCGCCGTCGACGACGTCAAGGCGGAGTACGAGCGCCTGCGCGGCCTCGGCGTCCGCTTCACGCAGGAGCCGCTGGAGATGGGCCCCGTCACCACCGCCGTCTTCGACGACACCTGCGGCAATCTCATCCAGCTCGCGACCGAGCCGAAGTAGTCGGCCGCCACGCCGGCCGCCACGCCGGTCGCGGGAGGCTCGCGGCCTCCGTTTGGTGCAGCAAAATCTTCGATGAACCGTCAAAGCCATCCAGCCGGTCTTGAATCAGATCATTTGGGGTCAAGGGCGGTGTCGGCGTGGTGATGTCCACTCAGATATTGCTGTGCCAGTGCGAACCGCGTGCCCTACTCTGCGGTGATCCACGCCTGGACATCAGCAGAAGGACTCACCGTTCCCATGACTCGCCGAAGAGCCGGTGCACGAGTGCCCCGCGCGCTCACAGCCATCCTCACGCTCGTCCTCCCGCTCACGGCGGCAGATCTGCTCTCCGCACCGGGCGCGGCCGCAGTGACCCTGACCAAGCCCGAAGTCACCAGCTCCGGAGCCTTCGAAGGCAACTGGGCGCCTTCGGCCGAGGGCAACAAGCCCATCCCTTGCGACGGGTTGATGGGCAACGGCGGTCTGACCCTGACTGCAGGCCTGCGAGACGTCGACGGTGGCACCGTCACCCCTCGGTTCGTCGTCACCACCGCCGCGGGCGCGTCAGTACCGGTTTCCAACGTCACCACTGTGCCCAGCGGCGGCACGGCGACCGCAACGGTCCTCGCCAAGAACCTCCCCTCCGGCACTTACAAGTGGAAGGTCCGCGCAAGAGACCAGGAAGGCACGTACAGCGCCTACACCGGAGACTGCGCCTTCAGGGTCGACGCGAACGCGCCCAAGAACCCCGTCACCGTCACCAAGGAGGACGGCACCGCCCTCACCACACAGCAGGCACGCACCAAGGTGCGCCTGAAGTTCAAGAACCCGTCCACCGACCTCGCCGGGTTCTGCTGGTCCATGGACCGCCCCCTCTCCATATCCAGCACTCCTTGTGCCGGAGCCAACTGGATCCCCCTCGCCAAGGGCGTCACGGAAGCCGCCGTCGAAGTCACCCCCACGGTCTGGCCCCAGAGCACCCTGTACGCCCTCGCCTTCGACAAGGCGGGCAACCACTCGCCGATCGGCGGTGGTGCCGAGGCCACGGTGCTGAAGACGGACCCGCCATCCTTCGTCTACCCGGCCGGGCAGACTCCGCTGAACCGTGCGCACAGGGACCTCCTCGGCGATCTCAACGGCGACGGCTTCGTCGACCTGCTCGGTCCCGAAGCGGACGGCGGCCTGCGCTTCTACGCCGGCAATGGAGCCGGCCGTGTGCAGATGCGCGTCGTCGCCGACTCGGGCTGGAAGGGTGCGCTGATCGCGCACGGCGGTGACTTCGTCGGTTTCGGCGGCCCCACGGCCAGCCCCGACGGCTACGAGGACGCCATTGCCCGCTTGAGCGACAACAAGCTCTACATCTATCCCGGCAACGGGCTCGGCGACCTCTCGCACGCCACCCGCCAGGAGCTGACCCCGCCTCCCGGCCTCGGCCCCAAGGGCTGGGGACGGCTGCAGCAGATCATTGCCCCCGGCGACTTGGATCAGCGCACCGCTGACGGCTTCAGGAAGGGCAATGACCTGGCCGTCATCGAATGCGTGGACGATGCCTGCTCCGCTGCCCGCCTGCGCATCTATTCAGGCCGGACCCTGTCCGATGGCGGCGCGAACCAGACCAAGCCCTTCGACTTCCAGGACCCCGGTTTCACCGGCAGCGACAGCTGGAAGAACTACACGATCCTCGGCATCGGGGACCAGAACGGCGACGGAGTCCAGGACATCCTCGCCCGCAACAAGGTCGACGGGAACCTGTACCTCTATGCCGGCAAGATCGGCACGGACGGCACGTTCGGTCTCGCGCCCCGCGCCGCCTACGCCACCGGGGGATGGCAGCCCGCCAACCGCCCGCTGATCGTCAGCCGCGGCAATGCCCAGGGCACCGTCGTCAGCAAGACGATCACCGACGAAGGCCAGGTCATCAAGTACGACCAGTTCCAGCCCAAGGCGGGCGACGGGCAGGGCGACCTGTGGGCCACCACCGCGGCCGACTCCAAGCTCGTGGTCAACTACGTCACCAGCACGGGTACGGCGGCCACCACCACCTGCCCCACCGGCTGCCTGCTCTTCTATCCGGGCGGTCCCACCGGTCTCAAGGCGCCGCTGCTGGTCGGCGCGAGCGGCTGGGCCACCAGAGTCACCAACCTCTTCTGAGCTGACCCACTCCACCTGAACGCGGCGCCGCCGGTCGATCCGGCGGCGCCGCGTCATGTGCTGATCACCGCGATGGCCCCCGGGTCTGATCCACCACTCGGCCGGCATGCAGTTCGAGGGGGCCGTCCGGTGCGGCCCGGGCCGTGAGGCAGGCCTCGATCTGGCGGCGGAGCGCCGGTTTGGCGAACCTGCCCAGTGCGGCCGGGGGGACCGTGCGCCAGGCGAGGAGCTCCGTCCCGGGCAGGCGGATCCGGGCCAGGGTGGCGGCGTCGAGGGTGCCGCCGTCGTAGAGGAAGCGGACCCGGGCCGGATAGCCCGACCGGTGCGACCAGTTGACGGCGAGCAGCCTGCCCGGGGCGAGGTCGAGGCCGAGCTCCTCGAGGACCTCCCGGCGGGCCGCGGTGCGCGGGATCTCGCCGAGGTCGCTGTCGATGCCGCCGCCGGGCAGGTTCCAGTGGTCCGGATCGCCGTACGCGGGCCGCACCAGCAGGACCCCGCCCCCGGAGTCGGTGAACAGCACGCTCGCAGCCGTGAGCGCCTTGGGGCGGGCGGCGCGGTGGCCGGCGGTGTCGTAGGCACCCGCGTGTTCCAGCTCCGCCCGGCGGGCCGGGTCCAGGCCGGCCGGGGAGCCGGGCTGCGGGACGCCGCCGATCAGGTGCGCGAGGGAGCCGGAGTGCAGGGCGGCCAGGGCGGCGCGCAGGCGGGATGCCCTGCTGGTGTTCAGCGCCTCGTAGGCCTCCTCCGGGGTGAGCCAGCGCGCCTCGGTGACCTCCCCGTCAGGGAAGGAGATCGCGGCGGCCTCCTCGGACGTGAGCGGTCCGACCAGGTGGACGTGGACGACGAGGGAGCGGCCGAGGGGCCCCGGCGGGCGGGAGTCCACGGCGAGCAGCCGCCCGACCGGCACGCTCAGGTCCAGCTCCTCCTTCAGCTCCCGGGCCAGCCCCTCCTCCGGGGTCTCGGTGTCCTCCACGGTCCCGCCCGGGAGCTCCAGCTCCTCCTTGTACGAGGTGGTGAGGACGAGGACCCGCCCGCGGGAGTCCAGCACGATCCCGGTGGCGGCCACGAGGGGGGAGGGCTGGGCGGCGTAGTAGGCGCGGGCCGACTCGGTGTACGGGGGTGGGGTCGGGGGCTGATCCGGCACGGGGGCTCCTGGAGGTGCGGGGAGATGGCGTACGAGCTGGGCGAGGGCTGGGCGGGAGGTGGGCGCGAGGTAGGTGCGCGGTGGGTGCGAGGTGGCGGGGCACGGTGATCCGTACCCACTCGGGGAGGGTCCATGGGGTGGACCTCGGTGGCCGGTGGCAGACCAGATGCGCGGAATTGGCTCTGCTAGGCAGGCCAATCAGTCTCCAGACTGGAGGCCGGCACGCAGGAATTGGCCTGGTGCTCGACGGGAGGAGATCTTCATGTCCAGCGAGTTCACCGTCCTCGGCGACCGCGCCGAGCGGGCCCTCCAGCAGAGCCACGAGCGGCGGAACCGCGCCGGGCTGCCCGGCCTTCCGGCCCTGCGCGACTGGGTCCACAGGCTGGTCAGGGCCGTGCGGGAGCCGAGCCGATGAGCCGGGTGGTGGTCGGGGTGAGCGGCTCGCTCGGCAGCCTTGCCGCCCTGCGGGCGGGGGCCGGGGAGGCTCGGCTCGGAGGGCGGGAACTGGTGGCCGTAGTGGCCTGGTCGCCCCCAGAGGGGGAAGGGATGTTCGCCCGGTTCCCCGACCCGGCGTGGGCCGCGCTGTGGGCGGCGGAGGCCGCCGCGACCCTCGACCGGGCCTTCGAGGAGGCCTTCGGCGGCGACCCGGCGGACGTGCCCGTCGTACGCCGCCACGTGCTGCGGGGCGACCCCGGCCGGACCCCGTGCGAGCCGGCCGGACGACCGGACGGCCTGCTGGTCGTCGGGGGCCGGCCCGGCCGCCGCTACGGGGGCCGGGTGGCGCGCGTGCTGCGCGGCCGCGCGGCGTGCACGGTGCTGACCGTGCCCGCACCCGTACTGCCGGGCGCGTGGCTCAGGCGGCTGCGCCGGGCCGGGCCCGCGGACTTCGGGGCCGGAGCAGCGGCGGGCGCGGGGGCGGGCGTGGCGGGGCACGCGGCGCGCGGGGTGGCCTGGTTCAGGCCCGGGCGAGGAGCAGGCCGCCCATCGTGACCATGGTCGCCGCGACGAGCCCGTCCAGCGCCCGCCAGGCCGCGGGCTTGCCGAGCGGGCCGCTGAGCAGCCGGGCGCCGTAGCCGAGCGCGCCGAACCAGGTGAGGCTCGCCAGGACGGCCCCGGCGCCGAAGGCCCAGCGCAGGTCGCCGCGGTCGGCGGCGATGGACCCGAGCAGCAGCACGGTGTCGAGGTACACGTGCGGGTTGAGCCAGGTCATGGCCAGGCAGGTCAGCACGGCGCGCCGGGCGGAGGCGGCCCCGGCGGCCCCGCCGGGGGAGTCCGCGGCGAGGGCGGCGCCGGGGTCGGGGCGCAGTACCCGGCGGGCGGCGAGGGCGCCGTAGCCGATCAGGAAGGCGCCGCCGACGAGGCCGACGAGGGTGAGGGCGGGCGGCCAGGCGGTGACGAACGCGCCGACGCCGGCCACGCCGAGGGCGATGAGGGCCGCGTCCGAGAGGGCGCAGATGGCGACCACGGCGAGGACCGATTGGCGGCGTACGCCCTGGCGCAGGACGAAGGCGTTCTGGGCGCCGATGGCGACGATGAGGGAAAGACCGGTGCCGAAGCCGGCGAGGGCCGCCGTGATGATGCCGTGTGTCATGTCTTCGACCGTAGGCAGCGGCACGGCGAGGAGTACAGCTAAAGATTCTTACGTACCATTAGCCCGCGTGATGGATGAACTGCCTGTCGACCAGGTCCGGACCCTGCTCGCGGTGATCGACGAGGGCACCTTCGACGCGGCGGCCGCCGCCCTGCACGTGACCCCGTCCGCCGTCAGCCAACGCGTCAAGGCCCTGGAGCAGCGGACCGGGCGGGTGCTGCTGATGCGCACCAAGCCCGTACGGGCGACCGAGTCGGGGGAGGTCGTCGTGCGCTTCGCGCGCCAGCTCGTCCGGCTGGAGCGCGACGCGCGGGCCGAGCTCGGCATGGCCGAGGGCCTGGGGCCGCTACGGCTGCCGATCGCGGTCAACGCGGACTCGCTGGCCACGTGGCTGCTGCCCGCGCTGGCGGGGGTGCCGCAGGATCCGCCGGTCTGCTTCGAGCTGCACCGGGAGGACGAGGCGCACGCGACCGAACTGCTGCGGGACGGGCGCGTGATGGCGGCGGTCACCTCGCAGCCGGCGCCCGTGGCCGGGTGCACGGTGCGCAGGCTGGGGGTCGCGCGGTACCTGCCGGTGGCGAGCCCGGCCTTCGCGGCGCGGCACCTGCGGGAGACGGTGGAGCGGGACCTGCGCAGGGCGCCGGTCGTGGTGTTCGACCGGCTGGACCTGTTCCAGGACGAGTTCGTGCGGCTGGTGACGGGAGACGAGGGCGCCAGGGCTTCGGAGGTGCGTCATTACGTGCCGACGTCGGAGGGGTTCTGCGACGCGGTGGTCTCCGGGCTGGGCTGGGCGATGCTGCCGCAGGCGCAGGCCGGCCCACGGGTGGCGGCGGGGGAGCTGGTGGTGATCGCGCCGGGGCGGACCCTGGACGTACCGCTGTACTGGCAGCAGTGGAAGCTGGACTCGCCCGCGCTGTCGATGGTCGCGGAGGCGGTCGCGCGGGCGGCGGCGGAGGCGCTCGACTAGGCCGGGGCGAGCCGTACGGGGCCCTGCGGGAGCCTTGCCGGCCCCCTGGCCTGCGGGGACCTGGCGGGGGAGGGCTTAGGCTGCGGGCATGGAGTCCTACACGATCGGCCAGGCGGCGCGGCTGCTCGGCGTCAGCGTAGACACGGCCCGGCGGTGGGCCGACGCGGAACGGTTCCCGACGCGTCGGGACGGTACCCGCCGGATGGTCGACGGGCCGGACCTGGCGGCGTTCTGCGTGGAGGTCGCGCAGGAGGGCGGCGAAGGCGGGGAGGCCGCGTACACCTCGGCGCGCAACGCCTTCCCCGGCATCGTGACGGGCGTGAAACTGGGCACGGTCGACGCACAGGTGGAGATCCAGGCCGGACCGCACCGGGTCGTGTCGCTGCTGACCCGGGAGGCCGTGGAGGAACTCGGCCTGGAGGTCGGCGCGAGGGCGACGGCGCGGGTGAAGTCCACGAGCGTCTTCATCGACCGGGCCTGAGCGGCGGTTGCCCGCGCCCAGCGTGCCGGGAGCGGTGTCCGGGAGCGTACGTACGCCTCGTCCCCGGTGCTGCCGAGTCCTACGGGGCGGACCGGCTGCGCGCGCCCTCGTCCGGCGACCCGGCCCGCCCGGCGTGCGGAGATCGGCAGCCGCAGGGTCCCGGGAGCCCCGGAGCCCCCGAGCCCGGTAGCCCTGTGGTCCCGCGGTCCGCGCGCCGATGGCACACTGGCCGCTGTTCCGCCGAAGGGGAGTACGTTCGTTGTCCATGTTCAGCAACCTGCGCCGGGTCGTGCGCCGCAGCTACCGGCGGGCCGTCGACCTCAGCCACCCGGCCCGCTCCCCGCTCGGCAGTGCCGTCGTCAACTGCATCGTGTACCGGGAGGGCGTGCGCCAGGACAGCCACGGCCACGCCGATGTCGGCGAGGCGCTGCGCCGGGTCCGCAAGACGGGCGAGGGCTTCGTCTGGGTCGGCCTGCACGAGCCCTCGCAGGAGGAGTTCGCCGGGCTCGCCGAGTTGCTCGGCCTGCACCCGCTCGCCGTCGGGGACGCGGTCCAGGCCCACCAGCGGCCCAAGATCGAGCGCTACGACGAGACCCTCTTCGCCGTGTTCAAGACGGTGCGGTACGTGGAGCACGAGGAGCTGACCGCGAACAGCGAGGTGGTGGAGACCGGCGAACTCATGGCCTTCGCCGGCAGCGACTTCGTCATCACCATCCGGCACGGCGGCCGGGGCACCCTCGGGTCGGTCCGCGAGGAGCTGGAGGCCTTCCCCGAGCACCTGGCCAAGGGGCCGGTCGCCGTCCTGCACGCACTGGCCGACCACGTGGTCGACGAGTACGTGGCCGTGACGGACGCGGTGCAGAACGACATAGACGCCGTCGAGACCATGGTCTTCAGCGAGCACGGGGGCCGCGGGGACGCCGGCCGGATCTACCAGCTCAAGCGCGAACTGCTGGAGCTGCGCCGGGCGGTGGCCCCGCTGGGCCGGCCGCTCCAGCAGCTGAGCACCCTGCCCATTCCCGTCATCCCGCCGGAGATGCGCACCTACTTCCGGGACGTCGCCGACCATCTGACCCGTGCCACCGACCAGATCGGCGCGTACGACGCCCTCCTCGACTCGATACTGCAGGCCCATCTCGCGCAGGTGACCGTCGCCCAGAACGAGGACATGCGCAAGATCACCGCGTGGGCGGCCATCATCGCCGTCCCCACGATGGTCTGCGGGGTCTACGGCATGAACTTCGAGCACATGCCCGAACTGAAGTGGACCTACGGATATCCCTTCGTGCTCGGTGTGATGGCCGTCGCGTGCTTCGTCATCCACCGCGGCTTCCGGCGCAACGGCTGGCTCTGACGGCGTCCGGGTGCCTCTGACGGCGGCCCGCCGGCCGTCGGAAAACCGGGTGAGGGTGCCCGACCCCGCCGGTAGGGTCCGCGTGTTGGCGCGCAACCACGAGGAACGGGCAGGTCGGACATGCAGCAGGCGGACACGGACGCGGTGGCGACGGCGGAGCTGGCCGGTGAGCGGGTACGGCTGGAGCCGCTGGAGCTCCGCCACCACGACGGCCTGTGCGAGGCGGTCCGCGACGGCAGCCTGTGGGAGCTCGCGGTGACGATCGTCCCGCACCCGGACGAGGTACGGGGCTTCATCGAGGACGCGGTCGCGGCGCGGGCGGCGGGCACGCAGATCCCGTACGCGACGGTGGACGCGGCGACGGGCCGGGTCATCGGTTCCACCCGGCTGATGGTGATCAACACCGCGAACCGGCGGCTGGAGATCGGCTGGACCTTCCTCGCCGCGTCCTGGCAGCGGAGCGGTGCGAACGCCGAGGCGAAGCTGCTGATGCTGACGCACGCCTTCGAGGCGATGGGGATGAACCGGGTCGAGCTGCTCACGGACGTGCGGAACGAGAAGTCGCGGGCGGCGATCACCCGGATCGGCGCGCAGCACGAGGGCGTGCTGCGGCACCACATGGTCATGCGCGACGGCTGGATCCGCGATACGGCGGTGTACAGCATCACGGGCCCGGAGTGGCCGGACGTGAAGCAGGGCCTGCGGTCCCGCCTGGCGGCTCGCGCCACCGGCCGATCCGAAGGCTGAGCGGAGCCCCCCTCCGAGCCCCCCTCAGAGCGCCCCGGGCAGCGTGCGCTGCCCGGGGCGCAGCCGTGTCCGGCGACGGCGGCCTCGTAGGCCGGGGTCGGGTGGCCGTCGGCGCTGCCCGGCGGGAGCGGATCCAGCCAGGGCCTTGAGGTGGCGAGACATCTGGTAGTAAAGTTTCCTAACGAAGTCGCCCGAGCATCAACTCCCTCATGGAGGCACTGTGTTCACCCCCCACCACAAGCGACTGGCCGTAAGTACCGTGCTCGGCGCCGCCCTTCTCGCCGTGCCCGTCACCGCCCACGCGACCGCCACCACCCCCACCGCGGCCCCGGCCGCCGCGCAGGTGTCGGCCGCCGCCGTCGGACTCGACGACCCGGCGAAGAAGGACATCGCCATGCAGATCGTCTCCAGTGCCGAGAACTCCTCGCTGAACTGGAAGGCGCAGTACAAGTACATCGAGGACATAGACGACGGCCGCGGCTACACGGCCGGCATCATCGGCTTCTGTTCCGGCACCCACGACATGCTCGAACTCGTCGAGTACTACACGCAGATCAAGCCCGGCAACGTGCTCGCCAAGTACCTCCCCGCGCTGCGCAAGGTCGACGGCAGCGATTCGCACGCCGGCCTCGACCCCAACTTCACCAAGGACTGGGTGAAGGCGGCCTCCGACTCCGCCTTCAAGAAGGCCCAGGACCACGAGCGCGACCGGGTCTACTTCAACCCGGCGGTGAAGCAGGGCAAGGCCGACGGGGTCGGCGTGCTCGGCCAGTTCACCTACTACGACGCCATCGTCATGCACGGCGACGGCACCGACTCCACCAGCTTCCGCAACATCCGCAAGCGCGCCCTCACCAAGGCCAAGCCCCCGGCCCAGGGCGGCAACGAGACCACCTGGCTCAACGCCTTCCTCGACGCCCGGGTCTGGGCGATGAAGCAGGAGGAGGCGCACAGCGACACCAGCCGCGTCGACACGGCCCAGCGCGTGTGGCTCAAGAAGGGCAACCTGAACCTCAACACCCCCCTGGACTGGAAGGTTTACGGGGACCCCTTCCACATCGGCTGACCGCGCCGAGGAGCGTGAGGCGGCGGTCCGGGGCGAACTCCCCTCCCTCCCCGGGCCGTCGCCCGGCCCGCCGCCGCAGCGCCCACCCCACGAGCACGGCCGCCCCCGCCAGCCCGTACGCCACCGGGATCGTCGCCCCGCCCAGCACGCGCACCGAGACGTACGCCGCCGCCCCCGCGAGCGCCACCCCCAGCCACTCGGCGCGGCCGTCCAGGGCCACCAGCGCGATCAGCAGCAGCGCGTACCAGGAGTACCCCGGAGTCATCAGCAGGAACGCCGTACCCGTCACCAACAGGGCCGCGCTCCAAGGCTGCCCGGGATCCCCGCGCCGCCAGACGTACACCGTCACCGCCAGCATCCCGACCGCGACCGCGGGCACCGACCAGGAGTCCGGGAGCACGAGGCGCAGCAGCGCGTAACGGCCGCCCGCGCCCGGGTCCTCGTACCCCTCCTCCTCGGCGTAGCCGCCCAGGTAGCCGAAGACCGACGCGCGCGAGACCAGCACGTACGGCAGGTACGCCAGCCCCACCACCGCGGCCGCGGGCAGCAGCAGCGCCGCCGCGTCCCGCCACCGCCGTACGCCGGCCAGCGCGCCCGGCAGCAGCACCGCGGGCAGCAGCTTCGCCGCGATCGCCAGCCCGAACAGGGCTCCGCCGAGCGGGCGCCGGCGCACCACCACCCCCAGCGCCGCCACCGACAGCAGGACGGCGAGCACGTCGACGTGCGCGTTGTTCACCGCTTCCACCGCCACCGCCGGACACCAGGCCCAGTACGCGGCGGTACGCAGCCGCGCGCCCCGGCGGCGCTGGACCAGCAGCAGCGCCCCGGTGACGGCGAGCGCCAGCAGGGCCCCGCCGGCCTGCAGGGCCTTGTGCCGCACGCCCGCCGGAGACAGGGCGTGCACCAGAGCGAACCACCACTCCGCGACGGGCGGGTAGACGGTGTGCACCGTGGGCCGGTTGATGCGGGTGCACACCCCGGGCTCCACGGCCACCCGGTCGGGCCCGGCGCAGGCGGCCCCGCCGCGCGGGAACAGCCAGTCGTCGCGCAGGGCGCGCAGCGCCGGATCGGCGGGGGCGTGGTCGTACGGGGAGATCCCGGCGGCCTGCACCCGCCCGTCCCAGGCGTAGCGGAAGGAATCGGTGCTGGTCAGCGGCGGCCCGGAGAGCCCCGCGGCGCAGACGGCCAGCGCACCCGCCAGCACGAGCGGGACCACGTACCGCCCGGGCACCCGCCGCAGCGACCAGGCGGCCGCGCCGAACAGCGTCCAGGCGGCCGCGTACCACCAGGTGAGCCGCGCCGGGTCGGCGAAGTAGCCCTCCTCGCGGACGGCGGGCACGAGCACGGCGGTCAGCGCGGCGAGCAGCAGCACGGTGAGGAGGGTCCGGGCGCGGGGGTGGTCCATACGGGCCAGCCTGGCAGCGCGGGGCGCCGCCGGGCGGGCGACCCGGCCCGGCGTCCGCGTTTCGTAAGGTGTCGGGGAGCCCGCGCGGGGCCCGGCGGCGCTCTCATGGAGGACATGACTCCGCCCGTGCCGCCGCCGGTGCCCCCATCCGTGCCGCCGCCCTCCACCCCACCCGAATCCGGCCCCCGCTTCCCGCTGCGGCCGCCCTCCTTCGGCGGCCGGCTGCACGACGCCCGCACCGCCACCGCCCTCGGCCGCTGGCTCGGCGCGGCCTTCGCCGTCTGCTTCCTGACCGGCCTGATCAGCCACTACCTCCAGCACCCGCCCGGCTGGGCCGCGGACTCGCTGCCCAGCCGCCCGGTCTGGGGCTACCGGCTCAGCCAGGGCCTGCACATCGCCACCGGGCTCGCGGCGATCGTGCTCCTGCTCGCCAAACTGTGGACCGTGTACCCGAGGCTCTTCGTGTGGCCCCCGGTGCGCAGTGTCCGGCACGGGCTGGAACGGCTGTCGGTGGCCGTGCTCGTGGCCTCCGCCGTCCTCCAGGTCTTCACCGGGCTCCTCAACATCGCCGAGTGGTACCCGTGGCCGTTCGGCTTCATCCAGACGCACTTCGCCCTCGCCTGGGTGGTGACCGGCTCGCTCCTCCTGCACCTCGCCCTCAAAGCCCCCGAGATCAAGGCCCATTGGAGCCGCCGGTCGCCAGGAACGATCCAACTGCCCGCCCAGGACGGCCCGGACCGGCGCTCCCTGATGCTCGGCGTCGGCGCAGCCGTCGGAGCCGTCACCCTCACCACCGTCGGCCAGTCCTTCACCCCGCTGGGGCGCCTCGATCTGCTCGCGCCCCGGCACCCCGACCACGGACCCCAGGGGCTCCCGGTCAACCGCACGGCCGCCGCCGCCGGAGTGACCGAGCGGGCGGTACGGGACTGGCGGCTGGAGGTGCGCGGCCCCGCCCCCTACACCCTGACGCTCGATCAACTCCGCGCCCTGCCCAGGGCGCAGGCCCGACTGCCGATCGCGTGCGTGGAGGGCTGGAGCGTGGAAGCGCGCTGGAGCGGCGTCCGGATCCGCGACCTGATGGCACGGGCCGGCGCCCCGTCCGGGGCGGGCCTGAGGGTCACCTCGCTGGAAAGGGGCGGCGCCTACCGGGTGATGGAGATGGGCCGCGACTACGCCGAGGACCCGCTGACCCTGCTCGCGCTGGAACTGAACGGCCAGACCCTGACCGCCGACCACGGCTACCCCGCGCGCATCATCGCGCCGAACCGGCCCGGAGTCCTCCAGACCAAATGGGTCGCGCTGCTGGAGGTCCTGTGAAGAGCGTGCGGCTGCTGCTGGGCGGCGCCGGACTGCTGCTGATCGCCATCGGCGGCCGGCTGCTGGCGGACCTGCCCGACCCCCTCGACGTGCTGGTGTGGATGGGCGGGGCGCTCGTCCTGCACGACGCGATCATCGCGCCCCTCGTCCTGGCGGCCGGCTTCGCGGTCGCCGCCGTGCCCGCGCGGGGCCTCGTACGGGGAGCCCTGCTGACGGCGGGCGTGCTCGTACTGGTCACCCTGCCCCTGCTGCTGCGCCCGGGAACGCCGCCGAACCCGTCCGCCCTGCCCCTGCCGTACGGGCGGAACCTGCTCCTGGTGCTCGCCGCGGTGGCCGTCGCCGCCGGGGTGATGGCAGTCGTGGGACGGCGGCGGCGCGCACGGCCCGGTCCGTCCGAAGCCGCCGCGCGCAGTGACGAGTGACCCGGCGTGCCGTCAGCCGCCGCCCCGCTCGACCGGGATCCACAGCTGGGAGTCGGTCTCCGCGCCGATCTCCACCGGCCGCGTCCGGAGGAACTCCGGTCCCGGCCGGCTCGTGTACGGGTTCGAGGGGAACCACTGGGTGAACACGTCCCGCCACAGCTCCTGGAGGGAGCCCGGGTAGGGCCCGCGGTTGTCGAAGACCGCCCAGGTCCCGGCGGGCACGTCGAGGGCGTCGAGCTCATCGGCGACCGTCCGCGGGCCGGTCGCCACGCCGACCCAGTAGTCCACCTCGGCGCCCTCCTCCCGGCTGTCGGTCAGGTGCACCACCGCCGAGAAGATCCCCTCCGGCTCCCGGCCGGCCAGCGCCTTCATCCGTACGACCGTGCGCTCGTCCAGGCTCGCCACGTGCGCCGTGGCGGCCGCGTTGGGCCCCTCGTGCACGAGCGGCACCCGGGCCTTCCTGCCGAGGACCCGGAACGGTTCCTTCTCCACGATCCGGTACCGCATGGTCGTGCTTCCCTCGACGACGACACGGAAGGACATGCGGGGCTGCGCCGTGAGCACGGCGCCCGTGCGCCGCGCCTCGCCCGGCCCGATGCCGTGCACCGAGCGGAACGCCCTGGCGAACGCCTCGCCCGAGCCGTACCCGTACCGCACCGCGACATCGAGCAGCGTCAGCTCCCCGGCCAGCACCTCCGCCCCGGCGAGCGTCATCCGCCGGCGCCGGACGTAGACCGGGAGCGGCATCCCGGCGAGCGCGGAGAACAGCCGCCGGAGTGGTACTCCGACACCGCGGCGATCCTGGCCACCTCGGCCATGTCGATCTCCTGGTCGAGGCAGGACTCCAGGTGCTCCAACGCCTGGTTCAGCCGCTCCAGCACGCCGTCCGTCCTTCCCTGCCCACCCGACACATCCCGTGCGGGAATTGTCGGGCGGCGAGCCGTGGCGCTGCCCGAGGCTTACGCCCATGAACGACATTAAGGGATATTGCGAGCCGCGGTTCGGTGCGGTCCACGAAGCACTCGCGGGGCTGCTGGCCAAGGGAGACGTGGGCGCCTCGGCGGCCGTTTACCTCGACGGCGAGCCGGTGGCCGACCTCTGGGGCGGGTACGCCGACGCGGACCGTACCGTCGGCTGGGAGCGGTCCACCCTCACCTGCGTGAACTCGACGACCAAGAACATGACGGCCCTGTGCGCGCTGATCCTGGCGGACCGGGGCAGCCTCGACCTGTCCGCTCCGGTCGCCGCCTACTGGCCCGAGTTCGCCGCGGCGGGCAAGGAGGGCGTGCTGGTGCGGCACGTGCTGTCGCACACCGCGGGGCTGCCGGACGCGTCCGGGCCGATGACGGTCGAGGAGCTCTACGACGGGGAGCGCGTGACGGCGGGGCTGGCCGCGCAGGCGCCCGCATGGGAACCGGGCACGGCCGCCGGCTATCACGCGCTGACCTTCGGATTCCTCGTGGGCGAGCTCGTCCGCCGCATCACCGGCCGCAGCCTCGGCGAGTTCTTCGCGCAGGAGGTGGCCGGGCCGCTGGGCGCGGACTTCCACATCGGGCTCCCCGCCGAGCACGATCACCGCGTCGCACCGCTCATCGCGCCGCCGTCGCTGACCGACGACCACGCCGCCAGTGCGCCGCCCGGACCGGACGGTGCACGCCGGGAGGGCGCCGGCATCACCGTCCGGGTCAGGGACGTCAACTCTCCTGCCTGGCGCCGTGCGCAGATCCCCGCGGTGAACGGTTTCGGCCACGCCCGCTCCGTCGCCCTGGTCCAGTCGGTCCTGGCGAACCGGGGGACGGCCGGCGGTGTGCGACTGCTGTCCCCCGAGGGCTGCGAGCCCGCGTGGCAGGAGGTGTTCAGCGGCCCGGACCGCGTCCTGGGTACGCCGATGTCCTGGACGGCGGGCTTCGGGAAGTTCGGCAACACCTTCGGGTGGGGCGGCTGGGGCGGCTCGCTGGTCGTGAGCGATCCCGACGCACGGATGACGGTGGCCTACGTCATGAACCAGATGATACCGCGACCGGCAGGAGGACGACCGCGGCATGGAGATCGTCATGGCCGCGTACGCCGGGCTGGGCTGACCCGGGCCGGGCCGACGCCGGTCCGGCCTGACCCCGGGCCGGGCTGACCCCGGACCGCGCTACGGGGCTGCGGCCCCGCGCGTCAGTACGGTGAAGGGCCGGCCCGCCGCGGTCCAGCGGCCGGCCGGGGTCCAGCCCGCGTCCGCCGCGTGCCGGGCCAGGGCCTCCGGGCCGACGCGGGCCCAGGGGAACGGCGCCCCGAGGCCGCCCCGGCCGTCGGCCACCCGGACATCGCAGCGTTCGTCCACGTCGGCCCCGGCCTCCGCCTGCACGCACTCCACGATCAGCGAGCCGCTCGGCGCGAGCACCTCGGCCGTCCGGCGCAGCAGCGCCGCGGGGTCGCCGCCGATGCCGATGTTCCCGTCGATGAGCAGCGCCGTGTCCCAACGGCCTTCTCCGGGAAGGGTGTCGAAGACCGACCGGTGCAGGGCCGTGCCGCCCGTGCGGGCGGTCCGGGCCACCGCCTCCGGGCTGACGTCGATGCCGAGGGCCCGGTGCCCGCGTGCGGCGAGCGCGGACACCAGCCGGCCGGGGCCGCAGCCGATGTCGAGGACGGCTCCCCGGCAGCGGCCCAGTACCGTCCGGTCGGCGTCGTCCGGTGCCTCGCACCAGCGCTCCACGTCCAGCGGGAGCAGCCACCCGTCGCCCCGGCGCAGGTAGAGCGGCCCGCGGCCACTGCGCAGGGCCACCGTGTACGGGTCCGCGGACCAGGCGGCGACCGGACTGCCGGCCCGGGCCGCGCCCGAGGTGAGCGTGGTCATCGCAGGACCGGCCGGGTGATGCCCGCCAGCCGCGCGGCGAAGGCGCCCGCCGGAGCCCCGGCGGCGACCAGACGGGCGTCCTCGGCGGTGTCGACGTCGCGCAGCAAGGGCAGCCGGCCGGTGCGCAGCCCGGCCGCGCGCAGTCGTTCGTACTGGACCGCGCCCGTTTCGGGGACCGACATCGGTACGCCGCGCAGCAGTGCGGGGTCCGGGACGGCCAGTCCGAGCGCCCAGAAGCCGCCGTCGACGGCGCGCCCGAACCAGGCCCCGTACGCGGACCAGTCGACGTCCAGCAGCTCCGGCGTGACCTGCGGGGTGTCCATGCCGATCAGCAGCGCGGGGCCGTCACAGGCCCCGAACGCGGCGGCGAGCCGCAGGTCCAGGCTCCCGCCGCACTGCGGGAGCACCTCGAAGCCGGGCGGCAGCCAGGGGCCGGGCCGGCCGTCCAGGACCAGGACCCGGCGCCGCGCGGGGGCCGCGGCCACGGCGGCCAGGGTGTCGGCGAGCGCGGCCTCGGCGAGCGCGGCCGCCTCGACCGGGGTGAACGGCGGGGTGAGTCGGGTCTTGACCCGGCCCGGGACCGGCTCCTTCGCGATCACCAGCAGGGTGGTCGTACTCATCGGGCACCGCCGGAGGGCGTGCGGCCGGAGGGTGCACCGCCGGAGGGCGTGCCCGCGCCGGCCCCGCCGGCAGCCCGGGCGTCGGGCGGCTGCGCCAGGACCCGGCTCATGTCGCGCACCGCCTGCCAGGTGCCCCGCCAGGTGCCCGTCACCTTCGACTTCCCCGAACGCGGCAGGTACGGCACGTCCACCTCCCGGATCCGCCAGCCCGCGTCCGCGGCCCGGACCACCATCTGCAGCGGGTAGCCGGAACGCCGGTCCGACAGGTCCAGCCCGAGCAGGCCCTCCCGTCGTGCCGCCCGCATCGGGCCCAGATCGCGCAGCCGCA
The DNA here is from genome assembly GCF_049310065.1 of Streptomyces tatrensis. Taxonomy (NCBI): domain Bacteria; kingdom Bacillati; phylum Actinomycetota; class Actinomycetes; order Kitasatosporales; family Streptomycetaceae; genus Streptomyces; species Streptomyces tatrensis. The sequence goes on along the minus strand of NZ_JBMDLB010000007.1, from coordinate 1,130,541 downwards.
GCCCGGTCCGGCGGCGCAGCAGCCGGGCCAGCGCCAGGTTTCCGGCGCGGGCGTGCGCGGGCCAGGCGCCGCGGCCCCGCGGCCGGCGCCGGCCGAGCACCAGATCGGCCTCGCCCGCGGCGACGGACGCCACGAAGCCGGTCAGCAGCCCAGGGTCGAGCGAGGCGTCGCAGTCGCAGAAGCAGACGACGTCCGCATCCGAGGCGAGCAGCCCGGCGTGGCAGGCGGCGCCGAAACCGCGCCGGGACTCGCTGACCACGGTCGCGCCGAGGGCCCGTGCGAGCTCGGCGGAGCCGTCGGTGGAACCGTTGTCCACGACCAGGGCCCGCCAGCCGGCCGGGATGCGCGCGAGGACCCAGGGCAGGGCCTCGGCCTCGTTCAGACAGGGAAGTACGACGTCTACCGTCACGGTTTCGCTCACGGTTTCACCGTAGGAACCGGGGCCGCGCAAAAGGGCCGTGGACTCCTTACGAAACGCGGACGTCGCCCCCACGGACGCGGTCCGGGGTCCGGTCCGGCGCCCGTGGGTGGGAGGCTGGACGGTATGAGCGGTGACGGCGTGAGCAGCGGCAGCAGTAGTGGCGGCGGTGGCGGTGGCGGTGGTACGGAGCCGGCGCCCGCGCGGATCCTGGTCGTCGACGACGACCCGACGGTGGCGGAGGTCGTCACCGGCTACCTCAGGCGCGCCGGCTACACCGTGGAGAGCGTCGCCGACGGCCCGGCGGCGCTCGCCCACGCCGGGCTCGTCCGGCCGGACCTGGTCGTACTGGACCTCATGCTGCCGGGTCTGGACGGGCTGGAGGTGTGCCGCAGGCTCCGCGCGACCGGCCCGGTACCCGTGATCATGCTGACCGCGCGGGGCGACGAGGACGACCGGATCGCCGGACTGGAACTGGGCGCCGACGACTACGTCACGAAACCCTTCAGCCCGCGCGAGCTGGTCCTGCGGGTCACCTCCGTGCTGCGGCGCGCGGCGGCCGCCGGGGCCGCGGCCGCCGCGGGGGCCGGTGCGGCGGAGGCCCGCCTCAGGGGCGCCGGGATCACGCTCGACCCGGCCACCCACCGGGCCGCGAAGGACGGGCGCGAACTGGCGCTCACGGTCCGCGAGTTCGACCTCCTCGCGCACTTCCTGCGGCATCCGGGCCAGGCGCACGGGCGGGAGGAGCTGATGCGCGAGGTGTGGGGCTGGGACTTCGGGGACCTGTCGACGGTGACCGTGCACGTACGCCGCCTGCGCGCCAAGGTCGAGGAGGACCCCGGGCGGCCGAAGCTGATCCAGACGGTGTGGGGCGTCGGCTACCGCTTCGAGCCGGGAGAGGTGGCCGCGGCATGAAGGACATACTGCTCATCGCGCTGTTCGCGTTCGGTGGGGCCGTGTGCGCGGGGGCGCTCGGCGCGCTCGTGCTGAGGCTGGTGCGCCACCGGTCGGTGGCGGTGTCCCTGACCGTGATCGCCGCCGTGACGGTCACCGCGATGCTGGCCGGGACGCTCGCCGTGGCCCAGGCGATGTTCCTCTCCCGGCACGACCTCGGGGTGGTCACCCTGGTCGTGGCGATGGCCGCGGTGGTCTCGCTGGCGGTGGCGCTGCTGCTGGGGCGGTGGGTGGTGGCCCGCAGCCGGGAACTGTCCCTGGCCGCGCGGGACTTCGGTGACGGAGGCAGCTTCGCGGCGCCGCCGGGGCTGGCGACCGCGGAACTGGCTTCGCTGTCCCGGGAGTTGGCTGCGACCAGCGAGAAGCTGGCGGTGTCCCGGGAGCGGGAGCGGGCGCTGGAGACCTCGCGGCGGGAGCTGGTGGCCTGGATCTCGCACGATCTGCGGACCCCGCTGGCGGGGCTGCGGGCGATGTCCGAGGCGCTGGAGGACGGCATGGCGGAGGATCCGGCGCGGTACCACCGGCAGATCCGCACCGAGGTGGACCGGCTGAACTCCATGGTCGGGGACCTCTTCGAACTGTCCCGCATCCACGCGGGGGCGCTGGCGCTGAGCCCGAGCCGGATGTCCGTGTACGACCTGGTCGGCGACGCGCTGTCCGGGGTGCACCCGCTGGCGCGGGAGCGCGGGGTGCGGCTCGACGGCGGAGCGGTGGACCGGGTGCCGGTGGAGGTGGACGGCAAGGAGATGACGCGGGTCCTGGCCAACCTGCTGATCAACGCGATCCGGCACACCCCGGCGGACGGCACGGTGGCGATCGCGGCCTCCGTACGGGCGGACGGGGGAGCGGTGGTCGTCTCCGTGACGGACGGCTGCGGCGGCATCCCGCCGGAGGACCTGCCGCGGGTCTTCGACACGGGCTGGCGGGGCACCCCGGCGCGGACGCCTCCGGCGGGGGTGGCCTCGGTACCGGCGCCTCCGGCCGGGGCCGGGCTGGGGCTGGCGATCGTACGGGGCATCGTGGAGGCGCACGCGGGGCGGGCGGCGGTGCGGAACGTTCCCGGAGGGTGCCGGTTCGAGGTGACCCTGCCGGTGCCGGCCTGAGGCCGGGCACGACTCGTTCAACAGTCGGCCAGGAAGGGGACATGGCCGCGACCAGCCTTTCTGCCGGCTGCTCTCAGGCCTGCGCGAAGTCCCGCATGCCCGTCGTGAAGTCGGTGCGGGGGCGCCAGCCCAGGTCCGTGCGCAGGCGGTGGGAGTCGGCCGTGATGTGGCGGACGTCGCCCAGGCGGAACTCGCCGGTGACGACGGGGGCGGGGCCGCCGTGGGCCGTGGCCAGGGCGGTGGCCATCTCGCCCACCGTGTGCGGGGTTCCGCTGCCGGTGTTGTACGCGGTGCACGCGCCGAGCGGCGTCGAGGCCTCCAGGGCCAGCGCGTTGGCCTCCGCGACGTCCGTCACGTGGACGAAGTCCCGCCGCTGGCCGCCGTCCTCGTACACCTGCGGGGCCTCGCCCCGCGCGAGCGAGGAGCGGAAGAAGGAGGCCACGCCCGCGTACGGGGTGTCGCGCGGCATCCCCGGGCCGTACACGTTGTGGTAGCGCAGCGACACCGCCCGGCCGTCCACGCACCGCGCCCAGGAGGCCGCCAGGTGCTCCTGGGCCAGCTTCGTCGTCGCGTACACGTTGCGCGGATCCGTCGGGGCGTCCTCGGCGACCAGTCCGGGTGCCAGCTCCGAGTCGCAGACGGGGCAGTGCGGTTCGAAGCGGCCGGCGGCGAGGTCGGCGGCGCGGCGCGGGCCCGGGCGGACCACCCCGTGGTGCGGGCACTCGTACCGGCCCTCCCCGTAGACCACCATCGAGCCGGCGAGGACCAGGTCCCGGACCCCGCCCTCCGCCATCGCGGCCAGCAACACCGCCGTGCCGAGGTCGTTGTGCGAGACGTACGCCGGGGCGTCCGCGAAGTCCTTGCCGAGGCCGACCATCGCCGCCTGGTGGCAGACGGAGTCCACCCCGCGCAGGGCGGTGCGTACGGCCTCGGGGTCGCGGACGTCGGCCCGCACGAACTCGGCCCCGTCCGCCGGGGGGACGAGGTCCAGGACGAGGGGGTCGTGGCCGTGACGGCGCAGAGTGGTAACGATGTGGGAGCCGATGAACCCGGATCCGCCGGTGACGAGTACGCGCATGGGCCGGGACGCTACGGACTTCCGGGTGCGGTGGGGGGCTCCCACGCCCTGGCGTAAGACTTCCGTCACCTCATTTCGCCACGGTCCGCGACCGTCCGGGGGCAGTGAGTCCCAAGTGGCGCCCGGTACCGGTGCGTTTCGGCGGCGGAGCGACGAAAAGTGACCCTTTTGGTGCCTTGCCAAGTGGCTTGACCGCAACGTAAGCGGGGCATAAGTTCTGCCCCGGCTCGCTCCGTCCGGGTGGGCCGGAACGTCGTCCTCAGGGGGGACCCATGCACTACTTCACCGATGTAGTCAAGCGGTACGCCGACTTCAACGGCCGAGCCCGGCGCCAGGAATACTGGATGTACATCCTCTTCTACGCGGCGCTGGTGATCGTCGCCCTGATCATCGACTTCGCGGTCAGCACCTACCCGCTGTTCTACCTGCTCGTCGTGCTCGGCCTCTTCCTCCCCACGCTCGGGGTGGGCGTGCGCCGGCTCCACGACCAGGACAAGTCCGGCTGGTGGGTGCTGGTCGGCATCATCCCCTTCGTCGGCTGGATCTGGGCGATCGTCCTGATGGCCACCGAGGGCAACCCGAACCCGAACCAGTACGGCCCGAGCCCGAAGGCCGTCAACGCCTGAGCAGGTCCGTGACCGGTAGTGCCGAGCGCCGCCCCTGGCTGGAAACAGCCGGTGGCGGCGCTTTCGCCGTTTCCGGCCGGGTCCGGCGGTCCGCGGTGGCCCCCGGCGGTCCCCGGCCACCGAGCGTGACGTGTGTCTCGTACGGGCTTGCGCCGGGGGGCTGTCCAGACCGACCCGATCACGAGATATCTTGATGTCGAGCAATGTTGCAGACGAGAGACGCAGACTGTGGAGCGGAGCATCCGGTGACTGACTCGACCATCATCTACACGCACACTGACGAGGCCCCGGCCCTCGCGACGTATTCGTTCCTGCCTGTGATCCAGGCGTACGCGTCGACGGCCGGTGTGAATGTCGAGACCCGTGACATCTCCCTGGCAGGCCGGATCATCGCCAGCTTCCCCGAGTACCTGGAAGAGGGCCAGCGGATCGCGGACGCCCTTGCCGAGCTCGGCGAACTGGCGAAGACCCCGGGCGCCAACATCATCAAGCTGCCCAACGTCTCGGCGTCGATCCCGCAGCTCAAGGCCGCGGTAGCCGAGCTCCAGGGCCAGGGCTACGCGCTTCCGGACTACCCGGACGACCCGAAGAGCGACGAGGAGCGCGAGAACCGCGCCCGCTACGACAAGATCAAGGGCAGCGCCGTCAACCCGGTCCTGCGCGAGGGCAACTCCGACCGCCGCGCCCCCGCCTCGGTCAAGAACTACGCCAAGGCGCACCCGCACCGCATGGGCGCCTGGGTCTCCGAGTCGAAGACGAACGTCGCCACCATGGGCGAGAACGACTTCCGCTCCACCGAGAAGTCCGCCGTGATCGCCGAGGCCGACACGCTGCGCATCGAGTTCGTCGACGCCGACGGCGCCGTCACGGTGCTGCGCGAGTCCGTACCGGTCCTCGCGGGTGAGGTCGTGGACGCGTCGGTCCTGCACGTCGACGCGCTGCGCACCTTCCTGAACGACCAGATCGAGCGCGCCAAGGCCGAGGACGTCCTGTTCTCCGTGCACCTCAAGGCCACGATGATGAAGGTCTCCGACCCGATCATCTTCGGCCACGTGGTCCGCGCCTTCTTCCCGAAGACCTTCGCCCGCTACGGCGAGACCCTGGCGGCCGCCGGCCTGTCCCCGAACGACGGCCTCGGCACCATCCTGAACGGCCTGGGCGCGCTGCCCGACGCCGACGCGATCAAGGCCTCCTTCGACGCCGAGATCGCCGAGGGTCCGGCCCTCGCGATGGTGGACTCCGACAAGGGCATCACCAACCTGCACGTCCCGTCCGACGTCATCGTCGACGCCTCGATGCCGGCCATGATCCGCACCTCCGGCCACATGTGGGGCCCGGACGGCGCCGAGGCCGACACCCTCGCGGTCCTCCCGGACAGCAGCTACGCCGGTGTCTACCAGGTCGTCATCGACGACTGCCGCGCGCACGGCGCGTACAACCCGTCCACGATGGGCTCGGTGCCGAACGTCGGCCTCATGGCCCAGAAGGCCGAGGAGTACGGCAGCCACGACAAGACCTTCGAGCTGGCCGCCGCCGGCACCGTCCGCCTCGTCGACGCCTCGGGCGCCACGGTCCTGGAGCAGGAGGTCGCCGCCGGCGACATCTTCCGCGCCTGCCAGACCAAGGACGCGCCGATCCAGGACTGGGTCAAGCTCGCCGTCACCCGCGCCCGCGCCACCGGCGTCCCGGCCGTCTTCTGGCTCGACGAGGGCCGCGCGCACGACGCGCAGCTGATCTCCAAGGTCAAGACGTACCTCGCCGACCACGACACCGACGGTCTGACCATCAAGATCCTGTCGCCGGTCGAGGCCACCGCGTACTCCCTGGAGCGCATCCGCCGCGGCGAGGACACCATCTCGGTGACCGGCAACGTGCTGCGCGACTACCTGACCGACCTGTTCCCGATCCTGGAGCTGGGCACCAGCGCCAAGATGCTGTCGGTCGTCCCGCTGATGAACGGCGGCGGCCTCTTCGAGACCGGCGCCGGCGGCTCCGCCCCGAAGCACGTCCAGCAGCTCGTCAAGGAGAACTACCTGCGCTGGGACTCCCTCGGTGAGTTCCTCGCGCTGGCGGTCTCCTTCGAGCACCTCGCCACCACCACCGGCAACGCCCGCGCCCAGGTGCTGGCCGACACCCTGGACCGGGCGACGGGCACCTTCCTGGGCGAGGACAAGTCGCCGAGCCGCAAGCTGGGCGGCATCGACAACCGCGGCAGCCACTTCTACCTCGCCCTGTACTGGGCGCAGGAGCTGTCGCGCCAGACCGAGGACCCGAAGCTGGCCGCCGCCTTCGACCCGCTGGCCAAGACGCTGGCCGAGTCCGAGGAGAAGATCGTCGGCGAGCTCATCGCCGTCCAGGGCGCCCCGGCGGAGATCGGCGGCTACTACCAGCCCGACGCCGCCAAGGCCTCGGCGATCATGCGGCCGTCCGCGACGCTGAACGCGGCGCTCGCGATCCTCGGCTGAAGTCCGCCAGGGCAGGACTGAGTTCCGTCAGGACTCGGTTCCGTCAGGACTGAGGTCCACCGCTTCCACGGGTCCGCCCCGGTCGGCAGTCGCCGACCGGGGCGGACCCGTTTCCGCGCCCGGTCACAGCGCGCCCGGTCACAGGGGGTGCACCTGCTCCGGTGCGAAGGCCAGCGGGTCGCGTCCGGCGGCCAGGACCCGCAGCCCGGGGGCCACGGCGAGCAGCTCGCGCAGCCAGTCCAGGGCCTCGGACGCGAGGTGCTCGCAGCCGTCGAGGACGAGCAGCATGTCGCGCTCCGCCAGCCACGACGCCGCGTTCGACGTCCCGCACGGCAGGAACGGCATGCCCGGTACGCAGCCCAGTGCGGCGGTCAGGTCGCGGACTCCGAACCGTCTGTCCATGGACACCACGGCCACACCGTCGTAAAAATTGGACGCGAGCCGTTGCCCGATCTCCCGCACCAATAGGCTCCGGGGCTCGCGGAACCGTCCGGTGACGGTCAGCACTTTGCCCCGCCGCACGGCGGTGAAAAGACGGGACAGCTCCGCGGAGGTCACCGGAAACGTACCGGCTCCTCTGGAATCCCTCATCGACACGATGCCCCCCTGCATGCGTGACCTGCGGCAAGAGGGTCGTTTCAAGCCGCATGAAGACGATTATGCGCCATTTCTCGCTAAAGGCCAGTGGAACTCCCTATTCCGGTGAAAAGCCCGTGGCGCCGGTGATCGCAGGAGTTGTACAGGTCACACGCCTTTGTCCAGCGATGGCGAAGAGATGCCTCATGTCCCTTCTCCCGGGGAACAGTTGTCCGGGGGCCCGGAATCCGCTGTACTGCTGCTGTGCCGCCCGATGTACGGGCATGGCGCGGGCATATTCGGGGGAGGACCAGCATGAGTGCGGACCGGCGTCGGTCAGGGCGCGGCACGAAACCCGCGTCGCACCGGCGCCGTGCGGGCTTCCGGCGTCGAAGACCCCTGCTGAGCCTCCTCCTGTCCGCCTTCCTCCTGGCGGGAGTCTGCGCCGCGACGGGCCTCGCCTGGGAGCCCCGTACCGTCGCGGACGCACGGGCCCGTTCGGCGCCCGGCCCGGCCGACACCCTGCCCGGAATCCCGGGCGGCAGCCCCGCGCCCACCACATCCGGCCCCGCCGCCACCGGCCCGGGCACCACCGCCCCGCAGAGCCCGACCGGGCGCGCTCCGGACCCGAAGGCCCAGGGGTCCGGCGCGGACGGCGGAGCGCGCCCCACCGGAGCCCTGCCCTTCGACCTGCCGCAGCCGGCCGCCCTGCGCTCCGGCGCCGCCGGCAAGAAGCTGGTCTTCGCCCACTACTTCACCCCGTACCCGCTCTCCCTGGACAACGCGCCCGCCGAGGTCGACTACTACACCCGCAACTACCTGAAGCCGGACGGCGAGAACGGCAAGCACGAGCGCTACGGCGGCCTGCTGCGCGACCGGCCGCTGCCCGTCGCGCCCAAGGCCGGGGACTGGGAGCTCGCCAACCTCCAGCAGGAGGTCCGCACGGCCCGCGCCGCCGGCATCGACGGATTCACCCTCGACCTGCTCTCCCTCTCCGGGAAGAACCTCGAACGCTGCAAGCTCCTGATGGAGGCGGCCCGTTCGGTGGACCCGGCCTTCAAGGTCATGCTGATGCCCGACATGACCTCCCTGGACACCGACGACCCGGTCGTGCTCGCCGACCTCCTCGCGGACCTCGGCAAGACACCCGCCGCCCACCGGCTCCCCGACGGACGGCTGGTCGTCTCGCCGTTCAAGGCGGAGCAGCAGAGCGCCGCCTGGTGGACCCGGGTCATGGACGTCCTGAAGTCCCGGCACGGCATCCGCACCGCCTTCGTCCCGCTCTTCCTCGACTTCGGCGCGCACAACGGCGCGTTCGAGTCGATCAGCTACGGATTCTCCGAGTGGGGCAGCCGCAGCTACGTCGGCCAGGAGAGCTCCACGCGCGACGTGCGGCGCGCCCACGCCGCGGGCAAGATCTGGATGCAGCCCGTCTCCGTCCAGGACGCCCGCCCCAACCAGGGCATCTATGACGAGGCGGGCAACACCGCGACCCTGCGCGCCACATGGAACCGCGCCATCGAGGACGGGGCCGACTGGGTCCAGCTCACCACCTGGAACGACTACAGCGAGGGCAGCCAGTTCGCGCCCTCCCTGCACAACGGCCATGCCTACCTGGACCTTTCCTCGTACTACCTCACCCGGTTCAAGACGGGCGGCTGGCCGAAGATCGTCCGGGACACGCTGTACCTCAGCTCGCGCACCCAGTTCGCCGCCGCCGACCCGAGCGGCGGCCAGTCCCTCGTGATGTCGCTGCGCGGCGGCAGCGCCGCGGCCCGGGACACGGTGGAGGTGCTGAGCTTCCTGACCGCGCCCGCGAGCATCCGTACGGCCGTGGGAGCGGCCGGGGACACGCACGCGGCCCCGGCCGGGGTCCACTCCGAGCTGCTGCCCCTGAGCCCGGGCACCGGCTCGGCGGCCGTGGTGCGCGACGGCAGGACCGGGGCCCGGGTGGAACTGGGGTACCGGGTGGACCGCACGGTGGAGGTGCAGGACCTCCAGTACCAGGCCGCCAGCAGCGGCCGGAGCTGAGCCCGCCGGGCCCCTGCGGCTACTCTCCGCAGGGGCCGAAGTCCCTTCGTTCGGGACCTTCGTCACCCCATATGTAGTGGTGGCGCGCTGTGGTCATATCCATATGTAGTGTTGGTCTTGCCGGTTCGGCGGGGCCTCTCCCCGACCGAGGCAACAGGGAACCCGGTGGGAATCCGGGACTGCCCCGCAACGGTCAAGTCCGCCACGGCGGACCAGTCCGACACCTGCCGGCACGGGCGCTCGAAAGCGCCCGCCATTCTTCCGTGCCGAGCCTCGTGGGAGGGCCGCCGTGACTGCTGTCGTCGATGCCGTAGAGACCGTGACCGAATACCTGGACCGCCGGGACTGGCGGGTGAACGCCAACGCCAACCAGGGCTATTCACTCGGCGGGCTCATCCTCAACGCCGCCGGCAAGGTCACGGCGAACTACTGGCTGGAACAGGTCTATCCCGCTGCCGTGGCCCGCGCCCACCGCGAGGGCGACCTCCACATCCACGACCTGGACATGCTCTCCGGCTACTGCGCCGGATGGTCCCTGCGCACCCTGCTCACCGAGGGGTTCAACGGGGTCCCCGGCCAGATCGACTCCGCCCCGCCCAGGCACCTGTCCTCGGCCGTCGGCCAGATCGTGAACTTCCTCGGCACCCTGCAGAACGAATGGGCGGGCGCCCAGGCCTTCTCCTCCTTCGACACCTACCTCGCGCCCTACGTCCGCCTCGACGCGCTGACGTACGACCAGGTCAGGCAGTGCGTCCAGGAGCTCGTCCACAACCTCAACGTCCCCTCGCGCTGGGGCACCCAGACCCCCTTCACCAACCTCACCTTCGACTGGACCTGCCCCGAGGACCTGCGCGAGCAGGTCCCGGTGGTCGCGGGGGAGGAGGCCGGATTCACCTACGGCGAGCTCCAGGCCGAGATGGACATGATCAACCGGGCGTACATCGAGGTGATGACGGAAGGCGACGCCACCGGGCGGGTGTTCACCTTCCCCATCCCGACCTACAACATCACCAAGGACTTCGCCTGGGAGAGCGAGAACGCCGAGCGGCTCTTCGCGATGACCGCCAAGTACGGGCTCCCGTACTTCCAGAACTTCATCAACTCCGAGCTCGAACCGAACATGATCCGCTCCATGTGCTGCCGGCTCCAGCTCGACCTCACCGAGCTGCTCAAGCGCGGCAACGGGCTCTTCGGAAGCGCCGAGCAGACCGGCTCGCTCGGCGTGGTCACCCTCAACTGCGCCCGCCTCGGGCATCTTTACGCGGGCGACGAGGAGCGGCTGCTGGCCGAGGTGGACCGGCTGTGCGAGCTCGCCAAGGACAGCCTCGAACTCAAGCGGACCACCGTCCAGGACCTGATCGACGGCGGTCTCTTCCCCTACACCAAGCGGTACCTGGGCACCCTGCGCAACCACTTCTCCACCATCGGCGTCAACGGCGTCAACGAGATGGTCCGCAACTTCAGCCGGGACGCCCACGACATCACCGCGCCCGAGGGTCACGCCCTCGCGGTCCGCCTCCTGGACCGGGTACGGGCCCGGATGGTCGACTTCCAGGAGAGCACCGGCCACCTCTACAACCTGGAGGCCACCCCCGCCGAGGGCACGACGTACCGCTTCGCGAAGGAGGACCGGGCCCGCTTCCCCGGCATCCTCCAGGCCGGCACCGACGCCAACCCGTACTACACCAACTCCTCCCAGCTGCCCGTCGGATGGACCGACGACCCCTTCGAGGCGCTGGAGCGCCAGGACGAACTGCAGGGCAAGTACACGGGCGGCACCGTCCTGCACCTGTACACCCCCGAGCGGATCCCGACGGCGGGGGCCTGCCGCAAGCTGGTCCGGCGCTCGCTGGAGACCTTCCGGCTCCCCTACCTGACGGTGACCCCCACCTTCTCCATCTGCGCGGACCACGGCTACCTGGCGGGGGAGCAGCCCCACTGCCCCACCTGCGGCGCGGAGTGCGAGGTGTGGACCCGGGTCATGGGCTACCACCGCCCGGTGTCCTCCTTCAACATCGGCAAGAAGGGCGAACACGCCGAGCGCGTCCACTTCAAGGCGGCCGTGTGAGCCCCGCCGCGCATCCGGACGAGGTCGTCCGCATCGGCGGCTGGTCCCGGCTGTCCACGTGCGACTGGCCCGGCCGGCTGGTCACCACCGTCTTCTGTCAGGGCTGCCCCTGGAGGTGCGGCTACTGCCACAACCCCGGCCTGCTGCCCGCCCGGGCCCCCGCCGCCGTCTCCTGGGACGAGGTCCTCGGCCACCTCGCCCGCCGGACGGGGCTGCTCGACGGGATCGTCTTCTCGGGCGGCGAACCGCTGCTCCAGCGCGGTCTGCCGCAGGCCGTACGGGAGGCCCGCGCGCTGGGCATGGAGGTGGGCCTGCACACCGGGGGAGCCTTCCCGCGGCGCCTGGCCCGGCTGCTCGACGCCGGCCTCCTCGACTGGGTCGGCTTCGACGTCAAGGCCCCGCCCGGCCGGTACGAGAGGGTCACCGGCATCGGACACGCCGCCGCCTCGGCCGAGCGCAGCCTGCGCCTCCTGCTCGCCTCGGGGGTGCCCCACCAGCTCCGCACCACGGTGGACCCGGCCCTCCTGGACCCGCCCGCCATGGCCGACCTGGACGCCTGGCTCGCGGACCTGGGCGCGGGGGCCACACACCGCCAGACCGTGCGCCCGCCGGCGGCCTGAGCGCCTCGATGGCCGGAGGAGGGGCTGTCGCTCCGGTGGGCGGCGGGGCATGATCGGGCCGACAGCCGCGCCGCACCCACGGAGGTCCCACGTGACCCAGCCCGCCGAGCCGACCGACCGCGCCGACCGCGTCGACCCCGCCGACGCCGCCGGGCGGGCCGGGTCCGCCTCACGCAGCGGGTCTCTCCGCCGTCCCGCAGAATTCCCGGGCGGACGTGAGCTGTTCCGGCTCTCCGAGGCCGTCAGCCACCTGAACCACGGGTCGTTCGGAGCGGTGCCGATCCCCGTCCAGGAAGCACAGGCCGCCCTGCGGGCCGAGGCGCACGCCGACCCCGACGCCTTCTTCATCGGCGCCCCCGACCGGCTCGTCGAGGCCAGGACCCGGATCGCCGCCCGGCTCGGCGCCGATCCGGACGGGCTCGCCTTCGTGACCAACGCCACCGAGGCCGCCAACACGGCCCTCGACGCCGTGGAGTTCGCCCCCGGCGACGAGGTCCTGGTCACCGACCACGGCTACGGCACGGTCGTCGCGGCCGCCGCCCGGCGCGCCCAGCTCACCACCGTGGCCCTGGGCACGGACCTCCCCGACGAGGACGCCGTACGGGAAACCGTGCTGGCCGGGGTCACCCCGCGGACCCGGGTCGCCGTACTCGACCACATCAGCTCGCCCACCGCCCGGCTCATCGCCTCGCCCCGGCTGCTCGCCGAACTCGCCGAGCGGGGCATCACCACCATCGTGGACGGCGCCCACGCGCCCGGCATGATCCCCGACCCCCTGGGCGGGGGCGCGGACTTCTGGTTCGGCAACCTCCACAAATGGTCCTACGCCCCGTCCGGCACCGCGATCCTGTCCGTGGCCCCGCAGCACCGCGCGCGGATCCGGCCACCGGTGCCCTCCTGGGAGGACCACCACGGCTACCCGCGCTCCGTGGAGAACCGCGCCACCTTCGACTACACCGGCTGGCTCGCCGCCCCGGAAGGGCTCGACCTGCTGGAGGAGCTCGACGCCGCGAAGGTACGGGCCCACAACAGCGCGCTGGCCGCCTACGGCGCGGCCCTGCTCGCCGAGATCCCCGGAATCGCCCCGCTCCCGCACACCGAGGGCCTCGCCCTGCGCACGCTCCGCCTGCCGCCCGGGGTGGCCGAAACCCCGGCCGCCGCCGGCGAGCTGCGCGAGCGGATCGCGGCCGAGCAGCGGATCCGGGTGCTGATCTGGCCCTGGCCGGGCGGCGGCGGGATCCGGGTGAGCGGGCAGATCTACAACCGGGCCGAGGAGTACGAACGGCTCGCCGAGGTGCTGCCCGCCTACCTTCCCTAGACGAAGGGCTCAGCCGCGCCGGAGCAGGTACGTGTCCATGATCCAGCCCTTGCGGGCACGGGCCTCGGTGCGCAGCTCCTCGATCCGGTTGGCGACCTCCGCCAGCTTCCCCGAGACCAGGATCTCGTCGGGGGTGCCGACGTACGCACCCCAGTAGATGTACAGGTCCTGGTCGAGGTGGGCGGTGAAGGCGTGCCGGGCGTCCAGCATCACCACCACGTCGTCCACACCCTCCGGCCAGCCCTCCGCGAGCCGGCGCCCGGTGGTGATCTGGACCGGACGGCCCACCCGGTTGAGGTTGGTGCGGTGGCGGGCCAGCAGCGAGGAGATGCTGCTGATGCCGGGCACCACCTCGTGCTCGAAGGCGACCCGGCCCTTCTCCAGCACCTCGTCGAGGATCGCGAGCGTGGAGTCGTAGAGCGAGGGGTCGCCCCACACCAGGAACGCGCCCGTCTCGCCCTCCGCCAGGTCCTCCGCGATGAACCGCTCGAAGAGCTCGGCCCGCGCGCTGCGCCAGCCGTCCACCGTGGGGGTGTAGTCGGAGGGCGTCCGGTCGCGGTCGGGATCGCGGCCCTCCACCAGCCGGTGTCCGGGGCGGGCGTGCGCGTCGAGCATCGCGCGCCGCAGCCCGGTCAGATCCGCCTTCTCCTCGCCCTTCTCCAGGATGAGGAATGCGTCCGCCGCGCCGATCGCCCTGACCGCCTGGAGGGTCAGGTGGTCCGGGTCGCCCGCGCCTATGCCGATCACTGAGAACTTCTTCACCGGGCTATTCTGCCCGTCATGCGCGCCGCCCTGTTCGTCACCTGCGTCAACGACGCGCTCTACCCGCGCACGGGCATCGCCGTCGTCCGGCTCCTGGAGCGGCTCGGGGTCACCGTGGACTTCCCCGCCGCGCAGAGCTGCTGCGGCCAGCCGCAGTACAACACCGGCTACCGGCGCGAGGCCGAACCACTGGTCCGGCGTACCGCCGAGGCCTTCGCCGGGTACGAGTACGTGGTCACCCCGTCCGGTTCCTGCGCGGCCATGGTCCGCTCCCACTACCCCCGGATCGGGCGCGCGGCCGAGGCGGAGGGGCGGGGCCCGGGGCTGGCCGCTCTCGCCGAAGGCCTCGTACCCCGCGTGTACGAGCTCACCGAGTTCCTGGTCGACGTGCTCGGGGTGACGGACGTCGGCGCGTACTTCCCGCACACCGTCACCTACCACCCGTCCTGCCACGGCCTGCGCGCCCTCGGACTCGGGGACCGGCCCCGGCGGCTGCTCGCGGCCGTGCGCGGTCTGGAACTGCGCGAACTGTCCGGCGCCGAGGAGTGCTGCGGCTTCGGCGGGACCTTCGCCGTCAAGAACCCCGACGTATCGGCCGCGATGGGCACCGACAAGACCGCCCACGCGGTGTCCACGGGCGCCGAGGTGCTCTGCGGGGCCGACAACTCCTGCCTCGCCCACCTGGACGGCATCCTGCGCCGCCAGGGCGCCCCGCTGCGGTCCCTGCACCTCGCCGAGATCCTGGCCGCGACGGAAGAAGAGCCACTCGTATGACGGGCACCTACCTGGGCATGCCGGCCTTCCCCGACGCGGCCCGCGAGGCCGTACGGGACGAGGTGCTGCGCGCCAACCTGCGCCACGCCACGCACACCATCCGCGACAAGCGGGCGCGGGCCGTCGCCGAACTGGAGGACTGGGACCGGCTGCGCGCGGCCGGCAAAGCGGTCAAGGACCACACGCTGGCGCACCTCGACCGCTACCTGCTCCAGCTGGAGGCCTCCGTCACCGCCGCGGGCGGCACCGTCCACTGGGCGGCCGACGCCGAGGAGGCCAACCGCATCGTGACCGGCCTGGTCCTGGCCACGGGCGAGAAGGAAGTCGTCAAGGTCAAGTCCATGGCCACCCAGGAGATCGGCCTGAACGAGGCCCTGGAGGCGGCCGGGATCGCCGCGTACGAGACCGACCTCGCCGAGCTCATCGTCCAGCTCGGCCACGACCGGCCCTCCCACATCCTGGTCCCGGCCATCCACCGCAACCGCGGCGAGATCCGCGACATCTTCGCCGCGGAGATGGGCGGCTGGGGCCGTCCGGCCCCCGAGGGACTGGGCGACGACCCGCGCGAGCTCGCCGAAGCCGCCCGGCTGCACCTGCGCGAGAAGTTCCTGCGGGCCAAAGTCGCCGTGTCCGGCGCCAACTTCATGGTCGCCGAGACCGGCACCCTGGTCGTCTTCGAGTCCGAGGGCAACGGCCGGATGTGCCTGACCCTGCCCGAGACCCTGATCTCGGTGGTCGGCATCGAGAAGGTGGTCCCCACCTTCCGCGACCTGGAGATCTTCCTCCAGACACTGCCCCGCTCCTCGACCGCCGAGCGGATGAACCCGTACACGACCATGTGGACCGGACTCGGGCCGACGAACGGGTCCGACGGCGACGGCCCCTCCGCCTTCCACCTCGTCCTCCTCGACAACGGCCGCACCGACACCCTCGCCGACGAGGTGGGCCGCCAGGCCCTGCGCTGCATCCGCTGCTCCGCCTGCCTCAACGTCTGCCCCGTGTACGAGCGCGCCGGCGGCCACGCCTACGGATCCGTCTACCCGGGCCCGATCGGCGCCATCCTCAGCCCCCAGCTCCGGGGCACCGGGAGCGAGATCGACGCCACCCTGCCCTACGCCTCCACCCTGTGCGGGGCCTGCTACGAGGTCTGCCCGGTCGCCATCGACATCCCCGAGGTACTGGTCCACCTCCGCGAACGCGTGGTCCAGGGCGGCCCGGTGACCCGCGAGGGCATCCGGGTCCGCATCCGCCCCGCCGACGGCCACACCGCCGAACGCGCCGCGATGCGGGCGGCCCGGATCCTCCTCGACCACCCGGGCGCACTGCGCGCGGGAGAGCGGCTGCTGGCCCGTGCCCGGCGGCTGCGGCCGCGCCGGCTGCCGGGGCCCGGGCGGGCCTGGACCGACAGCCGGGAGCTGCCGGAGCTCCCGGAGCGCTCGTTCCGCGACTGGTGGGCGGCGCGCGAGAAGGAGGCACGCCCATGAGCGCCAAGGACCTCATCCTGGCCCGCATCCGCCGGGCCCTGCCCGAGCCGCGCCCGGACACCGCGATCCCCCGGGACTACCTCGCGGTCCACGGCGCCCGCACCCCGGCCGAGAACGCGGACCTGCTCGCCGCGAACCTCACGGAGTACCGCGCCAGGGTCCACCGGGTCGACGAGGACGGCATCGCCGTGCTGCTGATGCGGCTCCTCGCCGAGCGGGGCTCCGAGTCGGTCCTGGTACCGCCCGGGCTGCCCCCGTACTGGACGGCCGCCGTCGACGCGACCCGGATCCACGACCGCGCGGCCTCCACCCCGTACCAACTGGACGCGGTGGACAGCGTGGTGACCGGCTGCGCCCTGGCCATCGCCGAGACCGGCACGATCGTCCTCGACGGCGGTCCGGAACAGGGGCGGCGCCGGATCACGCTGATCCCGGACCACCACATCTGCGTGGTCCGGGTCCCCGACCAGGTGGTGGACTCCGTCCCCCGCGCGCTGCCGCTGCTGGACCCCACCCGCCCCCTCACCTGGATCTCGGGCCCCTCCGCCACCAGCGACATCGAGCTGGACCGGGTGGAGGGCGTACACGGTCCCCGCACCCTGGAGGTGGTCCTCCTCGGCGCACAATGAGGGCATGTCCTCCCACCTCGCCCTCACCGCCCTCGTGGTCCACGACTACGACGAGGCCATCGACTTCTACACCCGCGCGCTCGGCTTCGACCTCGCCGAGGACACCGTGCGCCCGGACGGCTCCCGCTGGGTCGTGGTCCGTCCGCCGGGCGCCAAGGAGTCCGCCCTCCTGCTGGCCCGCGCCAAGGACGACGCCCAGCGCTCCCGCGTCGGCGACCAGACGGGCGGCCGGGTCGGCTTCTTCCTCTACACCGACGACTTCGCCGCCGACCACGCCCGGATGACGGCCGAGGGCGTCCGCTTCCTGGAGGAGCCGCGCCACGAGACGTACGGCTCGGTCGCCGTCTTCCAGGACCTCTACGGCAACCGCTGGGACCTCCTCCAGCCGGCGTAGCCGCGCGCTCAGGCCGGCCCGGGCCCGCCCGTGAGGTGCGGGGCCTCGGCCGCCGCGCCGACGACCGCGCCGGCCTCCACCCGGGCCGCCAGCTCCCGGGCCCACCGGACGAGCCCGGGGACGTCCATCCCGTGCGCGGACCAGGCTTCGGGAGCGTCCGCACCGCCGGCTCCGTCCCGCCCGGCCAGGGCCAGGGCCAGGGCCTCGGCTCCGCGGCGCAGCAGCCGGGCACCGCCGACCGCGTTCCCGCGCGCGGCGTGCGTCAGCCCGACCGCCAGCTGTGCCAGCGCCCGCCACAGCGGAGCCTCGGCATCGGGCCCGGACTTCCAGGCGTCCTCGAAGACCTCGTGCGCGTGGAAGGGCATCCCGGCGTCCAGCAGCAGCTGCGCCTGCGCCACCGTCTCGCCGGGCGTGCGCACCACTCCCTCGGGCTGCCGCTCCACCCCTTGGGCGTCGTAGGGCAGCGGCCGCCCCAGCCCGTCCCTGGGCCGCGCGTTCCGCGCCCGCCCCTCACCGTCCCGATCCCGTGCGTTCACCCTTCCATCCTCGCTTCATCCCCTTCCCACCGATAACCGGTGCATGGACACCCCTCGGTGTGGGGTAATGTTCTGCATGTGCCGCCGAGACGGGGGAAACCCCAGATCAGAAGCACATCGGGACGTGGCGCAGCTTGGTAGCGCACTTGACTGGGGGTCAAGGGGTCGCAGGTTCAAATCCTGTCGTCCCGACTTTGCTTTATGCAGGTCGGAGGTCGTCTTCTCAGAAATGGGAAGGCGGCCTTTCGTGCGTTCCGGGGCCGTGGTGGGCGTTGCGGGGGGACACGGGGGTCTCCGAGCTCACCGGCTGCCGCGTGACCCGTAGGGCTGGAGGAGCTGGTCGACGGGGGCGTGGTCGTCCGTGAGCGGTCGGGCATCGCCGATCCACGACCTGAGGGCGTCGCCGGTGGTGATCTTCCAGCCGGGTTGCCGGGCGTCGAGCGCCGCCTGGGCCGCGGGGGCGTCGACCGGTCGGTTCGAGGCGAGCACCACCAGATTGCCGCCCTTGGGGCCGGTCGTCGGTTCGAGGCCGATGTCGGTGGGCCTGCCGACGAGGGCGACGTGGTCGAAGCTCCTGCTGAGGGTGGCCACTTCGGCACGGGCGAAGGCCAGACCGCCGTGGTCGATGAGGTTGGCCACGTACAGGCCGTCTTCGTCGAGCACCCGCCGTACGTCGGTCATCGCTTCCACCGTGGTGAGGTGCCACGGCACGCTGACGCCGCCGAAGGCGTCGCCGACGATGAGGTCGCGACTGCCTGCGGCCAGTCGTCGCAGGCCGATCCTGCCGTCCTCGACGCGTACGTCGATGCCGTCGGCACCGCCTTGTGAGCGCAGACCCAGTTGGTCGCGGTCGATGCGCACGACCCCGCTGTCGATCTCGGACACACCGCTGCGCGTCCCCGGTCGCGTGGCCGCGAGGTAGCGGGGATAGGTGAGCCCGCCACCGCCCAGGTGGTGCGCGGTCAGTGGCGTGTTTCCGGGAAAGGCGGCATCGACCACCGACGCGATGGCGCGCACGTACTCGAACTTGAGCGAGGTCGGGTCGTCGATGTCGACGTAGGAGTGGCGTACGCCGTCCAGGACGAGGGTGCGACCGCCGGCCCGGTCGGGGTCCGCGAGGACCCGGGCGCAGTGGTACCGGGTCTCGGTGTCGCAGCCGCCGGGCGCGACCGCGGTGGCGAGGCCGCCGGCGATGACCACGAGTGCCAGGGCGGGCGTACCGCTCCACCCGCGCGTTCGCCACTCGACCAGCGCCGAGCCGGCCACCAGCAGGGTGCCGAGGCCGATCAGGATGCCGCTGACCGGCAGCCGCGACACGAGGACGAAGCCGGTGAGCAGCGTGCCGACGATGGCGCCGACGGTCCCGACGCCGGACAGCCGGCCGACGACCGTGCCGGTTTCGGCGAGGCTGGTGAGGCGCAGCTTGGTCACGATGGGCGTCACCGCGGAGAGCAGCGCGCCCGGCACGAGGATGGTCAGCGCCGCGATCAGCAGGAGCAGCGCCGGCGCCCACTCCGCGCTGGTGCGGAGCACGGCGGGGGTGAGGGCGACGACCGCTCCGGACAGCCCCAGCGAGGGGCCGATGAGCCGGCGTGCGTTGACCTGGTCGGCGAGGCGCCCGCCAAGCCAGGAGCCGGCGGCGATCGCGGTGAGGGCGATGCCGATCACCATGGTGCTGGTCTCGAGGGTGAGGCCGAGGTAGGGAGCCAGCAGCCGCAGGGCGACGATCTCCACCACCAGGACCGCGGCCGACGATCCGAACACGAGCACGGCAGCGGTACGGGGGCCCAGGCCGTGGTCGTCGGGCGTGCCCGTTTCCACAGGCGGGGAGGACGAACTGGTCACGGCCGACATCCTTGCACGCGACTCGTCGGCGCATCGCGGAAAGCCTGATCCGACGGGGAAGCGCGGTTGACGAGACGGGTGTTGGGGTGGTCGGCCCCTACGGACGGGGGCGGCCGTCGTGCGCTGCGGTGACGGTCTGGTCCGCGCCTTCGGCGGGGTGGGACGGCCGGTGGCGCAGGCGTGCGGCGAGTACGGCCACATCGTCCTCGGCGTGTTGGGCGTCGAGCCCGGCGCAGACCGCGTCCACCACCTCCGAGAGGCTCGTCCGGGAGCCCAGCCGGAGGGCGGCCAACCTGGCCAGCGAGGTGTCGATGTCCTCGCAGCGCCGTTCCACGAGGCCGTCCGTGTAGAGCAGCAGGGTCTGGTCCGCGGTGATCGGCCGGGCGAGGGCCTCGTAGCCGCCGGCGCCGGTGCCCAGGGGCGGGCCGACCGGTACGTCCAGGAGTTCGCCGGCGCCGTCGCCGGTGAAGAGGGCGGGCGGCAGGTGCCCCGCGCTGGCGTAGAGGGCCATGCCCCGGGCCGGATCGATGCGGACGAGCAGGCAGGTGGCGGGCCTGCGGGTGTCGTCCGACGCGGACAGGGAGTCCAACTGGCGCAGTACCCGGTGCGGGGCGAGATCGGTGGAGGCGACCTCGCGCAGCACGGACCGGTAGGCGTTCATGTCGACGGCGGCCTCCAGGCCGTGCCCCATCACGTCCCCGACGGCGAGGAGGGTGCGGCCGAAGTGCAGCCGGATCGTCTCGAACCAGTCGCCGCCGACCAGGGCGCGGGCCCCGGCGGGCAGGTAGCGGCTGGCGATCTCCAGGTTGGGGTGGGGCCGGCCCGGTTCCGCGACCAGGGCCCGTTGCAGGTCGAGGGCGGTCTTCTCGGTCGCCGCGAGGCGCCGGGCGTGCCAGAGGTGGATGGCGGCCAGGCGCGCCGCGAAGTGCAGGGTCGCCAGCTCGTGGTCCCCGTAGTCCCCGCGCGTCCGGGCGGTGAGGAGCTTGCCGTACAGCTCGCCCCGGGCGGTCAGCGGTACCGAGGCGAGGTACGTGCGGGCGGCCCCGGCGCCCGCGGTCCACGTTTCCAGGGGATGGTCGCGGTCCAGCGCCCGGACCAGCGGCGCGCTTTCGACGGCGGACCCGTCCAGGAGGGCCGTCGCACCGGCCACCGCCACGCGTTCGGCACGGGCGCCCCGGCGGATCAGGTCCACCGCCGCGGCGTCGGACAGCGTACGGAACAGGAATCCGGCCAGCTCCCGGCAGGTCTGCCGTTCGTCGGGGGAGGTTCCGATCTGCTCCAGGGCCTCCTCCATGGAGCGCAGCCGCGCCTCCAGCCCGCCCTGTTCCGACACGTGCCTCCTCCGCCCGCCACCCGCCACCCGCAGCCCTGCTGCCGTGGAAGGCATTTCATCAGCCCGCCCGCCCTGTGGGCGCCAACCTGGCGGGTGTTGCCGTACGGGTACTCCGTCCGGCAACACCCGCGGTGTGCTGAGCCCGGGTCAGAGCCGGAACGGGTTGGTGTTGCGGGCCGCGAGCAGGAACCACGCCGTGGCACCGGTGTGCAGCGAGGCGTAGTAGAGGTCGCCCATGCCGGTGTCGAGGCCGTCGCGGGAGGCCGCCACGATGCCGTAGCCGTCGTGGTGGGGGGCCTCGCGCTGGGCCAGTTCGAGGCTGCCCGCGAACGCGGCGGCGGTGGGTGCGTCGGAGGCCCGCCCGCGCACGTTGAGCGCGGTCAGGAACTGGGCCGTGCCCTCGAACCACACCTTGCTGCGGTCCGCGCCGCTGAACGCCATGCCCTGGTAGGGGCCGTCCTGCGCGGAGTGGTGCTCCAGTCCCCAGTCCAGGGCCCGGGAGTGGTCCTCGTCGAGGGTGGCGAGGTAGCTCCACGCCTGGATGTCGGCGGGCACGACCTCGTCGTTGCGGTGGACGCCGTCCTCGGTGGTTCCGGTCCACAGCCGGCCGTCGTCGGCCTGCATGCTGTCGACGAAGGCGAAGGCCTTCTGCGAGCGGGTGGACCACTGCCCGTCGCCGGTGAGCTGGGCGAGCATGGCGAAGAAGGCGCCGGCATCGATGTTGTGCTCGGTGGCCTTCCACGTCAGCTTCCGGATCAGCTCCCCGGAGTCGTCGTGCAGGTAGCCGCCGGTGTACCCGCCGGCGCCGCGCTCGTCGGCGGCGTTGCTCTGGATCCACTGCGCGGCGCGCAGCGCCCCGTCCAGGTACCGCTGGTCGCCCGTGGCCTCGTACAGGTGCGACCAGGCCATGCCCACCCAGGCCATGTTGCCGGTGTAGGTGGCGAATCCACCGATGTACGGGGTGCCCTGCCGGGTGATGAAGGGGTTGGGGAGGTAGGACGCGCGCAGACGGCCGTCACCGGCCGGGTCGAGCGCCTGGGCCTCCAGCAGGACGTTCCCCAGGGTCCTGGCCCTGTCGATGTCGGGTCCGTAGCCGCTGTTGATCAGGGCGATCACCATCAGGGTGTCGTCGTAGACGAAGCTCGACTCGAAGCCGTTCTCGCCGAACTGCCCGTCGGGGGCGAAGTGTCCGCCGGTGTAACTGCGCGGGAGGCCGTGCGAGACGGGCGCCGGGTACTCGTTCATCTTGGACCGCAGGAAGGAGAACGCCTTGTTGGTCGCGGTCTTCCCGATCGCCGGGAAACCGGTGGGCGGGGCGGGGGCGGGGTCGCGGGGGCCGGAGGCGCCGACGGTGTACGCGTAGGTGTCGATCTCCTCGACGGCCCGCATCGTGGACCCGCCCAGCGGCAGCTCGTAGAAGTCCACGGCCACGTAGTTGGGCTTCTTGCGGGCGGCGGGGCCGCAGTAGTCGCGGGCGCGTTCCACGAGCTTGTCGCCGTTGTCGATGGCGGCGGTGATGACGGTGGGCGCATCGCGGAACTGGTTCATGACCATCAGGGGCTGGAAGTCGGCCCCCGGCCCGGCCGTCGTGGTCAGCGGGCGGTTGTCCCAGCGGGTGTAGCAGTCCCAGTTGCCGCCGAGGGCGCCCAGGCTCCAGTAGTTCTCCACGGTCCACTTGTCCTGCATGGCCACGCCCCCGGGCGTGGCCGCGGCGCTGGAGAAGATCAGGAGCCGCTTGCCGCTGGTGCGCATGGCGCCGAGGGTGGGCCAGCCGTTCTCGGCGACGCCCTGTGCGGCCGGATCGAAGACCAGGTCCTTGAGGCCCGGGACCTCGTTGATGACGTTGTCGAGGAGCGCCCGGTCGGTCACGTAGTCCTCGAGGAAGATCGTGACGACGGGCTTCGGGCCGTCGGCGGTGTTCATGGACGTGACGAGGTTCGCCATCAGGTCCTTGAACCTCATCGGCTCGGAGCCGACCCCCATGCGGCTGGCGCTCTCGAGGTCGCAGTTGCCGCCGTGGCACAGGACTACTTCGCCGTTCCACACCGCGACGTCGAGCATCAGGCCGCGCACGCCGTCACCGAGCTGCTGGTTGAGCGAGCGGCTCTGGTTGACGGCGAGGGCGCCGCCCTCTCCGTAGCTGTTCCACGCGTTGTGAGCGGTGAGGAAGGTCGCCTCGTCGAGGCGGGGGTCGGCGGGGGCCGTCCCCTTGGTGAGGCTGGTCTGGGTGAGGTACCACCGGGTGGACGCCCCGGCGTCCGGGCCGACGGTCAGCCGCTCCTCGTGGCCGGTGCCCGGCGAGCGGAGGTAGCTGCTCCGGCCGGGGACCCGCACCCGGTAGACGTCCGTCCCCAGTTCGTCGAAGAGCCAGTCGGTGCGCTCGTCCGCGCAGGACAGCAGCTCCGTGGTGAGCCCGTCGGGGGTGCGGCCCAGGCAGTACGCGCCGTTGACGTTGCTCTTGATGTGGTAGCCCTCGCCGCCAGGCTCGATCCACCATTCCTGCTCGCTGTCGCGCTTGTAGCGCTCCTGACGGATGGCCTTGGTCGCGGCCATGTCGCCGTTCTCCACGGCCACGGACAGGCCGGAGGCCACGCTCTGCATCTGGAGCGGTCCGTACTTGTTCGGCGGCCCCTCCGCGGCGACGGCGACGCCCGCGTCGGGCGCCACCAGCCCCGCCACCACGGTCGCCAACGCGACCAGGAGGCCGGTCAGTCTGTGCCTTCCGGGTCTACTGGGCCTTGTGGGCCCACTGCCGCCGAAAGCCGCCCTGGGTTCCACCGATGTACCCGCTCTCGCATGCCGTGCCCGTGAGGGCTCGGCTGATCTTCGTCAACTCAGGGTGTGAGCAAATGAGCTTCGGGTTGCGAAGGTGCGACGGCAGGACGGGATCCGGGGAAACGCAGGGCGAACACGCGGCGCCCTCCGCGGGGAGGGTGCCGTCAGGAGGACTGCTCCGTCAGGGTCGCCGGGTCGGACAGGCCCGCCGCGCCGGTCTCCACCTTGCCGGCGAAGCGGCGCAGGAAGCCCGGGGTGCCGGACGCGGTGACCGTCACGTCGTACCAGCGGCGGGTGTTCTTCAGCGAGACCGTGTGCTTCACGGTGGCGCCCTTGGCGACGGTGAGGCGCTTCGGGCTGCCGCCGTAGGCGTTGGCGACCGTGAGCGTGGCGGTGGGGCCCGCGGCATTGGTGAGCGTGAGGTCCAGGTTCCCGGTGGCGGCGTTGTGGCGGGCGGTGACCTCGGGGCCGGGGGTGGTGCCGGGGTTGCGGAAGCCGCGCAGGAAGCCGTTCGGTCCGTGCACGGTCAGGTCGGTGGACCCGGCCGAGTAGGCGGTGTTCCAGGTGTCCGCGATCGACTTGCCGGCCTCGGTGGTGTAGGTCCAGGGGGCGTCGGTGCGGTTGCCGGAGGTGACGTAGAACTGAGCGCCCAGCGCCGGGCCGCCGCTGAACGTCAGCCGGAACCTGCCGTCCGCGACGAGCGCGGCGCCGTCCACGTACGGGGCGTACCCCAGCGCGCGCGTGGGGCGCAGCCCCTTCTCCTGGCGGGGCATGGTCCCCTGGGCCGGCGGGGTGGCCCGGAAGTCGGGGTGGCGCTCGCGGTCCGGCGGGAACCAGCCGTCGGTCTCGGGCAGCGGGGCCGGGGCGGTGTCCTTGCGGGCGAAGTCGAAGGCGGAGGTGAGGTCACCGCAGACGGCACGGCGCCAGGGCGAGATGTTGGGCTCGTGGACGCCGAAGCGCTGCTCCATGAAGCGGATGACCGAGGTGTGGTCGAAGGTCTCGGAGCAGGCGTAACCGCCGGTGCTCCAGGGGGAGACCACGAGCATCGGCACGCGCGGGCCCAGCCCGTAGGGTCCGGCCACGTACCCGGCCTTGCCCGGGAACACGTCCAGGGCCGTCGGCGTGGTCGACAGGCCCTGCGCGGCACTGGCGGGCGCGTACGGCGGGACGACGTGGTCGAAGAAGCCGTCGTTCTCGTCGTAGGTGATGAACAGCGCGGTACGGGCCCACACGTCGGGGTTGGCGGTGAGCGCGTCCAGGACCTGGGAGATGTACCAGGCGCCGTAGTTGGAAGGCCAGTTGGAGTGCTCGCTGAAGGCCTCGGGCGCCGCTATCCAGGAGATCTGCGGGAGGGTGCCGCCCACCACGTCCGCGCGCAGCTGGTCGAAGTAGCCTTCGCCCGCCTTGGCGTTCGTGCCGGTGCGGGCCTTGTCGTACAGGGCGCTGCCGGGCTGGGAGTCCCGGTAACTGTTGAAGTAGAGGAGCGAGTTGTCGCCGTAGTTGCCGCGGTAGGCGTCGTCGATCCAGCCCCAGGATCCGGCGGCGTCGAGGCCGTCGCCGATGTCCTGGTAGACCTTCCAGGAGACCCCGGCCGCCTCCAGGCGCTCCGAGTAGGTGGTCCAGCCGTAGCCGGCCTCGGCGTTGTTGAGGACCGGGCCGCCGCCCTGGCCGTCGTTGCCGGTGTGGCCCGACCAGAGGTAGTAGCGGTTGGGGTCGGTGGAGCCGATGAACGAGCAGTGGTAGGCGTCGCAGATGGTGAACGCGTCCGCCAGGGCGTACGCGGTTGAGGGGTGACTGAGCACCCCACAGCGAGCCCGGGGTTCCGGTAAGGGAGCGTCTCTGATGAGCTTAGGGTTCCTGGGCGGGCCTGAGCTTCAGGCCTACGCGGAAGGCGGCTTGTAGTGCTGGGCAGGGTGTGGACGCCTGCCGTGTGTGCCGCGTGTCCGTGCCGCTTGCTGCGGCTCGGGTGCTCATCGTGTGCGGTGCCTGCCGCCTGTGCCGCCGCTGGGTGCGGCGATTCGGTGGCTACAGCTACCGCCCCGCCGGACGCTTTCCGCCCGGTGTGGACCCGGGTGGGGCGGGGACCCCGCGTCGCTTCCTGGGCACGGGGCGGATTCTCGCAGGCCCGACTCCATGCGACGGACCGTTCTGCCCCGTACAACGAGGGCTCAGCCACGAGGACACGGCCGAAGTTGCGATCAGCGGATCAGCGGATCGCTCATGAAACCCAGGCCAACCGACCAACTGCACGCGGCCCTGACGTGACGCCGGCGCGTACACCAGGCGAACGGCGGTCGGGTTTCGCGCCCAGGTCGGCCGGTTTTGGGCTACCGGAAGAAAAGCCTTGGACCGCGTGGGCGCCCGTGCGGGACACTCCGCTTTCCTACCAGACGGTCCGAGAAGGCAGGGTTGGGATGGGATCGCCCGAATCGCACGAAAGTTCACTGAACGCGAGTCCACCGCGCAGGAGTCCGGTGCTCCTCGCACTTCGCCACTACGGGCGGGAACTGCTCCGCCAGCGATGGCTGACCGCGCCCGCGATGCTGCTCCCGGCGCTGGGCAACATCGGCATCCACTACATCGCGCCCCTGGTCGTCGCGAAGCTCGTCGGCCGGATCGCGGGCGGCGAGCCGGTCGCCGGGGGCGTCGGCGGCACCCTCGGCTGGGCGATGCCCTACGTCCTCGGCTTCGCCGGGGTCCTGCTGCTCTCGGAGGCGTTCTGGCGCCTCGGACTGCACTGCCTCAACCGCCTCGACGCCCGCGGGATCGAGCGGCTCTACGTCACCGGAATGGACGAACTGTTCGCCAAGGACGCGGCGTTCTTCCACGACAACTTCGCCGGATCGCTGACGAAGCGGGTCCTGAGCTTCGCCTCCCGCTTCGAGGAGTTCGTCGACACGCTGACGTTCTCGGTCATGGGCAGCTTCGTGCCCCTGCTGTTCGCCTCGGTGGTGCTGTGGCAGTACGACCCGCTGCTCGTCGTCGGGCTCCTGACGATGATCACCATCACGGGACTGGGCGTGGCGCCCCTGATCCGCCGCCGCCAGGCGCTCGTCGCCCGGCGGGAGGAGGCGATCGCCCGGGTGTCGGGCCACGTGGCGGACAGCCTGATGAACATGGACACCGTCCGGGCGTTCGCCGCCGAACCGCGCGAGGCCGCCGAACACCGCACCCGGGTCGCGGAGTCGAGGAAGCTCACCCTGCGCTCGTGGGACTACGGCAACCTGCGCATCGACACGCTGGTCGCGCCGCTGTCCGTGGCGACCAACGTGCTGGGGCTGATGCTCGCCATCGTGCTCGGCGGGGGAGCGCACGGGGTGGAGGCGGTCATCGTCGCCTTCACCTACTACGCCAGCGCGACGCGGATCATGTTCGAGTTCAACCAGCGCAAGGATGGGCCGAGCAGGACCCGCTGCGGCGCGAGGCCAAGGGCTACGACTACCTTCCTTTTCCTGTCCCTTATTTCCCCCAAGTGCGCCTAAAATCTGCAAGGTTTGCAGTTGACCAGTTGCTGTGTGGCTTGGTGCAGGGGTGGGTGTGGTCGGGATCGGGTATTCCGCTTCCTGGAGTTGGGAGAAGGCCAGCCTCATCTCATAGGCACCCCTGGATCTTGCCGCTGAGTCTCAAGTAGCACAGGCTGTGGCCGGTTCCAATCAGACGAATGCTGACTCCACGCTGAGTGAGCTGACGGACAGTCGGATCTGTCGGCGCGGGATGGTCCAGCCCCACGGGCGGGCAATACGTGATGCTTGAGGGTCGCCGTTCTGCCCCCCAGCGGCGGCTGCGGGCGGCTATGGGGTCTTTCTTGGAGGCCATTGCTGTCCGTCAAGGTGCTCAGGGGCTCCGGAAACCGTCGTTGTGGGTAGTCGACAAGACTCTGGATGCGCTTGTCGTGGCCTCAGGCCGGCTGGCGGTCCCGCGGGAACTCCCGAAGCTGGAGTGGCCGGCGGCGAGGTCGGCCTGGAGGACTCCGCCCCTTCCATGGGAATTGGTCGAAGAAGCAGAGAGGGAAGAGGCCGGGGGCCACTGGGAGACGGCGACGATGGTGCAGGGCTGGTCGTGGCCCTTGGCCGCCGGGGTGCGCATGTCGTGGGTGCCGCCGCGGACGATGGCGAACTCCTCGCCGTGGCTGTGCTTCACGTCCAGCACCTCCGTTGCGTACCAGCCGCAACACGCGGTCACGGCGCGCCCCGGCTCGATGCGCAGGGTGAGCCCCGGGGTGGGAGTCGGCAAGGCGGGCCAGGCCGGCGCCGTACGCCGTCCAGCCGAAGCGGCGCTCGGGGGCTGCGTAGTCGACGCTCATGCCGCCGCCCATGTTCACCTCGGGGAGGGCGATCCCGGGGCAGGTGGCGAGGTCGGCGGCCCAGGTGACGATCGATTCGGCTACCGCGAGCTGCTCCGGGCGTCGAGGCCGCTGGCCAGGTGAGCGTGCACGCCCGGCAGCGCACTACTTGGGGCGAATCCCGGGCTCCCGGGCTTCTGGGGCGCCGAAGCCCGAACTCGGGCCGCCTCCTTGGCGGAGCGGTCGCACGACTTGGATCGTCAGCCTCTGACTGCCGGCGCCGCCGTAGGGGTGGGGCAGCGAAGGAAGAGGTGGAGGGCCGGAAGAAGGTAGAGGGCCCAGAAGGTGGCCTGCAGGACGCTGGGGTTGGGCTGGAAGTTGAAGATGCCCTTGAGGAGGGTGCCGTACCAGCTGTCGGGTGGGATGGTGGCGCTGATGTCGAAGAGGCGGGTGTCCAGGCCGGGAAGGATGTCGGCTTCCTGGAGGTCGTGGATGCCGTTGGCGAGGACGCTGGCGGCGATGATGACGAGCAGGGCGCCGGTCCAGGTGAGGAACTTCGCGAGGTTGATCCGCAGGGCGCCGCGGTAGAACAGCCAGCCGAGGGCGACGGCGGTGAGCAGGCCGAGGAGGGCTCCGGTCAGCGGGCGGGCGCCGTCGCCGGATGCCTGGACGGCGGACCAGATGAACAGGGCGGTTTCCAGGCCCTCGCGGCCGACGGCGAGGAAGGCGGTGGCGACGAGGGCGCCGGTGCCGATGGCGAGGGCCTGGTCGAGTTTGCCGCGGAGTTCGGCCTTCAGGTGGCGGGCGGTGCGCCGCATCCAGAAGACCATCCAGGTGACCAGACACACGGCGAGGATGGACAGGCCGCCGCCGAGCATTTCCTGGGCCTCGAAGGTCAGTTGGGTGGAGCCGAATTGCAGGAGGGCTCCGACACCGAGGCTGAGCGTGACCGCGATCCCGACGCCGGCCCAGATCGGCGGCAGTTTGCTCCGGTTGCCGGTCTTGACCAGGTAGGCGATGAGGATGCAGACGACGAGGCTGGCTTCGAGGCCCTCGACGCGTTCTCATGCGGGCTGGCGTCGTCGGGGTCGGCGGGGCGGAGGGGCTTCGTACTCTTCCTCGTCGGCTTCTACTTCGCCTTGTTCCTTGCCCTCTGCCTTGTCCTCTTCGTACTCGTCTTCCTCTGCCTCTTCGGCTTGTTCTTCTTCGAGGGCTTCCTTGTGGGTCCGGGCGACCTCGCCGTCACGGATCTCGCCGCGCCAGCCCTCTGGTTCGTCGGTGGTGAGCATGGTGTGGCGCAGGAAGTTCTTGAGGTCAAGACGCAGCTGGCGGCCCTGTGCGCGGCACAGGTTGCCGGTCTTCTCGAACAGCCCGGAGGGGTGGTACTCGACGACGATGACGATGCGGGTCGGTGACGGGGCGAGTTCGTGGAAGGTCACGCAGCCTCGGGTGGTTCCCTTGGCGCCGAGGGAGGTTCACGCGATGCGGTCGTCGGGTACTTGTTCCTGAACGGTGGCTTTCCAGCCTCGTGCGGAGGGGCCGACCTTCACCTTCCAGCCGCTCGTGGTGTCGTCATCGCGGGAGACGTCGCGGACGCCTTAGGCGAATCCGCTGAAGTCCTCGTGGGTCCAGTGGTCGTAGACCATGCGCAGCGGCAGGCCGACATCGATCGCTTCGACGATGTTGACGACCTTGACGCCGCCGCTCTTGCGCCCGGCGGCCTTGCCGCCGAACGCCTGGGCGACGGTGTCGGTGACCTCGTCCTTGAGGTGCGGCGGTACGACGGGGTGCACCGTGCGCTCGAGCAGGCCGTAGCGCTCCAGCATGCGCAGGTTCTGGGTGAGCATCTCCCGCGCCAGGGGGTCCGCCGCGCCTGAGGTCGGCGTCCTCGGGCGAGCCGCTGTACTGCTTGGTCACCATCGGGTTCCCCAGTCAACGAAAAGTGCGTTCTCCCACGTCAGCAGCCACTCTCCTACGGTTTCAAAGTAACCGCAAGAGAGTGGCTAGCCAGGTGCGGAGGCTACTTGTAGTACCGCATCAGCTCCCCGTTGCCGCGCATGTGGTACAGCTGGGTGCTCGAACTCGCGATCATGACCGGGATCGGGCGGCCCGGCAGCCGGATGTGGGCCATCTGCTCCACCCCGCCGCTCGGCGGGTACCGGAACATCTCTCCCGTGTCGAGGAGCTGGTACACGTTCCCTGCCGAGACGCTGATCTCCAAGGTTCGCAGGTCGGTGTCGACCGTTTCCCAGGACGTTCCTCCCAGGTGCCGGAGGATCTGTCCGTCGGCCAGCCGGAACTGGTACATGACTCCGCCGCCGGCGTCGATCCGCGTGGCGCCGCTGCCCGCGAAGGCGAGGAGCTCCCAGCCGGTCAGAGGCGTTCCGGTGTACCGGAAGATCGCGCCCGTGCTGTGCCGCTGGTACAGCTGGTTGCCGTCGGCCACGATCTGCACCGTGAAGGGGTTGTTGTCCAGGAGTTGCCACCCGGTCATGGGAGTACCGGTGTACCGGAAGACGGCACCGGTGTTGTGGCGCTGGTAGAGGTTGCCTCCCGACGCGGTGAGCTGCGCCGTGGCAGGGTTGGCGTTCAGTTGCTGCCAGCCGATCAGGGGGGTGCCGGTGTACCGGAAGATCGCGCCACTGGTCTGGTGCAGCTGGTACAACTCGTCGCCGTCGGCGACGATCTGTACCGTCGCGGGGTTCGCGTCGAGCGCCACCCAGCCGAAGGGCGTTCCGGTGTACTCGAAGATCGCGCCCGTGCTGTGGCGCTGGTACAACCGGCTCCCTGTCGCGGCGAGCTGACTGGTGGCCGGGTTGCCGTCGACCTGCTGCCAGTAGAGGCTGCGGGCACGGCTCTTGTCGTTCGCCGTCGGTACCCGCCTCAGGGTGTTGGGCCCGAACTGGGACCACATGACGTCATGCGAATCGTGTTCGCCGGCTGCGTGTCGCAGGCCGATGAGGTGACCGACCTCGTGGAGGGCGACGCTCTGCACGTCGAAGCAGGCGAACTCGGCCCCGATGCGCCACTTGTGCTCTTCGTTGTCGAAGTGGAGCGGTCTGGGACGGACGTCTGGGTTGGCGCATCCCGGCGGTGGACCGGAATGTGCGTGGGTGCTGCCCACCATGTCGGGATAGTCGGGATCGTTGGCGGGAACCCAGCTGATCAGGATGTCGGGGTCCGCCCCGGAGGACACCTCCTGGAACGTGAGGGGGAGGAGCGCCTGCCACGTCGCGAACGCGGCCCGCACAGCGGTGAACTCGTTGTCACCCGGGATCTGTGCCGTCCCTCCGTTGAACGCGTAGGTGAGGTGGTTCTTGTCCCAGGCACACTGGCTGCCGTTGGGCTGGTAGATGGGGCTTCCGGCCGCGCGGAAGATGTCGTTGCGCATGATTCCGCAGCGGGACTTCAGCATCGCACCGCGCGTCGGTTCGTCGAACGCTCCCGTCGACGTGAGGGCGCTGTGCTCCTGGAACCAGGCCAGGGCGAGTGAGGTGATGGGGTCGAGGCGCCCCGCTTCGTAGGAGCGCGCGGGAAGATACCCGTGCTGCTCCAGGAACATCTGGACGTACTCGAAGCCGTCCTGCTTCTGGCCGGGTCTGGTGGTGGCGACGCCGGCAACCGTGGGTCTCGGCTCGGTCTTGTGCTGTCCCATGGCGTACTCCTTCGGTATCGATGACAATCGAACCGAGTCCTGCAGGAACGGGTACACCTTCAGTCTCCTGCGGGGTGAGAACCCTTGCAATCCGGTGCAAGCGCGCTGGCCCACGGAGTCTGCTGAGACCTGGCGCGCGGCCCCTGGGAAACGCGCGTAGGGTGAAGAAGGGGCACAAGGAAGACTCCGCCGCTGACGGCCGACTTCCCCGCACCGATTCCTCTCCGTCGCACCGAACCAACTCCGTTGCCCTCTCCTGGGCGCGCCTGCTGATGTGCGGCGGATGCGTCCGAAGGCGTGCGCCCGTCGGCCTTCGGACGCAAAAGCCTTGGCCACGAGGAGAGAACGATGGAATCGGGCAGGATTCAACGCAACCCCGACGCACCGGAGAACCACGACGCCCACCGGCGACGAGCTCGACTGGGTGCCCGTCGAGTGCAAGGACGAGCCGCCTTACATCGATGCGGCGGAGGTGCCGCATGACGCCGACCGCCCCTCGTCCCCGCAGCCCTTCGAATCGCCCGAGTACCAGGGCGAATCGGGCCCTCCCGGCACCGTCCCGCTGCTGCGCAAGCCGTTGGACCGGATCACTCCGACGGGCACCCTGCAGGACTACCTGTCGAAGGGGGGACGGGCGAAGCGTTCCACGCCGCCCGACGACCCAGGCTTCGCCGCGCCGCGTGCCGCTGTTCCCGTGCACAAGTACGCCCACGCCGCCCAGAGTGTGATCAATCACGGCACCGAGGGGGTCATCAACACCTGGAAGCCCTACGTCCAGTGGTCGAACGAGTTCTCCCTGGGCCAGCTGTGGGAGGCGCGGGGCACGGGGTACGGGACCGACATGCAGACCGTCGAAGTGGGTGCGCAGATCTTCTACGACCTCTACGGTGACTGGCATCCGCACCTGTTCATCTTCTACACCACCAACAACTACAAGTCGATGGGGAACTACATCGGCGGTTACAACAGGGACGTCAAGGGCTGGGAGCAGCTGTCGAGCACGGTCTACCCCGGTATCCGCAGGGCGGAGAGCGTCTACGGCGGGGTCCAGTACGACCTGGCCATCAAGGTCATGCTGTACTCCGGCAAGTGGTGGATCCGGATCGGTAGCGAGTGGATGGGCGGCTACCCGACCAGCCTGTTCAACGCCGCAGGGCTGCGCGACAGCGCGGCGTCCGTGGACTGGGGTGGCGAGATCGTCGACGACGTCACTTACCACCCCGAGGCCACCTGGACCCAGATGGGCAGCGGCCACTTCCCGTACGAGGGCTGGTCCCGCGCGGCCTACATGCGCAACCTGACGTATCAGTCCGACGCGGCCGGCACGATGAAGCCCGTTGTGGGCTATCCCTCGGTGACGAACCCGAACGCCTACCAGATCAACAGCGACTTCACCGGAACGTCGACCTGGGGATCGCACTTCTACTGGGGAGGCCCGGGTGGAGTCGAGTGAGGTCCCGGCACCGGACGACCGCCCGGAGGTGATCCCCTCCGAGGTCGATCCGGACGTCGAATGCGTCCGGATCGACCGGGCGGGCGACCGCGCCGGACCACCACCGTCCCCCGACCGCGAGGATCCGCCGGGGCCCCCGTCGGCACCGGCCGTGTCGGGGAGGCGGCTCTGCCCCGAGGGCTACCTGCCGCGGCGGCGGCACCGGGACTACACGCTGGACGGCAAACGGATCGTCAGCGACTCGCCGCCGATCCCCAACCCCGAGGATCCGCAGACCCGTTAGACCTCGGGCGGTGTCCCGCCGCCACGCAGGGGAAGAGCCGTCGTGCACGGGCTGTGCGCGTCGTCCCCTTCGTAGGCGGCGACGATCTCCTGAGCGCCCGCAGA
Source organism: Streptomyces tatrensis (assembly GCF_049310065.1). Classification (NCBI taxonomy): domain Bacteria; kingdom Bacillati; phylum Actinomycetota; class Actinomycetes; order Kitasatosporales; family Streptomycetaceae; genus Streptomyces; species Streptomyces tatrensis. The sequence continues at coordinate 1,096,975 of NZ_JBMDLB010000007.1, read as the reverse complement.
CGGGATCGTGGTGCGCAGGGTCGCCAGGCCCACTTCGTCCAGGAGGGCCGTGCCGAGGAGCAGCCCGTTCGCCGTGAAGGTCACGTGCCCCCGGGGCGGGGGTCCGCCGGGGGCGGCCGGGGCGACGCGGACCGTCAGGGCCGTGAGTCCGTCGGCGGCGGCCGAGGGCGTTTCCTCCGTGATCGGGGCGTAGGAGCGGATGCCCGCCGGGGCGACGGAGAGAGTGCCGTCGCGGGCGAGGCGGAAGCCGCTGCAGACACCGTGCGCGGTCCGGGGCTGGTAGCCGGGCGCGGGAGCGAGGACGGCGGTCAGTTCGCGAGGGGTACGGGGCTCCCCGCCGTCGAGAGCCGCGAGGCCGAGGAGATCGCTGTCCGCTCCGGCCGCGGACAGCACCACCGGGAAGCCGCCCACGACGAGAGTGTGCGTGCCGCGTCCCGTCAGGAACCTGTCGCAGGACGCGTCGTAGTCGACGGTCCCGTCGGCGCTGACCGTGTACGAGAAGTCGGCGGCCAATCCGGGGGCCGCGTGGAAGACGTACCCGGCGGCCGGCAGCAGCGTGAGCCGGTGCACGGTGCTGGGGGACAGGAAGGTGCCCCTGCCGACGTCCGGAACACCGACCGGCAGCAGGCCGTGGGAGAGGGAGCGGCCGTCGACGGTGACGGTGCGCCCCTGGACCGTCAGGGTGCTTCCCGCGGCCTCGGCGACACCGGCGGCCTCCGTCTCCAGGGCGAGTTCGACCCGCCCGTCGGGGGTGACGGAGAAGTCGAGGCTCCCGTCGGCGATACCCGCCTCGACCCGCAGCCGGTACGTCGCGGCGGGCAGCAGCCGCAACTCGTGAACCCGGTCGGGGGCCAGGGGGACGCCGCCCGGCAGGCCAGGGGTGAGCGGATGGTCCAGGGCCCGGGCGTCGAGGGTGACGGGCACGCCCCGTACGGTCAGGCGATGCCCGCCGCGGCCGTCGAGGAAGGTGTCGTGCTCGGGCGCGAAGTCGAGGGTCCCGTCCTCGCGCACGTCGAAGGCGACGCCGGATGTCGTGCCGTCGCCCAGGCCCAGCCGGTAGCCCGTGCCCGCGGGCAGCGGGACCTCCGGCGGCGGTACGGCCGCCCCGTCGACGAGGCCGTCCCCGGTCCAGTGCCCGTCCCGGCAGACCGCGACGAGGGGGAACGTCAGCTGTGAGGTGTCGAGCGTGATGGACGGCATCGGCTCTCCCGGAGAGGGGCGGACAGGGCGTCAGGAAGCGGCTCAGAACGGAGTGGTGCCGTGGATCTCCAGCCGCGGCACGAGTGCGATCCGGGTGCGCGTACGGGCCGGCCGAAGCGGCACCCCGGTGACCCGCTCCCACCGCAGGAGCCACCCGTCCCAGCCGGCCGAGAGGAGTTCGGACTCGTCCCGCGTCGCCGCCATGGACCAGATGGCGGCCTGGTGGGCCGCCAGGACCGGGCCGACGCGCTGGCCGGTCCGGTCCCAGCGGTGAAGGGTTCCGTTCGAGCAGGCCGCCGCGACTTCGCCGTCCCCGGTGAGCAACAGGCACCGCACCGGCGCCCCCGCCACGAGCGGCGCGCCGACGCGCCGGCCCGAACCCCGGTCCCACCGGCGCACGGTGCCGTCCTGGCCGCCGGAGGCGAACTCCCGCCCGTCGGGGCTGATCGCGAGCACCTGCACCGGACCGTCGTGTCCGCGCAGCGGCTCGCCGAGCGGCGTACCGTTCGTACGGTTCCAGCGCCGTACGGTGGCGTCCTGACCGGCCGTGACGAACACGTCCTCGTCGGGCGTGAGGGCCACCGCCCGTACCGCACCGACGTGTCCGCGCAGCGGCTCGCCGAGCGGGCTCGCGGTCGTCCGCTCCCAACGGCGGACGGTCCCGTCCCGGGACGCGGTGACCAGCTCCAGGGCATCGTGTGTGCGGGCCAGGCCGAGGATCGGGCCCTGGTGGGCGGTGAAGCGCTGGGCGAGCGCATGGCCGGTCAGCCGGTCCCAGCGCCCCACCGTGCCGTCGGCACCCGCGGTGACGACCTCCCGGTCGTCGGGCGTCAGCACCATCCCCCAGACCGTCCGGTCGTGCAGGTGCAGCGGGCCGGCCAGGGGTAGTCCGAGCAGCCGGTCCCAGCGGAACATCTGCCCGTACGTGTCCAGTCCGACGATCTCCGCGTCGTCGGAGGTGAGCGCGATCCCGGCCGGAAAGGCGTTGATCTTCACGGGGTCCCCCTCGGCGGTACGGCCCCGTCGAACGCAAGGGCACTGGAGGCCTCGCCCCGCCCCGCGCGGACGCGCCGGCCCACCCACTGGAAGACCCGGCCGTCCTCACCACGGGCGACCACCGGGACCCGGGTGACCGTCACTCCCGACCGGGGCACCTCCTCGTCGCGGAAGAACACCCGCTTCACCTCCGGCTCCAGGATCCGGCCGACCGCCTTGACCTGCGGCATCCGACTGCCGTCTGACCGGAACCGGGGGACCTGCCCGCGCCGCAGGCACACGGCCGCGGAATCCGCCCGGAGCGGTACCGGCACCAGCGGGATCCAGTGTGCCGGCACCGGGGTGAGCAGTCGATAGGCGAGCGCCGCCGGGTCGGTCGGCGGCGTCTGCGGATCCGCGTCGGGCGGCTCGTCGGCCCGCACCCGCGGTCTGCCGGTGGCGCTCTGCACGATCCGCTCGATCGCGAACCCCAGGTTGGCCATCTCGTCGCGGGCGAACAGCACTTCTTCGAGGGGCGTGCCCTCCAGCCGTGCCGAAGCCGTCGGCAGCAGCGGCAGCAACGGCGGCCCCGGTTTGCCGTCATGGGCGTTCGTCAGCCGGAACACCGACCAGTGACCGTCCTCGGCCGGGTCGAGCGTGGTCGTCTCCTCGAAGGTGTCGACGACCGTGAGCCCGGCGATCCGGTGCAGCGCGCCCGTGTCCAGCTCCAGCGGGATCATCCAGTGGTCGTTGCCGTAGACGTTCGCGAACTCCACGACGAGGAGCCGGGCCAGGTCCGGCACCCCTGCCCCGATGGCGGGCAGGTTGACCGTCGTGTCCTCGAACTCCCACCAGCGCTCGGCCGGCATGCCCGGATACGTGACCCGGGTGGGCAGCACCTCCTTGGTCGTGCCGCCGTTCGGCTCGGGCAGCGGCGTAGTTCCGGAGTCGAGGTCGAAGTGGTACGCGTCGGCGGCGCCACCGGTGTACTCGGGCGCCGTCAGCGTCACCGGCCGACCGCCCGGGGCGGCCATGACCGCGAACCGGTGTTCGAGCCGCTCCCGTGCCCAACTCGACGGCACCGGCGGCCCGTACCGCTCCCCGAACCACTCCAGCCACAGCTCTGCCGCCCGGTCGAACGAGGACTGCTGCGCCCCGGTCAGCCCCGGTGGCCGCCAGCCGCCGGCCAGATGTCCGGCGAGGGCAGCCCCGTCGGGCGCACGGTCCGCGAGTACGTCGCGCAGGGCCCGGCCGGCCGGGTCGCGGCGCAGCGGATCCTCCTCCGGGTTCGCGGGCGGCTCGGGCAGCGGCGCCTTCGCCAGCACCGCGACGTCGATCCGCTCCAGGACGGCGCCCGAGAAGCTCTGTGTGCGGAGCGTGTCGAGGAAACGCCGGCCGGCCCGTGCGGAGGCCCGCAGCGTCAGCCCTTTCGCGGTCTCGCCCGCCGCCGCCCCGGCCTCCGCCAGATACTCCAAGGGCACTCCCTTCTGCAGGGGTACGGCCGTTCCGTCACCGGACGGCTGGAAGGCGGTGAGGGGTGTGCTCTCGGTGTCGATCCGGCACCACACCGGTGAACCGCCGTCCTCGCCCGTGAACTCTGCCAGCTGCCACTGCCTGGCGAGGAGGAACAACGGGTCGGACACCCCGGCCGACAGCGCCTCGTCGAGCTGACCACCGGTGCCGCTGGGCCGGGCCACCGGCTCCAGGCGGTGGTACTGGCCGAAGGCCATGACGTCGAACATCGTCAGGACTCCTTCTTGATCAGCTGCGCCACGATCTTGGCCATGTCCGTCCGTTTCAGCAGGTCCTTGACGTGCACGCTGGGCGCCGTCCCCATCGCCCCCTCGGGCAGGTAGGCGGCGGGGAGGTAACGCCCCAGCCAGCCCAGCGCGTCCAGGTCCACGAGCCGCAGCTTCGCCAGGTCGAACGCCTCGCCGACGGTGGCGGCCAGCACGTCCGGTGTCCACGGTGCGCCGATCACCGGCGGCACTGCCAGGAGCACGGCCTGCGGGGCCCGCGCCCCCGGCGCGTCGTAGTGGAACGTGGCGCCCGCCGTGTGCCGCTGAGCCGGGATCAGCTCCGACCACGCGTCGACCGCCAGCACCGCGGCGTTGCCCGCCGTGAGGGGCTGGACCGGGCCGTGCACCACCAGTCCCGTAGCCGGCTTCTCCTCGTCCTCGGGCCTGCGCCGAGCACCCACCCAGCGGTCGCCCGTCGCGAAGGGCACCTGCCCGATCCGCAGGGCGTACCCGGCACCCGTCGCCGCCGCCCCGGTGTGCAGCAGCAGATCCGCCAGGGCGCCGGTTCCCGGCCGTACAGTGCCCATCAGCTCCACCCAGTCGCCCGGCACCAGCAGGGTGTCGCCCCCGCGGTCGAGCCCCGGGCCGAACGAGTCGTCCACCGTCGCGCCATCGGGGGGCGCCGACAGGCCCACGGCCCGGAAGCCGGGGCCGAACACCGCCTCCAGGACCGCTGCCGCGGCACCCGGCCCGCCCCGCTCCGTCTCCTGGCGGGCGAGCGTCAGCCGCTCCTGGGCCACGCGCAGGGCGGCGGCCAGCTGGTCGGCCTGCTCCCCGGCCGGACCGGTCGGCGGTCCGGTCACCCCGTAGGCGGCGAGCGCGTCCAGATCCTCCACGGCCACCGCCGCCCGCAGGCCGTCGAACGCCTCCTGCGCGCGGGCCGTGAACTGCGGGTCCGCCGCCGGCCCGGGCGGGTTGTGGGCGGATGCAAGCTCGGCCGCGGTGCCCGGCCTGGCGGCCGCGAGCACTCCGGCGACCGCCGTGCCGAGCGCTTCCACCTGGGCGATGTCCAGGGCCGTGCGGGCCCAGCCCGATGCCCGGCCCGGGCGCAGGACGGGGATGGCGTCGGTGGTCACGTTCGACGGCCGCTGCGGCAGCAGTTCGCGTTCCAGTACGGTCCGCAGCCTGCCCGTCGCCGCGAGCGCCACCACGTCCAGGGCGCAGTACCGGGTGAGCGGCCACGCGTGCTCGGTGACGGTGGCCGTGCCGCCCCCGTCCGTCTGGCCCGGCCGCAGCCACGCGGCCCGCAGCCTGATCCGGCCGGTGGCCCCCAGCTGGTGTCCCGCCCAGGTGTCGAGCCGTGGCTCGGCCTTGGCACGCGGCCGTACGATCTGCTGCGCGCCGTCCCAGCCCGCCGCGCGGGCGGCCCCCTCCGGCACGACGACCAGGACCCGGTGGCTCACCGGGACGCCCCGCCGTGGAGTGTCGAGGATCTGGGGCCGCGGCGGCGGCTGCCCGCCCGCCGCGAGCGACGCCAGCGTGGCGCCGGCCCGGTCCGGATTGCCCTGGGTCAACTGGTGGACGCTCTCGGCGAGCAGCAGGTCTGCGACCGCGTCCAGGTCGTCGCGGAGGGAAACTAGATGGCGCCGTACGGCCTTCTCCTCCGGCCCGGTCATCGGCGGGTTGCCCGAGTGGGCCCGCAGATGCGCGACGACATCGTTCTCGGACACGTCGGCGAGCCGAGCACCGTCCGTGACGTCGTGGGCGCCGATGAACTCCTCGGCTCCCGTTGCCGTGTGATGGACGCTCTGCACCGACCACTTGGCGCGCAAAGGCGCGATGAACCGGTCCAACTCCAAGGGCGCGTCGGGCCGTTCGCGTTCGTCGTGGAGCCGCCGTTCGAGCCGGTAGCCGAGCAGCGCCCCGAGCGGCTGGCCCTGGGCGATCCCGTCGAGGACGCTCATGGCCACCCGCATCCGCCGCGAGGACAGGTCGACGGCGAAGGCACCGGGGTCGGTGGGGTGTGACAAGGCGCCACTGTGCAGGACGGCCGCTGTGGCGGCCTGCGGCAGCGAGGGCGCGAGCACCCAGCCGCGGCTACGCGGGACGGAGCGCGGCGACAGGTCCTCCACCCAGCCGTACGCGCCCAACTGAACCCCGGTCGGACGGCGGCCCGGGCTGCGCAGTGCGAAGAGCCGGGCGGTGGCGAGGGAGCCGATCCAGGCGTCGAGCCGGTGGGAGACGAGGTCGAGGCACTCGCCGAGCAGCCGCTCCATGGCGGCGAAGGGGTCCTCCTTGCGATCCCCCCAGGTCTTCACCCGGCCGGCCAGGTACTGCAGGGCGGCGTCGATCTCCGCGAGACGCACGCTCCAGGGCCGTTCGGTGCCGAGCAGTGCGAGGACCCCGTTGCGTTTGGTCGCCGCATCGGTGACGAGCCCGGCCATCGAGGCACGGGCGCCGGTGATGGCCTGCAGCACCGTCGTGGCCCGGGCGGAACCGCCGTCGGCGTCGGTCCCCGGGACGGACAGCGCCATGATCTTGCCCAAGGCGAAGGGACGGGCGAGCAGACCGGCTCCGCTGACGGTGCTCAGCTCGTGCTGGGGGTTGAGCATGACGTCGGCGAACCGCAGCCGGGGCCAGGGCGCGTCCGGGTCGCGGACGCCGGAGGCGGCACGCCCGTACTCCAGGTTCGCGGTGTGCCGCAGAAGTGCCTCCAGAAGGGTGCGGGTCTCCTCCTTGCGGATCACCAGCCTGTGCACCTCGAAGCGTTCAACGACTTCGTTGAGGAAACGCCTCAGGTCTTCGGCCGGGTCGACACCCTCGGACAGCGTCGCCGGACGGACGTACGGCAGCCACAGACGGGTGGCCGCGCCGTTGACGTGGTGGCTGATGCGCGGGCGGTAGCCGATGCCCAGAGCCGTGTTGAGGGCCCGGGAGTGCAGGTCCTCAGGGGTGTCGCCGACGCAGTACCCGGTGCTGCCGAAGCTGATGCCGCCCATGCTGAGCGAGAGGTCCTTGAAACAGGCCAGGAGCCCGCCTTGGACGGACCGCACCGACACCGTCCCCGACACCGGCGCCATCCCCAGGGCGCGCAGGACGTCCCGCTCCGGCTTGGGCAGCGCGAGGGTCTCTCCGGGCTGGTCGGGGCCGCCGACTCGGGGAAGGGTGCTGACGCCGACCTCCCAGAAGGGGCGCAGTACGCCCACGACCCGGTGCAGCCCTGTCAGGCCCGGTGGCTCGTGCTGCGGATCGGGCCGCCAGCGCGCGGTGGCGGTGACGGGAAGCAGCCCGTACGGCTGCCGGCCGATCCGCAGCACCGGCAGCGGACCGCGGGCCCGTACGTTCTCGAAGTAGTGGCGGCGCAGCCAGGACCGGTCGACGGTGAGCTCCGTGCCTCCCCGGTCCTCCTCCAGGAGTTCGTCGAGATAGAAGTCCCCGGTGGCGCTCCACATGGCCAGCTGCAGGTTGCGTGCGTCGGCCTGCTCCGGTTCGTCGGCCCCGGGCAGGGCCGTGAGGGCGGACACCGGCAGGCCGAACGCGGCGGCGACGCGGCTGCAGTTCGCCCACGTGTCCGGCGGTGCGGCAGGGGTGGAGGCACCGAGCAGCCGGTCCACGTCCGGGGGCGCCGGTGCGGAGCCGTCGCCGTCCTGGGTGTTGTTGGTCGCCGTGCCCTGCCGTACGAACGCGGCCTCGCCGTCGCCGTCCCGGCCGGAGAGCAGCCGGGCGAGCCGCCCCGCCGAGGCCTCGGGGCCGAGGGAGCCGGACACGCCGAAGGCGACCACCCGCGTCAGCAACGGCTCCCGGGCCGGGACGTAACCCTCCCCGCCCAGTAGCACGGTGACGGCGAGCCCCTTCCTATCCGCCTCCTCGAACTCCGTCAGCCAGCGCAGCGCCGGGTCGAGGTGCGGACCGCCCGGCGCGGGCTCGGCATCCGGGTCCGGCCCGAGCTGCACCACGTCCGGGACCGGCTTGCCCTCCTTCTCGCCGACCAGGACATCGCCCTGGTACGCCCTCACGACGAACAGGTCCGGCAGTGTCGAGGCGGTCGCCGCCCGGTTCCAGCCCCGCCCGCGAACCGGCACCTCGGGCCAGGACGGCTCCGGATCCGGAGCGGCGTCGGGCAGCGGCGTCGGGGGCCTGGTGTCCGACACGGGCGTGAGCAGCCGTACGAGCCAGCGCGCCCGCTGTGCACCGAGTGCCCCCGACAGCTGCCCCCAGGCGGCGAGCAGCAGCCGGGCCCGGTCCCCGTCCGTGTTGTCGGTGCGGCCGGCCCGCCACACCGTCCGCCAGTAGCGGCGGCCCTGTTGCACCTCGCCCTCGGTGGGGTGAGGCTCGTGCGACTCGACGTGGATGTCGTCGGGGAAGATCCGCACGAGCAGTCTGTCCTGACCTCCGTCCCGCCGCAGCCGGGTCTCCAGGCGTACGGGCAGGAGCACCAGCGGTACTTCGGGATCGAGACCGGCGAGCAGCGGGGCGAAGCCCCTGTCGGCGATGGTGCGCACGCCCTCGTCCAGGGCGCGCCGGGAGGCGCCGAGGCGGTCGAAGGCTGTCTGCCGGTCGGTGGCGGTGGTCCGGGCGCCAAGGAGGGCACGGTGCTCCTCGGCCTCGGCCACGGCCCGTCGCAGTGCGCCGAGATCGGTCATCTGTCGTTCTCCTCGGGGGTCAGGAGTCGCGCGGCGGGCAGGACGACCCTGACGGGCTGTTGGAAACACTGGCGGGCGGTCCCCGCGGCGCTCGCACCCCACACGAGACCGGCATGCTCGACGTTGGGCCGCAGGTTCCCCGGGGCGTGGGTCGCGACCAGATACGCCTCCTTGGAGTCGAAGAGATGACTCCAGTTGAGGTTGTTCCAGTCGTCCGCCGTGCTGGGGGTTTTGGGCGGCGGGTCGTAGCGGCCGCCCCAGGATCCGGTCGCCGGAGGGTCGGTGAGCGCACCCGCGGGCGGGTCGTCGAGCCCGAACCGGGGCTCGGTCGGCTGCTCTGCGATGACGAAGCACCAGGGTGAGGAGAGGAGTTCGGCCTCGGTGAGGTCGAATCCGACCACGGCCGTGTCGGGATCCAGGCCGCCGCGGAAGATCGGATGCCTGGCCTGGGCCTCGTCGGGATGGGTGGGAGTGGTGTCGGGCAGCGGAGCCGCGTAGATGATCGCACCGGGGTAACGGCGCAGCAGGGCGCTGCGCAGCAGCAGGACGACCCGGTCGGGCGGGGCGGTCAGATGCGTACCGAGCTGCAATTCGCGCTTCCACTGGTGCAGCGGCGGCAGATCCGTTCCGTGGCCCCAGAACGAGGCGAAGTACGTGCCGCGCTGGTCGGTCGGGTACTCGCGCCAGCGCAGCTCGCGCGCGAACTCGTGGTTGGCGCCGACCATGTAGGCGGCGACGAACTGGGCGTTGGTGAGGGTGAGCACCGCCGTGTCGGCCGGAACGTGCTCCAGACCGCCGAGCATCCACTCGGTGGACTGCGCCGACAGCGGGGGCCACATGGCGTCGGTGAAGACGGGCGCCCACTGCACCGGAACCTCCGGATCGGTGCCCGCCGGCCGCTCGACCAGGGCGTCGACCACGGCGGGCACGGTGACGGCGGGGTCGGTCAGCTCCACGATCTTCTGCTGGGTCTGCTGGGCGGGGAATGTGTCCCGGGGCGGGATCGGCGGCGCGTCCGACGGGCCGGTCACCCGGTCGTGCGCCTGGACCACCATGTCCTTGACGTGCTCGGGCCGGGCGTCGAGCACGGCGGGCGCGGGCAGCAGGTCGTTCTGCTGGGAGAGGAGGCCCGGGTGGGTGAAGACGCCGAGGCCGAGCCCTCCGCTCTCGTGCCACTTGTCGACGAGGGGCTTCAGGTCGGAGGGCTCCCAGGGCTCCTGCTCGGGGCCGGGGCCCTCGGCGGTGACCCGGAGCTCGCCGGAGCAGTCCGCCCACCAGAGCTCGGTGGTCGGCTTCTTGTCGTCCCAGTCCCAGCTGCCCGGGCAGTTGCCCCGGAACGTGCCGTGGTGTGCGGCGGACTGCCAGGTGCCGGTGAAGACGCCGTCGGAGCTGATGTTGTCCGGGCTCCAGGTGCCGGTGCACACCCCGCGCCAGGTGCCCTGCTCCGAGCCGGACTCCCACGTCCCGGTGTACAGGGCGATCCAGGTCGGGTCGCCGCCGCCCTCGCCGGGGTAGTTGCTCCACGTGCCCTCGTAGCTGCCCTTCCAGCGGCCCGACCGTCCGGTACCCGTGTCCCAGGTGCCGGTGCAGGTTCCCCTCCAGTCGCCCGCAGGCTCGCCCTCGGGCGCCCCGGTCCACGGCCCGTCGAACGCGCCGGTGAACCGCCCCCGCGCCGTGCCGGCGTCCGCCGCGTCCGTGAAGAGCCCGAGTCCGGCCGGACCGCTCCGGCCGGTGGGGAACACCAGGTCGCCGTGCGGGGTGACCCTCGTCCGTGCGAGGAAGTCCTCGGGTGCCGTCACTTCGGGCAGCGCCGACAGCCGGAAGGCACGGTTGAGCGCGACTCCGGCGAGCGGGGGCGTGGCGGCGAGCTGCTCGGTGGTGACCGTGCGCTGCACGGAGCGCCGGGCCGCGTCGTCCGCGACCTGCCGCCAGGCGTCCGGCGCCCCGTCGTCGGGTGCGAAGACCTTTCGTACGGCGTCGAGCCGCTCCGGGGCCACGACCCGATCCGGTGCGACGGCGAAGGCCACCGCGCCGTCGGGATCGCGCCGGGGCACGGCGAGCCCGGTGGTGGAGGCGGCGACGGAGGCGAGAACCGTGGCGAACGGCTGCTCTGGTGCGTCCGCCGCCCGGCCCGCGATGAGTCCCACCCGACGGCTGAGGGCGCCCATCGGGCGAACCGCGCGGTGGAATGCGGTGGTGGCCATGGCGTTGGGGAGCAGGCTCGCCCGGATCGACGACCACAGGGTGGTGTCCGCGGTCAGCGCGAGGCGGCTCTGCAGCGGCGTCGCCAGCCGCATGACCTCGTCGGCGGAGAGCGGTCGTACGTGCCGCAGATGCAGCCGGCCGCCGACCAGCCGGGCGAACCGCGCCAGGTCGAGCAGGCGGTTGGCGGCCCGTACGTCGGCGAGCTGCCGCCACGCCGAAGCCATCAGCTGCTCCTGCTCGGCCTTGACGGCCCGGGCGCCGAGCCCCGCCGCGACCCGCCAGCGCGGGTCGAGGTTCAAGGTGTCGAGCCAGCCGGACGACACTGGGTCGGCCTTTTCCCTGAGCGCGTGGAATCCGCCGTACAACGGGGGCAGGACGTCGGGGTCCTCGTCGCCCTCGCCGTCCGCCAGCGGCACCAGTGCGGCCGCCAGCTGTTGCCGCCACTGCGCGCTCGGCGGGCCGATGGGCCATGGGTCCCGCGCCGGGGTGAGGGGGGCGCGCAGGGCGCTCTCCACCTCCTGGACGACTCCCCCGGGGCCGGTGGCGAAGAGCCCGGGGCGGCTCACGTCGAGCGGCCGGCGGCCGGCCCTCGGGGGCAGCGGTCGGGCCCGCAGCCGGTCGGCTAGCGTCTCGAAGTCGCCGCCCTCACCGGTGGAGAACGTCCACGAGAAGTAGACCGGCAGCGGCAGGTCCCCCTGGCCGCTCGGGGTCCAGGCGGGCGCGAGGTTCCCGCCGGCGGTCTTCTCGCCGAGCCCGGCCAGGCGTCCCACCTCGAACGAGGGGACCAGACAGGCGGTGTAGCTCGTGTGCGGCAGCAGTCGGCGAGGAGCGAGCAGCCGGGACACCGACCGGCGGGGGTCGGTCTCGTGGCCCGGCAGTGTTTGTGCGTGCGCCCACAGGTGGAGCGTGGCCGGATCGGGCAGTTCCTTGCCGCGGACCGACAGCACCGGCAGCGGGATTCCTGGCCTCCGCTCCGGCCGCCCGGCCGTGAACGGTACGCAGACCAGGGCGAGCCACGGGCGCAGGGAGCCCGCGGAACCCGGCGCCAACGGGGTGAAGAGCCAAGGCAGTTCGCTTCGCTCGAACTCGACCATCGGGAATTTGGTGGTCTCCGCGTCGGGGGTGCCCGGCAGCGGGAAGAGCCGCACGATCTCCTTGGGGTCGATCCCCCGTACATCGCCGGGCCCGTACAGGTGCACCGGGGGCACCGGAACCGGCCGCACGGGACGGCCGTTCACCGACGCGGTGGCCATGAGGGAGCCCCGTACGGGCGTGGTGCGGTGCAGGTCGTCCTGGTCGGCCAGCGAGGCGGCGGCCCCGGCCCGGGCCCAGGACGCGAAGGTGTACGTGGTCATGGCCTCACCTCGTAGTCGGGCACGACCTGGTACAGCGCGGACCGGCCCGAGACGGTCTTCAGCAGGGCGGTGGATTGGGTGAAGGTGACTGTCCGGGGGAACTCCGCCTCCTTGAGCGTGCCGGTGTGTACGACCGCGTACCCGCGCTCCTTCAGGACCGGCTTGACCGGCGGGGTCGCGTACCGGCTGCGCAGTGCGTGCACGAGGCTGCGGCCCACCGCCCCGAAGGGAAGTGCGGCGGTCAGGGCGGCGTCGGAGATCAGCCAGGGGGCGGTCGGGGAGATGACAGGGCCGCCGAGCCACTTGGTCTCGTACTCCACGTCCACGGAGTAGCCGGGGGCGGCCGTCGCGCTCGCCGGCGGGGTCAGCTCGCTGCCCGAGCGCAGCCGCTCGAAGGCCGGCTGGGTGAGCTTCTGGTCGTCCGTGAGGTCGAAGAAGTCGGCCCGGGCGAAGTCCTCCTGGACCGGCTGCACCGTGCCGGCCCCGCCGGAGAACGCCACCGTCACGCCGAACTTGGTCGGCCGGGGGAGCCGGCCCGGTCCGAACCTGACCACCTCGGTGTCCAGCGGCACGGTGCGCTGGCTGAACCGCAGCCGGCCGAGCGGGTGCAGCAGGCGACCCCCGGTGACATCGTCGGCGCGCAGAGACACCATGGTGCGGGCGCCGTCCGGAAGGACAGGCTCCCAGCTGTGGGGGTTGTCCAGGGCCTGCTCCAGGAGCCGACACACGTCCGGCGGCGGCGGGACCTTGGCCTCGCCGGTGCAGTTCCAGTGCTCGTCGAAGGGGAAGCTGACGTCGAAGAAGAGGAAGGACACACTGGCCCGGCCGGCGATGTGCCAGCAGGGCGTCGGCCCGTCCACGTGGACACGCAGCCCGACCGAGCAGAGGGTCTTGCCGGCGAAACGCAGGGCGAACGAGCCGCCGAGGTCGAGGAGCACGCCGAAACTGGGCTCCCAGCGCACCAGCGCGTCGAAGGAGAGCCGCCCCGACACGCCGGTGCTGCGGGAGCCGATGACGGCGGACAGATCGGCGCCGGCCTGGACGGTTCCGGGGGTGAGTGCGAAATAGCCGGAGAAGACGATCTTCAGCAGTGGGCTGTCCGCGATCGAGATCGTCAGACGCTTCGGTGTGGGGAAGCCCGCGGGCGGGGTGAACCGGGGGTGGAAGCCGCCGGCGCTGAGGATGAAGGTCGCGTCCTGCCCGCTCTTCGCGCGCAGGGCGAGGCCGCCCTCGATCGAGGAGGTCAGCAGCCGGGAGCCGGCCAGGCTGGCGTTGATCTCCACCAGGCCGTTGGCGGCGTCGACGACACCCGCGACGGAGGCCCGGAGATCGAGGATCGGCGCCTGGGGGGCGGGCAGCGCGACCCTGAGCCGGCCGAGGATCCCCACCACACCGCTGGGCAGCTCCAGCACCACCCCGACATCGGCGGTGAGGAAGGACACCGGGCGGCCCCAGCCGACCCGGAACATCGGCCCGACGACCGTGCTCCCGGAGCGGGCCGGGAACACCGCGCCCAGCGAGGTCAGGATGCGCGGCGCCGCGGCGGCGGCGTCCGCGGGGAAGAGCAGGTCGTCCAGATGGCCGGACTGGACGACCTCCGCGAGACCCGCCCGGTCGAGCGCACGGCCGACGCCGAGCAGACCGCCGACGGCGTTCAGTGTGAAGGCGAGGCCCAGCTCGATGGCGGGGGTGAACGCGGCGCTCATCACGACCAGGACCGACACCGGGCGGGTGTCCAGGATCCCGAAGGCCTGCACCTCGATGACGCCCAGGCTGAACGAGAGCGCCCCGCGGTACTGGCCGTCGTGCTCGGCCAGGAACCCGCCGCCCTTGGCGGGGCCTGCGGCGAGGGTGAGCCCGACGCCCTTCGGCGCCACCGGGGCGGCCGTGTACCCCCCGCCCGCCGGGCGGACTTCGAGGCCCACGCCGTCGACCGCCGCATCCGCGAGGCCTAGCAGCGAGGCCCGGAAGGACACGTCGAGCCGGAGCCCGCCGTCCCGGGCAGACACGTACAGCGAGGGCGCGCGCAGCCCGGACGGCGCCCCTTTCAGGGGGAGCGCGATCCCCTTGCCGGCTCCGCCGCCCTCCAGGCGCAGCCCGTCCTTGCCGAGCCTGGCACCCAGGCGGCTCTTGAGGACGAGCCCGCCGGGGACGAGGAGCTTCAGCAGCTCGTGGTCGGTGAGCGCGAGGTCGAGGCCGTCGGCCCCGAAGGTGAGCGATGAGGTGTCGGGTGCGGCGGAAGGGAGGGAGAGGACGAGACTGATGCCGTCGCGCACGGCCAGACCGGGTACGAGGGGGAGCGCGCCGGTCAGGACGAGGGAGAGGCTGATCGTCTGCGGCAGGGCTGCCGCGAGCGGATCCTGCACCGTGGACGGGCCCGCTTGGAGGACGCCGTCGATGGCCAGCGTCCATGCCGGCGGAGTCTGCCTGACGGCTGTGCGCAGCAGGTCGACGAGGACCGGCCACACGTCCCCCGCAGGGGACGCGTGCGGCAGGGCGAACCGTACGAGCAGCGCGTCCGCGGTCAGCGCGTCGCCGGGCAGACCGAGCGCATGGGCGAGGCGCTGTCTACGGGCGTTCTGGGGGAGGCCGGTGAGGAGCGGCAGCACGGGGTCGAGCCCCGCACGGAGCTCGGCCGCCAATTGCACCAGTGGGGTTGCCATCAGCGGGCCGTGGAGAGGTGGGGGACGTTCATCTGATCGGCGCCGTTCTCCGCCCGCGGGCCGCAGGAAGGTGCTGCCACCAGGGCGGATGGGGATGGTGAACGCCCCGACGCTATCGCCGTCCGGGGTGTGCGGCGCCTCCGCGAACCGCTGGGTGGGGCCGGTCCGGTACGAATTCACCCGACCAGCACAGACGGACGGCCGCAGCGGACGCGGCGGTGTCTCACCAGGCCCCCGGCGAAGTCTCCGACGGCGTTACCCTTCCCCGGGCGAGCGCTCGCGCGATCGAACGCGCGATCGGCTGGCCGGTGTGCTCTTCGTAGAAGCTGAAGGCCGGACTGGGATTCACCTCGAAGCAGTAGACCTCTCCCTGGTCCGTCAGGGCGAGGTCGATGCCCGCGAGCGTGAGCCCGAGCCGAGTGGCGAGCGTCGAGCACCGTTGTGCCAGCTCCTCCGGCAGGTCCCAGGGAGTCAGTTCCGTCCGTCCGCCGTACCGGTGGGCGTAGCGGTAGTCGATGCGGTCGGTCTCGATCCGGGTCGCGAACAGCTCTCCGTCCACCGCGTGCACCCGGACGTTGACACCCCGCACGTAGCGTTGGAACTGCACCGGGCACGCGCGGATGAGCGGAAGGCGGTCGACGGCATCGTCGTCGAGCGGGCGGACGATCGACCGTATGGAGCTGATCGACTTGTAGACCACGGAGCCGTGGCGGGACAGGAACGCCCGGACGAGATCCGGATCGTTGGTGACCAGTGTCTCCGGGACGCGGAACCCCGCGTCGGCGATCAGTTGGGCCTGATACGGCTTGGACTGGTTGGACGCAGTCGCGGCCGTCCGGTTCATCACGCATCCAGGCGCGATCTCGATCCAGTTGCCGAGGACCTCGTGCCACAACGCGCAGTGCCGCACCGTCTCTTCGCTGGCCCCCTCCATTTCCGGCAGCATGCGCCAGTCCATGAGCCGGGTGTAGATGCCCGTCACGCTGGAACAGTCGATGGACCGACCGTTGTCCAGCAGACGCCCGTGGACCCCGGCGCCGTCGACCTCGATGTCCAGCGGGGTGTCCAGGAAGTGTCGTTGGTGCAGCATCGTGTACGGCAGGTCCAGCTGCTGGAGCGCCTCCGTGATCAGCACGATCGGCAGCTCGCTCGCGATGCCGCAGAGGACGATCACCGCGGCCTCGCCGGCAGACGGGTGAGGTGCTCGTGCAGGGATTGCAGGAGTGTGCCTCCTCCGACACGCAGATCGGGGAGGGGCGTGGCCCCGGCGAAGCGTGCTTCGCCGCCGTCGCGGAGGTCCAGGTCGATCCCCAGGAGGTCGGCATCGGCCAGCCGGGCGAGCCGGACGCAGGCGGGGACCAGGTCCCGTAGGCGCTCGCCGCCGAAGACCTGCCCGCCCAGGACCACCACGCTGTGGATAAGCGTGCCCTCCGGTTCGTGCTGGGGCTCCCGAGGACCGTCGACGTGAGCGTCCGCGCGGGGCGTGCTGGACAGCGAGAGCGAGGACACCGGCAGTCCCGCCCCGGCTGCGAGCACGGTCCACTCGGCGGCGGAGCGCCATGCTCCGGACAGGCCGCGTGTGCTGGGCCGGTTGACCGTGACGGGGGCTATGCACCTGAGCCAGCTGAGCAGGAGGGCGCTCATCTCCTCCATGGCGTAGGAAGTGTCGGCCGGTGAGGCGAACAGGAGATGGTCGACCGGTGCGTAGGACAGACGGTTGAGTACTCCGTCGATGTCGCCGCTGGCGAGGGTGCGCCCGTCGGGCAGACCGATCTCGAAGCTCGCCCGGTCGTCGTCGACGCGATGCGCGGACCGTGCCGAGCGGGTCAGTGTCTGCGGAGCGACGAGCTCGATCGGAGCGAGACCGCGCTTCCTCAGACCCGAGTACGCCCACCGCGCCGCCTGGTCCTCCGGATCGCACAGCACGAGCCACATGGCGGCCGCTACCGATCGCTCTGCTTGTCGAAGTCCTTGCCGTCCTTTCCGTCCTTGGCGTCCTTGGCCTCCTTCGTGTACTTCGCCTCCTGGCCGGCCCGGTTCTCCCGGTCCAGGGCGCTCGTCGACAGGTCGGGCCGAAGCTCGGGGCTGATGAAGTGGACGAGCTCGGAGACCGTCCGCTCGAGGCCGGCCAGTCGTTCGCCGACACCCCCTCCCATACCGCCCGGCATCTGCTGGAAGCGCTCGGTGAGCGTCTCACCGGCCTTCATATCGAGTTGGCCCTCTTTCCCCTTCTCGCCGCCCTTGTCTCCCTCCTTCTCCTTCACCGTCTCTTTCTCCGTCTTCTTCGAGCGGACCAGGAGAAGTGTCCTGTCCTTGACTGTCCGGTCCCCGACGTCGATGACGTTGCACTTCAGCGTGTATATGGCTTCGGCACGGTACGGACCGTCGGAATGGCCGATCGGGGCGACTTTGATCTCGATGCTTCCGCACTCATTGGGCGGGATGCTGGACGGTCGCCTTACCAGCGTGAAGCCGGCGCCCATGTCGGTCCCGATCGGGTCCCTGAACTCCAGCGCCGCGGTGCCCACATTGGCGATGTTCGCCACGATGTTCTCGAGCGGTCGACCCGACAACGCGTGGCGCCCCAGGCTCCGCTGCGGCATGGAGACCCGCGGCTGAAGTGTGTCCTTCGCGAGGTCCGACGTCACCCACACGAAGCCGAGCTCCTCCGGATCGTTGTTCGTGATCCGTACGCGCCACAGGCGGTCGTCCTTCTTGGAGATGAGCAGCTCCACCCTGAAGATGTCGTTGCGTTCACGGGTCCAGGAGGCCGTGCCCACTTGATTTTCGGACTCGTCGTGGACCGCACCCTCGCTCGGGGAGCGTGGCACGGTCGCGATCTCACCGGTACCCGCCCGCAGTTCGATGGTCGGCGCCGCCCCGCCGAGCGGCTCGCAGCCGGAACCCACCGCGATGAGACGGAGGAACATGGTCGTCGCCTTGTCGGACACGAGGAACGGGATCAGCCCGCTGGTCGCCCGGGAGGCGAGCCGCAGCGGTCCGTCCTCGGGGAACATCTGGAATACAGGGTCCATTTCTTCACCCGCTTTGCTCGATGGGACGCAGGCCCGCGCGGGGCACGACAGACATCACCGTCACCAGGTCCCCAGCGGAACGATGTCGGCATAGACCAGCCGTCCGGGGCCGTCGACCACCGTGCCGGTCTCGTTCGTGGTGGACGGATGCGTCTCGAACTCCTGGACGACGATGCGCAGGGGACGCCCGCCGCTGCCGGGGATGTCCAGCTCGCGGATCTGGCCGAGCCCTGCGGAGGTACGGAAGATGGTGGTCCAGCCGGCGCTGCCGATGCCCGCACCGTCCGACGCCACGCCAGCCTCGTCACCGGGTGCGGGGACGTCCGTGTGCTCGTACGCTGCCTGCGCCTGCGCGGTGCCGGCGCCGTCGCGGACCTGGAGTGCGGTTCGGACGATGTTCGTCCGGGGGCCGGCCGGCCCGAGCCCGTCGACGACCACACTGGCGCGCCCCGACGTCCGTGTGACGACGAGCCGCCGGTGGGGAGGGAGCTGGAGGGGCTCCGTCTGGACGGACGGGGAGAGGCGCGGCACGCCGGGGGCGGTGTGGGGCTGGTAGCGGGCCAGCGCCAGCCGTACGAACGGGAAGTAGGAGGCCGCCACGACCGGGGACAGGTCGATGTCGGCGTACCAGCGGTCGCCCTCCTCGTCGAACTGCACGGGATACGCGATCGTGCCCAGCGTGCGCTGCAGTTCCGGGAGTTCCACCTGTTCGGCCTCCGGTGCGTTGACGTGGTCCTCCGTGAGGATCGTCGGCGGGGTTCCGGTGTTCCAGATCGGATCTCGTCCCGCGACGCTGACGTACCGGAGGGTGTCGGCGGGGGCCGACGTGGTCGGCCAGGTGAGCACGGCGAGTGACTCCTCGTCCCCGGATGCGAACCAGGGTCGTTCGAGGAAGACCCGCAGGATCCCGCCGTGGCGCCACCGCGTGATCGACCGCTGCCCGTCGGTCGTCTGCGTCCAGCGGAACGCCGGGACGGCGTACTGGAGCTTCGGAGCGGGCGGTCGCGCGGAGCTGGGCACGTCCGTGGTTTCCAGGACTCCCTCGGCGAGGCAGGCGTGGGGGTCGGCCGCGACGGCCCGCGGGAAGCAGTCCTGGAAGCGCGAGACACCGGTCAGGCGGTAGGTGACGTGGCGGCGGCGGGTGTCGCCGAACTCCTGACGGATCACCGGGAACGCCTCGTGCGGCCCCAGGTGCTGGACGTCGTACGAGCCCACCAGCGCCTTCCGCTTCTGGAGGGTCGGCGGATCCGGCCGCACGTCGTCGTGGTCGGTCCATTCCGCGCGCACGTCGAGACGGCCGGTGCTGGGGATGTGGACCTGCAGCGCGTTGGTCCGCAGTACGGCGCTGGTGTCCCCGCTGTCCCGCTGGGCGTCCAGCCGCCCTGCTGGGTCAGTCAGAGGCCGCAGCACGGCGTGGACCAGGGTGACGGTCCGCGGCGGGGTGATGAGGCGGCTCCTCCCCTGGACGATGTGCTGGAACGTCGCGGGGTCGCTGGGGTTCACCCCCAGCCATCCCGCGATGCCGAACAGCTGGACATCCCGGGTCTTCGGACAGGACGCGATGTCGAACGTCACCTGCTCAGCGGGTCCGAGGGCGACCGTGAGGATCCGATGGTTCAGGGACCTGCTCACGGTGCAGCCCGAGGGGGCGTCCACCAGGCGCAGGGCTATCGACTGCAGCGCGGGCCAGTCGCCCCGCCAGACGGCGATCATGCGCGGGTCGGAGATCTCTCCGGGGCTGCCTGTCGTCGGGTCGATCGGCCGTGGCCGGGCGTTCAGGGCGATGTGGGTGCTGCCTGAGTCAGCCAGCCATGGCAGAGTGGCACCGGCCGCGGGGAGGATCACGTAGGGCGCCGGGCTGCCGGCATCGGCTTCGACCACGACCGCCCCGGCGATGTCGCGGACGTCGCGGTCCGCCCGCTTGGCGACCTCGAAGAGCCGCCGCACCTCGGTGGCGGGGGCGTCGGGGCCCAGCGCGGCGTCGAACCTTCCCTCGTGCTGCAGGGCCAGTTCGAGCGAGGACTTGGGAGCCAGCAGGATGCGCAGGTCGAAGGCACGATGCCCGTGCGCGGTCGCGTAGTCGCCGACCGAGGTGTCGCGGTCGCTCCGGATGACCATGCGGTCCTGCGTCTCGCCGTCCGCCAGCCGACGCGTCGGTACGAGTTCGGGCGGCGGCAACGGTTCGAAGCGCTGGTGGGTGAAGATCTCCGTCTGCTCCTCGGCGGCACCCGCCTCGTCGAAGCGCAGCCCGCCGCCGGAGAGGTCGGCGATCCTGACCCGCAGCCGGTAGTCGCGGCCGAACCGGAGCCGCGGCAACGACCCCGGCTCGCATTCGACGACCGCGTCGAACGGCGCGGCCGCCGCCTCGGTGAAGGTGTCGCCGGTGTCGACGACCCTCTCGGGCCGCTGGGCCACGAGGCTCCATCCGGCCCACCGCGCCACGGCCTGGTGGATGTACAGTGCGTCCTGCGCACCGGCGCCCGTGGTCGCCGGTGCGGGTCGAACGTAGCCCTCTTCCAGCAGGCCGCGCGGGCCGCCGCCGGAGGATTCCTGTCCGATCGGCACTCCGCCGATCGTGTAGCGGACCCTCCGCCGGCACAGCGAGTACCACTGCTCGGCCGCCACGTCCAGGATGTCCACCCGGTAGCCACCCAGGAGGGAATCGGCCGTCAGCGGAGTGGAGGTCAGACCGTCGGCGGTCGCCCGCTGCTGCGCCCTCTTCAGCTGTTTCCGGTGCTCCTGCTCGCGGTCGCGTTCGACGAGCGCGAATCCCGTCGAGCGCAGGGCGGGCAGGGCGCCGACCCAGGCCCCGGTCTCCGACGGTGGCCGAGTACGGTCCGAGGCGGCGGCGCCTACCATCCGCAGGGCGGCGCCGTCCACGTCGAACGGCATCACCTCGTACCGCGCGTTGCCGGAGGGGGCCACGCCGGTACCGGTCAGAGGCAGCATCCCCTTCTTGAACTCGGTTGCGTTCGTCCCGGGGAGGGACGCGGCCACGAAGCGCTTTCCGTCGAGGAAGTAGGCCGTCCACGGGGACAGGTCGTTCTGCGTGGCGCTGCTCCAGCCGGTCGGTGCGGAGCTGTCCGGATTCGGCCAGCGGGGGACGACCCGCAGCTCCTTCGGAGCCTGCGCCAGCTGGGCGGCCGGTACCGCCAAATCGATCAGCAGGCCGAGCGCCCGGAGCAGCAGGGGGTGGTCGGCGAGTCGGGCGACGGTCTCGTGGAAATCGCGCTCCGCCGCCGTGGATTCGTGTGTCAGCGGGGTGAAGTCCTCGTGGTCACGCCGGTAGAAGGCGTAGGCCTGGGCGAGGGCCGACCCCCGTGGGGACACCTCCGACGGTTCGCCGTCCGCCGGCAGCAGACCCGTCTGCCACGTCTCGCTGATGCGTCGGAGCGCCGCGCGGAGCTCGGAGTTGACCTCCGGCGCGTCGCCGCTGTGACTCAGGTGCGTTCGGGCGGTGGCCGTGTACACGCCGCGCACCTCCGCGGCGGCCTCGGACGCCGGGAACTCATGCACCCCGCGTGCGCCGTAGGAGGTCGGCTCGTAGGGGCGTACCAGCGTGCCGGCGGCGAACAGCGCGCGCCAGGCGGCCAGCTGCTCCGTCGTCGAGAAGGTGATCTCCTTCCCTTCGGCGGTGATGTGGGGCACGCGGCGCGACGTGAGGAGCTGCGATCCGCGGAAGACGTCGAACCGGACCGCCGACAGCCGCTGCGGCCAGCTCTGCATGCCGAAGTCCGACACCTTCGACATCGTCGCGGGGCCGAGAAGGCGGGGCGTCAGCAGCACCGACAGCAGACCCATTGTTTCGGACCCGCCGGTGAGCGGCACGGCCCTGGCCGGCATCGCGGTCCAGACGAACTGTCGTTGCGCTTGGGGGACGGCCATGGGTTACTCCGCTGCGAAGGCGCGGCAATAGGTGTGCCACGGGAACGACTCGCCCTGGGGCCCCAGCGCGTCCTCGACGGACGAGGCGTGCAGGTCCGAGGACGAGGCCGACAGGGCCTGCTCCGGGGTGAAGGCGAGGCTCGGGCCCTTGAAGCTCTCGCGGCATTCGAGTGTGACGGAGGTCGACCAGAAGGTCAGGTCGACCGTGATGACGAGCTTGGCCGAGCCGTGCAGTTCGTTGCTCTCCACGTTGTACGTGAGGCTGAGCGTCAGCTCCACGGAGACCCTGATCAGACCCAGGACCGACACGCTGCCGCCGATCCGCAGGTAGCCGGTGATTTCGATGGATCCGCCCTGTTTCACGAACACGACACCGCCGAAGACGTGTACTTCGCCACTCGCGACCCCGAAGTCCATGGCGACGCCGGCCCCGAACTCGATGCCGCCCACGAACCGTTGCAGGCCGTCGTCCGCACCCCCGGCACTGATGCCGAGCTCCAGGTAGCCGCCGCCGCCGAAGCCGGACACCGTCACCAGGAACGGCCGTTCCCGGGTGGCGAAGCTGAAGTCGATCAGGATGGGCCGGTTCTCCATCGACAGGGTGAGGCCGATCTCCAGAGTGAGGTTCTGGACGCAGAACACCCCCATGGGGACCGTGGGTACGGTGATCGCGTACGCCGCCTTGATCCGCGCCGCCGACACGTCGATGCGCGGCCCCGTGTTCCCTGTCTGCGGGATGAGGTCCATCAGCGTCTTGACGAAGTTCAGCTTTCCCGCGAGCCGGGCGTCCGCCAGGTCGAACGTGAGGCCGGGGCCCTCGCCGGAGTTGGCCGTGAAACGCACCCACCGGAACGTGAGGACCACCAGGGCGCCGTTGCGCGAGGGGATCTCCAGCGCGAAGTCCGTGATCTCACCGGTCGTACGCAGTTCGGGCCGACCGCCGACGACCTTCGACGCGACTTCGAGGAACACCGACGAATCCGCTCCCGGATGGAACGGCTCCACGGGCTGCGACAAGTCCTCCCTCCATGTCAGCGTCGCCGAGGGGGCGTTGGCGAGGTCGGACCAGGTGATCTTCGGAGGGGTGCTGATCACGGCGATGACGTCGCGGAGGGGGACGACGCCGAACAGCTTGGCGTCGGCGTCGAAGAGTTTCTTCGGATCCGTGGGGAAGGGGGCACCGACCGTCGGCCCCATCGTCCGCGAGATCTCGCTCACGGTCATGTTCGGGGCGGCGAGCATGCCCGTCCGTGCCCCGGCCGCCGCGAAGTTCAGCACCTTCCGTTCCAGGAGCGTCAGCAACACCTCCGGTGGCTGGGCACCCGTCCCGGTCTGGAGGAACGCCTTCGAGAACTCGGCGGGAACGGACGGCGCGGACCCGAGCAGCTGACGTACCGCCGGCAGTGCCACCTGGAGCCGCGTGACCTGCGGGTGGAAACCCACACCACTGGCGGAGGGACGTGCCCCGACGCCGCCGAACGACATGGCGTGCACCTCCTGGACGGCGCCCTGGAGAGGTTGCGACGCCGACTGCATGGCGAGCGGGATCCGGCGTCCCACGTCCGACGTCGGGCGCCCCAGGTCGCGCCGGATACCGGAGCGCGGACCCCGCGCGTACTCCGCGTCGAGAGCCGTGGCGCTGGACGTGCCGGTCGCAGCGTTGTCGACGAACAGCAGCGGCAGCCGCAGGTCGACCAGGTCCCGGCCCGCCCGTGCGCGGACGGTGAACTCGACCGTCGCACCGCCCTGCGTGGGCCAGAAGGCCTTGCCGGACAGCCACTGCGGCGTGTCCAGATCCGTGATCTGCAGGGGTTCGAGGGTGACCTGCTGGAAGGGGAACGCTCGCTCGTGCCGGCCGCCGGCGCCGATCCCGTAGGTGCGGGTCGGTTCGGTGACGATCAGCACGCGCTTCTTGCGCAGCGCCGCTACGCGGGGGTCGCCCACGTCGAAGCGCCGTTCCGTCATCTCGACGTATGACGCGCGGTGTCCGAACGGGAACAGCGCACCGCGCTGAAGGACCCGGACGTAGTAGTCGCGCCCCATGGAGGCCAGGTGGGTCCAGTCCAGCGCCGACCAGCTCACCGAGGCCTGGAACCACGCCCCGTAGGAGCTCAGGATGAGGCGGTCCACCGTCACCGGCTGGTTGGCGGGCAGCGCCCCGAGCGTGGCGATGTTGCCCACGTACGGCCCCAAGGGGGTCGACAGGGGAGCCGTGTCGGGCAGGGCCTGGTAGGGCCGTACAGTGAAGGGCTCCCCCTCGGTGGGTCCGGTGATGCGGCTGTGCCAGAGCTCAGTGGTGCACTGGTCGCTCGCGGCGGGCAAGGCGCGGTGGATGCGGTGCGTGCCGCCCGGCAGGGCCAGCAGCAGGCGCGTGGGCAGCTCCAGCCTGCTCGCGCCCTGCGCACCGGTGTCCGGACCGGCTACGAGGGTCAGCCTTCGCATGGCGTCCAGCACACCGTCGACGGTGAGCGGCACGACCGCCTCACCGATGGCGAAGTCCAGACGCGAAGGGCCTGCCAGCCGGGCCTGGCTGGTCGACCCGGACTCAAGCACCGTCTCGGAGACGTGCTGCGGAGGGAACTCCACGGTCAACCGGGCACCGGAGCTCGCGGCCAGGACCTCGACCACACCGTCGGCGCGCACGCGTTCCCGCAGACCGGTGCCGCGCACGGTCAGCGCGACAAGGTCCTGCGGCCGCAGGGCGTGATAGCCCTCCGCCTCGGCCCAGATGTCGACCAGCTGCCAGTCGGACCACGTGCGGTCGAACCACCGGTGCATCAACGCCACGCCCGCCCACACGGCGAGCACGTCGGTCCGCCCGTCGCCCGAGGACACCGCGGCGAGGCGGGTGGCGGTGTCCCGACCGTCGGCGAGGTCCCCTCCCAGGTCCTCCCAGCTCGCCGGATCCGTCCCCCTGCTGTGCCACAGCCCCTTGTGGCCGACGGTGAAGAGGTCCCGTCCGGCCGCTGCGAACCGAGCGGATGGCTCCCCGTCCTCGGGCGGACCTCCGAGCTCGTCCCATTCGGCGGACCAGCCGTCGGAGTAGCTCCGGCGCAGGAAGCGGTGCCGCTGTACATCGGACACGACGAGATCGAACCGGTCGGGTGCCACGGAGACGGCCTGGAGCGGGCCTGCTGCCCGGAGGCCCGAGCGCTGCGGGGTCGACCCGCCGTCCGACTGCCAGTGCACGATCTCCGAGCCGTCACTGCCGTGGAAGAGGACGTGCAGGCCGTCGGGGTCGGTCGCCGCGGCCGTGCAGCCGTTCGTCGCCGCCCGCTCGGTGAGTACCCCTCGTGACGTCCACGGCGCCCACTTCTCGTCGGCGAAGCGGCGGTGCCGCAGCTCGCGCCCGCCTGCGAGGGCGAACACCTCGATCCGGCAGGGTCCGGACGACGTGGCGGTGAGCCAGTCGGAGGTGGCCGGCGGGCCGGCCGACGACCATGGACTGCCGAGGGCGTGCCACGGACGCCATGTCCCGTCGAACGTCCTGTGCCACACACTGCCGTCGTCGGCGCCGAGGAAGATGTCGAGCCGACCCGGTTCGGGGGAGCAGGCGGCGAGCGCCTTCACTGTGTAACGCTTCATCGGTCATGACCTCGTCCGGAGAGGAGGGGCGGCAGTTTCAGGACGCGCCCTACGTGTCCACGTAGCGGAACTCTGGTCCGTAGGTATTGCCGCTGCCGTCGGGCAGTGCCGTGCCCATCAGGGCCACCGCCGGCTCCTCAAGGTCCCGCATCTTCTTCACGGCCTTGCCCAGCAGAGCCGTTGCCTGGGCCGGCACGTCCTGCTGCCACGCCTGTTCGATGAATCCCAGCATGGCGCTGTAAGCCCCGTTGACTTCGTCGAGGCGGTCCAGCGTTTCCTGCCCGGGCGCCGAAGGGCCTTCGCGCGGCCAGCCGCCGCTGGGAACGACGCCCATGAGGAGGCGGGGCGGCAGCGGTATCTCGGGTCCGATGAAGTCCCACCTCTCCGGGTACTCGTCGGGTACCTTCGCCAGTTCGCGCCCGCGGCGGATCTCGCGGAAGGCGTAGAAGTGGGCGAGCTCGCCGCTCTCCTTCGGGTGGGGGTTCTCGGGTGAGGCCGAGGTGCCCTCGCCCTGTTCCTTGATGACGGCGATTGCGGACTCGACGGCGGTCAGCGTGCGGAGCTCCTTGAGAGTGTTCCCCGCGCCGTGATGCCCCATGTTCTTGATCACCTGCCGGGCGCCGGTGATCAGTTCGGGATGGCTCCGGAACGCTGTCTGGATCGCGGTGTAGAAGGCCCCGATCGACGTGTGCGCCGCCTTGCTCTCCACGAGCGGGTCGTCGGGTTCCTCGATGCGTGCGTACAGATCCAGCGACTCCTCGGTCAGTCCGCTGAGGAAGACGGTGAGGCCGGGCCGCACGCCGCCCGGCAGGGGACCCGGATATTTCGGCACGGTCCTGAAGTCGGCGAGCCGGGGGGACCCGCCGATGGTGGTGAGCAAGTTGCACGCGATGCCCAGGTGCGACATCTCGTCGAAGACGATCGTCCGCAGCGCTTGGTGGACGCGTTCGTCCGGACCGGGGTCGACGATCGACCACATTCCGCACAAGTACGGCGGAAGGGTGGCGAGTTCCAGCAGGATCGCCTGCTGCAGCGATTCCTTCAGCCAGTCGGCTCCGCGGACTTCGACGGGCTGGTCCATCAGTTCGACGATCCGGTTGCTCTCGTAGTCGAGAACGGTGGTCATGGAGTACCTCCATCCGGACACGTTCCACGCGGTCTTGAGGGTAGGCAGGCCCCGTCACTCCGCCGTCATCGCTGCGTCAGCGGAATCATCCGGGAGAACCCGAGGGACGGCTCGACGCCGAGTTCCTCGCGGAGCAGCCGCCGGAACGCGTGGTAGTGCCGCACGGCTTCGATCACGTTGCCCTCGGCGAGGTGCGCGGACACCACGGCCCGATGAGCGCTCTCACGCAGCGGCTCGATGCGTATGCTCGCCAGCGCGGCTTCCAGGGCGAGTGCGGGCATGCCCTGCCGTGCCAGCTTCTCGGACAGGGCGTCGAGTGCGTGCAACCGCAACTGGCGCAGCCATTCCCGTTCGGGGACGACCCAGTCGTCGTCCCAGCCGGGCAGCAGATCCCCGCCGTTCAGCAGATCCCCGCCGTTCAGCAGGCCCACCGCTGCGGGACGGTCGAGGAGGGGTTCGGGGCCGTGCAGCACGCCGAGCGCGGTGTCGGCCAGGGCGCGGACGTCCACGCTCACCGTGTCGGCCATGGCCATGCCCTCCCGCGTGCAGCGGATGAGCGCCTGATCGCCCCGGGGTATTTTCCACAGCGTCGTGCGCAGACTTCCTCGCGCGCGCTCCTCCGGCACGTCGGGCCACAGGGTCCCCGCCAGGACCGAGCGGCTGACGCGTCCGCGCAGTCCGACGAAGGCGAGCAGGCGCTGGGCGTTGCCGCACAATTCGACGGGCTCGGCATTGAAATCCAGCCGGAACTGTCCGAGCAGCTGTAGCCGGGGGCGCCACAGGGGAGGGGAGGGGAGGGATTGCATCGGCCTTCCCGCGGGTTGAGTTCGCGTGAGCGGACTTCGCGCTCCACAGCCGCCTCCAATCGTACGTCAGGCAGGTGGCACCGGCTCGTCGACGCGCCTTTCCGGGGGTGGCGCAAGCGGGTGTCAAGGGGCACCCTGAAGAGGGGTGGCCTATTCCGATTCCGGGCGACTCCGGTGCGTGTGCACAACGGGAGGTGCCGTCATGGCGCAGAACATGATGAAGGGTCAACAAAACGACCTCGGAACGCTGATGGAGCGGGCCGCGAAGCGCGGCTCGACCGTGCCATTCGAAGGCTTCAGTCGCGACGACGCGAATATTCCGGGAAATTTCCTGGTGGTGGATTCAGGAGATTCCGTATTCTCCTTCGCCAAATCCGACATCATGGAAAAGGAAAAGATCGGAGAAGACCAGATCAGGGTGTGGGTGCGGACGGGGGCGACGGGTTTCCGCATGAACCGGATAAGCGCTGGTGGATCGAAGTCCCCCTTCGACGTGGAAATGGAACAGATGGCACCGCCGTCGTCCCCCGAGCTGCTCGGCATGCCGAGACCGGCCGGAACGCCGCCGACCGCTGAGCACATGGAAATGATCGCTCCACCGTCGGCCGTGGAGACGCCCGGCGCCCCAGGCCGCGCCGAACCGACCGTGGTGCCGGAGGGGGTTCCCAAGTCCATGATGCCTCTGCTCTCCTCCGTCGCCCACTACTGGACGGAGAGTTGCGTGGGCGGCGACTCGTACCCCAACAACTGCGCGCATTTCCTCTCGGACGCGTTCATCCGCGCGGGGTACACGGAACTCGTCGTCGCCAACCCACACATACACGCCCGCTGCGGCACGTGGGCCCACCGCCCCGTCCGGGCCCGGGACATGTGGTCGTGGTTCCAGTCCAAGGCGATACGTCACAGCCGGACGCCGGCTCCCCACACCGGGTGGTGGGCGGTCTTCCAGCTCGACGAGACCGTCTACTGGGGCGGCCACGTCGTCCTGTTCGACTCCGACACGTGGACGTTCTACGGCACCGGCAGCTGGCACGGTACCTGGCACCAGTACCTGTATCAGTGGTAGGTCCATTCGGACCGGTCCTCCGCAGCCCTGCGAAAGAAGTCCGGCCATGGCTGTTCACACTGCTCTTCCCACATTCTCCACCTTCGTGGAGTCCTTGCACGCCGCCGAATTTGAGACGTACCAGTCCCGTCCGGACAGTAAGGTGAAGGACGTCGAGGCGTTCGAGGGAATGCGTCGCTATCTCATCGAGCGGAACGCCGGAATGGTGGCGGCGTACTCCTTTGCGGAATCCGATGACGACATCGTGGACTGCGTACCCACTGAGCGGCAGCCAGGCTTGGCGAAGACCGGGGCCAAGCTGCTGCCGACGCCCGATCCGCCGCCCGAACCCCAGGGGTACGAGGGTCCCCCGGAGTTCGTCACCGAGCCGCCGCAGTCGCCCCCACCGCAGTTGAGGCCCGACCGCCGAGACCGCTACGGCAACCAGATGCTGTGCCCGGAGGACACCGTCCCCATCCTGCGGCTCACCCTGGAACAGCTCGTCAGGTTTCCCACGCTGGAGGACTTTCTGCGCGGTGGTCTGGAAGTACGGCGGGACGAGGAGGGTGTGGCACACCCGTTCGGGAAGATCTGGGGCAACGCGTACGACAGTCGCGACAACCACGGTGGTGCCAGTGGGGTCAACGTATGGGCGCCCCTGGTGTTCGGCGTCGAGTCCTCGGCGTCGCAGCAGTGGTACACGTCGGGCGCCCATTCGAGCCCCTTCCAGTCCGTGGAGTGCGGCTACCGGCTGGGTCCGCCCTTCGACAACAAGCCGCGGCTGTTCGTTTTCTACACGCCGGACACCTACACCTCCATCTGCTACAACGACTGGCATCCCGGTACGTGGGTGTACCGGACGGGCGCCCCGCACGTCCTCGGTACGGTGCTCACGGCTTCCACACCGGGTGCGCCCGTGCAGTACCGCATGGGCTTCTTCCTGACCGGTGGCGCGTGGTGGTTCAGCATCGGCGGCGACTGGATCGGCTACTACCCGGCCACGCTGTTCGGTTCCGGCATGCTGGCGACCAAAGCTGCCAGCGCCGGTTTCGGCGGCGAGGTGGGCGGGGTCGGGTCGTTCCCCTCGATGGGCTCGGGCAAGAAGCCGCCCGCGGGCTACGGCCACGCCGCGTACCAGCACGACGTGATCACCGCCCTGCCCACGGGCGCCGAGGCCGCCAACCTGACGCCCGAGCCCACCTCCGTGAACTGCTACGGCATCGAAGTGACGAACCACTCCGGTTCGTCGTGGGGCAGTTACCTCTTCTTCGGTGGCCCGGGCGGACTCAACTGCTGACCCTGGACCGCGGCCGCGGGCCGCTCGAACACGAAGGTCATGTAGTGATGAACATATCCCACACTGAACAACTGCGTGTCGTAGCCAGAATCCCGGTGGGAGCGAAGCCGGTTGGTGTGGCGGTGGATGTCCACAACCACGTCTTCGTCACCAACAGCGGTGCCAACACCGTGTCGGTGATCGATTCATTGACCAACACGGTGAGCACCACCATCAACGTCGGGTTGCGCCCAGAGGGCGTGGCAACCGATCCTCAATTCGGCGTCTGCGTGGCCAACGGCGGCGACAACACCGTGTCAATGATCAACAGATTCAACGCCGTCATCGCCACCATCCATGTCGAAGGCCTGCCCATCCCACCACCCAACACGACTGGGGTGGCGGTCGATCACATTCTGAGTCGCGCCTACGTGGCCAACCGTGGTAGCCACAGGGTCTCGATAATCAAAATCAGCGGCGAGCTGCCCTCCTTCGCCCCCGACTTCATCAATGTCCCTGGTCCCTTTGGTGTGGCGGTTGATCCGGTAAGTCACCGCGTCTACGTCACGCAACCCGGATTCAAGACAGTGTCGGTGATCGACCCTGCAACCGACGGGATCATTGCGACCCTCCCGGTAGGACTGCAGCCCACCGGTATCGTGGTCGACGCCCTGAGGCGTCGTGTCTACGTCGCCAATTCAGGAACCGACACCGTGTCTGTGATCGATATCGCTACCGGTGGCGTCGCTCATGTCAACGTCGCTGCAGGCCCCATGGGCGTAACGGTTGACTCCCGAGGCAACGTCTACGTCACCCAATTCGACGGCACGGTGAACGTCGTCGATGCCACGTCCGGCAGTGTGAGCGCCACCATCCCGGTGGGATCCCAGCCGAAGGGCCTGGCCTTCGAGCCCCACAGCGATCGCGTCTATGTTGTCAACAGCGGCGACGCCACCGTATCGGTGATCGATCTCGCCGCCGGTTAGAAGTCATCTCATGTGGGCTCCGGAGGTGAGCCCCGCCGTTACGCGGCGGGACTGCCGGGCTGGTCGTGGGTGGAGCAGTGGATGCCGCCACCGCGTCGTTGGCGACGTAGAAGTTGGCGTACGTCGATACGAAGTCGCCGCCCTCCTGTGATCCTGTCCAGGTCGGGCTGCGGCAGGTCGATGACTTCCAGGCGCCGTCCCCGGGCGTCGGTCGCCTTGGTGAGAACGGATTTCGCCTGGTCGGCCGAGCGGGACCAGGAGTCGGCGGGCATACCGGGGAACGCCTTGTGCAGGAGGACCACACCTGGCGCCGTGAATCGTACAAGGCTGTCCACGTGTGCGTCGTTGATCTCCTCGCCGCGCACGCCGGCCAGCCAGATCACCTTCTCGATGCCCAGGGTCTGCTTGAGTTCGGCTTCGATCCGGTCCCGGTTCAGCCGAGATCGATGTGCACCTGAGTCGACTTCACGCGAGCCGTGACCGTGATCCCAGGCGCCAGCTGCAGTCATCGACAGCTTCACGGGAGACCAGCGAAACCACGCGGTGCGGGCTTGCTTGGATCTCCACCTGCGCGATCACATCATCGGCCCGCACCGCGGTCACGATCCCGGTCAGGGAATTCCGTACCGACGTGACGATCTCGCTGCCCGGGGTTTCCGCCTCGGCAGCCCGGCCACGGACGAATGCGGCGAGTGCGACTCCGTCGATCAGGCGATTTCCCGAACCATCCCGCTGCGTCGGCAGACGCCCCTTATCGGCCCAGCGTCGGACGGTCTCCGGACTCACACCGAGCAGACGTGCTGCTTGACCAATGCTGTAAAACGGCATGCGGGCACCGGTGCGAACGGCTGCTTCCGCCGCGAGCTCGGTAGGTAGCCGGCGATGAGACAGGCCCTCCGGCAGAGCCGGGGAAAGGCATGCGGCTCCAGCGTCCCAAGGGCGTGTCGTCGGACTGGAAGATGGCCGCCACTCCGTACAGGCCGAGTGCGATGACGCCGGCACCGATCCAAATCCAGCCCTTGTGCTCGCGGATGCCCTGCCAGATCAGCCAGGCGCCGCCGATCTCGAAAAGGGCGGCCACGGCGAACAGGGCGACGGAACGAGCGACGGTCATACCCGCGGCCCTGACGGCGGCCCGCGCCGCTGATCTGCACGGGTCTGGTGCCCACGCGGCGGTTCTCCTCGGCGAGGCCGTTGAAGGGTATCGGGCATCACGGGTTCTCGGTACAGGCGGTCAAATCGTCACAGCCCGCCTCGACGCCTGCGGCCAGGGCGGCGCGCATGGTGGTGAGGTCGACAAACGTCGCGTCGACCTCGGCGAGTTTCGCGGCAGCCCGCTCATGGATTCCGGCGACGGCCGCCGTGCCGGTGGCAGTCGTCCTCCAGCAGCTCGGCGACCTCCTCCAGCGTGAAGCCGAGGCGGCTTTGGTGTGTGCGGGCGTCATGCGGCCAGGCCGGCGTTGAGGAGTTTGGCGGCTGTGCCGATGGAGCCGGGCATGAGGTGGCGGTAGGTCTTGAAGGTGATGTCGATGTTGTTGTGTCCCATCCATTCGGCGACGTCGGTGATGGGGATGTTGTGTGTGAGGCAGTTCGAGGCGAAGAAGTGGCGGAGGCTGTAGATGACCATGCCTTCGGGTATATGGAGTTCGCCTCGTCTCCTGAGCCGCTGCCACTGGTTCTGGAAGAGGTAGGGCTGGAAGGGACGGCCGGAGTCCTTTGGATGGCGCAGTAGGTAGCCGTCGGTGGTGCCGTGCTTCTTGGCGTAGGACTCGATGGCGTTCTTGGTCCGCTGGGGGAGCGGGACGTCGCGGTGTTCGCCGATTTTGCGGTGCTTGAGGCGGTCGTACTGCTTGGTGGACTGGTTGACTTGCTCGCTGACGCGGTAGACGTCGTCGGCCACGATGTTGTTGATGTTGACCGCGGCGGCCTCGCCGTTGCGTAGACCGCAGCCGCTCATCAGTTCCACCATGAGTTGAAACAGGTCATCTCCGGTGCCGCGCAGGGTCCGGAGTTGGGCAGGGGAGGGGATGGCGGCGCGTTTGGGGTCGTACTGAGGTGGGCTGACGCCCAGGAGAGGGTTGTCGTCGTAGAGGCCCAGGCGATGTGCGTCGAGGAGGATCGACTTCAGCTTGTCGTACGCATTGGACTGTGTCGCCAGCCCTGTTCCGTTGCGCTCCATAGTCCGGATGAAGTTGTCCACGACCCTGGGGTCGAATGTGCTCATCCGCCGGGTTCCGAGGGCGGGGTGGATGTGGTGCTGGAGGAGTGAGTCGAGGCTGACGAGTGTCGCGGGACCGAGGTGACGCTGACCGGCCTTCCACTCGGCGGCGTACTCCTTGAAGCGCATCTGGCCGTACTTCTCGATCCGCTCGGCCTTCGCTTGGCTCGCCTGATTCACAGGGGCGGCCTTCTTCGCTTTGTAGACGTCGGTCAGTCGGTCGATGGCCGAGTCCGAGGTCAGGAAACCCGACTCCTCGACCTGGTTTCCGCCGGCGTCTCTGTAGCGGACCTTGTAGAAGTGCGGGCACTTCGCCCACCGGGACGTGGGGTGCTCGCAGTCCTTGAAGAAGGAGCCCATCCCTCTGGCGAGCTTCTTGGTTGCCATGCGCCTGGATTCCTCGGATGCCGATGCTGACACTTTGCTGACCTCCAGCGACCCGAAGGGTGCCTGACCTGCGGAAACATTCCCTTGCATGGTTATCGAGTTCAACCAGATCTACCGCCGCATGGAGAGCTCGATGACGGAGGCCGCGCAGTTCACCGAACTGCTGCTGACACCGCCGACCGTGCTCGACCCGGTGGAACCGGAGCCGCTGCGGCGCGCGCCGACCGCCGATGTGCGGTTCGAGCGGGTGACCTTCGGCCACGAGGGCGGCAAGCCCCTCTTCGACGGCCTGGACCTGGCCGTGCCCGGCGGGTCGAAGCTCGGTCTCGTCGGCCGGTCCGGCGGGGGCAAGACCACGCTCACCCGGCTGCTGCTGCGGATGACGGACATCGACGGCGGCCGGATCCTGATCGGCGGGCAGGACATCGGCCGGCTGCGCCAGGCCGACCTGCGCAGCCTGATCGCCTACGTCCCCCAGGACCCGGCGATGTTCCACCGCACGCTGCGCGACAACATCGCCTTCGCCCGCCCGGACGCCACCGACGCGGAGATCCGCCGTGCGGCCGAGGCCGCGCACGTCACGGAGTTCGCCGACGGGCTGGCGGACGGCTTCGACACCATGGTGGGCGAGCGCGGGGTGAAGCTGTCCGGCGGCCAGCGCCAGCGGGTCGCCCTCGCCCGGGCCATCCTGCGCGACGCGCCGATCCTGCTCCTCGACGAGGCGACCAGCGCACTGGACTCCGAGAGCGAGATCCTGGTCCAGGACGCGCTGTGGCGGCTGATGGACGGACGGACGGCGCTGGTGGTCGCGCACCGGCTGAGCACGGTCGCCACCATGGACCAGCTCGTCGTCCTCGACCACGGACGGATCGTCGAACAGGGCACGCACCACCAACTGCTCGCCGTGGACGGCGCCTACGCGAAGCTGTGGCAGCACCAGTCGGGCGGCTTCATCGACGACACCACCGCGTCGCGGGCCGACCTGCGCTGACCGGGGGAGGAGCGGGTGCCAACGCCGGGAGGAGTGGTGCGCGCTCGTCGCCCACCTCGCCGGACGCCGAAATGGCCCGGCGCGGGTTCACCGGCCTCGACGGGCTCGGCGCGGCGGTCCCGAGGTTCTTCGCCCTGGACGTCCTGCGGGGGCGCGAACGCCGCAACTCCGGAGTCCGTTGACGGCTTGAGGGTGCGGGAAGGCGCGGGAGCGCGCGCGGGATGGCGTGGGAGCTCTCGGGATGGCGCGGGAGGTGAGCAGTTTAGGATGGGAACATGAGTGCGAACGAAGGTGAAGTGCGGCCCGCTCCGAGTCCGGATCTGAGCGGGGCGGAGCTGGCTCGCTGGTACTGGACGCTGGCCGAACTCACCGCGCTGGCGGGCCGGATGGACCTTCCCGCCGGAGGTGGGAAGGCGGCGGTCACGGCGCGGATCGCCGCCGCGCTGGACGGGCTCCCGGCCCCGGAAGCGGCCCACCGCCGGCCCGCCCGCGGTGCGGGCCGGCAGCTCGCCGCGCCCGTGGACGGCGCCAGCGTGATCCCGCCCGGGCAGCGGTGCAGCCAGGTGTTGCGGGAGTACTTCGTCCGGGAGATCGGGCCCGGCTTCCACTTCGACGCCTTCATGCGGGACTACGTCGCCCAGGGCGCGGGGCGCACCCTCGCCGAGGCCGTCGCCCACTGGCACGCGACCCGGGGGGAGGCGGCGCAACCCCGGGAGATCGGGGCCCAGTTCGAGCTGAACCGGTTCCTCAGGGACTGGCACGCCGGCCACCCGGAAGGTACCCGCCCGCAAGCCCTGGCCGCCTGGCGGGCCCACCGCTCCAGCCCCCGGGAGGCCGCCGTCACCCTCGGGGGGCAGTGAGCTCCGGCTCTGCGGCATCCGGCTCTGCGGCATCCGGCTCTGCGGCATCCGGCCCCGCGGGCTCCGGCAGGCGCCGGGCCAGGGCCCAGGCCAGCAGGGGGAGTGCGGCCAGCGGGAGCAGGGCCGTGTGTACCGAGGCGGCGTCGGCCGCCGTGCCGATCAGGGGGCTCGCGAGGCCGCCCACGCTGACGGTCAGGCCCAGGGTGACCCCGCTCGCGGTGCCCATGCGGTTCGGCAGGTAGTCCTGGCCAAGGGTGACCTGGAGCGAGAAGGGCACGTACAGGGCGGCCGCGGCCAGCGCCGCACAGACGTACACCAGCGGCAGCGGCAGGAAGAGGATGCCGGCGACGGCCGGCGCCACCGCCGCGTAGGCGCGCTGGACGGTGGTGACCCGCCCCCAGCGGGCGGCCAGCCGGCCGCCCAGGAGGGTGCCGCCGGCGCTCCCGGCGAAGAGGGCGAACAGGGCCACCGCGCCGGCGGTCTCGCCGCCGCCGCGCTCACGGACGTACAGCGCGATGAAGGTGCTCAGGCCGGTGAAGACCACCGAGCGCACGACGACCACCAGGGAGAGCCGCAGGAAGGCCCGCCAGTCGTCGCGGGGGCGCCGGGCCGGCGCCGGGGGCGGGGTCGCGGCCGCCCGGCCGGTGGCCGAACGCCGCGCGGACGGCGGGCGGTTGAGGAACACGCCCAGCGCCGCCGGGGCGGCCAGCAGCCACCACCCCGCCGGGCCCGGGAGCGCCAGCGCGCCGACGACCAGCAGCGGGGCGCACGCGAAGCCGATGTTGCCGCCGAGCGCGAACCAGCTCATCGCACCGTGCCCGGGTCCGCCCACCGTACGGACCAGCCGGGCGGCCGCCGGGTGGTAGGCGGCGACGCCCAGGCCGGACAGGGCGACGGCGGCGAGAGTGGCGGCGTACCCGGCGTCGAGTCCGACCAGCGCCACGCCCAGCCCCACGGCGGCGGTGGCCAGCGGGATGAGCCAGGGCATCGGCCACCGGTCCGCGAGCGCTCCGAACAGCGGCTGGACCACGGAGGACAGCAGCGAGGCGGCCAGCACGATGCCGGACGCGGCGGCGTACCCGTACGAGCGCTCGGAGACGAGGAACGGCACGAGCGCGGCGACGGCGCCCTGGTAGACGTCCACACAGGAGTGGCCCGCGGCGAAGGCGGCCGTACGGAGCCGGGTCGGCCCGGGCGCCGAGACCGGCGTGGGCATGGGCGTGGGCATGGGCGTCGGGACAGGGGACGAAGGCTGGGACTGGGACTGGGGCGGTCTCATGGAGGTCACCGGTCGAGAATCGCCCGTGCCGCAGGCGGCCCGCTTCCGATAAATTGCCGGATGATGCAGAAAATCCGCCACACCCCGCGCGCGGCGACGAGCATGCGCGAGCTCGACACCCACCACGGCATCGATCCGCACCGCCACGACGACCACCAGATCTGCTACGCGGGTTCCGGGGTGCTGTCCGTGACCACCGACGCGGGCACCTGGGTGGCCCCGACCACCCGCGCCCTGTGGATCCCGGCCGGAACCGTGCACGAGCACCGCGCCTTCGGCCGCGTCGACCTGCACAGCGTGGGCCTGCCCACCCGCCTCAACCCGCTCTCCCTGTCGGCCCCCGCCGTGCTCGCCGTCGGCCCCCTGCTGCGCGAGCTGATCCTCGCCTACACCCGGGCCCCGCAGGACGACAGCGCCGAGCGGCGCCGGATGCTGGCGGTGCTGCTCGACCAGCTGCGGGCCTCGCCGCTCCAGCCGCTGCACCTGCCCGCTCCCTCCGATCCCCGGCTGGCCGCGGTGTGCGCACTGCTGCACGCAGATCCGGCGGACCGGCGCGGGCTCGCGGAGCTCTCCGCGCAGGCCGGGGCCGGGGCGGGGGAGCGGACCCTGAGCCGGCTGTTCCGCGCGGAGCTGGGCATGACGTTCCCCCAGTGGCGGACCCAGCTGCGGCTGCACCACGCGCTGCGGCTGCTGGCCGTGGACACCCCCGTGACGGCGGTCGCGCACCGCTGCGGCTGGTCCTCGACGAGCGCGTTCATCGACGTGTTCCGGCGGGCCTTCGGACACACGCCGGGGGTGCACGCCAAGGGAGGCTGACCGACCCCCTCTGTCCGACCCCTCCGTCTGGCCGTCCGCGCCCCGCCGGGTCAGCATGGGAGGAGGCAACCGGCTCGGGGCCAGGCGGTCGGGAGGACCCATGGCGCACACCCCGACGACCGACGTGCTGATCGCGGGCGCCGGTCCGGTCGGCCTCAGCGCGGCCGCCGAACTGCGCCGGCACGGCGTGAGCTGCCGCCTCGTCGACCGGCTGCCCGCCCGCCTCCCGTACGCGAAGGCGGTCGGCATCCTGCCGCGCACGCTGGAGATCTGGGACCGGATGGGCCTGGCCCGCACCGTCATGGAGGCCGCCGTGCCCCTGCGCGGTCAGCTGATGTACGTCAACGGCACCGAACGCGCCCGGATCGAGCTCATGCTGCCCCCCGAAGTGCCGTACCGGTTCGCCGCGCTGCCGCAGTACGAGACCGAGCGCATCCTCGAAGAGCACCTTGCGGCGCTGGGCACCGTCATCGAACGGGGCACCGAACTGCTGTCGTTCACCCAGGACGGGGACGGGCCCGGAGGCGGGGTCACCAGCCTCCTGCGCACCGCTTCCGGCGGCGAGGAGGAGCTGCGCACCCGCTACCTGATCGGCTGCGACGGAGCGCACAGCACCGTGCGCAAAGGGCTCGGACTCTCCTACGAGGGCGGGGCCTTCGCCGAGGAGTACATGCTGGCCGACGTCGTGAGCGACTGGGACCTGCCCGAGGGGTACGGACTGCGGTCCATGCACCAGGGCACCGACGGGTCCACCGACGACGTGCTGGTGTGCATCCCGCTGCCCGGCAGGGGCCGCTACCGCATGTCGATGCTGGTCCCGCCCGAACTCTCCGCACAGCCGGCCTCCGGACCGGCGGGGGGCTCGGCAGGAGGCCCCGGAGCGGGCGACGGCGTGCAGCACGGGCTGGAGGGCGGCCGGGTCCCCGAGCTGTCCCACATCCAGGCCGTCGTCGACCGCCTCGCCCCGGCCCCCGCCACGGTCTCCGGCATGCGCTGGTCCTCCGTGTTCCGCATCAGCCACCGCATCGTCGACCGCTACGGCGACGGCCGCGTCTTCGTCGCGGGCGACGCCGCGCACATCCACCCGCCCACCGGCGCCCAGGGCATGAACACCGGGATCCAGGACGCCTGCAACCTGGCCTGGAAGCTCGCGCTCGCCCTGCGGGGGTCGGCCGGACCCGCCCTGCTCGCGAGCTACGACGCCGAGCGCCGCCCCGTCGGCGAGGAGGTCGTCGGCCGGACCGTGCGGCACGCGACCCAGGGCATGGAACACGAACAGGACGACGTGCGGACCGTGTTGCTCCGCCAGGCCCAACTCCTCGTCGGCTACCGGGAGGGACCGCTCGCCGGCAGTCCGTTCGGCCCGGCCGGCGCACCCCAGTCCGGTGAACGGGCCCCCGACTGCTCGGGGTTGACCGTGCCCATTGCCGCCTACCCCTCACGGCTGCTCGACGTCCTGCGCGGGCGGGTCGGCCACGTGGTGATCCTGTACGGGGCCGACGGCGCGGCCCTGGCCGAGGCCGCCGAACAGGCCGTGACCGCGGGGTCGGCACTGGCGGAGGGCGGCGCGGACGGGAGCGGCTCCCTCGGCCCGCCGGCCCCGGCCGTTCTGGCCGTCCTGGCCCGCGAGGCCGCACTCGACGCCGCCGCCGGCCTGCCCGTCGCCGTCCCCGGATACCGGGACGCCGCAGGCGAGTTCGCCCGGCTGTACGGCGCCGACGGCCCGACCGGATTCCTCGTACGCCCGGACGGGTACCTCGGCGCCCGCTTCCCGCTGTCCGGCACGGCGGCGGCCCTGTCCGGCTACCTCGCCTCGCTGTCCGCCCCACCTGCCCCGGCGGGGACGGCCTAGGCGCGCGAGTACCGCAGCAGCACCACCCCGGTTCCGAACGTACGGGTCTCCTCCAGCCGGAGCGGGACCAGGCCGTCGGAGGGCGGGAAGAGGGGGTGGCCGCGGCCGATGCGTACGGGGTGCACGTAGATCCGGTACTCGTCCACCAGGCCGTGGCGCAGGAACGAGGCGGCGAGGTCCGCCCCGCTCAGGGTCAGGTCACCGCCCGGGGCGGCCTTGAGGGCCGCGACCTCCTCCGGGACGACCTCCCGCAGCACGGTGGCCTTCGGGTCGGCCTGCTCGGCGGCCAGGGTGCGCGAGTACACGTACTTCCGCGCTGAGCGCCAGATGCCCGCGAAGTCCTTCTCCACCGCGGTCGCGGCCGGATCGGCGCCGGCGGTGGGCCAGTAGGCGTCCATCTGCTCGTAGGTGACGCGGCCCATCAGCATGCCGCCGACCGACCGGACTTCGTCGTTCATGTGCTGGTGCAGCTCTTCGTCGACGAGGCCCCAGTCGAGCTGCCGCTCCGG
This sequence comes from Streptomyces tatrensis, assembly GCF_049310065.1. Lineage (NCBI taxonomy): Bacteria > Bacillati > Actinomycetota > Actinomycetes > Kitasatosporales > Streptomycetaceae > Streptomyces > Streptomyces tatrensis. The sequence goes on along the minus strand of NZ_JBMDLB010000007.1, from coordinate 1,057,539 downwards.
GCCCTCGTAGTAGCCGTCGAGGGAGACCTGCGACATCAGGATGATCTTTCCCATGACGGACCAGACTACGCGCCGTCCATACTGGACGGCGTGAAGAGCGAAGCCGACACCGCAGCCATGGCCGACACCCCCGACACCGTCCTGTGCGCCGTCGAAGGCCGCACCGGGGTGATCACCCTCAACCGCCCCAGGGCCCTCAACGCCCTCACCCACCCCATGGTGCTCCGCATCACCGAGGCCCTGACCGGCTGGGAGCGGGATCCGGGAGTGGAGCAGGTGCTCATCCGGGGCGCGGGCGAGCGGGGGCTGTGCGCCGGCGGGGACATCCGGGCCTTCCACGACGACGCCAAGGCCGGGACGCGGGCCTCGGCCGCCTTCTGGCGCGACGAGTACCGGCTCAACGCGTACATCGCCCGCTACCCCAAGCCCTACGTGGCCCTCATGGACGGCATCGTGATGGGCGGCGGAGTCGGCGTGTCCGCCCACGGCAGCGTCCGCGTGGTCACCGAGCGTTCCCGCGTCGCCATGCCCGAAACCGGCATCGGCTTCGTCCCGGACGTCGGCGGCACCCACCTGCTGGCCCGCGCCCCCGGCCTGCTCGGCACCCATCTCGCCCTCACCGGCACCGCGGTGGGCGCGGCCGACGCGCTGCTGTGCGGGCTCGCCGACCACTTCGTCCCCGCCGACCGGCTGCCGGCGCTGACCGCCGAGCTCGCCGGGGCCCCGGCCGGGGAAGTGCTGGCGCGGTACGCCGCCGAGCCCGGGCCGGGGGTGCTGGCCGGGGCGCGGGGCTGGATCGACCACTGCTACGCCGCCGCCACCGTCGAGGAGATCGTGGACCGGCTGCTCGGCTACGGGGACCCGGAGGCCAAGCAGGCGGCCGAGACGGTCCTCACCAAGTCCCCGACCGCCCTGAAGGTGACCCTGGAGGCAGTGCGCCGGGCCGCCGCGCTCGGCGCCCTGGAGCCGGTGCTGGAACAGGAGTTCCGGGTCTCCTGCAATGCGCTGACCTCGCCCGACCTGGAGGAGGGCATCCGGGCGCAGGTCGTCGACAAGGACCGCACCCCGCGCTGGTCCCCGGCCACCCTCGGCGAGGTCACCGAGCAGGAGGTGGCCCGCTTCTTCGCCCCGCTCGCCGGGGAGGGCCCCGCGCTCGCCGCGGGGTGAACCGTCCACGGCGCGGGGGCTGTGTGTCGGAGCCCCCGCGTCAGGGTCCCCACGTCAGGGTCCCCACGTCAGGGTCCCCACGTCAGAGTCCCCGCGTCAGAGTCCCCGCGCCCGGTACAGATCACGGATCAGGGCGATCTCGGCCCCGTGGTGCAGCAGTTCCTGGTTGACCCACCAGGCGATGTCGACGAACGGCTCCTCCGCGTCGCTGCCGTGCGGGTAGGTGCAGTACCCCACGGTGTCCAGAGCGGCCTCGTCGACGCTCAGCAGCGCACCGCGCCAGGCCGCCGCGGCGGAGCCGAAGGCGGCGACCGCCTCCGAGGCCCCGCCCTCGACGCGGTGGTCGGCCCGGGTCAGCCGGCGGCTCCCGGCGGTGTGGTCGGCGCGCAGGGCGAGCATCTCGGTGAGGTGGCTCAGGCGCCACGCGATCGTGGTGAACGGCGGCGGCCAGGGGTGCGGATAGGCCGCGGCATCCCGCCCCCAGTCGCCCGCGCCGGCCAGTGCGGTCGCCCGCGGACCGGGCCCGTCCGCGCGGCGCCGCACGGACCAGCAGTCCGGGACCGGTTCCCAGAGGTACTCCTCGTCCGTCATGGGGCCGACCTCGGTGTCCGTCCCGTCGCCGCTGTCCATGACGGGGCCGGCCATACGGTCGCAGAGGCGGGTCCGGGCGAAGTCGAACTGGGCCAGCAGGGGGACCAGGCGGGGTGGGGTCACGGGAGCGTGCTCCTGTCCTAGGCGGTGGTGGCGACGACGGGGTCGGCGGCGTCGGTGGCCGTGTCGGGCGCGGTTTCCACCCAGTCGACCAGCTCGATGATCACACCGTTGGGGTCGGACACCAGGAACACCCGCTCGCCCCAGGGCTCCACGCGCGGCTCCATGACGATCGGGACGCCCTCGGAGCGCAGCCGTTCGTACTCTGCGGGCAGGTCGGCCACGGTGACCACGGACCGGAGCGGCGCGGGCGACCCCGTCCGCACGTTGGAGCTGCTGTGGCGCGAGCCGGGGCAGGGGGCGCGGTCGGGACTGGCCGCGCTGACGATGCGGGCACTGGCCCAGCGGCTGGGGGTCACCCCCATGACCCTCTACACCTACGTCCCCGGCAAGGCCGAGCTGCTCGACCTGATGCTCGACGCCGTCTACCTGGCCATGGAGCGCGGCGGGCCGGCCCCGGACGGAGCCTGGCGGGAGAGGGTCGCCCGCGTCGCCGAGGAGAACCGCGCGCTGTTCCTGCGGCACCCGTGGATCGGCGAGCTGTCCGTCACCCGCCCCCCGCTGGGCCCCGGGGTGATCGGCAAGTACGAGCACGAGCTCGCGGCCTTCGACGGCATCGGCCTCACCGACGTGGAGATGGACGCGGCCCTGACCCACCTCCTCGGCTTCGTCCACGCGCAGGCCCTGGCCGCCGCCGACACCGCGGCCCACAACGCCCGCCTGAGCGACCAGGAGTGGTGGGAGCTCAGCGCCCCGCTGCTGGAGCGGGCTATGGACCCGGAGCGCTACCCCCTCGCCGGGCGGGTCGGCAGCGCGGTCGGCGGGTACAGCCCCGGGACCGTGTGGGACTTCGGCCTGCGCTGCGTCCTCGACGGGATCGCCCGGCTGCTGGAGCGGGGCTGACCCGGGCCGGCGCGGGCGGGATCGCTTCGGGTCGGGCCCGATCCGAAGGGTCCGCCCTACCGGTAGCCGGTGGGGTCCGCCGGGAGGTCCGGGTCCTGTACCTCGACCATGTACCGCCAGGCGTCCGGCCGGCTGCCGTCCACGTCCGTGAAGCCGTAGACCTGCGCGAGCTGCCCGCTGGAGAGCGACTGCCCGTTCCAGCGGGGCAGTTGCGGGTCGGAGGCCAGGGCCGCGACCGCGCGGCCGACGTAGAACGGGGTCTCCGAGATGCCGAAGTGCGGGACCATCTTCAGTGCGTCCCGCCAATTCGCCTCGGTGACGCCGAAGTTGTCGAGCATCATCTCCGACCGGAGCCAGCCCGGGGTCAGCGCCACCGCCGTCGCCCCGCGCGGGCCCACCTCGTGTCCGAGTGCGAACGCCATGCGCAGCACCGCCGACTTGGCGATGTCGTAGAAGAAGGAGACCCGGTAGCGGCTCGCGTTGTACTCCGCCGTGCCGTCCGTCATCTCCACCACCAGCCCGCCCGGTTCGCGCAGCAGCAGCGGGAGCGCGTAGTGGCTGGTCACCGCATGGGTCTCCACGGCCAGTCGCAGCAGCCGCAGCCCCTTGTCCAGGTCGTGCTCCCAGACCGTGCTCTCCCACTCGAAGAGCCGCTCGCCGCCCCAGATGTCGTTCACCAGCACGTCGAGCCGGCCCTGCTCGGCGTCGATCCGCCCGACCAGGGCCTCGACCTGTTCGGGCACCAGGTGGTCCGCGACCACCGCGATGCCCCGGCCGCCCGCCGCCGTGACCAGCTCGGCCGTCTCCTCGATCGTCTCGGGCCGGTCGTACTCCGAGCGCCTGCCCCGCGTACTGCGCCCGCTCACGTACACGGTCGCGCCCCGCGCCCCCAACTCGACCGCGATGCCCCTGCCCGCGCCCCGGGTCGCCCCGGCCACCAGGGCCACCTTGCCTTCGAGAGTCCGCTGCACTTCCTCCGCCATGACCGCGACCCTACGACGCCCGCGTGCGGCGGGCACGGTGCGGCGCGCCTGCGGATCACCTCTTCGAGGCGGGTACGGCCTTGAACAACCGGCCCCCGAGGCCGCACTGTTGGCCGAGATCCGTTCGTATTGTCAGGAGACAGGCTTGTCCACCGACCCCGCGCAGGCATCCGAGCCCACGCCCTCGTCCACACCTCCGTGCACACCCGCGTCCACGTCCGCGTCCCCGCACGTCATCGACCCCGCCGGCGGCTGCCCGCACGCCCTCAACGCCCGGCTGCGCGCCCGCGGGGCCGTGGCCGAGGTGGTGCTTCCCGGTGGTGTGCCCGGCGCGGTCGTCCTCGGTCACGAGGCGTTGAAGGAGTTCCTCGGCCACCCCGATGTGGCCAAGGCCGCCCGGCACTTCCCCGCCCTGCACGACGGCACCATCGCCCCGGACTGGCCGCTGCGCGTCTTCGCCAACGCCCAGGGCATGCACACCGCCGACGACGCCGACCACCGCCGGCTGCGCTCCCTGGTGGGCAACGCCTTCACCGCCCGCCAGGTGGAGCGGCTGCGCCCCCGGATCGAGGAACTGACGGCCGGCCTGCTGGACGACCTGGACCGGGCGGCGCAGGCGTCCCCCGACGGGGTGGCGGACCTGCGCACGCATTTCGCGCTCCCGCTCCCGATGAGCGTGATCTGCGAGCTCCTCGGCGTGAACCCCGAACACCGGGGGCGGCTGCACGAGCTGTCCAACACCGTCATCGTGGCCACCGAATCCACCCCGGCCGAGGTCATGGCGGCCGTGCGCGAGCTCGTCGAGCTGATCGGGGCCATCGCCGCCACCCGCCGGGCCGATCCCGGCGAGGACCTGACGAGCGCGCTGATCGCCGCCCGCGACGGTGACGGGGACCGGCTCAGCGAGGCCGAACTCACCGGCACCATGCGGCTGATGCTGGTCGCGGGCCACGAGACCACGCTCAACCTGATCAGCAATGCCGTCCGCGCCCTGTGCACCCACCGCGACCAGCTCTTGCTGGTCCTGGAGGGGAAGGCCACCTGGTCCGACGTCGTCGACGAGACCCTGCGCTTCGACGGCCCGGTCAGCTGGTTCCCGTTCCGCTACCCGACCCGCGATGTGACCATCGACGGGACCCTGATCCCGCAGGGCACCCCGGTCCTCGCCGGCTACACGGCGGCCGGCCGCGACGAGGCCTTCCACGGTCCGGACGCCGACCGCTTCGACCTGACCCGCCCCACCGCGGCCCGTCACCTCTCCTTCGGACACGGCGCCCACTACTGCGTGGGAGCCCCGCTCGCCCGGCTGGAGGCCACCATCGCCCTGGAAACCCTCTTCACCCGCTTCCCGGACCTGGACCTGGCCGTCCCCGAAGCGGAACTCCCGCACCAGCGCAGCTTCATAGGCAACAGCGTGGAGTCGCTTCCGGTCCGCCTACGGGGTCTCGCCGGGCGGTGAGATCTCCGTGCTCAGCCACCCCAGGGCGTCGGGGTACATCGCGATCCAGGTCTGGAAGTTGTGCCCGCCCTGCGGGCGGACCAGGGTCTTGATCCGGACCCCGGAGTTCTGGGCCGCCTCGGTGAAGTCGGTCAGCTGCTGCGGCGGGCTGTCCTTGTCCTGCGCGGAGGTGGCCAGGAACAGCCCGACGTCCGTGTTCTTTTCGTGTCGGACCAGCCACATGGGGCTGTTGCGTTCGCGCAGCACGGGATCGGACAGCACCTCCGGGTCGCCGGTCAGCGGATCCGGGTCCAGGGCGGCGCCCGCCCGGAACGCCTTCGGGTACTGGAGCGGCAGCTTGGCCGCGCAGAAGGCCCCGGTGGAGATGCCCATCAGCCCCCAGCCCCGGGGCTCGGGGAGCGTGCGGAAGTTCTTGGCGATCAGGTCCGGCACGTCCTGCGCGAGCCAGCTCGCCACCTTCCGCTGCGGGGTGTCCGTGCAGTCGGTGTTCACCCCTCCGGGGTACAGGTCGGGGATGACCAGGATGAACGGGTGCGCCGCGCCGAGCTGGACGAGCTGCTCCAGCGCTCCGGGCATGTCGCCGATGTCGATCCAGGAGCGGGGCGAGCCCGGGTAGCCGTGCAGCAGCATCAGCACGGGGAACCGGGTCTTGTCCGCGCCCGGTGCGTCGTACTCCGGGGGAGTCCACACGATCACCTGGCCGGCGAGCTTCGAGTGGGAGCCGCGGAAGAAGGTGGTGCGGGTGCCGTCGCCACTGGGGGTGAACTTGGCCCGTCCCAGCGGCGGCCCGGTCATGGAGGAGTCGTTCTGACCGGTGTCGGTGCCCAGCAGGTCGTCCCAGGAGGAGTAGAGGCCGTAGCTCCCGTTGATCCAGGTGGCCACCACGCAGATGGCGGTGAGCTGGCACAAGCCGATCATCAGCAGCCGGGCCGGCCAGCGCACCCAGCCGGGCCCGGGGATCCGGTTCCACAGGAGCAGCGCGGCGAGCATCGCGAGGGCGGTGACGACGATCAGCGTGACGAGGAACGACGTACTGGTCAGCTCCACTGCGCCGGCTCCTGACGTACGACGGAATGATGGAGAATTCCGGACAATACGCCAAATCTACGATGTACACCGCCCGGGGGAGCGGGCGGTGCGCATCGTGTCGGGACCGGGGAGGGGGTGCCGGGACCGGGGGAGATGGGTCCCGGGAGGTGAGTGCCGTGCCGGGAGCCGGTCTCAGATCAGGAAGCGGTACCGGCGGACCAGCGCGGTCCGGCGCCAGGCCCGGCCGAGTCCGAAGTGGTTGTCCGCGGCGGTCGTGGCCACGACCGCGCCGGCCACCGCGAGGATCCAGTGGTCGTCGGTGACGGGGTTGGTCGCGGGCAGCATCGTGACGAGCCACATGAAGCCCATCATCATCGCGCAGGACACGGCGGCGATCCGCGTGCCGATGCCGAGGAGGAACGCCAGGCCGATGCCGAGCAGGCCCGCCATGAAGATCAGGTCAAGCCAGCCGGCGCCGGCTACCGAGTCGAAGGCGTGAGCGAAGGGGCCCTTCGTCCCGTGCAGCAGGAACCCTTCGGTCGGCGAGCCTCCGTTGATGACGGACTTGGCCGAGGGGGTGCTGAATCCGAGCCCGAACAGCTTGTCCAGGAAGGGCCAGATGAAGGTCCACGCGACCAGGACGCGGAGGGCGGCGAGGGCGATGCGGGCCGGCAGGGCGAGTGTGGGACCACTCTCACCTCCGGTCGCCCCGGCGGCCGGGTCGGTCGCGGTGATCTTGCGTGAAGGGGTGAGCAGAGTGGCCATGACGTGCACCTTTGTCCGTTGCCAGGAGATTGTGAATGCATTCACAATCTACGATCCTTATCTGGCGTGAACGAACGGCGAAGATCCCGAACCGGGGGGTCGGAAGACCTCGCAGGTCAGGACCTTCGTCCTGGGGTAGATTCACCGCCTGTTCACCTGCGCGGTTCCGGGGCTTTCGGGCGGGCTGGTGTCGTATGAGGCATGATCGACGGGGATATGCGGAAACTGCAGAAAACGCAGAAAGCGACGAGTCGCCGGATTCGTTCCGGAGTGCGGGCCGGGATGTCGCCGGTGGCGCCGTCGCGCGCGGGCTACCAGGTCAAGCTGCTCGTCGACCCGGAACGGGTGCTCGACGCCGACGGCCTGCCCACGGCCGCCGCGGCCGCCGCGCTGTCGCTCGGCGCACCCGGCCGCACGGAGGTCGCCCAGTACGTGGACGACGCCGGGCGCAGCCTGAACGGGCAGGGCTGGATCGTCCGCATCCGGCGCCACGACGACGAGAACCGGATCCGCCTCGCCTACAAGGCCCGCTTCGACATCGAGGGCGACGGTACGGACCCGGCCGCCGTGCGGCGCGTCATGGACCGGGCATCCGGACACAACTTCTGCGCGGCCGACGGCAATTACACCGTCCAGGTCAACCTCAGCCATACCCGCGCCACCCTGGACTTCACCAACAAGAAGTGCCGGCCGGTCCCGGGGCTGGCACCCGGCGAGCTGCCCGGGCTCGACGCCTCCCGCGCCCTCGTCCTGGACCGCCTCCCCGGGAAGCTCGCCAAGTGGGGTGCGAAACCTGCCGGTTGGGCGGAGTCGGTCGCTGCTTCATCCCGACTCCACGGTCCCGTAAGACAGGCCAACTATCCTGGCCGGATGCTCGATCACGCGATGGAGACGCAAGTCAGCCGGCTGCGGACCGCCTCCGGCGAGCTGGCCTGGTTCGCAGAGATCACCGCCAAGGGGCGCACCCTGCGCGACGCGGTCGAGCTGCGTTCCGACCTGATGGGCAAGCTCCGCGCCGAGGGCTGGCTGCTGGAGCGGGACGCCTTCAAGACCGAGCTCATCCTCGGCCGGTGAACACCTCCGCGCCCGCGCCGATACGCGTGGCCCACCTGGCCGACCTGCACATAGGCTCCGCCCTGCGCGGCCTGGCCGACTACCCCGGGGCGCCCGCGATAGACCGGCGCGAAGCCCCGTACGAGGCCCTGAGCGCGGCCGTCCACCGCATCGCCGGGGGCGGCTACGACGCGGTGCTCATCGCCGGGGACGTCTTCGACCGCCGCCACGCCGACGCCCGGGCGCTGGCCGCCTGCCAGGACGCGCTCGGCGCCTTCCACGAAGCGGGCCTGCGCACGGTGGTGGTCTCGGGCAACCACGACGCCGAGACCACGCTGCCGCACAAACTGAACCTCCCGCCCTCGGTGCGCTGGCTCGGCGCCGACGCCCCCGAGTCGGTGACCTGGCCCGACCTCGGCATCACCGTCCACGGCCAGTCGGTGGCGGTGCCCGACGAGCGCCGCGACCTCGCGGCCGGCTTCCCCCGCGCGATACCCGGCGCCGTCAACATCGGGCTGCTGCACACCAGCCTGCACGGAGCCTGGAGCCGCAGGATCTGCGCCCCGGCCGACCCGCGGACGCTGGCCCGCGCCGGCTACGACTACTGGGCGCTGGGCCACGTCCACCACCGGCTGGTCCCCGGCGCCGGCGCCTTCGCCGCCTACCCGGGCAACACGCACGCCCGCGGCCCCGGCGAGCCCGGCGGCCGCGGTTTCACCGAGCTGCTGATCGAAGGCCCCGCCGCGTACCCGGGCCCGGGCGGCGGCGACCGCCGCCGGATCCGGATCCTCCCGGTGGACACCGCCCCGGTGCGCTACGAGACGCTCCACCTCCCGTACCCGCAGACCGCCGAGGCCGACCTGAAGGACCGGTTCGCGGCCGTCCCGGAGCAGCCCGGAGGCGGCGCCGTCGTCTGGACCCTCAGCGCCGCCACCCCGCCCGGCCTCCTCCACGAGGCCCGCGCCCTGGCCGGCCCGGCCGCCATGGTCTGCCCGGCCGAGGGCCCGCACACCGGGGGCCCGGCCGTAGCCTGCTGACCCGGCCAGGTCGGCAGGACACGGGACGACGCCGGCCTGACGAGCGGCACGATCCGAAAGAGACGGCCTAGCCCCGGACCCGGACCGTCACCGCGTGCCAGCCGGTGGCCCCGTCGGGGAGGGTTCCGGCGCGGTCCCCCGTCTGTACGGCGCCGGTGCGGTCCGTGGCGCGGACCTCCAGGGTGTGCCCGCCCGGAGCCGCCTCCCAGGGCCACACCCACTGGCGCCAGGTGTCGTCCCCGTCCGCCGCCGCGAGCCGGGCCTGGCGCCACGGGCCCGCGTCCACCCGTACCTCGACCCGCGCGATGCCCCGGTGCTGCGCCCACGCCACTCCGGCGACGGCCACCCGGCCCGCCGCGACCTCGGCGAAGGGGCGCGGGGTGTCGATGCGCGACTGGGTCTTGACCGGAGCCCGCTGCGCCCAGGAGCGGCGCACCCAGTACGCGTCGTACGCGGCGAAGGTGGTCAGCCGCAGCTCGCGCAGCCACTTGCACGCGGAGACGTACCCGTACAGGCCCGGCACGATCATCCGGACGGGGAACCCGTGCCGGAAGGGGAGCGGCTCGCCGTTCATCCCCACGGCCAGCAGCGCCTCGCGGCCGTCCATCACGGCCTCGACGGGGGTGCCGAGGGTCATCCCGTCCACCGAGCGCGCCACGAGCTGGTCCGCCCGGCCGCCCTCGGACGGCGGTCGAACCCCCGCCTCGCGGAGCAGATCGGCGAGCCGCACGCCCAGCCAGCGGGCATTGCCCGCGTACGGGCCGCCGACCTCGTTCGACACGCAGGTGAGGGTGACGTCGTGCTCGACCAGGGGGCGGGCCAGCAGGTCGCGCAGGCCGAGGTCGAGGGGCCTGGAGACCCCGTCCCCGTGTACGCGCAGCCGCCAGGTGTCCGCGTCCACGCGCGGGACGACCAGCGCGGTGTCCACCCGGTAGAAGGCCCGGTTGGGGGTGATGAAGGGGGTGGTCCCCGGGATCCGCAGGTCCGACCCGGCCGGTACCGGCGGGGCCGGCACGGCGGGCGGCGGAAGGACGAGCCCGGCGCGCGAGGCCGTGGCTCCCGCGTCCCCGAAGGCGCCGAGCCGCCGACCGGCGTACCCGGCCCCGGCCGAGAGGGCCAGGGTGGCGAGGGCGAGGCGGCCGAAGCCGCGCCGGTCCATGGCGGCGGGCGGGCCGGCTCCCGAGGACCGCGGGTGGGGCCGGGGGACGGCTCTGACCAGCAGGTACACCACTCCGGCGGCCACGACCCCGCCCACCAGCGAAGGCAGCGCGTCCTGCCAGGCCGCTTCCGGGCGGCCGAGCGCGGCCACCGCGCCGAGCACGCCGAAGGCGGCGGCGAGCGCCGTGCCCGCGGCCGGGCGGCGTACGGCGAGCAGCCCGGCCACGATCGCCGCCGCGGCCAGCACGGCGCCGATGCCCAGGGTCAGGACCAGTTTGTCGGCCGTACCGAACTGGCGGATCGCCCATTCCTTGACGGCGGCGGGGGTCGCGTCGACCACGGCCCCGCCGACGGCGGTGACCGGTGCGGCCTCGGGGCGTACGGCCGCCGCGGCCAGCTGGGCCAGAGCGAGCCCGGCGAAGGCGGCGAGCAGTCCGCTGACGGCGCCGAGCGCGGCCCGGCCCGGCCGTGCGGTGCCGGCCCGCCCCGCTTTCGTACGGATCATGTGGAGTCACCGCCCGCCCCGCTCGGTGGGATGTGCCCCCGGTTACCAGGGTGCCTCCGCACCGGGGGTCCGCGCCTCGGGTGAGCGGGTACCCGGCCCGCTCCACGGCCGTCGTTTGCGCAGTTCCACGATCCCGTCGGTGAGCCGTTCCCGCAGATCGGAGCGGCGGCGCAGCTGTAGATCCCGGTCGGCGGACGGCCGTAACCGGCCGGTGGCGGGCGGACCGGCGGGCAGGCCGGCGGGCGTGGCGGCGGGCATGGTGCCCCCGCCGGTGAGGAGCGTCAGCAGCTCCAGCGTCGATGGCGTGCGGTGCGGGTCGGTCTCGGACATGGCGGGCGTCCTTCCGGCGATGGCGGCGTCGGAAAGGGCGGCCGTCGGATGGTGTTTCCGTGACCGCCCCTGATCCGTTCCCGTCAGTTTCCTTCAGTCAACCCGGTGCCGCGCTTGAGCGGCGGCCGATCGCCCCGGTTGTCCCCCGGGCGGGTGGGGAGCATCCCGCCCAAGGGTGAGCGGCGCTTCATCGGGAGATCTCCACCCGCCGTGTGGTGTAGGTCAGTTGACCTCGGGGAGAGTGGCGGCGATGCCGGTCGCCAAGACGTACGGGTCACCGCTCGGCCGCGCCGGGTGGCGGGTGGTGAGCCGGGCCCAGTCGTCCTCGAAGGCGTGCCAGTCGATCGCCCTCGGCGCGGCGCGCCGCACGAGGGCCTCCTCCAGCGAGGCGAAGTAGGAGGTCCAGCGCCGGGCGTACAACTCGCTGATCAGGCCGCTCCATTCACGGTTCGCGTAGTCGTGCAGGAAGCCGCCCTCGCTGGTGCTCTGGCGCCCCCACACGCTGAGGATCGAGCGGGCGTCGTACTCGTACCGGTCCTGCTCGGCCTCGTCCGCGCCGTGCGAGCGGGCCGCCGACAGCCAGGAGCCGAGCAGGAAGTTCGGATCGGAGCCGACGAGCGCGTCCAACTGCTTCTCGCGGTGGGCCCAGTCGGCGGTCAGTTGCCGGAACAGGGCCAGGTCCTTGGCCTCGTAAGCCGCCTTGATCTTGGGCAGCAGCACCCGCGAGTGGTTGGCGAGGGCCTGCCGGGTGGTGTCCACCAGGTCGAAGCGGTAGGCGCTGGAGCCGCGCAGTCGCGGGTCCACCTCGAGCAGATGGTCCAGGGCGCGGCGCACCGAACCCGCCTGATACCGCATCGCCTTGGGGCTCCAGTAGGCCGATCCCACCGCCGTCAGGCTCGGCCGGGCGGTGAACAGGCTGTCCTGGGACTCCGACCACAGCCCCGAGGAGGTGCTGTACGGGCCCTTGCGCAGCTCCTCCCAGGCCGCGGCGGCCGCGGCGTCCGGGGCCCCGTACCGGCGGCCCGCGAAGTCCGCGAACCACTTGCGCTGGTCGATGGGGCCGGGCTCCCATGCCAGGTCGGTGAAGAGGTCGAAGGCGGCCGGGTTGGTCCCGGTGGCCTCGGGGAGGTAGGCGATGCCGGTGAGCGCGCTGTCGGGCTTCGCGCTCCAGGCCTGGAAGCGGTCGATCCACACCGAGGTGTTGGCGCCGATCGTCGTGTGCCCGCCGAAGTTGTAGATCGAGCCGATGGCGTACGAGGTCCCGCCCCAACGGGTCTCGCGGTCCAGCCGGTTGTACCGGTCGGAGAGCCCGTCCAGGATCAGCAGCTTCGAGGTGTCCACCCCGGCCAGCAGCTCCTTGGTCGGATCGTCCTGCCAGCCCAGCACCGCCCACAGCGCCCCCGGGTGCGCCGCCCACAGGGCCTGCTGCACCGCCCCGGCGGCCGCCTTCACGTCCACGGAGCCGGTCTGCCCGCCCTCGTGCAGCGGGCTCATCCGGTACATCGTGCTGTCCCCGAACACCGCGCGCTGCTCCGCGTAGTACGCGGCGGCCAGCCGGGCGAAGGGCGGCGAGACCGGGTCCAGCCAGTCGGGCCGGTCGAAGCCCGCCCAGTCGCCCTGCGGAACCGTCACCGCGCCCGGATTGCGCCCGGCGAAGGACGGCGGCACCGTCCCGAAGTAGCCCGGCAGGACCGGGGTCATGCCGAGGCTGCGCAGCTGTTCGGCGATCCTGCCGCCCAACGTGGCCCGCCCGCGCATCAGTTCCTCGGACACCGGGCCGCCGAAGCCGCTCAGGTTCTGCAGCAGCCACCAGCTCTGGTGACCGGGGCCCGGGATCCACTCCCGCATCTCCTCGGCGGTGTAGCCGAACCGCTGGAGCGCCCGGTAGTACGGGTACTCGGCACCGACCTGCACGAACACCTCGTTGATGCCGTGCAGCGCGAGCAGGTCGATCTGGCGCTGGTGCTCCTCGAAGGTGCGGTACGGACCGGAGTACCCGTCGTCGGTGTCGTTGAGCGCGTACCGGTGCGCCACCCGCGCGCTGCGGGTGACCGGGGAGGGCACCGCCGGCAGCTCGGCGGGCAGCACGCCGATGCTGTCGCCGGGCCAGCCGATGTCGGCTCCGGCGACGTGCTGGAGGTACCAGCCGACCCCGGTGAGCAGGGTGGCGCCGGTGGAACCCCGGACGGTGATCGCGCCGGCGGTGCCGGACACGGTGAAGGTGTCGGGCCCGGCTCCGGGGTCGGACACCAGCGTGAACTGCCCGGCGTGGCGCGGCAGCAGCCGCTGCAGGGAGGCCCGCGCGGGGCCGGCGTCGAAGGCCCGCGGCCGGGCCGTGGGCGGGGTCGCGGACGCAGCCGCGGGCGGCGTCGCCGTGTGCCCCGCGCCGGACCGGGCAGGGTTCCGGGCCGCGGGAGCCGTTGCCCCCGCCGCGGGATCCGTCGCTCCGGGGGCGGCCCCGGCGACCGCCAGGGTGAGCAGGACCGCGGGCAGCGCGGCCAGGGTGACCCGGCGGCGCGCCCGCCGGGCCCGGCCGTCGCGTGGGATGGGGACCGGCATGCGCGTCGTCCTCGTCTCGGCCGGCTCCGGCGCTGCGGCCGGCCCGCTCGGCTCGGTGGGTGGGTGCTTCCTCGTCTGATGCCTCGTCGGCTTCCCCATGGGGCGGGCCGTCAGACCGGCAGGGCCCAGGCCTGGTCGACCTGGTGGTCGCCGCAGGGCGTCAGCCGCAGCCGCTCGGCGGGGGTGCCCGGTTCGACGGGGACCGCCGCGGGCGCCGGAGCCGTCAGGCAGAGCCCGCTCGCGTCCTCGACCAGGGTCCCGTCACGGCGGGGCGTCCAGCTCTGACCGGGCTCGCGGCGCCGCTGGTCGCCCGAGCAGTCGGCCAGCTCCACGAGGCCCTCCTCGCCCGCCGACAGGCAGGCGCCGGCCAGGCGCAGGCTGCCGTACCGGCCCAGGGTCCAGCGCTGGTCGGGTGCTCCCGTACAGGCGGCCATCACGACGGCGCCGACGCCGGTGGTGTTCGCCCCGTCGGCGCAGGCGGCGGTCGTGCCGGTGCCGCGGCCGGCGATCTGCCCGGTGGGCACGGGCTCGGCGCAGCCGGTGCGCGGGGTGAGCCGCCAGACACCGGTGTCGTGCGCGGCCAGCGTTCCGGTCAGGGCGTCGGACACCTCGCGGGTCTCACCGGTCCACAGGTTCTTCGCGTCGACGGTGCACGAGCCCAGCCCCAGCCCGAGCTCGTCGAGCGGTACGCGGATCTCGCGGGCGGCGGCGGACCGGTTGAGCACGGCGACCGCGCGGTCCCCGTTCGCCAGCGGCCGCACCAGGATGTCGAAGGTGGCGTTCGAGGAGACCACCGCGCCCTGGACGCCCATCGGGTCCTGGTCCAGCGTGATCAGATCGGTGTTGCCGAGGGCGGCGAGCCCGTCCGGGGTGAGCTCGGAGACCTGCGAGGACAGGATGAACGGCGCGGCCATCATGGCCCACAGGCCGACCTGGCTGCGGCTCTCCGCCGCGGTGAGCCCGGGGGCGCCGGCGATCAGGAAGTCGGGGTCGTTCCAGTTGCCGGGGCCGGCGTAGCGGCCCAGCCAGCGGTTGTAGCCGTAGTTGCCCATGACCGAGCTCCAGCGCGAGGTGTCCGGGGCGGTGGGCTTGTAGACCTTGATGTCCCGGCCCTCGCGCCACAGCTGGCCGGTCTCCCCGACCCAGTCGATCACCTTGTGCCAGTCGGAGCCGCCCCACTCGCCCTGCTGGAAGTAGGCGGGCGCCGACGCGGACAGCACCATGTCGCGGCCGCTGTCGCGCAGCGCCTTGGCGACGGAGTTGTAGGCGTCCCGGTAGGCCTGCTCCTTGGTCTTCCCCTCGGGGATCCAGAGGTTGCAGCCGTCCATCTTGACGTAGTCCACCTCCCAGGAGGCGAACTGCCGGGCGTCGCGGGCGTAGTGGTCGGGTCCGCCGCCCTCCGGGGAGCCGCTGCCGGGGTAGCGCTCGCAGGTGAGCGAGCCGGCGTCCTGATAGATGCCGAACTTCAGCTTCCTGGCGTGCAGGTACGCGCCGAGCCAGGCCATGCCGTGCGGGAACTTCTGCGTGTCGACGACCAGATTGCCCTCGGCGTCACGGCTCTTGGTCATCCAGCAGTCGTCGATGGTGACGGTGTCGTAGCCCTTGGCGGCCAGGCCGGTGGCCACGAGCGCGTCCGCGTTCGCCACGACCTTGGCCTCGTCGATATCGCACATGTAGTGCGCCCAGTTGTTCCAGCCCATGGGCGGGGTGAGCGCGAGCGGGGTGTCCGAGGTCGCGTGGGGCTCGGCCGCCGCAGGCGCGGGGCAGAGCGCGAGGGCGAGCAGGGCGGCCGCGGTCAGACAGGGGAGCGACGCACGCAGGCGAGGCGGCACGGAGTCTCCTTGACGTGGGGGCTGTCGAGGGCTCAGTGCAGCGGTGTGACTACCCGCTGTCAACATAAGTCGGGGGTTATTGATCAATGACCAGCAATATGGGTGTAGTCGAGTGCACATGAAGGGGTTGATACGCCGTACGGTACGGCGTTCCGTACGGCGTATGTGCCGATGGCTGATACGGTGTATCTCATGCCGAGAAGATCAGCCGCCCTGGACCGTGCCACGCCCGAGGCGATTGCCGTCGCCGCCCTGCGGATCCTCGACGAGCAGGGGCCCGCCGCGCTCAGCTTCCGCGCGCTCGCCGAGCGGCTCGACGTCTCGCACGCCACCGTCCAGCGCCGCTGCACCGACCTCGCCGGCCTGCTCGACCTGTGCACCGAACACCTCGCCGCCCAGCTCCCCGGGATTCCGGCCGCGGTGGGCTGGGCCGAAGCCACCGAGCAGCGGTTCACCGCCCTCTACCGGCTCCTCGCGGACCACCCCGGGCTGATGATCCTGCGCGGCGGCCGCCCCTGGCTCGGCCGGCAGCTGCTCGCCCGGCTCGTGGAACCGGCGCTCGCCGACAGCGTGGCCGCCGGGATGACCCCCGCCGAGGCGATGACCGCGTACCGGCGGATGTACCTGCTGACCCTGGGCAGCGCGGCCTTCGTCGACCACCGGGACCCGGCCGCCGCCACCGCGGCCTCGCGCGCGGCGCTGGCCGCCCTCGACCCGGCCGAGTTCCCCGTGCTCTCGGCCGGACTGGCCGACGTACTGCCCGCCCTGACCGACCACGAGGTGTACTACGGCGCCCTGCGCCAGCTGATCGAGGCGAACCGGCCCGCCGGGGCCTGACGCGATGTCCGCACGCCCACATGTCCGCATGTCCGAACGACAGGAGTACGGGTCCATGGAACAGCAGCTTGACGCGGTGCAGCTTGACGCGGTGCAGCTCGAAGCGGCGCCTCTCGACGCGGCGACACTCGACGCGGCGACACTCGACGCGGCGACACTCGACGCGGCGACACTCGACTACGCCGCCGTGCGCGCCGCCGCAGGCCGGATCGCCGGGGCCGTGCGGCCCGTCACGGTGATACCGGCGGGCGGGGGGATCTCGTACGCCCTGGAGTACCTCCAGCACACCGGCTCCTTCAAGGCGCGCGGTGCCCGCAACTTCCTCGCCGCCCACCGCGCCGCCGGCACCCTCCCCGACGCCGGGGTCACCATCGCCTCCGGCGGCAACGCCGGACTCGCCTGCGCCTGGGCGGCCCTCGCCGAGGGCGTACCCGCCACCGTGTTCCTGCCGGCCACGGCCCCGCGCGTGAAGGTGGAGCGGCTGCGCGGGTACGGGGCCGACGTACGGCTCGTCGGCGACCGGTACGCCGAAGCGCTCGCCGCCTGCCGGGAGTTCGCCGCCGGGAGCGGGGCGCTGAGCAGCCACGCGTACGACCACCCGCTCATCGCCGCGGGCGCCGGGACCCTGCTCGACGAGATCCGCACCGCCCTGCCCGGCCTGGACACGGTCGTCGTCGCGGTCGGCGGGGGCGGGCTGTTCGCCGGCATCGCGACGGCCGCGCGGGAACACGGCGTACGGGTCGTCGCGGCCGAGCCGGAGAACTGCCGGGCCCTGAACGCGGCCCTGGAAGCCGGCCGGCTGGTGGACGTCCCCGTGGACTCCGTGGCCTCCGACTCGCTCGGAGCCACCAGGGTCTCCGCGGACGCACTGGCCGCCGTGCGGGAACCGAACGCCACATCGGTCCTGGTGCCCGACGCGGCGATCACCGCCGCCCGGCGCGCGCTCTGGGACGAGCACCGCATCGTCGTCGAAGCGGGCGCGGCCACCGCCCTGGCGGCCGTACGCACCGCGCCCGGGCCGCTCGGCGAACGGGTCGCCGTGGTGCTCTGCGGGGCCAACACCGACCCGGCGGACCTGGGCGCCGCACCGTCCTGAGCGGCCGGGCGGCGGCCGCCGTCGCCGAGCCCTTCTAGCGCTCAGCCCTCAGCCCTCAGGCGGAGCCGTCCTCGCGGACCACGACGACCGTACTGGCCGCGTACTGCACCACCTGCTGGCTCACCGAGCCCAGCAGCGCGCCCTTGATGCCGCCGTAGCCGCGGGTGCCGACGACCGTCAGCGCCGCGTCCTTCGAGGCCTCCACCAGCACCTGCGCGGGCGAGCCCTGCTCCACCCGGCGGAAGACCGGAACGCCCGGCGAGGTGCCGACCGCCTCCGCCACGGTGTCCGCGAGCTTCTGCCGGGCCGCGTCCTCCGCGTGCACCAGCTCGGTCTGCTCGGCCGGGCTGACGCCGAAGGGGTTGGTGTTCCACTCCCAGCTCATCACGGCGTGCACGCGGCCGCCGATGGCCTTCGCCTGGGCCGCGGCCCAGCGCAGGGCCTGCTTCGAGTGGTTCGAACCGTCCACGCCGACGACGATCAGAGGCTCGGTGTTCTGGCTCACGGTGGTTCCTCACGCTTCGTCCGAATGATCGTTCTCATCCCTGTATACACGCCGCACCCGGTCCGACCTCGAACGACGATCGTTGCGCGGACCGAAGACTTTGGAGAACAGCAGGGGCCCGCCCCCGCTTGCGAGAGTCGGGAGGACGGGCGGGAGCCGTCCGACGGACGGGCCGTGGGTCACGGCCCACTGCAGGAGAACGAGGAGTTCGACGTGGCGCGACGCAATGGATGTCTGATCGGCTGTGCGGTGGCCGGGGTGCTGGGGATCGGACTGCTCGTGGCGCTGCTGTTCGGGGTCGGCAAGGTCATCGACGCGGCCGACAAGACCCTCGTCGACCAGAAGGTGTACGAGGCCGTCAAGGTCGGCGACTCCGAGACCGAGGTGCGCGCCAAGCTGCCGACCGGCGAAAGCTTCGTCACCTCGGCCCTCAAGGACGGCGGCCCCGTCGTGCCCGCCGGCAGCCAGTGCTCCTGGTACCTGTCCGACTCCGGGAACGGCGATACGGTGCTGCGCTTCTGCTACAAGGACGGCAAGCTCGCCGAGAAGGCCGACTACCGCATGAAATAGGGCCTTCGGCCCCTGCCCGCCGGGTCCGGCCCGCCGGAGGGTGGAGGCATGCAGACCTACTCGGCCGGTCCCGTCCCCGCCAGCCCCGTCCTGGCCGCTGTGGACGGCTCGGAACACAGCCTGAGGACCCTGGACTGGGCCCTCGACACCGCCCGCACGCGCGGGGCTGCCCTCCACGTGGCACACGTACGGCCGGAGGCCCTGCGCGTCCACGCCCCCGGGGAGGCCCTCGTACCGCCGCTCGACCGGGACACCGATCCGGTGCTGGAAGCGGTACGGGCGCGGCTGGCCGGGCGGGACGGCCTGCCGCCCGTCACCTACGTCTCCCGCGACGGGAACCCCTCCGCGACCCTGACCGAACTGGCCGCGGGGGCACAGCTCCTGGTCATGGGCTCGCGCGGACTCGGCGGCTTCGCCAGCCTGTTGCTCGGCTCCAACAGCCGCATGTGCGCGGCCCGGTCGCCCTGCCCGGTCGTGGTCGTCCCGCACACCGCGCGGCTGGTCACGGAGGGTGCCGGAGCGGAAGTCCCGGGCGGCCAGGGCAGGGTGGTCCTGGGCCTGGCGCCCGACGAGACCTCCGAGGACGCCGTCGACTTCGCTTTCGCGGAGGCCAGCCGCCGGGGCGCGGTGCTCCAGGTCGTCTCCACGCACCTGGTCCCGCTGTCCTCGCTCACCCTGGTCGGCTCCCTCGTCGCGGAGCGCGGCGGCGGCTACCCGCCGGGCACGGCCGGCGCCGAGGCCACCGAAACGGCAAGGGAACTCGCCGAGAACCAGCGCACCCGCCTCCAGCCGTACCTGACCAGGCACTACCCCGACGTCACGGTCGAAGCGGTGGTCGCCCCCGGCGACCCGGCCGGCCGTCTGGTCACCGCCTCCCAGCGGGCCGACCTCATCGTGGTGGGCCGCCACCGCCGCCGCCTGCGGGCGGGCTCCCTGCTGATGGGCTCGGTGTCCAACGCGGTACTGCTGCACGCGTTGTGCCCGGTGGCGGTGGTTCCCGTACGGGGCTAGTGCTACGGCCGGTCACAGCACTAGGGCGGGTATCGAGTCCGTCCCGGTCCCGGCCTCGGCTCAGGTTCCGGGGAGGATGCGGCGCGTTTCGTAGGCCCACATCGCGATCTCGACCCGGTTGCGGGCGCCGAGTTTGGCCATCAGGCTGGCCAGATGCGTCTTCACCGTGCTGAGGCTGATGTGCAGTGCATCGGCGATCTCGGTGTTGGTCAGCCCGCGGGCGACGGCGAGGAGCACCTGCTCCTCGCGGGCGGTGACGTGGGAGACCGGCTGGGCCGCGGGCCGGCCGGCGGGCAGGTCCGCGAATGCCTGGAGCAGACGGACGGTGACGCTGGGCGCGATGAGCGCCTCACCGTCGGACGCCGACCGTACGGCCTGCGCCAGAAGGTCCGGTCCCGTGTCCTTGAGGAGGAATCCGCGGGCGCCGGCACGCAGTGAGCCGTAGACGTATTCGTCGAGGTCGAACGTGGTGATGACTACCACGGCCAGCGGGTCGGCGACGCCCGGGCCGGCGACCAGCCGGGTGGCCTCGAGCCCGTCGAGTACGGGCATGCGGATGTCGAACAGGCAGACGTCGGGGCGTAGTTCGCGGGCCAGACGTACCGCTTCCCGCCCGTCGGCGGCCTCGCCGACCACCTCGATGCCGGGCTGGGCGTTCAGCATGATCCGCAACCCGGTGCGGATGATCGTCTGGTCGTCAGCGACGAGGACCCGAATGGACACCGCTCCCGCTCCTCGCTCTCGGCAGTTCGGCTTCGACATGCCAGCCCCGGTCGGTACCCGGGCCGGCTCGTAGTGTGCCGCCCAGCAGGGTCGCGCGCTCGCGCAGTCCGGTAAGTCCGTATCCGTCGCGACCCCGGCCGGTGCGCCGGCCGTTGTC
Organism: Streptomyces tatrensis; assembly: GCF_049310065.1. Classification (NCBI taxonomy): domain Bacteria; kingdom Bacillati; phylum Actinomycetota; class Actinomycetes; order Kitasatosporales; family Streptomycetaceae; genus Streptomyces; species Streptomyces tatrensis. The sequence continues at coordinate 1,037,149 of NZ_JBMDLB010000007.1, read as the reverse complement.
GCGCACGCTCACCCGTACGGTGTGCCGTTCCGCGGCGACCCGAACGACGAGCTCGGTCGCGTCGACCGCATGGCGCAGCGCGTTGGTCACCGACTCCTGAACGATCCGGTAGACGGCCGCGTCCACGGCCGGGGGCAGCGCGTCCAGTTCGCCGTCGAGCCCCAGGTCGACCCTGAGGCGACCACCCGGGGTGCGCACCAGGCGCTCCAGATCCGCGACTCCGGCAGGGGGCGCCAGCTCGGCGCCGACCCCGCGGTCGCGCAGCGCGGCGACCATGGCGCGCATTTCCTCCAGCGTGCGCGCCCCTTCCTCCTCGATCCCCTCCAGCGCCTCGACGGCGGCGGACGGGTCGGTGCCCGCGAGCACCCGGCCCGCCTGGGCGATGATCACCATGGCCGACACGTGGTGGGCCACCGTGTCGTGCAGTTCCCGGGCGAGCTGTTCGCGCTCGCGGGAGCGCACCTGCTCCAACAGCCGCTCGCGAGCGGTCACCCGGAACCGCACGGCAGCCCCGACCACGCCGGGCAGCAGCAGGAAGACGAAGCCCCCGACCTCTTCGACGACCGGGGTCTCGTACGTGACGGTCACCAGGGTGCAGGCCGCGAGGATCACCGCGCCACCGAGCACGATCTCCCGTCCCGATCCCCACCGGGGCAGCGCGTACACCAGCACGAGCACGACCATGCCGGTGTCCAGGCCGACGGGCTCGGGCGGTGCGGCGACGAGCGAGACCACTTGAAGCAGGATCACCGAGCCGAACGCCAGCTTGACCATCGCCAGCGGGCGGGTCCGGCGCCACAGGGGCAGCAGGCACAGCCATACGGCGAACACCACCGCCACCGGCCGCCACACGACGTTCTCGCGCAGGGTGGCCTCCAGCGCCACACCGGCAAGGCCCGCGGCGAGCAGCGCCCAGTCCCGCCGCACCCGGGCGGGCGCGTCGGGCGGCCGGGGTTCGGTCCACAGGGTTCGCAGGTCGTCTCGGAGCACGGTTCTCAGCCTAGGGACCGTGGCGTGCCGCGCATCGGCCGAAAGGACTGGTCGTCACTCCGCCCCGGGGCCGAGGGATCCGCGGCCCCGGGGCCGATGCCGCGGAGCGCCGTGGCGGCGAGCCTCGGCATCGACGGCCGTACAAGGACGGCCGACACGGTGGTTGGAGGACCCGATGCTCTCGAAAGCCCTGTTGCGCCTGGGCGCAAGCGCCGCTCGCCATCCCTGGCGGGTGATCGCGGCATGGCTGATCGCCGCCACGCTCGCCGTTCTCGCCGCCGTCGCCTTCGGCGGGCGGACCGCGGACTCGATGACCGCTCCGGGGCTGGACTCCCAACGGGCCGCGGAACTGATCGAGCGGGCCCGCACCGGCCAGGAGGGGATGACCGCCCAAGTGGTCGTCACCCCCCTCGACGGCGGTGCGACGTTCTTCGACCACGGCAGCGCGCGCACCGCTCTCACGCGGCTGCAGACCGAGGTGGAGCGGCTGCCGCACGTGCTCGGCACGAGCGACCCGGCGGGGGCACTCGACACGGGCGGGGACACCGCCGTGCGCGGCGGCCTCGTTTCGGCCGACGGGCGGATCGCGGTCGTCCGGGTGCAGTACCCCGACCAGAGCCGGCTGTCGGCCGAAGACCTCGACGCCCTCGTCGATCTCGGCGACCGGCTGCGCGCCGAGCTGCCCCTGCGCATCGAGATGGGCGGGAACCTCTTCTACGCCTTCTCCGAGCCCGACGGCGGCGTGAGCGAGCTGATCGGCCTCCTCGCCGCGGCCGCGATCCTGTTCCTGGCATTCGGTTCGCTCGTCGCCGCCGCGCTGCCGATCGGCATGGCGGTCTTCGGGCTGACCGTCGGGGTCGCCACGATGACGGTACTGGCGGGGGTGACGGAGGTCCCCACCTTCGCACCGGTCCTGGGCAGCATGGTCGGGCTCGGAGTGGGCATCGACTACGCGCTGTTCGTGCTCGCCAGGCACCGGGAGTACCTCGCGTGCGGGCTCGATCCGCAGGCGGCGGCCGGACGGGCGGTGGCAACGGCGGGGCGGCCCGTGGTCTTCGCCGGCGGCACCGTCGTCGTGTCGATCCTCGGCCTGGCGGTCGCGAACGTGCCGTTCATGACGGTGGGCGGGGTTGCCGTCTCGATCGTCGTCCTGATCATGGTGCTCGCGTCGGTGACGCTGCTGCCGGCCTTCCTCGGCGCCGCCGGCCCGCGCCTGGCCCGGGCCGGCCGGATCGGCCGGGCTCTGCAGACCAGGAAGCCGGGCCGACTGGCACGGCGGCGGGACCCGGCGGCAGGCGCCGCCCACGCCGCCGGGTGGCGGCGCTGGATCGGGCACGTCAGCCGGCACCCGGTGCCGTACGCGGTCGGCGCGGCGGGGCTGCTGCTGACCGCGACGCTGCCCGTGCTCGGCCTGCGCGTCGGCCTGCCCGACGACGGCTCAATGCCCCACAGCCGTACCGAGCGCCGCGCCTACGACCTCGTCGCCGAGGGGTTCGGCCCGGGCACCAACGGTCCCCTCGTCATCGCCGCGGACCCCGCCGGTGATCCGGGAGTGCTGGACCGACTCGTCGGGGCGGTCGCGGCGGATCCGGGCATCGCATCCGTCGCGCCGACGCACATCGATCGGGCCACCGGCATCGCGACCCTCGTGGTGTTCCCGACCACCAGCCCTCAGGACAAGGCCACGGCGGACACCATCGCCCGGCTGCGCACCGGCGTGCTGCCCACGGCGATCGGGCACGGCCCGGCCAGGGCCCACGTCGGCGGCGCCACCGCGAGCCTGTCCGATGTGGGCCAACGCACCAGCGAACGCCTGCCGGTGTTCGTCGCCACCGTGCTGGCGATGTCGTTCCTGCTGCTGATGCTGGTCTTCCGCTCGATACTCGTACCGCTCAAGGCGGTACTGCTGAACCTGCTGAGCATCGGCGCGGCCTACGGCATCATGGTCGCGGTCTTCCAGTGGGGTTGGGGAGGCGCACTCATCGGGCTGGAAGCGACGGTTCCGATCGTGTCGTTCATCCCGATGTTCCTCTTCGCCATCCTGTTCGGCCTGTCGATGGACTACGAGGTGTTCCTCCTCTCCCGCGTACGCGAGGAGTACCTGCGCACCGGCGACAACGGCACGGCGATCGTCGAGGGCGTCTCGCGCACCGCCGGGGTCATCACCTCGGCCGCCCTCATCATGGTGGCGGTCTTCCTGTCCTTCGCCGTCGCCGAGGACCCCTCCACCAAAATGTTCGGGCTCGGCCTGGCCACCGCGATCTTCATCGACGCCACGGTCGTACGCATGGTGCTGGTTCCGGCGACCATGACGCTCCTCGGCCGGACCAACTGGTGGCTGCCGAAGTGGCTGGACCGGATGCTTCCCCGCGGCCCGGTCGGCACCGACGACACCGACGCGGAATCCACGGGCGAGGCCCCGCATCCACGGCTGGGTGACCGTTGACCCAACTCCTGCCCGCCCTTGGCGTCCGGCACCTCAGCGCGTCCGCCCCAGTGCCTACGGCAATGCGGTCGCTCTACGGGTGTCTGCGATCAGGGGCGCGAGCCGGGCGGCGGCGGCGACCGGCAGGCGGGCGGCCTCGGAGTCGATCCAGTCGAGGACGGCCCCGCGCCGCTCGGTGTCGCACTGCGAGAGGTGGAACAGCAGGTGCCGCCAGGCGCGGGCCGTCCGCTTCGCGGTGGCTCCCCGGCGGCGCGCCTCGGTGAACGATGCACGGGCGAGGGAGTCCCAGCCGGCCTGCGGGACGACGCCGAACTCCCGGACCAGCGGCGCGAGATTGCCGGCGGTCAGGATCCGGACCTGCTCGACCATCGCGGGATCCTTGGTCAAGGCTGGTGAAGGCGGTGGCTGTTCGGGCCGGTGGCCGGGGAGCGGGAGGGCTGTGCGCTCGACGCGAAGCCGCTCGAGGCACAGCCGCTCGAAGCCCTCGCGGTCGTCCGCCCGGGCCATCTTCCACAGAGCCGCGAAGTTGATGCCGTAGTAGCGCGCGTACGGAGTCCCGTACAGCAGCTCCGCGCTCGCGCGCGCGGCGGGGAGCACGCTCGCGGTCGTGGTCCCGGTGTAGTTGTCGGCGTAGGGCTGCAGGGCGAAGGAGGCGCGCAGTCCGGCCCGGCCGGCGAGCGCGGTCAGCTCCGTGAGGAGTCGGGGTGGCGGGTCGGCTCCGGGGAAGGACTCCAGGCCGAACGCGGCGAGCCGGCGCAGCGCGGCGCGCGCGGATTCCCGTACCTCGGGTGTGTCCGGCGGTACGTCGGCGGCGTGCGGCCGGAGCCCTCGGGCGAATTCCGCGCCGAAGAGCGGTCCCGCCAGGCCGGTCAGGTGCTCCGCCGAGGTGGCGACACCCCGTTGGACGAGCACGGCCGCGGGGGCGCGCAGGGCGGTGGCGACCAAGGCGCGCACGGACGCGGGCACCTGCGTCCCGACGGGCAGACCGGTCTCCCGGGCTTCCTCGGCGGTGACCGGGGCGACGGGCGCGTCCACATCGCGGAGTCCGGAATCCGGGTCGAGCCGGGCCAGGCGGCGGCTCACCAGTGCGGCCAGTTCGTGGTGCGCGGGCCGGGCCGCGCGGCGGGCCTGATCCTGGCGCAGCCGGGTGTGCGCGGGGGAACCGGGAGCACCGCGCTCGGCCACCATCGACGCCGTGGTGCGGTGGACCAACCCCGATAGCCGGGGCGGAAGTTCGCGACCCGAGATCCGCTCCACAAGGGCCCGGCGCAGGATGGCCGCGTGGGACCGCGGGTCGCGGTGCCGACCGGTCAGGGGGTGGGCCGCCGCGAGGGCCGCGTACCGGTCGAGCAGGGCGGCGCCCTCCGCGAGGGTGGCGTCCACGCCGCGCAGCCAGTACGCGAGGAGCTCGTCCTCGAAGGGGCGCCACACGGTCAGGGCCTCGCGCTCCGCGGCGAGGGCGGGCTTCGGCCGTCGCCGTGCGAGCAGCCGTGCCACCTCGCCGGCCGTTCGGACCTGCGTCGCGTACGGGATCGTGTTCTCGGTCATCGTCGGCGTGGCAGGTCCTGCCCCTGCGCCCTCCGGCTGTGCAGGCCAGTGCTCTGGCTGCTGAGCTACACGCCGTGGCAGGGAACCTATCCCGGCCGAGGGCGTGGGCGCCACGAGATTGCCGGGGCGTCCGGGGCAACCAGGCCCTGTCGGGCCGGGCGGATCAGTCGGGGAGGCGTTCGCCCGTTGTCGGGTGGAAGAGGTGGACGGCCTCCTGGCGGGGGATGCCCCGGATGGTCTTGCCGCGCAGGCCCTCCTCGCGGCCGTACGTCCGTACGGTCAGCGGCTGGGTCCCGCCGTTGCCCAGGTCGAGGTTGCCGTACGCGAAGCCGTCCGAGCCGAGCTCCTCCACCGAGTAGAAGGTGACGGGCAGGCCCTTGTCGCTGTGTGCGGCGTGGAAGTCCAGGTGCTCCGGGCGGATGCCCAGGGTCACGGTGGTGCCGGCGGCCGCCTCGCGGGCCGCGCGGCTGATCTTGACCGTGGAGCCGCCGAAGCGGATGCCGTCCCCGTCGAGCGGCAGGTCCAGCAGGTTCATGGCGGGGGAGCCGATGAACCCGGCCACGAACTTGTTCGCCGGCCGGTCGTACATGGTGCGCGGGGAGTCGCACTGCTGGAGGAGGCCGTCCGCGAGGACCGCGACGCGGTCGCCCATCGTCATGGCCTCGACCTGGTCGTGGGTGACGTAGACGGTGGTGGTGCCCAGGCGGCGCTGGAGGTTCGCGATCTCGGCGCGGGTCTGGACGCGGAGTTTGGCGTCCAGGTTGGAGAGCGGCTCGTCCATCAGGAAGGCCTGCGGTTCGCGGACGATCGCCCGGCCCATGGCCACGCGCTGGCGCTGGCCGCCGGAAAGGGCCTTGGGCTTGCGGTCGAGGTACTCGGTCAGGTCGAGGATCTTCGCCGCCTCCTCGACCTTCTTGCGGATGGTCTCCTTGTCCACCTTGGCGATCTTCAGGGCGAAGCCCATGTTCTGAGCGACCGTCATGTGGGGGTAGAGCGCGTAGTTCTGGAACACCATCGAAATGTCCCGGTCCTTGGGCGGCAGGTGCGTGACGTCGCGGCCGCCGATGGAGATCGAGCCGGACGTGACCTCTTCGAGGCCGGCGAGCATCCGCAGGGTGGTGGACTTGCCGCAGCCCGAGGGGCCGACGAGGACGAGGAACTCGCCGTCGGCGATGTCGAGGTCCAGCGATTCGACCGTGGGGCGGTCGGCGCCGGGGTAGGTGAGGCTCGTCTGGTGGAACGTGATCTCAGCCATGGCTGTCAATCCCTCTTTCACCGGCGGTACGTGCCGGACGATCCGTGTGGGTGGGGTCGGCAGGAGTGGCGGAGCTGTATTGCGGTACGCGGGATAAACCGCATTAGTGCCAGTTTTGGTTGACCGGTGATAAGAAGTCAACCTTCTCGGGTCGATCACCTTCGTTATCGAATCGATATCGCGCCAGCGGGCATCAGGACTAAAGCGCATCAGTGCAGGTCAGGGTGGTGGTTAGGGAGTGACTTTCGGACTGTTCGGACCCTCGCTGTCGTAATTCGGGACGTACGGGTACCTGTCTCCAGGGACTTTGGTCATATTGACGGAATCTTGATTTCGGGTGAGTTTGGGCCCAGTGATCCGGCGACGAGGCCGGAACTCCCCCTGAAGGCGGCGACGATGACCCGTAAGAACGTGACCCGTATAGCCATCACCACGCTCGTGGCCGGCACTTTCTTCGCGACCTCCGCGTGCGGCATGCGCGGTGGCGCCGGAGACGTGAAGGAGGGGGAGAAGACCGGCAAGGTGGCCGGTCAGATCACGTTCCGCACGCTCCAGCTGAAGCCCATGTTCACGTCGTACGTCCAGGGGGTCATCGACGCGTTCGAGAAGCAGTACCCGGACGCGAAGGTCAAATGGGAGGACGTGCCGGGCGACGGCTACAACGAGAAGATCGTCGCCGACGCCCAGGCCGGCGCCCTCCCCGACGTGGTCAACCTCTCCACCGACTCCTTCCAGCTCCTCGGAGACCGCGGCATGCTGGCGGACGTGGCGAAGCTCGACCCCGAGGTGGCCAAGGACTATGTCCCCGGCGCCTGGGAGCAGTTCAAGCTGCCCGGGAAGGGCGAGAGCGTGTTCGCGTACCCCTGGTACGTGACCCCGGAGATCCTTACCTACAACAAGGAGCTCTTCGAGAAGGCCGGTCTCGACCCGGCCGAGCCGCCGACCAGCGTCGAGCAGTTCTTCGACTACGCCGAACAGATCGCGGCCAAGTCCGGGGGCAAGTACTCCGCCTTCATGGCCGACCCCAAGGGCCGGCTGCCCGGGGACTGGCAGAAGATGGGCGTGCCGATCCTGAACGAGAAGCAGGACCAGTTCACCTTCGACACCGACAAGGCCGTCGAGTGGGTCGAGCGGATGAAGGACCTGTACGCCAAGGGCGCCATGCCCAAGGAGTCCCTGCTCAAGCAGGACGACATCAACCAGCTCTACGGCGGCGGCAAGATCGTCTTCGGCCCCGGCTCCCCGGGCTTCGTCAAGGACATCAAGCAGAACGCCCCGCAGATCTACGCGAACACGCAGGTCGCGAACGCCGTCACCGGGCAGCTCGGCCACATCGGCATCTACGCCCAGTCGCTCGGCATCAAGAAGGACACCCGGCACATGGACGCGGCGACCGAGTTCGCCAAGTGGCTGACCAACGGCCCCAACCAGGTGGAGTTCTCCAAGCACGCCACCATCTACCCGTCCAACGCCACCGGCCTCGCCGACCCCTTCTTCGCCGACAAGGGCGACGGCAAGGACGCGGAGACGCTGGCCCGCGCCGTAGGCGCCGAACAGCTCAAGACCGCCGGCCTCGACGCCAACACCCCCGTCCAGTGGACCAACCAGGTCGGCGACGTGGTCGTGCGCGAGATGCAGAAGGCCATCAAGGGCGAGCAGGACGCCAGGACGGCGGTGAAGAAGGCGCAGGAGGAGGCGAACAAGCTGCTCGCCAAGTCGGCCCGGCAGTGACGGCGTCAGCGGAGAAAGGAGAGGCAGGCGCCATGAGTGCCAGGAGTCCCATGAGCCCATCCTCAGGGCCGGAGCTGCGGGATGAGCCCGGCCCGGCGGCACCAGCGGCCCCCGGGGGCAAGGCCCCGCGGAGCAGGGCCACGGCCGAGAAGGCGATGCAGGCCAAGAAGGCGGTGCAGGCCAAGAAGGCGAAGCAGGCCAAGAAGGCCATGGAAGCCGAGACCGGGCTGCGCCACCGCAAGTGGTGGACCCCGTACCTCTTCCTCGCTCCGGGCCTGATCATGGTGACGATGTTCAGCCTCTGGCCGTTCGTCAACACCGTGATCCTCTCCTTCACCGACGCGCAGATCCTGCGCGGCGGCGGGTTCGTCGGCTTCGACAACTACACCCGCGCCTTCGCCGATCCAGACTTCTGGGTAGCCACCGGCAACAGCGTGCTGTACCTCGTGGTCGTCGTCCCGTGTCTGGTGTTCCTGCCGCTGGCCCTCGCCGTCCTCGTACAGACGAAGGTCCCCGGCATCGGCTTCTTCCGCTCGGCGTTCTACACCCCGGTGATCGCCTCGGCCGTGGTCGTCGGCCTCATCTGGCAGTGGGTGCTGCGCAGCGACGGCCTGGTCAACACGCTGTTCCAGAAGCTGAGCATCATCTCCGAGCCGATCCCGTTCCTGACCGACAGCACCATGCTGCTGGTCTCCGCGATGATCGTGACCGTGTGGAAGGGCCTCGGCTACTACATGGTCTTCTACCTCGCGGCCCTCGGAAACGTCTCCACCTCGCTCTACGAGGCCGCCGCGCTCGACGGCGCGGGCCCGGTCCGCCGCTTCTTCAGCATCACCGTCCCCCAGGTGAAGCCGATGATGCTGCTGGTCGGCACCCTCTCCGCGATCTCCGCGCTCCGCGTCTTCACCGAGATCTACATCCTCGGCGGCGAGAGCGGCGGTCCCGGCGGCGGCGCCCGCACCCTGCCCTTCCTCATCCGGCAGGTCGGCCTCGGCTTCTCCGGCGAGACCGGCTACGCGGCCGCCATCTCCATCCTGTTGTTCCTCCTGACGCTGGTCTTCAGCCTGCTGGGCCGCCGTCTCTCGAAGGGAGACGAAAGTTGAGCACCCTCGCTTCCCTCGGCAGCAAGTCGGGCAAGCGCGTCGGATCCGACGCGCGGCGGTACTGGATCGGCCTCGCCGGCCGGTACGCCACGCTCCTCCTGATGCTCGTGATCATGCTCGGACCGATCGTCTGGCAGTTCCTGACCTCGATCCGCGGCCGCACCGAGAACGTCTACGACGGGGTGCTGCCCTCGCAGCCCACCCTCGACAACTACTTCCGGGTCGCCGAGTCGTTCCCGCTGTTCCAGTACGTCGGCAACACCCTGACGGTGGCGGTCCTCGCCATCACCTCGAACATGCTCTTCGCGGCCATGGGCGGCTACGCCCTCTCCCGGGCCGCCTGGAAGGGCCGCAAGATCGTCTTCACCGTGCTGGTGGCGACGCTGATGTTCCCCTTCGAGTCCGTGATGATCTCGATGTTCCTCACGGTCCGCGAGATGGGCCTGGTCGACACCCTCATCGGTGTGTGGCTGCCCGGCGCGGTCTCCGTCCTCAACATCATGATCATGCGATCGGCCTTCCTCTCCGTCCCCAAGGAGGTCGAGGAGGCCGCCGTCCTGGACGGCGCGAACGAGTGGACCCGCTTCACCCGGGTCTTCCTCCCCGCCGCCAAGGGAGCCCTGGCCGTCGTCTGCATCACCAGCTTCATGGGCGCCTGGGACGACTTCCTCTGGCCCCTGCTGGTGCTGACCAACAGTGACAACTACACCCTCCAGCTCGGCCTGAAGACCCTGGCCGGCGCCACCACCGTCAGCGACCAGCGGATCATCGCCGCCGGTGCGATGGCCGCGCTGATCCCGATGATGCTGCTCTTCTTCGCCCTCCAGCGCTTCTTCTTCAAGGGCGTCGGCGAGGGAGCCATCAAGACGTGAGGGGGCCGGGCCGGGCCTCCCCTCCCGAACGAACGAACGAACGAACGATCGACCGATCGACCGACCGCAGGATCGCAGTCCACCCCACCCTGGAGCAGCCGTCATGCACGACGACCGCAGCATCACCGAACACCGCCTCCGCCGTGTCCTCAAGGAGCGCATCAAGCCCGCCGTCCACTCCAGCCCGGTCCCGCTGACCGTGGAGCGCTGGGAGGCCCCCGGCGAGCCCGTCCCCGTCGCCGAGGGCCTGGCGGCCTCCTACGAACCCTGCGCCATCGGCGACATGTGGGGCCCGGCCTGGGGCACCACCTGGTTCAAGGTCACCGGTACCGTCCCCGCCGACTGGGCGGGCCGCACCGTCGAAGCCGTGCTCGACCTCGGCTTCGACCGGATGATGCCCGGCTTCCAGTGCGAGGGCCTGGTCCACCGCGCCGACGGCGGGGAGGTCAAGGCGCTCAACCCGTACAACGACTGGGTGCGCGTCGCCGACCGCGCGGCCGGCGGCGAGCGCGTCGAGTGGTACGTCGAAGGCGCCTCGAACCCGATCCTCGTCGACCACTCGGTCACCTACGAGGGCGATAAGCAGACCAGCGGCGACCAGCCCCTCTACCGGCTCGCCCGGATGGACCTCGCCGTCTTCGAGACCGACGTCTGGGAACTCGTACAGGACCTCGAAGTCCTCTACGACCTGATGACGCAGCTCGACGAGCGCGATGCCCGGCGCTACGAGATCCTGCGCGCCATCGATTCCGCACTCGACGCGGTGGACCTCTGCGACGTCGCCGGCACCGCGGCCGACGCCCGTGCGCGGCTCGCCGCGGTCCTGGCCGCCCCCGCCAACTCCTCCGCGCACCGGATCAGTGCGATCGGCCACGCCCACATCGACTCCGCGTGGCTGTGGCCGCTGCGCGAGACCGTGCGCAAGGTCTCGCGGACCACGTCCAACATGCTGGGCCTGATGGAGGAGCACCCCGAGTTCGTCTTCGCCATGTCCCAGGCGCAGCAGCTCGACTGGATCAAGACCTACCGGCCCGAGCTCTTCGAGCGGGTCAAGAAGAAGATCGCCGACGGGCAGTTCGTGCCGGTCGGCGGCATGTGGGTCGAGTCCGACACCAACATGGTCGGCGGCGAGGCCATGGCCCGCCAGTTCCTGTACGGCAAGAAGTTCTTCATGGACGAGTTCGGCATCGAGACGAACAACGTCTGGCTGCCCGACTCCTTCGGCTACACCGCCGCCATGCCGCAGATCGTCAAGCTCTCCGGCTCCAAGTGGTTCCTGACGCAGAAGATCTCCTGGTCCCAGGTCAACAAGTTCCCCCACCACACCTTCTGGTGGGAGGGCATCGACGGGACCCGCGTCTTCACGCACTTCCCGCCCGTCGACACCTACAACTCCGACCTCGGCGGCGCCCAGCTGGCGCACGCCGCCCGCAACTACCAGGAGAAGGGCCGGGGTTCGCGCTCGCTGGCCCCCTTCGGCTGGGGGGACGGCGGCGGCGGCCCGACCCGCGAGCAGCTCGGCCGCGCCAAGCGGCAGCGGGACCTGGAAGGCTCCCCGCGCGTGGAGATCGAGCGCCCCGACGCGTTCTTCGAGAAGGCGCACGCCGAGTACGAGGACGCGCCCGTCTGGGCCGGCGAGCTCTACCTGGAGCTGCACCGCGGCACCTACACCTCCCAGGCCAAGACCAAGCAGGGCAACCGGCACAGCGAATCACTGCTGCGCGAGGCCGAGTTGTGGGCGTCCACGGCCGCGGTGAAGGTCCCCGGGTACGCGTACCCGTACGAGGACCTTGAGCGGATCTGGAAGACCGTACTGCTCCACCAGTTCCACGACATCCTTCCCGGTTCCTCCATCGCCTGGGTGCACCGCGAGGCGCGCGAGACGTACGCCAGGGTGCGGGAGGAGCTGACGGCGATCACCGTGGCCGCGCAGACCGCCCTCGCGGGGGAGGGCGAGGAGGAGCTCGTCTTCAACTGCGCCCCGCACGCCCGGCGCGGGATCCCGGCCGGCGGGGCGGGCCTGCCGACGGCTCCCGAGCAGCCCGTCGCGGTGGAGGAGCGCCACGGCGGCGGGCACGTGCTCGCCAACGGGCGGCTCCTCGTGGAGATCGACGGCCGCGGGCTGATCGTGTCCGCCTACGACCTGGAGGCCGGGCGGGAATCCGTCGCGCCGGGGGCCGCCGCGAACCTGCTCCAGATCCACCCCGACTTCCCGAACATGTGGGACGCGTGGGACATCGACGAGTTCTACCGCAACAAGGTCACCGACCTGGTGGACGTGGACGCGCTGGAGGTCACGCAGGCCCGGCCCGATTCGGTCGCCGTACGGGTGGCCCGCTCGTTCGGCCTGTCCCGCGTCGTCCAGACGATCACCCTGCGGGCCGGGTCCAAGACGGTGGACATCGTCACGGACGTGGACTGGCACGAGACGGAGAAGTTCCTCAAGGCGGCCTTCCCGCTGGACGTCAAGGCCGAACGCTCCGCCTCCGAAACGCAGTTCGGACACGTCTACCGGGCCACCCACACCAACACCTCTTGGGAGGCCGCGAAGTTCGAGATCTGCGCCCACCGCTGGATCCACGCCGAGGAGCCGGGCTGGGGGGTCGCGGTCCTCAACGACTCCACGTACGGGCACGACGTGACCCGCGACATGCGCCCCGACGGCGGCCAGACCACCACCGTCCGCCTCTCCCTCCTGCGGGCCCCGCGCTACCCCGACCCGGAGACCGACCAGGGCGCGCACACCCTGCGCTTCTCGCTCGCCCCGGGCGCGGCCGTCGGCGACGCGGTCCGCGAGGGCCACGCGCTGAACCTGCCCGAGCGCGTGCTCCGCGGCGCGGGCCCGGTCGCCCCGCTCGTCGCGGTCGACACGGACGCGGTGGTGGTCGAGTCGGTGAAGCTCGCCGAGGACCGCAGCGGCGACGTGATCGTGCGCCTCTACGAATCCCGGGGCGGCCGCGCGCACGCCACCCTGGCGGCGGGCTTCCCGCTGTCGGCGGCGGTCGAGAGCGACCTCCTGGAACGCCCCCTGGAGGGCACGGCCGTCTCCGCCCCCGCCCCGGACGGGACGATCCCGCTCACCCTGCGCCCGTTCCAGATCGTCACGGTCCGCCTCCACCGGGCCTGACACCACCGCCGCAGGGCGCCCCCGCGCCGGGGCGCCCTGCGGCGCGGGCCCACCGGTGCCGTATGTTCTGCCTTCCCGCCCCAGCAGGCGGGTTTCCGCATGCCAACGCACCCGTGGGGGGTCCCTCGTCATGTCCGCCGGTCCCGGTTCCGCAAGACTGTCTCCGCTCGGCGCGCCTCCGGCGCGCTCGCTGCTCCGCTCGCCGAAGGGACTGGCCACGGCTCTGACCGTGCTGCTCGGCCTGTGCGCCCTGACCCGGCTGCTCGCCGTGGCCGCCGGGGTCAACCGGTACTTCCGGCTGGACGAGTACACCGAGCCCGTGGGGCTGGGACACTCGGGGACGCTGCTCACGATCTCGGTGAGCCTGTTCATGACGGCCATGATCCCCACAGCGGTGGTCTTCATCGTCTGGTTCCACCGGGTCCGGGTGAACGCCGGGGTGTACGCGCGGGGAGCCGTCCGGGGCGGTGCGGGCTGGGCGATCGGAGTCTGGTTCATTCCGGTCGTGGGCTGGACCGTCCTGCCCTGCCTGATCGCGATGAAGGTGTGGGCGGCCAGCGCGTCGAGGCTGCCCGGCAAGGCCGCGCTGACCTCACCCGCCCCCGTCTTCATCTGGGCCGGAACGTTCGGAGCGGCGATGGTGGCGTCCGTCGCCGCCAACCGGTCCGCAGCCACAGCTCTGAGTGACGACGCCGTGCGCGACGCCGTCCTGTTCGGTGCGGCCTCGGACCTGATCTACGCCGTGGCTGCGGTGGCCGCCATCCTCTTCGTGCGCCGCCTCTCGGCCCTGCAGTCGGCAGCCTGAGCGACGCCCCGGCCGGTGGTACTGGCCGCCGGGGTCATTCCGCGAGGAAGGCCGAGACCGCCGCCGTGAACTCCCCGGGCGCCGCCGCGTGGATCAGGTGGCCGTAGGGGAGGGTGATCAGGCGGGCGTCCGGGATGCGGCGGACCAGCTCGTCGAAGGAGGCGGGCGCCAGGTGGCTGGTGGGGCCGCCGTACACGACCAGGGTCGGGGCCGTGATGCGGGACAGGCCCTCCAGCCAGGCCGGGTCCGGGCGGTCGAGCTGGGGGCGGACCGCGAGCACCATCGCCCAGTCGAAGGAGAGTTCCCCCTCGGGGCGTACGGGGGCCACCGCCTCGCGGGGGAGCGGCGCGGGGGCGTCCTCCAGGACGAGGCGGCCGACGCGGTGCGGCTGCGCGGCGGCGACCAGGTGCGCGACGACACCGCCCATCGAGTGACCCACCAGGTCGACCCGGTCGAGCCCGAGGGCGTCCAGGAAGCCCAGTACGTCGTCCCGCATGAGCGGGAGCGAGTACGCGGACGGCCGCGCGCTGGCTCCGTGGCCGCGCAGGTCCAGCGCGAACACCCGCCGCTCCCGCGCGAGTTCGTCCCGTACGGGCGCCCAGTCGGCGGCGCTCTCGCCCAGCGCGGGGAGCAGGAGCACCGGCGGTCCGGCCGGGGGCCCGGTGACCTCGTAGGCGAGGCGCACTCCGCCGTTCACCGTCACGGTGTGGTGCTCGGTCGGCCGGGTGGTCCTGGGCTTCCGCGTCATCCGCCAGAGGGTACCCGGGGAGTGCGGGTGCCCCGCCCTCGGTGATCACCCGGGCCGTGAACTGCGCCACAGGCGTCGGCGGACGCCGGCGGAAGGGGCCCGTGGTCACCGGGATCCCCGGATTTCCGGGGCGCGGGACCCGGCGCTCGCTTATGCACCTAGTTGCACAATAAGCGCTTGCTCAGCTAGAACAGATTCATCACCCCCCGCGCGAGGAGGCACACCCCGATGAGTCCGCAGAGTTCCCAGAGCCGGTACCCGCACCTGCTGAGCCCCCTGGACCTCGGCTTCACCACCCTGCCGAACCGCGTGATCATGGGCTCCATGCACACCGGCCTCGAAGAGCACGAGCGTGGTTTCGAGCGCCTCGCCGCCTTCTACGCCGAGCGCGCCCGCGGCGGCGCCGGCCTGATCGTCACCGGCGGCATAGCCCCGAACGACGCCGGCCGCCCCTTCGAGGGAGGTGCCCGCCTCACCACCGAGGAGGAGGCTGCCGAGCACCGGGTGATCACCGACGCGGTGCACGCCGAGGGCGGGAAGATCGCGATGCAGATCCTCCACTTCGGCCGCTACGCCTACCACAAGGACCTGGTCGCCCCCAGCGCCCTCCAGGCCCCCATCAGCCCCTTCGTCCCGAACGCCCTCACCGACGCCGAAGTCGAGCGCACCGTCGAGGACTTCGTCCGCGCCGCCCGCCTCGCCAAGCTGGCCGGCTACGACGGCGTCGAGATCATGGGCTCCGAGGGCTACCTGGTCAACGAGTTCATCGCCGCCGCCACCAACAAGCGCACCGACCGCTGGGGCGGCGCCTACGAGAACCGCGTGCGCTTCCCGCTGGAGATCGTCCGCCGCACCCGCGCGGCCGTCGGCGAGGAGTTCATCCTCGTCTACCGCCTCTCGATGCTCGACCTGATCCCCGGCGGCTCCACCCTCGACGAGGTCGTCCACCTCGCCAAGGAGATCGAGGCGGCGGGCGCCACCATCATCAACACCGGCATCGGCTGGCACGAGGCCCGCATCCCCACCATCGCCACCTCCGTCCCGCGCGGCGCCTACACCTGGGTCACCAAGCGGCTGATGGGCGCGGTCTCCGTCCCCCTCGTCACCAGCAACCGCATCAACACCCCCGAGATCGCCGAGGAGTTGCTCGCGGACGGCCGCGCCGACCTGGTCTCGCTCGCCCGACCCTTCCTCGCCGACGCCGACTTCGTCGCCAAGGCCGCCGCCGGCCGCTCCGAGACCATCAACACCTGCATCGGCTGCAACCAGGCCTGCCTGGACCACACCTTCAGCGGCAAGCTCACCACCTGCCTGGTCAACCCGCGCGCCTGCAACGAGACCGAACTCGTCCTGTCTCCCACGCAGTTGAAGAAGCGCGTCGCCGTCGTCGGCGCCGGCCCGGCCGGCCTGGCCTGCGCCGTCTCCGCGGCCGGACGCGGCCACGCCGTCACCCTCTACGAGGCCTCCGGCCACATCGGCGGCCAGCTCGACATCGCCCGCCGCATCCCCGGCAAGGAGGAGTTCGAGGAGACCATCCGCTACTACGGCACCCAACTGGCCGAGCACGCGGTCGAGGTCAAGCTGAACACCCGCGCCGACGTCGAGACCCTGAGCGGCTACGACGAGGTCGTCGTCGCCACCGGCGTCACCCCCCGCACCCCCGACATCGAGGGCGTCGACGGCCCCAACGTCGTCAGCTACCTCGACGTCCTGCGCGACGGCGCCCCCGTCGGGCAGCGCGTCGCCGTCCTCGGCGCCGGCGGAATCGGCTTCGACGTCGCCGAGTTCCTCACCGACAGCGGCGAAGGCGCCTCCCAGGACCCCGAGGTCTACTTCCGCCACTGGGGCGTGGACACCGCCTACACCGGCCCCGGCGGCCTCACCGCCCCCGAGCGGCCCGCCCCGCCGCGCCAGGTCCACCTGCTCCAGCGCAAGGCCACCAAGGTCGGCGCCGGGCTCGGCACCACCACCGGCTGGATCCACCGGGCGGAGCTCAAGCACCGCGGGGTCGTCTCCGTCGCGGGGGCCTCGTACGACCGGATCGACGGCGAGGGCCTGCACATCACGGTGGACGGCGAGCAGCGCCTCGTACCCGCCGACACGGTGGTCCTGTGCACGGGCCAGGAACCGCGCCGCGACCTGTACGAGGCCCTGCGCGCGGCCGGCATCGAGGCGCACCTGATCGGCGGCGCCGACGTGGCCGCCGAACTGGACGCCAAGCGGGCCATCCGCCAGGGCACGGAGCTGGCCGCCACGCTCTGAGGCGCGCCTGGCTCAAAGGGAGTTGTGGCGGTCCGGGCCGGGCCGCCACAATCACCCCGTGACGACGCTGACACCGGCAGACGCGGACAAGATCCTCCACGACAACTTCGCCCCCTGGGTGCTCGCCCTCGGACTCACCGTCCAGGAGACCGGCGAGCGGCACGCCGTACTGCGGCTGCCCTGGTCCGACGCCCTCGCCCGTGACGGCGGGGGCCTCAGCGGCCAGGCCCTGATGGCCGCCGCGGACACCGCCACCGTCATCGCGATCTCCGCCGCACGCGGGGCCTACGGCCCGATGACCACCGTCCAGCAGTCCACCAGCTTCCAGCGGCCGGTGGTCGGCGCCGACGTGCTGATCGACGTACGGATCACCAAACTGGGCAAGCGGATGGCATTCGCCGACATCACCATGACGCCCGAGGGCGCCGAGGAACCGGCCGCGAAGGCCTCCACGGTCTACGCCCTGCTGGGATGACGGGCAAACGCACCGGACTGATCCACAACCGCTCCTTCACCGTCTTCTGGCTCGGCCAGGCCCTGTCGGTGCTCGGCGGCTCGGTATCGCTGCTCGCGCTGCCGCTGCTCGTCCTCAAAGCCACCGGATCCCTGGTCGAGCTGGGCCTGATCACCGCCCTGTCCGGGGTCTTCGCCCTCGCCACGGGAACCTTCGCGGGCCACGTGGTGGACCGGGTGGACCGCCGCCGCCTGATGATCGGCTGCGACCTCGCACGGGCGCTGCTCCTGCTCTCCGTGGCGCTGGTGTGGTCCCTCGGCGGCCCGCGGATCTGGCTGCTGTACGTGCTGACCGCGCTGGTCACCGTACTGAAGACGCTCTTCGACGTGGCCTACGTGAGCGCCGTGCCCTCCCTGGTCGAACCGGCCGACCTGGCCGCCGCCAACGGACGGCTGATGGGCACCTTCGCCCTCGGCACCCTCCTCGGCCCGGTCGTCGCCGGCCTGCTCGTCGCCGGGGTCGGCGGGCCCTGGGCGCTGGGCCTGGACGGGGCGAGCTTCCTCGTCTCGGCGGTCAGCCTGCGCTGGGTCCGCTTCGGCGTACGGGGAAACCCTCCATCGCCCCGGCCGGAGGCGGGCACCTCCCTGCGCGAGGTGTTCGTGGTCGGTTTCCGCTTCCTGTGGGCACACGCCCTGCTGCGCCCCCTGACCGTCCTGCTCACCCTCCTGACCTTCGTCACGGTCGGCGCCACCGACCTGCTGATCTTCCGCCTCCAGGGCGACCTGGGCCGCGACCCCGCGACCGTCGGCTACGTGGTCGCAGTGAGCGGCATCGGCGTCGTCTGCGCCTCCTTCGCCGCCGGGCCGCTGCGCCGGACCCTCGGCTTCGGCCCGTGCTGGCTCGGCGCGACCGCGCTGATCGGCGTGGCGGTGGCGGCCATCGGAGTCAGCCGCAGCGTGCCCGTGATCGCGGCGATGGCAGCCCTCTTCATGTTCGGGCTGACGGTGGGCGGCATCTGCTCCATGACCCTGCGCCAGGAAGTCACCCCGGACCACCTGCTCGGGCGGGTCACCTCCGCCTTCTGGACGGTCCACAACGCCTCGGGCCCGCTGGGAGCCGCGGCACTCACCGCCCTGGCGGCCCGGCACGGGGTCCCACCGACAAGCCTGGCCGCAGGCGCCCTCTGCCTCCTGATCGCCACCGCGGGCCTCCTGACCCCCCTCCGCTCCGCCCGCCCGAACCGGCCGGTGGGGCCCGGTCGGCGTTCGCAGTCGGGCGCTGGTGAAGCCAGGGACTCCGTACGGGAGACGTGAGGAGCGCGCCGGCGCCCTTCCCGGACGGCGCGGCGCGCACGCTCTTGTCGAGTTGGTCCGTACCTGCCACCCTGGCGGCGGCCGCCACCCCCCACGCGGGCCACTCCCTCCTCGGAGGCATTGATGCGTCACAGACTGCTCGGTGTTCTCGTCCTGCTCCTCGCACTCCTCCTCCCCGTCCCCGCCGCGACGGCGACCGGCGCCACGGCGAGCGCAGCCGCCGCGACCGGCCCGCAGGTCTACGGTGCCTGGCACTGCAGCAACGACGCGTGCACCTGGGGCACGGTCCGCACCGTCGCGGAATTCGACTCGGTGAACCACTGGCTCATCGACCGCGGTGACGGCCGCCCCTCCGTGAACCTGGTCGTCCTGAGCTTCGTCGAACCGCTCAAACTGCTGCACCGCACGAACGACGCCACCACCGTCGACGGACTCCCGCGCGGGATGACCCCGGAGATCGTCCAGTACTTCACCTCGCGCGGCATCCGCGTGATGCTCTCGATCGGCGGCATCACCTACACCGACGAGTGGGACGCCGCGCTGACCGAGAACGCCCCGCAGCTCGGCCTGAACGCCGCCGAGGCCGCGACCCGGCTCGGTGTCGGCATCGAGATCGACTACGAGCAGAACACCAACCCGAACCTGGCCGGCCTGCAGACCTTCATCGACACCTACCGGTCCCGCCATCCCTACGACGCCTCCGGAGCCGACCACCGCGCGCGACTCACGATCGACACCGCCGCCGGCGACCGCTGGCTGATCGGCATCAACCGCAAGGCGACCGCCGATTGGCTGCGTACGGAGGCCCCGGTGCTCGACTACGCCAACGCCATGGTCCCCGCCCGCCAGCCCTCCACCTCCGGCGCGATCGCCAACTGGCAGGAGCACCTCGACGGCAAGCCCACCTACTCGCCGCCCGTACTGCCGCTGGCACCGGCCAAGTTCACCGCGGGTCTCTACATCAGCGACCAGACGAAGTCGCTCCCCGAGTGCACCGCCTTCGCGAACTCCCTGCAGAAGTCCACCGGTTCCTTCACCCAGAGCGCGGCGCCGCACGGCGCGGGAACCACGGCCGGCCTGCTCGGCTACATGTTCTGGGCAGCCGAGAAGCCCTCGACCCGGGGGACGGGCACCCTGCCGCCGAACACCTGTGAGGGCGGGGTGGGAGCCGGCGCCACCGCCTACTCCATCCCGCTGCCGATGCCGCCCCTGCGCCAGAGCTGACCGCTCACCGCTGCTCCTCGCCCGCGACGACGAGCTCGCCCACCTCTTCCGCGAGGGCGGCGCGGGCGGGGGCCGGCAGGCCGGCGTCGGTGATGAACCAGTCGGCCTGGTGGAGCGCGGCGAAGCCGCTGAGGCCGACCACGCCCCACTTGCTGTGGTCGGCCACGACGGCGACCCGGCGCGCCGAGGCGACCAGGGCCCGGTTGGTCTGGGCCTCCATGAGGTTCGGGGTGGTCAGCCCGGCGCCCTGCGCCACCCCGTGCGCGCCGAGGAAGAGCAGGTCCACGTGGAGGGAGCCGATCGCCAGGTCGGCGAGCGGTCCGACCAGGGCGGCCGAGGGGGTGGGCGAGCCGCCGGTGAGGAGGAGGGAGGGGGCGTCGGCCCCGCGGCTGCGGCCGTCGGACCACACCAGCTCCGCCACCGGGAGGGAGTTGGTGACGATGGTGAGCCGCGGGACCCCGAGGAGCCGGGCGGCGACGGCGTGGGTGGTGGTGCCGCCCGAGACCGCGACCACACTGCCCGGTTCCACCAGGGTCGCGGCCGTGTCCGCGATGGCCGCCTTGGCCTCGCCCTCCAGATCCGACTTGGCCTCGAAGCCGGGCTCGTGCCCGCTGGTCCCGGCCGGGGCGACGGCTCCGCCGTGGACCTTCTCCACGACCCCGAGCCGGGCGAGGGCGTCCAGATCCCGGCGGACGGTCATGTCCGAGACGCCGAACTGCCCGACCAGGTCCGCGACCCGCACCGCGCCCTCGCGCCGGACCGCGTCCAGGATGAGGGCACGTCGCTGGTGGGCCAGTTGGGCAGCCTGCTCGGCCACGGGGCACTCCCGGGAATCGGCGAAACCGGTCAGAAGGCAGCAAGATAACACGGCCATGTTGTCGGAGTCTGGTGGAAAGTCTGGCGAGGGGTGGTGGAAAATGTTCGAGAGTGTTTATTCTCGGCGGGTGAAGAAGACCCTCGCGAAACTCGCGGACGGCCGCGAACTGATCTACTTCGACACCGACGAAGGTGCCGTCCGCGACGCCCCCGACCTGCGCCCGCTCGATCCGGTGGACAGCCGGCCGGAACTGCGGCGGGACGAGGCCACCGGTGACTGGATCACCATCGCCTCCCACCGCCAGAACCGGACCTACCACCCGCCTGCCGGCGAATGCCCGCTGTGCCCCTCCCGGGTCGGCCGGCTCAGCGAGATCCCCGCCGCCGACTACGAGGTGGCCGTCTTCGAGAACCGCTTCCCCTCCCTCGCGGGCGAGGCCGGGCGCTGCGAGGTCGTCTGCTTCACCCCCGACCACGAAGCCGGCTTCGCCGACCTCACCCCGGCCGCCGCCCGGCTGGTGCTGGACGCGTGGACCGACCGCACCGCGGAACTCTCCGCCCTCCCCGGCATCGAGCAGGTGTACTGCTTCGAGAACCGGGGCGCCGAGATCGGCGTGACCCTCGCCCACCCGCACGGCCAGATCTACGCCTTCCCCTTCGTCACGCCGCGCACCGCCAAGATGACCGCAGCGGCGCGGGCACACCGCGCCGCCACCGGCCGCAACCTCTTCGAGGACCTGCTGGCCGGCGCCCGCGCCGCCACCGAGCGGGTGGTGACGGCCGGGGAGCACTGGACCGCCTTCGTGCCCTACGCCGCCCGCTGGCCGTACGAGGTCCACCTCTACCCGCACCGCCGGGTCCCCGACCTGACCTGCCTCACCGAGGCCGAGCGGGCCGAGTTCCCCGAGATCTACCTCGACCTGCTGCGCCGCTTCGACCGGCTGTTCCCCGTACCGGAGCCGGAGGCAGCGGCGGAACGGCCCCAGGGGCCCGCGCCCACCCCGTACATCTCCGCGTGGCACCAGGCGCCCCGCACCCACGGGGAGGAACTGGCCCTGCACCTGGAGATGTTCACCATCCGCAGGACCCCCGACAAGCTCAAGTTCCTCGCCGGGACGGAGTCCGGGACCGAGGCCTTCATCAACGACGTGGCCCCCGAAACGGCCGCGCGACGCCTGCGGGAGGCCCTCGCGTGAACCGGACCGAACGGGCCGAGGACACCTTCGCGAAGCTCTTCGGCGGCTCCCCCGACGGGATCTGGGCGGCGCCCGGCAGGGTCAACCTGATCGGTGAACACACCGACTACAACGACGGGTTCGCCCTCCCCATCGCCCTCCCGCAGACCACCCTGCTCGCCGCCCGCGCCCGTACGGACGGGCGACTGCGGCTGCACAGCGCACAGGGCGACGGCCGGACCATCGAACTGAACGTGGCCGCCCTGGCCCCCGGGGCCGTGCCGGGCTGGGCCGCGTACCCGGCCGGGGTGGTCTGGGCCCTCGCCGAGGCGGGACACGCGGTCGGCGGCGCGGACCTCCACTTCGACAGCACGGTGCCCACCGGCGCGGGCCTCTCCTCCTCCGCCGCGCTGGAATGCGTGGTCGCCGTCGCCTACGACGAGCTGTACGGACTGCGGCTGCCCGGGCCCGAACTGGCCCGGATCGCCCAGCGGGCGGAGAACGCCTTCGCCGGCGTCCCCTGCGGGATCATGGACCAGATGGCCTCCGTGTGCTGCACCACCGGAGCCGCGCTCCACCTCGACGCCCGCACCCCGGAGCGCCACCGGCAGGTACCCCTCGACCTCCCGGGGCAGGGGCTCGGACTCCTCGTGATCGACACCCGGGTCTCCCACGACCTGGGCGACGGGGCGTACGCGGCCCTGCGCGCGGGCTGTGAACGGGCGGCCGGGCTGCTGGGCCTGCGCGCCCTGCGGGACCTGCCCGCCGCAGACCTCGCGGGGGCGCTGGGCGAGCTCCCGGTGGAACTCGTACCGCTGGTCCGCCACGTGGTGACCGAGAACGGCCGGGTCGCCGAGGCCGTCGCCCGGCTCCGGGCGGACGACGCGGCCGCCCTCGGGCCGATCCTCACCGCCGGCCATGCCTCGCTCCGCGACGACTACCGGGTCTCCTGCCCGGAGACCGACCTCGCCGTGACGGCCGCGCTGGACGCCGGGGCCCTCGGCGCCCGGATGACGGGGGGCGGCTTCGGCGGCTCCGTCATCGCCCTGGTGGAGGCGGGCCGCGAGGACGCGGTGGGCGACCGCGTCACGGCCGCGTTCGGCGCGGCCGGCCACCGGCTCCCGCGGCTCCTCACCGTCACCCCGGCGAAGGGCGCGCACCGTATGCCGGTGGAGTCCCGGTAGCCCTGGTAGCCCTGCGCTCAACCGATCACCCGCTTCCGCGCCCACTCACCCATCCACCCATCCACCCACGGACCCCCTGGACCCCTCCATGCCCACGCAACACGTTCTGGTCGTCGGCATCGACGGCGTACGGCTCGACCTGCTGGCCGAGCTGGACACCCCCCACCTCGACGAGATCGCCGACGCGGGCTTCCTGGCCCCCGTCGAGATCGACGAGGCCACGCCGACGATGTCCGGGCCCTGCTGGGCCACCATCGCCACCGGGGTCACCGTGGCCAAGCACGGGGTCTGGGGCAACCGCCTCGACGGCAACCGGCTCGACGTCTTCCCGGACTTCACCACCCGGCTGGCCCTCGAATGCGGCCGGCGGACCTTCGCCGCGGGCGGCTGGGCCCCCCTCTTCCTCGCCCAGCAGGGCGGCCCGCTCTTCACCGCTCCCAGCCGGCTCAGCTACATCGCTCCGCGCGCGGACACGCCGGAGGGCTGGGAGGAGGTCGACGAGGCGGTGACGGCCGAAGCGGCGCGCGTCCTCGGCTCCGGAGAAGACCTCGACGCCTCCTTCGTCTACCTCGGCGCCGTGGACGAGACCGCCCACTTCCTCGGCTGCGGCCCGGAGTACCGCAGGGCGATCGAGACGGCGGACCAGCGCCTGGGCCGGTTGCTCAAGGCGGTCGGCGACCGCCCGGGCCACCCCGGGGAGGAGTGGACGGTCATCGTGGTGACCGACCACGGCCACCGCGACGAAGGGGGCCACGGAGGGCGCAGCGAGCTCGAGCGCACCGCCTGGGTGGCGGCGAGCGGCCCCGGCCTGATCGCGGGCGCGACCCCGCCGGTGGTGAGGCACACCGATGTCGCCGCCCACGTGTACGCCGCGCTGGGCATCGGCCTGGACGCCCACTGGACCCTGGACGGCGCCCCCTTCACCGCGTGACGCGGCACGGTCCGCCAACGGCGAGCGGCCCCGCCCGGAAGATCCGGGCGGGGCCGCTCGTCCGTTGCGGCGCTGCTACCAGAGGACGGGGAGCCGCTCCGGGAGCCGCTTCATGAACCGGGTGCGCCAGACGAGCTGGTCGACCGGCACGGCGAGCTGGAGGCGGGGCATCTTCTCCAGGAGCACCTCGATGGCGATCTCGGCGTGCCGCTTGCCGAGCGCGGTGGCGGGGCAGTAGTGCTGTCCGCCGCCGAAGGAGAGGTGGGTGGCCGCGTTCTCCCGGTCGATGTCGACGACGTGGGGGTCGCTGAACACGGCCGGGTCGGTGTTGGCGGCCTCGACCAGGACGAGGAGGAGCTCCCCCTTCTTCACCTCGACGTCCCCGAGGGTGAGGTCTTCGAGGGCGAGACGGGGCAGGCCGTCGGCGATCGAGAGGTTGACCCGCAGGAGTTCGTCCACGGCGCCGGGGATCTTCTCCGGCGACTTCTGCAACTGCTCCCACACGTCCGGGTTCTGGAGCAGGGAGAAGATCGCCATCGTCAGGAAGCCCATGGTGGAGATGACCCCGGCGCCGAACAGGGTGACCCCGACCGTGGCGAGCATCTCGTCGGTGAGGTGGGCGTACTGGGGGTCCGTGCGCAGGGCCGCCAGCTCGGCGACGAGCCCGGTGGTGGCGGGGTCGTCGAGGCGCTCGACCATATAGGCCATGTCCCGGTCCCAGTTGAGCTTGGCACCGGTGACGGGGCAGGCCGAGTTCATGAACGCGATGTCGAGGCTGGACGCCAGGCGCGGGGCGTCGGCCTGCGGGATGCCGAGGATGCGGCAGTGCAGGTTCTCGGCGTACGGGTTGGTGAACTGGCTGCGCAGGTCGACGGGCGCACCGTGGGAGAGGAGGTCGTCGACGAGGGAGGAGGCGTGGCCGCGCATCCAGTCGGTGAGGCCGTCGGTCTTGGGGTTGATCGCCTTGAGGACGGCCTTGCGCAGGCCGGCGCCGGTGATGTTGCCCATGTTGTTGACGACCTCGGGCGGGATCGTCAGCGCGTACTGACGGGGCACGCCGGGCGCGGAGGTGTCCTTCAGGCTGAACCTGGGATCCTCGAGGACCTGCTTGCACAGCTCGTACGAGGAGACGAGCCAGGCCTCGTCGCCGGCGATCGTGCGGACCCGCTTGACCGGCTCGTCGCGCAACTCCTCCACCTGGTGGGGGAGCTGGTCGCCGCGCGCGGAGAACGGGAAGTCGAGGAGGGTCTCAGTGGACATCGGTTGATCCTTCGGCGGGGGTGATGACGGCGTGGCCCTGGTTGCGGGACGCGCGCAGACCGGAGCCGCGCGAGTAGAGCAGTTCCGCCATCGGCAGGAGCTGGTGGTAGCAGTTCAGGGAGGACGGCACCCCGAGAATGGCCGGGGTGTCGAGGAAGAGCGGAGCCTCGGCGCAGACGTACTCCAGGCAGACCTCGCGCTGCCGGGTGGTGGCGGTCTTCCCGCCCAGCACCTTGGAGGAGAGGAACGCGTCGACCAGGGAATTGCAGGTGCTGCGGAATTCCGGGTCGGTGTCGAGCAGGTTGTACAGGTGGCTGTGGAGCCTGCGGTAGGCGGGGATGTCGGTGAGGGCCGACATGGGGCGGGCGCGCAGGCGCTCGCCGCTGGGGTCGGCCTCGGCCGCCGCGTTGTTGACCTTCGCGCGGACGCCGCGCAGGTTCTTGACCGCCTTGCGCCGGGCTTCGTCGGCGTCGTAGCCGAGGGCCTCGTACATCTCGGCCACGTGCAGGTCGGTGTAGATGATGTCCACCTGCGCGAAGTTGCGCAGGCCCCACTGGGCGAGGTCGTTGACACGCTGGGCGGAGAAGTAGCTGTTCCCGGGCGAGATGCCGATCACGGCATGATCGCCTTCGGTGTGGATCACCTGGCAGTGCGGGGTGAACGGCCTGACTGTGAAGACTTCGGTCGCTGTCGTCAACAGGAGTCGGTCCTTCGCGCCGCAAGTCCCATGGGGCCCTGTGCCCCGGGTGTGGCGGCGACGTGACGGAAAGCTACCGGATCCTCACGTGCGGACCTATGCCTTCCGGCCGGTAACTCACCTGGTGGACACCACCGTTGCCCGAGGCGACGAGCGTGGACCCCCTTCAGCAGCTCGAAGAGGTGCCTGCCGGCCCGGGCCGGAGGCCCGTCCGAGGGGGTCACCGGCCCGCGCCGGGGACCCCCTCGGACGGGTGGTCAGCGCCCTGCCGGATGGTGCAGCCGCCGCCAGTAACCCGCGAGGTCGCCGACGGCGGTGGTGACCGAGTCGAGGGCCATCGTCGTGCGGGTGTCCTGGTCGTAACGGCCCCATTGCGGCATGGGATTGTGGTTGGGATCACCGGTGCGGACGAAGGAGATCCAGGCCGTGTGCATCGTCGAGGCGAGACCGTCACGGACCCTCGGGTTCAGCCCCGCCAGGAAGGGCGCCTGCGACCACTTGTCGAAGTTGTCGAACACGAACGGCAGCTCCAGGCAGTGCGCCGCCGCGAGTTGACCGCCGTGCGCGGGCGTCGGAAGGTTGAACTGGTACGCCCAGACCGGACGCCCGCGGGCCGCTCGCCGTTCGGCCAGCGCCACGGCGGGCATGCGGAACAGGTCGTCGGTGATCAGGTCCATCAGCACGTCCACGGGGCGGGCGCCCGGCCGGGCCTCCTCGTACGCGGTGTACGCCTGCTCCGCCCGGTTCCCGAAGGTGTCCCGGGCCCTGGCGACCACCTGCTCCCTGGTCGCGGCGGCGTACGGCGCGCTCAGCGCGAAGGCGAAGTTGGCCTCCTCCCTGGTCCAGCCGATCAGGACGTCGATGTCCGCCCCGCCTCCGCCGAGCAGCAGGTCCGCGGGGTCGCGGTCGAGGGTGACCCCGTCGAGCACCGGCAGGAACGGGGTCGACCAGTAACCCCACCGTCCGGTGCGCCCGAACATCTCGAAGGTGGCGGCGATCAGGCGCGGCCAGGGCACGGCCCGCAGTTCCGTCACGTCCCGGGCCCCGAGGATGTCCAGGAAGGCGGCGGTGCGTTCGAGGGATTCGGCGCGCGTGGGGATCTTCAGCCCGAGCGGCGGGCTCTGCAGGATGGCGCGCCGGAACAGCGGGCGGCCCTTGGGGCGGACGCCGGCCAGCGCCGCGACCGACAGCGCGCCGCCGGACTGGCCGGCGAGGGTGATGTCGTCGGGGTCGCCGCCGAACGCGGCGATGTTGTCCCGTACCCAGCGCAGTGCGGCGAGTTGGTCGG
Organism: Streptomyces tatrensis; assembly: GCF_049310065.1. Classification (NCBI taxonomy): domain Bacteria; kingdom Bacillati; phylum Actinomycetota; class Actinomycetes; order Kitasatosporales; family Streptomycetaceae; genus Streptomyces; species Streptomyces tatrensis. The sequence continues at coordinate 1,009,920 of NZ_JBMDLB010000007.1, read as the reverse complement.
TGAGCCAGAAGTTCCCCCCGGCGCCGTCCTCGCCGAAGTACAGGTAACCCAGCGGCCCGAGCCGGTAGTTGATCGTCACGACGACGAGGTCGCCGTCGCGCGAGAAGGTCTCGCCGGAGTAGCCCGGCATCGATCCGGATCCGGAGATGAAGCCGCCGCCGTGGATCCACACCATGACCGGCCGCTTGGCGTCGTCGGTTCCGGGTGTCCAGACGTTGAGCGTGAGGCAGTCCTCGTCGAAGGGGGGCGAGCCGTGGGTGCCGAGCACCTGGTCGCCTCCCTCCCGGTAGGGCTGCGGGGCGCTCGGGCCGAAGGCGGTCGCGTCGCGGGTGCCCTGCCAGCCGGGGTGGGGGCGGGCCGGCCGCCACCGGAGGGCGCCGACCGGCGGCGCCGCGTAGGGCACGCCCTTGAACACGCAGAGGCCCCCTTCGGTGCTTCCGCGCAGTCGGCCCGAGGGCAGTTCCACGACGGGGGAGGGCTCGGCCGAGCGCGGGGCGGCCTGCGCCGCACGCCCGCCCGCGACCCCGGAGAGCAGTGCGCCGCCTGCCAACACCCCGCTGTTCTTGAGGACTTTGCGCCGTGATGGATCGTCGGTCATGGTGCTTCACTCCCTGGCTGATCGTCGGCCCGTCGCCGGAAAGATGTATAGCGAGAATTTGACGGGGGTCAGTATTGCTCCATGTCCGGGGTGCGGGTCAAGGGGTGCGGGGCAGGTGTGGGCGCATATCTTGCGAAGTATTGACGGCCGTCGTAAAAGCGCGATAGACACGTGTCACTTCGGTCGGCTCTCAGGTCACCCCTGAGAGCCGGACCCTTCGCGCCTGGGGCTCCCCAAGGCGGTCCCCATCAGCAACATCCCGCCCTCCAGGGCCGGTTGACTACGTACGGAGTTCCCATGGCAGGTCGGTTTCGTCCCCTTGGTCTCGTCGCCGCATCAACGGCGCTCTTGCTGACCACGGCATGTGGTGGTGCGAGCCTCGGGACCGGCGAGGACAAGCAGAGCGGGCCCGTGAAGATCGGGCTCCTCGTCCCGCGGTCGGGGACCTACAAGGCGCTGGGCGACGACATGAAGCAGGGCTTCGAGCTCTACGTCGCGCAGCACGGAGGCAAGCTCGGCGGTCGTGAAGTGGAGATCGTCGTCGCGGACGAGGGTGAGACGGCCGACTCGGGCAAGGCGGCGGCCGAGAAGCTGGTCAAGCAGGACGGGGTGCTCGCCGTGAGCGGGGTGGTGAGCTCGGCCACCATCAACGGGGTCAAGGACCTGTTCGAGAGCGGAAAGGTCCCGCTCGTCGGCTCGAACGCCTCACCCACGACACTGACCGGGACCAAGTACATCTGGCGCACCTCGTACGTCAACGACGAGCCGGGCAAGGCACTCGGCAAGCACGTGGCCGAGCGGGCCGGCGGACCGGTCTTCCTGATCGCCGCGGGATACCAGGCCGGCAAGGACGAGGTGGAGGGCTTCAAGTCCACCTTCCTCCCGGCGGGCGGCAAGCCGGCGGGGGAGGAGGTCTACACACCGTTCCCGGGGACCAAGAACTTCCAGCCGTACCTCGCGCAGATCGAGAAGTCCGGCGCGAAGGCCGTCTTCTGCTTCTACGCCGGCGGTGCGGCCGTCGACTTCGTCAAGCAGTACCGGGACTTCGGGCTGGCCGGCAGGATCCCGCTCTACGCGCCCGGCTTCCTCACCGAGGGAGGCGTGCTCAAGGGGCAGGGAGACGCGGCCAACGGCATCTTCACGGCGCTCAACTACGGCGCGGACCTCGACAACGCCGCAAACAAGCAGTTCGCGCCGGCGTACACGGCCGCCCACGGTGCGGCCCCGACCACGTACGCGATGGCGTCCTGGGACGCGGCGCAGGTCCTCGACAAGGCGATCGAGGCAGCCGGTTCCAACGGTTCCGCGGTGACCTCCGAATCGGTCAACGCGGCCATCGCCCAGGTGGGGGACATCGACAGCCCGCGCGGCACGTGGCGGTTCAACAGCGGCGGGACGCCCGTCCAGCCCTGGTACCTGCGCGAGGTCAAGCAGGGCGTCAACACCGTCAGTTCCGAGCTCGGCAGACTGGGCGGCTGACATGTCCGGATGGTTGGACGGCAACTTCGTCAGCGTCATCGACGGGGTCGCCTTCGGTCTGCTGCTGTTCACGATCGCGGTCGGACTCTCCCTGGTCTTCGGCATGATGGACGTGCTCAACCTCGCGCACGGCACGCTCTACCTGGCCGGGGCCTACGTCGCCTACGCACTCTCCGACGGAACCCTGACGGGTCTCCTCCTCGCCCTGCTGGCGGGCGCCCTGGTGGGCACCGCGGGCGGGGCCGCGCTGACCTTCCTCACCCAGCCCCTGGCCCGCCGCGGACACCTCGACCAGGCCGTGCTGACGCTCGGCATCACCTTCATCGTGGCCGACCTCCTCTCCGCGGCCTTCGGCGCGGACGTACTGCCCACGGACCCGCCCACGGCCCTGCGCGGGACGGTCGGCCTCCTCGGCCACGCCTATCCCGTCTACCGATTGGTGTTCATCGCCGTCGCGGCCGGCCTCGCACTCCTCGTGTACCTCGTCTTCGAGCGCAGCTCGCTCGGAGCCCTCGTACGGGCCACCGTCGCCGACCGGGACATGGTCCGCGCGCTAGGTGTCGACATCCGCAAGGTGCTCTACGGAGTCTTCGCGTCCGGCGCCGCCCTGGCAGTCGTCGGCGGAGTCCTCGGGGCGCCGATCCTCGGCCCCGGGCCGGGCGTCGACGAGACCGTGCTCGTCCTCTCGCTCGTCGTCGTGGTCGTGGGGGGCCTCGGATCGGTGCGCGGCGCACTCGCCGGAGCACTCCTGATCGGCCAGGTGCAGACCCTCGGGGTGGCGCTGCTCCCGGAGTACGCCCCCTTCCTCCTCTTCGGGACCATGCTGCTCGTCCTCGTGGTCCGCCCGCACGGCCTCGTCGCATCGGCGGTGCGCGCATGAACCCGTCCGCAAAGACCGGCACGGCAGAGGCAGGCACGGCAAAGGCAGGCACGGCAGAGGCCGGCACCTCGACCGCCGGCACCGCGGCAAGGCGGCGGCTGCCGGCCGCCACCGTGACCGGCGCCCTCGCCCTGGCCCTCGCCCTGGCCCCCTTCGTGCTCGGTTCGTACGCGATCGGCACCCTCTCGCGGATCCTGGTGTTCGCCCTCCTCGTACTGAGCGTGAACCTGCTCACCGGCCTGACCGGGCTGCCGACCCTCGGCCAGTCCGCCTACTTCGGCGTGGGCGCCTACACGGCGGCGATCGTGGCGACACGCATCACCGACATCGGGCCGCTCCAACTCCTCATCGCCGCGGGCGTCTCCGCACTCGTCGCCGTGCCGACCGGATGGCTTGCCGTGAGAGCCCGCGGCGTGGTGTTCCTGATGCTCACGCTGGCCATCGGCGAGATCGTCTACAGCGCCGCCGTCAACTGGAAGTCACTGACGAACGGCACCGACGGGATGTCCGGCATCCCGCCCGTCGTACCCCTGCCCGGCCTGCCCGCCCTGGAGCTCGACGGGCTGGTCTACTTCTACGTCCTGGCTGTGTTCCTGCTGCTCTTCGCTGCGGTCTCCCGCCTGGGCTCGACCTCGTTCGCCCTCGCCCTGCGCGGCATCCGCGACAACGAGCCCCGCATGCGGGCGATCGGCTACCCCACCCAGCGCTACGCCCTGACCGTCTACTGCGGCGCCGGGGCGCTGGCCGGAGCCGCCGGGGCCCTGTGGGTCTCGGTGCAGCGGTTCGTCTCGCCCGGCGACGCCGGCTTCGAGATCGCCGCGCTGGCCCTGCTGGCCGTCGTCATCGGAGGCTCCGGCTCGATGCGGGGGGCCTGCGCCGGCGCCGCGCTCGTCTGGCTCACCCGCGACTACCTCGGAAACCTCGAAGCCGTCGCCGGACGCGGTCCCCTGCTGCTCGGACTGCTCTTCGTCATCGCCGTCTACACGCTGCCCCGAGGACTGGCCGGCGTACGCATCCCGCACAGGCTCACCCGAAAGAGGACGGCGTGACGGACCAGGACCACGGTCTACTCGAACTACTCAACGTATCCCGGCACTTCGGCTCATTCCGCGCCCTGGACGAGGTCGACCTGACCGTGCGGCGGGGCGCCCGGCACGCGGTCATCGGCCCGAACGGTGCAGGAAAGTCAACCCTGTTCGGCCTGATCTCGGGCACCCTGCCACCCACCGCCGGAACCATCCTCGTCGACGGGCAGGACGTGACCCGGCTGCCCGTACACCGCCGGGTCGGCCTCGGCGTCGCGGCGACCTTCCAGCACTCCAGTCTCTTCATGCGCGAGACCGTGCTGGAGAACGTCCTGCTCGCGGTGGTACGCCGAGCCGCTACCCGGGGTGCCTCCCGAGCCACTTCCCGAGCCGCTTCCCGGGGCGCGGCGATCGCGCAGGCGCACGAACTGCTCGACCGGGTGGGCCTGCCCACCCGGCACGACCTCCCGGCCGCCGAGCTCTCGCACGGCGAGCGGCGCCAGCTGGAGGTCGCGGTGGCGCTGGGGACCGAACCCCGGCTGCTGCTCCTGGACGAGCCGGCCGCCGGCATGTCGCCGGCGGAGACGGCGCGGCTCACCGAGCTGATCGCCGCCCTGCCGGCGGAGGTGACCGTACTCCTCATCGAGCACGACCTCGACATGGTCTTCGAACTCGCCGACACGGTGACGGTCATGCACCTCGGCAGGCACCTGATGACCGGCTCCCCGGACGAGGTGCGTGCCTCCACCGAAGTCCAGACCGCCTACCTGGGCACCACGGAGGTCACCTCGTGAACCCGCTCCTGCGCATCCGCGCACTGCGCTCCGGCTACGCCGGGGGCGTGGTCCTCGGCGGTGTGGACCTGGACCTCGACACGGGCGGAACGCTCGCCCTCCTCGGACGGAACGGAGTCGGGAAGACCACTCTCATCTCGACCGTCATGGGCCTCGTCCGCCCCTACGAGGGCAGCGTCCGCCTCGACGGCCGCGAGCTGGCCGGAGCCCGCGTCGACGTGATCGCCCGCGCAGGCGTCGGCGTCGTCCCCCAGGGGCGCCGGGTCTTCGCCCCGCTGACCGTCGACGAACACCTGACGATCGCCTCGCGGCGCCCGGCGCGCGGCCCCTGGACCAGGACCCGCGTACTCGACCTGCTGCCGCGGCTGGGTGAGCGCCTGGGACACCGCGGTGACCAGCTCTCCGGCGGAGAACAGCAGATGCTCGCGATCGCCCGGGCCCTGCTGGGCAATCCGCGCCTCCTGCTCCTCGACGAGCCGTCCGACGGCCTCGCCCCGTCGATCGTCGCCCAAGTGGGCGAGGTGATCCGCGAGGTGAGCGCACAGGGCATGTCGGTCGTCCTCGTCGAACAGAACCTGACACTCGCCCTCTCCGTAGCCCGAAACGTGGCAGTCATGCAGAAGGGAGTCATGGTCCACCAGGCCCCCACCACAGAACTCGCCTCCCACCCCGAAGACCTACGCCGCCTCCTGGGCGTCGACTGACGCGGCGGCCGAGCCGCCCGCCCAGCACGGGGAGGCAGCTTCGCTGCCCTGATGTGTGGGCGTGCCCCTAGGCTCGAGCCATGAGCCGTGCGTGGGAGCCCTCAATGCCGGGGGTGCTGCGACTGCCGTCGGGCCGGCTGGTCCGCGGACGGGGGCTGAGACGGCCGGCTCCGTCCGGCCCGGCGCCCGATTTCGGGCTGTACCTGCTCGGCCGCCGCCCGGCGGCCGTGAGGTGGGAGAGCCGGTGGCTGCGCTGGCCGGACTTCTGGCTGCCCAGCGACCGGGCCGGGTTCGCCTCCGCGCTGGGGGAAGCCCTGGCGCGGGCGGGGAGCGAGCGTGTCGAGATCGCGTGCGGGGGTGGGTACGGTCGCACCGGGACGGCAATGGCGTGCCTCGCCGTGCTCGACGGACTCCCCGCGGAGGAAGCGGTCGGCTTCGTACGACGGAACTACACCCACCGGGCCGTCGAGCCCCCTTGGCAGCGGCGGTTCGTCGCCCGCTTCGGGTAGCCCTGGACGCGGCAGCCGCCCGGTCAGGGCGGCATCTCCCGGGGCAGCCCGAACGGGACCCGCGGCAGCACCCGGCGGACGTCGAAGCCCAGGGGACAGCTGACCGGACGGGCGAATCGTTGTAGGCTCCGCAGACCGCCCTTGACCTGCGTGAAGCAGGCAGGGAGCAGACACATCGGGAGTATTCGCATGCTTCGCACCATGTTCAAGTCCAACACCTAGCCTCTGGGCATCCGCGCAGGTCAGGGCGGTGATGGGCGGGCCCAGGTCAGCAAACGGTCAGCATGGGACCAGAGTGTGTGTCCTGCTTATGCTGAGCGTCTGCGGTCGCGGCGCCGGAAGGCCGCCGCCAAGGGGCGTGACCCGCTTGAACGAAGAGGCCCTGAACGCCACCTTCAGGTGCCTTCTCCTATGCCGAACGGCAGGTGAGGATCTCCACGGTCACTGCCGCCGCACCCTCGTTCGTCAATGCCACCTCGCGCGTGGCGGCGTCAGGGAAGAGATGCGTGAGGACGCTTTCGTTGGCGATGAGCAGCGAGTCGCTGACTGTGATCGTCGTGTTGGTCTTCAGCTTCGCCTTCACCTGCGCCGGCTTACCCGTGGTGGTGTTCCGTACGGTCACTGCGAACAGCACCATGGTGCCTGCGGGCAGCGGCACCTTCTCGTTGTCCTTGTCTTCCCCAGAGTTGTTGCCGGCCTTCGCGAGGGAGACGGAGCTCAAGGTGTACGACTGCGGCTCCAGGCTGAGGCTCAGCGGCAACGAGGGTCCGCCCGCCACCTTGACCGCCGCGGTTACCGATACCTGCACCATCACGACCTCCTTCGACCTTCTGCCTGGGCCGACCATGCCAAGCGACTGTCAACGTGGTGTCACGCCGCCGTCACCGCCGTGGCGGTGACTCGTACGTGATGGCGCGGTGACGTGGCTCGGACACCATCGGCGGTCCGTGGCGTCCGTCGTCGAAGGGCCAAACAGCCATGCCGGTGCAAGTCAGCCACCCTGGCGTCTACATTCACGAGGTCACGGGCGGCAGCCGCGCGATCGTCGGCGTTGCCACCGCCATCACCGCGTTCGTGGGACGGGCGCTCCGCGGTCCGGTCGACGAGCCGGTGGCGATCTCCTCGTTCGGCGAGTTCGAGCGGATCTTCGGCGGGCTGTGGCGGCTCAGCGGACTCGGCTACGCGGTGCGCGACTACTTCCTCAACGGCGGCGGAACCGCTCTCGTGGTACGCCTCGATGTCGACGCCAAGCGGGCGGAGCTCAACAAGGACGGCCTGAGCCTCATCGCATCCACCCCCGGCGCCTGGGGCAACAAGCTCCATGTGAAAGTGACGCACCCGCTCGTAGCGGATGGGGCCCAACAGGTTGCCGACGCGCAGGGTGAGGGCGTCACTCACGATTCACTGTTCAACCTTGTCGTCACGGATACGTCCACCAAATTCAGGGAAGAGTTCCTCAATGTGACCGCGGTTCAGGGACCGCGCCAGATGGCCATCGTATTGCGCTCCTCGCAACTGATCCGCGACAGCAAGCTGTTGCCGACCGTGGTCCGGCCGCCCGAGGGGGAGTACGAATTCGGTGACTCCGCCGGAGGCGCTGACGGTGATCCATTGACCTTCTCCCGCTACACCGATGGTGAAAAGGAGGGGAAGAAGGGTCTCTACGCACTCGAGAAGGCGGATCTCTTCACTCTGCTGTGCCTCCCGCCCTCGACTCCCGGTGACACCACGATCCCGGAACTCTGGGGACCTGCGCTGAAGTACTGCGAATTCAAGCGCGCCTTCCTGATCATGGACCCTCCGCCCGCCCTTGAAACGGCGGAGAAGGGGGTGCTCAGCTGGCTGGATGATCTTGCCCTCAAAGGCGAGTTCGCACGCAACGGTGCCCTGTATTTCCCACGGATCCACCGCCCCGACCCACTTCGCGGCGGTGTCGTCGACGAGTTCGTGCCCTGCGGCGCAGTGGCGGGGGTGATGGCCCGCACGGACGTCTCGCGCGGGGTCTGGAAGGCGCCGGCCGGAATCGACGCCGGGATCGCCGGTGCCAGCGGTCTCGCGGTGACTCTCACCGACACTGACCAGGACAAGCTCAACCCCAAGGGCATCAACTGTCTGCGCACCTTCCGGGACGTCGGCTCCGTGATCTGGGGCGCCCGTACCCTGCGCGGTGCCGACGTATTCGCGGACGAGTACAAGTACGTGCCCGTGCGAAGGCTCGCGCTGTTCCTGGAGGAGAGTCTGTTCCGAGGCTCCCAGTGGGTGGTCTTCGAGCCCAACGACGAGCCGCTGTGGGGGCAGATCCGCACATCGCTCGGCGCCTTCATGCAAGATCTGTTCCGGCAGGGCGCCTTTCAGGGTGCGAGCCCGCGCGACGCCTATTTCGTGAAGTGCGACGCCGAGACGAACACGCAGTACGACATCGATCGCGGCATCGTGAACATCCTCGTCGGCTTCGCCCCCCTGAAGCCGGCGGAGTTCGTCATCATCAGCATCCAGCAGAAGACCGCCGGCTCGCCGGCCTGATCCGGACTCGGCAGGAGGGACGGAGATGACCGAAATCACGGTCAGCGCAACGCGGTTCGACCCGTACAAGAACTTCAAGTTCCGGCTGAAGTGGGACGGGCGCTATGTGGCCGGGATCAGCAAGGTCAGCGCGCTGAAGCGCACCACGGAAGTGGTGACCCACCGGCACGGCGGGGATCCGAGCAGCAGCCGCAAGTCGCCCGGCCGCTCGGAGTACGAGGCCGTCACGTTGGAGCGGGGCGTCACGCATGACCGGGACTTCGAGGCGTGGGCCAACAAGGTGTGGAATTTCGGCAGCGGTCTGGGCGCGGAGACCTCCCTCAGGGACTTCCGCAAGGACGTGATCCTGGAGCTCTACAACGAGGCCGGGCAGCTGGCAATCGCCTACAAGATCTTCCGGTGCTGGGTTTCGGAGTTCCAGGCGCTGCCCGAACTCGACGCCAATGCCAACGCCGTCGCCATCCAGACCCTGAAGCTCGAGAACGAGGGCTGGGAGCGCGATCTCTCGGTCACCGCTCCTGTCGAGCCGTCCTTTACGGAGTGACGCGTGCCAGGTCTGAGCGACCCCGCGCGTCTGCTGGCGGCGTGGGAGCATGCGGTGTCCGTCCCTGCGGCCGCCCGTGGCGCGGTGCTGGTCTGCCACGGCGGGTTCGCCGGGGATCTGGAGTCAGTGCTCGGCCTGTCGGTGGGTGAGGTCGGCGTGCTGGCCGGGCGGCTGTACGCGGAGGAGTTCAGCGAGACGGTCGAGGCGCTGCTGCCGTGTGCGGGATGCGGCGAGGTACTGGACGTGCGGCTTCCGCTGGCCGCCCTGAGTGCGGTGGCGCCCGGGCGGGACTGCCGGGTGCTGACACCGGACGGAGGTGAGCTGACGGTACGGGCACTCACCACGCGGGACCTGCTCGCGGCCGGCCGTGCGGCCGAGCCGGCGGCCGAGTTGTTGTCGCGGTGCGTGTCCGATGCCGAGGGAGTGCCAGTCGACCCGGCAGCTCTGATGCCAGAAGTGGCGGCCGAAGTGGACGCTGCGGCCGAGCGGCTGGCCGGTGCGGCCGCCGCCGTGGTCCGAACCGGCTGTCCGGACTGCGGAGCCGAAGCCTTGGTGCCGGTCGACATCGGGGCGCTGCTGTGGGAACGGGTGGCGAGTGTCGCCTCGGCCCTGATCTCGGAGGTGGCCGCCCTGGCCGCCGCGTTCGGCTGGCGGGAGGCCGATGTGCTGGGGCTGTCCCCGGTCCGGCGCGGCATGTACCTCCAACTCGCGCGCGGGGGTGCCGCGTGACCGGCTTCTTCACGCGCATGGGTGAGCGCGCGCTGGGTGTCGAGGGAGCGATGCGCCTGCGACTGCCCGAACGCTACGAGGCGTACGCCGAACCGGTGCTGAGGCCGGCGGCTGAGCCCGCGCCGCTCCCGGAACGCGCGCACGAGGTCCTGGCCGCCCTGCGGCCGTCCGTTCCGGAACCGGCCCCGGTTCCGTCCGGCGAGAGGCCGGCGTCCCCCCGCACCGCGGGCCCTGAGCCCCTTCCGGCCGCGGTACGTCGAAGGGAGGAACCCGGGCCGGCGCCCGCGGCGAAGATCGCCGACACGCCGAGGCCATTGACCGCCCGGCCCGTCGACCGGGCTCCGGGAGCCTCGGACCGTAGGGAGACCACCCGCCAGGGACCCCTCCCGGCGCCGACGGCCCCTTCCGCGCCCCTACCGGTCGAGCGTGCCGCGCCCGAGCCGTCCGGATCAGCGCCCGCGGACCCCGCCGGGTCCAGGCCCGAAGGCGCCCTCCTGCCGTTGCCGACACCAGGCCGTACCGCGCCCCTGGACCTTGCGGCCCTCCTGCGTCTGCACGTGCTGCCCGCACTGGCCGGGCACGGTGTCGTGGAGCCGGGTGAAGTCCCGGTACTCGTCGAGCCTTCGTCGGGCCACGCGTCGGCGCGTGCGGCGAGCACCCCGGCCGCGGGTACGGCGGCTGTCCGGCCGGGGCGGATGAGCGTTCGGCAGTCAGGTCCGGGCACGGCCGCCGAGTCGCGGCTCTCGGGGCGAGGCGCGCCCGCCGACGTACACGTACACATCGACCGGATCACCGTCACCCGGGCCGCACCCGCCGCGCCTCCTCCGACTCCGCCGCCGGTCGCTCCCCGCCCGCGGCCCGGCTCCGACCACGCCGCCTACCTCGCCCGCCGCAAGGAGCGGCGATGAGCAATCCGCTCGTGCTCGCGGCCGTCACGTCCACCATCTGCTACATGCTGCAAAGGGCTGTCGATCAGAAGAGGCCGGGATCCGTGGGAGGCCCCAACGTGACGACCAGCCACCCGGCGAAACTGGGCGGCACCAACCTCGCCACCCACAGCGGCATCAACGTCTACTGCTTCCACGCCACACCCCAGACCACGGGGAGCGTGGCCGTTCTGCCGACCCGGCGTTCCGACGGCTCACTGATCGCTCGCCCCGCCGCCGCTCTCGATCTCCACTACCTGATCAGCTGCTACGGGGACGACGAGGAGCTGGAGCCACAGCGGCTGCTGGGTGTGGTGGTGAGCGCCCTCACCTCCACCCCGATCGTTCCCCGAGGCCTGGTCACGGCGGCCGTCAAGCACTACAGCGATTCCGGAGCCGGAGGAGGCTGGCCCTTCCTGGCCAAATCCGACCTCGACGAGGCAGTGGACCTGGTGAACCTGTCGCCGACCGCACTGTCGCTGGAAGAGACGTCCAACCTCTGGGGGCTGTTCGACACTCCGTACCAGCTGTCCGTCACCTATCTGGCATCCACGGCGGTCATCACCTGCGAGTCGCCCCCGAAACTGGCGCCGCCGGTACTGAGCCGCAAGGTCGGCGTGCAGTCCATCGGCGCGCCGCGGCTGGACTCGGTTTCCATCGCAGGCGAGGGTGCGGCGGCCGTCACGGGGGCGGACCTCGTGCTGCGCGGCAGCCGACTGCCGGGGCCCGGGATGCGGATCAGGATCGGGCCGGCCGAGCTGAGCCCGGCGCCGGGGGTGTCGGACACCGAAGTGCGCGCCGAGCTGACCGCCGAGGTTCCCGCCGGGGTGCACGCCGTACAGATGACGCACCGCTCCGCTCCGGGGCCGGACGATGACCCTCCGAGTCGAGTGGTGGCCTCCTCGAACGCCGTTCCGCTCATGGTGCGGCCAACGGTCGTGAAAGTACTTACCGGTTCTCCCACCGTGCTCACCGTCGCCCCGCCGCTGCGGAAGGGCCAGCGGGTGACCGTGCTGCTGTCCCGCCGCTCCGGCGGCGACCCGGACGATCCCTCGGACCTGGCCTTCGACCTGCCGCTGGTGGAGCAGGCCTCGCAGAAGGATCTGGCCCTGCCCGACGATGCCCTCCTGCCGGGCATCTGGCTGGTACGCGTCCGGGTGGACGGAGCCGACAGCCTGCCCGAGCTTGTCGGCAAGACCTTCGGCCGGCCCGAACTCGTCGTCGCGGCGCCGCCGCCATGACGGCCACCGATGAGTGGGAGCAGGACAACCGGGCCGCCCTCGTGGCTGAACTCGGCGTGATTCGGGCGAGATTGCGTGGCGAGGACACCGGCGAGTCGGAGACGGTCGCGAACGAGGCGAGAGCGCGGATCGCCGGGCCGACCCTGCTGGACGACGTCACCCGCGGCTTCGGCCTCAGCGACTTCGAACGGGCAGTGCTGCTGCTTGCCGCCGGTCCGGAGTTGGTCGCCGACACCGCCGACGACATCGCGGTGGTCGGCGGGGACCCGCGGCCGACGTTCGCACTGGCCATGTCCTGCCTTCCCGCTCCGCATTGGAGCGCTCTGACACCCCTGGGCCCGCTCCGCCGCTGGCACCTGATCCACTTGACGGACGTGTCGTCGCCGACGCGCAGCCCCCTGCTGGTGCCCGAGCGGCTGCTGCACCACCTGGTCGGAGCCGGCCACCTCGACACTGAACTCGCGGCGGTGACCCGAGGGGTCACCGCACCGTACGAACTGACCGGCGCACTGCGCAATGCGGCGGACGAGACCGCGCAGGCCTGGGCCGAGGGGCGGATCGTCGTGCTGAGCGGAGCTCAGCGGGCGAACTTCACGGCGGTGGCGGCGGTGGCGGCGCAGACCGCCGGCGGCCAGCGGCTGCACGTGGTCGCGGTCGAGGACGTGCCACGCCGTGCCGAGGAGCGGGAGCGGTTCCTGCGCCTGATGGAACGGGAGTCGGTTCTGTCGGGATGCGCCTGGGCGATCGACTGCGAGGATGCCCGGGGAGAACACTCCGGTGCGCTGATGCGTGCGCTGTCGGCCCTGGACGTACCGGCGGTGGTGTTCGGGGGCGACGACGTGCGGGTCCCGGGCGATGCCCTGACGATCGTCCTGCCACGGCTCGGCGTGCCCGAGCGGGTGGCGGCCCTGAGTGCGGCGCTCGGTCGGCACTGCGGGCCGGAGTCCGTGCCGGCGCACGAAGCGGCGGCCGCCGCGGCGGGCGTCTTCGACCTGTCGGTCCCGGACATGGAGTCGGCGGCCGAGGACGTCGCGCGCGGGGCGGAGCTGTGGACCGCGTGCCGGCTGCGGGCCCGGGCCGGCTTCTCCGGTGCGGCCCAGGTCGTCGAACCCCGTGCGGACTGGTCCCATCTGGTACTGCCCGAGGGACAGTTGGATCAGCTGCGCGCACTGGTGGGGGCGGTACGGCATCGGAGCCGCGTGCTCGACGACTGGGGTTTCGCCGCGTCCTCGACGCGCGGACTGGGTACGACGGCGCTGTTCGCGGGTCCCAGCGGTACGGGGAAAACCCTAGCCGCGGAGGTCGTGGCCAAGGAGCTGGGCCTGGACCTGGTGGTCGTCGACCTGTCGCAGGTGGTGAACAAGTACATCGGTGAGACCGAGAAGAACCTCGCGCGGATCTTCAACGCGGCCGAGGACAGTGCCGCAGTGCTGCTCTTCGACGAGGCGGACACGCTGTTCGGGAAGCGGACGGAGGTGCGCGACAGCCACGACCGGTACGCGAACCTGGAGGTCGGCTACCTGCTGCAGCGCATGGAATCCTTCCGGGGGCTGGCCGTCCTGACCACGAACGCCAAGGGGGCGCTCGACCAGGCCTTCCTGCGACGCCTGCGGGTCGTGGTGACCTTCCCGTACCCGGACCCGGCGGCCCGCGAGGCGATGTGGGCCCGCGCCTTCCCGGCGCGCACCCCGACCGAGGGCCTCGACCCCCGCCGCCTGGCGTCGGTGGACCTCGCGGGCGGCGCGATCGCGGCGGCGGCCTTGACGGCGGCGTTCCTGGGCGCGGCGCGGGGCGGGGTCTCGGGTGAGGACGTCGCGGCGGCGACGCGCTGGGAACTGGCCAAGAGCGGCCGCACGGTCGCGGGGCGCTGACTGCAGCATAAAAGTGAGCGGCTGGTCAGGTCGGGATCTGGGCGAGTTTGCGTTTCGCGAGGAACTCGTTGATGTCCTTGAGCTGAAGTGCAGCTGCATTTCTGATGCCCTTCTCGGTCGGCAGTGCTTCCTTGCTTCCCCGTAGGACTCCGTGGTTCTTGTAGTCGATCGACACCGCGTCGACGGTGCGCCGCACAGCGCCCTCCGCGAGCATTTTGAAGGCCCGCCGTGCGTTGTCTGCTGGGGTGCCCCGGCCTGGCAGTGTTCCGCTCTCGGTACGGATCGCAAAATTCTTCAGAAGGCGCTGATCCGACCCCAGACCGACTTCCTTGGTGGTCTTGACGTTCTTGGTTCTGGCGCGGTTGGTCTTGTCGTTCGCAGCTTGCTTGTAGATCAGGATGGTGTGCATGTGGGCATATTCCTCCTTGGTCACCCAGTTCTTCTCTCGATCCCCCGCACTGGAGAAGTGCGAAAGGATCACGGAGTCCACGTAGCTGCGCGGGATGACGTGTTCCGACTCGAGTTCCCAGAGCTCGGCGTATGCGGGATTCCCGGAACGCGGCCGAAATCGCTGCGGCTGCGAGCCGTGCCGTGCCACACCTCCAAGGTTGGGCGGGTCACCCAGGGCACTGACCAGGAGGCCGGGAGGGTTACGGATCAGGCGGATCATCTCGCGGATGATCCGCCGTCGTTCGGTCGCTGTGGCGGTCGCCGGAAGTGCACGGTACTGGTCGTCGAGAGCCCTTAGCTGGTCAAGGTTGCCGACCGGCTGTGCCTTGGCAGACGCCACCATGAGGCGGCCCTGACTATCGGGGTAGACCTCATGGTCCTCGCCGGCGAGGTCGAAGTGCTCGTGGAGTGCCTCCGGCTTCTGGCCGCCTGCCCCGGCCGGGGCAGGCGCGCCGCCGGCGCCGAGGGCGTTCAGGACCGGTGCCCCGATCCGCATCGCCTGCGTGAACAGCCATTCCACCGCCTGGTCGATGAGCTGGCGGACCTGGCGGATGATGCCGACGATCGCCTCCGGCACGTTGCCGATGCCCACCTGGCTGGCCAGGAAGCCGATCGCGATCGGCACCGCGTTCGCCAGGCCCTTTTCGATCATCGCGGCGCCGGGGTCGATCCGGCCCGCCGCCACCTCCGCGAACGTGGTCACGTACTGGTCGACGATCTCCAGGATGTCCCGCAGGTACTCGATCGCCGACTGCACTGCACGGAAGAAGGCGATGAAGCTGTTCACCACGGCCATCACACCGGTCGGGTCCAGCATGGACAGCAGCTTGGCGACGACGCCTTCGATGATCTCCTTCGTGATCCAGTCCCGGGCCATGCCCAGCACCTTGTCCCACAGACCGCTCAACTGGCCGGCCAGGAAGTCGGCGATCGCGGGGGCACCCCGCGTCTGGACATCGGCGATGAAGGACCACGCGCCCGTCAGTACGTTCACCGCACCGCGGATCGCCGCGACCCGCTCGGGCCCGATGTGTTTGCCGAGTTTCTGCCAGAGCGTCTCGACGCCCACGCCGAGGACTTCGAAGATCAGTCCCAGGATCGATTTGAAGGTGATCTCGGTCGGGATGGTGATGCCCAGTTGGCCCAGCCCGCGGAACAGCCATTTCACCAGGCCCTGGACGAGATAGGTGCCGATGTGGTCGAAGAAGCGCATGAAGCCTGTCTTGAGCGCCTCCAGCATGTGCAGCAGGAAGGCGACCGGATCGCGCTTGATGTCCTTGATGGCACGACTGACGTTGGCGACGATGCGCGCGAGCAGGTCGGTCGGGAAGTTCATCAGCTTCAGGACGAGCCCCACGACGACCTCGACCACGACGCCGACGAACTCGACGATGCGGCCCAGCGGTTCGCCGAATTTGGCGGTGACCCGGATGAACGCACCGATCGGGTCCAGCAGATCTTGGAGCTGGAGCGTGTCCCAGACCCCGCGGAAGGTCGAGGTGATCAGGTCGACCGAGACGCCGAGCCGCGCCATCTCGCTCTCGATGCGGGCCGCGGCCTCCGCGATGACGCCCGACGAGGCGAGTTGCTCGTACGTGGCCTCACCGTCGGGCAGCAGGGTGATGAAGCCCTTGATGAGGTTCTGGGCGTTGCGTTCGACGGCCTCGCCGGTGAACGGGTTCTTGCCGAGGATCACCGTCAGCAGGTGGAAACCCGGGATCTTGTGGGCGTACTGCGAGAGCCAGCCGAGGAGCGCGTCCTTGACGAGGGAGAGGACCTTGCCGATGACGGTGCCGGCGAAGTCCCCGATCCGGCCGACCAGGGCGAAGGCCCGGCCTGCCAGCGCCTTCAGATTGGTGAGCAGGTCGGGGAGGTTCTGCGGCTGGATCGCGGCCCAGGCGTCCCGGAACAGGGCCCGCAATTCGCCGAGGATCCCGGTGAACGTGGCGGCCTGCTCGTCCAGCCAGTCCGCGGTCTTCTGCAGGGTTCCGCGTTCCTTCATCTGCGCCAGCGCGGACTCCTTGCCGATGAGGCGAAGGAAGTCCTCGAGGATCTCGACGGTCTGGGCCTCGACCGGCCGGTCGCGCAGTGGGTCGTAGTGCAGGACCTTCTTGGCGAGCTCCCAGATTGGCTTGAACTGCGGTGTCTCCAGCAGGGGTTCGACGATGGCGGCGGCCGCGGTGCGGATCAGCTCCATCACACGGGCGGCGACCGCCCCGATGAACGCGCGGATGTCGGTGAGGACGGCGCCGAGGTGCCGACGTACGACGGCGAGATTGGCCTCCGGGCCTTCCGTGAGGTGGATCTCTTCCCACGCCTGGGCGATTTCGTGTGAGAGGCGGGCGGCGGTCAGATTGTGCTGGGCGAGCCCCTCGATCAGCAGCGAGAACACGTCGCCGATGACTCCGGCGGCCTTCATCACCTCTCCCGCGACCGGCCCGAAGGGGCCGAAGGAGAGGAGCTGGGTGACGAGTTGGTCGCGGTCGAGCTTGACGGGCGCGTTGGTGAGGAGGTCCTTGCCTGTGATCAGCGTGAGCGTGGTGTAGCCGGGCAACGCGCGGACCGGCACCGTCAGGAACTCGGGCAGCGGGACGCCCCCGCCCGCACCGGCGTCCGTCTGACGCATGACGGTGCTCCGGGCGACGGCGGAGGAGTTCTGCTGCGCCACGTGGGTGGCCTCGTGGGCCATCAGCCGTACGTCGTACGGGGATTCGCGGTCGCCGAGGTAGATCGAGGAACCGGAGGTGAAGGCGCGGGCCTGCAGCGCGGCGGCCGCCGCCGCGGCCTGTGGTCCGGTGTGGACGCGTACGGCGCCCAGGTCGACGCCGATGTGCGGCTCGATGTGGGCGCGCAGGGACGGGGCGAGGGGGAGGCCCGGGCCGTGGCCGCCGCCCTCGATGACCCGCTGCACACCGGCGGGGACGGTGCCCCGGCCGGTGCTGGTGCCGGCGGCGGCCGGCTTGCGCAGGACCCCGGCGGGGCCTGGCGGCCTGGCGGCGTGCTGCACCGGCCCGCCGCCGGCCACGCGTGCGGCCACGGCGTCGGCCTGCCGCTCACAGGGGTCCCCGGGTGTACTCAGGCTCAGCTTCGGCTGCACCGTGTGGTGGGTGTGGACGGGGAGTTGGGCGACGTCGTGCGTCCCCCGCGCGCCGGTTACGTTCCGCGCGGCGGCTTTGGGCCTGCCGTCCGGCCCGTCGCCCTCGCGGTCACGCCTCCGGTCCGCCCGCGAGCGGGCGCTGGTGGCCACCCGGTCAGTCCCTCGCCAGCCAGAACCACTGCTCGAACCGGCTGCCGGTCACCTCGTTCTCGGTGGTTGGCGTGAGTCGCGTGTACTCCCCGTCCAGGAAGGCGTTCACACGCCCGTTCAGATGCTTCGTCTTGTCCTCTTCGGCGATGACGGCCCAGCCGTCGATCTGGAACCGGCCTTCGATGGGGCGGTCCCAACTCATGTACTCCTCAAGCTTCACGAAGTGGTAATGCAGCCACCGTTTCATCGTGTCGGGGTCGCGAGGTGCCCAAAGGATCGTGGTGCCCTCAGCTGAGACGTCCGCGTCCAGCATGGTGGAGCGAAATGCGATGGGTTGCTCCAGGAGGGTCCGGTCCTGCCCCGGCATGTGCTCCACGTCAGACCACAACTGCGGTGCTTCCCCTGACAGAGGCCAGGGGAACTCGAGGATGACGCGCACAACGGGCTTGGGGCCCCGCCTGTTGGACAGGCTCTTCGGGTCGACCTCTTCACTGACGTTCACTTGGATGCCGTTGGACAGCTCGTCGAGACTCACCCGGTCGTCGTTCAGAAAAGGTCTGGCGCCAAGCCGGAAAATCAGGTCCCTGATGTGCAAGCCTTCCGAGGTCTGGCTGCCGTTCGAGGGTGGTGCCGCCTGGGCGGTCACCGTGACGGGTGCCCTCGTTACGTCCTCCGCCTGGCTGATGGACAGAACGTCGGAGCCGTCGGCGCCGAAACTCGGCTGCCACCAAAAGGCGGCCGAGCCGTCCTTGGCCGTCACTCCGGTGGCCGTGGCCGAGGCGCCCGTGAGGTCGCTCGGGTGGGCGCCTGCGGAAGGGGCCTCGTCGACGAGGGCGCCCGTGGTCGCCGCCGCCGTCACCTTGGCTCCCTTGACCGGGCCGCAGGCGGAATCCACGATGACCCGGACTCGCTGGGGGAGGACCTTGTCTGCCGACGGCAGTTGCTGACCGTCGCCGCCGAGCAGGCGCAGCTTGCGCGCCTGGACGAGGCCGTCCAGCGCTTCCTTCACGGTCTTCGTGTGTTTGAAGGCCGTGCACCCCTCCGGCGGATCCCACGCCACGCCCTCCGCTTTGCTCATCCGCCCCGTCACGATGACCTTGACGTCGGTTCCCTGGCCACTGTCGTTCAGCCGCTGCGCCTCCAGCGTCTGCGTGTTGCTTCCGGCAGGGTCGAGCGTCCACCAGACCGAAGCCACGCCGTCCTTGTCGGTGAGGGTCGGTTCGCCGGGGGCTAGGGCGGCGCCGGGCTTCGTCCGCACGCTGCCCTTCTTGGGGGTGAAGAGAACCGGCGCTCCTTCGACCGGCAGGTTGCCGTTGCGCACCACCACCCGGACGGACTTGGCGAGTTCCTTGCCCGGGATCGCCTCCTGGCCGTCCCCGCCGACCAGGTCGATCGTCGTCAGCTGGGTCAAGGTCGGTGCGATGGGCCGGCAGTCGGACTCCAGCGTCCACGTGCTGACCCCGCCGGCGGGCGTGTCGCGCTTCAGGATGGCCAGCGGCGTGACATGCCGCGCCGGGCCGTGGGGCGGCAGGTACATCGGGGCGTTGGTCGACTTCGGCTTTTTGGGCCATTCCAGCGAGCCGTTCGTCGCGTTGAGGCCGTACGCCAGTCGGGCGGTGCGTGCCGGGATCAGCCAGTAGTCTCCCGTCTCCAGGGCCGCCTCGGCATCGAAATCGATCCAGATACCGTTTTCCAGAGGCGCGTTGGGGGTCGTGACGGTGGTTGGCCCGCCCTCCCACCTGCGGACGATCGGAGCCCTTCCCAGCGAATCGATGTCGCCGACGCCGCTCCCGCTCAGCCAGACCACGGGCAGCCGCAGGCCCTTCGGCTCCTTCACCCTCGCCAAGTATCCGGACTGTCCGCATAGTTGCCGTGCAGGACTGGTGACCTCGACGATGTCGTCGTGACCGATGGAGAGTTCCTCGTCACGGCCGACCCGGTCTACGGTCAGCTCGGCGTCCACCCCCGCCGGCAGCGCCGTCTTGCTGATCCCGACGAGTGAGGCGGTCACGCTTCCGTTCTCCCGTGACCACAGAAAGGTCTTGGCCTTCTCGTGGATCTGCACGCGATAGAGCTGGTTCTCGAGCCGCGTGTAGCTGCCGGCAGCGGTGATGGCGCACGGGTCGTTGCCGGGCGCCTCGGCTTCGACTGATGCCGCCATCAGGCCCCGAGCCGGTGGTTTCCCCGTCGCGCGGTGCAGATTCGAGCACACCGTCGTCTCGTTCTGCACTTCCCTGTATGTGACCTGCCAGACGGTCCGGTCCCGGGTCGTCGTGTCCGGGCCGCCGAGAGCCGATTCACGTAGCCCCTCCACCTCGTCGACCGTCACATGGTGGGCGTGTACGTTGAGGTAGAAGGCGTGGCGGGTATCCTTCGTCGGCTCGGCCAGACCAGGCGTCTCACCGATCGTGGCACGGTCCGGCTGGTTGTTCAGCGGGATGCCCTCGCCCTCCCCGTGGGCCTCCACCAGAACTCCGTCGACGTACATGCGCCCGGGGGAGATCCGCAGGTCCTCCCAGGGCGTTCCCTTCGGGGGATTGCCGTCCTTGTCGGTGATCCTGAAGGCGTTTCCCGCCGCCGGCGCCCCCGAGCGGCCGAAGGTGTCGAGAGCACGTGTCTCGTCATGGTGAGCGGTGATCTTGGTCTGTTCGTTCCAGTCCGCGTCCAGCAGCGCCCGCCCCTGCTGGAGCAGCACGGAGCGGAAGCGTGCCCGCGCGTCGAAGGTCCACCGGCTGAAGTCGCCTTGCATTTCAGCTCCCACACATCCCGATCTCAAGCTGGACAGGTAGATACGGCGCGAGCGCCCGGGCCGCCGCGGCGACCCGCAGCGGCCGTCTGAGGTGATGGTGGACGCCCATCTCCGCCCCGCTCTCCCCGCCGGTGCGGATGGCCTCCGGGCAGCCGCGCGCCAGCGCGAGGTACACCGGCGAGCCGGGGTCCAGCGAGGCGTACACCGGCCCGGACGCCACGCCGCCCGCCGCTGCGGGTACGCATCGGTAGCGCCGGGGAGTGCGCGAGCCCGGACCGCTGTAGCTGAAGCGCAGGCAGCCGGTCTGTCGGTGCTCCGCGATGACCGTGCCGTCGAAGACGCAGCTGCTGCCGTCCAGGGAGCGGACCGTGACGTCGCCGCGAACGGTACTGCCCTCGAAGGAGGCGTGCGCGGCGGGCCCGGTCACATCCCCGTGTACCGCGCTGGCGCTCAGGCAGACGAACGGCGCCGTGCCGCTCAGGCCGATGCCGTTCAGCACACTGCGGATCACCCTGGTCTGCAGCTCGCCGTTGCCGCCGGCAGAGCCCTCGTCGACCCGGAGCCGACCGGTCAAGGTGCACTGGCTGATGCTGAGCGCGCCGAGCCGCCCCGACGGGACCACCAGGTTTCCTTCGAGCGCCAGCCCGTCGAGGACCACCGAGGAGCCCTCGGCCCCCCTGATCGTCAGATCACCGATCAGGTGCGGGCGTACGCCCTCCGGGGTGTACTCACCGGGCGTCGGGGCGTGCACTTCACCATGTGGTGAGTGTCCCTTGGGCCAGCCGGCAGCCACGAGCACCAGCCGGGCACCCGCCGGGAGGCTGACCTCCAGTCCGTGCTCCTTGTACGTCGCGCTGTCGGCGATCGACACCACGTAGGTGCTACCGGCCGCTGTCGCCTCGCCCGCGGTATTCCAGGTGGCCTCGGCCGCCCGGAGCCCGTCCGCGACGGTAGCCACGTCGTTCGGGCCGGGCGCTCCTGACCGTACGGAGGTCTGGCCCAAGAGTCGCTCCCCACCGCTCCCAGCGGCACGGCAGCGGTCCATGGCAAGCGCCGTCTCGTGCGTCGCGCTCCGGTCGTGACTGCCCGCTCCGACGTCGGCGAGTCCGCCGTACGCGTACCGGACGAACACCCCGCCGCGAGGGTGGTAGACCGCGCAGTTCTTGTAGCAGGTGAGGGTTCCCGCTACCGGATCCACGAGGACCTGCACCGCCGGACCTGACTTCAAGTCCTCAAGACCGCTGACCTTGACTGCCTGTGGGGGGAGATCGGTTCCGGTCTTCCCGATGCGGATGCCGAGGGGGAGGGAGCCGGCTGCGGCGTTCGGCTCCCGGGCAGCCCGCAGCAGGGCGAGCAGCCGTCTCGGCCGCAGCGGAACCGGCAGATCGGCCTCCTCCGCGAGGTGTTCGATCCCCCCTGACGACTCGTCTCCTGCAGGGAAGGCGAAGAGCGGCGACTCCCGGCGGAACGGGTCGAAGGTATACCCGTCGCCTGACATCCTGCGCCGCGCGTGTGACCAGCCGCCTGCCGTGCGGGTGGGCTGCTCGGAGGTGTCCGGGCTGCCCGGGGCGCCGATCTCGTACACCCGGAGCGGGTAGAGGAAGACGCCGACGGCCGGAATTCCGTAGCGTCCGCGCCCGGAGGCGATACGTCGGACTTCGGCGGTGTGCGCGAGCGGGTCCAGCCCGGGCGTCAGGGAGCGTGCGCCGGCGAGATCGAGCCCGGAGAGCTCGGCGCGCGACGCGTCCCGTACCGAGGCCGTCGCCGGACGTTCGGTACGGACATGGTTGACGTGCGTGCTCGTAGCGAGCAGACGGTAGAACTCCACTGCACGCGCGGGCCACCCGGTGACGTCCCGGGCCACCTGCTCCAGTACGCCGATGGTTCCCTTGCGCCTACGGTAGGCCGCCGTGTTCGCGACCAGCGCGCGCGGGCCGGCCTCGCGCCCCAGGCCGGTGGGCAGATCGTCGAGCCCGACCAGGTCGGCCAGGTACGGCACAACCCAGTCGGCGCAGGTCTCGATGAACCAGGCGTCGTAGAGGTCTTCGAGGTCGGTTTCCAGGAGGGCCAGCTCACCGGAGACGGCGCCGAGCAGCGACCGCACCAGGCCGCCGGCCTCCGTATCGCGGGCCAGGAGATGAGCCGGCAGCCGGGCCAGGAGGTACTCCAGCGGCTGCGCCGGGTATGCGGAGAGTTCGGTGGCGCTCACGGCATCACTCCGATCGTGATCGCACCGGGGTCCAGGGTGAGGAGTTGAGCGGGCAGCAGCCCCGCTCCCGCAGGCTCCCGGCGGGCGGGCTCGGCAGTCAGGACGGAGGCCCGGACGGTGGCGTTGCCCGGCAGCCGCCACAGCCGCGGCATGGTGCAGGCCACCACCCCGGGGGTTCGGCGGATCGTCACAAGGGTTCCTGCGGCGGTGACGGGCTCGGTGAACTGGCGGGTGGCGGGTGCGTACGCCCCCTTCAGCGCGGCACGGACCGACCCCTCGACGGTGGCGCGCTCGTACGCGGGGTCGTGCCGCAGCTCGACACCGAGGCCGAACCACAGGAGATCGCCCGCGAGGACCTCCAGCCTGGTGCCGGGGTCGCGGGCCGCTTCGAGTGCGGTCCGCAGATCAGCGAGCAGACCGGTGGACGGGGCGCTGCCGCCGGTTCCGAGGACACTGACGACGACCGCGGTGGAGGTGCCTTCCCAGATTCCGTCGGCGCGCGCCTTGCCGACGCCGGCGTAGCCGGAGGCGAAGTCCTCGTGGTCGGCGACCGACACGGCCCGGTCGAGGGTGCGGACGCGCAGTGGGGCGTTGCGTCGGGCGTCGGCGGGGTTCTCCGGCGGTGCCCAGTCGCGCGCGGGGGTGGGGTTGACGACCGACCGGATGCCCAGGGGGCGCTGGGTGAGCAGGGTGAGCTGTCCGGCCGCGGCCGCTCCGTCGGCGCCGATGCCGACGCGGTACGTGGCGACGACGTTCTCGACTCCGCTCGGGAGGCGGGCGCCGTGTGTACCGTCGCCGAGCACCAGACGGACCCCGCCGTCCTCCTCGCTGCGCAGGGTGTGCACCCTGTCGGTCCCGGTGGCGGTGTCGAGCGAGGGGGTCTCGGCCCAGGCCACGCCGTCCACGCGCAGCTCCAGAGCGGCACGCGCACCGACGGCGTTCGTGGCACGGACGTGGGTGAGCGGGGTGCGGCGGGGCCGGAATCGCGGGAACGGCACCCGGCCGTCACCGCTGCCGAGGACCTCGGTGACGGTCTCGCCGTGCGTGGCCGTGACGACGTTCGCCAGTACCCGCAGTGAGCGCGGGTCGAATTCCTGCGAAAGGTCGCGGTCGAGCGTGACGGTCATGGTGGGTTCGACACCGGCCGGAACCTCTTTGTCCAGGCACGAGACGACGACCGCGCGCTCGCGCAGCGGCGGAAGCTCCAGCGCCGCCGTCACCGCCGACGGCCCGGTGGGTGCGCTCCCGTTCGGATGTCCCGTGACGATGACGGTCTTCCCGACGGGCAGCAGCGGGTCGGTCCTTACCAGGTCCAGTTGGCTGCCCTTGACCTCCGCAGTCCGCGGTTTGCTCTGGGCAGGCAGGTGCCGCGATACGCAGTGCGCCAGGGTGGTGCGGCGCCCGAACAGGCTCAGGCCTTCCGAGGTGTCGAGGATGGCGCGTGTGATGCGTCCGCTGACCCCGTAGCGGGCGTCGCCGCCGGACTCCACGCCGACAACCCTGTACAGCTCGCGCATGCCTTCGTAGGCGAGTACGAGCCAGGAGGCTTCGGCCACCTGCTTGTGGTCACCGCCGGTGAGGCGTGGGTGGTCGCCGTCCAGCTCGATCACGATGTCCCCCATCACATGCGGGTCGGAATCGGGCGCGAGAACCCCGAAGTACTCCCATCCGACGGTTTTGGTGCCGCACCCCGTGATGCCCGGCGGGCCCGTTCCGTCGGAACGGCACAGCAGACCGGCGTCGGGGGCGTTCCATCCGAAGAGGTTGGCGCGCTCGTCGAAGGTGAAGACCTCGACCTCACGCTCCGCCACGAACGGCTCGGGAATGTCGATGTTCCCGAGCCTGGGCCGCACGCGCAGGTGCGTCCAGCCGGTGTGTCCGTCCGGTTCCTCGGCAACAGATTCGACGATCCGGAAATCCCAGTGTTCGTCTCCGTGTTTGTCGAACCGCTCGCGGCCGACGACGAGCAGTCCACTGCCCGGGCGTACACCCGTCCCGGTGGCCCGGACCCAGATGTCGGTGGTGCGCGCCGCCAGGACTTGGGGGACGGAGGGTACGAGGGGGATGGCGTTCCAGCAGGCGCGGGCCTGGAGCTCCTCGGACGTCTCGAAGGTCTGCGGCAGCTGGCCGGCAGCGGGCACGGACTGCACGGGGATGCCGGCGGGCACAACCGCGTGGCGAGGCGCACCCGGTGTGTCCTCGACCGTGAAGGCGAGGTCGGCGGAGGCCGCGACGCCGGGCCGCAGCTCATGGCCCAGCGTACGGGCCAGCTCGCGGACCGAACCCAACTCGACGGCGGTGCGCAGGAATCCCTCGTTGGCGATCCGCTCGGTGTAGAAGGAGACGACATCCGCGACGTACGCCCAGGTGTCCAGCAGCGCGACGACTGCGTCGCCCCCGTCGTAGCCGGTCTGTGCCGTCGCGGCGCGCATCCGGCCCAGCGAGTCCGCGTGGGTGGCGATGCGCCAGTCGAGGGCGGGGCGGCGCGGGAGGTTGTGGACGCGCGGCGCGGCCGGTTCCAGGGGGTCGCAGCCGCAGGCGGCACGGCATCCGCAGTCGAGGCTCACCGCTCACCCCGTACCCGGCAGGTCAGCCGCCCGTTCTCCGGATTGCTCGGATCGCTGTCCGCACGCAGCACCTCGCGGGAGGCGGCGTCGATACGGCCCCGCTTCACCTCGTCCGCGGGTGGCAGGCCCATGCGCCGGAAGCGCAGTTCGCGATCCTTGTCGTCGCCGATGTCCACCCAGGCCACGCCCGGCACGGCCATGGCGGTGGCGACGACATCGGACAGGAACAGTGGTGTGCCGAAGGTGAAGTTGTCCGGGTGGAAGAAGCCCCGGCTGCCGTCGGGAAGCCGCCCGACCGAAAAGGCGCGGGCGATCGACGCGGCGACGTCGCCGCGCCGGTGGCCGGGCAGGATGCACACCTCGATGACGATCTCCAACGGTACGTAGACCGGCCGCGCCGCCTCCACATCAACCCCGGCCATCCGGTGGGTCTCCAGCAGAGCGGCGACCTCGTCCGGCACGGACGGATCATTCGCGAGCGCGGCCAGCGGATCCACGGTCACCTCCTGGGCGTACCAGGACCCGGTCCACCGACGGCGGGCGACCGCCCGCTGTACGCCGGGATGCCGCATGGCCACGTCCGCGTAGTCGGATGAGGTGACCGCCCGCAACTGGAAGCGGAAGGCGTGCGGGGCCAGTTCGCGTACCTCGGCCAGTGTCTCCGGGTCGGCGCCGCCTGCCGCTGCCAGCGGGTTGCCGACCTTGACGCCGTCGATGGGGGTGTCGGAGCCGGGGTGGGCAAGCAGTGTGCCCAGGGTGTCCGGGCCGATGTTGCCCACCGTGCCACCGCCGATCCGGTACGTGGCGTGGAGCTCGCTGCCGGTTGCCGGGCGACGGCTCGGCGTACCGACTCCGAAGCGGAGCCGTGCGGTGCCGTCGTTCTCCGTCTCGACGGTGAAGGTGGCGGCGAGGCGGTCGCCGGACAGGAGGTCTGCTCCGGGCCGCCATACGCGCAGGCCGTCGTCGACCTTGATCTGGGCCTCGGCCCGTTGGGGGTCGGGCCGCAGAACGGCGCTCGCGCTGCGCTGCCGCATCGGGCTACGGTCCGCCCAGGCGAGGCCGGTGTGATTGAGCCGGGGGCGTCCGCGGCTGCCCGGCTGGAATTGCCGCAGGCTCTCCCGCCCGAGGGTGCCTCCGTGGTCCGCGACCACCACATTGGCGCGGGCCTCGGCCACGACCACCGGCTTGCCGCCGTCTCCCCGCTCACCGGTGGTGACGGGCAGCGGCACCCGCAGCGCGTCCGCACCGGCCCAGTGGATCTCCAGCACCTCCATGCCGGGGTATAGCGGATCCAGGTGCGGAACGGGGTCGCGGTCCAGCAGGACGGCCTGACGCCGGGCGGGGGACCCTGCCCGGCCGTCGTGGTCCCGAGGACCGAGGATCAGTACGTCCCCGGCACGCAGCAGCGGTGCTTCGGAGGGTCCGTAGGCGAGGAAGGCCGAGGTGGAACCCGCGGGCAGGCAGTGCTGGGCGTCGCCCCAGGAGTGGAGGGCGATCCTGTTCCTGGCCTGGGTGATCTCCGCCGGGGCGCAGGTCTCGAAGACGATGGCGCCGGCCTCCAGCGCGTCGGGGACGGTCCGCAGGACGGCGCCGGCGTTGTGGGCCTCGGTGACGGGGGTACCCATGGGCAGGAAGGACGATGCCCCTTCGGTGTTGAACGCCAGCCAGACGCGGGCGCTAAGACCCTCCCGCATGCGGTAGTCCAGCAGGCGGGCGTGGCGCCGCACCGAGGTGCGTCGGCGCGCCGTGGCCAGATATGCCTCGGCGGCGATGCCGTCCTGCCAGGCGGCGAGGCGGTCCCCCACGGCGGCGAACAGCTCGACGAGGGTGACGGCCGGGTCGGCCGGGCTGTGGTCGGTCCAGCCGGGGATCAGCGTGCCGAGCCGGTCGAGCAGCCGGGTCCGCAGGGCGTCGTAGTCGCGCGCGAGGTAGTCGAGTACCGGGGAGGCCGCGAGGACGGGTGGGCACTCGATGGTGGTGGCGCAGTCGAGTTCGGACGGGCAGTCGACGGTGAAGGTGAACGGCGCGCGGGCCAGCGGTTCGTCGAAGAGGGGCGGCGCCCCCTGGCCGTTCTCGGCGGTCAGCGCGAGCACGTAGGTCGACCAGTCCCCGCTGGAGGAGGTACGGACGACCAGGATGCGGTCCGGGCTGCCGGTGCTCGTGGCATTGGTCACGAGCAGGCGGTCCTCGACCGTGACACCGGCGGGCAGCACACCGCCACCCGTGATCGCGGTCGCGAGATACGCCCATTCGACGCGCACCGGGTTGATCCCCGGATCTGGCCGCACCCCGCCCAGCACGCGAACGGTCCCGGCGTGCAGCGCATTGGCGGCGGGGGCGTGCAGCAGGCGCACGAGCAGCGTGCGCTGCCGGAGCGCGCCGGCCACATGGCCGGGCGTACCAGGGGCGTTGGCCAGTACCTCGACGGAGTCGATGCCGTTCCAGGCCTGCGCCTGGTCCATGACGAGCGTGCGACGGGCGTCCCGGTCCACTGCGGCGGCGAAGGCCCCAGCCGTAAGGGGCGGCCCCCCGTCGTACGGCGGGCTCACGGCGGGCCGCCCGGGGTGCCGCCCGGGGTGCCGCTGACCGTGACGGCCCGCGGCGGACCGGCCACGGCGCCGGCTCGCAGCGGCGAGTAGACGACGGTCACATGAAGGGTGGACTCCTCGCCCCGCGCCCGGACTTCCTCGACCCTGAGCAGATCGCCGAGCCATTGCTGCAGGCATCCGTGGACGAGCGCCTGCGTGGCGCCCGCGAGTTCGTCCCCGGCCGGCGCGAAGACGAGGGCGTTGACGCCGCTGCCGAAGTCCGGCCGGTTGATCCGTTCCCCCGGCCTGGTGAACAGCACCGCTTCCACCAGCCCGCGCAGATACGCCTCGTCGTCGGACCGCAGGATTCGGCCACGCCGGTCCAGGCTCAGGGGAAAGCCCAGGTGGGCCGGGCCGCCCCGGGTCACGTGAGCCTCACCCTCGGCTGGGCGGTGACGACGGTGAGCGGCCCGCCCGTCGGCACGCACGTGGCGAAGCCACCCTGGATGACCAGGGGCTGGCCCATCGAGGTCACCCGGACGCTGCCGGCCGTCCAGGCCGCTGTGACGCATGGCCCGCCCGAGACCGGCGGGAAGGGGCAGCCGGCGACCATCCACGGTGCGGCCGTCGTGACAGCCGCCGCGCCGGAGAAGCGTACGCGCGGGCTGGGCATGGTCGGCTGCGCCTGCCCGCCGTGCACGCACAGCACACTCGCGCCCTGCTGCACTCCCGGACCCGGCATCACACCACCTCCAAGGCGCCGTTGTTGACCGATACGGTGGCGGGGGTGAGCTTCACACTGGACGCGCCGATGGACAGTTCGATGCCGCCGGCCGTGCAAGCGATCTTCATCGGCACGACGGCCGCGGGCGCTCCGACCTCGATCGTCAGCCCGCCCGCCCCCGGTAGATCGCTGAGCGTGATCGTGACGGAGTCGGTCTTCCACACCTTGACCTGGGGCAGACCCGGCAGCGGAGCCTTCTCGAGGAAGGCCCAGGTCGCCCCGGCCAGAATCGGGAACTGAGAGTTGCCCGCCTCGAACTCCACCCACACGGACGCGCCCAACGGGGGTGCCGCGAAGAAGCCCACGCCCGGCCCGGCGTACGGCACGCACGCCTCGGCCCAGGCCAGCTTGCCGTCACCGAGCACCGCGGGGACCGATACCTGGACCCGCCCGCGCACCTGCGGGTCGACGTTGTTGACGACCTTGCCCCGGTACTTGCCGTAGAAGCGCGGCATCTCCTCCATCAGACCACCCCGCCCACCGGAATCACCGGTGTCAGCGCGCCGTGACCGTCCCTGGCCAGGACGAACGAGGCCTGGTAGCCGCCGGGCGCCAGCTCGTGCCTGACCTCGCGCACGTACCAGAGTCCGTCGTGCGACCAGCCGGCGCCGCGTACTCCCACGAGCGCGCGCGGGCGCAGCACCCCGCCGTAGCGGACCCCGTCCAGCCGGCCCTCGGCGATCACGGCGTCGAGTGACCTCTCGACCTGCGCACGGGCCTGCGAGTACGCCGCGACCGTGCTGCTGGTGGCCCCGCGCAGCCGACGGCTGCGGGTCTGGCCGATGTTGGCCGCGGCGAACGGCACGGCGGCGAGCGGCGGGCGCAGTCCGGCGGGCACCATCACCGGGACGGCGAGCCCGGTTTGACGGTCCATCACGGAACCGTCGATCGCCACCGGGCTCAGGGCCTCCGTACGGAAGTTGATCTCCGTCACGTTGGTCTGCGGCCCGAGGTCCACCGAGAGCGCGGGCTGTGGTGGACCGGTGCGCACGGCGGGCCCCCAGTAGAAGGTGCTGGTGCCCGGCGCCGGCCCGGGCGTCGCGTACGTGACATGACCGTGATCGCGGGCCAGTGCCACCAGGTGTGCCAGATCGGTGCCGTGCTGCGTCGGCACCCGGTCGATGGGCAGCGGCGGATCGAGGACGGGCGGCGGCACGACTTTGGGCAGGATGCCTCGGGTGGCGTACGGGGTGAGGATGCGCAGCACCTGCGTGTGGGCGTCCATCGCGGGGTGCTCGATGTCGCGTTCCTCCCGATCCAGCAGGTACGAGATGTCCTCGCCGGTCACGGTCAGCGTCGCCGCTCCCGGGCTGTCCCCGGGGACCAGCCGCACCTCGGTGACGATTCCGTCGGAGAGTACGAAGGGGACGGCGCCCAGGTGGACGACCACCACCACGCGCGAGAAGGCGGCCAGCGGGGGGCCGGTCAGCCCGACGACGTCGAAGGCGCCCGCCGTGGCGGACCTTCCCGCGTCGAGGGTGAGGGTGAAGGCCGATCGCTCCTCGTCGTTCTCGGTCACCACGACGGAGCGCAGCCGGGCCGTCAGTGGTCCGGGCAGCGGGACGGGCAGGGTCCGGCCGGCAAGTACGGTCAGCCGCATGCCGAGAGAGGGCACTGGGACTCACACCCCCGGAATCGGAATGACGAGCAGTGCACTCTCGGCGTCGGGGCCGACCAACTCATCCGGGTCGAGGGCGCCGTTGGCGTCGGCGATGAGCCAGAACGCGGTGGGGTCCCCGAGGTGGCGCGCCGCGATCAGGTCCATCCGGTCGTCCCGGGCGACCTGGTGCAGCGCCAGTACGGGCAGCCTCTGCGGGTCCGGCAGGGGGCGGCGGAGCAGGTAGCGCACCTCGCGAGTACCCCCGACGCCGTCGATGACCGTGGCCGTCGCGATGTCGATGCCCGCATAGCGGCTCAGCCCCGGCATCTCAGGCCCCCGCCGCTGTCGTCAGCGTGGAGACGGCGCCGGTGACCGATGCCGCCGAGGCCATCGTCTCCTTGAGTACCTGGTGGACCAAGAACAGCGCGTACCCGGGATCGGTCACCGGAAGATCCTGGTACGAGAGGACCTGCGCGGAGACCTCGACCGATGCCCGTGTCGGATTCAGTGCCGTGTCAAAGGCCTGCTCGGTGATGGACAGGCTCTCCAGCCGGATGGGCACCACCCTCGCGGGCCCCCAGACCAGCAGCGTCAACGGCCCCTCGGGTGGCAGGACGGCGATGGTCCCGGCAAGCAGCTGGAGGGAGTTGGCGATCACCAGTTGGCTGCTCGGGTACAGGAGCATCTCAAGTGCTGCCAGCTGTCCGGCGATTCCGGTCGCCGCGGCCAGCGGGTCACCCGTCTCGAGTTGGTCGGCGGCGTCCACTTCGACCGTCATGGTGATCGACTCGACCGGAGCTCCCCAGATCCGGTGCGCATCCGCGGGAGCGACCGCCTTGTCCTGGGGCGCGGAGCGCGGGCGTACGGACCGGGTCACCGAGTCCGGGTTGTACTGGAAGATCACGATGCGCGCGAGCGGGTTCGTACGAGCGACGGCCACGATGGCGCCACGCAGCGTGCGCGGACTTCCCGGAAAGGTCCCCATGGCTCAAAGGT
Source organism: Streptomyces tatrensis (assembly GCF_049310065.1). Taxonomy (NCBI): domain Bacteria; kingdom Bacillati; phylum Actinomycetota; class Actinomycetes; order Kitasatosporales; family Streptomycetaceae; genus Streptomyces; species Streptomyces tatrensis. Next base: position 978,967 of record NZ_JBMDLB010000007.1, on the reverse strand, counting down.
CCACACCCTGCGTCACGGTGGTGTCACCCGTCCATCACCGGCATCGCCGGCCGTCACCCTGGTCACTCCGGGTTTCACCCGCCTGGCCAGGGTGTCACTGTCGTTTATTCAGGAGGACCTCGGCATCTTCGACCGAAGAGGACGCGACGAACTGGCGCGCAGCGACGGCCGCGAGCCCCTGGCGGGAAGGAAAGCGATGACCGGTGCGCAGGGAGAGCCGAGCGTTCGACCTCGGATGAGCGCCCAAGGGGGTGCGGTCCGGCCACGACGCCCCCCGAGCCCCGCCTGCCGGCTGGTCGGCATCACCCTCTCGGGCGGCTTCCGGCTCCTCCTCGAGGACCGCGAGGTCGAACTGCCCGGTGGTGCACAGCGCCTGGTGGCCCTGCTGGCCTTGCGCGGCCGGATCAGCCGCAGCTCTCTCGCCGGCACGCTCTGGCCGGACACCGACGAGCATCGGGCGCTCGCCCGGCTGCGCACCGCGATCTGGCGCGTCAACCAAGCCGTACCGCACCTCGTCGCCAGCGTCGGCAGTCAGATCGATCTCAGCGCACACGCCGAGGTGGATGTCCGCGACCAGATCGATCGCTCGATGGACGTACTTCGCGGCACTGCTGCCGATCCGGGCCTCTGGGCGGAGAGTGTTCCGCCGGGGGACCTCCTGCCGGACTGGCAGGACGAGTGGCTCATCGACGACCGTGAGCGTCTGCGTCAGTTGCGGCTGCACGTCCTGGAGGGCATCGCCGGACAATTGTGCGAGAAGGGGCACTTCGGCCTGGCGATCGACGCGGCGCTGACGGTGCTGCGCGCCGACGTCCTGCGGGAGAGCGCGCACCGGGCGCTGCTGCGCGTGCACCTGGCGGAGGGCAACATCGCCGAGGCCCGGCGGGCCTATCAGGCTTGTGTGGAGATCTTCGAGCGCGAACTCGGCGTCCGCCCCAGTCCGGCGACGAGCGATCTCCTATCGCCCCGCCCGTCCGTCATCGCGGTGCCCAGGCCATCGCTGAGCTCCCATAGGCCCCCGCTTGGGGCTCGGCGCCACTGACCCGGCAGTCGTGCCCTAGATGAATGAGTCCGAGGAGTGTCGTTGCGGTCAGTGATCGTAGGCGGTCAGTGACCGTTTCGCGGGTTGATCGGTTTTGTTGTTGTGCCAGATCGCCGCTGTGAGGGCGAGGGTCCGGCACAGGATGCGGACTGCGACCCCTGCCGGCTCTTACCGCCGTGGCGTTCCAGGTCAAGCTGCCCTTTGAGGGTCTGGTTGATCGACTCGCGATGACTTGCCGCAGCGGTTTGAACAAGTGCGCGCCGGCCCGCTCGGCCTCCCCTTTGCGGGTCGGCCGCAGCAACTCCAGGTGACGCTCGGTGAGGTCATGCTCGAAGGCACGACCGAAACGCTGACATCACCACGAGCGTGACCAGTTCAGCGTCACTGAGCGTGGGCGTGATCCCGACGGCGGGACGCCACGGGGCCAACCATGGCGAAGCCTTCAACTCGTTGTCGATCCGGGCATGGAGTGCTGTCGCGAGGGTGTACCAGGTCCGTCTTCACACACTGACACATGCGAATGGTTGTAATCTGTGGAGACCGCCCTTGACCTGCAAAAAAGCAGGCAGGGAGCAGACAAATCGGGAGTCTCCGTGCTTCGCACCATGTCCAAGTCCCACATCTGACATCCGGACGTTTTCGCAGGTCAGCGTGGTGCTGTCGGGGTCCAGGTCAGCAAGTAGTCAGCATCGGTCCCAATCATGTCCCGCCGTTGCTGATCTCGGTGACCGCAGGGGCGAATGTCGGCGGCCTCCCTTCTGCAGCGGAGGCTTGGCTCTTACCCTGCTGGTCACAGCAGGGTCTTCGCGTTCTGGTGGTAGGCCCGTACCTGGCCCGAGACCTTGGACCGCCGGTTGCTCGTGGCCGCCAGATGAACCGACGAGCCCGCAGGCCCGCGAGTGTCCCTGCGCCGTCTTGGGTCACCCCGCGATCCAGCACTCAGCGGCGGCGCCATTACCCCGGCTCGAATCCACGGACGGGCTGGAGAAGGCGTCGTATGCGTCGCCGGCGGAGCAGGATGGATCGAGGTGGCATTCGCCCATCTGTTCCGGACTATTACTTTGGGACTGCTGGCACGCGAAAGTGATTTTCCCGGGCCGTCCGCGTGTGGAGCGGGCGCATCGCCAATCTTCGTTTCCTCTGCTAGTGCGTTCACGGCGGAGGATGCCGTGGCGTTCCGTGCTGTGTCCGATGGCCTTGACGGCAGAGACGCCTCGGCTTTCTCGGACTGACGGCGCCCGACGGACCGTGCGAGACCCTGGCCGGCCTGATCGCCGCGCGACTCGAGCGCCTTCCCGTCGAGGGCGACACGGCCACCGTGGACGGCTGGGAGCTGACGGTCCTCGCCATAGAGCACCACCGCGCCGACCGGGTGTCGATCACGGCCCCGGCCGGTTCCACCCAGAGAAGCGCCGATGACCGCGATCCAGCTACTGATCGGCGCGCCTTTGCCCTGATCGCCAACGCTCTTCGTCGGCGCCGAGTTCGCCGTGATCTCCGTAAGCCGCAGCCAGATGACCGCCGCTCCAGAGCCACATCGGTCAATGGACGCCGAGGAAGATGCCGCCCGGGGTGCTCAGATCGTCGTTGTAGAGGTGGAACGCCCGGATGGACTTGGTGACTTCCTGCTGGGAAATGAAGGCGTCACGGTCCAGGTCCAGCCGTTGGAAGACGAGTGGAGCGTCCTCGGGGGAGATCCCCCAGAGGCCCAGGTACCTGGCGAACTCATCCCGGCTGATCTTCTTGTCCCCGTCGACGTCCACGACGTCGAACACGGCCCGCGCGATGTCATCCAGCAGATGGGATCCGTTAGCGCCGAATCCCGCAGCCCGGTTCGCCGCGACGAACTCGTCGAGGGACAGGCGCTCCTGCCCCGGCGTCGCCTGCTGCAGCAGTCCCAGCCACTGTGACCAGTACGCCCGTTCCAGAGAACTGATCTTAGGGTCACCCTTGGCCAGCCCGTAGCCGGTCGCGTACCTGTCCACGATCCGCTCGTGGTCACCCCACCCGACGAAACCGTCCTCGTCGGCGTCCAAGGCCACGAACAACCTCCGCAGCCTGCGGGTGATCGGATCGGCGATGGCCATACGTCATGTCCTTCCTGAAAGGGCGACCGGCCGGGAGCGGCGCCGACGCTCCCTCATTGTGACCGTACCGGCGAGATGCCCGCGGCCCTGCTGCCCTGAGTCATCCCTGATATACCCCCCTACCCCTCCCTGAGATGTGTCAGGTTCTTTTGGCAGGTACTTCCGGAAGGTGCCAGGTTTGAGTGACCGGTACGGACGAAGGGGGTCGCGATGCCCGCGCTGACGTTGTCTTGTCGGACTTCTTACGGAAGCCGTCCAGCATGCGTCGCGACTCAGTGAGCTCCAGGCGCCCGCACTTCCGCGAGCCGGCATGACCGGCTGAGCCGAGCCTGTTGACGTGTCGCTGACGGAGTCTTGACGGGACTCGCCGCACCCTCGTTAGGAGGGCACCAATTGCGTGCTCCGGATGGCTGTCTTCGGCGCAACGGCCGGTAGGTTCCTGCCCGTTCCACCGCCGGGGGATCCGCATGTCACGTGACGAGCCGGAGGGGGCCTTTATGGGACGGGCCCCCGGCGGCGCATCGCTCGTTCCGGCCCCGCCGATCCCACTGATAGGTCTCTCCATGCGTCCCGCCGCCACCCGGCAGGTACCTCCCGTCCGGACTCCGTCGCAGGCTATATCCAGCACCTGGAATCCCTCTTTCGTGTCCGATGCTTGGTCGTGGTTGAACTACAAGCCGATGATGACGGCCGCCAGAGGCGGGCAGCCTCATCGGTCCCTCACACCTCAAGTGCAGGTCGCATGGGTTCCCCGTGATGCTCGCCACCGGCACGCCGCGTACAAGATCCTCGCTGCAAACGACGCGAATCAGGCCGGGGAGCTGGCCGTCCTCACCCGCAACGATGCGGGCGCCGAGCGGAGGGAGTTCGGTGACGCCGCCGTGTTCGTCGACACCGCCCTCGCGCACCTCCTGGGCAAGTCCCGGCAGAGCGTGGTTGCAGGTGCCGGACAGGCGCGCGCACCTCTCCCCGCCGAGGGCGGGGCCGTGGCTGCTCCGAGGTCGGCGGCGGATCCGTCACCGGCTCGGCGGTGAGTCTGCTCCTGCGTCTCCTCGTCGCTGACGATGACGTCGAGTGGGTTGAGGTCAGCGAGTTCGGTTGGGCCGTGTACGGCTGCGGCCAGACAGGTCGGAGAGGACAGGCCGCGTCAGCGTCAGGCGGTGCCCGGCCGCAGCCATCGCGCCGGCCCGGCAGTCAGCCGGGCCGGGAATGCCCATGTCGACCCTGTTCTTGAAAGCTACGGTTGGGTGGCGTGCTCGCCGGAATCAGGCTTGTGCCTGGGATCCAGGCGGTAGTCGGGGCAGTCGCGGTTCTGACATGGGCCCGGTCCCCACACGGGAACGAATACCCCCAGGTTCTTATGGCGGTGGGGTGTGGCCGGCACGGACTGCTGGCAAGTCGGACACATGTACGCTTCAGGCTTGCGCTTCATCTTGACCATTTCTTTACGATATGCCTGTTTTGCCCGGTCGGGAAGTGGTCGGCTTCCGGACTATCCCGAGCGTGGGGGCGCTTCACCCTCTTGATCTGGTGGGCCGGTGGGCGGCTCAGGGTCATCCACCACAGGTGGTGTGCTACGCGCCTCGACCTGATCGGTGGCCTCGGAGGCGTCCCTCTGTTCGTCAGCCTGTTCCAGAACGCGTATCGGGGCCGACCTTCTGAGGCTGAGCACCACGGAGCCCGTCAGGACGACGACAATGACGGCGAGGCTGATCGGTGAGGGGATTTCCGGGATGCTTGGGCTGATCAGCTTGTGTGACGCCTGGAGGATGAGCTTGACGCCGATGAAGGCGAGGATGATCGCCAGGCCCTTGTTCAGGTAGTGGAAGCGGTCCAGGAGCCCTGCGAGCATGAAGTAGAGGGCCCGCAGGCCGAGGATGGCGAACGCGTTGCTGGTGTAGACGATGAAGGCGTCGTCGCTGACCGCCAGGACGGCCGGGACGCTGTCGACGGCGAAGATCAGGTCGGCGGCCTCGATCGCGGCGACCACCGCGAGCAGCGGGGTCGCCACACGCTTGCCGGCTTCCCTGACGAAGAACTTCGCCCCGGCGTATTCGTCGCGCACCGGGATGATCTTGCGGAGCAGCCGCACGGCGAAGCTCTTACCCGGGTCGAAGCTGTCCTGCTCGTCCTTGAGGAGCTTGTACGTGCTGTAGAAGAGCACTGCCGCGAACGCGAACAGCACGGCGGTGAAGCGGCTGACGACGGCCACGCCGAGGGAGAGGAAGATCCCGCGGAAGACGAGGGCGCCGATGACGCCGAAGAACAGCACGCGGTGCTGGTAGGCCCTGGGTACCTTGAAGTAGGCGAAGATCACGGCGAAGACGAAGAGGTTGTCGACCGACAGGCTCTTCTCCAGCAGCCAGGCCGTCGTGTACTCGGTGCCGGCGGTCGTGCCGAGGACGAGGAAGACGACCCCGCCGAAGATCAGGGCGAGGCTCACCCACAGGCCGCTCCAGGCAGCGGCTTCTTTGAAGCCGATGACGTGCGCGGTGCGGTGGGACAGCAAGTCGATCGCCAGCGACACCACCACGGTCGCGGCGAACGCCCCCCACAGCCAGAGCGGGACCTCAAGCACGCCGAACACCCTCACCTCGGCCCGCGCGAAATGCGTAGGCCTCTTTATCGCAGTGTGCGGCTTCGCGCCCGCTGGGGCACGCGGAACGGTCTCGGTACCCGTCGTCGGCGCAGCGTGCGTCCGCCCCGGCCCTCGGGTGCAGGCCGGGGCGGACGCACGCATGATGGGGGGTGGGGTAGCGGTTCCTCAGGGAGGCGCCTGATGGCGGGAAGCCACCACTTTCACCTTGATGCCAGGGGCCACTCGGTGACCGTGAACGTCCACAGCGGCCATCCGGGACTGGTCGAGCTGCTCGTCGACGGCAAGGAGACCGGCCGCTCCTCCCTGCATGGGAACCGCCCCGAGGTCGTGAGCGGGGAACTGCCCACAGACCCACCCGCGTCCGTCACCGTCCGCGTCACTCCCGGACCTGGCACGCCCCGCTGTACCGCTGTCATAGACGGAACGAAGATGATGATGTCCCCGCGTGCCTTCTGAACCGGGGGGGCGATGCGACGGCAACACCGGGCCCAGTACGCGGGGGCACGCGGTCCGATGGCGTCATCGGCGGTTGGCGTCGGTAGCCAGTACGGCCCGCCCAGGAGCAGCGACTTAGAGGTCCCCTGTGTCCTCATGTGCCTGATGTGTCGTCAGGTAAGTCGGCATCTGGTCGGCATCGGTCCCCGAACATTTCGAAGTAGCTGTCCGATTCGAGGTGTGGTCGGCGGCGCGACCGCGGCCTGGTTCGAGCGGAAGTGCAGGCGAGGAGCCTTCTCGCCAGCGGGAATCGATGTTCCTTTTTTTATCTTCGATCCGACGCGTGTCAGTGTAGGGTGAGACCGCCCCTGACCTGCAGAAAGCCGGCAGGGAGCCGCCTTCTAGGAGCTCAAATTGCTGCGCACCATGATCAAGTCCCACATCTGACATCCGGACGTTTTCGCAGGTCAGCGCGGTGCTGTCGGGGTGCAGGTCAGCAAGTAGTCAGCATCGGTCCCGATCATGTCCCGCCGTTGCTGACCTCGGCGACCGCAGTGCGCCGAACCGCCATCCGCATCCGAAGGGCCCCACCGCATCCCGAGCCCCTCACGCACCTGACCCTGCGCAGGAAGCGCACCATCCCCCGTAACCCGGGCGGCCAGACCCCCGGGATACGTGACCACGCGAGCATGCCCGGCATGGAGCGCGGGTCGCTGATCTTGATCGGTCTGACCTCTGACCAGCGTCCGGTAGTCCGTGCCGTGACCAATGCGCGCGGATGTGGTGGGCGCTGGCCTCTTGGGAGGAACCGGCGAGCGGTAGAGTCGGGGAACCTGTGGACGGACACCGGCATCGGCGGAGGGCGACAACGGCGCATGACCTACGGCATGTTGGTGGATCCGAGGGCAGGCAGCGAGGGCGCCCCACGGCTGGAACTCCCCGCCGGGACTTCCCTGGACGACGCGGCCGCGGCCCTGGGCCGGCTGCTCGCCGGGGACGAGCGGCTGGACCGGGTCGTCCTGGTCGTCGGCGGCGAGGAGACCGGCGCCACCTCCCGCTCTTACGCCCGCGTCGTCCTCGGGAGCACGTCCCGCGGCCCCGGCGACGAGGCCCGTGCGGCGGTGCCGGGGGAATCCACCCGGTTCAGCGTCATCGCCTTCCGCTGCGATGCCTGCGGGAGCCGCGCCTACACCGCCTTCTACGATGACCGGTACCGGCCGGTGTGCCGGGTGGGCGACCACGGATCCATGGAACTCTCCTCTGCACCCCGCGGGGAACGGGGGTGATCCCGGCGTGAGTCTCGCCCCGGTGATCCCCAAGCCCCTCGACGGCTCCGTCCGCTTCTTCTCGGTGGCCTACCTGCCGACCTACGCTGCCACGCTGTTCGTCCTCCTGCTGATCTGGGCTGGCGCTCCCGGGGTGGACGTCTCCCCGCGGCGCGCCTGGCGCACTGCCACCGGCGTTGGGGCCGGGCAGGCGGTGTGGATCGCCCTCGGCACGACCCTGGTCGCCCTCGTCCTCCAGCCCTTCCAACTTGCCGTGATACGGCTACTGGAGGGCGGATGGCCCGATGCGCTCGGTGCCGGGCCATGCCGCGCGCTGCAACGGCGCAGGAAGGAACGCCTGGCCGCGCGCGCCGAATCGGCCGGCCTGGCGCACGACGCCTCACCCGGACAGGTGCAGCGGGCGGGCGCCGCGGCGGCCCGGCTGCGGCAGCGCTACCCGCTCCCCGAGCACCTGTTGCGGCCGACCGCCCTCGGCAACGTACTGGCTGCGGTGCGGGACACGGCGGGCCGGGAGTACGGATGGGACGCGGCCGTCGCCTGGCCGCGGTTGTACCCGGTGCTCGGCGACCGGGCGCGCGCGGTGGTCGACGACTGCCGCGACTCGCTCGACGGCGCGGCCCGGCTCTGCATCACCGGCGGGGCGACCGCGCTGGTCAGCGCCGCGCTGCTGCTGCGCTCGGGCTGGTGGCTGCTGCTCGCACTGGTCCCGGCCGCGGTGGCGGCGCTCGCCTACCACGGGGCGGTCCAGTCCGCCCTCGGGTACGGAGACGCCGTCCGCGCCGCGATCGAGCTGCACCGCTTCGATCTGCTGGAGGCCCTGCACCTGCCGCTGCCCGACAGCCTGGAGGAGGAGCGGACCCTGGCGCACGCGCTGTGCCTGCACTGGCGCCAGGGCGTGCCGCCGCCCTCCCGATACGAACATCCCCCCGAACCGCCGTCAGCACAGGGGAGTTGAGTGCGCGCAGCGGGCCCCGCCCGGCCCGTGGGGCCGTACCGTGGAGAACATGGGTGACGAGGCGTCCCGCTCGCAACGACCGTCCGGCCGATCCGCTGGCGCATCCGTCGACGAACTGCACAGCCGCGGTCTGCACGAGACCGAGCTCTACCTCCGTACCGGAGACCTCTCCGCTCTGCGACGGGCCCGCGACCTCCACCAGCGGGTCGTGGACGCCGGCTCAGCCCGGACCCACGGGCGGGACGTGCACCTGAGGAATCTCGCCAACGCGGAAGACCAACTGCACCGGCACACCGGCGACCTGCCCGCACTACTGCGAGCCATCGACCTCTACCGGCGCGCACTCGACGCCGCCCCCGAGGGCCGGACGGACATCGAAGGCTGCCGGTACGGCTTGGGCCGCGCCCTGCGGCTGCTGCACCAGCACACCGGGGAGCCAGGCCTGCTGGAGGAGGCCGTCGCCCTGCTCCGCAGCTCCGCGCAGTTGCCGCCGGCGGAGCCCGCCGAACGGGCCGGCCAGTTGGGCGGACTCGCCGAGGCCCTGGACGAGCTGCACGTCCTCAGCGGTGACCCCGAACACCTCCGGGAAGCGATCGCCGTGCTGCGCGTCGCCCTGGCCCACACTCCGCCCGGCAGTCCGCAGGCAGTGGTCCGGCGGACCAACCTTGCCGGGTATCTCGACAGCTGGTACGGCCTCACCCAGGACCGGTCTGCCCGGGACGAGGCGGTGGACCTGCTGCGCAGGATGCGCGAAGAGGTCCTGCGCGACGGCGGAACCCCGCCTTGGCGGCCGACGGTCAACCTGGCCGGGTGGCTGGCGGACAGGTTCCGCCAGGACGGCAGCCTCGGCGAACTGGACGAGGCCGTCGCCCTGCTGCGTCGCGTCCTGGAATCCGAGGCCGACACGCAGGAGGACTTCAACGAGACCTACCGGCTGGTGGTGACGGTCCGGGTCTCGGAACTCGCGCTGCAGCGGGCCGCGCACTGCGGGCAGGTCCGCTGGGCGGACTGGGCCGTGCACACCCTGGTGCAGGCCGTCCGCGCCCTCCCGTACGAGGACATCAACCACGGGGTCGTCCTGTTCGAACTGGGCAAGGCACACGCGGAGCGCTACCACCTCACGGACGACCCGGCCGACCTGGAGACGGCCGTCGCCCGCCTCCGTACCGCCCTCGACGCGTTGGGCATGAGCCCCCACAACGCGGCCAACCGCAGGGCCGCCTCCTCCGATCTCGCCACCCACCTGCTCCGACGCCACGCCCGCACCGGCTCCCCGGCCGACCTGGACGAGGCCGTGGCCCTCCAGCAGGAGGCCGTACGCGGCGCCCGGCCGGACGAGGAGAACTTCCCCGCGATGAACGCGGCCCTCGGCCAGAGCCTCCTGGAACGCTTCCACACCCGGCACGACCTCGGCGACCTCGACCGGTGCGACGACCACCTGCTGCGCGCCCTGGCGCTCCTGCCCGCAGGGGCCCCGAACCGTGCCGCGGTCCTGGCCACCCTCAGCAACGCCCACCTCGCCCGGTACGAGCACACCGCCCACCGCCCGCACCTCGACGAGGCGGTCGCCATACAGCGCGAGGCCCTCGACGCCACCACCGCCGGGGCACTGGAGCGCCCCGCCCTGCTGGGGAACCTCGCCTCCCTGCTGCGCCTGCGCCACGACGCCGGCGGCGGCACCGGCCTCGCCGACGCGGACGAGGCCGTGGGGCTGCTGCGCCAGGCGCTTGCCCTGCGGCCGGAGCGTTCGGACTTCCACCGGACGACCGCGCACCAGCTGGCGGAAGCCCTGCGGTCCCGGGCAGAGACCCTGGGGGGCCTCGCGGACCTGGAGGAGTGCGTCGACCTGCTGCGCACGGTGGTCGCCAGCTTCCCGGCCGGCCAACCCGGACAGATCTCCGCGCGCAGCGCACTCGCGGAGGCCCTGCACGAGCTGTGCCGGGCCACGGAGAACACCGGACTGCTCGACGAGGCCTACGAGGCGGCCCGCGGCGCCGTGGCAGTGGACACCGCGCCCGTGCAGGCGCGACTGCGCGCCCGGGCCACGCTTGGGCAGGTCTGCGGTACGAGGCACGACTGGGAGGGGGCAGAGTACTGGCTGACGGAGGCGGTCCGCTTGCTGCCGCGGCTCGCCGCACGCGAACTGACCCGTACCGACCAGCAGTACGTCCTGGCCCGGGAGCAGGGCCTGGCCGCCGAGGCCGCCGCCTACGCCCTCCAGGTTGGGCGGCCCGACCGGGCCCTCGAAGTGCTCGAACACGGGCGCGGTGTGATCCTCGGCCGGCTCCTGCAGTCCAGGGAGACCGATGTAGCCAGGCTGCGGGAACGCGCGCCGGAGTTGGCCGAGCGTTTCGTCCGGCTGCGCGACGCCCAGGACCCGCAGCCCTCCGGCAACGCCCCGTCCGCGGGACAGGCGGCCGAGCGGATACGGGTCCGCGAGTTCGAATGGGACCTGCTCGTGGCGCAGATCCGGGCCGTGCCCGGCCTGGCCGATTTCCTGCGCCCGCCGACGGCCGGGGAGATCGTGCGCCGGGCCGGAACGGGGGCGGGGGAGGGCGGCAGCCCCGTGGTGGTGGTCAACATCAGCATCCGCTGCGACGCGCTGATCGTGACCGACGGCCGGATCGAGGTGGTGCCGCTGAGGACCACCGTCGAGGAGGTCCACCGCCGCGTCTCCCAATTCCTCACCGCCGTCGACGCCCCGCCCTCCGGCCCGGCGGGCGGGAGCGTGGCCGAGCGGGTGGCACGCCAGGAGAGCGTGGCCGAGCTGCTCGAATGGCTTTGGGACACGGTGACCGGGCCGGTGCTCGACCGCCTGGGCCCCGCCCCGGCCCCCACCGGGGCGGACACGCCGCCACGGCGCGTCTGGTGGTGCCCCCAGGGGCCGTTGGCCTTCCTTCCCCTGCACGCGGCCGGCTACCACGGCCCGCGCGCCACCCCGGACCAGCCGCGCTGCGCCCTGGCCCGGGTGGTGTCCTCGTACACCCCGACCGTCGCCGCCCTCCACCACGCGCGGACGAGGAGGGTGCCCACGGCCCGGACCGCCGCCCGCCCCCTGATCGTCACCATGTCCCGCACGCCGGGGGAGGCGGCGCTGCCGAACGCGGAGGTCGAGGCCCATGCCATCGGGCGGCATCTGACGGGACCAGGCGGCCCCGTCGCCCTTGCCGACGAAGCGGTGACCCGGGACAGCGTGCTGGAGGCACTGCGCCACGCCCGGTCCGCGCACTTCGCCTGCCATGCCGTGACCGACCCGCAGGATCCTTCGGCCTGCCGGATCCTGACGCACGACCACGCGACGCGCCCCTTGACCGTCACCGACGTGGCCGGGCTGCGGCTCGACTACGCGCACCTGGCGTTCCTGTCGGCGTGCGCGACCTCCTCCACCCGGCAGGACCTGGTGGACGAGGCCATCCACATCACCAGCGCCTTTCAACTGGCCGGCTTCCGGCACGTGGTGGGCACGCTGTGGCCCGTCGCCGACGAACTGGCGCCGGAAGTGGCCGAGTCCTTCTACGAGGCGCTCGCCCGACCGGAGTCCGCCGACGACGAGGTGGCCCTCGCCCTGCACGCGGCCGTGACCGCTCTGCACGACCGGTATGCCTGGTTCCCGTCCCTGTGGGCTGCGCACGTCCACGTGGGGGTGTAAGGGCACCGGTCACCCAGAGCCGATCCGGCCTGCGGATCAATACACCTAGGGCCTGTCGTCAAACTCCCGTCTGCCTCGCGGCGTCTGGGGCGAAGACGGGAGTTTGACGACAGGCCCTAGGCCCCGCGCACCGTCCGCAAGTTCTCCCGGGCCTCGGCCGTGCGCGGGTCACCGGGGCCGAACCGGCGCTCGGCCGCGGCGACGACCCTGCGGCACAGGGCCTCTGCCTCCCCCCGGCGGCCCTGACGGTGCAACATCGCGGCGAGGCTGCTGAGGCTGTGCAGGGTATCGGGGTGGTCGGGGCCGAAGAGGTTCGTACGGCTCTCCACCACGGCGAGCATGAGCGCCTCGGCCTCCGCCACCCTGCCCGCGCCGTGCAGCACCGAGGCCAGGTTGTTCTGCGCCAGCAAGGTGTCCGCGTGACCTGGGCGGGTACGCACCCGCTCCTCCACCACGCAGCGGTAGCTCCGCTCCGCCTCGTCCCACCGCCCCAGGTCGGCGAGTACGGCGGCGTGGTTGGCCCGTGCGTCCAGGCTCAGCGGGTCGGCGGGGCCGTAGAGCCGGGCGGCGTCCCGTGCCACCTGCCCGTACAGGCGCTCCGCCTCCTCCGGCAGACGCAGCGCGCGGCAGGTGCCCGCCAGGTCGTTGCGGCTCCTCAGGGTGTCGCGGTGCTCCAGTCCCAGGACCCGCTCACGGCCGGCCAGTGCCTGGCGGGCCAGCCGCTGGGCCTCCTCGGGCCGGTTGCGCCGGAGCGCCAGGCGGGCCAGGTGGGCGAGGCTCCTCAGGGTCTGCGGATGGTCCTCTCCCGAGGTGCGCCCGTACTCCGTCCACACCGTCCGCATCAGTGCGTCCGCCTCCGCCAGTTCGCCCAGTGTCTCCAGCGCCCGGGCCAGGTAGGACGTTGCGGCCAGAGTGTCCGGATGGCCGTGCCCGAGGACGGTCCGGCGGCCGGCCACGACGTGGCGCAGCAGGTCCACCGCCTCGTCCGCGCAGGCCTGCCGCCACAGCACTTCGGCCAGTTCGTAGGCCGCGGTGAGGGTTTCGGGGTGGCTCTCGCCCTTCTGTTCCCGGGCGGCGCTCAGCGTCCAGCGCGCCATCGCCTCCCGCGTCATCCGGAGCTTGACGTCGATGACGGGGATCCCGTCGTGCCCGTCGTAGGTCGTCATGCTGTAGGAGGCGCCCTCGCCCAGTTCCCCGGTCTGTGGAGCGTGCTCGGCGACCTCACCGGCCGTCCCGGCCTGCACGCCCTCCTCCGCGGACCGCCGCCCCAGCCCCAGTCGCCGCCCCAGTGAACGCCATCCACCGCTCATCGTCCGGTCCCCTCCGTCGTACGGCCCCGGTCGTCCTCCCATGGTTGCGCAACGACCGCCGCGGGGACAGGGCCACTACGCCTCCCACAGCACCCCAGGGCGTCGGGGCGGCTTCCTCCAGGACTACGACCTGCAGATCGTCTGTGCGAGGAGCCAACTCCTCCTTGCCATCATGCTTCAGGACAACCCCGTAAACGTGACGGTCCTCGTTCCGATGGTGAGAAGGACCCAGGACAAGTGCCAGGTGGGCGTCTTGAGAACGTCGCCCTTTCGGGGATGCCAGGCGGACTTGGGTGGTTCAGCCAGCTGGCGTGAATGAGGCTCCGGCGTGCATTCGCGGCAGGGGACGGTGCGGGGTTGCTGGAGTGCGCCGAGGGCCTGGTTGAGGTCGATGGGACGCCGCCGGGCTGGCAGCCGATGACGTGGATGAGGCGTGCTCCGGGGCGGTGGGGCAGGTTCTGTACGGGCCTTGACCCCGGATTTTGGACACCGGAGACACTTGGATCTTGATGGTCCAGGAGAACGGAGTCCCCGTGGGGGATGAAGCATTACCCCGCCGGCTGGACGTTGCTCTCCCTGTTCCGCTTCCGGCGGTCTGGCACAAGCCGATTCGATCTCTGGACCCGCGTCTTGATCTTGATGTCATGTCGATGCGCGTGATCCATGAGCCTGCCGCAAAAAGCTTTGGCCGGCGATTTCTCAGGTGTGGGGGAAAGAGTGACCGGAGGGGAGGGGTGAGCGAGGTGGTCTACGAGCCTGGGCAATTCGGCCAGGCGGAAGTGAGCGCTGGCAGCACGGCAACTGGCCCGATGCGGAGGGTGCAACCCGCCTCGCGACGACCGGCCAATTGATCAGGGTGGGAGGTCTGAGGCAGCCCCCGGGGGAGCGGTTCGTCCCGCGCCCCCATGCCTCTGATTGGCCATCAGGTAAGTCAGCATCTGATCAGCATCAGTCCTCAAGCGTTCCAGAGTGGCTGACCGAGTGGACGCCTGGTCGGCGGCGTCACGACAGGCTGGTTCGCATGGAAGTGCAGGCGAGGAGCCTTCTCGCCAGAGGGGGTCGATGTTCCTAATAATCTTCGATCTGACGCGTGCCGATGTACAGTGAAGACCGCCCTTGACCTGCAGAAAGCAGGCAGGGAGCCGTCTTCTAGGAGTCCAAAGTGCTGCGCACTCTGTTCAAGTCCAAGATCCACCGGGCCACCGTCACCCAGGCCGACCTGCACTACGTCGGGTCCGTGACCATCGATGCCGACCTCCTCGATGCGGCGGACCTGCTGCCCGGCGAGCTCGTGCACATCGTGGACATCACCAACGGGGCACGGCTGGAGACCTACGTCATCCGGGGCGAGCGCGGATCCGGGGTCATCGGGATCAACGGGGCCGCCGCGCACCTGGTGCACCCCGGTGACCTGGTCATCCTCATCAGCTACGGGCAGATGGACGACGCCGAGGCGCGCGTGTTCGAGCCGCGCGTCGTCCACGTCGACGGCGACAATCGCATCATCGAGCTGGGTGTGGATCCGTCCGCCCCGGTTCCGGGAACGGACCAGGAGCGCAGCCCCCACGCGGTGGCTGTCTGAGGGGAGTCGGGACGATGGCGCAGACCGGGTCGAGCGAATCGATCAAGATCGTGGACGACCGTGCGGCCGGTCGGCTGCTGGCCGTCGAGGACGGGGCGGTGGTCGGACACATCGCCTACTTCGTGCTCGCCGAGGCGCCCCACGCCCTCGTGGCGGTGCACACGATCGTCGAGCCGGGCCACGAGGGCCGCGGTATCGCCGGGAACCTCGTGAAGAGCTTCTACGGGATTGCGGCCGACGAGGGCGTGCCCGTCGTCCCGCTCTGCCCGTATGCCGCGAGCTGGGCCGTCAAACACCCCGAGCAGGCGCCCGAGGCGCCGGCCGGGGTGGTGGCCGCCGCCAAGGCGCAGCTCGCCTCGGACTCCGACCTCTGGTGAGACCTCTGGTGACTCCGTCCGGCGGCCGGGTCTGACTCTGCTGCACACCTTGCCCCGTGCGCGTGCCGGTCCTCGACGCCCTGCGCGACCGGCAGCACCCGGTGGCGCCGGAGCTGCTGGAGGTGGAGGGGGCCCGTGCGCCGGGGACCGCGTCGCAGGTTCCGGCCGTCGTGCGGGAGGTGCTGTCGGGTTCCCGGCGGGCCCGTCCTGGTCACCATCCGGGTGCCGGTGCTGTCCGGCCCCGCGGCCGCCCTGGGGATGTAGCCCGGCGGGCGCCGGAACCGGGACCGGGGGAGGGTGGAGGTATGACACAGCCTCCCGTCCCCGACCCGGTCCCGGTGCCGAATCCGTTCCCGGATCCGGGGCCGCTGCCCCGGCCCGTGCCGCCGACACCGGGCCCGGTGCCCGAGCCCGACCCGGTTCCGCCGCCGCCCGGCCCCGCGCCGCAGCCCGCGCCGGAGCCGTGGAGCTGACGCGGAGCCGGTCCGGCCCGCCGCGTCAGTCCGTACGGACTTCGGAGCGGTCGCCGCTCCACAGCGTGTGGTACGAGCCCTCGCGGTCGGTCCGCCGGTAGGTGTGCGCCCCGAAGAAGTCGCGCTGGCCCTGGGTCAGGGCCGCCGGGAGCCGCTCCGAGCGCAGGGCGTCGTAGTACGCCAGCGAGGCCGCGAAGGCCGGTACCGGAATGCCCTGGCGGACCGCCGCCACCAGCACCTCGCGCCAGTCGTGCTGCGCGGCGCCGATCTCGTCGGCGAAGCCGGCGTCCGCCAGCAGGCTCGGCAGCTCCGGCCGGGCGTCGTACGCGGCGCGGATCCGGTCCAGGAACGCGGCCCGGATGATGCAGCCCCCGCGCCACAGCGAGGCCACGGCGCCCGGGTCCACGCCCCAGCCGTACTCCTCGCTGCCGGCCTGGATCTGGTGGAAGCCCTGCGTGTACGAGACGATCTTCGAGGCGTACAGGGCCTGCTCCACCTGGGCGGCGAAGGCGTCCGCCGCCCCGGCGGAGAGCGGCTCGGCCTTCGGACCCGCAAGCCCCCGCGCGGCCGTACGCAGCTCGCCGTGGCCCGACACCGCGCGGGCGAAGACCGCCTCGGCGATCCCGGACACCGGCACGCCCAGGTCGAGGGCGATCTGCACGGTCCAGCGGCCGGTGCCCTTCTGCTCGGCGGCGTCGGCGACCACGTCCACGAACGGCCGTCCCGTCGCGGCGTCCGTGTGCGCGAGCACCTCGGCGGTGATCTCGATCAGGTACGAGTCCAGCCGGCCCTTGTTCCAGGAGCGGAAGGTCTCGGTGATCTTCGCGGGGGAGTACCCGGCGACCTCGCGCAGCAGGTGGTAGGCCTCGGCGATCAGCTGCATGTCGGCGTACTCGATGCCGTTGTGCACCATCTTCACGAAGTGCCCGGCGCCGTCGGGGCCCACGTGCGAGGTGCAGGGCGTGCCGTCGGCGGCCTTGGCGGAGATCTTCTCCAGCAGCGGGCCGAGCGAGGCGTAGGACTCCTCGGATCCGCCGGGCATGATGCTCGGGCCGAGCAGCGCGCCCTCCTCGCCGCCCGAGATGCCGACGCCCACGAAGTGCAGGCCCTGCTCGCGCAGCTCCTTCTCGCGGCGGCGGGTGTCCTCGAAGTGGGCGTTCCCGCCGTCGATGATCACGTCGCCCGGCTCCAGCAGCGGGGCGAACTCGCGGATCACCGCGTCGGTCGGCTCACCGGCCTTCACCATGATGATCAGCCGGCGCGGGCGCTCCAGCGCGTCCACGAACTCCTTCGCGGACCCGGCGGCCACGAAGGAGCCCTCGTGTCCGAACTCCTCCACGAGCGCCGTGGTCTTGGCGGTGGTGCGGTTGTGGACGGCGACGGTGAAACCGTTGCGGGCGAAGTTGCGGGCGAGGTTGCTGCCCATCACCGCGAGTCCGGTGACGCCGATCTGGGCCGTGCTGCTGGTCATGTGCGTGCGCTCCTGAGTGCGTCGACAGTGCATTCGATGTGCGGAGGAATGCAGGAACACCGACGCTACCCCGATGGAGATCCTTACCGCTGTCCTACATTCGGCGCGAAACCAACTTCCCCTCGAACGCGTTGTGTTGTTCGCCTTGTCATGCCCCGGTCGTGGCGTTAGGTTGCGAGGTTCCTGATGTCTTCGATGGGGGCTCCCATGGGTGTACGGGGCCGGCACCGCCGGTATCAGCCGAGCAGCATCAACCGTGCTTCGCTCGTCGTCACCGCCGGCGGAGCCGGGATAGCACTGCCCCTGATCGGAGCGGGCACGGGGCATGCCGCCTCGCTGGACACGTGGAGCAAGGTCGCCGCCTGCGAATCCACGAGCAACTGGCACATCAACACCGGCAACGGCTACTACGGCGGACTCCAGTTCAGCCAGAGCACCTGGCGCGCCTTCGGCGGAACCGCGTACGCCGCCCGCGCCGATCTGGCCACCAAGGCGCAGCAGATCGCCGTGGCGGAGAAGGTGCTGAAGGGTCAGGGCCCGCAGGCCTGGCCGGTCTGCGGGAAGAAGGCCGGACTCAGCCGCAGCGGCCCGGCGCCCGCGCTCGGCGCGCAGGGCAAGGCGACCGGACCGGGGAAGGCGACGGCTCCGAAGGTCGCGGCCCAGGCCGCGCCGAAGGCGACCCCGAAGGCCGCTCCCCAGAGCACGACGCCCCGCCCGGCCGGGACTTCCGTGCTGCCCGACCCGTACGTCGTTGCTTCCGGCGACTCGCTGTCGGAGATCGCC
Source organism: Streptomyces tatrensis (assembly GCF_049310065.1). Taxonomy (NCBI): domain Bacteria; kingdom Bacillati; phylum Actinomycetota; class Actinomycetes; order Kitasatosporales; family Streptomycetaceae; genus Streptomyces; species Streptomyces tatrensis. The sequence goes on along the minus strand of NZ_JBMDLB010000007.1, from coordinate 960,918 downwards.
ACCGAGCAGCACGTCGAGGGCGGCTGGCAGTCCCTCTACGCGACCAACCGGGCCGTCCTGGGCGGCGATCCGGACCTGATCTTCCCGGGGCAGAAGCTCACCCTGCGCGTGACGGCGGCGCCGCCCGCGCAGCCCGCGCCGAATCCGGAGAAGCCGCCGCGCACGGCCGAGCCCGTGAAGCCCGTGGCACCGGCGAAGCCCGCCGAGCAGGCCGGCAGGAAACCGGCCGAAAAGCCTGCCGAAAAGCCCGCGGAAAAGCCGAAGGCCCCCTCCGGTGCCTTCAGCGCCCCGGTCGACGCGGGCCTCGGCACCTCCTACCGGGCCTCGGGCTCGGCCTGGTCCAGCGGCTACCACACCGGCATCGACTTCCCGGTGGCCACCGGCACCACCGTCAAGGCCGTCAGCAACGGGCAGGTGGTCTCAGCGGGCTGGGCCGGTGCGTACGGGTACCAGGTCGTCATCCGGCACACCGACGGCCGGTACTCCCAGTACGCGCACCTCTCGGCGCTCTCGGTCAAAGCCGGCTCGGCGGTCTCCGGCGGACAGCGGATCGGCCGCTCGGGCTCGACCGGCAACACGACCGGGCCGCACCTGCACTTCGAGATGCGTACGGGACCCGGCTACGGCACCGACATCGACCCGCTGAGGTACCTGCGGGCGCACGGAGTCTCCATCTGAGGCAGGGGCCGCGGCCGAAACCGGAGTCCGGGTTTCGGCCGTAGCCGTCGCCGGAGCTGCAGCCGGCGCCGCTCCCGATGCCACGGGTACGCGCGCGTCCCGGGGCGCGACCGTGAGCAGGACGAGCCCGGTCGCCGCCACCGCCGCGCTCACCAGCGCCGCGGCGGCGCCGGCCGCCCCGTAGCGGAAGCCCTCGTCGAACAGCGCGATGCCGACCGCCGCCGCGACCACCGGGTTGGCCACCGTCACGGTGGCCAGCGGCGCGGTCAGCCCGGCGCCCCGGTAGGCCGCCTGCGACAGCAGCAGTCCGGTGGCGGCCAGCGCGGCGATCGCGGTCAGCTCCGGCCAGAGCGTGACCAGCGCGTCCGGCGAGAAGCTCTCGGCCACCGACTTCGTGAACACCGAGCCCATCCCGAAGGCGGCTCCCGCCGCCGTGGCCAGCAGCACGCTGTGTGCGGTGACCCGCCGCACCCGGCGCGCGGCCAGGAACAGTACGGACACCAGGGCGCCGGTCGCCGCCAGGAGCAGGCTCTGCTCCTGGCCCGACAGGGACTGCTCGGCCCGCCCGCCCCCGCCCGTCAGGGCCAGCAGCCCGGCGAGCCCGGCCGTGGCCAGCACGGCCCCGCGCCAGGCCGCGGCCCCCGCCCGCCGCCGTACGAACACGGCGGCCATCGGGAGCGCGAAGACGATGGTGAGCGCGCCGAGCGGCTGTACCAGGCTCAGCGGCCCGTAGGCCAGCGCCACCACGTGCAGCAGGGCGCCGAGGCCGTTCAGCGCGATCGCCGCGTACCAGGCGGGCCTGCGCACCGGGGCGTACGGCAGGCCCGTCGTACCGGACGCGACCCGCTCCTGGACGATCGCTCCGGCCGCATACGCCACGGCGGACACCAGGCACAGCAGGACCGAAAACGCTAGGGCACTCATAAAAGTCACAATGCCCGAGTCCGGAGAGCTATTCCTCCCCCTCAAGGCGGGCACGGGTACGCCCCTGGTCGTACTCCGAACGCAGTAGCCGCGAGCGCGGGAGTGCGTTTGTCTTCCCCCGTGGGGGATCCGTACACTAGCCCTTTTGGGGACTTCCGCATCCGGCGGACGCGGACGACTGATCAAGGAACGCAGCGGGTATGACGGTGACCGAAGACAGCCAGGAGCAGGGCCACGCCTTCGGGCCCGGCATCGACCCCGACCGCCTGGCCCTCTGCCTGAGCGTGCTCGACGAGCTCGACAAGCTCGACGTCGACCACCCGGACGCGATCACCGTGCGCCGCGCCACCGCCGGTCTGTACCGGACGGTCAAGCAGCGCCGCCGCCAGGACCGCCGCGCCGCCAAGACCGCCAACGACAGGGCCGTCACCGAGGCGACCGCGACCGGCTCGGCCGAGCGCATCGACGACGAGACCGAGGGCCTGCTGCCCTCCTCGGTCACGGAGGCCGGCCGGATCGCCGGAGTCCTCCAGCGCCCTCGCTCCTGCTACGTCTGCAAGACGCGCTACGTAGAGGTCGACTACTTCTACCACCAGCTCTGCCAGGACTGCGCCACCGTGAACCGGACCAAGCGGGAGGCCCGCGCCGACCTCACCGGCAAGCGCGCGCTGCTCACCGGCGGCCGCGCGAAGATCGGCATGTACATCGCGCTGCGGCTGCTGCGCGACGGCGCGCACACCACGATCACCACCCGCTTCCCCAAGGACGCCATCCGCCGCTTCAAGGCGATGGAGGACTCTGCGGACTGGATGCACCGCCTGGAGGTCGTGGGCATCGACCTGCGCGACCCGGCCCAGTCCGTGGCGCTCGCCGACCAGGTGGCCGCGGACGGTCCGCTCGACATCCTGATCAACAACGCGACGCAGACCGTGCGTCGCCTGCCGTCCGCGTACGCGGCGCTGGTCGAGGGGGAGAGCGCCCCGCTGCCGGCCGGCGAGCTCCCGGCCCACCACGTCATCGGCGCCTTCAACTCCGGCGCGGTCGACGGCCTGGCGGCGCTGCCCGTCGGCGTGAGCGGGCTCGAGGCGCAGAAGGTCGCCGACCTCGCACTGGTCGCGGGCAACGCCAGCCTGGAGCGGCACCTCGCCGGTACCGCCATCGACGCGGGCGGCCTGCTGCCCGACGTCGTCGACAGCAACACCTGGGTGCAGACCATCGACCAGATCTCCCCGGTGGAGCTGCTCGAGACCCAGCTGTGCAACTACACCTCGCCGTTCATCCTGATCAGCGCGCTGCGGCCCGCCATGGCCGAGGCGGCCCGGAAGTCGGACGGCGGGCGGGCGTACATCGTGAACGTCTCCGCGATGGAGGGCGTCTTCAGCCGCGGCTACAAGGGCGCGGGACACCCGAACACCAACGCGGCCAAGGCCGCGATGAACATGGTGACGCGGACCAGCGGCCAGGAGATGTTCCAGGCCGACCGGATCCTGATGACCTCGGTCGACACGGGCTGGATCACCGACGAGCGCCCGCACTTCGACAAGCTCCGCCTCGCCGAGGAGGGCTTCCACGCCCCCCTCGACCTGGTCGACGGCGCGGCCCGGGTCTACGACCCGATCGTCCGCGGCGAGCTCGGCGAGGACCTGTACGGCATCTTCCTCAAGGACTACGCGCCCGCCAACTGGTAGGCCGCGCGTCCCAGGGCCGCCAGGCCCCGGTCACCCGCCCCGCGTCACATGAGCGCCCCCGGTCACCCTCCCCGAGAGGGTGACCGGGGGCGCTCATCTGTTCAGGCCGTACGGCCGTAGGCCCCGGCGGCGACCAGCTCCAGCACCGGGCGCCAGTCCTCCAGCACGCCCGCGTCCAGGCCCGCGGACCGGCCCGCTTCGGCCGCGTGACCGAGGGACTCCGCGTCGGGGTCCGGCCCGGGCGGCGGTGTGCCGGGTCTGTGGAGCCCCGCGCCGTGGAACCGTACGAGCCGGGCCACCCGCTCGCCCAGCAGGGGGCGGATCGCCTCCGCGGGGTGGTGGATCAACAGCCCCGCGACCTGCAGTTCTTTGTCGAAGGGGTGCGACCGGCGCAGCAGCGCCGCCACCCGCAGCCCGTGACCATCGCCGTGCTCGCCCCGCAGCAGGTCCATCAGCTCCCCGACGCTTCCGACGACCACCGGCACTTCGGACTTCGCCACTGTCGTTCCCTCCGTCGCCCGACCGCGCATCACCCGTATGGCGCCGTCGAGCAGATCAGCCGTACACGACGCGCCGCCGTGCGAGGTGATGAACTCGTGGAGAAAACAAGCTGTCCGGAGCGGATTTTACCTTTCCATCGAGCGGGGGTGCGCTCATATGTGTACTCTGATCGCCATGAGAGCCCCACACGGGCACTCGCTCCAGCAAGGCGCCACCGCGTCCGGAAACCCCCTCTTCCCGCACCCGCGCGCGGTTCGCCCGCCGGGTTACGCGACACAAAGGAGTGCGCGGTGACGCCAGAACTCACGACGACCGACCAGACGGCCAGGGAACGGACCGGGACGCGGAGCACGAAGCGCCCCGAGACCCTCGGCAACCTGGAGGTCTGGGCCCGGTCCGCTCCGATCCGTCTCGCCGGCTACGAGGACGACCTCGCGGAGCCGCACATCCTGCCCGGGATCGACTGATCACGCTCCAGATCCGTACGGTGCGTTCCGCCCGTCGTCCCCGGTGTGAAGACCCGGGACGGCGGGCGGCGGTCTGCGGTGGGGGAGCGGCGGGCGCTCGATGACGGCTCCGTTCCATGTCGGACGGCGCCCGGAAGTTCCCGGTATCGGTACGCCGTGGGCGTCATCGCTGTGGGCGATCAAGGGTTATGCGGACCACCGGCCCCGGGCAGGCTGACCTGCATGAAGCTGCTGATGCTGGGTGGAACCGAATTCGTCGGGCGCGCGATCACCGAAGACGCCCTGAGCCGCGGGTGGGAAGTGACCGTCTTCCACCGCGGGAACCACGCGCCCCCGCCGGGCACCAAGGCCCTGCACGGGGACCGCACCGCCCCCGGCGGCCTGGACGCCCTCGTCGAGGGGGAGTGGGACCTCGTCGTCGACACCTGGGGCAACGCCCCCACCGCCGTCCGCGACAGCGCCCGCCTGCTGCACGGCCGGGTCGGCCGGTACACGTACATATCCAGCCGCTCGGTGTACTCCTACCCCGCCCCCGCCGGTCTGGACGAGAGCGGCCCGCTGGTCGAGGGCTCGCCCGACGCGGACGCCACCGCCTACCCCGAGGACAAGCGCGGCGGCGAACTCGCGGCCCTGGACGCCTTCGGCGACCGCGCCCTGCTGGTGCGCGCCGGGCTGATCATCGGCCCGTACGAGAACGTCGGCCGGCTGCCCTGGTGGCTGAACCGCGTCGCCCGCGGCGGCCCCGTCGTCGCTCCCGGGCACCCCGAACTGCAACTGCAGTACATCGACGTGCGCGACCTGGCGCGCTGGACCCTCGACGCGGGAGCGGCCGGGCTCGGCGGCGCCTACAACCTGGTCTCCCCGGTCGGCCACGCCACCATGGGCAGCCTGCTGGAGGCCTGCGCCACCGCCACCGCCACCGGCGCCGAGTTCGATCCGCGCTGGACCGACTCGGCGCTGATCGAGAAGGCGGGCATCGAGCCCTGGACCGAGCTGCCCATCTACCTTCCCGAGGGCGAGCTGCACGACTTCATGTTCGGCGGGGACGTCACCAAGGCTCTGGAGGCGGGCCTCGTCTGCCGCCCGGTGGAGGAGACCGTCGCCGACACCTGGACCTGGCTGCAGACGCTCGGCGGAGTCGCCCCGCACCGGCCCGACCGGCCGCAGAAGGGCATATCGGCGGAGCGGGAGGCGGCGCTACTCGGGCTCTGACCGGGGGTTCGGTCGGGGTTTCGACCGGGGTTCCGGCCGGGGCTCCGACCAGGACGCCTCCGCGAGCCGGGTCGGCGGCAGGTACTCGCGCACCAGCGTGCGGTGCCACCACGCCCCGGTCTCGCGGAGCTCCCGCCAGGTCGTGAACCGGTAGCGGTACAGCCGTGCCCGGACGTAGAGCGGCGGTGCGTCCGGGAAGGGGTTGTACCGGATCAGCTTCAGGGTGTCCCGGTCGCCCGCCAACAGCCGCTCCACGAACGGCCCGAACCAGTCGCGGGCGTAGCCGGGGGAGAGCGCCGCGAACCACATCAGCCAGTCGAGGCGCAGGTGGTACGGGGCGAACTGGCGCGGCATCCGGCGCACGTCACCCGGCTTGCCCCTGAACCCGTACTCCCGCCACGCGCCGTCCTCCCGGGGCCACCGGTCCGCGGTGCCCTCCACCACCACCTCCTCGCGGATCCGGCCCACCGTGCCGAACGCCCCGTAAGTGTTCACCAGGTGGAGGGGGTCGAAGGACCGGTTCATCACCTGGCCGCGCGAGATCATGTTGGCCACCGGGTGCCGGCTCAGCACGAGCACCAGCGCGGTCATCGCGCACACCAGCACCACGTACCAGAGCGGGCCCTGCCGGGAGGCGGCCGGCGGCGGGTCGCCGGCGAGCGCGCCGAAGTCGATGGCCGGCAGGGCCGCCGTGATCGTGATCCAGTTCAGCCAGGCGAAGTTCCCCGACACCACCAGCCACAGCTGGGTCGCCACGATGATCCCGGCGGCGTACGAGGCCACCGGCTGCGGGGTGAACAGCAGGACGGGCACGACCAGTTGGGTCACGTGGTTCGCGGCGCACTCCACCCGGTGCAGCGGCTTCGGCAGGTGGTGGAAGAACCAGCTCAGCGGACCGGGCATCGGCTGCGTCTCGTGATGGAAGTACAGACAGGTGAGCCGGCGCCAGCAGGGGTCGCCCCGCATCTTGATCAGCCCCGCGCCGAACTCCACCCGGAAGACCACCCAGCGCAGCAGCCACAGCACCAGCACCGGTGGCCCCGCCCGCGCGTTGCCGAGGAAGACGGCCAGGAAGCCGACCTCCAGGAGCAGCGACTCCCAGCCGAAGGAGTACCAGGTCTGCCCCACGTTCACGATCGACAGGTACAGCAGCCACAGCAGCGCCCACATCGCCATCGCCGCGCCCAGCGGCACCGCGTCCCCGGCCCCCGCGGCGAGCGCCGCCGCCAAGGCGGCCCCGGTCCAGGCGCAGACGGCGAAGAACCGGTCGGAGTAGTGGAGGTGGAACAGGCTCGGGGCGCGCCGGAAGGGCACGTACCGCAGGTGGCGCGGCACGGGCAGCATGCCGTGCGCCCCGATCAGTGCGCGGAACTGCAGGGCGGCCCCGGTGAAGGCGACGAGGTAGACGCCGGCCAGGGCACGCTGGAAGATCAGCCGCCCCAGCCAGTATCCCGGCGCCGTGAACCATTCCATCCCCTCCAGTATCGGGCCGGCGCGGGCCGGGCGCCCGAGGCGAGGCGCCGCACGTACCGCCCGAGGCGGCGGGCGTAGGCCTGCTGGAGGAAGGGGACGACCGGGCCGGCGAGGCGGGTGTACCAGGTTGCCGGGCGGCTGAAGGCGTTCACCTCGAACCACACCGAGCCGTCCGGCTCCATGTCCACGACGAAGGACTCCTCGCCGCTCTCGGGATGCCCGGCGAGCGTGCCGTAGGCGAAACCGGTCCGGCGGGGTTCGTACGCGGTCCAGATCACCTCGCACGGGGCGTCGATCCGCACCGGGCCGATCCCGATCCCGACCACGACCCGGTCGCCGGGCCGGACGGGGAACGCTCCGGCGGTGACGAGCATGCCCGAGGCGCGGTGCGCGCGGAAGGTGGTGACGGCCGCCCCGGCGGCGTCGAAGGCGGCCTGCCCCTGCCCGATCCGGGTGCGGTGGTGGGTGAAGTGGTACCCGGCGGGCAGTGGCCGCCGGGCCGTGGCGCCCCGGTCGGGGTAGTTGAAGGTGCTGCGGCCTACGCTGCGGCCTACGCTGTGGCCTGCGCTGCGGCCTTCGCTGATGAGGCGGCTCATGCCGGGATCTCCGTTCGGTCGGCCAGGGCGGCCGGTGCGGGCAGGGCGGCGGGTGCGGGCAGGTCGGCCCCCGCAGGCGGTCCGGGTGGGCGGGTGGTCAGGCGGCGCCAGGCCAGCAGCGAGCACAGGCCGAAGCCGAGGGCGTTGCCGAGCCCGTGGGTCGCGGCCATCCAGGTCAGGGTGGGGTGCACGATCCCGGTGGCCTCGCCGAGCGCCCACCACAGGGCGAGCAGCATGGTGGCCACCAGAACGGCCGCCGAGCTCGCGAGCAGCGCGCCGGTGATCCGGTCGCGCACGGCGGCCCCCGGGCGGACGTCCCGCCAGGTGAGCAGGGCCACCGCCCACATGCCGCCGGTCAGCGTCACGGCGCCCACCAGCTCGGCCCAGTCGTCGATGAAGTAGCCGAGCAGCACGAGCGCCGTCCCGGCCGGGACGCTGTACGCCGCCCAGCGCGCGAGGGCTCCGTCGGCGCAGGCCCGGCACACCAGCCCGGCGACCAGGGCCGCGGCGAAACCGGCGAAGTGGAAGTGCGGCACGGTCAGGGCCAGGATGTCGAGGTCGAAGCCGAAGAGCCGGTACCCGGCGCGTTCGGCGACCAGCGCCGTCCCGGCGACCGAGGGCGCCACGAGTGCGGTGAGCACGGCCACCTCGGCGGGCCCGAGAGCCCGACCGGGTGCGCCGGTACGGGTCAAGCTCCGCGCCGACGGGTCCGGGACCCGCGCAGACGCGGCCGGTACCCGCACCGACGGGTCCGGGACCCGCGCCGAGGACCGTACCGACAGGACCACGGTCCGTACCGCCGGGACCGCGGCCCGTACCGCGAGGGCCAGCGCGGCCGCCGCGTAGAGCGCGGCGAGGGCCGTGGCCGTGGCTCCCCGGGGCAGCCACAGGCAGACCGCTCCCGGGGCCGCGAACAGCGGCCACAGCCGGGCCGTCCGGCTGAACCGGACCGGATCGATCAGGCGCAGGCCGGCCGGGACGACGTACAGCATGCCCAGGGTGACGATCAGATTCACGAGCACGGTCACCGAGGATCCCCCCTCCCAGGAACGAACGCATTGAACGCGTTCAACTCACGATCGTGAGCCTAGACCCTCTCTTGAACATGTTCAAGAGAGGGTCCGGTGCGTGATCTCCGGTTGCGGCCACCCCGGACATGCGGCAGACAAGAGGGAGCAACCGGGGCGAAAAGGGAGATGCAACGTGTACGCACCGACACCTCGTCAGGCGCCGCGTCGTCACGCACCGGCCCGTGCGGCCCTCTTCACCGTCCTCGGACTCCTCGCCGCGGCCTGCGGGGCCTCCGGCGAAGAGGGACGGACCAAGGGCCCCGCCGCCGAGAGCCAGGACGTCCACCTCCAGCCCGTGGCCTCGGCCGGCCCGGACCCCTTCACCTCCTCCTCCGCCACCGGCGAATCGGCCCCCGTCCAGCCCCCGCTGCCCAACGCGACCGGCCGGGGCATCCGTACCGTCAACGCGGCCACCCCCGGCCTGTACGGCGGAACCCAGCGGCTCGGCAGCTGCGACGTGGAGGCGCAGGTCCAGTCCCTGACCGCCGACGACGCCAAGGCCCGCGCCTTCGCCCGGGCCTCCCAGGTGGAGCAGGAGCAGATCCCCGACTTCCTGCGGGGCCTCACCCCGGTCGTGCTGCGCGCCGACACCCGGGTGACCAACCACGGCTTCGTCGGCGGCAACGCCAACGCCTTCCAGTCCGTCCTCCAGGCCGGCACCGCCGTCCTCGTCGACGACCACGGCATGCCCCGCGTCCGCTGCGCCTGCGGGAACCCGCTCCTCTCGCCACGCGCCGCCCCCGGCGCGCCGGTGCTCAAGGGGGAACCCTGGAGCGGCTACCAGCCCACCCAGGTCGTGGTCATCGAGCCGACCATGCAGGTGATCAACAACCTGGTCATCGTGAACATCGCCGACAACACCTGGATCGAGCGCACGGCCGGCGACGACGGAGCCCAGGACCGCACCCCGCGGACGCCGCCCCCGTACGACCCGGCCGACGGGATCCCCGCCGGTCCCGCGACCCCGCCCGGCACCGCGCCGGCCGAACCGTGCCGGACCCCGGAGAGCAACAGCCTCGCCCGCACCGAGCCGCCGCCCACCGGCCCGCCGAGCCCCGGCCGCAGCCCCGCCCCGAACGCGGCCGACTGCCCGCCGGGCTCCCCGCAGACGGCCCCGAACACCCCGAACACCCCGGTGACCCCCGACCAGCCCTCGTCCGGCATCCCCTCGGGCCCGCCCACGGCCCCGCCGCCCGCCACCGACCAGCCCTCGGACGTGCCCACCGACATCCCCTCCGACCTGCCCGGCCAGACCCCGAGCGACCCGGGGACCCTGGTGGGCCCCGACGGGGTGTCGCCGCAGCCGAGCGATCCGTACGCGGACCCCTATGCGGACCCGTACGCGGACCCGTACGCCGACCCCTACTCCGTCCCCGAGCAGCAGCCCTCGGCCCCGTACGACGGCCAGTACCTGGAGAGCGCCTGACCGGCCCGTGTGTCATGGTGGACCGGTGCCGACCGCCGTATCGCTGCCGGAGGACTGGCCCGCACACCCGGACCGGTCCCTCTCGCTGAACCGCATGGGCAGTTTCGACTGGGACCTGGTCACCGGTCTCATGCACATGGACTCGGCCGCCCTCGAGGTCTTCGACACCACCCCCGAGGATTACGACGGCCGGCCCGGCTCGCTGTCGCCGCGCGTCCCGCCCGCCGAGGGTGCCCGGCTCGACGCGCTGGTCTCCTCGGCCCTCAAGAGCGGGGTCGACAGCTACGGCGCCTACTTCCGCATCCGCTGCCACGACGGCCAACTGCGCTGGACGCACACCCAGGGACGGGTCATGCGCGGCCCGGACGGCCGCCCGTACCGGATCATCGGCATCGTCCGCGACGCCACCGACGAGCTCAGTCATTCGGCGGAACGCCTCGGGCTGGACGAGGAGCGGCGCCGCCAGACGTCCGTGGTCGAGTCCACCACCGCCGCGCTCGCGCACGCCCGTACCGTCCAGGACGTCATCGACGCGCTCGGCGACGCCCACGGCCTGGAACGGCTCGGGTCCATGGGCATGGTGATGGGACTGGTCGAAGCCGGCCGGATCCACCTCGTCGCCGAGGGCCCCGCGGGCAGCTTCGTCCCCGGTACCCGCTACACCCGCATCGACGAGCAGTACCCGATGAGCGAGGTGGTGCGCTCGCTCCAGCCGCGCTTCCTGGACTCCGCGGCCGAGTTCGCCGCCGGCTATCCCGGGCTCTGGGCGAAGATCTCGTCCATGCACATCTCGGCGGCCGCCTACCTGCCGCTGATCGCCCAGGCCCGCCCGATCGGCGCGATCGGCCTGCTCTACCGGGACAAGGACGGCTTCACCCAGGAGGAGCGGAACCTGCTCGTCGCGCTCGGCAGCAGCATCGCCCAGAGCCTCCAGCGGGCGATGCTGCTGGAGCAGGAGCACGATCTGGCGGAGGGTCTCCAGCAGGCGATGCTGCCGCGCCGGATCCCCTCGGTACCGGGCGCCGAGATCGCCGTACGGTACCGCTCGGCCCGGATGGGCCGGGACATCGGCGGCGACTGGTACGACGTCATCCCGCTGCCCGGCGGCCGGGTCGGCGCGGTCATCGGCGACGTCCAGGGCCACGACACGCACGCGGCGGCGGTCATGGGCCAGCTGCGGATCGTGCTGCGCGCCTACGCCGCCGAAGGGCACTCGCCCGCCACCGTCATGGCCCGGGCCTCCGTCTTCCTGCACGAGCTGGACACCGACCGCTTCGCCACCTGCACGTACGTCGAGGCCGACCTCTCGACCGGGGTGCTGCAACTGGTCCGGGCCGGCCACATCGACCCCCTGATGCGCACCCGGGACGGCGGCTGCGAGCGCCTCGCGCTGGAGGGCGGGATGCCGCTGGGGCTGTCCGCGGAGTTCGGGCTGCTGGAGTACCCGGTGACCACGGTCGAGATGGGACCGGGGGAAACGCTTCTGCTGTGCACGGACGGCCTGGTGGAACAACCCGGAGCCGACCTCGACGACGGCATCCGCCTCCTCGCCTCCCTCGTCCGCACCGGACCGGCCGACCTGGCCCTGCTCGCGGACCGGCTGTGCGAGGTCGTCGACGACCGGGGCGGCGACGACGACATGGCCCTGCTGCTGCTCCGCCGCGACGCCGAGGAGGCCCAGCAGGCCGGCGGCCGGCTCCAGCAGCACGTGGCCCCCGGCGACCCCGAAGCCCTCGTTTCGGCCCGCCACATGATCGGCGCGGCGGTGCGGGCGTGGGGCGCGCGGGACCGGGCGGACGAGATCGAGCTGATCGCCGACGAGCTCATCGTCAACGCCCTCATGCACACCGACGGTCCCGCCATCGTGACGCTGCGGGTCCTGAGCGGCCCCGAACGCAGGCTCCGCGTCGAGGTCGAGGACCGCTCCAGCGCCCTGCCCCGGCGCAGGGAGGCGGGCGACTCCGGGGTCTCGGGACGCGGCCTGATGCTGGTGGACCGGCTGGCGGACGTCTGGGGCGTGGAATCGCGGGGGAGCGGCAAGTGCGTGTGGTGCGAGTTCACGATGCCGTGAGCTGCCGCTGCCGCTGCCGCTGCCTCAGCGGAACTCGTGCACCACCTGGATCGCGCCGACGATGTGAGCGTTGAAGTCGTCCAACTCCTTGGCCGGAACCCACAGCTCGAGGATCGTCCGTCCCCCGGCCTGCTGGACGGGGTACCGGCTCAGGAACTCGGACTCGACCTCGAACCGGGTCACGAAGCCGACGCCGCTGTGCTTCACGTTCCAGTCCCTCGCGATCCTGATCGCGTAGTCCTCGTTGAGGACCGGGTAGAAGATCGGCTGCTCGGGGAGCCGGGGCGGCCAAGCGCGCCAGTTCAGGCCGCGGACCAGGTCCAGCTCCTCGGGGCCGGTGGGGCGCCACAGGGTCGTCGTTGCTCGCCGGCTGGTCATGTGAATCGCTCTCCGGGTGCGGAAGGCCGCTGGTACGGCTGCTCGGAGAGCGGACAGTACCGGCGCGGGCGACTCGACTGCCACACCGTTTCCGCACCGGGACGTCCCCGGCTCGCGCTCCGCCCGGGGCCGCGGCAGGCTGGGGGCATGCCCGAGCTGCCCGAAGTCGAGGCCCTGAGGGGGTTCCTCGACGAGCACCTCGCCGGGCGGGTGGTCGAGCGCGTCCTCCCGCTCGCCGTGAGCGTGCTCAAGACGTACGACCCGCCCCTGACCGCGCTCGAAGGGCAGCGGGCCGGGGCCACGGCCCGGTACGGCAAGTTCCTCGCCCTGCGGATCGGCGAACTGCACCTCGTCACCCACCTCGCCCGGGCCGGCTGGCTGCGCTGGATCGACACCGTTCCCGACCGGCCGCCGCGACCCGGCAAGGGGCCGCTCGCCCTGCGCCTCGTCCTGGAGGGCGGCGGCGGGTTCGACCTCACCGAGGCCGGGACCCAGAAGCGGCTCGCCGTGTACGTGGTCCGCGATCCGCAGGAGGTCCCCGGGATCGCCCGGCTCGGCCCGGACCCGCTCTCCGAGGACTTCGGCCGCGAGGCCTTCGGCGCGCTGCTCGCCGGGGAACGGCGGCAGATCAAGGGCGTGTTGCGCGACCAGAGCGTCATCGCGGGCATCGGCAACGCCTACAGCGACGAAATCCTCCACCACGCCAAGGTCTCGCCCTTCAAACTGGCCGCCTCCTTCGACGAGGCGCAGGTGGACCAGTTGTACGCGGCCGTCGAGGAGACCCTGCGCACGGCCGTCGAGCGGGCGCACGGAGTGGCCGCCGGACGCCTCAAGGCAGAGAAGAAGAGCGGGATGCGGGTCCACGGCCGCGCGGGCGAGCCCTGCCCGGTGTGCGGGGACACCGTCCGCTCGGTCTCTTTCGCCGACTCCTCGCTCCAGTACTGCGCCACGTGCCAGACCGGGGGCAAGCCGCTCGCCGACCGGCGGCTGTCGAAGCTGCTGAAGTAGGTCCCGGGGCCCTTCCCGGGAGGGTTCCGGGCGGCCCGGCTCCGGTTAGACTCCGGCCCATGGCCGAGGAGCAGCAGCCGCAGCCGCCCCGGAGGGAGGTCGTCACGGGGGTCCCGCGCGGCAGCCGCCGCAGGCCCCCGGCGCACACGCCGGCCCGCTCCGAGATCTCCGAGCAGACCACCCTCGGAGCCACCTACGTACGGGCCCTCATGCGCAGCCAGCTCCGCGCCGGACTCGGCGCCCTGGCCGCGCTCGTCCTCCTGGTGGGCCTGCTGCCCCTGCTGTTCCTGGTCCCGCGGGTGGCGTCGGGCCCGCTGGTCTGGGTCGTGCTCGGGGTCCTGGTGTATCCGGTGCTGTGGTGCGTCGCCCGCGCCTACGTGATCCGGGCCGAGCGCAACGAGGCCGCCTTCACCGGGCTGGTCACCGACCCGACGGAGCCGCCGGGGCCGCGCCGGCCGCAGTAGCGGGCCGGGCGCGGCACGTACGCGCCCTCAGAACAGGTGCATCGCCAAGTGCCCCAGCGGGAGCCCGAGTTGCCAGGCCGGGGTCCAGACCCGGGCGTTCTCGTCCAGGCCCGGCGGGGTGTCGGCGTGGCCGTGGCGCCCCGGGTCGAGGTTGGTGGCGAACAGCTCCGTGTGGTCCAGCCAGCGCCAGGCCGCCCGGGCCAGTTCCAGGTCGGGGTCCTCGCCCCGGCCGCGCTCGCGGGCCTCCTCGCCCAGCGCGAGGAACCGGGTGTGGACCCAGTCGCGCCAGGGGTGCCCGTACGCCGTCAGCGACATCCACTCGTCGAGCTGCGAGACGACCCGGATCCCGGAGAGTTCGCCGGCGGCGTCCGAGAGGTAGATGGTCAGCGCGAGCGTGTCGCGTCCGGCGCGGAACTCCAGGGTGCTGACCGGGATCAGCCGGCCCGTGCGCAGCAGTTCGTCGGCGATGTACTCCGCGTAGAGCCATGCCATGGGCACCGCGAGCCCACCGTCACTGGTGCCGTTCGTACCCTCGGGCTGCACCGTTCCACCTTCTCCCGCAAGCGTCGAGTCTTCCCGCCGTCAACGCCGAGCCTTCCTTGCGCGGCTCGCGGATCGGGGGATGTTTACTCAACTTGAACGCTCCCATGCCTGTTTCGATGCGGTTCGTGTCCGCTTCGACGGCGTTCAGGCCATTCTTTGACGCGTTCGTCGTAGGTCGTCGGGCCGTGGGTCCTCCTCCGGAACCGGACCGGTCAGACCGTGGCGATCACGGCGTGGCGTTCGTCGGTCACCGCGCGCCCCCACAAGGCCGCGTCGTCGCCGAGGGGTTCGACGCGCACGGTGGTGACGAGCGGTCGTACGGCGGCGGCGAGTTCGTCGGCGCCGACGCCGCGTCCCGCAGCCGGCACTGGCAACGCCCCGGGCGCCGGCCCTCAGGCACCTAGTCCGTACCCGTAGCCCTGGAGGCCCTTCCGCAGGGCGCGCAGGGCGTAGTACGTACGGGACTTGACCGTACCCGCCGGAATGCCGAGCTCCGCCGCGGCCTCGGCCACCGAGCGGTCCTGGAAGTAGACCTGCACCAGTACGTCCCGGTGCTCGGGCCCCAGTGATCCCACCGCCCGGCGTACGTCGATGGCGGTCACCGAGCCCGCCACCGCGTCCCCCGGCGCCGGTGCCTGCTCCAGCCCCGTCGGGTCCACCTCCAGGGGCCTGGACAGGCGTGCCCGGCGGGCGTCTATGGCGAGCCGCCGGGCCACCGTGAACAGCCAGGGCCGCAGGGACTCGTAGTCGCTCCCCAGGACCTCCGGATGCTGCCAGAGGCGCAGGAGGGTCTCCTGCACGAGGTCTTCCGCGCGCTGGGCGTCACCGGCCGTCAGGCCCAGCAGGAAACCGAACAGGGCCCGTCCGTGTTCGCGCTGGAGTTCGGCCAGTGCCTCGGGGTCGGTGTGTCGGAGGGCGGGGGCAAGGGGCACGGGAGGCTCCTTCCGGGGGGCGGTGCGGGGGTGGTCGAGGTCGACGGATCCACCCTGACCTGCACCGGGCCCGCCCGGAACCGTCCCGCCCGGACGGTGCGCCCAAGCACCCGGGTCATCCGGTGGGCGGCCGCGCCGGGCGGTGAACGGTCGAACGGCGCGCCGAACGGCCATTGGGGTGAGTGTGCGGCCGGCCGGCGGAGCCGTTCCTTGACTTCAGGCGTCTCTTTCTATGGATTGACGGAAGATCATGTAGTCGTATTAATCAAGGAGAGCTGGGACCGATGACCGCGCGCACCCGCCACGCCCTCGCACTGCTGACCGCCGTGGTGCTGTCGGCCGTAGCCGGCTGTTCTGCCGGCGGGGACCCCGCGCCGGCCCGCCTCGGCGGGTCCCGGACCACCCAGGCGCCCTCCGGCGCTCCCGGATCGACCACGGCCCCCGCCGCCGGCTCGATGAAGGGCTTCACCCTCGTCGCGAGCGGCGACGTGCTGCCCCACGAGTCGGTCATCCGGCGGGCGGCCTCCGACGCGGACGGCGACGGCCACGACTTCCGGCCGATGTTCTCCGCGGTCAAGCCGATCGTCTCGGCCGCCGACCTGGCCCTCTGCCACATGGAGACCATCTACGGGCCGGATGGCGGCCCGTTCACCGGCTACCCCGCCTTCCAGTCCCCGCCCGAGGTCGCCGACGGCCTCAAGGACGCCGGGTACGACGGCTGCTCCACGGCCTCGAACCACACCCTCGACGGTGGTCGCGCCGGGCTGAAGCGCACCCTCGACCGCTTCGACAAGGTCGGTCTGAAGCACGCGGGGTCGGCCCGTACGGAGGCCGAGGCGGGCACCGTGACGATGTACGCGGCGGGCTCCGCGAAGGTCGCGCACCTCGCGTACACGTACGACACCAACGGCTACCCGATGCCCGAGGGCCAGCCCTGGGCGGTCAACCTGATGGAGCAGGAGAAGATCATCGCGGACTCCCGGGCGGCCCGGAAGGCGGGCGCCGACGTGGTCCTCGTCAGCCTCCACTGGGGCACCGAATGGCAGACCGCACCGGACGAGAAGCAACTCGCGCTCGGCAAGGCGCTGACCGCCTCGCAGACCGGCGGCCGCCCCGACGTGGACATGATCCTCGGCACGCACGCCCACATTCCGCAAGCGTACGAGAAGGTCAACGGGACCTGGATCGTCTACGGCATGGGCGACCAGGTGGCCGGCGAGATGTTCAACTACAGCGGCGCCCGCGACATGCGCGGCAACTACGGTTCCATCGGCCGCTTCACCTTCGCCCCGCCGGCCGCCCCCGGGCAGCGCTGGCAGGTCACCAAGGCCGAGTTCGTCCCGCAGATGATGGACCTCGGAGCGGGCCGGGTCGTCAACCTCCCGGCCGCCCTCGCCCAGTCGCCCGGCCGCGAGGACTACGAGGAGGCCCGCGACGAGATCACCGAGGCCGTCCTCGGCCGCGGCGCGGCCAAGGACGGGCTGACGATGGCGAAGTAGGCCCGAAGGGGGCTGGAGGGGGGCCGCCCAGGGACCGAGGGGGCGGGGTCAGGCCGCGGCGTTCGGACCCTGGGCGGCCTTGACGGCCTGGAGCGCGGTCAGCTTGCGCACGAACAGGACGGCCAGCACGGCGGCCAGGACGATGACCAGGTCCGCGACCACGGCGAGGGCAGAGGCGTCGCGGACCGCCTCGCCACCGACCGCCTGCCTGTACTCGTACGAGCCGAGCCCGTTGAGGAGCCAGGCGGCCACACATGCCAGCCACCACGCGACCACCGGGGCACCCGAGACGGAGCGGAAGGAGCCGTCGGGCGCGTTCTGCGTGCTGGCGTTCCAGGTCTCCCGTGCCGTCCGGTACGGGAAGAAGAGGTTCGCGATCGGGACGAACCACCCACCGATGGCCCAGCCGGCGGACTGACTGAAGCCGTCGGGGCGGAACACCTCGGCATTGCAGCGGACCCGGTGGAACCACACGATGAAGACCGCGATCGTCGCCAGCATCGTGAGGCTCTCGGCCAATCCGACCAGGTTGATGAGGATGTCGTGCGAGACGATCTCGCCGTGGATGATGCTCTGGGGATCGGCGAGCACCTCCTCTATCTGCTGCCACCTGTACAGCTTTCCCCAGGCCGAGAGCAGAGTGAACACCGCTCCCACGGACAGCAGCACGATCACCGCGGTCGCGGTCGCCTGCGGGGAGCGCAGGACCTGGGCGGGCCGGGACGGCGGAAAGGGCGACGGTGACGGCGACGGACCGGGCGCGATCGAGGACATGACGAAGTACCCCCCACGGGAACATGTGCGACGTATGACAGGGAAGCGGAACGGCCTACAGGCCGTCCGAGCTGCCCGAACATACGTCAGCAGCGGCGCCGACGTCTACGGTGATCATGTTGCGCAGGCAAAGAAATGCGGTGGTCGCCCACCGTTTACGGAACCACCGTGACCGGCCAGCGCCCCGCCTTTACCAGGCGGATCGCCACCGAGCCCACGATCCGGTGCCCGGCCTGCTCCGAGGCCCCGACCACCACCGCGTCCGCCATCAGCTCCTCCGCCGCGCCCACCAGCCCGGCGTACGCGTCCCCGCGGAAGGTGTGGAACTGCCAGCGGACGTCGTAGACGCCCTTCAGCCGCTCCGCGGACTCCCGGATCTCGGCCACCAGCCCCTCCGCGATCTCCTCGGTGGCCTCCGACACCGGAGCCCCCAGCGAGGCTCCGGCCGGCATCACCGGCTGGACGTACACCAGCGCCAGCAGCGCGTTCTGCCGCCGGGCCAGCCCCGCCGCGTAGGCGGCCGCGCGGAGCGAGGACTGCGAACCGTCCACCCCGGCGAGGATCACCTTCGGACCGTCCGTACCGCGCTCGAATCCCGTACCCACGTCCTCTGTCACCCTTCCGAGGTTAGGGCGTGTGGTGCCACACGCCCTGACCCGCTCACCGCGCGAAGGGGCGCGGCCCTCCTTACAGTGCGAACCATGAGTGCCACCGTGGAGGAGACGCGCGGGACGCGCGGCAGCCGCAGCCGCTTCCTGAACCGGGTGCCCGACGCCTTCGGAGCGTTCTTCGGAACGCTCGGGCTGTTCTGCGCCCTGCTGGCCCTCTCCCCGGCGCTGCGCCGCCTGCTGCGGCCCGTCGTGCGCTTCCTCGACGCCATCGTCGTGCCGGTCAGCGCCAACCTCGCCTACGCCGTCTTCCTCTTCCTCCTCGCCGCCGCACTCGGCATGCGCAAGAAGGTCGCCTGGTGGATCGTCGTCACCTATTTGGCCCTGCTGGTCCTGGTCGACGTGCTGACCGTCGCCGCCGAGGACTACTGGGTGGGCTTCTCCTCCATGGCCCTCGCGATCGCCGCCCTCGTGATCCTGATCGGCGCGCGCAAGGAGTTCAACGCCGCTTCCCGGCCGGGGGCCCTGTGGCGGGCCATGCTCGTGCTCGGGCTCGGCCTGCTCGCGGCGGTCTTCCTCGGCTGGGGCCTGGTCGCGCTGTTCCCGGGCACCCTGCCCAAGGGGCAGTGGCTGGACTGGTCCGCCAAGCAGGTCTTCGGCGGGCTGTTCTCGGCCCGGCAGTTCGACGGACACCCGGCCAGGCCCCTGTACTTCCTGCTCGGCCTCTTCGGCGCCCTCGCCCTGCTGAACGCCGCCGCAACCCTCTTCCGCTCCCAGCGGCTGACCGCCGCCCTGCACGGGGACGAAGAGCCCCGCATCCGGGCCCTGCTGGGCGCCTACGGGCGGGGCGACTCCCTCGGCTACTTCGCCACCCGGCGCGACAAGGCCGTCGTGTTCGCCCCGAACGGCAAGGCCGCCGTCACCTACCGGGTCGAGGCCGGCGTCTGCCTCGGCAGCGGCGACCCCGTCGGCGACCCGGCCGCCTGGACCCCCGCCATCGACGCCTGGCTCGCCGTCGCCCGCCGCTACGGCTGGCAGCCCGCCGTCATGGGCGCCTCCGAGGACGGGGCGACCGCGTACGCCCGCTCCGGGCTCGGCGCCCTCCAACTCGGCGACGAGGCCATCCTGCACGTCGCCCACTTCGACCTCGACGGCCGCGACATGCGCGTCACCCGCCAGGCCGTCAACCGCGTCAAGCGGACCGGGGCCAGCACCGTCATCCGCCGCCACTCCGCCCTCTCCGAGGACGAGATGCAGATGATCGTGGACCGGGCCGACAAATGGCGCGACACCGAGACCGAACGCGGCTTCTCCATGGCCCTCGACCGGCTCGGGGACTCCGCCGACGGGGACTGCCTGCTCGTGGAGGCCTTCGACGACAAGGGCGAGCTGATCGCCCTGCTCTCCTTCGTGCCCTGGGGCAAGGACGGCATCTCCCTCGACCTGATGCGCCGCGACCGGGCCGCCCCCAACGGGGTCATGGAGTTCATGGTCGCCGAGCTCTGCGCGGCCGCCCCGGGCCTGGGCGTGCGCCGCATCTCCCTCAACTTCGCCGTCTTCCGCTCCGCCTTCGAAGAGGGCGGCCGGATCGGCGCCGGTCCCGTCCTGAAGGTGTGGCGCAAGCTGCTGCTCTTCTTCTCCCGCTGGTGGCAGCTGGAGGCGCTGTACCGCTCGAACGTCAAGTACGGCCCCGAGTGGTACCCGCGGTTCCTCTGCTTCCAGGACGCCGGCTCGCTCGCCCGGGTCAGCCTCGCCTCCGGCATCGCCGAGGGGTTCGTCTCCGTACCGAGCATGCGCACCCTGTGGGGCAACGGCCACCCGCGCGGGCTCACCGCCCCCGCCACCACCGCCGGCCTGCCGCCCATCGAATCCCTCGGGCTGGAATCCGCAGGGGAGGAGGACGGCGCGGGAGCGCGGTCCGAGCGGCTGCCCGAACAGGTCCGGGTCCGGCACGACAAGCTGGAGCGGATCCGGGCCGCCGGCACCGACCCGTACCCCGTCGGCATCCGGCAGCGCACCCACACGGTCGCCGAGCTGAAGGCCGCGCACCCCGGCTACCCGCCCGGCTCCCGCACCGGCTCGCCGGTCACCGTCGCCGGACGGGTGATGGTCGTACGCGACCTCGGCGGCGTGGTGTTCGCCGTCCTGCGGGACTGGTCGGGGGACATCCAGCTGATGTTCACCCGGGACGAGGCGGGCGCCGCCGTGCTCGGCACCTTCACCTCCCAGGTCGACTTCGGCGACCACGTCGTCGCGAGCGGCGAGGTCGGCGCGAGCAAGAGCGGCGAACTGTCCGTGGTCGTCGACTCCTGGCAGCTCACCGGCAAGTGCCTGCGCCCGCTGCCCGACAAGCGCAAGGGCCTCGCCGACCCCGAGGCCAAGGTCCGCCGGCGCTACCTCGACCTGGTGGCCAGCCCCGAGGCGCGCGACGTCGTACGGGCCCGGTCCAGCGCCGTCCAGGCCCTGCGGCAGGGGCTGCTGGACCGGGGCTACCTGGAGGTCGAGACCCCGATGCTCCAGCAGATCCACGGCGGGGCCAACGCCCGGCCGTTCCGCACCCACATCAACGCCTACGACCTCGACCTGTACCTGCGCATCGCGCCCGAGCTGTACCTGAAGCGGCTGTGCGTGGGCGGCATGGAGAAGGTCTTCGAGATGGGCCGCACCTTCCGCAACGAGGGCGTCTCCTACAAGCACAACCCCGAGTTCACGATGCTGGAGGCCTACGAGGCCTTCGCCGACTACGACGTGATGCTCGACCTGACCCGCGAGCTGATCCAGGGCGCCGCCACGGCCGCCTTCGGCTCGCCCATCGCGCACAAGGCCGGACCGGACGGAAAGCTCGTCGTCCACGACATCTCCGGGCCCTGGCCGGTCAAGACGATGTACGGGGCGATCAGCGAGGCGCTGGGCGAGGAGGTCGACGCCGACACCGAGGAGCACGTCCTGCGGCGGCTGTGCGACCGCGCGGCCGTGCCGCACACCCCCGACAACACCCGGGGCGACGTGGTCCTGGAGATGTACGAGCGGCTCGTGGAGGAGCGGACCAAGCTGCCCACCTTCTACAAGGACTTCCCGACCGACGTCTCCCCGCTCACCCGGCAGCACCGCAAGGACCCCAGGCTCGCGGAGCGCTGGGACCTGGTGGCCTTCGGCACCGAACTGGGCACCGCCTACTCGGAACTGACCGACCCCGTCGAGCAGCGGCGCCGGCTGACCGCGCAGTCGCTGCTGGCGGCGGGCGGGGACCCGGAGGCGATGGAGCTCGACAACGACTTCCTGGACGCGCTGGAGTACGCGATGCCGCCGACCGGCGGCCTGGGCATCGGCGTCGACCGGCTCGTCATGTTCCTCACGGGTCTGACGATCCGGGAGACGCTGCCGTTCCCGCTGGTGCGGCGGGGCTGACCGGCGGCGACGGCCGGAGGGACTGCTCCGAGCGGGTGAGCGGCGGGGGCCGTGTCCGCGCCTCTCGACATCTGCGGCGATGTCGTTGATACGTAGTAGTAATGAAAAATGACGAGCCGACAGTAGGGCGACGCATGCTCCTGCGTTCCGCCGTCTTCCTCGGAGTCGCCGCCGCCGCAGGGCTGCTGACGGGCGGCGAAAACGATCTCCCGACATCGGGCGCGGGGACCCCCGCGGCAGGAGCCGGACCCGGGGCGGTGCCCGGCGGAGCCGCAGGCCCCGGACCCCTCACCGGAGCCCCCGGCCAGCTGCCGCAGTTCCCGCGCGGATCCCCGTACCGGCTCGAGCCGATGACCTCCGAAGGGGCCCCGGAGCGCGCGCCCGCGGCGAAGCCCGCCGTACGGAGCCGGCCGATCCTGGAACTGCCCGCCGACGCCCAACGTGGGTCGGCGAGCGCCATGACCCTCACCTTCGACGACGGGCCCGACCCCCGCTACACCCCGGGCATCCTGGACACCCTCGCGCGCCACGGCGTGCGGGCCATGTTCTTCGTCTGCGGGGAGATGGCCGTGGACAACAAGGACCTGCTGCGCAGGATGGTGGCCGAGGGACACGTCATCGGCAACCACACCTGGACCCATCCGCAGCTCACCAAGATCAGCCGGCCGGCGATGGCCTCCGAGATCGGCCGGACGAGCGAGGTCGTACACCAGGCCGTCGGGACGGCTCCGCTGTGGTTCCGGGCGCCCTACGGGGCATGGAACCGGGCCGCCTTCGAGATCGGCGCGGAGCTCGGCATGGAACCGCTCGCCTGGACCGTGGACACCCTGGACTGGAAGGAGCCGGGCACCACCGCGATCGTGTCGCGGGTCCTCAAGCAGGCCGCGCCCGGGGTGATCGTGCTGAACCACGACGCGGGCGGCAACCGCTCGCAGAGCGTGCAGGCGCTGGCGAGCTACCTGCCGCAACTGCTCGGACGGGGATTCCGGATGACGCTGCCGGAGCTGCCGCCGCACTGAGGGGCCGTACTGGGCGTACCCCCCGCGCGGCGGCGCCGTCCGTCGCCGCGCGGGTGGGTCAGCGGGCCTCCACCATCCGCGCGAACACGACGACGTTGCCGTCGTAGCCGCGCCCCTTCGAGTAGCCGCCGCCACAGGTGATCACCCGGAGCTCCGGGTGCCCGGCGTCCCCGTAGACCCGGGATCCGGGAAAGGTGTTCTTGGAGAAGACCTCCACGCCGTACACCTCGAACACCGCCGTGCGGCCGTCGTAGCGCGCCACCTCGACGCGGCTGCCCTTCTGGACCGAGCCCAGCCCGTAGAAGACCGCGGGACCCTGCGCGTTGTCCACGTGGCCCACGATCACCGCCGAACCCTGCTGGCCCGGCGAGATGCCGTTCAGGTACCAGCCGGCCAGGTTCTTGTCCTGCGGGGGCGGTGCGTCGATCCAGCCCTGCGCGTCCAGCCCGACCGTCATCACCGGTGCGTCCACGCTGATCGACGGGATTCGGATGCGCTGGACCGACGAGTGGCCCAGCACCTCCATGTCCGGCGGCGGCACGGGCGGCTCGGCGGGCGCCTGGTCGGCCTGCGGCCCGACCGCCGACCCGGCCGGTGCGCTGACCGCCGCCGCGGCGGCCGGCTGCGGGGGGCCGTCGCCGGCCTCGGCTCCGTTGCGCATCATGGCGAGGCCGCTGAGCATGACCAGCGCGATCGCACCCCAGGGGGAGCGCCTCCTCGGTGGCCTCTCACCCTCGTCCTCGAGCATGGTTCTCCCTTCCCGACGCGGGGGTCCCGACCCGCGTTCCTGTCCCACCCCTTCACGCCCTACTTCACGCACGCTAAGGCGGTGCGTGCGGGACGGCGATCGGGGAAGGGCGAACGGGTGGTGGGGCCGGAAGGGGTGCGCCCATCCAGGTAATCGTCACATAAATGCCTGACGGGTCGTGACCTGCGGATCCGTCAGCAAACGCGTCCGCGCATCGGCGTGTCGCTCAACCTTGCGGCCCAAAGGTGGAAATGCGCTGGTTGCGGACCGAGCCGAGGGTTCGTGATGGGAGGCGTTCTCGTCGATCTGCCCGGGCCACCGCTCCGGGGCGCTTCCCGCTGGAGGTTCCACCATGCGTGTTCTCCGCGCTCTTACCGTGACCGCGGCGGCCACTTGCGCCGCCATCGCCCTCAGTGCCCCATTCGCCTCCGCGAACCCTGCGGGCGGTCCGCCCTCGGGAGGCAACGGCGGGCCCAGCAATGTCACCGTCAACCCGTACTCCGTGCACCAGGGCTCCACGATGCAGGTCAGCGCGGCCGGTTGCCACCACGGCGGCATCGTCTTCTCGCACGGCAACTTTCCGCAGACGAACCTGTCGGCCGGCTCCATCGGCTTCGCGACCGTCCGGATCTTCAACCACGCCTCGCCCGGGCACCACACACTGTCGGTCAAGTGCCACGACAACAGCCTGGTCGCCACGCACCGCTTCACGATCCTGGACGGCCGAGGCGCCCAGGGCGGCATCGGCGGCTCCCTCGGCCCGTCCACCACCGAGACCGCCATCGGCGCGAGCCTCGTCGGTGCGGCGGCCCTCGGTGCCGGCGCCCACGTGATGCGCCGTCGGCGCCCGATCCGCGGCCGGGCCTGACCGGCCGACCTCCCCGGTCGGCCCGGACAACCGCCGGTCGCCCCGTGTCCTGGCCAGGACACGGGGCGACCGGCGGTTTCGGGAGGATCGCGGGGGTGGGGTGGGGGTGTGCGGGTGGGATGGGTGTGGGCCGGTGGTGCGGCGCGGTCAGTGGACGCGGCGGATGTCGCGGCGGCGCAGGGCGTAGCCGAGACCGACCAGCCCGCCGAGGACGAGTCCCGCGCCGGCGCCGAGCTCCAGCGGATCGAGCCCGGCGATGCTGCCGCCGAGGCCTCCGCGGACGCCGAGGGCGGCGGGGCGCGAAGCGCCCGTACCGGTGCCGGCGCTGGTACCCGTACTCGTACCGGCGACCGCGCTCGGGCTCTTGCGGGCACCGACGGTGGAACTGGTCGTGGGCCTGCCGGTGCCGCCGGTGATCGTGAGGTCCGCCGAGCCGGTCTCGCCGGCGCAGGTGAAGGAGACGGAGTACTGGGCTCCGCGCCGCGCGTCCTGGTCCACGGTGACCCGTGCGGTCTTGCCCCGGTCGATGCTCACGGTGTCGAAGACGCCGGAGGAGACGGTGGCGAAGGCGGCGTTGCAGCCGGTGACGGACAGCACCACTTGGCCGCCGGGGGCGACCGTCGAGGGGGTGATGGCGAAACCGAAGGAGGTGATGGGCGCGGCTTCGGCCGCACGCGCGGCGGGCGCGGCCGCCGCGCCGAACACGAGGAGGGCGCCCGCCGCGGCGGCGCCCAACAGGGCTGTGGGGGAGGTGGGTATCGCGCCCATGGTTGATTCTCCGGATCCCCGAGGAGCAGCCGCGGAACGGTTTCCGCACGTGGGGGGTCGTGCGCCTCGATGTCCGCCACGCTAGGTCCGGGCGCGGTGACCCGCGATCAGGAGCGGGCGAATGGGGCATGGCGGTAGGCCGAACCGGGGACGGGAGGCCCGTCCCCGGTTTGCCGTGCCGCGGTGGGGGGCGGTCGGTTCCCCGGTGCGGTGCGGTGCGGTGCGGTGCGGTGCGGTGCGGTGCGGTGGGGCGTACTACGGCCGCAGGGGCGACGCCGTGTCAGCCGCTCAGGCCCAGATGCGGGAACTGGGAGAGGAACGGCTCGGCGGTGGCGGCGATGCCCCGGCCGAAGGGTGCGTCGAAGTCCCAGATGAGGAACAGCAGGAACGCGATCAGCGCGCTGAACAGCCCCGCCAGCAGCAGTTCCCGGAACGAGCGCCTGATCTGCAGGGTGAAGATCAGGCCCACCGTCACCAGGGCCCCGGCGATCAGGCCGAACCAGACCACCCCGGGCATGGTGGCCCCGGCGCTGAGGCCGCGCGCGTTGCGCGCGTCGTCGACCACGGCGACCTGGTCCACGAGCGGCTGGTACGCCTGGCCCTCGTGGTCGGTCTGCGGTTCGTAGTCCGTCACATCGCGGCGGATGCGTTCCAGCAGCTCCCCGCTGCGGTCCGTCAGTTCGCCGTTCTCGGCCATCTCCTTCCATTCGGTGTCGACGACGTAGGTCACGTAGGCGTCGACGTCGGACCTGATCTTCTTGCGGACCTCGGCCGGGTAGACCTCGGAGCGGACGCTGATTTCGTGCAGGGCCTGCGATTCCTGGCGCACGTACTCCTGGGCGGCCCCGCGGCCCTCCCAGACGCCGGCGATCGCCAGGCCCAGCACGATCGCGTAGATCACGCCGATCATCATCGTCATGTACTCGATGACGTCCGGGGTCTCGCTGGGATCGTCGTCCTCACCGATCCGGCGCTGGTTGAAGAAGGCGATGGACAGCACCACGGCACACGCGGCGGCCATCGCGAGGGACAGGACGAGCCATTCCGACAAGATGACTCCCAATCGATTGCGGGGTGGAATGCGGCTGCTCTAGCGCGGGCGCAGCGCGATGATCGCGAGCACCGCGGGGGTCGCGGTCATCAAGGTGAAGGTCACCGGTGAGATGTGGTGCTCGACCGGCTTGCGGGCCGCCGCGTGGTAGGAGGGGCGCTCGACCGGCTTCTGGGGCGCGGCCACGGGGATCACCCGGGGCGGAGCGGGCGCCGGCGCCGGTGGCGCGGGCGGCTTCACGACGGGTTTCGGGACCGGCTTGGGGGCCGGTTTCGGGGCCGGGGGAGCGGGGGCCGGGCGCGCGGGGGGCGGGGCCGGCTCGGGGGGTTTCGGGACCGGCTTCGGAGCGGGCGGTGGCGGGGGAGGTGGCGGCGGTTTCGGGGTGGGCGTCGGCTTCGGGGGTGGCGGCGGAGGGGGCGGGGTGGGCTTGGGCGGGCACGGCGGTGGAGGCGGCGGCGGGCAGGGCGGATGCCCGTGGTGGCCGCCGTGACCGTGGCCGTGACCACGGCAGTGTCCGCCGTGGCCGTGGCCGTGGCCTTTGCCGTGCCCGGGCTTGTCCGGTCCGACCCGGTTGCCGCGATCGCCCCGGCCGACCTGGTTGCCGCGGTCGCGCGGGCGGCTCTCGTCGCCGTGACGTCCGCCACCTCGGATGCCCCCGGTCGCGCTGCCGAAGACGGACGCGGCGTGCCTGACGGCGCTCGCCCCGTCGCCGGCGTCGATCGTCGCGTATGCGCTGCTATCGGCCATGGCCGGTGTCGCGGACAGGGCCGCCCACAGCAGGACCGGGACTGCCAGCAGGCGCCTGGAAGAGGCTCTTTTCACCCGGGGATCATGGGGTCGCGCGCGCCCGCGCGCGGGAAGGTTGACCTTGGTTCGCCTGAACGGGTGAGGCTTTGGCTATGGAGGTTTGAGCCAGACTCGCTTCGTGTCGGATCGTTCACCGACCTTTTCCCAAAAGGTATTTGTCGGTTTCGGTCATTCCCCGGACGCCGCCCGTCCGGCCTTTGACGTGTGACGAAGAACGGATCACCAATTTCCGCTTTCGCTCGCTCCGTTGGGCAATGATCAGTACATTCGGCTCGGACAGGAGTCCGATCTGCCCGGACCGCTGCAGGACTAAGGCTTGGAGACCCCGATGGAGCGCCCCGCCTGGGCCCCGCAAGGCATCGACATATCGGTGCCGAGCGTGTCCCGCATCTACGATTACTACCTGGGCGGCTCCCACAATTTCGAGGTCGACAGGCAGGCGGCCCGCCGGGCCATGGAATTCATGCCGGGCCTGCCCAAGATCATGCAGGCCAACCGGGCATTCATGCGCCGTGCCGTCCGCTACGCCGTCGCCGAGGGCGTGACGCAGTTCCTCGACATCGGCTCCGGCATCCCGACCTTCGGCAATGTCCACGAGATCGCCCAGGCCGCCAGCCCCGAGGCGCGCGTGGTCTACGTCGACCACGACCCGGTGGCCGTCGCCCACAGCCAGGCCGTCCTGGCCGGCACCGAGCGGACCGGGGTCGTCGCAGCCGACCTGCGCAAGCCCCAGGACATCCTGGCCGCCCCCGAGGTGGCCCAGGGGCTCGACCTGAGCCGCCCGGTCGCCCTGATGCTGGTCGCCGTCCTGCACTTCCTGGAGGACTCGGACGACCCCTACGCCGCCGTCGCCCAACTGCGCGACGCGCTGGCCCCCGGCAGCCTGCTGATCCTCACGCACGCCTCGTACGAGGGGATCCCGCTGTCAGCGGAGGTCGCGAGCGGAACCGTCGGCGTCTACCGCGAGATCCGCAACCCGCTCGTCATGCGGGACGGGGAGCAGATCCGGCGCTTCTTCGACGGCTTCGGCCTGATCGAGCCCGGCCTCGTGTCCATGCCCGACTGGCGGCCCGACACGACCGGCGGGCCGGAGGGCGGGACCGCGGACGAAGACCCCTACGCCTTCTCGGGCTTCGCCGGAGTGGGACGCAAGGCGTGAGACTGCCGACGCAGACGGCGGACGACCCTGCCGCGCCGCAGGGCGGCCTGGAGGACCGGATCGGGCGGTTCGCGACCATCTGGGGGAGGGCGATCTTCCCGGTCACCGCGACCTCGCTCACCCGCGGCGAGTTCGAACGCCACCTCGTACCGCTCACCCGCACCCTCGTCGAGGCCCTGCGCGCCCGCCCCTTCGACTCCTCCGTCGGCCAGCGGGTCGGGGAGGAACTCGTCGCGGTCCACTGCACCGACCCGGAGGCGCTGGCCGGCACGCTCGGCGTCGTCGAGTCCTACCTGGTGCTGTACTGCGGTCCGCAGGGCCCCGACGCCGAGAGCGTCGAGGGAACCGAGGAGTACCGGTCGCGCTGCGCCCGGCTCCAGCACGGCATCGCGGCCGGGTTCGCCCGCGCCCTGCGCGAGCGCACGCTCAAGGAGCAGGAGGCCATCGCCCGGTCCGCCCTGACCGCCCGCATCGACGCCCAGCAGGCACTGCACGCCAGCGAAGCCCGTTTCCGGGCGGTCTTCGAGGGCGCGGCCGTCGGGATCGGCATCGCCGATCTGGAGGGCAACGTCCTGGAGATCAACGACGCGCTGCTGCAGATGTTCGGCGGCATGGACGGGCACGTCCGCGGCCGCAACGTCAGCGAATGGAGCCACCCCGACGACACCCCGCACGTGTGGCGGATGTACGGGGAGCTCGTGCGCGGCGAACGCGAGAGCTACCGCGTGGAGAAGCCGTACTACCGGCACGACGGGACCGTGCTGTGGACCAACCTGACGGTCTCGCTGCTGCGCGACGCCGAGGGCGTGCCGCAGTACCAGCTGGCGCTGATGGAGGACACCACCGAGCGCCGGCTGCTGAACCTGCGCCTGCGCTACGAGGCCACCCACGACGCCCTGACCGGCCTGCCGAACCGGACCCTCTTCTTCGAACGCCTGGAGAAGGCCCTGAGCGGCTCCGGCGGCTCGCGCTTCGGCCTGTGCTACCTCGACCTCGACGGCTTCAAGGCCGTCAACGACAGCCTCGGCCACTCGGCCGGCGACCGGCTGCTGGTGGAGGTCGCCGACCGGCTGCAGAGCTGCGCGACCGGACCGGGCGAAGTCGTCGCCCGGCTCGGCGGCGACGAGTTCGTGGCGCTGACCACCGGTCCCGACACCGAGGAGAAGGCCACCGAACTGGCCGTCCGTATCCTCTCCGCCCTTTCCGTCCCGATCCGCCTGGAGGGGCGCGAGCTGACGGTCCGGGGCAGCATCGGCATCGTCGAGGGCCCGGCGCGCGAGCGCACCCCCGCCGAGGTGCTGCGCAGCGCCGACATCACCATGTACCGGGCCAAGGCGGCCGGCGGCAACCGGTTCGAGTTCGCCGACGCCGCTGCCGACGCGCGCGCCATCACCCGGCACGGGCTGACCAACGCCCTCCCGGCGGCGCTGGAACGCGGCGAGTTCTTCATCGAGTACCAGCCGTTGGTCCACATGCACGACGGCAGCGTGCACGGCGCGGAGGCGCTGGTGCGCTGGTCGCACCCGCAGCACGGGGTGCTCGGCCCGGACCGGTTCATCCCCCTCGCCGAACGCACCGGCCTGATCGTGCCGCTCGGCCGCTGGGTCCTGGAGGAGTCCGTCCGCCAGGCCCGCGCCTGGCAGCACCAGAAGGGCGGTGCCACGCTGCGGATCAACGTCAACCTGTCACCGACCCAGCTGCACCACCCCGGCCTGGTCGCCGACACGATCCGGGTCCTGGAGTCCTCGGGCCTGACCCCGGGCACGCTGTGCCTGGAGGTCACCGAGTCGGCCCTGATCGGCGCCGACGACGAACTCCTCGAACCCCTGCGCCGGCTCGCCGCCCTGGGCGTGGACATCGCCCTCGACGACTTCGGCACCGGTTACTCGAACCTGGCCAACCTGCGCCGCCTCCCCGTCAGCGTGCTGAAGCTGGACCGCTCCTTCACCAAGGGCATGCAGCAGCACCCTGCCAACCCGGTCGACGTCAAGATCGTGGAGGGCATCGTGGCCCTGGCCCACAGCCTCGAACTCGCCGTCACCGTCGAGGGAGTGGAAACCGGCGCCCAGGCCGCCCAGCTCCGAGCCCTCGGCTGCGACACGGCCCAGGGCTGGTACTACGCCCGCCCGGGCGCCGCCGACCGCATCCACACCCTGTCCCTGTCGGACGCGGTACCCACCTCCTGAACACCGCCGGCGCCAGCCGCTTCCGGACCGCCCAGTCTGCCCCGGTGGGCACCGCAGCGCCGGTCGGCTCGGTCCGGGGCGGGCTGGCTCACTCCAGGCCCGCCTCCGTGCCCCGGCCCGGCTCGCGGACGGCCGCCACCACCCGCTCGTAGCGCCGAGCCGTGTCGGCCAGGACCTGGGCGGCCACCGGCAGCCGCTCCGCCTGGTACCCGTCGAGCGCTTCCTCCCCGGCCGCCCCGGAGAGGACGGCGGACAGCGTCCGGCCGAGGGCGGCGGCGTCCTGGATGCCGGTGTTCATGCCCAGCCCGCCGGCTATGGGGTGGACGTGTGCCGCGTCCCCGGCGAGGAAGGCCCGGCCCTCGCGTATCCGGGTGGCCATGCGGACGTTGACCCGCCAGGAGGAGAGCCAGGTGGGCTCGGTGAGCCGTATCCCCGGCATCCGGGCGTGCCGGTCGAAGAGCCGCTGGAAGCTCTCCAGCGAGGGCGGCAGTGCCTCGCCCCGCTCGTCCGTCTCGGGACCGGCCTGCAGCTGGAAGGTGTCCGTCCCCGGCATCGGGCAGAGCAGGATCCCGCCCCCGTCCGACGTGAACCACTGGTGCCAGAACTCGCGGCCGAGCCCCGGCGCCCTGACATCCCCGAGGACCATCGCCGGTTCCCTCTCCCCGCTCCCTTCGAAGGGGATCGCGAGGAGTCCGCGGGTGGTGCTGTGCCCGCCGTCGCACCCCGCCAGATAGCCGGCCCGGATCACGGTGCCGTCCTCCAGCTGCGCGCGGACGCCGTCCGCGTCCTGGGTGATTCCGGCGAGCCGGGACCCGTACTCGACCCGCACGCCCAGCTCGGCCAGCCGGTCGCGCAGGCTCTCCTCCACCTGCCACTGCCCGATGAGCAGACCCCCCTCCACGGTGGTGTCCTTGACGGGCTCCCCGTCGAAGTACTTGCGCAGCACCACGCCTTCGCGTCCCTTGCCCCGCACGGAGTCGGCCACGCCGAGCTCCTCGAAGAAGGCGAGGCTGCCCGGCTGGAGCCCCTTGCCCCGCGACTCGCGGTGCGGTCCCGGGCGGCCCTCGACGATCCGCACCGCGATGCCGCGGCGGGCCAGGTCGCAGGCGAGCGTGAGGCCGGTCGGGCCGGAGCCCACGATCAGCACGTCCGCACCATCAGCGGCGCCCGCTGCACCCCCTGCGCCCGCTGCACCCACGTCATCCCTTACGCCCATTGCGTCCATTGAGTCCATTGCGTCGGTCATGAGACGTCCCCTCGTCGTCGGTATCTCAAGGAAAGCGGCTCCCGAGCGAAAAGGCAACCCAGTTACAAAATTAACTGGGTCACTCTTTCGTGTTAGGCTGGGCGCATGGAGAACACGAAGGGTCTGCGCGAGAACAAGAAGCTCCGTACGCGCCGACAGCTGGCGGCCACGGCGCTGGAACTCTTCCTGGAACGGGGCTTCGACGCCGTCTCGGTGGCCGATGTGGCGGCCGCTGCCGAGGTCTCCAAGCCCACGCTGTTCCGCTACTTCCCGAGCAAGGAGGACCTGGTCCTCGACCGCTTCGCCGACCATCAGGACGAGGCGGCGCGCATCGTGCGCGACCGGGTCGCGGGGCAGACCCCGGTGGCGGCGGTGCGCGCGCACTTCCTGGCGGCGCTCGCCGAGCGGGACCCGATCACCGGGCTCTGCGACCACCCGAACGTGCTCGCCTTCGAGCGGCTGCTCTACGGCACCGCCAGCCTGGAGTCCCGGCTGGCCCACTACACCGCCCGCGAGGTGGAGTTGCTCGCCGCCGTCCTGGAGGCCGAAGCGGTCGACCCGCTCACCGCACGCCTGGCGGCCGGCTATCTGGTGGCGGCCCGTCAGGAGCTCGGCCGGGAGAACTGGCGCCGCATCGACGCCGGCCAGAGCGCCGACGAGGCCCACCCCGCAGCCGTGGCCGACGCGGAGCGCGCCTTCACCCTCCTCTCCGGCGGCCTCGACCGGGCACTGCCCGCACGCAAGGCGCGGTGACGGCATGGCGAGAGCGAACGGGGAGTCGGTCGAGTGGACGCACGAGGAGGTCCATGCCGGTGAGCATGGTGCCCGCACGCCGTGCCTGCCCGAGCCGTGGATGTGTGATGTCTTCCAACTCGACGGCAGCCTGAGGGACATCCGGGTTCTCGACACGACCCGTGCCGAGTGGGTCGCGGTCCTCGAACGTCTGCGTGTCGTAGCCGACGAGACCAAGGTGGAGCACCCCTACCTCCGGCTCGATCCCGTACGTCCCGCCGTCGCCGACCTCTTCCACCGTTGGGCGGACGAGCCGGAGGGTGAGGGCGAGGGTTTCTGCTTCCGGGCCCGGTTCGGCGCCGTGTGGTTCTTCGCCCTGCCATGCGACGAGGAGGAGATTGAGTTCTCGGTCCAGCCCGAGGACGTCCTCGACGGGGCAGGGGTGGCCGCTGTGCTGCGGTTCCTGGGAGAGGTCGCGAGGGCCTGCCGGCGGCGGGCGCTGCTGACCGCCGAGGTCGTCCAGTACGACCCGGGTCTGCCGACGCTGATCTCCCACGACCCGGTCACCGGCCTTACTTCCCATATTTGAAGAGTCTGAAGAGAGGCTCAGCCCAGCAGGATGCGCTTCAGTTCCCGGGCCGCTCGCGGGGGTGCCACGTCCGTACGGTGGGCCAGGGCGATCGTGCGGCGCAGGGGGGAGCCCGTCAGGGGGGTGGCGCGCAGGCCCGAGCCCGCGTGGGCGACCACCATCGCCGGGACCACCGCGATGCCGAGGCCCGCGCGGACGAAGCCCAGGACCGCGTCCATCTCGCCGCCCTCCACCGTGAACACCGGCTCGAAGCCCTCTGCCCGGCACGCCGCCACGGTGAGGTCCCGCAGGTCGTAGCCGTGCCGGAACATCACCATCGGCTCGTCGCGCAGCGCGGACACCGTGAGCGAACCACCGCCCGCCGGGGGCGGGAGGGCCGCCGAGGAGACCACCACCAGGTCCTCCGTCAGCAGTTCCACCGTGGTCAGCGCCGGCGCCGAGGGGGGCAGCGGCAGGGCGATCAGCGCCAGGTCGAGGGAGCCGCGCGCGAGCGCCCGTACGAGGTCCAGCGAACCGCTCTCCTCGATCAGCAGCTCGATCCCCGGATGGGCGGTGTGGAAGGCGCGGAGCACGCCCGGCAGCAGACCGGTGCACAGGCTCGGGGTGGCCCCGAGCCGGATCCGGCCGCGCCGGAGCTGCGCCAGCTCCTGGACCTCCAGGCGGGCCGTGTCCGCGTCCGCGAGGATCCGCCGGGCCAGCGGCAGCAGGGTCTCGCCGGCATCGGTGAGCGCGATGTTCCCGCGCGCCCGGCTGAAGAGCTCGGCGCCCAGCTCCCGCTCGAGCGCCTTGATCTGTTGCGACAGGGACGGCTGGGCCACGTGCTCGCGCTCGGCCGCCCGCGTGAAGTGCCGGGTCTCGGCGACGGCGACGAAGTAGACCAGCTGCTGGAACTGCATGGCCCCAGGTTAGCGGCTACATAGCCTGAGCCTATCGACTTGAGCTCTGCCATGTCTTGGACCTTTCGGGACCTTCGTCCCTACGGTCAATGTCATGGCTCTGGCAACACGGACGGATCGACGGCCGTCCACCACGCGCACGCTCTGGGACTCCTCCGTCGGCAAGAAGTCCGTGATGGCGGTCTCCGGCCTGATCATGCTCGGCTACCTCGTCGTGCACATGCTCGGAAACCTCAAGATCTTCTTCGGGGCGGACGAGTTCAACGGCTACGCCCACTGGCTGCGCACCCTCGGCTCGCCCTTCCTGCACCACGAGTGGGCCCTGTGGATCGTCCGCGTGGCCCTGCTCGCGGCCGTCGTCGCACACGGGGTCTGCGCGTACCAGCTCAGCCGCCGCGACATCAAGGCGCGCCCGGTGAAGTACGCCCACAAGCGCCGCCGCGCGAGCTACGCCACCCGCACCATGCGCTGGGGCGGCATCATCCTCGCCCTCTTCATCGTCTGGCACCTGCTCGACCTCACCACGCTCACCGTGAACGAGCGGGCCTGGGCCGGGCATCCGTACGAGAACGTCCTCGCCACCTTCTCCACCTGGTACGGCAACACCATCTACCTCGTGGCGATGGCCGCCCTCGCACTGCACGTCCGCCACGGCTTCTGGAGCGCCGCCCAGACCCTGGGCGCGGGCAACGCCCGACGGGACAGGACGCTTAAGTTCCTGGCCAACGCCCTCGCCCTCGTCCTCTTCGCGGGCTTCGTGTCCGTACCCGTCGCCGTCATGACCGGAGTGGTGAGCTGACATGAGCAACGACTACGCCGACTACACCACCGGGGACCCGATCGCCGACGCGAAGGCCCCCGAAGGCCCCATCGCCGAGCGCTGGGACCGCCGCCGCTTCGAGGCCAAGCTGGTCAACCCCGCAAACCGGCGCGGGCACACCGTCATCGTCGTCGGCACCGGCCTGGCCGGCGGCGCCGCCGGCGCCACCCTCGCCGAACAGGGCTACCACGTCGTCCAGTTCTGCTTCTCCGACTCCCCGCGCCGAGCCCACTCGATCGCCGCCCAGGGCGGCATCAACGCGGCCAAGAACTACCGCAACGACGGCGACTCCGTACACCGCCTCTTCTACGACACCGTCAAGGGCGGCGACTTCCGCGCCCGCGAGTCCAACGTCCACCGCCTCGCCCAGATCTCCGTCGAGATCATCGACCAGTGCGTGGCCCAGGGCGTCCCCTTCGCCCGCGAGTACGGCGGCCTCCTCGACACCCGCTCCTTCGGCGGCGTCCAGGTCTCCCGCACCTTCTACGCCCGCGGCCAGACCGGGCAGCAGCTCCTCCTCGGCGCCTACCAGGCGCTCTCGCGGCAGATCGCCGCCGGCAACGTCGAGATGCACGCCCGCACCGAGATGCTCGACCTGATCACCGTCGACGGCGTGGCCCGCGGCATCGTCGCCCGCGACCTGGTCACCGGCAAGATCGACACCTACTACGCGGACGCCGTCGTCCTCGCGAGCGGTGGCTACGGAAACGTCTTCTACCTCTCCACCAACGCGATGAACTCCAACGCGACCGCCGTCTGGCGGGCCCACCGCCGCGGCGCGTACTTCGCCAACCCCTGCTTCACCCAGATCCACCCCACCTGCATCCCGCGCACGGGCGACCACCAGTCCAAGCTCACGCTGATGAGCGAGTCCCTGCGCAACGACGGCCGCATCTGGGTCCCCAAGGCCAAGGGCGACACCCGCCCCGCGGCCGACATCCCGGAAGCCGAGCGCGACTACTACCTGGAGCGGATCTACCCCTCCTTCGGCAACCTCGTGCCCCGCGACATCGCCTCCCGCGCGGCCAAGAACGTCTGCGACGAGGGCCGCGGCGTCGGCCCCGGCGGCCAGGGCGTCTACCTCGACTTCGCCGACGCCATCCGCCGCATGGGCAAGGAGAAGGTCGCCGAGAAGTACGGCAACCTCTTCGACATGTACGCGCGGATCACCGCGGAGAATCCGTACGAGGTCCCCATGCGGATCTACCCCGCCGTGCACTACACGATGGGCGGACTGTGGGTCGACTACGACCTCCAGACCACCGTCCCCGGCCTGTTCGCGATCGGCGAGGCCAACTTCTCCGACCACGGAGCCAACCGCCTGGGCGCCTCCGCCCTCATGCAGGGCCTCGGCGACGGCTACTTCGTGCTGCCCTCCACCATCAACGACTACCTGGCCCGCCACCCGCACCGGGACACCGTCGACGACACCCACCCGGAGGCCGCGGCCGCCGTCCGCGAGACCCGTGACTGCCTCGCCAAGCTGCTCGCCGTCGACGGGGACCGCACGCCCGACTCCTTCCACCGGGAGATCGGCGAACTGATGTGGGAGTACTGCGGGATGGCCCGCACCGAAGAGGGCCTGCGCAAGGCCCTCGACCGGATCCCGGAGATCCGCGAGGAGTTCTGGAAGCGGATCAAGGTGCCGGGCAGCGGCGAGGAGTTCAACCAGTCGCTGGAGAAGGCCAACCGCGTCGTCGACTACCTGGAGCTCGCCGAGCTGATGTGCCTCGACGCCCTCCACCGCGCCGAATCCTGCGGCGGCCACTTCCGCGAGGAGTCCCAGACCCCGGACGGCGAAGCCGCCCGCCGCGACGAGGAGTTCGGGTACGCGGCCGCCTGGCAGTACACCGGAACCGGCGCCGCGCCCGTCCTGCACAAGGAAGACCTCGTCTTCGAGTACGTCCACCCCACCCAGCGGAGCTACGCATGAAGCTCACCCTGCGCGTCTGGCGCCAGAAGAACGCCGACGCCCCCGGCGCGATGGCCTCGTACGAGGTCGACGGCATCTCGGAGGGCATGTCCTTCCTCGAAATGCTCGACACCCTCAACGAGGACCTCATCCTGAGCGGAGAGGACCCGGTCGCCTTCGACCACGACTGCCGCGAGGGCATCTGCGGCGCGTGCAGCCTCGTCATCAACGGCGACGCCCACGGCCCGGAGCGCACCACGACCTGCCAGCTCCACATGCGCTCCTTCGACGACGGCGACACCATCGACGTCGAACCCTGGCGGGCCTCGGCCTTCCCCGTCGTCAAGGACCTCGTCGTCGACCGGGGGGCCCTCGACCGGGTCATCCAGGCCGGCGGCTACATCACCGCCCCGACCGGCGCCGCCCCCGAGGCGCACGCCACGGCCGTCCCCAAGCCCGACGCCGACTACGCCTTCGAGCACGCAGAGTGCATCGGCTGCGGGGCGTGCGTGGCGGCCTGCCCCAACGGCTCCGCAATGCTCTTCACCTCCGCCAAGGTCAACCACCTCAACGTGCTCCCGCAGGGCTCGCCGGAGCGCGAGACCCGGGTCCTGGACATGGTGGCCACCATGGACGCCGAGGGCTTCGGCGGGTGCACCCTGACCGGCGAGTGCGCCACGGCCTGCCCGAAGGGCATCCCGCTGCCGTCGATCGCCGCCATGAACAAGGAGTGGCTGCGGGCCGTCCGCCGAGGCCCCCGCTGACGTGCGGGCTCCGTCGGCGCACGGCCGTGACGCGTCCGCCGATCGGATGATCGGAGCGGCCCCCGTCGCGCCGTGACCGGCCGGTTTCCCGGGCGTGGGTGACAGTGGGCGCATGCCTCAAGCCCCCGCCGGATCCGGCCCCCGCCGCCGTACCGTGCTGGCCGCCGCCCTCGCCCCCCTGGCGGCGGCGGCCTGTGCCGGGGAGGAGCGGCCCCCTGAGCCGCGCCCCGGCCCCGAGGTGGCCAAGGACGCGCTGGTCATGGTCATCCGGCATGCAGAGAAGCCGTACGCCGGGGACACCGGCGAGGACGACGACGGCAACGAGGACCCCGGTTTCCTCGCCGTCCGGGGCCGGCGCCGTGCCCAGGAACTGCCCACCCTCTTCCCGCCGACCCGGGGCGCCGCCCTGCCCCGGCCCGGGGACGTCTTCGCGGCCGGCGGCAAGGCGGGGGCGCCCGCCCGGTGCCGCCAGACCGTCGAGCCGCTCGCCACCGCACTGGGTACGCCCCTCCGGGCCGAGTTCGCCGTGGGATCGGAGCCCGCCCTGGCCCGGGCGGTGCTGGCGGCGCGGATGCCCGTCCTGGTCTGCTGGGAGCACCAGGGGATGCCCCGCCTGATCCGGGGCCTCGGAGCGCAGGACGTGCTGGGGCTGCCGGCTGCCTGGCCCGACCGCTACGACCTGGTGTGGATGTTCAGCCGGAAGCAGGGCGTCTGGACCTTCCGCGAGCTTCCGCAGCGCCTGCTTCCGGGAGATGCGTAGCGGCCCCGTACGCCGGGAGTTCTCCGCGGTGCGGGCGTACGCTGAGAAGTGGACTCGGGGCAGTCGTGTGCCGGGAGGTGGGCCATCATGTCTGGAATCGTGAGGCGGGGTTTCGACTCCGCCGATGAGACGCGTCCGTTCGAGGACGGCAAGGGCAGGCTCGAACTGCTCAACACCGAACAGGGACCCGTGGGACGGGCCGTGTTCGAGCCCGGATGGCAGTGGTCGAAGCACGTCAAGCCCATTGCGGGGACCGACAGTTGCGAGGCGCCCCACGTGGGCTACATCGTCAGCGGCCGGATGAAGATCGTCATGGACGACGGCGAGAGCACCGAGACGGAGCCGGGGGACTTCATCCAGATCGCCCCCGGACACGACGCGTGGGTGCTCGGTGACGAGCCGTGCGTCGTCCTCGACTGGCAGGGCTACGGGGACTACGCCAAGCGCACCTGAATCCGTCGGCCGAGCCCGCAACTGGCCGGCCATGGATCCGTCGGCCACGCGAGCGAGCGAGCGAGCGCGGGCCGGGCCCGAACCACTACGGCCGCACCGCGAGGGCCCGCGCGAGATAGGCCGCCGTACGGCTGCCCGTGGCGCGGGCCACCTCGGACGGGGTGCCCGCGGCCACTACCCGGCCGCCGTCCGCACCGCCGCCGGGACCGAGGTCGATGACCCAGTCGGAGCCCGCCACCACCGCCATGTCGTGCTCCACGACCACCACCGAATGCCCGGCGTCCACCAGACCCTGCAACTGCCGCATCAGCACCGTGACATCGGCCGGATGGAGCCCCGTCGTCGGCTCGTCCAGCAGGTACAGGGTGTGGTCGCGGCGCACGCGCTGGAGCTCCGTCGCCAGCTTGATGCGCTGCGCCTCGCCGCCCGACAGCTCCGTGGCGGGCTGCCCGAGCCGCAGGTACCCCAGGCCGATGTCCGACAGAGCCCCCAGGCTGCGGGCCGCCGCCGGGACCCCGGCGAAGAAGGAGGCCGCCGACTCCACGGTCAGGGCGAGCACCTCCGCGATGTTCAGCCCCGAGTAACGGACCTCCAGTGTCTCGGAGTTGTACCGGGCCCCCGCGCACTCCGGGCACGGGGCGTACGTACTGGGCAGGAACAGCAGCTCCACCGAGACGAAGCCCTCGCCCTGGCAGGACTCGCACCGACCGCCCGGCACGTTGAAGGAGAAGCGGCCCGCCTTCCAGCCCCGCGCCTTCGATTCCGGCGCCGCCGTGAAGAGCCGGCGCACGACGTCGAACAGCCCCGTGTACGTGGCCAGGTTGGAACGCGGGGTCCGGCCGATCGGCTTCTGGTCCACCTCCACCAGCCGCCGCACCGGGAACTCCGGCTCCGCCAGCCGCTCGTGGACCTCCCGCGCGAGCACCTGGCCCACCAGCGTGGACTTCCCCGACCCCGACACCCCGGTCACCGCCGTGAACACCCCGAGCGGGAACTCGGCCGACAGGTCCCGCAGGTTGTGCCGGTCGACACCGCTGAGCCGGACGGACCCGGTCGCCTTCCGCGCGGCCCCCGAGCTTGATTGCGGGGCCTGCCGGGTCCCGAACAGGTACCGGGCCGTCGCCGAGTCCGCCACCGCGGCCAGGTCCTGCGGCGGCCCGCTGTGCAGCACCCGTCCGCCGTGCTCCCCGGCCAGCGGGCCCACGTCCACCAGCCAGTCCGCGTGCCGCACCACGTCCAGGTCGTGCTCCACCACGAACACCGTGTTCCCGGCCTCCTTGAGCCGGTCCAGGACGCCGAGCAGCGCCTCCGTATCGGCCGGGTGCAACCCCGCCGACGGCTCGTCCAGCACGTACACCACCCCGAACAGCCCCGAACGCAACTGCGTGGCCAGCCGCAGCCGTTGCAGCTCGCCCGCCGACAGGGTCGGGGCGCCGCGGTCCAGGCTCAGGTACCCCAGCCCCAGCTCGGTGACCGGGCTGATCCGGGAGCGCAAGTCCTCGTTGAGCACGCGGGCCGCTTCGCCGCCGCCGCGCTCGCGGGCCAGTACCCCGTCCAGCTCGGTCAGCGCCAGGGCCGCCAGTTCCGCGATGGTGCGGCCCGCGAAGGTCACGGCCAGCGCCTCCGGACGCAGCCGCCTGCCCCCGCACACCGGGCACGGCGAATCGGTCAGGAACTTCTCGGCGCGGGCCCGCAGGGTGAGGCTCTTGCTGTCGGCGAAGGTGCGCATCACGTACCGGTGGGCGCTCATGTACGTCCCCTGGTACGGGCGTTGGATCCGGTCGGCCTCCCGCACCGGATGCACCGTCACCACCGGCTGCTCCTCGGTGAACAGGATCCACTCGCGGTCCGCCGCCGCCAGCTCCCGCCAGGGCGCGTCCACGTCGTGGCCGAGGGCCTCCAGGATGTCGCGCAGGTTCTTGCCCTGCCAGGCACCCGGCCAGGCCGCGATGGCACCTTGACGGATCGACAGGCCGGGATCCGGGACGAGCAGTTCCTCGCTGGTGCGGTGCACGCGCCCGAGGCCGTGGCAGGAAGGGCAGGCCCCGGCCGCGGTGTTGGGGGAGAAGGCGTCGGAGTCCAGCCGCTCGGCGCCCGGCGGGTAGGTGCCGGCCCGCGAGTACAGCATCCGCAGCGAGTTGGACAGCATGGTCACCGTCCCGACCGAGGACCGGGAGCCGGGGGAGGAGCGCCGCTGCTCCAGCGAGACGGCCGGCGGGAGCCCGGTGACGGAGTCGACCTTCGGCGCGCCGATCTGGTGGATCAGGCGGCGGGCGTACGGGGCCACGGACTCGAAGTACCGGCGCTGGGCCTCGGCGAAGAGCGTGCCGAAGGCCAGCGAGCTCTTCCCGGACCCGGAGACCCCGGTGAACACGGTCAGCGCGTCCCGCGGGATGTCCACGTCCACCCCGCGCAGATTGTGCTCCCGGGCGCCGCGGACGCGGACGTAGGGATCGTGGGCGTGCGGAGCGGCGGGCTGGTGCATTCGTCCCAGTTTAGTGGCCGGGGACGGCGGACCGCTCCGCGATGCCGGTGGTGCTGCTGATGCCGGTGAGCCGGGCGAGCCGGCCGAAGGAGTCCAGCAGCGCCGTGCGGTCGTACGTGGACGTCGTGACCAGCAGCTCGTCCGCCCCGGTCAGCTCCGCGACCTCGGCAAGCTCCGCCGCGACCTGCTCCTCCGTGCCGTGGATGTGCCCGGCGAGGGCGCCCTCGTACAGCTCCCGCTCCTTGGGGCTCATGGCGAGGGCCTCGACCTCCTCGGCCGGGCGCAGCGGCGGGAAGCTGCCCCGGGTGCGGGAGTACGCGACCGCCCAGGCCTCCGGCACCAGGATCCGCCGGGCGGCCTCGGCGGTGGCCGCCACCGCGACCGTCCCGGAGGCCACGACGTACGGCCGCGCGCCCCAGGGGGAGGGCCGGAACTGTGCGCGGTACGCCTCGATGATCTCCGCGACCCGGGCCCGGGTCCGCAGGTCCCCGACGACCAGGGGCAGACCGGCGCGGGCCGCGATCCCCGCCCCCTCGCCGGTGGCCAGCACGTAGGCCGGGATCCGCATCCCCTCCGCCGGGCGGGCGTGCACCTCGGGGTGCGTCTGCTGGGAGCCGTCGAACCAGCCCAGCAGCTCCGCGAGCTGCTCCTCGAACCGGTCGGCGTCGGCGGTGTCCCGCCCGAGCGCGCGGCGGATCCCGCCGGTGAAGCCGACCGAGCGGCCGAGCCCCATGTCGATGCGGCCGGGGAAGAGCGATTCCAGGACCCCGAACTGCTCCGCGACGACCAGGGGCTGGTGGTTGGGCAGCATCACGCCGCCGGTGCCGACGCGGATCCCGGTCGTCGCCCCGGCCACGGCGGCGGCGAGCACGGTGGGCGCGGATCCGGCCACCCCGGGCACGCTGTGGTGCTCGGAGACCCAGAACCTGCGGTACCCGAGCCGCTCGGCGGCGCGGGCGAGCTCCACGGTGTCGCGCAGGGCCTGGGCGGCGGGGTGCCCCTCGCGGGTGCGGGACCGGTCGAGTATCGAGAGTGTGCGGATCACACCGTGGTCAACGCGCGCAGGGCGTCAGGATTCCCGGCGCATCAGGACTCCCTGCGCATCAGGATTCTCTGCGTGTCAGGATTCCCCGCGCGTCAGGATTCCCCGGGCGTCCGGGCGGGGGTGGTCCGGTCGCGAAGCCAGCGGGCCGCGGCTTCGAGCGTCCGGTCCTGGCCGCTGCCGAGCTCGCGGGTGTCGTCCGGGACCTCTTCGTCGGGCGGGAGGGGGCCGTTGTGGATCCGGCCCGTGCGGTCGGCTTCCCGGGCCTGCGTGAGGAGGACGAGCGCGCCGTCCGGGAGGGCGTGGGAGTCGTTGCCCGTGGGGACGCCCCGGGTGGCCTGGCCGAAGCTGCGGGTGTCGGGGCGGCCGCGGAAGGCGATGGTCACGGCCTCGGCGGCGCTCGCGGTCCGGCTGCTGGTGAGCACCGCCACGGGGGGAGCCGCCTGCGCCAGCGGCTCGGCGGGGCCCCAGGTGGCGAGGTACTGGCTCGGCGTACCGTGCTCGATCGTCCACGGAGTCCGCTTTCCGTCGGCCTCCACGAACGCTCCGGTCTCCCCGTCGCCCAGGATGGCCCCCACCGCGGCCAGCGGCCCCCACATGTCCCCGCCCGTGTTGCTGCGCAGGTCCACGATCCACCCGCGGGCCCCCTGCCCGTCTGCCTCCGCGACGGCCTGACGGGCCTGTTTCACGTAGGCCGCGGCGGCCCGGTCGGACGACACCGCCGGCAGGGACAGGTAGCCGAGGGAACCGGCGAGCACCTTGGCCTCCGGCAGGGCGGAGGAGCCGGGTGCCGGGCTCAGCGCCTGCTCGGCCTCTCGTGGGGTCATGAGTTGGCTGTGCCGGTCGCCCAGGGTCCGCAACGCCTCCCTGACGGCCCCGTACGTGTCGGCGGGGACCTGCGCGCTCCCAGCCCGGGCGAAGGCCTCGCGGCGTACGGTCGGCCAGTCGACGTCCGCCGCGAAGAGCGAGTTGCCCTCCATGACGTCCAGCGCGGTGGTGAGGTATCCGCGCGCTTCCGGCGACATGGCCGTACCCTCCGCCCCGTCTCGGCCGGCGCAGCCCGTCGCGGCGAGGAGGACCGCCGCCGCCGCGCCGATCAGCCGGCGGCGGGTCACGGGTTCCGGGGTTCGTGTCATGAGGATCGGTCGTCCTCTCGCCGTGCGGGTCGGCGAGTTCGCCCAGGTCAGGCCAAAGATACCGAAGACCCCGGTGAACTCACCGGCCCGTCCCGGCTCAGCGGGCGCTCGACGGCAGCGTCGCCACCAGCCGCCGGATCACCTCGGGAGCCAATGCGGGGTTCGCCGCGGCAGCGTGGGCCAGTTCCTCGTCGTCGAGGAGTTCCGCCAGCCGGGCGCGCGGAAGATTCGGGTGGCGTGCCAGCGCCGCGCGCACGGCCGGGTCCGGGTCCCGGGTGAGGCGCTCCACGGTTGCCGGCGCGGTGTGGGGGTCGCGGGCGGCCAGGGCGCGGACCTCGGGGTCCTCGTGGTCG
The DNA here is from genome assembly GCF_049310065.1 of Streptomyces tatrensis. Lineage (NCBI taxonomy): Bacteria > Bacillati > Actinomycetota > Actinomycetes > Kitasatosporales > Streptomycetaceae > Streptomyces > Streptomyces tatrensis. Next base: position 917,404 of record NZ_JBMDLB010000007.1, on the reverse strand, counting down.
GCGAAGGCCGCCAGGCCGGCCGTGGGAAAGTTCGGCCGGGTGGTGAGGTGCGCGCGCTCGTGGCCGGTGTATTCGAGGAAGCTGCGCAACAGGAGCGGGGCCGGGGCGTCCGGATGGTTCTGGGCCAGCAGGACGCGTACGCCGAGATCCTCGTCGGCGGCCAGGCGTTCCAGGAGGTCGGGCGGCAGAGTGCCGACCATGGCCGCCCTCTGGCGAAGCAGCGGGTGACCGGAGTTCGCGTCCCGGCGGACGTCCTGCGGGTCCCGGGGCACGGTGGGCCCGCGCCACGCTTGGTAGCAGCCGTCCTCGGGGATCTCGTAGTCGATCGCGGCCCGTTCCTCCTCGCTCAGCGCGGGGTGCACGGACAGGGCGAGCCGCACACTCGGATCCGGGTCCACGGCGAGCGCGCGGCGCTCGGCGGGTCCGAGGTCCGCGCGGTGGGCGATCCGCTCGCGCACCTCGGGGTCCGGATCGCCTGCCAGGAGGACCACCACGTCGGCGGGCAGGCTGGGGTTGCCGGCGATGGCCTCCCGCTCCTCCTCGGCGACCGGAGCGGTCAGGACGTTGTCCACGACGGTTCTGCTGAGGGCCTGGTACATCAGCATGTTCCAGCGTGCGTGGCACGACCAGTCGGGCAGTTCGCGCTCCACCCACGCCGGATCCCGGGATTGCGCGGACATCCGTGCGTGGGTCCGCGCGCTCTCCCGGACGTCCTCGTCGGGATCTGCCAGCAGCGCGTCCTGGACCTCGTCGGGCAGCTGGTCCCACCTGCCGACGCTCCAGCGGCGGACCTTCGCGACCGGGTGGGTGGGCATGGACCGCTCCAGCGCGGTGGAGATCTGCCGGTAGACGGTGCCCTGCAGGATGTCGTTCTCGTACGTGCTGATCATGTGGACGACGACCTCGTCGGGCAGTGGCCTGTTCACGCCTCCGGCGGGCAATCCGGGTGCCTCGGCGAGGTGGCCTCGGACGAACCACTCCGGATCGTCGACCAGTCGGGCCCGTTGGGCCGGATCGACGTGGGGGTTGCGGGCGAAGAAGCTACGGGTACGGGTGTCGGGGTGCTCGAGCACGGCCTCGACGACGGCGTCGGGCAGGATCCGGTCCCGGCACAGCACCATCCGTACGGCCGGCGGACCGTCGGCGAGCAGACGCAGCAGGACGTCGTCCGGAGAGGACGGATTGAGGGCCACCCCGGCGAGCCGGCGCGCGGGCAGGTCGGCTGCCTCCCAGATGTCCCCAGGCGTGGGCATGTGTCGTAACCCCCGTGCTCAGTCGGCCCCCCCCGGAGCACCGGGTCACGACCCTACCGGCCTCGGCCGGCTGCTGACCGGGCCCGATTGTCAGTAGCCCGTCGTACGCTCCGGTGAGTGAGCGGACATCCCCTGGAAGCACGCGTCCTTGAAGCCGCGGTGCGCGATGCGCGTCGTGCCCTGGCCGACCACGACGGCACCGTGGAGTGGCTGATCCGCCCCGATGCGGCCCTGGAAGGCCCGCTCGCCGCCGAGGTGTGGGTGTTCGACCGCACGTTGACCCGCGTCTTGCTGGTGAGTCACCGCCGGCGAGGGTGGGTGCCACCGGGCGGGAAGGTGGATCCCGGCGAGACGCCGCGCGAGGCGGCGCGCCGGGAGCTGTTCGAGGAGACCGGTGTACGGGCGGAACCGCACGCGACACCGGCGGCCGCCACGGTCCGCTCGTACCGCCCCGGCTGGTCGGCCACCGCGGGCATTTCCTACGTGGCGGTCGTCGATCAGGGGATGCGCCTGGTGCCCGAAAGCGGCCAGCCTGCAGCCTGGCACCGGCTGGACGAGCCGTGGCAGGGATGGTTCTCCGGCGAGCGGCTCCGGATGAAGCAGTGCGCCCTCCGGCTCGGAGGCGGCGCCGACCCGGTCGGACCTTGACGTCGCCACCGAAAACCCCGCGCCGTCCGGAAGGCGTCGCTGCTTAGGCTGGCGGGGTGACCGAGACTCAGAACCGCAGGCCCCTGGCCGTCTTCGACATCGACAACACCCTGGCCGACACCGCGCACCGCCAGCACTTCCTGGAGCGCCGGCCGCGCGACTGGAGCGGGTTCTTCGCTGCGGCTCCGGCCGATCCGCCCCTCGCCCGCGGGATCGCGCTCGCCGTGGAGAGCGCGGCCGACTGCGAGGTCGCGTACCTCACCGGGCGCCCGGAGCGGTGCCGCGCGGACACCGAGGACTGGCTGGTCCGCAACGGGCTGCCCGAGGGGCGGCTGTGGATGCGCGGGAACCTGGACCGGCGGCCCGCCCGCACGACCAAGCTCGAGGTCCTCCGGCGCATCTCGCGGGGCCGCGAGGTGCGGATGCTGGTGGACGACGACGAGCTGGTGTGCCAGGCGGCGCGCGCGGCGGGCTTCCGTGTGGTCCTGGCGGACTGGGCGGCGGACGCGCCGGAACTCAAGGACGCGCAGGAGGGGGAGGGGCGCACCTGAGTGCGCCCCCGCCTGCTCCTCGGGGGCGTGCCTGGCGGGCCCGGCGCTCCTCGGGTGGGCACGGCGCTCGGTGCGCCGGACGGGCTCGGTGCGCCGGACGGGCACTGCGCACCGGGCGGGCCCGCGGCGCCCGTGGGTGACCGAGGGGCCCCGGGCACTCCCGAGGCCCCCGGGGAGCCCCGTAGAGCCCCGTAGAGCCCGGAGAAGACCTGGCTCAGGCCTCGCCGTCGAGACGGAAGCCGACCTTGATCCCCACCTGGTAGTGCGCGATCTCGCCGTTCTCGATGTGGCCCCTGATTTGGACGACTTCAAGCCAATCCAGATTGTGGAGCGTCTCGCCCGCGCGGGCGATGCCGTTGCGGATGGCCTGGTCGATGCCCTCGTGGGACGTGCCCACGATCTCGGTCACCCGGTACGTGTGATTGGACATGGGGGTCTCCCGACACTGGGTGGCTGTTGCCTTGTTCTACGGTGCCCCAGTAAGTCCGGGTACGCGAACTTTGCGTGAACAATCCATAGCGATACCCCCTTGACCCACCCATTGGTCTATGCCAATTTCAAGCCATCTGAGACCAATCCCCAGAAGGTGACTCCTCGTGAAGATGCGCTTCCTTGCCGTGTCCACCGTTCTCGCGGCCGCGGCCGCGACCGCCCTCGCCGGCTGCGGCCTCACCGAGTCGGGCGGAGGTACGCAGAAGGTGACGCTCTGGCTGATGAAGGGCAGCGCCTCCGACGACTTCATAGGCCAGTTCACCAGCACCTTCGAGAAGGAACACCCGGGCGTGGACCTCGAGGTGAAGATCCAGGAGTGGAAGGGCATCGGCGACAAGGTCAACGCCGTGCTGGCCGGCACGAGCGAGGAGAGCGCCGACGTCATCGAGGTCGGCAACACCCAGGTCGCCCAGTACGTGGAGGGCGGCGGCGTCTCCGAACTCACCCTGGAAGCCCTGCGCGAGTGGGACGGCAAGGACTGGCTGAAAGGTCTCTCCGAACCGGGCAAGGTCAACGGCGCCCAGTTCGGCGTCCCGTGGTACGCCGCCAACCGCGTGGTGATCTACAACAAGGAACTCTTCGCGAACGCCGGGGTCAAGGCGCCGATCAAGACCCGCCAGGAATGGATCCAGAGCACGCAGAAGCTCAACAAGGGCAGCCAGCAGGGCATCTACCTCGCCGGGCAGAACTGGTACGTCCTCGCCGGGTTCGTCTGGGACGAGGGCGGCGAGCTCGCCGTCGAGAGCAACGGCCAGTGGTTCGGCACCCTCGACGAGGAGAAGGCCCTGGCCGGAATGGAGTTCTACAAGCAGCTCCAGGCCCTCGGCGACGGCCCCAAGGACGCCGACGAGGAGACGCCCCCGCAGTCCGACGTCTTCGCCCGCGGCGAGATCGCTCAGATCATCGCCCCGCCCGGCCAGGCCGCCGCCATCGAGGCCGCGAACCCGGACCTCAAGGGCAAGCTCGGCTTCTTCCCGATCCCCGGCAAGACCGCCGACAAGGTGGGTTCGGTCTTCACCGGCGGCTCGGACCTGATCATCCCCGAGAAGACGAAGCAGCGTAGACACGCCGTCGACGTGATCACGGCCCTGGTCAGCGAGAAGTGGCAGACCGAGCTCGCCCGCACGATGAGCTACGTACCCAACAAGAGCACCCTCGCGCACGTGGTCGCGGGCAACGACGGCGCCACGGCGATGGCCCCCGGCGCCGCCCAGGGCCGGGCCACCCCGCAGTCCCCCCGCTGGGCCGAGGTGGAGGCCGAGAACCCGATCAAGCCGTTCATGACGGCGGTCCTCACCGGTCAGGACCCGCAGAGGGCGGCGAAGGCGGCCTCCGACACCATCAGCAAGGTCCTCAGCTCCGACCGCTGACCCGGGGGCGGGAGGGGGCGGGTGGGGGCGATGGGGAGGGACGGGCGAGGGTGAGGGGGAGGTCTCCGCAGGGCCCGGCACGGCTCCGGAGGGGGCCGCCCACCAAGTTCAGCGTCCGCACATCCAAGGGCCTCAAAGCGGCCATGTCGAATCCAGCCGGTCACGGAAGAAGTAAAGAAGCCAGGCCACACACCTGCCGGCCTGGCTTCCCGTGCCGGACCAGGAGCCGTCATGACCATCGCCCCCCTGTCCCCGTCCGTCGTTCCCCCCGCGGTCGCCCCCGTCTCCGTACTCACCTCCTCCGCGGCGCCCGCTCCCGCTTCCGCCTTCACCTCTTCCGCGGCGCCCGCCCCGCACGCCGAGGAGGCCCCCGCACCCCGCTACGCCGTCCGCCTCGCCCGCAACGAGGACGAGGTGCGCGCCGCCCAGCGGCTGCGCCACCAGGTCTTCGCCGGCGAGCTCGGTGCCCGTCTCGACGGACCGGAGCCCGGCCTGGACTCCGACGCCTTCGACGCCTACTGCGACCACCTCCTCGTCGTGGACGAGGAGACCGAGCAGGTCGTGGGCACCTACCGGCTGCTGCCCCCCGAACGTGCCGCCGTCGCCGGACGGCTCTACTCCGAGGGCGAGTTCGACCTCTCCGCCCTCGCTCCCATCCGACCCGACCTGGTCGAGGTGGGCCGCTCCTGCGTCCACCCCGACCACCGCAACGGCGCCGTCATCGCGCTCATCTGGGCCGGCCTCGCCCGCTACATGGACCGCTCCGGGCACAACTGGCTCGCCGGCTGCTGCTCCATACCGCTCTCCGACGGCGGGGTGCTGGCCGCCGCCACCCGGGAGAACGTCCTCACCCGCAACCTCGCCCCCGTCGAGTACCGGGTCACCCCGCACCTCCCCTGGAGCCCCGAAGGCATCGACTTCCCCGGCCGGATGGAACTGCCCCCGCTGCTGCGCGGCTACCTGCGCCTGGGTGCCTGGGTCTGCGGCGAGCCGGCCCTCGACGCCGAGTTCGGCTGCGCCGACCTGTACGTCCTGCTCTCCCTGCGGCGCACCAACCCCCGCTACCTCAAGCACTTCCTCGCGCTCGCCCCGGCCGCATGAGCGCCTGGCTCCCGACCTCGCCCTGCACTCCCGAGGCCTGCGCCGGCCACGAGGGGCGCACGGTGAGCGTGCCGCGCGCGGTACTGCGTCTCGCCGGCGCCGTCGCCCTGGTCCTGCTCGGAATCCTGGGCGCCCCGCCGCTGAGGCTGCTGCCGGAGCGGCCCCGGCACGTGGTGGTACGGGCCTGGGCCGCCGCCCTGCTGGGCGCCTTCGGCCTGCGGATCACCGTGCACGGGACCCCCGGCCCCGGCGGCGGCCGGCTGATCGTCGCCAACCACATCTCCTGGCTGGACATCCCGCTCGTCGCCGCCGTCCTGCCCTCCCGCATGCTGGCCAAGAGCGACATCCGGAGCTGGCCGGTCCTCGGGCCGCTCTCCCGGCAGGCCGGCACCCTCTACATCCAACGCGACCGGCTGCGCACCCTGCCCGCCACCGTCGACGCCCTCGCCCGTGCCCTGGTCGACGGCGACCGCGTCACCGTCTATCCCGAGGGCTCCACCTGGTGCGGACGCGCCCAAGGGCCCTTCCGGCGGGCCGCGTTCCAGGCCGCGCTGGACGCGCGGGTACCCGTACAGCCCGTACGGATCAGCTACTTGTCCGACGGCGGGGGGACGGCCGGGGCGCCCGCCTTCGTCGGCGACGACGTGCTGACCGCCTCGCTGTGGCGGATCGCGCGGTCCCGCGGGGTCCGCGCCGAGGTGTGGCTGCTGCCGCGGATCCCGCCGGGCCGGTACGCGCACCGGCGGGACCTCGCGGCGGCGGCTCAGGCCGCGGTGCTCGCCGAACCCGCCGAACCGGCGCCCTCGTCGCGACCGGCGGCGCCGCTGCTGTCCGGCGTACCCTCCCAGCTGTCGGTGCCGATACCGTCCGCCACCGACAGGGACAGGGCGAAGCGGCCCGCCGCGTCAGTCCACCAATGCGTCAACTCCAGTCCGGCAGAAGCGAGTTCCCGGCGTACGCCCTCCTGACGGAACTTCGCCGAGATCTCCGTCAGGATCTCCTCACCCGCCTCGAAGGGCACCTCCAGATCCAGCGCCCGGACCTTCACCACCACCGGCCCGCGGGCCCGCAGTCGCATTTCGATCCACTCGTGCTCCCGGTTCCACACCGCCACGTGCTCGAAGTCGGCGGTGTGGAAATCCGCGCCCAACTCCCGGTTCACCACGGACAGCACGTTCTGGTTGAACTCGGCGGTCACCCCCTGGGCATCGTCGTACGCCGACACCAGGACGGCCGGGTCCTTCACCAGGTCCGTCCCCATCAGCAGGGCGTCCCCGGGCGACAGCATCGCCCGTACGTCCGCCAGGAACACGGCCCGCTCCGCCGGCAGCAGGTTCCCGATCGTGCCGCCCAGGAACACCACCAGCCGGGGACCGGGCGACTCCGGCAGCCGCATCGCCCGGGTGAAGTCGGCCAGCAACGCGTGTACGCGCAGGCCCGGATGCTCATCCAGCAGGATCTTCGCCGCCCCGGTCAGCGCGCTCTCGCTCACGTCCACCGGGACGTACGTGTCCAGCGCGGGCAGCGCCTCGATCAGGTGCCGGGTCTTCTCCGAGGAGCCGGAACCCAGCTCCACCAGGGTGCGGGCCCCGCTCACCGAGGCGATCTCCCGGGCCCGCTCGAGCAGGATCTCCCGCTCGGCGCGCGTCGGGTAGTACTCGGGCAACCGGGTTATCTCCTCGAAGAGTTCACTGCCGCGGGCATCGTAGAACCACTTGGGCGGCAGCGACTTGGGGGACCGGGTCAGCCCGTCGCGCACGTCCGTGCGCAGCGCCGCCTCGGCGGCGTGCTCGTCGAGGGTGCGGGTCAGCTGGAAGTCGTTCACTGGCCTTCTTCTCCTTGATGCGGCGCAAGCGGTGCGTGCGGTGCGTGCGGTGCGTGCAATGCGGGTGCGGGTGATGTGTGCGGTGGGGCGGCGGGGGTCTCCTTCAGGGAGACGAGGTCGACCCGGGTGCGGGTGGCGGTCAGCAGGGTCCGGTCGGGTACCTCGCACCAGCGCGGGTCGTCGTCGTAGGGCTCGGAGGCCACCACCGTGCGCTGCGCCGCCGCGTCGGTCAGGTACCACAGGGAATCCCCCCAGGCCGTCGCCGCGATGGCCCGGCCGTCGGTCAGCAGCAGGTTCAGCCGGGATCCCGGCGCGGCCTCGGCCAGCTCCCGGACCGTCCCGGCCAGTGCCGCACCGAGGTCCGGGTCCTTCCGCAGCCGGTGCAGGACCAGCGCCCAGATCAGCGCCGAATCCGTACGGGCTGCCAGCGACAGCAGTTCCTGGGGCGGCAGCCCGGCCGCGACCGGGGCCGCGGAGTCCGGCCAGTCCCGCAGCGACCCGTTGTGGCTGAACAGCCACAGCCCCTCCGCGAACGGGGCGGCCGCCGCCTCCCCGTCCGCCCCGGGCCGCGTGGCGTCCCGTACGGCGGCCAGCACGGCCCCGCTGCGGACCACCCGGGCGAGATCGCTGAAGGTCAGGTCGCCCCAGATCGGCCCGGCCCGGCGGTAGCGGGCGGGAACCGGGTCCCCCTCCGCGTACCAGCCGACGCCGAAGCCGTCCGCGTTGACCGTGCCGGAACGCTGGCGGCGCGGCTCCCACGACTGCCGGACCAGCGAGTGCTCGGGCTCGCTCAGCACCCTGCCGAGGCTCACGGGCGCCCCGAGGTAGGCGAGGTGACGGCACATCAGGCCTGCCCGGCGGAGTCTGCGGGGCCTGCGGGGACTGCGGGGCCTGTCGAGCGTGCGGGGCCCGTCGAGCGTGCGGGGTCTGTGGGGCCCGCGGGGCCGGCGCTGCGCGCGGTCCGGAACCCGGAGAAGATCTGCCGGCGCACCGGCAGGTCCCAGTTGCGGAACGTGCCCCGGCAGGCCACGGGGTCCACGGCGAAGGAACCGCCGCGCAGCACCTTGTGCTCGGGGCCGAAGAACACCTCCGAGTACTCGCGGTAGGGGAACGCCCGGAAGCCCGGGTAGGGGAGGAAGTCCGAAGCCGTCCACTCCCACACGTCGCCGATGAGCTGGCGCACCCCGAGCGGGGAGGCCCCGGCCGGATAGCCGCCCGCTCGGGCCGGCCGCAGGTGGCGCTGGCCGAGATTGGCGTGCTTCGGCGTGGGGTCCGCGTCGCCCCACGGGTAGCGGGTGGAGCGCCCGGCCGCCGGGTCGTGCCGGGCGGCCTTCTCCCACTCCGCCTCGGTGGGCAGCCGGCGCCCCGCCCAGCGGGCGTACGCGTCGGCCTCGTACCAGCTCACGTGCAGCACCGGCTCGTCCCCGGGCACCGGCTCGGTGACCCCGAAGCGGCGGCGCAGCCAGGTGCCGCCCTCGCGGTGCCAGAACAGCGGGGCCTCGATCCCGTGCCGGCGGATCTCCGCCCAGCCGGCGGCTTCCCACCACCGCTCCTCGCGGTAGCCGCCGTCCGCCATGAACTCCTGGTAGGCGGCATTGGTCACCGGAACGGTGTCGATCCAGAACGCCTCGACCTCGCGGACGTGCGCGGGCCGCTCGTTGTCCAGCGACCAGGGCTCGGCGGAGGTCCCCATCGTGAACGGCCCGGCGGGTACGAGCACTTCGGCCGCTGCCGGCGGAGGTCCCTGCGGGGGTTCGGGGTCGGGCGCCGCCAGCACCGGCGCGCCCTTTCGTAGCTGATGGGTGATCAGCATCGTCTCGTCGTGCTGCTGTTCGTGCTGGGCGATCATCCCGAAGACATAGCCGCCGTCCAGCAGGGCCGTGCCCTCCAAGGGGGTGCGGTCCAGCAGGTCGAAGACCCGGCCGCGGACCTCGGCGGCGTACCGGCGGGCCTCGTCGGGGCTCAGCAGCGGCAACTTCGGGCGCTCCGCACGGGGATGCTCGAAGGCGTCGTAGAGCGGGTCTATCTCGGGGTGCATCGACTCCCGGCCGGCCACGTTGCGCAGCAGCCAGAGCTCCTCCATGTTCCCGATGTGCGCGAGGTCCCAGACCAGCGGAGACATCAAGGGGGAGTGCTGGGCGGTCAGTTCGGCTTCGGTGACGGCATCGGTGAGTCCGGCCGTACGGACGCGCGCCGCGGTCAGGGCGGCGGCGGCCCGCTCGCGCAGGAGCTCCGGTTCGGCGGTCATGAGCGTGCCTCCTCGCCGGTCGGCAGGGTGTGCGGGGTCTGCTGCGCCCGGGTCTGCGCCTGCGTCTGCCTGTGTGCCGGCTTCTGCTTCCGGAGCGGGTGTGGTTCGGTCCGGTCGTCGTCGGCCGGACATCGGCCACGGGAGACGTAGCGCTCGGTGAACTCCCCGACGGTGTCGACGATGTGGCTGTCGGCTCCCAGCCGGGGCAGCGCCGAGGCCGCGGCCCGGAAGCAGGCGCGGGCGGCGGAGCGCAGCTCCGGATCGGTCAGGGCGTCGCGAGCGGCGGAGCGCCACAGTGGATTGCGCGGCGCGGGCTGGGCGCCGTAGGAGTCGGCCAGCCCCTTCGCCACCCGGTACGCGGTCTCCGCCGCCTCCGGGTCGTCGAACAGCGCGTGCGTGACGGCCACGGGTACCAGCCAGCCGTCCTCGCCGGGCTGGGCGTCGATCATCCGCAGCTCCAGATGGCCCCGGGGCCGTACCGGTGGGAAGAGGGTGGTCAGGTGGTAGTCCAGATCCCCGGCGGTCGGCGGGCGCAGGCCGTTGTCGGAGCGCAGCCAGTCGCGGAAGGTCAGCCCGCGCGGTACCGCCCAGGGCGCACGCTCCGCGCGGGTCCCTCCGGCCCCGCCCGGCCCGCCGTCCTCATCGCCCGTCCCGCAGTCTTCGGTCGTCCGCACGCACATCACCTCGGTGTCCAGCGCCTGCCGGATCCACGCACCGCGCGGCTCCGCCTCCAGGGGCGGGGCGAGGGAGCGCCGGGTGTCGATGTCGCTCCAGACCCCTTGGCGGGCGCAGCGCCAGCCGGCGTACGGGCCTTCGTGCGCGGGGGAGTTGGCGAAGGAGGCGACCAGCACCGCACCGAGGAGGTGGGCGAGCCGCCAGCGCCTGCCGTGGCCCAGCGGCCCGGGCTCCTCGTGACCGGCGTCCACGCACACCTGGACGGAGGCCGAGGCGCACATCATGGCGCGTCCGGCCGGGCCGGTGCGGTCGAAGTAGGCCTCCATGGCCTCGTACCGCGGGCTGGCCAGCATCCGCCGCAGCGGCCGGCGCGGGTCCTGGCCGAGTCCGCGCAGGGCCAGGCCCTGGTCGCGCAGGACGCCCCGGACGGCCTTCAGGTCGGACTGCAGGCCGTCGACGCAGCCGGTCAGGGAGGAGGCGGGGGCCGAGCTGAGCTCCAGCTGGCCGCCGGGCTCGACGGTGACGCGGGAGCCGAGGGGGAGGGCGCGGGCCGCATCGTGCGCGGCGGCCAGGCGTTCGTGGGAAACGGGCCGGTCGGGTCGTTCGGATTCGAACACCAGCCATTCGAGCTCCGCGCCCAGCAGGCGGGGCGGGCCGGTCTTGAAACAGATGCCGTGGATCAGTTCCTCGGCATCTTCTTCGGTCAGTCGGGTGAGTGAGTCCTGGGGCATGACGGGGCCCTCGTCTCCTGTCGTCGGTTGTGACATCACTCGTGCCTACCCGTCCCTTGGGGCACAAACCCATTGCGGGCGCCCTGCCGGAGCGCCGAAGATCGCCGTATGAGTGGCAGATTGCGCGAGATCGCGCGGGAGAACGCGGAGATCGTGGCGGCCGGGGGGTACCGGACGCGGTCGGGACGGCAGGTGTCGCTCGCCGCCGCCGTGGCGGAGGCCAAGGCAGGAACCAGGATATATGGCCCAAACCGGGTCATTCCAGGCGAACCGGCCTCGAAGGACAGCCACCGGACCGTCGTCGAGGTCACCGGCGAGAGCAGCACGGTCGCCGCCCGCCGGCTAGCCGAGGAGGTCCCGGGCACGGTCCGCACGGTCCCGGTGGCCGTCCTGAACTTCGCTTCGGCCCGGAATCCCGGGGGCGGCTACGTCCGCGGGGCCAAGGCCCAGGAGGAGGCACTCTGCCGCGCCTCGGCGCTGTACGAGACCCTCCTGGAGGCCCCGGAGTACTACGAGATCCACCGGGCCGGGGTCAGCACCTTCTACACCGACCGGGTGATTCACTCGCCCGGGGTCCCCGTCTTCCGCGACGACCGGGGCGACCTGCTGGACACCCCCTTCCGCGCCGGATTCCTCACGTCACCGGCCCCGAACGCGGGCACCATCCGCCGCCAGGAACCGGACCGCGAGCCCGAGATCCCCGCCGCGCTCGCGCGCCGCGCGGAGCTGGTGCTGGAGGTGGCCGCCCTGCACGGCTACCGGGGGCTGGTGCTGGGCGCCTGGGGGTGCGGGGTCTTCCAGAACGACCCCGCCCAGGTGGCGGAGGCCTTCCGGGGGCTGTTGACGGGGCGGTTCGCGGGCGTGTTCGAACGAGTGGTCTTCGGCGTGCTCGACCGGAAGCCGGAGACGCGGGAGACGTTCGAGCGGGTGCTGGCGGGGGTGGGGCAGGGGCAGGTCTCGGACCAGGGCTAGGGCTCGGACCAGGACCAGGACCAGGGCTAGGGCCAGGACCAGGGCTAGGGCCAGGGCCGGTCCTAGGGCCCGGGCCCGGCCTGGGCCGCGTCCGGGAGCAGGCGGGTCCGCAAGAGTTCGAGCACTTGGTCCAGAGCCGCGCGGGTGGCCTGACCGGGCCGGTCGACGAGGTGCTCGGTGAGGACGGAGTGCGGCGGCAGCACGGCTTCCGGGTTGGCGTCGGCGTCCTCCAGCTCGACGGCGACGAAGGCCTCGCCGAGCTCGCGGCGCAGGAACGCGAAACGGGCGCCGGGGGTGAGCCGGTCGCTCCTGAAGCGCAGCCCCAGCACCTGCAGGCCCTCGCGCTCGCAGCGTCCGCGGACGGTGGCGAGGTCCTCGGGGGAGATGTCGATGCCGTCCCGCCGGCGGGCGGTGATGCCCAGGGGGAGGGACGGCTGCGACAGGACCGGCACGAGGAGGTGCTCGTCGACGGCCATGGCGAGGGCGAAGCCGCCGGTCAGGCACATGCCGACGGCGCCCACGCCCGGGCCGCCGCAGCGCTTGTGCTCGTACGCGGACAGCGCGCGCAGCCAGCTCACGACGGGCGAACTCCGGCCGGTCGCCAGGACGGTGAACTCCCGGCTCACGCAGATGTTCCAGAGGCTGGACGCGGTGTACAGCGCGCCCCGCAGCAGGCCGTGGGCCGTGGGGTGGGGGTCGCGTCCGGGCGTGCCGAACAGCACCGGGAGCACGGCGGTGCAGCCCAGCGCGGCCACCCGCTCGGCGAACTCCAGCACCTTCGGGGTGATCCCGGGGATCTCCGCGATCACGATCACCGCGGGTCCGCTGCCGAGGCGCAGGACGGGACGCGTGCTGCCCCCGTGGGTGAACGCGTCGCGTTCGAAGCCCGACAGGTCATGGTCCGTCAGGTCATGGTCCGCCATGGACGACCGCCTCACTCATCTGACGCCCGCCGGCGTTCGCCGGCGTTCCGCTGACGGGAGGGACCGTACAACACCCGGACGGAGCAGGCCTACCCCCGAGTAACCAGCCGGGCGCCGGATAGCGACGGAAGCCTACGAAGCTTCGGGCGCTGCGGGTTTCCAGCCCCAGGCCGTGAGCATGCCGGGCGACAGCCCGGCGTACCCGGGGGAGTCCAGCAGCCGCAGGGCCCCGGCGAGCCGGTCCTCGTCGAGGAGCCCCGTCGCCAGCATGTCCGCCCGGGCCCGGTCCCAGGTGTCCGCCCAGAACCGGCTGATCGGGCTGCCCGGCAGCAGTGGCGGTACGTGGATCTCGGCCGCCACCGATTCCAGCCCCGCCGCCTCCAGCAGCTCGGGGTGGTGGACCACCTGCGACACGTCCGTCCCGATGCTGTCGCGCAGCCCGCGCCACATGGCCCGCATCGTGTCGGTGTACGGGGTGGGGGGCGCGGATTCCGTCGTCAGGTCCACGGCGTCGCTGATCACAAGGACTCCGCCGGGGGCGAGCAGCTCGACGAGCCGGGCGACCAGCCGCGGCCGGTCCGGCAGGTGCATGAGGACGAAGCGGGCGTGGACCAGCCGGAAGAGGCCCGGGGAGAAACCGTCCGCGGTGATGTCCGCCTGCAGCGGGGTCAGTCCCGGCACGGGGTGCGCGGCGAGGAAGCGTACGTCCCGGTCCACCGCGAGGACCTCCGCGACCCCCGCCTCCTCCAGCAGCCGGCGCGCCACCGTCCCGGTTCCCGCGCCGACGTCCAGACAGGTCCAGCCCGGGCCCACGCCCAGCTGCCGCAGCCGGGACACGGTCGTCCCGTCGTAGGTGAGGGAGCCGAGGTCGATCCGGTCCCCCTCGCCGCCGGCCTCGGGGCGGAAGACCCGCTCGCCGTAGCGTCCCGGGCCCTGGGGCCCTGTGCCGGTCATGGCCCCATTGTCGCAAGGGGGCGGGGAGAGCACACGTCGGAGAGGCGGGCCGGGAGCGGAGAGCCGGGGGCCGTACGGGAACTGGCCCCGACCGACACCCCCGCCGACGCCGAGGCGAGGGCCGGCCCTGCCTGCGGCCCGACTCCCGCCGCCGTCACGGCACAACCCCCCAGGCCCAGACCCAGGCCCGGACGGGCTAGCGCCAGCCGTACCGCTCGCGCAGCCGGTCCACGACGAGCTGGAACCGGCCCCGGTCCAGCGCGCAGGCCTCGCGCCGCATGCCGTCCTCGTGTACGCGCAGCACCCGGTCCACGTCCACCCAGGACTCCCGGCCCGCGCTGTCCCACGGCCCGGTCCCGATGGGGACCCACTCCCGGTCGTGGTCGTGCCGCTTGCTGGACAGCTGCACGGCGAGGAGCGTGCCGCTCGCCTCGCGGGCCACGACCAGCACCGGCCGGTCCTTGCCGCGCCCGTCGTTCTCCTCGAACGGAACCCAGGTCCACACGATCTCGCCGGGATCGGGATCCCCGTCGCGATCGGGGGCGTACGAGGTCTGCACGGGCCCGATGGCGTGCGGATCGGCCTCGGCGGTCGCGGTGTGCCCGTCGCGGCCGGGCTGCTCGACGTGACCGTTGCTGTGGTGTGAAAGTGCCGTCATTTAGGGGAGATTACTGGGTTTTGAGGCCCCTGTCGCACTGCCTGGGGCAGCAGTTTCGCCACGGCCCGGCGGGTGCTCCGCGAGGATTCTGTGAGCTTTCGCGGCCCTGCGGCCCTGCGGCCGCCGGCCATCCTGCCGGATGCTAGGCAGGCTCTGTCTTCGGATCGACACGTGGAGGCTTAGCCTTCCTGGCCCTTCCCTGGCTTTCCTTAGACTTCTGTCCCCCCGGTGTCCCCCGCGTCCCCCGGGAGGCCTGCTGGTGAGGGCTATGTGGGGTGGAGAGGTGGGGAACGGGCAGCTCGGGCGAGACATTCAATCGATTGACCACCTCACTTAGTTCCCGACCCCTCGGAGATATTGAGGCGATCCACGTCTCAGTCGGGGAGGACCATGCGCTGGAGGCGTACGTCCCACGTGCACTCGCGGTGGAGCCGGTTCAGGTCGTACGCCGCGTCTTCGTCGTCGGCGTTGCAGGGCTCGGCGCCGCTGGCGCCATCGCGGTAGTAGAAGCCGTACTCCTCGCACTCCTCATCGCCGGGCCAGCGTCCGGACCAGAGCGTGAGGCAGCCGGTCCCGGGGTGGTTGCAGCCGCTGCGCTGGCGTCCGGTGAGGGCGCATCGCGCGATGGTGCACCTGTCGGTGTGGAGTTGGCCGGGGTGTGCGTGGCACTTCGGGCAGGTGTCGCCCTGGGGGTTGGTGGGCGGCCCGGGTTCGGGGTCGAGCTGGAGCCGGCCGAGCCAGAGTGCTTGGAGGTGCTGGTCGAGTTCGTGGCCGTCGGCGACGGAGTGGATGTCGAGGGTGCGGTGGAGGAGTTCGCGGAGGTGGATGGCGGGGAGTTGGCTGAGGGCCCAGTGGAGGGTGAGGCTTCCGTCCTTGTGGCGGGTGATCCATCGGGTGCGGGCGCGCCAGGACACCTTGAGTTCGATGTCCGGCTTCGTGGTGAGTTGTGTGATGCGGCGGCCGTGATTTTTCAGCCATTCTCGGGTCTCGTTGGCGTAGAGATTGATGAGGGTTCGGCGGGCATCGTCCTCGTTTGTCGCGGCGTGCTGGCGGAGGTCGATGGTGGGGCCGAGGTCGGGGTGGGTGTAGGCGATGGCGGCGCTGGCGCCGGCCTCCTGCCGGGTGATGCGGAGGGTGTGGAGGCGGCCGAAGAAGGGGAAGGTTTCGCCGTTCTTGATGGCTTTGGTCGGGTTGTCGGGTGCGGTCTCGCAGAGGTGGGTGAGCTGGCGGTATATCCAGCGGCGTCGGCGGTTGACGAGGTCGTGGGCTTCGTCGTCGGTGGTGGTGTCGGGGCCTCGGACGATGATGTTGCCGGTGCTGGCTACGTCGAGTTCGAGGGTGGTTCGGTTGCTGGTGCGGATGGTGACGGAGACGCCGCTGATGTTGATGGTGCGTTCCTTCAAATAGGTCATTGCGCATCTTCCGGTTGGGGTGGGTTTTGGTGAGGGTTTGCGGTGGTGCCCCTCCCGTTCATATCTAAATTCTACTATGAACGGGAGGGGGGTCAACTGGGCTTGAAGAACGACTTCCCCTACCTGCCTCTCGCCGTCGCCTCGGCTTCGGCGAGGCGCGCACGCGCCGCCTTCAGCGCACGTCGGGTCTCCGCGAGCTTGGCTGCCCGCCGTATCTCGAGGTCCCGGAGTCTGGCCACCTGCCTCTCGCAGCGCTCCAGGTGCGCCGCGTCGATGACGGCGCCAGGCCTGTGCGGCGAAGGGGCCCTCCGCGGGGTGACCGTCGAACCCCTCAGCTCCGCGAATTCCATGAACTCGAACTCCACCACGTACTTGGTTCGGCGGGTCTTTGGGCCTGTCTCCAGGACGAGCTTGGGGAAGTCGGCGTGCCGGGCTGCCCAGTTACTGACTGCCGACCGGGTCACTCCGGCGATCTTGGCGCCGGCCGCGAGGTGGATGAGTTCCTTCTCCCTGCCCTGGAACTCAGGCCGGTGCCAGGTCGCGGGCATGGTGCTGTCCGTGGTGTTCGCGTTCTCGTTCATGGTCTGCCTTCGGGTATGCGCCCGGCGGCGGCCTCGATGAGGCCGCCGGCGGAGAGGTGGGGGAGGGGGCTACTTGGACTTCTTCGGGCGGGGCTTGTACTTCTTGATGCCCTCGGCCAGGACCTCGGTCTCGACCTCGCTCAGCTTGTAGCCCTGCTCCTTGAGGAACGACAGCCAGGTCACCGTGTCCTGATCGATGTTGCGCCACGCGCCGTCGTGCATGACCTCGCTCTCGAACATCGCTGCCACCTGGGCCAGCAGCAGGCGCCAGCGCCGCGTCTTCGCCGTGGTGGCGATCACCGGCCCGTACGGGTTGGCCACGCGGTCCCAGTGGCCGCGCCCTTCGTTGGGGTCCGCCATGTTGAGGAAGGAGCTGATCAGATCGGTCTTCGGGCGTGAGGCCGCCCGGCCGTAGTTGGCGGAGGTCCCTGTGATCGTGGACAGGATCAGCGTCCACGTCGCGTCATTGGCCTCGCCGCCGGCCGCGCAGAGCTGGCCGATGTACTCGCGGCGCACGTCGCGGGCTGTCCTCCAGGCCTTGTTGTAGCGCCGGACCTTGCGGACGGCCTCCAGCATCTCCGGCGTCGACTTGGGGGCCTTGGCCGCTGCGGACGCGGAGCCGGTGAGTTCGTGGTCGTACCGCTTCCAGTCCGCGCACAGCCACTCCACCTCGGTGTCGCCGGGGACCAGGGCGACCGCGTGGCCGGGGCACTCCTGGTGCAGTTCGGCCGTCATGGTGTTCCCGATGTCGCTGACGAGGTCGCTGAGGCGGCGCGAGGTGCCGTGCTCGCGGTTCGCGTTCCAAGCGACGACCGGGATGCCCTTGGCCTTGAAGTCCTCGATGAGGCGGGCCCGCTCCTCCTCGTCCTTCTGCTTCTGACGGAGCTCGGCGAGGGCGTGTGCCCAGTGGCCGCGTGAGGAATCGCCTGCCTCCGTGTCCTTCCTCTTGGCGCCCTTGAGGGTGGTCAGGGCTCCCCCGAGGGTCTCGACGGAGTGGTAGTCGGCCATCTCCACCAGGTCGAAAGCGGCGGCGTTGGCTTCGCGCAGCGCGCGTTCGCTGAGCTTGGCCGCCTGCGGGGCGGCGGCGACCTCCTCGGGCTTGATGCCCAGGGCGCGGGCGGCGCGCTTCTTACGCAGTTTGCCGACAGGCATGAGGGACAGCTGTTCTGCGGCGTCGAGGACATCGAGGGTGGTCGCCTGGCGGCGGTGGACGTTCTCGATGACGGACAGGGCCAGGGCCTCGTCGTCCACGTCGCGGAGGTCCTCGCGGACGATGGCCGGCACGAGGCGGATCGGCTGTCCGGCTTCTATGGCTCGCTCGGCGGCGATGATCGCAGCCTTCATGCGGCGCTGGCCGAAGACGACGCCGAGGGCGCCGTCCTGCGCGCCGGTCTGCGGGCGCAGGAGCAGGGGGGCGTTGACGCCGAACTCCACGATGGAGTCGATGAGTGCCTGGTCGGGCTCGGTGCCGTTGTCGTCCTCACCTCGGGTCTTGCGGTGGTTGAACGGGTCGATCACCAGCTCGCGGGGGTCGTACCAGCCGAAGTGGCCTTCGTAGGCGGCGATGGTGGTGGGGGTGGTGGGCTCGATCGCGGTAGCGGTCATGGTTTTCGTCCTTACGGGTTGGCGTGCGGGCGGGGTCGCCGCCCGCACCGGTGGGGTCTTGTCAGGCGCTGGTGGTCGTGGTCGTGCGGGTCGTCGCGCGCTTGGTGGCCCTGGGGGCCCCGGCGGCCTTGGCGGTGTGGCGCGCTGTGGTGGGCTTCGCCGCTGTGGCTGCCTTCTTCGGCTTGGCCGCGGGGGCCTTCCTGGCCTTCGCCGGGGGCTTCGCAGCGGGCGGGGCCGTGGGCGTGGTGTCGGTGGGCGGGTCGCTCGGCTTGGCGGTCTCGTTGACGGTCGGGGTGTCCTGCGCGGGCTCGTTGCCGGCCGGGGCCTGCTCGGTGTCCGCGTCCGGCGGCGGGTGGGGGGTTCCGCTCTGCTGGAGCTTGGGGCGGTGGCCGTCGAGGGCGGGGAGCAGGCGGTTCTCGATGGCCTTGAGGAGGGTGTCGCTGGTGGCTTCGGAGTCGCTGAAGACGGCTCCCGCGTTGTAGGTGGGCTGGCCTTCCATGCGCAGGGAGGTCTGGGCGCCGACGCCGTCCCACAGCCGTCGCACGCTGATGGTGTGACCTGCGGTGTGGTCGAAGCTGATGGCTTCGGTGTCGGTGGTGTCGTCGGACTTCGTCCAGGTGTCGCCGAGCCGGGCGGCGATCAGGTCGCTCAGGATGTAGAGGTCGACGAGGGACAGGCGGGGTGCGGTGTCGGTGCTCATGTGGCCTTCTCCGAAGGGTGGTTGGTCTAGCGGGGCTGGCAGGCTGCGCGGATGGTCTCGGCGGCGTCGTGGGGCAGGCCGGTGAGGGCTCCGGCGGCCGTGTATCCGGCGAAGACGACCTCGCCCTGAATCAAGTGCGGGAGTGTCGCGGCGAGTTCGTCTACGGCGCGGGCGGCGTGGAGGTTGGGTTCCTGCCAGTCGCGGTGGGCGCGGGCCAGGATCACGATGTCGGGGTCGGTGGGCTGCCGGATGAAGTCGACGGCCTGGATGTTGTCCAGGAGGGCGCGGCCGATGATCCGGATCTGCTGGTCGCGGACGGTGCCGATGTCCAGCTCGCGGATGTTGCCGTTGAGGTCGATCCGCAGTGCGATCTCCGGTCCGGTCACGGTGTGCTCCTCCTGGTTGTGGCTGGTGGCTTCCCCCTCAGCGCATACCTAAATTCTACTATGTATGAGGGGGGTGTCAATCACATCACCGCAGGTCAGGGGTGGGGTGGCTAGGTCATGCACCAGCCGGAATCGCAGCCGACATCCATCGGCAGCTCCTCCTGCGCCGCCGTCACCGCCTCCGCCAGAGGGTGGCCGGTCCGCGTCAGGAACACCGGGTCGCGATCCAGGGCGGCCCGCCGGGCGATCAGCGTCTCTTCCAGCTCGCAGGCGCGCTCGAACAGCACCGGTCGGTCTCGGAGTAGCTCGGACCAGCCAGCCAGGGACTTCAGCGGGCAGAACCAGCACGCCGACTTCGACGGAAGTTCGAGACCCTCCTCGGCGATGACGGATAGGCAGTCCGTCCGGCGCATCCGCAGGTCCAGCAGGGGGTAGGTGATCCGCTCGTACTTCTCGACGTGCCGGTTCGAAGCCCGGCTGATCTCGTCCAGGGAGATCCCGATACCCACCTCCGCGGGCGTGCCCGGGCCGGCGCCGCGCTCGCGCAGCCACCTGCCCGTCACCGAGATCTTGAAATCCTTGGTGCACGAGCGAGTCCCCGGGGCCCCGTTCGACATCCGTACGGGGATCGGCAAGGACCGCGACCCCGGTTGCATCAGCCGCCCCCACAACGTCTCACGCCGCCCCGGACGTGTGATCCGATCCAGGACATGCAGGTCGAGGCCGTGCGCGCGGGCGTACGGGGCGGCGACCCTCTCCACATAGTCCAGCGTGCGTGGATCCTCGCTGTCCTCACCGACGTTGGCGAAGAGGAAGGTGCGGTGCGGGATCTGGCGGCGGGCCGCGAGGACCATCAGCCCGATGCTCTGGGCGCCGCCACCGAAGCTGATCGCCTTCACGCTGCCACGACCTGCTCGAACAGCTGCTGCGTCCGCCGGATCCCGGCGATTATGCGCGCCTTGCCCAGCATCTCGTCGCGGTGGGCTATCACGGCGCACGCCTGGGCCTGGGCGTCCTCGACGGCGCGCGGGTTCGACAGTGCGTTGTCGCAGGCCACGGTCACCCGCATGCCCATGCCCCAGACGATCATGTTGACGGCCGCGCAGGCGGCGGCGATCTTGTCCACGTCGACCATCGACCACTGGAAGTCGGCAGGGTCGAAGCCGAGACGGCGAAGCCGCTGGGCGGCCGCGCGCAGCAAGCCGCCACTCCCGCCGGCCGGGTCGTGGATGTGCTGGCCCGCCTCCGGCTTCTTCGCCTCCATCGACACCATGACCGCCACCTCGGCCAGCCCGTCGGCCACCGCCGGTGGGGTGTGGTACTCGCCGAGGCCCTGCTGGGCGCTGTTGCTGGGCAGCAGCATCATCACGTGCGACAGGGTGTCGGTGTGGGTCCGCTCGTACGGGTCGGCGTGCCCGGTCAGGTCGAGGATGCCGCCCTTCAGGGCGGCTTGCGTGACGGCCCGGACGGCGTAGATGCGGTGGTCGTCGACCGTCCTTTCGTCGTTGAGCCACTCGTGGAGGATGCGGGCCCGCTCGATGAGGTCGGGCCGGTGCATCCAGTGCTGCGCCCAGATCTGGCGGTACATCTCGATCAGTTCTCCGCCGTTCAGGGCGAGGATCTGTGCCTTGAGGTCCGGTCCGGCGGAGTCCTTCTGCCGCACAAGGGCGAGGGCGGCCACGAGGCCGATCGGAACGGCGATGTCCGGGCCGCCGTGTGCCCGGTTCCACGCCCCGGTGACGGCCTCACCGAGGGCGAAGGCTTTGGAGTGGAGATCGTGCGTCCCTGCGGGCTTCGGCCTGGGCTCGGACCGAAGCGGCGGAGTCGCGGAAGCGGTTGAGGTGGGAGCGGGCCGCGAAAGCGGGGTCGGCTTGGCTGCGAAGGTCTGAGGCACCGGCGAGGGCTCGGGCTCGGCGTTCGCGAAGAGATCCAGTTGGAGGGACACGGCTTCTCCTTGGTGAGGGGGTGCTGAAACGGGGCGACCCGCCCCGCCGGGGAGGCGGGGCGGGTCGGGAGTAGGAGGGGGGTCCCCTCCAACTCGTATCTGAATTCTACTATGAATGAGGGGAGGGGTAACCCTCCCCGAAATGGGCTCGGGCAGGTCAGCCCTCGTCGACCCAGACCATTCCGTACGGGGTCTGCCGCAGCATCGACACCGCCGCCTTGTGGATGTCCTCCTGCATGGCGACCCAGTTGACCGCGCCGAAGGTGTCGCGGTACGCCTCGACCTCCCACTGCTGCGGGGAGCCGTTGAGGCTGGCCATGATCTCCGGGAGGCCGTCGCCGTGTCCGATCAGGCGCTCACGGAAGTTCGCGTGCGCGTCCGTCAGGAGCCCCCTCCATGAGTCGTCACGGGGGCCGTGCCCGAGGGAGGCGCCGGATATCCAGCCGCGGAAGGGGGATACGGCACCGACCTCCCGCAGGGCTGCCCACGCGACCGCCCTCTCCCTCGAGCGGAGGACCGGCACGTACGTCAGCTCGTACAGCTGCGCCTGCGGCCAGTCGTCGCCGGGCGAAGTCGCGCTCGCGGCGTCGTGCGGCGCCGCCGCCTTCGAACGCGCCCAGCCACGGGCGCCCATGCGCCGAGCGGGCACGATGCTGCGCCACTCCAGCGCGGTGTCCGGCTTACGGAAGCGGGCACGCCATACGCCTCCCGTCGGCGCCGAGTCCCGGCCGGCGCCGCTCATCGCCCGGCCTCCAGGAGGGTGATCCTTGCGTCGAGCTTCGTCTTCCACCGGTGGAACGCTGCCGGGTCGCAGGTGCGCAGCTGCTCCATCAGCAGCACGGCCCTGGCGGCGTGGGCGCTGCGCTCCCGCGGGGTCACCGGCACGTGGACCACTTCACCGTTGCGCCCGGAGGGCCATGACGGGACCTTCGAGTCCGGAGCGGCCATAGCCACACGCCAGTTCAGGTTGGCCTCCAGTAGGCCAGGAGTCTGGGAGGTGATCGGCTCCGCCTCCATCGCGTTGAGGAAGTCCGAGTGCGCGGGCATCTCGAGAACGGGGCCGCCCGCGCAGTTGTCGGGCGTCTCCACCCACACGCGCTGGCCGTATGCCGCATCCGGGGCGACCTCCAGTACGTATCGGTTGTAGGCCAGCCATGTGCCGTAGGCGGTGGACAGGTACAGGACGCTCACGCGGTCGCCCATTTTGTACGGGGTCATGTGTCTGCTCTCAGGTCGGGGCGGGTCAGGATCGGGGGAAGGCCCTCAGCGCGGCACGGCCGCGCCGGGCGGTGGCCGGGCAGGGGCCGAGCAGGTGTTCCGTGAGTGCGACGGCCTTCTCCTGCTGGCCGTCGTTATGGGCGAGGAGCAGCAGGTGAGCGGCTGCGAAGAACTCCTGCGCGGTGGTGGCGTGGCGGACCCGGCAGGTGCAGGAGCCGCTGGCGGTCGAGGCGAGGGCTTCCGGGAGGGGAGGGAACTCGGCCCTCGGGGCGCACCCGGAGTGCCTGCCCGGCGGCTGGGCTCGCCGCAGGTGGCTGTAGAAGCGGACGCCCTGCCAGCCGCACAGCATGCAGGCCACGGGCCAGTTCACATCGGACCCCGGGTAGCCCCCCAGGGGGGCCCATCCCAGGGTGTCGATACGGGCAAGGGCCAGCGCGGCGGAAGTCGCGTTGCGCGGGGTGGGCGGGAGTTCGAAGAGGTAGGCGTTCAGGTAGGCGGTATCGGGCATGCGTGTCTCCCCGGAGTGGATGTATGGAGGGCGGCGAGGGGGTGGTGGATGGGCCACCCCCTCGCCTTATATCTGAATTCTACTATGTATGGGGTGAGGGTCAAGCCAGCTCAACCCACCGGGCACCCCTCTACGTGACCGGCTGCTCCGCGGCCGCCGGGGCGGGCTCGATGGCGCGGACGATGCCGCCGTCCCGACAGACGGCCCACCTACTCCGGCAGGCGTAGCCGTGCTCAACCAGCAGCTCGGCGACCTGGGATTGAAGCGTTCCCGACCACTCGGGCGCGATGCACGCCGGGTCCACCGGTCCCGGGATAGTCACCGGCGGATGATTCTTGTGCGGCTGTCCACGGCCGTTGAGCCACGTCACCGTCCCCACGCGCGAACCCGGCCTGCATTCGAGCTTGATCCGCTTCGGGCCCGACGGGGTGCTGCGCTGCTTCGGTTTCTTCGCCTTCGCCTCCGCCTGCGCCTAGCGGATGGGGCCGGCCGGGGCGGCCTCCGAGGCTTCGCGGGCGGACTTCGTGCCCGGCACCTTGCCGTCCGCGAGGAAGGCGCGCATCGCCTCGCCCGGGCAGCGCCCCTGCACCTGGGTGTAGTCCGCAGAATGCGTCCCGACCCGGCCGCCGTCGAACGTGGCGTCCTCCAAGGTCATCACCCGCTTGGGGGCCAACCGCAAGTTCCAGGCGACCGACAGGGTCTTCGGGTTGACCCTTTTCACCTCGTACCAGGAGTTGAGGTACAGCACGAAGTCGCCGGGCGCGAAGTCGTCGGCCTCCCAGAGCTTCACCCCGTCGGCCTTCGCCTTCTCGATGACCTCTTCCCAGTGGGCGATCTCCTCCTTCAGGTCCCGGACGTACCGGGAGTGCCGGTCGCCCGAGTCCCAGCCGTTCTCGGCAGCTTCCGGATAGCTCCGCTCCTGCTGGCGCAGGTCGGCGCGCAGCTTCTCCAGCCGGCGCAGGGTGCGCTGCGGGTTGTTCCTGTGCGCCTTGAAACTCTCGGCCGCCCGGGTGCGGTCGGCCCAGTAGCCGGCCCGGTCCGCCTCGGCTATCCCGGCCCGCATGTTGCTGTCGATCCGCGCGGCGTCCCGGCGGGCGCGGCCCTCGCCGGAGTAGCCGACGGGGATGGGCTGGCCGAACGGGATGCTCCTTGCGATCTGGTGGGCCGCGTCGAGCCGGGCCCCGGAGGAGCGGCTGGCGCGGTCCGCGCGGTCGCCGAACCTCTCGGCACGGTCATCGGCGCGGTCCTCACGGTCGGCCTCCGCCTCCTTGAAGGTGCGCCGGGTGTCCTCGTCGATCTCGACCGTGACCTCGTGACCGGCCTCCCGGAGCGCGGCGGCCGCGCCGTTGATCCGCCAGGTGTCGGCCTCCTTGTCCCGGGACTGCCGGATGTAGAGACTGCCGAGGGAACGGGAGAACCAGAAGCCGTGGGGCCTGACGATCTCGAAGACGCCGTCCCCCTTCCGAGAACCACTGAGGAGCGCGCCCTTCTGTATGGCTACTGATCCGTAGAAGCGTGCTGCTGTCGAATCGGGCCTGGTCAGGTGGAGAGGGTGGCCGACGGGCTCTCGCGACAGGTGTCGTGCACGCGGTAGGTCTCCTCGGCCATCCTGGCCCGGCTGTGGCCGGTGAACACGCGCAGGTGGACCAGGTGTTCACGCTCGACCGCGCAGAGTCCGGCCGGGGGTCCCGAGAATCAGGTCCTTGCCGCCCGGTGAGGCTGTTGGCGTCCTCGCCCGTGGTGGATCGCGACCGGGCCCGGCAATCCAGGTTGTCACTGTGTGTATCTTCTTGGCTACTCTGTGGTGCGATGGCGCGCCCCGTGACACAGGAGGAAGCAATGACAACAGAACTGACCACCGTGACGACCAGGCTGGGTTTGCAGCCGGGCATGATCGTCATGG
The DNA here is from genome assembly GCF_049310065.1 of Streptomyces tatrensis. NCBI lineage: Bacteria > Bacillati > Actinomycetota > Actinomycetes > Kitasatosporales > Streptomycetaceae > Streptomyces > Streptomyces tatrensis. The sequence continues at coordinate 892,745 of NZ_JBMDLB010000007.1, read as the reverse complement.
AGATGGGCCATGGCGACGACGCGGACGAGGAGCTGCGCGAGGCCATCGCTGAGACCACCGGCACGCAGCTGGTCGACGAGGACTACGACGACGGCCAGGTCGACGCGGTCCTTCTCTGGTTCCGTGACGGTGATGGCGACTTCACGGACGCCCTGCTCGACACCAGGACCTACGTCAAGGATGACGGTGCGGTCCTGCTGCTCACCCCGGAGAGCGGGCGGAGCGGCCACATCGAACCCAGCGAAATCAGCGAGGCCGCGCTGGCCGCCGGCCTCCAACTGAAGAGTTCCCACAACGCCGCCCAGGACTGGACTGCCAGCAGGCTCCTCCACCCCAAGGCGGCCAAGTAGGCGCCCCTACCCCCGCGTCAACGGGTTGCCCGCTGCCAGTCGGCAGCGGGCAACCCGTTGATCGTTCCCTCCGGCCGACGGGTCTGGAACTGGACCGGCTGCGGTGCGATCCGGTGCGAGTGTCGAGGCCCGGTACTCGTATAGCTAATCCGTTATTAGCGGCCCCACGGAGCGGGCGTTGAGCCCAGGTGCCGTTCGAGCAACGATGTTGATCGCTTGGCGTTCGCCCTCGTTGGTCGTCACGGCTTGTCCTTCGATGTGTTGAGGCTCGCGATGAGTTGGCGGTTCGCGGCGCGGGCGGCGTCGAGGTCGTCGTCGAGGTCGGCAAGTTGTTGTTGCAGTTCGGTGGTGTGCTGTTCGAGGTGGTTGATGCGCTTTTGCAGGGCGTCGTGGTCAGGTGGTCCGCCGAGGCCGGCTCGTTGCCAGACCTGTTCGCCGAGTGCCTCGGCAAGGCGTTGTTCGAGGTGACGGATGTGGGTTTCCTGGCGACGGACGCGGTCGGTGAGGTTCGCGATGTCGGCCAGGAGGGACTGTTTGCTCGCGCTGGGGCCGCTTGGGGTGTTGATCTGTGGTTCGGCGGCGCGGGTGGTGACGGCGGCGTGCAGGTCGGGGTGGCGGTAGATGAGGCTGCGGTGGACTCCGGCGGCGCGCGAGACGGCCGAGACGCTGATGTCGGCCCCGCTGGCGGAGAGTTGGTCGAGTGCGGCGAGGACCTTGGTCCGGCGGCGTTCGCTGTCCTGGTGGCGGGCGTCGGTGAGGTGTTCTGCGCTGTTCATGGGCGGTTCGTGTTCCTGGTCTGGTCGATGAAGGAGCCGATGGCGGGCATGCCGAGGTCGACGACCTGGCGGGTGCGGCGCAGGGCGTTGGCGGCGTCCTTGATCTGTTCGCGTTCGTCGTCGGTGAGCTCGTCCAGGGAGTCCTCGACTCGGTGGATGAGCTGGCGGAGCTTGGTGATCTCGGTCTCGGACGGGGCTGCTTCGGTGCGGGCCCAGGGGTCGAGTTCGCCGGTGGCCAGGACGCGTTCGCGGTCACGCAGGAGGGTTTGGAGGTAGTCCTTGAGCTCGGGGAGGTAGGAGGCGTCGGTGCGGAAGTGGCCGCAGCCCAGGCAGCGGAAGCGAAATGGGCAGGCTTGGCCGCCGGCCTTGATGTTGCTGGGTTCCATGCAGATGCCGAAGGGGACGGAGACCTGTCCGATACGCAGCCGGGTGTGCTCGTCATCCAGGGCGCCCTGGATCTGCTGCCAGGTCCGCTGACCGTTGCGGTCGAACTGGTGGGCTGCCACCCGCTCGACCGCCTGACGCATCCGCTTGCCGGCAATCCGGTAATACGTCTGAGTTGTGCGCATCGTCCGGTGGCCCATGAGATCGCGCAGGACGTCGGGCGGGACGCCGGCGTCCGCATGCCGTTGGGCATAGCTGTGCCGGTAGGCGTAGGGGACGATCGCCGCCTTGTTGAACTCGACGTCGCCGTCGGCCAGCAGCGCGGGCAGGGCATTGACCCAGTCCCGGTGGGAGGAGCTGAGGGAGACGTCGGAGAGCCGACGGCTGCCGGCGGGGTTGCGTTTCAGGGCGGGCAGCAGGGCGAGGTCACTGAGCGGGGTGTCGGGGAAGCGGGCCTGGACGGCTCGTTGCTGGTTGCGTACGACTTCCGCGGTGGCGTCCGCGATCGGCAGGCGCCGACCGGGCCGGTTGCCCTTGTAGTCGTGGTAGATGAGCACGGTCTTGCCGTCGCCACCGGTGGCGAGGCAGTCCCAGGGAAGGCGGCAGACCTCGTCGGGGCGCCGACCGGTGTCAATCAGGAGCTCGGCGGCGACACGGATCGAGGAACCGGAGCGTTTCTCCAGCTCGGGCAGGGCCTGGCAGATCTGGGCGAGCACGCGTTCGGGCAGCGACCGGCCGGGTTCGTCGCCATTGTCCTCGCGGGGGATGTCCTCGGCGAGGAAGGTGAATTCTGGTGGCAGGGTGCGGGTGATGTCGCCGGGCATGCGCCGGCCACGGTGGCGCAGGTCGTTGATGACACGCTTGACGTTGCGGCAGTCCACCCTCCGGGTGCGCTGGCTGATCTTGCCGATGCTGGCCAGGTAGGCGAGACGGTTGAGGAAGCAGACAGCGTCACCGCGAGTGAGCCGAGCGGGGATATCGTCGTGGTCATCGGCGCGGTTCAGGCGCAGGCTCTCCGAGAGCCGGGTCAGGCTGAGCACGTAGTGCTGCATGACGGAGCCGATCGCGTCCCCGCGGCGGCGGGGCATCTCCTCACTGACCCAGTACTTGACCACCTCTCGCAGCCAGGGCTGTGTGATGCCGGTGAAGTCCACGGTCCGGTTGCCTTGTCCAAAGGCTTCCAGGTTCCAGATGTCCTTGTGGCGTTCGGCTTCGGGATCGGCCAGGGCCCGGCGGGCGGCCCTGGCGATGGTGGACCGAAGCGACTCGATATTGCCGGGCAGGAGGGCCAGGTCCGAAAGGGTGGTGACTTGCTGGTCGCGGGCCTGGTTGCAGAGCAGCTGGATGCGGGCGAGCTCGGTGATGTTCCCGGCCCGGTAGCGTTCCTGGAGTCCGAAGAGGATCTCCGCGACGACCTGCGGCGGCAGGCCGCGCAGGTCGACCCGGCGGCCGTCGCGCCGGGCGGGCGCGGTCCGCATCCACTGCTCCAGGTCGACGTCGGAGTCTGCGCGCCGAAGCGCCTGCGCCCTCTTGGTATGGGGCAAGCAGAGCCCCTGAAGTTGGCCCTGGGTCGTGTAGCGCCGCCAGTCGCAGAGGTTGACCCGGCAGAAGCCCGGATGCGGGTAGGGCGTCAGATCCGTGCGGGCGGCGAACTCTTCCAGGCTCTGGCCGCTTTGCTGGAAGTGCCACATATGAGCGGTGCAGATCATCGACCGCCCGGTCTTGGCGGGCCGTTCACACCGGACGACCGTGCAGAGGGTCTCGTTCCACTCCTTGACGTCCCGGCGGCGTACCGCTTGAAATTCCTCCTCCGCAAGCCCGCTGACCTTCCACGCCCTGGTGCAGGCGACGCACCACCGCCTGCGGTGGCCGATCACGGTCTTGCAGCCGGTGATGCGGCAGATCCCGTAGCCGACGAGCGGATCCTCGCGCGGCGGGTGCCAGGTCAGCGTCTCCTCGATCCAGCCGATCTTCGTCAGGAAGCCGGTGTCCATCTGGGCCCGCAGGCGGTCGGTGACCGCGTCGTCGGCGGGAGGGGCGGCGAGCGGGCTGGTCGCGGTGGCGGTCATGTTCCTTCTCCGTCCAAGGTCAGGCGGGGGCTGGGGACCCGCTCGACGGCGTCCCGCAGACGCTCGTGCGAGGGGTGCAGGTAGGGCTGCGACGACATGAGTGATGCGTGACCCAACAGCTCTGCGAGCTCATCGAGTTGGCCGCCGGCGGCCATGACGTTGTCCGCGAATCCGTGGCGCCCCTGGTGCGGGCGGATGCGGCGTTGCAGGTCGGACCGGCGGCTGAGCGAGGCCAGCAGTTCGTTGATCGCGCCGGGCCGCATCGGGGCGCCGATGCGGCCGCGGAAGAGGTTCACCAGCAGAAAGTCGCTGTCGGCTGCCGCCGGAACAGCAGCTCGCTCGATGACGTACTGATCGTGGGCCTGCAAGAGCAGGGCATCGACCGGAACCGCTCGGGAGTTACGGGACTTGGCCCAACCCCTGTTGACGTTGTCGCGGCGGATGACGTGCAGGTGACTGCCCAGAACAGGGCATCCCAACGGCCTGGCATCGAGAACGAAATGCAGGTCAGCCCTGCGCAGACCCACGAGTTCACCGCGACGAATGCCGGCGCGGGCCATCAGCAGCACGATCAGCCGGTCCCGGGCCGAGCGGCAGGCCCGCACGAGCGCGACGATCTCCTCATCGGTCGCCCTGTCGATCGGATCGTCCGGCTCGTGCAGGCGATGGCGGACCTTCGCGTAGCCGCGAGGGATCCCGTACTCGCCCCGAACCTCGGCAGGCAGATCACGACTGTCACCGATCTCGTAGAGCTGGTCAATAACCCAGCCGGGGGCCGCACCAGTGCCCACGGTGTACTTCAGGAACTCACGGACCGCGGCGAGCACGGCGTTCACCCGACGCGGACCGCGGACCTCCTTGGCTCCTGCTCCGATGAACACCGGTGTCGGGGAGGAATGCCTCGGTGCGTGTCTGAGCCAGACCATGAACATGCCCAGGTGACGGGCGCCGATGGTCCAGGCCCGCCCGCTCTCCCCGCACCAGCGCAGATACAGAGCGACGGCACCGGCGTACGCCTCCGTCGTGGACTCCGCACTGTCCTTCCCGAACCGCTGATGTCGCAGGAACTCGTCCGCCCCTTCCACGACACGCAGTTCAAAGTCGAGGACAGTCCAGTACGCAATTCCGGAGGGAAGCAGCACACGGAAAGACCGGAAGATCGTAGAAGGAAGTGCTTGTACGCTCACGCGACGAGAACGACATCCCTGACGTGCACGACACCCCTACCGATCCCGTCTCACTCAACCGTGTGGCCCTGCCCAGCACGACAGTGCACGACGCACCTCCGACCCCAACAGAAGTGCCTTCGAGGCGGGTATGGGAGATCGTGATGGTCACGATGAAGTTTCTTCCGATCCGATCTGGGTCAGTCGGCCGACGGGGTGCCAGCCGGCGTAGAGGATGTGGAGGACGGGGTCGTCCGCAGCGAGCTCGCACAGCGTTCCCCAACGGTGGGCCTGGACCTCGGTCACGAAGAAGGCCACGGTGTCCCCGGCCTGGTCACGGACGTTCTCACCGTCCTCCTGGCGCAGCCACACGCGGGATCCGGCGTTCATGCCGGCCACCCGGCGGACATGTGGACCGCGAGGGTCAGGGTCGCGACGAGCGATATCTCCAAGTCGTCCCGGTCGAAGGCGAGTGACTGGGCGACCAGGAAGTGCGGGCTGTTGAGGTGCGCGAAGTCGGCCCGCTCCGTCATGCCGGCCCGAGCTGCTGCGTCCGCGGCCTCTGCCAGGTATGAGGCGTAGCGCAGGGCATCGTCCTCGGCCTCACCGAGGAACGCACCGCGGGCCTCCCACGCTGCCTGGAGGAGCAGCGTCCGGCGCGTCTCCGGCCCGGTGTGCTGCCACAGCTCCAGCAGCCCGCCGTCCTTCGCGAGCTCAAGAGGCGTACGGCGTTCGGCGGGTGCGCGCAGGAGCGTAGCGGCCGTGATCAAGGCGGTGCGGGTCATGTAGAGGTCGAACACCTCTGGCTCCATCCGGGGTTGTAGGTGTCGGCAGCCCGCAGGCATCGTGCCGGTCACTGGTTGAAGGGGATGAGCGCGGTCATTGCCAGGGACAGTTGGTGGGAGACCTCAAGGTCGGGGCCGAAGGCGAGGAGATGGGCCAGAAGCATGGCCTCGTGCTTCGTCTCTACGAAGTCCTCGGCGCTCCCGGCCGGGTTGGCTGCGGCCCATGCCCGAGCGGCGGAGGTCAGGGCGTCCGCGAGCAGGGACTCATCGGTGCCGTCCTGCACGATTTCGACGGAACGGGCCGACCAGCTGATCAAGAGCAGGACGGTCCGGCGATCCTCCGGGGACAGCCCCCACCAGGTCATCCGCATCTGCGGAACCGCAGCGAGCAGCCGGTGGGCGTTGGGGTGCGGGCTGGCTGCCAGGTTCCGGGCCGTGTTGCGGAGCTGCTCAAGGAGCACGGCGGTCATGGGGCTACTCGATTCCGGGAGCGACAGGATTGGTGTCGATGAGCTGGCCTTCGATGGCCCAGCAGGGGTGAGGGTCACCGGCGGGCCCCGCTGCGCGCGCGGGACTGGTGCACGAGGCGGGCCGCGGCCATCAGGTTGTCGGCCTCGCACCGACGGCCGAGCTGGAGGAGCGCACCGACCTCGAACATCGTCAGCCAGCTGCAGGCCGGTATCGCGGCGGCGAACTCCTCATAGTCCTGGCCGTGCTTGTGGCCCGGCCGGCGCGACCAGGCGCGGCGGGCGACGGCGTGCGTCAGGGAAGCGGCGCTCTGGGTCTGCGCGTTGCTCAGGTTCAGCGTTGCGATGATCTCCGCCGTTCCGAGGAGCGGCAGGTGCTTGAAGGACATGTGGTTCTTCCGAGTCCAAGAGGTGTGGGCGGCGCGCCCGTGCGGGCGCGCCGAGGGGTTCAGTCGTTGGCCCAGCCGAAGAACAGCCAGCCGTTCTCGGCGCTGGACGTGGTGACCGGCAGGGCGCCCGCCGGTCCCCACTTGTTCTCGATACGGGTGTCGTTGGCGCCGATCAGCTCCGATGCCCGCTGATATGCGGCGGCCTCGGATCGGCGGGGTTCGTCGAAGACGATGAAGGTGTCCTTCTCCGCGATGCTGCCGGTGCCCTCCCTGTATCCGTGCTCGATCAGGGCCTCGGTGCGGATCGCCTCGAAGGCCTTGTCCGGCGCGTCTCCGGCGGCGATGTCGTAAAAGGTGATGGCGCCCATCAGGTCCTCCATGTGGTGTGTCGGGTGGCGGCATGGCGCGGCCCGCCCCGGTGGCGGGGCGGGCCGGGGAGAGGTGCGCTCAGCGGATGCGGACGCGGCTGCGGTTGGTGCGCATCGGGCTCGCCGGGCGGTACAGGGCCAGGGCGGGAGCGCGGCGGACCTCGGCCAGCAGCTGCTCGACCGGATTCAGGACGGGCGCCGGGGCCGCCGCGACGCTTGCGATCGCCTCGTCCAGCGCCTCGATGTGGATGGTCGGGAACTGCTGGCTCCAGCGGCTCATCGCCTCGCCGTCGGCTTCGTCCAGTCCGGCGGCTACGGCGAACTCCGCCCACTGGACCGCCATGTTGACCGAGGCCCAGGTGAGGGCGACTTCCGCCTGCTGCTCGGTGATGGCGTAGTTGCGGGCGACGTGCAGAACGGTGAGCGGGTCGGGGATCGGGACGCTGTTCATGGGATTCCTTCCGGCTGGTCTTCGGACGGGGGTTCCCCCCTTCCTTGTATCTGAATTCTACTATCCTTAGAGGGGGTGTCAGCATAAACCCGCAGGTCACAGGCCCGACAGCTTGATAGTTAGGCTGCGGCCGGCGCGGCCTTGCGGGCGCTGAGCGCACCCCGCTTGCGGATCGTGGCGGCCCCCGCCGCGCGGGACTGCGCGCGCTGCGCCGTGACGCGGCACTGCCCGCAGAGCGGCTCACCGTTACGCCGATACCCCTTCACGCCGCTGCTCTCCCCGCACACCCCCGCCCGCGAGGGCAGTCCCTTCGGGAGCGCCGGCGCCGACGCCGCCGAGGCGACGACCCTTCCGTTGATCCACACCCGCGCCGAGCACACGCCATCGAACTGAGAACCCTGCGGGCGGACGCGGTCGTAGCACTCGACCACCACCGGGCAGCCGAGGCAGGTGCGCAGCGGGGGCTCGGTGAGCTCGCCCAGCTCCTCGGCGGACTTGCGGGTGACGGGAGGGTCGAAGACGAACTCCTCGACGCCGACGCACGGCGCCAGCTCCATCCAGGACGTCGTGGCGGTCGAATTGATCACGGCTGGCACCTTCTCGGCGGGCGGGCAGGGCGGGGCGGGTGGGTCAGAACAGGGCGGGCTGGGGGTGCGGCGCGGGCGTGATGGCCTCCCTGGCCGCCGACGCCCTCAGGGCCAGGCGTGCGGCGGTGCGCGACCACGGCTGGTAGGCGAGGGCTCGCCACACCTCCGGGTCCCGGAAGGGGACCGGCCCGCGGTGGTAGGCCTGCTCATGCGCCGTCTCGTCGTCCACGGCCTGGAGAAGTGCTCCGTAGCGCACGGGAGTCAGGCGCTGGTCGATCAGCTCGGAGGCGTCGACCCAGGCCACGAGGTCCGACCTGATCCCCCCCGGGCGCCTCGACCTCGTAGGTGAAGCCGCGCGGCGCCCGGGTCCAGGTGCGCAGGGCTCCCGCCTCCGGCTCGCCGGGCACGCGGCGCATCTGTAGCTGCCGGCCGGGGTCCAGGAGCTGCTGCTCACCCCACTGGGCGCGCTGGTAGTTGTACGGCAGGTCCACGAACGCGGCGAGCTGCGCCGGAGTGAAGAAGTCCCGGACTGCCATCCGGATGTCGTCACCGGTGAGCGCCGTGCCGACAGCCGGGGCGGCAGGAGGCTTCATGAGACTGCTCCAAGAAATGTGTAGTGGCCTATTTTTGGGTGGCTGTGCGCGGTTGAAAGATCAGGTGTACTGGAGCAGGCGGGAGTCCGTGAACTCCTGCTCCCGTACCTGCTCAAGCACGGCCGTCAGTGCGAAGCTGACCTGCCAGGGCATCGCGGTCATCGACAGCCCGAGTCGGGGCCGGCTGTTGGTGAACTCCCGCACAGAGATCAGCGTCCACCCCTGCCCTCCCTGCTGCTTCTGCGCGGCGACCTGGAAATGGTCGACGTAGAGGTGGACCGTCGGCCGCCGGGCGGAGCTCTTGACGTGGATCTCCCAGGAGCGAGTCGGGACGTCCATCAAGTACTCCGGCGCCACGGAGGCGCGGCCCTGGCTGATCTGAGGCTGGTTCATGCGTTCTCTCCAAGAGGTATCGCGGGCCCCTCCCGCGTTATCTGAATTCTACTACGCGGGGTGGGGGTGTCAATCAGGCGACGGCGTCAGGATACAGAAAGATCGTGGCCTATTTCTTGTTCCGGGGGTTCACCGAAGCCGAGGTCTCCTTCGCCGCCCGCGACCGCACACGGATCTCCGCGATCGCATCCCGGGCAACCGACGACAACGGAGCCCCGTCGGAACGGACTTCGCTCAGCACCTTCTCGTCCCGGGCGCGCTCCCGCGCACGAGCCGCCTCCTTCTTTGCCCGCTCCTCATCCGCCCTCTGCTGACGAGGACTCGTCCCGCAGCCACGGCAGGACCGCCCCCCGCCCTTTGGGTGCGCCGAGCACCGCCCCGGCTCCTGCGGCGCTGCCGGGGTCTCCTCTGCTGCGGCAGCGGGATCCCCAGCAGCGCCAGCTGCGGGGGTTGGGGGGTTCTTCTTTGAGTACTTGCTCTGGTTACTACCTATAAGCCCGGGTGAACCAGCGGCCGGAGAACCAGACCCCGGGGAACCGAACCCCGAAAACCCGGTTTCGGTGCCGACCTCGCCCTCAGGCCCCGGCCCGGCCGGACTCTGGCCCACCGGAGCCGGACCCCCGGCCTTCCGCCGCCGTGCCGCCCGCCGCTGCTCCGCCTCCCGGAACTCCTCCGCCGCCCACTCCTGCGCCTGGTCGTAGACCTCGGTGACCCGATGGAACGTGCCGTCCGCCAGGCGCTCGGTCACCACCCGGTAGTACCCGGCATCCCGCAACTCCCGCAGCGCCGTCCTGACCGCCTCGATGCCCTCCTTGCCCGCCTTCGAGATCCGATCGGCGGCGACCTTCCACGAGTCCGGCTTGGCCAGCAGGTACGCCAAGATGCCCCGGGCCCGGAAACTCAACCGCGCATCCTCGAGCGTGGCCGTCGGCAGCACGGTGTACCCGGTGCTGAGGTGGCGGCGAAGAATGGTCACGGGGAGCCTCCAAGGGCATGTGAGCGGTGTAGCTGAGTGCGTTGGGGCCATCGGCCGCCCCGCACGTGCGAGGCGGCCAGGGGTGGCATCAGGCGGCCGGGCGGGCCTTCGAGACCTTGATCGACCGGGGCGACTTCTTGCCCGGCGCTTTGCGCATCGGCACCGTCATGCCGGCGCGGCGCATGATCCGGACCATCGCGTCCTGGTCGGGAACCATGGGCACGGCAAGGTCGGCGTCCTCGAACGCGCCGACCATCGCCTCGACGTCGGCCTCTTCCTTGTCCTTGCCGCCCTCCCACCCCAGATGGTTGGGGCCGTAGTTGCCCTCCGGCGAGTCGTCGACCATGGCGCGGACGAGCTTCTTCACCTGGTCCGCCTCCCTGCCGCGCTCGCGGGCACGGACGTAGCGGTCCAGGGCCTTCGCCCGGTCCTCGTCGTCGTGAATGAGCAGGGTCTGCGCTGGAGTCCCCGGGGCCGCATCGGGCCAGCACGCGGAGAGGAAGGCGCAGTTGTCGCAGATCGCGGACAGCTCCGGCCCGTCATGGTCGCGGCGCAGCTCCTCCGGAGCCGGGGACTCGATCACCCGGTCCACCCACCAGCGCGCCTCCGCCGCCAGCCACGGGTCGAACGGGAACTCCTCGACGTGCTCCTCGCCCGTGTCCCGGTTGACGAACCGGAAACGGATCCGCTCGACCTGCACCGGCCCGAGCCGGTGCAGGTACCGCTGGCCGGGGATGTCCGCGAAGCCCACCGTGCACAGCAGGCTCGCGTACAGCTGGACCTGCCGCATCTCGGCGGCCGTGGGCCCGAACCGCACGACCCTGTCCCAGATACGGCCCGACTTCGTCTTCACGTCCTCCACCGTCAGTTCCGCGGCGGCAACCTTCGGCCGGTGCCGCTTCGGGAGGCGCCCGGCTGTCGCCGCGTCCAACTGCACGACATCGATGTGCCCGCGGATCGTGTCGTCCTGGACCGTCCGCTCCACCAGCCACCCGTACTCACGCCGCGCGTCCTCCAGCAGGCCCGTGTGGATGTACGTGCCGAGGATCGCGGTCTTCTTGTCGGGGGTGTTGGTCCGGGGAGTGCCCGCCAGGATGTAGCCGGCCCGGCGCATGCAGATCGTGTCCGACGCCCCCAGCTGGGTCTGTACCGACCGGGGCCGGCGTGCATCGGCGGCGTGCGCGGCCTCCCAGATGGAAACCTGCGAGCGGGCGCGGGGCCTTATGGCCGTTGTGGTCATGAACAAGCTCCAAGAGGTGCGCCGGGCCCGCCCATCGAGGCGGGCCCGGCAAGAAGGTGTGCGCGGATCAGGCGGCGGCGTACTCGTCGAAGGCCGCGTCCGGCGGAGCCCCTGTGCCGTCCTCCGCTGCGGCGGCCCGAAGGCGGGCGGCATCGCTCGTCGGGTCCACGAGCGGCTTCGGGTTCTGCAGCTCGACGGCCTTGTGCTCGATGGAGGCGCGCACCACCAAGACCTCCTCCCGGCTGAGGGTCTCGTCCGCCTCGACCTGCTTCCACAGCTTCTTCAGCTCGGCCACGCCGGCCACAGCCGCCTTGTCGACCTTCGGCAGCCACGCCTGCGCGAGGTCGCCCGTCAGCTCGGGCGTCGCCCTTGGCTGGTTGTGGATCTCGCAGCCCATCAGCCCGAACACCAGCTGCTCGATGGTCAGGCCGGGGGCGTTCCGCGGCTTCCCATCGCGCGGCACCTGGAATTTCAGCGAGCGCGCCCCGACGATCTGCGGCTGCTCCGCTCGGCGAAGGCGCACCCAGACCGTCGCGTCGAACGCGAGGGACTTGTGCCCCTCGACCCGCCAGTCCGTCGTGCGCGGGATCGGGTCGCCGTTGCCGTCCACGGCCGTGACCTCCTTGCCGCGCGCCAGCAAGATCACGATGCCCGGCATGGTGCGGACCAGGTACATCACCCGGTTCCAACGCTCCGAGGCGTCGTTCCACAAGTTCATCGACGGCTTGACCTCGGCGTCCGGGTCCTGGCGCAGCTTCTTCTGACCGGTGTTCGAGCGGCGGGCCCGGTCGTTCGTCCAGTTCACGAGCATCCGCCAGAGCATCGACACCGAGTCGATGACCAGGACGACGGGCTTCTCCTTCGCGGCCGCCGCCCGCTTGGCCTCGGCGTGCACGGCTTCGAGCTGTCCGAGGATGTCGCGATAGGTGCCGTTGTGGTCTATGAGCAGGTAGTCCGCGCCGGGCACGTTCAGGTACTCGTCGGCGGTGTCCTCACCGAGCTCCAGCCAGTACGCCTGACCGGTCTTCTCGGAACCGGTGAACTCGGCGGCCTTGTGGCTCTTGCCTGCCTTCTCCTCGCCTTCGAGGAGGATCACGGGCCAGGGGATGACGCCCGTCGGCTTTCGGGTGCGGAGCTTGGGGACGGTCGGGGCGGACATGAGCTACTCCAAGAGGTGTTGTGTAGTGGCCTATTCCAGGCGCTGCGAAGACCCCGGGTCTCGAACACGGAAGACCATTCAGGGTGCCGCTCAAGCAGGAGGCGGGCGTAGCGGGACCGGTAGTCGTTGTTCAGCTTCCAAGCGTCCCCGCGGGTGGCCCTGCCGTATTCGTAGCGCAGGACCTCGAAGAGCATCCCGATACCCACGCGCCTCAGTCCGCGGTCGACGCAGTCGGCGGTCATGGCTTCCAGCTTCCCGAGAATCCAGGGGTTGGGCTGGTGGAACGCCTCGAAGCGGTCCTGGATGCTCAGCGGTTCGCCGGCCCGGTCTGGGTGGCGCAGCGGCGCCATCGGCAATTCGAGCTGCATGGAAGTCATGAACCTTCCCCCTCTTGTAAGTAGTGGCCTATTTCTACGTCACTCCGGCGTGATGGATCAACCGCATCGCCCTGCCTGTATCGCAATTCTACTATCCATGGAGGGGGTGTCAACCAGCGCCCGGCAAGGGAAGGCGCCCGAACCTCGACGCAGGTTGAGCGGCAGCCTGCGGATGCGGGCCCGAACAAATGCCGCAATGCTGGACCCTCCGACATCCGTAAGGAGAGCCGCCATGTCGATGCTCGACAAGCTCAAGGGCCTGCTCAAGGGCCACGAGGACACAGCCCGTCAGGGCGTAGAGAAGGCCGGAGACGCCTTCGACGCGAAGACCCAGAACAAGTACCAGAGCCAGACCGACACGGTGCAGCAGAAACTCAACGAGCAGCTCGGCACCGACAAGCCCGAAGGCCGCCCGCCGCAGGCGTAAGAGCACGAGAACCGCCCTCGCCGGTCCCGCAGGACACGGCGAGGGCGGCCGGCCTCAGCGAAGGCGTGGAGCCTACGCCTCGGAGTCCTCCGCCACGGCCTTCTTCCCACGCGCCTTGAACGACGACCCCGGCCCCTCATACGTGCCGGTCCTCAGCTGCTCCGCGACCGACTCATTCAACTTCCACTCCCCAGGGCTGCGGCGGGCCTCCGCCGAAACCTTCACCGTGTGCTCCGCGCCGGCGAGCACCGTGTCCAGCAGCCACAGCGACGACCCCGACAGCGAGTAGTCCGCCGCCGGCAGCTGGCCGCGCGCACTCGTCCGCGCCGCCTGACTCACCTTCACCTGGCTCACGCCGAACAGCTCCGCGTACTCCTGTGCGCCGACCAAAGGCGGCAACTCCGCGGCCTTCATCGGCTTCGACGTCGAGCCCTGCTCCTCGATGAGCTTCTCCAGCAGGCCCTGATCCAGCTGCCGGCCACGGCTCCCCGGCGGAAGCGCCAGGTCGATCACCAGGCCGCCCGGCCAGTACGGCTTGCCCGAGACGATCACCGCGTCCTCGTACGAGAGCACCCCGCCAGGAACCCAACGGTCACTCACGGCCGTGGGGGCGATGCCGTACACCTTGGCGATCTCCTTGCGGCCCATTACCAGCGGCTTCGCCACGACAACCCCACCTCTCTCCCGAATCTTCCATAGCAGAATACGGGTAAAGAGGTCGGGTTGCACACGGGCCCCGGAAGCGTCCCCGCGGCGCCGTTAGACTGGGGATCACACTTTCCAAGAGGTGTACGGAAACGCCCCCGCCAATCAGCCGATGCTCGGGGGTTTTTCCGTATCCGGCGCCACCAGCCGCGCGACCGGGACGCCCAGGCACTGGACGTATCCTCTTCTGCCCGTTTCCATCGAGCGGCACGGACCCGCTACGACAGCTCGTGCTCCAGGTAGCAGGCACTCCCCGTCCGCCGGGCATCGGCCACCGCGCACAGCCGCCGGTAGCCGGCCGAACCCATCGCACGCTCCCAGTCCGACAGCGCGAGAACCTTCAACTCGCTGTGCTCGTCGGGGTCGAGCACGACGCTGCTGATCTGCTCATCAGTGAGCCGCCCGCCATCGAAGACGAACCCGATCTTGTGGACGGTCCAGTCGCCCAGCGGGGGGAGGAAGTGCACCGCCAACAGCTTCGGCACACCGCCGATCGTGAGGCCGGCCTCCTCCAGAGCCTCACGCCGAGCACACAGCCAGGGCGATTCCCCAGCATCGATGTTGCCGCCCGGCCACTGCCAGACCTCAGGATTGCGGGCCGCACGTAACTGGACCGGCCGGTCCTGCTCGTCGGTCACGAAGAAGCAGGCGTACGCGGTCGCCTTCGGGAGCGTGGCGATGTACTCCTCCGGCGGGAGCCAGACGCCGCTCACGGCGCCTCCGCCGAGACCGCGTCGTCGAAGGTCGGCTGCTGAGGCAGGAACCGGCTCGACTTCTCCGCGACCTGACCAGCGAAGTAGTCGGCCGCATCGGGGCGCATCCGTGCGAGCGTGACCAAAGCCGTGATCGCTGTGTCCGCCACCTCCGCCTGCACGTCCTCCCACGAATGCGACTGCCCCTTGCGCGGATTGGTCCCCCGAACACCTACGACGGCCTGGGCCGCCTCCCCGAACTCCTCCCCGATCTTGAGGACCTGCAAAGTCCACTGCTCCTCGATGGGCAAGGACCGCCCGGAGTCACTGGCTTCGAAGGTGGCGGCCAGCTCGGTGATCGTCTTCCACAGGTCTTGCATGCGTTCCTCGTCTCGTTCGGGGTGGAGCAGGGTCAGGTGCGGCGGTGCCGGCCGCGTCCAGCGCGCAGCGGCAGCGGGCTGTAGCCGGGAACGACGACAGCATCGGCTGGAGCGGTCGGGTCGATGAGCCGTCGTGTAGCGGCGTAGTCGCGGGCGATCGTGACCGGCTCCCAGGCGTAGCCGTCCCAGCGTTCGATGGCCCTCGGGGCCTCGGGCTGAACGTGGCCACCGCGGGCCGGACCATCGGTCAGGGAGACCGCTCGCAGCTCGCCGACCTTGCGTCTGCGGCCCTCTCGACGGGCTGCCCACACCTCCAGCGGTTCATCGGCCGGATCGGGGAAGTCGAAGGCCATAGCGGTGCTCCTTGCTCAGTGCGCTCTGCTGTTCTGGCTGGTCAGAATGTAGGAACGGGCCATGGCGAAGGGCTCGCCCGGCCGGATTCCACTCGATCGAGGCCGAGGCCTTCCGACGCGCCGCTATATGAGGCTGGGGAGAACTCCAGGCGCCCACCGGCCGAGCCAGAACGCGGCCACGGATGACGAGGAGAGACCCTCGGTCGATCCGTCATGGGGGATGAGCTCGGTGGGGGCGATGTACCCCTCGCCTGGATCGAGACGGAGACGGAAACACCGCATCGCGCCCCCTGAGGCCATGAGCGCGCGCACGTCATCGGTGTGGGGGTAACGGCTGCGGTAGTCGGTGTGGACAGCCCGGCATACCTCCTGGGCATCGAGGTCCCCGAGCAGGATGTACCGGGGGCCGGGCCCGAGGTTCAGGCAGAGCCGCCGCCGGCCAGTGGCCTTGTCGGCGTAGGAGAGCCTGTCCCAGTTGTCGAGGTGAATGCCGATGAGACGGCCCACTTCGTAGTTGTCCGTGGTGGTGACCATGTCCGGCCACGCCGGGGCCCGGCCCAGGTGCAGGGCCTCCGGATCGCCCAGCGGAGCCACAAGATCCTCCAGGGCGCCGCCGCCGTCGAGGTGTGGCGGACGGACGATCTCCACGATCCTCTCCGGGGCCGTCGAGGCGTCCACGGACAAGGCGCGCGTGAGGGCGTCCGTGAGGGGGCTCCAGGCCGCGCCTGGAATGACGGCGCCATCCTCGTAGCGGGCATCCGCGCGCGCGATGCGGACCTGTGTGTGCTGGCACCGTGCGCGTAGGGCAGCAGGATCATGGAACGCGATGTTCAGGGGCATGGCGTGGGTCCTCCAGAGCAACGGGTCACAGGTCGCCGCGGATCGGATCGCCGTAGCTGACCTCCAGGTCGGCCATGAGAGCCCGGGTGAGTTCGTCGGCTTGGGCGGGCGTGATGAGCACCTTGTTCAGGTGGCCGGCCCCCGCGACCTGGGAGAGGTCGCTGCCACGGAGATCCAGACCGGTATAGCGGCCCTTCCCGAAGTCGGTCGATCGCAGCGAGCAGCTGTGGATCGCCGCCCCCGTCAGGTCACACTCCGTGAAAGTGGCCTCATCGAGGCTGCACTCGGAGAATGCGACAGGGCCAGCCGCGCGTACCTTCTCGAAGGTGGCGTAGTCGAGTCGGCACTTCTCGAACAGGACGTTCTCAAGGCTCAGCCCGCAAAGCATCCCGCCCATGATCTTGCAGCCACGGAACACGACGCGGCTGAGCTTGCTGTCCCGCCACTGGAGCGAGGACAGGTCGCATCCGACGAACTCGACTCCGTTGACCCGAACATCGTCGAAGACGACCCGCTCCGCGCGTAGCCCGCTGATACGGCCGGTGACCAGCTGTGTCGACGCCAGCTCCAGGGAACGGACGTTGACGCCCATGTACTGGAAGTCCTGGACGATGCCGCGGCTGGCCTCCAGAGCGGCCACGTTGGTCAGGTACAGGCCGGGCTCTTCGAGATTGGGCAAGGTCACCGTGGTGTGACCGAAGGTGCGGCTCTCCATCGGGATGCTCCGTTCGTTCGGGCTGGGCGGGCCGCCAGACGGTGGCCCACCCAGTCGGTTCTACTTCTTGTTCCAGTTGTCCCAGGTCGCCTTGTTGTCGAAGGCCGGCGTGTTGTTCACCCAGGTCGGCCTGTTGTCGAACTTCGCGCAGGGCGGGAGCGGAGCCAGGGATATGAGCTCAAGGAAGCCCTCGGAGAGCTCGGTGACGCGGTCAGTGAGTGAGGGCGCGGGAGCGGACATGACGGGTGATCCCTTCGAAGAGTGCGATCTTGGAAGACGTGCAGTACCGGGTGCGACCGCCGTCGAGGCGGCGATCGTGTTCGAAGTACCGGTTCGCCGCGTGGCCTCCACCGCAGAACGCGAAGTACGGGCAGGCTGCGCGGCAGGAGTCGACCCCTGCCCACAACTCCGTCAACCAAGGCGTACGAGCCTCGGCTTCGGCCAGCAGCACGTGCAGTGGATCGCTCAGGACGTTGCCGGTGGTGAAGTCACCGAAGCGTGCGTCCTGGTAGCCGGCGAGTTCCGGCGACAGGAGTACGACACCGCCGTCATAGGCCACGGTCGGGAGGGGGTCCCCCACCACGGTGGTGCTGCCGGCGTGGTCGCCACGGTTCAGTACCGTGCGGGCGAAGTCCAGAACCCGGGTCACCTCCCTCACCGGAATGCTCGGGCTGGCCTGCCAGGCGGAGGCCAGTGCTTCCCAGAACCGGACCACCTCCTCGGCGTCCCGCTCCTCCGTGAGGTTGGCGCCCTCCTGCTCCTCGATATTGACACCGACGGACGTGCAGCCCAGCTCCGCGAAGAACTCGTAGAACTCTCCGGCAAGGGCAGCGTCAGGCTCGGAGACGACCGCGATGGCCGAGAAGGGGATGCCGTGGCGCTGCAGCCGCTCGATGCCCCGCATGATCACGTTGAAAGCGGGGTGTCCGGCACTGGTGACCCGCTGGGTGTTCATGTGCGCGGGGCCGTCGATGCTCACGCCGACGCTCATGTCGTGCTCGATCAGGAACTCGCACCAGGCGTCATCGATCAGGGCCGCGTTCGTCTGAACGGTGTGCTTCACCCCCCGGAATGGAGCCATGAGCGCGGCCAGATGATCGCGGCCCGCCGCCAGGGGTTCCCCGCCGTGCCAGACCACCTCGAAGGCAGCGTTCGACCCCGCCCACGGGTTCACGGACCGGGCGACGGACTCCGCCACCGAGACGGGCATGAGGTGCTTGGTCTTCCGGAACGGCAGGTAGCAGTAGGAGCAGTCGAGGGGAAGGCACTGGGTTGTGGGCTGCATGATCACCGAAGTCGGCGTCGCGGCCAGCCGAGTCACTGGTGGTCCTGGATCCAGTGGGCCAGCTGGTACGCGACCGCGGGCGAGCAGCTGCCCAGGTCGACGTAGAGCCGGCCCTCGGTGCTGCGTGCGCTGTGGATCGACGGCAAGTCGATGCCGATGGAACTGAACGCTTCTGTCAGGGAGTCGGCCGCGTTGCCGGAGATGCTGTCTTCCAACGACGAGGGGGCGTCCTTCGTGCCCACGCGATCACCACCGATCTTGATGGGAGCTGTTTGGGGTGGTGACAGCATGGTGAGGCGGGGGCCGCGGGCTCAAGAAATTTGCAGGGGCTTGCAGCCGGTCATTCAAGTGCGTTGATCGCATCGGCGATCAACGCGCGAGCGGCCTTGCCGTAGACGGCGATCCGGGCGAGCTCCGAGAAGATCCTGGCGTAGGTGGCCACTTCGGTCGGCTGGACCAACGTCACCTCGGCGGAGGCCAGTTCAATGACGACGCGCTCCCCGTCGTACACCCAGAACCCCTCGTTGGGCCACAGCACCCGCTGCGCGCCCATCGGGATCACGCCCAGGCTGACCTGCTGCCACAGCGAGACCGTCATCAGGTGCCCGAGCTGGGCGGCCATGGTCTCGGTGTCCCCGAAGCGGGCCCGGAGCGCGGTCTCCTCCACCACGATGCCGAACTGGCGCCCGGCATCCCGAAGGACGGCGGCCTTGCGGACAGCACGCACCTCGGCGGCCTGCTCGGCATCATCAGGGATGTTCCAGAAATCGATGATCCGGCCCATGAGGGCCCGCGCGTAGGCGGGTGTCTGGAGAAGGCCAGGCACCACGCCCGGCTCGTAGATACGGAAGTGACGGGTGCGCTCGTAGCGTGGCAGAGCAGCCTCCTGCACCGGGGCGAGACCGTCACCGAAGACGCGCCGCCACTCCACGTACATCTCTTCGATGCTGCTCGCTGTCGCCAGCAGATCCGCGTAGTCCTCCGGGGCTCCGCAGTACTCCGCGTAGGTGAGCAGGTCTTCCTCGGTCGGCGACGACACAGCGGTCTCGAGGCGGGAGACCTTCGACTCGCTCCAGCCGGCACGGGCCGCGAAGGCCCGTGCCGTCTTGAAGCCGCCCGCTCGGCGCAACTCGCGCAGGCGCGCCCCGAGGCTCCGGCGGGCCTCATCGACTGCGGGGAAGGGGGACGCGGCCATGGGAGGAGGGCTAGCTGGTCTTGTAGTCGGCGTGCGGGACCGCACGCTCCCACACGGCTTCGAACGAGCGGCGGCACAGGTCCAGGACCACAGGATCGGTGGTCAGCTCCCGCCACTCCGGCTTGATCGTCCCGTCGCCGGCGAAGTGCTGGACGAGGACCTGGGAATCGTCGAAGATCCAGAAGTCGTTGCCCGGGAAGCCGATGCCCGTGGTGTTGCGGCGCGACAACCACCGAATGTCCTCACCCGCGGACACGTTGGCGTCGGAGATGAAGTGCTCCCAGCGGATGTAGTCGCTCTCGGGGGTGCAGAACAAGCGGGCTCTTCGGATAGCCACCCCACGAGCGGTGGTCTCCCGCACCAAGCTCAGCCAGGCCTGAAAGTCTTCGTCATCGGCAAGGAGATCCTCCCGCGAGCCGTCCCGCCACGCATCGAATGCGGGATCGGGCATGTAGGCATCCCGCATCTCCAGATGTACGGCGGAGTGCTGAGCGGAGGCCAGGAGCTCCCTAAACGTCGGCGGCGCCACGATCCTCCTTCTCGAAGAAGGCCACCATCCTGCGGGGCAGCTCGATCACGTCCTCCTGGTCGGGCAGCCCGAACTGGGCCCGCCATTCGGTGTCCAGGACCTTCCAGCCCTGCACCACGTAGGTGTCGCGCTCGTCGTCCAGGTAGATCGTGGGGCTGTCGCCCGTCTTGCTCTCGGGGTCCTTGCCAAGCATGCGCAGAGCCATGGTGCCCTCCTCGCTCGGGGTGCTGCCGGGCCACTCGGGTGAAATCCTTGCACTGAACTCACCTGTAATGCACGAAAATTGCGCCAGTTTGCAGGCGACGGCATTTCGCCGAAAACGGACACGGCTGGGCCCCGCTGCAGAACGAACGAAGCGGGGCCAGCCGGACGGCTCCTACGTCGCAGAGGTGCCGGCGAGCTCCCGAGCTACCGCTTCGAGCCCGAGCGAGTTGGCACCCTTGACCAGGACCACGTCGCCCGGCCGCAGCACACGCTGGATCTCCTCGACCAGCGGCACACCCTGGTCGGCCTTCGAGGCGGTGAGTCCTGCGGCCTTGAACACCGTCAGCATCCGATCCATGTGGGTGCGGCCGATGCCGATCACCTCGGCCGGGCCGAGACGGACCACGTGCTCGGCCACCTTGTCGTGCCAGACGTCCGCCTCGTCGCCCAGCTCCGCCATCTCCCCGAGGACCGCGACCTTCCGGCGAGTCGCCCCGGCGATGTCCCCGAGGGCGACGAGCGCGGCGACGACGGATTCCGGGCTGGCGTTGAAGGCGTCGTTGATGACGGTGACACCGTCCGCCCGCGTGGTGACCTCCATGCGGCCGCCGCTGGAGATCTCCGCCTCGCGGAGCCCCTGGGCGATACGGTCCGCAGGGATTCCGGCTGCGATGGCGGTGGCAGCGGCAGCCAGGGCGTTCAGCACGTTGTGCCGGCCGTGGACCCGCAGGTCGATCCGACGCCGGGCATCTCCATAGACGAGCACGAAGTGCGGGCGTCCGTCGTGCTGGACACCGACCTGCTCCGCGCGGACATCGCAGTCCTCACCGAACCCGAAGGTGATGACCGTAGCCTCGGTGTCCCCGGCCATTCCGAGTACGAGGGGGTCATCCCCGTTGAGGACGGCGATCCCGTGCGCGGGCAGGGCCCGGACGATCTCGGCCTTCGCGTCGGCGATGACCTCGCGGGAACCGAACTCCCCGATGTGCGCGGAGCCCACCCCGAGCACGGTGGCGATGGACGGCCGGGCGACATCGCACAGGCTGTCGATGTGTCCGAGGCCGCGAGCGCCCATCTCCAGCAGGAGGTACCGGCTGTCCTTCTCGACCCTGGAGACGGTGATGGGGAAGCCGATCTCGTTGTTGAACGAACGAGGCGTCGCCACGGTGGGGCCATCCAGCTCCAGGATGGACTTCAACAGGTCCTTGGTACTGGTCTTGCCCGCCGACCCGGTCAGCCCGATCACCGTGCCGGTGTAGGCGTCGGCCACACGCGTGGCGATCTGGGACATCGCGGCCAGCACATCCGGGACCACGAGGGCAGGAGCGCCGACGGGATGGTCCGCGAGCACGGCGACAGCCCCGGCCTTCACGGCCTGCGCGGCGAAGTCGTGCCCGTCGAGCGTCTTGCCCTTCAGGCAGCAGAACAGGCTGCCGGGGGTGATCTCGCGGGAGTCGAAGACCAGCGGCCCGGTGATGTGACTGCTGTGATCGTCAACGACGTCGAGGTGCCCGTTGGTGACGAGGGCGGCGATTTCCAGAGAGAAGGGGATCACGGGTGCTCCTACTGTGCGGGGCCCAGGACGACCCCCCGTCCGGCGAAGAACCGGCCGAGGTCCGTCCTCGGGACCTGGTGGAACTGCTGTGACTGCTCCGGGAACCCGGAGGGGTTGTGGATCGCGATGTGGTCGGGGTTGGCGCCGACGGCGAGCACCAGGTGTCCGCCGCGCTGCGCCGGGGTGGGGTCGAGGGTTCGGATGGTCTTGTGCACGGAGAGCAGCACCAGACGCCCGCGGGAGACCTCGGCGTCCACCTCCTCCGCCGACAGCTGGGGCCTGGCTTCGGCGAACAGGCCCCAGCGGGAGGCCACCCAGGCGGCGAACGGTGCGTAGATCAGCCCGTGCACCTGATCGCCGTCGCGTACGTACGCTCCGGCATCCAGGGCCTCACGGACCAGCGGCACCGACGCGGGCACAGGCTGCCCGAAGTGCCCGAGCGCCATCCGTAGGCACGCCATGCCGCACATCCGAGGCGCCCAGAAGGCGTACTCCTCGGCCGTGTCGGCACCGGACGATTCCCACTGCGGATCGTCGGCCGCCGAAGTGGTGCCCGAGACGAACTCGGGCACCAGGGCCGGCGACTCCCACTGGGAGAAGTAGGGGACATGGTGGGTCGTGGCAGCGGTCATGCCCCCACTCTGCCGCCGTCAGGGAACGTACGAGACCTTCGTGAAGGCCGTGTCCAGCACTGCCTTGATCAGCTGGACGTACGACACGCCGGCCGCGGCGGCCATCGTGGCCAGGTTCCCGGCCTCGCTGAGCCCCGGAACGGTGTTCACCTCCAGCACTGGACAGCGGCCGTCCGCGCCGACCAGGAAGTCCACGCGGCTCACCCCGTGCGCACCGATCAGCCGGTATACCTGCAGCGCGGTCTCCACCACCCGCTGCTCCACCTCCTCCGGCAGCTCGGCCGGGCAGGTCTCGTGGCGAAGGCCTCGGTCGTGCTTCGCCTCGTAGTCGTAGAACGCTCGATCCGTCTCGCAGGTCAGCAGCGGCAGCACGACGGGGCCGCCCTGGTCGAGGATGCCGACCGTGCACGGGATGCCGTCGATGTACTCCTCGACCATGTACTCGGCGTACGGCTGGTCGCGCCGCGCCCGCAGCAGCTCAGTCAGCTCCTCCGCGGTGCGGGCGATGCCGGCGCCGAGGCTCCCCCCGCCGCCCGCGGGCTTCACGAACACCGGGTAGCCGAGGTTCAGCTCGACCGTCGTCAGGGTGGTCTCCACGGAGTGCTCCGTCAGCACCGTGATGGACCTGGGGGTGTCGATGTTCCGGGCCGCCAGCAGGGTCTTGAACGTCGGCTTGTGCATGCCGAGCGCGGAGGCCAGAACACCCGAGCCCGTGTACGGGATCCGGAGCTGTTCCAGGAGGCCCTGAATCTTGCCGTCCTCACCGCCGAGCCCGTGGCAAGCGAGCAAGGCGACGTCAATGCGTTCCCGCAGGCCTGCGCCGAGCTCGCGAACGTCGCCCAGGTCGATCATCTCGGCCCTCATACCGGCGCCCGACAGCGCCTTGAACACGGCCTCGGCGCTCGCGATGGACCCGGGCCGCTCGGGAGAGTCTCCGCCGTACAGGACGCCGATCCGGCCCCCGTAGTGGGATTGGTCAGACATGTACGCTCCTCGTGATTGGGGTGCTGCTCCGATCGGAGGCGTCCCGGCCCGATGCCGTGCCCGTGTACGCGGTGGAAGGCTGAGCGGGCCGCTTACCCGCGCCGGGACGCTGTAGCTGGCCTAGCTGGTCTCTTCGTCTGGGCTGAGGTGGCCCATGGCCCAGGCGCGCTTGATGGCGTACGCCGGCTTGTCGGTGGCGCTGAGGACTGCGAGCAGGTCGGCGTACGCGTCGCGCAGCCGCCACTCGGGCCATCGGACCTGAACCTGCATTTCGACGACGGTCAGCCCCTCAGAGAGATAGCCGAGTACCCGTAGCTGGTCCTCGGTCAGGGGCACCGGCCGTTCGGAGGACGGCTTGGGCAGCTGGCCCGTGGCGTACGCGTTGTGGACCAGCGCAGTGGTTCGAGCAGAGCCGGTCTTCAGCCGGGCGTACTTCAACCTCGACTGCACCGCTCCCTTGCTGACAAGGAGGCGGCGAGTGATCGACTCGACCTTCAGGCCCTCGGCGGCAAGCGCCACGGTCTGGACTTCGCGGTCCGTCAACAGAGCCTGAGCTGTGGGACGTGCTCGACCGGTCATGCTGCGACCCTCTCCAGACCCGTCGGCCGGTGCGGAGCGACGGTGGTTCCGTCCGGCAGCAGCTGGCCGGTGTCCTCGAAGTCCAGGACCCCATTGCAGAGCAAGTTCCAGCCCTGTTCCGGGTGCGCGGCCACGATCCGAGCCTCCCCGCGGCAACCGTCCTCAGCCCGCGGGCACCGAGGGGAGTGAGGACAGGTCGGAGTCGGGGTCTGTTCCACAGGAACACCTCTCTGGCTGGGCCCACTCCGGAAGGGAGTGGGCAGGAATGGGCGGGGGAGGAGGGAGAGCGGAGGTTCCGGCGAGGCCACGGACAGCGGCACGGATCGCCTGCCGGGTTATGGAAGGTCCGGATTACCTGCACCGGATGCATCGAACGCGGCCTTGAGCAGCCCTGCACCGACCAGGCGATGACGGTCCCAGGGCCTTACCCAGAAGGGTCCGGGCGGCCGGACACGGCCCAGCGGGGGCATCACCACACGGCCGCGGGCGACGCAGCGGCTGAAGCCGTTCTCCCAATGCACCGTCGTGCCAGGAGGGACGAGCCAGTACCGAAATGGGCGTCCGGGATCGTCGACAACAGGCCCGCACCCACCCGGCTGCCAGCTGTCCATCAGCGCCAAGGCGCGATCAGAGCGACGGCCGCGGGCCGTGACGATCAGATCGAAGGTCCGGGGGCCTAAGAGGAGTTCAACTTCACCACTGGCCTCCTGGTGCAGGAGCCGGCGGACCGCAGCGGCAAGGTCAACTGCGTCGGGGGCCGGTGCGCACGGTGGCACCGCTAAGACGGCAGCGGGGAGACTCACGCGGACTCCCGGAGAGCGGGAGAGCCCAGGACGCACCAGGTGCTGCCGTCGGCGGAGACACCCCAATATCCGCGATGATCACGCGCGAGGTGATCCACCAGGAACAGACCTCGCCTGCTGACGTCGTCGAGGTCCGCCATCTCGAACCTGGGCACGTACGAACCGCCACCCGTCACCGTCAGCGTGAACGTGCCCCAACCGGCGATCAGCCGCACACGGATCGAGCTGCTGGAGCCGTGCCGGAGTTCGTTGGTGATCAGCTCGCTCGCCACCAGCTCGGCAGCCGACGCCACGTCGTCCTCGATGCCCCAGCGGCGCACATGGGACGTAGTGAATCGGCGGATGTCCGCCACATAGCGGGCATCCGCAGGGCGGTACGAGCCAGGCCCGGCCGGCCGCGCGCACCAGACGACGGCCTCCGCCGCGTCACGGAACTGTGCAGGCAGCGGAACCCGGTCCAAGGACCGGAAGGCGGAGTCCGGTAGCGGTGCAACACGAGCCGCCGCCGGGGCATCGCCGAAACACACCGTGGTCGGCACCCTGGGCCTGTTCATGATCGGTCCTTTCGGCGGCAGGTCCGTCGTCAGCTCACTCAGATAACCGCCGTGCACTACGCCCTGAGTAGGGCGAAGTGGTGTCTCCATCTCCACACGCCCTAGGGTGATTTGGCGATTCCTTGACCCGGGTCTGCGTCGAAAGCGGTCCTACTGTGGAGAGATGAGCGCGCTGCCGAACCACGTACTCGTCGAGTGGATGCACGATCAGAGACTGAGCTCCCGTGAACTCGCTGAGCTGGTCAATCAGGCCGTCGCCCAACTCACGGGCCGCTCCGGAGGACTGGACGACAGCAACATCCGAGCGTGGCGCTCGGGGCGTGTCCGCTGCCCCAACAACGTGCAACTGAGAGCCCTGGAGCGCGTCAGCGGAAAGTCGGCCATCGACTTAGGGTTCGAACGCCGTACTCGCACTCCGGCAACCGCACCAGCGCAGGAGGAACCGCCAGTGCTCCGCCGCCATCTCATGCAGGGCGCCGTCGCCATCGTGGCCAGCGCCGCCACCCCCAGCTACGCGGCCCCCCGCCGCATCGGCGTCTCCGACGTCGAACGCCTTCAACAACGCTTCGCCGAGGTCGTCGCCAGCGATCACCGCCACGGCGGCCAGCAGACCATCGAGCAACAGGCCGCCGCACTATGCGGGGAAGCCCTACAACTCCAGGCCAGCGGGGCAGCCAGCCAGCGCGTACGCGGATACCTGTACGCCAGCGCCGCCGCGTTCCGCTCCTCCGCCATGTGGGCCGCCGTCGACGGCCGCCGCTACAACCAGGCCATCGAGCACATGCGCGAAGCTCAGCAACTCGCCGCGATGTCCGGCGACCAAGCCATCCAGTTCCGCATCTGGTCCCACGCCGGCACCATGTACCGGCACATGAAGCGACCCGCCGACGCAGCAGCCGCCAACGACGTCGCGCGCAGCCTCTCGATCACCCGCCGTGATCCGATGTTCGCCTCCCTGGGGCACGCCCGGCACGCCGCGATCCACGCCACCGCGGGCGACGTCAGGTCCACTCGCCGCGCACTCGACACGGCACAAGAAGCGATGCAGCGAGCAGATCCCGACGCCGACCGGCCTGTGTGGATGCGGGCCTTCTACGACCAGGCCGAACTGGACAGCCTCGCCCTCTCCGCATACATGTCCCTGACCCAGTACGACGCAGCGGAGGCACACGCCCACCGGTGCCTGGCAGGGCTGCGCCCCCATATGCAGCGGTCGCGGGCCGTCACCACGTCACGCCTCGCTCTCGCTCAACTGGGCCAAGGCGACCTCGAGCCGGCGGTGGCCTCCGCGATGCGGGTCCCCAGGGACGCGGCCACATCACATCCCCGCGTCGTCGAGATGCTGGCGAACGTCGGAACTGAACTGCGTAAGAAGGCATCGACGAGCCCGCAAGCCCGTCTGTGGACCGAGTACACCAGGTCGCTGAGAGGATCCACGAAGTGACAGAACGCCCCACCCTGAGGCATCACACCAACCTCGGAGAAGTGCGAGAGACCCTGGTCAAGGTCTACGCCAGCGTACGAGCAGACCTCCTTCACCTGCCGAACTACAGGTTGGAGGCATTCACCGAACGGCTCGACCGACACGGCGAAGACCCTGGCTGGGAGGTCGTCATGGCCTACGCGCCCAACGGGGAACCCATCGGCTACGCCTACGCCAACACGGTAGAGCCGGGAAACCGCTGGTGGACCCGGATGAACACCCCGGCACCTGTCGCATTTGCGAGGGCTTCATCCCTTGCAATCAAGGAGATCGGCGTCGTCAAGCCCTGGCGCGGCCAAGGGCTCGCTCAGGCCATGCACGATGAACTCCTCCGGGGTCGCGACGAGGAGTACGTGTCCCTGCTTGTGAACCCGGCGGCTGGAGACGGCAAGGTGAAGCGGCTCTACGAGGGCTGGGGATATTCGCAGATCGGCAGTCAGCAGCCTTCGCCGGACTCTCCGCCGCTGGCCTGCCTCGGGCGCCCCGTCACACAGCCATAACGACGGAATCCCTGCTTTCTTCGGCGGGCTTGGAAGGCAAACCTGACGGAAGCCCGCCGGAACCGTCCACGAGGGCCCGACCGTGGACCGCGCCGGAAAATCACCGAGGTGACTCATGAAGATCGCGCTCATCGACTCCGGAATCGGTCTTCTCGCCGCAGCGGCGGCCATACGGCGCTTACGGACTGACGCGGACCTGATCCTCTCCTCGGACCCGGACGGAATGCCCTGGGGACCGCGAAGCACCCCAGACCTCCGGCAACGAGTCCTGGCAGCAGCCCTAGCTGCCGCCGCGCACGACCCCGACGCCCTGGTCATTGCCTGCAACACCGCCACGGTGCACGCAATGCCCACCGTCAAGGCCATGCTCGAACCGGCGATCCCCGTCATCGGCACAGTCCCCGCGATCAAGACCGCCGCCGCGAGCGGGGGACCTGTCGCGATCTGGGCCACCCCTGCGACGACCGGCAGCAGCTACCAGGACGCTCTGATCCGCGCGTACGCAGCCGGAGTGCACGTCACGGAGATCGCTTGCCCCGGACTCGCAGACGCAGTCCAATGCGCTGATCCGTCTGCCATCGGCGAAGCCGTGGCCGACGCCTCCCGCAGAACCCCGGCTGGTGTCACCGACGTGGTCCTCGGCTGCACCCACTACGAACTCGTCGCCGGGCAGATCCAGTCGGCGCTGTCTCGTCCGTCCCTCATCACCCCCGTGCTACGAGGCTCCGCAGACCCGGTTGCGGCACAGGTCATGCGTCGTCTCACCGGCCGCCCCGCCGAGACAGCAAAGGGGGGAGCGGCCCGGCCGGCGTTGACCACCACGTTGATCGCCGAAGCGAGCGCGTCGAACGCCAGGTCCTTCACCGGGGCCCCGAGGCTGCCGAGAACATCACGGACCTCGGCCAGACCGCTCGCAGCCGCCTTCGACGCCGATGGCCTCGCCAGGGTGTAGAGGTCGTGGAGGTAGTCCAGGGCCCCGGCGACGGCCGGTGTGCCCGAGCCGAGGACCTTCGTCGCCAGCCGAGTGAGCTCCTCCAGCGCGGGCGCACCCGCCGTGTAGAGGACGTGGCCGCTGTTCTTCGCCTGGCTCTTCAACTGGTTGAGGGCACCGGCGAGGCCCTTGGTCTGGGAGGCGGCGATCTCACCGGCCGCACCGGTACGGCCGATCGCCGTCCGCATCTGGTCGAAGCTCTCGACTCCCTGGTGGGCGAGGGCCATCGCACCGGCGAGGGCGGGCTTGCCGACGACCTTCGACAAGGCCGCGGTGAAGTCCTTCTGACTCAGGCTGTGCTGGGCCTTCTCGAACCCTTCGACGACGGTCCGCAGGCCCTTGAAGTTGCCCTGTGCATCCCATGCCTCGATGCCCAGCTCTGCGAGGCCTTCCTTCATCCGCTTCGTCGGCGCGGCCAGGTTCGTGAAGATCCCTCGAAGGGACGTTCCTGCCTTGGAGCCGAGGATGCCGGAGCGGGCCAGCATCGCCACGGACGCCGCCGTGTCCTCCAGCGAAATCCCCAGCTGGGCGGCGACCGGGCCCGTGTACGACATCGCGTAGTAGATGTCCTGGAGGCCACCGGAGGCCGCGTTCGCGCCGGCCGCGAGGACGTCAGCGGCTCGGCCCGCATGGTTCGAGCTGAGCCCAAACTGGTCCATGACGTCGCCGAGATATCGGGCGGCATCCGCCGCGGACAGGTTGTCGGCTGCGGCGAGCTGCATCGCCGCCCGAGCGTTCGCGATGGACGACGTGGACGTCTGGCCCGCCTTCGCGAGCTCCAGCATCGCGTCCGCCGCCTTCGAAGCCGACGTGCCGGGGATCTTGAGGTCGGAGCCAAGCTCACGGGCCTTGGCCGCGGCCATGACCATCTCCTGGCCGGAGGCGCCCGTGACCGCACCCCACTTCTGGATGGCGCGCTGGTATTCGTTGCCCTCCCGGGCGATCTCCGCGAGACCGGCGACGATGCCGCCACCGGCCACCAGGTTCCGCAGGTGGTGCGCTTCCTGGCGGGCCCCGATGAGCCCGCGCCGCAACTGGCGCATCGACGCGTCGCCATCCGAGCCGGCCTGCCGAAGAGCACGCCGCGCACCATCGGCGTCCGTGGAGATCCCGCGCAGCCCGGCGGCGCCGGAGCCGACACGGCCAAGGGTGCGGTGGAGGGAATCGACATCACGGCCGAGGGACCGCAGCGCGCCGGAGGCGCCAAGGATGCTGGACAGCAGTTGCGCCGCGTCGGCGCGCATCTGCACGCTGAGCGTGTAGCTCGACACCTGGCCGGTGCCCTTACTCCCCGCGCGCCTAACTCGTGCGCCCCACCGCCCCCAAGCGGTGCGTGCGGGCCGCTAACGGCCCGCACGTCCAACTCAGTCCACCGTAGTGCTCCCGGCCGCACGGTCCCCGGCCTGCGCTTCGGCCGCAGCGCGGGGGATCAGCCCGATCCGTACGCCGTACCCGTCAGGCCCGTCCGGTACCTGCTGCTGCTCCGCGGCGATCAGCTCACAGCCCACGCACCGGACCGTCGTGCTCACGTACGCGTGCCGGTCACCGCCCGCCTCTTCGTCCCACTCGGCGCCCCGCGTGCCGCACTGCTCACACACACTGCGCCGGTACGCCTCATCGGCGAGCGCCTTCGCCCGGTCGCTCTCCGACCAGCGGCCGTCTCCGGCGCCGAGGAAGAAGGAGTGCGAGATCCGGTACCGGTCGCACACCTCCAGCTCGGCCCGGAGCTGACCGTCAGCGATCAGCCTTTTCCCAGCTCCGTGACCGTCGACCGGTTGATCTGCTGCGCCTGCCAGGCCGCAGCGAACAGGGCGTTGGACTCCGCGATCGGCCAGCTGTCCAGGAGGTCTTGGGCGTCCTCCACGGTCAGGCCCTCCACCACCTGGCCGTCCTCGTCCCGCTCGATGTGCGCGGCGGCCACCAGCGCCGGCGGGAAGCTCTCGGGATTCCAGGCGTCACCGCTCTCCGCCTGGTCCTCCGTCGGAGGGTTCTGCCGGATCAGCCCGTCGAGGACCGGACGCGGCAGCGCCCTGAACACGAGCCGATCCGACACCTCGTCGTAGGCGGCCTGCGCCGCGACCAGCTCGGCCTGCGCCGCCTCAAGTTCGGCCTGCTCACCGCCCGTCTCCGCATCAGCCATCCGCAGACGGGCCAGGTTCAGCTTCGCCTGGTCGAGACGCTTCTGCGCGGCCGAGTCATCGCACAGCTGGAGGACCTGCTCCGGGAGCTGCCGGGCACGGAGACGGGCGAGCTTGCTGGCCCAGTGCGCGTCACGGGCCACAGCAGGCTCGGGCGGGGCGGGGGACGTAGTGGTGCCGGACATCAGAGGTGTCTCCAAGGGTGGAAGGGGGGAGGGGCCCGGCCGGGCCTGCGTCGAGCGCACGCCTACAAGGGGTGGGGCGCAGGGAGGCGGCAGGCCCGGCCGGGAGTTCAGGAGGAAGCAGGCAGCGTCTTCGGGGCGGCAGGCGGCACGGGCGCGTCCTGGAGCGGCTTCTCCGTGATCGAGAACGCGACCGTGAACTTGGCGGCCTCGTTGTCGACGGAGTACTGCGGGGACCGGGAGCCGATCCGCACCGGGAAGACGTCCATGGACCGGCTAGCCGGGATGTCGCCCTTGCGGAGGATCACCACCCAGCCGGTGGAGTCCTTCGTCAGGAGCTGCTCGATCTCGTCGGCGACCTTGTCCTCGTAGAAGCCGAGGGACGAGTCGTCCGCCTGATCAGTGCCGGGGATCTTCGACTCGAACGTCGAGCCCAGGTCCGGGGTCTCGATCGCCTGGTTCGACAGCGACCATCCGTCGATCGCCGCGATGGCGTTGGTCAGGTCGGTGCCGGCGGTCAGCTCCGCCCGAGTAGGAAGGTTGCCAGGGTCTTTGACGGCCTTAAGCCACAGGATGCGCGTGATGCCGCGCCGTGAATACTTCTGGATCTGCAAGGGTCTGCTGTCCGATTCCGGGACGGCAGCCGGACGCGAGGGAGGCCCCGTCCCTCGACGTCTGCCGGGGAACCGGCCCACCCCGAGGTCGGGTTGGGCGTCCGCGCGGGGGCCTCCGCGGTGAGGGAAAATGCAGGGCTCATCCGTAGACGGCGAGCCCAAGGCCTTCACGTACATCAACATACCGTTGCCAGGGCGCAAGGTGTGTCCGAGGCAAAGCGCGACCACCGGCCCGCGCGTTCACTCGCCCGTGATCGGTACACATTCGACAGGCGCACCTATCTACGTGACCGTCCGGGTGAGGTCGTAAGATCCGTCTCACTCACAAGGTCCCCGCTTTGCCCTTGGTCACTAGTCCCGGAAGCGACGACACGGTACGGGTCTAATCTGGAGTGGGGGCTCGTACCGAGGTGGTGTGCGATGTCCGAGGCAAGTAAGTTCTGGGCCTCCGGTGCCTGGCAGGTCTCCGAAGGCAGGGAAGACGAGTTCGAGGCCCGGTGGGAGGCCTTCCTGACCTGGACCAGGGACGCGAACGAAGGGTTCCTCTTCGCCCGCTTGATCCGCGACCTGAGCAGCACCGGCCACTATGTGTCCTTCGCCTCCTGGAGTGACGCGGAGGCCATGAAGGGCTGGCAGGAGAAGCCCGAGTTCGCCGAGCACTTCGGAGGCTGCCGCGAGCTGTGCGACGACATGTCGGGCGGCGGTTTCGCGCTGGCGCGGGCGGTGGACGGTTAGCGGTGCGTCGACCACTAGGGGGTGTTTCCCGGATCTCCGCGGGAGAAGGAGCGGGCTCTGGTGCGTGCGATCGCAAGGCGCCGGAACGTCCTGGTAGCGGAGCTACCAGGACGTTCCGGCAACGCGGCGAGCGTGCGTGCCAGAGCCCGCGACGCCGCGGAGATCCGGGAAACACCCCCTAGAGCCGATCGGCGCCTCCGCCACCACGGATAAGAAGGTCAACGAGGAGAGACTCGGCCTTCGACGGGCTGGATGAGCCGCGTACGGATCGGCGAGGGCCCTCGTGCCCGGTGATGACGTCGGCCTCGTGAGGGGCGAGGAGGTTGAGGCGCGGGGTGGAGCGACTCATGGCCGGTGTCCGGGTGGGCGCGTCCTTCGCACCCACCCGGATCGGCCCGTGGTGACGGGCCGGTGGGGTCTCGGGGTGCGTCGCCCCCATGTGACGCCCTGCACTTGTACCGGCCGGTGGCTGCCCACGCGACCTTCTAGGCGTGAGTGAAACACCGGCCAGTGTTGTGTGACAGTCCGGAGGCCCGACAGGATGACGCGAGACGGCCGTCTTGTAAGCGTCCTCAGCGTCGGGCCGTGTGGGACGGGCTGTTTCCCGTGCAAGGTCAGGGGCGGCTACCAATAGTGCCGCCGTCCGCCGACCCGGTGTCCGACGGATCCCAGGATCCACAGGATGACGCCGACGACGACCAAGATGATCCCGATGGTCGACAGGATGGCGAAGCCGACCACGTAGCCGATGACCAGCAGGATGATGCCAAGGACGATCATGATGTCCTTCGATCTCACGGAATGAGGCAAGGCCTCTGTTCCAGGGTAGATCCGCCCTTCCCTGGTTGCTTTCCGGACAGCGCAGTCCTGCCGTGGCGTCGACAGCGTGTGCAGCTGCGGGCCTCAAGGTCGGCGTCGGGCGCGACGTGCAGAGCCCGGCCGGGGTGACTGTGGACGGGCCGGGCTCTGCGTGCTGGGACGAGTGGTGCTCTGGTCAGAACGTCTCATCGTGCAGGTCCTCTTCGCGCAGCAGGTCATCCCCGCGACGACGTGATTGCTCCTCCTCGCCCGGCTTCTGGCCCTGTTCGCGGGACGGCTTGCCCGGCTTGGGCTGTGCAGGGTCTCCGGGGCGACGGTGCTCCTGCGCCTCGCGGCCCTTGCCCGGCTCCTTGCGCTTGTCCGGCGTACCGCCCATGACGGCGACTCCTCTTGATGCGTGGGGTACGGAGTTCTCTCGGATCACGCTGACACGCACCGTGACGGTCTGCATCATGTCGACTACGAAGCGAGGCACACGGGTGACGCCCGTGCTCGATGTGGCGGCGTCGGAAGCCGAGCCGGCCCTTCAGTGTCGAGGATGGGTACGATCCCCACCCCGCCTGCTGTCAGGAGCCCGTCTCATGCTGGAGCGCACGCTGCGCAAGGACCGCACGGAGGTCACCTTCGTCCTGCCCGCCGACACCCCGCCCGGCCCGGTCAGCGTGGTGGGCGACTTCAACGACTGGCAGCCGGGTACCCACATCCTGCGGCTCCGCAAAGACGGGAAGCGGGCCGTCACGGTCGAGCTGCCGAGCAAGGGCACGCATTCCTTCCGATACCTGGCCGCCGGGGATTACTGGTTCAACGACGAGAGCGCCGGCGACCAGGTCGGCCCTAACAGCCGCCTGCACACCTGATCAGCCCAACCCGACATGATCGGACACGGCTCATCTCGTTGAACCCGTCACTGCGCGCGCATCGTCTGAGGGCGGGTGGGGTCGCACCTCGGCGATGACGAGGGCGACGTCGTCGGCGGCATCAGGGTGACGCAGTGCGGCCAAGAGCTGGTCGCAGGTCGCCTCCAGGGGGAGGCCAGCATCGGCGAGGAGGCTGAGAAGGAGGTTGAGGCGGTCATCAAGGGCCTCGTCGCGGGTTTCGACGAGGCCATCCGTGTACAGGACCAGCCGGTCGCCAGCGATCAGGTCAAGGACAGTCGTCTGGAAATCCGCGCCGCCGAGGCCACCCGTACCGAGCGGCACGCCGGAGGGGAGGTCGAGGAGTTCGGGGTCCTGCCCTGATCGGATGACGACGGGAGGCGGGTGGCCGGCGAGGGCGACGCGGCAGTGGGAGCGGTGCGGGTCCCAGGTGGCGTATACGCAGGTCGCGATGATCTGGTCCAGTTCGGCGGTGATGTGGTCGAGGTGGCGCAGGACTCGGGCCGGGTCGAGGCCGAGATCGGCAAGCGTGCGAGTAGCCGTGCGCAGTTGTCCCATGGTGGCGGCGGCGTGGACACCGTGTCCCATGACGTCGCCGACAACGAGGGCGGTCTTGTCCTGGGCCTGGGGGATCGCGTCGAACCAGTCGCCGCCGATCCCGCTGGCCACCGACGCCGGCTGGTAGCGGTAAGCGATCTGGAGGCCAACGGCCTCGGGCGGCGGGTGCGGGAGAAGGTGGTGCTGGAGGGTCAGGGCGGTGTCCGCGGCCTGCTTGTACCAGCGGGCGTTGTCGATAGCGATGGCGGCGCGGATGGCCAGCTCGCCGGCCAGGGTGACGTCGTCGTGGTTGAAGGGGAGCGGATTGCGGGTGCGGAGAAGACCGAGGACGCCGAGCACCTGGCCGCGGGCTGTCAGTGGCACGGCCAGGTAGGAGTGTGCACCCTCCTGGGCGAGGAGTTCCGCGGAGGCTCGGTCGCGTGCGATGCGCCCCAGGTCCGGGCCGGAGATGTGCTGCACCAGGACGGGACGCCCGGTGCTCACGCAGCGTGTGACCAGGCGCTCGGCCGGATAGGTGGTGCGTTCGCCGACCGGGTCGGCGGCACGGACCACGTCCGTCTCGTAGGAGGCCGCCACCGCCAGGGCCATGAAGAGGGTCTGCCCCGCCCCCGCCCCCGGCCCGGGCGCCGTGGCCGCACTGCCCTCCAGGACGGAGTCGAGGACGTCCACGGAGGCGACGTCGGCCAGGTCGGCAACGACGAGGCCCGCGAGTTCGCGGGCCGTGCGCTCCAGGTCCAGGGTGGTCCCGACGGTCACCGACGCCCGGGCGATGAGGTCCAGCCGCTTACGCGCCTCCGTGGCGGCCGCAGCCGCCCTGTAACTGTCGGTGACGTCCACTACCGACAGGGCGACGCCGATCACCCGCCCGCCGGGGTCCTCCAGCCGGAAATACGAGCCCGACCACGCATGCTCCTGGTCCGGGTCGGCGGGGGTGCGCCCGATGGCGAACTGGTCCAGCAGCGGTACGCCGGTGTCCAGGACCTGGCGCATGGAGGTTTCGATCAGGTCAGTGTCCAGGAACGGCAGCGCCTCGCGGACGGTCCGGCCCAGGTGGCCCGCGGCGGGCAGGCCGTTGATCCGCTCCAGCGTCGGGTTGACCAGGACGTAGCGCAGGTCGGTGTCCAGTACAGCCAGCCCGAGCGGTGACTGTGCGACTAGCCGCACCGACAGGGCCAGGTCGCGCTCCACGCCGCGTAGAACGGCCTCGTCGCAGGCGATCCCCAGGGCGTACACGCCTCCGCGCTCGTCCAGCAGCCGCATGTTGCGGAATTCCACCAGCTTCGTGGAGCCATCCTTGTGCCGCACCGGGAACACCCCGGCCCAGGCACCGCCACCGCCCATGACCTTGGCAAACAGCTCCAGGACCAGGTCGACGTACTCCTCGGCGACCAGCAGCTCGGCCGCGTACCTGCCCAGAGCCTCCTTCGCCGACCAGCCGAACAGGTCCTGGGCCTGAGGGCTCCACAAGGTGATCCGCCCCTCGGCATCCAGCACCACCGCGGCCACACTCAGCACATCCAGCAGGCCGCCGGGCTCGGACGGAACTACTCCCACAGCGCCGGGCGCGGCCCGGAACGCCTCGGACGCGATCATGACCGGACCTCCTTCACTCACTGTGCCGGCCTGGATCCGAAAATCCGGTCCCTGGGCCCGCCTGTGTGGTCCGTCCTCTCATCCTCCCCCCGCCCCGCCCGGGCGGCTGCCTGGCGCAGTGACTGCGGTGCTGTGGTGCCTTCGCGCCCAGCGCGGCGGGCTTGGGGCCGGTCGCCGTGGCTGAGGCGACTCCATCACGTGCAGGCTTGACCCGAATGGATGAGCGGTGACATCACGACCGCAGGCGATCCTGCGTGCCGGTAGCCTGCCGGGGTGAGTCGGCAGGTGCGGGCCGAGCGCCCGGTGGGATGGAGGACAGCCTTGGCCCTTCGTTATGACTGCTCCACGGCGTCGGGCCGGACCGACGGGCTGCGCGTGGCAGCTCTGGCAGTGCGCCGGGGTGAGCTGGTGGTGCTGCCGACGGACACCGTCTACGGCATCGGCGCGGACGCGTTCGAC
This sequence comes from Streptomyces tatrensis, assembly GCF_049310065.1. NCBI lineage: Bacteria > Bacillati > Actinomycetota > Actinomycetes > Kitasatosporales > Streptomycetaceae > Streptomyces > Streptomyces tatrensis. The sequence continues at coordinate 856,836 of NZ_JBMDLB010000007.1, read as the reverse complement.
TCCGACGCGGTGCAGAGACTGCTGGAGGCCAAAGGCCGGGACCGGGCCATGCCCTCGCCCGTGTTGGTTGCTGCCCCGGAGGTGCTTCACGAGCTCGTCGCCGACTTCCCCGAGCAGGGTTTGGCACTGGTGGAAGCCTTCTGGCCTGGCGGGCTGACCCTCGTGGTGCGCCACAAGCCGTCGCTGAACTGGGATCTCGGCGAGACCCACGGCACTGTCGCGGTCCGGATGCCCTCCCACCCGGTGGCGCTTGAGCTGCTCCGAGACCGGGCCGATGGCGGTTTCCAGCGCCAACCTGACCGGGCACCCGTCCCCGCAGGACTGCGATGCCGCGCAGGGCATGCTCGGCGACTCGGTCGCCGTCTACCTCGACGGCGGGCCCACCGATGCTGCCGTCGCCTCTTCGATCGTGGATCTCACCGGCCTGGTACCGGTCCTCAAGCGTGCCGGAGCGATCAGCGCCGAGGACCTACGCGAGATCGTTCCCGAGCTGCTGGAGCCGTGACCGCCAGGGTGCCCAGCCGCAGCCGGCGCACCCGTGCTCCTTTGGCGGACCCCGTGGGGTGGCATGCCGTGCGGGGTCGTAGCCTGCGTCCATGACCGACACCGTCCCCCACTCCGTCCGAGGCCTTCGACCTGCTGCTGGCCGGCAACCAGCGGTTCATCGCGGGCACGCCTGAGCACCCGAACCAGGACGCGGCGCGCCGCACCGAGACCGCCCCCGCTCAGCGCCCGTTCGCCGTGCTCTTCGGCTGCTCCGATTCCCGTCTCGCCGCCGAGATCGTCTTCGACCGAGGCCTCGGCGACCTGTTCGTCGTACGCACGGCAGGGCACGTGGCGGGGCCGGAGGTTCTGGGCAGCATCGAATACGGGGTGAGCGTGCTGGACTGCCCGCTGGTCGTGGTGCTGGGCCACGACACGTGCGGGGCGGTCGCGGCCACCCGCGCCGCCCTGACCGACGGTGTCGGCGCCACCGGGTACGTACGCGACGTCATCGAGCGTGTGACGCCGAGTGTCCTGGCCGCCCGAGCCGCTGGGCTCACCGAGGACGACGACATCATCGCCGAGCACATACGGCACACCGTCGACCTCCTAATGGATCGTTCCCGGGTGCTCGCCGACCAGGTGAGCACGGGACAGACAGCCGTGGTGGGCCTCTCCTACCGGTTGGCCGACGGCAGCGCCCGAGTCGTCACCGCCCGCGGCCTGCCCAAGGAAGCGGCCGCCTGAACCGGGGCGGGCCCCGGCCCTTGCCCTGGTGCGGATCGTCCGATCAGGTGTAAGTGCAACACTCAGACCACGTGGCGAGCGGTGTGATTGCCCGGGTGGTGTCAGATGGAGCTGCCCGCCAGGGCATCGCGGCCCTCCCGGAACGGCGGGCGCCAGCCGGCTCCTCGCCCCTCGAAGCCTCAGTCACGTCGCCCGGGGGGCGGGAGACGGTGTGAGACCCCCGGCCGAGCAGCCGCCGACGGCCTCCACGCCCTTGGGCCGCCCGGGCGGTTGAGCGCCACGGACCAGCCAGGCTGGTCGTTAAACCAGCATGACCGACTTCATGGTGCAGATCCCCGCAGACTGGCTGGCCCGGGTCTTCCTATCGCTGCGCCGGGGCGCATCGGACGATGCGAAGGCCCTGGCAGCAGAGCTGCGGCCGTTCACGGAGAAGCCCGGTCAGCGGGTACCTGTCCCTAGAACGACGGTACTGCGCACAGAGTTGGCATTGCGCGGAGAGATCGAGATCACCGACGAAGAGAGCCGGCGTGCGAACCTGTCCGAGGAAGCCGAGTATTTGATCAATGCCCGACTGCCCCGCCGGTAGGACCCCTGATCTCCGTGCTGACGTGTGTCGTCGGAGGGCTGGTAAATCGGACCGGCCCTACACCGGCGATCCTTCCGCGAGCCGCGGCTCTCCTCATCGCGGACCTGGTCACAGAACAGTGAGCGTGCCTCAGGCCGATGAAGCGCCTGTTCATGACGCCCGGCGTTCAGAGGAGCGTGGCCACCTGGTCCTGGTATGCACGGCCCGCTGCCGTATCGCGGTACGGCCCCAGACGGCGTTCGAAGGCGCGGACGTATTCCATGGCCCGTACCGACCGCATCTGGGACGCCTGTTGCGCCGCCTGCGCGGCCAGGGCGCAGGCGTGGTCCAGTTCTCCCAGGCCCAGGTGGGCGGTGGCGAGGACCATCCGGCACAGGAGGCGACTTCGCGCATATCCCGGGGCCCGCAGTTGCAGGGAACGTTCCGCGTGCTGGGCGCAGGCGCGGTACTGGTGAAGATCCCGGTGGCAGTGCGCGAACTCGCCCGCGAGCTGGCCCTCATCGTAAAAGCGCGCCCAGTGCGGCACCTCATCCCCTGGCCGCACCGAGCTCAGCGCGCGCTCCGCCCGTACCAGCGAAGCCGTGCAGGACCTGGCTTCGCCGCATGCCGCGTACCCGCGAGCTTCGGCGGAGTGCAGCATGGCCTGGACGACGGGCGGGGCGCCGGCGCCGACGCCCTGCTGGGCCACCCGCGCCAGTTGCACTGCCTCGCGGCCGTGGCCCAGGTAGATGGCCTGACTGCTCATGGTGACCAGGACGTAACAGCCGTATACCCGGTCGCCGGCCGCTTCCGTGAAGCGCAGTGCCTGAACGAAGTACCGCTGGGCCAGTCCGTGGGCGGTCACGTCGTACGCGGTCCAGCCCGCCAGGCGAGTCAGATCGGCCGCGGCGGAGAACAGCCGCCTGCCTGTCGCCTCGCCGTAGGTGCCCCGCAGCATCGGCTCAACCTCATCGGTCAGATAGCTCACCAGCGCCCGCCGCGCGTGCCCGCCCCCATAAGTCTGGTCGAGGGCGTGGAAGAGTTCACCGGCCGAGCGCAGCGCCGCGATGTCCCCGCCGGTGACCTGTCGGCCCACTCCCGCGCCAGTCTGCCTCTGTACGGGGATGCCAGTCCTGCTCTGAACGGGAAGGTGCGGTCTTGCCAGTGCGGCCGGGGCTGGGCGGCCCACAGGCTCGTTGGCCCGGCCGATCAGCCAGTCCCTGCTTGGCACCACGAGCCCGGCGGGGGTGAAAGCGATCTTCCCCAATGCGGGGTTGCCATCTGAGTCCTTGCGCCACAAACCGCTCGCAATATCGAGGGTCTGCTCCAGCGAATCCGCTAACTCCAGGCCCGCATACTCGGGGGCACACACGTTGAAGCCCAAAGCCTGTGCCGACACGCTCCGGCCCAGGCGTCGGGTGAACACCTCCACGATCAGGGCGGGGGTGGCCCCGCGCGGCTGCTGTCCACGCAGCCACCGGGCGACTGAGGTCTTGTCGTACCTCAGATCCAGACCGTGCTCGCGGCCAAGCTGAGTGACCCGCCGCGCGAGCTCGGCGTTGGAGAATCCCGCCTCCCCGATCAGCCCCGCGAGAAGCCGACTGGCTCCACGCTCCGGAAGCCCTTCGGTCATCAACTCAACGGTCTCCTGCCTTGGGGGCTGGCATCCCAGCCCTGTGAACGCTGCGAATGTAGCGGCCAACTCTCCATCCAGAGCACCCTTTGCCCGGGGTTCATCCCATCGTGCGAACGAGGGGCCGCTCCACGGAGCTGGCCGAGCAACCGACGAGGGCCTGGTGTCATCGTGCTCCCCTACGGGTACAACCCACACGGCGCCGGCGGTGGAGGGGCGGGCTCATGGCTCACATGGTGACGGAATCCGAGCGTGCTGCCCAGCGCCGCATGGTCGCTGTCGTGCGGATTTCCGGTGTCCTGTCGGGTGGCGGGCTGGCGGTGTGGCGCGATGACGTCACCGGAGAGTGGAAGGCGTCGCCGGAGGAACTGTCGCAGGATCTGGACCTGCTGGGGGTGCCGCACGAAACCGTGATTGCCTTCAGGCCGCCCCGGGCCCGTGAAGCCCGGCGTCGCAAGGGACGGGAGCTACGGATTCCGTTCGCCGAGCTGGGCCGGCTTGTGCGGTGGGTGCCATCGCTCCAGCAGTCGATCGACGAACTGCCGGCCGGGACACCGGGCTTCACCTTCACCTGTTTCGAACCCAGACGGTCGGGGATGGCGACGGTGCTGCTGTCCTGCTTCGCCGCCGACTGGCCGACGTGGTCGGTCAGGCAAGCCGGTTCGATGGGTCTGCTCTGTGCCCGCTGTGGCTTTGACCTCCGCACGCGCGGGCCCGGACACCGTCCCGCCTACAACATCCCGGAGGAGCCGGAACGGCGCCGGTTGGTGTGCGGGACCTGTTGCGGGAATGGGCTTCCCGAGCTGGAGTGGCCTTCCGGTGCCGGGGCGCCTACGTAACCCGGGCAAGTCCCGCAGCGGCAGCACCAGCACCCTGCTGTGCTGGCTGGACATCCTCGGCCAGTCAAGCGGCCAACCCGTTGGCACCAGGAAGCGTGTACGTCCGTGGGTGCCGGCTGCCCATCCTCATTCTCACGCCGTCCATGTTCGGCGGTCCCGGCGGACGTCGAGGGTGGCGCAGTGGAAGGAGCCCCCCAGGGCCTGGACGTTGCGGAAGGGGGACGGCACGGGTGTGAAGTCGAGCGAGGTCAGCAGGGTCTGGAGCTTCTCGTCCTCGGCTTCCACGAGGACGTGCCGGTCGTCGACGACGAGGAGGTTGATGCTCACCCACGCGCTCGTCATGTACCGCGGCGGGGGTCCGGCGTCCGGTTCGGGCCGTGGCGCGGGAACGAGTTCCCACCCGTCCAGCGGTGTGCCGCGCATCGTGTCCGGGGTGATGCGGTCCGGGTTGTAGAGGGCGAGTCCCTCGCGTAGTGGGCAGAGGGTTGCGTCGATGTGCATGGCGTGGGGATCGTCAGGCTGCAGCAGGTGCACCCGAATGTCGGGTCCGAGCCGGGCACGCAGGTGGTCGACGCCGGAGCGGTTGGTGACGTGGCTGAGCTGGCCCACGACCGTGCGGGGTCCCAGGCGGAGGAAGTCGGCGGCGTCCCAGGCGGGCCTGTCTTCACCGATGACCCATCGTGGCCCGGGTGCGCGCGGTCCGGTATCGAGGAGGTCCGTTCCGAGGTCCACGTCGGCCGGCAGCCAGCGTGCACCGGCCTGCCGCCACTGCTGGATCAACGGCCAGTAAGCGAGCAGCTCGTGCTGGCGGCTGCGCCAGGCCATGGGCGCTTCGATGATGCGGTCGCCCATCACCAGCAGGCTGTCCCGGGGCATGGCCGCGCAGTAGCCGCCAAGCCCCTCCCAGGGAACGCGCTGCGGGCGGTGGACGCGGCAGCCCATCGACTCCAGGAGCTCCGCCAGCGCCTGGAGTTCCCGCTCCGCCGCTTCGGTGATCCATCCCGGAAACGGGTGCCCGGGCCGGAACTCGTCCCAGTGCTCGGACGGCATGGTGGCCTCGATCATGCGCCGGTCCTCGTCGGGGAACATCGCCCCGTACGCCGTACCGACCACCACCTCCCGCAGAGCACTCCACTCGTCGCACGCGTCCACCACCGTCACGGGCACTCCTCTGCTCAGCCCCTGCGAAGGACCGTACGCAGGCACCGGGTACGGCAGGTCAGGACACGCCGCGGCGGCCCCCTGACCGCAGGGCCGGACGGCGTCGTGCCGTCCCCGGCTCCGTGGCGACACAGGAGGGCGTCATAGGAATTGTGCTGATGGGGGCAGGGTCTGGGTGACGCGCCACAGGCACCGGGGAAGGTCGCCTTCCTCGAAGGGGTGGACCTCCTCCAGGGTCCAGCCGTCGGCGAGCGCGTCGACGAGGTGGCGGGGGAAGAAGTGCACGGCGAACCCGCCGCGCTCGTAGATGTCGTCGCCGTGGGCAATGCCCGTGCCGTAGTGGGCATCGCCGATATGCCGGACGGTGTAGACGAACGTGCCGCCCGGCCGCAGCACCCGGCGCACCTCGTTCACCAATCTGCGGATCTCCTGGGTGGACAGGGCCATGCACAGCAGCATGTGCGCGAAGACCGCGTCCACGCAGCCGTCCGTGAACGGGAGGGGCTCACGCACATCGTGGACGGCTGTGGTGACCCGCTCGGCGACGCCCTGCTCCCGGGCGGCCTTCTCCAGCTGCTCCAAGCCGGTCGTACTGAAGTCGGTGGCCAGGACCATGAACCCCGCACCGGCGAAGTAGAGAGCGTCGCGGCTGTGGCCGGCGCCGAGTTCCAGTACGTCCTGCGCCCCAGCCGCCCGGAAGACCGCCGAGGCATGGGCCAGGGGGCGGAAGGCTGCCCGCCATACATGCCGGGATGGGCGGTATAGGTGCTCTGCCAGTGGCGCCGCTGCGCATCCGCCAGATCCTTCTCGCTGTCCTTCACAGACCCTGTTTCCCTTCGTGCCCCGGGCCGGCTCCGGTGTCGCCGCAGGTCCGGCCGGGGGTGCTGGTCAGTGCCTGCCGCAGCTGCTCTGGGCTGGGGAGACCAGAGAAGCCGTCGGCTGTCCGATACACCCGGCACGCCAGGGCCGCCCGGCGGCCGGGCTCGGCGAACGGATCGTGCCCGTCGATGAGGAAGGTCGGGGAACCGGTGAAGCCCGCCCTCTCCGCCTGATGCTGGTCGGTGATCACGCGCGTGGTGACCTCGACGCCGTCCAGGCCGAGTTCGGCGAGCACATGGCGCACCCGGGCGGCGGCGGCCTCGGAGTGGGGGCAGTCCGCTACGGCCAGGATCTCGATGTTCATGTCTTCAGGATCACGCACATCGGGCCCGGCGGCCGCCCTCTGCTGCTGGGCCAGGGCTTGCGCCATGGGGGCGGTCTGACGCGCGGGCCCAGGCGCAATGCGCTCGACCGTGGTAGAGGACCTGGTACAGGTGTCCGGCGGAGTGGGGTGCCAAGCAGGAGGGCTCCGAGGTGCTCGCGGGCGCACCGAACGGCACCCGAGCCCTTGGGGTGCGGGTCGAGCGGGACCCCCTTCCTAGTGATCTGGTTTTGAGGTCTGAGCTCGCCTCATGAGTCGTGTTCCGTTTGAGATCTTGGGGTTCGCCTGACGTGACCGGCTTGCGGCCGGTGTCCTGGATGGATGGGTGATACCAGGCTGCCGCCGGTCGTGCTGTCGGATGCCGAGCGGTTGACGTTGGAGGACTGGGCCAGACGGCGTTCGACCGCGCAGGGTCTGGCTCAGCGTGCGCAGATCGTGCTGGCGTGCGCGCGGGGATGGAACAACACGGTGGTGGCCGCGCGGCTGGGTATCGAGCGCAAGACGGCGGCCAGATGGAGGAGGCGGTTCCTGCGGGACCGCCTCGACGGGCTGGCTGACGAGCCGCGGCCCGGGGTACCGCGGACCATCACCGATGCCCAGGTGGAAGAGGTGGTGGTCCGCACCCTCGAGGAGGTGCCTGCGGGCGGGACGCACTGGTCGAAGCGGGAGCTGGCCAAGGTGGTGGGGATCTCGCCGGCGAGCGTGCTGAGGATTTGGCATGCCTTCGGCCTGCAGCCGTGGCGGACCGAGACCTTCAAGATCTCTCCGGACCCGTTCCTGATCGACAAGATCCGTGACGTCGTCGGTCTCTACCTCGCCCCGCCGGCCAACGCGGCTGTGTTCGCGGTGGACGAGAAACCGCAGATCCAGGCCCTGGAACGGACCGCACCGGTGTTGCCGATGCTGCCAGGGGTGCCCGAGCGGCGGAGTTTTGACTACGTTCGGCACGGGACCGTCGATCTGTTCGCCGCGTTGAACACGGCGACGGGCAAGGTGATCACGAAGCTGTCCGCGCAGCATCGGGCCGTGGACTTCCGTGACTTCCTCGACGAGATCGACCGCCAGACCGATCCCGGTCTGGCGGTCCACGTGATCTGTGACAACCTCTCCGCCCACAAGGCGCCCGTGGTGCACAAGTGGCTGCTGGCGCATCCCCGCTTCCACCTGCACTTCACGCCTACGTATTCGTCGTGGATCAACCAGGTCGAGCGGTGGTTCGCCGAACTGGAACGACGCTGCCTCGCACGCGGAGTGTTCTGCTCTCTCGACGACCTCAAGGCCGGGCTAGAGAGCTGGATCAAGGTCTGGAACGACGAGGCCCGACCCTTCAAGTGGACCAAGACCGCCGACCAAATCCTCGACCGCATCTGCCGCTACTGCGACAGGATCTCAAAACCGGATCACTAGGCGTCATGGCCCGGACCGTGGCGATGGTCGCCTAGGCGTCCGGGATGAGTGATCAACCTCGCTCGCACAGCCCACTCGATGTCCATGGGCGGTCCACGAATCGGGTCAGCCGCCGGCCGGCAAGGGATGTGGGGTGCCGAGGTAGGGGAAATCGGGCAGCAGGTCGGTGTGCGGGCCGATGTGGTCGGTGGTGATCTTCCCGTTGGAGAGCATGGTCAGGCGGGCTGAGGTGACGTCGTCGGTGAGGGTCCGGCCGTTGGGGTAGGCGGCGGGCTTGGCGCGGTCGTAGCGCAGGATGTCCGGCAGAACGGTGCGCAGGGCCTGCTCGGCGGCGTGGGGGTCGTAGTTGCCGAAGTGCTGGAGTGCCGCGGTCCATGGCTCGTGGTAGGTGTCCCAGTCCTCGGCGGGTTCGCCCTCGTTGTAGGTGTCCTTGGCGTCCTCGGCGTTGAAGTACGCGGTCAGGGAAGGGTGGGCACCGCGGTCCACGGACTTGAGCTGTCCGTCCTGGTACAGGCTGACGCGCGCCCACACCCCGATGACCGGGTCGGCGGCGAGCTCGGCGTTCGGCATCTCCAGCACGATGCCGAGGACGTTCTTGTCGGCGCCCCAGTCCACGCCGGTCCACTGGAACTCCTTGACGATGCCGTCCAGGTCGGCGAAGAACGGGTCGCTGCGCAGCCCGGCGGAGAACCGGTATGGGCCGGCTTCGACCACGGTCGGCTCGGGGCCGAACCCGACTGGCGCGTCGGTGATGATCTGATGGCCGCTGACCTCGTGGGCGTGTGCTCGGGCGCCGGTCGCCCGGTAGACGGTGGTGGTCTGTCTTCCCTCACGGGGCGGGGAGAAGACGACGCTGAACGCGATGTCGGCTTGATGGTCCCCGTCGGTGTCGACGTTGATCCGGTACACCGCGTCCGGATGGAAGGCCGCGCCGCCGACGGGCGCGATCGGATGAACGTTCATGATCAGCACGGTGCGGTCACCAGGGACAGTGAATACGAAGAGATCCGTCAGATCGAGCCGGGCGTCGTCCATGGGGGAGCGCAGATTTGGTCCGCTGAGGTGGTGAGACATGACCTCAACATCCACCGCTCACCAGCGCGCAACCCGGCGGCGCGTCGACACGACTCCAGGAGTCACCCATCCGGCCATCGCGGTCCTGCCGATCAGATCAGCCCGGAGGCGTTGCGGCGGCCGGCGGTGCGTTCGGGGTCGTGGATGAAGAAGACGCCGACGAGGGGGACGTCACGCATCCCGTCGGGGGTGTCGATGCGTACGCCGCCAGCACCGTCGAGGTACAGAGTGTGGCCGCTGACGCTGCGCAGGGTTTCGCAGCCCTCCCCGTCCCGGGAGATGACACCGCAGGTGAGGGGCCGGTCGGCTTGGGCCTGTTGGCCCAGGGCGCTGCGCACGAGGAGGCGGCCGGAGGCGTCCCAGGTGGTGGGACTGGTCCAGGTACAGCGGCTGACGGTGTCGGAGAAGATCTGGCGGCGTCCGCTGCCGTCCTGGGCGTCACCGATCCAGATGAGTCGCATCTGCCCGGGCAGCGTGCTGATCGTCTCGAACATGCCGCCACCATCGCACGTCCCTCGGGCCCTGGGCCGCTCACGCGCCGGACTCGCCGAGCCTGGGTCCCGAGCGTGGGCCGTGTGTGGGACGGCCCGCCACGGGCCTTCGAGCGGTTAGGTGCGCGGACCGGACGGTCAGCTGGCACGGAACTGTCTCGTTCGCTGCCATAGCGTGAGGCACGTCCATTAATCAAAGCTGGCTGCTGTGCTTATCGGACCCCGGTGTCCCGCCCTCGTCGGAGGAGCGGGACACCGCCGTTTGTGGTCACGGAGATCCCCGTGCTGACCGTTTCCTCTTCTGCGCGTTACAGAGCTCCCGGATGGCCCCGGACCGTGCTGGGGATCTCTTCGGCAGCCGAGTCAGGGCGGCAAACAGCGGACAGCAGGGGTGACACGGGAGCCCCCGAAATCACCCAGAGGCGGCACGTTGCCCGTTCAGCTCGGGGATGGAGAACTCGGCGGGTTGAGTGGGGCCTGGGTGAGTGCCGGCAGTGGTGACGGCAGCGGGTCCGCGGGGGCCTGGGGAAGTTCCGCGGTCATCCAGTCGCTCTCCCCGCCGGCCCGTGCGCTGAAGCGGAGCAGGCGGCCGTCGTTGTCGATCCAGTAGCGGGTGTTGCCGATTTTGGACTGGTCGGCCCCGGCGGTCGGGGCGGCGGGGCCGGCTACGACGATGACCGGGGCCTTGGCCACGTGGTCCTGCCTGACCAGGCGCGCGCTGCTACGGGCGAGGAGCTGGGCGTTGTCGGGGCGGTCGGTGCCCAGGTTGAGCAACAGGAGAAGGGCTGCGTCGAGCGGTGAGGCGTGCGGGGTGAGGCGGTGTGCTTGCCAGCCGGTGGCGGGGGGCTGTTTCGGGAGGCCGCCGGGCCAGTTGGGGCGCGTGGTGACGCTGGTGAGGTTCCACTGGATGAGCTCTCGGGCCGGCGATTCGGCGTCCGCGCGGATTTCGGCGTAGCCGAGGTGGCGGCGCCAGTCGATGCGGCCGGTGAGGGTGATGGTCCGGCCCCGGGAGGGGATGGTCATGGTGACGTTTCCCGTGCCGCGCCGGTACGTCGCGAAGCGGGCCAGCGCGACGCGGTCTGCCTCCTCGGCGGTGAGGGGCCGGGGGGCTCCGTCCTCGGCCTCGGGCTGTCCTGATCCGGAGCAGGAGGTCAGGGCGAGCCAGCAGGTCAGCACGGCTGCCACCGCAGCGCGGACCCGGGTCATCGGCCGTCCCGGCTGGACGCGGCGAGCAAGGTCGCGGCGGGCACCGGGACGGTCGCCGGGTCGACGGGCTCCGGGCTGCCGGGGGCGGGAGCGGCGGGCGCCGTGGCGGCCTGCGGAAGCTGCGGTTGGGCAGGGGGGAAAGGGACGTCGAGGAAGGGCAGGCCGACCGGGGCGGGCGGGGTGTGCACTGCGGTCCCGGGGCCCGAGGTGGGGCTGTCGGGACCGGGGCAGTCCATGGTGTCCGCCAAGTCCGCCGGGAGCGTGCGGCCCGGGAGGTCGTCGAAGCAGTTCCCGCTGCCGGGGGCGTGCGGTGAGGCGAGGTATGCGGCGTCGAGAGCGTTGGCGGCGAAGATGTTGCCGATAACCTTGTTCCCCATCGGGGGCATGTCCTCGGACGAGGAGAGGATCAGGCCGGCGCGGGGGTGGCCCGTGATGCGGTTGTTCTGGATGGTGTTTCTGCGACCGCCGGCGATGCCCAGGCCGATGCCGAAACCGCCGTCGGCCTGTTCGGGGGTGTCCGGGGCGGCGTTGTCGGCGATGAGGTTGCCGACGATGGTTGCACCGGTCTGTGGGGTGAGGGCCTCGAGGTAGTCGGAGCCCACGGTCATCCCGACTCGGTTGCCGGTGAAGCGGTTGCCGACGACCCACAGGGGGCCGCTGGCGTTGGTGCCCTCGTAGCCGACGGCGTTGCGCTCGGCGACATTGCCCCGCACCAGGATCTCGCACGGCTTGCACTGGCCGACGTACAGGCCGGAGTCGGCGCTTCCGGAGGCGTAGTTGTGCTCGATGGTGCCGCGGCGGGCGTTGAAGGCGTAGATGCCGTAGAGGCCGTTGTTGGCGGCGGTGACGTAGCGGACGCGAAAGCCGTTCAGGGGAGGGTTCGCCGCCGGGTCGAGGCGGTGATAACCGTCGCTGCCGCGGCCGATGCCTTCGCCTCCGTTCTTCATGCCGGTGACGAGGACGCCGTTCTGGAGGTGGCTGCGGACGGTCAGGTTCTCCACGGTCACGCCGGGGGCGGTGACCACGATGCCGTTGCCGCGCCGGCCTTCGCCGTCGATGACGACACCATTGCGGTCGGTGCCCCGCAGCGTTACCTGTCCCGTACGGATGTGGACGGTCTCGCGGTAGCGGCCCGGGGAGACCAGGACCAGATCCTGGGGACGGGCCCGTTCCAGGGCGGAGGTGATGGTCGGCGCCTGGGCGGGGACGCGGATCACGGCCGGGGCGCGGGGGGCATCGTCGGCGGGCCCGGCCGCGTGCGGACTGCAGGCGGCCGTCGCGGCGCAGGCGAACAGCACGGCTAGGAACCGGAGTCGCAGGTGGGGGGCGGGCACGGCGTGAGGTCCTCATCCGGGCAGGCGGTGCCGGCCGCAGCGGATCGGCGGCCGATCAGTCGTGCGTAGAGTACTCACATGACCACGCAGAGTGACAACCCTTCGGTGGTTCGACGTGCGTTGCTGGGCGTGCTGCCCGCCGTCGCCTCACTGAGCGGGTGCCGGTCCGGCGCCCCTACGCCGCCCGCCTCCGGCCCGCGCCCGGTAGACGGGCGGCCGCCCGGCGCGGTGTTGGCCTCGGGCCCGCGCCAGGCCGGGGTCGACCGCCCGACACAACCGCAGACCCACGCCGTGGTGTCGGTGTACGACTTCCCTCCGGGAGCCGACCCCGCCCGAGTGGCCGCGCGCCTGGGCGAAGCCATCCTGGAGCTGACCGGGAAGCCCCGGATCACCATTGGGCTGGAGGTCGGGGACCTGACCGTGACGGTGGGCATGGGACCGCGACTTGTCGGCCTCGCCCATCAGGGCGTGGCTGGCGGGCTGGAGTTGCCGGCCTTCGCCGGCGAGGAGCGGACCGCCGACGCGTGGGGTGGCGACTTGCTGGTGCAGACATGTGCGGGCGACCCCGTCGCCGCGGTTCTCTCCGATACGCACCTGAGTGCTCAGCTGACCTCCGACGGCGCCTCGCGCCGCTGGTCGCAGACTGGATTCCGGCCGCCGGGCGGCGGAGCGGTCCGCAATCTGCTGGGCTTCCCGGACGGCATCGAGAACCCCCACACCCGCTCCGACTTGGAGCGGGAAGTGTGGCTGCCCGAGCCCGCCGCGTTGGCCGACGCCACGATCGCGGTCGTACGAAGGCTGCGCATCGACGTACCCGCGTTCCTCGCCCAGCCCCCGGCCCGACAGGAGGAGGTGATCGGGCGGCGCAAGGCAGATGGCGCACCGCTGAGCGGCGGGGATCCGGCCGACCGGCTCGACCTGGCGGCGAAGTCGGCGCGCGGCCGGTACCTGGTGCCTGCCATGGCCCACGCACGGCGGGCCAATCCGAACGCCACGGGCAGCGGCCGGATGCTGCGCCGGGGGTACAGCTATCACAACGACCCCACGGACCAAGGGCTGCTGTTCATCAGCTTCCAGCGGCAGTTGCGCACCTTCACCGCTACCCAGCGACGCCTCGACGACGGCGACGACCTGATGCGGTTCGTCACCGCCACCGCATCCGGGGCCTTCCTCATCCTTCCGGGTTTCAGCCCCGAAAAGCCTCTCGGAAGTGGCGTTTTCGCAGGTCGCCGCTGAATCCGTTCTGCACATCTCACCCCATCCAGGGGCGAGTCACTCGAAAGTGCGAATCTACCGACAGGGCCTTTCGGGAAAGATCAACATCCCAAGATCATGGTCACGCAACGTGTTCATCACCACTGTGTGTGACATGGAGGAAGAGCTGTGAAAGCCCTGAGGAAGGCCATGGTGGCGCTCGCCGCCGGTCTTGCCCTGACCACCGGAGTCCTACAGCAACCCGCGGCCGGAGCGGACCCGGCAGACGGCACGGCCCGCATCAAAGTCGTCCGCGACTCCAACACCAACGGCCGCCATGATCCCGCTTCCGAGCTCCCGGCGGCCGGCATCACCGTCGAGCTGACCGACTACGAAGGCAACGTGGTCAGCGGAATCACCGGCCCCGACGGATACGCGGTCTTCCCGCCCAACACCGTCCTCACCGGCGGCAAGTACTACGTACACATCAAGATGCCCAACGGCTCCTTCCTCCAGCCCACCTTCGGCGCCGCCGGCGGCCTCGCGTCGAACGCCGCCATCATCGACGTGACCAACGGGGACGCCGAACTGACCATGGGCGTACGCAACCCGGCGGACTGGTGCGAGGACGACGCCCGGCTGAGTACGGTCTGCCAGGTCGCCGCCACCAAGTCCAACGGTGTCCGCACCACGGTCACCTTCCCGTTCCGCGAACGCGGTGACAGCAACAGCGGCAACACCACCACCCTCGCCACCCGCACCGACACCGGCAACACCTACGGTGTGGCCTACCACAAGCAGCAGCGCCGCATCTTCACCGGCGCCCACGCCAAACGGCACACCGTCTACGGCCCCTCGGGGCAAGGCGCCATCTACGTCACCCCCCGGGACGGCGGAGCCACCACCCTCTTCACCACCGTCCCGAACACCGGCACCACCGCGCACCAGGACTCGGTCCGCTTCGACGGCCCCTTCGTCGGCGCGGTCGGCAAGGAGTCACTCGGCGACATCGACATCTCCGAGGACAACCGCCAGCTGTTCGCCGTCAACCTCAACGACCGCAGGCTGTACACCTACAACGCCACCCAGCCCACCGCCGCCGCGCCGGTGACATCCGTGGCCATCCCCAACCCGGGCTGCCAGGCAGCCGGCGACTGGCGGCCCTTCGGCCTCGGCGTGCGGGACGGGGTCGTCTACGTCGGCGGGGTCTGCTCCGCGGAGTCCTCCCAAGCCGCCGCCAACCTCAGGGCGGTCGTGTGGACGTACAACCCCGTCACCGCGACCTTCGCGGCGGCGCCGCTCTTCCAGCAGCCGCTCACCTTCCCCCGCGGCGAGGTCAACGTCGGCGTCCCCGGCTTCAACCGCTGGTTCCCGTGGACGGCCGGCGCCTCCACCTTCCCCCAGCAGCTCGTCGCCCACCCCGAGCCCGAGCTCAGTGACATCGCCATCGAGAGCAACGGCGACATGGTCCTCGGCTTCCGCGACCGGTTCGCGGACATGGGCGGCCACGAAATGCCCAACGCCAACCCCTCCTACACCAACAGCGCCATCACCGACTCCGGCGGCGACCTCAACCGCGCCTGCCGCAAGCCCAACGGCACCTTCGAGTGGGAGGGCACAGGCTCCTGCCCGAACAACGCCCCCACGCGCCCCAACGGCGGCCAGCCCGCCAACGTCGTCGAGTTCTACCCCGGCGAGTTCGTACCCAACGCCCACCTGGAGACCGCCCAGGGCGCCATCGGCCTCCACCTCCGCGAGCAGCGGATCGCCTCCACCGCCATGGACCCGGCCAGTCAGTTCTTCACCGGCGGCACCGCCTACTTCGACCGCCTGACCGGAAGCCGCGGCGCCAACCCCGGCGAACAGGGCTTCACCCTCCAAAAGCTCAACGACCCGCTCGACGGCGGCTTCGGCAAGGCCAACGGCCTCGGCGACCTCGAAGTCCTCTGCGACGAGCCGGCCGTCCAGATCGGCAGCCGCGTCTGGTACGACCGCAACAAGGGCGGCGCCCAGAGCGTCGACGACGACGAACCCGGCATCCCCGGAGTCACCGTGCAGCTCCTGGCCGACGACGGCAGCCTGCTGGCCACCGTACGCACCGGCGCCGACGGCGCCTACTACTTCGGCCCCGAGCACGGCCTCCGCCCCAACACCAAGTACAAGGTCCGCTTCGACAAGTCCACCGCCGACACGAGCGTGATCAACTCCCGCCGCCCGCCTGCCGCAAGCGGCCTCGTCTGGTCGCCCGTGCAAGCCATCGGCGCCCCCGGCGACCTCAACTCCGACGCCGTCCCCGACACCACGCCCACCGGCCAGTTCGCCACCACCGAAGTGACCACCGGCGCACCCGGCACCGTCGACCACACCATCGACGCCGGCCTCTTCATCAACCGCCTCTGACCCAGCCAGCCGGTCGCCGCCACCTGTGCCCACATGAGTGGCGGCGACTCCACCCTGACCCCACGTGCCAGTCAGGACGATAGCCAGCGGTCAACAGGGGCGCGCCGAGAGCCCCGACATCACCCTCAGGAGCCATGTTTTCGCAGGTCATCGCACTTGTAGACACCAAGTGCCGGGTGCTTCCCAAGCTTACGGCGCGGGTTCGATGCCCGCCATCCGCCCTTGGAGGAAGGCCCACGCCAGCGACCCGGGCCTTCTTCATTGTTTAGACCCCTACGGCATTGGCGTGCCCTCCCCGTACCCCACCTCGCAGGAATACTCCGGCCAGGGAGCCTCTGGAACGCCACTCGCACCGCCCCAGCGAAGCGCCGTCTCGAATTGCGAGGCAATTCAAGCGACTTACGCCATCCTGCCGCGCGGAATGGTGAATTCGCTTACGCAAGACGGTGGTTGGCTCAAGATTAGGCTCCGCGGGCGAATCCGGTCAGTGCGGCCACGTACTCCTGCGGATGAGTGATGTGGGGGATGTGCCCCGCCCCCTCGATAGTCTGCCGCTTTGCCTGGGGCATCGCTGCGGCCAGCCGGTCGAGGACCTTTGAGAACCACGCTGGGCTCTCGGACCCGCGGCTCAGCAGCACCGGCATGGTGCAGGCGGTGAGTGCGTCGAGGTCGAGCGTGGCCCAGCCGGGGTCGGTCTGCTCATCCAGCCAGGTGGGGGCATGCGTCACGAGCGTGCCGCGGAAATCGTCGGGCAGCCGGTCCCACATACCGGGGCCCAGCGCGATTTCCTCCACGAACAGGCGCGCGCCCTGCTCGTTCTCCCCCTTGCGCAGGTGGTCCATGGCGGCGTCGACGGAGATCATCGCCGGCTGGAGCTCTGCCATGGACTCTGGGTCGTCGGCCACGACGGCGATGAGCGGCGGCTCGTGCAGCGTGAGGCTGCGGAACAGCTCGGGACGGCGTGCGGCCAAGGCGAGCACGATCGACGCGCCGAAGGAATTGCCGGCGGCGTGTACGGGGGCGAGCCCGAGCTGCTCGATCAGCGCGGCGAGATCGTCCTCGTCCTGGCGCCGCGTGCCCTGGCCTGGCACGGTTTCACTGCGGCCATGGCCGCGGCGGTCATAGGCGACCACGGTGAACGAGGCTCGGATGTCGGCCTCGATCGCGGGCTTCCAGCTGGTGTGGTCGTTCCACGACCCGTGGACGCATACGAGCGGATCGCCCTCGCCGACGAGCTCGTAGTAGAGATCGACACCGTTGGCGCGTACCTGTGGCATGCCATAGCTCCTGGGGGAGGGGAAGGGCGGCGGGTTTCCAGTGATCACCCGCCGCACCGTTCCCTACCAGTCCCGTCCGGCAACACGTCCGCTGCCACGCCGTCATGGGGCCCGGTCGAAGTCGATCACCACGTCCGGGCCCACCGGGTGGGTGTGGCAGGCCGGTCGAAGCCGGCGTCGCGGTCGGCTTCGTCGAGGTCGCAGTCGCCGAACGAGGTCAGGATGTGCAGCGGGAGGGGCACGCAGGCCGGCTCGTACGCCGTGAGGGCGAGTGTGCGCCGTCGACCGACCGTACGGCGTAATCCTCGAGGTTTCCGGCGCGGTACTGCGGCCGTCGCCCGGGCCGTTCCTGGCTCGCTAGGGGAGGGCGGACGCCTCGACTTTGGTGAGGAAGGAGTTGAGGACCTCACGGTAGTGGTCCGGTTCTTCCGCTGAGGGGAGGTGGGAGCTCTGCTCGAAGAGGACCCATTCGGCGCCGGCGATGCCGTCCGCCAGGGGGCGGACCACGGCGGGGGTCGTGAGGTCGTGGCGGCCGGAGGTGATCAGGACGGGGAGGTCCAGCTCGCCCAGGCGAGGGGTGACGTCCCAGTCCTTGAGGTTGCCGGTGATGTCCCATTCCTTGCCCCACATGATCCCGTACACGTCGTGGTTCATGTTCGTGAAGGAGCGGACGAGGTGGTCGGGCCAGGGGTCCAGGCGGCAGAGCCACCGCTGGTAGAAGGCCATGGTGGCCCCCTCCTCGTCCCGGGCGATGGCGGCCCGCGCGTCGGGCGGTAGGGAGTGCTCGAGTCGGCGGGTCTCGGACTCGTACAGGGCCGCGCTGGCCAGGGGGCCGGCCAGGGTGAGGCTGGCCAGGCCGGAGGGGCGGGTGAGGACGTACTCCAGGGCCACCTGGGCACCGAAGGAGTGGCCCAGGAGGTGCAACCGCTCCAGCCCGAGGGCCGACCGGACGGCAGTGACCTCTTGGACGAAGGTGTCCATGACCCACAACGCGGGGTCGTCCGGATGGTCGGAGCGCCCGCACCCGAGCTGGTCGTAGAAGATCACTGCACGGTCGAGTGGCTCCAGGTCGGTCATGCAGTCATGAGGGCAGCCGGGTCCTCCGTTGATCACGAGCAGCGGCAGCTCTTCGCCGGGCTCACCCACGATCTTGTACCAGGTGCGGAGCCCGTGGAACGCTACGAAACCCTCGGTGGCCGCCATGACGCGCCTCCACGTGAGATGGGCACAGCCCCAATGGAACAAGGTCTCGCCATCCCACTCAACCGATGTCCGCCTTGAAGCCAAGTGCTCGTTCTCGGCATGCAGCCGGGCACCGGCAATGGCCCGAAGGCCGGCCCTCTGAATGTGACTCCGACCGTAATCGCCCGGACAGGCCGCTAGTCCGGCCCTGTCCAGTCGAAGGTGATGTGCTTGCTGGACTGGCCTTCCCGGCTCCAGTGGAAGCCGAAGGCGTCGGCGCGGTCCGCGGTGGAGCGGCCCCAGGTGGCGACCTGGCCCGGACCGGTTTCAGAGCCCGGCAGGTTGGTCGACTGAACCCGTGCGCCCTCCGGTGTGGTCGGTCCCGTCAGGGGCACCGCGCTCGCCTCGACGCGGCCGGGGATCGTGGCGCGCCAGCCGCCCAAGTCTTCGTCGACCTCCACTTGGATGGGTGCGAAGTCCATGCCGCGCATCTCGGCGTCCATCATGGTGACCATTTCGGCTGGCCAGCTGCCCGCCTGGCCGCCGAAGATCATTTGCAGGGCTTCGCGCTGCGCGGTGTCGGCACGTTCGTCGAGGAACACCGCCGCGTACGACTCGGTGTGCTCCGCCCATATGTTGCCGACGAAGGAGCCGAGCATCAGCACGTTGAGGCTGTCCAGTGGCACCTCGCCGTAGTTGCCCTCGCGGATGTGCCAGGCCAGGACTCCATCGCATTCACCGTAGGTGGGCAGCTGGGCGAAGGAGCAGGGGCAGGGAACATTGCACCTGCACGTGTCGAACCAGTCCCCGGCCGCGTGCCATCTCGGGACGGTCGCTGTCGTCTCGGACATCTCATCGCCTCCACACGGCCCGCGCCGGGCAGGGAACACGTGGTCGGCAAGCCCCCGCCGGACATCACAGCCGGCGCTCGGCGGCACGGGTCATCTCCTCAATTCTCCCCCTCCTCCTGCGATGGGCAAAGCCGAGGACGCCAGGGCCGAATCGATCTGTACACCCGTGGCGGGTACGCCTAGCCTTGAAGGGAAGGGCTGGCTCCTCGGGCCGGAACAGCGTCCGCAGGTGCGAGTCGGAGATGCATGCTGCCATCGCGCTGGACAGAACCTCTGGCCTGGGCGGCGGGGTGAGGTATGCCGCCGCTGCCGGGGTTAGCGTCGGCTCCATGGCCTGCAGCGTGCCCGCCGAGGGGTCTGCGCGTTCCCCGCCCGCCGCTCTCGACGCCGGCGTCGTCCGCACCGTCGGACGGCGGAACCCCTCCAGCGATCGGGAGCAGTCATGACGTGGAGTATCTCGGGCAACTACCTGGCTGGTTGCTCATGCGCGATGGTCTGCGGGTGCGCCGTCGACGCGAAGCCGCACGACCCGCAAGGACGCGAGGAATGCCTTGGGTGCGCCGCGTTCCATGTGGCGGACGGGCGGTTGGACGACGTTGACCTGTCCGGGGTGACCTTCGCCTTCTACAACCACTTCCCCTCCAACCTGACGGCCGGCAACTGGAAGGTCGGCGTCGTCGTCGACGAGGGTGCCAGCGACGAGCAAGTCGATGCACTCGAGCGCATTGTGTCCGGGCGTGAAGGCGGTGCGTTCGGTGAACTGTCGCAGTTCTACGGCGAGTACCTCGGTGTGGAGAGGGCGAGTGTCTCCCTGACGGACGGGGAGAAGCCCCGGCTCAGCGTCGCTGGGAGGACCGAGCTGGCATTCGAGCCTCTTCGCGGTCCCGATGGTGGGCCTACGACGATGAAGAACGCGATGTTCGGGTTCTCCCCCGAGTTCACCCTGGGACGCACGACCGGCACTTCGACTGCCTTCGGCCTGACCTTCGAGCCGGCGTACGGAGAGCAGTCCGACTACACGTTCTCCAGCGAGCAGCCCGAGGGCGCGCCCGTAGGGCGGTAGCGCGCAGTCGGCCCGTACGTCGAACACGGGAGGAGGACGGTACATGTCTCCTCCCGCGCAGGTGGAGCTTGGCGGGCGACGGCGAGGCTGCCGCTCAGAGCGGGCCGCTCATCTGGTTCATCTCCTCCATCGGCGGCGCGTCCTGAAGGCCCGGCAGCAGCCAGCCCTGGAAGGGAGCGAGAGCCGCCAGGACAAGGAAGGCGATCCCGACGGCCCAGGTGAGCCAGGGGCCCCGCCGCCACAGCTTCTCCAGGAAGATCACCGCGGCCACGGCCGCCATCGCGGCCACGTTCATGAAGCCGAGCGGGATCAGGACGGCCATCAGCCCCCAGCAGCAGCCGACGCAGTACAGACCGTGGTGCGCGCCGACCCGCAGATCCTTCGCCCACGGCCGGAACCGCGAGTACCGCAGCAGCTGGAACATCGGATTGCGGCAATGCCGCAGGCAGACCCGCTTCAGCGGCCCGAACTGATGCAGCCCGGCGAGGAGGAAGGCCCCCGCCCCGATCCAGCGGCCGGCGTCCGGGTTGCCGTCCACCAGGTGTCCGGTCAACGCCAGGGCTCCGTACGCGAGCAGCCCGAACCCGGTCCAGGCCAGCAGATAGCCGCTGACGAATTCGGCGATGTGCAGTGCGCGTGCCGGGCCTGTCGAGCGGCGGCTGATGCCCCGTACCCAGGTGATGGCGACCGGGGCCACCGACGGCAGCATCATCGCCGCCATCATGACCACCCACAGCAATAGGAAGAGCGGCAGCGCCAGTCCCATGGTGCCGGGCTCCATTCCCATGTGTTGGGCTTGCCCGATCGTGAGCACCCACGCGAGTACGGCGATCAGCACCATCAGCGTCCAGCCGACCGCCAGATCCCGCCGGGGCAGAAGGACTCCGGGCCGGGTCGGCGCGGGTGCGTCGAGGTGG
Source organism: Streptomyces tatrensis (assembly GCF_049310065.1). Taxonomy (NCBI): domain Bacteria; kingdom Bacillati; phylum Actinomycetota; class Actinomycetes; order Kitasatosporales; family Streptomycetaceae; genus Streptomyces; species Streptomyces tatrensis. The sequence goes on along the minus strand of NZ_JBMDLB010000007.1, from coordinate 835,811 downwards.
ACGTGCGGCATGGCGGGCCTCCCAGGGGCGCCGTTGCCCGAGGACATCTCCAGCTCAGCACAGAACCCGCGGGTCAGCGATGCAGCGGCTGGAAGCGGCGTAGCCGCGGGCTGTTGGTGACGACGAAGACGGACGAGGAGGCCATGGCTGCGCCGGCGATCATCGGGTTGAGCATGCCGAGGGCGGCCAGCGGCAGGGCGGCCACGTTGTAGGCGAACGCCCAGAACAGGTTGGCCTTGATCGTACGGAGGGTGCGGCGCGCGAGCCTGATGGCGTCACCGGCGGCCCGCAGGTCACCCCGTACGAGCGTCAGGTCGGATGCGGCGATCGCGGCATCGGTGCCGGTGCCCATGGCCAGACCGAGGTCGGCCTGGGCGAGCGCGGCCGCGTCGTTGACGCCGTCGCCGACCATCGCCACCACGCGGCCCTGCTCCTGAAGCCGCCGGATCTCGGCGACCTTGTCCTCGGGGTGGACCTCGGCGATGACCCGGCCGATGCCGACCTCGGCGGCCACCGCGCGGGCAGCTGCCGCGTTGTCGCCGGTCAGCAGGACCGGGGTGAGCCCGAGCCGCTTGAGGTCCGCGACCGCCTCGGCGCTCGTCGCCTTCACGGTGTCGGCGACCACCAACGCGGCCCGTACCTGCCCGTCCCATGCGGCAAAGACCACCGTGCGTCCCTCGCCCTCTGCCGCGTCCCGGAGGCGGGCGAGTTCGGCCGGCAGCCGCAGCTCCTGCCGCCCCTCCAGCCAGGACGCGCGGCCCGCGTGAACGGTGCGCCCCTCCACGGTCCCGGTGACGCCCCGGCCCTGGGTGTTGGCGAAGCCGGTCACCGGCGGCAGGGAGCCGAGCCGCTCCCGTGCGGCCTGGGCGATCGCGGCGGCGATGGGGTGTTCGCTCGCGTCCTCCAGGGCCCCCGCCAGGCGCAGGACCTCGGCCTCGTCCTCGTCGGCGGCGGGCACGACCTTCACCAGGCGCATCCGGCCCTCGGTGACCGTGCCCGTCTTGTCCAGGACCACGGTGTCGATCCGTCGGGTGGACTCCAGTACCTCCGGCCCGGAGATCAGCAGCCCGAGCTGGGCGCCACGGCCGGTCCCGACCATGAGGGCGGTCGGCGTCGCCAGGCCCAGCGCGCAGGGGCAGGCGATGATCACCACGGCGATGGCAGCGGTCAGCGCGGAGGCTGCGGAGGCGCCGGTCAGCAGCCAGACGCCGAAGGTGCCCGCGGCGAGCGCGATGACCACGGGCACGAACACCGCCGAGATCCGGTCGGCCAGCCGCTGCACGGCCGCCCTGCCCGTCTGTGCCCGCTCCACCAGGACCGCGATCTGCGCCAGCTTGGTGTCCGCGCCGATCCGGGTGGCCCGTACGACCAGCCGGCCGTGGCTGTTGACGGTGGCACCGGTGACCGCCGAGCCCGGCCCGACCTCGACTGGCACGCTCTCGCCGGTCAGCAGTGACTCGTCCACCGCCGAGGCGCCCTCGACGACCTCGCCGTCCGTGGCGATCTTCTCCCCGGGCCGTACGACGAACAGGTCATCGACCGCCAGGTCCTCGACCGGGATGCGTACCTCCGCGCCGTCGCGCAGCACCGCGACGTCCTTGGCGCCCAGGTCCATCAGTGCGCGGATGGCGTCCCCGGCCCTGCGCTTGGCCCGGGCCTCGAAGAACCGGCCGGCCAGCAGGAAGGCCGTCAGGACGACCGCGACCTCCAGATACAGGTGCTCGCCGCCGGCCATGACAACGACGACGCTCCACAGGTAGGCGGCGAGCACACCCAGCGACACCAGGGTGTCCATCGTCGCCGACCCGTGCCGCAGGTTCAGGGCGGCCGCCCGGTGGAACGGCCAGGCGCCCCACACGACCACGGGAGTGGCCAGCAGCAGCGCGCCCCACGGCCAGCCGTCGAACCGAAGCGCCGGAGTCATGGATACGAGGACCACCGGCAGCCCCAGCAGCGCCGAGCCGATCAGCCGCCGCCGAAGCCCGGCGAGGTGGGCGCCCTCGGTGTCCGTCTCGGCTTCCCCCTGCGCGGACTCGCGACCCACCGCCGAGGCCCCGTATCCGATGGCCTCGACCGCATCGATCAGCTGCTCCTGCGACACCTCCGGGTTGTCCCGCGTGACGTGCGCTGTCGCGGTCGCGAGGTTGACCGTCGCGCTCACTCCCGGCAGCTTGGCCAGCTTGCGCTCGACCCGGGCCACGCAGGACGCGCAGGTCATGCCGGTGATGGCCAGCTCTATGGAGTGGCTGGCTTCGGCGGGAACGGTCCGTGCCATGGCGGGGTTCCTCTCGCTTTCCGTCTCGTAGGGAACCGGGCATGGGCGACAGCTCCGCCGGTGCGACCACGCTAAAACCTTGCCCTTAGGGCAAGGTCAAGCGCAGACTGTCGGGCGTACGAACGGAGTCGCCCATGCTCACCGTCGGCCGCATCGCCGCCCAAAGCGGTCTGAGTCCCAAGGCCGTCCGCCTCTACGAGGCCGGCGGACTCATCGACCCGCCCGAGCGCACCTCCGCCGGTTACCGCACGTACCCGGACGACATGGTTCCGGTACTCCGCTTCATCAGACAGGCCCAGGCGCTCGGCCTCAGCCTCAAGGAGATCAAGGGAATCCTCGACCTCCAGCGCAGCGGCGAGCAGCCTTGCGGCCTCGTCACCGATCTCCTCGATCAGCACCTCGCGCACATCGACCGCCGTATCTCCGACCTCCAAGCACTCCGGACGACCCTGCGCAATGCCCGGGCCCAGGCCGATCAGGCAACGGGCCGAGGGGAGAGCGCCGTGGTCTGCCGGATCATCGAAGGTGCGTCGGCGGCGTCCTGAGCCGCGGACGCCCGATCGGAATGGCAGATGAGGGCATGGCCTAGCATGGCGCATGCCGCGACCCCTGCCTCCGTCGCTCCGGACGTGGTCCGGGGTGCTGCTGGTGTGCGCGCTCTTCGCCTGTCTGACAGGGCTCGCGCGTCCCGCGATGGCGATGCCGATGCCTGGGCCGATGGACACCACCCCGCACGTCGCGGTCCGCTTGCACGTCGAGGCCTCGGCCGCCGCCTCGGCCGCCGCCTCGGCGCCGGATCACGGTCCGCGTTGTCCGGTGGCGCAGGAGCAGTGCGTGGCGTCGAAGGTCGTCCTCACGCAGGGCAGCCCGGCAGCCCCGGCGCCCGCGATCACCTCGCACGCGACGGACTGTCCGTCCCGGCTCCCGCGCCCCTGGCCCCATGCCCCGCCTCCGGCGGCGGCCCCTCCTGATCTGCACCGGTTGTGCGTGTCACGGACGTGACGGCCGGCCACCCGCAGGGCTGACGCCCCGCGGGAAGCCGCCTTCCCTCACGTCCGCTTCGGCGCGCCCCGATGTTGCTGCGCGTGCCGTCGTCGCAGAACAGGAGTAACGACGCATGCCGTCGTCCGTAGCTTTGCTGATCACCGGTGCGAGCACCGGTCTGCTCGCCGGTGGCGCCTCGTGTGCCGCCGTACAGGGGGGCCTGCTGGCCGGTGCCGTGACCCGCCGCAGCAGCCCCGACCCGAAATCCACTCCCGCGTCCTCGCGTACGCCGCGCCCCGCGCGGCAGGCGGATGCCGGCACACCGCTGGCTCCCGTCGGGGCGTTCCTCGCCGGAAAGCTGGTGTCCCATACGGCGCTCGGCGCCCTGCTCGGGGTGTTCGGCAGTGCCTTGCAGCCCAGTCCGCGTACGCAGGCGGTGCTGCTGCTCGTGGCCGGCTCCGTCATGGTGCTCTTCGCGCTGGACCTGATCGGAGTCAAGGCCGTGGGGCGGCTGGTGCCGCGCCCGCCGGCATCATTCGGCCGCCTGATGCGGCGCAGCGCCAAGACCGAGTCGCCCGTCACCCCCGCCCTGGTCGGCTTCGCCACGGTGCTCGTGCCCTGCGGCGTGACCCTGTCCATGGAGCTGCTCGCGATCACCTCCGGATCGGCGGTGGCCGGCGCCGCGGTGATGGCCGGGTTCGTACTCGGCACCGCACCGCTGTTCGCCGCCCTCGGCTACCTGTTCCGGCGCAGCACCCAGGCCCTCTCTGGCAAGCTTGCCGGGCTCACCGGAGTGGTGGTGCTGACCGTAGCGGCCTGGACCATGGTCTCGGCTCTTCAGGCCGGCGGCTGGGTCTCCTTCGACTTGGCGAGCAAGCAGCAGACCACCGCCACCGGCCCGTTCCTCGTCGAAGGTGGCGAAGGCAGCGGCAACGGCAACGGCGGAACGGCATCGGGCGAGGCCGCCCCCGTACACATCGACGCCTCCGGAAAGCAGACCGTCGTCCTCACCGTGACGGACTTCTACCTCCCCACGCAGTTCACCGCGAAGGCCGGCGTGCCCACCACACTGGTCCTGCGGGGCAAGGACTCCGGCGGCTGCGCCCGCGCCTTCACCGTCCCCGAACTCGGCGTCCAGGAGATCGTCAAACGCGACGGCGACACCGAGATCGACCTGGGCACCCGCAAGCCCGGCACCCTGCGCTTCTCCTGCGCCATGGGCATGCAGACCGGCGCGATCGAGTTCAGGAAGGACCTGTGATGAAGCTGTTCAGCCGTGAGAGCAAGCCCGAGGCCCCGACCGGCGAGCAGGTGGTTCTCCTGATCGACGGCATGCACTGCACCAGCTGTGGCCTGCTCATCGACGACGAGCTGGAGGACCTCCCCGGCGTCCGCTCAGCCACCACCGACGTACGAGCCGGACGCTGCGTCGTCCGCTTGGAGGACAACACCGGCGCCGACACTGCGGCGCTCGTCGCGGCAGTTGAGGCAGCCGGGGACTACACAGCGCGCATCGCCGGCTGACACCCGTAGGTACTCGCTCGGCCCGGCACGAGGGGAATCCGTGCCGGGCCCTCGGGGGCGGGCGATCGGCATCGTGATCGCTCACGCCACATCGCCCACTTCGGATCCGCCGCAGCAACTCACCGGCACACCGCTCGCCGGCCACGTCGCCGACCTCGAGCCTTACGTGCGGACATCAGGCCGTGCCCCTCCGTGTCAACCCAGGGTCTGCAGTCGGCTCGCCGCAGTCTGGGGGGCCGGCTTGATGTGGGCGAAGGCGCTCTTGGCGTTCCAGGTGGGAAAGGCGCGTACGAGCCACGACGGGCCGTGGAGCTGGATGTGGCGGTCGCGGGTGGCTTCGACCCAGGTGAGTCGGCCGGCGTGCCATTTGACGAAGGCCTCGGCTTCCGCCGTGACGTAGAGGTCCTCGTCGAGGCCGGGGTACGTCTTGCAGATCTCCGCGTCCGCGTGCTCTATCAGCAGCCAGTACCGCTCGGGGCTCGGGCGGCCGGTGAAATCGAAGCGGACGACGATGCGGCGGTCCGGGAGCCGGTCCCGGCGGAGCATGTTGCACATCGACCACAGCGCCACGAAGGGATCGAGGTGCTCGGGGGCGATCTCGAGCCAGGCGGCACCCCACTCGCCGAGCGACACGCAGACCTTGAAGAGGTCGCGACCCGCGGAAGTGAGCCCGTACTGGCGTCCGCGCTCTCCGTCCTTGGGCGCCGACGTGACGATGCCGAGCCGTTCGAGCTGCTTGAGCCGCTGCGCGAGCAGGGTGCGGGAGAGCCCGGGGGCGCCTTCGAGGATCGCACTGAAGCTTCCGCAGCCCAGGTACAGGTTGCGGATGATCACTGGCGTCCATCGCTCGGCAAAGATCTCGGCACCCCGGGCGATGGGACAGTACTGACCGTAGGTCCGCACCACGCCAGTGTCCCACGCCCGGCTTCGGCTGATAAATCCGGTGAAGTCCAGATTCTTGACTTCACGACCCCGGTCGACGGTGGTGCGATGGGTGCGTAGGCAGACGAGGACCACGACGCCGACACCCTGCAGGTCGGCCATCCGAGCGGGAGGTGACCGCGATGGAGATCAACGGATTCCGGGGCCGGCTGATCACCGCCGACCACACCGACTACGACAGCGCCCGAGCCGTGTGGAACGGCGCCGTCGACCGGCGCCCCAGGTTGATCGCCCGATGCGGCGGGAGCGCAGACGTGGCCGCAGCCGTGCGCTTCGCCCGCGAGCACGACCTGGAGATCGCCGTCCGAGGCGGGGGCCACAACGTGGCCGGCACGGCGGTGTGCGACGACGGGATCGTCATCGACCTCTCGGCGATGCGGGCCACCTGGGTCGACCCCGCCGGCCGCACGGCCCGGGTGCAGGGTGGTGCGCTGTGGGGCGACGTCGACCACGAGACGCAGGCCCACGGTCTGGCCACCACCGGCGGTATCGTGGGCCACACCGGCGTGGCCGGGCTCACCCTCGGCGGTGGCATCGGGTTCCTGATGCGCAAGCACGGGCTCGCCGTCGACAACCTGATGGCCGCCGAGGTGGTAACCCCCGAGGGCGGCATCCTTCGGGCGTCCGCGGATGAACACCCCGATCTGTTCTGGGCGCTGCGGGGCGGCGGCGGCAACTTCGGCGTCGTCACCACGTTCCGGTTCGCCCTGCACCCCGTCGGCCCGACCGTGATGGCCGGACCCGTCTTCTGGGCGGCCGACGACACTGACGACGTGCTGCGCTTCTACCGGGACTTCGCGGCCCAAGCGCCCGACGAGCTCGGCACCGTCGTCAGGCTCGGTACGGTTCCCCCGCTGCCGGTCATCCCGGAGGAGTTGCACTGGCGGCCGGCCATCGCCGTGGCCTGCTGCCACGCCGGCACCGCCCAAGACGGCGAGCGTGCGCTGCGGCCGCTGCGCCGGTTCGGGACGCCGCTCATGGACCTGATCTCACCGACGCCGTACGCCGCCTTCCAGGGCGCCCTCGACGACACCGTCCCCCACGGGTGGCACTACTACTGGAAGTCCACCGACCTCACGAGCCTCTCCGGCGACGTCATCGGCGTCATCGCCGATCACGCCTACCGGGCCGCCTCACCCCGGTCGTACGTGGCGATGTTCCACATGGGTGGCGCCGTCGCGCGGGTCCCCCGTGACGCCACCGCCTACGCCGGTCGCGACGTGGCCCACAACATCGTCATCGACGCCGCGTGGCTCCCCGACGAGTCCGACGAGCACGCCGCGACCGAGACCGCCTGGGCCCGCCGGTTCCTCCAGGCCCTCCAACCGCACCGCGCCGGCAGCGTCTACGTCAACTTCCTGGACTCCGACGACGCCCCCAGCCGCGTTCGAGAAGCCTACGGCGATCACACCTACCGGCGACTGGCCGAGATCAAGGCCAAGTACGACCCCGACAACACCTTCCACCACAACAAGAACATCCGCCCCGTCTGAGCGGGGCGGGCGACGATCCCGGGCCGATGCGACCTCCCTCTCAGCGACCGTAAGGAGGAGACGCTCAGGACTGACTGTTTTGAGGAAGCCGATGAGGCAAGCGCCCCACCAGCCGGACTGGCTGACGGTGGCCGCCAGGCCCGACTGGATGAGCAGAGGCTGCGTACGGGGCGTGGCGAACCAGTCGACGGCCAGCACGGCGCCGAGCCCGACTACCAGCTCACGCCGCGCGTGCTCCAGGCGGCGCCGCATCAGGTACTGGTGTGGGGACTGACCGGTCGACATCTTGAAGGCACGGGTGGAGTGGGACTCCCTGACCCCCGCCACAGCAGCCAGATCGAACCGCTCCCGGCACGCCCTTCCGTCCGCGGACCAGCGCAGATTCGACGATTTCCCGGTATACACGACCACCACGTGCACCGGCGGCCCCACCGGCAATGACGCCATATCCGATGTCCCCGCGGCAAGCTCCAGTGACCGCTCCGTCACCACGTGAAGGGCCGCTGCCGTACAGACTCCGCAGGTGAGGCTTGATGCACGAAAGGCTCACCCCGCCAGTATGCGACCTCACGCCTCCGGCGTCCTGCCTTCACGCCGCCTGCGAGGGAACCACAAGGTGCTCACGGCGGAGTCGTCTCCGCCACAGCTTCACCGCCTCCACCCCCGGCCAGCGGCCCCTGGCCGAGCTGGACGTGGTCGAGGTACGCGATGAGGAGCATGCGACCTCCAACGGCATGAACGGGTCACCACGGGCCTCGTGGGCGGAGCCGACCCTTCGCTCGACCCGGTGCCTGGCGACCGCGAGCGACGTCCTGTGGCTGCTGGACAAAGCCGCGCGGGCGCCCACTTCACTCGGGACCGCCCGGGAGCATGACGTTCCAGAGGCGGCACGACCCCGGCAACGGGGTCACCGACCAGGGGGTGGCTTCGGGTGCGTTTCGTACATGCGGATCGCGACGAGCAGGCCCGAGGCGGCGGTGAGGGCGGCGACGGCCCAGACTGCCGTGCTCAGTCCGTAGACGTCGGCCAGGACTCCGGCGAGGAGCGCACCGACCGCGAAGCCGCCATCTCGCCAGAGCCGGTAGACGCCGACCGCACGTGCCCGCCAGGCGGGGTGGGCGACGTCGCCGATCACGGCCAGGAGGGTCGGGTAGACCATGGCGGTGCCGAGTCCGAGGAGGGCCTGGGCGGTGGCCCAGGCGCCGAATGTGGTGCCGGCGGCGACGAGTCCGATGGCGACGGCCTGGAGGAGCATGCCGGCGGTGATGAGGTGTTTGCGGCCGATGCGGTCGGACCACCAGCCGGTGAGGAGTTGTCCTGCGCCCCAGACCGCCGGATAGATCGCGGCGAGTGCTCCGATCTGACCGATGGACAGGCCGTGGGCGGCGAAGAGCAGGGGGAAGATGCCCCAGGCGAGGGCGTCGTTGAGGTTGTTGACCATGCCGGCCTGGCTGGCGGAGGACATGGCCTTGTCGGTGAAGCTGGTGCGCCGGGCGATCTGCCCGGTGCTCAGCTGGGTTGCGGCCAGGTCTTGTACGGGGTGCAGTGCGGCTTCGGCGCGGGCGTGGTCGCGCGTCTCGCGTACGGCGAGGACGGACAGGCCGAGGCCGAGGGCGGCGTAGGCAGCGCCGAGCAGGAACGGTTCGGGGCGCAGGCCCGCGTGGGCGGCTACGGCGCCGGTGGCCATCGCGGTAGCGGCGACGGCGACGTATCCGGCTGCCTCGTTGAGGCCCATGGCCAGGCCTCGTCGGTCGGGTCCGGCGAGGTCGATCTTCATGATGACGGTGGTGGACCAGGCCAGGCCTTGGGAGGCGCCGAGCAGGATGTTGGCGGCGACGATCCAGCTCCAGGATGGCCCCCAGGCCAGCATCGCCGGGACAGGCAGGGCGAGGAGCCAGCCGGTGATCAGTACGGGCTTGCGGCCGTATCGGTCGGAGAGGGTGCCGGCGAAGAAGTTGGTGACGGCCTTGGTGGCGCCGAAGGCCAGGATGAAGGTCAGTCCCGCGGTGGCGGAGTCGAGGCCGAAGACCTGGACGGCCAGCGGCGAGAGGAGGGTGCGCTCTTGTCCGAGCATGCCGCCGACGAGTGCGTTGACGGCGACGAGCAGGGTGAACTGGGCGAGGTTGGCGCGCAGTCCGAGCCGGATGCCGCTGCTCGAGTTCGTGCGGGGCGTGGCTGCGGGGCGGGTCACTCTCCCCCCTGGAGGGGGCGGCCGGTTGCCTTGGCCCAGTCGGCGGGGCCGCCGTCGAGAACCGCGAGGTTCTGGTGGCCGGCGCGCTGGAGCAGGCTGGCGGCGGTCATGGCGCGCTCACCGTGCCCGCATGCCACCACCGCACCGTTCGGGGCTTCGTCGGCGTGAGCGGCAAGGTCGCCGAGTTCGATGTGGAGCGCGCCCTTGATGTGGCCTGCTGTGTGCTCGGCGCGCTGCCGTACGTCGAGGACCGGCCGGTTGCCGATGCGGTCGGCGCTGACGAGGGCGAGGGTCTGCTGTTCGCCGCCCGCAGCGGTCCAGGCGTCCATGCCGCCGTCGAGATGGCCGGCCAGCCGCTCGTAGCCGATCTTCAATGCCTGCCAGGTGATCTCGGAGAGGTCCTGGCCCGGTGCGGCGACGAAGCCGATCGGGGCGTCATCCGGAAGCAGCCAGCCCAGCCACGTCGCGAACTGGTCCCGCAGCGGGATGGAGATCGCGCCGGGGATGTGGCCGACCGAGAAGGCGGTCACCGGGCGTACGTCGACGAGGTGGCCGCCACTGCCGAGCAGGGTCCGCACCTCGCCGGCGCTGAGGGCCGCGAGGTGCGGGGCGGCGCCCAGTACAGCCGGCCCGCTGCGGTTCCGTTCCCCCAGTCGGTCGAAGTACGCGGGGTAGGAACCGAGGCTGCCGAGGAGTTCACGTACGAAGGTGTCCTCATCGGGGGCGGCGAGGAGCGGATTGCCCCGCTTCTGCGCGCCGATGGTGGTGGTGCGCTCGGCGCCGGGCGGGGCCGAGCAGAAGGATCCGGCGCCGTGGGTGGGCCAGACTGCCACGGCGTCCGGCAGCTCGGCCAGGCGCTTGAGCGAGTGGTACTGGGCTCTGGCCAGCTCCTCGGCGCGGTCTGCGCCGAGGAGGTCCGTACGCGCGGCCGAGCCGACGATCAACGATCCGCCGGTGAACACGCCCAGTTCGCGGGCGCCGTCCAGAAGGAGGAAGGACAGGTGCTCGTCGGTGTGTCCGGGGGTCGCCAGCGCCCTCAGAGTCAGCCCGCCCAGGTCGGTCTCGTCGCTGTCGCCGAGCGGGGTGTACGGGAAGTCCCGGCCCCCGGTGGCGGAGGCCAGTACGGTCGCGCCGTCGTCGGCGGCGAGCTGAACGGCGCCCGACAGGAAGTCGGCGTGCAGGTGGGTGTCGGCGGCGAAGGCCACCGTCAGACCGTGGCGGTCGGCGGCCCGGCGCAGGGACCGCAGGTCCCGGCTCGCGTCCACGGCCAGGGCCCGGCCTCCGCCGAGGTCGACGAGGTAGGCGCTGTTGCCCAGCCCCTCGTCGACCAGCGGTATCAGATGATCGTCGGCGAAGCCCATGAGGTCCTCCAAGTGTCACGGTAGGGGCTGCGTGGTCACAGCGCCCCGCCCATGGATATAATATTCCATGGATTTATGGAGGATGCCATGGGAGATGTGACGCGGAAGTCCGCGCTGTACGACGCCTTCGCCCACACGGGCAAGGCGCTGAGCAGCGGCAAGCGCCTGGAGCTGCTGGACCTGCTCGCTCAGGGCGAGCGCACCGTCGATGCGCTCGCGAAGGCGGCGGGGCTGAACCTGACCACCGCCTCGGCCCATCTGCAGACGCTCAAGCAGGCCGGGATCGTGGCCACCCGGCGGGAGGGCGTACGCATCCACTACCGGCTGGCCGGGGGCGATGTCGCCGCCCTGTACGCCTTGCTGCGCAAGGTCGCCCAGACCCACCAAGCTGGCGTCGAAGCGGCGCGCCTTGCCTACCTCGGCGACGACCAGCCCGAGGAAGTGGGGCGTGAGAACCTGCTCGCCCGCGCGCAGACTGGCGAGGTCCTCGTGCTGGATGTCCGCCCCGCCGCGGAGTACGAGGCCGGGCACATCCCCGGCGCCGTCTCCATCCCGGTCGAGGAGCTCGCCGAGCGGATCGCCGAGCTGCCGGCCGAGACCGAGGTCGTCGCGTACTGTCGCGGCGAGTACTGCGTCATGGCTTACGACGCCGTACGCCTGCTCAACGCGAACGGCCGCCGTGCCGTCCGGCTGACCGACGGAATGCTCGAATGGCGGCTCGCCGAGCTGCCCGTGGCCACCGGAGCCGCCGCGTGAAGCACACCCACCCCGGCCTCGACCGCGGCCCGGTCTACTTGGACTGCAATGCGACGACCCCCATCTCCGACCGCTCCTACCGCCCGGTGCACCCACCTGAAAGCCGGCGCCTGTCCCGCGGCTTCTCCAGGCACCCGGTCGGCTGAGCTCAGGCGACTGTGCGGCATCCATTGGCGCGTCCGGCCGCGCCATCATGGGGACTGTGTCGCCTCGCCCGAAGGGCTCGAGCGGGCCGGGAAGGCTCGCACGCGCCGCCCCCTCTGCGGGGGCGGAGAGCAAGGACATCCCATGCGCACCTTCGAGCAATCTGGTGTTCGCCGGGGGCGAGGAGTTCTCGAACGCCATGCAGAAGTCCACGTTCGCCGTCGTCGGCGGCACAGGCGAATACAGCGGGACGGGCGGCTACCTGGACAGCAAGTTCTCTGGGGCTCGGCATGTGGCGCGAGGCGTAACCGGACGGCTTGGCGCAGCTCAGCGTCGGTGCGGCCCACCGTATTGCATGCAGCATGTGTGGTGCTATCGCCGGATCGGGCGATGCCTCTCACTGCAAGGTGGGGTCCGCGTTGTCGAGGCTTTCGGGGCGTGGCGTGACGGTCATGCGGATACCGTCCGGCCGCACGGTGATCGACGCGGACGGTCGGACCCTCGCGCCGGGCACGGGGCACAGCCGCCAGCGTGTGGTGATGGTGGCGAGGGCCAGGGTTGCCTCGATGGTGGCGAACTGGTCTCCGATGCACCTGGCGGGCCCCGCCGCCGAAGGCGATGAACGCGTTGCGCGCTGGCGGGGTGCGTTTCGCGGGGTCCCATCGATCCGGGTCAAACGTCTGTGCGTCTTCGTACAGGTCTTCCCGGTGATGGATCAGGTGCGGACTGAAAGCGACCGTCTCCCCGGCTTTGAGGGTGTGTCCGCCGAGTGCGGTGTCGGTGGTCACGATGCGGTTGAGTAGCCACACCGGTGTATACAGCCGCAGCACCTCGGTGATCACGCGCCCGGCGAGTTCCAGCTGTGGCAGGTCGGCGAACGAAGCGGCCCGGCCGGCGAGTACCGCGTCGGCTTCGGCCTGGACCCGGCGCTCGATCTCCGGATGCTCGGCCAGCATCCAAAACGCCCATGAGAGCGCGCCCGCCCCGGTCTCCGTCCCTGCGATGAAGAACGTGATCACTTGGTCGCTGACCTGGGAGTCGGTCAGGCCGGGATCGGTGGGCTCGCCGTCATCGTGGCCGTGGCCGAGCAGCGAGGAAAGCAGGTCGCCGTGGTCCTGCCCGTCGGTCCTGCGTTCGGTGATGATGTTGTTCATCGTGTTCCGCAGCCGGGCAGGCGCCACTATCCGCGTTGGTTGAGGGCGCGGGTCAGGTCGCGGTTGGCGGCTCGGGTGGCGTCGAGTTCGGCCTGCCGTTCCTCCAGCGCGCGGGTCAACTCGATGTTGCGTTGTTCGAGTTGAGTGATGCCCTCGCGATAGATGCACACGAAGACTGCCTGGTTCAGTTTGGCCTCGGTGTAGGACCCGTTGAATGCGGGCGTCCTCGTGCCGTTCGGAATGCGGCCTGCTGGACAAGGGAAGGGGGGCGTCTTCGGCATGGAGTTCGGGATCTCCACTTGTGGGTCACTCGGCTCGATGCGCTGAGTTGGTACCGCTGGACTTGCGTCACCATGTCGTCGGCCGTGGCCGGATCGGAGCCACCATCCACCATCCACCATCCACCATAAGCAACCGCGCCCATACGGCGACCCCAGGCACATCTAGCGGGCGCTCCCACCCGCCGTCCGGGGTGCGCTGGAGGAAGGCCCGTCGTACTCGGTCGGCCAGCCACTCGGCCTGGTCGGTGCGTGCCGCGACGATCGTCACCTGGAAGGTGAGGTGGGCGTCCTCGGAGGCGTCGGAGAACGGCGCGCCGTCGACGGGGCCGCCCAGCGGGTAGAGCACGCTGTACGGCAGCGGCGCCGGTTTGCCGTCCACCAGCGGAAGCCCCCCGACTCCGCAGGGCCGACCGGTAGCTGCGGCCAGCATGGTGCGTACGGCGGCCGTCAGGGGGGCGCGGTCGATCATTCGGTGTCCCGAGTGAAGTAGGCGGCGGCCGGTCCTTCGATGCTGAGTACGCCATATCGGCACAGCCCGAGCGCGTCCCATTCGCTGAGGCCCGGGGTGGTGATGACCGACAGGGAGCGTTCGCCGTCCACGTCCAGGACCTCCGCAACGACCACGGCACGGGACAGGATGCCCCGCTCGTGCCCGCCCAGGACCTCGGTCAGCACCGTCTCCACGTCGGTGGCCAGATCGTTCACAGGGCACGCTCCACCGCAGCACCGAGGATCCGGGCGACGACCGGACCGGACGCCTCAACAGCAGGCCCAACGTGAGGGAACGGGGGCTGCGCATACGGGCGGCCGAGGCTGTCCGTCCCGACGAACCCGTACTCCAGCCTCCGGGCCTGCGGAGCGTTCGAGCCGATCTGCGCGACGAACACGGCGCCGGCCGCGGTCACCTCGGACTGCCACGAAGCCCGGTACCGGCCGGTGATCACCCTCGGGCCCGGCCGGCCGGACGCGCGCTGCCGGATCGACGCCACCAGCAGCGCCGCACTCACGCGGGCCGCAGCCTCCGACTCCGACCGCAGAGCCAGTCCCCTCTGATCGAAGAGGGCCGCGAGCGCCGCCGGATGGTTGAACGAATCCTTCCCCCGACTCACTGCGCGCCCCGGTTGCGCTGCTCCAGCCACACGGTCCGCAGCACCGGGAACGACGACACCTCGCCCAGCGTGGTCACCTCGTACGTACGGCCTTCGGCCTGCCGGTCACGAGCCTCGACCACCAGCACCGCGTCGTGGTCCTCCAGCTCCGGCGCCGACAGCGGCAGCAGCAGCTTGTACCCGGCCCGGATCTCCTCGACCCACGCCCCGTCCCGGCCCCGGCTGCGGATCTTCTCCTGCTGCGGATACAGCCCGGCGTTCCCGTCGTAGACCACCAGCGGCGGCCCGTCGATCAGCTGCCCGGTCTTCGGATCGAGGACCTGCTCACCGACGTCACGCGTCACCTTCACCGTGTCCGTCATCAGGTGCCGCTCCGCGAAGCGGGCAACTCCAGCCTGATCAAGCACGATGCGCCCACTCCCTGAGCTGCGCCAGCACCCCGCGGGTCAGCTCACCAGGCCGGCCATCAAGGTCATCGCGGTTCAGTACGGCCTCGTCGAGCTTCTGGGAGTCCACGGCGTCGAGGAAGCCGATCACGACGTGCCTCAGGTCGGACGGCTCGGCCATCACCTCGGCCAGCCCGTCGAAGCCGAAGCCCTCCCAGCCCGGCGTCAGATACAGCGTGATCTCGGGACCCTCGTCCACGGTCTGCGTGATCCGGTAAGCCTCCACGGCCCCCGCCACGTCCTGCCCATCGACCTCGATCACGGCCGACTCATCCGGACGGGCGGCTATACGGACACGGCGGGGCTCATCGAAAACGCTCATGATCTGGAGCGTAGGTGTGCGAACGGGGCGCCCGCGGTCAGCTCTCCAGGCGGTCTCGCTGACCTCGTGGACCGTCTCGTTCGCTGCCGTAGCGTGAGACACGTCCATTAATCAAAGCTGGCTGCTGTGCTTATCGGACCCGAGTGTCCCGCCCCTCTTCGGGGGCGGGGCACCGCCGTTTTCACCCAGTAGGGCCGTGGATGCCCTGACCGTCTGCTCTCCTGCCCGTTACGGTGTCTTGGTGGACCGGACGGCGTTCAGGATGCGGTGGGCCCCGGCGCCAGCGAGCTCCGTTGCAAGGGCCTTGCCAAGGGATTCTGGGTCCGAGGCCGGACCCCGACGCCAGAGGCTGATTTGCTCCGTTCCATCCAGAGATGTCACCTGGTAGTGGCGGCTTTCCCGTACTGGGAGACAGCGCGTGGGACAGGTCGACTCTGCAACTGAGCCCGCACAGGGTGGAAGGCGGCGGCATGCGCAGCATCGTTCCCGTTCGGGGGATTCGGGGGATCTGTCGGCGGGCCTCGGGGGCGTATCCGTTGCGCTCCTCAATGATCACCAACGGGATCCGCAGGGTGTGGGTCTGGTGATCGAGGAGTGTTGATGCAGTCCTTGCCGCGTACTGTCGCCGCCGTTTTGACGACCTGCATGGCCCTGGGCCTGACCTTGGTGCCGCAGTCGGCTGGTGCTGCACCCGGGCCGCGCGGGGTGGACAAGACCATCCTCAAGACGAACCTGCCTGAGGCCAAGGCGTTCCTCGACGGGGAGCCCGCCGACCTGTCGGCCGCGGTCGCCTTCTGCAACAGCGGCCCCAGTGCGTGCTCCTTCACCGTCGAGCTTGAGAACAGCTTCGCCTACTACGACCGGGCCCAGGTCGTCGGCGACACCTTCATCAACTGCACCCGCAACTTGGTGGAGAACAATCGCCCGGTCTCCTACGAGGGGGTCACCTACGACAGTGTCAACAAGGCGCAGCCGGACCTGTTCGCCCACCCGGACTTGGACCGGCCGCAGGAGGCCAGCGCCATGTCCGAGCAGTTCGCAGCAGCGGCGGAGCGGGCCCTGACGCTGCCGTGGACGTGGACCACGTCCGTGAGCAGGACCGTGACGGAACGGGTCCAGCCGGGCGAGGCGTCCTGGATCGAAGCCCAGACCGCCCGGCAGCGGGTGTACGGCTCGTTTACCGCAGCCGGCCAGGGCGTGCCAGCCTGGCGGATCGAGGTCATCGTCGACAGCCCCAGCCGCGCGCTCCCCGACCGCCTCCTCCAGCGCACCGCACCGATGAGCACGGTGGAGCAGCAGCGGTGCGTCTCGAGCCGGCCCAGCGCCCTGATGCCCTGACCATTCCGCTCTCGCCGCGACCGCTAGATTCGGCGTAGAGGAAACGACGGCCCGGACTGGGTATTTTCGGCCCCCGGCCCAGGCAGGTGCCCAGAGCCTGGGACTTTTGGCGAGCTGGTCTGGTCCACCACCGAGCGCCCGGTGGAGATTGAACGAGCCCCATCAAGGCTCCAGGGCACCCGTGGCGGGTGCCCTCACTCGGGCCGTGGTCCGTCAGCGGCGGGGGCGTGCGACGAGGGGGACGCCAAGGATCACTTCCGAAGCCCCCGCAGGTGCGTCGTCAGGTGCGGTCTGTGAGCTGAGTTGGGCAAGGCGCCGTTCCAGCGCGGCCACGTTCGAGGCGTGGTCGATGGTCGCGACCCCGTTCACGGTCACCCGTAGGGGCTCGGCGAGCAGCGCGGCGATCCGTGCGTGAAGCACCTCGTCGGCAACGGCACGTGCCGAGCCGAGGCGCTCGTACCGTTGGGCCAAGTCGACCGGATCGGTGTCGGGGCCGAGCTGGGCCGTCAGCCAGTGAAGGACATCGGTGTGCACGAAGCTCCTGTTCGTACGTAGGGGGCGGGGAGGAGTGGTGTGCTCCTCCCCGCGGTGGTCAGGCTGAGGGCGTGCCCTTACGGGCGGGCTTCTCCTTCGGTGGCTCGCTGTTCTCCCAGCAGCTCGGGTTGGTGATCTGCTGGGCGATGTCCGGGTCCGTGACCTCCGTGCCGGCGGTCAGCACGAGCGGTACGCGCTCCACCGGGTCCAGGACGTGCACGGTCGCGGTCAGGACCCCGAGGGCGTGGACGGCCGCGCTCACAGGACGGTCGCCGTGATGTGGCAGTCCGGTGCGGCCAGCACCGGCATGGCGACGGCAGCGCCCTTCGTCCAGATCTGCACGGGGTCGTCCTGTGCGCCGCGGGTGATGATGATGCCTGGGGCCTCCTCCCGTTAGATCTGCGCGCCGGTGCCGCGGGAGAGGGCCAGGGACTCGGCGGTCGTGCCGTACTGGGTCTGTCCGCACTTGGCCCGATCCGGCGGCAGCAGAATCCACTTGTCCTCGGGCAGTACGCGCTTGGACACGTCGTCCTGCCAGACCTGCGCCTTGTAGAGCGTGATGGGCGGCAGCCCGTACGTGCCGCGCACCGAGTTGACTTGCTCGGGGGTCAGGACCGAAGTCGGCGTTTGGGCGCCCGACGGGGTGCCGTGGTACGCGGCCCGGTAGGAGCTGTTCCCCGCGAGGTGCGACCACGCCCTGCGGGAAGTCAGGACCATCTCCGGGGCCGGGGCGCCGATCGAGTCGAGGTAGTCGATCCAGCGCAGCTCGTCCGCGAGCGGGTCGGACGTCGGATCGCTCCAGGGCTTGGGCGCGGTCGGCATGTTCGCCGCCGGGACTCCGTAGTCGACTTCGACGGTCAGCCCGTTCTCGCCGGCGAGGGAGAACTTGCCGTCGAGGAGCACGTCACCGGCGGCCAGCTCCAGGCGGGAGCGAATCGCTTCGACATGCCGTTCCACGTCGTCGTAGAGCAGCTCGACAAGCCGGTCTTCGTCGGCGCCGCGCGCCGCGTCCAGGAGGAGCTGTTCCATCTCGCCCACCAGGAGCTTCTGGCCGAGCGCGGGCAGGGTGCCCTCGGTCTGGGTGGCTTCGGCCTGGCGCTTCGCGAACGGGACGCTCGTGTCGTACGCCCGGTAGGAGGCGGTGTTGACGCGGCGCTTGGAGTTCCGGATCCGCCACTTCACGTCCTGGACCTGCGTCTCCGCGAACACGGTCTGCGTCAGGAGGAAGTCGCCCGGGTTGGGGATCGAGCGCGCGTACACGGTGAGGTCCGCGACGGACACGCCCTTGAGGAGGTCGCTGATGCTCATTAGCTCACCGCCAGGAAGCGGATCTGCGCGCCCGCCGGGTTCGCGGCGATCTTCGACGGATCAATGCCGCCGGGGATCTTCGCTGTCTTCACCGTGCCGTGCCAGAGCAGGGCGGCCGGGACCTTCACGGTGCCCGGGGTGAACGCGGCCTCCGCGTAGACGAGGCCGGCGAGGACCTGACGGCCGTCGGTGGCCGCCGGGTCGTAGGCGCCGTACAGGCCGGACGCGGTGATCCGGCCGACGGGCACGCCGGACCGCACGAAGCCGTGCGGGGCAGTGGCGGTCGGCTCGGAGTAGTGGGTGCTCTTGGTGAGCTTGGCCAGGTCGAGGGTGATCGTCTCGGTGGAGTCGGTGCCGTGACGGGAGGCGAGCCAGTCCCGGTCAGCGGTCACGGTTACAGAGGTCGTGTACGGCTGTATCAAGCCGCTGTCTCCTGTAGTGCTGGAGGCGACACGCTCGCACCGGAGTTGGTGGAGCGGTCCACGAGGAGAGAGCGGGGCGTGGTCCCCGCGGCGGGCAGCTGTCGCTGCGCGCGGGCTACGAGGCCGGGGGCAGGATGCCGCGGCGGCGTGCCATCGCGAGACCGGCAGAGCCGGGCCTGCTGGTCTGGCCACCCGGGCGGGGCGGAGGCGCGGACGCGGGGGACCCGCCCGGCGCCGGCGGGATCGCGTCGGGGGTCTTGGGAACGGTGGTGAACAGCTCGGGGCGCCGGTTGCGGAGCTCGCTCGCGGCCTGGGCCACAGCGGTGTCGTCCGCGTCGTCCGCGTCGTCCGCGTCGTCCGGGACGCGCAGCAGGGCCACGGCGTCGTGGAGGTCTTCGCCCGTCGCACCGAGTCCGGCGAGGGCGGCGCGACGTGCGGCGTCCCGCTCGCGGGTGCTTGCTGCTGCCTCGCGCTGGATGGCGGCTGCCTCGCGGGCGTCGAGGTCCTGCTCGCGGCGCTGGGCTTCGGTGAGCTGTGCCTTTTCGGCTTCGCGCTGCTGGGTGATGAACTGCTCCAGCTCGCTGGCCGAGGTGAAGCCCAGCTTCTCGACGAGCGCACGGGCGCCGGACCGCTGCCCCTGGTCCTGGTCCTTCTCGCGGGCCATCAGCTGCTGAAGCTGCTGCTGGTCGAGGGACACCTTCACTGCGGCGTTGGACGGGTCTTCGGAGGAGGCGCCGAGGATCGGGAAGATGGGGCGGCCGTCGCGGCGGTAGCCGAGGACGGCACCGGGATTGGGCATGGTGCGGGACATCAGGACGTGCAGCTCCTCGACGTCCCCGCGCCATCAGCGAGTCTACGTATGCCAGCGTGACGCCCTGCGGCTTCCTCGATACCCCTCACCTGGAATGATCAACACGACTATCCAGATGGGGGGCATCGTGGAAGAGATCGACGGCGTATCGCTCGAGAAGACGGCAGCGGCCGGGAGGCGACCGAAGAAGGCGTGGTTGGCCGCCGGGGCCGTAGTGGTCCTGGTGGTGGGCGGAGCCCTGTGGCTATGGCAGCCGTGGGTGGACCGCACACCGTTCACCGCGTACACAGCCGCCCTGCAAGAGGCCGAGTACACCGTCCCCGGGTCCTCGCCGGATTCCTGCGTACGCACGGCTGCATCCGAGGAAGAACGCGTCATCTTCGACGAAGACGGCAAGCAGCTCGCCGCCGGGCGGGACCCCAGGGAAGGCCAAGTGCTG
Source organism: Streptomyces tatrensis (assembly GCF_049310065.1). NCBI lineage: Bacteria > Bacillati > Actinomycetota > Actinomycetes > Kitasatosporales > Streptomycetaceae > Streptomyces > Streptomyces tatrensis. Next base: position 815,977 of record NZ_JBMDLB010000007.1, on the reverse strand, counting down.
GGGCCGGAGTTCGGTGAGTTCGCAGGCGACTGCCTGTTTATCTCCCGCATCGACAACGTCCCTGGTGGGAAGGGGACCTACGTGACGCAGTGGGGTGGAGGCACCAAGCAGAAGGTCTCCGAGGAGGACATGCGCGAGTCGGCGCAGGCCCAGACGGAGCGGTTCAAGACGAAGCAGAAGTCGGACTTCAAGACCCCTTCGGAGAACTAGAGTCCTCCTCCTCGTCGCCCGGCTGGGCCGATCGGGCTCCGGCCGGTGTCGTCTTCTCCCGCCGCACGGTGATCCGATCCACCTCCTCGAAGGCATCCTCGATCGGGTAGCCGGCGTCCTGCAACATCCGTACGCCGGTCTCCAGGCTCAGCACACAGGCCCCGACACCGCGCACCACCTCGTCCAGGACGGCACTGCGGTCCGTAGGCGTGTGCGGCCCGAAGGCCAAGCGCACCGGCAGGTTTTCACCTGCGGGCCAGCCCTCCGCCTGCCCGGCCTGATGGAGCCTCTGCACCATCTTGAACAGCAGCCCGTACTTGTGCGCGCGGGCCAGGCGCATCGCGTCGACCAGGGAGTCCAGCGGGCCCAGGGACAGCTGGAGGGCGTACCCGCTGGGGACGTCGGAGGGGTCGACCGTGCCCAGGCTGACGGCGGGGAGACGTGCGTTGACGGCCGCCCTCTCCCGGATTTCCTCCACGCGGGCGCGGAGCTCCGCCAGCTGCCCGGAGGTGTCCAAGACGTCCATGCGTCCGCCGTCGGCCAACTGAAAGATGGTGCCCGGCTCCACCGACAGCGGGCGGGGCCTGCCCGTGACCCGGTCCACCTCGGCGCGCGCGCCGGCCAGACCGATGATCGGGGCGCCGGTCGTCGCCGAAGCGCGCGCTGAGTCGGTGTCGGTCTCCGCGAGTTCGTCCAGTACCTGCATGACGGGGGCCAGCGACGACTGCCCGAAGTGCTCGCCGTCGGCCACGGTGTTGCTGATGTGGACGATCGGCAGGAAGTCCAAGCGCAGGTCGAGACGGTGCAGGACCTCCCCGTCCGAGCGGGTCCGGAACCGGGCCTTGTCCAGCGGCAGGTCGTCGAGGCTCTGTCCGTGGCGCAGGTCATCGAGGTTCCACTCCGCGTCGGTGAGGAAGCAGGTGGTGCTGGAGGGCCGGTCCGCCCACGGGTAGGTCCGCTCTTCGGGTATCTCCCAGGCCAGATGGACGCGCCGCGGGTAGTCGCCCGGATCCGCGTCCTCATCCAGCACGGGGAAGTAGAATCCGGGGTCGAATGTCCGCAGCCGCACCCTCCCCTTGTCCGGGTCCCAGGCCAGCAGGTACACCGCGTCCCCGAGCAGCACCGCCTTGCGCTCGGCGGCCTGCATGCGCAGCGGCAGGAGCTCCTTCTCCGCCCAGCCACGCAACAGCAGCTGCACGGCGGCCGCGGCCTGCGCCTGCGGGTCGGGCTCGTCGGCCCCGGCGTGCTCGGCGCCCGCAACTACGATCTGCTGGGACTTGCCGAGGAGGTGCGCGAGCGCGGTATCGACGAAGACGGCGGCGGCACCGAACTCGCGCCGTTCGGCGCCCGCGTCGTTGCCGGTGAGGACGGCCAGCTCCCCGGCCTGATTCGCGTCGTACGCGGCGAGGATCTTGTACGCGGCCAGCCGGCGCAGAGCATCACGGGGAACCCATGTCGCCTGCACCTGAGGTGCGAGGGACCGATGAGGGCGGCCGCCGCTGGCGGCCGTCATCATCGGCTTGTAGTTCAGCCACGACCAGGCGTCGGACACGAAAGTGCGCAGGCCCACGAGAAGATCACCCTCGACAGCCCCACGCCGCCTTCAGCGTAAGGGAGCGAACAGTGCGCACCTGATCCGCTCGCCTCGCCCCGAGACCTGCTGCGTGACGGTGGCCCGGGACGAGGGGGCGTGGACCGCAGCCGCCGTGTCTGGGTGGCCGGGCCCCACCACTCCACACCATCGCCCTTGTGACGGCTCGTGCCTTCTCTGCACTTCTTGCCTCGCACCAGGGCGTCGAGCGGTCGAGGTCAGCGGGTGGGACGGCGAGCCTGCGGAGGTGCCCCTCTCGGAGGCAGGGTTTTGTTGCTGCGTTGGGCTGCTCCGGGCTCCCGCTACGTGGGGTGCCGGGCTCTGCCAGAGGAGTTGCCGTTGTGCGTCCTGACGGGCGTTAAGGATGCGTCAGGATTTTTGGGGGTTGGGATGCGGCAACAAGTGCTGTGGTGTCCTCCGGGCACAAGGTAAAGGGCGGTGGCGCGTCTCGCTGGCTGGTGCTTTGCCGCTTCCTGGGTGGCTTGTTGAGGTTGGAGATCGTAGCCGGGGCGGTGGGTGGCGCTCTGGGCGCACGAAGCAGGGCGGTAACGGAGTGGTTTTGTCCGGTGCGTGTTCGCCTCGGCGGCGGGCTCATACTCGATGATCGTCGCGAGGCCTGAGCTGGTGGCCGTCGTGTGGGTGCGTTGAACAGGCCGGGAAAGGTTGCTGGGGGACATGAAGGACGCGGATCAGTCCGGTATGCCGGAGGTGGTAGACAGTCCTGCTCTGCGGTCTGAGCCGTCTGGCGGGCTGGCGCGGTGGATGCTGCGGCACCAGGTGCAGCCGGTGGGTCCTGCTGCGGGTGAAGGGCACGCCTTGCCTCACGCGTGGTGGAAGGTGATGTGTCTGACTGGCGTCGACTACTTCTCCAGCCTGGCCTACGTGCCTGCGATCGCCGCCCTTGCCGCAGGGGCGGTGTCGCCGCTGGCGACGCTGCTGATCGTGGCGCTGACCCTGTTGGGGATGCTGCCGATGTACCGGCGGGTGGCGAAGGAAAGCCCGCACGGCGCCGGATCGGTGGCGATGCTGGAGGACCTGCTGCCGTTCTGGCGGGGCAAGCTGTTCGTGCTCATCCTGCTCGGCTTCGTGGCCACGTCGTGGATCATCACGATCACCCTGTCCACCGCGGATGCCTCCGTGCACGTGGTGGAGAACCCCTTCTTCCCCGCGGTGCTACACGGCCACGAGGTCGCCCTCACCGTCGCCCTGCTGCTGGTCCTCGGAGGGGTGTTCCTCCTGGGGTTCAGCGAAGCGGTCAGCGTGGCCATCCCCTTGGTCGCCGTGTTCCTCGTCCTGAACGCGGTCGTCATCGGCATCGGTATGGCCCACGTGTTCACCACTCCCGGGGCCTGGTCCGCGTGGACCGACGCCCTCGCAGCGGGCGGAGGCGGCTTCGGCGCCCTGGTCGGCCCCGCGCTGCTCGCCTTCCCCCTGCTGGTGCTGGGCCTGTCGGGCTTCGAGACCGGAGTCAGCATGATGCCGCTGGTCGCCGCAGAAGGCGACGACACCGAGCAGCGGCTGCGCTCGCGGATCCGCAACACCCGCAGGCTGCTGACCACCGCCGCGCTCGTCATGAGCGTCTACCTGCTATCCGCGAGCTTCGTCACCACCCTCCTCATCCCGCACGAGCTCTTCGAACCGGGCGGCGCCGCCAACGGCCGCGCCCTCGCCTGGCTGGCCCACGAACATGTCGGAGAGGCGTTCGGCACCGTCTACGACATCAGCACCATCCTGATCCTGTGGTTCGCCGGCGCCTCCGCCATGGCGGGACTGGTCAACATCGTCCCCCGCTACCTGCCCGACTACGGCATGGCCCCCGAATGGGGACGCGCCGTGCGCCCCGTCGTGATCGTCTACACCGCCCTGTGCATCATCATCACGATCGCCTTTAACGCCGACGTCGACGAACAGGCCGGCGCCTACGCCACCGGCATCCTCGCCATGATGGTCTCCGGCGCATTCGCCGTCACCGTCTCGACCGCACGCCACCGCCGCCGCGCCACCACCATCGGCTTCGCCCTGCTCACAGCCGTCCTGCTCTACGCCCTGGTCGCGAACATCATCGACAAGCCCGACGGCATCGTCATCTCCGGCTTCTTCATCGCCGGCATCATCACCGTGTCGCTGATCTCCCGCGTTTCACGCACCACCGAACTGCGCGCCGACCGCATCGTCTTCGACGCCGACGCCCGCCGGTTCATCAACGACACCCTCGCCCACGACAACTCCATCAACATCATCGCCAACCGCCGCCAGGCCGGCGACGCCGCCGAGTACAGCGACAAGGAACGCGAACAGCGCGGCGTCAACCCGGTACCCGGCCGCGCAGACGTCCTCTTCCTCGAGATCGACGTCGTCGACCCCTCCGACTTCAGCGACACCCTCACCGTCCACGGCGTCGACGTGGATGGCTACCGGATCCTGCGCGCGGCCGCGCCGGCCGCACCGAACGCCATCGCCGCGATCCTGCTGGCCCTGCGCGATGCCACCGGCGTCCAGCCGCACTGCCATTTCGCCTGGGCCGAGGGCAGCCCGCTGGTGCACATGGTCCGCTACTTCCTCCTCGGACGCGGCGACACCGCTCCGGTCACCCGTGAGATCATCCGCAGCCACGAACCCGACCCAGCCCGCCGCCCCGGCATCCACGTCGGCGGCTGACCACCGCAGGGCGTACGCAGCCACTTTCAAGGATTCCGCGGGTGAGGAGACGAAGGGCATGCCAGAGATGACCTACAAGCCGGACCGCCGCATGCGGCTGAGGATCATCGTCCTCACACTCGGCGCGACCGCCATGATCACAGCAGGAGTGGCCACCGAATGGTGGTGGCTGCTCGGCATCGGCGTGTGGACCGTGATCGTGGCGTTCCTGACAGAGCTGATCTACCGTCCGTAGGCCGGTGACGCCGGCGCGCTCCGGGCCCGTATCTGCCTGATGCTGACGGCCCCCTGACAGCTGAGCCCGGCTCAGAACATGTGGGTGCCGCAGGGCATCTGCGGCCGTGCATGCCCCGGTCAAGGATGTTTATCAACGAGCCGCACCTTTCAGGTCATTTAGGATTTCCGTCAGCACCGGAGGAAAGGCTGCCCACCTAATGACCCGGGTGCTCGTGGTGGAAGGTGACCCTCAGCTCCTCCGCGCGCTGAAAATCAACCTCCATGCGCGGAAGTTCGAGTCCCAGGAAGCCGGCACCGGAGCCGACGCGTTGCGGTTTGCCGCTGCCCGCACACCCGACGTCATCCTGCTGGATTTTTGTCTGCCGGACATGGACGGCATCGATGTGATCAAGAGCATTCGGCGCTGGAGCGCAGTCCCCATCCTGGTCCTTTCCACCGGGTGCACCTCGCAGGAGAAGGTCCATGCCCTGGACACGGGCGCGGACGACTACGTGGCGAAACCGTTCAGCATGAACGAGAGCCGCCGACCGGGGACGCCCCCTGTTCATCGCACAGCTGACGGCCATCGATCCGGACCTCCCCTGTGGAATGTGGTTCGGCTCAGATCGAGGCGACTACGTCTTCTACAAGCCAGCGGCCAGCAGGATTCTCCAGGGTGCAGATCATCCTGCACGAGATCGCACACATGCTGCTGCAACATCGCGGCCCGCACTTCGACACCGATGACATACCCAGCGGTGAGGACGTAGAGGTCGCGGCGGAAACCATGGCTTCCCTCATCGAAGGCAGCACGCAGCCCTTCGGCACGAACACTTCAGGAATGCCTGCCGCCGACATCATGCGGGCCGAAGCCGCCCGCATCCGGGCCATTGCCTCCGCACCTACCAATCTCGATGAGTACTTGGGGATTTCGCCGGCGAGGATGCTGTCCCTGCTCGGACGGACCAGATACTCCGGCCCCCAGGAGATGGATGCGGAAAGCCTGGCGACTCTCATCCACGAGAAGGCCAGCCGTACCGAGGCGCGGTCCCGGACAACCGAAGGAACGGACGTCCTGGAGCGTCTCAGCGACGCCTTTGGACACCCCACTCAGCAAGAAAGTCCGACCCATCAAAACCGCAGTCGTCATCACGCTGTGGGTTGTTGCCCTGTCGCGCCTTCCCGCAGCAGTACGTATTCCTCGTCAACGCCCGTTGTGGGCCGCATTTATGTGCGTCGCCCTGGCCTGCACGGTCGCGCGCCCGAACGTGAAGCGGCTGCTGATCGAGCCCACCGGAGTGACCAACCTGGCCACCTTGCTCCAGCACATTCTGGGTATCGCGGGCAGCACGGCCGTTCTCCTGTTCGTCATCGCCATGGCCCGGCCGGCATCCCTTCGCCGCGCCCGACCGGCTCTCTACGCTGTCGCCACGGTGGGCCACGCGCTGCTCATCACGCTTTTCGCGCTGACACCGCGTCCGGTCGAGGTCCACAACTTCTTCGAAGCCAACCTCGGCCAGCCGTATGGCACGGCCTACTGCCTGGTCTTCCTCGGCTACCTCACTGTCGCGATGACGATCTCCGCCTGGCTGTTCCTGTCCTACAGCGGCCGCGCGGCGGGCGGCCCCCTCCGTGCAGGCCTGAGGTTCCTGGGTGCGGGGGCGGAGCTCGGTGCCATCTACACAACCTGGCGCATCGCCCACATGCTCACCCGCCTGTCCGGCTCCGACTTCATCACTGACGACGACACCACCCAGGTCATCGCGGACTTCCTCGAGTACACAGCGATCACGCTGATTGTCCTCGGCAACACAATCCCCGCCCTCGGAGTGCTCTGGCACTCCACGAGCTCACGGCGGGCCCTGCGCCAGGTTGAGCCGCTGTGGTCCAGCCTCACCGAAGTCGTCCCCGATGTAGTCCTGGACAAGCCCGTGGGCCGCACCCCGCGGCTGCGACTGCACCGCCGACTCATCGAGGTCTGGGATGTAGTTCTCGTCCTCCGCGCATACGCCCCGGCGGAACTGATCGCGGCAGCCCGGGCCCGGTCCCAGGCCCCGGACATACCTGCCGCGCAACAGGAGGCGTTCGAGTACGCACTGTGGATCCGGGCGGCTTGGGATGCCCGCCTCCGAGGAGCCGACTCGACCGTTGACGAACCCGCCGGCGAGAACCGGATGGGTGACGCCGACACCGAGTTCGACACCGAGGTCCGCAAGATCCTCGCTCTCGCGCAGGCGTACCAAGATCCACGTGTCGCCGAATTCGCCCGCACCTACCAGGAGTCGTAACCATGACCACCACCCACACCCCCGTATCCGGGGCGGACAAGACGCTCGCGCAGCACGTCACCGACATCCTGGAACCGAGGACGTGGATCATCGCGGTGACTCTCCTCATGGGCTGGCACGCCGACCGGCTGACCGGAATCGGCTGGGGCCTGTTCGCCGCATTCTTCTGCGGCATCGCCCCCATCCTGTGGATCAAATGGGGCGAGCGCCGAGGCTACTGGGGCGACCGGCACGTCCGGCGAAGGCAGGACCGCCTCATCGTCATCCCCGGCATCATGCTGTCCGTCGCCATCTGCATCGGTGCCATGACGCTCCTCGACGCCCCGAAGGAGATGACGGCGCTGATTGTCGCGATGCTCGCCACACTCGTCGCAATCCTGGCGATCACCACCCAGTGGAAGATCAGCGTTCACACGGCCGTCTCGAGCGGGGCCGTCCTCATGCTGGGCTTCGCCTACGGCCTGTGGGTGCTGGCCGCCTACGCACTGGTCCTCCTCGTCGGTTGGTCCCGCGTGCAACTTCGCGACCACACCCTCGCCCAGGTCGCCGCCGGCACGGTCCTGGGCGCTAGCGTCGCCGGGCCGATCTTCCTCAGCCTGAGCTGAGGCTGTATGCACGAAGGGGCCCCGACCAATCGAGGTCGGGGCCCCTTCGTGCATACAGTGGCTTTGTCAGCCGATTGACGTCCGCCAGTCGATCCGGATGCGGCTGTGAGGGTCGTGGCCACGTCCGCCTCCGGAGGCCAGCACGTGGACCTTCCGCACCGACAGCAGCACGAGTCCGCGCTGCGATGCGCGCGGCGCCGACTTCCACCACCTCACGATGTCGTTCACGTCCGAGATCGGAACAGCAGCGAGCTGCTCCAGGAACCGGACGCGGGCCCGACATGCCTTGAGGTCATCCTTCGTTGCCTGCTCCGCAGCCTTGTAGGCCTGGGGGAGCATGGACTTCCGCATGGACTTCAGGACACCGAACCGCTCCTCGGCCCCCTCGATGTGCGTGCGAAGCCGCACCAGCTCCTTGCGGGCGTCCGCCTGGAGCCGCAGCAGCTTCTCGTGGACCCCCGGTCGCAGGAGGTCGGCGATGACCTGTTCCGCAAGGGCGGTTTCCAAGCGGTCCGCGTTCATGCGGACCTTGCCGCACGAACTGCGGGTTCGGGTGGGAGGCAGGCAGCGATAGCCCGGTCCCGCTTCGGCGTTGACCCGAGCTCCAGACACGTCGTGACCGCATTCGCCGCAGTCCGCGATTCCCTGGGTGGCCAGGTACTCGTACGCGTCCCGGGGCGGCGCGCTCGTCGCGGCGCGCTCCGCGCGGTTCCGCACCAGGGCGCGGTGCTCGTCCAGGGTGAGGACGGTGTCCCCGAATCCTTCGATGGGCTCACCGTCCGCGTCCAGGCCGGCCATCTTCGGGTGCAAGAGAGTCCGCATGAGCGTCTCGCCGCGCCACAGACCACCGAGAACGGTGCGGTGCCCCTCGTCGTTGAGCCAGTTTGCGACAGCGTTCGCTGACTCTTGGGGGTCGGTGGCGAAGAGCCGGGATGCCGCCCGCCGGAGGAACGCCGCCTCGGCAGGGCTTAGGCCCCCGCCGTTGACGTAACCGGACAGCCGTGCCATATCCCTATGTCTCCGCTCGATCGTGTGTAGATCGCGTCTAGATGAGGCGTAGCTCTCGCCTCTAATAGGCCAATGTACGTGTTGGGGGACTGTCAGCATGTTTACTGATCGGTCGTCAGGCTGGGCGTGGCTCGTTTACGCAGATGAGAGACTCCGAGGGTTGCGTGAATGTGGCGCAAGTCACAATGGTTCGGCAATGTGAAGGCATTCAAGATCGACAAACTGAACGAGCAGGTCGGAGCGCCAGAATCGCAAGGAGCCCACCCCCTCGAACGGGGAGCGGGCTCCTGTGAAATAGGTCAGCGTACTCAGCTCACGCACACGCCCAGCGCATCCCAGAGCGAGGCCGTAGCAACCCGCGACGTCGACCCCAGTCGGATGATCCGCGCCGGAAAACAGTCCGCCTTGATCAAGTCGTACGCCCTGTCCTTGCCGATGCCCAGTGCCCGCGCAGCCGTCGCCACACTCACCGCCGGAGGCGGCTCCAACAGCTCGGCCATCGTCATCGGGCCGCCCTGCGCACACCGCGCCGGACGCCCCGCAACGGCAGAAACAGATGAGGACATAGGTGGTCACATCCCTCGTCCCCGCGCCACCTGATCAGAAGCCTACGGTGCCCAAGGAGGCGTCCCGCTCGCTACAGAAAGATGAGGACACGTAAGGACAATCAAGCTCATTCGGGGGACGCCCATGTTCAGCGGCAGCATCTACAAACGGTGCAAGTGCACCGAACCGAAGCTCGACGAATCGGGCCAGCCCGTTCTCGACTCGAACGGCAATGCAAAGGCTCGCGAGCTCGGAACCAGCTGCCCTGAGCTGAAGAAGCGCGACCACGGAAGCTGGTACTACTACGTCAACCTGCCCGACGGGCCACGCGGTGAACGGCGCCGCCCGCGCAAGGGAGGCTTCCTCACTCGCGCAGCCGCACAGCACGCCGCCCAGGAGCTCTGGAGCGAGGCCAACCATGGAATCAAGGTCGAGTCCCGCGAGACCGTCGAACAGTTTCTACGGCGCTGGCTGAACAACCGCGTGGACCTCAAGCGGAAGACCCGCTGCGACTACGCCGACTTCATCGAGCGCCTGTACATCCCCGCCCTCGGCCAGCTGACCATGCGAGAACTCCGAACTCGGCACATTCAGGCGATGTTCGAGGACATCTGGACCTACAACAAAGTCAAGGAAGAGAACCGCATCCGGGCGGACCAGGCCGTCGCGGCATCTGAGGCCGCCCGCCAAGCGTGGCGGCAGGCTCCCCGGCCACGCCCGCCGGAGCTCCGCGCGCACTGGGATGAGGCCAAGGCGGCCCTCAAAGAGGCCCGGGCCAAGCCCCGCCAGGACACCGGCCCCGGAACGCAGAAGCGGATCCTCGACGCCCTCTCGGCCGCTCTCAAGGCCGCTGCGATGGAAAAGCTCATCACCGAGAACTGGGCCGACGAAGTAGTCATCCCGAAGTACGAGAAGCCGCGCCCCCTGGTGTGGACCGACGAACGCGTCGCTCGCTGGCGCCAGACCGGAGAGAAACCGAGCTCGGTCATGGTCTGGACCCCCGAGCTCACCGGCCAGTTCCTCGACGCCGCCGCCGGCCACCGCATGTACGTGATGTGGCACTTGCAGGTGTTCCGCGGTCCTCGCCGAGGTGAAGCCGCAGGACTCACCTGGGCCGAGGTCGACATGACCCGAGGAACAGCGAACATCGTTCAACAGCTTGTCTCCGACACCTCGCACAAGCTCTTCGAAGAGACCCCCAAGAGCCGCAGCGGCCGACGGACCATCGCCCTCGACTCCGCTAGGCACGCACTCTTGACCACCTGGCGCGACGTGCAGAGGGCCAAGCGAGTCGACTGGGAAGCGAAGCACAAGCAGAGCCCTGAGAAATACGGTCCGTACGTCGACAGCGGATACGTGTTCACCCAGGACAACGGGACGCCCTGGCACCCCGACAACGTCTCCAAGGTCTTCGATCGCCTCCTCAAGCGTCTCGACATGCCGCCGATCAGGCTCCACGACCTACGCCAGTGCGCGGCCTCACTCAGCCTTGCCGCCGGCCTCTCCATGAAGGCCATCCAGACACTGCTGGGACATGCCACCTTCTCGCTCACAGCCGACACATACACCAGCCTGCTGCCCCAGTTCGAGAAGGAAGCCGCAGAGGCCCCCGTCGCCCTGGTTCCCCGAGCCCACCACCAGCCAGCAGTACCGGCGCAGGAGGCCAGACCACAGATGACGCTCATCTCAGGAAAGCCGAGCGCGAGCGACAGGAAGACCGCCGCCTAGCCTGATGTCCCCCGAATGTCCCCCGCACATGCAGAAACGGCCTCCCGAGGAAGATCTCGGGAGGCCGTTTCTGCATGTTTTGGCTGGTCGGCACGGGTCTAGAGGAGAAGAGAGGGATCGGTGGCCCGTCGTTCTCCTCGTACGGAACCCAGGTCCACACGATCTCGCCGGGATCGGGATCCCCGTCGCAATCGGGGGCGTACGAGGTCTGCACCGGCCCGATGGCATGCGGATCGGCCTCGGCGGTCGCGGTGTGCCCGTCGCGGCCCGGCTGCTCGACGTGACCGTTGCTCTGGTGTGAAAGTGCCGTCATTCGGGCGAGGTTACCGGGTGGCCGCGCGGGGTGCCGGGCGGCGTCCCGGGAGTCGAGCGTCCTTCCTCGGGTGGGACGGGCGCTGTCTGCCAGCCGAGTTCGACGGAGCGGCGGCACCTGTCGGCGGCGTCGCCGGAGCCCGTGAACAGTGCGGTCAGCATGGGCACGCCCTGGCTGAGGACTTGGTGCGGCAGGGGGCCCGTCGCGACCAGGGACGCGAGTCCGTGGCCGATCACCCAGCTTTGCGTCGCCAGGGTCAGGGGGTCGATGTCGTCGCGGAAGCGGCCGCCGGTCTTGGCGCGTTCGACGGCGCTGACGAGACAGTGCAAGGTCTCGTCAGCGGCCTTGGCGTCCTCGAGCTCGAAACCGGCGTCGAACATGATCCGGTAGAGGTCGGGGGCGGCCAGGGCGTTGTCCACGTAGGCGGCTCCGAGCGCGGCCAAGTCCCGTACCGGATCCGTGGACATGGCCACGGCGTCGAGCCTGGCCGCCAGGTGCTTGAAGCCCTCCTGGCGCATCGCCGTCCACAGGCCGTCCATGCCGCCGAAGTAGGTGTAGACGGCCATCGTCGACACGCCGGTGCCGGCCACGAGCGAGCGGAGGGTGACCGGTTCGCGGGTGCGCAGCATCATCGCGGCCCGCTCGATCAGGAGGGAGCGGATCGCCGGGTCCTTGGTTCGCGCCATGTTCCTACAATACATAGCAGCGCTATGCTTTGAGGAGTTGCACGCCGGAGCGTGCGCACCGACGAGAAGGAGCCGTCATGGCCGTGAAGCTGGTCAACCCGAACGGGCTGCCGAAACCAGACGTGTACCGCCAGCTCTCGATCGCCACCGGATCGAAGCTGGTGTTCCTCGCGGGCCAGGTCGCGCGCGATGCCGAGGGTCGGAAGGTCGGTGAGGGGGACTTCGCCGCTCAGGTCGAGCAGTGCTATCTCAACATCGGCACCGCCCTGGCCGAGATCGGCGGATCCTTCGACGATGTGGCGAAGCTGACCGTCTACGTCGTCGACTGGAGCCCCGAGAAGATGCCGCTGCTGGGGGAGGGCGTGGCCCGGGCGGCGGCCAAGCTGGGCATCGACCCCGTCAAGCCGATCACCTTGCTGGGCGTCGCGGCGCTGGGGGAACCCGACCTCCTCGTCGAGGTCGAAGCCACGGCCGTCCTCGACTGAGGCGGGTGATGACCACTTCCCCAGGAGGGCGGAGGTCACCTGTCGATCGGTAGCAGGTTGTTGATCGCCGAGACCGCCGTCCGGGGGTCGTCGGCGTGGCAGCGGACCGTGTGGACCTGCTTGCGGCGGCCCAAGAGGCTTACGTGGGTGACCGGGTGGGTCAGGTCGATGGTGATCGAAGTCTGTGAGGCGATGGCCACGTCCAACACGCCGTCTTCGGGGTCGTTCGCGTTCGGGAAGCGGAGGTCGTAGCGGGCGGACGCGACGTGGTCCAGCGGTATGAGCAGGTCGAGCCGCGCGCCGCGCCGTATCCATAGGCCGCCGGGTCCTACGACGTGAGGGCGTGTGACGGCGGTGGCGTGCAGCCCCAAGGCGAGCAGCACCGTGTAGAGGTCTATGGGAAGCATGGTCAAGTGGGCGACCGGATAAGGGGCGAGCATGATGGAGACGCCGACCGTCTCGATCGCGCAGAAGAACACCAGCCCGTACGCCATCGGGGCTTGAGCCCGCGCGTATCCGACGGCGATGCCGGTGCCCCCCACCCCGTGCGTGCGCCGGGTCACCCATAAGACGAGGCTCGCCAGTTGGCGCCGCTCGTGCGCCAGTAGTCGTCGTGTGTGGTCGATGAGTGTTGTGGTTCTCCCCATGTGAGCAAGTGAATCAAAAGGGGTGGGCGGGGGATGCGGGCGGTGGCGGTCTGTGCGGTTCGCCGCGATCAACTGCCCCGCCCTCCCGGCTGAACGGGGAGTTCTGCCGGGAGGGCGGGGGGAATGGGTGGTGGGGAGGAGGCTCCTTGTTGGTGGGGCCGGGGCCGGGGCCGGGGCCTAGAGCCAGCCCTCCAGGGAGGCCATGAAGCCGTCGAAGTCGTCTCGGTGGATGGTGTGGCCGGCGCCGGTGACCGAGCGGACTTCGAAGCCGCGCTCCTTGAGGACCGCCGCGCGCTCGGGGGAGATCAGGAAGCTCGGGTCCGCCAGTTGTACGAGGGACGGGACCACCGGCGCGGCCGGCAGCAGGTCGGTGCCCATCAGCGGGGTCAGGCTCAGGGCGGTGGCCTCGTCCCAGACGGCCAGGGTGGCCAGTTCGACGTCCACGTCGGCCTCCTCCCAGCGCGGGTTCATCGCCTGGATCTGCTCCTTGGGCGCGGACTTGAACTGGGCGAACATCTCGGGGCCGAAGCCCTCGCCGAGCTCCGCCAAGTGCCAGGCAGGGTCGGAGAACACGGCGCGCTTCGGCTTCAGGCGGTCGACGGCCTTCGAGAGGGTCAGGCCGCCCAGGGAGTGGCCGATGGCGAGCTCGGCGCCGGCCGGGAGCGTTTCGACCACGTCGTCGGCGAAGGCCTCCGGGCTGTACTCGCCCCGGCCGCTGGCGCCGTGGCCGCGCAGGTCCACGGCGATGGCGCGGTAGCCGCGCTCGGCGAGGGCGGGTCCGACCCGGCGCCAGGTCCGGTGGTCGGCCATGATCCCGTGGATCAGGAGGGCGATGCGGTCGCCTTCGCCCCAGGTGTGGGTGTGGAGCTGCACGGTGGTGTCCTTCGTCGTCAGGGGTGGTGGGTGGTGAGGGAGAGCGGGGGTGGCGGCCGAGTCGTCAGCGGACGCTGCGGATCGGCTTGACCGCCAGGGCGCCCGCCACCGCCAGGGCGGCGGCCGCGATGAACAGGGCCGTGTAGCCGCCGCTCACGGACACGATCACCGAGGCGATGAAGGGGGCGACGATCTGCGGGCCGGCGTTGGCGATGTTGAGTACGCCCATGTCGCGGGCGGCGTCCTCCGCCTTGGGGAGCACCATCGTGACCAGTGCGGTGTCCACGGCCATGTAGCAGCCGAACGCGAGGCCGTTGATCACGGCGAAGGCCAGCATGGCCGTCCAGCTGGTCGACAGGGCCGGGATCACCAGCGCGACGGCGGACAGCAGGGCGGAGGCGCCGACGAAGAGCTTGCGGCGGTCGTACTTGTCCGAGAGCCAGCCGCCCAGGACGGTGGAGACGACCATCGCCACGCTGGTCAGCGGCATCATGATGGCGACCGCCGCCTCCGGCTTCATGCCCTCGGGCAGCACGGTGTGGTCCTGGAGGATGTACAGCTGGTAGCCGCTCACCGCGAAGTAGCCGAGGACCAGCAGAGCCCGACCGATGAACGCCCAGCGGAAGTCGTGGTCCCGCAGGGCGCTCGCGAAGGCGACCAGCTGCTCCTTGACCGGCATGGAGGGCTTGGCGGGGCGCCGTTCCTCGCGGGTGCAGGTGGTGAACAGGACGGCGGCGCCGGCGACGATCGCGCCGAAGATCAGGTATCCGGTGCGGTAGTCGTCCGAGAAGGCCGCGCCGATCAGGGCGCCGATGGTCGAGCCCAGCGGCAGGCCGAGGCCGACGGCCGCGGAGGCCTTGCCGCGGGCGCTCATGGGCACCCGGTCGGGGACCACGGAGGTGATGGCGGCCTGGTAGATGTTCATCACGGCCTGGCCGAGGCACCAGGCGATGGTGATGAGCAGGATCGTGTCCGCGGCGCCGAGCAGGAACATCGCCGGTATCGCGGCGAGTCCACCGCCCAGGATCCAGGGGTTGCGCCGTCCGCTGCGGTCGGACAGGGCGCCCGCGACCGGGTTGAAAACGGTCGCGAAGATCGCCGAGACCCCCGCGATCAGGCCGAAGTTGGCGACCTTGTTCGCCGCGTCGATGTCCTCGACCTGGAGGGCGAGGAGTACGCCGGCGACGCCGATGTAGAGCGCGTACATGGCGCCGTTGCCGACGAGCAGCAAGGGGAGCAGGCCGCGCGGGGAGGCGGGGGCGTCGGTGGTGGCGGCGGCGGTGCCGGTGCCGGGGGAGGAAAGGGCCACGGTGCCCTCCTGGGCAGTTTGGTAAGGGGCGAGGGATACGGGAGGGGTGCACTGAGGGGTGTGGGGAGGTGTGCGCGCCGCCCCGTCACGACGGCGGGGGTGCGACGGAACGCGGCAGGGCGGCGGCACGGCTGGACACGGCACCGGCACGTGTGGAGACACCCTTGGTGAAGCCGGGGTGACGTCCTGGTTACACGTGTCAGTGAATCGTGTAACCACTGTGTAGCATTGGTTTCCGGCCATCCGCTAGCCCCTGGGCACAAACGGTCTGGAAAGATGCCACGGCAATGTCTCAGTCACCGAAGCCGCCGAAGCCCCCCACGCCGCCCGCGACCCCCACGCTGCCGTCGCCGTCGCCGTCACCGTCTCCGTCCGGGCCGCCGCCCGTGCCGACCAGCGCGGACGTCGCCCGGCTCGCCGGAGTGTCGCGCGCGACGGTCTCGTACGTCCTGAACAACGCGGAGGCCGTACGCATCAGCGAGCCGACCCGCCGCAAGGTCCGCGAGGCCGCCGAAGAGCTCGGCTACGTCCCCCACGCGGCCGCCCGCAGCCTGCGCGCCGGGCACACGCGCATCGTCCTGCTGCCCACCTCGCACGTGCCGATCGGCCCGCTGTACAGCACCTTCCTCAACGAGTTGCAGTGGGCGCTGCGCAGCCTCGACTACACGGTGGTCCAGTACGGCAGCCTCGGCCTCACCGGTGACGAGGCCGCGCGGGCCTGGGCCGAACTGCGGCCGGTCGCGGTGCTCTCCCTCGGGGAGATCACCCTGTCCGCGCACAACGTGGCCACGCTCAAGCGGGCCGGGGCGCGCGCGGTGCTGACGATGGGGCCGCAGGCCGTGGCCGGGGCGCACGCGCTGGTCATGGACCAGGCGGAGGTCGGAGCGCGGGCGGCGGAGCACCTGGTGGGGCGGGGCCGGCGGCGGATCGGCGTGGTCGTGCCGCAGGAGCAGGGGCTGGAGCTGTTCTCCACGCCCCGCCTGGAGGGTGCGCGGTCCGTGGCGGGAGCGGAGATCGTGGCCCTGCGGATGGCCTACTCGGAGGAGTCGGCGGCCGAGCTGGCGGAGCGGTGGAGCTCGCTCGGGCTCGAGGCGGCGTTCGCGTACAACGACGAGTACGCGATGCTCCTGATGCGGGCCTTCCAGGACGTGGGGCTGCGGGTGCCGGAGGACGTCGCCGTCATGGGCGCGGACGATCTGCTGATCGGACGGCTGCTGCGGCCGAGGCTCAGCACGGTGCAGATCGAGATGCCGACCGGGGAGCGGCTGGCGGCGCTGGTCGACGAGGCGGTACGGGTGCCCTCGGCGGCCGTGCGCAGACATGACCTGATGGCTGCGGTGGCGGTGCCGCGGGACTCGACGTGAGCCTGCCGTGCCGCTCCGGGCGGGTGGGCGCCCCGGCGCCGGGCCGACGCTGAGCGACTCCATCCGGGTGGGGGTCGGCCCGCCGTTCCCGGCTGCGGCGCCGTGGCCGCGCCTCAAACGCCGGCGGGGCTGGTATGAAGCGCCGCGCCGTGGTCGTGTGCGGCGCCGTCGCCGGGGGCCAGCCCCCGGACCCCCGCGCCTCAAACGCCGGCGGGGCTGGATCTTGCGCAGGTCCGGGCCCCCGGTGGGGGCCTGGGGGCCGTTGACAGCGGGGGCGGGGGGACGGAGACTTCGGGCGCGCCCCACCGGGCGCGGGCGGAGCGTGCGCCGGGCCGGACAGTGGTGTCGGTGTGCCGCGCCGCCTCCCGTTCGCCCCGGAGGGACTCCATGAGCATCCGTACCGTCCGCGACGTCTACGTCGTCGACGCCGTCCGCACCCCGATCGGGAAGTTCGGCGGCGCCCTCGCCGGCGTCCGCCCCGACGACCTGGCCGCCCACGTGGTGCGCGCGCTCGTGGACCGTACGCCCGCACTGGACCCGGCCCGCATCGACGACGTCGTCTTCGGGGACGCCAACGGCGCGGGCGAGGACAACCGCGACGTGGCCCGCATGGCGGTGCTGCTCGCCGGGCTCCCCGTGACCGTGCCCGGGGTCACCGTCAACCGCCTCTGCGGCTCCGGCCTCGAAGCCGTCGTCCAGGCGGCCCGCGCCATCGCGCTCGGGGACGCCTCCGTCGCCATCGCGGGGGGAGTCGAGTCCATGAGCCGGGCCCCCTGGGTGGTGCAGAAGCCGGAGCGCGCCTTCCCCGCCGGGCACCAGCAGATGTGGTCCACCACGCTCGGCTGGCGGATGACCAACCCCCGGATGCCCGCGGAGTGGGCCGGTTCGCTCGGCGAGGGCGCCGAGCTCGTCGCCGACAAGCACGGCATCACCCGTGAAGCGCAGGACGCCTTCGCGCTGGAGAGCCACCGCAAGGCCGCGGCCGCCTGGGCCGCAGGGCAGTACGACGCCGAGGTGGTCCCGTACGCGGGTGTGGATCTGCTGCGTGACGAGTGCATCCGAGAGGGTTCCGGCCCGGAGGCGCTCGCGCGCCTGAAGCCCGCCTTCCGCAGCGACGGCACCGGCACGGTCACGGCGGGCAACGCCTCGCCGCTCAACGACGGCGCCGCAGCACTGCTGTTGACGGACGAGGAGGGCCTCGCCGCCACCGGGCGGGAGCCGCTGGCCCGGATCAGCGCGTCGGCCGTCACCGGGATCGAGCCCCAGCTCTTCGGCCTGGGGCCGGTGGAGGCGGTCGAGCGCGCGCTCGCCAAGGCGGGCCGCGGTTTCGCCGATCTGGCCGCCTTCGAACTCAACGAGGCTTTCGCCGCGCAGGCGTTGGGATGCCTCGCCGCCTGGCCCGAGCTGGATCCGGCCGTGGTCAACCCGCGCGGCGGGGCCATCGCGATCGGGCACCCGCTGGGTGCTTCGGGCGCCCGGCTGGCCGGTTCGGTGGCGCACCAGCTCGCGGCGGCCGGATCCGGCACCGGGATCGCGGCCCTCTGCATCGGTGTGGGACAGGGCATCGCCCTCGTGCTGGAGCGCTGAACCGACTCCGGCCGGTCGATCGTTTCCAGTCATAGTCGGGCGTCAACTGCTCTACAAAAGAAGAGAATTGATGCCTCCGGCGCGGTGGGGTGGCACGATGGCGCGTGCTGCCGCCACCCCCCCGCCGCCACGCTCCCCGCACCCGGAGGCCCCGCGCCATGCCGCTCCTCGATCCGACGCTCTGGCAGGACGGACCCACCCTCACCGGAGGTACCGCACCGGTCGTCGAACCCGCCACCGGCCAGACCCTCGCGACCATCGACCTCGCCGCCCCGGCCGATGTCGCGGAGGTCGCCGTACGGGCCCACGCGGCCCAGCGGGACTGGGCGCGGGCCACCCACATGGAGCGGGCGGCCGTGCTGCGCCGGGCCGGTGACCTGTTCACCGCCCACGCGCAGGAGCTGCGGGACTGGCTGGTCCGGGAGTCCGGATCCATCCCCGGCAAGGCCGACTTCGAGCTGCACGTCGCCGCGCAGGAGTGCTACGAGGCCGCGGCCCTGGCCTCGCGCCCGGCCGGGCAGGTGCTGCCGAGCGAGGCGCCGCGGCTGTCCTTCACCCGCCGCGAACCGGTCGGTGTCGTGGGGGTGGTGGCGCCCTTCAACGCACCGCTGATCCTCTCGATCCGCTCGGTCGCGCCCGCGCTCGCCCTCGGCAACGCGGTGCTCCTCAAGCCGGACCGCCGTACCGCGGTCAGCGGCGGGCTGGCACTCGCCGCCGTGTTCGCGGCGGCCGGCCTGCCGGGCGGACTGCTGCACGTCCTGCCCGGCGGCGCCGAGACGGGCGCGGCAGTGGTCACCGACCCCCTGGTCAGGGTGGTCTCCTTCACCGGATCCACCGCGAGCGGCCGGCTCGTCGGTGAACTGGCGGGCCGTCACCTCAAGCGCGCCCACCTGGAGTTGGGCGGGAACTCGGCACTGGTCGTGCTCCGCGACGCCGATGTGGCGGCGGCCGTCGCGCAGGCGACCTGGGGCTCCTTCTTCCACCAGGGCCAGATCTGCATGACGGCCGGCCGGCACCTCGTGCACGCCTCGCTCTACGACGAGTACGTGGAGCGGCTCGCGGCGCGCGCGGACGAGCTCGCGGTCGGGGACCCGTACCGCGAGCGGGTGCACCTGGGCCCGCTCATCGACCGGTCCCAGCTGGACCGGGTCCACGGCCTGGTGGAAGCCAGCACCGCACAGGGCGCCAAGCTCGTCACGGGCGGCGCCCACCAGGACCTCTTCTACCGGCCCACGGTGCTGGCGGGCGCCGGCGACGACAGCCCCGCCTACGCGGAGGAGGTCTTCGGTCCGGTGGCGCCCGTACGGTCCTTCGCGACGGAGGACGAGGCGGTGGAGCTGGCCTCCGCCGGTCCCTACGGGCTCTCCCTCGGGATCGTCACCGGTGACGCGGCGCGCGGGCTGGACCTGGCGGGGCGGATTCCGGTCGGGATCGCGCACGTCAACGACCAGACGGTGAACGACGAGGCGGTGGCCCCCTTCGGCGGCGTCGGCGCGTCCGGCACCGGCGCCCGCTTCGGCGGCGAGGCGAACCTCGACGCCTTCACCGAGCTGCGCTGGACCACGCTCCGCGCCACCCCGGGCGGGCATCCGTTCTAGGGCCTGTCGTCAAACTCCCGTCTGCGGGCGACGGCGGGAGTGTGACGACAGGCCCTAGGGCCGGTCGTCACGCCCCGGCTCTCTCGGCTCTTCCGCCTCCTCCGTCCGCCCGGAATCCCCGGTGCGCGGGGCGTCCGCGATGTCGAGGAACCCGCGCCCCCGGAACCGAACCGGAGCCGCCAGGGCCTGCTCGTAGGCCGTGCGCGGGAACGCGTACGGTCCGAGGGCGAGGACTCCCCACTCGGGGCGGTAGGGCTGGTGGAAGCCGGACCAGGTGACCGTGTCCGCCGTCACGGTGACGGTGGCCATCATGGGCCAGCACTCGTCCGTTCCGCAGATGCACCCCAGCAGGGCCATGGCGCCGGTACCCGGCTCGCGCCGCTCGGGGTCGGGGTCGCCGAGGAAGTGACGGCGCGCGTGTGCGTCGTCGCTCATGACCAGGGCGGCGTGCTGGCTCAGGAGGCGCTCCTCCCGTCCGTCGGGGGGCTCCTCGGAGGCGTCCCACTCCTGCGACCAGCCGGCCCGGGTGGCTTCGGCGACGAGGGTGCGCAGGTCCGCACCGTCGATCCGGACGCCCCAGGCCCCCCGGGAGCGTTCGCCACTGGGGTACGGCCGGCGGAGGAACTCCACGGTGCGGGGCGAGCCGGCGGCAGGGGCGTCGTCAGGGGAGACGGGGCCTGTGTGGGTCATGGGGTCATTGTGCGGGGCAGAACCGGGTAAACCCGGGCGGAGCGGGGCAGAATCGCCCGGCCGGGTCGCCCCACGGACTCGCCGGGTGCGGTCAGGAATGCTTCGAGCCGGTCGTTCGTTCAGGGAAAACAAGCAGCTCAGGGAAACGAGCGGCACCGCACTCTGGAGGTCTGGAAAACCGTGGCTACTGTCGAACTCACCAAGGAGAACTTCGACCGGACGGTGAGCGAGAACTCGTTCGTCCTGATCGACTTCTGGGCGGGCTGGTGCCGCCCCTGCCTGCAGTTCGCCCCGGTCTACGAGAAGGCGGCCGAGGCCAACCCCGACCTGCTCTTCGCCAAGGTGGACACCGAGGCGCAGCAGGAGCTCGCCGCCGCCTTCCAGATCAGCTCGATCCCGACCCTCATGATCGTCCGGGACCAGGTCGCGATCTTCTCGCAGCCCGGAGCGCTGCCCGAGGCGGCCCTGACGGACCTCATCACCCAGGCCCGCGCCCTGGACATGGACGAGGTACGGACGAAGATCGCCGCCGAGCAGGCCGGCGCCGCAGGCACCTCCGGCGCCACGGCCGAGGAGCCCGGCACACCGGACGCCTGATCCCGGCACGCCGGACCTGATCCCGGCACGCCGGACGCCTGATTACGTGACGGGCCCCCGTCATGCGGTGAGACTGGCCCGATGAGCGAAGCGGTGGAGTACGACGTAGTGGTCCTAGGCGGGGGCCCGGCCGGCGAGAACGTCGTGGACCGGACCCGCGCCGCCGGGCTGAGCACGGCGCTGGTCGAGAGCGAGCTGGTGGGCGGCGAGTGCTCGTACTGGGCCTGCATCCCGAGCAAGGCGCTGCTGCGCCCGGCGCTGGCCCGGGCCGACGCGCGCCGGGTGCCCGGTCTCGCGGGCTCCGTGGCCGGCCCCCTGGACGCGGAAGCGGTGTTCGCGCACCGGGACTACTGGACCGGGAGCTGGAAGGACGACGGCCAGATCGACTGGCTGGAGTCGGTCGGCGCCCACGTGTACCGGGGCCACGGGCGGCTGTACGGAGTCCGCAAGGTCGCCGTCACCAGCCCGGAGGGGGAGCACCACGTGCTCTCCGCCCGGCACGCGGTCGTCGTGGCGACCGGCACCCGGGCCGTGATCCCGGACCTGCCCGGCATCGGGGACGCCCGCCCGTGGACCAGCCGCGAGGCCACGTCGGCACAGGCGGCTCCGGGCCGGCTGCTGATCGTCGGCGGGTCGGTGGTGGCCGTGGAGATGGCCACGGCCTGGCAGGCCCTCGGCTCCGAGGTGACCCTGCTCGTACGGGGCTCCGGGCTGCTGCCCCGCATGGAGCCCTTCGCCGGGGAACTGGTCGCCGAGGCGCTGCGCGAGGCAGGCGCGGTGGTCCGTACGGGCGTGGCCGTCGAGTCCGTCGTACGGGACGGTTCGACCGGGCCCGTCACCGTGGTGCTCGAAGGCGGCGAGTCGCTGGAGGGCGACGAGCTGCTGGTGGCGACGGGGCGCTCCCCGCGCACCGAGGACATCGGACTGGACACCGTCGGGCTGACCCCGGGCGGCTGGATCGCGGTGGACGACAGCTGCCGGGTCCCGGGGATCGACTGGCTGTACGCGGTCGGCGACGTGAACCACCGGGCGCTGCTCACCCATCAGGGGAAGTACCAGGCCCGGATCGCGGGCGCCGTCATCGCCGCCCGAGCGGCGGGCAACACGCCGCTCGACACCGGCCGTTGGGGCGCACACGTAGCGACCGCCGATACGGAGGCCCTCCCGCAGGCCGTGTTCACCGACCCGGAGGCCGCATCGGTGGGCCTGACCCTCGCGGAGGCGGAGCGCGCCGGCCACCGGGTCCGGGCCGTCGACTACGACCTCGGCAAGGTCTCCGGAGCGGGCCTGTACGCCGACGGCTACCGAGGCCGGGCCCGCATGGTGGTGGACCTGGACCGCGAGATCCTGCTCGGCGTCACCTTCGTCGGACCGGGCGCGGCCGAACTCCTGCACGCGGCGACCATCGCGGTCGCGGGACAGGTACCGATCGCGCGGCTGTGGCACGCGGTTCCGGCGTTCCCGACGATCAGCGAGGTCTGGCTGCGGCTGCTGGAGGAGTACCGCAGTTGAGGGACAAACGGCGGAGGTCCGCATGCACGGCATACCCGGCGATGTCGACGCCGGCAGCCGACGGCTGCTCTGATGGTGCCCGGGCATACCAGTCACGCGGGGGGCGCTTATGGCAACGCAGACCATCATCGGTGTGGTGGGAATCGTCATCCTGGCAGGCGGGTTAGTGGCTGTGGTCGCCATCTGGCGGTCGGGCTCCCCCTTCCCGGAGCTGACAGGTACCGGTGACACCCGACCACGAGGGCCGGACTGTTCGACCTGCGGCCACAGTGAGCACCGGGGCCGGTGCTCCGAGAGGGTTTCAGCCTCCGGGGACATCTACGACGGCGGCGGTGACTGGGTCGGCTACAGGGACGAGACCTACTGCAACTGCGATCAGTACCGCACCCAGGCCTGGCCGCCGTGCACCACCTGCGACCACCGTCGCGAGGAGCACTACATGCTCCTCAAGTGCAGGCACGTCAAGGGCTACCCCGGCGAGAGCGCCTGCCCTTGCGGCAACTACCGTGCCGAGCCCGGGCCGAAGCCGTCGTACTACGTGGAAGAGCTGAAGGCGGCGGGCCGCCGTTGTCCCTTTCCCGCCGACGAGCATGGCGTCCGCACGCACCGGTGCTTCACGTGCGCACTGCTGGACGGCCGGTGCCCATACGACCGATCGTGACGTCTCCACCGTGCCGTACCTGCCTTACGATCCCCCGCAGATATCAGGGAGGACCGCCAGGGATTCCTGGCCGCTCAGTTACCAGTCCTTTGCCGCGGCTGCTGGAGGAGGGCAGGGCGTGCGTACCGCCGCCAAAGGCTGTCGGACCGGGCTTGCCGGTCCGACAGCAACCGAGGTCAGGCCAGTGCGGCTCCGCCGTCGAGGGTGAGCACCGTGCCGGTCGCGTAGCCGTTGTCCAGGAGGTAGAGGTAGGCCGCCGCGGCCTCCTCGGGGCTGCCGACGCGCTGTACGGGAAGTCCGCTGCCCTGCGCTTGGAGGAAGGCCTCCGGGTCGGGCACCGTGCTGTCCCAGAGCTCGGTGCGGATCGCGCCGAGGCGGACCGCGTTGACCCGGAGCGGGGCGAGTTCCAAGGCCAGGGCTCGTGTCAGGCCCTCGACGGCTGCTGTGACGCTTGCGCCCAGCGAGGTTCCGGGGGCGGGCCGGGTGGCGAAGGCGCCGGAGGTGAAGGTGATCGAGCCGCCGGGACGGAGCCTGGGCGTCGCGTACTTCGCGGCGAGCAGGGCGCCCCAGAAGCGGCGCTCGAAGAACGCTCGGGACTCTTCGGCGGTGAGGTCGGCGAACGGCTTCAGCAGCAGGGACTCGCCCGCCGTGTAGACGAGGTGGTCGAACTCGCCGATCCGGTCGAAGAAGGCGGCGAGCGCGGCCTCGTCGGCGACGTCCAGCACGATGCCTTCGGCCCGGCCTCCGAGCTTCTTCACCGCCAGGTCGACCCGGTCCTGGCTGCTGGAGGCGACGACCACGTTCGAGCCCTGAACTGCTGCGGACTGCGCAACGGCGAATCCGATGCCGGAGGTACCACCTATGACGACGACCCGCTGGGTACTTGCTGTGTTGTTCATGGTGAGGACGCTACGTGTCGCGGTCGAGACAGTGGATGGCCTCAAGTCTTGATTCTTTGTCTGATCGTCTCGATCCCGGCACGCTAGGGTGAGCGCATGGACATACTCAGCGACACGCTCGCGGCCCTGCGCACCGGGCGTCCGTCCGTTGTCCGTACCGACGCGCAGGCGCCGTGGGGTGTGCGCTTCCAGCCCATCGCGGGAGCCGGATTTCACGTCGTCGTCGAAGGACGCTGTTTTCTCGTGCCGGTCGGCGGCGATCCGATAGCCCTGGGCCCCGGCGACGTCGTGTTCCTGCGGCGCGGCACCGATCACGCCATCTGCGACGCGGTCACCAGCGAGCTCGTCGCCTTCGAACCCGGCCGCGTGGACACCTCCTCGCCGATCGGGCGTTTCGCCGTCGAGGGCGACGGCGCTCGCACCGTGCTGGTGTGCGGGGCCTACCACCTCGACATCGACCGGCCGCATCCGCTGCTCGGCGACCTCCCGGTGGTCATCCACCTACCGGCCAGTCCCGGTCGCCATCCGGCGCTGCGCTCGGCGGTCGACCAGCTCTGCGCCGAGATCCACCAGCCCCAGCCGGGTTCGGACTCGGTGGTCACGGCGCTCGTCGATCTGCTGCTCCTCTACATTCTGCGGTCCTGGTACGCCGAGTTGCCCAGGGAGCAGACGCAGGGCTGGGCCTCGGCGCTGAACGATCCGTTGATCGCCCCGGCGCTGAAAGCGATCCACGACGACCCGGCGCATCCGTGGACCGTCGAATCGCTGGGGAGCCGGGCCGGGTTGTCGCGCGCGGCGTTCGCCCGGCGGTTCACCACGGTGGTCGGCGAACCGCCACTCGGCTACCTGACGACGTGGCGGATGGCCATCGCGGCGCGGATGCTGCGCGAGACGGCCGACTCGCTGAGCACCGTGGCCGAGAAGGCCGGCTACACCTCGGAATTCGCGTTCGCCAAGGCGTTCAAGCGGCACTTCGGCGCCCCGCCCGGGGCCTATCGGCGGTCCAGGGCGAGCTACTGACCTACTTGGCGCCGAGACCGGCGTCGGAGACCTCGGGCTTGCCCGCCGCCTTGAGCACCTTGTTCAGAAGCCGCAGGTCGTAGATGCCGCTCAGGTCGGGCTGCTCGATGAGCTTGGCCTTGACCGCGTGGGCGGCCTGCTCCTTCAGGGTCGCAGCCAGCGGGTCGTCGGTGACCGTGAAGCTGGGCCACGCCGGGTGGATGACCTCCGGGTCGAGAGGCTTACCGGTGTCCGCCGCGAGCTTGGCATTCGCGGAGGCCCTCGCCGCGTCCTGGTGGGAGCGGATCCACCTGTTCGTCTTCACCGTGCCGCGCAGAACGGCCTCGACCACGTCCGGGTGTTCCCTGAGGAACTTCTGCGACACGATGATGTTCGTGATCACGAACTTGTTCTCCGGCCAGAGGAAGCCCTCGTCGAGAAGGACCTCGCCGCCCTCGGAGACGAGCTTGGAGGCGGTGGGCTCCGGTACCCAGGCGCCGTCGATCGAGCCCTGTTTGAAGGCCACGGGGGTGACCTTGTTGTCGGTGCGGATGACGGAGACGTCACCCTTGCCGGACTCCGGGTCGACCTTCCATCCCTTTTCGGAGATCCAGTTGAGGAAGGCGACGTCCTGGGTGTTGCCCTTCTGGGGGGTGGCGATCTTCTTGCCCTTGAGGTCGTCCAGGGTCTTGATCTTCGCCGGGTTCACGACGAGCTTGACGCCGCCGGAGGCGGAGCCGGAGATGATCCGCAGGTTGGATCCCTTGGACTTCACGTAGGCGTTGATCGACGGCGAGGGGCCGATGAAGCCGATGTCGAGGGAGCCGCTGTTGAGGGCTTCGATCTCGGAGGGGCCGGCGTTGAAGGACTGCGGCTTGATCGTGGTGCCGTTCAACTCCTTCGCGATGAGGCCTTCCTGGAGACCGACCAGCGCTGTGGCGTGGGTCAGGTTCGGGAAGTAGCCGATGCGGACCTCGGAGGCCGATAGCTTCTTGTCGGCATCGGCGGCGAGGTTGGTCCTACCGTCCTCCTTCTTCGCCTCAACACGGGAGCCGCAGGCCGTGAGCAGAAGGGGAAGTGCGGCTGTTACGGCGATGGCTCGCAGGGTGATGTGCGGTCTTGCGGCAGACACGGAGGTGTCCCTTCACGGGGTGGGCGTTCGGGAAGGCAGGGAGACGGGCGGCGCGACGTCGTCGACACGCACGGCACACGCACCCACTCCCGGCCGCCGGTGGTGGAACGCCGTAACAGGCCGAGCGATGGGAAAGGTGCCGGGGATGTCGCGGAGCTGAGGTCGCGCCGCCGTACGTCGCACGCCGCGCGCGGAGGCGGCGCGGGGCGGTGAGGTCCGCCGAAGGGCTGCCCGGTCGATGGGGAGCGGGAAGGCGCGGCGCACAGCGGTGCACTGGGCGTGGAGCAAGGCCCTGCGGATGACGTCAGGCAGACAGACAGATGGCGCTGGACGTCCGGACCAGGTCGATGTACCGACGTGCCGTGAGAGCAGGCAGCGGAGGGCGCGCACGGTGCGGTGTTCGCACGGCCACCTCACAACTCCCCTGATTGCAGAACTTGTTGACAGGAATCTTGACAGGCGGGAGTCAGCCGCCCAAGGGGTTGCCCACATGATGGACGAGCACGTGCCGCGACGGGCCAACCGCCTTCCCGGACCCGCGGGCCGCCTTCGTCACTCGAAGGCGGCGGCAGCGTCCCGCAGCGCGCGGGCCACGAGCGCAGGGTCGTAGGGCGCTTCCCGGCCGGGGGCGTAGGTCACCGAGCGTAGGCCGCCGGTGTAGCGGAAGCTGCGGTGGCGTTCGTAGACCGGCCAGGAGACCGGGGACTTGCGGTCCACGCCCACGCTGATCCCCTGCAGCGGTGCCATGCCGATGAGTTGGTGCACGCTGGTCGACCGGCCGGTCTCCACACCGTCGAGCAGGATGCGGAACTCCCAGCGCAGGCCTTCCACCGCCTCGGCCGAGAGCGTGATCGTCCGGCGGCCCGCGGGCAGCGGGCCGGCGTCGGTCTCGTGCAGATCTCCGTACTCGTTGTAGGCGAACCGCAGCCGCCCGTCCTCCACGTACAGGCTGTACCCGCCGCCCTGGTCGCCGTGCGAGACCAGCACGCCCTGGTCCGGGGCGGCGTGTTCGTCGAGTTCGACGGTGATGTCGAAGGAGCGGAAGGAGATGAGCCGGGAGGAGCGGTAGCGCTCCAGCTCGGGCGTGCCCGGCAGCAGGGTGAGGGGCCGGTGGAAGCGTTCCTCGGCGGGGTTGCGCCGGGCTAGCGCGCCGCTGCCGTCGGCGAGGGGGAAGACGCCGTTGCGCCAGGCCGCCGACTCCCAGGCAGCCGCCAGCTCCTTCACCACCTCCGGGTGGTCCCGGGCGACGTCCAGGGTTTCGGTCGGGTCGCTGCGCAGGTCGTACAGCGCCCATTCGCCGTCGTCGTACGGTGTCCCGGGCCGGTGGAGGGTGACCAGCTTCCAGCCGTCGCGGTAGTAGCTGCGGTTGCCCGACATCTCGCAGTACTGCTCGGTGTGGGCGCTGGGGGCCCGCCCGTCGTGCAGCACGGGGGCGAAGCTGACGCCGTCCGGTTCCTGGGCGGGCCGCGAGTGCCACAGCTCAGGGCGCCGTACGCCCGTGAGTTCCAGGAGGGTGGGGGTGATGTCGGTGACGTACTGATACTGCTGCCGGACCCCGGAATCACCGTCGGCCCGGCGCAGGCCCTCGGGCCAGGAGATGACGAACGGCACCCGCACGCCGCCCGCGTAGGTCTGGCCCTTGTAGAGCCGGAAGGGGGTGTTGGAGGCCATGCCCCAGCCGCGCGGGTAGTGCACGAGGCTCTGCGGGCCGCCGATGAGGTCGGTGTCCCGGCCCACGTCCTGGTTCCAGTCGTCGGGGACGGGCTGGTGGACGAAGCGACTGAAGTAGCTGCGCGTGCCCTCGGCGCCGCCTTCTCCGGTTCCGCCGTTGTCGGAGGTGAAGACGATGATGGTGTTGTCGAGTTCGCCGAGGGCGCGCAGGGTTTCGGTGAGTCGCCCGAGGTTCTGGTCGATGCTGTCGACCATCGCCGCGTACACCTCCATGTAGCGTGCGTAGCGATGCTGTTGATCGGGCGTCAGCTCGTCCCAGGGGCCTACGTCGAAGCCGCCCTCGGAGTTGCGGTCCGGCAGGGCGGTCCCCTCGGGGAAGAGGCCGTCGGTGATCTGGCGGGCGAAGCGGGTCCGGCGGAGCGCATCCCAGCCGCCGTCGTAGCGCCCGCGCTGACGTGCGATGTCCGCGGGCTTGGCCTGGAGGGGGCCGTGGACGGCGTTGTGCGCCACATAGAGGAAGAACGGCTTGTCGGGGTCGTGTGCGCGGAGCGACTTCACCATCGAGATGGCCTGGTCGGTGATGTCGTCGGTGTAGTAGTAGCCGTCGGGCAGCTCGTCGATGTCCAGCGGGCTGTTGTCACGGACCAGTTGGTGCGGGTGGAAGAGGCTGGTCAGGCCCTCCAGTACGCCGTAGTACTGGTCGAAGCCCTTCTGCAGGGGCCAGTTGCGCCGGTCGTCGGCGGCGTTGGAGGCCGAGTCGCGGGTCAGGTGCCACTTGCCGACGGCGTAGGTGGCGTAGCCCGCGTCGTGCAGGAGCTCGGCCAGGGTGGGGACGTCCTCGCCGACCTCCATGCCGTATCCGGGGAAACCGGGGTCGAAGTTGGCGACCGTCGAGGACCCGACGCGGTGCGGGTTGAGACCCGTGAGCAGTGCGGCGCGGGCGGGGGAACACAGCGGCATGGTGTGGTAGTTGGCCAGGCGAAGGCCACCCTCGGCCAGTCCGTCGAGTACGGGGGTGGGGACCTCCGAGCCGAAGGGGCCGATGTCGCTGTAGCCCATGTCGTCGACGAGTACCACGACGACGTTCGGGGAACGGCCGCCCGCGGGCCGGCGCGGCGGCGGCCAGGACGGCGCGGACTCGGCGAAGGTACGGCCGACCCGTCCGGCGAACCCTTCGTAGGGATCGCGGCGGTTCGGGGTGGCGGGGGGCGCGGGGGTGGGCGGGCTGGTCACGGGTGGAGCTCCTTCGATGCGGAGGGCGGGGGGAAGGGCAGCGACCAGGGCGCGGATGCGGGGCTGTGCGGTACGGGTGCAGCCTTCGTAGGCGGGACCTGTCTCGACGACCCGTCCGCGGTGCATCACTGCGATGTGCGGAAGTCATGCGAGGCCGGCCGGCTCAGGCGCACGGCGTACGGCGCAAGAGCGGGTGGGGCAGGAGCGGGTAGGGCTGGGGGAGCGGCTTCGCCCTGGTCCGGTCGGGAGTGCCGAGCGCGGGACGAGGGCCTGGCAGCCGCGTCACACCGGGAGGCCCCGTCGGCCGGGACCGTGCTGGGGGCCGTGTCCGGGGCTCTGTCCTGGGTCAGGCAGACATCGAAATCAGCGAGGACAGCCCGGCGACGGCACGGCACAGATCGCACTGGCCTGTCGACAAAGGTCGACATGCCTGCGGGAAAAGAGCGGTGCGGTCGGGGTCATGCGCGCAGATTGTCAGACACCCGATGGTTGGTCAAACGCCATTGTTCGTAGCGGATCGCCGCACGTCCCGTGCGTCGGCCACGTGGCCCACGAAGATCGTGAACGGGCCGCCGACACGGCCGCGAGCACGGATACGGGCACGGATACGGGCACGGTGGCGGTCTCGATCGCGGGCGGGTCCGGGCCCCAGGTGCACGTGCCATGCTGCCGCCACGCTGTGGCAACAACAGGAGGCGAGAATCGGCCCGGGGCCAGGGGGGCCGCACCCCCGCACCCCGCCCTTCCACCCCTGGAGCATTCCGTGACGCTACTGACGACCTGGCCGGAGAGCGGCCCCGGGACCGTTGTCCGCCGTACCTCGGAGCCCGCCGAGATCGCCGCCGCACTGGCACCCCTCGGGGTCCGCTACGAGCAGTGGCCGGTGCGCGACGACGTTCCGGCGGACGCCGACGGTGAAGCCGTCCTCACCGCCTACCGGGCCGAGATGGACCGGCTGACCCTGGAGGAGGGCTTCGCCACCGTCGACGTGGTCGCCCTGCACCCCGACGACGACCCCGGATTCGCCGAGAGGGCGAAGGCCGCGCGGGAGAAGTTCCTCGAGGAGCACACGCACGATGACGACGACGAGGTGCGCTTCTTCGTCGCGGGTTCCGGCATCTTCTACCTGCACGTGGGCGGCGAGGTCCACGCCGTGCTGTGCGAGCGCGGCGACCTCCTCGGCGTGCCGAAGGGCACCACGCACTGGTTCGACATGGGCACCCGGCCGGCCTTCACCGCGATCCGCTTCTTCCACGAGGAGGACGGCTGGATCGGCACCTTCACCGGCAGCGGGATCGCACGGCGCTTCCCCGACTTCGACACGATCACGGCGCAGGACGCGGCGTGAGCCAGGCCGTGGACGCCGTGGTCCTGGACATCGAGGGCACCACGAGCGCCACCGGTTTCGTCGTCGAGGTCCTCTACCCGTACGCCCGCGAGCGGTTCGGCGCGCTGATCGCCGAGCGGTCCGAGGAGCCGGAGGTGGCCCGCGCCCTCTCCCAGGTACGGACGGAGCTGGGCGAGCCGGAGGCGGGCCCGGCACGGATCGAGCAGGCGCTGAACGCCTGGCTCGACGAGGACCGGAAGCTGACACCGCTGAAAACCCTTCAAGGCGTGCTGTGGGCCGAGGGGTTCGCGCGAGGTGAGCTCGTCTCGCACTTCTACGCGGACGTGGTGCCCGCGCTGAGACGCTGGCACGCGGCGGGCACACGGCTCTACGTGTACTCGTCCGGATCGGTCACGGCGCAGCGGGCGTGGTTCGGGCACAGCCCCGAGGGAGATCTGCGGGGCCTCGTGAGCGGCTGGTACGACACGCAGAACGCGGGCCCCAAGCAACAGGCCGCGTCCTACCGCACGATCGCGGCGGACACCGGGATCCTCCCGGACCGGCTGCTGTTCCTCTCCGACCGACCGGGCGAACTGGACGCCGCCCGGGTGGCGGGATGGCGGGCCGTGGGCGTGCGGCGGCCCGGGGAGCCGTACTACGAGCAGGGTCTGCGGGGCCATGCGCAGGCCCGGACCTTCGAAGACATCGACGCGGTGGGGGAGCGGGGCGTGACGACGGTGACGGACCTGGAGCAGGCGGGGGCGGTACTGGCCGCGGAGGCGGCGCGCTTCGCCTCCTTCGGCTGGATGCGCGGCACGTCCGGCAACCTCTCGGTGCTCCTCTCCCGCGACCCGTTCCGGCTGGCCGTCACGGCGAGCGGTCACGACAAGGGGGAACTCGCCCACGGAGACGTGGTGTTGGTGGACGAACGGGGCGTCGCGGTGAGAGGCGGCAAACCGTCCGCCGAAGCGGAGCTGCACGCGCGCGTGGCCCGCCTGACGGGTGCGAACGCGGTCGTACACGTGCACACGGTCGCCTCCGTCCTCATGGGGCGCAAGCAGCCGGGCGGCATCGTGCTGAAGGATCTGGAGATGCTCAAGGG
Organism: Streptomyces tatrensis; assembly: GCF_049310065.1. Taxonomy (NCBI): domain Bacteria; kingdom Bacillati; phylum Actinomycetota; class Actinomycetes; order Kitasatosporales; family Streptomycetaceae; genus Streptomyces; species Streptomyces tatrensis. The sequence goes on along the minus strand of NZ_JBMDLB010000007.1, from coordinate 784,442 downwards.
CGTCGGCCATCCGGCGGAGGGGGAGGAGATCACCCTGCCCGTGATCGCCAACAGCCAGGACATGCGGGTGCTCGGGGACCGGCTGGAGGCCGCCCGCGACCCGCGGATGCCGGCCGTGGTCGTGGCGGGGCACGGGCTGTACGCGTGGGGCGACTCGCCCCGCCAGGCACGCCACCACACCGAGATCGTGGAATGGCTCCTGGAACTGGAGCTGGCGACGGGCTGATACGTCACGTCGCCGGATGCGCCGCATCACCCGCCGCCCCGAGGGCGCTCCCCGTTCGGGGAGCGCCCTCGGGGGCGTGCCGCCTCAGGCCAGGTGGTCCGAGGGGAGCTCGCCCGCGGACACCTCCAGGACGCCGCGCTCGGTGACCAGCGCCGTCACCAGACTGCCCGGGGTCACGTCGAAGGCAGGGTTGTGGCCGCGGGAGCCGGCCGGTGCGGTGCGGACGCCTCCCCATTCCAACACCTCCTCCTCACCGCGGAGTTCTATGGTGATCTCCTCGCCGCTCAACGTCGCCAGGTCCACCGTCGTGGTGGGCGCCGCGACGACGAACGGGATGCCCGCGTGCGCGCACGCCAGGGCGATGCCGACCGTGCCGACCTTGTTCGCGGTGTCGCCGTTCGCGGCGATCCGGTCCGCGCCCACCACCGCGAAGTCCACCTCTCCCCGCAGGATGGTCCCCGCTGCCGCGCCGTCGGCCTGGACGTAGTGCGCTATGCCCTCCTCGGCCAGCTCCCAGGCGGTCAGCCGGGCTCCCTGCAGGAGCGGCCGGGTCTCGTCGGCGTACACCGTCTCGAGCAGCCCACGGGCGTGCAGTTCACGGATGACGCCGAGCGCGGTGCCCCAGCCGGCCGTGGCGAGCGCCCCGGTGTTGCAGTGCGTCAGGACGCGCAGGGGACGGTCCTCGTCGAGCCGCTTCAGCAGCCAGTCCGCGCCGTGCGAGCCCAGGGCGTGATTGGCTTCCACGTCCTCTTGCTGCAGGGCGGCGGCCTCGGCCAGGACGGCCGGCACGCCCTCGTCCAGCCTCGCCAGCACCCGGTCCACGGACACGGCCAGGTTGACCGCGGTCGGCCGGGCCGCCCGGATCCGGGCGACCTCCTCGCCTATCCGCGTACGGTCCCAGCCCTCGCGCTCGCCCTGCAACAGCGCGATGGCCACCCCGTACGCCCCGGCCGCGCCGATCGCCGGGGCCCCGCGCACCACGAGGCGCCGGATCGCGTCCACCAGAGCGTCCACGTCGGTGACGCGCAGCACCTCCTTGCGGTGCGGCAGGACGGTCTGGTCGATCAGGGCGAGACCGTCTCCGGCCCACTCGACGGCACGCAGTTCCCTGGTCATGACAGTGCACTCCAAAGGCTCGAGGGAGGAAGGGGGGAGGGGTGCGCGTCACCGTACAGGAGCTGTGGGAACCAGAGTTCGAGACGGAGGACCGGTCATGAGCACCCCGGTGCTACTCTCCTGGCCTCAACGATCTGTTGCACGGTAGTCCGAGGGGAGAGCGCACATGCTGTTGACGCTGCGGCGCTACCTCGACTACGGCCGGTGCGCCAGCGACGCCTGTCGCGGCTGAGCGCTCCTCCGCCTGCCACCTGACGAGCTCCTTTCCGAACTCGTCTGATTTCACGCCGATTTCACAGATCTCGTGCGCCGTTCACATACGAGCGGCCGCCTCCCTCGTGCACCCCGTGCCCGTCTGTCCGTGCACCCGTGCGCCCCCGAACCGTCCTGGAAGGTCGCCTCCATGTCCCGGAGATCCCGTACCCATGCCCTTCGACTCGCCGCCACCGTGACGGGAGGGATCCTGCTCGCCACCGGCTGCAACGCCGCCGCGGCGAAGAAGGAGGAGGGCGGCAAGAGTGCCGGCCCGCAGTTCACGCTCGTCACCCCGGACGCGGTGGGACAGAACGAGTTCCTGAGGCTCTCCGTGGACGGCGTGAAGGCGGCGGCCACAGCACGCTCGGGCAGTTCCAAGGTCTACGAGTCCACCGACGTGGCCTCCCGGCAGCAGAACGTCCAGGCCGCCGTGGACGCAAAGCCGAAGGTGATCGTCCTGGTCGGCTTCGAGTTCGCCGACCTGGTCGCCCAGCAGGCCGAGGCCCATCCGGACCAGCAGTTCCTGGTGATCGATGCCTGCACCAAGCAGGCCTACCCCAACGTGAGTTGCGCCGTGTTCCGGGAGCACGAAGGAGTCTTCCTGGCCGGAGCCGAGGCCGGGCTGCTCACCAAGAGAGGCAAGGTCGGGGCCGTGGACGTGCTCGACACGCCCCAATTCCGGCGCTACAGCGAACCGTTCGCTGCCGGGGCCAAGGCGACCGCGCCCGCGAGCGAGGCGACCACCCGCTTCGTCGGCGGCCAGTCCCCCTTCAACGACTCGGCCCGCGCCAAGGAACAGGCCGGCTCGCTGATCGCCGCCGGCACCGACCAGTTGATGGCCGCCGCGGCCGCGGGCAACTACGGAGTCTTCGAGGCGGCCAAGGCCAAGGGAGTCTTCGCGTACGGCGTGGACGTCAACCAGTGCGTCACGGCGCCCGGCACCGTCGTCGACAACGTGATCAAGAAGACCGACGTCGCCGTGGAGAAGGGCATCGAGCAGGTGCTCGGCGGCAAGGGCGGCCAGACCATCTCGTACGGACTCAAGGAGGGCGGGATCAGCCTGACCGGCCTGGAGCAGGGCGTCGCCGAGTCCCAGTGCGTCATCGCCCAGCACCCCCCGGTCCTCGACCAGGTGAAGCGGCTGCGTGACCAGATCGTCTCCGGAGAGCTGAAGGTCGATGACCCCGCAGCCAAGTAGCCCCGCCGAGACGGTCGTCGCACTCACGGGAATCACCAAGCGATTCAGCGGAACGCTCGCGAACGACGCGGTCGACCTCCGGGTGGGGCGCGGCGAGATCCATGCCCTGATGGGGGAGAACGGCGCCGGAAAGTCCACCCTGATGTCGATCCTGTACGGGATGCTGCGACCGGACGCCGGCACGATCCGCGTCCACGGCCGCGAGGTGAACTTCTCCGATCCGGCCGACGCGATCGCCGCCGGGCTCGGCATGGTCCACCAGGGTTTCCGGCTCTTCGACTCGCTCACCGTCGCCGAGAACGTCGTCTTCCGGACCGAGCCGCGCCGGTTCGGCCTCCTCGACCGTGCGGCCACGCGCCGCCGGGTCCGCGAACTCGCCGAGGAGCACGGGCTGCCGGTCGACCCCGACGCCCGGGTCGGCGCTCTGCCCGTCGGCGTGCGGCAGCGGGTGGAGATCCTCAAGCTGCTGCACCGCGGGGCCCGCGTCCTGATCCTCGACGAGCCGACGGCCGTCCTCACGCCCGACGAGGCCGGAAAGTTGTTCGCCGTCCTCAAGTCCCTTGCGATGCAGGGGCATTCGGTGATCCTCGTCACCCACAAGCTGAACGAGGTGCTTTCGGTGAGCGACAACGTCACGGTGCTGCGCGACGGGCGGGTCACGGCCCGGCTGCGTACCGCCGACACCACGGCGGCCGAGATCGCCGAGGCGATGACCGGCCGCCGGGTGGAGCTGGACCGGATCCACCCGCCGGGGACCCCCGGAGAGGTGGTGTTGTCCGTCTCCGGCGTGCGCGGTGTGGACCTCACCGTCCGGGCCGGGGAGATCGTCGGCATCGCAGGCGTCGCGGGCAACGGGCAGAGCGAGCTGATCGAAGCGCTGGCCGGGCTGCGCCCCGTGACCGCCGGCCGCGTCGAGCTGGCCGGGCGCGACATCACCCACGAGTCACCGGCCGGACGCCGGACGGCGGGCCTCGCCTACGTACCGGAGGACCGTGCGGCGGTGGGCACCGCGCCCGCCGCCTCCGTCGCGGAGAACCTGGCGATGGGGCACCACCGGAAGTCGCTCGCCACCAGGCACGGACTGCTGCGTCCCGCGGCCCTGCGCGCCCATGCCCGGTCACTGATCGAACGCTTCGGCATCAAGGCGCCCTCACCCGGGACCCCGGCGGGCGCCCTGTCCGGCGGCAACCTCCAGAAGCTGCTCGTCGGCCGTGAACTCGCCTATGAGGCACCACTGTTGCTGGTGGAACAGCCCACGCGCGGCGTGGACATCGGTGCGATCCAGCAGATCCACGAACGGCTCGTCGCCTACCGGGACGCGGGTCACGCGGTGCTCCTGGTGTCGGCCGAACTCAGCGAGATCCGCGGCCTGTCGGACCGGATCCTGGTGATGTACGAGGGCCGGATCTCGGCCTCCTACACCCGGGACGAAGCGGACGAACACACCCTGGGCCTGGCACTGGCCGGAGCGGAGGCCTGACATGAGCATCTTGCCCACCCGCTCGACCCTTGCGTCCGCGCTGCGCTCCCCCGTCCTGTTCTCCGTCGCGGCCACCCTCCTGATCGGCGTGCTCCTCCTCGCCGCCACCGGGGCCGACCCGTTCACCGCGTACGGGGCCGTGCTGAGCGGCTCCCTCGGACCCGACGGGATCGGAGCCACGCTGACCACCGGCACCAGCGTCCTGGGCATGGCCCTCGCGCTGGCCGTGCCGCTCCGCGCCGGACTGATCAACCTGGGCGGCGACGGACAGTTGGTGCTGGGCGGCCTGGCCGCCACCGTCACCGGCCTCTACGCACCACTGCCCGCGCCGCTCACCGTCGCGGTGTCCCTCCTCGCCGGGATGGCGGCCGGAGCCGCGTACGCCGTGCTCGCCGCCGTGTGTGAGACCCGCCTCGGGGTTCCGCTCCTGGTGAGCAGCCTGCTCCTGTCCTATCCGGCGGTCTCCTTCGCCTCCTACCTGGCGCGGTATCCGCTGAAGGAGCCCGGTTCCGGCCTGCCGCAGACACGACGGCTGCCCGAGGGCGTGGAACTGCCCGCGCTCGGGTCGACCACGGTGACCGCCGGCCTGCTCCTCGTCGTCGCCGCGGCCGGTGTCCACTTCTTCGTCGACTCGCGCACCAGCGCCGGGTACGAGGTCCGGATGACCGGCCTGGGTCCGCGCTTCGCGGCGTACGCGGGAGTCGACCGGGGGCGGCTGACACTGCGGCTGATGGGTGCCTCCGGCGCCGTCTCGGGTCTGGTGGGAGCGATCGGGGTGCTGAGCTTCCCGCACCGGTTCATCGACGGCGCGCTCACCGCCCCCGGCTACACGTGGACCGGACTCACGGCGGCGCTGCTCGCCGCCGCGGCCCCGGCCGGCACCGTGCTCGCGGCCCTCTTCTTCACGGTCCTGCAGGTGGGAGGCCTGAGCATGGAGCGGGCCACCGAGGTCCCGCGCGAGCTGACGCAGGTGCTCCAGGCCCTGGTCATCGTCCTGCTCGCCTCCAGGTCGCGGATGACCCGGCGCGCCGGGCGACGCAAGGGCGGGACCGGGACGTATGACGAGACCAACGACGAGACCAACGGCGGGACCAACGGCGGGACCAACGGTGAGAACAGCGACGAGAGCAACGACGTGCACACGAACGAGAACGTGAAGGTCGCCTGATGTCCCTCGAAACCGACCTCTTCCTCTCGGTGCTGCGCGCGCTCACCCCGATCCTGCTCGCCGCGCTCGGCGGGGCGATCTGCGAGCGGGCCGGCGTCTTCAACATCGGCCTCGAGGGCATGATGCTGATCGGCTGTTTCAGCGCGGTCACCACGAGCTGGTTCACCGGCAGTCCGTGGCTCGGAGTGCTCGCGGCAGCGCTTGCCGCCGCCGCCTACTCCCTGATCCTGGCCGTGGGCGCCGTGACCCTGCGCGGTGACGCGGTGGTGCTGGGCGTGGCCATGAACCTCCTCGCCCTCGGACTCACCGGCTTTCTGCTGCGTACGGTCTTCGGGGTGCGGGGCACCTTCGACGACCCCGCCCTGTCCGGACTCCCCCTGATCGGCGGGCAGTCACCACTCGCCTACCTGTCCTGGGTCGCGGTCGCGCTCACCGCCTTCACCCTGTCCCGCCACGTGTGGGGGCTGAGGCTGCGCGGGGTCGGCGAAGCGCCCGAGGCCGCGGCGGCACTGGGGGTGAGTCCCGTCAAGTACCGCTACGGCGCGGTCCTGGCCGCCGGGACGCTGCGCGGTCTGGCCGGGGCCCAACTCGCCCTCGGCAACGTCACCTTGTTCTCCGAGAACATGACCGCGGGCCGCGGCTGGATCGCGGTGGTGGCGGTCATGCTCGGCCGCGCCGCCCCCGTCGGCGTACTGCTGTCGGCCCTGCTGTTCGCCGTCGCCGAAGCGGTCGGCTTCCGCCTGCAAGGCCTCGGCCTCCCGCAGCAGGCCACGGACGCGGCGCCGTACGCCGTCACGCTCGCGGCCCTCTTCCTGACGACGGCGGCCCGCCGCCGTGCCACCCGTACGAGAACCGGAGCTGTCGCATGACCCAGGACCTGCTGCCCCTCACCCGCATCCCCCGCACCGGCCTGCCGGGCTCCGCGCTGGTCGTCGGCGACCCTGCGCGGGCCGAAGCCGTCGCGGGATTGCTCGAGGACGCGAAAGAGGTGTCCCACCACCGCGAGTACCGCGTGTTCAGCGGTGGTTGGCGAGGTATCCCGGTGACGGTCGCCTCCCACGGGGTCGGCGGACCCGGCGCGATCCTGCTCTTCCAGGAGCTGGCCGACGCGGGCGTGCGCACCCTGATCAGATTCGGGACCGCGGGGGCGATCCGCCCCGGAATCGCCGACGGGGACCTGGTGATCGCCGAGGCGGCGGTACGCGATGACGGCGTGACCGGTCAGTTGCTGCCGCCGGAGTATCCCGCGGTGTCCGCACCGGAGGCGGTACTGGCGCTGCAGCGGGCGGCCGCCGAGGCGGGAGTACCCCACCACCGGGGCATCGTCTGGACGCGCGCCGCCTTCCAGCCGGGGCTCGTTCCCTTCCCGGCGTACGAGAAGGCCGGTGTCGCCGCGATCGAGATGGAGCTCTCCGCGCTGCTGGTGACGGCTTCGCTGCGCGGGCTGACCGCGGGCGGAGTGCTGGTGGTGGACGGGGCGAACGCCGACGACCTGGTCGACGAGGAGGCGACCGGCGGATACGACCCGCACCGTGAGGTGGTCGCGGCCGGGGTCGCGAGGGGCAGCGTCGTGGCCCTGGAGGCGCTGCGGCTGCTCGCCGAAGACGGGCAGTGAGCGCGGGTTCGGCCGCCGGGTGAGGTGGGACCCGAAACGCCGGTGCGGCGGCGGTCCGGGAGGACCGCCGCCGCACCGGCAGGGCGTGTGCTACTTGGTGGCGCCGAGGCCGGCGTCGGAGACCTCGGGCTGGCCGGCGGCCTTGAGGACCTTGTTCAGGAGCGTCAGGTCGTAGATGCCGCCCAGGTCGGGCTTCTCGATGAGCTTGGCCTTGACGGCCCACTCGGACTGGGTCTTGAGCGTTGCGGCGAGCGGGTCGTTGGTGATGAGGATGCTGGGCCACGCGGGGTCGATGACCTTGGCGTCGAGCGGCTTGCCGCCCTCGGCCGCGAGCTTGGCGTTGGCGGAGGCCTTGGCCTTGTCCGGGTTGGCGTTGATCCACTCGTTGGTCTTGACGGTGCCCTTGAGCACGGCCTCGACGACGTCCGGGTGCTCCTTGAGGAACTTCTGCGACACGATGATGTTCGTGATCACGAACTTCTTGTCGGGCCACAGGGCGGTCTCGTCGAGGAGTACGGTGCCGCCTTCGGAGACGAGCTTGGAGGCGGTGGGCTCGGGGACCCAGGCGCCGTCGATCGAGCCGGACTTGAAGGCGTCGGGGGCGACCTTGTTGTCGGTGCGGACGACGGAGACGTCACCCTTGCCGGACTCCGGGTCGACCGTCCAGCCCTTCTCGGCGATCCAGTTGAGGAACGCGACGTCCTGGGTGTTGCCCTTCTGCGGGGTGGCGATCTTCTTGCCCTTGAGGTCGTCCAGGGTCTTGATCTTCGCCGGGTTCACGACCAGTTTGACGCCGCCGGAGGCGGAGCCGGAGATGATCCGCAGGTTGGAGCCCTTGGACTTCACGTAGGCGTTGATCGACGGGGAGGGGCCGATGAAGCCGATGTCGAGAGAGCCGCCGTTGAGGGCTTCGATCTCGGAGGGGCCCGCGTTGAAGGACTGCGGCTTGATCGCGGTGGCGCCGAGCTCCTTGGCGATCAGGCCTTCCTGAAGACCGACCAGCGCGGTGGCGTGGGTCAGGTTCGGGAAGTAGCCGATGCGGACCTCGGAGGCCGACAGCTTCGTGCCGGCGTCGGCGGCGGTGCTCGCCTTGGGAGCGTCGTCCTTCTTGGCCTCGGAGCCGTAGCCGCAGGCGGTGAGCAGCAGGGGGAGCGCAGCGGTCAGGGCTATGGCACGCAGGGCGGTGATCGGTCTGGCGGCAGACACGGAAGTGTCCTTTCACGGACGGCCGGGGAGGCACGGAGGGAATGACGGAGATGTGAAGCGTGGGGACGAAGCGGTACGCGGACGGCGACGCGGAGCCGTCGGTACGCGCGGCAGTCGCACCCGGTCGGGCGGCGGGATCGCCGTCGCTCGAACGTGCGGGTGGCGATGTCGGCCGAGGGGTCGAGCCTGCCGGCGGCGAGGGGCTGCTCAGTGCCCCGGCGGTGCTCCGCGCGGGGTACCGGGCCCCATGGCCGGTGTCAGGAAGGCTGACAGATGGCGCTGGAGGTACGGACCAGGTCGATGTGCCGGCGGGAGGTCAGGGACAGGATCCGGCTGGCGCGTCGCAGTGTCTGCACGGCCACCTCACCCCCTGATTCCTAGTTTTCCCACCTGGTTGGTAGGCATATTGGCAGACAGAAAGCCGCACCCCAAGAGAATGACCACATGTTGGACAGTTTGATCTCTACATGTGAGAAATCGCAGGTGGGGCGGGGTGGGGTGAGGGTTAGGGATTGGTCCAGGCGTCAGGGGCGCGGGATAGGGCGGACACGGCGGGCGGCAGGTCGGACGACGCGACGTCCGCGAGCGTCACGCCGTCGAGGATCTCGCGCACGTTGGCCCGCAGCGCGATCCACAGGGGGAGAAGAGCCTCGGCGGGGCCGGTGTACGCCAGGTCGGGGGGACGAACCCCGCGCACCGAGACGAGCGGTCCGTCCACGACGCGGATGACGTCCGCGATGCTGATGGACCCGGCGGGCTTGGCCAGCCAGTAGCCGCCGTTGCCGCCGCGCTGGCTCAGCACGAGACCGCCTCGGCGCATGTCGTTCAGGATGCCCTCGAGGAACTTGTGCGGGATGTCCTGGGCATCGGCGATGGCCTCGGCCTTCAGCAGCCCGTCATCCTGCGACGCGGCAAGCTGAAGTGCGGCACGTACCGCGTAGTCCGCCCTGGCTGAGATCCGCATGCGGCCATTATCCCGTATGCGCGCGTCCGGCGTCCGCCGCGGGTGCGCCGCCGGCCGCGGGGCGGGTACGAGCGCCCGCCCCGCGGCCGGGGACCCGTACCCCGCACGGGTGCCTCGTGTCAGTGGAAGGCCTCCGCCACCGCACGGTGGGAGCCGTTGAGGTAGTGCTCGCCGATGGAGCGCAGACGGTGCGCGGCAGGGTGGTGGGCCGTCAGGACGCGGGCGTTGCGCCAGAAGCGGTCCAGGCCGGGAGCGTCGGCGAGTTCCAGCACGCGCGCCGTGACGTGCAGGGCGGCCTTGGACGTCACCGTCTCGGCCGTGGCGACCAGGGCGGCGATGCCGGCCGGTTCCTCGGCGTCGAGCTGCGCGCCCCTCTCGAGGGCCTGCGCCATCACCTCGGTCGCCCGGTCGACCACGGCGGTGGCCGTCTGGGCGGCGGAGGCGAGTTCCCCGTACGTCAGGAAGAGGTCCGGGTCCGCACCGGGCAGTCGGTATGCGTGACCGCCCCTGCTGAGGTCGCGCGCTTCGGTGAGGGCGCCCTCGACGATGCCGAGGCCCACGTGGCACAGGGCGAGCCGGAGCGCCGGATCGGCCAGTGCGGTGAAGGGGGCGGTCGGCTCCTCGTCGTACGGGCGGCGGCCCAGTACCTGACCGGGCGTCACGGTGGCCCGGTCGAAGGCCACTTCGCCGGCGCCGCCCACGCGCTGCCCGAGGCGGTCGTGGGCGGGTTCGATGGTCATGCGCGGAACGCCGGGTGGGATCCGTACGACCAGGACGTCACCGGTCACCCCGCAGACGGCGTCGACCACGATCTGGTCGGCGATGGACACCGCCGTGTCCACGAAACGGTGCCCGTTCAGCACGTAGCCGGTGTTGCGGGGCTGCAGCGTGAGGTCCGGCCCGCCGGCGTCCTCGTCGGGTGCCGCGGTGCGGATGGCGCCGGTCCACAGCCACTGCTCGCGCACCGACTGCTCTTCGAGGGCGGTCGCGTGGTGATGGCTCGCGTAGAAGCGTCCGCTCCACGCGTGCACGTAGTGGCGGGCGAGTACGTCGCCGACGGAGCTGTCCGCCGTGGAGAGCTTCCGGATGACGGTGCATCCGGTGCGCCAGTCCGCTCCCCGGCCCGGCCCGGGCGGGGTGAGGGCGGCCGGCAGGCCGGCCTCCCGCAGCCGGGCCACCTCGTCGGTCGGCGGCCTGCCCGCCCGGTCGCGGAAGATGGCGTCCGCGGCGAGATCGTCCGCCACGTCGCGGGCGGTACGCAGGAGTGCCGCCCGGCGCTGCTCGTCGGTGGGCCGGCGGCCGACGGTGCTCGGTGTCGTCGGCATGGGAGTCACCGACACGCCCGGGCATCGCCGCGTGGCGCTGGGGCTGGGCGGACAGCGGTGCCATGAGGGGCGGCGGTGGTCATGTCGGCTACTCCGGAAAGTCGTTGGGCGTGTCGGCCGGTTGCTCGCTAGGTGGAGCGGGAGGCGCTCGGACCGGGCTTCACCGTATCCCCACCTTTCCCATCGGATTGATAGGGATACTTGTCCGAAGCGGTCTTCCAGGCAAGTGTGTGACCGTATGGCGGACAGTCCCGTCTCTACATGAGAGATGACGCAGGGTCGGGAGGCGTCATTTCCCATGCGATCAGTAGGAAAGTGTTGACGCGGGCACGTGGAGCACCCCACGATGTGACCATGTCCCCGTCGCAGCCGTTGCTCGTACGCCGCAGGCACGTTGACTTCCGTCTCGTGGCCAGCGCCGTCTGCCGACCCTTCTGAGGCTTCTCCGACAGGGCATTTCCACGTCGCGCGCAGGCGTTCCGGCCGCCGCTCCTCTCCGTACGCCTTCTCCTCGTGGCGGCGGTTCTCCTGGCGCCGGGCTCGCTAGCCTTCCCGCTGAGCCGCTGGGGTCCGCCGTGTGTACGGCGTGCCCGCCCTCCCGGCCCGCCCCGCCGGATCCGTCATGGATCCGCCACGCCCGGTCGTGGCCGAACGCCCGGCATCCGCAGTCCACTCCGAGCAGCCGAAGGGGCTCATCGTGACCACCGCACTTCCCGCACACGCCATCCGCCGTTCCCCTGCCCCCCGACTCCAGCTGGTCGGTGACCACCCGGCCGTCGTACCCGCCCACGGAACGGACGGCGGCCGCGTCGGGTACCTCGTGTTCCTGCCGGCGGACGTGGACCCGGTGGCGCTGATGAGATCGCACGGTGTGCGCCCGGAGATTCGTCCCCTCGAGCTCGGGGCGCCGCAGGCTCCCGATCCGGAACCGGCCCCCCGCTCCGGGCCCGTCCGCTCCGACGATGCCATCCAGGTCGATCGGGAACGTCGGCTGGTCGAGGTCGACGGGCGCGAACTGGAGCTGACCTACCTGGAGTTCGACCTCCTGTCCCACTTCGTGGCGCACCCGCACACGGTTCACACGCGGGACGCGCTCATCTCGGGCATCTGGGGTTACGGGCACGTCGGCGACGGCCGCACCGTCGACGTCCACGTGGCCCGGCTGCGCCGCAAGCTCGGCCCCGCCTATCGGGGCCGCATCTCCACGGTGCGGAGCGTGGGCTACAAGTACGTGCCCGACCACCAGTAGGGAGGCGACCTACTCGCCCCGTCGGGCCGTCACCAGGAGGTACTCCCAGTCCATGGCTCCGTCGGCGAGGTGCCGCGCGGCCAGGTCGTCGAGGGCCGCGTCGAGGGCGGACACCCGCTCGGGGTCCTCGGACACGAAGCGGTACGTGGCGATGGTCGGCCCGTAGCGGGCCTTGAAGTACTCCCGGAACTCCTCCGGCCGCCCGAACCGGTCCACGCGCAGCGTCTGCCGTCGTGCGTCGAAGTCGCTCACCCGGTCCCCGAGCAGGGTGCGCACGTGTTCCGGGTCGCCCCACAGGGGCGGCGGCTGGACACCGGGAGGCGGCGGTGGAGCGTAGGGCCGCATCGTGGCGAACATCTGCCCGATGAACCCCTCGGGAGTCCAGTTGATCAGCCCGATGGTGCCGCCCGGCCGGCAGACCCGGACCAGTTCGTCCGCCGTCTCCTGGTGGTGCGGGGCGAACATGACGCCGACGCAGGACATCACCGTGTCGAACTCGCCGTCCGCGAAGGGCAGGGCCTCCGCGTCCGCTTCCCGCCAGTCCAGCCGGGCGCCGTGCGTCTCCGCGAGCCGGCGGCCGGCTTCGAGGAGCTCGGGCGTGAGGTCGGAGGCGATGACCTCGGCGCCGAGGAGGGCCGCGGGGATGGAGGCGTTCCCGGACCCCGCCGCGACATCGAGGACGCGGTCACCCTGGCGGATGCCGCAGGCCCGTACCAGCTCGCCACCCAGCTCGTGGACGACGTTCGATGCCACGGAGGGGTAATCACCCAGGGCCCACATCGCGCGGTGCTTCGCCTTCAGGGCGTCGGGGGGTGCGTTTTCGTTGCTCATGTCCCTATGACTAGCGTCTGGGCAGGCCCCGGGGAGGACGACGCTGCGGACGGGTACCCCGCATGGCGGCGGCCACTGGAGGGAGTTCAGGGAGTTCAGGGAGTTCGGTGGGTTCGGTGGGTTCAGGGAGTGGGCGGTGGGGGCGGTGGGGACATCGCCCACCGGATCGTCCCTGTCAGGGCGTGCCCCGACAGGGATACGCAGGTCTCCACCGGCCCGGTCGCGGGGCGCAGGCCGAGCATGCCCGGGGCCCAAGGGGGCAGCAGGGCGATCGCGTTCGCGGCGAGCAGGGCGTACGGGACCCGGGCGGGCCAGGGCAGCGGCGGATGGCGGAGCAGGAAGCGAGCTGCGTCTAGGGCTTCGGGCGTGGCCCGCAACTCAGGCCGGTACCGGGCCAGAAGGGACAGCAGTGATGCCCGGTCGCGTGGTGGGTCCACCACGCCCAGAGCCGTCGCCACCCGCGCGGTGTCCGCGACGTAGGCGTCGTATCCGGCCGCGTCGAGCGGGTGCGCTCCGAAGCGCTCGTGTGCGCGCAGGAAGCTGTCGACCTCCGCGGCGTGCACCCAGCCCAGGAGGTGGGGATCGGCCGCGCGATAGGGATCGCCCGCCGCCGTGGTGCCCCTGCCCCGTTCGTGGACCGATCGGACCCTGTCGACGGCGAGCTGTGCGTCCTGAGCCGTGCCGTAGGTGGTGACGGCGAGAAAGGTACTGGTGCGCTGGAGCCGGCCCCACGGGTCGCCGCGGAAGTCGGAGTGCGCCGCCACGGCGGTCATGGCGAGCGGATGCAGGGACTGGAGCAGGAGGGCGCTGAGCCCTCCGATGAACATCGAGGCGTCGCCGTGGACCGTGCGGATGGGACGGTCGGGGCCGAACCACCGGGGTCCGGGCGCGGTGTGGATCCGTGCCCGGTTGGCGGGGCCGGACGGTCCCGCCAACCGGCTGAACAGCGTCGAGCCGAGCCGGGCCCGCAGGTTCCGGCCTCCGGCGGATGGCTTGTCCATGCTGGTGTCCTGCCCGCCCGGTGCCCGGTTCAACGCTCCTTGCCGGTGGCGCGGCTGAGCGCTCCCGGCCGCCATGCCGTCGGGCCGATGTCCCGGACGAGGGCCGGTACCAGGAGCGACCGGACGACGAGGGTGTCGAGGAGCACGCCGAAGGCCACGATGAAGGCGATCTGGAGCATGAACGCCAGCGGGATGACGCCGAGCGCGGCGAACGTGGCGGCGAGGACGACACCCGCGGAGGTGATCACGCCGCCGGTGGCCACCAGTCCTCTCAGCACCCCCTGGCGGGTGCCGTGCAGAAGGGATTCCTCGCGGACCCGGGTCATCAGGAAGATGTTGTAGTCGACCCCGAGGGCCACCAGGAAGACGAAGCCGTACAGCGGGACGGAATAGTCGGTGCCGCTGAACCCGAGGAGCTGCTGGAACACGATCGCGGAGATGCCCAGGGTCGCGACGAAGCTGAGGGCGACGGTGGCGACGAGGAGCACGGGCATCAGCACCGAGCGCAGCAGTCCGGCGAGGATGATCAGGATGATCACGAGCACGACGGGGATGATGAGCTTGCGGTCGTTCTCGGCGGTGCGCTGGGTGTCGTACTGCTGTGCGCTGTAGCCGCCGACGATCGCGTGGGCGTCCGGTACGGAGTGGACCGCCTGGCGCAGTCGTACGACGGTCTGCTGCGCCGACCTGCTGTCCGCGGGTGCTTCGAGCGTGGCGTTGAGACGGACCCTCCCGTCCGCCACGAGCGGGGGGCCGCCCGCCGGACCCGGTGCGGTGAGGGGGGTGACGCCGTCGACGCCTTCGGTCTGCTCGGCCGCCCGCTTGACCTGCTCGATCCGGTCGGCGTCCGCGATCACGACGGCCGGGTTGCCCGATCCGCCGGGGAAGTGCTCGCTCAGGGTCTGCTGGGCGGCCACCGACGGGGCGTCGTTCACGAAGATCTCCTCCAGCGGCACGCCCTTGGCGTTGAGCGTGGGGGCGAAGGCGGCGCAGGCCAGGAGGACGGCGAGGCTGAGGGCCCAGACCTTGCGCGGGGCACGGTCCACCAGGGCCGCCACGGACTTCCAGATGCCGTGGCCGGTGCTGTCTTCGGCGGTGTGGCCGATCTTGGCGGGCCAGTAGGCTGCGCGGCCGAGCAGGACGAGGGCGGCGGGCAGGAAGGTGAGGGTGCTCAGCACCGCACACACGATGCCGATGGCCCCCACGGGACCGAGGGCGCGGTTGTTGGTGAGGTCGCTCAGGAGCAGGGCGAGCAGGCCGAGCGCGACGGTGCCCGCGCTCGCCGTGATGGGGCCGACCGACCGCCGCAGGGCCGCCCGTACCGCGGCGAACCGGTCCGATCGGGCCTGGAGCTCCTCGCGGAAGCGCGCCGTGAGCAGAAGGGCGTAGTCGGTGGCCGCGCCGATCACGAGGATCGAGAGGATGCCCTGCACCTGCCCGTCGACGCGGACGATGCCCCGGTCGGCGAGTACGTAGACGTTTCCGCAGGCGAGTCCCAGGGAGAAGACGGCCCCGACGATGATCACCAGGGGGAGCAGCAGGCTGCGGTAGACCAGCAGGAGGATCAGCAGGACGGCGGCGAGGGCAACTCCCAGCAGGAGTCCGTCGATCCCGGCGAAGGCGTCGGCGAGATCGGCCTGGCTCGCCGCGGGGCCGGCCACCTGCGCGACGGTCCCGGGGACCGTCGCCGCGGCCGCCGAGATCTCCTCCAGGGCGCGGGGCAGCTCCTCTCCGAGGTCGGGCTCGAGCTGTACGACGCCTTGGAGCGCCTGCCCGTCGGCGGAGAGGACGGCGGGGGAAGACGGGCCGGCGGTGAGGCCGTCGTCGCCGAGACCGCCGTCACCGAGACCGCCGTCACCGAGACCGGCCAAGGCCCGTGTGGCGGCGTCCTGTTGCTGGGGACCCAGCTTGCCGCCCGGCGTCTTCGCGGTCCACACCACGACCGCGGGCAGGCTCTCGTTCTGCTTGAAGGCCTTCTGCGCCTCGACGACCCGGGTGGATTCCGAGCTGCGGGGCAGGAAGGCCGTCTGATCGTTGGTGGCCACCTCGCCGAGCTTGCCCGCGTACGGGCCCAGTCCGCCTCCGACGAGAAGCCAGGCGACGAGCAGGACGACGGGGATCAGCCATCGGGTGGACCGTGAAGAGGCGGACATGGCGCTCCTGTGGATCTATCTCAACGGTTAACAATCTCAATGATTGAGATAGATTAGCGGTGACGGCACCACGGCGGTCAGGAGGGCCACCGCTGCTTGCGCGTACACCGGTTCTTCTCCGGGAATGGCCGGTGCGGATGCAGATACGGATGCAGATGTGGATGCAGATGTGGATGCGGATGTGGGGATGTCGGCCGGCCGGGCCGAGGATTCAGCGCCCCGGAGCCCGCAGGTCGCCGAGTTCCTCGTTCATGGCGGTGAGGAACCTCAGGGCGATCGCGAGTTCCTCCTCGCTGAACCGGTGACGGGCGCTGTCGGTGGCCTCGGCCAGGGGCATGAAGGACGAGCGGGCCGCTGCCCTGCCCCGCTCCGCGTAGCGGATGTGGATGACGCGGCGGTCCGCGCTCTCCCTGGATCGGGTGATGTGGCCGGCGCGCTCCAGCCTGTCGAGGCAGGCCGTGACGGCGCCCGAGGTGAGGCCGAGGTGCTCGCGCAGCCGGCCGGGGGTGAGGGGTGCGGCGCTGTCGAGGATGACGGACAGGGCCTGGACGTCCGTGGGGTGCAGCCCCTGATCGTGCGCGAATCCGTGCACCAGGCGGTTGACCTCCCCGTTCAGCCGCCTCAATTGCATGGCGAACGCGTGCAGGCCCACCTCACCGTTCCCTTCCGGGACACCTCCGCTGGAATTTCGCACATCCGTATTGGCCACCGGGCCAGCGTATAGAAGCATTCGGGCGGCCCGCGATGTGGCGAACCGCCCGGGGCGTGTGACGGGTTCAGCGGTCGAAGTCCGCCAGGACCTCGCGGGCCGCCCTGGACCCGGAAGCCAGGGCGCCCTGGAGCGAGCCGGTCGCCCGGTGGTCACCGCAGACGTACCGGCGTGGGCCGAACCTGGTCGTCCGGATCAGCGGCAGGGGCGGGGCCATGGCGGGCAGCGCGTCGCGAACCGTGTGCCGGCTCACCAGCTGCCAGGTGTCCGTGTCGGCTCCGTACGCATCTGCGAGCGCGGCCCGGACCACTGCCTCCTCCGTGGGATCGGGTGCTCCGAGGACGGAGGTGGCAACGAGTGCGCGGCCGTCGGGGGCGTAGCCGGGGTGCACCTCGCTGAGCACGCAGGTGTTGAGGAACCGCCGCTCCGTGTCGACCAGCAGCGTGGGCTCTCGAAGCGGCGAGCGGTCTGCGGCGTGGTAGAGGGTGGTGACCGTACGGCCCGCGGGCACGCTCAGCCCGGGCAGCAGCCGGACCGCCGCTGCCGGGTTGGTGGCGACGACGACGGCCCGGGCACGGTGTTCCGTACCGTCCGCCAGGGTCACCCCGTCGCCGGTCAGCCGGGAGACAGGGGTTTCGAAGCTGAGAACGCCAGGGGGAAGGAGTCCGGCGAGCTGGGCGGGGACGGCTCCGATGCCGTCGGCGGGCAGGCACAGAGTGCCGCGCACCATGCTGCGCCAGATGAGGTGGAAGAACCGTGAAGAGGTCTCCAAGCCGTCCTCGAGGAACACCCCGGACAGGAACGGCCTGAAGAAGGTCTCGACCAGCCCGTCGGAGATCCCGGCCTCGGCCAGCGCGGTGAGGGTCGTCCGGTCGGGCCGGGCGCGCAGCAGACGCGGCGGCAGGAGCGTGTCCTGCGCCGTGAGGATTCCGAGCGCGGCGAGGTCACGGGCCGTGGCCAGCCGGCCCGGAAGCAGGTCGCGGCTCTCGCGCGGCCGCCGGGTGGGGTCCGTGAAGCGCAGCAGCCGGCCACCGCCCGTGTGCACGAGCACGCCCGGGGTGAAGGGCCGCAGGCGCAGGGGGCGCAGCGCGAGGCGGCGTTTGACCTGCGGGTACGCGGTGTTGAGCACCTGGAAACCGCGGTCGGTGACGAAGCCGGAGGAACGGTCGGTGCGCATGCGCCCGCCGACCGCGTCCGAGGCCTCCAACAGGCCGACGCGGAGCCCTCCTGCCAGCAGGTCGGCGGCGCAGGCGAGGCCGGCGGCGCCCGCACCGACCACGATCACGTCCCGGCCGTTTCCCTGTTCCCGCATCATGCGCGGTCACCTTCGCTTCAGGGTGATGGGCCCTCGGCGATCGGCCCCGGCCCACGCTACGTCGCGTCGCAGGCGGGTCTGCCGGGGGCGCGCCGGGGACGGGCCGCAGCGGACCGGACCCGCTGCGGGCGGGGTGCAGATCCGCGACGTTGAACGGCAGCATGCTCACGCGGAGCTGGGCGGTGATGCCGCGGCCGACCAGCCTGGCCCGATCCAGGGATGCGTGCAGGCCCGCGTAGACCGGTTGCAGGCCGTCACGGAGCTGTCGGCCGATCTCGGTCAGGCGCACGGTCCGGCTGGTGCGGCTGACCAGTTCGGCGCCGATGCGGCGCTACTGCTAGCGCTGCCGCCCGGCTTCGACCGGGCCTCCCTCGCCGGGATGGCGTTGATCGATCCGCTCCACGGCTGAATCCACGGCGGACGGGGCCGGGGCTGCGGGCGTGGCGTCGGGATTTGTGTGGGTTGTCGGGTGATGCTGACGCGGTGCGACTTGATCACGTGTCCTACGCGGTGGCCCGCGACAGCTTCGTCTCGACCGTCCAGTGGATCGGATCGGCCCTCGGCGCCGGGTTCGTCGACGGGGGCGTGCACCCGCGATTCGGCACCCGTAACTTCATCCTCCCGCTGAGCGGCGGCACCTACGTCGAGGTCGTCACCACACTCGACCACCCCGCCGCCGACCGCGCACCCTTCGGCCAGGCGGTCGCGCGCCGCGCCGCCGAGGGTGGCGGCTGGCTCGGTTGGGTGGTCTCCGTCGACGACATCGCCCCGGTCGAGGCCCGCCTCGGCCGCACCTCGGCCGAGGGCCACCGTGTCCGCCCCGACGGGTTCGACCTGAGGTGGAAGCAGATCGGCCTGCTGGAACTGCTGGAGGACCCGGAACTGCCCTACTTCCTTCAGTGGTCGGTCCCCATCGAGGAGCGCCCGAGCGCCGACCCGCGCACCTCCACCACCATCCACGGGGTCTCCATCGCCGGCGACGCCGCCTCCATCGCCGACTTCCTCGGCGAACCGGCCGACCACCCCCTCGACCAGATCGACGTCACCTGGGTCGAGGACGAGGAACCGGGCCTGGTCTCGGTCGAGTTCGCGACCGCCCACGGACCGGTCACGATCTGACCCGGGCCCGATTGCCCCGCGGGAGCAGCCGGATGGAGTCTCCTGGAACCTAGGCGACCCGCTCGGCGGCGGCCTGCGCCCCGTCGCGCTCGGCCTCCAGCAGCTGCCGGCGCGTTGCGCCTCCCGACTTGAGGTGCAGGCTGTACGAGCCGGGCTTCTCCGCCTCGTCGGCCAGGTGCTCGGGGACGTACGTGCACACGGTCTCCTTCAGCTTGGCGCCCAGGCGGCCGTCGACCTTGAACCACACCGCGACGTCCGACCGGTTGGCGAACTGGAAGATGCCGTCGCCCCGGCCCAGGCTGATGCACTGGGCACCGAACGGCTGGTTGAGGGTGGCCGGTTCCTCGCCCGCGATCCGGCTCAGCACTGTGTCCGCTGCGCGCGCACCCAAGGGCATCGCGGCCTGGCAGCTCATCCGCAGCGGCAGGCCCGACGGGGCGGCCGAGTCGCCGGCCGCGACGATGCGTACGTCGTCCACGCTCGTCAGCGTCTCGTCCGTGAGCAGCCGGCCCGCCGCGTTGGTGCTCAGCCCGCTGCGCACGGCCAGGTCCGGCACGGCGAACCCGGCTGCCCAGATGGTCACCGCGCTCGGCACCTCGCGTCCGTCGGCGAGCTGCACGGCGTCGCGGCCGACGGCGGTCACCTCAGTGCCGGGGCCGTCCAGGACGCTCACACCGAGCCGGTTCAGCCGTCCGGCGACCGAGCGGCGCCCCCGGGCGTGGAGGTACGGGCCGAGCACCCCGCCGCAGACCAGGGTGACGGCACGGCCCTGCTCGGCCAGCTCGGCGGCGGTCTCGATGCCGGTCGGTCCGGCCCCGACCACGGTCACCGCGGCTCTTCGCGGGGCCGCGTCGAGGACCGGGCGCAGCCGCTGCGCGTCCTCGAGGGTGGCGAGCGGGTAGGCGAACTCGGCCGCTCCGGGCACGCCCGGGTCGGCGCTGCCGCTGCCCACGGCGTAGACCAGGTAGCCGTAGCCGAGCGTGCCGCCCGAGGCCAGCGCCAGGCTGTGGTCGTCCGCGTCGATCCGCGCCACGGTGTCGACCACCAGCCGGACGCCCCCGGCCGGGACGTCCCGGTAGGCGATGACCGCCGCGTCCGAGCCGCCCACCAGCTGGTGCAGGCGGATCCGGTGGACGAAGTCCGGACGCGGGTTGACCAGCGTCACCGTCACGTCGTGACAGGTCCGGCTGAGTGACCTGCACGACAGAAGGAGGAACAGGAGGGACTAGGAGGAGGAACAGGAGGAGGAATGGGGCGTGGCGGCCGTCAGGCGCCGGCGGGCGGCACCCACTCCACCAGCTGGATCAGCACGCCGTTGGGGTCCGCGAGCTGGAACACCCGCTCGCCCCGGGGCTCTTGGCGCAGCGGCATCAGGATCCGCGCGCCCTCCCGCCGCAGCCGCTCGTACTCGCCGGGCAGGTCGGTGACCGTGAAGGACACCGCCACTTCGGTGCGCGCAGCCGACGGCCCCGGTGCGGGGTTCGGCTCTGGCTCGCCTTGGAGGACGACGAGGTCGGTGGCCGCGTCGTCGCGCGAGAGGTGGATGGTCCCCTCGGCCACCAGCACCTCGCGAAACCCCAGGTGGTCGGTGACCCAGCGGTTCACGATCCGGCTGCGAAATCGGGTGGCGCGAGGGCTCGGGGGCCTCGAAACTGACCTGCTGTGTCCGTGAACCCTCGAGGAGGACCACCCGGTGATACGGGGGACGGTCGGCGGGGCGGAGACCCGGCTGTTCGCCCTGGCTGACGCCGTTGGTTACGCCAAGATCTGGATCTCGGAGCATGGGACACCAACGGCCGCGATTTTCGCGGGCATACAATCCCAGCTTCCGGACCGAAGGAGTCACCGACCGTGATCGTGATAGCCCACCTCAGCGACGTCCACCTCGACGGAGGGGAGCGCGCCGCCGAGCGGACCCGCGCCGTCATGGAGTACCTGGAGGGGCTCCCCTACGAGCTCGACGCGGTGCTGGTGAGCGGGGACATCGCCGATCACGGGCGCCCGGAGGAGTACGAGGAAGCGCGCAAGGCCCTCGGCTCCCGCCACCCGCTGGTCCTCTGCCCCGGGAACCACGACGACCGCGCCGCCTTCCGGCGCGGTCTGCTGGGGGAGGAGTGCCCGTCCGCGGCCCCGGTCGACCAGGTGCTCCGCGGCGAAGGCTTCGTCCTCGCGGTGTGCGATTCGTCCGTACCCGGTGAACACCGCGGGTACCTGGAGGACTCGACGATCGCCTGGCTGGACGGAGTGCTCACCGCCACCCCGCGCGAGGTGCCCGTACTGGTCGCCTTCCACCACCCGCCCGTCCCGCTGCACATCCCGTACGTGGACGGCATCCGGCAGTTCGGCGAGGAGCGGCTGGCGGCGCTGGCCGAGCGGCACCCGCACCTGACGGCGTTCCTGTGCGGGCACGCGCACACCGGCGCGGCGACCACCTTCGCGGGGCGGCCGCTGCTCGTGGCTCCCGGCGTGGTGTCCACGACGCGGCTCCCGTGGGAGGCGGCGTCCGGGGAGAGCGAGTACGTCCACACGGACGAGCCGCCGGCCGTGGCCTTCCACGTGATCGGCGAGGACGGCCGGCTGACGACCCACTACAGGGTGGTCGTGGCCCGCCGGTAGCCGGAGCCGTCGCGGGTCCGGGTGAGGTGCCCCGCGATGACCAGGTACCGCCGCAGCGCCGCGCAGTCCTCGTGGACGCCGAGCAGCAGGCCGTTCACCTCCGGCTCCGTGTAGGCGCGGTCCGCCGCGAAGAGGGTCTCGGTGAGGTGGGTGAGCAACTGCTCGCGGCGGGCCGCCTTGCGCGGGATCGCCGTGAGGCGGCCGTCTGCGGCGAAGAGGTCGGTGACGCCGCGCGGGGTGCGCGTGCTGGTCTCTGCGGTGCTTTGTGACATGGGGTGGAGCTTCACCCGGGCGGTCGCCCCGGGGCAACGCATTTTCCGCACGCGTGAAAAGTGACGGTCGTTCATCTTACTGAGTGGTAGCACCTGCCAGTACCCTCCCCGTGACCGGTTCCTGCCCCCCACGGAGGAGCACGTATGCGACGCCCCACCACGCACACGAGAGCCCGTACGCGAACTGCCGTCGCCACCGCACTGATCGCCCTCGGAGCGGCCCTGCTGACCCCGGCCGCGGCCGCATCAGGGGCCGATGCCCCGGTGCCGCTTCCCATCGCCGACTACTGCGGACAGCAGTGCGCGGACATCCTGCCGCCCGGCCAGAGCGGCAACGCCACCCTCGCGCAGATCCTCGCCCACAAGGCGTTCGGCACGCTGCCCGCCCACACCTCCGACCAACTGGCGCGCTACGACTCGCTGGTGGCCGGCTATCCCGGCCTCACCGACGCCAAGGTCAACGAGTTCTTCAACGACGCCTCCTTCGGCGTCCCGGCCGACCAGGTCGAGTCCACCAGCAGCCCGCGCTCCGACGTCACCATCACCCGGGACAAGAAGAGCGGCGTCCCCCACATCAAGGGCACCACCCGCTACGGGACTTCCTTCGGCGCCGGCTACGCGGCAGCCCAGGACCGGCTCTGGCAGATGGACCTCTTCCGGCACGTCGGCCGGGGCGATCTGACCCCCTTCGCGGGCGGCGCCCTCGCCAACCAGGGCCTGGAACAGCAGTTCTGGCCGCAGGCCCCGTACACCGAGGCGGACCTCCAGGCCCAGGTCGACCGGATCCGCACCGCGGAGGGCGAGCGCGGGCGGCTCGCGATGGAGGACGCGCAGGCGTACATCGACGGCATCAACGCCTACCGGGTGCAGTCCAAGAACGGCCGCTACTTCCCCGGCGAGTACGTGCTGACCGGGCACATCAACTCGATCACCAACGCCGGTGAGATCCAGCCCTTCAAGCTCACCGACCTGATCGCCCTCGCCTCCGTCGTGGGCGGCCTGTTCGGCGGCGGCGGAGGAGGCGAAGTGCAGTCCGCGCTCTCCCTGTTGTCCGCGCAGCAGACGTACGGACTGGAGGAGGGCACCCGGGTCTGGGAGTCCTTCCGGCAGCGCGAGGACCCGGAAGCCGTGCTCACCGTCCACGAGGGGACGAGCTTCCCCTACGCGCAGAAGCCCGCCGTCCCCCAGGGCGCGGCCCTGCCCGACGCCGGCTCGGTCACCGCCGAGCAGCTCGTGTACGACCGTACGGGCTCGGCCGCGACCGCCGCCGCGGCCACCCCGCCGAGGCCGGTGAAGCAGAGCATGTCCAACGCCCTGCTCGTCTCCGGCGCGAAGACCGCGAGCGGCCACCCGGTCGCCGTCTTCGGCCCGCAGACCGGCTACCTCGCGCCCCAACTCCTCATGCTCCAGGAGCTCCAGGGCCCGGGCATCAGCGCGCGCGGCGCCTCCTTCGCGGGCGTCAGCATGTACGTCCAGCTCGGACGCGGCCAGGACTACGCCTGGAGCGCCACCTCGGCCGGCCAGGACATCACCGACACCTTCGCCGTCGAACTGTGCGAGCCCGGCGGCGGCGCCCCCACCAGGACGAGCTCCTCGTACCTCTACCGCGGCACCTGCACGCCCATGGAGAAGCTGGAACACACCAACACCTGGAAGTCCTCCGTCGCGGACCCCACTCCGGGCGGCTCCTACCGGATGCAGGTGTGGCGCACCAACTACGGCATCGTCACGCACCGCGCGACCATCGCGGGCAAGCCCGTGGCCTACACCGCGCTGCGCTCCACGTACCGCCACGAGGCCGACTCGATCATCGGCTTCCAGATGTTCAACGACCCCTCCTACGTGAAGGACGCCCGCACCTTCCAGGAGGCGGCCCGGCACATCGGCTACGCCTTCAACTGGTTCTACGCCGACTCGCGCGAAGCGGCCTACTACAACAGCGGGTCGAACCCGGTGCGTCCGGCCGGAGTCGACCCGGCGCTGCCCATCCAGGGCAAGCAGGCCTACGAATGGCAGGGCTTCGACCCGGCCGCCAACACCGCGGCCTACACCCCGCCCGCCGAGCACCCGCAGTCCATCGGCCAGGACTACTACATCAGTTGGAACAACAAGCAGGCCAAGGGATACGGTGCGGCCGGATTCGGGATGGGCTCCGTCCACCGCGGCGACCTCCTCGACCAGCGCGTCAAACCGCTCGTCGCGGCGGGCGGCGTGACCCGGGCCAAACTGACCCAGGCCATGGCCGACGCGGCCGTCACCGACCTGCGCGCCGAGAACCTGCTCCCCGAACTGCTGGCCGTGCTGCGCAGCGCACCCGTCACCGATCCGGCCGTCGCGGCCGCGATCGACAAGCTCGCCGCCTGGCAGGCCGCGGGCACCGAGCGCAAGGAGACCGCGCGCGGTTCGAAGACGTACGGGCACGCGGACGCCGTACGGATCATGGACGCCTGGTGGCCGCTGCTGGTCGAGGCCGAGTTCAAGCCCGGTCTCGGGGCGCCGCTCTACGACGCGCTGCGCGCCTCGCTGACCATCGACGAGGCGCCCAACGCGGGCCACGGGCCCACCGGTTCGCACGCCGGCTCGGCCTTCCAGTACGGCTGGTGGAGCTATGTGGACAAGGATCTGCGTACGGTGCTCGGCCGCCCGGTGTCCGGACCGCTGGCCCGGACGTACTGCGGGGGAGGCTCCCTCTCCGGGTGCCGGGACGCCATGACGGCAACGCTCAAGCAGGCGGCGGCAGCCACCCCCGCCGCCGTGTATCCGGCGGACGGGATCTGCGCCGCCGGCAACCAGTGGTGCGCGGACGCGATCGTGCAGCGTCCGGTGGGCGGCCTGGCCCACCCGCAGATCAACTGGCAGAACCGGCCCACCTATCAGCAGGTGGTGGAGTTCCCCGCCCACCGCTGAGGCCCACGCGTACGAAGGCCCGCCGGCTCCGGAGTGCTCCGGGGCCGGCGGGCCTCCCCGCGTACGGGGGGTGTCAGGGTGCGACGGTGATCTGCTGTGCGGGGTTGGTGGTGTCGGTGACCTTGTAGACGGCGTTGAAGGTGGACGCCGTCGCGCTCGTCGGGCAGCCGAAGCCGCCGGTGACGGTGACCGGCACCGAGGCGTTGGCGAAGGTCAGGCTCGGCGGGGCGCCGTTCGTCCAGGTCCCGGGAACGCTCGCCGCTCCGGAGGGGGCGGCGGTGACGGTGCAGGAGGCGAGGCCGCTGGTCTGGACGACGAGCCCGCCCGTGGGCACGGTCATGGTGGCGGTGATGGGGGAGCCGTTCTGCATCGACACCGACCAGGCGCCGCTGGTGGTGACCGTGGGGGTCACGCCCCACATGCTCGAGGTGCAGGAGCTGTACGTGGGCGGGGAGATCGGGGAGGAGACGGGCCCCGCCGGGTTGTTGTTGCCGGGGGCGGCCGGCACCGCGCCGGTGGACACCGAGACCGTACAAGTGACGGTGACGGAACCGGCTTTGAGGGTGGCCTTCCCGCTGAGGGTGGCCTTGAAGGCGTGCCCGGCCGGGGTGACGGTGGTCGACCCGGCCAGGGGTAAGGGCAGGGCGGTGGCGGAGACCGGGGCGAGGGACATGGCTCCGGCCGCGGCGGCCGCGGCGAGCGCGAGCGTGGTGGTGCGCGTACGGCTCATGGCTGTGCTCCTTGGGGATCGTGGTGCTGTGAGGGAGCGGGTGTGGGGGGCGGTGTCGTGAGGGGCGGGGCCAGGAGGGGCGGGTCCGTGAGGGCCCCGGGCGCGGATGCCTCCGGGTCCCGTGCGGCGCCGGGGCGCGGGGCGGCGTACGGCTGCCAGGCGAACATGAGGCCGCCGCCGAGGATGCCGAGCAGGGTGCCGATCAGGAACCCGCCGAGGTTCGACAGGACCAGCGCGGCCGTGGCGATGAGGGTGGTGAGGACGCCGGCCAGGGCCCGCTGGGGCGGGGAGAACCAGGCGGTGAGGCCGAGCACGATCATGACGATGCCCATCAGGACCGACGGGATCCCCGCGACCCCCTGCTGGAGCATGATCTTCAGGGGCGCGAGCGGCAGGGCGCAGATCTCGGCCCCGGCCAGGATGGCGAACAGCCCGCCCCAGAAGGGCCGGCCCTGCCGCCAGCGCCGCCAGCGGCTCAGAAGCATTCCTTCTTGCCCTTGCTGATGTTCATGTTCAGCCCGGAGAGCTTGAAGGTGCCCGCGTTGGTGGCCCACGCCGTCTGGTGGAGATCGGTGATGCTGACGGTGTCGGCCTGCTGGGCGAACAGGTCCTGCATGCCCACCGCGTCCGCCGGCCCCTTGTCCAGGGTGGAGGCGTCACGGCCGATCTCGATGTTGGTGAAGACCGCGTCGCCGGAGAGCTGGGTGGCGTCCACGAAGAGGTTGCTCGCCTCGACGGGGGCCTTCTGGCCGGCGGTGAGGTTGAGCGAGATGTCCCCGATGATCGGGAGGGTGGTCACCACGGACTGGCAGAGGCTGTGGAGCTTGGCCTCCCTGATGGCGGTGACCGCCACCGGGATGAGCTCCTCGCGGGCGTTCACGTCCACGCTGCCGTACTGGGCGAAGCCCTCGCCCTCCAGGCTCTTCGCCGACACCTTGAACTGCTGGCCCGAGACGGCGAATGAGGCGGCGAGCGCGCCTTGCGCGAGGGCGATTCCGAGGCCGGCGGTCACGGCGACGGCGGGGACGGTCAGTACGGCGAACCGCCGCCAGCGGACTCTGCCCGCATTGTCGGCCCTCTCGGATAACTTCGGGGAATCTGCCATGAGATCGTCCCTTATGTTCGGCTGTGCACCGTTGTTTGTTACCGACGAGTTGAATGTAAGAGTGCCAATGGGGGTTGGCAAGGTTGCTCGGGCGTACCTTTTCGGCCGAGTCCTACTCGCCGGTCACGCCCCGGGAGGCTCCGTGTGCAGCAGCTCGGCGACCTCGGCGTCCACGCGCCGCGCCATGGCCCGGGCGAACTCGGCGGCCACGACCTCGCCGGCCAGCGGACGCAGCGCCGACACCGCCTCGGTGATGTGCCGCAGGCGCGTGGCCGAAAGCTGCTCCAGCCCCTCCGCTCCGATCACGTGCGCGCTGAACAGCGCGACGAACCGGTCCGCGACCGCGGCCGCCTGCGTCTGTACGAAGTCACCCGCGTCCAGGACCTCCGCGAGCGGAACCCCCGCCCGCACCAGCGTCACCGTCGCCTCCAGCAGCCGCCGGCTGCGGTGCGTCACCAGGTCCCCGTCGATCGTCACGTACCCCAGCTCGGCTGCCCGCCGGGTGTCCTCGGGGGAGGCGGTCGGGCCGAACAGCTTCCGCAGCTCGCCGCGCGACATCACGACCGGCTCCTCCTGCTCCCAGTCGCGGGTCATCTCCCGCTCCAGGCCCAGCAGTTGGGACAGCCCGCCGCCCTGTTCCCAGGCCGCCAGCAGCTCGGCTATGCCGTTGACGGTGTAGCCGCGCCCCAACAGGTCGTTGATCAGCCGCAGTCGGGTGAGGTGGTCGTCGGAGTACCAGGCGATCCGCCCCTCCCGGCGTGGCGGCGGGAGGAGCCCGCGCTCCTGGTAGTAGCGCAGGTTGCGCACCTTGACCCCGGCCGCGCGGGCCAGTTCGTCCCGGCGGTAGTGCCCGCCGACGGCCGCGTCCTGATCCACCTGACTGCTCACGCGGCCGAGTGTAGGACGCGGCGACGGGCCTACCGGCGAGTTAGCGCACGGCGGTCGGAAGATCGCCGCACAGGGTGTACCGGCAGGTCACGCGCCGCGGGGCTGCTCGCGCCGCTTGACCGCCCGCAGGACGACGAACTTCGGCTCGCTCGCGGCGACTTCGCTGTTGCCGAAGAGGCGGCGCAGGTGGGTGTGGTACCCCATGTGACGGTTGGCCACCACCCACAGCTCGCCGCCCGGCCGCAGCACCTTGCGCGACTGCGCGAACATCCGCAGCGCCGTCGCGTCGGTCGTCGCCTGGTGGGAGTGGAAGGGCGGATTGCAGAGCACCAGGTCCACCGAACCGGGCGGCAGCATCGAGACGCCGTCCCCGACGATGAACTCGGCGCGGTCCAGGCGTCCTTGGATGTTGGCGCGGTACGTGGCCTCGGCCGAGGCCACCGCCTGGTACGACTCGTCCGTGAAGACGACCTCGGCCTCCGGGTCGGCCACCGCGACCGCCGTGCCGACGATGCCGTTGCCGCAGCCCAGGTCGACGACGCGGGCCCCGTCGGTGTTGGTCGGAATGCTCTGCAGGAAGAAGCGGGTGCCGACGTCGAGGCGGTCCGCGCAGAAGATCCCGGCGTGGTTGACCACGGACAGACCGGAGCCCGACCCGGCGTCCTGGTCGACGGTGTACGTCACCGGCCACGGGCCGTCGGTCCGGGGATGCGCGGCTCCGGGGTTCCCGGGCGTGCAGAAGATCAGCCGGGCCTTCTTCTCGGCCAGCGAGGTCTTCGTCGGACCGAGGATCTTCTCGAAGAGCCGCAGGGTGGAGGTGTGGATCTCCTTCACCATGCCGGTGCCGACGACCACGGTGCCCGCGTGCACGTGCGGGGCCAGGCGGTAGAGCATGTCCTCCAGCAGCGCCAGGCTCTTCGGTACCCGCACCAGGAGCACGTCGATCCGCTCCGGCGGCGCGTCCTGCGTCGTCAGGAGCGTCACGGTGCTCTTGGCGGTCCCGATGCCGTTGCGGTCCAGATTGGCCGCGGTGGCGGAGCGGGTCAGGCTGGAGTCGGTGATCTGGGTGGGGTGGTGCGCGGCCAGCGCCGTCGTCAGCGCTCCCCAGCGGTCACCGATCACGGTGATCTGCCCGGCGCCGGCCAGATCCACCGGGCCGCGTTCACCCGTACCGGACTCGAGGTGGCGCAGCAGGTACTCGTCGGCGGCGTCCCATGCGAAGAGCCGGTCGCGCGGGTCCTCGGGGAAGCGGGCGAGCTCGTAGGAGCCGAAGGGCGTGGTCAGACGGTTCATATTGCCCCCAGGCTAACCGAGGGACAGGCCCGGTCCCGCACGGGCGGGGCCGGGAGAGTGGGCGAAGCGGCACCCGGCCATGCGACAGCCCGGGTCCGGACGCGGTCCGGACCCGGTGGGCAGCGCTCCGCGCCAGGGCCTCTGCGCTACCGCTGCTCCGGGAAGTCCCCGGCCATCGCGGCGGCGATCCGCAGGTACGGAGCCGCCTCGGCGGCCCGGCCCTGACGCTCCAGGGTCCGCCCGAGCATCAGCTGCGCGTAGTCCTCCACGGGCCAGCGCTCCAGAAGGGCACGGAGCTCGCGCTCGGCCTTGGAGAGCTGGGCGGAGTGGTAGTAGGCGCGGGCCAGCAGCAGCCGCGGAGCCAGCAGCTCGGGGGCCTCGGCCGCCACGCCGTGCAGGACGCGGGCGGCGTTCGCGTACTCCTTCGCCTCGAAGAAGAGCCGGCCGCGGTCCCAGCGCTCGGCGGCGGTCCCGTGCTCCAGGTAGCCCTGCTTCGCGTCGATCGCGCCCGCCGCGCCCATCACGTCCATCGCGCTGCTCAGGTCCATCGGATCCCTTCCGCCATACAGGTGCCCTACCGAGCCGAGCTCTGCCCGCTCCCCGGCCCGTCATTCGGTCCGCCTGCTCAACACGTGGATCCGTACGCACATTCCCATGACCTCGGCGGCGGCGCCGGGGCTAAGTTGTGCGGTATGAGCAATCTCGATCGCCAGCCCGCTCTCTCCACCTGCGGCGGCCGCGGGTTCGTCGTCGCCGAGCCCGTGCGCGAGCTCCTGAGCCCGCGCACCGTCAAACTCGGCGAGTCCACCGAGGTCCGCCGGCTCCTGCCGAACCTGGGCCGCCGCATGGTCGGCGCCTGGTGCTTCGTCGACCACTACGGCCCGGACGACATCGCCGACGAGCCCGGCATGGCGGTGGCCCCGCACCCCCATTCGGGGCTCCAGACGGTCAGCTGGCTCCACGAGGGCGAGGTCCTGCACCGCGACAGCGTCGGCAGCCTGGCGACGATCCGCCCGCGCGAGCTCGGCCTGATGACCTCCGGCCGGGGCATCAGCCACTCGGAGGAGAGCCCGCGCCCGCACGCCCGCTTCCTGCACGGCGCGCAGCTGTGGGTGGCCCTCCCGGACGCGCACCGCGACGTGGACCCGCACTTCCAGCACCATGCGGACCTCCCGCAGGTCAGCGCCCCGGGCCTGACCGCGACGGTCATCCTGGGCACCCTGGACTCGGCGACCTCGCCCGGAACCGCGTACAGCCCGATCGTCGGCGCGGACCTGGCCCTGGCGGCGGGCACGGAGACCAGGCTCCCGCTGAACCCGGACTTCGAGTACGCGGTCCTGTCGATGTCGGGCGAAGCCCACGTGGACGGCGTCCCGGTCCTCCCGGGCGCCATGCTCTACCTCGGCTGCGGCCGCACGGACCTCCCCCTGCGCGCGGTCTCGGACGCCGGCCTGATGCTGCTGGGCGGCGAGCCGTTCGAGGAGGAGATCGTGATGTTCTGGAACTGGATCGGGCGCTCCAACGAGGAGGTCGTACAAGCCCGCAAGGACTGGATGGAAGGCTCCCGCTACGGCGAAGTGAAGGGCTACGACGGCCCTCCGATCCCGGCTCCCGGGCTCCCGCCGGTGCCGCTGAAAGCGCGTGGACGCGTACGCTGACCTGTGTGTTTATGGATCAGCTCGATCGGTCGGGATTGGCTGGTGAGAGGGGGAGGCTCCGGCGGAGATCGTTCCGCCGGAGGGAGCGGCGAGGTCCCGGGAGGTCCTCTTCGGGGCTCCCGCCGGTTCCCATGTGTGACCAGCTGGGGTCAGCTTTGCCCGGATCAATGCTGACCTAATGCTGACTTATGTGACCATCCGTCAGATGTCTTGGTGGCTTCCGGGGGTCGCGAAGGAGTCCTGGCCCGCGTCCTCGGCTCGGCGCGCCAGGTTGTACGGAGCGTAGTCGTCCGAGGTTTCGCCTCATGGTGGTGCCAAGCGAAGACATACTCGACCTGGCCACACGGACGCCCCGGGGCGAACTCGTGGCCTCCTCTCTACCCCGACGCGCGCGCGGATCCCGCACGCCCTCCTCCACACCGGCCAGGCATGGAAGCGCTCACCACCAGGCGCCGGCGGACAGCGGTCCGACCGGCAGCCTGGCGAGGGAGCCGATGTCGGATGCGCGCGCCCCGCCTTCGCTCTCCCAGGCGTCTTCCCGGTTCCGGAGGTCGGGCCTTCGGCCGATGACTCCTTCGGCGGCGATCAGCGCGCGGCAGGTCAGGACGCTGCCGGGGACGGCGGCGGCGGCCATCAGGCGGGCCGCGGCGGCGGGTGCGGTCTGGGGCGGTACGACGAGGAGGTCCCAGCGGCCGACGGTGTAGGAGAACAGGACCAGCTTGTCGGGGTCCTGTTCGGTGAACCAGCCCACGTGCAGGGTGTGTCCGGCGACGGGCACCTTGTGCGGGATGACGGGCCAGCGGGTGGGGTTCACGGTGACGCGGGTGATGCGCCCCCAGCGCTCTGCCAAGGCGGCGACGAGAACGGGGAGTTCGGCTGCGAGGTCACGGGAGCGGGGCCACCAGGCGCCGTCCAGCTGCCCGGCGAGGGTGGTCTTTGGCGTGAGCACGAGGCGAGCGGGGCGAGGAGGCGCGGCAGCGGAAGGCGCGGGTGGCGTGGCAGGTGCGGTGCGTTCAAGGATGACGGTCATGGTGGAGACCTGTCCCCGGGCCGCCCGCAGTTCGACGGTCCGGCGTATTGATCGCCGGAAATGACACCTGAGTTGCATCCGATGCGCGAAATACTCCCGGTAGCTCCATTCTACGCTGGTGCGGAGATCGAAAGGGGTTCTGATCAGGTACTTTCGCTGAGGCGGAGCGTTTGCGCCCCGGCCGTCTGCGCGACCGACGTGGTCAGCGCGCAGTTGACGTCGACCACGCCTTTCACGGCGCGTGCGAGACGTGCTGCCACCGGAATGAGTGATGCGTCGAGGATGCCGCCGGAGAGGGTGACTACGCCGTGGTGGACGTCGACCCGCACCCTGTGCTGTGCAAGGGGGAACAGTCGGCCGACCACCTCGCGCCGTATCTCGTCCGCGAGTTCACTGTCCGGGCGCAGGAACACCTTGAGCAGATCGGTGCGACTGACGATGCCCTGGAGGGTGCCGGCCGGGTCGACGACCAGTAGTCGTTTGATGTTCCGTTCCGCCATGAGCCGGGCCGCCTGGGCCAGGGTGGTGTCGGGCCGAACGGTGACGGCGGGAGCCGTCATCAGGTCCTTGGCCAGGGTTGAGCCGGCCTTCAGCGTGTCACCGAGCCGCCGCATCTGCTCGATGAGACCGGCGTCGTGATCGCGGAACTCCTCTTTCGGAAGCAGGTCGGCTTCCGAGACCACGCCGATGACCCTGGCCGCGCGATTGCCCTCGCCCCCGCCTTCGATGACCGGTACTGCCGTCACTCGCCACTGCTTCATGACGGCGACGATCTCCTTGAACTCGGCGAGGGGCGTGACGCTGACGACGGTTCTCGTCATCACGTCGCGGACGAGACGTGGACTGGAGGTCATGGCGTGGTGGTCCTCAATGAGAAGGCGAAGGGTTCCCGGGGCCGTCCCGGAGATCGGCGGCCGTCCCCCGGTGAAAGAGACCCTCCATCCACCATCACACCTCCACGGCACGGGCCGGAGGGGCCTGTCGGGCCCCGGTGCGGGACCGTCCGGCCCTGTCCGGGAACCGGGCGGCGGGGACAACCTGAGGTGACCTTTGCCGGAGCGCGGGAGATATGAAGAGGTGGCGTCATGAAGGCACTCGTCTTCCAGGGACCGGGAAGCACCGCGTGGCAGGAGGTGCCGGATCCGGCGATCAAGGATCCCGCCGACGTGATCGTGCGCGTCGACGCGGTGACCATCTGCGGTACGGACCTGCACATCGTCAAGGGTGACCTGCCGGAGGTGACTCCAGGCCGTGTGCTCGGTCACGAGGCCGTGGGCACGGTGGTGGAGAGTGGCGGTGACGTCCGTTCGGTGCGCCCCGGCGACCGGGTCCTGGTCTCCTGCATCTCCTCGTGCGGCCGGTGCCGGTTCTGCCGCGAGAGCCGCTACGGGCAGTGCCGCGGGGGCGGTGGCTGGGTGCTCGGGCACACCATCGACGGCACGCAGGCCGAGTACGTCCGCGTGCCGTTCGCCGACCTTTCCGTGCACCCGCTGCCGAGCACGGTCGACAGCGCCGACGCCGTCCTGCTCGCGGACATCTTCCCCACCTCCTACGAGGTGGGGGTGCTGAACGGCAACGTGCGGCCCGGGGACACCGTCGTCGTGGTCGGCGCCGGTCCCGTGGGACTCGCGGCCATTGCCACGGCACGGTTGTACTCGCCGGCCCGCGTCATCGCCGTCGATCTCGCGCCGTCCCGGCTGGCGACGGCGCGCGAGCTGGGGGCGGACGCGGTCGTGAACGCCGCCGAGGAACCGGAAATGCTCGTGGGCGACCTGACCGACGGACTCGGCGCGGACGTGGTCATGGAGGCCGTCGGCGTGCCCGAAACCTTCGAGATGTGCACCCGCATGGTCCGCCCCGGCGGCCGGGTCGCGAACATCGGCGTCCACGGCAAGCCGGCGACCCTGCACCTCGAAGACCTGTGGATCAAAGACGTCACCATCACCACCGGGCTCGTGGACACCTCCTCCACGCCGATGCTGCTGCGCATGCTGGCGGCCGGCCGGCTGCCGACCTCGTCGCTGATCACCCATCGCTTCGAGCTGGGACAGATGGAAGAGGCGTACGAAGTGTTCTCCCGTGCCGGTGAGACGGGCGCGCTGAAGGTCGTGCTGGGCGGGCCGCGCCACGACGACCTGGCCGTATCGAACCCGTCGCGCGTCCAGAGGGCGTGACGGGTTCGGTGCGGACGCTGGGGCCGGTCGGCCCCCTCCTCTGTCCCTGTCGGCCCTGCCAAGCGATCTTCCCACCGGGTGATTCTGGAGTGCGGACCTGTTCCGGGTCTCGCTCCCGAAGAGGTGATCCACCATGCCTCGGATCCAGATCTCGGCACCCCGGCCACGGCCGCACCGCCCCTCGCCCCTTGACCTGCGCATGCCGTCGGGGCGCGTCCTGCCGTACTGAGAATGCAGGAAGAGAGACAGGCCCATGAGCACACAGCGGGTACTGGTCGCCTACGGCAGCAAGCACGGTGCGACCGCCGGCATCGCGGAGGAGATCGGCAGGTCACTGCGCGACGACGGCTTCGAGGTGGTCGTCGCGCCCGCCCAGGACGTGGACGATGTCCGCGGCTACGACGGCGTGGTCCTGGGCGGTTCGCTGTACGCCGGCCGCTGGAACAACAGGGCCCGTCGCTGCGCCGAACGCAACGGCGAACACCTGCGCCACCGCCCGGTGTGGCTGTTCAGCAGTGGTCCGGTGGACAGTTCTGCCGAGCAGCGGAACCTGACACCCGTACGGGACGCGGCCCGGGCGATGGAGATCTCGGCGCCCGCGAGCACGTGACGTTCGGCGGCAGCATCACGGACACGACCCCCGGTCTGCTCGCACGGATCCTGGTGCGCCAGGGCCGGGCCGGGGACTTCCGCGATCCTGAGCGGATCCGCGCCTGGGCCCGCCGGATCGGCGCCGAACTCGCGACGACTCACTGAACGCACCCCACAGCACAGCAGTCGGCGCCGCCGTGCGGAGAACGTCCTCCGCGCGGCGGCGCCGACTTTCGGTCACATGGTCTTGACCGCTCGCGCTCCGTTCGGCGGGGACGGGCTGGCGAGCGGCGTGGTGATCTCCGCCGTGCGCGGTGTCTGGAGCGTCGCGGCCGCGGTCTCGCGGGCGAGGAAGGCGCCGAGTTCGCCGATGGTGCTCATGAGCGGTGCGGGGAAGACCACGGTGGTGTTCTTGTCGACGCCGATCTCCACGAGGCTCTGCAGGTTGCGCAGTTGCAGGGCGAGGGGGTGGGCCATCATGGTGTCGGAGGCGTCGCCGAGTGCAGCGGCGGCCAGCGACTCGCCCTCCGCGTTGATGATCTTGGCCCTCTTCTCCCGTTCGGCCTCGGCCTGGCGGGCCATCGCGCGCTTCATGCTGTCGGGCAGCTGGATGTCCTTCAGTTCGACGAGGGTGACCTCCACGCCCCATTCGGCGGTGGTGACGTCGAGGATCTCGCGGATGTCGAGGTTGATGCGGTCGGTCTCCGAGAGGGTCTCGTCGAGGGTGTGCTGGCCGACGACCTTGCGCAGGGTGGTCTGGGCGATCTGATTGATGGCCGCGCCCACGTTCTCGATGGCGATGACCGACTTCACGGCGTCGACGACGCGGAAGTAGGCGACCGCGGAGACGTCGACGCTGACGTTGTCCCGGGTGATGATGCCCTGGGACTGGATGGGCATGGTGACGATCCGCAGGGACACCCGGTGTAGGACGTCCGCGAACGGCACGATGACCCGCAGGCCCGGCGCGCGGGTCCCGACGAGCCGGCCGAAGCGGAACAGCACGCCCTGCTCGTACTGCTTGACGATCTTCAGGGCCATCGTCAGCCCTATCAGGGCGACCACGGCCAGGGCGATCAGGGCGAAGATCAGGACTTCCATGAAGGTGCTCCTCACGAAGTGCGGTGGCGGAGCAAGGGGATGGCCCGGGTCCGTCTGCAGGGCTCCGTACGGGTGTGACCGGGTGCGGCGAGCCTGCCTCGTTTCCATGCTCGCGCGGTGCGGGTGGGGCGGGCAGGGGCCGAACGGTCCACATCCTGCATCAGCGGCGACCGTCTGCGGTGCTGCGGTCCGGCGGAGCGGTGCGGGTGTGGGTGTCGTGGGAGTGGGCCGTGAGCCGGTCGATGACCGCGACCACACCGTCCAACTGTCCGGCGAGCCGGAGCGCGATGGGAATCTGGCTGCTCCTGGGCAGTCGGCCGTCCAAGGTGACGACCCCGTCCACGACACCCACGCTCACGGCATCGCTACCGATACCCATCGTGTCCGCCAGCACCTCCTCGACGAGCACGCGGCGGATCTCGTGGTCGGGGCGCAGAAACACGCGGAGCAGGTCCCGTCGCGTCACGATGCCGACCAGGCGGTCCTCCTCGTCGACGACCGGCAGCCGCGTCACCCCGCGTCGGGTAATGAGGCGGGCGGCCTCGGTGACGGTCT
This sequence comes from Streptomyces tatrensis, assembly GCF_049310065.1. Taxonomy (NCBI): domain Bacteria; kingdom Bacillati; phylum Actinomycetota; class Actinomycetes; order Kitasatosporales; family Streptomycetaceae; genus Streptomyces; species Streptomyces tatrensis. The sequence continues at coordinate 748,592 of NZ_JBMDLB010000007.1, read as the reverse complement.
GTTCGGCGTGGACCGTGACAGCCGGCGCGGTCATCAAGTCTTCAGCGGCGAGGTGGTCTTGGACGAGCAGATCGGTCCGCGAGATGACCCCGAGGACGCGCTCGTCCGCGTCCAGGACCGGCATGCCGCTGATGTCGTGTTCGACGAGCAGCGCGGCCACGTCCGCGGACGGAGTCCTCCCGAGGACCGAGACGACCTCGTCGGTCATCAGGAAGCCGACCTTGGCGTGCTTCATCTGTGGCCCTCCTGTCGGCTTCGGCCAGTGAGCGCATCGTGCGGAGCGCCCTCACCAGCCACCATCCGCCGCGTCCGCCCGCAGGGCGAGGGCCGAACGGGTCCTGTGCCAGGGCTGACCGGTCCCCAGCGGTGAGGGGTCGATGAGGCGGTGTGCAGCGGGCAAGGGACCTTCGGTCCCTTGACTGACCCCTGCGGCCCGTTCCTCGCGCGGGTCAGGGTGGCAGTGTGAAGAGACCCCCGCCGCTGTTCGACAGAGGAGGAAGCCATGGAAGGCTCCACCCAGCACCGTCCGGACCTCGGCTCGGTCGTCGTCGGTGTCGACGGATCACAGACCGCGCTGACAGCGGCGCTCTGGGCCGCCGCAGAGGCAGCCCGACGCAACAGCACCCTTCACATCTTCTACGCGGCAGACACCGCCGGCGGGGTCTTCTACCTGTCGGCGGAGATCATCGAACGCGTGCACATGGAGGGCCGTGACCTGTTGGAGCTCACGGCCGCTACGGTCTCTGAGCGGTTCCCGACCCTCCACGTCTCCACGGAGTACAGCCGCCGGGACCCCGTCTCCGGTCTGCGCCGAGTGGGGGCGAAGTGCGGCATGACTGTGGTCGGTCACCGCGGGCTGGGCGGCTTCGAGTCGCTGATGCTGGGTTCGGTCGGTCTGAGGATCGCGGCAGCCGCCACGACCCCCGTCATCGTGGTGCGCGGCGGCGAGGACCTCGCCGAGAGCGGCGTGGTGCTGGCCGCGGTTCGCGACGAGTACGACCTCGAATGCGCGCGACATGCCGCCCGCGAAGCAGAGCTGCGCAAAGCAGCGCTGCACCTGCTGACCGTGTGGAACGTACTCCAGTACGCCGGAACCGTCGTCACCATGCTCGACGGCGTCAACGAGTTCGCGGGCCGCCATCTCCGCGGTCTGAAGTCCGTCGCCGACCGCGTAGGCGAGGAGTTTCCCGCGTTGACGGTGAACACCGACGCGGAAAAGAGCGTGTCGGTGGCTTCGGTCCTGGTCGAGGCATCGCGCCGTGCGGACCTGCTCGTCATGGGAGGACGGCGATCGCCCGGGTACTTCGGGCCCACCCTGGGACGTACGACGCACAGTCTCCTGCACCATGCGCACTGCCCCGTGGAGCTCGTTCCACGGCACGATGGGGAGCGGGGGAGCGACGCGGCATGACGGACATCGCTCCGAGGGCATCGCCCAGGTCGAGAAGGCTGCTGTGGAGGCCCAGCGCCGCATGCTGATCGAGACGGCCGCAGGCCGGGCGCAGGAGGACTAGGCTGAAGGCCGGGCGGTTGAGCGGAGCTCTTCGACGCCGCCGGAGGTGTCCATGGCCGGGGTCGATGGAGATGCGTCGGCGCGCCGGATTCCGCAGCCGAGGCTGGACGCGCTCCAGGCGCAGATCACTGACGCGCGGGATACCCGTGACCGGCTGACGGGCCTGCTCGAGGCGGTCATGTCGCTGGGGCAGGGGCTGGACCTGGCCCAGGTGCTGCGCGGCATCGTGGAGGCCGCAGTGGTCCTCGTGGACGCGGAGTACGGTGCGCTGGGCGTGGTGGGGGACGACGAGCAACTCGCCGAGTTCCTCCCGGTGGGCATCAGCGACCAGCTCCGGGCGCGGATCGGTGCCCTGCCCACCGGACACGGACTGCTGGGCGAGCTGATCAGGCACCCGCGGCCACTGCGCCTGGGAGACCTCTCGGAGCACGCGGCCTCCGCCGGGTTTCCGGAGCACCACCCGCCGATGCGTTCCTTCCTCGGCGTGCCGATCCGGGTCCGGGACGAGGTGTTCGGCAACCTCTACCTGACGGAGAAGCGGGGCGGGAAGGGCTTCGACGCGGAGGACGAGGGGGTCTTGTCCACCCTCGCGGTTGCCGCCGGCGTCGCCGTGGACAACGCCCGTCTGTACGAGGAGGTCCGGCTCCGGGAGCGCTGGCTGGCGGCCAGCTCCGATTTCACGAGCGCGCTGCTGTCCGGCTCCTCCGAGATCGAGGTGCTGGAAGGCATGCTGGAGCGGGCCCGGGACATCATCTCGGCCGAGATGTGCGTCTTCTACCAGGTGGGGCCCGGCGGCGAGCTGCGCGGCTCGCTGGCCCTGGGGGAGGGCGCCGAAGCGCACCGCGGGATCGTGCTGCCCGGCAGCGAGGGGATCCTGGCCGCCGTCATCCTGGCACGGGACGGACTGATCACCTTGGCCGATATGGCCACCGATGCCCGGGCCGCGGCGCAGCCGGACACGTGGACTGGCTTCGGGCCGGCCGTGGCGGTCACGGTGGGCACGAGGGCGAAGCTGCGGGGAGTGCTGATGCTGGCACGGCGTACGGGGCGGCAGGCCTTCGCCGCGGCCGAGGTCGCGCCCCTGCCCGGCTTCGCGGGGCAGGCGGCCCTCGCGCTGGAGCTGGCCGACCGGCGCCGGGACAGTGAGCAGGTGAGCCTGTTGGCGGATCGCGACCGGATCGCCCGGGATCTGCACGATCTCGCGATCCAGCGGCTCTTCGCCACGGGAATGACCTTGCAGAGCGCCCAGCGCTTCGTGGAGCACCCGGAGGCTTCCGAGAGGCTGAGCCGGTCGATCGACGACCTGGACGAGACGATCAAGATCATCCGGTCGACGATCTTCGGACTCCGCGACCACGAAGGGGCTGGCAGTACCCCGAGACTCCGGGTCCGTGCGGTGCGGGCCGTGGGCGAGGCGGCGGCGCTGCTCGGTTTCGCGCCCGCCCTGCGGATGGAGGGGCTGATCGACACCGATGTTCCGGTGCCGGTCGCCGACGACGTGGTGGCCGTGCTCGGAGAGGCCCTGACCAACGTGGCCCGCCATGCGGGAGCGGCGCGGGCGGAGGTCGGGATCGTCCTCTCGGACGGTGTGCTGGCTGTGACAGTGAGTGACGACGGTGTGGGTGTCACGGACGGTGGGCGTCGGAGCGGTCTGCGCAACCTCGCGGAGCGCGCCGAGGCCCGCGGGGGAGGGCTGTCCGTCTCGCCGGGCCCGGATGGTGGTGGAACCCGTTTGGACTGGCGGATCCCGATCGGACCCACCCGGTGAGTTCGGGCCTTAGCGGCCGGTCTCGTCGTGCTCGCGCACCTCGGCGGCGATGACGGCGGCCTGCACGCGGCGTTCGACGCCCAGCTTGGCGAGCAGCCGTGAGATGTGGTTCTTGACCGTCTTCTCGGACAGGAAGAGCCTTTTTCCGATCTGACGGTTGGTGAGGCCCTCGCCGATCAGTTCGAGTACGGCTCGCTCGCGCTCGGAGAGCACCGTCAGCCGCTTGTCCCCGGGCGGCTTCCCGGCGGTCGGGTCCCGGAGTGAACTCATCAGACGGGCCGTTGTCGCGGGGTCGAGCATCGACTGGCCCGTCGCCACCGTACGGATGGCGGCGACCAGGTCCGATCCCTTGATCTGCTTCAGTACGTACCCGGCCGCGCCCGCCATGATGGCGTCGAGCAGGGCGTCCTCGTCGTCGAAGGACGTCAGCATGAGGCAGGCGAGATCCGGCATGCGCGAGCGCAGCTCGCGGCAGACGCTGATGCCGTCGCTGTCGGGCAGCCGTACGTCGAGCACCGCGACGTCGGGCCGCAGTGCCGGCCCTCGGGCCAGGGCCTGCGTGGCCGTCGCCGCCTCACCCACCACCTCGATGTCCGGCTCGGAGTCCAGCAGGTCGTGCAGTCCGCGCCGGACGACCTCGTGATCGTCGAGGAGGAACACCCGGATGGGCGCCGGGGCGGCAGCTGGTGCATCGGACATCCACGCCACACCCTCGGGTCGGATACGTCTGGGGACAATTGTCTCAGATGAGGCTTCCGCTGCCGTGGGGTGCGTACAGGTCGAGGAGCCGGACCCGGGCGGAGACGAGCCGGTGGGCGAGCACCTGCCCCACCCATTGCCACATTGCGGAGGTGAGTGCGGGATCGGAGTCCATCAGCGCCCGTACGGCGGCGGCGTCGAACTCGTCGGTGCGCACCGGCGTCATGGCCTCGGCGCCGAAGTGCCAGGTGTAGGGACGGAACAGCCAGGACCACCCGACGAGCTCGCCCGGGCCGGCTGTCTCGACCACCGCGGCCTGCCTGCCGGGTACGTGCACGTCCATGCCGACGCTGCCCGACCGGACGACCCAGAACCGGCCGGCGTGCCCGCCCTGGTTGAACAGTCGCGCGCCGGCGTCGAAGTTCGCCTCGTGGGCCAGGGCCAGCAGACTGCCGCAGTGCTCCGGGGAGAGGGCGTGGTCGAAGCGGATGGGGGAGGAGGTGAGCCGGTGGGGGGAAGAGGTGCTCATGGCGGTTCTCCGTTCGGGTCCGTCTCCACCCTCCGCCGCCGGCGGCCCGTCCGGGAAGGGCCGTTCGGTACCTTCCCCGACCCGGGCGGCCCACCCGTACCGCCCCGGGCGGGACGATCAGTAGGGCCAGGACCAGTCGGCGACCTCCGGCAGGTCGGTTCCATGGGCGCGGATCCAGTCGTGGTGGCGGATCCGCTCGTCGCACATGTTCTGGCGCAGGGCCGCCTCGCGACCGGCGAGTCCGGGGACGCGGTCGATGACGTCCATGACGAGCCGGTACCGGTCGAGGTCGTTGCGTACGACCATGTCGAAGGGGGTGGTCGTGGTCCCGGACTCCTTGTACCCGCGGACGTGGAGGTTCGGGTGGCCGGTCCGGCGGTAGGCGAGACGGTGGATGAGCCACGGATAGCCGTGGTAGGCGAAGACCACCGGCCGGTCTGTGGTGAAGAGGGCGTTGTACTCGGTGTCGGTCATGCCGTGCGGGTGTTCCTCGTGGGGCATCAGCCGGGCGATGTCGACGACGTTGACGACCCGGACTGCCAGCGAGGGGAGGCGCTCGCGGAGCAGGGCCGAGGCGGCCAGGACCTCCGTGGTGGGCACGTCGCCGGCGCAGGCGAGCACGACGTCCGGCTCGCGGGAGCCGTGGTCGGTCCCCGCCCACTCCCAGACTCCGGCGCCGCGCGCCACGTGCGCGCGGGCCTCCCCGATGGGCAGCCAGTCGAAGCAGGGCTGCTTGCCCGCGACGATCACGTTCACCTGGTCACGGCTGCGCAGCGCGTGATCGGCCACCGCGAGGAGGGTGTTGGCGTCCGGCGGCAGGTAGACCCGTACGACTTCGGGGCTCTTGTTGAGGACGTGGTCGACGAATCCGGGGTCCTGGTGGGAGAAGCCGTTGCTGTCCTGGCGCCAGACGTGCGAGGTGAGCAGGTAGTTGAGTGAGGCGACGGGCGCGCGCCAGCTCAGCTCGCGGGCGCTCTTGAGCCATTTGATGTGCTGGCCGACCATGGAGTCCACGATGTGGGCGAAGGCCTCGTACGTGGAGAACAGTCCGTGGCGGCCGGTGAGGAGGTACCCCTCCAGCCAGCCCTGGCACACGTGCTCGGAGAGGATCTCCATGACCCGGCCGTCGCGGGACAGGTTCTGGTCGGTGGGTTCCGTCATGTCCTGCCAGGCCTTGCCCGTGACGTCGTACAGGTCGTCGAGGTGGTTGCTCGCCGTCTCGTCCGGCCCCACGACCCGGAAGTTTCGCCGTCCGGCGGTGTCCCTCATGACCTGCGCGAGGTAGCGGCCCAGGACGCGGGTCGGCTCGCGCAGGGTGCTTCCGGGCTTCTCCACGGGGACGGCCCACGCATCGAGGGCGGGGAGCGGGAGCGAGCGCAGCAGCCTGCCGCCGTTGGCGTACGGGCTCGCGCCCAGGCGGCGAGAACCCTTCGGTACGCAGGCCAGTACGGAGGAGACGGGGCGCCCCTCGGCGTCGAAGAGCTCCTCCGGCCGGTAGGAACGCATCCAGCTCTCCAACTGCCTCAGGTGTTCGGGGTTCTCGCGCACCCCTGCGAGCGGCACCTGGTGCGCGCGCCAGGTGCCCTCGACGGGGTGCCCGTCGACGGCCGCGGGACCCGTCCAGCCCTTGGGGGTCCGCAGAACGATCATCGGCCAGGGTGCACGCTCGGCACCCGGATCCGTGCCCGCGGCCCGCGCTTCCCGCTGGATGGCGTGGATACGGTCGAGGGCCCGGTCCATGGCTCCGGCCATGGCCGGGTGGACGAGGGCGGGGTCGCTGCCGGAGACGTAGAGGGGCTCGTGCCCGTAGCCGCGCAGCAGCGCGTCGAGCTCCTGCTCCGGTATCCGCGACAGTACGGTCGGATTGGCGATCTTGTATCCGTTGAGGTGCAGGATCGGCAGGACGGCGCCGTCGTGGACCGGGTCCAGGAACTTGTTCGAGTGCCAGGAGGCGGCCAGCGGCCCCGTCTCCGCCTCGCCGTCGCCGATGACGCAGGCCACCAGCAGGCCGGGATGGTCGAAGGCGGCCCCGTACGCGTGGGCCAGCGAGTAGCCGAGCTCACCGCCCTCGTGGACGGAGCCCGGCGTTTCCGGCGCGACGTGACTCGGCACGCCGCCGGGGAAGGAGAACTGGCGGAACAGCCTGCGCATCCCGTCCGCGTCCCGGCCGATGTCCGGATAGGTCTCGCTGTACGTGCCCTCCAGCCAGGAGTTGGCGAGGACGGCCGCCCCGCCGTGGCCGGGTCCCCATACGCACAGGGCCTCCAGGGAACGCTCCTTGACCACCCGGTTCAGGTGGGTGTGGACGAGGTTCAGGCCGGGGGCGGTGCCCCAGTGGCCGAGCAGCCGCGGCTTGATGTGCTCAGCCCGCAGCGGCTCGGCGAGCAGCGGGTTGTCCATGAGGTAGATCTGGCCGACGGCCAGGTAGTTCGCGGCACGCCAGTGCGCGTCCAGCTCCGGGATCCGGTACGTGGTGGTCATGAGCGCTCCTTCGAACCGCAGGCGGGGCATGCGCCGGTTGAGCCGATGCGTGAACCGTGCTCCTACGGGGCCGGAGGCGGGAAGGGCAGGAGCGGCCCCCACATGGGGCCGGTCGGCCCCTTCTGTGCCGCCGGCGGGGGGTGAAGTGTGGGCGGCTGGGTCTCTGCCGGGTCACGTCGCCCCGGCCCGACGGCGGGCTCTGGCGGTACGCCGAGAAGGGGCGATGGTTTTGAGACGATGCGGGACACAGAGCCGTGTCACGGGTGCTCGTCCCGAGGAGGCAGGCAGGTGAACGCAACCGAGGACGAGGCGCGGCACCATCCGGTTGTCGTCGCACACCGCACGAGTCAGGCCGCCGGTGTCCAGTCGCGCATCGCTGACGCGATCACGAAGTTCGCCGGCTCCATGCCGTTCGTCTATCTCCACGCGATCGGCTTCGCCCTCTGGATGCTGTTCGTGGAGGCGAATCCCTGGCCGATGCTGACGCTCGTCGTCTCCCTGGAGGCGATCTTCCTGTCGACGTTCGTGATGATCGGACAGAACCGGCAGGCAGCGTTCCAGCAGGCGAAGGCCGACCACGATTTCGTCGAGCAGGAGCTGGAACTCAAGACCAATACGGAACTGACCCGTGCCATCCACGCGATGACCACGGAACTTCACCGCCGACTGGTTCCGGAAGCGGACAGCGGTCCTGAGGGTTTCCGCAACGGTTTCCTCCCCGTGGACCAGGTAGGTGGTGTGCGGGGCGGAATCGAAGCTGCCTCGGACATGACAGGCCTCCCTCCGGCAGGGGAAACCGGCCTCCACCGTCACACCCCGGGGAGAGGGCCGCATGGGCTCGACAGGCTCCGGTAGGGGACCGTCCGGCCCTGTGCGTGCACCGGTAGCGGGTACAGCCTGAGGTTGACGCCCAGCGCGTCGCCAAGTTCCTGTACCGGCTTCGAACAACAAGGGTGTGACGATCATGGGAGAGACCACAGCAGATGCGTCGCCGATCAAGGTTCCGGCTGCCCGTGGTGACCTCGGACGACGCGTGAGCGCCCGCCGCGAAGAGCTGGGACTCACGCGTGAAGAACTCGGGGAGCGCTGCGGGGCTGCCGCGTCGTACATCGCCTACGTGGAGGAGCGGGCGGCGGCGCCCAGCATGGGCATGCTCGTGGGTCTCGCGGACGGGCTGGGGACCACCGTTGCCGAGCTGACCGGGAGAACGACCGACAGTCCCCCCGGCATGGGGACCGCGATGCGCGGTTCCGAGTCGAGGGCGTTGAGCGAGGCCGAGTGCCTCCGCCTGCTCTCCACCCACGGCATCGGCCGGGTCGGTTTCTCCGGCATGGAAGGACTCGCCGTCTTCCCCGTCAACTATGTCGTCGTGGGAAACGAGATCGCGTTCCGCACGGCGGCCGACTCGCGGCTCGCCGAGGCATCCGGGACCGAGGTCGCCTTCGAGGTGGACCACATCGACGACGTGATGCGAGAGGGCTGGAGCGTCATGGCCGTCGGCGAGGTGTCCGGTGTCACGGACGGGGAGCGGGTCAGCCACCTGTATTCGGTCGCCCGCTCGCTCCCCTGGGCCGGCGGACCCCGCACGCACTGGATGTCCATTACCCCCACCAGGATGACCGGCCGTCGTGTGGGACCCGGGTGAACGCCCCGCACGCCGTCGTGTTCGACACGGACGGGGTACTGCTCGACTCGGCGCGGCTGCACGCCGCGGCCTGGAAGACTGCCTTCGACAGCTGTCTGGACGCCTGGGCCACGTCCGGGCACGGGCGGCAGCCTCCCTTCGACGCGGACCGTGAGTACCGCCAGTGGGTCGACGGCAAGCCCCGGCTGGACGGGGCGAGTTCCTTCCTGAACTCCCGTGGCATCCACCTGCCGACCGGCAGCCCCGACAGCGCACCGGGCGACGACACGGTCTGGGCGGTGGCCGCGCGCAAGGAGGCGGCGTTCGTCAGCACGCTGCGGTCCGGGGCCGTCCATGCCTTCACCGACGTCGCTCCGGCGCTCGCCCGGCTGCGGGCGCACGGCGTGTGCTGTGCCGCCGTATCGGCCTCCCGGCATGCCCGGTCGCTTCTCGGATCAGCCTCCCTTCTGGGCTGCTTCGACGCTGTGGTGGACGGTACGGACGCTGCCGACCTGGGGCTCGCGGGCAAGCCGGACCCCGCTCTGTTCCTCGAAGCGGCCGTACGGCTCGGGACGGACCCCGCCCGCTGTGCGGTGGTGGAAGACGCCCTCGCAGGTGTCGAAGCAGGCCGACGCGGCAACTTCGGCCTCGTCATCGGCCTCGACCGGACGGAGAACCCCGACACGGCACGGGCACTACGGGAACGCGGGGCGGACCTGGTCGCCGCCGAACTCCTCACGGTCGCCGGCCTCGTCTGCGGGGCACGACCGTGACCGCCTCGTGGACCTGGGAGTACGACCACTACGACCCCCGAACGGAGCGCCTGGTCGAAGCCCTGTGCACACTGGGCAACGGAAGGTTCGCCACGCGCGGTGCGGCCCCCGAGACCCCGGCGGGCCCCGTGCACTATCCCGCCACGTACGCCGCCGGCTGCTCCAACCGGCTCACCTCGCAGGTGGTCGGACAGCAGGTCGACAACGAGGACATGGTCAACCTGCCGAACTGGACGGCGCTGTGGTACCGCTGCATCGCCGACGGCGGACTCCCGGGAGACTGGCTGACTCCCGACGATCCCGGGATGCTGCACTACGAGGTGGTGCTCGACCTGCGCCGAGGGACGCTCACCCGGCACATGCTCTTCCAGGACGGCCGCGGCCGCCGCCTCGGCGTCACCCACGTCCGCGTCGTGCACATGGGAGACCCCTACCTCGCGGCCCAGCGGACCACCTTCCACGCGTACGGATGGAGCGGCCTGATCGAAGTGGAATCAGGGCTGGACGGAGACGTGGCCAACGCGGGAGTGGAGCGCTACAGCGGGCTCGACGGCCACCACCTCACGGACCATCGGACGGGCTTCGCGCCGCACGGCGTCGCGTGGATCGCCTGCCGGACCACCTCCTCCCGCACCGAAATCGGCCTTGCCGTCAGGACGGTCACCCGACCTCGCGCACCCGTCATGACGAGCCACACCGCGGCCGGGACGGTGCAGACGTACAGACTGCCCGTGGCTCCCAGACGGTCCGCGACGGTGGTGAAGACCGCGGCCCTGTACACCTCCCTCGACAGGCCGGCCGGAGACCTCCTGCCGCGCGCGATCGAACACGCTTCGCGGGCACCCGGATTCCCGGCCCTGCTCACGGCACAGCGCTCGGCCTGGGAACGGCTCTGGGAGCAAGGCGAGTTGACCGTGTCGGGGGAGACGGGCCGGACCCTGCGCCTCCATCTCTTCCATGTACTGCAGACGCTCTCCCCGCACACCGCCGAGCTGGACGTGGGTGTCCCCGCGCGAGGCCTGCACGGTGAGGCCTACCGGGGCCACGTCTTCTGGGACGAACTCTTCGTCCTGCCCTACATCACGCTGCACTTCCCCGAAGTGGCGCGGGCCCTGCTCATGTACCGCCACCGACGGCTGCCGGCCGCCCGCGATGCTGCCCGGCTGGCAGGACAGAGCGGAGCGATGTTCCCCTGGCAGAGCGGAAGTTCGGGACAGGAGGAGAGCCAGGCCCTGCACCTCAATCCCCGCTCGGGCCGCTGGCTTCCCGACCACTCACACCTGCAGCGCCATGTCGGCTCCGCCATAGCCCTGAACGTCTGCCGTTACGGGCGGGCCACCGGGGACACCGGCTTCCTGCACGGCCCCGGCGCGGAACTCCTGCTGGAGATCGCCCGCTTCTGGGCTGGCGCCGCCGTCTACGACGCGCACCGGGGGCGCTACCGCATCCGCGGTGTGCTGGGCCCGGACGAGTACCACGACGCCTATCCCGCGGCCGCGGAACCCGGAATCGACGACAACGCCTACACCAACGTGATGGCCGCCTGGGTGATCCACCAGGGGCTCGAACTGCTCGACGAACTGCCTCCCGCACGACGGACGGAACTGACCGAGCGGCTCGCCCTGGACCGCGGCGCGCTGGAGCACTGGGAAGAGGTGTCCCGCCGCCTGTACGTCCCGTTCCACCGGGGCGTCATCAGCCAGTTCGAGGGATACGGAGACCTGGCCGAGCTGGACTGGGCGGCCTACCGTGCCCGGTACGGCGACGTGCGCCGGCTCGACCGGATCCTGGAAGCCGAAGGGGATACGGTCAACCGCTACCAGGCGTCGAAGCAGGCCGATGTGATCATGCTCGGTTACCTCTTCCGGTCCGCCGAGCTGTACGGCCTGTTCGCCCGGCTCGGCTACCGGCTCGACGATGCGGTGTGGCGCGCGACCGTCGCGTACTACCTGCCGCGCACCAGCCACGGATCGACGCTCAGCAGCCTCGTCCACGGGTGGGTGCTGGCCCGCCAGAAGGATCCGGACGCCTGGAAGTACTGCGAGGAGGCACTCCTCGGCGACGTCACGGACATCCAGGGCGGGACCACCGGCGAGGGGATCCACCTGGGAGCCATGGCCGGCACCCTCGACCTCGCGGAGCGCGGAGTCACGGGCCTGGAGACCGGCCCCGAAGGCCTGTACATCGATCCCGTCCCCCTACGGGAGATCGAGCCCGTCTCCTTCACGCTCTGCCACCGGGGGCACCGCGGTGTCCGTGTCCGACTGCTCCACGGCAGGTTCGGCATCACCGTGCCGGAATCCCGCCACGGTCCTCTGGCCCTCATGCTGCCGGGCGAACAGGCCGTCGTGGTGGCGGCCGGAGACGAGCATTGGTTCCGGCTTCCCGTGGACTAGACCCGCCGCCTTCGCGGAGATCTCCCCGGGCCACCGACGGACTGCGCTGCCTTGGGCGGCGTACCCGTAAGCCCGCGCGCACCTGACCGTCCAGGGGAACGCGGGTGCGTTCACTCGTGGGCGATGACGGCGACGGGCGAGGTGGCGTGGTGCAGGACCGCGTGCGCGATCGCGCCGATGTGGGTGCCGTAGGCGGACCGTCGGATGCGCCTGCCGACGACGACGAGCGCGGCACCTTTGGAGGCGTCCACGAGCTGGATCGCGGACTGGCCCATGCGCACCTCGGGAGTGACTGCCACCGAGGGGTGCTTTTCGCACCAGGGGCGGACCATCTCGTCCACGGCCGTGGCGATCCCCTGCCCGATCTCCTCCTGGGCGCCGGGGTCGAGAAAGGGGCCGTAGCCGATGATCGGCGGTGGTGCCCAGGCATGGAGCACCCGCAGGGCGCATCCGCGGCGGGCTGCCTCGTCGAAGGCGAAGGAGAGGAGCGCGTCACACGGGCGCCCGATGTCCACTCCCGCAACGATCGGGCCGTCGGTACCGGATCCCTCGGCAGGCGTCGCCTCACCGTGCGGCGCTCTGACGAGGACGACCGGCTGATCGGCCGCGGCGATGGTGCCGGCGCCGATGGACCCGAGGATGAATCCGGCGATGCCGCCGAGCCCTCGGGAACCCAGCACCAGGATGTCCGAAGAGGCGGCCGCGTGGGCCAGGGCCGTGGCCGGGATCCCCGACAGCCGGCGGGAGGTGATCTCCAGATCCGGATACAGCCGCTTGATCTCCTCGGAGGCCTCGCGCAACAGTCCCTCGGCCCACTGGCGCTGGACCTCGGTGGTCGCGACGGCGAGAGGGGGCCGTTCCAGCCACTCCTCGACGTGGACCAGGGCCAGGGGCACCCCGCGGAGGTCGGCTTCGTGCGCGGCCCATCGGGCCGCCGCGACACTTTCGCGCGAGCCGTCGAGGCCGGCGGTCACAAGGTTGGCCATGGTTCCCATCTCCCTCAGTTGACGTGTGAGTTACTCGTCCGTCATGAGCGCTGCTGGGCCGTGACGCGCAGCACGGCGCGATGAAGCCAGGCGGTCAGTCGTGAGCGAGTACGGCGACCGGCGCGGCCGTGTGGTGAAGCACGGCGTGGGCGATCGGGCCGAGGTGCGTGCCCATGGGGGAGCGGCGGATGCGGCGTCCGATGACGACGAGGTCCGCGCCCGTGGTGGCCTGGACGAGCTCCCGTCCCGCCGATCCGATGAACGTCCTCTCCTCGAGTCGCACGTCCGGGAACTTCAGCCGCCACGGCATGAGCATGTCGTCGAGCATCTGGGCGACGGTGCGGTCGACCTCGCGCGCGACCGAGGGATTGAGGACGGGCGAGTAGCCGGACGCGGGAGGGAGCTTCCAGCCGTGCACCGCCCGCAACGCGCAGTCGCGGCGTGAGGCTTCCTCGAAGGCGAAGGCCAGGACCCTGTCGCAGGATTGGTGGATGTCGACGCCCACGACGATCTCGCCGTACGGGGTGCGGGCCGCGCTCTCCCTGTCGTCCTCCTCCGCCCGTACGAGGACGACAGGTGTCTCGGTGGCCGTGAGGGTGGACAGGCTCACGGAGCCGACGATGAAGCCCACCACACTGCCCAGCCCGCGGGAGCCGAGGACCAGGAGGCCGGCGCTCTCGGCCTCTGCCGCCAGAGCCGCGGAAGGCCTGCCCGAGAGGCGACGCGTGGAGATCTCCAGGCGGGGATACGCCTGCTTCAGCTCGTCGGTGGCAGAGCCAAGGACCTCGTCGGCCCACCGGTCGCGTGTCCCGGGGTCCAGCTCGGGTATCAGCGTGCCGGAGTACCAGTCCTCGGCGTGGACGATCCGCAGAGGGGCCTGCCGAAGCGTGGCCTCGCGGGCTGCCCAGCGGGCTGCGGAGAGGCTCTGGGGGGTGCCGTCGACGCCGACGGTTACGTGGTGGTTCATGACGGTGGCCTCCAGACTGTGCGGGGTGTTCCGCGGTCACCAGGTGATGGGTTGCGCTCCGCGCTCCGGCGGGATCAGACGGGAGTCGTCCGTACGGGCGGTGAGCTCGTCCACCACGGCGACGACGCCGTCCAGTCGTGCGGTGAGTCGCAGAGCGAGGGGGATCTGGCTCTGCCGTTCCAGTCGGCCCGCGAGGGTCACGACACCGTCCAGGACGTGGATGTCCACCGCCCCGGTGGGCGCCTCGATGGTGTCGGACAGCACGTCCTCGCTCACCTGCCGCCGTATCTCGGCATCGGGGCGCAGGAAGACGCGCAGGAGGTCACGCCGGGTGACGATGCCGATGAGACGTTCTTGCTCGTCGGTGACCAGAAGGCGTTGCAGGCCCAGGCGCGTCATGAGCTGCCCGGCCTCCGAGACGCTCTCCTGAGCGTGGACCGTGACACCGGGAGCCGACATGATGTCCGCGGCCGTCAGGGCCTTGCGGGCGAGCAGATCGCTCTCGGAGACGACGCCGACCACCCGGTCGTCCTCGTCCACGACGGGCAGCCCGGTGATGTCGTAGTCGGTGAGGAGCTTGGCGATCTCCCTGAACGTCGCCGAACGGTCCACCGAGTCGACATCTGCCGTCATCACCTCGCCGACCTGGGTGTGCTTCACGAGCGGACCTCCTGTACGTCGTCATGCAGGGGCGCAGGGGGTTGGTGTGCACCACCCGTACAGGGCCACCATCCGCCCGGCCGACGCCCGTATCGAGGGCCGAACGGTCCTGTACGAGGGCCGACCGGGTCCGTCTGCGGAGGCTTATGCAGGTTCCCGGAGCCGGGGAGGGACCAGTCGGCCCTTGCCCTGGCCCCTATGGCCCTCGCCGGCCACGCGCCCGCGATGCCAGCGTGAGAGGGCAAGCACGATGGCCCTCGATCAGGAGAAACCATGGAAGGCATCACTGCCGGTCCGGAACTCGGGACGGTCATCGTCGGCGTCGACGGGTCGGACCCCGCACGCGGGGCAGTCCTGTGGGCCGCGGCCGAAGCAGCACGGCGGGGGAGCACCCTGCACATCCTCCACGCCGCCGACACGGACAGCAGAGCCGTGTACGCATCGGTGGAAACCCTTGAACGGGTCCGTGCAGCGGGCCGCGAACTACTCGATGACACCGCCGCGACCGTAGCGGAACTCCATCCCGATCTGCACGTCACCACGGAGTTCAGTCGCAGCGCACCCGTACCCAGCCTCCACCGGGCCGCCGGCGTCCACGACACGATCGTCGTCGGCAACCGCGGTCTCGGCGGGTTCGCCTCGCTGATGCTCGGCTCCGTCGGACTCAAGGCCGCCGCGAGTGCCACCACCCCCTTGGCCGTGGTGCGGGGGACGGACCCGCGGGTCGAGACGGGCAGCGTGCTGGCCGGTGTCCGCGACGAACACGACCTCGACTGCCTCCGGTACGCCGCGTGCGAAGCCGGGCTGCGCAAGTCGTCGCTGAGGCTGCTGCACGTATGGAACCTGCTGGGATCTGTCGGCAACGTCGTGAGCATGCTCGACGACGTCGAGGAGATCAGCGGCCGGCACGCGGAGCGCCTGACAGCAATGGCTGGCCTGATCCGCGAGGAATTCCCGGATCTGACCGTGCACGCCGACCTGGAGAAGAGCTTCTCGGTGGCCGGTGTACTGGCCGAGGCCTCGAAGGACGCGGACCTGTTGGTCGTCGGCGGGAGGCGCTCGCCGGGCTACATCGGCCGGACGCTGGGGCACGTGACCCACAGCCTCCTGCACCACGCGCGCTGTCCCGTGCTGCTCATCCCGCGGCACGGCAACGATCAGGGGAGCGAGTCGTGAGGGAGAACATGACAGGCCGTGAGATCGTCGTCGGCATCGACCCGGTCAGGGACTGGCACATGGCCCTGGCCTGGGCGGCCGACGAGGCGCACCGCCGGGCGCTCGGACTGGGTCTCGCACTGGTGGTGCCACCGCAACACGACACCCAGCACGCCGACGGGAGCACGTACCGCATCGACTTGCGCCGGACCGGATCGGAAGCCCTCGAAGCGGCCGCCGTGTGGACGCGCTCGCGTCACCCGGATCTCGAACCGTCCGCCCACCTGCTCGACGGGCTTCCGGCCCCCGTACTCGGCCGGCTTTCCCTGAAGGCCCCCATGCTGGTGCTCGGCTCGCGACACCTCAGCCGCACCGAGGAGTTCCTCAGTGCCGGTTCGCTGGTGGTGCCCGTCGTCGCGCAGGCGCACTGTCCGGTCGTGGTCGTCGGTGATGCGGAGCACGTCAGTCAACTATCGCCGTACATGGTGGTCGCGGTCGACGGCAGTGAGTCGTCGAAGGCGGCGCTGGCAGTGGCCTTCGAGGAAGCGAGCGTACGCGGATGCACCCTGCGGGCGATCTCGGTGTGGCACCAGCCCCTGCTCTCGTTCCAGGACAAGAACGCCGGTCTCCAGGCGCAGCGCCGCATGCTGTCCGAGACCGTCGCCGGCTGGTCGGAGAAGTACCCGGACGTCGCGCTCACCCACGAAGTGCTCGCAGGCCACCCGGTCGAGGAGCTGGCGAAGGCAGCCGAACACGCCCTGGCCCTGGTGCTGGGCCGCCGCGGTAACGGGGGCTACACCGGCATGCGGCTCGGCTCCGTCGTCCACGGACTGCTGCACCGGGCCCACTGCCCCGTCATCACGGTCCCCGTCGCGCAAGGGACCTGATGTCCGCGCCCGCGGCCAGCCAAGCACCCGCCGCCCCACGGAAGCCCCGCGGACTCACCGAACGGGAAGCCGAGCGCCGCCTCGTCGAACACGGCCGCAACGAAATCGCCGCCCAGTCGGCCACACCCCTGTACGCGCGGGTCCTGGCGCAGCTCCGAGACCCCCTGGTCATGGTCCTGATCGGCGCGGTCCTGCTCACGATCGCCATCGGCGACCACGCCGATTCCATCGTCATCGGCCTGGTGATCCTCTTCAACACCACCGTCGGCGTGACCCAGGAGATCCGCGCCGACAACGCGGTGGCCGCCCTCTCGGCCATGTCGGCACCGGGAGCACGCGTACTGAGGGAGGGCACACCGCGCGAAGTCCCGGCCACCGACGTCGTACCCGGTGACATGCTCCTCCTCGGCGAGGGCGACATCGTCGCCGCCGACGCCGAGCTCACCGAAGCATCGGCCCTCCTCGTCGACGAGTCCATGCTCACCGGCGAGTCCGTCGCGGTGGACAAGGATCCGGGTACGACCTTGAGCGCCGGAACCGTCGTCGTACGGGGGAGGGGCGTGGCCACCGTGGCGGCGACCGGCGCGGCCAGCGCACTCGGCCGGATCGCCGCCCTCCTCGAAGGCGGGCGGGAACCGACCCCGCTGCAGCACCGCCTCGCCTCCCTCGGACGGATCCTGGCCGCCGCCACACTCGGACTCTGCCTGGTCGTCTTCGCGCTCGGCCTCCTGCGAGGCCTGCCCGTCGGGATCATGGCAGTGACCGCCATCAGCCTCGCGGTCGCCGCGGTACCGGAATCACTGCCCGCCGTCGTCACCCTCGCCCTCGCCCTCGGCGCCCGCCGCATGGCCACCCGGCACGCGCTCGTACGCCGCCTTCCCGCCGTCGAGACGCTCGGCTCCGTATCGGTCCTCGCCACGGACAAGACCGGCACCCTCACCGAAGGCCGCATGGTGGTCCAGCAGGTCTGGATGCCCCATGCCACGGCCGACCTCTCCGGTGTCGGCTACGAGCCCGAAGGCGACGTCCTGATCGCAGGCCGACCCCCGACGCCGACGGAGATGGATCCTCTGCGCAAACTGCTGACCACTGCGGCGCTCTGCAACGACGCCTCCATCCGCCCGCCGACGGGACCGGTCCCGCCCGACGACCGCTGGATCCCGGTGGGTGACCCCACCGAGGCTGCCCTCCTGACGGCCGCGGCCAAAGCGGGCTGTGCCGATCAGGCCGACCTCCACGAAAGCCACCCGCGCGCGGACGAAGCCCCCTTCGACAGCCTGCGCAAACGCATGACCACCCTGCACACCACGCCCGAGGACCGGGTGCTCGTGTGCCTGAAGGGCGCGCCCGAAGCGACCCTCGACCCCGCCGTCCTCGCCGACCCCACGGACCTGCTTCACGCGGCGGAACAGCAGGCTGCGCTGCTGGCCGCCCATGGCTTCCGCGTCCTCGCCGTCGCTTCCGGTACGCGGGACGATGTCCCCGACCACCCCGCCGACGCCGAGTCCGGCCTCCACCTGCTCGGCCTGGTCGCCATCAGCGACCCGCCCAAAACGGAGGCCGCGGCCACGATCGCCGCCTGCCGGGCCGCCGGCATCACCCCCATCCTCATCACCGGCGACCACCCCGCCACTGCGCGCGCCGTGGCAACCGAGGTCGGCCTGCTGTCCGCCGACAGCTCGCACGAGAATGTGGTCACGGGTGTGGACCTCGCCGCCGGCCGGGTCGCGGACCTCACCACCGTCCGCGTATTCGCGCGTACGACTCCGCAGCAGAAGCTGGACATCGTGGAAGCCTGGCGCTCCCACGGTGCCGTTACCGCGATGACCGGCGACGGCGTGAACGACGGACCCGCCCTGCGCCAGGCCGACATCGGCGTCGCGATGGGCGCACGCGGCACGGAGGTCGCACGGCAGGCCGCCGACCTCGTGCTCACCAACGACGAACTGTCGACGGTCGTCTCGGCGGTCGAGGAAGGCCGTCGCGTCTACGACAACATCCGGCGCTTCCTCGTGTACGGCCTGGCGGGCGGAGCGGCCGAGATCCTCGTCATGCTCACCGGCCCCCTCATCGGCCTCCCCCTGCCCCTGCGGGCCGGACAGATCCTCTGGATCAACCTCCTCACCCACGGCCTCACCGGTGTCGCCATGGGCGCCGAACCCGTCTCACCGGGCGCCATGAACAGGCCGCCCCGCCCGCCCGGACAGCACATCCTCGGCGCCGGCGCCTGGCAGCGGCTGCTCCTCCTCGCCACCGTCGTCACCGCCTCCTGCCTCGCGGCCGCCCTCACCGCACGCGCCTGGGACCTGCCCTGGCAGAGCGTGCTCTTCCTCGCCCTGCTCGCCGGCCAGCTCGGAGTGGTACTGGGCCTGCGAGCCCGTCTGCTGACGAAGGAGAACCTCTTCCTCCCCCTGGCGGTCCTCGCCTCCGCACTCCTCGCGGCAGCCGCGCTCTACCTCCCCGCGCTCCGGTCGATCCTGGAGACCGAACCGCTCGATGCGACCGGCATCGGCCTGGCGGCAGCCACAGCGCTGATCGGATTCATCGCAGCCCGCGTCGTACGGACGGCGTTCCACGCGCAAC
Source organism: Streptomyces tatrensis (assembly GCF_049310065.1). Taxonomy (NCBI): domain Bacteria; kingdom Bacillati; phylum Actinomycetota; class Actinomycetes; order Kitasatosporales; family Streptomycetaceae; genus Streptomyces; species Streptomyces tatrensis. Next base: position 729,571 of record NZ_JBMDLB010000007.1, on the reverse strand, counting down.
CACCGACAACGACGATCTCCCACGGCTGAGGCGAAACGGCCTCGGCCGGGGATGTCGCGTCCGCTCGGCAGGCAACAGCAGCCCGGCGCCCTCGTAGAAGCGCAAGGTGGTCGCCGGAACACCGGAACACCGGAACGCGGCCAACCGGGAGATCCGCAGAGTGCTCACACCTCGAAGATGAACCTTCGACTCGGGCCGAAGGTCAAGCTGTCACGTCGCACGGACGCGTCTCCGTACCGCTGGAAGGGTTCGAGTATCCGGACCTTCGCCTCGTCGGGGACGCCGGGGCCGCGGTCGACGACGCGCAGTTCGAGGCGGCTGGCGAGGGCACTGGCGGCGACGAGGACGGTCTGACCGGCAGGGCTGTACTTGACGGCGTTCTCGACGATGTTGGCGACGGCCCGCTCCAGCAGGCCCCGGTCGACGGCAACCATGGGCAGCTACCGGAAGCCACTGGTGGGCAAGTTCACCGCGCGGCAGATGCGGCTGCTCACCGAGCGGATCGAGCAGGTCACCACCGAATGCCTGGACGCCATGGAGAAGGCCGGTCCGTCGGCGGACGTGGTGACCGCGTTCGCCAAGCCCTTCCCCACCATCATCATCTGTGAGCTGCTGGGGGTGCCGTACGAGGACAGGGCCTCTTTCCAGGAACAGATCGACACGTTCATGAGCGGGGAGACGGGCGAGGAGGAGCTGATAGCGGCCTACACCGCGACCCAGACCTACCTCGCGCAGCTGGTGGCCGCCAAGCGTGCGAACCCCACCGACGACGTGCTCAGCGAACTACCCAGAGCTGTTGGAGGAAATCCGGTCGGCGTGCGTCGACCGGATGGACGAGTAAGCAGACCTGCTGCCCTGCCGTCGGTGCTTCTCGTAACGGGCTTCAATCTCTGACAGCACAGGCGTCTCTGGGGTACACCCTTGGACGGCCCTGACCGGCAGTGGTCACTCCTTGGTGGCCAGGACGGCAGGAAGCCGAGTCGCTGCGGCGTGTACGCGGAGCCGGCACCCTGATCGTCAGACCGGGCGTCGCGCTTCCTGGTGAGTCCCCTACGGAGCGCGGTGGACGCGGGCGAGGACGAGAACCGTGTCGTCGGCCGGCGGGGTGGGCAGCAGGCTCGCGAGGATGTGGTCCGCCATTGCTTCCAACCGCCCAGGTTCCCTTCGCAGTTCGACGCGCAAGGCTTCCAGGCCGGCATCGATGTCCCGGCCGCGCGCCTCGATGAGGCCGTCGGTGTACAGGGCGAGGGTCGCGTTGTCGGGCAGTTCGATTTCGGTAGTCCGGAAAGGGAAGCCACCGATACCGAGGGGAACTCCCAGGACTTCGTCGATGGTCTCCACTGTGCCGTCCGGCCGGAGCAACAGGGGCGGGGGATGGCCGGCGCTGGCGATGCGGGCGCGGCCGCTCTTCGGGTCGTAGACGATGTACAGGCACGTCGCCAGCTCGATGCCCGCCTCCTGGGCGCACGTGTCGAGTTCGGTGAGCAGGTCGGCGGGCTCGCTTTCGTGCCTGGCCAGTGCCTTGGTGGTGATGCGGAGGCGGCCCATGGCGGCGGCGGCCGACACTCCGTGCCCCATCACGTCGCCCACCACGAGGACGACCCGGCCGTCAGGGAGGTTGATCACGTCGTACCAGTCGCCGCCGACCTCGGTGATTCGGCTGCCGGGTACGTACCGGTGGGCCACGTCCACGTACGGGCTGGTCGCCAGCGCGCTGGGCAGCAGCGCCCGCTGCAGTGTGAGCGCGATGTCCTGGACACGGCTGTACAGGCGGGCGTTGTCCAGACAGATCGCGGCACGTGAGGCGAGCTCACTGGCAAGGCTGACGTCGTCCTTGGTGAAGGCCGGCCGGTCGGCGGACCGGCCGAACATGGCGATTCCCTGGACGGTGCCCCTGGCGATGAGCGGGGCGATGAGGACGCAGGCCAGCCCGCTCTCGGCAAGGAGCCGTGCGCGGGACTCGATGAGGACGGTCCGGGCCAGGAACTCCTCGTTCACCACGGCGGAGATGGCACGGCCGGTTTGCAGCATGTCGTGGATGACGGAGCCGGGCGGATACCGCACCGTTTCCACGCCACTCACGAGCTCGGTGGCCGGAGGGGGCAGGATCGTCCCGGATGCGATCCGGCGGGTGATCAGCGGCCGCGCCGGATCAAAATCCGCCGCCTCGTCCATCCACTCCACGAGTTCGACCACTGCGCCGTCGCAGAAATCCGGCATCGACGCGTCGACGAGCTCCTGAGCCGTGAGGTTCACGTCCAGGGTGGTTCCGATGCGCGTGGAGGCCCCGTCGAGCAGGGCCAGCCTTCGACGGCTGGCGGTGGCTTCCAGGATGGCATGTTCCCGGTCGGTCACGTCCACCATCAGCCCGCCCACTCCGGGGCGCGAGCCGACCGCCTGGGTCAGGGGGAAGAAGCTCACCGACCGTACTTGGTCACGGTCCGGATGCCCGCGCGGGCGCATGCCCACCAGCGTCCCCACGACCGGCGGCCCGCCCAGGGCGACGCTCCGGAGCATGCTCTGGTACTCGCCGCCGTCGGACACGATCATGATTTCGTCCATGGGCCGCCCGAGGTGCGACGCGATCGGGAGGCCGTCCATGTCGGCGAGCGCCTGGTTGAGGTGGACGTACCGGAGCTCCGGGTCGAGCATGACCAGACCGATGGGGCAGGTCTCGAAGAGAGCGTCGAGGAAGGCGAGGTTGGTCTTGACCCGATCGAGCTCGTCGCTGCGGCTCGCCAGGACCATCACCACTGAACGTCCTCCGGCTCCCTGCATGGAAAAGGCCCGGAAACCGCACTCGAAGTGCGTGGCTTCACGATGCCGTGCCGTCAGCCGGCCCCTCCAGTACCCGAGGGTCCGGCCCCGTTCCGTGAGCCGGGCGCAAGCGTCGGAGGCGCTCCGGGGCCCGTCGGCGAAGAGAACGGCGCCGGGCTTCGACAGGACGGCGGTGGATTCGTACCCGAAGAGGTCCTGCGCCCCGGGTCCCCAGTAACAGACGAGGTCGCCGTCATCGACACCGAAGACGGCCACGGGCACGTGCTCCAGCATCGCGCCCGGCTCGGACCAGAACGGGCCGTGAGCCTCCTCGCCCCCCGGCAGAGCCGATGGCACGAGATGTCCCCTTCCACCCGCCGTTCCCACCATTATGCGGGCCCCATCGGCGGGCGCGCGGCGGGAAGCAAGTGCGCCATGACGAAGGCGGAACCGTTGGCGTCGAACAGCCTGGGTGCCCGCTGAAGAGACCTCGACGCTCCAGTGGCCCACGTGAGACCGGGCGAGGTCAGCTGTTGTCCAGTAGTGCTTGCCCGATGTACTCGCCCGGGGCGGCACCGGCCGGGGCGGCGAAGAGGGAGGACGCCTCGTGGACGGGGTAGCGGGCGAGGGCGTCGCCGCGGGCGAGGCGGTGCTGGACGGGGATGAAGCCGGTGCGGGGGTCGGACTGCCAGGCGAGGAAGAGCATGCCGGCGTCCGGGGTCCCGTCGGGGCGCAGCCCGTCGTGGTAGGACCAGCCGCGGCGGAGCATGGTGGAGCCGCCGGTGGTGGCGGGTGCGGCGAGGCGGATGTGGGCGTTGGTGGCGATGACGGGGACGCCGTCGGGCCGGGCGGCGGCGAGGTCGGCCGGGGTGCGCTCCGTTCCGCCGCTCAGGGGGGAGGGTGTCCCAGTGGTCGAGGAGCATGCGGATGCGCCGTACGACGAGGTAGGAGCCGCCGGCGAGCCAGGCGGGGGCCGCCGGGTCCGAGACGACGATCCGCGCCAGCTGGGCGGGGTCGGCCGGGTCGGGGTTGGCGGTTCCGTCGAGGTGGCCCATCAGGTTGCGGTGGGCTCCGCCGGCCGAGGTCCCCTCGGGTGCGCTGGTGAAGCCGGTCAGCGTCCACCGGATCTTCGCTTCGCCCTGGGCCAGGCGCTGGAGCGTGCGCAGGGCGTGGACGGTGACGAGAGGGTCGTCCGCGGCGATCTGTACGAACAGGTCGCCGTCGCCGCGGGCGGGGTCGAGCTGGTCGTCCGGGAAGGCCGGCAGGGGTGCGAGGGCCTCGGGGCGCGCGGAAGCCATGCCGACCCGGTCGAAGAAGGTTGAGCCGAGCCCGAACGTGAGGGTGAGCGCCGCGGGGCCGACCCCTCGGGCCGCCCCGGTGTCGACGGCGCGGGAGCTGGGCGGGGACAGTTCCTCCCCGACCGGCCCGCCGCGCGTGAGCCGTTCGGCGGCGGTGGACCAGCGCAGCAGCAGGGCGGCGGCCCGGCCGCGGTCGGTCCGGGTCCCGAAGTCGAAGGCGGCCAGGCGGACATGGGCCTGACGGGGGTGGAGGATCCCGGCCTGGTGCCGTCCGTGGAAGGGTGCGGCCTTCGCGTCGGTGGACGGGGCCTTGTCCGAGCGCAGGGAGGCGAGCGCCGTGGTCCCGGCGCCGAGGACGCCGAGTCCGCCCGCGCCGAGCAGCAGCCGCCGGCTCAGGGGTCGGCGGCTGCCCGTACCGGTGTCAGGGCTGGACACCGTCGACCACCGGATCGATGACGCCGACCCACAACTGGTTCAGCTCGGATACGTACCGTCCACCCTTGGTGTCCTGCGGAACGACGAGGCGAGGTCCGGACGCGTCCTCGAAGGGGGTTCCGTCCTCGGAAACGGCCAGCAGGACCTGGGATTTAGCGAAGGCCGGGTCGAGCTCCGCCCAGGCGAACACGGCACGGTAATCTCCGCCACCCGTCGCGGCGACGACGCCGCGCAGCGAGCCGTTCTTCTTCGACGCGTCAAAGCGCGGCTGCGCGTTCTTGAGCACCTCGTGGAGCAGAACGCCCTGGTAGGTGTGCTTCTGCGGGCCCTTGGCGCTGGTGAACTCGACCGAGACCGAGGTCTGCGGCAAGGCGCGAAGTTCGGCCAATGTGACGGTGTGGGGCTTGTCGACCTGGCCCGCCACGCGTACCTCGCCCGGCTTCAACGGGGGCAGGGACCCCGTGGTGGAGGAGGGAGCGGAAGCGGACGGCGAAGCGGAACCCGTCGCGGCCGACGGGGCCTTGGCGTCGGCCGACTCTCCGCAACCTGTCAGGAGCAGTCCGCCGACGGCGAGCGAAGCTCCCCAGGCTCGTGTGCGGAGTCTGATGTGCTGAGGCATGGGCGTGTCCCTCCTGACTACTGCTCGACTGCCTCGCAGGTGCGAGGTTAACAATGTCGAGTCAGCTCAAATGACATGTGAAATATGCATGTCAGGTAGCAGATGTGGACATGGGTTGCTGGACAGTCGTGGGGCTCGGCTGACAGGTTGGGACCACGCCGACGGGTCGCCTCGAACCGCGGGTGCAGCGCCTCCCGCGACCTTGGTTGGACCTCCAGAACGAGCGGGTCAAGGCTTCGCGATTTGGTGGAGTGCTCCAGTGCGGTGCCGGAAGTTCCGCTGTTTGACTCGTAGTTGTTCGTCGCCGGGGAGGTGATCGTGCTCCTCCCCGTGCGGCCGTTCTCGCACCTGATCCGCTCGCCTTGCCATGGAAATCCTCAGGCCCACCTGCAGTGGGCGCAGATTAGAGGTCGTTTCCTTTGGTGGAAACGTGGCTATGTTGCCTGGGCGTTCGTCTACCAACTCGGGCTGAAGCAGGAACTGTGGGAGATCATGGGTAGGACGTTGGAGGCGGCTGGAGAAGCGCTGTGCTGCGCCGCGGCCATCCGTTTGGGTGGAGCCACCCAAGTGTTGGCTGACAGGGCTGGCCTGTCCGATCGCTGCGGTCCGGTGGTGGCGGGACTGGAGGCGATTGCGGCGTCTCTTGAGGGTCAGGAACTTGATAGGGGCGCGCTTGGCGCGGCCTTCAGTGCGAACTGGAACCTGGGTGCCGCATATCCGGCCGAGCATGCGGGTCGGGCGTTCTTCACAGCCTGGACTCGGGTGGTGTTCGTCGCGATCGGGCCGGCCCTGCCGAGCCAGCAGCAGATTGTCGCTATTCAAGGTTTGGACTGCGCTTTGGACGCGGCGGCGGCGTGGCCGTCCGACGCCCACGTCGGCTCCTCTGTGAGACTCGTCGACTTCGAGCTGGCCTGCCAGCAGAAGGCTGAGGATGAGCTCCGAAAGGGCGGGTTACCGGCACTGCGGAGGCTGACCCAGGTGCAGAGTGAGCAGTACGGCCAAGCAGCGGAACTGCTCATCGGCTAGCAGCAGACCAGCTCAGAGCCCGTATCCCGGCTTGACCGCTGTAAAGCTGACAGCGGGGTGCACGTCCCTTCCTCAGCTAAGTCTTCGGCAGTTGATCAGAGCTGCGGCGATGGCGGTGAACGCGAGGAAGTGTTCTGCCTTGCGTTCGTAACGGCGGTGTAGTCGGCGGCAACCTGCGAGCCAGGAGACTGTCCTCTCGACCACCCATCGATGTCGGCCGAGCCTCTGCGAGGACTCGATACCTCGACGGGCAATGCGGTGCTGGATGCCGCGCTTGCGCAGCCACCGGCGAAGGTGGTCGTAGTCGTACCCCTTGTCAGCGTGGAGCTTGCCAGGCCGACGTCGACGTGGACCGCACCGTGATCGGACCGGCGGGATGCCGCGCACGAGCCGCTCCAGTCCAAGGCTGTCGTGCATGTTGGCTCCCGAGATGCCCAGCGACAGCGGTAGACCGTTCCGGTCGGTGATCAGGTGGATCTTCGATCCCAACTTGCCGCGATCGGTCGGGTTTGGTCCCGTCAGTGGCCCCCTTTTGCGGCCCTCACACTGACGGAGTCGATCGCGCACCGCGACCAGTCCAGCTGGCCGCGGGCGCCGAGCTCGTCGAGGATCACTCGGTGGAGCCTTGCCCATGTACGAGTTCGGCTCCACTGGGCGAACCGCCGGTAGACCGTCTGCCAGCAGGGACCAAACACCGGCGGGAGCTGCCGCCAAGTGCAACCCGAGGTGGCCACGAACACGATCGCTGCCAGAACCTCACGGTCACCTGCCCGGCGCCGGCCCCCGCCCTGTGGACGTATCACCTCATTGGGGGCACCACTCGCCGAAACAACACCCACAACTCGTCCGGTACCAACCGCTCAACCAGATCCGTCATGCAATGAACAACGAATGATCACACCATAAGAAACGAGGTCTAAGGGACGGGGCCGAGCACACTGCATCCGCCACCTGAAGTGGCGCGACCAGGACGAAGGGCGGGCCGTTCCTATCCCGGGAACCATCGTGGAGAGGATCCGGCAGCACGTCGAGCAGCACGGAACCTCCCGGGTCGTGACCGGCCTGAACCGGATCGAGGGCGACTACCTGTTCTCGAACGTGGGTGGCACCAACATCCTCATGTACTCGCTCGTGGACCGGCTCTGGCGGAAGGCCAAGACTGCTGCCGGGATCACCCGGAAGATCACCCCCCACTGGCTCAGGCACTTCTTCGCCTCCGCCGGGCTGTCCAAGGGCGTGCCGGTGACGGACATGGCCGAATGGCTCGGACACAGAGACCCGAAGATCACGTATCAGACCTATGCTCACGTGATGCCGGACGCTCCGCAGCGCCTGCGCACGGTCATGGACTCGGTGTTCACCCTCGAATCGGAGCTGACCCTCCCCCTGGCGTTCGAGGCACTCACCGAGGCTGCCCAGCGGAGAGGAGGGAGGCCCTCGCGAGACGGTGGTGCAGGCCGCGCAGCGCTCCAGGCTCGTCGGCGACGTCACTCGCGAGGCTGTCTCGCGGGCGGCAAGGCCATGGACTCTGGCGGCGGCGTGTGGCGTTGCGTCGTGACTGGCATGTAGCCCTCCGCCCTGCTGGCCCCGTCGGTGGTCATTCCGTGTCCGGCGGCCAGGTGGTGCGGTCGCGGAGGTGGTGGAACTCTGTCAGCTGGGAGGCGAGGACGTCGAAGTGGGGGAGCGGGGCCCACAGGCTGCGCTCGCCGATGACGTAGAGGCGGCGTCTGGCGCGGCTCGCGGCGACGTTGAGCAGGTGCGGGGTGCGGGCCGCCCAGTCGCGGGCGCCGGGCCGGCCGCCGCCGAGCACGAGGACGACGACGTCGGCTTCCTTGCCCTGGGCCCGGTGGACGGTGGCGCAGCGCTCGTCGATCAGTTCGGACGTCCAGCCTTCACGGCCGCGACAGATCTTCTGGCATTCGGCGACGAGGGCCCGGAAGGGGGCGATGATGCGTACGCGCTCGATGTCGACGCCGTGCCGGTGCAAGTGGTCGAGGACGAACTCGAAGGCTCGGCGGTCGCGTTCGCCCCACGGGGCCTCGGACGGGCGGCCCGGGTCGTCGGTGTTGAGCCAGCGGCTGGGGAGTAGGCCGTCCCGTTCCGCATCGGGGAACGCCTTGGGTGCCGTGCCGTAGACCATGAGGCCGCCGTACGCGACCTCGTTGCTGACCGTGAACATCGGCTCTTCGCAGCGGCGGTGCACGCGCAGCGGCGAGCCCACCCAGACGTGCTCGTCCTCGGTGTCCGGGGCAGGCAGGTAGGTGCCGTAGCGGTTGGTCCGGTCGGCGACGGCCTGGGCCGAGGTGGCCGAGGGCAGCCAGTGCTCGTCGACTCCGTAGGCGCGCAGCAGCCGGCGCTGCAGGGCCGTGGGCATGGTGACGACGGGTTCGAGCTGGAGCGGATCACCGACCAGAACGGCACGGCGGGCGCGCCACAGCGCGCCGGCGGCGGCCTGCGGGGTGGCTTGCCCGGCCTCGTCGACGAGGACCCAGCCGATCGACTCCCGGCCGAGGCGGGCGAACATGCTGCCCACCGAGGAGAACGTGGTCGAGACGACGGGCACCAGGAGGAAGAGGGTCTGCCACGCGTGCTCGACCTCCTCGTCGGGGACGGGCCCGTTGGTGCCTGCCATCAGTTCCATGAGGACCTGGAGGTTGCCGCGGACTTTCTTCGCGGCGCCGGCGACGAAGGCGCGGTGCAGGTCGAGGGCGCGCAGGAACAGGTCGCTGCGGGCGGTGGACCACACTTCGTCGGACCAGGGCGAGCCGAGTTCCTGGTCGGCTTCGGTGAGGTGCGACCAGCCGAGCGGCAGTGACGGCAGCGTCCGGGCCGCCTCCCGCAGTTCGCGGTGGCGGCCGTCGAGTTCGGCCACGGCGGCCCGCAGGTCGCGGCGGGACGAGTCGGCGACCCACCGGGCGTGCCGAAGGGCGGCGGCTGCCGCGGCCTCCCGCGCGCTCGCGGCCCGTTCGTGGTCGAGGGCGGCGGTGAGGCCGGCGGCGGCCTCGTCGACGGCGGCGCCGGACTCGGTGTGCCGGCCGGCGGCCAGGGACTCTGCGCGCACGGCCGCGGCGACCTGCTCCAGGGATTCATCGAACGCGGCGCGCTGCTGGACGAGCAGGTACGCGATCTCGGCCTGGGTGTGCTCCTGCTGCTGTTCGGCGGCCTGCCGGTCGGCCGCGCTCTGCAGGAGGCGGCGCAGCCCGCTGCGCAGGCCCCGCTCGACGGCCGGGGGCGCGTCGTGGCGGGCGGTGAGCGCGGTCACGTACTCACGGTGGTGCGCGGCTACTTCACGGGCGGCCGACAGGTCCGCGCGGGCGGTGGCCAGCTCCTGGCGGGCCCGCGGTACGTGCTCGGAGGCCGTCCCGTATCCGGCCTCGGCCACCACCGTGGCCGTCCGGGCGGTGGCGGTGGCGGCGGCAGCCCGGTCCAGAACCGTCGTGGCGGCGGCGACCTGCTGGTCGGCCCGGGACACGGCGGCTTCCAGGTCCGCGATCCGTTGCCCGCCCGACGGGGACTCGACGGCCGCCAGGGCCCCGGCCAGCCGGGCCCGCCCGGCGCGCAGCCGCTCGACCTCGGCCTGGGCGCTGCGGAACGCCGTGACGGCATCGGTCCACGAGGGCACGGGTTGGGCGGGCCCGGCCATTGCAGCCGGGGCCTGGCCCGCAGCGACGACCGCACGCCGGCCGGCGGTCGGGGGCTTGGGCGGAATCCAGTCGCGCAGGATGTTCTCCATGCCGCGCAGCGGTGGCAGTCCCGCGTCGGAGCGGGCCTCGGTCTCCTTCTCTGGCAACTGGCCCCACCAGAACCGGTTTCCGAACTCCTTGCGATTGGACTTGTTGCCGAGCACCGCCGCGACCAGACCCCAGGCCGGCCCGCCCAGGAGCGCGGAGGCGAGGTCGGAGAAGTGGTCGGGGCCGTCATGCCAGTGCTCGCCGAGCGCGCCCATGCCGGGCAGTTCGGCCGTGATGTTCTCCACGGCGCCGTTGTTGGAGGAGGCGACCACGATCTCGAACCCGGTCAGCCGCGGGTCGAGCCGCGACACGAACCGGGGATGCCTGCCCTGGCGGTCCCTGCCGTGCCACGCCGGACCGGTGAACGCCTGCCAGGGCCGGTCGAACGTGGCCAGCACCGCCGCCCGCTCGACGACCAGTGCGGCGACCAGGTCGCGCAGCATCGTGGTCTTGCCCGTGCCCGGCGGGCCGTTCACGGAGAACATCCCGCCCTCGGTTCCCGCTCGGTCGGCGAGCATGCGGTCGACCGCGAACTGTTGGCTCAGCGCGAGCGGGAACCGTGCCGGCGCAGGCCAGCGGCCGGCCGGAACAAGGTCCGGAGCCACCCCTTCCAGGACGACCCCGCGTTCCCGGCGCACATCCGTCCGCGCCCCCACGGCGACGGAGTCGAGCTCGGTCAGGTACGCCTCCAGCGCCGGGCCGATCCCTTTTCCGACGGCCGCGGACACCCGGGCCAGATCTGGCGGGAGAAGACTGTTGAGGAACGGCGCTGTGGCGGCGACCTTCGTCCGCGGGTCCCGCGGCCGGTGGACCAGCCTGCTGCGTACCCGGACCACCCTTGGCCGCAGGTGGTCCCGTACCCCGCACAGGTCGGCGATCTGCGCGGTCAGGGCGACCAGATCGGCGAACCCGAGCGCACGGGGACCGGCGTTGGCCCCGGACTCCGCCGGCGTGTTCGGACCGCCGGTCGACGCCCTCTCGGGAACGCCCTCGGTGCCGTCCGGCCGCCCGGATTCGACCTGCTCCTCGGCGGGCCGGCGGGCCGCGACCCAGTCCGCGGCACGGCGAACCAGGGGTTCCGCCGCGCCCTGCAGGGCGGCGCCGGCGACCTCGCCGAACAGGGCCCCGACCGCGCCGACGGCCGCGCCGCCCAGGATCTCGGCGAGCAGCCGCTGCCAGCTCCCGCCGCCGGCCGGCGTTCCCGCCACACCCCCTGAGTCGGGCCACCGCTCGTACGTAGTTCCGGCGGCCGGGGCGGTGGGGCCGTAAGGCATCTCGGTGGCTGTGAGCTCGTCGATCGCCGAGCCGAACGCGTCGTCGAGCTCCTCGAAGCCGTCCAGCCACCCCGCTGCGGACGGCCCCGGATCGAACAGCCGGCCGGTCGCCCAGGCGCACGCGGAGATCACCGACGTGTCCTCGATCGGCCGGCCCTCGTCGTCCAGGACCAGCGCGAACATCGCGCTCTGGCCCGACAACACCAGCTCGCTCTGCGGCACGCCGGGATCGGGGTCGGTCCCCTCGGGCAGTACCGCGATCATCGCCTGGCGGAGCAATTCCAGGTCGAAGACACCGCAGTAGACCTCATGCCGCCACATCCGGCCGTACGGTGCCCGCCGTGCCCCCGTCTCCGGATGGTCCGGCGCCCACGGTAAGCGTGGCGGTGCCTGGCCCGGCTCCGGCGTGAGGTCGATGACGTACTCGTCCCTCGGCCCGGAGCGGGCGGCGGGGCGTCGGCGGGGTAGCGCCGGGATGGTCGGCGGGCTGAACAGCTCGATCGCACGCCAGCACTCCAGCAGCGCCTCCCGCCGACGGTCCTGCGCGTGTCCGCTCCGCACCCACTGCCCCCGTGTCGCACACGCGGCATCATGCCGCTCCCCTGAAGATCAGCTGTACAGCCGAATCTACCGGACCGTCACCAACCCGGGTCCCGGTCAGAGGATCCTCTGGTGCTGGAACGCTCAGGCACACAGGGCCGGTTCGGCCGCTCCGTCCCCATGCTGGAGCGCGTCCGCGAGAGCGCCCGCGTCGAGGGCACCGCCAACGCGTCCTTCACCCAGGGCGACGCCCAGAGCCATCCCTTCGCACCGGGCACCTTCGACGTGGCGATCATCCGGTACGGCGTCATGTCCTTCGCCGACCCGGTGGCCGCCTTCGCCAACATCGCGAGCGCGCTGTGCCCGGGCGGACGCCTGGCCTTCGTCTGCCCGGCGGAAGCCGGCGGCAACGAGTGGCTCCAGGCCCTCGCCGCGCTGCACGGCATCCTGCCCGTCGGAGAGTTCGGCGCCCGGGATCCCCCGGGATGTTCTCGCTCGCCGACCCGGAGCACACCGTCCGGATCCTTCTCGCCGCCGAGTTCGAGGCGGCCCGGGCGGTACGCGTCCACGCGGACGGGGCCTCGGGCCGCGACGCTGAGGACGCCGCCGCGTTCCTTCTGGGATCCGGCCCCGGCCGACACCTCCTCGACCAGGTCAGGCCCGAGGAACAGGAGTTGGCTCGCCGAACGCTCGCCCGACGTGCTGCGCCCCCACCAGAGGGAAGACGCCGTACTGCTGCGCAGCTCCTCCTGGCTGGTCACGGCACGGAGGCCGGCGCGCTGAGGCCTTGAGTGGCCCCATGGTGCGGCTTGGCGTCAGTGGGCGCGCTCGAACTCCGTTGTGGGCCGTACGCCTTGCCGCTCCGTACGCCCTACCGGCTTCGCCCGGCCGTGGTAGATCTTGCGGGCGGCGGCGGCGACGACGGGGGCGGGCATGGACTGGCACACGATTCGGCTGCTGGGGTGCGCGGCGTGTGGCGTATGGGCGCTGGTGGGGTACGTGCGGGCGCTGGCCGGGGCCACCCGTGTTCAGCGGACAGTACGGGTGACCGGGCGGATCGTCGAGGTGCGGGCACCCGCACACGGCGCCCCCGGCACGTTCGGGATACCCGTGGTCATCGCCTTTCCCGACCGCGCCACAGGGCAGGAACACACCCTGCTGCACGAGGGCGAGCGGGGCCTCCAGCTGGACACGGTCTGGGTCGGCCGCGAGGTCGCGGTGCTCCACCCGCCCGGCGAACCGCGGCAGTTCGAGGTCGGCTACACCCTCCAGGACGGCCTGAGCGGGCGGGGTTGGCCGAACTTCGCAGTCTTTCTGCTGTACGCCGGGCTGGTCACCGACACCGCGATCGGCCATGGCTACCCGTGGACTCTGCTCGGTGTCGGCGGGCCGCTGACCGTCGCCATGGCGTTCGCCCTGCGCCACGACCTTCGCTTGACGCGCCTCGAGTCCGCTCGACTGGCCGCAGCCATCGACGTTCCGGGCCGCGTCGTCGCCGTCACCGAGTCCGTACACGACGACAGCGAGGGGACCTGGACCAGCTACACCGCGATCATCGTCTTCACCACCCGCGAGGGAACGACCGTCACGGCCCGCCTCCCCACCCCGCCGAAGGACTCGGCCAACGCGTACGGCCAGGAAATGACCGTCCACTACGTGCCCGACGACCCCAAGGTCTTCACCCTGGACCGTGCACGCTCCCACCGCTCCGCAGTCCGGGACCTGGTCTTCGTCGTCCTGCTCCTGATGCTCGGCGCGGCGGCGACCGTCGTAGGCGCCTTTCTGCTGTGACAGCCGGACCATGACGGACCCAAGGTCCCCGTCAAGGGCCGTCGCCAGTGGCAGATCCGCGTCCCTGACCGGCGATGATGGGTGTGGGGCGCCGCAGTGGCACCCGTTGGGTTCTCAGGGGTGGAGCCATGATCGAGGTCGGGCGGGACGGCGCGTTCGGCGTGAACGGTGTCGGGATGGAGCGCCGGCCGTTCCCGTTGAGCTTCAGCGTCCGCGAAGTGGAGGGGGTGTGGCGGGTGACCGCCGGCGCGGCCCAGGCGGGCGAGTTGGCCGACCTGCTGGTGGCCGTGGCGAACGAAGCGGTCGCGGTGGTGTCGCTGGCGACCAACTCCTACCTGGACGAGGACTGGCAGCCGATGCGGCCCTCGCTGATCGCGGCCGACCTCGGCGTGCCGTGCACGGTCCACCCCCTCGGCTCCTGGGCGTCCGGCACGTACGGACTCGCGGAGGAGCTCCTGGTGATGGACCGTGACCACCTGCCCCGGTTCCTCGACGGCACCTGGTCCCCGTACGAGCTGACGCTCATCGACCTGCCCGCCGGCGCCACCCCGGAACAGCTCGACGAGCTCGCCCTCGTCCTCGGCACGACCGGCTTCGACGAACCGCTCCTGGACCGCCTGGCAGACTCCTCCCGCGTCTGGTTCTCCGGCCACGACGACTGCTACGTACTGCTGGAAACCCGGGACCCCGCCCTGCCGGCCGCCGTCCTGGCCCGCCTGCTGGCCCTGCTGGCCGGCTCTGCCGTCGCCGAACTCACCGACGAGCCCTCCTCACGCGTTCCCGAGCCCGGGCCGTGGCTGCCCGAGCGGCTCATGGCCACCGCACGCCACTGGATCGGAGCCCTGGACACGGCCACCGAGGATCTGGTGACGATCGCGCTGGCCGCCCTGCCGGAGCCATGGCGGCTGAACGTTCCGTTCCCGCAGCGGGCCGACCTGACGGCGACGCTCGACGTACGCCACGGCACCTGGCGGATCGCCCCCGCCTCCATGCCGCTGCCCTAGGAGCTGCCCGAACCGCGCGGAGGCTACCCGATGGCGAGAGAAACCCCGTTGCCTGCCGGTGGCCGTCCTGGTGGGATGCAGGGGTTTTCGACGGTGGGATCGGCGGGAGGGGACGGCTTGGCAGTGTTCGGGTGTGCGGGCTGCGGTGCGGTCCTGACGGCGGCGGTGTCAGAGGTGGCACTGCCGGTCCACCTGAGCGACACCCACTGGGAGGCCCTGCACCCGCCGCTCCTGGAGGCGGGGACCTACGCCGTCGACCCCGAGCCGTTCGGGCCACCCTGGCGGCCGTGGGAGGAGATCGGAACAGAGCAGGCGGCGGCGCGGGGAATCTTCGCTCCGTCCAGCCGTTGACGTTTAGGAAAGGCGTCGCCGACCGGCCAGCGGCTGGGTAGACCGAGGGCGGTGTGAATGGGGCGAGCCGCTGGCTGGTGGTCGACTTGTATGTCGACCATCCGTGTGGTTGCCCAGGTAGGGAGGATGGGGGCTGGAAGTGATCTGGGGTCGGGGCTATGCCAGAGGACGGGGGTGTTCTTCGCCCAGGTCCAGGGTGCTGGGTTGTCAACGATGAGCACGCCGCTGACCCGGCCGTGGGCGTGGTCGTAGGTAGCGGTCCAGTAGCCGTCGGGCTTTCGACCGAAGGTCGGTGTGCTGGCGTGGGTGTACTCGACCGAGGTCCCGTACAGCGCGGTCTCGGTGTCCTCATCTTCGGGGAACGCGGCTGCATGGCCAACCGCCACGATGAACGGCAGACCCAGCTCGCCGTACCTGCCGCCCTTCCTTCTCACCGCGTCGAGTACCCGATCCTGCTCGTCCCCGAACCAGGCAATCGCGGGGTGGATGCCGATTGTCCTGCTCGTTGGATCGCCTCGCTTGCCGTGGCTGCGGGGAATCGCCTCGAATGTGAGGCACCAGCCAGCCTCCTGCCAGGTGTGCCTGGGCAGCGGAACCCCATGCTTGTACCCGGCGATGACTTGGTCGGGGTCCAGGCTCGCAAGCCACCGAGTCAGCCCAGCCTTCAGCCGCCTGCGTGGCGGTGCTGCCGATCCGGCCCTGTCAAGGGTGCACGACAGGAAGAAGTTGGGGCTCGGCACGCTATTGATGGCGTCGGTCAGATCAGGTGGGAACGTGTCGCCCAGGCGCTGGGCCGTCCAGATCGCCTCGACGACAAATTGCTCGCCATCGCGGGTGACCAGGAAGTCGGGGTTCTTGCCACGCGTGCCTATCTGAGGCTCGATCTCCACGGTGCAACCGGAATCGAGCAGCATCTCGTGCAGGTACAGCTCCCACAGCGCTGAGAAGACGTTCGTGTCGAAGTTGCGATCCAGCAGCCGACTACGCACGCCGGGCTGAGCCTCGTCAGGGAGGTGTGACCACCACTCGTTGATTACATTCCGAACCTGGTCCCAGAACGGACCGGCGATCCTTTCGAAGAACTCAGCATCTGGTTCAGCCGCTCGCTTCGGTGACGCATCCGTCCGATTCCGGCTCGTGTATACGACCATGGCCAAGGATCGTAGATCGTCCCGTCGACGACTCCCGTACATTTCCGCAGCGGCGTGGTAGGCCGGGCTTCATGGGATCGCCGCGCGGCCACCAGGAAGGGCAGGGACTGCCGGAGATCACCTACAGCCACTGTCCATCCGATGGGCGCGGAGAACTGGCGACCGTTGAATACGCGAGCCCACCAATATCAGCCCCTGGCCCGCCTCGTCCAGGCGCCGCTTCACCTCGGCGTACGGCATGGGCTGTTCGCGGCCGCCGCCGGCTGGCCCGGTGGCGAGCGTGAACCGTCCCGGGGTGGGTTCGGGCCTTCACCCGTGAAGGCCCGAACCCACGATCGAGGGCGTCATACAGCACGATCTGGTTCGCGGAACGGTTGAGGATCCGCAGCACGCGATGCCCACGTGGCGTCCCGGCTCCCCCTGGACACATACGCGCCGAATACAGAGGTATCGAGATCCTCGAGGGACTCCAACACCAGAGTGGCAATCGCAAAGCGAGGATCGCAGCGATCAGCGGCCTCGGGAACGGCGACGACCGTCATCTGGGCTGACACGCCAGCGAGGACGCCGTTGAGCGAGTCCTCGATCACAATGCATTCGCCGGGTGACGCCCCGAGGGCGGCGGCTGCGCGGAGATAGGCGCCCGGGTGGGGTTTGCCGTGTTCGTCGTCTTCGGCCGAAAACACGGCATCGAAAGATCGGTCAAGGCCGGTGCTCGCGAGCGCATGCCGAATCACCGACTCCGGCGAAGATGACACGACGGCCATCGCCCTCGATGCACGCGCGCACGCCGCGACGGCGTGTTCGGCGCCGGGTTTCAGCGTCACTCCCTCCAACCTACGGCATACGGCGGCCACGATCTGCTGCTCGACGTCGTCGGGGTCGGCTTGAATGGTGGCCCGATCGAACCAATAGGCCACCATGTCCCTTTGCCGAAGCCCGCGCGTCGCCGCCTGCATCTCCGTTGTGAGGTGCAGGCCAAACGGACCGAACACCTCACGCTTTGCCGCGTCCCAGATCGGCTCGGAGTCGATCAAAAGGCCGTCTAGGTCGAATAGGACAATCGGTTGCATCGGTTGCTCTTTCGTTGGCGATCATGCGAGGACGAGCTGCCCCGCCCTGCATGAGCAGATGGTGCTGCGGTCGATGACGATACTCATGAGCCGCTGGCTGGCCCGGCGGCGAGCGTGAACCGTCCCGGGGTGGGCTCGAAACCCGCCGATCAAGTTCGGTACGACAACGGCTTCTTACACCTATGCCGAGGTGTCGCACGGAGACGGTGGCGGCTACACCAAGACGCAGGAGAACGCAGGCCGCGGTGCCTCTTCGCGAGCCCTCAGGGTCCCTTGATGTGGTCGCTCAAATCCCCGCCGATTTGCGGGTTCAGAAGGCCAATGTGGTCGAACCCGACCTGATCCGCGAGCTCGCGCATGTACAGACGGCTGGAGGCTTCAAGAAGTAGCGAGTACGCGTCTGCCGCCTCGCGCGAGCGGCGCCATCCGGTGACGCACACCACGGTGGAGACCAGGAGCCCGGGCCACCACATGGTTCCAATGGCCGCGTAGAGCAAGCCCCAGCCCAGCAAAGTGGTCGCGCCAGTCAGCCGGCCTCTCGCCGCGGTGACTTCGGTGCGCGCCGTATCGGGCAGCATCAACCACAGGTGGGGCCAGACGAGCCCGAGGTCGACATCGAATTGCCGTTCCAGCCGGATGGCGGTGGCGTTGATTCGGTCCCCGATCCAGGTGGGTCGTGCCGGTCGCTCTTCCGCTATGCGGAGCATCGCAGTACGAGCTTCCTCCATGCTGTGCGTGCGCGCCCCAGAGCTCCCTTCGGATGACGGGACGGTGATGCGGGCGCGTTCTTGCCCAAGCAGCATTTGGTAGGTCTCTGCATGGCGGTCCCACCGTGCGCGGCGCGTGGCAGTGTGATGGCGGGCCAACTGCCTTGCTCCCCATGGCCATTGAGTCCAGTCCGCGGCGAGCGAGACTCTTTCGATGGCGGAGCCCGCGGCCTGGGCTGCAAGGCCTGCGACCGCTGAGGCCAGGAGGATCGCGGTCAACACCACTGCCAGTCTGCCGGTCGTCGTCCATCGAGGGGAGGCTGCCCATCGGTCGATCTCATGGGTCAGTCGCGCCAGGTCGAGGGCGTGGAGATGGCCAAGGGTCAGGGCAGATGCCAGCGTGGCCAGCAGCAGTACGCCCGGCAGAACGAGCAGGGTCAGCCACCGCTCGGCAAGCTTCTTGCCGAGTTCGCCCAGCAGCCCGCCCATGTCAGATCTTCACTTTCCTCAGCCTGACTTCCGCCCCCTCGTCAATGCGGCACACCGGGGGCGCGGTCGATCCCTCGCGCGGCCACCAACTGCGTGAGCAACGCTGCTGTCGTGGGCAGATGAAGACGGACTCTCTACGTGCCGCAGTGATTCCGGTGGGCCTCACCCCCCCCCCCCCCCCCCCCCCCCGCGAACCCCGCCCCAAAACTCCCAGCGCATCGCCTGACGCGAGCACCGCCTCATGGAGATCCTCCAGAAGGTCGGAGACTGCGCGCCCGTCTTTGACCGCCAGTCGGAACCGATTGAGGCTGGTCGCGTCACCGGTCTCTTCGAGTAGCGTCCGGATCTCTCCCGAGTGCTCGCACACGTATGCCACGCCGTCGGCATCCGGCCCGTAGAAATCACCCTGCTCGGACACCCTGATCCCCCTGCATGTAAGAGAGTTGACGTACCGTCGGATGGCACGGTCATTTCTCTCACACGACGGCACGGGGGAGCAATGCAGACGGAGATCGAGGATCGTCTGGCGCCGGTGGTGGCACGCCTGAGTCATGCGGGCGAGTACACACCGATCTTGGAACCGTCCGCAATGGAGGACGCGCGACGCCTGGCCGCGGTACTCCCCGAGGACTACCTCGGGCCGGCCAGGGAGGCGCTTGGCCTCCTGTACTGGATGCGAGCCGTCCTGCGGCACGAGGCCGGTCTCGACCACAGCGAGGAAATCCACTGCGCAGTGGAAGCGTTCACAGCCCACTTCATCGCCGGCGTAGGGAACAACGGGCAAGTGACGGTGCGGCTGACAGCCACGGTGACCATCGAGGGCCGGGCTGCCGGAACCTGCACCGCCACCGGGCGCCTGCCGCTGGACAGTGCCGGCGGCCTCACGTGCTCCGCCGCCGGCGCGGGGCCCGTCTTCACCCAGGAGCAGGCCAGGTTGCGGCGCGCCGCGGATGCACAGGCGCAGGCGACGGGAAGCGCGGTCCCCTACACGCTCCACTCCCTCGCCGACACCACCGTCACGGTCCTTGCCGAGTTGGATGAGGCGGCAGTGGAGGAGGAACAGGCAGATGAGGAGGAGGTGGCAGTCGACGCACCGACATTCGCCGATGTGATGGCCTCGGGTGCACCGGGCGGCCACGGCGACGAGGATGCGGCACCGGACTGCACTCGGTCCCGTCCACAGGGAGCGGTGCCGAACGGAGCCGGGTGGATCCTCAACACCACTGGTGCGT
Organism: Streptomyces tatrensis; assembly: GCF_049310065.1. Classification (NCBI taxonomy): domain Bacteria; kingdom Bacillati; phylum Actinomycetota; class Actinomycetes; order Kitasatosporales; family Streptomycetaceae; genus Streptomyces; species Streptomyces tatrensis. The sequence goes on along the minus strand of NZ_JBMDLB010000007.1, from coordinate 710,093 downwards.
ACGGCCGCACCGAAGTGGGTCGGGCCTGCCTGAAGAACCCGCCCAACAACAGCAGCAAGGAGAAGAAGCCCGACCCGTTCGGTTATGCGGAGGCCCGCGTCGCGGTGCGCAGGCTCGGCAGGGACCCCGAGACCGACCTGGCCCGATGCCACATCATCGCGGCACGGTTCGGCGGCTCGAACACCCTGAAGTCGAATCTCAGCCCCTGCGGCCAGCGGATCACGAACATCGGTGCGCTCAGCATGACGGGAATCGAAGACCGGGTGGCCAAGCAACTGGAAGACCATCCGGACGGCAGCGTCCGCTACCTGGTGGAGCCGTTCTTCAAGGCGGCCAACAGCAGCATCCCCAAGGGATTTGTGATGATGGCCGTCTACTACACCCCGGCCGGAACCGTGTACTGGGTCGACGCGCGGTCGGTACTGAACGTCGTGGAACCAGCTGGCGGAGGCGGCCTGGTGAACATCGGGAACTGACGACATCGGGGGCGGAGGACGCACTGCGTGTGGCTCACGATCACGGGGTGGCGACGGGCGACGAGGGCAGCCGGTGAGCCCGGCGGCGGCGCCGAGCCGGCCGGTTGCGCGTTGATGGTCCGCCGTTCGAGCGGGCAGGCGTCACTGTTCGGCGCGGTCCTGCTGGTGGTCAGCGAGCTCGTCGCCAACGCCGTACGGCATGCCCACAAGTCGCCGGACGCCGAGGTCACCCTGGAGATGACCGAACACCTGCTGGTGGTGGGGGTGGGGGACCTGGATCCGCGCCCCATGACCCTGGCCACCGCCGAGCGTGCTTCCGGGCAGGGGCTGCGCACCGTGGCCGAACTCGCCCGTGTGTACGGCGGCGACGTCCGCGTGGAGCCCGCGGGCGAGCGCGGCAAGTCCATCGTGGTCCGCTTCATCCTGCCGGAAGGAACCCCGTGATCAGCAGTCACAGACCAGACGCCCAGCTGTACGAGATCACCTACCTCGGCGCCGTCGACGATTCCGATGCCCGTACCGTCGAGGCGCGTGAGGTCGCGGGCGTCATCGAGGAGGCCGGGCAGCACGGCAGGCAGGTTCTCGTGCGCCCGTACGCGTACCCGCAGGATGCCCCGAAGGCTGCGAACGGAGAGCACTCGTGACCGACGGCAAACCCGAGGAGAGCGCGGCGGCGAAGCAGGAGAGGTGGCTGGCGAAGGGGGTCGCCCTGCGCGCCTTCTTCTACATCGTCGGCACGCACCTGTTCGCCGGGTTCGTGTGGTTGCTGTTCTATCTGGGCCGGCACGCCCAGCAGTAGGAAGAGGCCGTCTCCCGGTGTGAATAGTGCGGTGAACCCCGCACTACGGGAGACGGCCGCCGATCACGGCCCCTTGTTACCGGGGGCTGTTGGCGCGAAGGTCGGCGAGCAGTTCGGCCTGGCCTTGAAGGACACCGGAGAGGATGCTGCGGGCGACTCGCAGCAGCTCCGCGACCTCGTCGCTCGTGAGCCGGTAGTACACGTTCGCGCCTTCGCGGCGGGTGACCACCAGGTTGGCCTTGCGCAGGACCGCGAGCTGTTGTGACAGGCTCGCGGCTTCGACACCGACCTCGGGCAGCAGCTCGGCGACCGCGTGCTCACGCACACTGAGCAGCTCCAGAACGCGGATGCGGACCGGGTGACCCAGTGTCTTGAAGAACTCCGCCTTGAGCTGGTACAGCGGTGCGCTCACTTGGGTACCCCTGCCTCGACTGCCCATCGCATCCACCCAGAACCGTTTCGCCGTAGAGGGCGTCCTTTCGCCCCTACACACCTTGTGACCTCCACAATTGCAGATCACCGCAACTCCTGGGGCAGTGCATCCTGTCTTTGTGACGTTCGGTCCCGCGCGCAGGGCCGTCAGCCCTTCGTGACGAACACGGTCCCCATGGAGCGGGCCTGCTCGGTCGGCCACTGGTCGCTGCTCCATTGGCGCTGCTCGTCGCCCACCGCGTGGTGGGCGGCCAGCGCGGCGGGCAGGTCGCAGTGGACGGGGATCGGCGGGCAGGAGCCGTCTGGGACGAGGGAGCCGTCGGCGGGAATCGAGGCGAGCTCCAGGGGCCGCCCCTCCTCGGCGAGCCGGCGGGCCGCCTGGGCGACGGCGAGCTGTCCGCCCACCGACCAGCCAAGCAGTCCGCTCAGGTCGAGGACGACCGGTCCGGTGCCGCGGGCCAGGACCCACCCGATCGCGCCGGTGAAGCGCGCGATCGCATCCGAGCCGAGGTATCCGGCCAGGGACAGGACACCCAGGCCGGGGTGGATGGTGTAGCGCCACTCGATCGTCATCATCACTCTCTCGTCACTAACTGCAACTGCGCTCTACAGGGGAAGGGTGATCCAGATGCTCTTGCCGCGCCCGTCCGCATCCGCGCGGACCACTGCGGTCCCGCCGAGCTCCATCGTCATCTCGACGACGGTGGCCAGCCCGCTGCCCGGAGCCGTGGCCAGCGCCCCGAAGAGGGCGGGCTGGTAGGGGTGGCGGTCGTGGACGGCGAACGCGTACACACCCGCCCCGTGCGCGAAGGTCACCGTGATCGTCGGCGACAGTGCGGCGGCGTGGCGGACGCTGTTGGTGACCAGCTCGGTCAGGATCAGCAGTCCCGGCCCGACGCTCGGATGCCGCAGGCCCACACCGCACTCGACCAGCACCAGTTCGGCCGTCTCCCGGGCCATGCGTACGGCCGAACCCTTCGCGGGTACGGTCAGCACGTGCCGGTAGGGCATCGTCTGGACCTCGACGCTCACCGCCCGGTCCCCTGAGCGGGGCGGGCGAGACGGAACCCCGACACCTGCTGCGGGTGGATGCGCAGCAGGGTGTCGTGCGGTCCGTGGGCCCAGCCGGGCAATGTCCGCCGGTAGTGTGCGGCCTCATCCGGGTCGGTGATGATGTCGGCCGGACCGTGGGCCGTCACCGTCCAGCCGGTGCCGGCCTGCGTGCGGATCTCGTCCGCGTGATAGGTCAGCACCGCCCTGCAGGGGATCGCTGCGGCCTGCACGGGTGTGCGGACGATCAGGCGCCCGTAGTCCAGGACGTGGCTGGCCGGGCGGACGAGAGCATGCTCGCGCTGGACGTAGACCAGGCGCCCTTGGGCAGAGCCTTCGAGGAGCCACAGGGACTCGGTGCCGGAGACATCGATCATGAGGCGGTCGGCGGGGGCGGTCATCGTGCGGCCTTCCGGATGCGGTGCGGACGGTGCTTGAGCGGCAGCAGCCCTGCCTGCTCCAGGTGCTTGCGGGCGCCTGCGATCGCCTCGGGCGTGGTGGCGTACTCCCGGCCGTCGTGCCGCAGGAGGTCGAGTGCGCCGACGGCCTCCAAGGCCTGGCGCTGAGCCGGCCGGATGCCGGACGTCAGGACGGCGATGCCACGCCGGTTCAGCTTCTGGACCGCGTCCTTCAGGACGAGTGCGCCAGTGGCGTCCATCGTGGTGACGCGGGACATGCGCAGGATCACCACCTTCACGTCGGAGACCTCCGACAGCTCCAGCAGGAAGCGGTGCGCGCCGGCGAAGAAGACGGGCCCGTCGATGCGGTAGGCGACGATGTGCTCGGCGAGCAGCGCGTGCTCCTCGTCGCTGTGCTCGCCGGGCAGGTCCGGGCGGAAATCGACCTGGTCCATCCGCGCCTGGCTCGCGACCGCCTTCAGGGCGAGCGCCCCGGCCACGACGAGGCCGATGATCACCGCATAGACGAGATCGAGGACCAAGGTGGCGGCCGCCGTCAGGACCAGCACGACGGCGTCCGAGCGGGTCGCCTTCGCCATCGCCCGCAACGAGCCGACCTCGACCATCCGGATCGCGGTCGCCAGCAGCACCCCCGCCAGAGCGGCGAGTGGGATCTTGGAGACCAGGGGCGCGGCGGCGAACACGATCACCGCGAGCACGGCGGCATGCGTCAGGGCGGCGAGCCGGGAGGAGGCGCCGGTGCGGACGTTGACCGCCGTGCGGGCTATCGCCGCGGTGGCCGGTACGCCGCCGAACAGCGGGGCGGCCAGGTTGGCAATGCCCTGCCCGAACAGCTCCTTGTCCGGGTCGTGCTGCTGCCCCACCGTCATCCCGTCCGCGACCGTTGCCGACAGCAGCGACTCCAGTGCGGCCAGCGCGGCCACCGCGATCGCGGGGGCGAGAAGCGAACCCAGCGTGGACAGGTCGAGGAAGGCCAGGGAGGGCGCGGGCAGCCCGGACGGCAGATCGCCGATGGGGGCCGCGGCCTCCAGGTGGAAGACCTGCGCGATCACGGTCGCGGCGATGACCGCCACGATGGAGAACGGGACGGCGGGCCGCCAGCGGGCACCGAGCAGCATCACGGCGGCGACGCCGAGCGAGAGCGCGATGGCCGTCCAGTTCGGGGCGTGCGCGAACTCGACGACGGCCCGCCAGGCAACGGCCAGGACCTTCTCGCCGTCCGGCTTGGGTACCCCGAGCGCGCCCGGTATCTGCTGAAGTCCGATCACGCACGCGATGCCGAGGGTAAAGCCCTCCACGACCGGCGCCGGCACGTAGCGCATGTACTGCCCGGCCTTCATCAGCGCCAAGGCGATCAGGAGGACACCGGCCATCAGCCCGACGGTCAGCACCCCGCCGGGCCCGTAATGGGCGACGATCGGCACCAGCACCACCGTCATCGCACCCGTGGGCCCCGACACCTGAAGGTTGGACCCGCCGAACAGTGCGGCGAGCGCGCCCGCGACCACGGCGGTGGCGAGCCCGGCCTCGGCGCCGAGCCCGGAGGAGACCCCGAAGCCGAGCGCGAGCGGCAGGGCGACGATCGCGACGGTGAGACCGGCCAGGAGATCCCCGCGGGGGTTTCGGCGCATCACCGCGAAGTCGCCCCGGGTCGGCATCAAGGAACGGACCCGGTCGAGTCCGGTGGTCAGCACGGTATTCATGGTGCGGGGACCTCGGATTCGCGCAGCTCCTCCAGGAGCTCGCTCTGCCCGGTCAGCACCTCGGTCAGAATCCGCCGGGCCGCCCGCATCAGCTGCGCGACGTCCCCACCCGCCAGCTCGTAGATCACCGTCGAGCCGTCACGGACCGAGGTCACGATCCCCGAGCGACGCAGCACCGCGAGCTGCTGCGACAACGCCGAGGGCTCGACCTCGATCGCGGCCAGGATGTCCCGTACCGGCATCGGCCCGTCCTGCAACAGCTCCAGGACCCTTATCCGTACGGGGTGCCCGAGCATGCGGAAGAAGTCGGCCTTGGCCTGATACAGCGGAACAGGCATGGTCTCGCATCCTTCTCATCACCCCGGGCGCCGGGGAAGCGACTGGTGCTGTGCCTGCGGCTACCTACGGGCACGGCCAGTACAGGATCTACGAAATTGCATAATTTTGCAATTAGTCGATTTTGCGGTTCTTCTCGCACCGGAGGCTGTAACGTCACGGCGTGGGCCCCGCCGCATCCCCCGTCGGCGGGGCCCTTCCGGCGGGCTCGTGTCGGCGTCGACCGTCCTGGAGCACCGCGCGTACGTACCGAGCTAGGACAGAACAGATGGCGGCGAGCCTGCCCCCGTGCCCGAAGTGCTCCAGCGAGTACACCTACGAGATGAACGCGCTGATGGTCTGCCCGGAGTGCGCCCACGAGTGGGTTCCCGTTTCGGCCGGGACGGGTGACGAGAGCGCCTCGGGTGTGCGGGTGATCAAGGATGCCGTCGGGAACGCGCTGAGCGACGGCGACACCGTGACCGTCGTCAAGGCCCTCAAGGTCAAGGGCAGCCCGTCGGGGATCAAGGCGGGCACCAAGGTGCGTAACATCCGTCTGGTCGACGGGGTCGACGGCCACGACATCGACTGCAAGATCGACGGATTCGGTGCCATGCAGCTCAAGTCGAGCGTGGTCAAGAAGGCCTGACCTGGCTCCCGGCTCCGGGGTCTGATCGACGTTTCGGGCGCACTCCGGTAGGCAGGGGCTCTCGACGGCCGGCGGTTTCTGTCGCGCTCGGCCAGCGGCTCGGGCGCGAACTTGTGCACGAAATTGCGAAACGGCCCGACCCGCTCGGGCGGTTTCTAGGGGTCGTCGCAACACGTGGTTGGTTTGATCAGGCCGCGAGGAGTTTATGCAGGCGCTCGGCTGGGGTTTCCCAGTCGAGCGTTTTGCGTGGGCGGCCGTTGAGCTGGGCTGCGACGGCGTCGAGGTGGTCGCGATTGTGGACGGCCAGGTCGGTGCCTTTCGGGAAGTACTGCCGCAGCAGGCCGTTGGTGTTCTCGTTGGAGCCGCGCTGCCAGGGGCTGGCCGGGTCGCAGAAGTAGACCGGGACGTCGGTGGCGACGGTGAACTCGTGATGGCGGCCCATCTCCGAGCCTTGATCCCAGGTCAGGGACCGTTTCAAGTGGGCGGGTAGCCGCTGGACGGTTTCCTGGAGTGCGTCGCGGACCTGCTCGGCGCTGCGGCCGTTGGGCAGGTGCAGGAGCATCACGTAGCGGGTGGCGCGTTCGACGAGGGTTCCGATCGCGGAGCCGCTGTCCTTGCCGATGATCAGGTCGCCTTCCCAGTGCCCGGGCACCGCCCGGTCCTCAGCCTCGGCGGGACGCTCACTGATCATGACCATGGGCTCGGCGAAGCGGGGCCGGCGCTGCTCGGCCTGGCGCTGCGGCTTGCGGCGTGCGCGTCCGGTCCGAAGTGCTCCGGCGAGCTCTCGCCGTAGTTCTCCGCGTCCTTGCACGTAGAGGGCCTGGTAGACGGTTTCGTGGACCACGTGCATCTCCGGCCGGTTCGGGAACTGTGCCCGCAGAGCGTGGCAGATCTGCTCCGGGCTCCACAGCTCGTCCAGGCCGGCCTGGACCGCGGCCCGCAGCTCGGGGTTCAGGGTGATCTTGCGCGGCTTGGGCCGGGGGCGGCGGCCATCGGCTCGGGCCTGGGCCGCGTGCGGCCGGTACTGGCCGCCCACGGGGTGGCGGTTGCGGCGGATCTCCCGGCTGACGGTGGAGGGGCTGCGGCCGAGCTCGGCCGCGATCGCCCGGACCGTGGCCTTCTCCCGGAGCCGGTCGGCGATGTGGATCCGGTCGGTCTCACGCAGATACCGCGAGGGAGCGGACGGGGGCGCCACCGCGTTGAGCGGTGACGCCCCGACGTTCCCGCCGGACGGGGCGCGGCCGTTACGCCAGCGCCGCCCGGTCTTCTCATTGATGCCGACGATCCGGCACGCCTCTTTGTTGCTCACACCCCGCTGCATGAGCTGAAGGTAGAGGCGCCGTTCCTCGGACAAGGCACGGCGCCCCTGGACAACGGACCGGTCCCGGATCTTGAAGTCCATCGCATCCCCTGAACTGGGGTGTTGCAACGACTCCTAGAACCCAAGTCGGGGGGTCGGGCCGTCTTCGAATGACCCTCAGGCCAGGGCGAGGAAGAGCTTCTCGAGTTCTTCCTCGGTCATGGGCGGCTGGGCTCCATCGGCATTGTTCATGCACTGGCGCATGCCGCTGGCGACAATTTTGAAGCCGGCCCGGTCGAGTGCTTTGGAGACGGCGGCGAGTTGGGTGACGACGTCCTTGCAGTCGCGGCCGGCCTCGATCATGGCGATGACTCCGGCGAGCTGTCCCTGGGCGCGGCGCAGACGGTTGAGGACTGAGCTGACCGCTGCTTCGTCGACCTTCACCGGGTGCCTCCTGATTGGCGTGCTGTCCCCTCATGGTACCCCAGGGGGTATGCGTGAGGGTCAGTGATCGCGGAGGGCCGCGAGTGTGGCATCGAGCTCGCCCTGGTGGGGGCGGTTGTGGGGGAGCTGGGCGAGGGCGGCTGCCATGCCGCAGGTGTTGGTGAGGGCCGAGAAGGCCAGGCCGCCGGCGATCGTGGCGGAGATGAGCTGGAAGGCGGGGTGGATCAGTCCGAGCGCGAGGCCTGCGAGGACGAGGATGCCCGCGGTCAGGCGGACCTGTCGTTCCATGCTCCACGTGGTGCGGGAGGGGTGCTCGGGGTGGTGCAGGTCGTGGCCGGCGGCGGTCCACGCGCCGGTGCCCCCGGCGAGGGTGGCGGTGCTGATGCCGTGCTCGGCGAGCGTCGTGCAGGCGCGGTCCGAGCGTGCTCCGGAGGCGCAGACGACGAGGATGGCGCCGCGGCCGGCGGCGTGACGGATGTCGGGCAGGGCGCGTGAGAGCTGATCTAGGGGGATGTTCAGGGCGCCGGGCAGGTGGCCTGCGGCGTATTCACCGGGGGTGCGGACGTCGAGGATGGTGAGCTCGTGCAGACGGGTGCGGGCCTGGGCGGAGTCGAGGGTGTGACGGGTGGTCATGGCGGAGTGGTCCCTCCTGGGTGGCGGCCTGTCCGGGAGCGGGCGCCGGGTGAGTTTGGGGTGGGTCGGGCGGGCTGCTGCGGTGTCAGCGGATCGCGTCGGTGAGCATGAAGGCCGCGACGGCCAGCAGTGTGACGGCGAAGATCCGTTGCAGGGCGGGGCCCGTGATCTTGACGGCGAGGCGCCTCCCGTCCCAGGCGCCGAGGATCGCGGCGCCGGTGAACGGTGCGATGACCGCCCAGTGCAGAGGCGCGGGGCTGCCGGTGCGGGCGGTGAGCGCGGCGAGTGAGTTGACGGTGATGACGAGCAGGCTGGTGCCGACGGCTGTCCGCATGCGCAGGCCCAGGACTCCCACGAGGGTGGGGACGGCGAGGAATCCGCCGCCGACGCCGAGGAATCCGGTGATCGCGCCGAGGCCCGCGCCGGCTCCGGCGGCGCGGAGCGGCTGTGCCGGGCGGAACTCCTTCTCGGCTTTGGGGGGTTTGAGCATGCGCAGGGCGGCGACGCCCGCGATGGCCGCGAACGCGGCGGTCAGCACCTGTTCGGGCAGTCGTGCGGCGAGGGTGGCCGCCGCCATGGCGGGGAGTATGCCGGCGGCCGCGAAGAGGGTGCCGGTCTTCCAGCGGACGTTGCCGGAGGTGGCGTGGGTGTAGAGAGCGGTGGCGGATGTGGCGGTGACGATGATCAGTGACGCCGTGGTGGCGGCGGCCGGGCTGAAGTCGAGCAGGTAGATCAGGGCCGGGACCGCGAGCACGCTGCCGCCGCCCCCCAGGGCCCCGAGTGCGAGGCCGATGACGGCTCCTGCGGTCAGGGCGAGGAGGAGCGTGCTCACGCTATCGAGCCGCTGTTTCCACAGTCGTCGACAACAGGTAGCCCGGCCGCGGCCCAGGCGCTCATGCCGCCCTTGACGTCGATGGCGTCCGCCCCGCGCGCGGTCAGGAGCTTCACGGCCTGCCGGGAGCGGTGCCCGGAGCGGCAGATCACCACCAGTGGCCGGCCCTGGGCGGCCGGGGGCACCCCGTCACTGGTCATCAGGGCAGAGAGCGGGGCGTGCACGGCCCCGGGTGCGTGTCCGGCCGTCCACTCGGCGCGCTCGCGTACGTCGAGCAGGACGGCGCCCTCGTCACGGGTGCGCTGATGGGCCTGGGGCGGAGTCATGCGGGCGGGGCCGCGGCGGAAGAGGAACATCTGTGGGTCCTTCTCTCGTCGGAATTGGGGAGGGCGAGTCGTCAACTGTCCAGGCGGCCGGGCCCGCTGACTACCTGGAGGCCTGTGCCCCGGGCGGCGTCGAAGGAGTCGTCGACGGCTACGACCTCGCGCCCGGCGGCATCGAGCAAGGAGGCTGCGATTCCCGCGCGCATTCCGCCCGCGCAGTGCACCCACACCACTCCGCCCGGTACTTCGTCCTGGCGCCGGTGGAGCTGGTGGACAGGGATGTGTACCGAGCCCTTGATCCAGCCCTCCGCCCGCTCGGAGTCCCGCCGTACGTCCAGCACGATCCTGTGCTCGTACGGGTCCAGGGCAGCGAGGTCGGCGAACGTGGCCCGCGGGAAGCTCTGCGGATCCTCGCCCTCCGGAAGCCAATCGGCGGGCTCTCCGGTTGCCGCGGCGGCCGGCCGGTCGATACCGACCCGGGCCAGTTCGCGCTGTGCCTTCGCCAGCTGCTCGGGGGATTCCGCGAGGAGGGTGACGGGCTTGCCCCAGGGGATCAGCCATGCGAGGTAGGTGGCGAGCTTCCCGTCGGCCTCGAAGTTGAAGGCACCCGCGACGTGCCCCTGGGCGAATGCGATGCGGCTGCGCAGGTCGACCACCCATTCCCCGGCCGCCAGGCGGGCCGCGATGTCGGCGGCGTCCGCCACGGGAGGTGCGGTGAGGTCGACCGGAGCAGGGCCCGCGGCGTTGGCCGGTCCCATGTGGGCGTAGTAGGCGGGCACGTCGTCGAGACGGGCCAGCAGGGCGGAGACGAAGACGTCGACGTCCTGGACGAGGGCGTCGTTGCCCGCCTTCTCCTTGCCGATGGTGCTGGCGTTTGCGTCGGCCTGGGCCGAGGAACAGAAGCTTCCGAAGCCGTGGGTGGGCAGCACCTCGGTTTCGTCCGGCAGCTCGGCGGCCAGCCGATGCGCGGAAGCGTGCTGGGCGCGGGCCAGCTCCTCGGTCAGGCGCGGCTCCACCAGGTCGGGCCGCCCGACCGTCCCGATCAGCAGGGAACCCCCGGTGAACACCGCGACGGCCGCGCCCTGCTCCTCCAAGACGTAGGAGGTGTGATGCGGGGTATGGCCGGGGGTGGCCAGTGCCCGGAGCGTGATTCCCTCGTCCACCGTGACGGTGTCGCCGTCATGGACGGGGGTGCGGGCGAAGGACACCCGGGCCGTGGCCGGCACCAGGTACTCCGCGCCGGTGAGGCGTGCCAGATCCAGCCCGCCGGTGACGTAGTCGTTGTGGATGTGGGTCTCCACGACGTGGGAGATCCGCACTCCCCGCCGGGCCGCCGCGGCGAGCACCTGGTCGATGTCGCGCGGCGGGTCCACCGCCACGGCTGTGTGGGCACCGCCTGCCAGGTAGCTGCGGTTGCCGAGCCCTTCCAGGTCAAGGGTGTCGATGAAGAACACGCTGTCGCTCCTTCGCGTGAGAATTACCCCCGGGGGTATATCTCGAGCGTAGCATCAGTACCCCCGGGGGTATTTTTGGCAGTGATCAGGGCCGTCGGAGACCCGTGGGCGTGCCTACTCACGGCCAAGGCCTTGGTCCTGCGGAACGGCGAGCCGGTCGAGATGGCCACGGCCGAGGTGGCCGTCGGGGACCTCATGCTCGTACGCCCGGGGACGAAGATCGCCGCAGACGGAGTCGTGGAGGAGGGGGAGAGCGAGGTCGACGGTGACGGGAGAGAGCCTGCCCGTACGCAAGGAGCCGGGCTCCCCGGCGGTCGGCGCCACCCTGAACACCAACGGCACCCTGCGGGTGCGGGCCACCAAGGTGGGTGCGGACACGGCACCGGCCCAGATCGTCAAGCTGGTCCAGGAGGCTTGCCGCCACCGGCCGCACCGTCGTCATCGCCGCCATCGACGGCCAGGCGGCGGCCCTCATCGGCATGGCCGACGCACCCCGGGAGAGGATCGCTGGCGCGGGGCGGCAGCGACCTGCTGCTCACCACCGGATCGGCGCCGTTCCTCCGTGTCGACGGCGCCCTGCGACCGGTCGAAGGGCCCGCACTGACCGAGCCGGAGGTCGACCGCCTGGTGACCGGGGTACTGGGCAAGGAACTCACGGAACGCTTCCGCCAGGAGAAGCAGGTCGATTTCGCGTTCAGCTGGGGGGAGAAGGCCAGGTTGCGCGGGAACGCCTTCGTGCAGCGCGGCGCGTCGGCCCTGGCGCTGCGGATCATCCCGTTCGACGTGCCGTCGTCCGAGCAACTCGGGCTCCCCCCCCGGTCGTCATCGGCTGGGCGGGCAAGCCGCGCGGGTTCGTACTGGTCACCGGGCCGACCGGGTCGGGGAAGTCGACGAGCCTGGCTGCGCTCCTCGACCATGTCAACACGCACCGGCCGGTGCACATCCTCACCATCGAGGACCCGATCGAGTACCTGCACCAGCACAAGCGCTCGGCGGTCAACCAGCGCGAGGTCGGCACCGACACCGACTCGTTCCCCTCCGCGCTGCGCGCGGCCCTGCGCGAGGATCCCGACGTCCTGCTCCTCGGCGAGATGCGCGACCCGGAGAGCATCTCCGCGGCCCTGACCATCGCCGAGACCGGGCACCTGGTGTTCGCCACCCTGCACACCAACGACACGGGGCAGACGCTGGACCGCATAGTCGACGTGTTCCCAGCTGAACAACAGCCGCAGATCCGGCTGCAATTGGCGCACACCCTGGTCGGCATCCTCAACCAGACGCTCATCCCCAAGGTCGGCGGGGGTCGGGCGCCCGCCTTCGAGGTACTGGTAGGCACGTCGGCGATCCGCAACCTGATCCGCGAGGGCAAGACCCGCCAGCTCCGCAACATGATCGCGACCGGCCACCGCGACGGCATGCAGACCCTTGAAACCAGCATCAACGCCCTCGTAGCGGCAGGCACCATCACCTACGAGGAGGCCGTGCTGCACACGGCCTATCCGGAGGACATCCAGCGACCCTACGCCGCGGCCGGCCGCACCTGACCGTCTGATGGGTCGCGTCTCGAAGAGACAGGCTGGAGCGCGGAGGCCGACAGCGGGGGTCCACCAGATCCCCGCACCGCGGCCCGCCACCGTGGACCTCACCAACCGACGGGCCACCGCCGCACACACCGCGGCCAAACCCACCGTGCCCATCCGCCAGGCCGAACGCCTGCGAGCCCTGCCCAAGAAGGAACTGCCGCGGATCTGCCAGAAACCGACGATCACGGTCCGGCCCGGCGACCTCGGCAAACGAGACAAGTTCCGCCAGGACCGGCACCAACATCGCCGACCCAAGCAAGCGGCTCGCCCACGGCCGCGTCGCCCAGACCATCCTCCTCGCCCTGATGGTCTGCAGCGCCAACCTGCAGATGCTCTTCAGCTGGAACCAGACCACCGGCACCGCAACCAACGGGGATCTTGTCGATGTGATCGCGGAGCTCACGGAAGCAGCTCCGGCCTCCATCACCACGCACGGGCTTTCCCCGCCCCAGCAGCCGACGACGGTCCACACGAGTAGCTGACTCCCCGGCACTACACGACGAGCTCAAGCACGCCCAGCAGCGGCTCCGACGCCCCTCACGCACCCGAACCACCCCGAACCCCAGGCCGATCCTCCGCCAGGCGACCGCCCAAGGCCCTGCCCGCTTCCGTGCTTGCGGCGGCTGGGGGCAGGGGCCTTGGAACCCTGCCACCTGGCACATCTACACACACGTCCGGACCCCTGATGCTCCCGCCGGCTCGACCTACGAATACACCGGAGTCGGCACCTCCACGGACGGCTGAAGCTCCCACCCCGGCCCTCGCGGGCGCCCAGACAGCTTGCCAAAGAGATAGGGGCCCCCGAGAGGGGCAGGCTGATGGAGCCGGGGGAGATGCGGCGCCCTGGGCTCCGTCACCAGCCAGGTGCCGTCCGGGCCGTACGCGGTGCGGAAGAATCCGGTCGACGCGACGCCCGAGCCCCCGGTCGTTTCGGTTGCCCGATTCGGGCGACCACGGCGGCGTCTCAGCTCATTACCTGGCCGGCGAGGCGCAGCGTGATCAGATCACCCTGCGTCCGTCATGGCTGGAACCCTGCCACCGTACGGCACGCGGGCCAAGCAGGTCCTGATCATCGGTGCCCGTGGAAGACGTGCTGTGTGCTCTGGAATGCGTCTGCCCGGATAGTCCCAGGAGGCGGTGTCATGCCGACCGGGCTGACGATGGATCCGTAGGACCCGGTTCCCGGAGGGCCCGCCTGGGCTGCTCGGGGCCTGACGGCGACCGTGGACGCAGGGCAAGGACGCTGCGGCGTGGGGTACAGGTGCCAGATGAATGAGCGCATCCCGGTCGAAGAGCTGATCAGCGGCGCCGCGCAGGCTGCCGGCGGATGGCTGGGCGCACTGCCGGTCGCGCTGGTGGCCACCAGCGCGGACGGAACGATCGTGCGCTGGAACCAGGTCGCGCAGGAATTGCTCGGCTATGCGCCGCCGCAGATGCTGGGGCGCAACATCGCAGACCTCCTCCATCCAGGATCCGATCGCAGTCTGGGCCGCTCTCTCTGGGAAGCCGCGGCCGCCGGGCGGGGCGTGATGGGCATGGTGACCGCCTGGCACCGCGACGGGCACCCGCTGGAGCTGGAGATCTGGGCCTCTCCGGTGTCCGACCGCGGGCGCGGCGTGGCCACGGTGCTGGTCTTCGCTGCCGATGCCCACGCGGCACGGCGCATCCGGGGGTCGTCGGCGATATGGGAAGGTTTGTTCGACCGCTCCCCGGTCGGCATCGCGATTCTCGACTCGCAGCTGCGGTTCCTGCAGGTCAACCCCGCGCTCGAAGCCATGAACGGTCTGCCGGAATCGGCACACGTGGGTCGTCGCCTGGCCGAGATCCTCCCGGAGGTGAATGCGCGCGAGATGGAGGAGGCCATGCTGCAGGTGCTGGAGACCGGGCGGCCGGTCCTGGACCGTCGCCGTGTCGGACGGACGCCGGCGGAACCGGACCATGACCGTGTGTGGTCGTGTTCCTACGTCCGGGTGGAGGATCCCGCCGGCATGTCGATCGGAGTCATCGCCTCGCTCGTCGACATCACCGAGCAGCAGCGCGACCACGTCGAGGCCGAAGCCGCACGGCGCCGGCTCGCCATGCTCAGTGAGGCAAGCATCCGGGTCGGCTCCAGCCTCGACCTGGAGCGCACCGCGCAGGAACTCGCCGATCTCGCCGTGCCGCGCCTCGCCGATGCCGTTACCGTGGACGTCCTGGATGCGCTGGCGCGCGGGGACGAGCCCGGCATGGGGCTGACCGGCGGCGTCGCCTTGCGGCGCCTGGGCAAGGCCCCGCTGTCCGGATCCAAGGTGACCGACATCCTCGCCCCCCTCGGCAGGACGCTCGTCTTCCCCGTCGCCGCTCCCTACACGCAGGCCCTCGCGGCCCGGCAGTCCTTCCTGACCGCCCGTCTCGACGAACAGGCCGTCGCCCCCGCCGCCCGGCACTCGGCCAAGCCCGCCCAACTGGTCGCGGTGGGTGTGCACTCACTGGTCATGGCACCCCTGGTGGCCCGGGAGACGGTGCTCGGCGTCGCCACGTTCTACCGCACCCGCCCGGTAGGACCCTTCGGGTCCGAAGACGTCACCCTCGCCGGTGAACTCGCCGCCCGCGCCGCGCTCAGCATCGACAACGCCCGCCTCTACCACCGTGAGCACGACACTGCGGTCATCCTCCAGCGCAGCATGCTTCCCCAGCACATCACCCCGCCGCCCGGCATCGCGGTCAGCCACCGCTACCTTCCCGCGAGCGACGTCAACGAGATCGGCGGTGACTGGTACGACGTCCTGCCCTTGGCGGGCGGCAAGGCGGCCCTGCTCATCGGCGACGTCATGGGGCACGGCATCGCCGCCGCCGCAGTCATGGGCCGACTGTCCGCCTCCGTACGGGCCCTCGCACGCCTGGACCTTTCGCCCGTACGGCTGTTGCACCAGCTGGAAGCCGTCCTCGGTGATCTGGCCGAGCCGATGCTGGCCACGTTCCTGTATGTCGTCTGCGACCCGGCCACCGGACACTGCACCGTCACCAGGGCCGGACACCCGCCGCCCGCACTCGTGCTCCCCGACGGCACGGTCCGGCTCCTGGACACCCCGCCCGGTGTCCCCCTGGGAGTCGGGGGCATCGCCTTCACTCCCACCGAGATCAAGGTGCCTCCCGCCAGCCTTCTCGTGCTTTACACCGACGGACTGATCGAAGCCCGGGGCCGTGACCTGGACGAGCGGCTCGCCGAGCTGACGCAACTGCTCGCGGATCCACAGCGGCAGCTGGACCACCTGTGCGACTCGCTGATCACCCACCTCGTTCCAGCGGCGGCCGACGACGACGTCGCGCTCCTGGTCGCCCGCATAGGCGGGGTGCCGTGAGGAGCTGTCGGGCTTCCGTGGCACCCGGGCGGATGCGCCTGTGGCGTACGCCAGCGGGCGGCGTCCCGGGGGACGGCGAAGCGGGTCAGCCGGGCCGAGCCCGGCGTGAGCTCCTGCCAGGGACCGGGGCAGGCGAGCACCGCGATCGCGGACGTCGGGAATTTCTCGGACAGGCGCTCGATCGCTTCGGCCTCCGCTGCGTTCACGGCCTTCCGTGCAAGGCTGACGGACAGATCCTCCAGGCCCGGGTTGTGGCCGACGAGCAGCAGCGTCCGTACCTCCTGCGGTACTTCGGAGACCACCTCCAGCAGTTCCTCCGGCTCGGCGGCGTAAACCCGTTCGTCGAAGCGCACGGGTACCGCGGCGCCGAGCTGTCCGGCTGCCAGTGCCCAGGTCTCGCGGGCCCGTCGGGCGGTGGAACAGATGACTAGCGCGGGGACGCAGTCCGCGTCGCGCAGCCAGCGGCCCGCCGCGGGCGCGTCCCGTAGACCCCGCGGACCAAGCGGCCGCTCATGGTCCGCGACGTCGGGCCAGGCGGATTTGGCGTGGCGCAGCAGCACCAGGCGGCCGGTGGATCCCGCGATCATGACCTCAACCTCATGACCTCAGCCTCGCACGGTGCACGGTGCGCGGTGCGCGGTCCGCGGTCCGCGGTCCACGGGGCCGGACGGGAGGACGGAGTCGTCCAGTTACGGCCACCGGTGACCGCTGCCGGGCCCCGGGTCACTCCCCTCGCCAGCGAGCTGTCGGCCGCCTCTGGATGTCCGCGTCGCATCACCGCGCCGGCGAGTGCGTGACGATGCTCCTCGCCATGGCCCATCCGGGCCTTGGGCGATGGTTCCGGCAGTCACCGGGGAGGACACCGTCCTTCGACTGGCGGGCGGTGGGCGGCATGCCTTCCAGGTGAAGGGTTTCAGAGGGCGTCTGAACGGTATGGTTCAGAGGGAGGCGGCGCGTTTGCCGGCCTTGCGCAGGGCGAGTGCTCGACGTCCTCACCCTCCGAGACGGCCGGATCGCCGAGTTCACGTCTTTGCTCGCTCCCGCGGCCCTCGGCCTCCCCTCCTCGCCGGCCTGACCTTGATCTCCCCGTAAACCGCACTGATCAGGGTCGGGCCGAACAGAAAAGCGAGCCAGGTCCACGTGTACCAGTGCTTCCTAGTCCCCTCGATCTCCGCGGCCTCGGCCGGGGGCGCGATGCCCGATGGGTCCCAGTAGACCGCGATCCGTCCGTCGTTCACGAGTTCCTCGTCCGGATAGGAGGACCAGCGGTCGAGCAGGTGCCCGTCCGGATGTCTCACCGGGTAGTACTTGTCGAGGCACCCGTACTCGTCCCCGTCGGGCCTCCAGCCGACGTCGGTCTCGCACTCCGGCGCACCGATTGACGCCGAGACCCGTTCCCCGTTCAGGATCAGGTACTCCCGGCTTATCCCCACCAGGCCGAACAGCACGACGAACATGCCGAGCACGGAAAGGCTGATGAACACCTTCAGGTTCTCGTCCTCCCGCACCAGAGCGGTCAGGAAGAGCCCGGTGAACACAGCACCGCAACCGCCGAGGACAAGAGCGATCAATTGCAGGACGAAGAAGTCGGCCGACCAGGCCAGTAGCGCCAGCAGAGTGCACAGTGAGACGACCAGCGCGACCCTGACGACCCGCCAGGCAAGTCGAAGGACGCCGGTCGAGCGCAGCTCCATGCTGAGGTTCGGGTCCGCTTCGATCTGCTCGGTCATCTCGGTGACGATCCGGTCGGACGCCCGGGTCAGCTTGGACAGCATTCTCCCCGGCGGGTTGAGCGACCGTTCCTCGTCCGTGGTCCGCAAGTCCCGGGCCAGCTGAACGGTCTTCTCGACGGCGCGATGTGACTTGCGCTGTTTTCTGGCCACGCGAGCATCATGGCGGCCTGGGGATCCGCGCACCAGAGCGGGAACCTGGACGTTCAGGGACGGGATTTCGCCGAATCCGTGTACAGGCTGCACTCGGGGCCGGCCGGCAATCTCCCCGAGTCCTTCGTGAATACTCCGGAGGGAATCGAGCTGCTCAACAAGCATCTACAAGCCCTGCCGCAGGGGCAGCTGATCATGGAACACTTCAGCAACCGGTTCTAGGACGACAAGGAAACGAACGTGTGCGCGAAGGAGATGGGTCGCGGTGGATGAGCGGCCCATGGCCTCGGAGATGTCTCTCGCGCGGGAGATCGTCGGGCCTCTCGGGGGGATCGTCGAATGTGGAGCGTCCCTCCGTGGGGAAACGGTGGCCGAGTTCGTCGCGATCCGCCGCACCGAACTGGACCGGATCCTTGCCACGGTGCGGGACATCGGCAGACTCCATCCGACGACGATGGACATCGTCGATCAGCTGGGATACCTGCGCGAGCATGACATTCCCGTCACGTCGTTGCTGCTGCGGTCCGGCTGCATCGAGGAGTTCTCTCCGGAGCTCGGTGGAGCCGCGGCGGTACGGCGCATGGCCCGGATGGGCGCGGACCTTCAGCTGACGCACCTGTTGCACGCTCTGGTGGGCACGGCCTCGGTCAGCCGCACGTGTGCCTCAGTCAATCCGGGCTGAGCCCGTGCCTTGGGTGAGTCGACGACGCACCCGGGAATCCACGGATTCACTCAAGGCGGCCTTGCCCTCTCCTTCGGTTCTCCGGGCCGGGCCTCGCGTCTGACCGGTCTACACCGTCGAACACGAAGCCCTGCCACTCGTGCTCGCGTACGGCGTCACCTCCGGCGGCGCACCGAGCGCTGGGCCCGAGTGAAGGTGTCCCGCTCGACGGGGAGCGCCAGCCTCGGATCGCCGTACCGGCGGCTCACACGAACGGCCGCGGAGGCTTCCCGGCTAGACGGTTGAGCTACGGGTCGGGCGAGCCGCTTCTTGAGCTGGGCGTAAAGCTCGGTTACAGCGGCGTCCGCCGCAGGGGCCGCGTTCATGAATGTGGTCCATACCAAACCCTTGACAGGGTTTTCGTTCAATACTTAAATCACATGGTGATGAAAGAGCCCTCCGGGCTCGCCTTCGCGCCTCCAATCCCTGTCGGCGCAGCAATCATCCGGATTCCCATGCCGCGTTGTCATATGCATGCCACAGGATTATACGCCCGTCATGCTCCCTGGAAGGGAGAGTCATGCACCCCCCACCCTTATCCCGGCGCCTGCTGCTGTCTCTCGTCTCGGTCCTCACCCTCGCGTCGCTGTCCACCGGACTTGCGCAGGGGGCGCCCGCGCCAGCGGCGCGGCCACCCGCAGCAGCAGCCGCTGTCACCTTCTCCGACGAGTTCGACGGACCCGCGGGCTCCGCCGTAGACGGCGGGAAGTGGCAGATCGAGACGGGCGACAACGTCAACAACCACGAGCGGCAGTACTACACAGCGGGCAACCGCAACGCCGCCCTCGATGGCCAGGGCCACCTGGCCATCACCGCCCGCCGTGAGAACCCGGCCAACTACCAGTGTTGGTACGGAAGATGTGAATACACCTCCGCACGGCTGAACACAGCCGGCAAGTTCACCACGACGCACGGCCGCGTCGAGGCCAGGATGAAGATCCCGCGCGGACAGGGCATGTGGCCCGCGTTCTGGATGCTGGGCAGCGACATAGGCCAGGTTGGCTGGCCCAACTCCGGTGAGATCGACGTCATGGAGAACGTGGGCTTCGAGCCATCCACTGTCCACGGCACCCTGCACGGTCCCGGGTACTCCGGCACCGGCGGAATCGGCGCCGGGTACGCCCTGCCCGGTGGCCAGGCGTTCGCCGACGCCTTCCACACCTTCGCCGTCGACTGGAGCCCCAACGCGATCACCTGGTCCGTCGACGGTACGGTCTACCAGCGCCGCACCCCCGACGACCTCGGCGGAAAGCAATGGGTCTTCAACAAGCCCTTCTTCCTCATTCTCAACCTCGCCGTCGGCGGCTACTGGCCCGGAGACCCCAACGGCAGCACGGTCTTCCCCCAGGAGCTCCTGGTCGACTACGTACGGGTCAGCACCGACAGCGGTCAGCCGGGCGGCGGCGGTCCCATCACCGGAACCGGCGGCAAGTGCGTGGACGTCGCGGGCGCGGGTACCGCCAACGGCACCCCCGTACAGCTCTACGACTGCAACGGCAGCGCTGCCCAGCGCTGGAGCGTGGGAACCGACGGCACCATCCGCGCACTCGGCAAGTGCCTGGACGTGGCCGCGGGAGGTACGGCCGACGGCACGCCGGTCCAGTTGTGGGAGTGCAACGGCAGCGCCGCCCAGCGGTGGGCCGTCCCCGCCGCTCAGGACATCGTCAACCCGCAGGCGAACAAGTGCCTGGACGCCTCGGGCGGCACCTCGGCCAACGGCACCCGATTGCAGATATGGACCTGCACCGGGGTCGCCCATCAGAAGTGGACGGTGACCCGATGACCACGAGACTCCTGCGCAGGCCCACCGTGCGCGGTGTGCTGGGCACAGCCGCGGCAGCTGCCCTCGTCACCGGCCTGAGCGGCAATCCTGCGATCGGCGCGGCATCGGCGACCGGCCAGATCACCGGCCTCGGCGGCAAGTGCGTCGACGTCGCCGGGGCGAGCAGCGCCAACGGCACCCCCGTACAGCTCTACGACTGCAACGGCACCACCGCACAGCAGTGGAACGTCATCGGCGACGGCACGATCCGCGCGCTCGGGAAGTGCCTGGACGTGGCCTCGGGCGCCGCCGCCGACGGAACCCGGATCCAGCTGTGGGACTGCAACGGCAGTGCTGCCCAGCAGTGGTCGGCCACCGCAGCCCGCGACATCGTCAACCCGCAGGCGGACAAGTGCCTGGACGCGACGGGCAACGGTTCGGCCAACGGCACCCGGCTGCAGATCTGGAGCTGCACCGGCGCCGCCAACCAGAAGTGGACGGCGCCGGGCGGGGGCGGGACTCCGGCACCCGGACCGGGGGCCATGGCCGTGGCGCCGTACCTGTACAACGGCTGGGGGAGCCCGCCGGGTCCCACCACCGTGACGAACGCGACCGGCGTCAGGTGGTTCACGCTCGCCTTCGTCCTCAGTAACGGCTACTGCAACCCGCAGTGGGACGGCAGCCGGCCGCTGACCGGAGGCGTCGATCAGCAGACGGTCAACACCGTGCGGACGAACGGCGGCGACGTCATCCCTTCCTTCGGCGGTTGGAGCGGCAACAAGCTGGAAAGTTCCTGCGGCAGCGCGGGCGAGCTTGCCGCGGCGTACCAGAAGGTCATCAACGCGTACGGGCTGAAGGCCATCGACATCGACATCGAGGCGGCGGCGTACGACAGCCCAACCGTCCAGCAGCGCACGGTCGACGCGCTGAAAACCGTCAAGGCCAACAACCCCGGCATCAAGCTGTACGTCACCTTCGGCACCGGGCAGAACGGCCCCGACAGCAGCCTGATCAGCAAGGCCGCCGCTTCCGGGCTGACCGTGGACAGCTGGACGATCATGCCGTTCAACTTCGGCGGCGCCGGCCAGAACATGGGCCAGCTCACCGTCCGTGCGGCCGAGGGCCTCAAGAACGCGGTCAAGAACGCCTACGGGTACTCGGACGACCTCGCCTACCGCCACACCGGCATCTCCTCGATGAACGGCATCACCGACAACGGCGAGACGGTGACCGTCGAGGACTTCCGCACCATCCTCGGCTACGCCCGACAGCGTCACCTCGCGCGGCTGACCTTCTGGTCGGTCAATCGTGACCGGCCCTGCACCGGCGGCGGAGCCGACACCTGCTCAGGCGTCGCCCAGCAGCCGTGGGACTTCACCCGCGTCCTCGCCCAGTACAACGGCTGACCTCTCCCGTCCTCTCCCGTCCCCGCCCACCCCCCACTCACGCCGTACAGCCGGCACAGGAGAACACGTGCTCAGCTCCCCGCACATACCCGGAGCGGTTCGCCACGGCGCAAGCCGGGCCCGCCTCACACGGCCCTGGGCCGCGGCCCTCGTGGTCGCCGCCTCGGCCGCGTCCGTCCTCACCGCCCTCCATCCCAGCCAGGCAGCCACCCCACGGGCCGCCACCCCGAACGCTTCCGCGAAGGCGGCCGCCGACCTGCCGACGGGCTGGTCCACCGTCGTCAATGCCGGCAGCGGCAAGTGCGTGGACGCCCGGGCGGCCGCGACCGTGAACGGCACGGCGGTGCAGCAGTACTCCTGCAACAACAGCACCGCGCAGCAGTGGAGCTTCACGCCGACCAGCGACGGCTTCGTGCGGATCGGCAACCGCAACGCGAGCACCCAGGTCGTCGACGTGAGCGACACCTCCTCGGCCGACAACGCCGCCGTGCACCTCTGGGCGTACGGCGGCGGCAACAACCAGCAGTGGCAGGCCGTCGACGAGGGCGACGGCGCGTACCACTTCGTCAACCGCCACAGCGGCAAATGCCTGGACGTCCCGGCCGCCTCGACGGCCGACAGTGTCCAGCTGGTGCAGTACACCTGCAACGGCACGGCGGCCCAGCGCTTCCAGGTGGCGCCCGTGAACACCGCGCCGGGGGATGTCGATCTCGGCCCGAACGTGGTCGTCTTCGACCCGTCCATGCCGTCGTCCACCATCCAGAGCCGGCTGAACTCCATCTTCCAGCAGCAGGAGACCAACCAGTTCGGCTCCCAGCGCTACGCCGTGATGTTCAAGCCGGGTACGTACAGCAACGATGTCAACGTCGGCTTCTACACCCAGGTCCTCGGCCTCGGCCAGTCGCCAGACTCGGTGACGATCAACGGCGCCGTGCACGTGGAGGCGGACTGGTTCCCGCCGCAGAACGCAACCCAGAACTTCTGGCGCGGCGCAGAGAACCTGTCGGTCAACCCGACCGGCGGCACCGACCGGTGGGCGGTCTCGCAGGCGTCCGGGTACCGGCGCATGCACGTCCGCGGCAACCTCGAGCTGAGCGACGGCGGCTGGGCCAGCGGCGGATTCATGGCCGACAGCAAGATCGACGGCCAGGTCCGGTCCGGCACCCAGCAGCAGTGGCTGACCCGCAACTCCCAGCTCGGCAGCTGGACCGGTTCCAACTGGAACATGGTGTTCGTCGGCAGCCAGGGCGTGCCGGGCAACACCTTCCCCAATCCGCCGTACACCACGGTGAACCAGACGCCGGCGGTCCGCGAGAAGCCCTTCCTGTACGTGGACGGCGCGGGCGCGTACAAGGTGTTCGTGCCGTCCCTGCGAACCAACTCCACGGCCACCAGCTGGGCGAACGGGAACGCGGCGGGCAGCTCGCTCGGCATGGACCAGTTCTACGTCGTCAAGGCCGGAGCAACGGCCGCACAGATCAACGCCGCACTGGCCGAGGGCAAGAACCTGCTGGTCACCCCCGGTGTCTACCACCTCGGCCAGACCTTGAAGGTGACCCGCCCCGACACTGTCGTCCTCGGTCTCGGCCTCGCCACCTTCATTCCTGACAACGGTGTCACGGCCATGACGGTCGCCGACGTCGACGGCGTGAAGGTCGCAGGGGTCCTCTTCGATGCCGGAACCACCAACTCGCAGACGCTGATGGAGGTCGGCCCGGCCGGCGCTGCCGCGAACCACGCGGCGAACCCCACCTCTCTGCACGACGTCTACTTCCGGGTCGGTGGCGCCGCGGTCGGCAGGGCGACGACGAGCCTGGTGGTCAACAGCGATCACGTCATCGGCGACCACCTGTGGATCTGGCGCGGCGACCACGGCAGCGGCATCGGCTGGAACAGCAACACGGCGGACACGGGGCTCGTCGTCAACGGTGACGGCGTCACCATGTACGGCCTGTTCGTCGAGCACTACCAGAAGCACCAGACCATCTGGAACGGCAACGGCGGGCGGACGTACTTCTACCAGAACGAGATGCCGTACGACCCGCCGAACCAGGCCGCCTGGATGAACGGCTCCACCCAGGGCTACTCGGCGTACAAGGTCGCGAACTCGGTCACCAGCCACCAGGCCTACGGGCTCGGCAGCTACTGCTACTTCAACGTCAACCCGAGCGTGACCGCCGAGCGTGCCTTCGAGGCCCCCAACAACCCGAACGTGCGCTTCCAGAACATGGTGACCGTCTCGCTCGGCGGCACCGGGACCATCCGGCACGTCATCAACGATCGGGGTGGACCCTCCAACGCGTCCACCAACGTGGCCAATCTGGTGAGCTACCCGTGAGGCGGCTCGCAGCACGGCTGCTGATCCTGTTGGCCTTGGCGCTGGGGCTGACCGCCCCGGCCCACGCCGGACACAAGGCCTCCGCCGCACCCCGGGCCCCGGCCTTCAAGGTGATCGCCTTCTACAACGGCACCTGGGACGCCGCACACATCGACTTCGTCAAGGAAGCCAACGAGTGGTTCCCGCGGACCGCCGCGCAGAACAACTTCACCTACACGCCGACCACGAACTGGGAACTGCTGGCGAACGGAGGGGTGAACGGCTACCAGGTCGTCCTGTTCCTGGACGACGCACCCAAGACGGGCGCCCAGCGGTCCGGCTTCGAGCGGTACGTGAGGGCCGGCGGCGGCTGGATGGGCTTCCACTCCTCGGCGTTCACCACCAACGCCGGCTCATGGCCCTGGTACTACAACGGGTTTCTCGGCAGCGGGAACTTCAGGACCAACACCTGGGGGCCGACCACGGCGGTGCTGCGTACGGAGGACCGGACGCACCCCTCGACCACCGGGCTGCCCGCGACGTTCACCTCAGCGGTCAGCGAGTGGTACGGCTGGTCGAAGGACCTGCGCGCCAACGCGGACATCAAGGTCCTGGCATCGGTCGACCCGACAGGCTTCCCCCTGGGCACGGACCCGAACCAGTCCTGGTACAGCGGCTATTACCCGATACTCTGGACCAACACCCAGTACAAGATGCTGTACGCCAACTTCGGGCACAACGCCATGGACTACGGCTCCAACACCCGGCTGTCCTCGACCTTCGCGAGCCCGACACAGAACCGCTTCCTGATCGACGGGCTCAAGTGGCTCGGCGGAGTGGCCGGCAGTCCTGCGCCGACCGACCCGATCTCGGAGACCGCGTGGTACTCACTGGCCGACAGCGCGAACGGGGCCTGCGTCGATGCGAGAGCGGCGGCCACGGCCGACGGCACGGCGATCCAGCAGTACACCTGCAACGGGACTACGGCCCAGCAGTTCCAGTTCCGTCCCACCGACGGCGGGTACGCCCGGATCGCGATCCGGGGCAATCCGCAACAGGTCGTCGACGTCACCGGGGTCTCCACCGCCGACAACGCACCGCTGCAGCTGTGGTCCTACGGCGGTGGCGGCAACCAGCAGTGGCTGCCGGTGCGGGAAGCCCCGGGCCGCTACCACTTCACCACACGGAACAGCGGCAAGTGCCTGAGCACCACAGGTAGTGCGGCGAACGGCGTGCAGCTGGTGCAGCGCGCCTGCGACAGTTCGGTCTCCCAGAGCTTCCACCTGACCGCTCACCCCTGAGGCTCTGCCTTCCCCTGATCTCCACGTTCGGAAGAACAGCCGGTACCGCCCGGGTCGCCCTCGTGCGGTACAGGCTCCGTCCTGCCTTCTACCCTCACTTGGTTGCCTTCAGAGCGTTCACGTCCTTGGCCAGCGCCGTCACCTTGGCGCTCAGTTCCCCGATTTGCCTGTTCAGGGCTGTCAGGTCGTCCTGCCGGCCCAAATTGCCGTTCCCGTTGGCCGCACGGCTCCGTGCTCGGGCGGCCCCGGTCGGGACGCCCTTGATGGAGATTTCCACCTCCTGCCACGCCGCCAGCACGGCCGACTGTTCGGCGCTGCCGACGCCGAACAGTTCCCCGGCCTTCTGGAAGGTGGTGTGGGCGAAATCATGGAACTGGGCCTCGGCGCCGGACACTTTGAGAGATTCGAACCAGATGGGCCCGGCGGCCTCCCATGCGAACCCACCGATGCCTACGGCTGTCAGGAAGAATGCTCTGTTCGGAATGCCGGAGTTGAGGTGCACCCCGCCGTTGTCCCCTTCCTCGGTGTCGGGGAGGTGGATGAATTTGCTCATGCGGTCGGGCTGGGGGTCCTTTCCGAACAGCGGATTGTTGTACGCGTGCCCCGGGGCCTTCATCGATCGCAGGGCGTCGGCATCGATTCCTGGGGTCCACACGTCGGCGCCGATCAGCCAGTCCGCCTCGTCGGCCGCCTGCTTGAGCGACCACTGCTTGACCAGCGACCCGAAGACGTCCGAAACCGACTCGTTCAGGGCACCCGACTGGTTGTGGTACTCGAAGCCGGCGGTGTGCTCCGTGACTCCGTGCGTCAGCTCATGGGCGATCACGTCGAGGGATCCGGTGAGGTCACCGAGCACCTTTCCGTCCCCGTCGCCGAAGACCATCTGCCGTCCGTCCCAGAACGCGTTGTTGAACTTCACGCCGAAGTGAACGAACCCGTCCAGACGCATCCCCCGGCCGTCGATCGAATCACGCTGGAACACCTCCCTGAAGAAGTCGCGCGTCAGACCGAGTCCGTCGAACGCCCGGTTCGTGGACTCGTCCACGGACTCCGGTCCGTCCTCCGACCTGGCCAGGACAGCGGTCGGGAGGAAGCTCTTCTCCTCGCAGTCGAAGACGGTGCGCCGGCCGTTACCGGGGGCGGCCGCGCCGGCGAAGGAGGCCCGGACCTCTCGCTGGCCACGCAGGCGAGCAGTGGTCAACATGGTGTCCAGGGCCGCCTGGCGCACCTCGCTCTGGTCGCTCTCCAGGAGCCTCCTGAGGAGGTACGGGGGGATGATGCAGTTGAGTCGCGAGGTCCTGCTCATAGGACACCTCATGAATCGGGGGGATGGTTGACCTGAGCGGACTGGCCCTCTACCCGCCTGCGCGGGCCTTCTCCAGGAGCTCCAGGTAGGGCGTCACCGCGGTGGAGCCGCGTACCGGCGAAAGACCGTACCGGTCGATGTTCTTTTCGTTCGCGTAGGGATTTTTGGGATTGAACTCTATCCGTTCATCCGGCGGCGACACGTCCACGACGACGCGCGGCCACTCGCCATTGTCCACTCTGAACACGGTTATCTGCTGTCGCCCGCGGGTCACGTTCAGGATTTCACTGCTGTTCGAGATGTCGGATCGATACCTGTACTTTGTGTGGTCAGGATATCCTTTCTCCTTCTTGGCGTCCTCTGCGAGCTTCTTGCCTCCGACCCCGGAACGTTCGTAAGTAGTGGGCATTTTCATTCTGTCTTTCCTGATCACGTACACTTCGGTCTGGGCCCGGATGGCTTCCCACGTGCGCTTCTCCGGATCCTTGACCTCGACGACCACGTCCTGCGCGATCTCCTCCCCTGGGTTCAGCACGCTGCCCACGGGCGTGACGAAGGCGCCATGGTAGATCAAATCGAATGTGGTCTTGGTGTCGGAGCTGCTGTTCGCGGGCCCGCCATGGATCCAGTACTTGCTGTCGAGGATGTAGACGGGAACTTCGCCTGCGTTCTTCACGTGCAGATGAACCGTCACGTGCAGCTGGGACGCACTTTTTTGCAGACTCGACTCCTTGAACTCCGCCCCGCTCTGTATCAGCGGTGTTCTCACATAGGGAAGATAGATTTGTGAGTATGCGAGGTTGGCGCCGGCGAGAAGGGTGGAGATGATGACCCCGATCGCGATCGTCTTGGGATTGCGAAGACCTTTCCACGCCCGCAGCCTGATGAGTCCGACCAGCGCGACCGAAGCCCAGACGCAGAGGGCGATCCCGATCAGGGTGTAGCCGGTGAAACGCTCGCCGATCTGTAGCAGGAGGAGGCAAATCCCGCAGAGGAGGGCGATGATGACTCCGCCCAGAACGGCCACCCCCGAGTAGCGCCATCGCCGCTTGCCCCAGTAGTCGACCGCCGCCCCGGCGGCAGCCAGCTCCACCAAGGAGGCGGCGAGGACGGTAACTCCTGCGATCCGTCCGCCGTAGGTCAGGGCATCGCCGCTGTCCGACATTCCGATCTGGAAGAGCGGGTATGCGGTCGCGAGGAAGCCGAAGACCATGAGCAGGCCGATGGTCAGGCGCCGGACGGGCCGGTCCGGCCAGACACCGCAGTCCCCGCCGAGCCATTGGATGTCGTGGTGCCCGACTGACACACCAGCGCGATCCAGGATTCTCCGGAGCTCCCCGGCAGACCGGGCCTCTCCCACGCGGTGGCCGTCGATCAGCACCTTCCGCGAGCCGAGGTCATCAGGCGGCCCTACGGACACCTCGGGTGTGTTCGCCATGACATCAGCCTCCTCTCAGTCCGGGGAAAGTGCCCCCGGAGCATGCCCCCCTGAGCACCACCGCGTCAGGGTGCGGTCAAGGCGGTGCAGGGCGAAGCTGGAGTTGACGTGTAGGCAGCGCTCGCCCCCCGAAGGGAGTTCTCATGCGTAGACGCATTCTCGGATTCACCGCCGCACTCGTACTGGCCGTTCTCGGCACCGCAGTCCCCGTCGCGTCGGCTGTCGTGCCGACGGTCACCGGACCGGAGTGCGAGGCCGACAAAGTGGGGAAGGTGGAGTACGACTCCAGTACCGGCCTCTTCACTTGCATAGGCGGCGAGTTCGACGGCGAACCGATCACCGGGTGAACGCGGCCTCGGCCATTCATGTGCGACACCGTCCTACACCCAGTTGACTTCCGCCCGCTCCAGCAGCGGATCGTCCGTCAGCTGGAACAGCGGCACCGCGAAGTTGCCCGACCTGAACCGGCCGCCGAAGTGGAGGCCGAGGACCCGGTGGTCGGCCAGGTCGAAGACGGGGGAGCCGCTGTTGCCGCCGAGCGTGGAGCAGTCGTGCGTCATGGTGAACCCGGGACCGTCCGGGACCAGCGCCGTCGCCGTGCCCGGCTGGAGCCGCTTCACGTTGTAGATGTCCATGAAGATTCGGCTCATGGCCTCCGGTTCATTGCGGCGTCCGTCCGCCGCCGGGTAGCCGACCACGTACACGGGCCGGCCTTCCAGCTCCGGCGGAGCGTCGGCAGCGATGGGCAGCGGCGTCGGCAGCGGCCCGCCGCCGCCCGCCACCGGGGACACCCGGAGCAGCGCCATGTCGACGTCCCGGTGGATGCCGATGATCTCGGTGACTTTGAACTCGAACGATCCGTCGGTGGCGGGCGCGCCGAGTTCCTCAGCGGTGTCGATGCGCGCACCCATGCCCTGACGGAAGGTGAACCCGCCCTCGCCGTCCGCACGGCTGAACTCGGCCGCGACATGGCGGTTGGTCATCACGGCGAACGGCGAGACCAGGAAGCCCGTACCCAGCCAGTCCAGGTCCGCGTGGCCGGAGACCTCCACCCTGCCGACCCGCTCGATCGACGCCCGGATACCCGGCCGCTGCCCGTCCAATAGGGCCCAGTCGCCCGGCTGCGAGGCGAAGTCCTGGCCCTGGACCAGGATCGCCGGGCGGCCTTCGAGCAGGACGATCGCCTCCACCCCGAAGGACTCGTCCGCGTCGACGTCGTCCCGGCGGCCCGCCGCCAGCTTCTCCAGCCCGCGCACCCCGGCCTCCAGCACCCTGGCCCGTTCCTCCCGGGCGGCGCGACCGATCTGCGCGGCCGCCTCCTCCTCCCTGGGAAGCTCCTCGGCGGACTCGGGGATCTCGGCGTCCAGCCCCTTGCGTACGCGTGCGGCCACCTCCAGCAGATCCTCTCGGAAGACCTGCTCGGGCCCGGTCGCCACCGGTGATCGACCGTGCATCTCACACCTCCAGTGATCGTGCCCGTCGCGTCAGCGCGACTGGGCCGCAGCGATCTCGTCGTGGATCTGCGGGTGGTGCTCCCGCAGGTGCCGCATGATGGCACTCAGTTGCGTGCCGACGTTCACGAAAGCCGTGCTCTTGCCCTGGAAGCTGACGTCCGTCACGCGCCGCGTGCCGCGGTGCAGGGCCACCACCGTCCAGTTGTCGGTCAGCACGGGCGAGCCGGAGGAGCCGCCCCGGGTGTCGGTGAAGTAGCGCACGTCCGTGTCGTCCGCCTCGAAGGCGAGGTTGTTGCGCAGCGCGATCCGCTTCGGCTCCCCACCCGGGTGCTGAATGATGTTGAGTGCCACCGGCGTGTCCTTGTCCACCGCCAGCGGTGCGGTGGCGATGCGGAGGAAGGTGTCGGGCGGGGCGGCGGTCAGACGCAGCACGGCGTAGTCGAGCTCCTCGTCCCAGGCCACGAGCTCGCTCGCCTGTACCTCCTCGACGTCCGTGTCGTCCTCGCTCAGGTAGTCGAACCGGGAACGTGAACCCTTGGCCTGGAGCTGGAGGTCCGACGGGTCCGCCACCTGCTGTTGGCCGTCGGCGCGCTTGCGGGCGTTGACCACGTGGTGGTTCGTGACGAGGAGGCCGGGGGCGATGAGCCAGCCCGTGCCGCTGTGGGGCAGCGCCACCGGCTGGAGCAGGGCGCCCCCCTGGTACGGCAGCACCTTGATGCGGGCGACCGAGGAGCCCGCCTTCTCTCCTTCGCTCAGGAAGCCGAAGGGCACCGTGTCGTCCCGGAAGACGATCTCTTCCTTGGTTTCCCCGGTACGGACGTCGGGCGCCACGTCGGGCTCGCCGGCCGCGTCGCGCGCTACCCGGTCCAGTGCCTTGAGGATCACGTCGCGGGCGGCGGCGTCGGTCAGTTGGTCGGCGGCGTTGCGGAGCCAGACGGCCAGCGGAACGGTGCCGTCGATCAGCCGCTCCACCCGGTTCATCTCGTTGAGGTCCGACAGGACCTGTGGGCCGGGCGCCGCGAGGACCGGCAGCGAGCCGAAGTACTTCGGGAGGATTCCCGCGAACAGCAGCCTCCGGAGTGCCGGGTCCGACAGTCCTGCCTCCACCGCTGTGTCCCGCAGTAGTCCGACGTCGTCCTGGGAGAGATACGTGTCGCTCATGGTCGATCAGGCCGCTCGGTGGCCGTTCCCTTCGGCTGGGCTCTCTGCTGAGGGGTGCGCGTCGCCCGGCTCCGGGGCGACCGGCCGCGTGCCCGAGGGCGCGACCGGGCCGGGGGAGCCGGCGCCGGCGCCCATCGCCGCCGCCACGCCCGAGGCGAGCTCGCCGCTCCGGTCGTCGAGCGCCAGGAGGCGCCCGGCGAGCCGGTCGAGCGTCCCGAGCCGGCGCGCCTCACGCAGCATGCCCTGCACCCCCTGGTGGGTGGCTCCGGTCGCAGACCGAAGGACGGTGGCAGAAGGGTCGGGCGGGCCGGCGGACTCCTCCAGAAGGCGGAGCAGCGAGGGCCGCAGCTCGGGCCGATCGGCCACCACCCGGGCGATCGCCTCGCCGAGTATGTCCAGGACCCCGTCCTCGGTCTCGGGCAGGCCCACGACGTCCAGGGCGTGCTCCAGGATCCGCGGGTGGTCGCGCGAGACCTCGGCGACCGCGGCACGCACCAGGGCGGGCTGCCGGACGAGCTCCGCGTCGGGCAGCAGCCGCAGCCGCTCGGCGAGCCTGCTCCCGGCCTCCTGATCGTGTTCCTCGGTGCGGGACGCCAGCTGGGCACGGGTCAGCAGGGCGCCCAGCGCCTCGAAGTCCTTGCCCAGGCCCGTGGCGATCTCCTCTGCCTCGGCGAGGTCGTCGTCGGCCTCGGCGAGGTCGCCGTCCGCTTCGGCCAGCCGCGCCGAAACGAGGAGCAGCTCCAGCTGCATTCCGGGGAAGCCGTCCTCATCGGCGCGCTCCACGGCCGCGTCGGCGGCAGCCCGGGCTTCGGCACGACGGCCCAGCCGGTCCAGGATCTCGACCCACAGCGGGTGCAACGGGCTGCCCGCGGTCCACGGGCGCCGTCCCTCGATCCGGGCGGCGGCCTCCTCGGTGTACCCCTGCGACAGCAGGTCCTCGACCTCGCGGGCGGCGATGCGTTCCCAGTCCTCCTGGTCCGCCTCCGCCATCACCTCGTCCGGGGTGTGGCCGCCGAAGCGCCCGGCGAGGTACGCGGCGGACCGCCCCGCCATGTCCTCGTCGGCCCCGACGAGGAACCGCTCGACACCGGGCAGCCAGCGCAAGTCCACGTCGCGCGGGCTCTCGTTCAACCGCAGCCGGTGGTAGATCTCCTCGGCCCGCGGCTCCAGGCCTTCGCGTACCGCGTAGTACGCGACGGCGCGCCGCCCGACCGCCCGCATCACGTCCGCATGGGCGCGGTCGGCCAGCCGCAGCATGATGGCCCGCAGATCGGCCCGGTGGCGTACGGTCCCCGGGCCCGCGGATTCCACCTGGTCGAGCCCGGAGAACAGCTCGAAGAGGCGATCCGCCTCCGCGTCGGAGTCCACGGTCAGTCCGCACGGACCGGCGAGGACGTCCCGGATCAGTCCGGGGGTGATGGTCCGCAGTGCCATTCCGGCCTGCGCCAGAGCGCGGACGTCCGGGTCCCCGATGCGCCTGAGGATCCGCTCGTAGAGGGTCCCCTGGATGAGCATCTGGTCGACCTTGCGGTAGAAGTGGCGGCGCCGCCGGGGCAGGCTCTCGATCAGTTCGTTCAGCGATTCGGCCCGGTTGCCCTCCTGCTCGGCTGCCCGCGCCGCCAGCTTCAGACTCAGGGGATTCCCGCCCACGCGGTCGGCGAGCTTCTCGGCGAGACGCTCGTCGGACACCCCGCAGGAGACGAGCAGGGCCACGGAGGCCTCCGGGCCGAGGTCGTTCAGCTCGATGGTCAGGGGCTCCACCACTCGGGCCGGATGGTGCTTCAGCAGCCGTCCCGCGACGACGGTCCGCAGCCGCGGGTGCACCTTCTGGAGCGCAGACCAGAGACCCCACATGCGGCCGAGCTCCGGGGAACCGCTGTACTGGGCCTCCTCGAAGGAGTCGATCACGAGAACCAGGGGCGGCTGCTCCGCCGCGGGCACCCCCACTGCTTGGACGACGATTGTCGCGAGCTGCGCCGCCAGCATGCCCTCGCGTGCCGAGGCCAGGGCGTGCACGCCCGACTGGGAGAGCCGCGCCATCGTCGCCCGGGTGGTGGCGAGCTCGTAGAGCTCTTCGACCGTGCCCTCTTCGGCCCGGTGGAGGCCGACGGTCTCCTCGCACGCATGCGCCAGGGTGTCGAAATCGGCGTGGTGCTCGGGGTACTGGACGCTGAGCTGCCGGGCCATCTCGGCGATCAGGGTGGCCGGTTCGCGGGCCGAGAGGGTGGGCCTGGCGAAGTCGACGTACGCGAAGGGGAACGTGGTGGGGAAGTCGCGCAGACTGTCCCGGAGGAACGTCGCGAGCAGGGTGCTCTTGCCGACGCCGCTCAGCCCGTGGACCAGTACCGGCCGCTTCGTGCCGGTGCCGACCGCCAGGGTGAACTCGTCCTGGAGCGGCGTGGGCAGTCCGATGTAGGCGCGCAGTCGGGCGAGTTCCTCGGCGCGCCCCTGGAAAGCGCTGCGTGCGAGGCGTTCGAGGGGCTGCATCAGCCGCGCCCGGTCGAGTAGCCGCTGGACCTCCGCGCTCTCGGGGATGCCGGTGATGCCCGGGATCTGCGCGAGCCACAACACTGCCTGCAGCGTGTGCGGCAGCTGGTCCAGCTTCTCGCGGGCGAGGTTCGGGGGCGTGCCGTCGAGGTAGGCCAGCGCGATGCTTGTCGGGCCCGTGCCGGGCGGGATCTGCTCCAGGTTGGCCAGCAGGGCGCGGCGGGCCCCTTGCGGACCGGCGAAGCCGCCGAGCGCCGTGTCGCGGACCTCCGACTTGAGTACCCAGGTGACGGTGTTACGGGCGCCGACGGCCCGGCAGTCGCGCAGCAGCTCCACCACGGCCGCCCCGGAGGGCTCCTCCTCGCCGGGCAGCTTCAGCCGTGCGGGGTCGAACCTGCTCAGCAGGGACGCCGCTTCCCGGTACGCCTTGCGCAGGTCCGACACGTCTGTGGGGCCGGCGGAGGCCACGGCGGTGCTCAGCTGCTCGCTCAGACGCGCGCCGAAGTCCCCGTCGCCGAAGTCCTCGCCGGAGGCGAGCTTGCCGTAAAGGCGGACCGACGCCGCTGCCGCCGTGGAGATCTTGCGCATGTAGCTGTCCGGGCCGCACGCCTCACAGGCCTGCAGAACGGCGGGGACGGCCGTTTCCACGAGGGCGGAGATCCGCTGGATGTCCGGGGGAGTCGAAGGCGAAGCCTCGGTGAAGAACTGCCGGAAGAACTCGCGCAGATCCTCCGGGCCGAGCATCCGGGCGGTGTCCCTGACCTCGTTCTTCCGTATCTCGTACGGGAGCTGGCGCATCGTCGGCGAGTATCCGAGCAGCACCAGCCGGGGCGGTACGTCCGGCGGCGTCGGCCTCTGCTTGTGGATGGTCAGGGCCAGCTTGCCGATGCAGTCCCAGACGTCGGAATTGGCGTCGAGCTTGTTGCAGTCGTCCAGCACCAGCCAGTACTGCCCCTGCGCGGTGGTGGCCTGGCTGACGGCGCGGTGCACCGCCGCATCGATCTCCGGTAGTGGATCGTTCAATTGTGTTGGATTCAACGGCGGGAGGGGCGGGAGGGGCGGGAGGGGCGAGAGGGCCGTGCTCGAGAGCGTCGGTGCGACCGGGTTCGGGTCCGCGACGCACTCGGCGAGCCGATGGACCAGCTGCTCGGCGGTCGAGGCCCGGTTCAGCGTCACCCGCACCGGGCGGAAATTGCAGTGCTCGCCTATGTGCCGGATCAGCTTGTAGCTGTAGGAGCGCCCGCTGTCCGGCTCTCCGTCCACCACCAGGACGGTCTTATCGGGATTCTCGTGGAATTCGCGGATCCGATTCCTGAAGTCCGCCCGGTCGATGAACACCTCGGCGCCGTTGCCGAGCACGCTGCTGAGGAAGAAGTCCCGGGGGGAAATGTGCAGCCGGACGGCCTCCTCCAGCTCGCTCTCGAGGCGCTTGGCCTCCATTCCGACCGGGAGGGAGGTGAGCGTGCTCTGCTGCATGAGCGTGCTGAGGAGTAGGAGTTGCATTTCGACGCCGCTGTTCCGCACTGCCTCGACCAGGGCGACCGAATTGTCCCAGCTCACGTAGTTCAGTGGGATTCTGCTCACGAACTCGGGCGAGAATCCGAACTGGACCAGCTTGGGTCGGGGTTCGCCGGAAATGAAGAAGTGGTCTCGCACCAATTCGGTGACGAGTCCCCAATCGGTATCCTTGGGAGACATACCGCACCTGCACAGCCGCCGGAGCGGCGTGGAAAGACGGACTGCCGGATACCTGCCATGGTTTCACTCGGCCCGGTCACTCGCAACGCGGCCGAACAGGGTGCGCAGCACCTGCTGGACGGGCGCGCTGCGCAGGTACTCGGTGATGCCGTGGTGGTTGCCGCTGTCGTTCCTGACCAGGTGGTCAGTGATGAGGTCGGGTGGGTCGTACTCGGGCCGCAGCCAGTGGTCGAGCGCCACTAGGTCCCGCAGGTCCGAGACGTTGGACCAGGCCGCCACACCCGCCGGGACCGCCGTCGGGAGCGCGAGCAGGTCCTGGACCTCGGTGATGCCGAGAGGAGACCCCACGCTGAGGAACAGCGTGACGTCCCGTCGCACCTCGCGGAGCACCTCGTAGGCGATGACCGAGCCGAGGCTGTGCCCCAGCACGACGAGCGGCCCGTCGCGCAGGTCGGTCAGCTCGGCTCGGACGACCTCGCGCATCGCCTCGCCGACACCGCCGAAGAAGTACGCGTACACGTCCTCGAAGGTTCGCTTCACGAGCAGCTCGAAGACGGGTGCGCGCATGAAGAGGGGGAGCGGCAGTGCCTCGGTCAGGTCTGACGAGACCGGTGCGGGCGCCGCGTCCTCGGCCCGGCCGAGGGTCTCTGCCGAGTACGTCATCTTCGCCAGCCAGTTCGCCAGTTGCTCCTCCCCGGCCCGCGCCGACCGCCCCCCTGGCGCCGGAAGGCGCGCCTCGCGGAGCGTCTGCTCGATGAACTCCTCCGGAGGTCGCGGCACACCCGGGTCCGGGAGGCCCCGGATGGGCGGCGGCGGGCCGCCGGACAGCGGGTCGGGCTCGTCGTCGGGCAGGGGGGTGCCGTACCGGACCGGCGCCCAGTAGGCCATCCGCGATGCCGCGCCCATGTCCGCGGCGAACAGCGCCCTGTCCCACTGGGCCTTGAGTAGTTCCTTGCGGACCTTGTTCCCGTTTCCGTGGACGTAGACGACGGTGGCGTCGTCCATCTCAGCTGTCCAGGACCACGTCGTCGTAGCTCTCCAGCCGCTTCCAGCGCTCCGCGGGTGCGCGGGTGACGGGCATGAGGTCGGCGGCCGGCAACGGCCCGAAGTCGAGGCCGGTGAGCTCGACGATGTCGGTGACGGGCACCTGGAACGTACGGAACGGGCCGAGCGGTGGCGGATCGCCGGGCCTGGCGCCCGCCATCGCCCGCTCACGGTCCCGGCTGAGGTCCGGGCTCTGGTCGAGGATGTACCCGGTCGAGGCCAGTTCGCCGTTCTGGACGAAGGCGGCCACCTTCCAGAACCGGAGCGGCACCTGGATGCCCCGGTAGGGCGGGTCGGAGTCGTGCAGAACGGGACCGGTGAAGACGGACAGCTTGCGGTCGAACCGGGCCGCGTGGTCGAGCAGATGGTTCTCCAGCCCCTGCCACAGCTCTTTGCCCTGGTTGAAGACGTCCTGCTGCGGGGCCGCGTTGGTGAAGTGGAAGGTGTCGATGTTCGCGCGGCCGGCCTCGGCCGCGGCGCCCCAGACCGGGTCCAGGCGGCGGACCAGGTGCCCCCGGTCCAGGGAGTTGTCGCGGTAGATGTCGTTGCCGGCCTGCTGGGACTCGGGCACGCGGGGGTCGAACCCCCAGTTGTCGTCACGGGGTACGTCCTCGACGAGGAGCTCGCCGTCGATGCAGACGGCGGTGGAGGCGGCCAGCCTGCGGTCGGGGCGCAGGACGACGGTGAAGTGGGTGTAGGGGAGGACCACGGTCTCGATCCCGCCCGCGGCCGGCAGGGGGAGCGGGACGACGGCACCGAGGAAGGACTCGTCGTAGCCGGTGCGATCGGCGAGGGAGCCCTGCCGTGCCTTGGTGTCCGCAGCCCGGTCCGGTGGCGTATCGATTGCGTTCATAAGATAGCAATACCGCACGCAAGTGATCATTTACGGTGCGATGTGACAGGCCACCCGAACAGCGGCCCTCCGGCCGGCTCCCCTCGACAGGCCCGATCGGGGGGCGTCCCCGGCACCCCGGTTCGGGCGGCGGCCACCGCGGAACCCATCCTGTCGACCCCCCTGTGCCCGCCACGCCCCCGAGGAGTACCCGTGCCCACTGGCCTGTCCATCCACGTCGGTCTGAACAAGGTCGACCCCGCGGCGTACGACGGCTGGGACGGCAAGCTCCTGGCCTGCGAGAACGATGCCCGCGACATGGCCTCGGTGGCCCGCGCCGGCGGGTTCGGCGACACCGTGATCCTGACCGGCGACGGCACCGTGGAGAACATCGCCGGGGAACTGCGCAAGGCGGCCGGACGGCTCAAGAGCGGGGACATCCTGCTCTTCACCTACTCGGGCCACGGCGGCCAGATGGACAACGTCGTCGGATCGGACGACGAGCCCGACCGGCTGGACGAGACGCTGGTGTTCTTCGACCGCCAGTTCCTCGACGACGAGCTGTACCGGGAGTTCCGACGGTTCGAGGAGGGGGTCAGGATCTTCGTCCTGCTGGACTGCTGCCACAGCGGCAGCGCCATCGAGTCCCTGCAGGGGCTGCTCACCCCGGAGGCGCTGCAGTCGCAGTTCCAGACCAGTGACCCGGGCCAGGTGGAGGCGGCGTCCCGGCTGATGCCGCTGCTCAAGCAGCAGCAGATCTTCGTCCGGGACAGGCCGTTCTACGAGGGCCTCCAGCGCGAGCTCAAGGACGCCAACGGCGGCGGCCCGGCGCCCGGCGCCGTACTCATCGCCGCCTGCCAGGACAACCAGGTGGCGTCCGACGGAGACGTCAACGGACTGTTCACCGCAAACCTTCTCAAGGTCTGGGGGAAGGGAGCCTTCCTGGGCGACTACCGCACCTTCCACCGAGACATCCAAAAGCGCATGCCCGCCAACCAGAGCCCGAACTTCTACACGACGGGCAGCCCGTCGGACGGCTTCCTCAAGCAGAAGCCGTTCACCATCTGACACGGGCAGCCCGTACGCGCGGGCCTCTCAGCCGCGACCGCCATCGGTTCCCTTCGCCGTGGCCAGGCGCCAGGGCGCGAACGCGCCGGCCGTGCGCGGCAGGAGGCCCGCCAACTCGGGGCAGTGCCGCACCACCACACTGCTCATGCCGTTGCGCTCGATCCAATCGATGCCCAAAGGGGTGTACACCTCGGGCCTGAAGTCGACCGTGAGGAAGCGATCGCTCTGCAGGCGGCGGGTCGCCATCAGGATGAAGATGCGGAAGGCGGTGTCGCTGAAGCCGAAGCCCTGCGGCGGGTTCTCGGCGAAGAGACCGACCATGGTGTCGATGTGATCGACATCGCGGTAGACCTCCTTCAAGCGTGCGACGGTCTCCGCGTCGCTCGACACGTCCTCGAACCGCCGCACGCGCGGCTTGTGGAGACCGGCCCGGAAGTCGTTGTAGCGCGGTACACCGCGACGCCGTGTGCGTACCAGATCGACCACGGACAGGTCGATGACCTCGCCGTCCCGCTCGAACGACCGCAGGGCGTGCGGGTAGTTGTTCAGCGTGATCGCGCCGGGATGAGCGATGCCGAGCGAGTACAGGGAGTTGGCCAGACCGGTCTTGCGGATGAGCGCTTCCGCGGCGGGGCCCTGCACGTCGTTGAAGCCGAGGGTGTCCAGACGCCGGCCGAGCCGGTGGTCCATGATCTCGAAGT
This sequence comes from Streptomyces tatrensis, assembly GCF_049310065.1. Lineage (NCBI taxonomy): Bacteria > Bacillati > Actinomycetota > Actinomycetes > Kitasatosporales > Streptomycetaceae > Streptomyces > Streptomyces tatrensis. The sequence goes on along the minus strand of NZ_JBMDLB010000007.1, from coordinate 671,761 downwards.
CGTCGGGGAGCAGCGGGTGCATGCGGTAGACGGTGACGAAGTCCTCGGTGAGCGAGTATGGAGCGGCGTGGTGGTCCGGCAGGGTCTCGGGGATGCCGGTCAGTGAATGCGCCTCGAAGAGCCACAGTCCCAGTTGTTCGAGCCACTTCTTCGGCGGTCCCTGCCAGTTGGTCTTCAGGCCGACGTCGATCACTTCGGTGGCGAGGATCGCGGGAGTCCACTCAACGGTGTGGATCTTCGCGATGAGAGCCGAGACGACCAGTCGCGCCGTGTGGTAGACACGGTCCTCGCTCAAGGCCGGGTACTCCTGCCGCAGTGCTGTGCACACGGCGTTGTGCTCGCGGGCGAAGAGGGTCTGCATGGCGCTGAGGCCGTACCACCAGCTCTCGGCGAACCCGGTGAGCGGGAGGCCGTCCGGCCCGGCCGGCAGATGGCCGTCCTCCAGGCGCAGCGCGGCACCGCCTCCCGGCTCGCGCAGCGACCTTCCGGTGACCTCGTTGCCGCCGTAGATTTCGGAGCCGTCCCACCAGTGGGACGCCGCGTTGGCGAACAGCGTCGGCGGACCCTTGCCGTCGGCCGGGTACAGCCCCTCGTTCTCGGCGAAGCGCATGACGTCCTCGGGACGTCCGCCCGGAGTGTTCCGCCACGTGACACCGGGAGGGAGCGGCACCTCGACGGTCTTCGTGCCGCTGGGGTAGCGCTTGTGGTTGACCCAGTCGTGCACCTGGAACTGGATCCAGGCGGCGGCCAGGACGTTGAGGGAGCGCGCCGGAAGGAAGACGTCGCGGTGCAGCAGCTCGCGACTGACGGTGACCGGGTTCGGTACGTCGAACAGGTCTGGTTGGTAGACGGGCGCGAGGTTGCGGCCGAATGCGGACCCGACAGCGCCCATCTTCGGAGCGGACAGATCGTTGTAGGTGCCGTCGTAGCTCCGTGCGAGCCGCATGTCCTCGTCGATGGGATCGGGGACGGGCTGGACTCTGGGCGGTGCCTCGCGGAGCTCGGTGTCGAGCAGATTGTCCTGGCGCAACTTCTGCCGAAAGGCCAAGAGGTTCAGCAGGCCGAGGCTCGTGGGCAGGCGGTGCCAGGGGACGAATCGGTTGAGGCCGCGGAAGGTGGCGCGCAACGGCACTCCCAGTACGGCGTTGCGCTGCGGCTCGACGTTGGCGAACCGGTGGCCCAGTCGGTGGGCGCTGCTGGCTTCGTAGGCGACCTTGCGCGCCCGGTTGAGGTTTCCGAGGGGCCGAAAGTCCTCCGTGGTGTTCCACGGGTTGAAGGCGAGCTCGTCAACCCGTGCTGCTGCGGCGCGAGCCTCGGCGGAGCTGATGTCATGGCGCGGGACGGTCAGCGTTGCCACCCGCACGAGAGGAGTGTCCCCCTCCTTCCACTCGGCCGCGCCGTCCTCGATGGGCGTCCGGCGGGCGTCCACGTAGCGCTGGACGTACAACTCGAAGACGACATCGGCCTCCTTCAACCGCCGTGCGAGTTCGTGCTGAAGGAAATCGGGGTCGGCGGCGGAGGGTGCGGGGGCCGACGGGGCGCCGTCCGCGGGCCTCAGCTGATAGCGCACCGGCCCCGCGTCACCCCACAGGATGGCGCCGCGGCTCCAGTACGTCTCCAGCGCCAGGCTGCTCACGGGGCGGCTCGTACCCGCCCGCACGTTGCGGCGCATGCGCGCGGCCGTGGACCAGCCGACCGCGAGCGGCAGGGTGACGAACAGCGCGACGGCCTTCCGCAGCGTCGAGTCGGCGCCCGCCATGGCCTTCGCGAATTCGACGAACTCGACCGCGTTGCGCGCGTGCGAGACCGGATGGCTCGTCATCAGCAGGTCGTGCGCTTCGCCCGCTCCTGCCGCGATGCGCAAGGCCGCTCCGCGCATGTCGGGGGCGTGGTCGGTCTGGCGGGCGCCGTTCGCATTGGAGAGCCGCACGGTGACGGGGTACTCGGCACCCGGTTGTGCGAAGCCGGACCGCAGGTCGGGGGGCAGGTCGCCGGCGAAGGCCAGACGCGCGTTCTCCGCGCCGAGAACGGCCTTGGCGTGGAACGTCCGTGCGAGCTCGGATGCGCCACTGCGCTTCCTGGACTTGAGCTGGACCCGCATGAGCTCGCGGGCGAGCCGCTCGAAGACGAGCCGTTCCGCCTCGGGGTCGCCGCCCATGTAGTGCTCGTACTGACTGGTCTCGGCCATGTGTGCCTCTTCGCCAAGGCGCACCCCGCTCTCCGGACGCAATGCCGGCGGACGACGAGGTGACGCTGCACGGCTGCCCGGGACTGGGTCCACGGGCACCTGGGTTACACACGGCAACCCTGACTCAGTGGTGCGGCCGCGTCGCGCGGAACAACGCAGACGGGTGGCATCCGCCTCGCGCCCCCGTAGGTGTCCGCCGTACGAGCCCTGCGCGCGCCGTGAAAGGTGACGCCGGCCCTGTCACTCGTACGGTCCACTCCACGTGCGGGAGCGGGATGCGCCGGGTACTGGCAGACTGGTTCTGGAAGATCGCACGGCAGCGTTGTCCGGCGCGTGCGAGTGCTTCTTCCCGCATCAGTGGGCCACTACGGCCACCACAGCTCCTCGCCCGAGGCGTCATTCCCGCATCCGGGGACGCTCGGGGCGTCTCCGTCATCAATGCGGGGGAGTGGACGAGGGAACGGCGATGAGGGTTTACGAAGCCATAGTCAAGGGCCTGGAAGACGTCGGAGTCCGGGCCGCTTTCGGCGGTGCCGGAGAGAACGCCGCCGGCCTGATGCTGGCGCTGAAGCATTCGCAGCAGATCCGGCCGATCATCACGCGGCACGAGCAGGCCGCGTCCTTCATGGCGTGCGGCCACGCGATGTACACGAACGAATTGGGCTTCTGTTTCGCAACGGCAGGTCCCGGTGCGTTCAACCTGTTCTCCGGTCTGGCTGTCGCGATGTCCGACTCCTACCCCGTCCTGGCAGTCTCGGGATACGCCTCGAGGGCATGGCAGGGATGGGGCTCCCTCAACGAAACCTCGGGCCTGAACCGGACACCCGACTCCCGGGCCATGTTCGCCGCCACGACGAAGAAGTCCTTCCTGCTCGCCGACGCCGCCGACACGTGCGACGTGCTCGAGGAAGCCGTCAACATCGCCTTCGAAGGAAGGCCCGGCCCGGTGCACATTCACGTTCCCGAGGACCTCACCCACCGTGGTGTCGAGGTGACGGACTTCCGGCACATCCGCCTCGACGTGGCCCCGGTCGTCCCGGATCGGGCCCGCGTGGCGGAGATCGCCTCGGTGCTGGGCGACGCCCTCACACGGCGCAAGCGCATCGTGGCGCTCGTCGGGTTCGGCGCGATCCGCAGCGGAGCGGGAGCGGAGGTCCGGCGCTTCATCGAACGCTTCCAGATTCCCCTGCTCACCACGCTGGACGGCAAGGGCATCGTCTCAGAGGGGCACCCGCTCTCGGTGGGCGTCTTCGCGGACAGCGGACACTCCAGTGCGTGGAAGGCGTTTCGCGAGGCCGACGTCGTGCTGTGCGTCGGCAACTCCCTGAATCAGCATGCCACGTTCAACTACCGCGAAGACCTCTTCGAGAACAAGGTGCTCGTCCATGTGAACATCTCCGAGACCGAGTTCCACAAGGCCTACCGGCCCGACTACGCGCTGCTCTCCGACGCGCGCCTCGGGCTGGCCGCCCTCCACGAGGCACTGGACGAACGGGTCGGCGACGTCCCGGCGGTCGACGTCGACGGCCGCGACTACGAAGCCCGTCACATCACGCACCTGACTGGAAAGATTCACCCGGGGGAGCTGGCCCAGGCGATCGGCAGGATGCTGCCCCCACGAGGTGTTCTGCTCGCCGACGCGGGAGCACACCTCGCCTGGCTCGGCTACTACGTGGAGCTGGAGGAGGGGCAGAACTTCCGCAAGGTCGGTTCCTTCGGGCCGATGGCCGGCCATGTCAACGGCGCCATCGGAATGAAGGTCGCGCACCCGGAACGGACCGTCGTCGTCGGGTGCGGCGACGGGTGCTACTCCCTGTCCGGTTTCGAGCTGATGACCGCCGTCGAGAACGACATCCCCGTCATCTGGATCGTCTTCGACGACCAGGAGTTCAAGCTGATCAAGCTGTTCCAGCTCGTCACCTACGGCGAGACGGGGCTCGTCGAGTTCCAGAACCCGGACTTCGCCGCGTACGCGCAGGCGTGCGGCGCCGACGGTTACCGCGTCGAGACACTGGAGGAGTTCGAGAAGGCGTTCCGTGAAGCGCTCGCCTCCGGCCGGCCCTCCCTCATCGACGCCCGGATCACGCGATGGGCCGTCCCCCACTACAGCCCCTCGCCCGACGGAGTCATCGCCGGCCTCGTCGAGACCATCGAGGCACGCTTGCGCGGCTGACGGCGTCCGTGAAGGGACAGCGGTATGAACGACCCGATGAACAGCCACAGCCGTGCCGGGTTCGAGGCCCTCGTGAACCGCCCGCTGCTCGCGTCGATCTGGCGTCGCCGCACCCACCGGGTCAGCCGCGGCAGCTCGGTCGAGGCCGGTTCGATGAGCTGGGCCTCCACCGCACCACGAGCCCCGCTGACAGAGCTCGAAGAGGCCGTCCTCATCGCCATCACGGGCTGCTCCGGCCTCACCATGCCGGACCGTCCTTTCGCCGACCCCCGCGACGGCAAGCCCATCATGGCCAAGCCGAACCTCAACATGGCCGGCCGGACCGCGGGCAGCCCCGACAACGCCCAAGGCACGCACTTCTTCCTGATCAACGACACCGGCACCTACTTCCTGCGCAACCTGCCCCCTGCATCCGACGGAGGGGCGTCGGCGCTCGACCCGGAAACCCTGTGCTCGCGCGCCGCCGAGGCGAAGGTGCGGCTCCTCGACCACCGCATCGACGTACCGGAAGGGAAACGGGACTTCCCCGCCTACCTCGACTCGAACCGGTTCCTCTCGAACCTCCCGGGCACCACCCTCCTCTTCCCTGTGGTGGACCTGTCACGGCAATACATCAACGGGCTGATGTACCTGCTGACCCAGCCCGAGGGGGCACGGCCGGCGATCGTCGACGACCGGAACCTCTACCGCTCGGCGGGCGTGCGCACATGGGTGAAGTCGGGGTTCCTGAACGAAGACATCAAGCTGCCCCTGGGATTCATCTGGGCCATGCGGACGCAGATCGAGGCCGACCTGCTGCTCCAGAACCTCATGCTCACTGCCGACGCCATGGGTCTCGGAGCCTGGATCCACGCTTCGATCGCCCCGTCGATCATGCTGGGCGACCCGAAGTTCCGTCCCGCCTACGGTCCCATGCTCGGCTTCGACTGGACCGTCCCGCGGTGGAGACCGGCGGACCTCCTGCGCTGGCAGGTGCCGCTTCCGCGCTACGCAGACCTGAGGGCGACCGCCGTGGGCCTGCGGCACAACGGTGAACACCTCATCAAGGCGATGTGCCCGCCCAACTACGGCACCATGGGCGAGGCGGTGGACGCCGTCGTGGCGGGGAAGTTCGGGCCGGCGGGCATCTACTCCGACGAGGGGTTGTTCGCGCGCATCTACCGGGGGGACTTCGGAAGGCAATACCTGCACGAGGCCAGCGACTACTCCGCCGACGTCATCGCGTGTACGCGGGACATCTGCACCTACATCTACGAGACGCACGGGCGGTTTCCCGCCCACTGCGACACGATCCACGTACCGGGCGTGTGGCTGCAGGCCCATCACCTCGAGAACGCCTACTACGAGCGGTACTTCCACGACGGTCTGACCGAGGCCCACCGCACTCACGACGAGTACTGGCACGGGGAAGGGTGACGGGACCTTGAGAAACGGACCTGTCCGGGACGGTGACCGTCCCGGACAGTCCTGGGAAGCCCTCGTGGTACCGGGCCGTCAACCTCAGTCGATCCGTTGGCAGATGGCCACCGGCAGTCTCGGTGACCAGGTCTCGGTGCTGTGGTCGTAGGCGCGGGCGTAGCCGTTGTTCCCGGGGGCGCAGGGAGCGGTGATGTTCGTCTCCAGATAGACGGCCCCGCCGGGGATGCCGGAGTTCGTCTTGGCGGTCACGGTGCTGTGGTACCTGATCTTGCCCGTGTTGTACTTGACGACCACGTAGACCTTGCCGCCGAGGGTGAAGTTGCCACCACCGACCTTGAGATGGCCTCGGTAGGTGTACTGGAACAGGTAGAGGTCGCCAGGCGCCTTGTCCAGAGCGGCCGGAGTCGTCGACAGGCCCTGGGCGGGCAGGCCGACGGGTGCCGCGTCGGCCGTCGCCGTCGGTGTGACGCCGAGGCCGACCACGGCCAGCGCTGTTGCGGTTACTGCGGAGCGGCGCGCCCAGCCAGAGGCCGAGCGTCGGAACGTGTGCATGACTGCTCCTTAGGGCGGTTCGGAACCATCAGTCCTACGGGCGTGATTCTGGTAGGCCCGCGGAGACCGCCGCGTACGGGAAGAGCTGGTCAGCGCGCCGCGGTTGCAGGCCTGGACGACGGATCCCTAGTCAGTCACGGGACCGGGCGGTGAGGGTCCGGCAGAGGCATCGATCACGTCGCCGCACCGAGACCCTTGATGTCGGCGGCGTCCGCGCTCTGCTGCCTGGCGGAACGTCCGCACTCCCCGGGAGACAATGGTTCAAGCATATTCCGAACGGGTGAACTTCGCCGCTCCAGCCGCTCCAGCCGCTCCAGCCGCTACCGCTGAGCGCCTCCGGACCCGCGGCGCTTGACACCGCACTTCGCCGCGTGAGCGCGGCCCACCTCCGCGGCCTTGGTGCCGAGGTGGTGTCCGAGCGCCCGGTAGGCGTCGAACTGGGCGTGGTCGAACCACTGGTCGAAGGTGGCCTGGCGGGGGAAAGCCTTCTCCCGGAGGGCGTAACTGAGCAGCTCGTACGGCATGTCGGGGGTCAGACTGGCCTTCACGAAGATGATCGTCCCCAACGCGACGGCCGGTGCGTCGGGCGAGAACTGGACAGGTTCCGGGTACTCGATCGTGCCGCGCACCACGCAGGTGGCGGAGAACCGGCCGTTCAGGGAGGCCATCGGCACCTCGGGCGCGAGCGGTTTCGCGCTGCCGGGAACCAGGTTCAGCAGATCCTGGCCCTCGTCATCGAAGGTGATCGTCACTCCGAGGTCCTCGTAGGCGAGTGTGATCGCCTGCGCGAGGGTGGTCGCCAGCGGCGGCGAGTCCCCCGAAGCGTCGATGACATAGATGGTCCGGCAGCGGAGCCGGAGCATCTCTACCAGGCCGAGATTGTCGAAGTGCCCGCCGTCGGTGCACAGCAGCAGGGGAGTGGTGTCCGAGTACCGGCCCACCAGCTCCTGGAGCTGGTACCGCAGTCGCCGTACCCGCGGCAGCCGCGGCATGATCCGGTTGGGCCCGTACGTCGCCAGTTCCGCGAGGTACAGGGGGTTGGGCACCCAGGTGCCGAGCCGAATGTTGGACAGCGCGAGCAGCCGCTCCATGAACATCGTCTGGGAGCCCATCGCGGAGGCGAAGGCCGCTCCGGACACGGCGACGGCGGACTGTACGGTCAGGTCGCGCCCGATCAGCGCCGGGGCGGTCTTCTGCAGAGTGCCGGTGCGGACCCAGCCGGTGTCGGGTCCGCCGCAGTAGTCGGATGCGAAGGTGAAGGGGACGGCGGGCCGGCCGGGCGCGGTGCGGTTGCGCAGGGAGACGGCCGCGGAGGCGGCGAAGATGACCTGGGGGAAGCCCTCCACCCGCTGTGCGTAGGGGTTCAGCAGGGTCGGCTCGTTGTTGTAGTCGTACGGCAGGGCGCCGACCGAGCCGTCCTTCAGTACCGCGCGGCGCACGGCGAAGGCACCGGCCAACCGTTGTCGGTAGAAGGGGTGCAGGCTGAATGTGGTCTGGTCGATGACGAGTGTCAGCACGATCAGGGCGATCGGCACCCCCCACTGCCACCCCGTGTGCCAGCTGCCTGCGTAGACGGCGGCCCAGGACATGAGGGCGAGGCCGAAGAACGCGACCAGGAGCAGAACCAGCCAGCACACCAGGGCTTTCACCCAGCTGCTGCCGACCTGCGTGACGAGGGACGTGCCGCCCCTGGCGAACGGACCTGCCTGCTCACCGTCCGGCTTCAGCCTCTTCACCGTTTTGTGGACCGCGGTGAACCACGTACCCGCGGCGGTCGCCGCCGCGGTGATCGCGCCGAGCAAGGCCACTCCCGCCCCGCTGTCGTCCCAGTACCCGGCCTTGCCGGCCTTGTGGGCCAGAGAGGAGAAGAACCAGATCACCGAAGGAAGGACGACCGAGTACGCGGCGACCGCCAGCGCGAGGCCGGTGAGTGTGTTCACCGTGCTGCGCAGCCATGCGGGGCGGGACTTGTCGCTGCCGGCCCGCGCGAAGGCGTACCCGACGGACACCAGGCCGGCCAGGCCGAACAGGACGAGGACGGGTTGCCAGGCGTTCGGGTACAGGTCAAGGGACGAGTCGAACCCCTCCGCTTCCGCCGCGAGGGGGCGGAGTGCGATCAGTGGAAGGTGTGAGTAGAGCTGATGCAGGAACTGACCTGCCACGGCGAAGACCAGCGCCAGCATGCCGAAGGAGACGGCCATCCCACGCAGCACCGCCCCGGCGGCGTGCAGCTTCTCCTTGGGCGCGTCCGCCAGGTACTTCGCGTGCCGGCGGATGTGGTCCTCCTCCGGGCTGCCCGGCGCGAACACGTCCGCGGGATTCGCCAGCCCCGGCCGCACTGAAGGGCTCCCGTCCAGGGCCCGGAGCCGGGCATCGGTCAGGGCCAGCTGGAAGGCCCCGGCGGTGTACCCGCCGCCGGACACCGACACCAGATACCTCGCCTCGAGCAGTTGACCGCGCAGTGCCTGCAACGCTCCGAGGGTGACCGAGGCCGAGCGGATGCCGCCGCCGGAGACACAGAAGCCGAGCTCCGCGGGGTGGCGACCGGGAGGCTGGTACGCGCGGGTGCGCCAGCGGGTCACCGCGCTGTCCTTCGGGGTCCGGGCCTCGGCCCGGTGTGGTTGCAGCGGGTCGGGGGCGGTCCACTCGGGCCGGGGCTCCCAGTCGTGGGGCGCGGCGGGCGGGATGATCACGTCCGGGTCGCTCCACTGGCTCTCCGTGCCGTCCGTGAGCCTGTGGGCGTGGGCCACGACGGGACGGGGGCGGTCCTCCAGCGCACTCCGCACGAAGGAGGGGTCCAGAACCCGGCGGCAGTAGAGGGTGACGACGATCAGGATGGCCGCCGCCACCAGCGGGACGACGAGCGCCCATTTGACCTGGGCGAAATAGGCCGCACGCGTCAGGTCCGGTACCGGGTCGGCGGCGAGCCGGTTCAGAGCCCTCCAGAGGAAGAGGTTCTCCACGCAGTCCGCAACCACCGGCACGGGGGTGAGGGCGAGGGCGCGCCGGGCCCACAGCCGGGTGGACTCCCGGTAGAGGAAGAGGTGCCCGAGCCCGAAGGCCCCGGCCAGGGCCGCCGCGTAGCCGGGAACGAACATGCGCCAGTCGAGGACGAGGCCGTTCTGGAACAGCGTGCGGCCGTCCCCGCCTTCGACGCCGTTCACGATGGCGCGGGCCCCTTCGGCCGTCGTCGCGAACTGCAGGAGCAGTTCACCCTTCCCCGAGGGCTTGTCAAGGAACGGCGGATCCACCGTGTACCAGATCATCATGCAGAGACCTGCGGTGAGCCCGAACAGACACAGCCCCACCGCCCAGCCCGGAATCTCTCGCAGCCTCGACTGCGTCGGAGCATTCGGCATGCACGCAGAGTAGTCAACCGGATCCCGTCCGGACGTCATTTGTGGCGGTGCTCTCGGGCGGTTTTGCTCGAAAGGAGTCAAGTTCCGCGGCGCGTTCGTGGTACGGCAACCGCGACATCTTGGAGACCAGGGCCCACATCCGGCGCTCGTCGGCCAGCTCGCCCGGAAGGACGAGGCCGAGGGATTCGGCGAGCGGTTTGCGTCCCGAGTTCACGAGCGCTCTCACGGCCGCAGCCCATTCGTCGGTTGCCGACACGGCCGCGCGGTACCACACCGGAATCAGGACGCCCGGCAGCACGATGGCCATGAGCAGCAGCGGGACATCGGGGTGAGCGGTGGTCAGGGCTGCCGCCGCACAGAGGACGACGGCGCAGTGGCCGAAGACAAGGGCAACGAAGAAGTCGACGTTCGCGCGTGCGAGATCGACCTGCCGGCGGACCTGCTCCGGCGCGTTCCCGGTCAGTTCGTTCCACATCACCTGGGTGTCGAGGCGGAATCGGTCGTAGCCGTACTCCTCAAGCCGCCGGATCGCATTCCCGAGCTTCGTCGGTGCCAACTGCTCGGGGGTGACCGGGTAGCGGGCGAGCCGTTCACGGAGCAGCGCTCGCTGTACGGCGGTGCGCCGCCGGTCCTTGCGGGCGGCCCGTTCGATCCGCGGGTGGGCGCGCAGGGCGGTCAACCGGACGACGTCATCCCCTGCCAGCCGGTTCTCCCGCTCCTCGCGCTCCAGCCGCATCAGCGTGAGCCGGTCCTGCAGATCCTGCTTGGCCTGGCGCCGGCGAGCGCACCCGTACGCGGCGAACGCGCTCGGCCATAGGGCGTACCCCTCAAGCACACGGTAGAGAGGGTTCTGGAGGGCGCTGAGGGTCAGCCCGAGGAGGACCGAGACGCTCAGCACTCCGACGGACAGTGGCGTGACACCCGCAGACCACAACTTCGCGGACCAGCCGCGCCCCAGGCTCGGCCAGACGGCCACGACGAAGAGGCACACGTTCAACGCGGTCGGCAGGAGCCATCCCACCAGCACGGTCCAAGCGCCACCCAGAGCGCTCTTGGCGATGTCACCCATGTGTCACCACTCATCGTCATCGTCATCGAAGGGTGGTCCGGGCGGCGTGCTCTCGTTTGACCCATCAGGCGGGGGCGAGGCCGCCCCGGGGGGCGGCGGAGGCAGGCATGGCATCGGCGCGGCAGAGGGCGACTCGGCAGAGCGCAACTCGGCAACGAACTCCAGGCACGAGGCGTAACGATCCTCAGGACGCTTGGCCAGCGCCTTTGCCATCACGGCATCGACACCGGGCGCGACCTCCGGACGCCTCTCGGAGAGGGCTGGGGGCGGATCGTACGTGTGTGCCCACAGCAGCGCCATGTCGCTGTCGCGCTCGAATGGCGGCCCGCCGGCGAGGGTTTCGTAGACGACACAGGCGAGGCTGTAGAGGTCGCACCTGCCGTCGACCGTGCCCCCTGAGATCCGTTCCGGTGCCGTGTAGTCGAGCGTGCCGACGAACTCGCCCGCGGTGGTGAACACGGTGAGCGCCAGCGTCAGTCCGAAGTCTGTGAGGTAGACGTGCTCGGCGTGGTCGCCGTCGGTGCCCTCGGCGACCAGGATGTTGTCGGGCTTGACGTCGCCGTGGACCAGATCGTGCGCATGGGCCGCGTCGAGTGCGGATGCCACTTGAGAGGCGATGCGCAGTGCGGTCGGGACGGGCAGGGGGCCGTCCCGGTCCAGCCGGGTCCGCAGGTCCGGACCGGGGACGTACAGCATGGCGATGTACAGGACGCCGGTCTCACCGACTTCGAAGATCGGCAGGATGTGCGGGTTGTCGATCGACGCGGCACCCCGCGATGCGTGAGCGACGCGGCGTCGGAAGGCGTCGTCACGGCTGCGCTCGGGGGCGATCAGCTTGAGCGCGACCGTACGGTCCAGTCGCAGGTCCGTGGCGCGGTAGACGACGGACATTGCCCCACGGCCGATCTCGTGCTCCAGCCGGTAGCCCGCGATCTCTCTGCCTTCCGGGAACCCTCGGTGTGCCTCCATCGATCAGCCACCACCTTCACGCCACTTGCCGAGTCCTGGTGGTCACACACCGCCCTCGATGAGCGTCCAGCCCGAGGAGACCTGGGCGAGCGAGCCGACGTTGGCGTAGTTGCCGTTGACGAGCGTCGAGGTCCAAGCGGTCCCGTCGTTCTTGTAGAAGAACAGGCTGTCCGAGGTCCGGCCCACCTTGTCCCAGATGCCGGAGGTGCCTATCTTGCGGAAGTCGATGCCCGAGCCGTCGGTCGCCTTGGACACGCGGAACTCGAGTTCGCCGCCGGCCCTCGCCCAAGACAGCACGGAGTCCTTGGTCGCGGTCAACTCCCCCAGGAAATCGTCTCGCGGGATGCTGCCCGTGTCCGTGTAGACGCCACCCGTGAGGGTCCCGTAGCCCACGTTGCTCCAAGGGAAGTCGCCCGACCCGTGCCTGGCCGCCGAGACCAACGTGTCGCACGATGCTGCCATGGTCCCCCAGCCCTTGCTGAAGTTGTCGTACACGCGCACCTGTCGGTAGACGCCGTTCTTGAGGGTGCCTGTGACGCCGTGGCCGGTGTTCCCGTTGTAGAAGATCACGGAGTCGCCGGACGCCTCAACGAAGGTCCAGCCCGTGGAGAAGTTGTTGAAGGTCTGGGTGCGGGCATAGTTACCGCCCTTGAAGGTGCCTACCTCCCCGGCCCCCGTGTTCTTGTTGTACAGCACCAGTGAGTCGCGGCTGGCTGCGGCGTGCGTGTAGCCGGCCGCGAGGTTGAATGCCGACTTGTACTGCCAACGGCCGGCGGAGAGGGTGCCGGTGCCGGCTTCGCCGCTGCCGGCCTTGTAGAACAGGATCGAGGTACTCGGCGTCGTCTCGTTGCAGTACGGCGAAGCAGCGGTCGCGGATGTCACCGGACCGGCCAGCAGGACGGCCGTCGCGGACGTTGCAGTGGCAAGTGCGGCCACCAGGGATTTCCTCATGGTTCTCCCCATTTCCTCGCACTTGGGCGCATACGGCACCAGGGCGTGCGGCCGGCTATCAGGGCATGCCGGAATTCCCCGCGCCGCCGTGCGCGAATCTGAAGGAGGACGCCCTTACGTGCAGCCGGCCCCCACGGTGCCGGGCGGCCGCCGCAACCGAGCTTGTTCCACGCTCGTGCTCAGGCATCCTCGTTCATCGTGCGCTGCCCATGGCCGCACCGCATCTCGGTGCGGCCCGAGCGGCTGCCTCGATCCGTGTTCTTCTCGCCGCCGCCGTCGTAGGCGCAACCTTCGGGATGCACGGCCCCTACAGTCCGCTCTCTGGCGCGGGCGAGGCAGCCGCCAAGGCGCTCGCGCCGAGGCTTACTCAACGCCACCTGGCCGCGGTGCATCGCCGCATGGAACGTTCCGTAGCCGTCGCGCGCGGCCTCACGACTGTCTCGAGAGGTGCCGGAAGCAAATGAGCGCCGCGGCGATCCCGGCGAAGGCCGGCAAGCGTTCCGCCTTGCGCTCGGAGCGACGGTGCAGGCGGCGGCACACGGCCAGCCAGGCCACCGTCCGCTCCACGGTCCAACGGTGCCATCGTCGAAGCGTCTCAGCTCTGCTGCAGCAGCAGCCAAGCCAAGCCGATCGACGTGGGCACGGGCACCAGAATCCTGTTCTTCTCCCGGGCCATGAGCTGACCGAGCGTGACAGGGCGGCCTTGGTGATGTCCTTGGTGGAGGTGTCGTTGTGGTGTCGGGGCGAAGGGCGCGCGGCCTGCTTCGGATCCCGTGCTGGTTCGGTGCTGGTTCAGACGTGCTGCGCGCGAGAAAGCCGCAGGTGGTAGCTCTGACCGGATGAGTTGTCGTACCACTCGATGGTGGTCCCGATGAGACTGGCGGCGACGATCCGCCGGATTCCGGATGGAGGACTCGGGACGGTTCCGGGGGAGACCATGTGCACCACTTCCAGGGTGTCTGCGGGGACGTCGGGTGTGGCCACAACGTAGAAGTCCGCAGGTCACCGGTATATGTGGCGTGCCATCACAATCAACCCCACCTGAGTGTGTACCACCACCACTCGGCCGCGACACGGCCACTCTCGCCTGCCGCAGGCTGTCTCTTCCGGCGGTCCCGTCAGAGAGTTGGGGAGTCGGTCGCGCGGGCGGTGTCGTCGAGGCGGCCGTCGATCCACGGGTGTCGCGCCGCGTCGCGAGCGGCCGGGGGTGCGCCCGGGTGTCGGTTGCGGGTGCGGACGTTCTCCACGACCGCCCAGCCCTTGCCGCCGTCGAAGGTCCTGAACTCGACCAGGTGGTGGTCGAGGTGTCCAGTGATCATCACTGCCATGAGGGACAGGTACTCTCCCCGGAGGTCGGGGGTGAGCTCGCCGTCCTGCGGCCCTCCCAGGAGGACCGGCTGTTCCTCGGCCAGGAGCGTGCAAGTGGTCTGGACGGCTCGGACGAGTGCCTCGAACTGCTCCCCGCTCAACCGCGTCCGTAAGAACTCCAGATGGGAGCCGAGGACGTCGGCCTCCTCGCCGCCTCCCGACCCACCGGGATCCACCTGCGCTCCAGGCCTTCCAGGGTCCGGCGGATGGTTCTCGGTCATGCTTCCGCCCTTCCCCCAACGGCCGTTGCCCTGCGCAGTGTAGGCCGAGGCCCGCGCTCCGGCGGCGCTCTTCGGCCACCCGGCCGGCCCCGGCTGTCTGCTCTGCGGCGCCGCGGGCCCCAGGCACCCCCGAACGCAATCGACTATGCCAATTGCACATTCGCAAGGAATGCAATTTCGGCAATTCCGGGATGGATTAACCGCGTTCACTCTCCCAACGTTGACAGCGTGCTGCGTCTTGAGGGTAAATGAGTTCACAGGTGGCCTGATGTGGTCGCAGCCAGGCTGGATCAGGCCACTCCGTGACCGGTTCATTCCGCCCGTCACCTGGTGTGGCCGTGGCGGTGTCGCAGTAGAGGGGTGTTTGGGTCGCGGGTGTACAGCGTGGTCGTGTAGTGAGCGGGTATTGACGAAACCGATTCTTCCGTGGGGGATCAATGGCCCAGCTCAGTTCTTTTTCCGTCCCCGATTTCCACCTTCCGTTCGGAAACTCCAAGCATCCCGGGGCCGCCCGGGCGAACGCCGAGGCGACCTCGTGGGTGTTGCAACACGAGCTCGTGACCGCCGCAGCCGAGCAGTTCTCGGGCATCGGCGTGGGCCACCTGGCCGGCCGGGTGAGCGGTGACGTCCCCTACGAGCGGGTCCTCTTGCTCGCCGAGTGGATGGCCTGGTCGTTCGTCCTGGACGACCAGCACGACCACCTCATCAGGGCGGGAGAGGTCGCGGCCTGGCGGCCCATCACCGATGCGATCACCGGCTATCTGCGAACGGGGCGGATCGAGAGGTCGGCAGCGGGCCGAAATCCGTTGGTGACGGGATTCGTCGACCTGTGCGACCGGATCCTGGCCGGCATGTCAGAGGGGACCGCGGCCCGGTACCGCACCCGTGTCCCCCTCATGCTCCACTCCTTGGACCAGGAGGCGGGCAACCGCGCCGCCGCGAGGCGCCCGGGGGTCCAGGAGTACGTCCTCATGCGCCGCCACAGCTCCCAGATCCTTCCGATGATGGACATGGTGGAGGCCGGGCTCGGGATCGACCTCCCGCAGAACGTCCACGACCTCCCCGAGTTCCAAGCTCTCACCGCGAGCGTGCTCGACGTCATCTCATGGGGCAACGACGTGTTCTCCCTGCCGAAGGAGCAGGCCTGTGGGGACACCAACAACCTCGTCTCCCTCGTCTCCTTCTGGGAGAGGTGCTCCCTCCCCGACGCCGTCCGGGCGGTCGAGGGGCGCATTCAGGAGCGCATCGAGCAGTACCTGACCGAAGAAGAACGTCTGATTCAGGCCGTCAATGCGCTCCCCGGGACGGAACCGTCGCTGGTCGACGCGGTCACCCGCTGCGTGCGCAGTTACGAGGACTGGATGATCGGCGCCGATCTGTGGCAGCGTTACGAGTGCACGCGGTACAGCGACGAACGGTTCGCGGCCGGACTGGAGTCTGCGTACACCCGCCCGGATCTCATCTCCGCGGCGTGACGGGAAGTCAGTTCATGGCAGCTGAAGCGCATTCCGGTCCCGAGGTCCATGCTCCCGTCGCCCCAGGGCGGTTACCGCTCCTGGGCCACGCGCTGCAACTGTGGCGCGGGCCGATCGCGTTCCTGGAGTCGCTCCGGGAACACGGCGACATCGTGCGGATCGACATCGGCACCTGGCCCGTCCACGTGCTGACGAGCCCGGAGCACGTCCACTCCGTACTGGTCCAGCAGGCACAGCAGTTCGGCCGGGGAAGGATCTTCGACAGGCTCCGCCCGGTGTTCGGCAACGGGATCGTGACCACCGACGGCGACTTTCATCGCAAGCAGCGCCGGATGATGCAACCCGCCTTCCACCGCAACCACATCGCCGAGTACGCCGAGGTGATGTGCCGGCAGGCGGAGGTGATGTCCGCGTCGTGGACGGCCGGCCGCGAGATCTCCATGGTCACGGAGGCGCGCGGGTACGCGATGTCCTCGGTCGCCGAGATGATCTTCTCGGGGGACCTGAGCCGGCCCGCCGTCGACGAGGTGCACCGCTCGCTTCCCATCGTCCTGGAGGGCATGCTCGTGCGGGCGGTCATGCCCAAGTCGCTCGACCGGCTGCCCATTCCGTACAACCGGCGGTTCGACGGCGCAGCCGCCCGGCTGCGCCGGACCATCGACGAGGTGATCGAGCAGTACCGCGCCGAGGAGCCGGCCGGGCGGGGCGACCGCCACGACCTGCTCTCCTTGCTGCTGGCGGGCGTGGACTCCGAGACGGGCTCGACGATGGATGCCGAGCAGGTGCGGGACGAGGTCATCGCCATCATGCTCGCCGGCACCGAGACCTCTGCGACCACCCTGTCCTGGATCTTCCACGAGATCGGCCGGCACCCCGAGGTGGAGGCGCGCGTCCACGCCGAAGTCGACTCGGTGGTGGGGTCCCGGCCCGTGCGTCCCGAAGACATACCCGCGCTGACCTACACGCACGACGTCTTCCAGGAAGCCCTGCGCCTGCATTCCCCCTTGCTCTTCACCCGCAGGGCCCTGGCCCCCCTCACCCTCGGCGGAATCTCGATCCCGGCCGGCGCGGAACTGGCCTACAGTCCGTACGCGTTGCACCGGGACCCCGTGCTTTTCCCCGACCCCGGCGTCTTCGACCCGGACCGCTGGCAAAAGGGGGCGAAGGAGCGGTCCCGTACTCACAGTTACGTCCCGTTCGGGGCCGGCCAGCACAAGTGCATCGGCGATTCCTTCGCCGTGGCGGAGATCCTGACCGCGGTGGCAACCGTCGCCTCGCGATGGCACCTGAAGCCCGCCCCGGGCATCACCGTGCGTGAACTTCCCGCAGGGATCCCGCAGCCCAGCGAACTGCCGATGATTCCCGTGGCGCGGAAGGTACATCACTCTTCTCGTACGAGTGATGAGAAACCGCAATAGTGTGCTGAAAGAGCATCAACTCCTCCTCCGGCCCGTACACTCTGCCGCACGTGTCTGGAGGGGGCAAAGGATGTCGCAGGTCGCGGAACCGAGAAGCTGGAACACTCAGCCCCTGCTGGAGCGGAAGGCGGAAGTCCTCGCGATCCAACGCGCGGTGGACGCACTCTGCGGGATCTCGGCCAATGGCTCGGCCAACCGCAGCGGGGGTGTCCTGACCTTCGCCGGATCGGCCGGCATAGGCAAGACCACCCTGCTGAACGAGGCTCGCCGCCACGCCGCCGACCGCTCCTGCACCGTGCTCTTCGCGCGCGGCGGCGAGCAGGAGCGGCAGGTTCCGTTCCACGTGATGCGCCAGCTCATCCAGCCGGCCCTCGCCGCCATGAGCGAGGACGAACGGCGCGACGCGCTCGGCAACTGGTACGGCATCATCGCCCCCGCGCTCGGGCTGACCGCCGCCCCGAAGGGTCCGACGGGGCCCGACCCGCAGGGCGTGCGCGACGGACTCGACTGGGTGGTCACGCATCTGGCGGTGCGCAACGCCCCCGTCGTGCTGATCGTCGACGACGCGCACTGGGCGGACGCGGAGTCCCTGAGCTGGCTCACCTCCTTCGCGGCGCGCGCGGAGGAACTGGCCATGCTGATCATGGTGGCCTGCCGGCCCGACGAGATCCCCGCCGACGCCGGCGCGCTGCGCGCCCTCATGGGACGCCAGGGGACGCGCCCGCACGAGCTGGCTCCCCTGACCACGAGCGCCGTCGCGCGCATCGTGCGCGACGCCCTCGGTGAGAACGCGGACAACGTGTTCTGCCGCGAATGCTGGGCGATCACCGGCGGAAACCCCTTCGAGGTGGTCGAGCTGGTCATGAAGGGCCGCGACCGGGGGTTGAAGCCGTACCAGGGCAACATCCCCCAACTGCGCGACCTGGCTTCCGCGGTCAAGGGCAGCGGCCTGATCGACCGGCTCGAACAGCTCGGCCCGTCCACCGTCCGGCTCGCGTGGGCCGCCGCCGTGCTCGGCACCGCGGTCCCCCTCGGCATCGTCGGTGGCGTGGCCGCCCTCGGTGAGGCGCAGGCCGCCGAGGCCATCGACCGGTTGCGGGCCGCACGCATCCTGACCGTCCTCACGGGCGTACGGCGCAAGGAGGTCGTGGAGTTCTTCCACCCGCTCATCGCCACCGCCGTGTACCGCTCGATCCCGCCCGGTGTACGCGTAGCCATGCACGGGATGGCCGCCCAGGCCGTGATCGACGACGGGCAGGGTTCCGCGGCCGCCGCCCGCCACCTGCTGGAGATGCACCCCGAGGGCGACCCGTGGGTCGTACAGCAGCTGCGCCAGGCCGCGCGCGAGAGCTTCTCCGCGGGCGCTCCTGACGCCGCGCGCCGCTACCTGGCACGTGCCCTGCGCGAGCCCCCGGAGGTGGAGGACCGCGCCGAGGTCCTGTTCGAACTCGGATCCGCCAACCTCCTGCACGAGCCCGCGACGACGATCAACCAGCTCAGGGCCGCGCTGGAGGAGCCCAAGACCGACCAGGCCCTGCGCGAGGCGATCACGTACCGGCTCGCCCAGGCGCTCGGCCACACGGGTCAGCTGGGTCTGGCGGCAGGGCTCCTCGCGGAGGAGGCCCGGCGTGCCACGAGCTCCCGTACGCGGCTGCGCATGCAGGCCGAGCAGTTCAAATGGAACGCTGTCCGGTTCGACGAGGAGAACTCGCCCGCCCGCTCCCGGCTCCTCGCCCAGTTCGCCAAGCGGCTCACCGGCCGGGGTCTGCCCGAGCGGCACATCCTCGGTCTGCGGGCCTGGGACGCCGCGATGCGCGGCGAGTCCGCCTCCACCGCCCTGGAGTACGCGGAACAGGCGCTCGACGGGGGCATGAGCTGGACCGACCAGGACTTCGGCTTCGAGGTGCCCGCCGTCCTCGCGGTCACGCTCATGTACTGCGACCAGCCCGGCCGGGCCGAGGACCTCTTCAACACCGCGATCGTCGAGTTCGAGGGGAAGGGCTGGCGCGGCGCGCACCTGTCGTTCGTCTACACCCTGCTCGGCTACGTCCGCTACCGGCGCGGGCAGCTCGCCGAGGCCGAGGACTTCGTACGCAACGGCCTGCAGATCGCCGACCGCGTCGGCACCGGGATCCCGGCGCAGTGGTACGCGATCGGTACCCTCATCGAGACCCTGCTCGCCCGGGGGAACACCGCCGAGGCCCAGCGCATCGCCAAGGCCTACAAGCTGGCGGACGGCTTCCCCCAGGCCGTGGTCTATCCCGATCCGCAGGCCGTGTGGGGCAAACTGCTCCTGGCCCAGGGCAGGATCGAGGAGGCGGAGCACCACCTCACCGCAGCCGGCCGGCGCCTGGATCTGCGCGGAACGCGCAATCCCTCGTGGAGCCCCTGGCAGCTGGACCTGGCGCTCGCGCAGGCAACGCACGCGCCCGAGCAGGCACGGGCCACGGCGGCCGAAGCGGTCGCACGGGCCCGCGCGTTCGGGACGTCCAGCGTGATCGGACACGCCCTGCGCGTCGCGGCCGCGGCCGCGGACCCGTCCCAGGCGGCGGGCCTGCTGCAGGAGGCGGTGGAGCACCTCGAACAGTCTCCGGCCGCCTGCGAACTCGCGCACGCGCTCATCGACCACGGCATGGCCCTGCACGCCATCGGCGACCCGCACCAGGCGGCGCAACAGACCTACCGGGGCATGGAGTTGGCCGCCGACTGCGGCGCCGACGGGCTCGTGAGCCGGGCCAGGACCCAGCTGGCCTCGGCAGGTCTGCGGCCTCGCCCTCTGCACACCTCCGAGCAGGACACCTTGACCGTCGCCGAGCTCACGGCTGCCCGCCACGCCTCGGCGGGGATGGACAACAGGGCGATTGCCGCGGCGATGCACACCAACGCCCAAGCGGTGTCCGAGCTGTTGTCCGCGGTCTTCACGAAACTGGGCACCGACCGGCTCGGACTGCACCGGGCCCTCGGAGCCTGATCGCCCGGCCGGCCCGGAGGGGAGCCCGGGCCGGCGCCGGCGTTGGCTCAGGTGCGCCCCGCTGCGTCTCTGGTCAGCACGGCTCTGCCGCGTTCAGAGACCGACCGCCAGCGTCAGTTCAAGGACCCGCTGGGGCGATGCGAGGTCCGGGAACAGCTCCCGCAGCTGCGACATCCGGTACCGGACCGTCTGGGGATGGACGAACAAGGCCGCCGCCACCTCGTCGCGCCTGCCCTGGTGCAGCAGCCACGCCCGCAACGTCTCCTCCAGCCGCCGTGAGGTCGTGACCGGCAAGGTCCAGAGCGGTGCGAGGGCTCGGGCACGCAGGTCTGCGAACGCGTCCGCGTCAGCGCTCAGCACGAGCTCGGGCAGGTGGTCCTCGGTGTCGCGAATATCAGGGGAGAGGGAGCGCGCGCGTACGGCTCGTGCGTACGAGGCGGACGCACGCGTCCACGGCCGGGCCGGGCCGACCACGGCGGTGCGGTCGGTCAGCTGCCGCAAGAGATGCGATCGGTCGGCATCGGGTACGAGCAGCACGCCGGTGCCGTCCGGCAGATCATCGAGGACGAGGGTGCTCGGGTCGAGCGCGCGGTAGACGGGCCGGGCCTGGGCGGCGGGCAGCAGGACCGCGGTCAGCGAAACCGGAGGCTGCCACCCGGCCCGTCGAACCGAGGCGAGCAGCACGTCCGTGCTCGCGCCGGCGAGGAGATCGCGGGCCAGGTGCTCCAGGTGGCGCTCGTGGGCCCTGCCCCGGGCGGCCAGTTCGTCGGCATGGCCCGCGGCGCTCGCGGCGGAGAGCTCGTCGATGTAGGCGAAGGTCAGCTCGGCGAACTTGGCGACCTCGGCCGCGGGCAGACCTGCGGGTACGGCACCCGCTGCCAGGCATCGCCAGGCCACGCGGGCGCCGACGCGATAGGCGCTGAGCAGGGCGTCCATCGAACGGCCGTCGCGCACCTCGCCGCGGCCCAGCTCGTAGGCCGCGTCACCGGCGTCGCCGCCCGTCGCGTTCCCGGTCGCGAGGTCCAGGTAGTGCCCCAGGGCGGTGCGGACGGATCGGCGGATGGTGGCGCCCATGCGGCCCGAAAGGGCGTTGGCGTAGGGATGGACCTCGTCGATGATCGCCTCGACGACCTCGTCGGCGGTGTTCTTCAGCGCGGCCCGAAGTGCGGTGACCGTCGTCTCGTCCAGGGCCAGCTCGCTGGCCCTCCTGCTTGCATGACTCACTTTTTGTTCCCTGCGAACAATTCAGCCGACCAGATTTACGTCCTGCGGTCAGGACTTTACGCCCTGAGGCACAGCAAGCTGGAGTCATGACGAGCACAGCCCTCCGCAGCAGGGCCTGGAAACTGCTGGAGATGGTCACGACGCCGCTGCTGCCGTCGGACTACCTCGACCTGGTCAGCCCGCTGCGGGCGGGCGCCGACCTGCGTGGGCGCATCGAGGCCGTGCACCCCGAGACGGGTGACGCCGCGACCATCGTGATCAGGCCGGGACGGGGCTGGCGCGGCCACACGGCCGGTCAGTACGTGCGGATCGGGGTCGACGTCGACGGGGTGCGCCTGTGGCGTGCCTACTCGCTCACCTCGCCGACGAACCGCCAGGACGGCCGCGTCACGATCACCGTGAAGGCGATCCCGGACGGCAAGGTCAGCAACCACCTGGTCCGCAGGGCGAAACCGGGCACGCTGATCCACCTCGACCAGCCGACCGGTGACTTCGTGCTGCCACAGGCCAAGCCCGCCAAGGTGCTCTACCTGACGGCCGGCAGCGGCATCACGCCCGTGATGGGAATGCTGCGCGACATCGAGATCGACGACGTCGTCATGGTCCACTCCGCGCCACAGCCGCAAGACGTGATCTTCCGCAACGAGCTGCACGACCTGGTCGCCGACAAGAAGCTGCGTCTCACCGAGCTGCACACCGACACGGACGGCATGCTCGACATCGCCCGCCTCGCCGAACTCGTGCCCGACTGGGCCGAGCGCGAGACCTGGGCCTGCGGGCCCGCGGGCCTGCTCGACGCCGCCGAAGAGCACTGGACCGGGCACGGCATGCAGGAGCGCCTGCACACCGAACGCTTCCGCCCCCGCATCGTCGTCGCCGGCGACGGCGGCGAGGTCACGTTCAGCGCCACCGGCAAGACCGTCGACGCGGACGGCGCCACGCCGTTGCTGGACGTCGGCGAGGAGGCCGGCGTGCTCATGCCCTCCGGTTGCCGCATGGGCATCTGCTTCGGCTGCGTCACGCCGCTCAAGGCGGGCGCCGTCCGCGACCTGCGCACCGGCGAGATCACCGAGGCCGAGCCGGGCGTCCTCATCCAGACCTGCGTGTCCGCCGCGGCGGGCCCTTGCGACATCGAACGGTAGGAGCACCTTGACCGCCATCGACCCCACCGCCCACCTGACCGCGGAGCAGATCGAGGAGCTCGGGCGCGAGCTGGACGCGATCCGCGACGAGGTGATCGCCGGCCGCGGCGAGAAGGACGCCGCCTACATCCGCAAGGTCATCTCGGCGCAGCGCAAGCTCGAGCTGGTCAGCAGGGGCGTGCTGCTGTTCTCGATCTTCCCGCCCGCGTGGCTGATCGGCACTGCCGGTCTGTCCGTGGCGAAGATCATGGACAACATGGAGATCGGCCACAACATCCTGCACGGCCAGTGGGACTGGATGCGGGACCCGAAGATCCACTCCACCACCTGGGAGTGGGATCACGTCTCGCCGTCCGAGCAGTGGAAGCACTCGCACAACGAGCTGCACCACACGTACACCAACGTGATCGGCAAGGACAACGACCTCGGCTACGGCATCATGCGCGTCGACGAGGACCAGAGGTGGCACCCGTTCCACCTCGGCCAGCCGCTGTGGAACTTCCTCAACGCCTGCTTCTTCGAGTACGGCATCGCAGCGTACGACCTGGAGCTCGGCAAGAACCTGCACAAGCGCCGCCGCAAGAACCCGGAGTTCCGCGCGCGGGCCAAGGCCGTGGGCCGCAAGATCCGCAAGCAGGTGCTCAAGGACTACGTGATCCACCCGCTGCTGTCGGGCCCGTCGTTCCTCCCCACGCTCGCCGCCACGTTCACCGCGAACCTGGTCCGCAACATCTGGACCCACTCGGTGATCATGTGCGGGCACTTCCCCGAGGGCGTACAGGTCTTCGAGCGCCGGTCGATCAAGGGCGAGACGCGCGGCCAGTGGTACCTGCGCCAGATGCTGGGCTCGGCGAACATCAGCGGCAGCAAGGCCATGCACTTCATGACCGGCAACCTGTCGCACCAGATCGAACACCACCTCTTCCCGGACCTGCCGAGCAACCGGTACGCCGAGGTCGCGGTGAAGGTGCGCGCGCTGTTCGAGAAGTACGAGCTGGAGTACGTCACCGGCCCGCTGCCCAAGCAGGTGTTCTCCGCGTGGCACAAGGTCTTCCGGCTCTCGCTGCCGAACAAGAAGCCCAAGGTCAAGACGCCGGACCGCGAGCAGGAGCTCGTCGCGGCCTGATTCCCGGCACGGGTGCAGATCCACGGGTGCAGATCCACGGGTGCAGATCCACGGGTTCAGATCCACGGGTTCAGATCCTTTGGTCCTCCTGGATCAGGTCGACGCGGCCGACTCCTCGGCCCCAGCCCTCGTAAACTTCGGGCTGGGGCCGGGAATCCGTGCCGTCGCGCATCGGCACGCGCAACGCGTCCAGGTCAGCGCTTGGAGATCCGGACCACTCCCGTGGCGGTGCCCTGGTAGAGGGTGCCGTCCGGGGCGGCGGTTCCGCGCATCTGGAGCGGGTTGTAGACCAGTCCGATGCCCAGGTAGGAGCTGGTGAGCTGCGCGCCGGTGGCCGGGTCGACGACGGAGTGGTGGTACTGGGCGAAGGTGTTCAGGCCGGCGCTGCCGGTCGGGCCGCTCACGGAGACGGTGTAGATCTTCCCGTCGGCCAGGGAGAGCCGGGGCAGCGCGGCGGACTTCAGCGGGCTGTTCCACACCACGTCGCAGCCGGTCCCCTGGGCGTTGACGTCGATCCGGCTGAGACCGTCGTCGAAGTCCGCGGAGGAGGGCTGGCTCGCCGGGGCGCCCTCGGGCAGGGCCGGGTAGGGGTAGCCGTAGGTGTTGGTGACGAAGACGCTGCGACCTGAGGCGATGACGGCGTCCTCGGTGCCGCTGCGGGCGTGCTGGGTGAGCACGGGGATCCGGCAGACCGGGTCGGGTCCGCCGGCCGCCCGGTAGACGAGCAGGTTCGCGTGCGGGGCGGCGTTGTCGACGATGGTGACGTACTCGGTGCCGTTGCCCGGTCCGAAGAAGCTCGGCGTGGTGCCGGTGCCCCAGCTGAGCTGGCCGGGCTTGCGGGCCGGACCCCGGTCGTAGGGGGCCCGCCAGTCCACGGTCGGGGTGCCGTCGGGGGCGGCCGACAGGATGTAGAGGGCGTGGTCGGTGGCGACGGCCGTGCGGCCGGGGACGGTGGAGATGCTGTTCTGGACGCCCTCGCCGGTGCTGATGCTGCGCACCGCCCCGGTGCCCGTGTCGACGGTACCGATGACGCCGCCGCTCGTGGCGAACCAGATCCTGCCGTCCCAGGCGGGGGTCAGGCCGACGATGTTGTCGCCGGCGGGGACGGCGTTGCCGAGGGGGGTGGACTGGTCGATCCGGAGCGTCCAGCCGGATCCGGCGCGGTGGTGGCCGATGCGGAGGAGGTTGTTGTTGCCGTCTACGACGACCAGGCGGTCGCCGTTGTCGAGGTAGGCGTAGACGCCGCCGAAGAGACTGCCCTTGGGCAGGGCGAGCGAGGCGAGGTCGGCGCCGGTGGTGGGGTCGAGGAGGTGGACGGTCGGCGTCTGGCCGAAGATGCTGGTGCAGAGGGCGAGCACGTAGCCGTCGCTGCCTATGACCACGGTGGGGCAGGCCGAAGCCAGCGCCGTGCGGGAGTAGTTGATGCCGTTCGTTCCGGGACCCGGGTAAGGCGTGGTGCCACTGGAGGCGCTGTCGCCGTGCATGGTCGCGGTGCCGTTGGCTGCGGTGACCGGGTTCTGCGGCGGCTGCGGGCCGTACGGGGATGCCGGGTCGGCGGCGGAGGCGGGTGTTCCGCTGAGGCCCGCGGCGCTGAGGGCCACGGCGAGGGAGAAGGCGAGCACGGCAAGGCGCCCGCCCGTGGGCAGGGAGAACGGCATCAGGGGTCCTCGGAACGTGGAGGGGGAGGGAGCAGCTGAGAGGCGCTGCGGACAATGAGGTGTGCTGCGAGGGGCCGGCGCCGGCGGACACCCTGGCTGTGCAAGGCGCTGCGGGGCGCTGCGGGGTCGGCAGGCGCGGTGATGTCGGCCGACGCGGTGGTGTCGGCCGACGCGGCGGGAGCCGATGGTGCGGCTCGGCCCTTGTTTCCGGGTGGCGGTTGTTCCTCGGAACGGCTCTGACAGGGACGCTAGCCGGTACCCGTGCGATCCGGATCTTTCCGTGGCTGCCGGCCACGGCTTGTTCACGCAGTTCACGCTCCCGCAGCATCGGGGCAACAGACGGGGGGAGGGGGAGGAGTCCACCTCACGTCCGAGGTGGACACTGCGTCGGGCTGTCGGGCGTCACCCTTCCGGATGTGGGCGGCGCATCCGGGGCCCTATGTCTTTGGTCAAGGTGGTCGGACGGGTCTTGCCAGGCCGACAGGCCGGATGGCCGGCCGGATGGTGCCAGGACCGTAGCGGGCCCGCGCCCGGTCAGTAACGGCCTAGACGGCCAACGGCGGTCGTACGGCCCGACTACGGAACACAGCGAGGGACAACGCACCACGACCTGCAGGATATTTCCGGCGGGTGCCCGGCAACCTTTCGAGGTCCGGCGGCAACTGATGGGTGAACAGCGCACCTCACTCCAAGGAGCCACCGCCCATGCTTGCTTCCCCCCACCGCCGCCCCACCGGACGCCGAAGGCTTGCCCTGGCCGGAGTGGCCGCCCTGGTCGCCGCCGGTCTCGGTGCTGTGCCGCTGGTTGTGAAGGCCGATGCCGTGGCGCCCGCCGACCTCGCCCACGGCGTGCTGCCCGCCCGGGACGGCTGGGCCGCGAGCGGCTCGGGCACCACGGGCGGCCGGACCGCGGACGCGGCCCACGTCTTCACCGTCTCCACCCGCGCCGAACTGGCGAAAGCCCTGGCCGCAGGCCCGGCCGCCGCCCCGCGGATCATCCGGGTCAAGGGTCTGATCGACGCGAACACCGACGACAGCGGGAAGCCGCAAAGCTGCACCGACTACGCCGCGGGCACCGGCTACTCGATCGGCTCCTACCTCAAGGCCTACGATCCCGCGGTCTGGGGCCGTGCCAAACTGCCGTCCGGCGCCCAGGAGAACGCCCGCAGGGCGGCTCAGGCCAGGCAGGCCGCCCGCATGGTCTTCACGGTCCCGGCGCGGACCACCGTCATCGGCGTGCCCGGCACCGGAGCGGGCATCACCGGCGGCAGCCTGGTGGTGAAGAACGCCGACAACGTGATCATCCGCAACCTGTCGCTCACCGACGTCCGGGACTGCTTCCCGCAGTGGGATCCGACCGACGGTTCCACCGGCAACTGGAACTCCGCCTACGACGCCGTCAGCCTGCGCGGCGCCACCCACGTCTGGGTCGACCACAACAGCTTCTCCGACCTCCCGCACCCGGACTCCGCCGAGCCGGTCCGCTTCGGCCGCCACTACCAGGTCCACGACGGCGCCCTCGACATCACCAACGCCTCCGACCTGGTCACCGTCGGGTACAACAGGTTCGGCAACCACGACAAGACGATGCTGATCGGCAGCAGCGACCAGGACACCAAACTCCGGGTGACGCTCCACCACAACGTCTTCCAGGGGGTGGTCCAGCGCGCCCCGCTCGCCCGGGTGGGCCGGATCCACCTGTACGACAACTACTACGACACCACGGCCTCGGAGGGCTACCGGCACAGCTACAGCGTCAACTCCCGTGCCGGCGCCCAGGTCGTCGCGCAGAACAACCACTGGAAGCTCTCCTCGGACCGGAAGGCCTCCCAACTGCTCAGCGGGGACGGCACCGGAGCCGTCGCGGGCAGCGGCAACCTCGTCGGCGGCGTCCCCGTGGACCTGGTCGCCGCCTACAACGCCGCCAACCCCGGGAAGAAGATCAAGACCACCGTCGCCTGGAAGCCCACCCTCACCGCCGGTCTGGAACCCGCCGCCGGACTGCCGAAGAAGCTCGCGGCGCAGGCGGGCGCGGGGGTCCTGACCGAGACCGGAGGCAAGGGGCCCACCCCGTCCGCTCCTGCCCCGTCCGTTCCCGCCCCGTCCCGTCCCGCCGGCGGCCGTACGCTGACGGTCGCCGCCGACGGCTCCGCCGCCCACCGTTCCGTACAGGCCGCCGTCGACGCCGCCACCGCGGGCGACACCGTCCTCGTGGCACGCGGCACCTACCGGGAGACGGTGAACGTCCCCGCCTCCAAGCACGGGCTGACCCTCAAGGGCGCCACCGGCAACGCAGAGGACGTCGTCATCACCTACGGCAACGCCTCCGGCACACCCAAGCCCGGAGGCGGTACGTACGGAACCGCGGGCAGCGCCACCGCGACCTTCTCGGCGAACGACATCACCGTCACCGGTGTCACGGTCGAGAACACCTGGCAGAGGTCGGCGCACCCGAGCGTCAAGGACACCCAGGCGGTGGCGCTCAACGCGTCCGGCGACCGCCAGCGGTACCTCAACTCGCGGTTCATCGGGCACCAGGACACCGTCCTGAACTGGGCTCCCTCGGCCACCGGCCAGTACCGCCAGTACTTCCGACACTGCTTCGTCGCGGGCGACGTCGACTTCGTCTTCGGCAACGCCACCGCCGTCTACGACCACGTCAACATCACCTTGCGCGACCGGGGCGCCGCGGCCGGCGGCCACAACGGCTACCTCGCCGCACCGAACACCGACTCGGCCAAGCCGTACGGGATCCTCATCACCGACAGCACGATCAGCAGCCCCGCCCAGCCCCGGACCTACTACCTCGGCCGGCCCTGGCACCCCGGCGCGAGCGCGGTCGGCCAGCTGGTCATCCGCAACACGAGTCTGCCCGCGGCCGTCAAGACCGAGGGGCCGTGGACCGACATGGGGGGCTTCTCCTGGAAGGCGGCCCGGTTCGCCGAGTACGCCAACACGGGCCCCGGCGCCGGCACCGGAGCCAACCGGCCCCAGCTCGGCCCGGACCAGGCGGCAACCCACACCGCCCGCGCCTACCTGGCCGGTACCGACGGCTGGAACCCGACGGGCTGATGGGCGCCACCGTGCTGAGCGGGCCCGGGCGGGCGGAAGCGCCCGAACGGGCACTCGAACGGACTGCTACTCTCCGGTACTCGCCTGAGATCGCCCCCGCCGCACCGAGAGGCCGTACCGAGGCCATGACCGAAGACCAGGCGGCCGCGGAGTTCCACGCGTTCTTCGAACGCCACCACGCCGAACTCTCCCGCCTGGCATACCTGCTGACCGGAGAGGCGGACGCCGCCGACGACCTCGCCGCGGACGCGATGGTCGCGCTCTGGCGCCACTGGGACAGGGCACGCGGCGCCGACTGCGCGGTCGCCTACGCCCGCGGAGTCGTCGCCAACCTCGCCCGCAGCCGGATCCGGAGCACGGTGCGCGAGCGGCGGCGCATCCTGCTGTTCTGGTCCCACCGCCCGGAGCGCACCGACGGGCCGGACTTGGCCGCCGTCATGGACGTGCGGGCCGCGCTGGGCCGGTTGCCGTTCCGCAAACGGGCCTGTGTGGTGCTGCGGTACGCCTTCGACCTCTCGGAGAAGGACACCGCGGCGGCGCTAGGGATATCGGTCGGTACGGTGAAGAGCCAGACCTCGAAGGGGACGGCGGAACTGCAGCGGCTGCTCGGTGCCCGGGCCGCCGACGAGCTGGTGGGAAGGGGAAGCCGGTGACCGACGAGCTGCGCGGTCTGCTGCGCGAGAGCGCCGAAGCCCACTTGCCCGACCGGGCCCGCATGCTGGCCCGGATCGAGCGCGGCACGGCCCGTCCCGGCGTCGCCCTTCGGCCGCGGGACCGCGGCCGCACCCGCGCCCTGACCTGGCCGAAGACCGCCCTCGCGGCCCTGGCCACCGCCGGGACCCTGGCGGTGAGCGCCCTGACGGTGGTCGCCGCCGTGCACACGCCGGACGCGCCGCAGAACCCGACGGCCGCTGCCCCGTCCGCCACCGGCCGCGTGGCGCCGCCGACGGCTGTAGGCAGCCGGACGGAGGACGGCCCGCTGTGGGCCGACGGCTCGGTCGACCCCCACAGCAACGCCTACTGGGCACAGAGCAACGTCACCCTCAAGGCGGGGAAGCCGCTCACCGCGCTCGTCGTCGAGCTGCGCATCGCTCTCACCGAGGGGGTGAGGGACACCGGGAACTGGCGGACCCGCCCCGCCGCGGACTTCGACGTCTCCGCCCGCGCGGAGGGCGGCTTCCTCGTCTACCGGTGGACCCTGAAACCCGGCAGGACGGTCCCGACCGGCGAGCACGTCTTCGCCGGCCAGTACGACCACGCCGCCGGCGGACGCGATGCGAAGGACGACACGTACCGGATCGACGCCACTGGCGGGGCCGCAGAACACGGAGCCGCCGTGTGGGGTGGCTTCGCGTAGGCCACCCCGTGACCGTGGGAGGACCACCGCCGGAGGCGTGCGCAAGCTGATCGTGCCGACCTTGAGGACTTGCCCGGCTTCGCGGACATCAGAGGAAGAGAAGTTCGACGTCCTTCGCGATGCAGAGCCGCAGAACGACCGTCAGCTCTTGGGCTGCATCGATGTGTGACCGAGGGACGCCGACCTCATTCCGCCACTGGTCGACGATCGCCTCGAGCCGGGGCAGGAGCGCAGCGCATTCAATGGGCGAGAGCTCGCCTCCACCGTCATCGGGGCGATCGAGGAGTGGTTCGAGCAAGGTGGATACGTCACTCCAGGGTCGCTCCCCACCGAAGCCCCACATCCCGTCGAGATCGAACCCCTCGGCTCGCGCCAGGTGGCCGGTGTGATCACGGCGTCGGAGCCGTCTCGGACAGCCCCGTTCGCCGGGCTTCGCCCGCGCAAGTTCGGCAAGTCGTAACCGTCCTGCGGCGTCGGGGTGCGGATGCGGCCCGCAAGGGTCGGCCGTGGAGCCTTCCGCTGGAGGACCGGGCACTGCTGGTGGCGTCTGGCACCAGGATTTCATAGGGAGCGGAACTGTTTCGTACGGAATTGCAGGCTGAGCCGCGGCAGAAACGCAACCGTACTGAGTGCGGGAGGAGCCGCTCCTACGGGCCGGAGAGGCGGTCGAGCCAGTCTCCGAGCAGTGCGCGCTCGTGCGGGGTGAGCTTCGTGAGCTCGGGCAGTGCGGCGCGCAGGGTGACGGCGGCGGCCGCGGGGCCGGCGGGTGCTGTGGCGGGTGAGCTGGTCAGGATGGCCGTGCAGAGCGCCTCCCAGGCGAAGTCGGCGAGATTGGTGTCGCGTTCGCCTTCGGGCTGGTCGATGAGGGTGAACACGATGCCCGTGCCGGCCGAGCGGATGAGGTCGACGGCACGGTGCTCGGGCACGCGCAGGAGTCCGGCCCGGGCGAGGCGGGTGACCCGTCGGCGCAGTACCGCGGCACCGGCTTGCGCCGCGGCTTCGCCGTCGGGCGTTCGTAGCGGCGTGTTCATGAGCCGGAACAGGGCGGGGTTCGCCAGGCCGAAGCCGATGTGCAGATCCCAGCCGGCGCGCAGCGCTCGGAGCGGATCGTCGTCGGCGTCGACGGGGGGTTTCTGCGCCACGTAGCTCATGAATCCGTGTTCGGCCACGGCGCCGAGCAGTCCGTTCTTGTCGCCGAACAGCCGGTAGATCATGGGCGGCTGCACGCCGGCGGCGAGCGCGACCGAGCGGGTGGTCACCGCGTCGGGCCCCTCGGTGGCCAGCAGGTGCGCGGCGACGTCGACCAGGCGCGCACGCACGGCGTCGCGCGGGGACTGCGGAGCGGGTTCCATCACGTTTCCCACGATAGCGCATCGTTGTTATCGTCGATTTTTCAATGGTAGCGTGAAAAGCGAATCATCGATATCGCCTGAGCTCGGAGTCGAACATGCTGGTCATCGCCGGAGCCACCGGAGCCCTCAACGGCGCCACCGTGGACCACCTGCTGGAACGCGTCCCCGCCGGGGATGTTGCCGTCACCGTGCGCGACGTCGCCAAGGCCGAGCGCTTCGCGCAGCTCGGCGTGGAGGTACGTCGCGGCGACTACGCCGACCCGTCCTCCCTGCCCCGCGCCTTCGAGGGAGCCGACCAGCTGCTGCTGGTCTCCGCGAACGAACCGGACTCGGACAAGGCGGTGGCCCTGCACCGTACCGCCATCGAGGCCGCCGTCACCGCGGGCGTCGGACGCGTCCTCTACACCAGCCACCAGGCCGCCGCGCTGGGCAGCCCCTTCGGCCCCGCGCACGTCCACGCTTCGACCGAGCAGCTCCTGGCCGACTCCGGCCTTCCGTGGACCGCGCTGCGCAACGGCTTCTACGCGCACAGCCTCAACTGGCTGACGGGCCCGTGGCGCGAGACGGGCGTCATCACCGTCCCCGGCGACGGACCGGTCTCCTGGACGGCGCGCGAGGACGCGGCCGAAGCCGCCGCCGTCATCCTCGCCTCCGGCGGCAGCCACGACGGTCCGACCACGCTCACCGCGAGCGCGGCGCCGACGTTCGAGGAGATCGCCGAGATCGCCTCGGAACTCACCGGGAACACCGTCAAGTGCGTCGTCATCGACGAGGACGAGTGGCTCGCCGACCAGGTCGCCCGGGGTGTCGAGGAGCGGATGGCGGGCTTCCTCCTCGGCTTCTACCGGAACGCGCGGCAGGGAGGCTTCGCCGGCATCGACCCCCTGCTCGGCACGCTCCTGGGCCGGGAGCCCCGCGCGGCACGCGACGTGCTGTCCCAGCCTGCCGGCTGACAGTGGCAGGTACCCCGCGCCCTCCTGAAGGCCGCCAGCTCTGCGCGCGGTCTTCGGCGTAGGGCCGCCACTTCCCGGGTGAGCGGGAGGGGCAGCGCCTGCTGCCGCACGGCAGCCGTCATTCGGTGAGTACGTGCGCTATCCGGTCGAGGTCTTCGAGGAGTCCGGTCAGGCGTTCCTCGCCACGGGCCCGTTGGGGCACGACAGCCTGAGTAAGGTTCGGGACTTGCCGAGGTCCAAGGGTTGTCCCGTCACTACTCGTCGGGTGTGCCGCTGAACACGTGGGCGGGCTGCCGCAAGGGTGCCCCACTTCGCGCGGCTGCTGACTGGCCGTGTTGTCAGTGGCTCGGGATACGGTGCGGTGTGATGGGCCGGACGGAGATCGTAGGGGACTCGCGGCTACGGGGGGTGGGTCGCACAGGCCCCGGCAGCCGGCTCGGGACTGGAGGTATCTTGCCGTGTCACCACCCCCCAACTCCGCGCTGGTTCGGGTCCTGTCGCGAGATGCGGAGCCGACCGGTCGGCCAACGCGCGCGCAAAGCCGCCGATGACATGATCTTGATGCGGCTGGTGTGATCACGGCGTCAGAGCCGTCCTGGATAGATCCGTTCGCGGGGATGAGGCCGCGTTGCTTCGATAAGTTGGTGACCGCGGTTCGGCGGGATCCTGCGGCCGATGTGCACCGAGGGCGGCGCCGTGGAGCCTGTCCCTGGAGGACCGCATCCTGCTGGTCGCGGCGTACTGGCGGACGAGCTTGACGATGGGCCAGATTGCGCCGTTGTTCGGGATCTTCACGCCTGCCGAGGGACCTCGCCCAGCGCGTCCCCGGCGCAGGTCGCCGCCACACTCTCGGCGTCCGAGCCGGAGCCCTCTGGGAGCGTCGCGAAGCCGAACGCGAAGCGGTCGGCCAGGCGAGGCCCAGGGTTGACAGAGGGCGGTGGTAGTCATGGGCGGCCTTCGAGAGGCGAGCTCCGAGGGAGGGGACGACGGTTCGGTCCGGCGCGTCAAGCAGGTTGATCCGATCCGACTTCTCCAGATGCGAGGGACGGGCGCCCAGTCCAGGAGGCATCGTGGTCAGGGGCGTCGGTCAGCGGTGCCAGGCCAAGGGCAGAGCTTCGTACTCCGCTCATGCGCGGCGATGGTGCGCCGGCTTCTGCGTCTCCGTAAGTCCTTGCTCGCCAACTACCGCACCACGTAGC
This sequence comes from Streptomyces tatrensis, assembly GCF_049310065.1. Classification (NCBI taxonomy): domain Bacteria; kingdom Bacillati; phylum Actinomycetota; class Actinomycetes; order Kitasatosporales; family Streptomycetaceae; genus Streptomyces; species Streptomyces tatrensis. Next base: position 638,545 of record NZ_JBMDLB010000007.1, on the reverse strand, counting down.
TGGTTTCGTGAGTCGGCCACGACGTCGGGGCGCTGCGTGACGGCCTCCCCTCCTCTGGGCAGGTCGGTTACGCTGCCCGGCATGGACGAAGCCACCGCGCAACCGTTCCTTGCGAGGCCGGTCACCGGGGTCAATGGCGCTGTCGCCACCCTGCGTGCCCTGAAGAGTGGAGACGCCTCCAGTTTCGGGGAATTCCTCGAAACGCTCTCGACGGAGACCAGGGAGGGCTACCGCCCACATCCGCTCGACCGGACTGAAGCGGAGCGGATCTGTGCTGCTCTCGACGACCCGACCGCCCTGCGCTTCGTGCTGGCGGATGCCCATGACGATCGCGTGGTGGCCTATCTGCTGGCCCAGTTCGCAATCCCGGAGGGTGAGAAGGCGCGTTACCGGAATCTCGGGTGGACCATCGAGGACGGCGCGGACTGCCGCATCGCCCCCGTCGTTGCCGATCATTTGCAGGGCAACGGTCTCGGAACCGAGCTGCTCAAAGGGGCGCTCGACATCCTGCGTCAGCGCGGATGCCGGCACGTCATCCTCTTCGGTGGCACCCGAACCTCCAACGCCCAGGCGATCCGCGCCTACGAAAAGGCGGGATTCAAGCCGGTCGGCGTCTTTCGCGAACGGGGGATCGAGAGCGTCGACATGTGGCTCTCCTTGAAGTAGCGGGCGGGCGGCATCTCAGCGCACGATCCGGCCGGTCAGTTCGTCGGCCCCCGGAGCTTCGACGTGGTCCGGTGGCCAGGGAGGCGATCAGCTCGATGGCGAAGTAGCCGTCCAGGGCGCCGCACGGGGGCCGCCGCTCGGCTGGGGGCACGTGGATGTCTCGGCGGTGACGACGCTGCCGCATTCCCAGACCCTGCCCGTGAGCCAGGGGAGCGCGACGTAGGACATGACGAAGTCGGGGCCCGGGCGGTGTGGACCCCGGCGGCTGGGGACGCCGTGGTCGGCCGCGGCCATCACGGCCATGCCGAGCATCGCGACCAGCAGCGGCCGCGCGCCGCCGGCGATGTCGCCGTAGGCGGCGAACCCGGCCCAGGTCGTCCAGAACGCCAGGTGCAGGACCGCGTAGGACCGACGTCGCTCCAGCTGGGGCTGTCGTGCAGCAGGGGGAGAGTCGGCCGACCCCGGCCACGGCGACCAGGTCGAATAGCAGCTTGCTCCACCCGGCGTGCCTCTCGTGGTTGCCGACGGCTCCGGCATCCGGCGAGGAAAGGGAACTGCGCGACGTCGCGACTCCTGCCGGGAATCGTCGTGGCCGCGGGCGGCGCGGGGCGCTTCGAGGGCGAAGTGGGCCAGGGCCGTGCAGCTCGGATCATCTTCGGCCGTGCCGCTCTCCTGACTGATGGCCCGGGCCAGGGCATCGGTGTGGCGCAGCCACATGGCCTGTTGGTAGTCGCGCAGCGCCGGGGTGGTGTTGACCAGGGCGACGAACGCGGTGAAGCGCGGATCGGCGCTCGCGGCCGCCATGCGGCAGCGGAGCGCGTGCTCGCGCAGGGCCGCCGGGATCGACTGGCCCTCCGGCCTGTCGCGCACCGCTGCGAGCAGACCGGCCTCCTGGTCGGCGTCCTCGTCGAAGACGAGGGCCTCCTTGACCGGGAAGTGCTTGAAGAGCGTGGTGGTGGACACGTCGGCGGCGTCAGCGATCGCGCGGATGCCGACGTCGTCGTACCCGTGCTCCAGGAACAGTCGCAGCGCGGTGTCCGCGATGGCCCGGCGGGTGGCCGCCTTCTTTCGTTCACGGCGTCCTGCCGGGGCCGGTGGATGACCGGGGGCTCGGTCTGTCTCGGGCATGTCGTCAGCCCACCCTTAAGTTGCGTTGATGTGAAAGTTGAGCTGTTGCACTGTTTTATTCGCTGTGCTCTTCTGGAAGGGCGGGCGTCGGAGCAGGTGCCCGCCCCTCCGCGTTCCCCTCCCTCATTCCGAAAGGAGTGATCAGCCATGTCCACGACTGCGTTCCTCCCCTCCGCCGGCCCCACGGCCGTACCGAAGAACGTGCGCTGGGTGCTGCTCGGCGTCATGCTCGCGATGCTGCTGTCGATGCTCGACAACATGGTCGTCAGCACCGCGATGCCGACGATCGTCGGAGACCTCGGCGGCTTGGAGCACATCTCCTGGGTCGTCACCGCCTACACCCTCGTCACTGCCGTCACGACACCGATCTGGGGCAAATTCGGAGATCTCTTCGGCCGCAAGCCCGATCAACGCGAAGGCGCCCGCGCCGCTCGACCTGATCGCCCTGGTGTGGCTGTGGCTGTGGCTGAAGCTGCGGGTCCCCGTCCGGCGCATCCAGGCGAAGATCGACTGGGCGGGCATCGCCCTGCTGACGCTCTCCATCACCTCGATCGTCCTGGCCCTGTTCATCCAGGTCGAGAAGCGGGCCAGTGAGCCACTGAGCGTCTTCACCGGACACCGGAACTACCCGCTCGCGATGGTCATGATCCTCGCCGCGGGCGTGGTCATGTTCGGTGCGGGCCTCTACCTGCCGCTGTTCCAGCAGAGCGTCCAGGGCGCCTCGGCCGCCAACTCCGGCCTGCTGATGCTTCCGATGATGATCCCCGTGGTGATCGTCTCGACCATCGCCGGGAAGGTCATGTCCGCCACCGGCAAGTACAAGGTGTTCCCCGTCGTCGGCACCCTGTTCCTGGCTGCCGGGCTCGGCCTGCTGGCCACCATGGACGCCCACACCTCATCCCTGCTGACCAGCCTGTACATGGTCCTCGTCGGCATCGGGCTCGGCTTCACGATGCAGATGGCCGGCACCATCGCCCAGAACAGCGTCTCCCTGCGGGACATGGGTGCGGCCATGAGCTCCGTCAACCTCTTCCGCACCCTGGGCGGGTCCCTCGGCGTCGCCGTCTTCGGCTCGCTGTTCACCCGCGCCGTCCAGCCCACCCTGCCGGCCGGCGGAGACACCGGCCCGGACGCCCTGCGGAACCTGTCCGCCGGGGCCAAGGACGCCTACCTCACCGCGGTCACGGACGGCACGAGCCACATCTTCCTCACCGCCGCGATCGTCTGTGCCTTCGCCTTCGTCGCCGCGCTCTTCGTCATCGAAGTCCCGCTGAAGAAGGCCGGCCCGCCCGCACCCGCCGACCGCCCCGAGAACGTCACCGTCGCGGCCGGCTGACACCCGGACACCCACGAGTGCGGCCGCGCGCCAGCTCCCCGAGGACCTCCGCACCGACCTGCCGCGCCAGCCACTCCGCCCGGGGGAGGTTCCCGAGATTGGACAGGTGTACGAACAGCGTGTGCTCATCTGCGGTCCTCGGCCGTCTGTAGCTCGGCGAGCTGGAACCTTCGTCCGCTCCCGCCCATCGCCGCGGCCACTGGAATGCGACGCCTAGGGGCCGTGTCGGGCGGCTGGCAAACCCGGCTGGTCTTCATGTGCGGTGAAAGGTCCCGTTCGCTCGCGAAATCACGCTCTGCGTGGTGGTGGTGTAAGGGCATTCGCTGCCCGTGTTCTACCTCCAAGAGTTGAGTGGTTCATTGCCTGAGCCCGATAATTCCGGCCCGCCGGTCAGGAAATGAACGGCATTCTCCCTTCGCGTCGAGCGCCACCGCCCCGCCGGATTGATCGACCGTGGATTCGGGCGCGTCCGCAGCGCGCGCCGTGCGGTCCGGGCCGTGTCGCCCGGCCGTCGCTGACCAAGCGGCTGTACATTCCAACTGATTCGCTCAGTGGTATTTAGCATTTCCATTGGTTGTGCATCTGTTCATCTCGACGTTTCCGTCGTCGAGTGTTGGGACCGTCCTGTAGAGCGAAGGAGTGACCGTGTACTACAGCAGCGGGAATTACGAGGCATTCGCCCGGCCGCGCAAGCCCGAGGGCGTGGATGCCAAGACCGCCTGGTTCGTGGGATCCGGACTGGCATCGCTGGCCGGTGCGGCCTTCCTCATCCGTGACGGGCAGATGCGCGGGGACCGCGTCACCGTCCTGGAACGGCTGAAGCTGCCGGGGGGCGCGCTCGACGGGATCAAGGAGCCGAAGAAGGGGTTCGTCATCCGCGGCGGCCGCGAGCTGGAGAACCGGATGGAGTGCCTGTGGGACCTCTTCCGGTCGATCCCCTCGCTGGAGGTCGAGGGCGCGTCGGTCCTCGACGAGTTCTACTGGCTGAACAAGGACGACCCGAACTCCTCCCTCCAGCGCGTCACCGAGCGACAGGGCCAGGACGCGGGAACCGACGGCCTGTTCACCCTCGACGACCGGGCGCAGAAGGACATCGTCAAGGTCTTCCTCGCCACCCGTGAGGAGATGGAGGGCAAGCGCATCAACGAGGTCTTCGGCCGCTCCTTCCTCGACAGCAACTTCTGGCTGTACTGGCGCACCATGTTCGCCTTCGAGGAATGGCACAGCGCGCTGGAGATGAAGCTGTACCTGCACCGCTTCATCCACCACGTCGGCGGACTGCCGGACCTGTCGGCGCTGAAGTTCACCAAGTACAACCAGTACGAGTCGCTCGTGCTGCCCCTGACCCGGTGGCTGATCGGGCAGGGAGTCACCTTCCGCTTCGACACCGAGGTCACCGACATCGGCTTCGAGATCACCCCCGGCCGCAAGCAGGCGACCCGCATCGACTGGCTCAGCGACGGCGAGCCGGGTGGGACCGACCTCGGCGCGGACGATCTGCTCTTCACGACGATCGGCTCCCTCACCGAGAACTCCGACAACGGCGACCACCACACCGCGGCCCGCCTCGACGAAGGCCGGGCCCCCGCGTGGGACCTGTGGCGGAAGATCGCCCGCCACGACGAGGCGTTCGGCCGCCCGGAGGTGTTCTGCGGCAACATTCCCGAGAGCAAGTGGGAATCGGCCACCGTCACCACCCTCGACGCGCGCATCCCGAAGCTGATCGAGAAGATCGCCAAGCGCGACCCCTTCAGTGGGAAGGTCGTCACCGGCGGCATCGTCACGGCCCGGGACTCCAACTGGCTGATGAGCTGGACGGTCAACCGCCAGCCCCATTTCAAACAGCAGCCCGAAGACCAGATCGTGGTCTGGCTGTACAGCCTGTTCACCGACCGTCCCGGCGACTACGTGGCCAAGCCGATGCAGGACTGCACGGGGGAGGAGATCACCCAGGAGTGGCTCTACCACCTCGGCGCTCCCGTCGAGGAGATCGCGGAGCTCGCGGCCTCCGGCGCCCTGTGCGTCCCGGTGATGATGCCGTACGTCACCTCCTTCTTCCTGCCCCGCCGGGCCGGCGACCGCCCCGACGTCGTCCCGGAGGGCGCGGTCAACTTCGCGTTCATCGGCCAGTTCGCCGAGACCACGCGGGACACGATCTTCACCACGGAGTACTCCGTGCGGACCGGAATGGAGGCCGCCTACCGGCTGTTGGGCGTCGAACGCGGCGTACCCGAGGTGGTCAACTCCACCTACGACATCCGCGCCCTGCTGGACGCGGCGGGTCACTTGCGCGACGGGAAGCCGATCGGCCTGCCCGGCCCCGAGATCCTGCGCAAGCGGCTGCTCGGCAAACTGCAGGAGACGGAGATCGGCGAGCTGCTGGCCGAATTCGGGCTCATCCCCGAGGCGCCGTAGCCACGGATCTCTCCACGGCGGCAGTGCGGGGACCGCCCCGTCGACACTTCCCTACGGCGAGGACGGCGGCAGGACGCCCGCGCGGGTGGCCGATGCGCGCACTCGGCGCAGCAGGTAGCGCAACTGTGCGCGCTCGCCCTTGGTCAGGGATGCCAGCAGGGTGCTGTGCAGGGATTCCAGAGCGTTCTGCATCGTCGCCAGGGCCGCGGTTCCGGCGGGAGTGAGGGCCACCACCTCGTGTCGACCGCCCATGTTGACGACCATGGCCTGCAGCAGGCCCTGCGCGAGGAGGTCGTCGATCACCTGCGCGATGGCGGACGGCGGCACCTGCAGTTGCTCGGTGAGATCGAGTCGGGCGTGCGGTCCGAGATCGGCCAGCGTCCTGAGGACCGTCTGGTGGAGGGGGTCCAGGAGGCGCATCCCCGGCCGCTCGGCCATCAGCGCGTCCACTGCCCTGCCTGCTTCGGCCAGCAGGTACGCGATCTCCTCCGAGGGGCTCGAGGATCCGCTACCCCTGTCGTACACGTCGCATCCAATCGCCGGGCCGTAGGCAACCCTCCGGCCCGGGACGCACAGGCGGACGTCGTCCGTGGCGTGATGCCGTGCGAGGAAGCCGGGCGCACTCGGCTCGGGTGAAGGAGTTCCTTCGGTTCCGGCAAGGTGAGGTAGACCTAGGCTCACGATACGTGACCTGGAGCGATCGGTCTACGTTGATGTCGTCAGTCGCGTGGTTCAGCCGGCGAGCAGGGCCCTGGCGGTGAGCTCGACGTACTCGTGCAGTCCGTAGGCCAGGGCCAGGCACAACAGGGCCGATACGGACACGGTCGCAACGAGTCCGGCGACGGCGGCCCGGGTCCGGTGGCTCCGTGGCCGAACGGGAACCGGCCGCAGCAGTGCTTCGACCCGCTGAGGAACGGGCCCCGTGCCGACGGCCAGCAGGGGACCGCGGTTCTCGGGCAGCTTCCCGGCAGCCGAGGCGGCCAGCGCCGCGCGCGCGATCACGGTCGCCGTGAGGCGCCGGTTGCCCACCGCGGCGGCTGCCGACTCGTCCGCCCACCGCTCCAGGTGGAAGTCCAGGGCCGGGCGCAGGGACCGCAGGGCAGGGTGTACCGCGGCAGCCAGGTCCGCGGTGAGGGACAGCAGGTGGTGGCGGCCCGTCAGGTGGGCCCGCTCGTGCCCGAGCAGCACCTCGCGCTCGGCCGGGCCGAGCGGTGGTCGTACCAACGGCGTGCCATGCGCACCGCCTGGAACGCCAGAGCCGCACCGGCCGCGGCGGAGACCGGCACGGCGGCGGGCCACTCGGCAGCCGCCCGCGCCAACGGGATCTGCTCCAGGGATGCGAGGAACGGTACGTGGAACAGCCCGATCAGTGCCGCCACGGTGCCACCGGCCAGAAGAACGGCCGCTGCGGTCAGGGCCGCGCACGCTTCGCGCGGCGGCAGGAGCGAGGCGAGCCTGCGGGTCGCGGCCGCCGCGCCCCAGGGAAGGGCCAGGGTCAGCATGACCAGGGCGAGAACGAGGGTCATGCGCCTTCCTCTGCCTCCAGGAGCAGGCGCCTGAGCGCGTCCTCGTCATCTCCGGAGAGGGAGGACACGAACCGCTTCAGTACCAGGTCGCGTTGCGGTCCCCGGTCGAGCTCCCGGTGCATGCGGCCGGCCGCCAGGCCCGCGGCGTCGTCCGCCGCGGCGTAGGCGAAGCCCCTGCCCTCGCGGGTCCGCCGGACCGTGCCCTTCTCGTACAGGCGGCCCAGGATCGTCGTCACCGTCGTCCTCGCCAGGTCCCGGCCGAGGGCGGCGTTGATCTGCTGCGGCGTCATCGGCCGGTCCGCCGCCCACAGGATCGCCAGTACGTCCGCGACGAGCTCACCGTGCGGACGCTTCGCGTCCCGGCCTTCCTCCACCATCCTGCTACCGCCCCGCTACTGCCCGGATCGTTTCGTCCGGCGTATATATAGGTTTGCCTTACCTACTCTACGGGGGCGTGGGGTGCCCTGTACGGCGCGCGTCCGAACCAGGACGGACCGGTAGGCCTTGTGGAATTCCTCAACGCGATGTCGAGGCCCGCCTGCGGCGCAGGAGGATGCCGACGGCCGCCCCGGTCAGGGCCGTTGTCGCCACTCCCGCCGTTGTCCACCAGACGGCGGGACCCGTGCCTGGTTCCACCGGGGCCTCGGAGGCCGGCGCAGGTGTCGGCGTCGGGGTCTGCGCCTGCGTCCCGGTCGGCGCGGACGACGGGTCGGCGGGGCGGGGGCCCGGGGTGCCGGTGGTCGGGGCCGGGTCCACCACCGGTACGCCGACTTCGAGTTCGCCGTGCCCGAGGGCGGGGAAGCCCACGTCCACGCTGACCTTCCAGGTACCGGGCGGCAGGGACTCGGCCGTGGTCCAGCCGGCCGGCGTCGCGGCGGGATCGCGCACCAGCCGCCAGGGCCCCAGCGTGCGGACGCCGTCGGCGCTGACCGCGTTCACGGTGGCGGCGACCGCCTCTTTGACCGCGTCGCCGTCGTTCTCCCAGGTGACGTCCGCGGTGACGTGGCCTTCCCGCTGCCCGGTGACCACCACCTTCACGGTGTCGCCGTGGGCGTGCGCCACGGCCGGGGAGAGCAGGATCAGGCCGACGGCGGTCAGGACGGCCTGGAGAGCGATTCGTATGCGCATCGTGGCGTGCTCCGGGGTGGGGTGAGGGGGCGAGGGGTGGGTTGAGGGGCCGGCGGACGGCCGCGCGACGCGGCCGTCCGCCGGAGGGGACTTCAGTGGCAGTCGGGGTCAGCCGACCTTCTGCACGGTCCAGACCTGCGGTGCCCGGCCGTCCGCGCGCTGGAGGTCGAGCAGCCAGTTCCCGTAGTAGGGACGGCTGCTCACGGTCAGGGCGAAGCCGCCGCTCGGGTCCGTGACGCTCACCGCACCACCGCGGGTGGTCAGCTTCCAGCTCTGCGCACCGGCGCGGCCGCAGGGCTGCTGCGCGACCCACATGCCCGCGGCGGGAGTACCGCCCGGCTGCAGGCACTTGCCGGAGACCGCGGAGCGGATGCGGACCAGTCCGCTGCCCGCGTCGTCGAAGTACCACTGCTGCTGCGCGTACCCGTTGGAGCGCGCCCCGACGAGCACGGTGCCGTCGGCGCTGCGCCCGCCCCACACCTCGGCGGCCATGCCGGTGCTGCCGTTCCCGAGCAGGTACCGGGTCCCGGGGGTGGTCGCGCCGCCGCCCGTGCCCTTCGTACGGAAGGACGCGGCCTTGCCAGCTCCGCTGTCCCGGCCGGCGCTGTCGCGGACGGAGACGGCGACCGTGTAGGAGGTGTCGGGCCGGAGGTTGTAGACGCGCAGCACGGGGGACTGGACCCAGGTCAGGTGCCTGCCGTTCAGCAGGACCTGGTACCAGGCTGCTCCCTCGACCTTGGGCCAGCTCGCGACGGCGGAGTCCGACTGGATCTGGCCGACGGTCACGGCCGGTCCGCCCGTGGGCTTCTTGGTCGGGCTGGGCGTCGGCTTCTTGGTCGGCGACGGGCTCGGGCTCGGGCTCGGGTTCGGACCGGGGCCGGTGCCGCCGCCCTTGTTCTTCATCAGGAACTGGTTGTCGGCGATGTTCCAGTGCGTGGCCAGGTAGCTGCCGGCCTTGGGGCTGGTGTGGAAGTAGTCGTCGTGGTTGCAGTCCAGGATGTTCTCGGAGGCCTGGTTGGTGCAGATGTTGCGCATCTGCGGGTAGTACGGGGTGTCCGAGTAGCACATGACGTCGTACTCGTCGGTGCAGTGGGCGCCGCGGCTGGTGTTCGGGGCGCTGTTGTTGACCGCGCCCAGGTTGTGGCCGAGTTCGTGCGCCGCGGTGTGGCCGCCCCAGCAGCCGGAGTCCGTACGCCCGTAGGAGGGGCCGAAGTTGCTGAGGTTGGCCTGGCCGGGCCGCTCGTCGCCGTTGAAGGTTCCTATGCCGCAGTAGACCTTGGTGTCCGCGAAGATCATGTACTTGCGGTCGCGGCGGTCGAGCCCCTTGCCGGCGAGGGCGGCGTTGGTCGCGCTGAACTCCGCGAGCGCGGAGTCCGGGAGCTCGATGTTGAGCACGGTGGGGGTGCAGTCGGCGGCCGTCACGTAGCGGATGTACCGGACGCCACCGGTCTGCTGGGCGCTGGCGGAGTAGATGAGGTCGGCGTCGGCCGCCCATTTGCGGAACGAGGCCACGTACTCGGAGTAGCGGTCACGGCCGGGGCCGTGGACGTACACGACCTGGACGCGGTTGCCCGTGCTGCCGTCTCCGTCGCACTGGACGGTCTGGCCAGCGGGGCCGGCGGCGACGGCGGCGACGGTCTGGCCGGCGGCGGCGGAGGGCGCGGGCGCGGCGGACTTGTCGGCCGCGCGGTCGGCGTCGGCCGCGGGCGCGTCCTGAGGACGCCCGCCGCCCGCGCCTGCCGCGGGGTCGTCGGCGGCGGGTCGGGCCGGGTCGGCCGCCGGTGCCGAGGCCTTGACGGCGGGCGCGATGTCCTTCGCTATGTCGACGCCCTTGGGCGGGGCGTCGGGGCCGTGGGTGCACAGACCCGCGCCGGTCCGGTAGACGCCGGCACACCGGTCGCCCTTCGGGGCGGGGGCGAGGCCGTCGTAGACCATGCCGCGCGCGCTCTCGTTGGCGGGCGCGGCCGCGAGGGGCTCGGGCTCCTGGTCCCGGGCGGGCGCGGCGGCCGGTGCGGCCGCCTCCGTACCGGCTTGTACGGACACGGCCTGGGCATTCTCGCCCAGTCCGGAGTAGGCGATGCCGGCGGCGATCACCGCCGCCGAGGCCATGGCGGCGGTGAGGAGCATCAACCGCCGCGGCTTGCGGCGGTGTTCACGCCGTCTGCGTCGTTCTGTCATGGGCACCTCAAGTGAACGTCGGATGAGTGGGTGCGCGGAAGCCTGCCAGACGAATGCGGCGGAGAATTCGGACAAAGAGGGGTGTGGCTCGAGAAATCGTTCCGTTACCTGCCGGTCAGATCTGATGAACACTCAAGAGGCAATGAGGCAAGGGGAGTTACGCGCGTCACGTGGTATTGGTCCAGGCCTTATCGAAGGCAGTCGTTACCTAATCGAGATAACAAGTGGGGTGCTGCTGACGGGAATTCAGTCAAGGATTCACCTAATTACTACCTGTCGAATTCCCTTGGTCACGACCCGTGAGGAAGACGCTGCCCGGCCGGCTCGGCGGAACACGGAGGCGTGCTCCATGGCCCGCTGACGGAACGTCCGGGCTCTACGCGAAGAACCGGCGGCTGTCCGGCCGGCCCCTGGCCCGGTTCCAGTCGGTCGGCTCCCGCCTCGCCGCGAGCAGCGCCCGGATTGCCGAACTGGGTCTCCCGGCTCGGTCCGTTGGTCCCCGCCGTGTCGGAGCGCCCGGCCAGGGAGGTGGGAGGGCGCGTGGCAGGGTGGTGGGTATGCCATCACTCTCGCTTCGCATTGTCGGCCGCGATCTCCCGGGGCGTGAATGCGGGGGATACCGGGACGTCCATGTAGCCGTGCAGCGCGGGCGCGAGCCTGAGGGAGCTGTTTCCGGGGACGCCGCGGAGGCGGTCTGGGAGTTCACCGTGGAGGTGGTCGTGACGCCGGACGGGGTTCGGGACTTTCGCGGGCCTCATGTCCACGGACGGCGCGGGGGTCGCTTCCTGTATCTGACGTGGGGAGAACTGCGGCACGGCGGGGCGTTCACGATGTTCCGCCGCGCCAAGCTGATGCTCGACGACCTCCCGCCGCAGCTCGTCGAACGGGGCGCCGCCGAAGCGGAGCTGCGGCTGACGGACCGCTGCGGGATGCCCGTGTGCGCCGCGGTGCGCCCGCCCGGCATCGTCTGGAGCTGAAGGGGCGAGGGCTCGCCTGGCGGCGGCGGAGGGCGGGCGGGCGGGCGAAGCCTGCCTGCGGGACCGGCTATCGGATGGCGCAGCCGACCGCATCGGCCCCGGGGCGTAAACCCGTGGGTCTACGCCCTCCCGCGTTGTCCATCGGTGAGCCGATGCCGTGCGGGAAGGCACGTGACAGCGTTCCCCTGTGCCCACGGACCAGCCGTTCAGGCACGCTTGACGATGCGTCACCACCGGAGGACCCGTGATCAACACACCGTTCGTCAGTCGTCGGCGCATGACGCGCCGCCGCATGCTGGGCGCCGCGCTGGCCGTAGGTGCCGCCGTACCGCTGGCCGCCGCCGGCCCTGCGTGGGCCACCCCCGCCGCGTCCGCCGCCCACGCCTCGACGCGGCTCACGCTGCCCGTGCCGACCGGTCCGCATCCGGTGGGGACGGTCCAGCTGCACCTCGTCGACCGCTCGCGTCCGGACGCCATCGCGGGGCCCGGGCACTTCCGTGAGCTGATGGCCACCGTTTGGTACCCCGCCCGGGACGTGCGGCGGTACCCGGTGGCGCCCTGGATGCCGGCCGGGGCGTTTCGGGCGTTCGTCGACGACGCCGGGTTCGGCGATCTGGCCTCCCTGGGACCGCTGACTGCCGGCCACGTGGGCGCTCCGGTGCGCAGGTCGGACCGGCGGCTGCACGTGGTCGTGTTCTCGCACGGCGCGCACAGCCACCAGGGCGACCACACCGTCGTGGTCCAGGAGCTCGCCAGCCACGGATATGCGGTGGTGACGATCGCGCACCAGTACGACACGTACACCGAGTTCCCCGACGGCCGGGTCGCCGTCCCGCTCCAGGACAGGGAGGCGCCGACGCGGCCGGGGGACTTCGCCGCCGACCTGCGCTTCGTCCTCGACTGCGTCGAGCAGATCGCCGCGGGACGCAATCCGGACGTCGACCACAAGAGGCTGCCGGCCGGGCTGCTCGGCTCGCTCGACCCGCGGCGCACGGGCGCGTTCGGCTGGTCGAAGGGCGGCACGGCCACCGCGTGCGCCACGCTCGCGGACGCGCGCATCCGGGCCGGGCTGAGCCTCGACGGCCCGATGCAGATGAACCCGCCGCTCGCCGGCGACCTGGACCGGCCGTTCATGATGATGTCCGCCGAGTTCAGCCGGGCCACGGATCCCGCGGTCGCCGCCTTCTGGTCGCACCTGCGGGGCCGGCGGCTGGACATCCGGGCCGAGGGAGCCGTCCACATCTCCTCCGGCGACAACGAGGCGCTGTTCCCACAAGTGGCGAAGCTGTACGGATGGAGCGCGCAGCAGCTCCAGGAGGTGATCGGCACCCTCGATCCCGACCAGGCGGTGAGGATCCAGCAGGCCTACCCGCTCGCGTTCTTCGACGAGCACCTGCGCCACCGTCCGGGGCACCTGCTCGACGGGCCGTCCCCGGCCTTCCCGGCAGTGACGTTCCTTCCCTGAGCCCCTTCACGGCACCACGCGCCACACACGCATGCGGATCGGCCTCCTCCGAGGTCCGGGCCGTGCGGTGTACTCCTGTGCGCCCCCATGTACCCCTTCGGTGGCCCAGCCGGTTCCGTTTACGGTTCCGGGCCATGAGTGGATACGCGAAGGAACCGGCCACGCCGACGGAAATCAGCACCCGCGACCTGCCTCCCTCCGACCGGTGGTCCACGACCCCGGTGGTACCGGCCCCGGTCTGCCGTCTGGAGAACTTCCTCGGCGCCGACCGCGCCGCCCGCCTGCTGAGCTACGCGATCTCCCGGGAGCCGGACTTCCGCGCCGGAACGGTCCTTGACCCGCTGTCGGGCCAGGTCTCGCACAAGGGCCGCAGCTCCCTCGTCCTCCCCGTGACCAGCGCCGTGCTGAGCCGGCACCTCGCCGACTGCCTGCCGCTGGTCCAGGAGGTGCTCGGTCACGGGGCCGCGCTCAGCCACACCCTGACGGTGCTGACCGCGCACGGGGAAGGGGGCCACTACGGCATGCACACGGACGCCTCACGGGTCCGCGATGTGAGCACGGCCCTGTCGGCCGTGTACTACCTCCACCGCAAGCCCCGGGGCTTCGACGGGGGCCAGCTCCGGCTGTACGACACCCTGCTCACCGACGGCGGGGCGCAGCCGGCGGAGTCCTACCGCACCGTCGAACCCGAGCACGACACCATCGTCTTCTTCCCGGCGAGCGCCTTCCACGAGGTCGTCCCCTCCACCTGCCCCAGCGGGCGGTTCGCCGATCACCGGTTCACCCTCACGACGTGGATCAGCGGTGCCGGGTCCGCGGCGACGGCGCACGACCCGACGTTCCGGATCCTGCCGTGGATGGCCCGCGCGGCCGAACGCACCCGCCCGCTCGCGGATGTCGAGCACGACCACGACGGCGCCCACCCCATCGCCCTCCCGCCGGCTGCCCCTGCCACGCGACTCACCCTCCCCGCATCCCGCACGACACCGTGAACCCGGTGCCAGGGCCACCACGCGCCGAGGATGCCCCGTCGCTCCCCGACCCTGTCCGGTGATCCGCGGCGGTCGCGGCGGACGTCAGTCGAGCGGTACGGCCGCGAGGCGGTCGACGGTCTGGGGGTAGAGCCTGTTGCCGCGCTGGACGATCATCGTCGGGCCGTCGGGCATGTTCACGGCGCCCGCGGCGAGCGTCCACGCGACCCGCCGGGCCGCGACGTCCACCGCGACGACCGCCTGACCTGCGCCGCCGACCGCCGCGTAGAGCTCCCCGCGGAACGGGGCGGGAGGCGCCAGCATGGAGACGTACGCGCCCGGGTCGTGGGTCCACACCTTCTTCCCGGTCGACTCGTCGAACGCCTGGAGCGCCCCGTCCGCGGCGTACACCGTGCCGTTCACGCAGACGGGCGCGCTCAGCAGCTTCGGACTCTCCGGTTCCAGCTTCCAGGCCACCGCACCCGTCGCCAGGTCCACCGCAGTGATCCGCTCCTCGAAGTCGAAGACGTGGCGGTCCGAGGCGACCGGGGGGTTGATGCCTCCCGACTTGTCCGCCGACGTCGCCTCCTGGTCCGTGCGGACCCGGCAGGCCCACAGGACGCGGCCGTCGCGCAGGTCGGCGGCGAAGACGCGTGCGGGGTCCGAGCAGATCAGGCGGCCGCCGGAGATGATCGCCGACATCATGAGCGAGCCGTCCCTGTCCAGGACGGCGCCCTCGATGCGCGTGCGCCAGCGTAGTTTCCGGGCGCCCAGCTCGTAGGCGAGCAGCCACGCCTGCTCCTGCTGCTGCCGGTCGCCGGATCTGAAGTACGCCTTGAGGTAGAGGCATTCGGCGTCCGCGGCCAGCAGCTGCGTGGTGTGGGTGAGATCGCCCAGGACGGCCGGGTTGGCCGCGTCGGCGGCGAGGTGGCCGGTGCGCGGGTCCAGGTACCCCGCGCTCGCGTTGCCGTCGTCGTCGAAGACGAAGCCGACGAGCTTGTCGCCCGCCACGGCCACGTCGGCCATGGCGGTCCGGGTCTCCCACAGGATCCGGCCGTCGGCGGTCGAAATGCCGCACAGGATGTCGCTCGTGTGGATCAGGACCTCGTCGGAGGGGACGGCCGTGGTGGCGGTGAACGGGGACGGGACCGACCACAGCGGGGCCGGAGGGGTGCCGGGCGGGCGGGAGGACCGGGTGGGGCCGGGCGTCGCGGTACGGCCGGCGGAGCCCGGACCGGAGCCCGAGCCCGGGAGGTACCCGGTGGCCCAGAGCGCCGAGGCGCCGCCCACCACGGTGAGCCCGGCGGCCGCCGCGCCCGCGATCAGGGTGCGGCGGGAGAGCGCGCGGCGCGGGGCGGGGGCGCGCAGTGGGGCGGTGGCGACGGTGGCGACGTCACCGATCCGGCGGGACAGGTCGGCGAGGAGCGCCTGCGGCAGCAGCTCGGCGAACTCTCCGGGGTCGAACGGCCCCCACTCGTCGTGCAGTCGGCCGGGGGCGGGCCGGTCGCCGGGCTCGGGGGAGAAGCAGGCCGTGAGCGTCGCGCGCAGGCCGTCCGGCAGGCCCGTGAGGTCGGGGTCGGCGCCGTCCCGCAGCAGTTCGAGGGTGCTCTGCCGGCCGCGGGCGTCGTAGGGGCCGTGACCGGACGAGGCGAACACCAGGACCGCCGCGAGGGCGAACACGTCGCCTTCCGGGCCGGGCGGTCCTCCGCGCGCCTGCTCCGGTGACATGTACGCCGGTGTGCCCGCGAGGCCCCCGGCCTCCGTGAGGCGGGGGCTGCCCGGGGCCTGGGCGAGCCCGAAGTCGATGAGGCGAGGGCCGTGCGCGGTGATCAGTACGTTCGACGGCTTGATGTCCCGGTGGACGAGCCCGGCGCGGTGCAGGGCGGCGAGCGCGGCGGCGAGCGCGGAGCCGAGTTGACGGACGACCGGTTCGGGCAGCGGACCCCCGGCCGCCACCGCCTCGGCCAGCGAGGGCCCGATGAGGTACGCCGTGGCCAGCCAGGGCCGCGCCGTGTCGGGGTCGGCGCCGAGGAAGGCCGCGGTGTGCTCCGCTCCCAGGGCCCGCGCGGCCTCGGCCTCCAGCGTCAGCCGCCGGCGGTAGCCGGGCTGGTCGCGCAGGTCGGACCGGACGGTCTTGACCGCGGCGAGGCGGCCGCCGGCGGTGCGGGCCAGGAAGACGGTACCCATGCCGCCGCCGCCCAGCCGGCCGAGGAGGGTGTACTCCCCGAGCCGTTCGGGATCGTCGGGCAGCAGGGGCAGGAGCGTGGACATGACCGGTGGACTCCTTCGGGGCGGCGGTCGTACCTGTGCGTGGGTCGGGGGCGGGCGAGGGGGTGGGAGGGCGCGGGGTCAGTCCGCCGGGAGGGCGACGACGGCGGACGGCCGGGCGACGAGCAGGATGCCGGGGACCGCGGCGAGCTGGAACGGTTCCCGGGCCTCCACCCCCGCGAGCCCGGTCTGCCACAGCCGTTTGCCCGAGGGGATGCCGGTCGCGGTGACCTGGTGCAGGGTCGCGAGGTAGAGGGTGCGTCCGGAGGTGCTCGCGGTCATGCCCCCGAGCATGTTCCACTCCAGGTTCTCGGTGAGCGTCTGCTCCCACAGCGTCCGGCCGGTGTCCGGGTCGACGGCGACGACGGGGCCCGTGCCGTCGTCGGCCAGGTACAGGGTGCCGCCGCTGAAGAAGGGCGGGGAGTTGGTCCCGGCGATCAGGGCCTGCGACTCCCACAGCCGGGTGCCGGTCTTCAGGTCGTAGGCGTGGGCGCGACCGCGGGAGAGCAGGAACAGCCGTCCGCCGCCCGCCGGGTCCACCGTGGAGGCCGGGCCGCCGTGGACGCCGGGGAAGGAACGGTTCCAGAGCATGCGTCCGCTGCTCCGCTCGAAGCCCGCGATCGCGAGGGTCCGGACGGCCCTGACGTCCCGGAACACCTGCGGGGGCACCTGCACCTCCACGACGACCGTCTCGGGGCCGACGGCGGTGACGAGTCGCTCGTTGCCGAATCCGCTCGGCAGCGGGGTGCGCCACAGCTCCTTGCGCTGGTCCAGGTCGAACGCCGCCAGCAGGTACCCGACCGCCGGACTCCCGTCCGCCAGGAGCAGCCACGCGGTGGCGCCGTCGGCGGCGATCACCCCCGCGAGCTGTTCGTGGCGCTGGAGCCACTGGGTACGGCCGTCACGCATCGAGCAGAGCGACAGTCCCTCGCGCGTGGCCGTCAGGAAGCGGTCGCCGGGCACCTGGACGGGTGGGGTGCTGCCGCCGTCGGGCAGCTGCCACACCTCCTTGCCGGTGCGCAGGTCGTGCCCGTACAGGACGTCGCCGCGCGTCATCAGGCAGTGGTCGGCGCTGCTCCCCGGAAGGAGCCGGATTCGGGCCGTCGGGTCGTCCAGGCGCCACAGGGCGCCCGGCGGCATGCCGGGGACGCGGGGGCTCGTACCGGAACCGCCGCCCGTCGCGGACGGCCCGGCGCGGTTGTCCTCTCGGGTCAGGGCGGACCAGGCGAGGGTCCCGGAGACCCCGAGGGCCGCTCCCGCCGCACCGGTCAGCAGGCCGGACAGCACTCGGCGGCGGGTGGGCGGGGCCGGAACCGGTGCGGGGGCCGGGGGCGTCACCGCCAGGGTGGCGGGGTGCGGGGGCTCGTACGCATCGGCGTCCGCCGGGGACCGGGCATCCGCATGCCCGTTCCCGTCCCGGTCCGCGTCCGGATCCCCGTCCCCGTTCGGGTCCGCATCGTGGATCTCCAGGTCGGCGATCGCCTGCGTGCGTACGGCCAGTGCGGCGACGACCCGGCCGGGCAGCGGGTCCGGTGTCCGCTCCGCGCCCTGCCCTCCGGGGGCCAGCGTCCGGCACAGCTCCGCGGCGGTCGGGCGGTCCGTCGGGGAGGCGGCCAGCGCCGCGGCCACCACCTCGCCCAGCTCTCCCGGCAGACCGGTCAGTTCGGGCCGGTCGTGGAGGGCGCGGTAGGCCAGCACGGGCGGCGGGCCGTCCCCGAAGGGGAGCCGCCCGGTGGCCGTGTGGAGCAGCAGCACCGCCAGGGAGTACACGTCGGCAGCGGCGGAGGAGGGCCGCCCCGCGGCCACTTCCGGGGCCATGAAGGCGGCCGGCACGGTCGACACCCGGCTCTGCGGTTCGGGCCGCCCTTGCCCTGCGTCGGGCCGCGGCCCCGGCCCCGATCCTTGGCCCGATCCCTGGCCCGGCCCCGGCCCCTGACCCCCGCCCGGTTCGCGAGGTGGCGTGGAGGGCATGCGGCAGGCGTGCAGGGCCATCAGCAGTGGGCGGGCCGTGGTGAGCCAGACCCCGTCGGGGGCCACCGCGCCGTAGGTGATGCCCCGGGCGTGCAGGGCGGCCAGGGTGTCGGCGATCTCCGCGGCAAGCCGCACCGACTGATCCAGGGGCAGGGTCCCGGACTCCGTGCCGGGCCGCCGCCCGACATCGGAGAGGGACACGGCCGGGGTGTGCGCGAGGGCCGCCCACGAGGGCTCGGTCCCGGTCCGCAGGTCCAGTACGTGCGGCACTCCCGGCACGGGCCCACGGTGCAGCGCCTCGGCCGCCTCGTACGCGGCCGGGGGCAGCAGGCACACCACGGCGTGCCCGTGGTTCCGGTCGCGGCCGACGTACATGCCGTTGGCCGGCGGCGCCGGCCGGGGGCCGGGCCAACGGGCCAGCAGCCGGTACGGCCCGGCCGCCCGCGGGTCCTCGGGGTGCAAGCCCTCCTCCAGACGTCCGCCGCCCATGGGTTCCCCCCTCACCTCGTGGCCCCGCCCGGGGCCGGTCACATGCCCGGCAGGGCGCGGACCGCGCTGCCGCGTTGCCAGATGACGCTGCCTCCGGCGACCGCTCCCCGCCAGGGAACGTCGGCCCGGCCTTCCGCGGCCGGGGCCGGTGCGAACACGTACTGTTCGGCCGCCCGCCCGCCGTGCACCACGAGGATGCCGAGCTCGGGCTTCCGCAGCGGCGCGAAGATCCCGGCCCCCGCCACCAACGGAGCCTGGTCCTGGGCCAGTTCCTCGGAGGCCGGCACGGTCCAGGCGGGGGCTCCGGTCTTCACGCCGATGCTCCGGAGCTGGCGGCCGTCGGCGACGTACACGCTGTCGCCGGCCGGCGCGGGCACGCCGAAGCCCGCGCTGTCGTCCGCGGGCAGGGTCCACAGCTGCTCGCCGTGCTCCAGGTCCAGGCAGGTCAGCGTCCGGTCTCCGGCCCCGCCCAGCAGCACTCCGCCCGCGGACAGGGCCGTCCGCGAGCCGTCGGTGCCGGCGGGCCGCCGCCACGCGGGGCCGCCGTCGGCGGCGGACAGGGCCACCACCCCGCCGGCGGCGGAGGCCAGGAGCAGCCGCCCGTACCCGGCGGCCGCCGAGAGCGCCGTGCCCGGCACGGGGACGGGCACGCGCCAGCGCACCGAGCCGTCCGCCCGCTTGAGCGCGGCCAGCCGGCCGTCGGCGCCGAGGACGTACACCTGGTCCTCGTCGGCGGCGAGCAGCCCGGTCACCCCGTCGCGTGCGCGGTGGCGGACCGTACCGCTGCCGGGGTCCAGGAACAGCAGGGCGCCGTCCGGGGCCAGGGCGACGGGTCGGCGGCCGCCGGCGAGGTCGCGCACCACAGGTCCGCGCCAGCGCCGTTCGCCCGAGACCGGATCGTGGAGGAGGAGCTCGCCGCCGCCGTCCGCGAAGCACACCCGGCCGTCGACGTCCACCGGCCCGAAGGCCGGCTGCGCCGCGGCGCGGTCGTACGACCACAGGGGCCCCGGCACCGTGCCGGGCGGGCCGCTCCAGCGGGGAGCGGGGGTGCGGCCGGGGCCGTCGTCCCCCCGGAGGGTGCGCAGGGCGGTGGCGCCGGTCGCCGCGAGGAGCACGGCGGCTCCGGCGCCGGTGAGCACCCTGCGCCGGGTGGGCAGCCGCGGGCCGGCGCCCAGGGCGGCCGCGGCCCGTGCGATCTCGGCGGCGTCGGCGAGCACCGCGGGGGGCAGCCAGCGGGTGGCGGCGCGCACGGCCGCGCCCTGCGGGTCGAGTTCCGCGGCCACCTCCGCGGCGGCGGGCCGGTCTTCCGGCTGCTTTTCGAGGCAGCCGCGGATCACGGGCGCCAGCCCGGCCGGTACGCCGGTGAGGTCGGGGGCCTCGTAGGCGATGCGGAAGTCCGATCGGACCGGATCTCCGTCGTAGAAGGCGTGCCGGCCGGTCAGCGCGAAGACGAGCAGCGCACCGAGGCAGAAGACGTCGCTCGGCGGTCCGAGGGGACCCTTCACCACCTGCTCGGGCGACATGTAGCCGGGCGTTCCGGGGCGCTGACCCGTCGCGGTCAAAGTGGCGTCCCCGGTCACCCGGGCGATGCCGAAGTCGACGACGCGGGGGCGGTCGGCGCCGAGGATGACGTTCGACGGCTTCAGATCGCGGTGTACGACTCCGGCCGCGGCCAGGGCCGTCAGGGCCCGGCCGAGCGCCCCGGCGAGGACCCGCACGGCGGGCGCGGGCAGCGGTCCGTGCCGCTGTACGGCGGCGGCGAGGGTCGCGCCCGGGACGAACTCGGCTGCGATCCAGGGCACTTGCCCGGTCGTCGAGGAGCCGAGCACGTTGGCGACGAAGGGGCTGCGGACCGCTGCCGCGGCGGCGGCCTCGCGGGTGAACCGCTCGCGCAGGTCCGCGTCGCGGAAGAGTTCGGGCCGGATGGTCTTGAGGGCGACCGGACGCCCCCGGCGGCGGGCGAGGTAGACCCTCCCCATGCCGCCGGCCCCGAGCACCCCCAGGATCCGGTGACCTCCGAGTTGCGCGGGCGTACCGCCCGGCAACGGGGCGATCGCTGGTGTCATGCCGTTGATCGTATGCGTGCGTCCGTCAACCATCCCTGGAATCAACAAAGTTGACGTCTCCCCGGCCGGGCGGGGGCACGCCCGGTTTGACCTTGCCGCGACGTCACGGTTTGTACTGAGTGACATCCGGCCCGGGGCGCACCGAGCTCACGGGACGGTCACCCACCCGAGAGGACTCCCAGATGACCGCGACCACCGCTGTCGAGAAGAACATGGCCCTGCTGCGCACCGCGTACCGGTTGGTGGAGAGCGGTGACATCGACGCTGCCGGGCAGCTGCTGAGCGAAGACTTCATCGCCAACGTCCCTGGATGCCCCGACCCGCTGCACGGCCGGGAGACCTGGCGGACGGGCACGCAGATGATGAAGGACGCGTTCCCCGATCTGAAGATCGAGGTGCGGGACATGTTCGGCGCCGGCGACAAGGTGACCGTGCTGGTCCACTTCCAGGCCACGCACCTGGGCGCGTTCCAGCAGTTCGAGGCGACCGGACGGCAGGTCGGCTACCGCAGTGTCGAGGTCTACCGCTTCGAGGGCGAGCGGATCGCCGAGGAATGGGTCGCGCCGGACCTGATCAGCCTCTTCCAGCAGATTTCACCGGCCCCCGTCGGCCACTGACGGACGGTAGTGGGCCAGGGGCCCCTTCCCGCGTGGGGGGAATGGGGCCCCTGGGCGGCAGGGATGCTCTAGGAGCCGTGGACGTTCGCGCCGCTCAGGCGGGCGCTGATCAACTGTTCGGCCCCTTCCGACAGCCGCGCCCGCCGGGCCGGATCCTCGGCCCATTCGAGCTCCACCGTCAGCGCCAGTTCGGACCGGATGACGGTCGCGCGAGGAACCGGCACACGCTGGCCGGGCTTCTCCGTGAACGGCTGGAGCTCCGCCGCCACGGCTTGGGACTCCTCCGAAGAACTGTGACGGAGCGTAAGAAACACCCGGGCGAGCCAGTCGGCCGGGACCTTCACCATGAAATCGGTCATACCGAGGCAACGACGGCACTCGATCTCGGTGACGCCCCACCTCACGGCATCGTCCGGGCCGCCTCAGGTGCGCCGACGGTTGAGCAGCCACCACGAGGTCACCAGATCATCGGTGCGACGCAGGTCGAGTCCCGTGAGTTCCTGGAACCGGTTGACCCGATAACGCACGGTGTTGGGGTGCACGGCGAGTTCCCGCGCGACCCTGCCCACGTCCTGGTCGCATTCGAGGTAGACGCGCGCCGTGCGCTCGATCTCCTTGCTCGAACGCCCCGCGGTGTCGAGCGCCGTCAGGTGGCGTGCGGAGAGGGATTCGGCGGTGCGGGATTCGGCGAGGACGAGGGGCCGCGGCCCGAGGTCGCAGAGCCGTACGGCACCCGACATGGCGAAGCGCCGTGCGGTTTCCAGCGCCAGCACCGCCTCGCCGAAGCCGGTGTCGAGCTGATCGAGCGGCATCGGTGGGCCGACCGCCACCAGGTGTCCGACGATCGACTCGGGTGCGCTCGGGGCGATGAAGCCGAGGACCTCCCCGATCTCGGCGAGGGGCAGCCGGTCGGCGGGAACGCGCAGCGCCCCGGCGATGGCGCGGCGCAGGGTGTCGGCGTCGTCGGCGGTCGAGGCCCGTGCGGCGAGGGCCACGTAGTGCGCCTGTGGCCGGAGCCCGAAGAGGTGGGCGTCCTGGTGGATCCGTTCGGCCGGGAAGGCCCCGCTGAGCACGCCGGCCGCGAAGGCCGATCGGCGTTCGGCGTCGAAGTGCGCGCGCTCCAGGGCGAGGTCGTGCTGGACGCGGGCGAACACCGCCGATGCCTCGTTGGAGAACTCCCAGGTGCTGTCGTGCACCGCGAGGAGGAGGTCGGGGGGCAGGCCCACCTCGGCGGCGATCTCGTCCAGCAGGGCGAGCATCTCCCGCGAGCCGAGCTGGTAGCCGATGGTGAGCGCGTCGAGGGAGATCCCCCGGGCGGTCCGCTCCGCCGCGTAGCCGCCGAGCATCTCCCGCAGGGCGGCGTCGGGCACGCGCAGGGACGAGAGCTCCGAGACGAGGACGTCCATGAACCTGCGGGCGGACACCTGGATCTCCTCGTCCGAGAGCACCGCGTACCCCGGGACGTGTCCGCGCACCAGGATCAGGAAACGCTCCGCGAAGGCGTCGCGCCGCGTGCGCAGGCGGGCGACAGCGGCGACGACCGTGGCGTGGGTCGCGGGGTCCAGGGCGCCGAGGTCCGGCATGCGCCGGCGTGCGGGCCAGGCCGTGGGGCTCTCGTGGTCCATGGCGGCACCCTAGTCACAGACTTTGTTATGGAGAACAAAGTTCGCGCGACGAGGTTATCGGAGACTCCGTAGCTTGCCAGGTCAGGCACGGCGACACTGTGGCGGAGCTCGCGGGTGACCTGGTTCCGGGCGCCATGTCGAGCACTCTTCACTGTCGAAGGGATCCCTCCTGGGGCACGTTCTCTCCCGAAGCCGACCAGCGGTGCGTCGACGCCGCGGTCGCCGGCCGGGTACGTACTCGGGCTGCTGTTCGCAGGCAACCTGCTCAACTTCTACGACCGGGCGCTGCCCTCCGTCGTGCTGGAGCCGATCAAGGAGGAGTTCGGCCTCGACGACACACAAGTCGGGATGCTCGCATCGGCTTTCGTGCTCGTCGCGGCGCTCGCCGGCGTGCCACTGGGGCGTCTGGCGGACCGGATCCCGCGTACGGCGGTCGCGGGATGGGGGCTGTTCGTGTGGAGCGCCTTCACCGCGGCCGGCGGGGTCCTGACCTCCTTCTGGGGGTTCTTCGCCACACGCGTGGGCGTGGGGGTCGGAGAGTCCAGCTACGCACCGGCCACCGGATCCCTGCTGGCGGACCTCTACCCGAGCGAACGCCGCTCGCGCGCCCAGTCGCTGTTCATGCTCGGCTTCCCGATCGGGACCCTGCTCGCCTTCCTCACCGCCGGCGCACTGGCCGTCGCCTTCGACAGCTGGCGGGCTCCCTTCCTGATCGCGGCCGTACCCGGAGTCGTCGTGGCCTTCCTCGTACTGCGCCTGCGCGAACCCGAACGCGGCGCCGCCGAACCCGACCACGTCCCCACCGGGGAGAACCGGCGGACCTCCCTCCTGGCGCTGATGAAGGTGCGCTCGATGTACGGGATGCTCCTGGCGTTCGCCGGATACAACTTCGCCGCGTACGCGATCGGGACCTTCCTCACCCCCGTCCTACAGCGCTATTACGGCCTGTCCCTCGTCACGGCCGGCCTGGTGGGCGGGGTCGTCGTCGGCGTCACCGGTCTCATAGGCCTGCTCACCGGCGGTCGGGTGCTCGACCGTGCGGCGAGGAGATCCCCCGAGGCCCGGGTGCGGGCATCGGCCCTTTGCCTCGGCCTTGCCGCCCTGTTCTCCCTCGCGGGCCTGGCCGCGGGCCGTGGCGCGGCGTGGCAGCTGGTGGTGTTCCTGAGCCTGGGCTACATGTTCGGCATCGTCTACCTGGCCGCGGCCGTGCCCGTGGTCTCCGACGTCATCCGCCCCGAGCAGCGCTCGGGAGCGCTGGGTCTCCTCTTCGCCGTCGGCTACCTGATCGGCGGTGCGGGCGGGCCCGTGTTCGTCGGCGCCCTGTCGGACGCCCTGGCCGAGGGTTCCGCCTCGGCCCTCGGGGCGTCGGCCCACGGCCTGCGCACAGCCCTGATGCTCACCGTTCCCCTCGCCTTCGCGGTCGCGGCGGTCGGGATGCTCCTGGCCTCGCGATACGTCCGCTCGGACCGCGACTCGATGCTCACGCCAAGGACCACGACATGACACGGCCGGACCACACCGAATCCCCGGACATCACTGACTCCCCGGACCGCACCGACTCCCCGGACACCACCGCATCCGCGAACGAAGGAGAGACGTCCCGCGTGATCCAGCACGTACGGGTCCTGATCGTCGGCAGCGGCTTCTCGGGCATCGCCCTGGGGCGAGCCCTGAGGGAAGACCGGTTCACGGACTTCGTCATCCTCGAACGGGCACCCGCGGCCGGAGGCGTCTGGCACTCGAACACCTACCCCGGCTGCCGGTGTGACGTCCCCTCCCACCTCTACTCGTTCTCTTTCGCCCCGAACCCGGACTGGACCTCCACGTACTCCCCACAGCCGGAGATCCGGGCGTACCTGGAGCGCTGCCTCGACCGGTTCGGGCTGCGCCCCCACCTGCGCACCGGAGTCGAGGTGCAGGACGCCCGGTGGGACGAGGACGACCAGCTCTGGCACGTCACGACGGACAGCGGGGACTGGACGGCGCAGGTACTCGTCAGCGCCGTCGGCCCGCTGACCGAACCCAGACTCCCCGACGTGCCGGGCATCGACCGCTTCCGGGGGAAGATCATGCACTCCGCGCGCTGGGACCACGACCACACGCTCGACGGTGAACGCGTCGCGTCGATCGGCACCGGCGCCTCCGCGATCCAGTACGTCCCGGAGATAGCCGACCGAGTCCGCTCGCTCCACGTCTTCCAGCGCAGCGCCCCGTGGATCACCCCCCACGACAAGCGGGCGATCACCGATGCGGAGCGCGAGCGCTTCAGGGCACGCCCCGGGCGCCAGCGGGTCGAACGTGCCAAGACCTACCTCGGCAAGGAACTGCTGGTACTGGGCTTCGCCAAGCGGCCCGGACTCATGCGCGTGATCGAGCGGGTCGCGCTTCGGCACCTGCGGGGCCAGGTCGAGGACCCGGCCTTGCGGCGCGCCCTGACTCCCGACTTCACGCTTGGCTGCAAACGGGTCCTTCCGTCGAACGCCTGGTACCCCGCGCTGCAGAAGCCGAACGTGGAGCTCGTTCCCCGCGCGTTGGCCGAGATCCGGGAGAACAGCGTGATCGACGCGGACGGCGTCGAGCGCGAGGTCGACACGATCGTCTTCGCCACCGGGTTCCACGTCACCGACATCCCCTTCGCGGACAAGGTGCGCGGCCGCGCGGGCAAGCCGCTGAACGTGGTGTGGGCGGGGTCCCCGCGCGCGTACCTCGGCGTGTCCGTTCCGGGCTTCCCGAACTTCTTCATGTTCCTCGGGCCCAACTCCGGCCTGGGCCACAGCTCCATGGTCTACATGGTCGAGGCCCAGGCGCAGCACGTGAAGAAGGCCATCCGCGCGCTCGACCTCTCGGGCTCGACCTCCATCGAGGTGGCCCCGCAGGCGCACGACGCCTACAACGCCGAACTCGACCGCAAACTGGCGAAGTCGGTGTGGGAACTGGGCGGGTGCCGCACCTTCTACCGGGACGCCAACGGCCGCAACGCCACCATCTACCCCGACTGGACCTTCACCTTCCGGCGCCGGGCGATCCGCTGGAAGCCGGAGGCCTACCACCTGGCCACGCGCACACCCGCCAGGGCCGAACACCCGGTCACGACCGAACACCCGGTCACGACCGCACACCCGATCACGTCCACGGATGCCTCATGAAGGCCGTCAGCCTGTCCCGGGGGCAGCTGGAAGTCGTCGACCTGCCCACCCCGCGTCCCGCTGCGGGACAGCTGCTGGTCAAGGTGGAGCGCTGCGGGATCTGCGGCTCCGACCTGCACTGCCGCCTGCACGCCGACGAGTTGGCCCGATCACTGGAGCTGTGCGGCTACCCCCGCTACCTGCGCTCCGACGAGAAGGTGGTGCTGGGCCACGAGATCTTCGGCAGGGTCGTCGAGCACGGCCCGTGGAACGCGGCGCGGATCAAGCCCGGCACGCCGGTCGTCAGCGTCCCGCTGGTGCGCCGCGGCCGGCAGGTCGACGGCGTAGGACTGTCCGCACACGCCCCGGGAGGCTACGCCGAGTACGTCGTGGTCCAAGAGGCACTGACCCTGCCGGTCCCGAACGGCCTCCCCGCCGACCTCGCCGCACTCACCGAGCCCATGGCGGTGGCCTGGCACGCGGTGAACCGCGCAGAGGTGTCCCGCAAGGACGCAGCCATCGTCCTCGGGTGCGGCCCCGTGGGCCTCGCGGTCATCTCCGTGCTCAAAGCCCGCGGTGTCGCCACCGTCGTGGCCGGCGACTACTCCGCCGGCCGCCGTGCGCTCGCCACGCGGTGCGGCGCCGACATCACGGTCGACCCGGCCGTCGACTCCCCGTGGACACAGGGCGGCGCCGGGCACCACTTCATGACCACCATGCCCGATCAGTACAACGCGGGCATCGACGCCCTCGAGAGCCTGGCCCGGCTGCCCGTGCCCTGGTGGACCGCCTGGCGCGTACTGGACAAGGCCGGCGCGACGCGGCCGGACAGGCCCGTGGTGTTCGAGTGCGTCGGAACTCCGGGCATGATCGACGGGATCCTGGCCGCTGCCCCCATGCACACGCGCGTCGTGGTCGTCGGCGTCTGCATGGGCCCCGACAGCATCCGCCCCTCGCTCGCGGTGAACAAGGAACTCGACCTCCGTTTCGCCGTCGGGTACACCCCGATGGAATTCCGGGACACTCTGCACGCCCTCGCCGACGGCACCCTCGACGCCGTCCCCCTCGTCACCGGCCGCGTGGGCCTGGCGGGCGTCCCGGATGCCTTCACCACCCTGAACGACCCCGAGACCCATGCCAAGATCCTCATCGATCCCGCACTCACCACTGAACGGATCGAGGCGGTGAGGAACTAGCTCGGCGGGACTCGGCCGCGAGGGCAAGGCGTCCATCGGGCCGGACCGCTGCGGCCGTCCGGCGCGCGGGCGGCGCGCCCGTACCCGGTCAGGGGCGAGAGCGCAGCGGGTGGTCCGCCGGCACTTCCACTACGGCGATGTGTACGCCGTCGGGGTCGGCGATCCACATCTCGATGAGGCCCCAGGCCTCGCGTCGTGGCGGCCGCAGCACTTCGATGCGGTGCCCGCGCAGTTCCTCGTACGCCGCGTGCACGTCCGCGACTTGGAGCCACAGTTGAAGGCCGGGCGCGGGCGGTGCCTCGGCGCGCCCCGATACCTCGAGGAACCCGCCGCCGAGGAAGTAGACCGTCCCCCGCTCGGGTCCGGTGCCGAACTCGCGGTAGACGGCGAGGCCCAGGGTGTCGCCGTAGAAGGCGCGTGAGCGCTCGGGGTCCGTGGGACGCAGGAGAATCCTGCTGCCCAGTACATGCACCGTGGTCCCTACCCTCGCTCACGCGGTGTACGGGCTCCGAGGGCCGTGACAGCGGCGATCATCCGGTCCCAGAGCGGGTCGGTCTCCAGACCCACCGCGACTCGGGCGTTGACCGGGCGGTCGACGTAACGCTGCAGGTCCACCACGGTGGCGCCGCGCGTGTACCGGCCGTGCAAGTCCACGACGACGTTCGCGTCCACGCAGTGCACGAGCCCGGGGTCGATGACGCGGGCCACCGCGACGGGGTCGTGCAACGGCGGGTGCGGGAACCCCCACAGTGTGCGGTACGTGGACGCGAAGAAGGTCAGCAACTCGGCGCACAGGTGTCCGAGGGGCGTACCGAGCCCCTCGAAGCGGGCCACCACCTCGGGCGTGGCCAGCGCCTGGTGCGTGACGTTGAGACCGCACATGGTGACGGGCACGCCACTGCGGAAGACGATGTCCGCGGCCTCCGGATCCGTGAGGATGTTGAACTCGGCTGCCGGGGTCTGGTTGCCCCGCTCCGTCGATCCGCCCATCAGGACGATCTCGTGGATGCGGGAGGCGTCCTGCGGAAAGCGGGTCAGCAGGAGGGCGATATTGGTCAACGGCGCCGTCGGTACGAGGGTGACCGGCTCCGGATGCTCGGTCAGTATCCGGTGGATGAGGTCCACCGCGTGCTCCGGGACGATGTCCACGGTGGGCTCCGGGAACATCGGTCCGTCGAGGCCGGAGGCGCCGTGCACGTCGTCCGCGACGCTGAGTGCCTGGACGAGCGGCCGGGCGCAGCCCGCCGCGATGGGCACATCGGTGATCCCGGCCACCGTGCACACGCGCCGCGCGTTCAGGGTGGTCTTGTCGAGCGTCTGATTCCCCGCGACCGTGGTGATGGCCAGCAGATCGACCGCGGGATCCCCCGCCGCCAGCATGATCGCGAGGGCGTCGTCGTGTCCGGGATCGCAGTCGATGATGATCGGGACGGGCACGTCGCTCCTCCCGGTGCGGGGTCGTGGCCCCTTCAGTGTGGCGCCCTCCCGGTCCCGTGACCAGGAGGCGGGACCCCGAGCCCGCGGACCACGATCACATCGAGCGGGGCGCCCGGCGCCCGGGCCACCCGGGCACCGCGCGGTCCTCCCGTGCTCGCTCGGCGTTGAACTGGGCTC
The DNA here is from genome assembly GCF_049310065.1 of Streptomyces tatrensis. Classification (NCBI taxonomy): domain Bacteria; kingdom Bacillati; phylum Actinomycetota; class Actinomycetes; order Kitasatosporales; family Streptomycetaceae; genus Streptomyces; species Streptomyces tatrensis. Next base: position 609,784 of record NZ_JBMDLB010000007.1, on the reverse strand, counting down.
CCGTGAGCAGGGCCAGGTTGGCGAACCAGAGCCAGATGACGAAGACCACGATGCCGGCCAGCGACCCGTAGACCCGGCCGTACGTGTCCAGCTGCGTGTACAGGGTGAAGAGCGCCGAGGCGGCCAGCCAGAGCAGGGCCGCCAGGACGCCGCCGGGCAGGCCCCGGCGGGTGCCCCGGCTCTGGGCCGGTCCCGTCCGGAAGAGCATCAGCACCAGCAGGGTGACGACGGACAGCAGCACGGGCCAGCGCAGGAGCGCGATCCCCTCGGCGCTCGCCCCGCCCGTGGTGTGCGCGAGCCGGCGGGCGAGCGGCCCGGACACCACCAGCCCCACGGCGCCGACGACGAGCAGGACGAGCAGCAGCACGGCATTGATGATCAGTGTGTGGGCGGCCCGGAGGGGAGGCCGGGTGTCCGGCACCTGGTGCATCGCGTGCAGGGCGCGGCGGAACACCGCGAGGTAACTGCACGCCGACCACAGGGCGCTCACTCCGCCGCTGATCATCAGGACCCAGATCGACGAGTGCTCGGCCGCGAGTCCGCCGAGCGCGTCGCGCAGCACCTCAGCGGACTGGGGCGGTGCGTACGAGGTGAGGTCCGTGGTCAACCGGTCCCTCGTCGCCCCGCCCGACAACCCCACCAGCGACACCGCGATGACGAGCGCGGGCAGGAGCGCCAGTACGGCGTAGTAGGTGAGGGCGGCCGCGTGATCGGCGAGGTTGTCGGTCCAGACGCGGACGGCGGTACGCCGCAGCTCGGCGCGGGTGCGCATCGCGAGGGCGATGGACGGAGGGCGTTCTCCTCCACGTGCTGCACTGCGGGGGATGTCGGCCATGCCCCGCGAGTGCCCTACGGAGCCCTTCGCATGCGCCCGCGGGGCCCCGTGCCGAAGCTGAAGGCCGAGGTGAGCGGGTGCGAGGAGCCCCGCCCCCATCCGGCGCTGACAGCGGTGACCGTCGGCGCCGACGCCGAGCGTGGTGGCCAGGTTCTCTGCTCCCGCGCGCCCGTCAGGGCTTCAGGCCCGCCCGCCTGAGGGCGATCTCGGACAGGTCGGCGATGACTTGCCGGTCGCCGCGGCGCCAGGCGTCGGCGAGGCCGCCTGCGGGGGTGGGGATCGCGGAGAGGGCGCGCGGCGGTCCCGTAAGGGCGCGCAGGGCCAGCAGGTCCGCGCCTCCGGGCGCGTCGAGGAGGTCCCGGATGGTGGCGCTGCGGCGGATCCAGCGCACGCGCAGGGGGAGCCACAGCAGCAGGATGAAGGCCACGGGGAGGACGATCAGGGCGAGCGTGGCCAGGGTCGCCACCTGGCTGACGACGTCCTGCAGTGACTGTCCCGCGTCGGCGAGTCCGGTGCCCGCGTCGGCCGCGGACCGGAACGGCTTCCTCAGGAGGTCGCCGACGAGCGGCACCCCGGAGGCGGTGTCGCCGGCTTCGGTGAGGGCGCTGGCCAGGCTTTCGCCGGAGCTCTCGACCTTGCGTCCGGGTTCGGCCAGCCGCATGATCGCGCCGTGGACGGTCAGGGCGAACTTCACCGCGACGGCGATCAGCAGTACGGCCATCAGGTCCGCAAGGATCTGTCGGTTCCGCCGTGCGGGGGTCTGGGCGTAGAGACGCATGGGCTGCTCCTGTTCCGGCGCTGGCGGCAGGGGTAGGCCGGCCACTCGACCGTATGCCGGACTCGGCCGTCACGTGGTGTCCGCCGGTATTCGGCCTTGACGCGTCGCCAGGTTGGCCCAGTGCGTGCCGTTGCCGTGGGACAACCGGCGGGTCCGCTGGTTCCGCAGGACGCCGTGGGCCGCGGGCCGTCGGCGGCGTCATCGCGAGCGACTGGTTCCGTACCGGCCCTTTGGTCAGTCCTCGCCGGGAACGGCGGCGAACACGGGGGCGCCGACGGCCCGCGCCAGGCGGTATCGCCCGAGCGCCCGGTCGAAGCGGGCGCGGCTGCCCGGCAGGGCTCCGCGGAGGTCGGCGATCAGCGAGCCGTCCGGCACGCCGGCGGCGAGGCGGGCGACCAGCGGGTCCGGGCTGCGGCGGAGTTCGGCAGCGGGGTGCAGCGGCAGTTCGGGGCCGTCCGGCTGCAGGAGGTCCCAGAAGTCGTCGGCGTACGGCTGGACGCCTTCCTCGAAGCCGGTCTGCTCGACCAGTTCCTCCGCCGTGGCGATGAGCCGCTCGAGCCAGAGCGGCAGCGAGTCGGCTTCGACGTGGAGGCCGCCCTCGCGGTACTGCATCAGGACCTGGCCCCACCGGCCGTCGGCCTCGATGTCGACCCAGGTGACGCCGCCGCCCCCGTCGTCGGTGACCAGCCAGTGGGGGTGCGGCAGGCCGTGGTCGCCGGCCTGGCGGGGGTGGCCCGTCAGCGTGAACTCCACCGGCGGCACGGCGAAGCCGCCGAGTCGGCCCAGCAGTTCGCGGGCGTCGGCCGGCACCGGGACGGGCCAGCGGTCGAAGTCGGCAGCCGTGGCGCCGGGTTGTACCGCGAGGTCGAACGGGACTCGGGCGGCCAGCAACCGCAGCCGCTCGAGGAGGGTGTCACCGGAGATCACCCGGCCAAGCTACCGGAGCGGTTCCCGGCAGCGGGAGCCCGTGTGCCCGGCCGAGGCTGTCGGGGCATCGGCCGTCATCGGGCGACCACGCCCGGGCCCGCCGCCCGGTGCGCCGGTGAGGATTCATCCCTTCGGGTCAAGCGGGGGCGGGTGACTGAGGCGAATGGCCCAGCATCGGGACACTGGGCGGGCCGTGCATCGGATGAGATGCCTAACGTCGCTGCCAGACACATCGGTGCTCGCGCAGCTTGTGGAGGTGCCATGTCCCGTCGACGCAGCTTGCTGGCGGGGGTTTGCGCGACCGCGGTCGCCCTCGCTCTGCTCCTGACCGGGGGCGCCCAGGGCGTCCAGACGCCGCACCGGCAGGACTCCGGTACACGTGCCGGGGGCGAGGTCGCGCTGGGCGCCTACCTGCACTACGGATCGCCCGGCGTCGAGCGGATGCAGGAGCTGTCGCGCTGGCTCGGGGGTACCGAGCTGCGCGCCGGGCACACCTACCTGCCGGGCGACACCTGGGCGAACATCGAGGGGGCACCCGATTCCCTGCGCACCTGGGCGCGGTGGCGCAACGAGAGGGCCGACCGGCTGTTCGTCCTGAACGTGCCCATGCAGGAGCGCAACGAGGCCCGCCTCCCCGACGCGCGGGTCGCCGAGCTGATCCGCACCGGTGCGCGGGGCACTCACGACCACCACTTCCGGCGGCTGGCCGAGCGCCTGGTCGACCTCGACGTGCCGGACACCGTGATCGTGCTCGGCTGGGAGATGAACGGCTTCGACTACACCCACCGTTGCCGGCCCGACCCCGAGAACTGGAAGAAGTACTGGCGGCGCATCGTGGCCGCCATGCGCTCCGTGAAGGGACAGGACTTCCGCTTCGACTTCGCCCCCAACCGTGGCGGCGACGCGATCGCGTGGACCCGGTGCTACCCGGGTGACGACGTCGTCGACGTCGTCGGGATGGACTCGTACGACCAGGAACCCGGCCGGACCTTCGACGAGCAGGTCGCCCAGCCCTACGGCCTGCGGCAGCAGGTCGATTTCGCGAGGGCTCACGGCAAGGAGATCTCGTACCCCGAGTGGGGGCTGTTCCGGCACGGCGACAATCCCGAGTACGTGCGGCGCATGCTGGAGTGGATCGAGGAGCACCGGCCGCTGTACCACAGCATCACGGACTTCTGCCCGCACGGCGTGTGGCAGTGCGGGCAGAACCCGCGCTCCTCGCGGGTGTTCCGGGACTTCCTCTCCGGTGGCCAGCGCCGCCTCACGGGTTGAGCGTGACGGCGTTGGCGAACGGCCCGGGAGGAGCGTGCGTACCCGGACGCCGGCACCGTGCCCGCGGGCGTCCCGTCCGTCCCCGCGGCCTCAGGGCGGGCTGTGTCTCGGACCGCGCGGTGCGGGCCGTGGGTCGGTCTCGGTCTCGGGGAGGAGCCCGAGCATGTCCAGCAGCAGCGCCAGCTCGCTCGCGTCGGCGGCCCGTGAAGCGACAAAGTGGCGGGCTGCCGCACGGTCCGTGGTCCCGGAAGATGCCAGGAATGCCGGCTCGTCACAACCAAAGGGATCCTTCACCCGGCCGATCCCACCACGGTCACCCGCTCTGTGCACGCGCAGTGGGCCGTCTGATCGACCGGCCTGATCGACCAGCCTGATCGACTGGTCTGACGGGTCGGCCTGACCGGTCGGACTGACCAGTCGGTGAGATCCGGCAGCGAGATCTGGGCGGGGCGACCCCAGGAACGGCCCGGGGACGACGGGGTTCGGCCCGGATCCTGCTGCGCCCCGGCTCTGGAGCGGGGCCGGACGGAGGTTGGACGGGGGGTCGGACGGCCCGTCCGCGGCGGGCCTCCGGATGGGCCGTTCGGGGGAGGACGGCGCCGGGGCGTACGGCCTAGCCTGGACCGGCAGTGGTGGGGGACCGGGGGGCCGAGTCCGAAGGAAGAGCGCCTCCATGGGCATCACCCGCAGTTCCGCAAGCCGTCTTCGGGCGGGATCCGCCGTGGCGGCCGCTGCCGTCCTCGTCCTGTCGGCGGCCGCCGGTGCATCGGCCTCCGCGGCCCCGAGCGGCCAGGCCGCCCCGGTCGGCGGGCCGGCCGTGCCGTCGGCGGCGGGGCGGTCGTCCGCCGTGCGTGCCCCCGGTCCGGAGCAGGTGCCGCTGGGCATCTCCCGGCTGGCACAGGGCCCGGGTCACGACATCGCCATCACCATCGACGACGGTCCTGACCCGCGCTGGACGCCCCAGGTCCTCGAGGTGCTGCGGGAGAACCACGTTAAGGCCACCTTCTGCATGATCGGAACCCGCGCGCAGCAGTATCCGGACCTGGTGCGCTCGGTCGCCGCCGAGGGGCACAGCCTCTGCGACCACTCGGTCGACCACGACGTGACCATGGACCACAAGCCCGTCGCGTACCAACGGCAGCAGATCCTCGACGGCAAGTCCATGATCGAGCGGGCCGCACCCGGCGTCGCCGTACGCTACTACCGCGCTCCCGGTGGCGCCTTCACCCCCGACAGCCGCGCGATAGCCGCCGCGAGCGGGATGCGGCCGCTGGGCTGGAGCGTGGACCCCAAGGACTGGAGCAGGCCCGGCCTGCCGTCGATCGTCGCCGCAGTGGAGGGGAACCTGCCCCCACAGCCGACGGTCCTCTTCCACGACGGGGGCGGCGACCGCAGCGAGACGGTCGCCGCGCTCAAGGAATACCTGCCGTGGCTCACGGCGCACGGCTACACCTTCACTTTTCCGAAGCTCACCACCCCGTAGATCCGCGGTCACCCGGTTGACGGGCGCGGCGCACCGATGAGGGCATGCCGTCCGGTTCCCCCGCCGAGTGGTGACATGCGTCACGGCCTGCATGTCGCCGTGGCCCCGTCTGTGGTGATCCTCCGCTCTGGACATTTCGCCGTATGTACCTGTTTGGCGGTGACATGCCGTACTCCGGCAGAAACGGAACCCGGCGCTCCTGTTTCCTCGCCTTCAACAGTGCTGACGGGGGTGGGTTCTGTCGGCGGGCCAGGCGGGTGCCGGACCGGCCGCGACGGGAGGATGCACGATCTTGAGGCCGTTTCAAGCCGCGTCCCGAACGTCCCGCGCGGCTGAGCGGGGGTGGCTTGCCAGGCCGCCGGCGGGCTTCTAAGAATGGCGATTCCTCCGGCGCCTTCGCGGTCCGGCGCCGGGAGCTTCGCGATCACCGAGTGAGGTCCCGCATGAAGAAGCACCGTAGGAAGACGCACCACAGGAAAATAGCCGTCGCCATCGGGGCGCTGGCCCTGGTGGCCGTACCCACCACGGCCATGGCCTGCCTCGACCCGCAGGAGACCGGCCCGATGCGGTCCGTCGCCGCCGAGCAGGAGAGCCCTCCCCGGTACGCCGACTCCCAGGGCGACCCCTACGACGAGCCCTACGGCGACCCCGGCGCGCAGCTGCCCGCGGAGGTCCCGGTTCAGGTCGGCGGCCCCGCCGGGATCGTCGAGCAGCCCGTCGTCCAGCCGCCCGCCGAGCCGGCAGCGACCCCCGCGCCCTCGGACTCCGTGGCACCCTCCGGTGCACCGGCCGAGGTCCTCGCGCTCGTCAACGAGGAGCGCGCCGCGGTCGGGTGCCCCGCGCTGACCGTCAACGCGATGCTGACGAAGGCCGCGCAGGACCACAGCGAGGACATGGCGGCCCACTCCACCATGTCCCACACCGGCTCCGACGGATCCGACCCGGGTCAGCGGATCACCCGTGCCGGGTACCAGTGGAGTACGTACGCCGAGAACGTCGCGTACGGCTACGACACCGCCGCCAAGGTCATGGACGGCTGGATGAACAGCCCGGGGCACAAGCGGAACATCCTCGACTGCGACGTCAAGGAGATCGGCATCGGCCTCGCGCAGCCCGGCCAGTACTGGACGCAGGACTTCGGCGCCGCCCGCTGATCCGGCCGCTTCCGCAGCCGGCGGACGACGAGTGCGGGTGCCCGTCCTACTGGAGCCGGGACACGTCGACCGACTCGGCGGGCGCGGGGGGCGTGGCCGGGACGGGCTCGTCGAAGGCGGAGAAGGTTGCCTCGACCCGCGTGCCGGGAGCTTCGGTGCCCTCGATCCGCAGGAGGTACGGCTCGTCCTCGGTGGAGACCTGGTACGCGCCCGTCTCGTCGTCGTGCCGGCTCTCCACCGTGATGGCCGGACGGCCGTCGACGGCGGTCCGCGCCCCCTTGGCCAGCTCTTCGTTCGCCGGTTTCGAGGAGAACTCCTTCTTGAAGGAGTCCAGGTCGCACAATTCGGCGAAGTCCCGCAACAGGAAACTGCCCGTAGTGCCGTGCAGATAGCGGCCGTTGACGAGTGCGATCGCCTCCTCTGCCGCGGAGCCCGGGATCCGGGCCCGCAGAAGGGCGTCGTCGAGCTTCATCCACACGTCGTCGCCGCGTTTGATGATGTCGGCCGTGCCCGAGCCTCCGGGAGGCGTGACGGTCCCGACGCAGTTGCCCCCTTCGTCGAATCGGAGGTCCAGGGCGGTGGTGCCCGACTTGTCGGTCACCACGGCCACCATGCGCATGGACGTGACGCCGGACATGGCCTCACGCGAGGCGTCCGCGATGGCCCGGGCGCTCTTGTCGGCGATGCCGTTGTCATCGGCCCCGGCGGCTCCCGCGCCCACGAGGACCGACAGACAGGCAGCTCCGGCGGCCGCACAGCGTGCCGCTGCCGCCCGGTGTGCGGACATCAGGCCCACCTCCCTCCGGCCGCCTCCGGATGGCATCCGCCATCGCCATGGCCATCGCCCTGGCCTCCGGTACGGCCGTCACCTGATCAGCGTAGGTCCGCGCCGCTGCGGGCGCAGTCCGGGCGCCCCCTCTCGGCTTCGCGGGCCGGCTCAGCTCATCACGGGGTGGCGCCGGTGGGCGCCTGGCCGGTCTCCGGGTCGGCCGCGGTGTGCACGAGCTGCTCGCGGAGGTACCTCCACACGACGCCGATCAGCGCCGCGGCCGGAACCGCCAGCAGGCTGCCGACCACTCCGGCCAGACTGCCGCCCAGGGTCACCGCCAACAGGACCACCGCCGCGTGGAGCCCGAGACCGCGGCTCTGGATCATCGGCTGGAAGACGTTGCCCTCCAGCTGCTGCACCACGATGATGATCACCAGCACGATCAGCGCGTCCGTCAGACCGTTCGAGACCAGCGCGATGAGCACCGCGACCAGGCCGGCGAACAAGGCGCCCACGATCGGCACGAACGCGGACACGAAGGTCAGTACCGCCAGGGGCAGCACCAGGGGAACGCCGACGATCCACAGCCCCAGCCCGATGAAGGCGGCGTCGAGCAGACCGACGAACGCCTGTGAGCGCACGAACGAACCGAGGGTCTCCCAGCCGCGCTCGGCGACCACGGGGACGTCGGTGGCGAGGCGGCCGGGGAGCTGCCGGGTGAGCCACGGCAGGAACCGCGGGCCGTCCTTGAGGAAGAAGAACATCAGGAAGATCGCCAGGACGGCGGTGACCAGACCACTGAAGATGGTGCTCACGCCGGTGACGACCGTGGAAACCGTGGTGCCCACGCTCTTCTGGACCCGGTCGACCGCACTGTCGAACGCCGCCGTGATCTGGGCGTCGCCGATGTTCAGCGGCGGCCCGGCAGCCCACCCGCGCAACTGCTGGATCCCCTTGACCACGCCGTCGCCCAGCTCGCCGGCCTGCGACGCCACCGGCACGGCGATCAGTGCCACGACGCCTGCGGCGACCACGAGGAACAGTACGGTCACCAAGGACGCGGCCACAGCGGGAGGCCAGCCGCGCCGGCGCAGGAACGCGACCAGGGGCCACGTCAGCGTGGTGAGCAACAGGGCCACGACCAGCGGCCAGACCACCGACCACATCCGACCCAGGAGCCACAGCGTCGCGGCGGCCGTCACGAGGACCAGCAGCAACTCGGCGGAGACCCGTGCGGACGCCCGGAGCGCGGACCCCGTCTTTCTCGAACTCAGCGTGTCAGACATGGGCTCACCCTATGGAACGCCCCCACGCCACCGGCCCCGGCCCCGATGGGTACGGCTCATGCGGGTGGGGCACGACCGGCCCCGGCAACTCCCGCGCTGCTCCTGCGGCTTCGGACTTCCCCATGAGCGACTGGTCCGGGGGTCTCGGCAGTTCCGGACCGCGCACCGCGACCGGGGCACCGCCGGGCCGGGCATGGAGGGGGGAATGCAGGGTATTCGCGGGGCATGACGGCTGGTGGAGCGGTACGCGAGGGTGTGGAGACCGCGTCGAGGGGCGGCAAGGTACGGGGGTGCTGGCCCGGTGCGGCCTGGTGACGCGCGGGCTGCTGTACGTACTCATCGGCGTACTCGCGGTGCGCGTCGCCTTCGGCGTGAGCGGCGAGCAAGCGGACCGGACGGGCGCACTGCAGGAGCTCGCGGAGAAGCCCTTCGGCGGTGTCCTCGTGTGGGCCGTCGGCATCGGCCTGGTCTGCATGATGCTCTGGCGGCTTTCGGAGGCGGCGCTGGGTGCGGCCGGCCCCGACGGGGACAAGCCCGGCAAGCGACTGGCCGCGGCGGCCCGGGCCGTGTTCTACGGGGTCGTCGCCTTCTCCGTGCTCTCCTTCGCCGCCGGCACCGGCGGCGGCGGCCGGTCGGGCGACGAGCAGTCGCGCGATGTGACGGCCCGCGTGCTCGATGTACCCGGTGGTCCGTGGTGGGTGGCGGCAACGGGGGCGGGGATCGCCATCGGCGGTGTCGTGATCGCCGTACAGGCGGCGCGGCGCACCTTCCGCAAGCACCTGGCGATGGACCGGCAGTCCGAGCAGCTCCGCACGGCGGTCGAGATCCTCGGGGTGGTGGGCGGTGTGGCGCGCGGCGCCGTCTTCGCCGCGGCCGGCGCCTTCGCCGTGCACGCCGCCCTGAGCTACGACCCGGCGAAGGCGAAGGGGGTCGACGGCACGCTCCGCGCGTTCACCCAGACCCCCGCAGGCCCGTGGCTGCTCATGGTGGTCGCCGCCGGGCTGGTGCTGTTCGGGCTGTTCTCCTGGGCCATGGCCTGTTGGCGCCGGGTCTGAGCGAGTCGAGAACCAGGGCCCGGCATTCGGTTTGGGCAGCGGAGAACGGGCCAGAAGCGTGGACAGGGAGTCCGCGGCGGTGAGCGGCGCGGGCTCCCGAGCGGCCCGAGCCGCGTAGTGGCTTCCCCCCGCCACTACGCGGCCGGGACGCAGGCCGCACGTCTACATGGGGTCCATGGTGCCGCTGCCCCTGCCGTTCTCCCGCTCGCTCTTCTGGCGGATGTACAGGGCCTTGGCGGTCAGCCGGTCCCGCTCCGCGGGGTCGGCGGCCCGCTGCGCCGCCTGCTCCAGTTCCTGAGCCTTGTCGCGCATCTGCCGGGCCCGCTCGCTCGGCTGGCTTTCGGTGCTCATGATCGGTCCTCGATGAGAGTCGGAGGCTGGGGTCCTCCAAGCCAAGCAGGAGCACGCGGGACCCGCCACCGTGACGTCCCGAGGGCGGCGGACCGCGTAGCTCCGGGGGAGCGGGGCTGGGCCTACCGGGCCTTGCGGGCGTGCAGGACGTACGCCTCCAGAGGGAGGGGGGTGTGGTCGAGCAGCTCCAGTCCGGCGTCGGCCAGCAGGCGGGCGTAGTGCTCGGCTCGGCGTTCGCGACCGCCGACGTTGCACATCATGTGGAGGTCCCAGGCCGTGGCCAGCGAGGGGGCACCGTCGGCGGGCAGCAGTCGTTCGACGACCAGCAGGTCGGCGTGCGCGGGCATCGCGCGGGCGCAGTGGCGCAGGATCTCCCGGCACCGGTCGTCGTCCCAGTCGTGCAGGATGCGGGAGAGGACGTACACGTCGCCGCCGTGCGGTACGTCTGCGAAGTCGCCGCTGCGGTAGTCGCAGCGATCACCGCAGCCCGTGGCGTCGAGCGAGCGGCGGGCGGCCTCGACGGCGTGCGGGCGCTCCAGGAGCGTGCCCCGCAGCCCCGGGTGCGCGGTCAGGATGCGCCCGAGGAGTTCGCCGTTGCCGCCGGCGACGTCGACGACGGTCCGCGGGGTGGGCGCCTGGGCCGCGGCGGTGATCACGGGGTGGGCGGGGAGCGGTTGGAACATGCGCGAGCTGGCGGCCATGGAACGGTCGAAGAGGTCGGCGAGTTCGGGGTCCCGTGCGAAGTGGTCGAAGTAGCCAGGTTCTCGGGGCGGGTGGCGGTGCGCCGGGCGAGCTCCCGGGTGCCGGTGGCCGCGTACGGGTCCATCGCGTCGGGCAGGCCCAGGCGCGCGAACGCGGCGAGGGCCTGGGTGGTCCATGCGCCGGTGAGCAGGCGCAGGAGCGTCTCGGCGGGCCGGTCCGCGTCCGGGCGCTGCTGAGGGTCCGCGCGGAGGTGGTCGGCGAGGGCGTCCCGGTGGTCGCCGGGCGTGTAGAGCTCCAGGCGGCGGTAGCCGCACGCCCCGGCCGCGGGGGTGGTGAAGTAGAGGACGGTGCCGTCCTCGTGCGGGTTGTACCCGCCGCCGTCGGGGCGGGCGCCGTGCCGGGTGAGCACCGCGCACAGGCCGCGCAGCACCAGGGGGTCCGGGTGCTCCAGTTCGAGGGCCAGGTGGGCCTCGTGGCCCCGGACGCGTTCGTGCGCGGCGATCGCTTCCAGGCCCGAGGGCGCGGGCACCGTCAGGGCGAACACCTCCACCGCGCGGCGCTCTCCGGCCGGGCCCTGGACGCGGGGGCGCAGGATCCGGACGTCGAGCTCGGCCAGGTCGCGGCGGTGGCGCCGGGCGAGCCGTTGCCGTACGACGACGCTGGGCTGGGACGGAATGTCGACGGCGAGCCCGCAGTCGGCGAGCCTGCGGCGCAGGTCCTGCGGGTCGGTGGGGAAGATCAGCAGGCCGGCGTGGGCGAAGCGGCAGTGCGGGGCCAGGGACTCCAGTTCCGGGCCGCGCAGGCCGGGCAGCAGGAGGGACAGCACGGTGGCGGTGTCGTGTTCCCGCACGAAGGCGACGGCCGTGCGCAGGCGGGCCGTGTCGTCGGGAAGCATCGTTCGCCTCGAAGCGGCGATCCGGCGGGGCGCGTCGCTTCGTCGGGGAGGGTCGTCGTCATCGCAGAGGTTTCTCGGGCGGTGCTGGGGCGGGTGCTCCGGCGGAGCTGGGCATGGTGGAGCTGGGCATGGTGGACCGGCGCGTGGTGGACCGGCTGTGGGGTGGTCGAGCGTGGAAGGCGGTACGGGTACGGGGTAGAGCAGTGGTCACATGCCGACGTAGTTTTCGGCGAACCAGTCCTGGTGGGCGCGGGAGGTGCGCAAGGAGTCGAGGCGGGCGCGCCGAAGGGAAGCCTGGAAGAACGATCCGCCCGGTTGGTCCCGGGCCGGGATCGCGTGCAGCAGTCCGGTCATCCACTGGGTGAACTCCTGCGCGCGCCAGATGTGCGCCAGGCTCCGCGCCGAGTAGCGGTCGAGGGCCGTGCCGTCCCCTCCGCCGAGGGTCTCGGCGAGGGCTCCGCCCAAGAGCTCCGCCTCCAGCACGGCGAGGTTCGCGCCCTTCGCGGCAGCCGGTGCGGCCAGGCTCGCGGCATCGCCGGCGAGCAGGAGCGAGCCGTGACACAGCGGTTCGATCACGTCGCACGCAAGGTCGACGACGCCGCGCTCGATGATCGGCCCCCTGCGCAGCGGGCCGTGTTCCGCGGCGCCCATCCGCAGGTCGAGTTCGTCCCAGATCCGCTCCTCGGACCAGGCGTCGGCGGGGGTGCCGCGCCGGTACTGCAGGTAGTACCGCGTGACCTGCGGGCTGCGGGCCATGTGGCCGGCGAAGCCGCGGTCGTGGACGGCGTAGCCGACGGCGTCGAGACTGGGCGGAGCTTCGGCGAGCAGGCCGAGCCAGCTCACTCCGTGGTCGTGGTGGTGGCGGACCGCGCCGGGCGGCAACGAGCGGCGGGACGCTCCGTGGCGGCCGTCGTAGCCGGCGACGTACCGGGCGTCCCATCGGGTGGGGCGGCCGTCCGGCTCCCGGGTGGTGACGTAGGGCCGGGCGCCGTCGGCGTCGTGGACCGCCAGGGCCTCGGTCGCGAAGTGGATCCTGCCACCGGCGTCGAGGTAGTGCGCCAGGAGGTCCGTCACCAGGTTCTGCTGCGGGTAGACGGTGTGCCGCTCGCCGCGGCCCAGGGAGCCGTAGTCGAGGCGGAAGCGGCCGTCCCCGGTACGGAACTCGCACGTACCGTGGGTGCGCCCGTTGCGGTGCAGCCCGTCGGCGAGGCCGTGGCGGTCCAGGATCCGTACGGTGTTCGGCGCGAGGAAGCCGGCCCGGGCCCGGGTCTGGACGTGTGACCGGTCGGCGCGTTCGAGAACGACGCAGTCGATCCCGGCGGCGAGCAGGAGGTTGGCGAGCACCAGGCCGGCGGGGCCCGCGCCGAGCACGACCACATCGGCCGAGGCGCTTAAGCCTTGGAAATTCTGACTCTCTGTCATAGCGCGGGAATCATAAGCACGGAAAAACCGGAGGAAGATCACCAGTAACCCGCATGCAGCAATGGGCAGATAATCACCGGACCGTCGGGCGGAGTAGCGGAGCCGTCGGCGCACCCGGTAGCCGAAGTCGTCTGTCGGCACTGTTGATTGCTCTGCGTCGACACTCAACTGCTAGTGAAAAGTGGTCTGTTCAGGCCGCGTCGACGGGCGGCGCATTGGCCACTCCGAACGGTATGTGGACGCTCGGGGTGCCCTGTGCCGTGCCGTTCAGGTGGGAGACCTGGTCGTCGAAGAAGATGTGGGGATCGAGCGTCTTCATGACGGCGGCCTTGTCGATGCCTCCGAGGAAGAAGGCGTCGTTCACCCGAAGGCCCCACTCCTTCAGGCTCCGTAGGGCGCGTTCGTGTGCGGGGGCGTCCCGGGCGGTGACCAGGGACACCCGGAGACGGGGCCGGTACGCGGGGTCCCGGCGGTGCTGTTCGTCTTCTCGGCGCTGGATGCGGTTGATGCCCGCGAGGAAGTTCCGCAGCGGTCCCGGATCGTGGGGGGTGGCGACATGGCTGACTTCGTGTGCGCGGAAGGTTTCGATGCCGCCGTTCCGGTAGACGCGCTCGGAGGTGTCGCTCGCCACCACTCCGTCGAAGTCGAAGGCGATGCGGAGTTCGGGTTCGGTCTCGTCGTCGATGCGTGCCGTGTTCAGAACGTGTCCCGCGGGCAGCCCGGCCGCGACCGCTTCCCGTACGTCGGAACCGTTGGCCGACAGGAACAGCGACATGTTCAGCGCCGGCATGAAACCGTATGAGGGGCGCCCCTGTTGAAAGATCGCGCGACTGATGGGCAGGTGGTGCGCTGTGATCGAACGCATGACGCGCATCCCGGTGTCCGGGTCGTTGCGCGAGAGGATGATGACCTCGACCAGGGGGTCGGACCCGTCCGAGAGGTCGTTCAGCGACAGCAGGCGCCTGACGAACGGGAAGGCCACTCCCTTGGCCAGAAGTTCGTCGACGTGGTTCTCCTGGTACGTCCGGTAGACGTCCTCTCCGTGCTCCCGGAATACGGCGTCGCCGTCGGTCAGGTCGAACAGGGCGCTGGAGGCGATCCCCACGACCAGGCGGTCGGACAGGTCGTACTTCATGCTGCCCCCTGTTGGCGGACGTGCACTGTTGGGGTTCTTATCGCCGTTCGTGTCGCTGTGCATGCCGAACCCGCTCATCGGATCGCCGATCGGCAGGGCTGCGCGAGGGTCGTAGAGCGTCCGTTCGGGTGGCGTTGCCCCTTCGCGGGTGGTAAGTGCGCCTGGAAGTACGACGGTCCGTGCTGTGCTGTGGCCACGGCCCTAAGAGGGTCGTACGCGGGCCCGCCCGCTGTTCGCGGCAGCCCGCCCCAACAGCGAAGGAGGACTGATGTCGCACTACCCGAAGGACCGGCGAGAGCTGGGCAGGATCACGCAAGTGCTGCTGTTTCTCATGGTGTTGACAGTTCCGCTCTTGAACGTCTCCGGAGCCCACGCCGCCGCCGTCCACTCCAAACAGGGCCCCGACTGGGATGCCATCGCCCGGTGTGAATCCGGGGGGAATTGGCGGGCGAACACCGGCAACGGCCATTACGGCGGTTTGCAGTTCACCCAGTCGAGCTGGAAGGCGGCAGGAGGCCGCAAGTACGCACCACGCGCCGACCTCGCCACGAAGGCGGAGCAGATCGCCACGGCGAGGAGGCTTGCCAGGATCCAGGGAATGGGGGCCTGGACCTGCGCACGCCGCCGCTGACGGGCGCGCATCCAGGGCCCGTACTCGGGGGCCGGCGCCCGCCGGCCCCCGGTGCACCGCTCTGACCGGCGGATCAGTACGTTGACCTGCGGTTTCACCCGGAATGCAGGCGGGGTGGGGGAGTGGCGTGCGGATGCGGGCCCTGGGGCCCTGTGTCAGCTTGGTACGAGTGGGGGCCGTACCGGGGGGCGTCTTCCCCGAAGGGGTGCATCACAGATGAACCGACTTCTCGCCACGGCCGTGAGCACGGCCGCCGCAGCGCTTCTCGTCGCCGGCGGGGCCGCCTCGGCCTTCGCCGCCGGGCCCACCGACGACGCGACCACGAAGCTGTGCAGCAGTCTGACCGAACTCAAGGCCGACAACGCGAAGTTGCGTGCGCTCGACCCGGCGACAGCGACCAAGGACCAGATCAAGGACGCGCACAAGGCCGTCCAGGACGACTCGAAGACCGTCGCCGAGTCCACCGCGCAGTTCAATGCCGCTCAGAAGGACGCGGTCAAGTCTGCCGCCGCCGATGTGAAGAAGACGTACGAGGACCTGCCCGGCGACACCACTGGGGCCGAGGCCCTCACCAAGCTCACCCCTGACCTGCAGAAGCTCGACACGGCCGTCGCGAGCGCCCAAAACGGCCTGCAGTGCTATTGATTCGGACGCACCGCCGGGCGGGGCGCCAGTAGGGCGCCCCGCACCGGCCCGGGCGGCCTCCTCAGCCGGTGGCAGCCCAGCGGGCCGTGACCAGCGCGGCTTGCTCCTGGAGGGCCGATACCAGCTCCTGGGCGCTGCCGGCCGACGTCGAGCGGAGTACCGCGACACTGATCTCCCGGGCGAGATCGGGGCCCGCCGGCGGGCGTACGACCAGGTCGGCGAGGGGAGAGCCCAGCGCGAGTCGTGGGATCAGCGCCACACCCGTGCCCGCGGCCACGAGGCCCTGGACGACCGCGTAGTCGTCCGTGCGCATGGCGTGCACCGGCTGGAAGCCCTGCTGCCCGCACGCCCAGGAGAGCACCCGGTCGCACGGATCGTGCGGGTCCGCGGCGCCCACCCAGTGGGCGTCGCGCAGATCGACGAGCGGAACCCTGTCCAGAGCCGCACACGGATGGTCCCGCGGCATCACGAGGAGGAGCGGGTCCGCGAGCAGGGGGTGGAGCTCGAAGTCCTCGTCCAGGTCGAGACGGTCACCGGGTTGGGAGAAGACGAGCGCGGCCTGCAGCTCCCGTGCCCGCAGGCCCCGCAGGAGCAGGGGAAGCTCACCCTCGGTGAGCGCGATGTGGACGCCCTGTTGGTGGAGGCGCTTGACCGCCGGGGCCAGCAGCGTCGAGCACCGCCTCGGCGTGCGGGAGCAGTGACTCACCGAGCTCGGTGAGCAGGGCGCCCCGCGGCCCGCGCTGGACGAGGGGGGCGCCCAGGTAGGCCTCCATGGTGGCCAGGTGGTGGGTGATCGTGGGCTGGCTGTAGTGCAGTGCGCGCGCGGCGCCGGCCAGCGATCCCTCCTGGGCGATGGAGCGCAGGACCTGGAGATGTCGTACCTCGAGCGTATAGACGGCCAGATCGGTCGCCCGGCAGCCGGTCGACCGGGCCCTGTTCGAGGCGTCCGAGGAAGGCCTGCGCCGTGGTCGGGCCACGCTGGGCCACTGGGAGCGCACCCTGCGCGCGGCTCCCGGAGTCATGCAGGCCAAGACCTCCACCCCGGACGAGGCCCCCCCGTGACTGGGCGGCCATCCGGTCGCCGGCCCTGGCCGGCGCCGCACGCGTGCTGGCCTCACGGACCGGGGCCAACGGGGGAGCGGTGCTCCTGTCCATGACCGCACTGCTGCTCGCGGCACGGACGGGAGAGGACTCGGCCCTTCTCCGGCTGATCGTCGCCACCCGCTCAGACCCGCGGGACCGGGAGTTCGTCGGCGCGCAGAACCAGAACGGCCTGCTGCGCGTGGGCCCGGCGGACGAGTCGGCCGAAGCCTTCGTACGCCGCTGCGCGGGCGCCACCCTGGCGGCCTCCCGGCGGTGCGAGGGCGATCCGCAAGCCGTCGAAGCGCTGGCCGGCGACATCGCGCACGAGCGTGGATTCCTCCCGGGCGGCTACAGCTTCTTCAACGACGTCCGCTTCAAGGGGGCCGAGCGGTTCAGAGCGCCCGACGCGGCGGAAGCGCAGCGCGCACCCGGTCCGGACGACTGGGCCGCCGAACTCGGCCTGACGGACCTGCGGACCATCCGGCGGCCGGGCCGCCAGGCGGGGGGCGAAGTTCTTCCTGTTCCTCGAAGAGCTCGACGAGTCCTGCCAGGTCACCCAGTCGGTGGACCCCGGTTTCCGTGAACTCGGCACGGCGGAAAGCTTCCTGGGCGGCCTGGAGGCGCTGGCCGTCGTCGCCGCCCGCGATCCTGAAGGCCCGGTCGCCGCACTCCTCCGGCTGGGAGCGGAGGGAGCCGACGCGGAGGCCATTGCGCGCTGACGCCGACGGTCCCTGTGCCCGACTGTCCCTGTGCCCGAATGTGCCTGTGCCCGACTGTGCCTGTCGGCTCCAGCCGTCGGGCGGGTGGAGCCGACAGAAGGGTCAGCCGCAGGCGGCGGTCAGCGCGGCGGTGAACTCCGCGGCCAGCTCGGTGATCACGGGGAGGTCGAAGGCCAGCGAGTTGTACTGCAGCCAGCACCGCAGGCCGCCGTCCGGCAGCTCGACCACGGTCAGCTCGGGCACGCCCCGGTCGCCGCCCGGCAGCGGCCACGGGACGGTGCTCCCGCGCGGGAGTTCCCAGGGCTCGCAGGCCAGGCCGGGCAGTTGGGCGGGCGCGGCCCACGCCTCGTAGCGGAGCCATGCCGCGAACGGCACGGACGGGCTGAACTCGGCGAACGGGTAGAGCTGGTGGTCCAGGGCCTCGCTGTAGACCGTCCGCAGCCGGTCCACCAGCTCGGCGAAACCGGGTCCGCCGCTCGCGTCCACCCGCAGCAGCAGCGACTGGACGAAGCAGCCCACCGTCCGCTCGATGTCCGGGCGCGGGCGACCGGGCACCGGGGTCATCACGACCAGATCGGGACGGCCGCTGCGGCTCGCCAGCAGTCCGGTCCAGGCCGCCGTGACGGCCAGGAAGGGGGTGGCGCCCAGCTCGGCCGCCCGGGCCCGCAGGGCTTCGACCAACGGCGCCGACACCTCGAACTCGTGCGCCTGGGTGAGTACTT
Organism: Streptomyces tatrensis; assembly: GCF_049310065.1. Classification (NCBI taxonomy): domain Bacteria; kingdom Bacillati; phylum Actinomycetota; class Actinomycetes; order Kitasatosporales; family Streptomycetaceae; genus Streptomyces; species Streptomyces tatrensis. Next base: position 591,920 of record NZ_JBMDLB010000007.1, on the reverse strand, counting down.
CCTCCACCGCCCGGCGGCCGGCGAACTGCTCCACGGCCTCCGGCGCCCCGGCCAGCGAGGCCTGGAAGTGGGCCCGGGAGGCCGGCCAGTGCGCGTTCGCCCGGTCCACCAACTCCTGGTAGCCCGGGCCCGAGCGGGCCGGCGGGGCCGAGCGGCCCCGCCGCAGCGCGGAGTAGAACACCCCGAGGTCGGCCAGCAGTACACCGATCGACCAGCCGTCGGAGACCATGTGGTGCACCGCGACCAGCACCACGTGGTCGGTATCCGACCGGCTGACCACCAGGAGGCGTGCCATCGGGTCACTGGCCAGATCGGTGAGCCTGTCGCGTTCGAGGAGCAGGAGGGCGTCCACTTCCGCGTCCGTGGCCCCCGGAGCCCGGGTCAGCGTGATCCGGACCCGGGGCTCCTCGTCCAGCACCGCCCGTACGACTCCCTCACCCACCGCCTCGAACCGGGTCCGCAGCGCCGGATGACGCCGGACCGCCTCGGTGAGCGCCAGGCCCAGGGTCTCCGGTTCCAGCCGGTCGGTCACCCGGAACAGCGCCGTCACCGCGCCGGCGTCCCGCCCCGGAGCCTCCGCCATCCAGCGGAAGAAGTTCTCCTGCTGCGAGGTCAGCGCCACGGCGTGCGGCTGCGCACGCAGTGCGGCCAGGTAGGGCGTCACGGTCGTCTCCGCCCCGTCGGACCCACCGCCGGTAGCGGTCCGCCGCCGGTCGGGGTGGTCCACCCAGGTGGCCTGCGAGCGCAGCGAGGGCCGCTCGAAGACCGTGGCGGTGCTCGCCCGGACTCCGAACTCGCCGCTGATGCCGGTGGCGAGCTGGACGGCCCGGAACGAGTCGCCGCCGAGCGCGAAGAACTCGGCGGCCACGTCGGTGACGGGCCGGCCCAGCAGCCGTCGCCAGAGCGCGGCCAACCGCAGCTCCGTCGGGGAGGCCGGGGCGACCGCAGGGCCAAAGGACTCCGCAGGCGCGTCGAACAGGGGGCGGAGCCGGTGCTTGACCACCTTGCCGCTCGGATTCCTGGGCAGGTCGCCGGCGAGCAGGATCCGGACCGGCAGTTCGGGCCGGCTCAACCGGGCGCTCAGGAACAGCCGGAGCTCGTCCAGGTCCACACCGCCGGGCCCGGCCACCACGACCGCCACCGGGACGGCGCCCATCACGGGGTGCGGCAGCCCGAGCGCGGCGGCGTCGGCGACCGCGGGGTGCTCGTGCAGCACCTCCTCGATCCGCAGGGTGGAGACCTTCAGCGCACCGCTCTTGATGACGTCGCTCTCCCGGTCGACCAAGTACAGGTAGCCGTCCGGGTCGAGGCGGCCGACATCGCCCATCCGCACCCAGCCGTCCCGGAACACGCGGGCGCTCTCCCCGGCGGCGCCCAGGTAGCCCCGGGGCGGTCCGGGCTGGCGCAGCCAGACCTCGCCGACCTGCCCGGCGGGGAGCGGCAGCCCCTCCTCGTCGAGGATCCGGAGGTCGCGGGGGTCCGCCGGCCGGCCCAGCGAGCCGGGGCGGCGGGCGTCGACCACGGTGGAGATCTGCGCGGGCGAGGCCTCGGCGGAGGTGTAGGTGTTGACCAGCGTCGCGCCCGGCAGCGCGGCGGCCAGCGCGGCCGCCACCGGTACGGGCAAGGCGGCGGCGGAGGAGTTGACCAGGCGCAGACTGCTCAGGTCGTACCGGCCGGCGGCGCCGGCGTTGACCAGCTCGATCGCCATCGAGGGCACCAGGAAGGCGGTGCCGATCCCGAACTTCTCGACCGCGACGGCGAACTGGTCCGCGTCGAAGCGCGGCAGGCTGAGCACGGTGGGCGCGGCGGTCAGCGCGCCCAGCAGCATCACCTGACCCGCGTTGGTCCCGATCGGGAAGGCGTGCAGGGCGTGCCGCGAGTGCGCGTAGGCGCGGTGGCGGGGGTGGGCGACGAGGCCCGCGGTCAGGTTGCCGTGCGCGGCGAGCACGCCCTTGGGCGCGCCGGTGGTGCCGGAGGTACCGATCACCTGGGCCGGGTCGGCCGGGCCGACCCGGTGCGGCGGCCCGGCCGGCGGCTCGGGGTGCGCCGCCAGCAGGGCGTCCAGCCGCAGGTCCACCAGTCCGGGGAGGGCGGGCAGACCACTCCCGGACCGGCCGTGACCATGACCGGGGTCCTGACCCGCATCGTCACCCTCGTCGTCACCGTCCCGCAGGACCGTGGCGGCTCCGGCCAGCGCGGCCAGGGCGGCGGCATCGGTCTCGGACAGGTCCTCGCGGACCGGTACGGGCACTCCGCCCGCGTACTGGACGGCGAGGAAGCCGACGGCGTACCGCTCCCAGCGCGTGTTGGAGAACCGCAGCACCACCCGGTCGCCCGGTCCGACCCCGGCGGCGGCCAGCCCTGCGGCAGCGCGCAGCGCCTCCTCGCGCCAACGGCGGTAGCTGATCTCCCCGCCGCCGAGGACCTGCAGTGCTGTGCGGTCGGGGTGTTCGGCGGCCCGGGCGTCGAGGAGTTCCGGGACGGTCGTCGCGGCGGGCGGCAGGGTGGTGGCGATGGCGGGCTCCGGTGTGATTCGTGGGAGGTGGTCGGGGAAGGAGCGGGCAGGGTCAGGCCAGCCGGTCGGCGGTCTCCTCCTCGCTGAGGGCATCGATCTCCGCGATCAGCAGGGCCTCGATCCGGGCCGCCAGGGCGGCCGGGGTGGGGCTCTCGAAGACGTCGCGGATCGACACGTCGAGGCCGACGCCGGCCCGGATGCGGGCGGCGACCCTGGTCACCAGGAGCGAGTCCCCGCCGAGGGCGAGGAAATCGTCCAGCACGCCGACCTTCGGTACGCCGAGCACCTCCTGCCAGAGGTCGACCACCAGGGCCTCCGCATCGCTGCGGGGCGCCAGGTAACCGGAGGCGGCGCCCGCCGGGTCCGGGTCGGGCAGGGCCGCGGTGTCGAGCTTGCCGTTCGTGGTCAGCGGGAGGGTGTCGAGCGGCACCACGGCGTCCGGCACCATGAAGGCCGGCAGCCGCAGCGCCAGGTACTCGCGCAGGTCGCCCGGCCCAGGCGCGGCTTCGTCCCCCTGTTCGGCGGTCCGGCGCAGGACGGCGTACGCGATCAGCCGACGGCCGTCGCGGACCAGTACGGCCGCCCGGCCGACCGCCGGGTGGGAGGTGAGGGCGGCCTCGATCTCGGCCGGCTCGATCCGGTATCCGCGGATCTTCACCTGGCCGTCGGCGCGGCCGAGGAACTCCAACTGCCCGTCGGTGCGCCACCGGGCGCGGTCGCCCGTGCGGTACATCCGGCCGTCCGGGGCCTCGGTGAACGGATCCGGGAGGAAGGCCTCCGCGGTGAGCTCGGGCCGGGCCAGGTAGCCACGGGCGAGGCCGTTGCCGCCGATGTACAGCTCGCCCTCGGAGCCGGTGGGCAGCAGGCTGCCGCGCTCGTCCAGGAGGTAGAGCCGCACCCCCGGCAGCGGACGGCCGAGCGGCGGGCGCCGATCGGCGGCGGGCCCGCTGCCCGGGCGGTCACCGGCGTCGCCGACATCGCCGTAGGGGCCGCCGGCGAGTTCGCCCGCGGTGACGATGACGGTGGCCTCGGTCGGGCCGTAGGTGTTGACCAGCCGTACGGTGTCGCCGTGCCGCTCCCGCCACTGGGCGAGGGTGGCGGCGTGCGCCTCGGAGCCCCCGAGGACCACCAGGCGCAGCGCCGGCGGCCACGGGGTCTGCTCACCGAGCGACACCAGTTCCTGCCAGTACGCGGTGGGCAGGTCGAGTACGGTGACGGACCGTCCGGCCTCGCTGCGCAGCAGGTCGGGCAGCATCCGGCCGCCGCCGGGCAGCAGGACGACACAGGCGCCCGCGGTGAGGGCGGGCCAGATCTCCTCGGCGTGGGTGTCGAAGCCGATGGAGGCGAACTGGACGATCCGGTCGCCCGGCCGGAGCCGGTAGCCCTCCGGTCCGGCCATCCACCGGACCCGCTCGGCCAGAGAAGCGTGCTCGACGGCGACGCCCTTGGGAGTACCGGTGGAGCCCGAGGTGTAGAGGACGTACGCGAGGCCGCCCGGGTCGCTCCCGGGCAGCGCGGCCGCCGCGGGCCCCGTGTCCGGATCGCCGATGCCCAGTACGGGGACTCCCGGTGCAGGGAGTCCCGGCGCAGGTACTGCCAGGACCGGGACTCCGAGGTCCGGACGCTCGCCCCCGGTGAGCAGCAGCGCGGCGTCCGCCTCGGCGAGCATCAGCCGCTGGCGCTCGGCCGGGTGCGCGGGGTCGAGCGGCAGGTACCCGGCGCCCGCCTTCCAGATCGCCAGCAGGGCGGTGACCAGGTCGAAGGACGGCTCGATCCGGACGCCTACCGCGCGGCCGGCCACGGGGCCCAGCCGGCGCGCCAACTCATCCGACGCGCGGTCGAGTTCGGCGTAGGTGAGGACGCTGCCCGCGCACTCGAGGGCGGGTGCGCCGGGGCGGATGGCGACCTGGTCGGCGAAGCCGCGCAGGATCGGGAGGGCGCCCTCGGTGACGGCGGGGCCGGCGCCGAGGGCGAGGAGCGCGGCACGCTCCTCCTCGGCCGGCAGCCAGTCGCCGTGGAGCGGGACCTCCACGTCCACGACGACCCGGGCGAGCAGGTGACGGACCCGGCGCGCCAGGGCCTCGACCGTCGCGCGCTCGAAGAGCTCCCGGTCGAAGCAGAACGAGAGCGTCATCCCGCCGTCCGGGGTACGCCAACTGTCCAACAGGAGATCGGTCTTGGCCCGGTCGAATCCGGAGTCCATGCTCGCCGTCCGGACGCCCGCGGGCAGCGAGGTCCGCTCGTCGGCGCCGGCCAGCTCGTACTGGCTCTGGTGGACGAACACCGCTTGGTAGAGCGGGCCGACGCCGGGCAGCACGGGCAGCCCCAGTTCGGCGGCCACCCGCTCGACCGGGATGTCCTGATGGGTCAGCGCGGCCATCGTGGCGGAGCGCACCCGGCGCAGCACCGTGCGGAAGTCGGGCTCGCCGGTGAGGTCCGCACGGATCACCCCGGTGCGGGAGAAGTAGCCGAGCAGCGCCTCGTGAGCGGTCTCGTTGCGGCCGGCCAGCGGGGTGCCGACGGCGAAGTCGTAGCAGCCGCTCCAGCGGGCCAGCACGCTCTGGTAGGCGGCGAGCAGCACCATGAACGGGGTGCAGCGCTGCTCGCGGGCCAGTGCGTCCAGTCCCGCGACGAGCTCGGGGGCGAGGGCGAGGTCGCAGAAGCCGGCCGGGTGGGTGGGCTCGGCGGGCCGGGGGCGGTCCAGCGGCATCCGCAGGGCGCTGACACCGGTCAGCCGCCCGCTCCAGTGCCGGACCGCCTCCTCGGTGGCGCCGCCGTCCAGCCTGATCCGCTCGGCGTGCGCGAAGTCGCCGAACTGGAGCTTGAGGGCGGGGAGTTCGGCCGGACCCTCACCGGTCTCCTCGCGGTACAGCGCGAGCAGCTCGCGCCACAGCACGGTGAACGACCAGCCGTCGGAGACGATGTGGTGGACCACCACGCTCAGGGCGTGCTCGTGCTCACCGGCACTGACCAGCACGGCCCGCAGCGGCGGGCGCTCGGCGAGGTCGAAGGGGGCGTTGACGAAGGGGGCGCAGGCCGCGGTGAAGGATTCCTCCGCGGCATCCGGTATCGGGACCCGGGCGAGTTCGACGTCCCGTACGGGCTCGACGAGTTGGACGGGCTGTTCGCCGTCCAGGGCGAACCGGGTGCGCAGCACCTGGTGCCGCGCGGTGAGCCGGGTGAGTGCCGCGCTCAGCGCCCGCGGGTCGATCGGCCCGCTCCAGCGCCGGTTGAGGTACATGTTGAACCCGGCGTCCTCGGGATGAAGTTGCTGGAGGAACCAGAGGCGGCGCTGCTCGTCGGTCAGCGGGTGCCGGGCGATCGGGGCCGGGGCCGGGGTCGGGGTCGGAGTCGGAGAGGTCATGCGGTCATCTCGCCTTTCGCGCGGGCCTGCAGGGTCTCCAGGCCGATCAGGTCGTCGGACTCGGCGTCCGGGACGTCCCGGTCGAAGCGGGCCAGGACGGGAATGCAGAGGCTGATCAGGACCAGTGCGGCCATGGCGAGGCCGAACACCAGGTAGAGCAGGCCGATGCCGCGCCCGTCGCCGGTGCCGATCAGTGCGCCGATGCTGGAGGCCAGTGCGCCGCCCTCGTCCATCAGGGGCTGGAGCAGTTCGGGTCCGGCCGGGGCGACCAGGGCGAAGCCGATCGGCAGCGTGGACCAGGCGACCAGGGTGTTCACCGCGATCACCCGGCCGTGGAAGCGCATCGGCACCTTGGTCTGGATGACCGTCGCGTAGATGCCGTTGAGCAGGGCCAGTCCGTAGGTCATGCCGAACGCGCCGGCGGCCACCACGGTCACCGAGGGCCGCAGGCCGGTGACGACGCAGGCGGCGGCGAGACCGAGGGTGGCGAACAGGACCCCGCGCAGGCGCATCCGGCGCGGTCCTCCCCAGACCAGCAGGGTGAGGCCGCCGAGGACGGCGCCCAGGCCTGCCGCGGTGGAGACCCAGCCGGCCGCGGCGGTCGAGGAGAAGGAGAGCACCAGCGGGGTGATGAGCAGGAAGAGCGGCGAGAGGAAGATGTTCAGCGCCGCGAACCAGAACAGCATGGCCCTGAAGTGGCGGCTTCCCAGCGCTCGTTGGAAGCCGGCCCGGATCTCGGCGCCGACGCTCTCGCGGCGCCTGGCGGCCATCACGTCGGGGAAGCGCACCGCCAGGGTGACCCCGGTGGCGACCACGTAGCTGACGACGTCGAAGACCAGGATGCCGCCGAGGCCGATCACGTGCAGGATGCCGACCGCGATGAGCGGTACGAGGAACTGGGCGAGGCCGAGGGCCATCTGGACCACACCGTTGGCGCGTCCGAGGAAGCGCTTGGGCACCAGCTGCGGTACCGCCGAGCCCCAGGCGACGCGCTGGAAGGCGAGCGCGGCGGAGAGCAGGGAGATCATCACGTAGCAGTGCCAGATCTCCAGGGCATCGCTCAGGTAGAGCCCGAGCAAGGCCGCCTGGGTCAGGCCGGCCGCGACGTCGCCCCACAGCATCACCCGGCGGCGGTCGCCGCGGTCGACGATGGCGCCGGCCAGCGGGGCGACCACGATGCCGGGCACCAGGCCGAAGGCGGCGAGCATGCCGAGCTGGAACAGCGAGCCGGTCTGCAGGTAGATCCAGATCGGCAGGGCGAACTCGGTGAGGGCCGAGCCGATCATCGAGAGCTGCTGGCCGGTGGCGATGGCCAGGAAGCGGCCCATGGTCGGGTGTACGGGGCGGCGCACACGCGCCTTCCGGAACTTCCCCCGCTTCCCCGGCCCCGCACTTGGTTCCGGGCCGGATCCCGCACCTGATTCCGCACCCGATTCCGGACCGGACTCCAGCTCGAGGCCAGGCTCCGCGGCGGCGTCGCGGGAGAGGCCCGCCAGCCACCAGGTGGCGTCGGCGGTGCGTTCGTGGCGCGCCTCCTCGCCGGCGGCGATCGAGCGGTGCACCCCGGTCACGATGCCGGCCAACTCCTGGGCACGGTACTTGAGGTAGAAGTGCCCGGCTTCGTCCAGGACCACCACGGCGGCGGTCCCGGTGATGCGGTGCCACTCGCGGAACCGCTCCTCGTAGAACTCGGTCGCCGGATCGCGGTCGCCGCAGACGGCGATCACCGGCGCCGTGATGGCGCCGCCCTCGCTCTCGTACAGGTCGCCGAAGTAGCGCTCGGCGCCCTTGGTGCCGACCCGGCGGTTGTGCACGATCAGCCGCAGCTGCTCCTCATCGACCTCGTCCACGTCGAGGCCGGCCGCTGCCAGGGCGTTGATCATGCCCTGGTCGCTGCGCAGGCGGGCGGACAGCTCGGCGAAGCGCTCGGCCAGCGCGGCGCCGCGGCCCTTCGGGCGTGCGAACGGGAAGATGCCTCCGAGGTGGACGGCGTCGATCTCCCGCCCGGCCGCCTCCACCCGGCGGGCGATCTCCACGGTCAGCCGGACGCCGACCCCGCAGTGCCCGTAGAGCACCAGCGGTCCGGCGACGTTCGCGACGATCTCCTCGGCGCAGAGCCGGGCGACCTCGTCGATGTCCATCGCCTCCTCGCCCAGCTCGTGGCCGGGGACGGCGATGGAGTGCAGGGCCCAGTCGGCCGGCATGGCGTCGGCGAGCGGCTTGTAGATCAGTGCGCTGCCGCCGCCGTAGGGGGCGCACACCACGGTGGCGGACGCCCGGCGGCGTTCGGGGGTGAGCAGGTGCAGCAGCCGGCGCGGGCCGCGGTCCGCCTCGGGGGTGGCCACCAGCTCGGCGAGCCGGCGGACCGTCGGGTGCTTGAAGAGGTCCATCACGCCGACCGGGGTGGCCAGGTCGGGGAAGGCCCGGCGCATCCGGGCGACCACCTGGGTGGCGAGCAGGGAGTGGCCCCCGAGCTCGAAGAAGTCGTCGAGCGCGCCCACCCGGGGGAGGTCCAGCAGGTCCGCCCACATGGCGGCGATCACCTGCTCGGTCCCCTCCTCGGGGTCTACGTGGCTGCCGGCGGACGGGCCGTCGGCGGGCGCCGGCAGCGCCTTCCGGTCGACCTTGCCGTGGGCGAGCAGGGGCAGCCGCTCCAGCACCACGTAGCGGGCCGGGACCATGTAGTCCGGCAGGACCTCGCCGAGGGTGGCGCGCAGTTCGGCGGCGGCCGGAGGTTCGCCTCCGGCGGGGCGTTCCAGGTAGGCGACGAGGCTCTGCTTGACGCCCTCGCCGCGGGCCAGGACCACCGCCTGGGTGATCCCGGGCAGGGCGGTCAGCGCGGCCTCGATCTCGCCGGGCTCGACCCGGTAGCCGCGGACCTTGATCTGGTCGTCGCCGCGGCCGAGGTAGTCCAGGGTTCCGTCGGCGCGCCAGCGCGCCAGGTCGCCGGTCCGGTACATCCGCGGGCCGGAGCTCCCCGGAGTGCCCCGGTCGGGGCCGTACGGGTCGGCCGCGGACGGCTCCGCCCCGGCCGGGTCGGCGTACGGATCGGCCGGGTCGGCGTACGGATCGGGCAGGAACCGCTCGGCGGTCAGGTCCGGCCGCCCGAGGTAGCCCCGGGCCAGCCGGTCCCCGCCCAGGTACAACTCGCCGGTGACGCCCGGCGGAACGGGGTTGCGGGCCTCGTCCAGCACGTAGCAGCGGCCGCCGGCGAGCGGGCTGCCGATCGGGGTGTTGCCCGGCGCGTTCAGGCCTTCGGCGGTGACCTCGTGGACGGTGATCCCGACCGTCGCCTCGGTCGGCCCGTAGTGGTTGAACACCGTGCACCGGCCCAGTGCGGCGATGCCCGCCGCCCAGGACCAGCTGCTGGCCTCGCCGCCGAGGACCAGCGTACGGCGGGGCAGCAGCCGCTCGATCGGTGCGTCGGCGGTCAGCGCGGCCAGGTGGGAGGGCGTCATCTTCAGGTGGTCGATGCCGGCCCGCTCGATCTCCGCGGCCAGTTCCACGCCCGCGATCCGGCGCGGCAGCAGGTGCACCCGGCCGCCGGTCGTGAGCGCCAGGTAGAGCATGGTCATGCTGAAGTCGAAGGAGAGCGACTGCAGCAGCCCGAAGGAGGCCCCCGGCTCGATCCGCAGCCGCTCGCCCGCGCCCGCCAGATAGTTGAGGATCTGGCGGTGCTGTACGGCCACACCCTTGGGGGCGCCGGTGGAGCCGGAGGTGTAGATCACGTACGCGAGGTGGTCGGCGCCCGAGACCTCCTCCAGCGGCGTCCCCTCCCACTCCGCCGCGTCGCCGTACCCGTTGTCGCCCTTGTCTTCATCGCCGGTCAGCAGGTCGACGGCCGCGTGGTCGCCGAACCGGGCCCGCAGCACGGAGTCGGTGATCAGGACCTTGGCCCCGGCATCGGCCACCAGGTGGGCGAGCCGGGCGGGAGGCTGCTCGGGGTCGAGCGGCAGGTAGCCGCCGCCGGCCTTGAGTACGGCGACCAGGGCGACCGCCAGCTCGGGGGACTGCTCCAGGCATACGGCCACCCGGTCGTCCGCGCCCACGCCCAGGGCCCGGAGGCGCCGGGCCATGGCATTGGCGCGCCGGTCGAGGTCGCCGTAGGTCATCGTGCGGTCCTCGAAGACCAGGGCCGGCGCGTCGGGCGTCCGGGCCGCCGAGCGGGCCAGCGCCTGGGTGAGCGTGGCGGGACCGCCCTGCGGCAGCGCGGGACCGGTGGACCAGGTCTCCAGTACGGCCGTCCGCTCGGCCGCGTCGAGCAGCGGGAGCCGGTCGACCGGCAGCGCGGGATCGGCGACGCCGGCCGCGGTCAGCAGCTCGAACCGCTCCGCGAGGCGTTCGACGGTGGCGGCGTCGAAGAGGTCGGTGCGGTAGGTGAGCAGGCCGTAGAGGCCGCCGTCGGGCTCCTCGCGCATGTAGAGGGCGAGGTCGGCGTGGGTGGTGGTGGCTTCGTAGCCGAAGCCCTCGGAGTCCAGGCCCGCGGCGGGGGTGGTGGCGCGGTCACCGTAGTTCTGGAAGGCGAAGGTGGTCTGGAAGACGGCGGCGCGGCTGACGTCGCGTTCCACCGCGAGGTCGCTGACCATCTGCTCGAACGGCACCTCCTGGTGCGCGTACGCGTCGAGCGTGGTCTCGCGGACCCGGCTGATCAGGCGGCCGAAGTCGAGGTCGGCGGAGAGCCGGGCCCGGATCGGCAGCATGTTGACGAACGCCCCGACCACGCCTTCGAGTTCATGGTGGAGCCGGCCGGCGACCGCGGAGCCGACGGCGAAGTCGCGCTGGCCGCTGTGCCGGCCCAGCAGGGCCTGGAACGCGGCCATCAGCACCATGTACGTGGAGGCGCCGTACGCGCGTGCCACCTCGCTGATCTGACGGGAGAGTTCGGCGCTCCAGTGGAACTCGGTCGCGGCCCCGTCGAAGGTGAAGAGCGGCGGGCGAGGCCGGTCGGAGGGCAGCTCCAGGGCCGGGACGCCGTCGAGTTCGCCCCGCCAGTGCTCACGGGAGGCGGCGAGCTGCCCGTTCTCCAGACGGTCGCGCTGCCAGGCCGCGTAGTCCCCGAACTGGACGGGCAGGGCGGGCAGTTCATTCGGGGCGCCGTGGGCGTGGTGGGCGTAGAGGAGGTCGAGCTCGCGGTTGAGGAGGTCGATCGACCACCCGTCGCAGATGATGTGGTGCATCACCAGGGCCAGTACGTGGTCGTCCTCGGCGATCCGGACCACCAGGGCGCGCAGCAGCGGACCGGTCTGGAGGTCGAAGGGTTCGGCGATCAGCGCGCCGAGTTCGGCGGCGGCGCGCGCCTGGGGATCCGGGTCCGCGACGGCGTCCAGGTGCTGGGCGGCGAACGGCGCCGGCCCGGCGACCCGGGCCTCGGCGGTGCCGGCCTCGGTGGTGCGGAAGGTCATCCGCAGGCTCTCGTGCCGGGCCACCAGATCGGTCAGCGCGGCATCCAGCGCGGAGCGGTCGAAGGGGCCCCGGAGGCGGCGGGCCGGCGCCAGCGTGTAGGCCGTGGAGCCGGGAGCGAACTGGTCCATGAACCAGAGCCGTTCCTGGCCGCTGGAGAGCGGCGGAGCGGTGTCCGCCGGGCGGGGGTCCACCACCCGGGCGGGGGCCGCGGCGCCGCGCAGCCGCCTGCTGAGGAGGGCGCGTTTGGCTGCGGACCAGTCGGCGGGCAGGTCCTGGGTATCCGTCATCGAGTTCCTGTTCGGGCGTGCGGAGGGGGATCGGAGGGTGCGGGCGCGGTGCGGCGCGGTGCGGCGCGTGCGGGCGCGGCGGGGGCCGGGCACGGCCGAGTGGCCCGTGCCCGGCGTACGGGGCGCAGGGCCTACCGGCGCTCGCGGACGGCAGCGGCGATGCCGGCCGGGGTCGGGACGTCGAAGAAGACGTCGAAGTCCAGTTCCACGCCGAGCGCGTCGCGGATCCGGGAGGCGATCTGGATGACCGTCAGCGAGTGTCCGCCGAGGTCGAACAGGTCGTCCTCGGGGCCGACATCGGGCAGGTTCAGCACCTCGGCCCAGATCCGGCGGACCGTTCCGGTCGTCTCGTCGCCACCGTCGGCGTCGGCGTCGGCGTCGGCGTCGGCGTCGTCGTCCGAGGCCTGTGGTGCCGGAGCCTCGCGCGGCGGTACCGGCAGGGCCCGGCGGTCCAGCTTGCCGTTCGGGGTGAGCGGCAGGCGGTCCATGGTGAGCCAGCGCTGCGGCACCATCGCGGCCGGCAGCGTGCGCATCAGGTGGTCGCGCAGGTCGGCGGGGGCGGGCGACGGGGAGCCGGCGGCGGGGACCAGGTAGCCGGCCAGGAACGGCTCGCCGTCCTCCTCGGTGCGGACGGCCACGGCGGCCTCGGCGAGTGCCGGGTGCTCCAGCAGCGCGGACTCGATCTCGCCGAGTTCGATCCGGTGACCGCGGATCTTGACCTGGTCGTCGATCCGGCCGAGGAAGTCGAGTTCGCCGTCGGGCGTCCGGACGGCGCGGTCCCCGGTGCGGTAGAGCCGGGCTCCGGGCGGACCGAACGGGCTCTGCACGAAGCGCTCGGCGGTGAGTTCGGGCCGGCCGAGGTATCCGTGAGCGACCCCGTCCCCGCCGATGAGCAGCTCCCCGGGGATGCCGAGCGGGGTGGGGGTCAGCTGCTCGTCGACGACGTAGACCTGGGTGTTGGCGATCGGGCCGCCGATCCTGACGTGCTCGGGCACGGCGGGGAGTTCGGAGCAGGTGGACCAGATGGTGGTCTCGGTGGGCCCGTACACATTGAACAACCGGGCGGTGCGGGACCGCAGTTCACGGGCGAGGGGAAGCGGCAGCGCCTCCCCGCCGGCCAGGCCGGTGACGGCGGCGAGCGCGTCGGTGGCGTTCCCCGCCGCGAGCATCACCCGCCATCCGGACGGGGTGGCCTGTACGTGGGTGACGCCCTCGGCGCCGATCAGCGCGAGCAGGCCGGGTCCGTCGACGGCGAGGCCGTCCGGGGCCAGGACCAGGCGGGCACCGGTGATCAGCGGCAGGTAGAGCTCCAGCGCGGAGATGTCGAAGGAGAGCGAGGTCAATCCGAGCCAGGCGTGCCGAGGGCCCGAGTCGAACCGGTCGGCGAAGGAGGTGAGCAGGTTGACCAGGGCCCGGTGCCCGACCGCGACGCCCTTGGGGCGGCCCGTGGAGCCGGAGGTGTAGAGGACGTACGCCACGTCGTCCGGACCGGGGGAGGCGCCGGGGGCGGCCTCGGTGGCGGCCTCGGCCGGGTCCTGCGCCGATGGCGCCGGGAGCCGTAGGACCGCGGGGGCGGCGGCGGCCACCAGGGGCGAGGGCTCGCGGTCGGCGAGCACCAGAACGGCTCCGGAGTCGCGCAGGACGAGGGCGAGGCGCTCGGCCGGATAGCCGGGGTCCAGGGGCAGGTACGCCGCGCCGGTGGCGAGGACGGCGAGCAGCGCGGCGGGGAGGTCGGCGGTCCGGTCCAAATGGAGAGCTACCAGGTCGCCGGGTCTGACTCCGCCGGCGCGCAGTGCCCCGGCCAACTGGTCGGCGCGGGCCAGCAGTTCTCGGTAATCGAAGTGCCGACCCGCAGCGCTGACCGCGATCGCCCCGGGGGTGGCGGCGGCCTGGGCGCGGATCAGGTCGAGCACGGTCCGGTGGGCCGGGTAGGCCCGGTCGGTGGCGTTCGGCGCGGTGGTGACGGCCCGGAGCTCGGCGGCGTCCAGCAGCGGCAGGTCGAGCAGCCGGGCGCCGGGGTCGGCGACGGCGCCGGCGAGCAGGGTGCTGTAGTGGCCGGCGATCCGGCGGGCGGCGTCCGGGGCGAGCACGGCCGGGTCGTAGTGCAGGCTGAAATCGATGCCGCCGCCCGGGGCGTCGCCGGCCGTCGGGGTTTCGACGATCTGGAGGTGGAGGGTGTTGCGGGCGGTGCGGTTGTGCACGGCCCAGGCGATCCGGGCACCGGTGTCGGCGAAGTCCGGGTCGGGGCCGCGCCGGCGGTATCCGAGCGAGACGGCGGTCAGGCCGACACGGGGGCCCAGTCCGGCGACGGCGGCGCCGAAGGGCACGCTCCGGTACGGATAGCCGGCCCGCAACTCGGCCCGGACGGCGGCGGCGAAGTCGGTGAAGGTCTGTGACGCATCGGCTGCGGGAGCGTGGACGGGCAGTTCATTGACGAACAGCCCTATCTCCTCACGGAGTTCGGGAGTCCGGGTGGAAAGCGGAACGGACACCGGGACCGCCTCGCCGCCGTACCGGCGCAGCAGCCCGTGCAGGGCCGCGAGCAGGAACTCGAAGACCGTGGTGCCGCCGAGGGCGGCTGCGGCGGCCAGCTCGGCCACCTCGGCGCCGTCCAGGCGCCACTCGACCGTCTCACCGGCCCCGGCGACGATCGGGGTGCGCGACACACCGGGCAGCACCGGGTCGGTGGCGGCGGCCCAACGCGGCCCGTACCACTCGGCGGCTCTCCGTACGGTGGCCGGATCCGCGGTCGGCGCGGTCGGTACGGGCCGCGGCGGAGCGAACGCAGCCGGTGCGGGCGGTGCGGTGGTCACGAGAAGGGGTGCCGCGCCGTACGCGGCGGCGAGATCCCTGGTCAGGACGTCCTTGGAGTTGCCGTCGAAGACCGAGTGGTGGGCCGTGACCAGCAGCTCGGCGCTGCCGTCGGAGCGCCGGTGCAGGGTGAATCGGCTGAGCGGGCCGGTCTCCAGGAAGAACGGACGAGCAGCCTCCTCCTCCAGCCGCTTCTCCAGGTCGGCCTCGTCTCCGGGCGCTTCGAGCTCCACCAGTCCGGGCCGCTGCGCCGCGGGTTCCTGCCAGACCTGGCCATCATGCTCCACGAGCCTTGCAGCGAGGGCCGGATGACGCTCGGTCACGGCATCCACGGCGCGGACCAGCGCCGCCGTGTCGATCCGGTCGAAGGAGATCCGCACCGGCATGTGGAACGCCTCGCGGGCCAGTCCCAGCCGATCGGTCAGCCAGACGCCCTGCTGGGCCGGCGAGGCGGGTCTGCGGTCGGGCGAGGGGAGGAGTTCGGACATTCAGCGGCTCACTTAGGACGTCGGAGCAGGGTGGCGGAGCAGCACGGGTGAACGTGCGGACGCGGCATTGGGCGCGGGCTACCGCACGTCGGGTTTCGGACGCCAACGGCAGGCTGCGGCGGTCGGGTTCGGCGAGGTACCGGCCACCTCATGACTTCCGGCCCTCCCCCGGGGGCCGGCCGATGGCCGTGAGCGGTCAGGACCACCGGACGTCCCGAAATCCCCCGGGACGTCCGGACAACTCGGGCCCCCGCCCGATGAAGACAATTGGTCCAGACCTGTCGTGAGATTCGCACAACGCCCATTCACCGTCAAGGACCGCCAGAGGCTGGAATCGGTCGTTGTTCGCGCGCCGATCTGTACCGAGACACGCCCAAACATCCGTGATTTATCGCCGCTGACTGATCGTCAATGTTGCTGCGTCCAAAGGCAGATCGGCTGAATCTGGTCGGTGGAGAAGCTCGGACATCTCCGGCACGGAGCGTGACGGAAGCGTGCGGGTGGTGGCACCGGTCGGGCGAGTTGTCGTACCGCTCGAAGGTGGTCCCGATGGGACGGATGGCGACGCTCCGGCCTGGTGCCGGACGGGCCTGCGGGCCGGTTGCGGCGAGTGGAGTACAGGTGCACCACGTCCGGGATCCGCAGGGATGGGGGCGTGCCCACAAAGGTAGGAACCCGCAGTTCACCCGGGCGCGTGGCCCGCCATCGCGAGCGAGCCGATCCTGGTGCGCCGGTGTCCCCCGGGCCCCGGACGCATGGCTCGTCACCTCTCCGGGGCGGGGCGTCCACCCGTGCCGGAACGGGCGGAACCGCGGAGTCGCACCTGACGCGGGTGCGCGCGGTGCCGACTTCCGTGGCGTTGTGGTGCTGGTTACGTTGTGTTGAACACGGCAGGCCCTAGTGCTCTGACCGGATAGGTACACCGGCTTCCGGGCCGCCCTGCGATCATGCACGCATGGATGCGGGGGGATCTACTCATAGGCGGCGCATACCGGGCGCCTCTAGGTGGCGTCGGGTCAGTTCCGCTCTTTTCGCGGTGGCGGCGGGGCTGGCCGTGCTCGCCGCGCTGGCCGTAGTTGTCGTCGTGCTGCCAGGGCTGGTGGTCGAGCGCGATCTCGGAGGGGCCAGGATCTCGGCCGCTGAACGGCTCGCAGCTGTGAACAACGTACGCACGACGCTCGTGCAGGCGGTCGGTGGCGCTGTCGTCCTCTTCGGCGCGTACGCCACCTGGCGGCAGTTGAGGGTCAACCAGGAGGGGCTGAACGCCACCCGGGAGGGGCACATCACCGACCGCTTCAGCCGGGCGGTCGACCAGCTCGGCAGCGAGAAGACGGACGTGCGGATCGGCGGCCTCTACGCACTGTGGCGGATCGCGGACCATTCGGCTCACGACCGGGAGGCGGTCCTCTCGATCAAGGCCTCGTTCCTACGGACTCACCTGCCATGGCCTCCGCAAGCGCAAGACTCGCCGGCGGCGGAAGCCTCGATCAACTCCGTGCCTCCGCTGGAGACACGTGCCCCGGATGCCCAGGTGGCGCTCACCGGCCTCGGAGTCCTGTGTCAGGAACGCCAGCCCGACTGGCTCAACGTCAGCTATACCGACCTGCGTCGGGCCGACTGCGACGGACTGTGGCTGCACCACGTCAACTTCGACGGCGCCTGCCTGGAAGCGGCGAGCATCTACCAGGTCAACCTGACCAAGGCATCGCTGATCGCGGCCAACATGCGGCACGTGGAGCTCGGGACGTCGATTCTCCACCAGAGCCGCTACATCGAAGCCGACCTGCGCGGCGCTCGCATGGTCAGGGCCGACCTCCGTGAGGCTGACTTCTCGGGGGCCGACCTGCGGGAAGCGAATCTGCGCAAGGCGCGGGGCCATGGTGCCAAGTTCACCGGCGCGGATCTGAGACTGGCTGACCTCCGAGGGACCGACCTCACCAGTGCCGACCTGACACGGGCGAAGCTGGAGGGTGCGCTGGCAAGCGACGTCACCATCTGGCCGGCAGGCTTCGACATCCAGGCGGCCGGCGTCGTCATGGTCGAGGACCCCGGCGCCGAGCCGAGCATCCTGCTGCAAGCCGCCGCGCTCACGAGGAACGTCCCACCCCTGCATTCGGCCTGATGCTGCAACCGAGGTAGTCCGTCAGGCGGATGCACTGAGGGGTCGTCCGCCCCAGCGGAGGTAGGCGTGCAGGGCCCGGGTTTGGGCGGTGTGGTTGGGGTGGTGGGAGTTGGCGAGGGTGAACTGCCGTAGCGGTCCGAAGTGGGCCTCGATGGGGTTGGCCCAGGAGACGTAGGTCGGGGTGAAGCACAGCTCGACCTTGTTTTTCACCGCCCACCGCTTCATCCGCCAGTTCGTGTGGGCGGAGAGGTTGTCAAGGATCACGTAGATCGGGGCGCCGTCCGGGCGAGCGGCCCGGATCGTTCTCAGGGCCGCCCAGGTGTGGTCGGTGCCCTTGCGGAGCCGGTTGACGCCCCACATCTTGTCGTCGCCGACCGAGTGGCAGCCGTGGAAGTAGGTGATTCCGTGGGTGCGGCGATAGGTGGCCGGCAGTCGGTCGGGACGGGATTCCTCGGCCCAGCAGGAACCGGCTGTCGGGCGGATGCCCAGCGGGCCGAATTCGTCGAAGGCGAACGTGCGGTCGGGCCGCTGATCGCGTACTCGATCCGCTCCAGCTTGCCGTCGATGTCCGGATCCGGGGACTCCTTCCAGGTTTTCGTGCGCTGGAAGGAGGTCCTCCGGCGGGCCAGTAAGCACCGCAGGGCCTCGCGGCCTATCCGGATCGGGCGGGCGATGTTGCGTCGCAGGTGATCGGCGAGCTTGCGGATCGACCAGCGGGTGAAGGACCTGGGTCGGCCGGGTGGTGGCCGTCTGGACGACGAAGTCCTCATCGTCACCACTGAGCAGGCGGGGACGGCCTCCCGCCCACTGAGGGTTCAGGCATGCGAGTCCGATCTCGTTGCAGCGGTGGATCACGTCGCGGACAGTGTCCTCGTCCGCCTGGACCAGACGCGCGATGACCGGGACCGTGCTGCCAAAGGCTCGCGGTCACAGCACTAGGCAGGTCCGGGGCCGGACGGGTGGAAGGCTGCGGGCGGACGGGCGAGCAGAAGGCTCGGATCCCAGGTGCCGAGGCACTGGGCGGTCGGCACGAACAGCGGCTGGGGCAGTGCGTCCCGGGGCCAGAACCGCCAGGACCCGATGACTTCCTCGCACTGTCGCGGTGTACCGGACCAGCGGTTGACCAGGACGGGAACCGTCACCCGGACGATGTCACCCACCCGGTCCAGGAGGGTGCCCAGCACGACGGTGTCGTCGGCGTCGGCCACGAGCCCTGCCTCTTCGCGGAGTTCGCGTACGGCAGCCTCGGCGAAGGTCTCGCCGGGCTCGACGGAGCCGCCGGGAAGTTCGAAGGTGCCGCGGTGGTGCCGGCCCAGCAGGACACCGTCCGGGCCGTGGATGATCACGCCGACCCCCACGACCGCGTGCGGTGGCGGGGGAGTGTGGGTGCGCGGCCGGCTCGGCACCCTGTGGGGACGCCGGACCTCGTACAGCCGGTAGGAGGCGGCGTTGTCCGGCTGTGGGGCGTCGATCGCCGTGACCGTCTGCAGGGTGAGGCCGTGCTCGACCAGGAGGTCCTCCCACAGCTGGGGGGTGAGGACCCACATGTGGACGGGGTGGGTCCGGGTGGTGCCGGGAAGTCGCAAGTCCTCCGGGCGCGGGGTGACGGCCGTCGAGGGCCCGGCGCCGCGGGAGTTGGTGTGCAACGCGGAGAACAGGAGGCGCCCACCGGGCCTGATGGCGTTGGCCAGCGCGGGCAGGAGCCGGCCGGGGTCCAGGAAGGGCAGACCGTTGACGGAGTAGATCAGATCGTAGGGGGCCGCGTACCGGAGGTGGGAGACGGCGTCCGCGCAGACGAAGCGGAGCCCGGGAGTGCTCGGGTACCGGGTGACGGCGCGCTCGTGCTGGGTGGGGGAGGCGTCGACGGCGGTGACCTCGGCGCCCAGGGCGGCCAGGCGTGCGGCATGGCGGCCCAGTCCGCTGCCGAGGTCCAGGACGCGAAGCCCCTTCACGTTCCCGAGGCTCTCGATGCCGGGCCCGGCGTCCGGGATGCCCCAGTCCCACCGCTCGATCTCCGGCAGGTCCGGGCACACGGTCAGCTGGTGCGCCCCGTAGGCGGTCCAGACTTCGGCGGTCTGCTTCTCGACGTGCATCAACAAGTCCTCCAGCGGGGCGGGGTCGGTCAGGGGCGCAGGGCGTAGCAGCGGAGCACGTCCAGGTCATGGGTCCGGACCACGGACCAGCCCGCGGTGAGGATCTCGGCCTCGGCCGGGCCGATCCCGAGGCTCTGGCGGGGGTCGGAGCTCTTCCGGCGGCCGGTGATCTCGGCGACGACCCAGAAGGTCCCGCCGGGTACCAGGAGACGGCGGACACGGTGGACGAAGGCCGCTTTGTCGTCGAGCCACCGATAGACCAGGCGGCAGGTGACGACCGCGTACGCGGGGTCCGGCAGGGCGGCCGGGGCGGTCAGGTCGTCGGCCCCGATGTCGGCGCATCTCCACAGCGGTCCGGGCGCCGCCGGAGAGTCCTGGGCGGCGGCGAGCGCGAGGGCGCCGGGGGAACAGCCGATCCCGGTGGCGCGGTACCCGAGCCGATGGTGGAGGTGGCGGGTCAGGGCGCCGTCGCCGCAGCCGATGTCGAGGGCCGGCCGTCCTCGGCCGGGGCCGAGGTGCCGGTCCAGCAGCCGTGTCTCGGCGTCGTCGAGCTGCCGGTACCGGCGGCCTCGGGCCCAGAGGGGATTCCAATACGCGGCGGCGGCCGTCGAGGTCGAGGCTGTCGTCATGAAGCTCCTTCGCGGGCGGAGGGCAGTGGTGTGCGCGGGGGCGGGGCGGGCATGTCGCGCAGGGTACGGACGGGGGAGAGGAGCAGGAGGGCGACGGGGACGAGTGGGAAGAGCGCGCCGATCGTGAGGGTGGTGCGTACGCCGAGGTGGAGGACCAGGGCGCCGGCGGCCGCGGCGGCGAGCGGTCGGACGCCGGCGGTCATCGTGGTGCTGGCGGCCTGCATCCGCCCCTGGAAACGGGGGTCGCAGATGGTCTGCCTGAGGGACCTCTGGCTCGTCCCGGACGCGGTGGCCCAGAAGAGCTGTACGGCCAGCACCAGGGCGAGGACGGTCTGCCAGCGAAGGCCGGGCCCGGCGAGCAGGAGGGGCACCTGTGCTAGGGCCTGTCGTCAAACTCCCGTCTGCCGCGCGACGCCTGGTACGCGCTCTCGCCGCACCGGGCGAAAGCCAAGTACGTCCAGTACGCGGGCTTCCGCCCGGCACGCCGAGAGCACGCACCAGACGCCGCGCGGCCGCCCTTCGGGCGACGACGGGAGTGTGACGACAGGCCCTAGGGGGCTGACCGCGAATCCGACGATGATCGTCGGCCCGATGCCGATGCGGGCGGCGATCTTCGGGGCGAGGAGTGCCCCGGCCAGACTGCCGGCGCCACCGACGCCCATGATCACGCCGAACGCCGTCGGGGACACCGTCCAGGACGGCGAGCAGGTAGTACGCCCAGTAGGTATTCATGATCGCCAGTCCGAAGCTGAGCGTGGAGAGTGCCGCGATCACCGTGCGGATCGTCGGCTGCCCGGCCACGTAGCGCAGTCCCTCACGGATGTCCCGCGCGAGGCTGCGGCGGCCCTGGGGCCGCGCGGCGGCCGGCTCGGGGGTGCGGATGCGCCAGACGAGGAAGGCGGAGACGAGGTGGGACAGGGCATCGACGGTCACCGAGCGGGCCGCGCCGACAGCGGCGATCAGTGCGGCGCCCAGGTTGCTTCCCAGGCTGTCGGCGACCGACGAGGCCGCACCGAGGCGGGAGTTCGCGCGCTGGAGGAGGTGGGGCTCGACGAGGACGGGCAGGTAGCTGATCGAAGCCGCGCCGTGCACGATCTTGGCGATGCCGAGGACGACGGCGACCGCGTACAGCTGGCCGATGGTGAGCGTGCCGGACACGGCGGCGGCCGGGATGGTCGCGAGGGCCAGCGCGGCCACCACATCGGCGCCGATCATCTGGGGGCGCTTGGGGTGGCGGTCCGAGAGCGCGCCGGCCGGGAGCGCCACGATGGCGTTCGGCAGCTGTCCGAGGAAGGCGAGTACGGCGATCTGGAGAGTGGAGGCGTGGAGCACGAGCACGGCCAGAGCGGGGATGGCGACGGCGCTGACCGCCGATCCGGACAGGCTCGTGCATTCGCTCGCGACCAGCAGCCGCAGGGCCCGTGGGGTCGGCCTCCGGATCTCGGCCGTCTTGGTCGTCCTGGCGGAGGCTGTCACGGGCCCTCACCGCCCTGGAGTTCCGGAGGGGTGAGGCCGACGTCGATGCTCGCTCACGACCCGCTCTCCCTCATCAGCCGGTCCAGGGTCCGTCGGCCCCGGGCCGTGACCGGCTCGTCGTTGTTGTCCGGGCCCCAGGCCAGGCAGTTGACCGCGTCCAGCGCGGTCAGGCAGCGCAGGGCATGCCGCTCGGCGTCGGTCAGGGAGCGCCCGTAGGACAGGAGGAACGCCCGCTCGCGGTCCGGATGGTCGATCCACTGGGTGACCGCCAAGATGACCAGGTCCTGGACGAGGGCAGCCGGCCGGGTCCGCTCGAAGTCGATGAGAGCGAGCCCGCCCTCGGACACCATCCAGTTCCTGGGCTGGTTGTCGCCGTGGATGTAGCCGACGGGAACCGGGCCGAGGCGGCGCAGCCGGGCCGCGTGGTCGCGGACCAACTGCTGCTCTCCTTCGGTGAGTCGGTCACCGGCGCGGGCCAGGTACTTCTCCGCCCCGTCGGCGGCGGCCTTCAGGGAGGCTTCGGCCTCCACCCGATCGGCGCGGTCCAGCTCCCCGGCCTCGTGCAGCCGGGCACACAGGGTTCCGGCCTGCTGGTGTACGGCCCGCCAGTCACCAGGGGAGAGGCCGAGCGCCTTCGCCGGGGCGCCGGGCACCGCGGTGAGCATCAGGACCAGATCCTGGGCGCGGCTGTCGATGAGGTGGGGTGCCCGGCTGTGCCCGAGAGCGGGGACCACGTGGCGGTATGCCCGGGTCTCACGGGTGAAGAACTTCTCGCTGGGCGAGACCTTCACGTACCGGTGCACCCCGTCGGCGCCCGCCACCTCCCACACCCGGGAGCGGTCCCAGCCGTGCGAGGCATCGCGTACGGACACGACGGGCCCGATCCGCTGCTCCGCCCACCTCCGCACCGCCGGCGGCAGGGGCTTCGTCCGCCTCGTCCGCCTCGTGCGGCGGTCGGCTTCTTGCTCGGGCGCGAGGTCCCCGGGCGGGCGGGGCGCACGGCCGTCGGATGCGGCGAGGTGAGGGAACACGGGTCCTCCGGGGCTCCGGGTGGTGTCCGCCGGGCTGGTCGGCGGCGGGTGGGGCGGGCAGGGTGAGTGGGGCGGGTGAGGCGGGCAGGCCAGGTGAGGCGGGCAGGCCAGGTGTGGCAGAGGGGGGCCGGAACCGGTCAGCGGTCCTGGGAGAGCGCGAGCAGTTCGGCGAAGGTTCCGCCGCCGTGGGCGAGATCGTCATAGCGGCCCTGCTCGGAGATGCGGCCGCCTTCCAGCACGATGATGTGGTCCGCGATCTTCGTGTTCTCCAGGCGGTGGGTGACCATGATGGTGATCCGGTCGGCGGCGATGGCCTTGATCCGCTCGAAGACCAGGTGCTCTCCGCGCGGGTCCATCTGAGACGTCGGCTCGTCCAGGATCAGCAACTCGGGCTTGCGGTACAGGGCCCGCGCGCACGCTTCGCGCTGCCACTGCCCGCCGGAGAACTCGACGCCTCCCCAGATGTCGCGCGCCTGGAGGCTGTCCAGACCCATGGGGAGGTCCTCGACGGCTTCGCGCAGGCCGACCGCGTCGACCGCCTCCCACACGGGCCCGTCGTCGTGGGTGCGGGGCTGGCCGAGCGTGATGTTCTCGCGCACCCGCAGCGGCCATTTGGCGAACTCCTGCGGCACCAGGCCGGTGAGGCGCCAGACGGTGCCCGGATCGGTGTCGGCGAGATCGCTTCCGTTCCAGGTGACCTTGCCCTTGTCGCAGAGGTAGATCCCGGTGATCAGCCGCGTCAGGGTCGACTTCCCGGAGCCGTTCGCTCCGACGATCGCGAGGATCTGCCCGCGCTCCAGGGTGAGGGAGACGCCGTCCACCGCGGGTTTGTCCTTGCCCGGGTACTGGTAGACGACCTCGTCGAGCCGGATCCGCTCGACCGGGCCGGTGATCTCGTGTGGTCCGCGCCGGGGAGCACGGGCGGCGGCCTCGTCGAGGAAGGACTGCATGTCGGTGAGGTACAGGCTGGTGTGGAAGACCGCGGCGCCGTTGATGATGACCTGCGACAGGGCGGCGAGCGCGGTCTGGACGGCGATGACGGCCGTGGCGGCGATGGCGGGTTCGATCCGGCCGGTCACGGCGAGCCAGGCGAGCGCTCCCCAGGTCGCGAGGAGGAAGACGCCGCCGGCCAGCGCGGAGAGCAGGGAGATCCGCAGAGTACGGGGCGCGGCCGCCAGGTTCCGCCGGTCACACCGGTCGGACAGGGCCCGGTACCAGTAGACGAGGTAGTCGGTCATCGAGTTGGCGCGGACCTCGTCGCCGTACTGGGAGGCCGTGGCCCACCAGCGCATCATCCCCCGCACGTTGCGGTCGCTGATGTTTGCGTAGTGGATCTCGTAGTCGACGCGGGCGGTCAGGACAGCGCCGATGCCGGCGGGCAGCACGGCGAGGAGCAGCAGTGGCAACAGCATCACGTTCAGCAGGGACAGGACGCTGCCGGCGGTGACCAGGCGGATCAGTGAGGACATGAAGCGCTGGGCGTCGGTGACCATCACGTGGGTGCGGACCACCCCCATCTCGGCCGCCTCCTGCCGGTCGGAGAAGCCGTCCCCCGCGTAGGCCGCGGCCTCGACCCGGCAGACCGCCTCGACCAGGGTGCTGTCGGTCTCCGAGGTCAGCAGGGGGGTGATCCGGCGCTCGGCGTACGTGGCCACGGCACCCGCGACGCGGTTCATCGCGGCGGCGAGCGCGACCACGAGCAGTGCGGGCAGGGCCCCTTGGAGGCGGTCGGCAGCGCTTCCGGCGCCGAGTACGGGCCCCATCGCGCGGGCGGTGGCGGCCAGCAGTACCGCGGCGGACACGCCCGTGACGACCTGGCACCCGATCAGGAGCCGGACGGCCCGCCGGTCGGTCCGCCACGACAGGCGGCCGATCCGGGCCAGGACGGACGGGAGCGTGGCGCACATCTTCCGGAAGGAGACCTCGGCGAGCGGATTGACGGAGTACTGCCCGCTGTACGTGATCTCCGCAGGCGGCGGGGGTGGGGGCGGGGACGGAGGAGGGGAAAGGGGCGGCGGAGGAGGCGGAGCGCCGGTCGGCTTGCCGTGTACTTCGGATGCGCTCATCAGGTCCCCCTGGTCGCCGTTCGGACGCTGTCGTGAGCTCAACGACCGCCCCGGCTTTTCGAACACACGTCTTTCGGTCGGCCCGGGAACCCCGGAACGGCGCGGGCGGGGGATCGTGGGAGCTACACCGATCCGCCTCCCGCAACGGCACTGCCACCAAAGGATGTTGGCCGAATCGCCGAGGTTCCCAAGCGCCGCACGGCGGCGGGTGCGTTGGCGCGCATCACGCCGGGCCCGCTTGTAGAGTGCGGGTTTTCTCGTACGCTGTGGACCCCTGAGGAGCCGGATCGGTACGGACGGTGGGGGCGGTCCCTCTCCCCTTCCCCCGCGCCGTGGGCGTCGCGGGGGAAGGGGAGAGGGAGATCGGAGGAGGAAGGCGGAGGAGGGGCAGGGAGGGGGACGGGCGGGGTCAGCGGCCGGTGGTGGCGAAGAGGCGGCGCCAGGTTTCCGGGCCCGGGTAGCCGTCCGCCTCCGCACCGCGCCAGCCCTGCGCCCGCTGGAAGGCCTCCACATTGCGCCGGTCGCTCTCGGACCAACGGGGGCCGGGCCCCTCGGAGTAGTGCTTTCCGTAGCCGCGCTCCACGAGACGGCGGCCCAGTCGGGCCACGTGCTCGTTGGCCTGACCGGGGCGGAAGTGCTGCGCGCCGGGGAACGCGGCATCGGTGGTCGATCCGCCGCCTGCGGAGGGGATGTTCCGCCCCTTGCCGCCGGTGAGCAGGGCCCAGGTGGCCGGACCCGGGGTCCCGTCGGCCTCGGCGCCGCGCCAGCCCTGCGCCTCCTGGAAGGCCTTGGTGGCGGCCCGGTCCGCGGGGCCCCACACGGGTCCCGGGCCTGAGGTGTAGAAGCGGCCCCCACCGCGCGCCACGAGCATCTCGCCGAGCCGGGTGACGTGGGCGTTGTTCGCCCCGGGGCCGAAGGCGCGTGCCCCGGGGAACGCGCCGGCGTCCTCTCCGCCGCCGCCACCGCCTTCGCGCAGGTCCGTGTAGCGGTAGGCCACGTAGCGCGAGGAGTTGTTCCAGTACGCGTACGGGTTCGTGCGCTTCAGGGTGTGCGGGCGGGTCTGCTCGTAGGCGGTGTAGCGGGACATGGACGCATCGGTCCAGCCGCCGAAGAGCACCACATGGGATCCCGCGCCCGGATCCGACGGGTTGTGGAACAGCAGCATGTCGCCGGGCCGCAGCTCGGACTTGGATATGCGCTGCCCGTACTGGTCCAGGCTGCCGGTCCACTGGTTGGAGCCGAGGCCCCAGGCCATCGACACGAAGCCGGAGCAGTCCGTCCGGTAGCCGTTCCGGTAGGCGTTCATGCTGTACGGGACCCGCGCGTCGACCCACTGCTGAGCCCGGCGCATGATGTCCGCCCGGGTGGTGGAGGCCGCCCCCGGCGCGCTCAGGCGCTTCGTCGAGGCCTGCTCCAGCGGGCCGGCCGGCCCCTGCGGAGTGGACTGCGTGCCGTCGGGGAAGGGGGTGCGGCCGGTCTCGACGGCCTGTGCGGCTGCGGCGATCCCCGGTGTGACGGCCAGGCCGCAGGCTCCGGCGACGGTGGCCACGGCCAGGGCCCGGGCCCGCCTGCGCGGCGTGTGCCGGGCGGCGGTGGAGCGGCGCTCGGAACGGCACCCCGGGCAGGGGCAGTCCGCCGCCGGACGTATCTCGGTGAAGGCGATCAGGGGCATGAGTGGCAAATCCCTCCGTACAGGGGCATAAGCGCCCAAGTCGATCATGCTCCATCACGGGCCGGGAGGGGCTCAAGTGCTTCGGGGCGGTGTCCGGCATGTCGGAAGGGCCGCCGGGCGCCGTGCTTCGCTGTCAGCGCGATGGAGGCCGACACGGCGCGCACGTGCGGCAGGCAGCCCCCGGCGCGGTGGGTCCTGGAACGTGGTGGGTCCTGGAACGCGGTGGGTCCTGGAAATGGACGCCGCGTCCCCGGCTGGGCGCGGGCTTCGACATTCGGGCGATGCCGGGGATCGGGCGGGCAGGGCATGATCCTTGGTCGAAGACCCTTCCCGACGGGTCGAAGACCCTCCCGACGACGAAAGTGCGCATCATGTCGACCACCATCACCGTCCGCGCAGTCCGCGACGCGGACTTCCCGCAGTGGCGCGCCCTGTACCGCGGTTACGCGGACTTCTACCGGGTCGAGCAGACCGAGGAGGCCGCCGCACGCGTGTGGACGTGGGTGAACGACCCCGCTCACGAGGTGAGCGCACTCGTCGCCGAGGACGGGGACGGCCGGCTGATCGGCCTGGCCCACTACCGCCCGTTCGCCCGTCCGCTCTCGGCCACCACCGGCGGGTACCTGGACGACCTGTTCGTCGACCCCGCCCACCGTGGCTCCGGCGCCGCCGATCAGCTGCTCGCGGCGTTGAGGGAGATCGCTGCCGAACGCGGCTGGAGCGTGGTCCGCTGGATCACGGCCGACGACAACCACCGCGCCCGGGCCAAGTACGACCAACTGGCCACTCGTACGATGTGGGTCACCTACGACATGACTCCGGCCGGCTGACCGAAGCGACAGCGCTCGGGATCGGTCGGCCGGGAGATCGGAAGGCCGGGACATCGGAAGGCTGACGGCCCGGACGGCCGACGGCCCGGCCGCGGAGCGCTCGTGCGGCGTCCGCGGCCGGGCCGGCCGGTCTGGGGCGGTGGGTCAGGGGCAGTGGGTCTGGAGCAGTTGGTCCGGGAGGGCCGTCAGCTTCCGGACGACAGGTTGCCCGACAGGACCGGGATGTTGTCCAGGATGTGGGAGAGCGGCTCGTCTCCCTTGGCCTGGGTGGAGTTCTCGGTGCACTGCTGGTTCTGCGGGTTGGCGAGGACGTTGACGTCCTGGACGCCGACGTTCACGAGGATGGCGACGAGCGACTGCGCGTTGGCCTTGACCGGCAGGCCGATGCAGGGCTTGTTCAGCGTGCCCTGGACCGCGGCGAGCTGCGGGCTCATCGGGCCGTGGGTCTTCTGGTTGCCGTACGCCTGGACGGCACCGTTGCCGTTGACGGTGTTGATCCCGTTGTCATTGCCGATGGCCATGGCCGGAGCGGCCATGGCGCCGCCGGCGCCGATCGCGGCGGCAGTGGTGACTGCGGTGACCATCATCTTCTTCAGCATTGCCTGGAAATCCTTCGTTGGAGCGGGGCGGTACCCGTCGGTTGTTCCGCCCTGGCAACGCCTGCGACCGGCACATGTGGCGGTAGTTCACCCGTTTGCAGGCCGGGCGGAGGGCTGGCGGCGGTCGGGCGGAGCCTGTCGCAGGAGGTCTAGGGGGTGTTTCCCGGATCTCCGCGGGAGAAGGAGCGTGCGTGCCAGAGCCCGCGACGCCGCGGAGATCCGGGAAACACCCCCTAGGGCCGACGCCAGGTCGGCGGCGGCCAGGTCGGTGAGGGGCGCCCGCGCCTGCGGGTCGTAGCCGCGGGGGACGCCTTCGACCAGGACGATCAGGGCCAGGTAGGCGCGGTACATCGCGATGCGCAGGCGTTCGTCGGCGGTGAGCGGTCCTGGTCCTGGTCCTGGTCCTGGTCCTGGTCCGGGGCGGTAGCCGGACAGGAAGGCCGGGTCCCGGGTGATGTCGTCGAAGAGCGCGGTGGACGCCAGGTCGGCGAGCGGGTCTCCCCAGAAGGACCGTTCGCCGTCGATGATTCCGCTGATCTCCAGGCGGCTGTCCCGCTCGGCGAGCAGAATGTTGCCCTCCCACAGGTCGAAGTGGACCAGCGAGGGGGCCGTCACTTGGTCGAGGAGCCGGCCCCGCTCCCGGACGAGGCCGAGGACGAGGTCGGGGTCGACGGGCAGCGGGGCGCCGAACCGGCGGGCGTCCGCGCAGACATCGGCGAGCATGCCCTGGAAGGCGCTCCGCCAGCTCGCGCCCGCTCCGGCGCCCGCCGGCGGATTCCCGTACGGATAGCCGAACGAGGAACCCCGTACGCGGTGGAGCCCGCGGACGAGGCGGCCCAGGTCGGTGCGCAGCCTGGCCTGGTCCTCGGCCCCGATCCCGGGGCGGAGCCGGTTCCAGGGTTCGCCCTCCAGGTGCGTCATCAGGAGGTAGTCGGCGCCGATCGCACTCCGGTCGAAGCCGGTCGCCACGACTCCGGGCACCGGCAGGCCGGGCACGGCCGAGGCGCGCCGGTAGAACTCGGCTTCCGTGCGCATCAGTTCGCCCTCGTAGGTCATGAGCGGTGTGCCGGCGGGCGGTGCGACCTTGAGTACGACCGGCCGCTCTCCCGGGACCGGGTCCCCGTCCCGGTCCGGATCCCGGTCCCGCAGTCCGACGGGCCGTGTGGCCAAGGTGAGCAGGTGGACCGAGTTGAACGTGCCGCCGGCCAGCTCCCGGCTGCGCAGGACCCGGGCGCCGGGGCCCTGGGCGTGGGTGACCGCGCGCGCGATCTGTTCGTCGGTCAGGGTCTGCTGCATCGCGGGTGTCCTCCGCTCCGGAGCGTCTGGCGGCTCGGCGGCTCGGCGGCTCGGCGGCTCGGCGGTTCGACAGGCCGACGAAGGCTGAGGGAGAGCGCTCTCCCTCAGTGTGAACCTAACGCGCCTTCTGGACCGGGGTCAAGGAACCGGCACCACCCGACGGGCATGCGCGAGACCCGCCCCTCCCCGGGGAGGGGGAGGAACGGGTCGCCGTGCAGGGTTCGGAAGGGCTGTCGGGAAGGGTCAGGAGACGAAGCAGAGGGACTGGCCGGTGCCGAAGCCGTAGCAGTCGATGCGGCGCGAAGCGGTCGCCGACAGACCGGAGTTGTCGGTCACCGTCAGCTCGGCGGTGTAGCTGCGCTGCCCGGCCGGGTAGCGGTGGGCGATGGTGGCGCCGGTGCCCGTGGCGGAGTCGCCGAACTTCCACTTGTACGAGGCGATCGAGCCGTCGGAGTCCTTGGAGGTTGAGGCGTCGAAGGAGCAGTCCTGGTACCAGCAGGACACCGAGAACGCGGCGGTCGGCGGGGTGCCCGTCGGAGGCTGCGTGGTCCCGGCGGTGACGGGCTTGGTGACGGTGGCGGTGCGGCCGGAGTTGTCGGTGACGGTCAGCTTGACCGAGTAGGTCCCGGCGGCGGAGTACTCGTGGGACGGCTTGACGCCCTCACCCTTCGCACCGTCGCCGAACTCCCAGGCGTACGAGGCGATCGAGCCGTCCGGGTCCTTGGACGCCGAGGCGTCGAAGGCGCAGGAAGCGGCCGACGTCGAGCACTGGGCGGCGAAGTCCGCGACCGGCTCACCGGGCTGGGTGGGAGCGCCGAGCTTCGTCACGTTCAGGAACTTGTTGGGGGAGCCCGAACCGGCCCCGGTCACCACGCCCGACTGGGCGTTGTCCACCAGCGCGTCGCGCACCTGCTGCGGGGTGGCGTCGGGGTGCGCCGAGAGGTAGATCGCCGCCGCTCCCGCCGTGTGCGGGGTGGCCATCGAGGTGCCGCTCATCGTCTGCGTGCCCCCGCCCATCTTGGTGGAGACGATGGAGCCGCCGGGGGCGAACAGGTCCAGGCAGGAACCGTAGTTGGAGAAGCTGGAACGGGCGTCGTTGCTGTCGGTGGAGCCGAGGGTGATGGCCGCGGGCAGGCGCGCCGGGCTGGTGTTGCACGCGTCCTTGCTGTCGTTGCCCGCGGCGACGGCCACCGGTACGCCCGCGTTGATGACCCCGGCCACGGCGTCGTCGAGCGCGCGGTCGGCGCTGCCGCCCAGGGACATGTTCACGACGGCCGGCTTCTTGGCGTTCCTCGCGATCCAGTCCATCCCGGCCGCGATCTGCTCCGTGGAACCGGAACCCTGGCAGTCGAGCACCCGCACCCCGACCAGCTTGACGTTCTTCGCGACGCCGTACGCGCCGCCGCCCACGGTCCCCGCGACGTGCGTGCCGTGTCCGTGGCAGTCGGCCGAGTCCGCGTCGTTGTCGATGAAGTCGTAGCCCGCGGAGGCGCGGGAGCCGAAGTCCGAGTGCTGGCGGTACAGGCCCGTGTCCGCGATGTACGCGGTCACCCCGCTGCCGTCGTTCGGGTAGGCGTAGGAGCTGTCCTTCGCCCCGTCGACGCGGTCGATGCCCCAGGACGGCGGGTTGGGCTGGGTCCTGGAGACGCGGAAGACGGTGTCGGCCTGGACGTAGCGCACGCCCGGCGCGGCGGCGAGGCGCCGGGCCTGCTCCGGGGTCGCCTTCACGGAGAAGCCCTTGAGGGCGGCCGTGTACAGCTGACGGACCGCCCCTCCGTGGCGGTCCGTCAGCGTCTTCGCCTCCCCGGCGGTCTCGGAGGTGGCGGCGGCGCGCAGGGAGGGCGCGCCGTCGAGGACGACGAGGTACCGGCCGCTCACCGTGTCCGCCGCGCCCTCGCCGAGGACCCGGCCTTCCGCGGGTCCGGCGTGGGCCTGGGTGGCGGCGCCGAACAGGCCGAGGACGGTCGCGGTGGCGGCACCGAGACATATGGCCCCGAGCCGGGTGCTTCTTGCCGCACGCTGTGCACGCATCCAACTGCTCCTACTGATCGGGTTCCTGGATGCCCCGGCGTGGGGGCCGGGGCACGGGGATCACCCTCGTGACACCCGGGGGGCACGGCAATCCGTATCCGGGTCCGTAGGAGTACCTATTCGCAGGGGGGAGCAGGGGGAGTACCTATGTGCCGCCGTCACCCGCGGCCCGGCCGCCGCTACGGAGTACGTACCTCCGTGCGGCTGCTGACCTTCAGCTTCCGCAGCACCTTCGCCACGTGCTGCTCCACCGTGCGCGGCGAGAGGAACAGCAGCTCGGCGATCTCCCGGTTGGTCCGGCCCGAGGCCACCAGCCGGGCCACGTCCGCCTCCCGCGGCGACAGCCCCTCGCCGTACCCGCCCCGGCCACGCCGGGCCGCCGCCACGTGCCCGCTCCCGCGCAGCGCACGCCGGCACCGGGCCGCCTCCCGTACGGCCCCGATGCGCTCGAACTCGGCCGCGAGGAGCGCCAGTTCGCTGGCATCCGGTACGCATTCCAGGGCGGCCTCCACGGCCTGGGCCGCGCTGTGCGGCCGGCGCAGCGCCGTGAACTCCGCCGCCGCCCGGCGGTAGTGCGCCGACGCCTCCTGAGGCTGTCCGGCCGACCGGGCCAGAGCCGCCCGGCACAGCGGCAGCGCCGCCAGGGCCAGGGGGTGGTCGCGTCCCGCGATGGCCTCGGCGTACTCGCCGGTCAGCCGCCCCGCGTCGGCGACCCGGCCCGCCCGGACGTACGCGTCCACGCCGGCGGCCGCCAGATCGGCGGCCCAGCCCCAGAGCCCCTTGTGCCGGACGCGCGCGAGCCCCCGGTCGGCCTCGGCGCAGGCCGCGCCCGCCTGACCCCGCGCGAGGTGGATGCGTACGGACGCTGCGCCCGCGGCGGCCAGGACGGGCGAGGCGGCGTTCTCCGGATCGCCCAGGGCCGCCGCCGAGAGGTGCTCCCCGGCCTCCTCCCACTCCCCGTGCGCGGCGCCCAGGAGCCCCAGCACGAGGCGCGCCTCCGACTCGATCCCGGAAGCGCCCTGGGCCGCCTCCCACACCTGCCGGGCCCGCTCGCCGAGCCCCTCCCAGTGCCCCTGGGTCCACTCCAGGCGCAGCACGGTCGCATCGATGATCCCGCGCAGGTACGGGGCCCCGCAGGCGGCGGCGATGCGATCGCCCTCCCGGCGGAACAGCTCGGCCTCCGGCTCCTTGCCCAGCCAGGCCGAGACGTCCGCGAGGTTCCCGCACATCCGCGCCAGCTCCAGGCGCCCCGCCCGGTCCGCGGCGCCCGCGGCGAGCAGGGCCTCCGCCTCGCCGCGGACCACCCCCTCGCCGAGGCTCATCCGCAGCACGAGGTGGTTGCCGCGCACCGCGAGCCGCAGCGCCTCGTCCCCGTGCGAGGCGGCGAGCCGCTCGGCGCGCCCGATCCACTCCTGGTAGACGGGGTACGGATCCCCGCCCCAGGTCGGCATGGCGAGCCCGGCCATGCCCCGGGCGGCGCGGGCCGGCCGTTCGTGGAGCTCGGCCACGGCGCGTGCGGTGTCGAGCCGGCCCTGGAGGTGGTCGCCCGCCTGGTTGTTCAGCAGCAGCCCGAGGTTGAGCCGGATGTCCCCGCGCACCGCGTCGGGCAGCGCTCCGCCGTCGTCGACCACCCGGCGCAGCAGCCGGGCCGTGCGCCGGTGGGTGAGCCCGATCGTGGCCGCGCGGCTGAGCCGCAGGGCGAGGCGGGCGCAGTCCTCGGCAGGCAGCCCGGGATCGTCGAGGAGCCCTTCGAGGAGTTCCACGGCGAGCGCCGTGTCGCCGATCTCCCGGGCGTGCTCGGCGGCGTCCTCCGCGTAGCGGCGCCAGGCCTCCACGGCCCCGGCCTGCCGGGCGTGGAAGGCGAGCCGTACGAGCGGAGGCGCCGGCAGCGAGGCCAGCGCCGTGACGGCACGCAGGTGCAGGCGTCGGCGCTCGGGTCCCAGCAGGGCCTCGTACACTGCCTGTTGGGCCAGTCCATGCCGGAACCCGTACCGGTCCTCGCCCCAGTCGTGGAGCACCCCGGCCCGCAGCGCGGCCTCCACCGCCCCGGCCCCGGCCTCCTCGTCGAGCCCCGCAACGGCGGTGACCAGCGCCTCCTGCGCCGGATCGCGCAGCACCGCGGCCGCGTGGACGACGGCCAGGGCCGGCGCGTCCAGCCCGGCGGTCCGGTCGGCCATCGCCTCCTGGAGCAGGGCGGGCACGGCGGTGGGGGCGCCGGGCCCGCGTACGAACTCCTCGAGCACGAAGGGGATGCCGGCGGTGCGCTCGTGCAACTCGCCCGCCAGCCGGGCGGATACGGGGCCGCCCGTGAGCGCGGCGGCCAGGGTCCGCACCTCGCCCGCGTCGAGGGCCTCGAGCCGCATCAGGAGGGACTCGTGACCGGCAGCGCGCCGATAGGCGCGCCCCAACGGCAACCCGGGCGCGGGCAGGTCCTCCCGACGGTACGTCAGCACGACGGCGAGCCCCGGCGGCGGATCCTCGATCAGGAACCGGATCAGGTCACGGGTGCCGTCGTCGGCCCAGTGGAGGTCCTCGACGACGAGCACGGCCGGACACACGGCGGCCAGCAGCGCTCCCACCGCACGGAAGATCCGGTGCGTGGCGGCTGCCGGGTCGTGCAACGGCTCGCAGGGCGCGGGCAGTCGCTCGGCGAGCTCGGGCAAGTACGGGCGCAGCGCCCCGCACACCGGACTGAGTCCGGCCGGGACGGCGTGGGCGAGGGTGCGCAGCACGTCGAACAGCGGCCCGTACGGGAAGGGTTCGCGCAGCGGCGGACAGCTCCCCGACAGCACCCGCGCCGCGCCGTCGGGCCGCCGCGCGAGCACCTCGCGCACGAGCCGCGTCTTGCCGATCCCGGCCTCGCCCTCGATCAGCACCACGGCGGGCGGCCGGTCCAGCGCGGAACGCATCGCCCGAATCTCCGCATCCCGTCCGACCAGCACCGATGCGCCCATCCCCGCAGTCATGCGGGTGGAGTCTACGCAGCACCGCAGACCCCCGGTAGGGGTCCCGGCAGCTCCGCGCCGCCCGCGACGAACTGTCGACAACATCCGCGCAGGGCTTGGACCGACCGGGCTAAGGTGGCGCCTCATGAGCGACCACACCAGCCGGACCGGATCAACGGCCGTCCCCGTTCCCCTGCGCGTGGCCGGGGGCCTGCTGGCGTGCTCGGTGTTCCTGCTGGGCGGCTGCACGGTCGGTGACGGCCAGTCGGACAAGCCGGTGGCGGCACCGGACGCGTCGGCGTCCGCCTCCGCCACGCCGTCACCCTCGCCCTCGCCGTCGAAGACGTGGAGCACTCCTGCGTTCCCCGGCCCCGGGGCCGACGCGATGATGGCCGAGATCGCCGGACGGTGGGGCATGGAGGTCCACCGGCAGGGCCGCTACGGTCAGGGGCCGTTGGAGGCGAAGCGGGTCCTCCCGGAGGGGTTCACGCTCTGGGTGCGGACGAGCAGGGATGAGGACGGCAGAGCGCGCCGCGTCGAGTGCATGGCCCTGAACTCGACGTCGGAGAAGGTCGCGACCACCCTGGCGGAGTGCGCGGACATCGCCCTGGACGGGAAGACGACCACGCGGCAGAAGGAGTGGATCTCCGCTCAACTCGCCATCGTCGACGCGTCGGACGGCCCGGACGAGTCCATCGACACCCTCACCGACAACGGCTTCGCGATGCGCCTCGTCGCGCGGATCACAGGGAACATCCTGACCATCACCCCCACCGCGTAGCCGCACGCGGCCCGGCCCGCCCGGCCGGGCAGGTGCCGGGCCGGGCAGGCCAGGGAGGCCGTACGAGAGTCAGCGCAGCGGGGTGAAGTCCCGCGAGGCGATGTATCCGGGGCGGCGCACCGGGGCGGCGAAGGGCTTCGACGGGCGGTTCTCGACGCTGTTGAAGACGAGGAACACGTTGCTGCGCGGGTAGGGCGTGATGTTGTCGCCCGAGCCGTGCATCGCGTTGCAGTCGAACCAGGTGGCCGAGCCGGCCTTGCCGGTGAAGACCTTGATGCCACAGGCCGAGGCGAACTTGGTCAGCGCCTCGTCCGACGGGGTGCCCGCATCCTGCATCTGGAGGGACTTCTTGTAGTTGTCCTCCGGCGTCGCACCGGCACAGCCCAGGAAGCTCCGGTGGGAGCCGGGCATGATCATCAGGCCGCCGTTGGTGGTGTAGTTCGGCGTCAGGGCGATGGACACCGACACGGTGCGCATGTTCGGCAGGCCGTCCTCGGCGTGCCAGGTCTCGAAGTCGGAGTGCCAGTAGAAGCCACTGGCCCCGAACCCGGGCTTGACGTTGATCCGGGACTGGTGCACGTACACCTCGGAGCCCAGGATCTGCCGTGCGCGCCCCACGACGCGCGGATCGGCGGCGAGGGCCGCGAACACCTCGCTGATCCGGTGGACTTCGAAGACGGAGCGCACCTCCCGGGACTTCGGCTCCACGATGGACCGCTCGTCCGCCAGCGTCGAGGGGTCGCGGAGCAGCCGGTCCATCTCGGCCCGGTAGACGTCCGTCTCTTCGGGGATGATGAGTTCCTCGACGGACAGGAACCCGTCGCGCTCGTAGCTCTCCAACTCGTGGGCCCATATCGGTCCGGGCGTGCCGGGCTCGGACCAGACGACGGGGTCCGCGCGGCCGGTCAGCACCTCCTCGGAGCCCCGGGTCGGATACAGGTCGGTCACCGTGCGTGTGGATACGGAGGTCATGGCGGTGCCTGCCTCTCCTCTCTGGATCTACTCTGGTCCGTTGTGTTCTTGCCTACGTCAGCCGTGGTCGGGTCGGGGCTCGGACTCGGGTTCGGGTTCGGGTTCGGGTTCGGTGAGCAGCGGGTACACGCCGTTCTCGTCGTGGTCCTCCCGGCCGGTCACGGGCGGGTTGAAGACGCACAGGCAGCGGAACTCGTACTTGACGCGCAGGGTGTGCCGCTCGTGGCCGTCGAGGAGGTACATGGTTCCCGGCGTGATCGTGTACGTCAGGCCCGTCTCGTCGTCCGTGAGCTCGGCCTCGCCCTGCGTGCAGACCACGGCCTCCACGTGGTTCGCGTACCACATGGACGTCTCGGTGCCCGCGTACAGGACGGTCTCGTGCAGGGAGAAGCCGACGCGTTCCCTGGCCAGGACGATGCGCTTGCTCTCCCAGGTGCCGGATGCCGCCTTGACGTGGCGGTCGGTTCCCTCGATGTCCCGGAACGAGCGGACGATCATGGTGGTGCCCTTCGTGGTGTGCGGCGGGGTGCTGGTCAGGCGGTTTCGCGGACGGAGCGGGCGAGGATGTCGAGGCCCTCGTCGAGTTCGTCGCCGGTGACGGTCAGCGGCGGGAGCAGCTTCACGACCTCACCCTCCGGGCCCGAGGTCTCGACGAGGAGACCGTGCTCGAAAGCCCTCCGGGACACCGCTGCCGCGCGCTCCTTGTGGGCGAACTCGATGCCCCAGACCAGCCCGCGGCCCCGGTACGTCGCACCCAGACGGGCGTGTTCGGCGCAGAGCTCGCGCAGCGCGCCCTCGACGCGCGCGCCCTGGACGAGGGTCCGCTCGCGCAGGACGCCGTCGCCCCAGTACGTCTCCAGGGCGGCCGTGGCGGTGACGAAGGCAGGATTGTTGCCGCGGAAGGTGCCGTTGTGCTCGCCCGGCTCCCACAGGTCCAGCTCGGGCTTGAACAGGCACAGGGACATGGGGAGTCCGTAGCCGCTGATGGACTTCGACAGCGTGACGATGTCGGGCGTGATGCCCGCCTCCTCGAAGGAGAAGAACTCCCCGGTCCGGCCGCAGCCCATCTGGATGTCGTCGACGATCAGCAGCATGTCGCGGCGCCGGCACAGGTCGGCGAGGGCGCGGAGCCATTCCGCGCGGGCCACGTTGATGCCGCCCTCGCCCTGGATCGTCTCGACGATGACCGCGGCCGGGTGGTTGAGGCCGGAGCCCTGGTCCTCCAGCAGCCGCTCGAACCAGAGGAAGTCGGGGACCCTGCCGCCGAGGTAGTTGTCGAAGGGCATCGGGGTGCCGTGGACCAGGGGGACGCCCGCGCCGGCCCGTTTGAAGGCGTTCCCCGTGACGGCGAGGGAGCCGAGCGACATGCCGTGGAAGGCGTTGGTGAAGGACACGACCGACTCGCGGCCCTTGACCTTCCGCGCCAGCTTCAGCGCCGCCTCGACGGCGTTGGTCCCGGTGGGCCCCGGGAACATCACCTTGTAGTTCAGTGCGCGGGGTTCCAGGACGTGGGACCGGAAGGTCTCGAGGAAGGCACGCTTGGCGGTCGTCGCCATGTCGAGCCCGTGCGTGATGCCGTCCCGCTCCAGGTAGTCGAGCAGGGCCCGCTTCAGGACGGGGTTGTTGTGGCCGTAGTTCAAGGACCCGGCGCCGGCGAAGAAGTCGAGGTAGCCGGAGCCGTGTTCGTCGTACAGCCGGCTTCCCGTGGCGCGCTCGAAGACGACGGGCCAGGCGCGGCAGTAGCTGCGCACCTCGGACTCCAGGGTCTCGAAGACGGACAGGACCGGCTCGGTCATGGTCAAGGGAACTCTCCAATGAGCGTGGGGTGTTGTGTGCAAGATGTGCGGCGGGAGGGGCTCCGCGCGAAGGGTTCGGCGCGAACGGCCCCGGACCGGGATCAGAGGACCGGTATCAGAGGACCGGGATCAGAGGACCGGGATCAGAAGGGGAGCGGCCCGATGCGGTGCAGGACCTCCGGGGCGTAGCCGCGGTCCGGGAACTCCTCCGGGGCGAACAGCACTTCGCGCGTGAGGGTGGCGCCGTGCCGGGCGGCGTACGAGGCGAAGAGCCGCTCCGACGCGAGGTTGCCGGGGGAGATGGTGGTCTCCAGGAAGCTCAGTCCGTGTTCCGACGCCACACGGGCGGAGAGGCCGTCGAGCAGGGCCCCGGCGATGCCCAGGCCGTGGACGGATTCGTCGACGGCGATCTGCCAGACGAGCAGCGTTCCGGGGCTGTCGGGCCGCAGGTATCCGCTGACGAATCCGACGGGGCGCCCGGACGAGTCGCGGGCCACCGCGGACGTGCCGGCGAAGTCACGGCACCAGAGGAGATAGCTGTAGGCCGAGTTGAGGTCCAGCGTCTTGGAATCGCGGGCGAGGCGCCACAGCTGGCGACCGTCACTGGGGCGTGGGCGGTCGATGCGGGTGGTCGAGATGGTCGATGTGGTCGGATCGGACGGAGCGGACGGCAGGGTCTTCCGGTAATGGGCCAGTTCTGCATGAGCAGTCATGCGGGCCGAAGCTACCGAGGGATGGAGCAGATTGCACGGGCCCAAGGGGTTACGGGAATGGTGCTGCTCGTGATAGGTGGAGATTCCTTCCCGGGAGCGTGAAAGCGCCGGGAATGCGGTGGATGTTTGACGAGATATGCCGACATCTCCACCCCACCCTCGGTTTTATAACGAGCTGATAACGTCTTTGCTCTGTCTCATGTTTTCCACTTGAATGTGATGTCCTCGTCGGCCGGTCGGGGGTTTCGTTCGCAGCTGCGCGGATAGAGGCGC
This sequence comes from Streptomyces tatrensis, assembly GCF_049310065.1. NCBI lineage: Bacteria > Bacillati > Actinomycetota > Actinomycetes > Kitasatosporales > Streptomycetaceae > Streptomyces > Streptomyces tatrensis. The sequence goes on along the minus strand of NZ_JBMDLB010000007.1, from coordinate 553,727 downwards.
CAGGGGGCCCGTTACTGTCCCTGTGGGGGTTTGCCCTCCGCCGCGGAGACCTCGACGAGCTCCACCTGGCCCTTGGCGTTGAGGCGCAGGATCGGGACGGCCTTGTTGCGCGGGTTGCCGTTGTTCTGGAAGGAGACGAAACCGCTGGCCCCTGCCACCTGCTGGGTGCCGTCCATCTGGTGGAACATCCGGGCCACCGCGTCGCCGGCCACCTCGCCCTGCCAGCGGGCGGCCATCTGGATGCCGTGGGCCGCGGCGAGGACCGCGTCGTGGCCCATCAGGGCCCCGCCGTCCTCACGGGGGTCGTTCGGGAACCACTGGTCCATCAGCCCGCCCGGCTGGAAGTTCTTCGCGGAGGGCGCGGAGACCGCCTGCGGCGCCGCGCGGTACATGTCGGGGTGGGCGAGGCCGGTGTACAACACCTCGATGCCCGTCTCGGCGGCGCGGGTGAGCTGTGCGGGGCTCAGGTTGGTGGTGTCGTCCCCGGTGAACACGGTGAACCGCTGCTCGGTGCAGCTGCGGTTGGCGAGCGCGTCGAGGAACCGGGTCAGGTGCAGGCCGCGGCCGGCGAAATAGACGAGTTGCGGACGCTGCTGGCACAACTGGCCCGGCATGTAGCGCAGCTCGTTCTGCCAGGCGCTGCTGACGGAGGAATCGTAGGTCATCCTCTCGGCGACGAGCTTGTGCGCGCCGCCGTCGTGGAACGCCTTGGTGAAGGCGTCGCCGAGGGTGGAGGAGTAGAGGTCTCCCCCCGCCACGTCCTGGATGACGACGCCGGTGGCCACCCCGCGCCGTTCGAGGTACGCGGCGCCCGCGTACGCCTGGTCCTCGTTGGTGGGGGCGATCCGGACGAAGCCGTTGATGTCCTTGATGTCCGAGGCGGTCATGGTGGCGCCGACCATGGCGATCCCGTTCTCGGAGAAGCGCTTTATGGCCGAGAGGTTCTCGTTGGTGCTGGGGCCGAGTCCGGCCACCGCGACGAGCCGGTCCGGGGAGTCCTTGCGGGCGATCAGCGCGTCGACGGTGTGCTTCCACTGCGTGGACTTGCTTCCCGGATTGGCTATGAGCAGCCGGATCTTGGGCGTGGCGGCCAAGTCGCCCTGGTTGTGCCGGTACTGGGCCAGGTACGCGCCCTGGAGTTCGTGCCGGACGCCCTCGGCGGAGTTGCTGTCCGCGGCGGTGGTGGTGAACGAGGTGAAGTAGGCGACGCTGACGTACGGCTCCTTGTCCGCGTTGGCGAGGACCCTGCGGTTCTCCACCTCGATCTTCGCGCTGACGGCGTCGAGGTGCGGAGCGAAGACGTAGGAGCCGTCGCTCACGCCGACGCACTCGTCGTCCGGCCCCCGTTCCACGACCCCGTCGGCGCACCTGGCCTGCCGCTCCTGGAGCCAGCCCGCGCCCAGCCAGAGCGCCCCCACGAGAGTGATGACCGCGGCGGTGGCCAGCGCGACGCGGCGTACGACGTGCAGGGGCCATTCGAGTCTGGGCACGCGCTCAGCCCTCCCAGCCCGCGGTCTGGGGATCGCGCCAATGCCGGTACCGCTCGGCCTCGTTGAACAGGGCCACGATGTCGTTCCTCCGCAGTTGGGACAGCTGGGTGCAGCCGTCGGCGATCAGGTTCCCCAGCCGCATGGCGGGGTCGGCCAGCGGATCGCTCCACACCCAGCGGGTGGTCACCAGGGTGTGGATCACGGACTCGGTGTCCATCACCCGCCCGGGCCGGCGCGGGACGAGCCCGGAGAGGAGCTCCAGCGGCCCGCCGTCGGAGGGGAGCCGGTTCGGAGCGGAGGTGATCGCGTCGAACTCGGAGATCCACTGCGCGGCCGGTACGGCGGTGAACCGCCGGGTCAGGTGGGCGGTGACCTCCTCGGTACGGCCGCGGGCGAGCTGGTGGTACATCTCCTGCACCGGCTTGCCCTCGCCGCGGTAGTACTCGGCGAGGAGCTCGTGCACGGCGTCCCACGCCTCGGGGCGTGCGGCCAGCTGCCACAGGAGCAGCCGGCGCAGCCACGGATGCAGTACGGGGACCACGGCGACGGGTCCGGTCAGCAGCCAGCGCGCCCGGATGTCGCCGAACAGGGAGTCGTCGGGGCTGAGCAGCCGCGTGGCCACGGAGAAGTCGCGGGCGGCGGAGCATTCGGCCAGGGCCGCGCGCTGGGTCCCGTCGAAATCGCGCAGGAGATGACCGAGGGCGGTGTCGGCGAGGGGGGCGGAGTTCTCCCCGGTGCGCAGGGGCCGGTCGGGCAGGGTGCGCAGCCAGCGGTCCTGCTGGGGGCCCGAGTCCGGGAGCGGCCCGGCCTGGCGCAATACGTCGAGCACCTGGTGGACGGCGCGCGGCAGCCCTCCGGTGAGCCGGTGCACGAAGGGGGTGAGGCGGGTCAGCGGGGCCAGGTCGCTGTTCCCGCCGAGCTGGAGCTCTATCCGGATCCGCACCTCGTCCAGATTGAGGTCGCGCAGGCGCAGCGGGTACCACCAGCTGTCCTCGCTGTCGCGGGGCGGCCGGTGGGCGTGCCAGTCGGCCAGCGAAGCCCGGTCGGGGCCGCGCAGCTGCCAGGGCCAGGAGTCCCCGGTGGCCGAACCCCAGCGGGGCAGCCAGCGGTTCGAGCTGGCGACGACGGTCAGCGGGTCACTGGCGTGCCCGGCCACGACGGTCTGGTCGTGCCGGGAGCGCAGTAACAGGTCCAGGAAGTGGCGGCCGTACTCCGTGTGGGAGTTGTCCAGGAGCAGCAGGTAGGAGCGGGGCATGAAATTGCGGGCGGTGTTGCGCCGGAGGTCCTCCAGGAAGGCCGAGAAGAGGACGAGGTCGAGGCGCTCCTGTTCGTTCTCGTCGCCCTCGTGGCGCCACAGGTTGAGCTCGACGAGGGCTTCCATGGGGTCGGCGCTGCGGGTCATGGGGTGGCGTCCGTACCAGTGGGCCCCGGCCGTGAGCCGGTTGCCCAGCCGGCCGCCGAGCAGGCCGGGCACGGTGCGGCGGCCGCGCCGCAGGGCGTCCTGGAAGAGGGCGAGCGCGGCGCTCGAGGCGCCCTCGGGCATGCCGACCGCGCCCATGCCCACTTCGAAGAAGGCGGCCAGGTAGTCGCCGTGCCGGGCCTCGTTCTCCTCCTGGAACCGGTCGAGCTGGCGCTGCACCGCGCGCCGGCCCTCCGCGAGGCTGCGCATGCGCAGCTCCTGGTCGGAGGCGAGCAGGCCGAGGCTGAGCAGCGGGAAGTGGGAGCGGCCGTAGCGGGGCAGCTTGCGTTCGAGCTGGCGCGCCAGCAGACCGAGGGCGTAGCGCGGCAGCAGGGACTGGGCCCCGCCGAAGTTGACGAACGCGAAGGGGTAGTCGGGCCCGAAGCGCTCCATGAGCGCGCTGTGCGCCTCGCTGGCCCCGCTGCCGGCCGGGCCGAGGAGCATGGTCAGGGGCCGCTCGGCCGCCGGGTCCTCCTTCAGGCACGCGTCGACCAGCGACAGGATGCCGCTGCGGCCCCGCAGGCCCATGCCCGTACCCGGCTCCATGACGTGTCATCCCCCCCCAGGACTGCGCTCCGAGGAGTAGAGCCTGCCATCCGGAGGCGGAGTCAGACAGGGGTTTCCGCTCCTTGATTCCGTTCAGGTCGGCCGGACCGGGCATGAGGGCGGCGGCGGGCCGGTGACGGTAGCCGGTCATCCGGCCGGTGGGACGGCCGTCTGCCGCAGACGTCCGTGGCATAGTCGCGGCACGGGGCGGCGCACCGGCCGTCCGAGAAGACGGGGGCGGGCAGTGGACACAGGGGCGTTCGAGGAGATCGGCACCGAGGGGGAACTGCGCGAGCTGCTCGGCGAACCCACCGCCGTGGCCGTCGAAAAGGAACGGCGGACCCTCCACGACCACCACCGGCAGTGGCTCGCCCACTCACCGCTCTGCCTGATCTCCACCTCCGCCGCCAACGGCACCTGCGACGTATCGCCCAAGGGTGACCCGCCCGGTTTCGCCAAGGTCCTCGACGACACCACCCTCGTGATCCCGGACCGCCCCGGAAACCGCCGGGCCGACGGCTACCGCAACGTCCTCACCAACCCCCACGTCGGTCTGCTCTTCCTCATCCCGGGCCGCGGCGATTCCCTGCGCATCAACGGCCGGGCCCGGCTGCTCCGCGACGCGCCCTTCTTCGACGACCTGACCGTCAAGGGCCACCGACCCGCGCTCGCCCTCCTCGTGGAGGTCGAACAGGTCTACTTCCACTGCTCCCGGGCCTTCGTACGCTCCGCCCTGTGGAAGCCGGAGACCTGGAACCCCGAGGCGGCCCCCTCCAGGGCCAGGATCTCGAAGAGCCTGGAGCGCACGCAGGAGTCCCTGGAATCGCTGGAGCGCTACTACGGGCCCTCGTACGAGGAGAAGAACATGTACATCTGAGGGAGCGGCCCCGCCGGGCCGCGGACGCGGCACATGGCATGGCCGCCGCTCAGAACACGCAGCTCGGGGCCATCGGCGCGCCGGTCCGCCGGGCGTCCATCCAGGCGATGGCATCGTCCAGCGGGCCGTCGCTGATGGTGTGGCCCTGGTCGGCGTAGTACTTGAACTCCACGCTCACGCCCTTGTCGCACAGCTCCCGGGCGAGCGTCTGGTTGAGATTGCTGAGCACGTCGTTGCCGCCCTGAGGCAACAGCACCGGGACCTTGACGGCGACCTCGCCGGTGGCGCTGGCCTTGAGGGCGGCGTTGAGGGGTGCCAGATCGGCGCCGGGCCGGAGGATGTCGGCGGCGGGCGGGAGATCCGAGTCGCCGGCCATGCAGGGTTGTGTCCACATGCGGTGCGCGGCGGCCAGGCCCGCGGGGGTGAGGAGTTCGGCGGGCTTGACCGCCGGGTCGGCGGCCGAGGCCCCGTTGAGGAGCGTCAGCAGGATCCCGGTGTAGGGGGTGGCGGTCTCGTTCTGCGCGGCGAACAGGGCGGGCATCCACTCGAATCCGACCGCCGGCGCGTTGGCGACCACACCCTTGAGGTCGATGTCGGGGGCGTACCCGGCGGCGTGGTGCGCGCTCCACAGTGCTGCGTGCCCGCCTTGGGATCCCCCGTAGAGGAGGGTGGTCGTCCCCGACCCCGGATCGATCCCGCGAGCGGCGCGGAGCATGTCGAGGGTGGCGTAGGCGGCGGACTTGCCGTTGAGGTACGGATGTCTGATCCCGGTCACCCCCAGCCCGATGTAGTCGGGCTGGACGACGACGAATCCGCGCGCCAGGAGCTTCCCGACCGGACTGGCGTCCTGCAGCCCGGCGAAGGCCGGGATGCGGGACGGGGCGCACGCCGAACCGATGCCCATGGTCCCGTGGTTCACCGCGGCGACGGGTCGTCCGCCGGAGGGTGCGGGCCCGTCGGGAACGGTCACCAGCCCGCTCGCGGCCACCGGTTGGCCGTCCGTTCCGGTACTCAGGTACATCACCAGAAAGGTGCGCGACGGCAGCGTCAGCTCCATCTCCGGTGGCGCGTAAGGGCGTTGGCGGATCACCGTGCCCGGTTTGCCCGGGGGCAGCGGGTCCGGCGGGTCGTAGAAGGCATCGCCCTCGGGCACGGGTGCCGACGCGGTCGGTCGCCCAGGGCCCTGGTGCTCGCCGTTGGAGGTGCAGCCCGACAGCGTCAGGGCCGCGGCGATCGCACCGACGGCGGCCCAGCGGATCGCCCGGACCAACCTCTTGGCGCGGCTGTCTAGTTCGCCCTGCGGCCCCGACTGCCCACCCGCCGGGAGGGCGGCCGTCGGCAAGCCTCCGGGGAGGTCGCTCTGCCCGTGCGTCAAGGACGGTCTCCTTTGCGTACGCGGCCGCCGCTCGGCGCCGCCGGATGGAGGCTCTCGTACGGGGTTGCGGCGCTGCTCCTCAGGGGGGAGGCTGGCGATCCTGCCGCGCTCGGCCAGGGCCCTGATCAACAAGCCCTCGCGCGAGCCGAAGTAGCGCAGGACGCCGGCCTGGGACATGCCCACGGGGTCGGCGATCTCCTTGGTCAGCGCGCCCTTCTCGCCGATCATCGCGAAGACCTCCAGCGCCACCGCCAGGATCTCGTCGCGGCGCACGGCCCTTTTCGCGTAACGGCCGCGCGGTGTATGGGAGTTCGCGCGCCGTTCGGCGCGCTCCGGGTCCATCCGCGAAACGCTAGGCCAGTTCACTTTTGACGTCTACGCTTCCCGCAGCTCGACCAGTTCCAGCGCTCGCCCGCACGGATCGGCGAACGGCCGCCCCCGGGTCAGGCGACGACATACGGAGTCCGCGTGCGCAGCCTGCGCACGAGCCTGATCGGCTTGGCCGCCGGCCCCGCCGTCGTGTTCGGCACGACCTCCGCTGCCGCGGACAGTGGCGCCTACGTCTCCCACGGATCCGGCACCTGCTCAACCCACCGGCGTGCACTACACACTGGAGTCGCTGGTCCCGCACGCCGTGCAATCAGGGCCGCTCCGGGGCCTGCTGCTGCCCGCCGTGCAGATGGCGGAGCTCAAGACCACCGACCCCCATCCCGAGTACCCCCGGAACGGGATCGGGCTGGGCGCCACGCAGGCCCATCTCCCCGCCTGAGGGCAGGGCCGGCCCGGCCCTGCCCTGTCCGCCGCGGCCCTGCCACGCCGGCCGCATCTGCCGCGGGCGGGCCGGATCAGTCCTCGTCGCCTCCGGCCTGGGACTCCATCGCGGCGACGCGCCGGTTGACGACCACGGTGGCCGCGACCGCGCTGAGGGCGAACGCCACCACGATGACGGCGGGACGGTCGAGCCGGTGCCGGCTGACGTGGTCGAGGGAGATGCGCCCCGGCCCGGTGACGCCGAGACAGGCCGCGACCGTACCCAGCAGGGCCGGGTACTCGAAGCCGCCTCCCTGGGCGAAGAAGCCGGCGGGAGCGTGGACCGCTACGGCCCCCGCCATGGCGCCGGCCGCGGCGGCGCCCGCCGCAGGCGTGGCGAGACCCAGCGCGAGCAGGGCGCCGCCACCCGCCTCCCCGAGCCCGGCGGCGAGGGCGCTCTGCCTGCCCGGCGTGAAGCCCATGTGCTCCATCGCCCGGGCCGTGCCCTCGATGCCGCCACCGCCGAACCAGCCGAAGAGCTTCTGCGTGCCGTGTGCCATCAGGACGCCGCCTGCCGCGAGGCGCAGGGAAAGCAGTCCGAGGTCCTTGCGGAGGGTGAAGTGCATGGGGTGGCCTTTCGACAGGAGGGATCGGCGGAATGTGTTCCACGCCGTCCGCACCGCCACACCGCATCCGGGCTTCCGGCTCCATCGAGGGGCGACCCCTCGGGTACGCGGTACGCGGACTACTCCTGCTCCTCGATCCCGATGACCTCCTTCAGCTCCTGGTGAGCCCTGCCTCCCGACCCTTCCTGCTGCTCCAGCAGGGCGCGGGCGATGGCGTCCAGCTTGCGCTGGATCGCGTGCTCGGCGCGGCGTTCGGAGTTCTTGAGCAGGGCGAGCAGCAGCAGGGACACCGCGGCCATGGCGTCGCCGGCGAGGTGCTGCCATTCCATCGGCAGGTGCAGGAGGTGCACGATGATGAAGGCCGCCACGAGGAGGACGCACAGGAAGGAGAAGAGGGGTGAACTCGTGAAATTGGATGCGAGTTCCGCCAGCTTCTCGAAGCGGCCGAGCCGCCCCGTTTTACCCTTTTCGGCCGGATGTTCCAACGTCATGCCCGGCGTCTGCCCGGCCACGGCCGGCGCAACCGTCAACCGTCTGTCCGGCGACGATCGACCGATGGCGTTCGTGCCCGTTCTAGACCTGGGCGGGGTGGTCCCTCGCCGCGGAACCCGGAGTCAGAATCCGCCGCGCAGCCGCATGCCGAGGGGGCGGCCGTCGGGGTCGACCAGGGCGTGGTGCAGCGGGGTCGCGAGCAGGCGCCGGACGGTCGGCAGCCGCGGAGCGACGTAGCGGCGCAGGCGGCCCGCAGGACGCGGGCCACGGCGCCCGGCCGCGTGCCAGGCGTCCAGCGCCGCGGCGGCCTCGCGGAACCGGTCGAACGCGATGGACGGATCGCACAGCGCTCGCGCCGACGCCGGATCCCCCTCAGCCGCGTCGAGATGCTCGCGCATCAGCTCCAGCCGCAGCTCCCGGGCGAAGCGGCGGGCCCCGTCTCCGAGCCCGCCCGGGTCGTGCGGGTGCCTCGGATCGGCGGCCCGGTCGAGGACGGCGCAGGTCAGCTCGGAGTCGTGCGTCCACGAACGCAGGTTGACGTTGTCGGATCCCACGGCGGCCCACACGTCGTCGATCACGCACACCTTCGCGTGCACGTAGACGGGGGTCCCGGCATGGTTCTCCAGGCCGTACACCGCGATCCGGTCTCCTCCGGCGCGACGCAGTTCCTCCAGGGCGGTGATCCGCCCGATCAGGTTCATGGGCCCGGTGAGCAGGCCGTCCTGCTCCGGAACGGTGGGGATGACGGCGACGAGCCGCAGCCGCGGGCTGGCGCGCAGGGCCCGGGCGAAGCAGTCCACGACGCGCGGGGACCACAGGTACTGGTCCTCCACGTAGATCAGCGTCCGGGCCCGCGGCAGCGCCTTGAGGTAGCCCCGGGCGATGCTCCGCTCGCCGTCGCGGGCGAAGGGATAGCCGCGCAGCAGACGGTTCGGATACGTACGCAGCACTTGGACGGCGTGCGTGCCGCACGGCGGGGGATCGGGTGCCTGCTGCGGAAGCTCGCCCGCGCTGGTGTCCTCGCGCGCCAGCAGTTCCCGCAGACGCATCAGCGGACTGCGGCTGAGCGGCGCGGGATCCTCCCAGCGCTCGCGGAACACGGCTTCGACGTCGCCGACCACCGGCCCGCTCAGGGCGAGCTGGACGTCGTGCCACGGGGGGTGCGGACCGTACTGCGGAGCCAGGGGCAGCGATTGGCGGTCGCCGCGGTGGTCGGCGTCGTCGTTGCGGTTGTGGCAGAGGTCGATCCCGCCGACGTACGCGACGTCGAGCTCCGGGCGGCCGGTATGCCGCAGCACCACCATCTTCTGGTGGTGCGAACCACCGGGCCGCACGCGCAGGTCGAGCAGGCACTCGCCGCCCGCCGCTTCGAGGTCCTCGCTGAAGGAGCGGTTCTCCTCCTCGCTGAACCGGAAGCCGTCCAGGTGGGAGCGCCACAGCAGGCCCTTGACGACGACACCGCGCTCGGCTGCCGCGCCCAGTACGGACGCGACCTCCGTACCGGGTCCGCGGAGCCGCTCGTCGGGATCGCCGCGCCAGTCCGTGAACAGGAGCAGATCGCCGGAGCGCATCGCCCGGACCCGCGCGAGGAGCTCGGCGAAGTACGTGGCCCCGTGGACGAGCGGCCGGGCCTCGTTGCCCTCGGACCAAGCCGCCCCGCCCGCCCGGCGGTGTTCCAGCCGGGTGGCGTCATTTCCGCGTTCTCCAGGTGCCAGGAGCCAGTCCGAGGTGGGCAAGGCAACGCCTCCACTCACACGCGTACCCGCTTCCCACCCTTCCACTCGGGACGTGGGGCAGCCCCCCCGGAATGGCTGTCACCCGGCCCGAGCCGTACCGCGCGGGCCGATTCGCCCGCCTGCCCGGGTCCCGGGTGCCGGTGGGGCCCGCACGGTCCAGCCTGGAGGGACTTCTCCTACGCGACGACCCGACCCGGAGGAACTCCACCGTGGACCGACCCCTGTCCCGAGTGCACGCATGGCTCGGGCGCGTGAAGAAGGGCGCGGCGGGGCTCGGCGAGCGCCGGGCCCGGCTCCACGCCCAGCGCGAGGCGGAGGCCGCGGGAGCCTGGGAGGAAACGGCTGCGCCGGAGCCGCCGCTCGGGCCCGGCGGGGTGACGCGGGAGCCCGCGTCCGCGGTGCCCTGGGGGGGTACGGGTGGCCGCGGAGGCCGGCTGGCGGTTCCTGGTGCTCGCCGCCACCGTCTGGGTGCTGATGCGGGTCATCGGGGCGGTACGGCTTGTCGCCCTCGCCTTCGTCGTCGCGCTCCTGGTCACCGCGCTGCTCCAGCCGACGGTCGCACGGCTGCACCGGAGCGGCCTGTCACGGGGTGCGGCGACGGCCCTGACGGCGACCTGCGGATTCGTGATGCTCGGACTCGTCGGATGGTTCGTGGTCTGGCAGGTGCTCGACAACCTCGACAACCTCTCGGACCGGGTTCAGGAGGGCATCGGAGAACTCAAACAGTGGCTGATCGACAGCCCGCTGCACGTCACGGAAGAACAGATCAACGCGATCGCCGACAGGCTGAGCGACAGCATCGGCACCAGTACGAGCGAGATCACCTCCACCGGCCTCCAGGGCGTGACCGTCCTGGTCGAGGTGATCACCGGACTGCTGCTGGCCATGTTCGCCACCATTACCGACCCGTCCCGTGGCTGTTCGTGACGTTCGTTTGGACCGTGTCCTGCATCGTGGCGGAGTCGTTGACGGTCGTGTACGTGACGTGCGCGATGGGTCCAAGAAGTCTCTGTGAGCAGGAGGTTGGTGGTCGGTGACCTGCGGGTGCAGGCGGTGGATTGTGGGGATGGGACCCGCGTGTTCACGATCGTCTGGCCCGATGGCGGGGTGCATGGGCAGGCGGATCGGTTCTTGCGGCTGCGTGAGCCGGGGACCGATCGGACGTACGCGTACCTGTTGGTCGATCACTTGAGGTGGCTGGAGCGGGAGTGTCTGCCGGTGGGGTCGGTGACGCTGGTGGACCTGCAGCGGTACATGGGGGCGGTGGGGGCGAAGACGTCAGGCCCGTACGGGCTGCCGTGGCGGGAGGCGAAGCGCCCGTACGCGCAGTCGACGTTGTCGCTGGCGGCTTCCTGTTTGAAGGCCTTCTACCTGCACCAGGCCGCGCTCGGTGTGAATGAGGAGCTCGGCAGGCAGCTGGATCGCACGCGCCTGCCAAGCCGCGCGGACCGCAATAGGGCTCTGCTGGGGCATGTGAAGACGTCGATGCCGAGCAACCCGCTGTCCCCGAGCCGGGTGCGCCGGCGTCATCCGAAGATGGTGCCGGAGGGAGCCAGGGACATGCTGCTGGTCTCGGTGTCGTCTGCTCGTGACCGGATGGTAGTGACCTGGCTGGCCGACGGCGGCTTCCGCATCGGCGAGCTCTGCGGCTTACACCTGGCGGATCTGCATCTGCGGGAAAGCGCGGGCTGTGGCCAGTGCCGCTCGCCGCACGTGCATGTCTGTCATCGACCGGCGAACCGGAACCGGGCGGCCGCGAAGACCAAGCACGAGTGGTACGTGCAGGACGGCGTTGTTCATGGTGGGCTGATCAAACGGGCCAGCCCCGCGATGATCCACACCTATTTCGAGTACATGACCAGCGAGTACCCCCCTCACTGCGGTCACGGGATGCTGGTGGTCCAGCTGCACGGTGATCGTAGTGGTGAGCCGTGGTCGACGGACGCTGCCCGCGGGATGCTGCGGCGTGCCGGGGAACGGGCCGGGCTCGGGCGGATCAAGCCGCACGAGTTCCGTCATTCGTTTGCCACCTCGGTCCTGGACGCCTCGGGCGGCAATCTGGTCATCACCCGGGATGCGGGCGGCTGGGCCTCTGCAACCACCGTGGATGAGACCTACGGCCACGCCGACGTTCATGATCCCGCGTTTGCGCGGGCGTTGAACAAGGTGTGGGGGGAGGCGCCATGAGCGTGCCCGCTGGTGTCTGCGGTGTGGGTGGCCTGGTTCGTCGCGAGGGCCAGGACCGGCTGGAACTGCTCACCGCATTGATCGACTCCCCGGCATTCGACCCGCTGTTCCGCAGCGATGTCATCAACGTGCCGCCCGACCACCCGGCCTACCCCTGGCACTGCGTCGTTCCCGACTGTCGGCGTCCACGCTGGCAGTATCAAGACTTGTGCTCCGGGCACCAACAGCAGTGGGCGGATGCCAGGGCGCACGGGGCGCGCAAGGCCGCGTTCGTCCAGGCGGCCGTCCCGTTGAGAGCGAGCAGACTGTCCCGGGATGAGCATTGTCGTATCTGCCCTGAGCGGCCCCGGGTCGACCACGGTTTGGGGCTGTGTTTTCGTCACCGCAACCGCTGGAAAGTGATCAAAGACCGTCACGGGCACACCTCGGACCTTGAGGCATGGGTAGCGCAGCAGCAGCCGTATCCCGGCTACGGGAACTGTCGGGTGGTTGGGTGCCTGGAGCTGGCGTCTTCTGCGCTGCTGTTGTGTACGGTCCATGGATACCGCTACCAGGCGGCCGGCCGGCCCGGCGGCGCCCGGCTGCCGAAGTCGTACTACCTCCACGAGTCCACAGATGCCCCCACGCCGGTCCGCTACGACGACGAGTCGGTGTTCCTGCGGTGGTGCGGGGAGGCATGGCCGGTGATGCGGGGCGGTCAGATCACCCTGCTCAGTCTTCGTCCGCTGGTGCGGGCCGAGATCAAGTGGGGCCTGCACACACATGCCCAGGGCGGCCACCGGCGGCGCTGGGAGATCACCTGGATCAAGAACCTCGTCGAGATGTGTCATCGTCTGGACTGCCACTCGCTGCTGGATCTGGACCTGGGTGAGTCTTCCAACAACAACGACCGGGCTGTTGTCCGGGAGATCCGCGCCGAGCTGGAGTTGCTCTACAAGACGCCCGCGGACACCCGTGAGGCCGGTTACATCCAGACCCAACACTTCGGCGTCCGCTTCCCCCACCGTTCTGGGCACTTCTCTCTGGCCGATGTGCCCCAGCGGTGGCTGCGCGACCTGCTGTGGGACTACATCGCCGGGGTACTGCGTTCCCCGCAGTGTCCGCGCAGCACGACATTCATGGACAAGACCCGCCGCGGATGCGTGGAACTCGGAGCGTTCCTGCGGGACCACGCGCCCGCCGGCGGACATGACCCCTCGCAGCTGAGCGCCGGGCACATCGAGGACTACGTCGTCGACATCCGCAACCGGGAACGGATGAAGCTGCCCACCCGCACCCTGATGGCCACCAACCGCAGGAACAACGCGATCGTCACCGGGCAAATGCGTACGCTCCTGTTCGCCGGCGCCCGCACCGTCCTGCGGACTGCGCTGGAGACCGGCACCGGTGAGCGGATCGGCCTGTCCCGGGAGTGCATTGTCGCCATGCCTTCCGGTGGGAGGAACGTCGGCCGTACCCGAGGGCCGTTCCCCGATGCCGCCGCCCGCGCGTTGGCCGACGAGAACAACCTGCACCAGCTCGCCGAACGCCATGATCCTGGCGATCAGGGCCTGCGGGACATGTGGGAGGCGATCATCTGCACAGGACGGCGGGCGAGGGAAATCCTCAACCTCACACTGGAGTGCCTCGGCCGCTACAACGGGCTCCCCATGCTCTGGCACGATCAGACCAAGGTCGGCAACTACGACCAGGCCATCCGGACTCCTGACCCCCTCTACGAGCGCCTTCGTGCACGGCAGGACAAGACTCTGGCACTGTTCGCCGACCAGCACGGAGGGCGTGTGCCCACGACCCGTGAACGTGCCGAGTTGGTCTTGTTCCCCTCCATGCTCCACCGTGGTGGCAACGCGACGAAACCGCTGTCCTACAGCTGGTTCCACACCCGCTTCCGGGCCTGGGTCGAGGAGTTGGAACTCAGTCCAGTTGTCCCCCACCAGGCCCGACACACCCTGGCCACCCAACTCCTGCGGCACGGAGCCACCCTCAGTCACATCCGTCGCTACCTCGGGCACGTCTCCGAACGCATGGCGGAGCACTACGTCCACGTGGCCGTGAGCGAGATCGAAGACGTGCTCCAGCACGTCTGGGTCGCCGGCCCCGGAGCCCCCAACCCCGGGGAGCTGCTCTCCCACACCGTCCGCCCCCTCGATGCGGCCCGGGCACAGGCACTGGCCATCGATCTCTCCCGCCGCAGCACACCCGCCGAGGGCGGCTTCTGCACGTTCCAACCCGTCGTCAATGGCGGCGCCTGCCCCTTCAGCCTTGACTGCACGGGGTGCGACAAGTTCGTGGTATCCGGCGCCGACCTACTCTATTGGCGCCGCAAACGCGAGCAGTGGTACGCCATCGCCGAACGCGCCCCGGACGATGCCACCGCCGACTACCTGCACCAGGTCTTCGCGCCCACCGCGCGAGCCATCGACGGACTGGAGAACGCGCTCGCCGGCCTCGGCCTCCTCGACGACGCCCTCGCGCTGGATCTGCGCCGCCCGCAGGACTACTTCCACCGCATGTGGAGCACTGCCTTCCGGACAGCGGACTTGGTCCGCGCCGACGAGGAGGACATCCCGGCATGAATTCCGCGATCCCCGCGTCACGGACTGCGGCGGCAAACCGCGTCCGCCGCGCGCGGACTCAGAGCAAGATCGAGCAGGTCCGCACCGCTATCAGCGTCCTTAAGCGGCAGCGGACCACGATCACCGTCGCCGCCCTGGTCCGCCAGGCAGGCGTCTCCCGCACCTTCCTCTACGAAAACCCCGAAGCCCGAACCCTCGTCACCGCGAACATCAATCGAGACAGCCACGGTGGCAACCGCGGCGTCCCCGCGCCCAGGGACAGCGACGGATCGCGTGACCGAGCACTCAACGCCGAAGCCGCCCTGAAAGACGCGCACGGCGAGATCCGCACCCAGCGGAACAGAATTGCCCAGCTCATGGGCCACATCCGCGACCTGGAAACCCACCAGCCACAGGACTCAGCCCAGCGCATCTCCGCCGAGAACACGGCTCTCAAGGAGCGCCTGAGCCAGCTGGCCCAGGACAACCGGACACTCGAAGACCGCCTCCAAGCCGCCCGCTCCAACACCCGCTGGCTTCGAGCTGTGAGATTCGCCGATCTAGGACGGACTGCCGAGTCAGATCTGGCCGGCGGCCTTCCGGCCGAGCTGGCCGCTGACCTTCGGTCGGCGAGCCCGCGCACTGCACTGGCGTCAAGCCCCTTGGGGCGACGCGGCCTCGTAGTGGTCCAGATACTCATGCATCTCGGCGTCGAGGGACACATCGCCCACGCCATTCACAGCGCGCCAGAGACGGTTCTCAAGCCAGAAGCGGTAGGCGAAGTACTCGAAGGAGGGAGCACACCAAAGGATCTCGGCCTTCTGAGCGGCAAGATCGTTCAGATCGCTCTCCGGCTCGGAGCCCTCCGAGTCCCGCGCTTCGTACTCGTACTCGTAGTCAAGGTAGGAGTTGACCACGAAGACCTCGCCAGACGGGCGCAAGTAGAGGTACCAAAGAACGCAGTCCTGCTGGTCACGGAAGAAACGGACGAGGAACGCACCCGGCTCAACGGGGCTCGGCAGTGGCTCGGAGAGGCTGCTCCAGCAACCAGTCACCGACACCGAGTCCAAGGACTCTCGCAGGTTCGACGAGACGTGGAAGGTGACGAAGTCCTTCGGCAACGTTAGTCCTTCGGCAGCCAGCCTCTCCTCCAGCTGCCGCACCTTCGCCGCCCGCTCGGCGACGACTTCGCCTGGATCGCCCAGCCACTGGAACACGCCTGTGAGCTGCTTCTTGTCCAGAGGCGGCAGGGTGTCGTAGGGATACCTCTCATACGTATGGCGGCAGGGGCGATGGTCGCCGAGATCTGTCGCACACCAGGCGGCATCAAAGTCGACACCCATCGCCAGCAGCTCCGTTCGTAAAAGGACATGCGATCGACAGCATGTCACCCGGGTCCGACACCACTGCGTGGCAGAGCCGACGCGGCCCGCTTGGTCTTCGCGTGCACACGGTCGCGAAGCTCGGCCTGGTAAAAGATGGCTTTGTCGCCGCCGAGCCCGAAGGACTCACAAATGTCCGCCACTGTTTCGGCGTCTTCCGCAGTACCCGTGAGCCCGATCTGGACAAGCCTCCAGAACCCCTCCTGCACGTGGTGCCTGCACGCCTCGACCAGACCCTCACTTCCCGCGGTCGGTCCGTAGTCGCCGGAACCCGCAGCCACGAAGGACAACGTCTGCAGCAGCACGTCTCGGGCCAGTGTCGAGAGATCGCTGGCCAGCGCGGCCATGATCACGCCGACCGCTGGCGGAGTGCACTCGAAGATGATCGTGCTTTCCTCGACATGACCATCAAGGGTGTATCCGATCATGTCCTGGGGTGTCTCAGCAGTGACGATCGCCTCGATCAGAAGCGGCACATGCTCCGCAGAGTCACCGCAGCCGCACTCCAACGACGCCCAATCGACGCGTCGCAGTTCTGCGCGTACCAGTTCACCGCCCTCCACCGCGGACCCCCTCAAGGCATGCCCGGCTCCCGGGCTCCGGCGCTAGCGATCAAGCATGAGCCAACCATCGGTCCCCCCGCCATCGTGTGCGTCACGAAATATCTGCCACAGCCATTTTCACGGATCCTCATCACGGGCACGTCGCGAACATGTACTCAACTCATTGCCACAGCTCAGAGCTCATCTAGTCACCTTGACGATCGGTAAACCCCACCTCTTCCTGCTGTACGACGGCAAGCGCATCTGGCAGTGGACCCTGCGGCTCGTCCCCGCGGCGGCCCGCCCGGGTGTCGCCGGCGCGGGCCCGCCCGCCTGGCGGACCCTCACCGCCTACGTGCGCGGCACCATGATCGACGCGGTCTTCATCGGCGTGGGCATCTACTTCCTGGGCGTGCCGCTCGCCGTCCCGATCGGCGTGGTGATCTTCCTGTCCTCCTTCGTGCCCCTCGTGGGAGCCGTCGTCTCCGGCGCCCTGGCGGTCGTGGTCGCCCTCGTCACGGATGGGGTCTTCACCGCCCTGATGGCGCTGATGGTCGTCCTCGTGGTGCAGCAGATCGAAGGACACGTGCTCCAGCCGTTCATCCTGGGCAGGGCCGTACGGGTCCACCCGCTGGCCGTGGTCCTGGCCGTCGCCACGGGCGGCACCATCGCGGGAATCGGCGGGGCCGTCGTCGCGGTCCCGCTCGTCGCCGTGGGCAACACGGTGGTCACCCACCTCCGGGCCCACCCCGCCCGCGCCGTCACGAGCGCGGGGCCCCCGGCGCCCGCGTCCGGCGCCCCGCCGGAGGACCGGCCGGCGGGGGCGGGGTCGGGGCCTGAAGACGGCCCCGACCGCTGAACAGGTGTGGGCGCGCCGCGCGCGCGGACGGACAGACAGACGGACGGACGGACCACCCGGCACCAGGTGAGGTCAGGTGCGCAGGCGGCTGTTGCCTTCCTCGTGCCCGTCGGCGGCCGGCTCGTCGAACCAGTAGTCGCCGGCCGCGAGGTAGCGGAAACTGTGGGTGGCTTTGGCGGGGAGGGCCACGGTCACGGCGCGCGTTCCGTCGGTCCGGGGTGCGAGGACGTGCGTGCCGGGAAGCCAGTCGTTGAACGTACCGACGACGCTCACAGGCCCTGGCGGGACGTCCCCGGGGAGTACGAAGGTGACATCGGTCGTGTGCTTCCGGCGCTTGCGCTCCAGCACGGACTGCTCCTTTTCGTAGGGCGGGCGGGCGGTGCCTGCCGATCGGGGTCAGCATGACGACCACCGCCCGTTCCGGCCCACGACTCGCCGTACGGGCGTCCGGATCACCCGTCCGGAGCGGACCCGGTCGCCATGGCGTCCGGTTCCGGCAGGTTTGCCGGACGGACATTCGGACAGACGCGAGGATCCGGTGTGTCGCGCCGCCGCCCGGATCCGGCGGGCCGCGACGTTCCGGGCCGAAGGCCATGCCGCCGAGTCCGGCAACCAGAGCCGCGGAACCGATACACGGTGGAGCACCCGCCGATGGACAGCGGCCGGGGTTCCGATGGGTTGAGCGGCCATGCTCCGGTGTGTGCCCTCGGCCGCCGGGCGGCCCGGGCCCGGACCGTTCCGGGCGCGGCGGGGCACCTGCCCCCACTGGAACCCGACCCGGGAGTGTCATGTCTGTCCACGCGTTCCTCCCACGGTCCGCCGAGCTACCCGGGCGGGGTCGGCTCGCGGCTGCCCGGGCCGGTGACGCCGCCTTCGCCGCCGCCCGTCGCGCGGTGTCGACAGAGGCGCTGCCCTGGCCGCACGAGGGTCAGGCGAGCATGGAGGTGGAGGGGGTCGGCAGCCTCGGCACGGTCGGCGAGCAGGTCCCGGTCCCGATCGCGAGCCTGACCAAGGTGATGACCGCCTACGTGGTCCTGCGCGAGCACCCGCTCGGCCCCGGGGACCCCGGGCCCGTGGTGCGTGTCGACCGGGCCGCCGCCCGCGAGGCAGGCTCCACGATCGAATCCGTGGTGCCCGTCGAGGAAGGACAGGAGTTCCCCCTGCGGCAGCTGCTCGCCTACATGCTGATCCCCTCGGGCAACAATATCGCCAGGCTCCTCGCCCGCCGGATCGCCGGCTGCGAAGCGGCCTTCGTGCGCCGGATGAACGAGGCCGCCGCGGACCTCGGCATGGCCCGTACGGCCTTCACCGGCTCCTGCGGCATGGACACCGGGAACACCAGCACGGCCGCCGACCTGCTCGTCCTCGCCCGTACGGTCATGCGGGACGAGGTGTTCCGGACCATCGTCGCCACCCCCTCGGTCCGCCTCCCGGGCGGCCGGGGCGAGGCGTGCACCACCAACCGGCTGCTCGGCCGGCACGGCGTCATCGGACTGAAGACGGGCACCAGCACCCCGGCCGGGGGCAACGTCCTGTGGGCCGCCTACAAGGACGTCGGCGGCACGCGCAGGCTGGTCCTCGGCGCCGTCCTCGCGCAGCGACGCGACTGTTCCCCGGTGCGCGCCCGCGCGGCGGTCTGGGCCCACAGCCGCCGACTCGTCGAAGCCGTCCAACGCGCCCCGCTCGACGCACTCGCACGGCCCCGGCCGTCCGCGCCGGCGGTGGTCGCACTGTCTGGTCGCGGTCCAGCGGGGTAGGTGAGCAGCAGGGGGCGGAGGCGACGGAGGAGACAGCCATGGGCAAGCACGGACAGGATGCCGCCAGAGAAGACGCCGCCGGGCGTGACGCCGCAGGCAGTGATCCCGCACGCGAGGGACAGGCACGTCCCCACCACCCCCAGGGCGGTCGGCCCGAGCTGCTGCCCGACGAGGGCGCCATGGTCGACGAACACGGGCGCCCGCCCGGAGTTCCGTCCCGGACGGGTACCGGATCCAGCTCGCCACCGTCCGACCCGGAGCGCGTCGAGCGGGCCGCCGCCGGATAGACCGGCCCGGGCGCGCCCCGGCCCGCACCACCTGCTCGACTTCGTGCCCGCGGCCTGGACATCGCCCGGCCGCCGAACGCGGTGAAACCGCGCGGAGCGGGTACGCGCACCGATGTGGACACCATTCATTCCCGGGCGATCGTCACCGTTGAATCCGGCGGTCCGGCCCGGGGAATCGAAACCGGAGGCCGCGGGAACGGGGATGACTCTCCATCTGAGACAGCACAGCGATCTTGACGGCACGGCCGCGGCCGCAACCGCCCGCGACCTCACCCGGCACTTCTTCGCCGACGCCTCGCGCGGCGGCCGCTCCGTGGCCCCCGAGGTCATGGACACGACGTTGCTGCTCGTCAGCGAACTCGTCACCAATGCGATCCGCCACACGGCGGACGGCTGCGTCCTGGACCTCGCACTGGAACCCGACGAGATCGCGATCGACGTCACCGACTACAGCGATGCGGAGCCGCGGCTGAGGGCCCCCGATCTGGAGGGGGGCGGCGGATGGGGCTGGGCCCTGGTCCACCGGCTCGGCAGCCATGTACACATCCGGCACCGGCCGGGCGGCAAGACCATCCACACGGGTGTGCGGCTGATTCCGCAGGAATGATCACCACGGGGGCCGGGTCGGCCGGTGTGCGCGCGCCGCCTCTCCGGGTAGGCGCCGGACGCGATCGAGGGGGTGTACGTACGTCCCCGGGCCGAGGGAGAGAGAACCGTGAAACGGACGTATCAGGGCCGGTGGCAGACGGCCCGCTCCGAGGAGACGGCGCGGAGGGATTGGGGTGGGCTGGAGCGGGCAGGCGCCCGGGTGAACACACCCGTCCGAGCCGAGTCGGAGTCATCATGACGAACTCGACCACCAGACCGCACACACCCAGGCCCGTCCCGATGCCGCTTCCGGATCCGGAGCCGATGCCCGAACCCCCGCCGGCGCCCCCGACCCGGTAGCCGGGCGGCCTTCCAGACCGCCGACGCCGCCCGGGCTCCAGCCCCTCCCGCCGAGCCCGAGCCGGCGCCGGCCCCACTCCGTGCCGAGGTTTCGCGACCGGCTCGTTCGCACGCCCGCGCGCCGCGGAACATGATGCCGGGCCCGGGGGCGGACGATGCCGGGGGAGACCTTTGAGGGAGCGCCCGATGGCGAACGGGACGGACCAGACTGGGCGGGACGAGTCCCCGGAGGAACGCGCGGACCGGCAGTGGCAAGAACTCGTCCAAGAGATCAGGGTCGCCCAGACGGGCGTCCAGATCCTGTTCGGCTTCCTGCTGACGGTGGCCTTCGCCCCCGTGTTCTCGGGGCTCCCGCAGACCGAGAAGACGATCTACGTCGTGACGGTGGTCCTGGGATCCCTGGCGACCGGCGCCCTGATCGGCCCCGTGGCCTTCCACCGTCTCGTCTCGGGGCGCAGGATCAAGCCCGAGGCCGTCGCGTGGGCCGCGCGCCTGACCTTCACCGGACTCCTGCTGCTCCTGGCCACGAGCACCTCCGCCCTGCTCCTCGTCCTCAGGGTCGCGACCGGCAACGCCCTCGCGACATGGCTCGTCGTCGGAGTGTTCGCCTGGTACGTGCTGTGCTGGTTCGTGCTGCCCCTGTGGGCACGGGTCCGGTACACCGCCGGCAACGACCCCGAGGACTCCTAGGTCGTCTCTTTCGGATCTTGCCGGGCCCGCGCCGCCCGGCACCGCACCTCGCCGCACTGCCGCGGCACCCGGGTACGTCCAGTACGCGGGAGCCCCGGCAGCGCGCCGAGGCACGGCACCGGACGACGCGGACCTGACCGGCAAGATCCGAAAGAGACGACCTAGGCCCCCGAGCGGGGCCGCTAGGCCGTGGCGGCCAGCTGTTCCTCCGCCGCGGTGATGGCTTCGAGGGCGGTGGGCCTGCCCATCAGCACGCACAGGGTGTACGCGGTGTCGTCCATGGCCCGCAGGGCCGCGGGGTCCTGGGGTGAGGCGGCGAGCCGGGCCTGGCAGCCGCGCAGCCGGGTCAGCACCTCCTCGGTCCGGGCGGGGTTCGGCGCGACCCCGGCAGTGCGGGGGCCGGCCGCCGTTCCACGGGTCCGGGCGGCTTCCACGGCACGGCGCAGAGCGCGTTCGAGGCGGGCGGGCAGGGCGGTCCCGCACGAGGTGGCCGTGATCGCGGCAGCCAGGTCCGCGACGGGTACGTCGGCCAGGTCCGCGGCCGTCGCGAGGACGCGCAGCGCGTCGCGGGCCGAGCAGGGGGTGGTGGCCATGAGCATCCCGACGGCCCAGTTGCCCGTCGGCGCCGGCAGCGGGTGCCCGTGCGTCCGGGCGGCGGGGGCCTGTCGGGTCGGTGGAGTGGGTTCTCCGGGTGTCGGCACGGGGTTCCTCCGGTCCGGTTCGGTGGGGACGGTGCGGTGGCCCGCGTAGGGACGCTATGCCCGCCGTCCGGGCACGGGCCGCACGGCGCGCTGGTTCGGGGCCCGAACAACTGCCATGACCCGTGCGGCCGACCGGCCCGGACGGCTCGGCGCCCCCGGCCGGTCCGGGGAACCGCCCGCGTCAGGTCCGCCCGTGCCAGCGGCCAGGGCCTCAGCCCGCGGCCAGGGCCTCAGGCCACGGCCAGGGCCTCAGCCCGCGGCCAGGGCCTCGACGAGGCTGTCCACGACCCGGCTGAGCCGTCCGTGGCCCCCGTGCGCGGCGCGCTGCCGGGCCGCGCCCGTGCCTTCGGTCCTGACCTCCTCGAGCAGGGCGTCGACGAGCTCCGAGTCGCCCGACGCCGCGAGTCCGGGGGCGGCCCGCTCCCGTAGCCGGTCGATCAGGGTCCACGCGGGCACCGGGACGCCGTCGACCGGGTCCAGGCCGTCGCCGTGGAGGCCGTGGGCGGCCGCGAGCAGGTGGGCTTCGCGGAGCCGCGCCGTATGCGGTTCGGGGGCCGGGGACCCCGAGGCCGCCTCCGCGCGCAGGGTGGCGGCCAGGCCGCGTACGAGGACGGCCAGGAGGACGACCGTGCCGATCCGGGCGTTCACGTCGGCCACGCGGATCTCCAGCGTGGGCACGTGCTCGGACGGACGGGCGTACCAGTAGATCATCCGCCGGTCGAGCACAGTGCCGCTGCGCACGAGGTCATCGGCGCAGCGCTCGTACGCGGCTTCGTCGAGGACGGGGGCCGGCCCGACGGTCGGCCAGCGGGCGTACTCCACGGCCCGCCGGCTGGCGTAGCCGGAGTCCCTGCCCCGGTCGAAGGGGGAGTTGGCCGCGAGGGCCTGGAGCACGGGCAGCCAGGGGCGCATCCGGTTGGCGAGGTCGAGGGCCTGGGCCCGGCAGTCGACCCCGATGTGGACGTGGCAGCCGCAGATCGCCTGGTCGTAGTCGCCGAGGACCGAGGCGAAGTGGGACTCCATCCTGTGGTAGCGCTCGTCGGGCGTGACCGTCAGCGGATGCTCGGGCGGTACGACGGGAAGCCCCGCGGCCACCAGCAGGCAGTCCTCGGCGGCCGCGGCGCGGATCACCTCGGCCCGGATCCGGGACAGCTCCGACCGGAGCGCCGCGGCGTCCGTGGTGGGGCTGGTGCAGACCTCCACCTGGGCGGTGAAGAACTCCGGCTGGACCAGCGGCCCGAGCGTGCGCGCGGCGGCTTCTATGACGCGGGGGCCGCGCCCCACCGGGGCCCGGCTGCCGCGGTCGACGAGCAGGAACTCCTCCTCCACTCCCATCGTCAGGACCGGGACCCGTCCGGGAAGGCACGCGTCTCCTTCCCGTCCGGAGGCCGAGGGCGTGGACACGGTCAGTGACATCGGAACCCCTTCCGTGGATCCGAAGCGGCTGATGAACGGCGCCTACCCCTCGGATCGCCGCCCACGCGGGGAGGCCGCCGGAGAACCGGCTCCGGCGCGGCCGTCAGCCGAACGACGGGACGAAGGGCAGGTAGTCCTGGTCCGGGACGGACGGGATCACCGTGTAGCTGGCCTCGGGAAGTTCGTTCCACACACCGGGCAGGTCCCCCAGCGGCTCGGAGACCACGATGCGCGACTCGTCTGAGATCTCGCGGAGGTACTCCACCTCGGGGTGGAGGCGGCGGACGGTCTCGGCGCGGCTGCTGTAGAAGAGCGACCGGGAGGCGCCCTGGCTGGAGTACCGGAAGGCCCAGAGCCGCTCGCCGTCGCTGATGGCCAGGGTCATCTGGAGCGGTTCCGCGACGCCGTGCTCCTTCCCGAGCCGCTCCACGAGCCCGGCCATCCTGGCCACCGCTCCGGGGACGTCCTGGTCGAGCCCGAAGGTCACCGCCAGGTAGAACATCACCTCGGAGTCGGTGGAGCCCTCGATGGACGAGAAGAGGGCCGGGTCCACGGCCAGGCAGAGGTCGCGCTGCAGCCGCTGGAAGTCCGCGATGGCCCCGTTGTGCATCCACAGCCACCGGCCGTGACGGAAGGGGTGGCAGTTGGTCTGCTGGACGGCCGAGCCCGTCGAGGCGCGCACGTGCGCGAAGAACAGGTGCGAGCGTACGTGGGCCGCGAGCTCGCGCAGATTTCGGTTGTTCCAGGCCGGTGCGATGTCCCGGAAGACGGCCGGCGTGCCGTCCCCTTTTCCGGCGTGTCCGCTGTACCAGCCGAGCCCGAAGCCGTCGCCGTTCGTCGCCTCGACCCCCATCCGGGCGTGGAGGCTCTGGTTGATGAGCGAGTGCTCCGGACGGTAGAGCACGGCGTCGAGCAGCATGGGCGAACCCGAGTAGGCGAGCCACCGGCACATGCGCAACCTTCCCTTTCGCGGCCTCATTCCGAGCCTAACCCCGCGGGCGTCCGCGGTCCTGGGCC
This sequence comes from Streptomyces tatrensis, assembly GCF_049310065.1. Lineage (NCBI taxonomy): Bacteria > Bacillati > Actinomycetota > Actinomycetes > Kitasatosporales > Streptomycetaceae > Streptomyces > Streptomyces tatrensis. The sequence continues at coordinate 530,035 of NZ_JBMDLB010000007.1, read as the reverse complement.
CACCGTCCGGTCCGCCGCGTGACGGGCCCGGGAAGGCGCCCGTCACAGCCGGGCGCCACCGTGGCGGGGGCCGGGTCAGCAGATCCGCGGCAGCTGCTCCCCGAGCGGCAGGTCCACCACGCGGGTGCCGCCCAGCCGGGTGCGGGCCACGACCATGCCCGGGTGGGCCTCCACGGCCTCGCCGATCACGGTCGCCCCGCGCCCCAGCGGATGCGCCCGCATCGCGTCGAGCACGGCCTCGGCGTGCTCGCGCGGTACGAAGGCCACGAGCTTGCCCTCGTTGGCCACGTAGAACGGGTCCAGGCCGAGGATCGAGCAGGCGTTCGCGACGGCCGGGGGCACGGGCACCCGGGCCTCGTGGACCAGCACGCCGGTGCCGGAGGCCGTGGCGATCTCGTTGAGCGCGGCGGCCAGACCGCCCCGGGTGGGGTCGCGCAGGACGTGCAGGTCGGGGGTGACCGCGAGCATGCTCCGTACGAGACCTCTCAGCGGCGCGCAGTCGCTCTCCACGTCGACCCCGAACTCGAGGCCTTCGCGGACGCTCATGATGGCCACGCCGTGCAGCCCGATGTCACCGCTGACGATCACCACGTCGCCGGGCACGACCCGCTGCGGGCGCAGGTCCACCCCCGCCGGGATGAGGCCGATGCCCGCGGTGTTGATGTAGACGCCGTCCCCGTGGCCGCTCTCCACGACCTTGGTGTCCCCGGTGACCACCTCCACGCCCGCGGCGCGCGCCGCTTCGCCCATCGCGCGGGCGACCCGCGAGACGACGGACATCTCGACGCCCTCCTCCAGGATGAACCCGCAGGAGAGGTAGGCCGGTTCGGCCCCCGACATGGCCAGGTCGTTGACCGTGCCGTTGACCGCGAGGTCGCCGATGCAGCCGCCCGGGAAGAACAGCGGGCGCACGACGTAGGAATCCGTGGAGAAGGCCAGCCGTACACCCCCGAGGGAGAGCGCGGCGGAGTCCCCGAGCTGGGCGAGGGCGGGGCCGCCGAACTCCGGGAGGAAGAGGTGCTCGACGAGTTCGGCGGACAGCGCGCCGCCCCCGCCGTGGCCCATCACCACCCGCGGATGGTCGCGCAGCGGCGCCGGGCAGGTCCAGCCGGTGATGTCCAGGGGTGCGGTCTCAGCCAACGGGGCTCGCCTCCAGCGGCGTCGTCGGGGCGGCCGGCGCGGCCTGGAGGTCGAGCCGGCGGTAGAGGTAGTACGCGGCGCAGGCGCCCTCGCTGGAGACCATCGTCGCGCCGAGCGGGTTGCGCGGCGTGCACAGCGTGCCGAAGGCCTCGCACTCGTGCGGTTTGATGAGCCCCTGGAGCACTTCGCCGCTGCGGCACTCGGCGGGCTCCCGCGTGGTGATCCCGGTGACCGAGAAGCGGTGCTCGGCGTCGAACTCCCGGTAGTGCTCGGACAGGCGCCAGCCGCTGTCCGGGATGACCCCGATCCCGCGCCAGGCCCGGTCCGTGACCTCGAAGACGTCCTCCAGCATGGCCAGGGCGGCCGGGTTGCCCTTCGGGCGGACGGCGCGCTCGTAGGCGTTCTCCACGGTGTGCTCGCCCCGTTCGAGCTGGAGCACGGTCCGCCGTACGCCTTCGAGGATGTCCAGCGGCTCGAAGCCCGTCACCACGATGGGCACTTGATACCGCGCCGCGAGCTCCGGGTACTCCGCCATCCCCATCACGCTGCACACGTGCCCGGCGGCGAGGAAGCCCTGCACCCGGCAACTGGGGGAGCGCATGATGGCCTCGATGGCCGGGGGAACGCGTACGTGGGAGACCAGCAGGCTGAAGTTGGGGATGCCGAGCCGCTTCGCCTGATGGACCGTCATCGCGTTCGGCGGGGCCGTGGTCTCGAAGCCGATGCCGAAGAACACCACCTCCCGGTCCGGGTTCTGCCGGGCGATGGTCAGGGCGTCGAGCGGAGAGTAGACCACCCGTACGTCACCGCCCTCGCTGCGGACCCGGAACAGGTCCCGGCCGGTCCCAGGCACCCGGAGCATGTCCCCGAAGGAGCAGAAGATCACGCCCGGCCGGGAGGCGATCTCCAGCGCCTTGTCGATGACCTCCAGCGGGGTGACGCAGACGGGACAGCCCGGTCCGTGAATCAACTCCACTTGATCCGGGAGGAGTTGGTCGATCCCGTGCCGGATGATGGTGTGGGTCTGGCCGCCGCACACCTCCATCAGGGCCCAGGGCCGGGTCACCGTGGCGTGGATCTCGTCCAGCAGCCGCCGCGCGAGGGCGGGATCCTGGAACTCGTCGATGTACTTCACCGGGGCCCTCCCTCGCTGCCATCGCCACCGTCGGCGTCGGCGCAAGTTCCCAGGAGTCGCCGAACTCCTCCTGGAGCATGCCGAGTTCCGCGAACAGCGCGAGGGTCTGCTGGGCGGACTCCTCGTCCAGGCGCTGCAGTGCGAAGCCCACGTGGACGATGGCGTACTCGCCGACCTGGAGGTCCGGCAGGTACTCCAGGCACACCTCCTTCTGCACGCCGCCGAAGTCGACCGTGGCCATGCGGGTGCCGTCCTTGTCCGCAACGTCAAGCACTTTGCCGGGTACCGCCAAGCACATGGGCCTCTCCTCGCTGTGGGGGGTCGGTGACGCCGCGGGCGGCCGCCACCATGAGCTGACCGAGTGCCAGCCCGCCGTCGTTCGGCGGGACTTGGCGGTGCCGCAGTACGGTGAAGCCGCGCTCGCGCAGCGCGCGGGCGCAGGCCGAGGACAAGAGGGTGTTCGCGAAGACCCCGCCGGTCAGGGCCACCGTGTCCAGCCCGTGCCGCTCGCGCGCCAGGACGCACAGATCGGCGACGAGCCCGGTGGCGGCGGCGTGGAAGCGGGCCGCGATCACGGACGGAGCCACCCCCGCCCGCAGATCGGCCACCACCGACACCAGCAGGGGCGCCGGATCCGCGGTGACGGGACCCTCGTCGCCGGGAGTCGGGGAGTTCAGGGCGAAGCCGTACGGGCGGGGGCCGGGATCCGCGGCCCGGAATCCCGCCTGTTCCGTGGCCCGCAGCGCGGCGGACTCCAGCTCCATGGCGGCCTGGGCCTCGTACCCGGAGCGCTGGCAGATGCCCGCCAGCGAGGACACGGCGTCGAAGAGGCGTCCCATGCTGGAGGTCGGAACGCAGTTCAGGCCGAGCTCCAACTGCCGCGACAGGACCCGGAATTCCTCCTCCGGACAGCTGCTCGCACACGGCAGGTCCGGATCCCAGGGGATGCCCGCGGCCCGCAGGTGCGACAGGGCCATGCGGTACGGCCGGTGCACCGCGGCGTCGCCACCCGGCAGCGGCACGTACGCGAGGTGGGCGAAGCGGGTGTACCCGGCGTAGTCGGCGAGGAGCACCTCGCCGCCCCACACCGCGCCGTCGTCGCCGTAGCCGGCGCCGTCGAACGCGACGCCGATCACCCGGCGGCCGCCGTCCAGTCCGTGTTCGGCCAGCGCGGACGCGATGTGCGCGTGATGGTGCTGTACGCGCACCAGCGGCCGGCCCCCCGCGTTGCGGACCGCCCACCGGCCCGACCGGTACCCGGGGTGGCGGTCGGTGGCCAGCAGGACGGGCGACACCCCGGTGACGGACTCCAACTGCCCCTCGGCCCGCTCGAAGGCGATCTGGGTGGCCAGGTCGTCCATGTCGCCGATGTGCGCGGACAGCCAGGCCCGGCGGCCCTCCCCGAGGCAGAGGGCGTTCTTCAGGTCGCCCCCCGTCGCCAGGGTGGCGGGAACCGGAAACGGCAGCGGCAGCGGGGCGTAGCCGCGCGAGCGCCGGACCAGCAGCGCGGCACCGTCGCAGACCCGCACCACGGAGTCGTCGCACGGCACGTGGATGGGCCGGTCGTGCGTGAGCCAGCCGTCGGCGAGCCCGGCCAGCCGCTCCAGGGCCTCGTCCTCCTCGGTGACGATGGGCTCACCCGCGAGGTTCCCGCTGGTCATGACGAGCAGTCCGGGCCCCGGGGGGTCGCCGGGAAGCCCGAACAGCAGCTGGTGGAGCGGGGTGTACGGGAGCATCACGCCGAGGTCGGGGCTGCGCGGCGCGACCTCCTCGGCCGGTCCGGGGACGCCGGCCCGCCTGCGGAGCAGCACGATGGGCCGGACGCCGCCCGTGAGCAGGGCACGCTCCTCGGGGCCGATGTGTGCCAGCCGCTCGGCCTCGGCGAGGTCGCGTGCCATCACGGCGAACGGCTTGTCACCGCGGGACTTGCGCCGACGCAGCTCCGCCACGGCCTCCGGGCGGGTGGCGTCGCAGGCCAGGTGGTAGCCGCCGAGCCCCTTGACCGCCAGGATCGCGCCCCGGGCCAGCATGCGGCGTGCCCCGGCGACCGGATCCGTACCGGTGAGCTCGTACGGGTCCCGCCCGCCGCCGGCGACCAGCAGCCGCAGCCGGGGACCGCAGGCCGGGCAGGCGACGGGCTGGGCGTGAAAGCGGCGATCGGCCGGATCGGCGTACTCGCGGGCGCAGTCGGGGCACATCGGGAAGCCGGCCATGGTGGTGTGCGCGCGGTCGTAGGGCAGCCCGGTGACGATCGTGAAGCGGGGACCGCAGTGCGTGCACGTGATGAAGGGGTGGCGGTGGCGGCGGTCCCCGGGATCCGCCAGTTCCGCGAGGCAGGCCGCGCACGTGGCCGTGTCCGGGGAGACCAGGGTCCGGGACGGGCCGCCGCTCCGGGAGGCGATGATCGCGAACCCGGCGCCGCCGACCACCGGCACCTCGCAGTGGTCCACGGCGTCCACCACGGCGAGCGGCGGTGCGTCCGCCGCGAGGCGCTCGCAGAACGCGGACACGGCGGCCGCCGCTCCCTCGACCTCGGTCACCACGCCCTCCGGGGTGTTGGTGACGTGGCCGGCCAGGCCGAGCCCGGTGGCGCGGGCGTAGACGTACGGCCGGAAGCCGACGCCCTGCACCACGCCCTGGACGGTGACCCGGCGGCGCTGCACGGACTCCATCAGAGGGACTGCCCGTGTGCTCGCGCTGCCGCGGGAGTGCCGGCCGGCACCGGTGCGTGCGTGTGCCTCTGGCCGTGGTCATGGCCGTGGTCATGGCCGTGCCCGTGATCGTGCCCGTGTCCGTCGCCGTGCCCGTTGTCGTGGCTGTGGCTGTGGCTGTCGCCCGTACCGGCGCTCTGCACCCCGGTACACGCACGGGCCATCACCGGGGTGTGCGCCGCGGCTCCCGCTCCGACCGCCTGCGCACGGTCCAGCAGGAGGCCGAGGCCCTCGCCGGTGCGGGCCGAGGTGAGGACGACCTCGACCCCCGGGTTGACCTGCTGGACGTTCGCGCGGAAGGCCGCCTCGTCGAACTCGACGGCCTGCGCGATGTCCGTCTTGGTGACGACGACGAGCTGGGCCAGCCCGAAGGCCGTCGGGTACTTCAGCGGCTTGTCCTCGCCCTCGGTCACGGACGCGAGGACCACGCGCAGCGATTCCCCGAGGTCGTAGGAGGCCGGGCAGACCAGATTGCCGACGTTCTCGACGAAGAGCAGCCGGGTCTCCTCGGGCAGCCAGCCGTGCAGGTGGCGGCTCAGCATCGCGGCCTCCAGATGACACAGCCCGTCGGTGAGCACCTGCTTGACCGGTGCGCCCGAACGGGCCAGCCGTACCGCGTCGTTCTCGGTGGCCAGGTCCGCGGTCAGGGCGGCCACGGCCACCCCGCGTTCCCCCGCCAGCAGCAGTTCCCGCTCCAGCAGGGCGGTCTTGCCACTGCCCGGACTGGACAGCATGTTGACCACCGTCGTGCCGCGGGCGGTGAGTTCGGCGCGCAGGGCCTGCGCGGCCCCGTCGTTCTTGGCGAGTACCGCCTGTTGCAGGTCGACCACTCGGCACATGGGCCAGGCCTCCTCGGAGATCGGTGCGCGGCAGGGGGCCACAGCGGCCGCGGTGGCCACGGCAGCCGCGGTGTCCTCGGTGGGCCGGGCGTCCTCCCAAGTCACCGTGAGGATGCGCAGCTCGCGCCCGGACGGCAGCTCGACCTCCGTGGCCCTTCCGCACGCGGGGCAGCACAGGTCGGGGGGCATCCCCACGGCCCAGTCGCCCGTGCAGGCGCCGCAGCGCGCGCGGGCCGGCACGGACCGGACGACGAGCTCGGCCCCCTCGAGGACCGTTCCGGCGCAGGCCAGTTCGAAGCAGAAGCCGAGTGCGTCCGGGACCACCCCGGCCAACTCGCCGACCTGGAGCTCCACTCGGCTCACGGCGCAGGCGGCCTCCGGGGCCGCCTCTTCCACCTGGCCCACGACGGCCATGGCGATCGACATCTCGTGCATGGGATGGGGTCTCCGTCCTGCCGGGGCTCATTAGACCGGCAGGACCCGGGCGCCGTGGCCGGGCACGCCGCAGGCCCGTACGCCCCGTACTCCATTCGGAGGCCGGGGCGTACGCGTTCACATGCGGCGGATGCGCAAGTAGCGCCTGATGTCGGGCAGGACCTGCTTGAGGACGGCGAGCAGGGCCAGGGCGGTGGCCCCGCCGACGACGGCCTTCTTCATGGGGTGCTCCTCAGTTCTCGGCGGTTCCGGTCGTCCGTCCCGGGGGCGTACGGCTCCTCCTGCCCGAGCAGGTCCAGGAGCGCGCGCACGGCCCGCGGCACGGCGTCGGCCACGGGTGCGCTCAGCCCGATGCCCTCCTCGAGGCAGGCGGGTTCGCAGCCGAGGACGAGCACGCGCCGGGGCGCCTCGGCGCCCGTTCCGGCGCACAGGGTGTCCAGCAGGGCGAGGACGGTGGCGGGCGACATGTCGTGGCCGTCGAGGGCGGCCCCGCCCGGGGGAGCGCCCACGTCCTCCTCGCCGACCTCGATCAGGTACAGGGTGCCGGGCGCCCCGCCGCGCGCGGTGGCGTCGACGAGGACGACCGTGTCGTAGCCGTCCAGCAGCTGGTAGGCGAGGTGGACCCCGCGGACTCCGAAGTCCACCGCCTCCACACCCTGCGGCAGCGGGTGCGCAGACAGGGCCCGCAGGGTCTCCACGCCGAAGCCGTCGTCGCCGAGGAAGACGTTGCCGATGCCCGCGATCAGGGTGCGCCCGCCCACGCCGGCCCTCACGTCCGCTCCTCGGGGGTGACCTCGTCCGGCTGGAAGTACAGGAACCGGCCCTGCTCCCGGCGGATGTCGGCGCCCGGGTCGCCCTCCACGGTGACGGCGAGGTGCACCCCTCCGTCGACATCGTGCAGGACTGCCTCCACCTGGGCGGTGCGGCCCTGGAGGAACAGGTCCTGGGCGTCGGTCCGCCGCAGCCCCGGGCGCAGCACCACGCGGCTCCCGACGCCCACCCGGACGCCGTCGACCGTCACGTGCTCGGGTACGGGCGCGGCGGAGTCCGCCCCGGCCGGGTCCCACCAGGGCGTCCCGGGCCGGAACAGCGCGTCCGCGTCCGGTGCGGCGGCCTCGCCGGTGATGTCGCGCAGGCCCCGTACGGCCCCGTGCAGCCGCTCCAGCACCTCGGGCGGCATCGAATCGGCCAGCTCGATCACGGCGGCCGCCCGGGGGTCCGTCCCGCGGGCCTCCCGCTTCTCCTGGTCGGTGAGGGCCGCGGTGCGCAGGGCCAGGATCTCGTCGATCTCGGTGGCGTCGTACATGGCCCCGGCGCTCTCGGGGGCGATGGCCGGGTGGTCCTCCAGGATGATCGGGGAGGACAGGACCACGTCCGTGCGGCCGGGCTCGCCCGCCAGTACCGGCCAGGTGTTCCGGTTCTCGCAGCTCGCGACCGCCCCCTTGGCCCACTCGGGCGGGTCGGTCATCGACAGGAAGGAGCCGGAGCCCAGCGCCAGCAGGAGGTGGGCGGCGACGAGGGAGCGGGGCAGCGCCTCCTCCCGGGTCGCGGACGGATCCGCCGGGGCCCACGGGCTGGTGTTCTCCACCACGGCGGTGAGCTTCGACACCCGGTAGGGGCCTTCGAGTTCGTCCGCGCGCAGGCGCAGCAGGCCCTCGATCCGTTCCGTACGCCGCACCAGGCGGCCGACCGTGCGGCCTTCGGCGTCGAGGACCGGTTCGACCTCCTCGCGGGCGGGCCGGTCGAAGGGGAAGACTACATCGGCGCCCGACAGTTCGGCCACGGCGACGGACACCTCGACCCGTTCCTCGGTCCCCTCGTCCCAGGGGACCAGTACCCGGTCGGCCAGCTGGAGTTCGGCGACCTCCTCGAACGAGCCGTCGGCGCCGGCCCGTTGGACCGTGCGCCGCTGCGCGTGCAGGAAGCGCAGCTCCACGGAGAGCGTCGCCGCGCCCCGGGGCTCCAGCAGGATCTCGGTCCGCTGGAAGGAGTGCTCCCCGTGGGCGGGGGCCCAGGCGGGCGGCACGAGCACGCCGAACTGCCAGCGCATCCGGTTCTTCGCCGCGGAGGCCCGGTACGGGTAGAGGACGTACCCCTCGAAGAGGACGGCGTCGGCCACCTGCCGGGCCGTGGCGAAGCGCGAGTCCGGTGCGCCGGTGAGGGTGCGGGCGGTGGTGGTCACGGCGCGGTCCTCTCGATGACGAGCGGCGGCGGCGCCCCCAGCCGGACCGGAGCGGGCGCCGGCCCGGCCGCGGCGTCCAGGAGGGTGCGCACGGTGGCCTCCCAGGAGGGGAGCGCGTGCCGCGAGCGGAAGGCGAGCAGGTCGGCCATCGTGTCGGAGGGCAGCCGCAGCCAGCCGCACCCGGGGAAGTGCTGCTCGACCATCTCCCGCCATACGGCCACGGGCATCCGGTACGCGGCCTCGCGGTCCCAGGGCACCGGCTCCACGTGGAAGCCGCCCGCCCCGGTGAAGGCGGTCCCCGAGAACAGCATCAGCATCGGGACCTCACCGCCCTGGAGCGCGGCGAAGTAGCGGGTCGCCGCGATGTCCATGTCGTAACTGCACGGCACCACGAGGTCGACCTCGGTCTCCCCGGTGAAGCTCGGGACCATCACCGAGACCTGCGCGAACTGCACCGGCTGGAGGGTGGAACCCCAGCGCGAGGGGTCGCCGAAGAGGTCGGCGAGCCCGTCGGCCTCGACCGGGCCGTAGCGGCGCTTGGCCGGCTCCACGCGGAGCTGGCAGCGCAGGGCGACGGCGTGCACACGCACCCCGGGCGAGGCGGTCAGCCGCAGCCGGAACACCAGGGTGGGTCCGGCGGCGTACGGATCGGCGCGCACCCCGGTGCAGGCGAAGGCGAAGTCCGTCACGGCCGCCGCCCCGCTTCCACCGGATTCACCGGATCCACTGGATCGGGGGCGAGCACCCGGGCCCGCCGTTCCACCCGTTCGAAGAACACGCGCAGGGCCTCCCGGGCCTCCGCGCCCCCGTCGAAGCCCTGCCAGAGCATCCGCATCCGGCCCACCAGCTCGTAGCAGATGTCGATGGGGACCAGGTGGCAGGTGGTGTCCCCGGCCGAGCGGTGCAGCAGCAGGGCCTCCACGTCGGGTTCCAGCAGGCCTGCCAGCCGCGCGGCGCCGAGCACGCGCTGCCAGGTCTCGGCGTCGAGCTCGCTCTCGGTGGCTCCGGCGGGGCTCGGGTAGAGCGCGACCAGGCGGTCGAGGGCGGCGTTGCGGAAGAGGAAGGCCACCCCGACGGGGATCTGGAGGGCCTCCCAGGCGCCCAGCGGATGCGCCGGGTCGGTGAGGTAGCGGTCCGGTACGGCGCGGAACCGGCCGGTGGCCGCCCCCGGCCGGTCGAAGAGCAGCGCGCAGGCGGTGCAGGCGCAGACCAGGGCCCGCCGCTCGGTCTCCACCAGGTGCCGGTGGGCGTCCTCGGCGACCGCCACCCCGCACAGTTCGCAGGTCTCGGGGCGCGGCGGGCGCGCGCCGGCGAACCTGCGCAGGCCGCGCGCGGCCGGGGCGGGCGCGCTCACCGGACCCGTGCCGGGGTCTGCGGGCGGGCGCCGATCTGCAGGAGGGCCGGGGCGGGGGCCGCCTGCTCCACCTCCACGGAGGTCACTTCGGGCGCGAAGGCCGCCAGGGCGTCCGCCACGCCCCGCGGGACCGGGGAGGAGTCGGCCTCCGAACCGCCGCAGCCGCAGCCGCCGGCGGCGGGAACGCCCAGCCGCAGGACGCCCGAGGCCGCGTCGAAGCCGAGCAGCTCCGCCGGCTCCGGGGCGGAGCGCAGCGCCCGCCCGATCCGGACGAGCACGTCCTCGGGGTTGAGGTCGTGCAGGGCCAGCAGGCTCGCGACGAGCTCGTCGTCGAGCAGCGGAGCCAGGCCGTGGTCGCCGAGCCGCTGCGTGATCCGGGCGAGCCCCGCCCCGTAGAACTCCATGAGCCCGCGGACCAGTTCCTCGGCGGCGGCGCAGGCCGCCCGGTCGCCCGTGGCGGCGAGCCGGTCGAGGACCTCGTCCACCCGCTGCCCGGCCTGCCGCGCGTCCAGCGCGACGTTCGCGGCGCCCGCGGCGCCCGCGCGTGCGGCGCTCATCCGCCCAGTCCGCTCAGGCCGGTGGGCACGTGCATGTTCTTGACGGTCTTGCCGCCGCCGACGTACATGTGCACCCCGCACGGCAGGCACGGGTCGAAGCTGCGGACCGCCCGCATGATGTCGATCCCCTTGAAGTTCTCCGGGGTGTTCTCCTCGAAGATGGGCGTGTTCTGCACGGCGTCCTCGTACGGTCCCGGTGTGCCGAAGGTGTCGCGGGTGCTGGCGTTCCACGGAGTCGGCGGGTACGGGTGGTAGTTGGCGATCTTCCCGTCGCGGATGACCATGTGGTGCGACAGGACGCCCCGTACGGCCTCGGTGAAGCCGACGCCGACCGCCTGGTCCGGCACCTCGAACTTCTCCCAGGTCTGGGTGCGTCCGGCGCGGACCTCCGCCAGCCCCTTCTCGGCGCAGTGCAGCGCGATGGCGGCCGCGTACGCCTGGAAGTAGGTACGGGCCCGGTTGCGCTCCAGGGCGTTGCTCCACTTGGGGATCCGCCACTCGAAGGTCGTCTCGGGCTTGGTCATCGTCTTCGGCAGGTTGATGACCACGCTGTGCCCGGTGGCCTTGACGTAGCCGACGTCCACCAGCCCGGACAGCGCCGTGGACCAGAGCCGGGCGATGGGGCCGCCGCCGGTGTCGAGCGCCAGGTGGTCCTTGCCGTCGAACCAGCGGGGCGACATCACCCAGCTGTACTTGTCGTCGAAGTTCCGCTTCTGCGGGGCCGGGATGGTGTGCTGGTTCCACGGATGGCGCGGGTCGACCGGGTTGCCGAGCGGGTCGTGCGTGACGAACTGCTCCTGCCCCTGCCAGTCGTCGTAGTACGAGCTGCCCAGGAGAATGCGGATGCCCAGGTTGATCTCGGTGAGGTCGTTGGTGACCAGTTTGCCGTCCACCACCACGCCCGGGGTGACGAACATCTTCCGTCCCCAGTCGGTCATGTTGGCGTACGTGAAGTCGCAGTACTCGGGGTCGTTGAGGGCGCCCCAGCAGCCCAACAGGACGCGCCGGCGGCCCACTTCCTCGTACCCGGGCAGGGCCTCGTAGAAGAAGTCGAACAGGTCGTCGTGCAGGGGCACCACCTTCTTCATGAACTCCACGTACCGCATCAGGCGGCTCATGTAGTCGGTGAAGAGCTGGACCGAGGCGATGGTGCCGACGCCGCCCGGGTAGAGGGTGGAGGGGTGCACGTGGCGGCCCTCCATCAGACAGAACATCTCCCGGGTGTACCGGCTGACTTGGAGGGCCTCGCGGTAGAACTCGCCCTCGATGGGGTTGAGCGAGCGCATGATGTCCGCGATGGTGCGGTAGCCGTGCTCGCCCGCGTGCGGGGCGGCGGTCCGCTCGGCCAGCTCCAGGACCCCGGGGTTGGTCTCGCGGACCATCTTCTCGCAGTAGTCGACCCCGACCAGGTTCTCCTGGAAGATGTTGTGGTCGAACATGTACTCCGCGGACTCGCCGAGGTTGATGATCCATTCGGCGAGGTGCGGGGGCTTCACCCCGTAGGCCATGTTCTGCGCGTAGACGGAACACGTGGCGTGGTTGTCGCCGCAGATCCCGCAGATGCGGCTGGTGATGAAGTGCGCGTCACGGGGGTCCTTGCCGCGCATGAAGACGCTGTAGCCACGGAAGACCGACGAGGTGCTGTAGCACTCGGCGACCCGCTTCTGCTTGAAGTCGATCTTCGTGTGGATGCCGAGACTGCCCACGATCCGGGTGATCGGATCCCATGCCATCTCGACCAGGCCGCTGCCGTCGCCGGCTGCCTTCGTCTTCGGTTCCATCGTCTCTGCCGTGACCCTTCATCAGCGCGGGTGGAGGAGGTGTGCGGGGTGGGGCGGGCGGGTGGTCGTCGGGGCCGGCTTCACCAGGGCGGGCGGTAGCCCGTCGTGAGCTTCTCGCCGGTGTGGCGCCACTTGGGCTCCTGGTCGACGGTGTGCAGGGTGATCGCCCGGAGCCTTCGGATCAGGGCGCCGTACGCGCCGCTGGCCTTGGTGGAGACCGTGGCGCCCGGCGGCTTGTCCATGAACGGCATGAGCTTGTCGGGGAAGCCCGGCATCGTGCAGGCGATGCAGATGCCGCCCACGTTCGGACAGCCGCCGATGCCGTTCATCCAGCCGCGCTTGGGCACGTTGCACTTGACCACCGGACCCCAACAGCCGATCTTCACCAGGCACTTGGGGGAGTCGTAGGTCTCCGCGAACTGGCCCTGCTCGTAGTACCCGGCCCGGTCGCACCCCTCGTGCACCGTGTTGCCGAACAGCCACGTGGGCCGCAGCTTGTCGTCGAGCGGGATCATCGGGGCCGAGCCGGCCGCCTGGTAGAGGAGGTAGGTCAGGGTCTCGGAGAAGTTGTCCGGCTGGATCGGACAGCCCGGCACGCACACGATGGGGATCCCGGCGTGCGACTTCCAGTCCCAGCCCAGGTAGTCGGGCAGGCCCATCGCACCCGTCGGGTTGCCCTCCATCGCGTGGATGCCGCCGTACGTGGCGCAGGTGCCGATGGCCACCACGGCGAGCGCCTTGGGCGCCAGCCGGTCGATCCACTCGCTGGTGGTGATGGGCTGGCCGGTCGCCGGATCGTCGCCGAACCCGCACCAGTAGCCCTCGGCCTTGATCTTCTCGTTGGGGATGGAGCCCTCGACCACCAGCACGAAGGGATCGATCTCGCCCCGCTCGCCCTTGAAGAACCACTCGATGAACGTGTCCGCGCCCCCGACGGGACCGCACTCGAAGTCGATCAGCGGCCAGTGCACGGCGATCCGGGGCAGCCCGGGCAGCGTCCCGGTCACGATCTCCTCGATGCTCGGCTGCATCGCGGCGGTCAGGGACACGGAGTCCCCGTCACAGCTCAGGCCCGCGTTGATCCAGAGGATGTGGATCAGCGGGTCGTCCGCGGCCGGGGGCCCGTCACCGCGAGGGGCTCATCGGCCCCACCTTTCTTGCTAGTAGCACCCGCCGGGGACCGGTGCCGCGTCATGTACACCCGGTCCGGTGACGGAGACCGGCGGCGAGCCCGGTCGCGCGGACGGCGGAGCACCGAGCCGGGCCGGTACCGCCCGCGCGAGGTGCGGCGGGGTCGCGTCCGGGCGCACCTTGCCCACGAAGGCCCGGCGCAGCGCGTGGTACGGGGCCTGCGGGTCGAAGAAGGTCTGCCGCATCCGCTCCAGCTCGGCCGCCCGGTAGGAGGCCAGCGGGCGCCGCTCCTCGTCCAGCTCCCGGCGCGCCTTCTTCACGGCGATCCGGGAGCCGGTGGCGGGGTGGCCGGCGAGCCGGGCGGCGAGGGCCGCGGCCCGGTCCGCGAACTCCGCGGGCGGGCAGGCGATCGTCCGGTCGACCAGGCCCAGCCGACGGGCCGCAGCGGTGCTCAGCGGCAGGGCCTGCCCGGTCAGGTGCTCCGCGCCCGCGGAGCCGATCCGGCGCGGCAGGGTATACGTCCAGAACTCCGATCCGTACAGGCCCATCAGCCGGTAGTGCGGATTGAGGACCACACCGGAGCGGCACCACACCTCGTCTGCGGCGAGGGCCAGCATGGCCCCTCCGGCGGCCGCGTTGCCGCCCAGCGCGGAGATCACGAGCCGGTCGGTGGTGGTCAGGACGGCCTCCACCAGGTCGTCCATGGCGTTGATGTTGGCCCAGGACTCCTCGGCGGGATCCGCGGCGGCCTCGATGACGCCCAGGTGGATCCCGTTGGAGAAGAAGTCCCGTCCACCGCCGAGCACGAGCACCGAGGTCGGCCGGGCACGGGCCGCACGGTAGGCGTCCAGCAGGCGCCGGCAGTGGGCGGTGCTCATCGCGCCGCCGGGGAAGGCGAACGACAGGAACCCGGCCCCGCCCTCCTCGTGGTAGCCGATGTCCGACCAGGTAAGGGGCCGGGGCCCCCGGCCGGCTTCCGCCGGGGCGGGCAGCTCGGGCAGCTCGGGCAGCTCGGGAAGCAGGTCCCCGAGCGCGAGGGTGGCGGGGAGCTTGGGCGCGGCCGGCTGCCCCGGGGAGCGGTGGGCGCGCAGCTCCGGGATCCACACGGATCCGTCTGCGGTGGCCCGGCAGATGGCTCCCGCCCTGGTGGCCAGCAGTTCGCCGGGACGGCCGCGCAGCCGGTCCTCCGGGTGGCCGCCGTGCAGGTACCAGACGCCGCCGAGCAGCTCGTCCCGTACACCGGGCCGGGAGTCCGCCGCGCGCAACGTGCGCAGCACCCGCTCGGTACCGTCCCGCAGCCAGTCGATCCGGCGGTGCTCCTGGCGCAGCAGGGGGCGGGCCAGGCCCCCGGTCTGCGGCTCGGGGACGTACGTACCGCCGGCGTAGCGGTCCACGGCGAGCAGGACGGCCTCCAGGGCGGCGTCGGCCACCTCGCCCCGGTACCAGAGGCTCTTCGACCCGCCCGGGTCCGGGCCGGGGCACTCCACCGAGGCCCACACGTCGCCGGCGTCCATCTCCGCGTTGGCCTGCAGGACGGTGACGCCCCACCGCGGGACCCCGTCCAGCACCGCCCGGTCGAGCGAGGAGGGACCCCGGTCCCCGACCGGACCGGGATGCACGATCAGGCAGGTGTGGGCGGACCAGACCTCCTCCGGCACGGCCGAGGTCAGCATCGGCGCGACGATCAGCTCGGGGCGGTGGCGCCGGACGGACGCCGCCAGGTCGGCGGTGGGGAGCGCCAGCTCCACGGCGACGCTGTGGCCGCGGTCGCGCAGCTCGGCGTGGACCCGCTGGGTGAGACTGGTGAAGGCGCTCGCGACGAGCAGGACGTGCACGGGGACTCCCTGCGACGGACCGGTGCCACGGCACGGGGTCACCCGGCCGGATCGGCTGTGCGGGGCCGGCGCGTGACCGGCCGCCAGAGATGTTTCGGCACGCCCGCGGGCGAGCGCGCGCGCCCCGCTGCCCTTGTCACCCGTACGCGCCTGCGCACAGGGCCGCTCGGCGGCAGCGGACGCGGGGCCGCCCCGAACCGCGGCCTGGGCAGGAACCGGTCGCCGCGCCCCGACCGGCGGCGGCCCGGGCGCTGCCCCGGGGTCCCCGCCCGGCGATGGCGTCCTGGGCCGCACCCGCGGCTCCGGCCCGGACGGATGCTGCGGGCGCTGACTCGGCGCCCGGCCCGGGCAGAGGCCCGAGCGGTGGCCGGACCGGCCTGGCGTTCGCGTGAGCGGTGTCCGGACCGGCCTGGGCGTTCGCATGAGCGGTCTGGTGCCCCATCGGGACCGGTCGCGCGGGCAGTGGCTCGGCGCCCGGTCTGGGTGCTGGCGTGGGGGCCGCCGGTTTTCGCCCGGCGAGGACCTGAGCGGTGTCCGGACCGGCCTGGGCGTTCGCATGAGCGGTCCGGTGCTCCTTCCGGACCGATGGTGTGGGCGGTGGCTCGGCGGTCGGTTCGGGCGGTGGCGCGGATGGCGTGCCGGCTCTGCTTCCGGCCCGAGCGGCGGCGTGGGTGCCGGTCCACGTGGCCCGGTACGGGGTGGGGTGGCGGCCCGGTCCCGCGCGGGGTGGGCGTCCGGGTTCCGGGACCTGCTGCGGCACGGGTGCTGGAGTCCGTGCGCAGGGTGCGTACCGTCCGTCCTTGACGACGGAGTGCGACCCCCGTCGCAGCCATGAGGCCGAGGCCGCACCCCGCACCGGGCGCCTACCCAGCCGGGCGCGGCCGACGCAGGACGGTGCGCGTTCCACCGGTTTGCGCGGTCCGGAGCGGGGCAGCCGCCCGCGCGCGGGGCTGCCGCGGCCCGCGGGGCCCCCGCCGGGTTCCGGCGAGAGCCAGGGCGGGCGGGGAGCGGGCGTGCCATGCTCAAGGGGTGAAGGGCGATGCCGCACCCGTGGGTGAGGGCGCCGCACCCGAGGTGGTGGCGCTCGCCAGGGTCGTGGCCAGACTCCGATCGGAAGTCGTCGACCTGGAAGGCGTCGCCGCGACCACGGCCGTGCTCGAGCGGGCCAAGGGCGTACTCATGGCCCAGGCGGGGGTCTCCGCCGACGCGGCGTACGAGTTGCTCCTCGAACGGGCCGGCCGGCGCGGCCGTTCCGTCCTGGAGGAGTGCTGGATCACGCTGGGCCAGGTCCGTGTGCGCCGGTCCCCGGGGACCGTGCGGATCTCCCTGCCCACGGCCTCGACCACCGGCCCGGGGAACGAGCCGAGCACCTCGGTGTTCAGCCGCCGCCATCTCGCCGGACACCACGACGGTGACGGCGAGCTGACCGGCCTGCTGGCGCGGGTCGCAGACGGCCTGGCCGCGGCACACGGCGGCGACGACATCGCGGAGCTGCTGCTGAGCGTGCTCGGCGGGGCCACCGACGTGGACGCGGTGATGATCTACACCGAGGCCGCCGCCGGGAGCCTGGATCTGACCGGAAGCGCCGGAATCGACGAGGCGCTGGCCGACCAGTGGCGCCACATCCCCCCGCTGAGCGGGGTCGCCGCGCTCGAAGCGATCGCAGGCCGCCGCGCCCTCTGGCTGGAGGACCCCGAGCAGGACGCCCGGCGTTACCTGCTGATCGGGGACCCGCCGGAGCGCTGGCCCGCGCGCGCCTGGGTCCCTTTGCCCGGCGACGGGCCTCCCAGGGCGGCGATCGGCTTCCTGCGCACACGGCCGGGCCCCTTCGCCGCCGCCACCCGGGCGCTGCTGCGCCAGGCCACCCGGCTGTGCGCGGTGCCCCTCGGGGCGCGGGAACGAGTCGGCGACCCGGAGGCTGTGGAAGCGGCCGGCGGCGACCGTGCGGCGACGGTCCAGCTGATCCTGGACACCATGGCCGGACCCGCGACCCTGCTCACCCCCCTGCGCTCGGAGACGGGTGACGTGGAGGACTACCGCATCGACGCGGCGGCGCCCGAGTCCGTGGACGTGGCCGGCCGGCGCGGCAAGGAGCTGGTGGGCCGCCGGATCCTGGAGACGTACCCCACCGTGGCGGGCACCGCCCTCTGGGAGGGATACCTCAAGACGCTCACCACCGGGACCGGCTACGAGGGGGAACCCTTCACCTACGAGGAAGTGGTCGCCGGCGTCCCCCGGCAGTCCGTCTACTCGGTCCGGGCGTCCCGGCTCGGAGACCACCTGATGGTCTCCTGGGTCTGCCACGACACCAGCGAGCGCGAGACCCGGCGACTGGCCGACATGCAGCGCCTCGGCAACCTCGGCTGGGCGGGCTGGAACCTGGTCACCGACACCGTCACCTGGTCCGAGCAGGTCTACGCGATCTTCGACCGCGATCCGGACCGGGGGCCGATGTCGCTGGAGGAACTGCCGGGCCACGTCGTCCCCGACGACCTTCAGCAGCTGGGTGCCGCCGTCGAGCGGCTGCTCAGCGAGGGCGAGGCCATCGACCAGCCGTTCCGGATCACCACCGGGCACGGGGTCCGCCACCTGCGGATCGTCGCCGAGGCCGAGACGGACGCCGACGGCACACCCGTCGAGGTGCACGGCTTCTTCCAGGACCTGACCGCACAGCACGACATCGAACTCGCCCTGCGCGACAGCGAGCGGGCCGTCCTCGTCCAGCGGGGCATGCTCCAGGCCGAACGGGCCCTCGCCGCACGCCTCCAGGACACCCTGCTGCCCATCCCCGAACAGTCCCTGGAACTGGCCGGCCTGTGCATCGACGTGGCCTACGTCCCCGCCGACAGCGGGATCAACGTCGGCGGCGACTGGTACAGCGCCATCGAACTCCCGGGCGGGAGCGCCCTGTTCGTCATCGGAGACGTGGCCGGCCACGGGCTGGCCGCCGTCGGGACCATGGCCCAGCTCCGCTTCACCGCCAAGGGCATGGCCGTCACCGGCTCGCTGCTACCCGACGTCCTGCGCCGGCTCAACACCCTGCTGCTGCACACCGGTTCGGACCCGTCGGGCAGTGCCACCGCCACCATGGTCATGGCCCGCTACCAGCCCTGGGACCGGCGGCTGATCTGGGTACGGGCAGGCCACCTGCCGCCCCTGCTGATCCGGGGCGACCGGGCGGAGTACCTCGAGCAGCCCCGGGGCGCCCTTCTCGGCGCGGCCTTCGAAGCCGCCTATGAGCAGGCATCCATCGGCCTGCTGCCCGGCGACCACCTGCTCTTCTACACCGACGGGCTCGTGGAGGAGCCGGGCGAGGACATAGAGGCAGGCCTCGACCGCCTCGCGGAGACCGCGGTGCGCCTTCTCCGGGAGGGCCGCGGCGAAACCCTCGCCCGCTCGCTCGCCTCGCTGTGCACGGCCCACCGCGACGACATATGCGTCCTGAACGTCCACGTCCCGGACGGGGACGTTCCGTAGAAAGGGGGTCAGCCTTCCCCCGTGTGGGTATATCCCCTCGGGAAGACCACGACGGTTCCCGCCGCCCCGCCCGGGGGCGGCCGGTACCCACCAATCCGTCGGAGGAAGCTCATGGCACCCGTGTTCAGCGACAGCGACACCACGGATCCGTTCCGCATCGACGTCCGCACCGAGACGCCCGATGTCCCCAAGGATCCGCTCACCGTCAGCACCGGCGAGGCGCGGACCCTGTCCGTCGCGCTGTTCCGGCGGCTGAAGGAGCTGAGCGAAGGGACGCCGGAGTACTCGTACGTGCGCAACACGCTCGTCGAGCTCAACCTCAGCCTGGTGAAGTACGCGGCACGCCGGTTCCGCAACCGCTCCGAGCCGATGGAGGACATCGTCCAGGTCGGCACGGTGGGCCTGATCAAGGCCATCAACCGGTACGACGTCGAGCGGGGGGTCGAGTTCACGACGTTCGCCATTCCCACGATCACCGGCGAGATGAAGCGGTTCTTCCGCGACACCAGCTGGTCCGTGAAGGTCCCCCGGCGCCTCCAGGAGCTCCGCCTCGACATCGCCAGAACGCAAGACGCGCTCGAACAGCGACTGGGACGCCACCCGACCGGCCTGGAGCTCGCGCAGCACCTCGGCATCACCCCGGAGGCACTGGACGAGGGCCGCCGGGCGGCCAACGGCTACCTGGCGGGATCCCTGGACGCCCCGGTGGGACCCGAGGCGGACGGCGGCTCCCAGGGGTGGCCGCTGGGGGAGGAGGAGGCCGCGTACGACCGCATCGAGTGCCTGGAGACGCTGAAGCCGCTGCTCGCCACGCTCAGTGACCGCGACCGGCTGATCCTCTCGCTGCGCTTCGGCCAGGAGCTGAACCAGTCGGAGATCGGCGATCGGCTGGGCCTCTCCCAGATGCACGTCTCGCGACTGCTGAGCCGCATCATGGCCCGGCTGCGGACCGGAATGCTGGAGGACGAGGACGAGGACGAGGACGAGGATGGGGGCGGCGACGCGAGCGAGGCCGAAGCCAAGGACGAGCGGCCGGCCTAGCACGCGTTCAAGCCGGGCGGGGGATTCCCCCGTTCTCCCGCAGGGCCGGTGGAGTGGCGACCTCCACCCACACGCACTTCCCGCCGTCGACCGGATCCGCCCCCCACGCGCGGGCCAGCCGCTTCACGATGAGCAGCCCGTGGCCTCCGGGACGGGCCGGATCGGTCGGGAACCGGTAGACCGGTACGACCGGACTGGCGTCCGTGACCTCGATGCGCAGCCGCTCGGCGGTGAGGCGCAGCAGCAGCGAATTCGGCCCGTCCGCGTGCATGCAGGCGTTGGCCACCACTTCGGACACGAGGAGCAGCACGTCGTCGGCGGATTCGGTGGCCTCCTCGTCGTCGGAGTGCCCGCGGCCGTTCCCGTACGGAAGGTCGCTGCCGTTTCCGCTGCCGGCTCCCGGCAGCCACTGCCACTCGGTGAGGGCCCGGCGGGTGAATTCGCGGCACCGGCCGACGACATCCGTGGTGCCGTGCAACAGCAGACGCCGGGTCCACTCCGATGACCGGCGCTCGCTCATCCGCGCTCCTCCGCTACGTGCGCTGGCGACTCGCCAGAGCCGCGTCCACATCGGCGTGCTGCGGGAAGAGCCCGTCGGCGCCGGTGACGTGGAACATGCGCGCGACCGGCCGGTGCAGGCCGATCAGTTCGAGGCTGCCGCCGGATTCCCGGGCCGCGAGCCGGTTGTGCAGCAACACGTTCAATCCCGTGGAATCACAGAAGGCCAGCCCGCTGAGATCGACCAGCAGGCGTTGCCCGCCACGTGCCCGGGCTGCTTCGAGGGCCGCGCGCAGGGGCTCAGCGGTGTCGTGGTCGAGCTCTCCCGCCAAGGTCAGGACGGTGGCCCCGTCGACGGGGCGCACGTCGACCGCGAAGCGGTCCTCGTCCACCGAGGGCATCGCATGCCCCTTCCTCCGGTGGTTCGTGTCTCGACACCGGATACGTCTCGCGCCTACCCCGTCAGGGGCCGTCAAACCCGGGCGGGACGGTGTCGATGGGGAAGAGGGGGAGGGTGCCGGTGATCTCCAGCAGCCGCAGCATCTGGGCGTTGGGTGCGGCCAGGCGCAGCGTGCGGCCGGACGCCACGGCCTGCAGGCGGGCCCGGAGCAGCAGGTTCAGTCCGGCGGAATCGCAGAAGGTCAGACCGCCGAGGTCGACGACGATGTCGGCGGGGCCGCCCGGGCGGGTCGCCGCTTCGAGCAGCAGGGCGTGCACCTCGTCGACCCGGCCGAGGTCCATCTCGCCCGACAGGCGGACCACGACCGCCTCCCCGGCAGGGGGAGGCGGTCCGGCGGGATCGTGCGCGCCGTGCTGTTGGGCCATCCTCAGCGCTGTCCCTTGGCCTTCTTCATCTTGTCCGCGGCATCGGAGGCCATTTCCTCGGCCTTGCCGGCCATCCGCTCGGTGCTTCCCTCCGCCTGCATGCGCTTGTCGTCCATGGCGCTGCCGAGGTTCTCCTTGAGCTTCCCCTTGGCCTGCTTCGCCTTGCCCTTTGCCTTGCTCATGACGAGTTGTTCCTTCCTGAGGCCGACGTACGGCCGGCTCCACGGCGGGCTCTACGGCGGAGGCCGAGCGGCGCGATCTGCGCGGCCGTTCCTACGGACGCGGAGCGGCCGACCTGAACCCGATGCATTCGACGTCGATCTGATCGGCGAGCTCGGTCAGCACGCCCGCCAGGTCCCGGACGGTCTGTTCGTCTCCGCACATCTCTCCGGTGTGCTCCGATTTCAGCCAGTCGGCCGCGAGGCTGCGCAGGAGCCCGGTGACGTGATCCGCGGGGATCAGCAGTACGCCGTCATCCGCGGGGATCAGCGGTATGGACATCTGGATCATGGAACCGTCTCCCGGGAGGCGTCCGTGCGCGTCCGCGCTACCAATAGTGGCGCCGTCCTCCGACCGCGTGCCCGACGGAGCCGAGCACCCACAGGACGACCCCGATGACGACGAGGATGATCCCCAGCGTCCACAGGATCGAAATGCCGAGGAGGTAGCCGATGACCAACAGGACAATGCCAAGCGCGATCATGTTGTTCTCCCATCTCGCAGGCTTCTTCTGCCCCGATCCGGTGCCGGAATGCAGGGGGAGGTGACCCGGTCCGTCGATGAGGGCGGGGTGCGCCGGGGGCCATGGGTCCTGCCCGCACCCAGAAGTATCTTGACGTCAAGATTGATCTCCGGCAGGCTTCCGCTGGTATCTCGATGTCGAGATACTTTCGCGGGGGCTCGGAGGCAGCGGGATGAGGCGGCGGGGTACGGGGATCCGGAAGGGTCCGCAGAGGTGGCCGGGGCGGCCGGGGCGGCCGGGGCGGAGGCCGGCCGCGGAGCGACGGCCCGGACTGGTGGCCCAGTTGAGGCGGCCGCCCGGGGGCCGGGACGCCCGGATCATGCTGCTCGCCCAACTCCTGGACCGGACCGGCACGGGTGTGTGGGGTGCCTCCTCGGTCCTCTACTTCACCTTCGTCATGGGCCTGGACGCCGGCCGGATCGGCCTCCTGCTGGGCGCCGCTGCCGTGGCGGGCATCGCCGGATCGCCCCTGGCGGGGCACCTGGCGGGCCGCTTCCCCGTGCGGTCCCTGCTGATCGGCTGTCACTTGCTGCGCCTCGGAACGCTCGGCGCGCTGCTCGTGGTCACCCGCTTCGATGTGCTGCTGCTCCTGGTCGCCGTCACCTACCTCGGCGACCGGGCGGCCAAGGCGCTGGAGATGCTCTTCGCCACGCGGGTGGCGGGTGAGCGGCGGGGCACCTATCAGGCCCTGTCGCGCAGTACGGCGAACGCCGGGTACGCGGTGGGCGCGGGGATCGCCGCCGCCGGTCTCGCGGTCGGGACGCCGGCGGCCTACCAGGCGCTGATCCTGGGCAACGCGCTGTCGTTCCTCGCGGCCGCGGCGCTGGTCTGGCGGACCCGGGAGCCGCGAGCCGAAGGACGCTTGGCCGCGGGTACGGCCGCGGGTACGGCCGCGGGCAAGGGCGCGGGCGAGGGCACGGGCGAGGGGGATGTGGCGACGCGGGACGCGGCGGCAGAGCGCGATGCGACCGGGGATGCGGCGCCACGGGGTGCCGTGCCCGGCCGGGCGGGGGCGCCGAGCCCGTGGCGGGACCGCGGCTACCTGCGCTTCGTCCTGCTCGACATCCCGATGAACCTCGACGACTCGGTCCTGGCCGTCGGTCTGCCGCTCTGGCTGGTGGCCCACACCGACGCACCGCACGCTCTGGTTCCGGCCTTCCTCGTCATCAACACCGTGCTGGTCGTCGTACTCCAACTCCGCGTCTCGGCCAGGTTCGAGGAACCCCGCCAGGCCGCGGCGGCGGTCTCCGTGTACGGGCTGACGATGCTCGCGTGCTGCACCCTGCTGGCCCTCACCTCCGGGGCCGGGGCCGTCGCCGCGACGGTGGTGCTGCTCGCCGCGGCGGTCCTGGTCACGGCGGCGGAACTGCTGCGGTCGGTGAGCTCCTGGGAGCTGGCGGTCTCGCTCGCCCCCGAGGAAGCGCGGGCGTCGTACCTGGGCGTGGCGGGCATGGCCCAGTCCGTGCAGAAGTCCGCCGGCCCGCTCCTCCTGACCGGAGTGGTGATGACGGCCGGGCCCGCGGGCTGGCTGGCCCTCGGCGCGGGGATCGCGGCCCTGTCGGTGGTCCAGCGGCGCTCCGCCGTCCGCCGCCTGGACTCCGTGCTCGCCCCGCCCGTTTCCCCCGCGCCCTCGCGGTCCGCCGCGTGCACGGGCTGAAACGGCGTACCCCGGCGCCGATGCGGGCGCCGGGGTAGGTGTACGTACGGCTCAGGCCCGGTTGGCCGGACCGTCCATCGTCCAGGCGGAGTTGTGCGCGGTGAACCCGATGTGCGGGTAGTAGTCCACGGCCGCCGGGGCCGCCAGCAGGATCAGCTTGGCCTGGGGTGCGGCCTCCCGGGTGGCGCGGATGAGGTCCTTGCCCACCCCCTGGCCCTGATAGGCGGAGTCGACCGCGAGGTCGCTGAGGTAGGTGGAGTACGCGCCGTCCGTGATCGAGCGGGAGATCCCGATGAGACGGCCGTCCTCGCCGCGGGCGACGATGACCAGGTTGGCGCCGGCGAGCATCCGGGTGAAGCGCTGGGTGTCCTCCACGGGACGGCGCTCGGCGAGGGTGGACGCCCGGTACAGGGCGGCCGCCTCCTCCACGTCGAGGGCGCTGCCGATGACCTGTTCACACGTCCACATGCTGGTACGGCTCCTTGCTGGGTTCTTCGTCGATTGCCGCGCCGAGTCGGTCGCCGAGTGCTTCGAGTCGGCCGATGGGATCTTTGTACGCCAGGTTTCGCCGGCGGCCGCCCGGACCGGCCGGTACGCGTGCTCGTGCAACGTTCCCGGCTTGTTCGGCTATGACCGAATGGAGGCTCCGGCGAGCGGGCGGAGGTGACGCTCCAGGACCGCCGCCACGCCGTCCTCGTCGTTGCCGGCGGTGATCTCGTCGGCGACCGCCTTGAGGCTGCCGTGGGCGTTGGCCATGGCGACCGAGTGGCCCGCCCAGGCGAACATGGGGATGTCGTTGGGCATGTCACCGAAGGCGATGGTGCTCGCCGCCGTGGTGCCCAGCGCCCCTGCCGCCAGGGCCAGGCCGGTCGCCTTCGACAGGCCGCGGGGGAGCAGCTCGACGCAGGTCGGGCCGGCCATGACCACGGTGACGAGCTCGCCCACCGCCTCGCGGGCCGCCTCGGTGAGCTCGTCGTCCGTCAGGTGCGGGTGCTGGATCTGGACCTTCCCGATCGGCCGGTCCCACAACCGGGCGGCGTCGTGGACCCGTTCGATGTCGGCCGAAGCCATCGGCGGGAGGGGGAACCCGGGGCCCACGAGGATGGGATCGTCCAGCTCCACGGGCATCACCGCCACCGACAGCGGACCGGTACGGGCCTCCACCCGGGCCACCACGTGCGCGGCGAGCTCGCGGTCGAGGGAGACCGACGAGACGAGGGCGTCGCGCCCGGCGTCGTAGAGCTGGCCGCCCTGCCCGCACACGGCGAGGCCCCGGTAGCCGATCTCGGCCAGGGTGGGCTTGGTCCACTGGGCCACCCGCCCGGTCACCACCACGTGCCGGGCACCGGCGGAGACGGCGGCGGCGAGGGCGGCCGTGGTGCGCGCGGAGACGGTGTGGTCGCTGCGCACGAGCGTGCCGTCGAGGTCGGTGGCGATCAACTGGTAGGGGAAGCGGGGCATGGAAGGGGTCTCCTGTGTGCGGGGTGGGGGGTGCACGGGATCAGAGGGAGCCGTTGCCCTTGATCAGCTGCTGGTACCAGAAGAAGCTGTCCTTGCGGATGCGGCGGAGCTCCTTGAGGTCGAACTCGTCGCGGTCGACGTAGACGAAGCCGTAGCGCTTGGCCACGCCCTGGTGGGTGGAGATCAGGTCCATGGCCGACCAGGGGTGGTAGCCGATGACGTCCACTCCGTCGGAGACGGCGAGGCGCATCTGGTCGATGTGCTCGGCGAGGTAGGCGATCCGGTAGTCGTCGTGGATCTCGCCGTCCTCGACGGTGTCGAAGCCGCCCAGCCCGTTCTCGGTGACCATGATCGGCAGCCGGTAGCGGTCGTAGACCTCGCGCAGGGTGGTGCGGAAGCCGACGGGGTCGATCTCCCACCCGAACTCGGTGGTCGGCAGGTGGGGGTTGCTCACGGCGCGGAAGACGCCGCTCTCGCCGACCGCGAGCTGCTGGTCACCGCCCTCGTAGGTGACGGCGCCGTCGTCGAGGGGCGCGGCGACGGTGGCGGTCGAGTAGTAGTTCAGTGCCAGGTAGTCGGCGCGCCCGGCCGCCAGCACCTCCAGGTCGCCCTCGGCGATCTCGGGGGCGATGCCGCGCTCGGTCATCCAGGCCCAGGCGGTCGGGTTGTAGGTGCCGTACGCGGCCATGTCCAGGTACAGCCAGTTGCGGATGGCGTTGTAGTCGCCGGCCGCGAGGACGTCCTCGGGCTTGCTGGTGGCCGGGTAGACCACGGAGATGTTCGGCGCCGGGCCGATCTTGGCGGCCGGGAGCATGTCGTGGCACGTCTTCGTCACGCGGGCCTGGGCCACCATCATGTGGTGGTTCTGCTGGTACAGCTCGCGCTTCGGGTCGTCGGAGGTGGTGGCACTGGTGCCGATGGCGGCGCCGTGCAGGATCATCATGTTCTGCTCGTTGATGGTCAGCCAGTGCTTGACCTTGCTGCCGTACTCCTCGAACAGCACCTCGCAGTAGCGGGCGAAGGCGTCGATGGTCGAGCGGGAGGTCCAGCCGCCCTTGTCCTGGAGGGCCTGCGGCAGGTCGAAGTGGTAGACGGTGACGACCGGTTCGATGCCGTGCGCGAGGAGGGCGTCGAAGAGGCGGTGGTAGAAGGCGACGCCGTCCGGGTTCACCGCGCCGTCGCCGTCCGGCACGATCCGGGTCCAGGCGACGGACAGGCGGTAGGCCTTCAGGCCCAGCTCGGAGAAGAGCTTCACGTCCTCCTCGAAGCGGTGGTAGTGGTCGGCGGCGACCTTGAAGTCCGTGGTGCCCTCGGGGTAGTTGCCGCGGGCGTCCTGGACGGACGGGCCCTTGCCGTCGGTGTCCCAGGCGCCTTCCACCTGGTAGGCGGAGGTCGCGGCGCCCCACAGGAAGTCGGGGCGGAAGGCGGCGGGGGTCTTGTGGTCCATGTGCGGATCTCCTTCGGGGGTACGTGGATCAGGGCGCGGGGCGCCGGGTGCGGGGGTGGTGCGCTGGGTGGGGCGTCAGCCCACCGGGGTGAGTTCGCGCTCCGGGCTGAGGGACAGGAGCACCGTGCTGTGCTCGACTTCGGAGTGCTCGGTGGTCCGTACGACGCCCGTGCCGGCCGCGTCGAGGATGATCACCATCGTGGTGGTGTCGTAGCCGGCCGCCTCGACCGCGGCCAGGTCGACCTCCCCGAGCGGGTCGCCGAGCCGGACGTGGTCGCCCTGCCGGACAGCGGTGGTGAAGTGCTCCCCGCCGAGCCGCACCGTGTCGATGCCGATGTGGACGAGTACCTCCACGCCCTCGGGGGAGCGGAGCCCGTAGGCGTGCGGCAGGACGCTGACGACCGTGCCGTCGATGGGGGAGTGGACCTCGCCGGAGGTCGGGGCGACGGCCGCGCCGTCTCCGAGGGTGCCGGAGGCGAACACCGGGTCCGAGACGTCGGTCAGGGCGATGACCGTGCCCTCGACCGGGGTGGTGACTTCGAAGGCGTCGTCGGCGGGCCGTTCGGGGGTGGCGCTGTTGATGGTGGCCTCGTCGGCCTCGTCGGCCTCGTCGGCAAGGTCGGCTCCGGTGGCTTCGGTGGCGTCCTCCGGGATGTCCTTGAAGCCCAGCGCCATGGTGAGGCCGAAGGACAGGGCGACGGCGACGCCGACACCGGTCAGCTGGAGCGCGAAGCTGCCGACCTCCAGGTAGGCGGAGAGGGACAGCAGGCCCGGCATGATGTACGCGGTCGAGGCCGAGCCGCCCGCCGAGGCGATGCCGCCGCCGACCGCGCCGGCGATGCAGGCGTACACGAAGGGCTTCTTCAGCCGCAGGTTGACGCCGTAGACCGCGGGCTCGGTGATGCCGGCGAGGAAGCTGCTGACCGCTGCCGGACCGGCGAGCTTCTTCAGGCTCTTGCTGCGGGTGCGGAGCATGACCGCCAGTACGGCCGCGCCCTGTGCGGCGGAAGCGGCGACCAGCGGGCCGTAGAGGAGGGAGTGCCCCTGGACGGCCAGGTCGTTGGCCATCATCGGGACCAGGCCCCAGTGGATTCCGAAGACGACCATGATCTGCCAGGTGCCGCCGAGGACGGCTCCGGCGATGGCCGGGCTGAGGCCGAACAGCCAGCCGATCAGGCTCGACGCTCCCTGGCCGGCCCAGTCCGAGGCCGGGCCGATGGTGAGCAGGGTCAGCGGGACCATGAGGAGAATCGTCAGCATCGGGGTGATGAAGTTGCGGATGCTGGACGGCAGCGCCTTGTCGAGGCCGCGCTCCACGAAGCTCTGGACGTACACGGCGAGGATGACCGGGATGACGGAGGAGGCGTAGGCGACCATCACCATCGGGACGCCGAAGAAGGAGACCGGGTCGCCGGCCTCGTTCAGGGCGCCGATCGCGGGGTAGACCAGCGACCCCGCGATGGCCATGGCGGTCCACTGGTTGGCCCCGAACCGCTTCGCCGCGGTCACCGCCAGCAGCACCGGAAGGAAGAAGAACACGCCGTCGCCGGCCGCGTTCAGGACGGTGAACTCCTGCGAGGTCTCCGCGACCAGGCCGAGCTTGGTGACCAGCACGATCGTGGCCTTGAGCAGGCCCGCGCCGGCCAGCGTCCACAGGAACGGAGTGAAGATGCTGGAGATGACGTCGACCAGCCGCGTCAGCGGATTGCCGCGCGGAGCCGAGCCCGCGGAGCCGGAGCCGGACCCGGACCCCGGCTCCTTGCCGTCCTTCGCGCGGGTCCGGTCGGCGCCGAGCCCGGAGATCCTGGTGATCTCGGCGTAGGCCTTGGCCACGTCGTTGCCGATGACCACCTGGAACTGGCCGCCGCTCTCCACGACGGTGATGACCCCGGGAGTCGCCTCGACGGCCGTTCTGTCGGCTTTCGACGCGTCTTTGAGGACGAAGCGCAAACGGGTGGCGCAGTGTCCCAGGGACTCCACGTTCGATTCGCCGCCGACGCCTTCGAGGACGGCGGGCGCCGTCTTTCCGTAATCCACGATGAGTTCTCCCTGCATCGCGTTGCCGAACCCGGAACGTCTTCGGTCCGGGGCTCCCTCAGTCTTGACGAGGTCAACGGATGGCAAAGGAAGTCGAAGGTCCCGAAGGGGGCGACCTTTGTGCCTCACCTGTCGGCGGCCCTCAACAAGCCTTTTCCCCACGCGAGTTCGCTGTGCGGCGACATGGCACGGATCGGGCCCTTCGGTCGTCGGGGAAAGGACCTTCAGCCCCTGTCCCCGGGCGGGCCGACGGCGGAAGAGTGCACATCGAGGGCCCGGTACCGAGGCGTTGTCTCCCGGGCCCCGTGGCAGGCGCCCGCCTCCCCTGCTCCGCAGGCCCACGTGCAGACCCACGAGAACGGAGCACAACATCCCATGAAGAGCGTCATCGTGCGGGACTACGAGGACCTCAGCCGTACCGCGGCCGACATCGTCCTCGGCGAGATGCTGCACGACCGGCGGGTCAACATGGCCCTCACCGCCGGAGCGAGCCCCACGGGCACGTACGAGATCGTCACCGAGAGGCTGCGCGGGAACCCCGGGGCCTTCTCGGACGTCCACTTCTACAACTTCGACGAGGTGCCGCTCGCCGGGCGGGAACGCGGGCTGACCCTCTCCGCGCTGTACGAGCACCTCTACGGCCCCGGAGGGGTGCCGGAGGCCAACATCCACCCGCTCACGGTCGCCGATCACGCGTCGGTCGCCCGCGAACTGCACGGGAACGGCGGGCTGGACCTGATGCTCATCGGGCTCGGCGCGGACGGTCACTTCTGCGGGAACATGCCGTACGCCACCCGCTTCGACCAGGAGATCTACACCTACGAGTTCAAGGACTCCTATCCCTGGTACGAGGACGCCCTGCGGCTGCTGCCCGACCCCTCGGAGGTCCCCTCGCACGTGGTGACGATGGGGGCGGCCATGCTCGCCAAGGTGCGGCGCCTGGTGCTGATCGTCAGCGGAGCCGCCAAGGCGGAGGCCCTCGCCGGCATGCTCGAGCGCGAGATCTCGACCGACTTCCCGGCCACGATCCTGCGCACGCACCCCAACCTCGTCGTCGTCGCCGACCGGGAGGCGGCGTCGAGGCTGGGCTGACCCGGCGAGGGGCTCACCCCTGGCTCCTTTAGAACCAGGTGAGGGTGAGGGGGAAGGTGGTGGTGGCGGTTGTCGGGGTGGTGTCGGTGGCGGTGATGGTGATCTGGATGGTTCCGGTGGCCCAGGGTTTGCCGGTGATGCGGCCGGTGGTGGTGTCGAGGGTCAGGCCCCAGGGGAGTCCGGTGGCGGTGTAGCGGACGGGGGGCTTTCCGCCCGTGGTGGTGAGCTGGATGGTGCAGTTCTGGTTGAACTTGCAGGCTTGCGGGCCGGGGTTGACCAGCTTCAGCTCGGCCGAGGTCGGAGTCGGGGTGGGGGTGGGCGTGGGAGTCGGTGTGGGTGTCGGGGTCGGTGTGGGGGTAGGGGTGGGAGTCGGCGTGGGTGTCGGGGTCGGCGTCGGCGTGGGCGTCGGGGTGCCGCCGCAGCCCGGGGTGGCCTCCGGGGGGAGCGGGACGCGCCAGATCTGGGTGTCGTTCTCCGAGCCGACGAGCAGGCTGGTGCAGTCGGCGTAGGTCACCGTCTCGCCCTGCGACTGGGCGGGCAGGGCCACGTCCGCGAGCTTCGTGCCCGCGGTGTCGTACACCGAGGCCGTGTTGGCCCCCAGCGGTCCGCCGCTGCGCAGGGTGTACGAGGCCCCCGACGGGGAGAACGCGCCGTCGGTGGCGAAGACCGGGCCCGGCCGGACGGCGGTCAGGGTGCCCTGCTGCCCCGGTACCGGCGGCAACGGAGCCTGGTACAACTGGCCTGCTGCGCCGATGAGTTTGCTCGCGATGTGGATGCGGCCGGTGACGGGATCGGCGAGCAGGGATTCGGCGTCGTGCTTCCCGTCGGCGTACGCGAAGCGGTACGTCACGGGCGTCACCGAGGCGTTGACGAGCTGGTCGGGCTCGGTGAAGGAGTGCACGGTGATCTCGGCGCGACTGCCGAAGTTGTCGCCGATGTCGCCGACCAGGATCGCGGGGCGCCCCGCGGAGTCCTTGCCGATGGCCAGCCCCTCCCAGTCGGTGTTGCCGACCCCGGAGACCGTGTACGTGGCCTTGAGCAGGCCGGTGGCGCCACTGCAGTCGATGGCGAAGACCTGGTTGGTGTTCCCGCTGTCGTTGACGGCGTAGAAGACGCCGGGGTGTTTTCGGCTCATGGCGAGCCCGCTGATCTCGGCGAGGCCTCCGGGGAGGGTGCACTGGCGCTCGGGAGCCGCGGCGGCGCCGACAGCGCCGGACAGGGGTGCGGACGCGGGCGTCAGCGTGGACGCGTCGGCGGGCCCGGCGGCGGGCCCGGTCAGCCAGGCCGCGGCCGGCAGGGCGGTGGCGAGGGCCGCGGTGGCGAGGGCGGCGGCCCGCGGGGGTGTGAGGAGTAGTCGTAACATGCCCACCATGTGAGGGGGTGTCAGGTTCGGGCGCCAGGGTCAATCGCCGTCCGTTTGAGCATCGTTCAATGCCGGGTGGGCATGTCCCGGCCGTCGGGACGGGTCCCTCCGGTCGGCCCGCCCGGGGCGCGCGGCGCCCGCGGCGCACATGGTCAGCGCGAGGGCTCGCGTACGGGTGCCTTGTGCCGGGCGTGTGCGATGAAGGCGCGGGCGGCCCGGCTCAGTGGCCGGCGGGCGTGCGCGATGCCCACCGGCCGCAGCAGCGGAGGGGTGAAGGAACGTATCTCCGCCCTGCTGCCGAAGGCCCTGGCGACCACGTCGCGGTACCAGATCAGGGAGCCGCGGCCGTCGGTCACCCCGGTCACCCAGCCGAGGCGTTCGTCGACCTCCAGGCAGGGCACCGGACGCACGCCCAGACAGCTGAACATGGCCTCCATCTCGGTGCGCCGGCCGGTCCCGGGGGTGGGCAGCACCATCGGCAGCCCGTCGAGTGCGCGGAACGGCAGCGGGTCGGGCAGCGCGGACCCGACGGGGGAGATGAGCACCACCTCGCGCTCCTGGATGTGGTGCGTGGAGAGTTCCCCGTCGAGGGGGAGGTCCACGAGTGCCAACTCGGCCCGTCCCTGGGTCAGTTCCTGGACCACGGCCTCGCGGCTGTCGTACTGGTGGAGTCTGACGTCGAGGCCGGGATGCCGCTCCGTGAAGGTATGTACCAGCTCAGAGGCCAGATCGAGGGCCAGGGTGGGGGTGGTGACCATGGACAGGGCGGCCCTGGCGCCCAGTCCGTGAGGGGTGCCGATGTCGTCGATGGCCTCCACCGCGTCGAGCACGGTACGGGCCAGCCGGACGACCCGGGCCCCTTCCGGCGTGAGGTCCACCCCCCTTCCCCGGCGGGCGAGGAGATCGACGCCGAGGTCGCGCTCCATGGCTTGGACGGCCCGCGACAGGGCGGACTGGGCGACGAACACGGAGGCCGCCGCGCCGGTGATGGAACGGCAGTCGGCGACGGCGACGAGGTAGCGGAGCTGGGCGAGGGTGGGGGTCATGACCGGACGGTAACCGGGCGAGGGTGTACCTGTAAGACCGCGTCGGGTGAACAACCGTCAAGCTTCGCAAAGGTGTTCATGCCGGACCGGTGAGAACTCATACCGATGCGGCATGAGCCCAGGCGGCCGAGGTGCGTCGACCGGTGGGCCGGAGGCGGGTCGTTCCGGTGCAACACCGCAGGCCATGGCCTCGACGGGGGCGCGCTGACGGCACGGACCGGAGGCCGCCAGGGTGGCCGGGATCCGTCCGGGGCGCGAAGTGAACGGCTCCGGATGGCCGTTGACAGTGCAGGGCCGTCACCGCACGATGCATCCCGGCAGCAGGGAATTTGACCACCGCTCAACCCTGCCCCGCCTCGCCGACCGGCCGTTTCGCACGCCTCCCACCTCGAATCCCCGGCGGGAGGGCGTCTCGTCCGCCGCCTTTCTCCCACGCCTTCCCCGGTCTTCCGTCCCGCACTGCGCCATGTCACACAGCACTGGAAGAGGAGCGTCCGTGTCCCCCCAGCCCGAGCCGTCCCCCCAGCCCTCGCGTGCACTTCCGCCCCAGCGGCCCCAGCAGCCCCTGCCCACTCCGCGCCCTGCCCGGCCGGCAGGCACCCCGCGGCCCCCGCGATCCGGTCGGCCCGCACAGCCCGCAGAGCCCGCAGAGCCCGCAGAGCCCGCAGAGCCCGCAGAGCCCGCGCGACCCGCGCGATCCGAGCCGGCCGGGCGATCCGAGCCGGCCGGCCGATCGGGGGAGAAGCCTGCGCCACTTGGGGAGCGGACCGAGCCGGCGGGCTCCGCGCAGGCCGGGCCGTCGGGCTCCGAGGGGACCGACGAGTCGGGCGCCGCGCAGGCGGGGCGGTCGTCTTCCGGGCGGACCGGGCTGTCGGGGTCCGGGCGGGCCGAGCCGTCGGCTTCCAAGCGGATGAGGCCGTCGGGCTCCGCGGAGACCGGGGAGTTGGGCTCCGGGCGGGCCGGGGAGTCGGGCGCCGTGCAGGCGGGGCGGTCGGCTTCCGAGACCGGGCCGTCGGGCTCCGGGCGGGCCGAGCCGTCGGCTTCCAAGCGGATCGGGCCGTCGGGCTCCGCGGAGACCGGGGAGTCGGCTTCCGCGCAGGCCGGGGAGTCAGGCTCTGCGCAGGCCGGGCCGGCGGGCTCCGGGGGGCGGGCCGGGGGGCTCCGCGTCGGCGGGCGTGATCTCGTCGTTGCCGTCAGCCCGTTCGAGGAGCCCAACCCGCGGATCGTCATCGCCGCCGAGCGCGCCGGCGCCCTGGGTCTGCTCGACCTCGGCCGGGACGCCGGGGCCGCGCGGCGCGGCATGGCCGAGATCGCCCGCCGCCTCGGAGCCGGCCGCTACGGGGTACGGGTGCCCGCGGGCTGCCCGATCGGGCCCGGGGAGCTGCCGGCCGAGGTGGACACCGTGCTGCTCGCCGACCCGGCGGGCCACACCCCGGACGGGGTGGCCGGCTGGGCGGCCGCCGCCGGGCGGCCCCGGGTGTGGGCAGAGGTCACCGATCCGGCAGAGGCCGCGGCGGCGGTGGCCGCGGGGGCGGAAGCGCTCGTGGCCAAGGGGCACGAGGCGGGCGGCCGGGTGGGCGGGACCACCACCTTCGTGCTCCTCCAACAGCTGCTCTCCGAAGCCGGGTCGGGGCTGCCGGTACGGGCCCACGGCGGGATCGGGCCGCACACCGCGGCCGCGGCCGTCGCCGGCGGAGCCGCCGGAGTGCTGTTCGACGTACAACTGGCCCTCACGCCCGAGGGGGAGGCCGGACTGCCTGCCGAAGTGGCCGCGGCAGTACGGGCCATGGACGGCTCCGAGACCAGGCTGGTGCGGGGCCACCGGGTGTACGCGCGCCCCGACCTGACCCCGCCGCAGGGGCCGGTCGCCACCCTGCTGGGCGCCCGGGACCTGCGGACACAACTGCTCCCGGTCGGGCAGGACGGGGCCTCGGCGGCCCGGCTGGCCGCCCGCTACCGGACGACCGGAGGCATCCTCCGAGGCATCCGATCGGCCGTCGCGGGACATCTGGAGGCCGTCGTACGGGCCCGGCCGCTGGGGGGCGGCCACGGCCCCGGGCGACCGCTCCCGGTGGCGCAGGGGCCGATGACCCGGGTCAGCGACCAGGCGGCCTTCGCCGAAGCGGTCGCCGCCGGGGGCGGGGTCCCCTACCTGGCGCTCGCGGTCATGGAGGGCCCGCAGGTGCGCCGGCTCCTCGCCGACACCGCCGAACGGCTCGGGGAACGGCCCTGGGGCGTGGGGATGCTCGGCTTCGCCCCGGCAGAGCTGCGGGCCGAGCAGCTCGCGGCCGTCGCCGAGGTGAGCCCGCCGTACGCGATCATCGCGGGCGGCACCCCGGGACAGGCGGCCCCGCTGGAAGCCGCCGGGACCCGGACCCATCTTCACGTGCCCTCGCCGGGCCTGCTGGAGCGCTATCTCGCCGACGGGGCACGGCGGTTCGTGTTCGAGGGACTGGAATGCGGGGGCCACGTCGGGCCGCGTGCCTCCTTCCCGCTGTGGGAGGAGCAGATCGAGCTGCTGCTCTCCTGTCCCGAACCCGCCTCGCTGGACGTGCTGTTCGCGGGTGGGATCCACGACGCGCGCTCCGCCGCGATGGCCGCCGCCGCGGCGGCGCCACTGGCCGAACGAGGTGCGCGCGTCGGGGTGCTCATGGGCACCGCGTACCTGTTCACCGAGGAGGCGGTGGCCGCGGGCGCGGTCCTGCCCCGCTTCCAGCGCGCCGCGCTGGAGTGCGCGGACACCGTACTGCTGCACACCGCGCCCGGACACGCCACCCGCTGCGCGGTCACCCCGTACGTGGACACCTTCGAGGCCACCCGCCGGCGGCTCGCGGAAGGCGGCGCCGAACCGCGCGAGGTGTGGGAGGAGCTGGAGCGACTCAACCTGGGCCGGCTCCGGATCGCCAGCAAGGGCCTGCGGCGCGGGGCCGACGGCTCCGGACTCGAGCCCGTCGGCGAGGAACAGCAGGACTCCGAGGGGCTGTTCATGCTCGGCCAGGCCGCCACCCTGCGCTCCGGGACCACCACGATCTCCGCCCTGCACGCCGAAGTCACCCAGGGGGCCACCGAGTTGCTCCGGCAGCGGGCTGAGGAGATCGCGGGTCCGGATTCCGAAGGCGATACGACGGAAGGGACGGACGGCGACGCCGCCGCGCGGCCCGAGCCGCTGGACGTCGCCGTCGTCGGGATGGCCTGCGCCTACCCCGGCGCCCCGGACCTCGCCGCCTACTGGGCCCGGATCCTGGACGGGAGCGACGCAGTGACCGAGGTCCCGGCCGAACGCTGGGACCCGGCGCTCCACTTCGACCCCGACCCGGCGCGGGCCGGTGAACGCACCCCGTCCCGCTGGGGCGGCTTCCTCGGCCCGATGCCCTTCGACGCCCTCGCGCACGGCATCCCGCCGGCCTCGCTCGCCGGGATCGAGCCGGTGCAGCTGCTCGCCCTGGAGATCTCCGCACGGGCCCTGGCGGACGCCGGGTACGGCAAGGACCGGGAGTTCGACCGGTCGCGGACCTCGGTGGTGTTCGGCGCGGAGGCCGGCACCGAGCTGGCGGGCGCGTACGGGCTGCGCGCGCTGTACCCCGGCTACCTGGGCGCGATCCCGCCCGAGCTGGACGAACAGCTCCCGCGGCTCACCGAGGACTCCTTCCCCGGTGTGCTCGCCAACGTCATCGCGGGCCGGGTCGCCAACCGGCTGGACCTCGGCGGCGCGAACTGCACGGTCGACGCCGCGTGCGCCTCCTCGCTGGCGGCGCTCGACCTCGCCTGCCGCCAACTGCGGGACAAGGACAGCGACATGGTGCTGTGCGGAGGCGCCGACGTCCACAACAGCATCAACGACTACCTGCTGTTCTCCTCCGTCCGCGCACTGTCCCCGGCCGGCCGCTGCCGGCCCTTCGACTCGGCCGCCGACGGGATCGCCCTCGGGGAGGGGGTGGGGGCGCTCGTGCTGAAGCGGCTCGCCGATGCCGAACGGGACGGCGACCGCGTGTACGCCGTGATCAAGGCGGTCGGAGCCGCCAGCGACGGACGCTCCCTCGGCCTGACCGCACCCCGGCCGGAGGGGCAGCGCAGGGCCCTGGACCGTGCCTACGCACGAGCCGGGATCAACCCCGCCGAGGTCGGCCTCATCGAGGCGCACGGCACCGGCACCGTCGTCGGCGACTCCACCGAACTGGCCGTACTGACATCCCTGTTCACCGAGGCGGGTGCCGCGCCCGGAGCCTGCGCGCTGGGCTCGGTGAAATCGCAGATCGGGCACACCAAGTGTGCGGCCGGGCTTGCCGGGCTGATCAAGGCGGTCCGTGCGGTCCACTCGGGCGTACGGCCGCCGACCCTGCACCTCGACGCTCCGGTCCCGGCCTGGAACGCGCAGACCAGTCCGTTCTCCTTCGACACCGGTACCCGGCCGTGGGCGGTGCCCGCCGAACGGCGGATCGCCGGGGTGAGCGCCTTCGGTTTCGGCGGCACCAACTACCACGCGGTGCTGACCGGTTACGCGGGAGCCGAGGAGCCCCGGCACGGGCTGGAGGAATGGCCGGCCGAACTGTTCTGCTTCCGCGGCGGGGACCGGCGCGCGGCGGGCCGGGCGATGGCCCGGCTGGCGGCCAGGCTGGAGGAGAACGACGCGGCCGGGCGTCCGTGGGCGCTGCGGGACCTCGCCGCCGAGGCCGCGGCCGGGGCGGGCGCGGTACGGGTCGCGGTGGTGGCCGCCGACCTGGACGAGCTGGCGGCCCGGCTGGAACTGGCGCGGGCCTTCACCCCCGGTGCGGGGGTGCACGTACGGGAGGAATCGGCGGAGCCCGGACAGGTGGCCTTCCTCTTCCCCGGTCAGGGCAGTCAACGCCCCGGCATGTTGGGTGAGTTGTTCACCGCCTTCCCGTCGCTCCGGGGGCTGTTGGACACGGCGCCGAGCGCGGTGGTCTCCGCGATGTTCCCCCCGGCGGCCTTCACCGCGCAGGGGCGGACCGCCCAGCGGGCCGCGGTCACCGACACGAGGGTGGCCCAGCCGGCCCTCGGGCTGGCGGGCTCGGCGGCGCACCTGCTGCTGGGGGAGCTGGGCGTACGGCCGGACTGCGTGGCCGGGCACTCGTACGGCGAGCTCACCGCACTGTGGGCGGCCGGGGTGTGGGACCAGGAGAGCCTGCTGCGGCTGAGTGCGCGCCGGGCCGGGGCCATCCTCGCGGCCGCCGGGGCGGACCCGGGGTCGATGGCGGCGGTGACCGCCGCGCCGGAGCAGGTGCGGGAGATCGCCGAGCGGGCCGGGTGTGTGATCGCGAACCACAACGCACCCCGTCAGTGCGTGATTTCGGGTCCGTCCGCCGCCGTCACCGAGGCGGTGGCAGCCCTGCGGGAGGCTGGCTTGTCGGCCACCCCGCTCCCCGTGGCCTGCGCGTTCCACAGCGAGGTCGTGGCGGGGGCGGCCACGGCCCTGGCCGAGGAGCTCGCCGGGACCGAACTGGCCGACGCCGCCGTCCCGGTCTGGTCGAACACGACGGCCGGCCCGTACCCGGTGACCGCCGATGCGGTACGGGACCTGGTGGCCCGTCAGGTCGCCGAGCCGGTCCGGTTCGTGGAGCAGGTGGAGCGCATGTACGCGGCCGGAGTACGGACCTTCGTGGAGGCCGGGCCGGGCCGCGTCCTGTCCGGCCTGGTCGGCCGCATCCTGGGCGACCGGCCGCACACGGTGGTCCCGCTGGACGTACCCGGTGAGCACGGGCTGCTCCGCCTGGTCACGGCCCTGGCCGAACTGGCAGCGGCGGGCGTGCCGGTGGCGCCGGAAGCCCTGTTCCGAGGCCGCACCTCCCGGCTCCCCGAGCGCGCTCCGCGCCGCCCGGGCTGGCTGGTGGACGGCCACCTGGTCCGCACCCGGGACGGCAACCCCGTCCCCGGCGGCCTCCGCCCGGCCCGCCGGGTCCACGTCGCGGTATCCGAAGGAAAGGGAGCCCAGCAGATGGCGCAGCCGAAGAACGGGACCGGCCAGGTGGGGAGTTCCGCGGAGGTGGGGCCCCACGCGAACGGCAGCCCGGTGATCCTGCCGGCCCCTGCCGGGGGCGGGCATTGGCTACCGACCGCCGGTCCTGCCGGGGCCGGATCGGACTGGGGCTCCGCCCGGGAGGCGACCCCGGCGGACGGTCGCGAGAACGGCCGCTTCGCGAGCAACGGGCACGGCGCAGCACCCGGCGGGGCCGGGCCTTGGCTGCCGGGCGGGGGTCCGGGTGTGGGGGGTCCGGGTGGGGGCTTCGACCCGGCGGGCGCTGCGATCGCGGGGCGCGTCGAGGCTCCCTTCGCGGGGCCGGGGGGTGGGGGGCCCGTAGAGGGCGGTCCCTGGTCGCAGGGCGCGGACGCGGGCTTCGGTGCGGCCGGTTCGGGCGCCGGCCTCGCGGAGCCGGGGAGCGGCGTTCCTGCCGGGGGAGGACAGCGGTTGCCGGGTGGGGGTGGCCCGGGCGGAGGGTCCGGTCCGGTGGGCGGGTACGCGGACGGGCGCACCGGTTGGGCCGGGGTTCCGGCGGCCGCGGGGGCGCCGTTCCTCCCCGGGAGCGGTGGGCCGGTGGTCGGTCCGGCCGTGGGGGGTGCGGACGGCAGGCTCGTCTGGGCCGCGAACGGCGGTTCCGGGGCAGGCCTTCAGCCGCCGGCGGGCCCGACCACCTGGCCGGGGGCCCGCACCGGCCACACGGCCGAGCACACGGCGCCTGCTCCGGCGGACCGCCGGGAGGAGGCGGTGCTGGAGTACCTGCGCGGTTCGCGCGAACTGGTCCAGGCGCAGCGGGACGTCATGATCGGTTACCTGGCTTCCACGGTGGCACAGCCCCTCTGGAGCGCCGTGGATCCGGCTCTGCCCCGGTACACCTCCGGCACCGGCCAGGCCCTCGCGATTTCGCCCTCCGCTGCCGGTGCCACTCATGGCCCCACGGGCCCGGAGGATGTGGGGGCGGCCCAGGGCCGGGACCTGGGACAGGGGTTGGCGGCCCCGCAGGGTGCGGGGGGCGTCCCGGGGATGCTCCAGAACGCGGTTCCGGCTGCCTTCTGGTCCGACCCCCGGCCGGACGGCCGAAGCCGGCCCGGGGGTGCCGATGGCGGCTGGCCCGCTGCTCATGGCGCGGCCCCGGTGGGCGCGGAGCCCGGTGTCGGGGACTTCGGCCCGTGGCGGACCGGCACTGCCGGTGTGGCCCCGGGCGCCGGGCTGCCTGGCGGCTCGGGAGCGACCCCGGGGATGTTCGGGGACGCCGCCTCTCCCTCCGCGCGGCCCGAGTCCCGGGCTGACGGTGCGGGCCTGATGGGAGGCGCCGACGCCTCCTGGTCCGCCGCGCAGGCCGGGGGCGCGGCCTCGGGCGTCGCAGCAACTGGACCGTGGCAGACGGCTCCGGGTGGGCCGGAGTTCGACGGTCTGGCCCCGGGTTCCGGGACGGTCGACGGTTCGTCCCCGCGTTCCGGGATGGTCGGCGGCGCTGCCCCGGGCTCCGGGATGCCGGGGCGGCTTCGCCGCGGGTTCCGGGTCGCCCGGCAGGGTTGGCTCGGGGGTTGGGGTGCCCGGCAGTGCAGGCCCGGGTTCGGGGATGCCCGGCGGTGCGGGCGTGGATGCGGGGATCCCCGGGGGGGCTGCCCACGGGGGCGGGATGCCGGGCGGCTTCGCCGCGGGTTCCGGGTCGCCCGGCGGCGTTGCCTCGGGGGTTGGGGCACCCGGTAGCGCGGTCCCGGGTTCGGGGATGCCCGGCGGGGCGGGCGTGGGTACCGGGAGCCACGCGGGCGGGATGCCTGGGGGTGCGGCCCACGGGGGCGGGATGCCGGGTGGTGCGGCCTCCGGTTCGGGGGTGTCCGGCGGTGTCGCCTCGGGCAGCGGGATGACCAGCGGTGTCGCCTTGGGCAACGGGACGGCCGCAGGCGTGACGCCGGGCGCCGGGATGCCCGGCAGCGGGGTCTCGGGCACAGGCACGGCCGGCGGCGTGACCCCGGGCTCGGGGATGCCCGGCGGCGGGGTCTCGGGGGGCGGTCTGCCCGGGGGTGACGGTCGTGGGGGTGCCGGCAGCAGTGGGGGCGCGGCGGGTGGGGGGCCGCGGTCCGCCGAGGAGGTGATGGACGTGATCGTGGAGATCGTCCACACCCGGACCGGGTACCCGCGCGACATGCTCGCTCCCGAGCTGGACCTGGAGGCGGACCTGTCCATCGACTCCATCAAGCGGGTCGAGATCATCGGAGCCCTGGCCGACCGGATCGGTCTGCCCCAGGACGCGGGCGGCTCCGCCGAGTCCGCGATCGAGGAGCTGTCCCGGATCAAGACCCTGCGCGGCATCGTGGACTGGGTCTCCGGCCACACCGCCCACCCCGAGCCGCCGGCTGTCGAAGCGGAGGCCGCGCCGGCATCGGCGTCAGCGGCCCCGCCCGCGCTCGGCCGGCTCCGGGTGGAGCTGCACGCGCTGCCGCCCGCGCCCGGCGACCCGGAAGTCCTGCGGGGTCTGCGGATCGGGGTCGTAGGGGAGGTCGGCGACGGTCGGGGCGTCGTGCCCGCGGTCACCGGAGCCCTGCGGGCCCACGGGGCGGACGTCACGCAACTGGCCGAGGCGGACGCCGGGTTCGACGCCGTCCTCGACCTGTCCGCCCTCCGCCCGGGAACGGCGCCCGTCCTGCCCGAGGTCTTTCCCGGGCTGCAACGGGCCCTGACCGGCGGTGTGCACCGGCTCCTGCTGGTCACCGTCCGCGGCGAGTCCGCCGGAGCGGGAATGCACGGATTCGCCCGCAGCGCCTCCCTCGAATACCCGGGCAGGCTGATCCGCGCCGTGGAAGTCCACTCCAAGGAGGCCCCGGAGCGGATCGCGGCGCAGCTCCTCGCCGAGCTGAGCCGCGAACCGGCCGAGCCGGCCGACCCGGCC
Source organism: Streptomyces tatrensis (assembly GCF_049310065.1). NCBI lineage: Bacteria > Bacillati > Actinomycetota > Actinomycetes > Kitasatosporales > Streptomycetaceae > Streptomyces > Streptomyces tatrensis. The sequence continues at coordinate 489,382 of NZ_JBMDLB010000007.1, read as the reverse complement.
GGCGCCACCACGCCCGTGGCGGCCCCCGCCTCCGTCTCCTACACCGCCGACGGCCTACGGGTCACCCCCCAACCGGTACCCGCACCGCTCGCCCCCGGCGACGGGACGCCGCCCCTCGATGCCGGCTCGGTGGTCCTGCTCACCGGCGGGGCCCGCGGGATCACCGCCCGGACCGCCCTGGCGCTGGCCCGCGCCACCGGATGCCACGTAGAGCTGATGGGGCGTACGCCTCAACCAGCAGCCGAGGCGGATGAGTTCGGGCACGCCACCGACCGGGTCGCCCTGCGCGCCGCACTGATCGCCACCGGCCTGCGCACCCCCGCGGAGATCGAGGCCGCGGCCTCGCGGATCCTTGCCGAGCGCGAGGTACGGGCCACCCTGGCGGCCCTCGCGAGCGTGGCCGCGTCCGTCGGCTACCACTGCGCGGACGTCACGGACGAGCAGGCGGTACGGGGCGTCGTGGCCACCGTACGGGCCCGTCACGGCCGACTGGACGGGATCGTGCACGGAGCCGGAACCCTGAACGACGGACTGCTCCGGGACAAGCAACCGGCCGCCTTCGCCGAGGTGTTCACCACGAAGGTGACCGGCGCGCGCCACCTCGCCGCCGCCGCGGCCGAGCACGGCGCGGCGCCGGCCCCCCGCTTCCTCGCCCTGTTCGGCAGCGTCGCGGGCGTGTACGGAAACCGTGGGCAGACCGACTACGCCGCCGCAAACGACGCACTCGACGGCCTCGCGCACATCTGGGCGGAGGACTTCCCGGGCCGGGTGCTGTCCCTCGACTGGGGCCCCTGGGCCGCCGAGGCGGGCGGCATGGTCAGCCCCGAACTGGCGCGCGCGTACTCCCGTCGTGGCATTCCGCTCATCGACCCGGAGGCAGGCGGCGCCGCCTTCCTCGCCGAACTCGCGCACGGGACCGACGTACAGGTGGTCCTGATGGCGGCGGACGGGCACGAGGGGAGTGAGCGGCGTGGCTGACCGCCGTCGACAGGGCCAGGGCCAGGGCCAGGAGTGGAGTCAGAGCCAGGGCCAGGGCCATAGCCAGGGCTCCGGTCAGCGGAGGCATCACCGCGGCCCGCGGCCCACCGATGCGGCGATCGTCGGGATGGGCGCCGTGTTCCCGGGCGCCGCGGACCTCGCCGCGTACCGCCGCAACCTCCTGGCCGGCACGGACTGCATAGGCGACGTCCCGCCCGGGCGGTGGGACCCCGAGGTGTACTACGACCCGGGCGGCGCCACCGGACCGGTCTCCGGCGACCGGTTCTACTGCCGGCGCGGAGGCTTCGTGGACGGGCTCGCCGCCTTCGACCCGACGAGGTTCGGCATCATGCCGGCCACCGTGGAAGGGGCCGAACCGGACCAGATGCTGGCCCTGCACGCCACGGCCGAGGCCATCGCCGACGCGGGCGGAGAAAGCCGCCTGCCGGCCGACCGCTCGCGGATCGGGATCGTGCTGGGGCGCGGCGGCTTCATGGGCGTGGCCACCGCCCGGCTCGACCAACGGGTGCGCACCGCCCACCAGTTGGCGCAGACCCTGCGGGAGCTCGCGCCCGAGCTCGGCGAGCGGCGGATCGCCGCGGTGCGCTCCGCCTTCCAGGAGGCGCTGGGGCCCGAACGGCCCGACGCCTCGATCGGACTCGTACCGAGCTTCACGGCCGCCCGGACGGCCAACCGGCTCGACTTCCACGGACCGGCCTACACCCTGGACGCGGCCTGCGCCTCCTCCCTGCTGGCGGTCGACCAGGCGGTGGGACTGCTGGCCGGCGGGCGCTGCGACGCGGTGATCGCCGGAGCCGTGCACCACTGCCACATCGCCACCCTGTGGAGCGTGTTCACGCAGCTGCGCGCCCTGAGCCCCAGCGAGCGGATCCGGCCCTTCGACCGGCGCGCCGACGGAACCCTGCTGTCCGAGGGCACCGGAGTGGTGCTGCTGAAGCGGCTGGCCGACGCCGAGCGGGACGGCGACCGGATCTACGCGGTGATCCGCGGCACCGGCGTGGCCGGGGACGGCAGGGCGGCCAGCCTGATGAGCCCGCTCGTCGCGGGCCAGGTCAGGGCGCTGGAACGGGCCTGGCGGGAGGCGGGTCTCGATCCACGGGCGCCGGGTGCGCTGGGGCTGCTGGAGGCGCACGGCACCGGGACCCCGGTGGGGGACACGGCCGAACTGGACACACTGGCGCAGGTGTTCGGTCCGTACGCGGGCGGCGGGCCCCGCATCGACGTAGACCTCGACGCAGACCCCGACACAGACTTCGGCGCCGGCCTCGGCACCGGAAGCGCGATCGGCTTCGGCTCGGTGAAGTCCATGCTCGGCCACACGATGCAGGCCTCCGGCATGGCCGGGTTGATCAAGGCCGCACTCGCGGTGCACGAGGGGGTGCTGCCGCCGACCCTGCACCTGGAGGAGCCGCACCCCGGCCTGGCCCGGACCAGGATGCGGCCGGTGACGGCGGCCCGGCCGTGGGAACGCGGGCCGGCGCCGCGCCGGGCCGGGGTGAACGCCTTCGGCTTCGGCGGGATCAACGCGCACGTGGTGCTGGAGGAGGCTCCCGGCGCCGTGCGCCGCACCGCACCCTCGGGCCGGGCGGCGCCCGCGCGGCCGGCAGCGCCCGTACGCCGGTTCCTGCCCCTGGGCGGCCCGGCCGCGCCGGTGGGGGCGCCCGAGCGGGAGGAGGTGCTGCTGCTGGCGGCCTCCGACGCGGCGGAGCTGTCGGCCCGGCTGGCGTCCGGCTCCCCGGTGTCCGGCGGCGACGGGCCCTGCCGGCTCGCCGTCGTGGGTCCCACGCCCCAACGGCTCGCGCTCGCCGCGAAGGTGGTGGCGCGCGGCCGGGCTTGGCGGGGGCGCGGGGAGGTGTGGTTCACGCCCGAGCCGCTGGGCGGCCGGCTGGCGTTCCTGTTCCCGGGTCTGGAGCCCGAGTTCGCCCCGGCGCTGGACGACGTGGCGGACCGGCTGGGGCTGGAGCGGCCCCGGTTGACCCGGGGCGAGGAACTGACGGAGCGGGCCCTGGACGCCATCGCGACGGGCCGCTTCCTCGCCCGGGTACTGCCCGAACTCGGCATCCAGGCCGATGTCCTGGCGGGCCACAGCCTGGGGGAGTGGGCGGCGATGGTGTCCGCCGGGATGTACCGGCAGGACGCGGCCGACACCTTCCTGGACTCGCTGCGACCCGGTTCGGTCAAGGTGCCAGACCTGGTCTACGCGGCGCTGGGATGCGGGACCCGGCGGGCGGAGGCCGCGCTGCACGGACTGGACGGGGTGGTGGTCAGCCACGACAACTGCCCGCACCAGTCGGTCGTCTGCGGGGCTCCCGCCGAAGTGGCCACCGCCCTCGAACGGTTGAAGGCCGAGGGCGTCCTCGGTCAGGAACTCCCCTTCCGGTCCGGCTTCCACACGCCCATGTGGGAGCCCTACCTCGGCCAGGTCCGCGCCGCCTTCGCCCGACTGCCGCTCCAGCCCGGGACCTTGCCCCTCTGGTCGGCGACCACCTGCGCGCCGTTCCCCCCGGAGCCCGAAGCGGTGCGCGAACTGGTGGTCCGCCATCTGCTGGAACCGGTCCGGTTCCGCGAGCTGACGCTGCGGCTGTACGAGGACGCGGGCATCCGGGGCTTTGTCACACTGGGCCCGGGCAGCCTGCCGGGCTTCGTCGAGGACACCCTGCGCGACCGCCCCCACTTCTCGGTGGCGGCCTCCTCGCCCAGGCTCACCGGCCTCGCCGCCCTGCGGCGCACCTGCGCGGCCCTGTGGACCGAGGGGCACGCCCCGCGCTGGGACCGCCTGTTCCCCGACGGGACGGGAGGAGACTCGGACCGCGCCGCCGCCGGACCTGCCGGACCACTGGCAGCACGACCGGAAGCGCGACCGGCAGCACCGGAGTCCGGGCGCGGCGTGCTCCTGGACCTCGGCTCGCCGCTGGTCCGCCTCGGCGAGGCCGCACGTGCCACCCTGACCGGCCTCCTGCCACAGGCCGCCACTCCCGCCACCTCAGCGGCCACTCCCGCCACCTCAGCGGCCACTCCCGCCACCTCAGCGGCCACTCCCGCCACCCCGACCACTCCCACCCCACCGGCCATCCCCACCCCGCAGCCCGCGGACCCCCGGCCGGTCCTGCTCTCCACCCTGGACGCGACCCCCGCCGAAGGACAGGCCGGGCCCCGGCCCGCGACCCACGCCCTGCGCCTCTCCCTCGACACGCTGCCCTACGTACGGGACCACTGCGTCTACCTGCAGCCCGACGGATGGCCGGAGGACTCCGACCGCTTCCCCGTCGTCCCCATGACGACGATGCTGGAGCTGGCGGCCGAGGCCGCGCTGCGCGACGCACCACCGGGTCTGGCCGTCATCGGCTACGAGCGCGTACGGGCCCTGCGCTGGCTCCCCGTGGAGCCGGCCCTCGACCTGGAGGTCACCGTACGGCCCGCCGGGCAGGGCCGGGTGCGCGTCACGCTCGGGGAGTACGCCGACGTGTTCGTCCTGCTCGGAGAGCGCTACGAGGCCCTGCCCGGCCCCGATCCCACCCCGCTGCGCGAGCCGCAGCCGGCCCCCGTCAGCGCCGAGGCCCTCTACCGGGACCGGTGGATGTTCCACGGCCCCCGCTTCGCCGGGGTGCACGAGGTGCGGGCCGTCGGCACGGACGGCATCCGGGGCGTACTGCGGGCACTGCCCGATCCGGGGGCGCTGCTCGACGCCGCCGGGCAGCTCTTCGGGCACTGGATGCAGTTGCGGCTTCCCGTGGACCGGCTGGTGTTCCCGGCCACCGTGGACGCCATCCGCTTCTCGGGGCCGCCGCCCGCCCCGTACGAGCTCGTCGGGGCCACGGCCCGGATCCGCGAGGTGCGCGACGTCACCGTGCGCGGCGACCTCGAGCTGCTCCGGGCCGACGGCCGGGTTTGGGCCCGGATCGACGGCTGGACGTACCGCCGGTTCGGCGCCGACGAGCGGGTCTGGCCGATGAAGTTCACCCCGGAGGTCTGCGGCATCGGCGAACCCCGCCCCGAGGGCTGGTGCCTGGCCCGCCGCCGCTGGACCGACCCCGCCTCACAGGAACTGGTCATGCGCCGCTACCTCGGCGCCGCCGAGCGCGCTGCCTACGAGCGGCTGGGGCCGCGCGCCCGGGCGCCCTGGCTGCTGGGCCGGATCGCCGCCAAGGACGCGCTGCGCCACCTGCTCTGGGACGGCGGGGCCGGGCCGGTCTTCCCGGCCGAGGTGCCGATCGGCAACGACCCGGCCGGGCGGCCCCTCGCCGGGGGAGCCCTGGCCGGGGGAGTCCACCTGACGATCGCCCACAAGGACCGGATCGCCGTCGCGCTCGCCCACCCCGGCCTGCCGGTCGGCATCGACGTGGAACAGGTGACCACCGACCCGGACGCGCTCATCCGCATCGCCCTGGCGCCGGGCGAACTCGCCCTCGCCGAGCGGATGGCGGCCCAGGAGGGCACCGGACTCCCGGCCGCGCTCACCGCCCTGTGGTGCGCCAAGGAGGCGGCCGCCAAGGCCGCCGGCACCGGACTCGGAGGCCGCCCGCGCGACTGGCGGACCACCGGCGACCCGGGCTCCGGCGAGCTGCGGGTGCACGGCCCGGACGGGCACCCGTACCCCGTCCGCACCACCCTGCTCGCGCTCGCGGACGCGCCGCTCGCTCACCCCGACCACGCGGTCGCCTGGACCGACCGGCCCGCGACTCCGTCCCCCGCCCCCTTCCACCTCACGGAGACCAGTCATGGCAGCTGACATCCTCGCCGAGATCACCGGCATGCTCGTGGAGATCGTCGGTGACGAACACCTCCTCGCGGACGAGGTCACGATGAAGACGACGTTCAACGAGGACCTCGCCCTGGAGAGCATCGAGTTCGTCGCGCTCGCCGAACTCCTCCACCACCGCTACGGCTCCCAAGTCGACCTGATGGGCTTCCTGTCCGAGAAGGACATGGACGGCATCCTCGCCATGTCCGTGGGCGAACTCGTCACGCACATCGGCCGGATCACCCACGCGTCCCTCGCCCGAGCCTCGGCGGGATCCGCCGCCGCACCCGGATCGGACGGCTGATCCCGCCATGGCCTTCGTTCCCGCGGGCACCGTCCGCTTCCACGTCCAGCAACTCCCGGCCACCGCCCCGAACGCGGCCGGCCCCGGCCCCGACGCCGCCGACCGCCCCGTCGTCGTCTTCCTGCACGGGCTGGTCGTCGACAACCTCTCCTCCTTCTACTGCCCCCTGGCCGTCCCGGTGGCCCGGGCCGGGCACGAGGTGGTCCTCTACGATCTGCGCGGCCACGGCCGTACCGAGCGCCCGGCCACCGGCTACGACAGCCGCACCGCCGTACGGGACCTCTTCGCCCTGCTCGGCGCGCTCGGCCTCGGGCACCGCCCGGTGCACCTCGTGGGCAACAGCTACGGCGGCACCCTGGCACTGCACGCCGCCCTCGCCCGGCCCGACCTGGTCACCGGGCTCACCCTGCTCGAACCCCCGCTCAGCGGTGCCTGGGTGGACAACATGGTGGACACCCTGTCGGCGGCGGCCCTCAGCCTGGAGGACAGCGCGGTACCCGCCGAGCTGCTCACCCTGAGGCTGCGCAAGGCGGCCAACCTCACGGCCATCGCCGACGACCTGCTCAACCGCACCACCCTCATCGACGACATCGCCGCGAGCCGCACCTTCACCCCGGGCGACTACGCCGGACTGCGCTGCCCCGTCCTGATCGTCTGCGGCGAGCACTCCGAACTGGTACCGGGAGCAATGGAGTTGGCCGGCCACGCTCCGCACGTCACCGCGGTCGAGATCCTGCCGGGCCTCGGACACGACGTGCTGAAGGAGAACAGCGGAGCGCTTCGAGCGGCCGTACTCGCCCACATCGAGGCCACGGCCGCGGCCACGGCCACGGCGGGGGTACTCACCGCGCCGTCGACGGCGACGCCGGCCCCGCCACCGACGGCGACGCCGGCACCGGCACCGGCACCGGCACCGGCACCGGCACCGACGGTGCGGCCGCGGGCAGGAGCGCTGGTCCGATGAGGGTGCTCTTCGCGGTGCCGCCGCTCGCGGGGCACGTCAACCCGACCGTGGCGGTCGGCATCGAACTGGCCTCCCGCGGTCACGAGGTCGCCTGGACCGGCCCGCCCGGGGCGCTGGCCCGGCTGCTGCCCGAGCACGCCCGGATCCTCTCCGCAGGCGCGGAGGCGGGCGGCGACTATGCGATGCTGCACGCCCGCTGGCGCGATCTGCGCGGGGTCGGGGCGCTGCGGTTCCTCTGGGAGGAGGCGCTGGTCCCCCTGGCCCGGGCGATGCTCCCCGGCGTGGTCCGGGCGGTCGGCGCCTTCCAGCCGGACGTGCTCGTAGCCGATCAGCAGGCCCTGGCCGGCCCGGTGGCCGCGCGGCGGCTCGGGGTGCCCTGGGTGACCTCCGCCAGCACCTCGGCCGAACTCACCCTCCCCTTCGCGGACTTCCCGAAGGTCGGCGAGTGGGTGGCCGCGCAGATCTCCGGACTGCTGGCGGAGTGCGGAGCCGGTCCGGAGCCGGCCGGAGCGCCGTGGGATCCGCGGTTCTCGGAGCGGCTGGTCCTGGTGTTCTCCAGCCGTGAACTGGTCGGAGGGGACACGAGGTTCCCGCCGCACTACGCCTTCGTGGGCCCGGCCTTCGGGGCCCGGCCGTCCGCGCCCGGATTCCCCTGGGAGCGACTGGATCCGGAGCGGAAACGGGTCCTCGTCTCCCTGGGAACCCTCAACCAGGAGGCCGGGGGCCGGTTCTACGGCGCGGTGCTCGGCGCCGCCGAACGGCTCGACAAGGAAGTCCAGTTGGTTCTGGCGGCCCCCGCCCGGCTGGTCGGCGCGGTCCCCGGGAACGTACTGCTGCGCGACAGCGTCCCGCAGCTGGAGCTGCTCCGCCACCTGGACGCGGTCGTCTGCCACGGCGGCCACAACACCGTCTGCGAGACCCTCGCGCACGGGCTGCCGCTGGTCGTCGCCCCGATCCGCGACGACCAGCCGATCGTCGCCCGGCAGGTCGTCGAGGCCGGGGCCGGGGTGCGGGTGCGATTCGCCAGGACCAGGGCCGAGGAACTGCGCGACGCGCTGACGGCCGTGCTGGACGAACCCGGCCACCGCCGGGGCGCCCGGCGGATCCAGGCCTCATTCGCCGCGGCCGGCGGGGCCGCCGCCGCGGCCGACCGGTTGGAGGAACTCGTATGACGCGCTCCCCGCTCCCTTCCCCCGCCCGGACCGCCCTCTCCGTGGCCCTCGTCCTGCCGGGCTTCCGGTGGACCTCCGCCCTCCTGCTCGCCGCCCTCGGCGCGGGCACGGTGCGCGCGGCCCGCCGGCTGCGGGCGGTCCCGGTTCTGCCCATGGCCGCGTACGCGGACGCCGGGGTACCGCGCGCCGCCGGGTGGCGGCTGCTCACCGCCGGCGGGGTCGAGGCCGACGCGGCCACCTTCCTGGCCGCCTGCGCGCACGCCGACCGGGAGGGGCTGCGGGTACTGGACCTGCTGCCCGGGGACCTGCCCGCCGAGCGGGTGCTCAGCCTGCTGCGCCTGGTCGACCCGGCCGGCTATCGGCAGGACCGGCTCGGCGAGGGGCGCGGGGCCGGGTTCGCCGTGCTCGTCGCCGAGGAAGTGCTCGCCCGCGCCGGGGTGGACCCGGCGGGCCCGGACGCGACTCCCGCGGAGCTCATGGCGGTGATCCGGCGCGTGAAGGAGTTCGCCGCCGACGCCACGGGACTGGCCATCGCACCCGCCCTGAGCTGCGGACCGCGATCCGGCGCCCGAGGACCGGCGCGGGCGGCCGAACTGCGCGCCCAGGGGCTGCCGCCGGGGGCGCTGGCCGCCGCGCAGCTCGCCGGGCTGGCCCTGCTGGCCGGGGTCGCCGTGCGCCAGGGCCGGTGGGGGGCCGCCGCGGCGGGGCTGTACTGGATCCAGCCCTACCTCGCCCTCGGCCGCCCCGGCGCACCCCTGCGCCCCGGAGACCTGGCCCGGGCCACGGCCGCCCGGCCCGTACGCTCCCTCGGCGCGGCCCTGCGCACGGCCGCCGCGTCGACCCGTACGCCCCGACCCGGGGCCGCCGTGTCGGCGAACGGCCCGGCCGCCGCGCGGGACGCGGAGCAGGACGCCGCCGGAGGCGAGACAGCCCAGGCCAAGCCGGCCCGGCTCAAGCCAGCCCGGCTCAAGCCGGCCCGGCTCAAGCCAGCCCAGGCCGAGTCAGCCCGGGCGGAGGCCGCCCGCGCCGAGGTGGTCCAGGCGTACCGGGCCGATCTGGCCGCCGGGACCGACCGGTTCTTCGAACCGCGCCGACCGGACTGCCCCTGGTGCGGCTCCGGGCAGCTGTCCGTCCGGGTCCGGGTGCCGGACCTGCTCCAGGGCAAGCCCGGCCGGTTCACCCTGGACCAGTGCGCAGCCTGCGGGCACGTCTTCCAGAACCCCCGACTCTCCCCGGAGGGGCTGGAGTTCTACTACCGCGACTTTTACGACGGCCGCGGCGGCGAGGGCGCGGCCACCGTCTTCGGCCGGCTCGGCGCCGCCTACCACGGCCGGGCCGAAATGCTCCGCCCGCACACCGATCCCGTGTCCTGGCTCGATGTCGGCACCGGACACGGCCACTTCTGCAACGCGGCCCGCGCCGTCTGGCCCGACACCCGCTTCGACGGGCTGGACATGGGCGACGGTGTCCGCGAGGCCGAGCGGCGCGGCTGGGTGGAGACGGGATACCAGGGCCAGTTCCCGGAGTTCGCGGTCAAGCTGGCGGGCCAGTACGAGGTGGTCAGCATGTACCACTACCTGGAGCACACCCGGGACCCGCTCACGGAACTGGACACGGCCGCGGCCGTCCTCGCCCCCGGCGGCTACCTCACCATCGAACTCCCCGACCCCGAATCGCGGATGGCCCGGCTGCTCGGCCCGGCCTGGCTGCCCTGGTTCCAGCCGCAGCACCAGCACCTGATCCCCTCCTCGAACCTGCGCGAGGCACTGGCCGACCGGGGCTTCACCGTCCTCGCCGAGGAACACGGACCGGCCCACCAGGGCAACGACTTCTTCGGCGCGGTGGCCCTGACCGCGACCCGGCTGGCCCCCGACCCGGACCGCCCCTGGGGACCCCCGGCCACCACGGGCCGACGCGTCCTGACCGGCGCCGTACGCCTGGCCTCGCTGCCCTGCTTCGCCGCCGCGGCGGTGCTCGACGGGCTGCGCACCGCCGCCGCCCGCCGCACGGACGGCGGCAACGCCTACCGGATGCTGGCCCGCAAGGACGAGCAGTGACGGGCCCCGGCGCGCAGACCGGCCCGGTCCCCGCCGCCACCGTCCCGGCCGGCACCAACCTCATCGCCCCCGCCACCGCCGCCACCGCCCCGAGCCCCGAGGCGCTCACCGGAGGCGACCTCGCCCGCCGGGCCACCGCCGACCCGCTCTTCCGCCTGGTCGCCTACGCCCTGGAGTCCGCGCACGGCCGCCCCCCGGCCGCCGTCTGGAGCGCCCCCTACACCTTCCACCTGGGCTCCCCGGGCCTCGTCGCGGCGGCCGGCTGGCCGGTGGCCGCCGCAGCGGCCCCGCGCTCCGACGGCCTCGTACGGCTCAGCTCCCTGGCCCACCCGGCGGACAGCTGCGACCTCCCGCTGACCCTGTCCGGGCCGCCGCCCGCCATCCCGGCCTGGGCCGCCCGCCCGTACGCACTGCTGCGTGCCCTGGCCCGGGCCGGGTACGGCAGGGGCGGCACCGACCTGCACGTACAGGGCTCCCTCACCGCGGCCGCCGGGCTGGCCACGGAGGAGGCCGCCGACTGCGCGGTCGTCCTCGCGGTGGCCGACGTCCACACACCGGCCGGCGAGGACCCGGACCGGGTGCGGCTGGCCCGGCTGATGGCGCAGGCGCTGCCGGACGGCGACGACGCCCTGCGCCGGGGCGGCCTCTTCGCCCGGCCGGGCAGGGCCCTCCTGCTCGGCCAGGGCCCGCCCCGGCCGGAACCCCGGCGCCAACGACAGCGGTACGTGGTCTTCGACCCGGCCGCCTCGGGGGCCCGCCTGGTGCTGCTGGCCCTGCGGCCTGACCCCGACGGCACGCAGGACCGTACGGCCGACCTGGCCCGGGCCGTCGGGTGCGCCCGCCGGGCCGGGGCCCTGAGCGCCTGGCCGCCCGGGCAGCGGCCGGGGCGGAGCGTCCTGGTCCTGCTGCCCGAGGCCCGGCTGGCGGCGGTCCGGGCCGCGGTCGCCGAGGACTTCCGCGACCGGGGGCTGCCCGTGCCCCGGTTCCTGAACATCAGCGTGGCCGGCGCGGCCCGCCGCGAGGCGTGACGCCGGCCCCTCACCCCGAGCACCACACCACTCATCACGAGGAGGAACCACCCATGCCGCTACGCCCCCCGACCACACCGAGCGCGAGCGCGACCGCTCGCGACGCGAAGGCTCGCCCGAGACACCGGTTCCACACGTCCGCCCTGATCGCCGGCATCGGCGCCCTCGGCCTGCTGGGCGCCTTCACCATCGCCAACTCCCAGGCCGCCGAAAGCGGTTCCGCGGCACCTTCGGCCGCGGCCGCGCTGCCCGCGTACGACCACGTGGTCGTCGTCGTGTACGAGAACAAGCAGTACGGCGAGATCATGGGCAGCGCCAACGCCCCGTACATCAACCAGCTCGCGAGCGGCGGCGCCAGCCTCACCGCCATGAAGGCGCTGACCCACCCCAGCCAGCCGAACTACTTCAACCTCTTCTCCGGCGCCACCCAGGGCATCACCGGGGACGGCTGCTACACCCCGCAGTCGATGACCGCGCCCAACCTCGGCCAGGAGCTGATCGCGGCCGGCAAGACCTTCGCGACGTACAACGAGGACCTGCCGAGCGAGGGCTCCACGGCCTGCACCAACGGCCAGTACGCCCAGAAGCACAACCCGTGGTTCGCCTTCAAGAACGTGCCGCTGAACACCGGCAAGACCTGGGCGCAGTTCCCCCAGAACAACTTCGCGGCGCTGCCGAACCTCTCGTTCATCGTCCCCAACCAGTGCAACGACATGCACTCCTGCTCGGTCGGCACGGGCGACACCTGGACGAAGAACAACATCGACGCCTACGCGCAGTGGGCGAAGGCCAACAACAGCCTGCTGGTGCTGACCTGGGACGAGGACAACTTCCTGGGCTCCAACCAGATCGCCACCGTCTTCTACGGGGCGAACGTCAAGACGGGCACGTACTCCACCCCCTTCAACCACCACCACCTGCTGCGCACCTTCGAGGACCTGTTCGGCACGGCGACGCACGCCGGGAACGCCGCCAACGTCCAGCCGATCAGCGAGGTGTTCGGCTCGACCACCCCGACCCCGACCCCGACGCCCACCTCGACCCCGACCCCGACACCCACACCGACTCCCACGCCCACCCCGACCCCGACTCCGACCTCGGCCGAGCTGAAGCTGGTCAACCCCGGCCCGCAAGCCTGCAAGTTCAACCAGAACTGCACCATCCAGCTCACCACCACGGGCGGAAAGCCCCCCGTCCGCTACACCGCCACCGCACTCCCCTGGGGCCTGACCCTCGACACCACCACCGGCCGCATCACCGGCAAACCCTGGGCCACCGGAACCATCCAGATCACCATCACCGCCACCGACACCACCCCGACAACCGCCACCACCACCTTCCCCCTCACCCTCACCTGGTTCTGAAGGAGGCACCCGTGTACCTGTCGACCAGCCGTGCGGCGGACATCGCCGCAGACCCTCCGGCTCCGAAGGGCCCCCTGCGGGCCGTCCCCGGCACGGTGCTCGCCCTCGGCATGGTCAGCCTGGTCACGGATGTCTCCGCGGAGATGGTCACCGCCGTCCTGCCGCTGTACCTGGTGGCCGGACTCGGGATGTCACCGCTCGCCTTCGGCGCCCTGGACGGGCTCAACCAGGGCGCCACCGCGCTGCTGCGCCTCGTGGGCGGACGGGTCTCGGACCGCACCCAGCGCCGCAAGCTCGTCGCCGGCACCGGCTACGCGATCTCCGCCGTCTGCAAGGCGGCGCTGCTCGCGGTCACCACCCCCTGGTCGGTGGCGGCGGTCCTCGCCGCCGACCGGACCGGCAAGGGGCTGCGCACCGCCCCGCGCGATGCGCTGATCTCACTGTCCTGCCCGCCGGGGGAGCAGGGCCGCGCCTTCGGCGTGCACCGCGCGCTGGACACGGCCGGGGCCCTGCTGGGACCGCTGGCCGCGTTCGGCGTGCTGTGGGTGGCGGTGGACGGGTACGGGGCCGTCTTCACCGTGAGCTGCTGCCTCGCGCTGCTGGGCGTCCTGATCCTGGTCCTGTTCGTACGGGAGAGCCCCGCGCCCGTACCGGCGGCCGGCACGCCCGCGGCCCGCACCCTCCTGCGGATTCCGGGCCTGCGGCGGCTCTGCCTGACCGCCGCCGCACTCGGCCTGTTCACCGTCGGGGACGGCTTCCTCTACCTGCTGCTCCAGCGGCGCCTGGACCTGCCGGCCGCCTGGTTCCCGCTGCTTGCGGTCGCCACCGCGGCCGTGTTCCTGCTGGCCGCCGTGCCCGTGGGCCGGCTCGCCGACCGGCTGGGCCGCCACCGGGTCTTCCTCGGCGGCCACCTGCTGCTGCTCGGCGCCTGCCTCCTGCTCCTGGCCCCGGTACCGTCCGGGCCCGCGCTCGTGTGCGGGGTCCTCGGCCTGCTCGGCCTGTTCTACGCGGCCACCGACGGGGTACTGATGGCCGCCGCCGGGCCGCTGCTGCCCCCCGGGCTGCGCACCACCGGGCTGGCGGTGCTCCAGACGGCGCAGGCCCTGGCACGCTTCGCCGGCTCCCTGCTCTTCGGGGCCGCCTGGACCCTGTGGGGACCGGGCCCGGCGCTGGCCGTGGCGGCCGGCGGACTGCTGCTGGCCCTGACCGCCACGACCCTGGCCGGCTCCGCCTTCGCGGGTAGCGGCCCCGCCCCGGGGGAGGAATCCCCCGGGGCGTGAGCGCGCCGGCTCAGGCCGGTGCTCCGCTCGGCTGCGGCTGCTCCTTCGCGGCCCGCTGCCGCAGGGAGTCCTCGTCGGTGTCCGCGTCGTACGAGATCAGCTTCGGCAGCAGGGCGGCCAGCACCGCCACCGAGGCCACGCAGGCGAGCCCGCCGCTCCAGAAGGCCGAGCGGGTGCCGGTCCAGCCGGCCATCGCGCCCGCACGGACCTGGCCGAGCTGCGGCCCGACGGTGTACGAGAGCACCTCGATGCCCGCCAGCCGGCCGCGCAGTTCCTCGGGGATCGTCTGGTTCCAGATGGTGGCGCGCCCCAGCCCGCTGAGCATGTCGCCCGCGCCGGCCACCGCGAGGCACAGCAGCACGAACCAGATGTTCCCGGACCAGCCCGCGGCCGCGATGGCCAGTCCCCACACCGCCGCCCCGCACACCACCAGCAGCCCGTGCCGGCGTACCCGGGAGGCCCAGCCGCTGGTCAGCCCCAGCGTCAGCGAGCCCACCGCGCCCGCCGCGTACATCAGCCCCAGCGCCCACACGGCGTCGAGCTCGTCGGCGAGGAAGGGGAAGATGGCGTTCGGGAAGGCGAAGAGCATCGCCGCCATGTCCACGGCGTACGTGCCGAGGAGTACGGGCCGGCTCCACGCGTACCGGGCCCCCTCGGCGATCCCCCGCAGCGAGGGCCGCTCGGCGTCCCGCGCGGGCGGAGCAGGACGCAGGCGCAGGCACAGCAGCACCGAGACGAAGAATCCCGTCACGGTGACCGCGTACGCGCAGACGTACCCGGCGTACGCGACGACCAGACCGGCCGTCGCGGGACCCGCGATGGCGCCGAACTGGTAGCGGAGCCCGTTCAGCGCGGCGGCGGCGGTGAGCTGGTCGTGCGGCACGATCCGCGCCATCAGCGAGTCCATGGCCGGCCGCTGCAGGCCGGTCAGTGCCGATACGCACGCCGCGACCACGTACAGCGGCCACAGCATGGGACCCGGCAGGGCGGCGTTCACCAGGAGGACCAGGGCGAGCACCCCGAGCCCGGCCTCGGTCAGCAGGATCATCCGCCGCCGGTCCACCGCGTCGGCGAGGGCGCCCCCGTAGAGACCGAAGACCACCAGCGGGACCAGTTCCACCGCGCCCATCGCACCGACCGCGAGCGGCGAGTCCGTCATGTGCTTGATCTGCAGCGGCAGCGCGATCATGGCCATGAACGAGCCGAAGTAGGTGACCGTGCCCTGGTAGAACAGCAGCCGGAAGTCGGGGCTGGACCGCAGCGGGCTGAGGTCGGGCAGTACGGAGGCGAAACGGGATCTGCTCACGACGGGCCATCGTCCGCGCCCGCGTCACCCCCGGCAACCGGTTTTCGGACGTGGACGGGGCCGGTCCGGGCGATTCGCGGCGGCCGCCCGATCCTGCACAATCGGCGGATGAGCGATGAAGACCCCTACCTCTGGCTGGAAGACGTCACCGGCGAGGCCGCCCTGTCCTGGGTGCGCGAACGCAACGAAGAAACGGTGTCCGCGCTGGCCTCGGACCCCGGGTTCAAGGTGCTGGAATCGGAGGTCCGCGAGGTCCTCGACGACGATGGCAGGATCCCGTACACGACCCGGCGGGGACGCCACCTCTACAACTTCCGGCAGGACGCCGACCACGTACGCGGTCTGTGGCGGCGCACCACCCTGGAGGAGTACCGCAAGGAGCGGCCCGACTGGGAGCCGGTCCTGGACCTGGACGCGCTCGCCGAGGCCGAGGGGGAGAAGTGGGCCTGGGCGGGCAGCGCCGTCCTGGCCCCCGATCACCGCCACGCATTGGTCATGCTGTCGCGCGACGGCGCGGACGCCTGTGTGGTGCGCGAGTTCGACCTCGTGGAGCGGGAGTTCGTCGCGGGCGGCTTCGAAGTCGCCGAGGCCAAGACCCGCATCGGCTGGATCGACCGCGACCTGGTCTGGATCGGCACGGACTTCGGCCCCGGCTCGATGTCCGCCTCCGGCTACCCCCTCCAGGTCCGCCGGTGGCGGCGCGACACCCCCCTCGCGGAGGCGGAACTGGTCTACGAGGGCAGGCCGACGGACCTGTCCGCCTCCGGCTGGCACGACGACACACCCGGCTTCGAACGGGACTTCGTCCACCGGCAGATCGACTTCTGGAACGGGGAGATGCTCCTCCTTCCCGAGGCCGGAACCCCGGAGGAGGCCGGCCCCGAGAAGATCGAGGTCCCGGACGACGCCGGTGCCTCCGTCCACCGCGAATGGCTGCTCGTCGCGCCGAAGTCGCCGTGGCTCGGCCACGTCGCGGGCAGTCTGCTCGCCTTCGACTTCGAGGCCTTCCGGGCGGGGGAGCGGGAGGCGGCCGTGCTCTTCACCCCGGACGAGCACACCGCCCTCGCGGGCTGGAGCTGGACCCGCCACCACCTGATCCTCACCACCAGCGCCGACGTCTCCTCCCGACTGGAGATCCTGACCCCCGGGCCCGGCCCCGACGGCTGGAGCCGCACGCCCCTGTCCGGCGTACCGCCCCTGTCCACGGCCTCCGTGGTCGGCACCGACCCGGACGTCAGCGACGAGTTCTTCCTGAACGTCTCCGGCCACCTCCAGCCGTCCACCCTCTACCGGGGCACGGCCCCGGTCGGCGCCGACGAGACCGTCAAGCAGGGCCCGGCCCTCTTCGACACCGCCGGCCTCACGGTCCGCCAGCACTTCGCGCGCTCCGCCGACGGCATGAGGGTCCCGTACTTCGTCGTCGGACCCGAGGACCGCACCGGCCCCGGGCCGACCCTGCTCTACGGCTACGGCGGTTTCGAGGTCTCCATGGTCCCGGGCTACAGCGCCGTCACCGGCCGGGCCTGGCTCGCGCGCGGTGGCACCTACGTGGTGGCGGGCATCCGGGGCGGGCACGAGTACGGGCCCCGGTGGCACAAGGCCGCGCTCGGCGCCAACCGGGTCCGGGCCTACGAGGACTTCGCCGCCGTGGCCCGGGACCTCATCGCCCGGGACGTCACCACCCCCGCCCAGCTCGGCATCGAAGGAGGCAGCAACGGCGGTCTGCTCATGGGCGCCATGCTCACCCGCGACCCCGAACTGTTCGGCGCGGTCGTCGCCCACGTGCCGCTGCTGGACATGCTCCGCTTCCACAAACTGCTCGCCGGAGCGAGCTGGATCGCCGAGTACGGGGACCCCGACAGCCCGGCCGACCGGCCCCACCTGGAGCGGATCTCCCCGTACCACCAGGTCCGGACGGAGGGGCCCCCGTACCCGCCGCTGCTCCTGCTGACCTCGACCCGCGACGACCGGGTCCACCCCGGGCACGCCCGCAAGATGGCCGCCCGGCTGCGGGAATCGGGGCACCCGGTCCTCTTCCACGAGCACCTCGGCGGCGGCCACGCGGGCGCCACCGACCACGGTCAGACCGCCTTCAACGAGGCGCTGGTCCACACCTTCCTGTGGGAGCGGCTGACCCCGCAGCGGTGACGTCCCAGCGGTGAGGTAGCGGTGACCCCGCCGAGGTGATCGCGCGGGGCTCCGGCGCCGTGCGCGCGGCCGGGATCAGATCTGGCAGCTGATCTCGGCCGCGACGCGCTCGCCGGAGGCGACGGCCGCGTTCAGCGTGGAGTTCTCCACGTCGGTGTGCTCGCCCGCGAAGTGGATCCGCCCTTCCTGGAGCCCCTCGCACCCGGCGATCGAGGTGTACTGGCCGACCTTGTAGAAGTGGTACGCGCCCCGCTGCCACGGGGCGCGCGACCAGTGGTCCTCGTACGCCCTGCCGGTGAACGCGGCCGTGGTGCCCGGGTGGACGTGCTCGATCTGGGAGAGGAACCAGTTCACGTCGGCGGCGGGCGCCGGCCCGTGCCCGGTCCCGGTGAGCACGTCGCGTGCGGTGTTCCCGCCGGGGAAGTTGACCAGCAGGGCCGGGGTTCCGTTCGGTGCGCCCGCGACCGAGCCGTCCCAGGCGGTCTGGTAGCCGACCGGGCCGGTGTTGCTGATGCCGTTGAAGCCGAGCTGCGGCCAGGTCTTGGCCGACAGCTCGGTGACCAGCTTCGCGTTCTGGCCCATGCCCTGCTGCCGGACGGCGGTCAGCTTGCGTGCGGAGAGCCCGGCCCCGGAGAGGTCCACGTCGCGCAGCGTGCTGAAGGGCAGGGCCAGCACCACGTGGTCGGCCGGCACCGAGACCGTGCTGCCGCCGTGGTCGAAGACGCAGGTGTACGACCCGTCGCCGGCGCGGCGCAGGGCGACGAGCTCGTACCCCTGGCGGACCGTGCCGGCCGGGAGCCGGCCGGCCATCCCGCTGACGAGCTGGTCGTTGCCGCCGACGAGGTGGTACTTCTCGTCGAAGCCGCGCCCTCCGGCGAAGACCGACGAGGCCCCCAGGAAGCCGATCATGCCCAGCGCGGAGGCCTCGGCGGGTTCGCCGCCCGACTGGAGCTGCAGGGCCTGGATCAGCTGGCCGAGGCGGGAGCCGGGCGTCAGCCCGATCTCGTCGAGGTAGTCCAGGCAGGAGAGCTGGTCCAGCCGGAACGCCTCCGCCGTGTAGCCGTCGTAGCGGGCGGTGCCGGCGGCCGCGTACGAGGCGCTGAACGCGTCGTAGGCCGCGGCGATCCAGTCGTCCTGCTGCTGGAGCCCGGAGTAGGAGGCCCCGTTGACCCAGCCCGCGTAGTCCCCGGCGTGGAGTTCGCCGCCGTTGGCGAGCTCCCGCTGCAGGCCGAGGTTCCGGGCCAGCGCCAGGATCGCGGTGTCGGTGGAGCTGATGAAGGAACCGCCGTGCTCGTGGACCGCGCCGCCGGAGAAGAAACCGCGCAGGGACCAGCAGCGGCCGCCGATGCGGGTGGTGTCGGCCTCGTACACCGTGGTGGCGACCGGGCTGCCCTGGTTCCACAGCCGGTGCGCGCAGCGCAGTCCCGCGAGTCCGGCGCCGACGATCACGACGCGCGGGGCGGCGGCGCCGGTCGCGGCGGCGGCGCGGCGCGGGGTGAGGAGGCCGCCGGGGAGGGCGGCGGCGAGGGCCGTGGCTCCCGCGACGCCGAGCAGCCGGCGGCGACCGGTCGTACGGCCGCCGGAGCCGTGCTGTTCCCCGGCGCGGCGGGCGCGTTCGCGGCGGGCGTCTTCGGCGTGCTCGCCGAGGATCTCGGCGACGGGCATGCCGCGGCGGCGGGCTTCGGCGTGGGCGGCGAACGCGGTGCGGAGCGGGTCGGGGAGGCCGGCGCGGTGGACGGGCTGGTGCGCGTGCTGCATGTGATCCCTCTTCTCGGAATCCTGCGGAGACGGCAAGGAGTCGGGCTGAGGGGGAGTAGAGCGGTGGCGCAACGTCGTTGTCAACGGTGTTGCGCAATCTTTTGACAGACGAATGCGCGCAGACGAATGCGCACAGACGAATGAGATGCGCACAGACGGATGCGCACAGACGAATGCCCGCGGACGGGTGTCCGCGGGCAGGGGTGGTGCCGGGGGCGGCAGGAGTGGGCAGAGGAGTCTGCAGCCCTCGGGTCAGGCTCCGCGCAGTGCCCGGACCCGGTTCTCGATCGCGGTGATCAGCGCCTCGACCCTGGCCTCGAAGATCTGCTCGTCGGTGACCTCGGCCAGCTGGGCGCCGAGCCGGGTGATGTTGGGGAAGCCCGCGGGGTCGACGAGGCGGTACTCGCGGTTCCAGGAGGACTCGTCGGCAGCGCGGACGTCCGGGTCGAACAGCAGGTAGGCGGCGCGCTGGCCCACGTAGGCGAGGAGGGAGTCGCCGACCATCCGGTAGTGGACGGCCGCCTCGGCCCCTTCGAGGCCGGCCTCCGTCACCGCGCCGAGGATCAGCTCCACGACACGGAACTCGTTGGGCCTGCGCGTGGTCCGGCTGGCCATGGTCGAGCCGACCACCGGGTACCTGAGGGCGACTTCGAGGGAGCCGTCGGCGAGCGCCCGCAGCCGGTCCTTCCAGTCGAGCCCCTCGGGGATGCGGTCGAGCACCTCGCCGAGCGTGCGGTCGGCGACCGACAGCAGCAGCTCGTCCTTGTCGCGGAAGTGCCGGTAGATCGCGGTCGGGTCGGCGCCGAGTTCTTCGCCGAGCCGTCGGACGGTGAAGGCGTCCTCGCTGCCGCGAGCCGCGATGCGCAGGCTCGCTTCGATGATCGCGTCGGGTGTGAGCTGGCTGCCCGCGCGCTTGGACCGGGCGGGTGTGTCGGATGACTTCGGCATGGTGGGGCCAGTGTAACGATGTGGAACAGAGCGAGCGCAACACCGTTGACAACATTGTTGCGCTCCCGTTCACTCCTCCTCAACGAACCAGCCGTGCGGGGCTCACCCGCCGAGCCGAAGGATGCGTCGATGGGCAACACCAGGCAGCCGATCAGGCAGCGTGCCGACATCGTCTTCGTCGGGGGGCGGGTCTTCACCGGGACCTCCCCGACCCCGATCGACGCCGCCGTCGCCGTCGGAGGCGGCCGGATCATCGCTGTGGCCGACGCGGCTGCCGTACGGCTCTTCGCGGACGCCGACACCGAGGTCGTCGACCTCGCCGGGGGACTGCTCGTCCCCGGATTCCAGGACGCCCACGTACACCCCGCGGTGGCCGGCGTGCAGATGCTCGGCTGCGACCTCAGCGAGGAGCGCACCATCGAGGGCTACCTCGCGGTGGTCGCGGAATTCGCCCGGACCCACCCCGAAGCGGCCTGGATCCGCGGCGGCGGCTGGTCGATGGACATCTTCCCCGGGGGCACGCCGACCCGCGCCATGCTCGACGCGGTGGTCCCGGACCGGCCCGTCCTCCTCACCAACCGGGACGGCCACGGAGCCTGGGTCAACACCCGGGCGCTCGAGATCGCCGGCGTCGACCGCACCACCCCCGACCCGGCCGACGGCCGGATCGAGCGGGAGGAGGACGGAAGCCCGGCCGGCACCCTCCAGGAGGGCGCCGTGGACCTGGTGGCACACCACGTGCCCCTCGCGACGCCCGACGAGGCGCACGCGGGACTGCTCGCCGCACAGGAGCACCTCTTCTCCCTCGGCGTCACCAGCTGGCAGGACGCCATGATCGGCTCCTTCCCCGGCAACCCCGACAACTACGGCGTCTACCTGCGCGCCGCCCGCGAGGGCTCCCTGCGCGCCCGCGTCGTCGGCGCCCTGTGGTGGGACCGCGAACGCGGCCTGGAGCAGATACCCGACCTGGAGGAGCGCCGCGCCGGGGGACAGGTCGGCCGGTTCAACGCCACCAGCGTCAAGATCATGCAGGACGGCATCGCCGAGAACTTCACGGCCGGCATGCTGGAGCCCTACCTCGACGGCTGCGGCTGCGCCACCGGCAACTCCGGCCTCAGCTTCATCGAGCCCGAGGTGCTCACCGAGGCCGTGGCCCGGCTCGACCGCTCCGGATTCCAGATCCACTTCCACGCCCTGGGCGACCGGGCCGTGCGCGAGGTGCTCGACGCCCTCGCCGAGGCCCGCGAGGCCAACGGGACCAACGACAACCGCCACCACCTCGCGCACCTCCAGGTCGTCCACCCGGACGACATCGCCCGCTTCGCGAGCCTGGACGCGGCCGCCAACATCCAGGCCCTGTGGGCCGCCCACGAGCCGCAGATGGACGAGCTCACGATCCCCTTCCTGGGACCGGAACGGGCCCGCCTCCAGTACCCGTTCGGCGACCTCCAGCGAGCGGGAGCCCGCCTGGTCGCCGGCAGCGACTGGTCGGTCAGCAGCCCCAACCCGCTCTGGGGCATCCACGTCGCGGTCAACCGCTCCGTACCCGACGAGGCCCCCAACGCGACCGGGACCTTCGAACCGGCGCCGCCGTTCTTCCCGGAGCAGGCGCTCACCCTCTCCCAGGCACTCACCGCCTACACCGCCGGCAGCGCGTGGGTGAACCACCTCGACGAGGTGACCGGCACGGTCGAGGAGGGCAAGTACGCCGACCTCGTGGTCCTCGACCGGGACCCCTTCGCGCACCCCCCGATGGAGATCGCCGACACCCGCGTGCTGCGCACGTACATCGACGGCGAACTGGTCTTCGCCGCGACCGACTGAGCCGCGCCCGCCCGAATCCCCACCGCCCGAATCCCCACCGGCCGGGCCGCCACCGGCCGAGCGTCACCCACCCCACCGAGCTCATCCCTCAGGGAGTCAGACGATGTCATCAACCCGATCGGGATCTCCGCTGTACCGCGGCCGCCGCATCCGCCGTGTCCGCAACAGCGCCGCCGCCGTCCTCGCCGCGGCCGCCGTGCTCGTCACCAGCGCCTGCAGCGGCGCCGCGCCCGACAAGGACGCGGACCGGGCCGCCGCGTACAAGATCACGGACAAGACGCCCGCCGCCGCCGGAAACGTGGACTCCTTCACCTGGTCCGTCTATGCGGAGCCGACCACGATCGACTACGCGTACTCCTTCGACTTCCCGCCCAACCAGATCCTCGCCAACGTCTGCGAGAGCCTGCTGCGCTGGAACCCCGACCTGACGACCTCCCCGGGCCTCGCGTCCTCGTACGCCAACCCCACGCCCACCACCTGGGTGTACCAGATCCGCCCCGGCGTGCACTTCCACGACGGGACGGTGCTCACCGCCGACGACGTCGTGGCCTCCCTGAGCCGCAACCTCGACCCCGGGACCGGCAGCGTCTGGGCGAACCAGTACAAGAACGTCAAGTCCATCGGCAAGACCGGCCCGATGGAGGTCACCGTCACCCTGACCAAGCCGGACTCCACCTTCAACAAGTACCTGGCCGCGAGCCCCGGCACCGTGGAGTCGGCTGCCACCCTGGCCAAGTCCGGCAAGGACTACGGCAATCCGCAGACCGGCGTGAACTGCACCGGCCCCTTCTCCTTCGGCTCCTGGACCTCCGGCCAGTCCCTCACCCTCAAGCGGTTCGACGGGTACTGGAACCAGGAGCTGAAGGCCAAGTCCGGCGAGGTGAAGTTCGTCTTCCTCGCCGATGCCACCACCCGCGTCAACGCCTTCCAGAGCGGCGAGGTCGACGGCGGCTGGATGGTCCCGCCGAACGCCTACGCCCAACTGGGCTCCACCGAGGCCGGAAAGCTCTACTTCGGGCGCAACACCACCGTCGCCGACGAGGTGGTCGCCAACCTCAAGGGCCCCCTCGGCAACCCCAAGGTCCGCCAGGCCCTCCTCATGGCCACCGACCGCAAGGGCATCGTCAAGGCCGGCGCCGGCGGGGTCGGCGAGGTCTCCGACTCGCTCGTCACCGACAACCTGTGGGCCGACGCGCCCCCGGCGACCCGCGAAGCCCTCATGAAGGACCTGCCGAAGTACCCGTACGACCCGGCCAAGGCCAAGGCGCTCGCCGCCGAGGCCGGAGTGAACGGCCAGGAGATCGTGATCGCGACCAGCCCGCTGGACTCGCAGACCACGATCATCACCCAGGCCATCGCCCAGGCCGCCACCGCCATCGGACTGAAGCCGCGCATCGACTCCCTCTCCGCGGAGAAGTACACGACCCTCTTCACCGACCCCGCGGCCCGCGAGGGCATCGACCTCTTCCTCACCTTCTGGTACACGTCCATCACCGACCCGCTGGACATGTTCGCCTCGCTGGAGACCGGCGCCTTCAGCAACTACGGCAACTGGTCGGACCCGGCCTTCGACGCCGCCGTCGAGAAGGCCGTCGGGGCCCACGACCCGGCCGAGCACGCGGCCGCCAACGCCGAGGCACAGAAGATCGCCTCGCGCGAACTGCCCTGGCTGCCCCTCTACACCCTGCCCGTCAGCGTCTTCATGGGCAAGAAGATCACCGGCGTCCAGCCCTCCATCGCCTACCTCTACTACCCGTGGGCGGCCGAGATCGGAGCCAAGGGATGACGGCCGCGGCGACGGCCGCGAAGAACCGCGCCGTACGGGTGCTGCGCAAGCTCGCCGGCATGGCGGCGACCCTGCTCGTCACCTCTTTCCTCGTCTTCTCCTCCCTGTTCCTGGCACCCGGGGACCCGGCCAGCTTCCTCGTCAAGGGACGCAGCCCCAGCCCCGAGGACCTCGCCGCGCTCCGCAGCCAGTACGGCTTCGACGAACCCTTCCTGGTCCGGTACTGGAACTGGCTCGAAGGGGTGCTGCACGGCGACTTCGGCCGCTCCTACCTCTTCCACCAGGACGTCTCCGCCGTCATCTGGTCGCGGCTGCCCTCCTCCATGCTGCTGATCGCCGTATCCGGCCTGATGATCGCCGTCTTCGGCATCGGCTCCGGCATCATCGGCGCGCTGCGCCGGGGTTCGCGCACCGACCGCTCCCTGATGCTCCTCGTCACGGTCGGCGCCGCCGCACCCGCCTTCGTCGCCGCCCTGCTGCTCAGGTCGGTGTTCGGGGTGCAGCTGGGCTGGTTCCCCACCATCGGCAACGGCGAAGGCATCGTGGACCGCCTGCACCACGTGATCCTCCCGGCGGCGGCCCTGTCCGTCACCTTCACCGCCCTGGTGACCCGCGTGACCCGCTCGGCCATGCTCGACGAGCTGAGCCGCGACCACGTGGAGGTCGCCCTGAGCCGCGGAGCGCCACGGCGCACCGTCATCCGGCGGCACGTCCTGCGCAACGCGCTCGGACCGATCGTCACCGTCTCCGCGCTCCTGGTCTCCGGCATGCTGGTCAGCACCGCGATCGTCGAGACCGCCTTCGGAATGTCCGGCGTCGGCTCCCTGCTCGTGCAGTCCGTCGACCAGCTCGACTTCCAGGTCGTGCAGGCCATCGTGCTGCTGGTGGTGGCCGCCTTCGTCATCGTCAACGCCCTCGTGGACCTGGTCCACCCGCTGATCGATCCGCGCACGGCCGCGGCCGGGAGCGCCAGATGAGCACCCTTCCCGAAACGGGCGCCACGACCCGTACGCCCCTCGCCCCCCGAACCCCCGGAACCCCCCGTGCCCGGCGCGACCCGCTCGCCCGGCTGCGCCGTCTCGGCGGCAGCCGGCTCCAGCGGACCTGCCTGGCGCTCCTCGTCCTGTTCGTGCTCGTCGCGATCCTGGGCCCCTGGATCGCCCCGTACGACCCCACCTTCGGACAGCTCGGCGACACCCTCCTGGGGCCGAGCGCCCAGCACTGGCTGGGCACCGACCAGGGCGGCCACGACACCCTCTCGGCACTCGTCGTCGGCACCCGGACCAGCCTGGCCGGACCGCTCGCCGTCGTCCTGTTCTCCACGCTCCTCGGCGTCGCCGTCGGCCTGTTCACCGCCTGGCGCGGAGGATGGATCGACACCGCCGTCGGCCGGGTCCTCGACGTCCTGTTCGCCTTCCCCGCGCTGCTCCTCGCGATCCTCGCGGTGGCCCTGTTCGGCAAGGGGATGACGGCTCCGGTCATCGCCATGGCCATCGCCTACATGCCGTACACCGCACGCCTCGTACGGGGCCTGGCCGTCCGGGAGAAGTCCCGCCCCTACATCGCCGCCTACCAGGTCCAGGGCCACTCGCCCCTGTACGTCACCGTCCGCAGGCTGCTGCCCAACATCGCCCCGACGCTGCTCGCCCAGTCGACGGTCAACTTCGGCTACGCCCTGCTCGACCTCGCCGCCCTCTCCTTCCTCGGACTCGGCGTGCAGCCGCCCACCCCCGACTGGGGAGCCATGATCAACCAGGGGCAGGCGGCCGTCCTGCAGGGCCAGCCGCTCTCCGCGATCGCGCCGGCCGTGGCGGTCGTCCTGGTCGTGGTCGCCTTCAACGTCGTCGGGGAAGACCTCGGCGACCGGCTCGCGGGGAGGGACTCCCGATGACACTGCTCGACTACGAAGCCCTGCACGTCACCCTCCCCGCGATGGCCCGCCCCCTCCTCGACGGCGTCAGCCTCACCGTCGCGGCCGGCGAGGTCGTCGCCCTGGTCGGCGAATCCGGCTCCGGCAAGTCCGTCACCGCCCGCGCCGCCCTCGGCCTGTTCCCGCAGGGCGCCGAGATCGGCGGCCGGGTCCGCGTGGACGGCACCGACCTGGTCGGCGCCACCCCCGCGAGCCTGCGCGAGGTGCGCACGAACAAAGCGGCGATGATCTACCAGGACCCCCGGGCCGCCATCAACCCGGTACGCCGGGTCGGGGACTTCCTCACCGAACCGCTGCGCCTGGTGCACGGCTGGACCAAGGCCCGGGCGAACGTCAGGGCCGCCGAACTGCTCGACGCGGTCGGCCTGCCCGACCCCGTCCGCCACCTGAACCAGTTCCCGCACGAACTCTCCGGCGGCATGCTCCAGCGCGTCGTGATCGCCGCGGCCCTCACCGCCGAACCGAAGCTCCTGCTCTGCGACGAGCCGACCACCGCGCTCGACGTCAGCACCCAGGCCGAGATCCTGGCCGTCCTGGGCCGGCTCCAGCGCGAACGCGGGCTCGGACTCCTCCTCATCACCCACGACATCGAGCTCGCCGCCTCCGTCAGCGACCGGATCTACGTCATGTACGCGGGCCGGATCGTCGAAACGGCTTCCGTGGCCGAACTCTTCGCCTCCCCCCGGCACCCCTACACCACGGGCCTGCTCGGATCCTCCCCGCCCCTCGAGGGCCCCCTGGCCCGCCTCACCCCCATCCCCGGCGCCCCGATGGGCCTGCTGGAATCGGCCCCCGGCTGCGCCTTCGCACCCCGCTGCCGGTTCGCCGAACCGGGCCGCTGCGACCGGTCCAAGCCGGAGCTCCTGCGGCACGGACCGGCCGAGGTCGCCTGCCACCGCGCCGCCGAAATCGGCCCGAAGGAGGACAGTTGAGCAACCGTCCGAGCAAGGACACCGCCCCGGGACTCCTTCCGGGACTTCCCCCGGAACTTCCTCCGGAGCTCCTCCGGGTGAGCGGACTGCGCAAGACCTACCGGACCGGCGGGACGGAGGTCGTCGCCGTCGACGACCTGTCGTTCTCCGTACGGGCCGGCGGGGCGCTCGGCATCGTCGGGGAATCCGGGTCGGGCAAGACCACCACCGCCCGGATGCTGATCGGCCTGGAACGCCCCGACGCGGGCGAGATCCTGGTCCAGGGCCGGCCGCTGGCGGCCTCCGTACGGGGGAGGCCGGCCCGGCTGGCCCGCGCCAAGGCGGTGCAGATCGTCTTCCAGGACCCCTACCTCTCCCTGGACGCGCGGATCAGCATCGGCGCGACCGTCGACGGCGTGCTCCGACTGCACGGCATGTCCGACAGGACGGCCCGCGCCGCACGGGTGCGCGAACTGCTGGCCCAGGTCGGCCTCGGCGACCGCGAGGCCGCCGCCCTGCCCCGCCGGCTCTCCGGCGGACAGCGCCAGCGCGCCGCGATCGCCCGGGCGCTGGCCGTCGAACCGGCCGTCCTGGTGCTCGACGAAGCGGTGTCAGCCCTGGACGTCTCCGTGCAGGCGCAGGTGCTCAACCTGCTCTCCGACATCCGGCGCGACACCGGGATCGGCCTGGTCTTCGTCAGCCACGACCTGGCCGTCGTCCGCTACGTCTGCGACGAGGCGCTCGTCATGTACCGGGGCCGCACGATGGAACACCGCCCGGTGGGCGAGCTCCTCACCGACCCCGAGCACCCCTACACCCGGCTGCTGCTGGCCTCCGTACCCCGTCCGGGCTGGGACCCCGATTCCATCAGCCGTCGCCGCCGCGAGCTCGCCCCCTGACGGCGCCGACGGCCGCAGTGGCGCCGGCGACGGGGGCGTCACACCGGGGCGGGTTCGTGCGGGCCCGCCCCGGCCGGGAGGCGGACGGACCGGCGCATCCCGGGCATCCCGGCATCCGGGCGATCTTGGCCTGATCCACCCTGGCGCCCCCGGAACGCATGGCGGAAGATCCCTCAGCGGGCACCGCCCGTGGCTTACGATCGCCGCGGACGGTCCCGCCCGTGATCGCCGATCGACCCGCACTCGTGGAGGTCCACCGTGTTCCGGACGGCCAGAGGAAACCGCAAGCGCCCCGCAGGCCCCCGAATCCGTGTCGCCGCCGCAGCCGCGGCGGGCGCGCTCCTCGTCGCGGGATGCTCCTCGGGCGGTGACGGCCCGGGCGATGCGGCCGGCGGAGTGCCCGTCGTGGAGAAGGGCAAACTGACGACCTGCACCCACCTGCCCTACCCGCCGTTCCAGTTCGAGCAGGACGGCAAGGTCGTCGGTTTCGACGTGGCCCTGGTCGACCTGGTGGCGACCCGGCTCAAGGTGGAGCAGAAGATCCTCGACACCCCCTTCGAGAACTTCAAGACCGGAGCCTTCCTGAACTCCGGCGAATGCGACCTCGCTGCCGCCGGCATGACGATCACCGACGAGCGCAAGAAGAACGTCGACTTCTCCGTTCCCTACTTCGACGCCACACAGGCGCTGCTCGCCACCAAGAAGAGCGGCGTGACCTCGCTCGCCGACCTCAAGGCGAAGTCGAAGAAGCTGGGCGCGCAGGCCGGGACCACCGGCGAGAGCTACGCCAAGGCCCAGGGCTTCGACCCCGTGGCCTTCGAGAGCTCGGACGCGGTCCTCAACGGACTGCGCACCGGACAGGTCGACGCGGTCGTCATCGACTACCCCGTGGTCCAGGGCTGGCTCAAGGACCCCAAGAACGCCGCCGAGTTCACCGTCGGACAGAACATCGAGACCGGTGAGCAGTACGGCTTCTCGGTGAAGAAGGGCAACACCGCCCTCGTGGCCGCGATCGACAAGGCGATCACCGACGCCAAGGCGGACGGCACCTACAAGAAGCTCTACGAGCAGTGGATCGGCCCGCTGCCCCAGACCACCACCCCGTGACCTCCCGGCTGACCCGGCGCCAGCGCCGCCGGGTCTCGCAGGGCCTGCAGTACGCGCTCTTCGCCGCGGTGCTGGTGCTGATCGCCGTCTCCGCGGACTGGGGGAGGCTGCAGAACCAGTTCGCCCAGAAGGACCTGGCGCTACGGCTCTTCCCGGACATCATCACCACGGCCCTGCGCAACACGGTGATCTACACGACGTCCGGGTTCCTCCTGGGCCTGGTCCTCGGCCTGGTCATCGCCATGATGCGGCTGTCCTCCGTCGCCCCCTACCGGTGGGTCGCGAGCGTCTACATCGAGCTGTTCCGGGGGCTCCCGGCCCTGCTGATCTTCATCTTCGTGGGCGTGGCGGTGCCCCTGGCGTTCCCCGGTACGGAGATCCCGGGCGGCACGTACGGCAAGGTCGCCATCGGCCTGGGACTGGTGGCCGCCGCCTACATGGCGGAAACGATTCGGGCCGGCATCCAGGCGGTACCCAAGGGGCAGATGGAGGCCGCTCGCTCGCTGGGCTTCTCGCACGCCCGCGCCATGGTCTCGGTCGTCATCCCGCAGGCCTTCCGCATCGTCATCCCGCCCCTCACCAACGAGCTCGTCCTGCTGTTCAAGGACTCCTCGCTCGTGCTGTTCCTCGGTGTGACGCTGTCGGAGCGCGAACTGACCAAGTTCGGCCGCGACCTCGCCAGCCAGACCGCCAACTCCACCCCGATCCTGGTCGCGGGCCTGTGCTACCTCCTGGTGACCGT
This sequence comes from Streptomyces tatrensis, assembly GCF_049310065.1. Classification (NCBI taxonomy): domain Bacteria; kingdom Bacillati; phylum Actinomycetota; class Actinomycetes; order Kitasatosporales; family Streptomycetaceae; genus Streptomyces; species Streptomyces tatrensis. Next base: position 460,114 of record NZ_JBMDLB010000007.1, on the reverse strand, counting down.
GCCGCTGAGCTTCGTGGTGCGCCGCCTGGAGGCCCGCGCGGACAAGGCCGCGTGAGGAAGACATGCCACAGGAGGCCCCAGCGGTGGACACGACGGCCACGGACGGCCCGGAGATCGAGATCCGGGGACTGCACAAGTCCTTCGGCGCCAACCACGTCCTGCGCGGCATCGACCTGGACATCGCCCGCGGCGAGGTGGTGTGCGTCATCGGGCCCTCCGGCTCGGGCAAATCGACGCTGCTGCGCTGCGTGAACCTGCTCGAAGAGCCCAGCGAGGGAAAGGTCTTCGTCGGCGGCACCGAGGTCACGGACCTCGACGTGGACATCGACGCCGTACGCCGCCGCATCGGGATGGTCTTCCAGCAGTTCAACCTCTTCCCGCACGTCAGCGTGCGCGAGAACCTCACCCTGCCCCAGCGCCGGGTCCTGGGCAGGGGCAAGACCGAGGCCGAGGCCGTGGCCCGCAAGAACCTCGCCCGTGTCGGCCTCTCCGACAAGTCCGAGGCCTACCCCGCCCAGTTGTCCGGCGGCCAGCAGCAGCGGGTGGCGATCGCCCGGGCCCTGTCGATGGGCCCGGAGGTGATGCTCTTCGACGAGCCGACCTCGGCGCTGGACCCCGAACTCGTCGGCGAGGTACTGGCGGTGATGCGGGTCCTGGCGGGCGAGGGGATGACGATGATGGTCGTCACCCACGAGATGAGCTTCGCCCGCGAGGTCGCGGACCGGGTCGTGTTCATGGACGGCGGAGTCATCGTCGAACAAGGACCGGCGGCCCAGGTGGTCGGGGATCCCCGGCAGGAGCGGACCCGGAGCTTCCTCAACCGGATCCTGGACCCGGCGGCGGTCGAGCCGCCCGAGGCGCGGGACGGCGAACCGGGCCCGGACGGGCAACCGGGCCGGGGCGGGGACGCCTAGTCCCCGAGCGAGTCGTGCACCGGCCGGGCCCAGCCTCGGCGCCGCGCTGCCCATGGGGCAGGATGGCAGTTCGTTCGAGATGCGCACACATGCGCGAACGAGGCCCCATGCACGACGAACTGACAGGTGACAAGGTGACCACACCCCTCATCAGGCGGCCCGCGCGGCCGGCCTCCGCCTTCCCGGTCCTGCAAGGGGCGGAGGGCGTCCGTTGAGCCGGGACCTCGTCCTGCACGACTGGCTGATCGCCGGCATCGCGCTGGCCGCGGGCGCCCTCACCGGGCTGCTCCTGCGCGCCCTCGTGCGGTGGCTGTCCAAGCACGCCCTCAGGACCCGGTGGAGCGGCGACGACATCATGGTCGACGCGCTGCGCACCCTCGCGCCCGCGGCGGCCGTCATCGCGGGCGCCGCCGTGGCCGCCTCGACGCTGCCGCTGAGTACACGGGTCTCCGGGTGGGTGAACCACACGCTGACCGCGCTGCTGATCCTCGTGGCCACGGTCGGAGTGGCCCGCGTCGTCGCCGGCCTCGTCCAGTCCTTGGCCCAGGCGCGGACGGGAGTGGCCGGATCGGCCACCATATTCGTCAACATCACGCGCGTGCTGGTGCTCGCGATGGGTCTGCTCGTCGCCCTCGAATCCGTGGGCGTGTCCATCGCACCCTTGCTCACCGCCCTCGGCGTGGGTGGTCTGGCGGTCGCCCTGGCCCTGCAGGACACCCTGGCCAACCTCTTCGCGGGCGTGCACATCCTCGCCTCGAAGACGGTGCAGCCCGGTGACTACATCCGCCTCACGAGCGGTGAGGAGGGGTACGTCGTCGACATCAACTGGCGCAACACCGTGGTCCGCAACCTGTCGAACAACCTGGTGATCATCCCCAACGGGCGGCTCGCGCGCACGAACATGACCAACTTCACCCAGCCCGAACAGCAGTTGTCGATCATGGTCCAGGTCGGGGTGGGCTACGAGAGCGACCTGGAGCACGTCGAGCGGGTCACCCTCGAGGTGGTCGACGGGGTGATGGCGGACGTCAACGGCGCGCTCCCCGAGCACGAAGCGGCCGTACGCTTCCACACCTTCGCGGACTCCAGGATCAACTTCACGGTGATCCTCGGCGTCGGCGAGTTCAGCGACCAGTACCGGATCAAGCACGAGTTCATCAAGCGGCTGCACAGCCGGTTCCGGGCGGAGGGCATCTCGATCCCCGCCCCCACGCGGACGGTCGCGCTCCAGCAGGAGGACTCCCGGTCCGTGCCGCTCATCGAGGTCTCGCCGGTCTCGCCGGTCCCGCACCAGCGCGAGGCACCGGCCGCGGCCCTGGCGGACGGCGTGCGGTAGCGGAGCAGGACGAAGCGCGCCGCCCCGCCGCCCACCGCCCATCGACATCGCCCATCGACATCGATCATCGACCATCGAAAGGACCGCAGCATGAGTGAGAAGGCCCGCAAGCTCTTCGACGCGCTCGACCTGAACAGCGACGGCGTACTGACCCGCGTCGAGGTGATCACGGCCCTGCGCAGCAAGGGCCCCACGCTCGCCGCCCACGGCGATCTGCCCTTCTGGGCCGTGGGCGACGTGGACACCTCCTCGGCCCTCTTCGACCGGGCGAACGCGGACGGCGACGACGTACTGTCCTTCGAGGAGTTCGAGCGCGAGGTCGACCGCCGCTTCGGCTGGTAGCCGCGAGCTGGCCCCGGACCGGTTCCGGTCCGGGGCCAGCTCAGGTCCTGCTCAGTCGCGGATCCCGTCGCAGGCGATCCGCAGGTGCCGGGGCCCGCGCAGGACCGCGTTCTGCCGGTAGGGCGGCGGATCCTCCAGCAGCCGCGGGTTCTCCAGCCGCCGGGCCAGCTCGGTCAGCGCGAGCTGGGCCTCCAGCCGCGCCAGCGGGGCGCCGAAGCAGCTGTGGATGCCGCTGCCCAGGCCCAGGTGCTGGATGTCCTTGCGGTACGGGTCGAAGCGGTCCGGGTTTTCGAAGCGGTTCGGGTCCCGGTTGCCGGAGGCCAGGATCAGCCACATCGAGGAGCCCTTGGGGATGGTGATCCCGCCGACCTCGATGTCCACGAGCGGGGTGCGCTGCGGCAGCAGCTGCACCGGCGGCTCGAACCGCAGCAGCTCCTCCACGAGCGGTACGGCCAGACCGGGCTCCTGCCGCAGCTGCGCGAGCACGTCCGGGTTGCGCAGCAGGGTCAGCATCCCGTTGGTGATCAGGTTGACCGTGGTCTCGTGGCCGGCGATCAGCAGCAGCGCGGAGGTGCTCAGCAGCTCCATCGTGGACATGGACTCGTCCGGGCCGTGTCCCACGGCCAGTTGGGAGAGCATGTCCTCGCCGGGATCCTTGCGGCGCTGTTCGATCAGCCCGGCCAGGTACATGCCCAGCTCCATGCGGGAGTCGTGGGTCTTGCGCTGCCGCTCGGCGGGATCGGCGTCCGGATCGGGGTCCAGACTGGCGGCGAGGGTGTCGGCCCAGACGTGGAACTTGGGCTCGTCCTCGCGCGGTACGCCGAGCAGCTGGCAGATCATCGTCACCGGGAACGGGTAGGCGAACTGGTCGACCAGGTCGATGTCCTCCGTGTCCCCGAGGTTGTCGATGAGACCGGTGACGATGTCCTTCAGCCCGCCGCGCATGCCGTCGACGCGGTGCGGGGAGTGCGGCGGCCCGAAGGGCCGGTTGGTCATCCGGCGCAGCCGGTCGTGCTCCGGCGGGTCCAGCTTCAGGAAGCTCGGCGGCAGCGCCGTCTCCTCCGCCTCCCCGCCCTCGGCCAGCGGGTCCCCGGCCGTGGCGGCCAGGTTGCGGGAGTCGGAGCTGAGCCGCGGATCGTGCAGCAGGCTCTGGATGTCGTAGTAGGTGCTGATGACGTACGGTCCGGTCCCGTCGTGGAAGACGGGGGTCTTGCGCAGCTCCTCGTACAGCGGGTACGGGTTCGCGCGGCTGGAATAGTCCAGGATCTGGCTCAGGATGCCGTGGGCCATGGGGGTCCTCCGGGAACGTGCGGGTCAGTGCCCGGCGGGGGTGAAGGTGGCGATCCGGCGGTCGGCCGGCGAGTACCCGCTGAGGGTGATGGTGGGGCCGTGCGTGGGCACGGAGGGGTCGGGGAAGTCGGCCGGGATCGGCCGCTGCCCTTCCGGGCGCCGGTCCACCGTGGTGAACGGGGGCGGGAAGGGCGCGCAGGACTCGATCTGCTTCTCGTAGAACTGCAGCCAGCGCCCGTTGTCGAAGGTGACCGCGCCGATCACCCGGCCCTGGTAGCCGTAGACCGCGGTGAACCGGCGCTCGGCCCGAGACCCCTGGGTGAACATGATCTCGCTGCCCATGGAGGGCACGCCCACGGACTTGATGTTCACGCCGAACTGCGAGGACCAGAACGCCGGCACCCACAGATGCGGCCGGCGGTCGGTGCTCTCGCTCAGCATGTTGTGGGCGGCGGTCTCGGCCTGCGCCACGGCGTTGCCCCAGTGCTCCAGGGAGAGGAACTGGTAGCCGAACAGCGCGTGCGGGGAGCGGGCCACGTCGCCCGCCACGTAGATGTCGTCGGTGACGATCCCGCGGAGGTCGAAGGCCCGGCAGCCCGCGTCGCAGGCGATGCCGCGCGGACCCGCGCCGAGTCCGGAGCCGGTCAGCCACTCGGTGTTGCGCTGGGCGCCGAGCGAGACGATCACCACGTCGCATTCCAGCGTGGTGCCGTCGGAGAGGTGTGCGGCCCGCACCCGGCCGGTGGAGTCGCCCTCCAGCGCGGTCACCATGATGCCGGTGCGCAGGTCCACGCCGTTCTCCCGGTGGAGCTCGGCGGCGACCGCCCCGATCACTCCGCCCAGGGCGCCGACCAGGGGGCCGTCGGCGCGTTCGGCGACGGTCACGTCCAGCCCGCGCTCCCGGCACGCCGAGGCGATCTCGGAGCCGGTGAACCCGGCGCCGATGACCAGGACCCGGCGCGGTCCGGCCGCCAGGGCGCGGGCCAGGCCGGCCCCGTCCTCGCGGGTGCGCAGGGTGAAGACCCCGCCGAGCTCGCCCTCGGCCTCGTTCGGCCAGGGCCGGGCCCGGACCCCGGTGGCGATCAGGAGGCGGTCGTACGGGACCTCCGCGCCGTCGGCGAGCTTGACCGTGCGGGCCGCCATGTCGAGCCCGGTGGCCGCGACGCCGAGACGCCATTCGGCGTCGATGTCGAGCCGCCGGGGGAGCAGGGTGTGGTCGGCGTCGGCCTTGCCCAGCAGCACCTGCTTGGACAGCGGCGGGCGGTCGTACGGCTCGTGGAGCTCGTCGCCGACCATGGTCAGCGAGCCGGCGAAGCCCTTCTCCCGCATGACCTCGGCGGCGCGCAGGCCGGCCAGTGAGGCGCCGACGACCACGATGCGGCCGGAGTGCTTGAGCTGGTCCAGAACGGTGTCAGCCATCGGAGGCCTTCCCTCCGGCACCGGAGGCCGCGGCCGCGGGGGTGCGTGCGGCGCCGCCCGGCCGGTCCAGATCGTCCACGAGGATGGCCTGCACGGGGCAGGCGGCGGCGGCCTGGGCCACGCGCTCGCGCTGGGCCTCCTCGGCCTCGGGATCGTAGAGCAGTCCCTCGTCCCCGTGCATCGCGAAGACGTCGGGGGCGAGGAAGGCGCACTGCGCGTATCCCTGGCACCGGTTGAGATCGACGACGAGCCTCAGCAAGGTGTGGTCCTTTCGGTGCCCCCCTGGGCTTCCCGGACCAGCGTGCGCGCGGTGGCGCGGGGAGGCCCGTCCGAGGAGGCCGTTGGAGTGAGGTCCAGGCGCCCGTCAGGGTGCCGGGCCGGGGGCAGGGCCGGGGCGGCCCCGGCCCGACCGCAGGATGTACAGGCTCACGAGCAGGGCCCAGGCCGGGAAGACCAGCTCGGACCAGGGCAGGGAGGAGCCCGCCACCAGCAGCACCAGGCCGGCGAGGTACCCGGCCAGGGCCAGCGGGCGCGGGAAGGCCCCGAGCCGGCGGCCGATCGTGGAGGTCGCGAACACGAACACGGCGGCCATCCGCATCCCGTACGTGGTCAGCAGGTTGTAGGCGAAGTGGCGGCCGAACTCCTGGGGCTGATCGGCGTCCAGCACCGTCCCGGCGGCCGCGGCGGCGCCGAAGAGGCTGGCGACGAAGATCAGCCCGCTGCCCAGGAAGACGGTGGCGACGAACCGGTCCTCGGCCTCGCCGGAGTGCTCCCGCAGCGCGCCCATGAACCACAGGAAGGCGATGCCCGCGAAGGGGACGAGCTCCAGCGCGGTGGTCACCGCGTCCCGCTGCCCCGAGGTGACCCGCAGCTCTGCCGCGCCGCCCCCCTCGGGCAGGCCGATCCGGGCCAGCACGATCGCCGCCGCCATGAGGACGGCGAAGAGGATCCCCGCGAGCCCCGCCGCCCTGGGGGTGCTCAGGCTCTGTCCCGGGGCCGTCCCCGGTGCTTCTGGTCTCATGCGTCCAGCAAGCCCGGGGTGCGGCCGTGGTGCCAGCGGGGCCGCGCGCCCGGGTGACACGGGGGCGGGCCCCGCCCCCGCGAGACCGATGTAAGAAATCATTGACACCGGGTATGGATCCTTTTACATTCGTGATGTCAAAGTTCTTTTACATGGGAGCGGGTGCGGTCGTGGCCTTCGAAGAGAAGCGCGCGTGGATCATGGGGGTGGTCGCGGTCATCGGGTACGCGGTCTACCTGGCCCTCGTGCTGGGCCGGTCCGGCGACGGGGTACCCCTGGCGGAGGTCCCGTACATCACGCCGCTGCTCTGGACGGTCGGCGGCGCCATCGCCGCCGCGATCCTCCTCAACATCACCGTGGCGCTGGCCAAGCCCGGCGAGGCCGAGGTCAAGGACCAGCGGGACAGGGAGATCGGCCGCCTAGGCGAGCACGCCGGGCAGTCCTTCCTCGCCATCGGCGCCGTGGCCGCGCTGATCCTCTCGATGGCCGGCGCGGACCGCTTCTGGATCTCGAACGCCCTCTACCTGGGCTTCGTCCTCTCGGCGGTGCTCGGCTCGCTCGTCAAGCTCGCCGCCTACCGCACGGGGTTCCAGTCGTGGTGAAGCCGACGGGCATCACGAACCGGATCAGGATCCTGCGCTTCGAGCGCGCGGAGATGACCCAGGCGGAGCTGGCGGAGCGCATCGGCGTGACCCGTCAGACCGTCATCGCCATCGAGAAGGGCCGCTACTCGCCCTCGCTGGAGACGGCGTTCAGGATCGCCCGCGTCTTCGCGGTGCCGCTCGAACAGGTATTCCAGTACGCGGACGGCGCAGACGGCACGGACCACGCAAACGCTGCAGACGAGGAAGGGACGGCGCCGTGAAGGCGATCGTGCAGGACACGTACGGCTCCAGCGAAGTACTGGAGCTCAGGGACATCGAAACGCCGAGACCGGGCACGGGCGAGGTGCTCATAGCCGTCCGGGCCGCCGCGCTGGACGCGGGGGTCTGGCACCTGATGAGCGGCAAGCCCTACCTGCTGCGGCTCCTCGGCTACGGACTGCGCGCACCCAGCGTGCCCGTGCGCGGCCGGGAGGTCTCCGGCCGGGTCGAGGCGGTCGGCGAGGGCGTGAGCGCCTTCCGCGAGGGGGACGAGGTGTTCGGCATCTGCGAGGGCTCCTTCGCGCAGTACGCGACCGCCCGGCAGGACAAGCTGGCGCACAAGCCCGCCGGGATGCCCCTGGAGCAGGCGGCCGCCCTCCCGATCTCCGGACTCACCGCCCTCCAGGCGCTGCGCGACGCCGGGCGCGTACGGCCCGGGCAGCGGGTCCTGGTCATCGGCGCCGCGGGCGGGGTCGGCACCTTCGCGGTACAGCTGGCCAAGGCGTACGGGGCACACGTCACCGGGGTGTGCAGCACCACCAAGACGGAGCTGGTGCGCGGGCTCGGCGCGGACGAGGTCATCGACTACAAGCGCGAGGAGTTCGCGGACGGCGTCCGCCGCTACGACCTCATCCTGGACACCGCGGGCAACCGGGCCCTGTCGCACCTGCGGCGCGCCCTGACCCCGCGCGGGACGCTCGTGATCGTCGGCGGCGAGGGTGGCGGCCCCTGGCTGGGCGGCATGGGCCGGGTCCTGTGGGCCGCGCTGCTGAACCCCTTCGTGCGCCACGGCCTCAAGGGGTTCATCTCCGCCGAGCGTCAGGCCGACCTGGAGGTGCTGCGGGGGCACGTCGAGGACGGCACCCTGTCCCCGGCCGTCCAGCGCACCTGCGGGCTCGCCGGGGCCCCGGACGCCATCGACCGGCTCCACCGGGGCGAGGCGCGCGGAAAGATGCTGATCGTGCCCTAAGGCGTGGGCGTGGGCGCAGGAGCCGTGCCGGTGTTGCTGCCGGACGCGGTGGACGCGCTCGGAGCGGAGGAGGCGCCGGGCGCCGTGGGCGCGGCCGGGATCCCGGGGGTGCCCGACGGGGTTCCCGGGGTGCCCGAGGGGGTCGCGCCGGGCGTGGCCGTGGGGGATTCCGGGGCGCAGACGATCTCGTCGCGCGGGGTGTAGTGCGTACGGAACGTCTCGCGGCCGACCTCGCGGCCGCCCCGGACGAAGACGCGGTCGACGGAGACGTCGAACCCTTCCAGCGGGGTCTGCGGCTCGCACGTCGGGCCGCTGACGGTGCGCTTCGCCGGCGGGGTGACGTTCGTGCGCGGGCTGTGGGTGGCGCGCACCTCGTCGTACTGCTTCGTGCCGAGCAGCGTGACGGTCACCGAGTTGGAGGTGGAGGAGGCCCGGACGGTCACGGGGTGCCCCGAGTCGTTCTGCCAGCGCAGGTCGAGGGTGCCCCAGGCGACGGTGGCCTCGCGGCCTTCCGGGTACCGCTCGATGTAGAAGGAGTGGGCCCCGTGCTCGACGGGCTTCAGGCCCGCGAAGAACATGGCGTTGTACATGGTCGTCGCGACCGCGGAGACCCCGCCGCCGGGGGACTTCACGTAACGGCCGTCGTTGATCATGATGCCGTCGACGAAGCCGTTCTCCACGGTCCGCTCGCCCACCGCCTGGTTGAAGCTCCAGATGTCGCCCTGCTGGACGACGGCCCCGTTGATCAGTTCCACGGCGCGCGCGATGTTGTGCGTCCGGTAGGGCGCCGCGGGATAGGCGACGGTGAAGGTGGAGAGGACCTGCTGCCCGACGGCTGCCGGGGCGGTGGCGGTGGCCGGGGCCGTTGCCGAGGGTGTGGCCGTGGGCCCGGCGGTGCGGTCCGGGGCGGGCGTGCCCGCGGCGGCCGCGGAACCGGCTACGAGGCCGCCGAGGCCGAGCACGGCGGCCGTCCCGGCCGATATCAGGGCGATCCGCGTGGTGGCCGTACGGCCGTGGGCGCGTCGCATGTCTCTCCCTGTCGCTGCGGAATCCGAACCACACAAGTTTGGTCCAAAACGGACCAAAAGGGTGAGAAATGTGCCGGGTCTCACGATCCGGAGGCCTACGGGACCGAGCGGATCCGCCTGACCAGCAGCGATCCCACCAGGGCCAGAGCTCCGGCCAGCGCGTACAGGGCCGTGTACCCGCCGAGGTGGGTGACGACCGGGGCCGCGATCACCGGGGCCAGCACCTGCGGCAGCGCGTTGGCGATGTTGATGACGCCCAGGTCCTTGCCCCGGTCCTCGGCGGTCGGCAGCACGTCCGTGAGCAGGGCGAAGTCCACCGCCGTGTACACGCCGAAGCCGAGGCCCAGGACGAGCGAGGCGACGACCGCGCCGGTCCAGGTCTGCCAGACGGCGAGCAGCAGCGTGGCCGCGGCGATGACCAGCCCCGACCGGATGACGTAGGACTTGCGGCGGCCGCTGCGGTCGGACCGGATGCCGCTGATCACCACGGTGGACAGCAGGGTGAGGGCGTTGAGCGCCGTGAGGATCAGGACCCCGGTGTCCGCGTCGCCCCGGTAGCGCACGGCGTCGGTGAGGTAGTAGAGCAGGTACATCGTGCTGATGGAGTACGAGAGGTTCATCAGGAAGCGGGTCAGCCAGGCCCAGCCGAAATCGGGGTGGCGGCGCGGGTCGATCCAGAAGCCGGTCAGGAAGCCGCGCCACCGGAAGGCCGGCCGGGCGGCGGGGGCGAGCACCGAGTCCCGCCGCATCAGCACGTACGGCACGGCCGCGAGGACGGAGAAGGCCGCGCAGGCCAGGTAGCCGGCGGTGATCCCGCCCGCGACGGTGGCCAGCGCCGTGCCGACCAGGATCCCGATGACCTGGGAGACGCCGAGCCAGCCGCCGACCAGCCCGCGCTGCCGGGCCGGTACCTGGTCGGGGACGGCCGCGGTGAGCGCGGCGAAGGCGGCGTTGAGGGCGAGCTGCACCAGGCACCAGCCCGCGATCACCACCGTGAGGCTCTGCGCGAACCCGAGGACCACCAGGCCCGCCGCCCCGCCCGTCACCCCGGCGACCACCCAGGGGATGCGGCGGCCCGCGCGCGCCGTCGTACGGTCGGACAGGGCTCCGAAGACGGGATTGGCCACCATCGAGACGGCCGCCCCCAGCCCCGTCACCAGGGCGAGGGTGGACGCCTTGTTCTCCGGGGTGAGGAACTCGGCCTGGCGTGCCAGCAGCAGCTGGAGCGGGCCGAACCAGCCGACCCACACCCCGAGGTTGGCGAGGGACAGCGCGCTCACCCACCGGCCGCCCGGCGGCGTGGCGGTCACCTCCGCCGCGGCGGCCTTCGGCCCGGCGGTCACCTGCCGCTCTGGATCAGGTCGCGGTACCAGGCGTACGACTCCTTGGGGGTCCGCGCGAGGGTCTCGTAGTCGACGTGGACCAGGCCGAACCGCTGCCGGTAGCCCTCCGCCCATTCGAAGTTGTCGAGGATCGACCAGATGAAGTAGCCGCGGACGTCGGCCCCCTCGGCCATCGCCTCGTGCAGGGCGCGGACATGACCCTCGTGGTAGGCGATCCGGCGCGCGTCCTCGATCCGGCCCGTGCCCGGATCCGGCCCGTCCCCGTACGAGCAGCCGTTCTCGGTGATGTACAGCGGCGGCAGCCGGTCGCCGTAGCGCTCGCGCAGGGTGGCGAGCAGTTCGCGCAGCCCGTCCGGGACCACCGGCCAGTCGAAGTCGGTGCGTTCGTACCCCTCGATCTCCCGGATGCCGAAGGGGAGGCCGGAGGGGATCTCGATCCCGCCGAAGGCGGAGGCGCCGGCCGGGGTGGGGGCGCCGACGAGCATCGGGTTGTAGTAGTTGACCCCGTACCAGTCCAGCGGTGCCGAGATCGCCTTGAGGTCCTCGGCCACCGGGCCGGGCAGCAGGGACTCCAGGCCGTCCGGGTAGGCGCCGGTCAGGATCGGGTCGGCGAAGAGGCGGTTGGTGAGCGTGTCGTACAACGCGGCGGCGGCCCGGTCCTCTTCGCCCTCGCCGGCGGCCCACACGGGGCTGTGCGAGGCGGCTATGCCGATGTGGCGGGCGCCCGCCGCGCGCAGGGCCTGTACGCCCAGACCGTGGGCCAGCAGCTGGTGGTGGGCGGCGGGCAGGGCGTCGAAGACGAGCTGCTTGCCCGGGGCGTGCTCGCCGAGGCCGTAGCCGAGGAGGGTCACCTCGGCGGGCTCGTTGATGGTGATCCACATGGGCACGCGGTCGGCCAGCCGCTCCGCGACCACCGAGGCGTACGCCGCGAACCGCTCGGCGGTGTCGCGCTCCAGCCAGCCGCCCCGCTCCTCCAGGGCCAGCGGGGTGTCCCAGTGGAAGAGGGTGGGCACCGGGTCGATCCCCGCGGCGCACAGCTCGTCGACGAGCCGGTCGTAGAAGTCGAGCCCCGCCCGGTTGACGGCCCCGTGCCCCTCGGGCAGGACCCGGGACCAGGAGACGGAGAACCGGTAGGCGTCCACGCCCAGTCCGCCCATCAGGGCCACGTCCTCGCGGTAGCGGCGGTAGTGGTCGGTGGCCACCTCCGCGTGCGAGCCGTCCTTGACGCGCCCCCGCTCCCGGGTGAAGGCGTCCCAGGAGGAGGGACCCCGGCCGTCGGCGGTGGGCGAGCCCTCGATCTGGAACGCGGAGGCGGAGACCCCCCAGCGGAAGCCGGCCGGGAAACGGGGAACGGGCGCCGCGGAAGGCGCGGGTGACACGGGCGGTACGGACGCGGGCATGCGGACTCGCTTCGGTCGGGGACGTTCACGGCACTTTCGGGTCCCCGGACCCGCCCTGTCAATGAAAAGTGAACAATTCTCAACTTTTGCCGGAGCGGGCCGCGTCGAGCAGCAACGCCTGCGCGAGGCGGGCCCGCAGGGCGGCGGCGAAGAGGAGGCCATGCCCGAGGAAGGCGAGAGGCCGTCCGGGTTGCCGCCAGTCGGGACGGGCCCCGGTCCTGCCTGCGCTCGACAGGCTGATACCGCCGGTCCGGCGGCCTCGGCGCCTCGGCGAGGTTGACCGCCGCGTTGATGTCGCGGTCCAGGACGGCCCCGCAGTACCCGCACTCCCGGACGCGGACGCGGACGTGCAGGGACTTGGGGCCGTTCTTGGCGCCGCACACGCGGCAGACCTGGGAGGTCGGCTCGAAATGGCCGACCAGGCCACGGCCACCGTGCGGCTGCTCCTGGGCCTGATCGAGGGCGGCTCCAGGGACCGGGTGCTCATGCCGAACGACCTCGTGGTCCGCGAATCGTCCTGAGGGAGCGCTCCCTCAGGCGCCGCTTCCCCCGGAGGAGCCCGTCACGTCCTGTACGTGCCGCAGGCCCGGCCCCGCCAGGACCTCGTGAAGCTGCTGGAAGACCTGCCGGGCGCCCACGGCGTTCCAGTCCGCGGGGAGCAGCTCGGCGGGGAGACCCGGATCGAGGTAGGGGAGCCGGCGCCACTCGGTGAGCATCGGCACGTAGTGGCGGAAGGCCTCGGCGGCGTCGATGCCGTCCTGCAGGGCGAGCTTCGCGGCGACCGGTGCGTACGCGCCGGTGAACGTGGCGTACTGGGCCTGGATCGCGGGGAAGTCCCACCAGGAGCTCACCGCCTCCGGCAGGTCGCTGAACGCGGCGTAGTCGGCGGCCGCGAACAGGTGGACGTACTCGCTCAGGCCGAGCCGGACGAGCATGTCGCGCGCGTCCTCCAGGAGCCGGCCCGGCGCCAGCCACACGCCGGGGGCGATGTTGCCGAAGCCGAGCCAGGTCAGCCTGGTGCGCAGCTGGTAGCGGTGGGAGCGCTCGGACTCCGGCACGGAGAAGACCGCCATGGCCCAGCCGTCGCCGAGGTCCGCCGGCTCGAGGCTGGCGAAGATGCGCCGGTCGCCGGCGTCGAAGACGGGGTGGACGGCCGGGCTGAGCCGGTACCCGGTGGCACCGCGGCGCTCAGGTTCGAGCACGCCCTTCTTCTTGAGCCGGGAGATGGCCGAGCGCACGGCCTGGCTCTCCACGCCGAGTTCCGACATGAGCGTGATCAGGTCGGCGACGGAGATCCAGCCGCCGCTCCCGCGCACGAAGGCCCCGTAGACCGTACTGATCAACGAGCTGGGCCTGAGGGGGCTGTCCGACATGATCACCTTCCCGTGGTGTGGGGTGGTGATCCTATCGAGGGGCGGCGGCCGGGCCGCCCCCGGTCACCCCGAGGCCCGCGTCCCCGAGTGCAGGGGAGCCTGCGCGTACGCGCCGGAGAGCAGATGACCGGCGCCGGGTGCGACGGCCGGCAGGTCGAGGGCGCGCAGCATCTGGTGGGCGGTGCAGACGGCCGCGGAGACGACAGGCTTGCCGAGCAGCTGCTCGGCCTCCTCGATGGCGCTGAGCGAGGGCATCTGCACGCAGGCCGACAGGACGACCGCGTCGGCGTCGGCGTAGTCCAGGGCGCGGGCCAGGCCGGGAAGCCTGGCCGGGTCGTGGGCGGCCACGTCGAGGTTGTTCGGGATCTCCAGGGCGTGGTGGTCGAGGACCTCGATGCCCTCGTGGGTGAGGTAGTCGACGACGGTCTGCGTGAGCGGGCGCATGTACGGGGCCAGCAGGGCCACCTTCTTGGCGCCCATCGTGTGCAGCCCGTGGACCAGGGCGCCGGCGCTGGTGACCACGGGGGCGGGGGCCCCGTTCTCCACGGTGCGCGTGTGCAGACGGTCCTCGGAGGTGCGGTGGTAGCCGAGGCCCATGCTCATGATGGCGACCAGACAGGCATAGCCGAGCACGTCGACCCGTGCGTCGGAGAGCTCCACGGCGCAGCGGTCGGAATCGGCGTCCATGGCCCTGAGCTGCTCCGGCGTCACATGGGTCATGCGCATGCGGCTGGAGTGGAAGGTGAAGCGGTCGTCGGGCGCGATCTCCATGCGGGCGCGCAGGATCGCGGGCACCTCGGTTTCCATGGTGACGTTGGAACTCGGGACGATCTGGCCGATGCGGTAGGTACGGGGCGGCACGGGTGCTCCTCGGTTCTGTATCGGGGTGTTGGGGTGTCGGGGTGTTCGGGGCCGGGTTCAGCGGGCGTCGACGACGGGGTTGGCGAGGGTGCCGATGATCTCGACGGTGGCCTCGACGGTGTCGCCGGGCACGAGGAACTCGGGCGGGACCATGCCGGCCCCGACGCCGGAGGGCGAGCCGGTCGCGATGACGTCGCCGGGCTCCAGGGTCACGCCCGAGCTGATGTCGGCGATGAGCCGGGCGATCGGGAACAGCATGTGGCGGGTGTTGGACTTCTGCTTCGTGACCCCGTTCACCCGCAGTTCGAGGTCGAGGTCCATCGGGTCCGGGACCTCGTCGGCGGTGACCACGGCCGGGCCGAAGGGGGCGTAGGAGTCCTGCCCCTTGGAGAAGAACCACTGGCCCGAACGGCGCTGGTCGCGGGCGCTGATGTCGTTGACGACGCTGTAGCCGAAGATGTGGCCGTACGCCTCCTCCTCGGTCACCCGGAAGGCGGTCCGGCCGATGACCACGGCGAGCTCGCACTCCCAGTCGAGCTGCGTCGTGAGGTCGGCGTTGTGCAGGATCGGCGCCCCGGGGCCGGTGACGGCGGTGGCGGGCTTGCTGAACAGCACCGGACGCGGGGGCAGGTCCTTGTCGGTGTCCAGGCTCCGGCTGGACTCCTCCACGTGCTCCACGTAGTTCAGCCCGACCCCGATGATCTTGCCGGGTCGCAGCGGGGCGCGCAGGGTGACGTCCTCCAGGCGGTGGACGGCCCCGGCGGGCCGGTCCGCGGGGTCGCCGGCCAGCAGGCGGGCGGCCGTCTCCCGGGCGGGGGCGCCGGCCCGGACGAAGGAGAGCAGGTCGGCGGGCAGGTCCACGCCCGCGTGCCGGGCGAGGGCCACGAGGTCGTACACCAGGCCGTCGGCCTGGGCGCCCAGACGGTCGGCGGTGGCGGTCATCGGCGCGGTCGTGTAGGTCACCAGTCGCATCGGTGGCTCCTAGGGGGAGAGGGAAGGCGGAAGGGGAAGGAGGCAGTGGCAGCGCGGGGGTGCGCCGCCGCACCGGGACCGGTGTCAGGGCCGGCGGTCCGGTGCGGCGACGCGGCTCAGGAGGCGGGCTGGTGCCCGCCGTTGTCCGGGTACGCCTCTTCGCGGTGGAAGCCGAGGGACCGCATGACGGGGAAGTCGTTGAAGGAGAACAGGCAGGCGTCCTCGGACGGGTCGAGGTTGTGGTGCTCGTGCCAGGCCCAGGACGGGACGCAGAACACGTCGCCCTGCTTCCACTCGAAGCGCTGCCCGGCGATCACCGACACGCCGTGTCCCTTCGCCGCCGTGTAGATCACCGACCCGGTGTGGCGGTGGGCCAGGGTGGCCTGGCCCGGGCGCAGCAGCTGCATGTGGGCGCTCATGGTGGGCATCACCGAACCGCCGGTCACCGGGTTCGTGTACTCCGCGATGACCCCGTCGTACGGGGATCCACCGGTGGCCGCGGCCAGGCCGCGCAGGGCCTCGTAGGTCTGCTCCCAGGGGTAGGCGAGCAGCGGGGAGTAGGGGCGGGTCCACTTCTCGGAGCCGTACGGGAGCAGGTTCGCGGCGTAGGTCAGGACCGAGGAGTTCACCACCTTCCCGGGCTGCTGGTACAGCTCCGGGTGGACCTCGTAGAACCCGGCGTCCAAGGCGTTGACCAGCGGGATGTCGAGGCCGTCCTGCCAGATCACCGGGGCGTCGGTGGCGTCGTTGCCGTGCTCGTGCCAGGTGCCGTTCGGGGTGATGGCGAAGTCGCGCGGGCCGACCTTCAGCTTCTGGCCGTCCACGATCGTCCACGCCCCGGTGCCCTCGTGCACGAAGCGCAGCGCCGCCGCCTGATGGCGGTGGGCGGTCATCGCCTCGCCGGGCCCCATGATCTGCAGCCCGGTGTAGAGGAGTCCGGCGGCGGCGCTGACGTCCCTGCGGCCGGGGTTGACCAGCATCACCACGCGGCGGCCCGCATCGTCGGCCCGGACCAGGCCGAGGGCCTTGTGGACCAGCGGCCGCAGCTCCTCGTAACGCCACAGCACGGGAACGGACTTGGGCTGCGGGTACCAGGGCTCGATGTCGTTGGCCACCGTCCACAGCGCGCCGGCCTCCAGGGCTTCGAGCTCGCCGTAGTAGGCGGTGAGTTCGGGGGTGTCGGACACCCGGGCGCGGCCGAGCGCGGTGTCGTCCTGGTCGGTGGTCATGCGTCCTCCTCGGGGGCGATGGTGGTCGGCTGGGCGGAGTGCGGACCGGGCTGCGGGACGGTGAAACTGACCGGCAGGCGCGGCCGGTTGTCCACTTCGAGGCGGAAGACGTCGAAGCGGTTGTAGTGCCCGGTGATGTCGTGCATCTGCTTCGGCTGGATGCACCGGTTCAGGTCGATCTCGGCGTAGACGATGCCCTCGACGTCGACGAGCGGCTCCGTGACCGGGCGGCCGTCGGGGCCGAAGATGCCCGACAGGGCGCTGCGCGGCCGGGCGAACAGGGCCCGCACCTCCTCGTCCTCACCGGCGACCGCGTCGACGATCTCGGGGGAGACGGTCGAGCAGGCGACGACCGAGAAGACCTTGCCCTCGAAGCTGTGGGCCGCGGTACGGACGGCGATGGCCTCGGCCATGTCGTAGTCGGTGGGCGCCACGGGCAGGGCGATGTAGCAGGCCGCGTGCACCAGTTCGCCCTGGGCCAGGAGCGTGAAACGGGCCAGGGTGTTGGTGTTCTCCCCGCACGCGAGGGCGCCGACCGGGCCGACGGGGGTCTGGTGGACGCGCAGGGAACTGCCGTCACCGCCGGTCCAGGTGAGCTTCTCGGCCCAAGTGGGCACCAGCTTGCGGTGAATGCCGAGCAGCTCGCCGTCGGGGCCGATGGTCAGCAGCGTGTTGTAGAGCACGCCCAGGCTGTGCGGGGCGCGTTCGTTGACGCCGATGACCAGGACGACCCCGTACTGGCGGGCCGCCGCGCGCAGGGTGTCCACGTGCGGGCCGGGGACGTCGATGGACGCGCGCTGCAGGCGCTCGAACCAGGGCGAACCCTGGACCGGGTTCATCGTCCAGTTCCAGTACGGGTAGCCGGGCACGAACGCCTCGGGGAACACGACGAGTTCGGCGCCCTTCCCGGCGGCCTCCGCGATCAGGGCGACGGCCTTGTCGACGGTGGCGGCGGGATCGAGGTAGACGGGAGCGGCCTGGACGGCGGCCGCGGTGAAGCGGGGCAGCGCGTTCGGGGAGCGGGTGTGACGGGTCTCGTGGGTATGCACGGGCTTCGGCCGTTCCGTTCAGAGGGCCGGCGCGGCGACGCGCGGCAGCCATCGCTGGTGCACCGGTGCGGCGGGCCGCCGCAGCAGTTCGAGGCGGGGCGGCACCCGGTCGGTGCGCGCCGCCGGGGGCCGGGCGCTGCCGGCCCGCCAGGACCGGGCCCACGGCGCGGCCGGTCCGCGGTACCCCTGGGCCACGGCCGCGTGCAGGGTCCACAGCGGGTCGTGGAGCTGGGCACGGCCCACCGCGCACAGGTCGGCGCGGCCCGCCAGGATCACCGAGTTCACGTCGTCGTAGGTGGAGATCGCACCGACGGCGATGGTCGCCACCCCGGTGGTGTTGCGGATCAGGTCGGCGTACGGCGTCTGGTAGCTGCGCCCGAAGGACGGCCGCTCGTGGGAGACGACCTCGCCGGTCGAGACGTCGATCGCGTCGGCGCCCGCCGCGGCCAGGGCGCGCGCGATGTGCACGGCGTCCGCCTCGTCGAGGCCGCCCTCGGCCCAGTCGGCGGCCGAGACGCGGACCAGGAGGGCCTTCCCGGCCGGCCACACCGCGCGCACCGCGCCCAGCACTTCGAGCGGGAAGCGCAGCCGGTTCGCCACCGGTCCGCCGTACTCGTCGGTGCGCCGGTTGGTCAGCGGAGAAAGGAACCCGGACATCAAATGGCCGTGCCCGTACTGGAGTTCCAGGACGTCGAAGCCAGCCCGGTCGGCGCGCTCGGCCGCGCGCACGAAGTCCCGTACGACCAGGTCCATATCGGCGCGGCTCGCCTCGCGGGGCACCTGTCCGCCCTCCTCCCAGGGCAGTGCGGAGGCGGCCAGCGGCGCGTCCCCGGCGGCCCGGCGGCCGGCGTGGGTCAGCTGGATGCCGAGACAGGTGTCGGACTGGCCGTGGGCGAAGGCGGTGATCCGGCGCCAGGCGGCCTCCTGCTCGTCGGTCCACAGACCGGGGCAGCCCGCGTCGGTGCGGCCGCCGGAGCTGACCGCCGTCATGCCGGCGATGACCAGGGCCGCGCCGCCGAGGGACTGGGTGCCCAGGTGGACGAGGTCGAAGTCGCCCGGGACTCCGTCGACGGCGGTGGACAGGGCCATGGGCGGTACGACGATCCGGTTGCGCAGGCGCAGTCCGCCGAGCCGGAAGGGCCGGAACATGGGCGGGACCGGCGCCGAAGTGTTGACGGCGGTGGTGAACTCCTCGTCACGCACCCGCAGGTTGTCGTAGGTGACCCGGCGGCTGCGGGTCAGCAGGTTGAAGGCGAACTGGTGCGGGTCCTGGCCGGTGTACCGGTCGATGTTCTCGAACCACTCCAGGCTGGCCTGCGCCGCCCGCTGCGTGGACTCCACGACGGGCCTGCGCTCGTCCTCGTAGGCGGCCAGCGCGCTGTCCACGTCGGGGTGCTCGTGCAGGCAGGCGGCCAGCGCGAGGGCGTCCTCCATGGCGAGCTTGGTGCCGGAGCCGATGGAGAAGTGGGCCGTGTGCGCGGCGTCCCCGAGCAGCACGGTGTTGCCGTGCCGCCAGGAGCTGTTGCGCACCGTGGTGAAGCGCAGCCACTTGGAGTTGTTGGGAATGAGCCGGTGGCCGTCCAGGTGCGCTGCGAGGATCTCCTCGCAGCGGCGGATCCCCTCCTCGTCACTGGCGCCGGGCACGAGGCCCGGGCCGGCGGACCCGGCGAATCCGCCGCGCCGCCAGGTGTCCTCGTCCATCTCCACGATGAAGGTGGAACGGGTGTCGTCGTACGGGTACGCGTGCACCTGGAGCGTGCCGAAGTCCCGTTCCTCCACGATGAAGGTGAAGGCCTCGAAGACCTTGTCCGTGCCGAGCCACATGTAGCGGCCCGCGCGCTCGTCGAGATCCGTGCCGAAGGTGTCGCCGTGGGCGGCCCGGGTGGCCGAGCGCACGCCGTCACAGGCGACCACCAGGTCGTATTCGGCGGCCAGTTGATCCGGCGGAGGAGACTGCGTGCGGTAGCGGACGTCCACCTCCAAGGCGGCGCAGCGCTCCTGGAGGATCTCCAGCAGCCGGCGCCGGCCCAGAGCGGCGAAACCGTGCCCGCCGGAGGTCAGGGTCCGGCCGCGGTGGCGGACGTCGATGTCGCTCCAGCGGGCGAACTCCGCCGACATCGCGGCGTGCACGAAGGGATCGGCCTGCGCGATGCCGTCGAGGGTCTCGTCGGAGAAGACCACCCCGAAGCCGAAGGTGTCGTCGGGAGCGTTGCGCTCCCAGACGGTCACCTCCCAGTGTGGGGAGATCTGCTTGGCCAGGGCGGCGAAGTACAGGCCGCCCGGCCCGCCTCCGATGACTGCTATGCGCACGGGGCGCCTCCTCGGTTGTTCTCGATCAGTTCGGGGGCCTGCCGGCCCGCCTTCGTGAGGACCTCGCGGACCTCGGCGGGCCAGGGGGTGGTCCCGGTCGCGCGGGCGGCGGAATGGGCGATGACCATCCGGCCGGTGGCGGCCACCGCGCCGTCCGGGCCCGCGGTGTCGTCCCTGTCCGCGGTGCCGTCCGTATCCGCGGTGCCGTCCGGGCCCGGAGGGCCCGGCTCGCCGCGCACGGTGAAGGCGTAGTGGAGGGAGCTCGCGCCGACCTTGGTGACCCGCAGCTCGGTCCGTACGGCCTCGCCGAACCAGAGCCGGGCCCGGTAGTCGGCCTCGAAGTGGACCCGGGGCGTGCTGCCGAAGAGGTGCGACAGGCCCAGGCGGCGCAGCAGCACGGCCTCGGCCGCCTCGACCCAGCGGATCACGGTGGAGTGGTGGTAGTGGCCCGCGGCATCGGTGTCGGTCCACTCGACCCGGCGCTCGACGACCACGCTCGGCAGGTGCGGCACCTGCGCCTCGGGACACCCGGCGGCGCAGCCGCCGTCGTCCGGGGCCGGGACGGCGGGGGCGGTGGGGGTGGCTTCCGCCGGTTCCCCTCCCCGGCTGCGGAGTTCGCCGCGCCGGAGCTTGCCGGTCTCCGTGCGGGGGAGCTCGGTGACGAACTCCACCGCACGCGGGTACTTGAAGGGGGCGATGGCCGCCTTGACGTGCTCCTGGAGCGTGCGGACGGTGTCCGGGGCGGCCGGGACGCCCGCGCGCAGGACCACGTACGCCTTGACGAGCATCCCGCGCCGGTCGTCGGGGACCCCGACGACGCCGCAGTCCGCCACGTACGGGTGGTCGGCCAGTGCCTTCTCGACCTCGGGTCCCGCGATGTTGTAGCCCGAGGAGACGATCATGTCGTCGCTGCGGGCCACGTACCAGAAGTAGCCCTCGGCGTCGCGGATGTAGGTGTCGCCCGTGATGTTCCAGCCGTCCCGGACGTACGTGGTCTGGCGCGGGTCGTCCAGGTAGCGGCAGCCGGTGGGCCCGGTGACGGCGAGCAGGCCGGGCTGCCCGTCGGGGACGGGCACCCCGTTCGCGTCCACGACGGCTGCCCGGTAGCCCGGGACGGGCCGGCCCGTGGAGCCGGGGCGGATGTCCTCGTCGGCCGCGGAGATGAACACGTGCAGCATCTCGGTGGCGCCGATGCCGTCGATGATGCGCAGCCCGGTGGCGGCGTGGAACTCCTCCCACACGGCGGCGGGCAGGGGTTCGCCGGCCGATACGCAGCGGCGCAGCCCGGCCAGCCGGCCGGCGGCGCCCGCGGCCAGGATCGCGCGGTAGGCGGTCGGCGCCGTGAACAGGACGGTCACCCCGTGCGCGGCCACGAGGTCGGCCAACTGCCCCGGCGTCGCCGTCTCCACGAGCAGGGTGGAGGCCCCGACGCGCAGCGGGAAGACCACCAGCCCGCCGAGCCCGAAGGTGAACGCGAGCGGCGGGGTGCCGGTGAACACGTCGTCGGGCTCCGGCCGCAGGACGTGCCGGGAGAAGGTGTCGGCGTTCGCGAGCACGTCCCGGTGGAAGTGCAGGGTCGCCTTGGGGCGTCCGGTGGTGCCGGAGGTGAAGGCGATCAGGGCTACGTCGTCCGCGGCGGTGTCCACGGAGGTGAAGACCCCGGACTTGGTCGCGCAGCGGGCGGCGAGGTCGTCCTCGCCGGGGCCGCCGTACGGGACCAGCAGCGGGGCGGTGGCCTTGCCGGGGCCGGGGCCGGGGCCGGGGCCGGGGCCTGGTCCGGCGTCGGTGGCAGTGGCGGCGTCGGCCGCTGCCCGGAGTTCCCCGAGGTAGCGGTGGTCGCACAGGGCGACGGCGGGGAGGCTGATCTCGCACAAGGCGGAGAGCTCGGCGGCGCGCAGCAGCGGCACGGTGGTGACGGCCACCCCGCCCGCCTTGAGCACGCCGAACCAGGCGGCGACGAGCCAGGGGTTGTTCGGGCCGCGCAGCAGCACGCGGTTCCCGGGGAGCAGGCCCAGGTCCTCGGTGAGCACCTGCGCGACCTGGTTGGCCCGCCGCAGCAGCTCGCCGTACGTCCAGCGCTCGTCGGTGGTCAGCAGGCAGGGGCGGTCGGGTCCCCAGCGCTCGACGGCGTCGTCGAGGAGGCTGTGGGCGCAGTTGAGCCGGTCCGGGTAGTCCAACTCCGGCAGGTCGAAATGGAGTTCGGGCCAGAGGTCGAACGGCGGGAGCCGGTCGCGGCAGAAGGTATCGGCGTGCGCCGAAGGGGAGAGCTCCATGGGGCGGCACCTCAATCAGGGAGCAGCGGGGGAGATGGGGCAAGTATCTCGATAATTTGGCGGCCGTCAATTCCTCGCCATATTTCTGTGGGGTGATCGTCCGCCCGAGAGGTTCCCCGGGGTCCGTCGATCCGCGTCGATCCGCGTCGATCCGGGCGTCAGGCGACCGGTATGCGCACCCGTACGGACTTACCGAACTCATCGGCCTGGACGCTGAGTTGCCCGCCGACCTCGGTGGCCATCAGGTGCACGATCAGCAGGCCGCGGCCGTCCTCGGCGTCCGGGTCCACCTCGCCCCGGGGGTGCGGCAGCCGCGGCAGCGAGGGGGCTCCGTCGGCGACCTCCAGCTGGAGCCATCCCCCTCGCAGGGAGATCCCGACGCGCAGGCGGCCCGCGTCGGCGGCGTGCAGGACGACGTTCCCGACCAGCTCGCTGACGGCCAGCAGCAGGACGTCCGCGATCTCGGCGGAGACCTCCCAGCCGTCGAGCACCGAGCGCACGCGGGAGCGGAACAGGGGGGCGGTCGCCGCGGTGGGCTCGGCGGCCCAGTGGTCGAAGCCGCGGGCCCGGGGGGCGGTCGCGGAGGCCGGGGCGTCCGGGTCGACGGGGGTGGCCGGGTCGGTGGCCGACCGGGTGGCGGGGGGTGTGGAGGTGAGCATGGCGTGCTCCCGGAGGGGGAAGGCGACGACATTCGCACGGTGGCTCGTGTAACTGCCGGGGAACTTGGACTGCCCGTGCTCTTGTGGTCTGCGGAAACGCGTCGCTAGAGTCGTGATTACACGTGTAACACGCTAGGCCTCCTCCCCGGCCCGCGCAAGCATTTCGGACATACGTTACGAAGCCTTGTCCGTAGCGCTGAGTGCCCAGCACCCAGCACCCAGCACGCACACCCGGTGCTCATTGCTTGCGCGGCCGGGGCGGGACCCCGCACCTGCCCCCCCGGCCCCAGGGCCGAACAGATTGGAAGGGCCGCAATGACGCAATCGCTCCCTGCCGCGATCGATCCGGCGGACATGACCTGGCCGCCTCCGCCGTTCCGCACCCCCGAGTCCGCCGTCGTGGACGCGAACGGGGTCCGCCGCTTCGACGGGATCACCTACGCGACCTCCCCCGGCTACCGCCCGCGGCTGCTCGACGTCCAGGTACCCGCCGGCGAAGGCCCCTTCCCGGCGGTGGTGTGGATCCACGGCGGCGGCTGGCTGGACGGCGACCGGCGCTATCCGCCGCCGACCGTGCCCGTGGAGCTGCTGCACGGGTCGGTGCTGGGGGCGG
This sequence comes from Streptomyces tatrensis, assembly GCF_049310065.1. Taxonomy (NCBI): domain Bacteria; kingdom Bacillati; phylum Actinomycetota; class Actinomycetes; order Kitasatosporales; family Streptomycetaceae; genus Streptomyces; species Streptomyces tatrensis. The sequence continues at coordinate 436,849 of NZ_JBMDLB010000007.1, read as the reverse complement.
GGCTGGCCCTCGTCTCGATCGATTACCGGCACAGCCTGGAGGCCCCGTTCCCGGCCCAGCTGCACGACGTGAAGGCCGCGATCCGCTACGTCCGGCAGTTCGCCACCGCACTGGGCATAGACCCGGACCGGATCGGGGTCTGGGGCGAGTCCGCCGGCGGCCACCTCGCGGCCCTCGCCGGGGTCGTCGGCGCGGACACCCCGGACGCCGTCGCACTGGAGGGCACGCAGGGAGTGGGCGCCGGCGACACCGCCGTACGGGCCGTCGTCGACTGGTACGGGGTCTCCGACCTGCTCACCCTCGCCGAGCACCCCATGCCGGCGTTCCCGCCGCTGCCCGGCGGAGCCGAGTTCCCCGACCCGTACGAAGCCCTCCTCGGCGCGTCCGTCGCCGAACGCCCGGAGCTGGCGCGGGCCGCGAGCCCCGTCACGTACGCCGTCGAGGGCTCGGACCCGCCGCCGTTCCTGCTGATCCACGGAACCCTGGACGGGCTGGTCCCCTACAGCCAGAGCGAGGAGCTCGCCGCGGCCCTCGCGAAGGCCGGGGGCGAGGTCGTCCTGACCCCCGTGGAGGGAGCCGACCACATCTTCCTCGGCTCTCCCGACATCGACCGCATCGTCATCGACAGCGTCGCCTTCCTCGCCCGCCACCTGACTGCCTGAGCCCCGGCAGGGCCAACGGCCCGGCCCCGCACCGCCCGCCCCGACCCGATGGCGCGCGGCGCGGCGCCGGGCCCCTCCCGGATGTGCGGATCGGGCTCGAGGCGTGCACCCCGCGGGCCGTCGGCGCGAAGCCTCCGCCTGACAACTCCTAACAGAATGGGCCGCCCTCCGATCAGTGCGCGATAGGGCAGGCGAGTGCAAAGGAAGATCACTACTCTGCACGAGTGCTCTCATACGACCAGTTGAATACACCCGAGCGCGAGCTCTGGGATCTGGTCCTCGAAGGACGCCGCGTGGACCTGCGCACGGGTGTGCCCGAGGATGACGATGTCTCCGAGGGCGGGCAGTGGGGCCCCGGTCGGACGGTCCGGGCCACCGTGATCGTGGCGCTCCTTCAGGGCGCGAACACCGCGCAGACGGGCGCCGTCGCCTGCCTGAGGCTCGCTGGGGCGCGGATATCCGGGCACCTCAACCTGGCCGGCGCGCAGGTCGCTCACGCTCTCTGGCTGGAGGACTGCTGGTTCGAGGAGGGCGTGGACCTTTCCGGAGCGTCGACCCGGTCGATTGCGATCGTGGGCAGCCGCGTGCCGGGCGTGGAAGCGGGCTTGATCCGCATCGAGGGACGTCTTGACCTGCGGCGCTCCCGTCTGAGAGGTGGCTCTGCCTCGCCCTGCCATCGCAGGGTCACCGCCCTGTCGCTCATCAACGCCCACGTGAGCGGCGCCGTGAACCTCAGCGGCGCTGAGATCACCGCGTCCGGGGAGTGGGCCGTGTCCGCCGGCGGACTGGTTGCGGAGGGTGGCGTCTACTGCGAGGACGGATTCGTCGCGCACGGTGAGGTCCGTCTCATGGGGGCACAACTGCCGGGCGGACTGCACATGCGGGGCGCTCTACTGGAACGTCCCGGCCGGCGCGGGGTGGCGCTCGCCCTGGACAACGCCGTGGCCGCGACGCTCGACTTCTCCGACGGGTTCGTCGCGAACGGGACCGTACGGCTGCGGGGTTCCCGGATCTCGGACAGTTTGACCTTTCAAGGAGCCGTCCTCAACGGGCCGCCCGACGGGCGCGGTCCGTCATTGGTCGCCCTGCTGATGCAGGCGGTCGATTTCGACTTCACCCTCGCCCGGCAACCGTCCGCCGCCGTGGACCTGCGGGGCGCGCAAGTCTCCTACCTCCACGACAGCGACCACAGCTGGCCGAAGGTGGTGGAGCTGGACGGCTTCGTCTACGGCTCCATCAAGGTGGATGAGGCAGGCGAGCGGCGGGAGGCCGTGGGACGGCGGGACTCCGTGGCCCGCCGCGTGGCGTGGATACGACGCAGCCCGGGCTACAACCCCCAGCCCTATGAGCAGTTGGCGAGCTGGTACCGGAAGGCCGGCCACGACGACGACGCCCGCCGCGTACTCCTGGCCAAACAGCGCCACCGGCGTCAAACCCTGCCCCTGGCCGCGCGCGCGTGGGGACACCTGCTCGACGCGACCGTCGGTTACGGCTACCGTCCCTGGCTGGCCGGCATCTGGCTCCTCGCGCTGACCTTGCTGGGCACGCTGTCCTTCGGCACGCGCTCCCCCAACCCGGTCAAGCAAGGCGAGGGCGCCCCCTTCCAGCCCCTTGTCTACACACTTGACCTTTTGATCCCCGTCGGTGGTCTGGGTCAGCGCACGGCCTGGTACTGGTCGAACGACATCCTCCAGGCGCTGGCCTACCTCCTGATCGCCTTCGGCTGGGTGCTGACGACCGCCGTCATCGCGGGTGTCACCCGCGCCCTGCAGAAGAACTAGCGGGCGACAGCTGAGTCAGGAGTTCTAAGAGGTCTCGCGCTGGATCAGGACCGCCTCTATCTCGGGCACGGGCGCCGTGGTGCCGGTCTCGATCAGCTCGTGCACGGCGTCGGCGACCATGGCCGGCGAGGCCAGCTCCAGGCGGATCGAGGTCAGCGGGGGGTCCTGGAGTGCGGAGATGACCAGGTCGTCGGAGCCCACGACCGCCACGTCCTGCGGTACGGGGATCCCCTCGGCCCGCAGCGCGTGGAGGAGCAGGGCGGCGTACTCGTCGTTGTACGCGAACACGGAGTCCAGCCCGAGGCTCCGCCAGCGCCGGGCCAGCGCGGTCGCGGACTCCCGGGTGTACGAGAGTTCCACGGGGGTCACCGTGGCCATGTGCCGGGCGGCGACCGATTCGGCGCCCGCGAGCCGCGGCGCGGCGAACAGGCCGAGGCCGCGTTCCTGGGGCATGACCACACCGATACGGGTCCGGCCGCGGGCGATCAGGTGCTCGGCGGCGGTGGCGCCGATCAGGGCGTGGTCGAAGCCGATGGTGTGCACGCCCGGTACGGGACGGGAGGCGAAGGCGAGCAGCCCCCGTACTCCGGCGCGCCGCAGCACCTCCGCGGCCTGTGCGGTGAGGCGGTCGCCGTCGAGGGCGATGACGGCAGCGGGACGCAGTTCGGCCCAGGCGCGGGCGGCGTCCAGGGGATCGGTGAACCGTCCCGCGTGCAGGACGGCGGTGTAGCCGTGCCGGTCCAGTTCGCTGTGCAGGTCGTCGACCCAGTCGCTGACGAGGCGGCCGACCGCGGAGATCGACGAGGGCATCAGGACGAGATTGCTGCGGCCGGCCCGCAGGGACCGTGCGGCGGCGTGGGGTACGTAGCCGAGCTGGCGGGCTGCGTCGAGGACGCGCGCGCGGGCGGCTTCGCCGACGCGGTGGCCCTGGGTGTCGTTGAGGACGAAGGAGACCGTGGCGCGGGACACCCCGGCGAGACGGGCCACGTCGGCGCTGGTCGGGGACGCCGGAACAGGAGTGTCTTTGGCCATGACGTCGATCGACGCTCCTTTTGATCGGCTCGATGCCTTCCTTTCGAAGGTTACACGAGTTAGATCAACGGAGCGCGGGCCCGCCCGGATGGGCGGGCCCGGGAGGTGGAGGTGTCACCGGGGCCGGTGGAGTGCCCCTTCGTGCAGGCGCAGGGAGTCCCCGGCGAGGTCGTCGAGCGCGGTCACCACGGAGTCGAAGCGCATCGTGGTGCGGGTGTCCTTCTCGTACGGGCTCCACGCCGGCATGCCCGGATGGTTCGGGTCGCCGGTGCGGACGAAGGCGATCCAGGCCTCGTGCATGGTGTGCGCGAGCCCGTCGCGGACGGCGGGGTCGAGTCCGGCCACCAGGGGTGCGTGCGCCCACTGGTCGAAGTTGGCGAAGGCGAAGGGCAGTTCGAGGCAGTGCGCCGCCCCGAGCCGGCCCTCGTGGGCGGCCGCGGGGAGGTCGAACTGGTAGGCCCACACCGGGTGGCCCGCCGCGGCCCGCGCTTCGGCCAGCCGGAGGGCCGGCACCCGGAAGAGCTCGTCGGTGATGAGGTCCATCAGGACGCCCGTCGGCCCGGCGCCCGGCCGGGCGTGCTCGTACGCCGCGTAGACCCCCGGAGCGGCCTCGGGGCCGAAGGTGTCCGCGATCCTGTCGGTCACCTGCTCCCGGGAGGCCGCGGCGTAGGCCTCGTTGAGGGCGAAGCCGAAGTTGGCCTCCTCCCGGGTCCAGCCGATCATCACCTCGATGCCCGCGGCGGCGTCCTGCAGCAGGGCCTGCGCCGGGTGGCGGGGGAGCGTGACTCCGTCGACCACGGGCAGGAACGGCGTCGGCCAGTACCCCCAGCGCGTGGTCAGCGCGAAGAGCCCGCCCATGGCGCCGATCAGCTCGGGCCAGGGCACTGCGCGCAGCTCGGCCAGGCTTTTGACCCCGGCGAGCTCCAGGTACGCGGCGGTGCGCTCCCGGTAGGCGTCGGGTGCGGGGAGGTCCAGCCCGAAGGGCGGGCTCATCAGGATCACCCGCCGGATCAGGTCCTGGGCCTCGGGCAGCCCGGCGAGGGCTGCCGTGGACACCGCGCCGCCCGACTGGCCGGCGACGGTGATCGCGCCCGGGTCGCCGCCGAAGGCGGAGATGTTCTCCCGTACCCAGCGCAGGGCGGCGAGCTGGTCGGTCAGCCAGTGGTTGGCGCCGGAGCCGTCCGGCTCGGCTGCGGTGTCGGCTTCGGTGCCGGTGTCGGTGTCGGTGTCGGTGAGGAGGTAACCGAGGGGGCCGATCCGGTAGTTGATGCTGACGACGACCAGGTCCCCGTCGCGGGAGAAGGTCGCGCCGGAATAGTTCGGCAGCGATCCGGAGCCGGAGACGAAACCGCCCCCGTGGATCCAGACCAGCACGGGCCGCTGGGCGTCGTCGATCGCGGGCGTCCAGATGTCGAGGGTCAGGCAGTCCTCGTCGAAGGGCGGCGAACCGTGCCCGCCGAGGACGGGGTCGCCGCCCTCCATGTACATCTGCGGGGCGCTGGGCCCGTCGGTGGTCGCGTCCCGGATGCCGCTCCAGCCCGGATGCGGCTGGGCGGGCCGCCAGCGGGACTCGCCGAACGGGGGTGCGGCGTAGGGCACGGCCCGGAAAACGGCGAGCCCGTCCTCGACCGCGCCACGGAGCGGGCCCGCGGGCGGATGTGCCACGGGGTGATCGGGTCCTGGGGTGGGTGCCATGAGTCGATCCTTCCTGGGCCGCGCGCCGAACGCGCGCCGACCCGTCGAGAATATGGCGAGAATTCTACGACCGTCAATGTTTCGCGATATCGAGCTGATCGGCGGGCCGCCGCGGGTCTTCGAGGTCCGGCCTGTCGGGCCGCGCGAGAGCCGGGCGGCGCGTGCTCCCGGGGGTCGGGGGCCGGGGGCCCAGGACGGCCTGGCCAGGCCTGGGGCGGCCTGGCCTGACTCGACCCGAAACGGTCCGGCCTACCGGAAGGCGCGCCCGCGGTCGGCCTGAACGGCCCGGACTTGCTCGGCAGGCCTTGCGCTGTGGCAGGTCCGGGCCGCCCGGGCTGTCCGGACGGGCGTCTCGGCCACGTCGGCCGGACCGGCGCGGTGGCCCGTCACACCCAGAGGGTGTCGGAGGCCATGCGTTCCGCCTCCGTCTCCAGCAGTGGGGCGAACGCCCGCCACAGGAGCAGACAGGCCCCCACTGCGGCCAGGGCGCCGGCGAAGGTGTCGCTCAGCCACTGGGCGTGCTGCCAGGTGCGGCTCCACATCATGGCGCCGGTGTAGCCCGCGCCGAACAGCCACCACCAGCGCCGGCCGCCCGGCGGGAACAGCACCACCGCGGCCGCGATCACCAGGGCCACGGCGCTGAAGACCTGGCCGGAGGGGTACGAGCCGTCGTTGACCAGGACCCACGTGTGCGGGGGGCGCGGCCGGTCGGCCAGCTGCTTGAGCGGCAGCACCAGGAGCATGTTGGCCACGATTGCGGTGGCGAAGACGAAGAGCGCCGACCGCCAGCGCCCGTACATGCACAGGCAGCCCATCAGCAGGAGCGGTACGACCGTTCCGAGCGGTCCGCCCAGGCGGTCGAGGACGGTGGCGAACCCGCTGGCGGTGTCCGCGGGCGAGCCCTTCAGCGAAGCGGCCCAGGCGTCGTCGAGGCCCTGGAAGAAGGGCTGTTCGTCCACGCGCAGGAGCAGTCCCGTCAGCACGGACAGGAGGATCAGTACCACGCCCCAGGCGAGGGCATGGCGGGGCGGAGCCGCGGGGACGGGCCTCCGGGGCGGCCGGACGGCGAGCGGTGGCGGAGGCGGGGTGAGGGGGTGACCGAACAGGTCGGACATGAAGCAACCTTTCGCGGCCGCCTTCCCGGGCATCGGGGGCTCGGGGGAGGGCGACGGACGGGCGCGAAGCGCGGGGACGGGCGGAAGTGCGGGGACGGGTGGAAGGGGGCTTGCCGAAGTGGGCGTGCCGAAGCGGGCGTGCCCAGGCGGTACGCCTACGCGGGCGTGCCCGGACCGGTGCGCCGAAGGCGGCGCGCGGATGCGCAAGGCGGAGCCGAGCGGAGGGGATGGGCGCGGAGGCGTGCGGGAGGAGCGGATCCGTTGGGCCGAGCGGCAGCGGAGCGGGAGGGATGGGTGGAGCCCTGCGAAAGCGCGTGCTGAGGGCGGCCTGAGGACCCGGACCGCAGACGCGTACGGACGGGGTGGGCTGAGCCGTGCGGAGGGGATGCGGGGAGTGCGTCGGCCGGACCGGCAGAGTTGGCAGGGTTGGCCGGATCGGCCGGATCGGCCGGATGAGCCGGGTCGGCCGCGCCGGCAGGATCGGCCAGTTCAACCGGATCGGCTAGCTCGGCCGTTTGGCCGGAGCGGCCGATCCCTCCGGGCCGGCAGGGTGGGCTGGAACGGTAGAGGTGGTCGGGTCAGCCGGAGCGGCCCGGAGCGGCCCGGAGCGGCCCGGAGCGGCCCGGAGCGGCGGGACCGGCCGGATGGGCAGGGTCGGCTGAGTCGGTCGGGCGGGCAGGTTCAGCCGGATCGGCTAGCTCGGCCGGAGCGCCCGATCCTTCCGGACCGGCAGGGTGGGCCGGAACGGTAGAGGCGGTCGGGTCAGTCGGAGTGGCCCGGGTCGGGGGGACGGGCCGGATGGGGAGGGTCGGCCGGGTGGGCAGGATCGGCCAGGTCAGCCGGTTTGGCGGAGCTGCCGATCCTTCCGGGCCGGCAGGGTGGGCTGGAGCAGTAGAGGTGGTCGGGTCAGCCGGACCAGTCCGGGTCGGGTGGACCGGCCGGGTGGGCAGGATCGGCCGGTTCAACCGGATCGGCTAACTCGGCCGGCTAGGCCGCAGCGGGCGATCCTTCCGGGCCGGCAGGGTGGGCTGGAACGGTGGAGGCGGTCGGGTCAGCCGGAGCAGCCCGGGGTCGGCTGCGTCGGCCGGATGGGCGGGATCGGCCTGGTCAGCCGGCGCGGCAGGGTCAGCCGGATTGGCCAGGTCGGCCGGTTTGGCGGAGCTGCCGATCCTTCCGGATCGGCAGGGTGGGTCGGAGCAGTGGAGGCGGCTGAGTCGGCCGGAGCGGCCCGGGTTGGCGGGATCGGCCGGCTTGGCCGGATGGGCCGGGGTAGCCGGATCGGCAGGGTGGCCCGATCAGTAGAGGCGGCCGGGTCGCCCGGGTCACCCGGCCAGGGCCGAGTCGGCTGAGTGGCTCAGGGTGCGCCGGGCGTGCCGGGGCGCGGTGCGCTCGGCGTAGCGGGTGAGGCCCGTAGGGGTGGGTGGGCTTCGCCGGGGTGGGGTGGTGGGTCGGCGCGGTGCGGAGTATTGCGGAAGCGTGTCGGTCGCCACAAGTGCAAGAGGGTTCTCGGCCGGGCCGGGCTCCTCCGTAGGCCGCATTCAGGTGGTTACACGTGATCCACCTGGACTTCGTCCACGGGTCACGATCTGCACGGAGGTCTGCTCCAACCCTTGGCGAGACCGGGGAGTGAGTGCTACACAGTGTCCAAGCACCTGAAGTGACACGTGTAACAACATCAGGTGAACGACACAGCACGACACCGCTCAGCACAGCTCAACACCGCACACGCAACCCCACCGCACCGCACCGCAGGGCACCGCACGCACCGCGCCGAGCAACCGCACCGCGTCAGCCGCCTCGCGCTCGGCGCGGCACTTCCCGGCGACGCCCTCGTGCGCAACCGCACCCTCGGCGTCTCCGCCCTCCCCGCGCACCGCACCGGCGGTCCCCCCACGCCACCTCCCCGCTCCGTCCCCCGAGGAGTCGTCATGGCTACGAACGAGATCATCGACCCGCCCGCCCAGGCGGATCCCGAACCCTCCCGCGGACGCGGGCTCCTGCTCCTCCTGCTGGTCGCGAACTCCGCGATGATGGCCGTCTACATGGGCGTCGGCTCCGTCCTCCTGCCCACCCAGATCGCCGCGATCGCCGGCGACGACAAGGTGGCCGTGCTGGGTCTGATCGGCGGCATCAGCGCGATCTTCGCCACCGCGTTCAACCCGATCGCCGGCGCCCTCTCCGACCGCAGCGGCCGCCGCAACCCCTGGGTGCTGGGCGGTGCGATCGGTTCGCTCGTGGGCCTGGCCGTCCTCGGCAGCGTCAGTACGGCCCTGCTCGTCGGGATCGGCTGGTGCCTGGTCCAGGCGACCATGAACATCTACCAGGCCGCCGTCACCGCGATCGTGCCCGACCGGGTGCCCGCCGCCCGTCGCGGCACCGCGTCCGCGCTGGTGGGACTGGGCCTGCCCATCGGCGGCACGGTCGGCGTGCTGATCGCCTCCCAGACCTCGGAGCACCTGCGCACCGGCTACCTCGTCTTCGGCGGGGTCATCGCCGGAGCCGCGCTGCTGCTCACCACCTTCTGCCGGGACGTACCGCGCTCCGAGCCCGACCCGGACGCGCCCGCCGCCCCCAAGGGGGCCAAGATGAAGGCCTTCCTCTCGGCGCTCGCCAACCACGACTTCCGGTGGGCCTTCATCGGGCGCGCCCTGATGGTCCTCGGGTACTTCTCCGTGGTCGGCTACCAGCTCTACATCCTCGGCGACCACATCGCGCTCCCCGCAGGGCTGACCCCGCCCGCCGCGATGGCGATCCTCACCCCCGTGTCGATGGTCGCGATGGCCGTCTCCACGGTGGTCGGCGGCCTGCTGTCCGACCGCTGGAACCGCCGCAAGGTGTTCGTCGGCGTCTCGGCGGCCCTCGCCGGGCTGGTCATGGTGGTCCCCGTCGTCAGTCCCACGTGGACGGGCATGCTCGTGTTCAGCGCGCTCAACGGCCTGGCCTTCGGATGCTTCATGGCCGTCGACACCGCGCTCGTCACCCTGGTGCTGCCCCGCGCCGAGGACGCCGCCCGCGACATGGGCGTACTGAACATCGCGAACGCCGGGCCCCAGATCATCGCCCCGTTCGTCGCCTCCGCCGTGGTCACCACCTTGGGCGGCTACACCCCGCTGTTCCTGGTCGGCGGCGCGCTCTCGCTGATCGGCGCACTGGCGATCCTCCCCATCCGCAGCGTGCGCTGACCCCGCCGGGCCCTCTAGCCCCGTAGCCCCGAGGCCCCGAGACCCCCTCAAGGCCTCCGGCCCCGGGTGCCCCTCAACCCCGGGCCGCCCCTCCCGGGCGGCGGCCCGGCCCGCACTCCGGCGGGCTCGCGCCGAGGGTCGCGAGCCCGCCGGGCAGGACCCCTTCCCGGCCGCCCTCACCCAGTTCCCCGTTTCCACTTCCTCTCCGAAGGAGCGTTCCTTGCAACGCAAGCGAGTTCTGCCGTTGGCCGCCCTGCTGCTCTGCGCGCCGGCCCTCGCCGGTACGGTGCCCGCCGCCGTGGCCGCGCCGCAGGCCGGACCGGCGCCCACACCGGTGCCCGCGGGCCCGCTGCGGATCCTGCTCACCAACGACGACGGCTACAACGCGCCCGGCATCCGGCTGGCCTTCGCGCGGCTGACCGCCGCCGGGCACGACGTCACCATCGTCGCGCCGCTGACCAACCAGAGCGGCGCGGGCACGAAGACGTCCAACTCCCCGTCCCTCGCGGTCCGCCACCCCGAGCCGAAGGTGTGGGCGGTCGACGGAACCCCCGGCGACTCGGTGAACTTCGGGCTCTCCGAGGTGTTCGAAGGGCGGGCGCCCGATCTCGTCGTGTCGGGCACCAACTTCGGCCCGAACGTGGCCGCGCTCGCCAGCCACTCCGGCACGGTCGGCGGCGCCGTCGCCGCACTGGACGCGGGCGTACCCGCCATCGCCCTGAGCACCGGCGGCCTTTCGGCTCCCGACCCCGTGACCACGGTCAACGCGATGGGTCCGACGCTCGACTTCGCGGTCAAGCTGATCGACCGGCTGCGTTCGCGGGCCCGTTCCGGCGGCCCCCTGCTGCCCGAGGGCGTCGGCCTCAACGTCAACCACCCCGTCATGGGCGCCGACGGCAAGGGCACCCCGGCCGGGGTGGCCACCACCTTCCAGGACGCCCAGGCGCTCCTGAAGGCCGACTTCACGGATGCCGGCGACGGCACCTGGAAGGTCGGCGTGACGGTGGACCTGAAGACCCCGGCCCGGGGCAGCGACGTGGAAGCCGTCAGCGCCGGGAAGATCGCCGTCAGCCCGATGAACGCCGACTGGAACACCGGACCGGTGGACTTCGCCGTCACCGCCGCCCTGCTCACCGGGCTCCGTCCGTAGGTCTCCACACCAGCAGGCCTTCCGGAGGCGGGGCGGGCGTCCCGCGCCCCGTCCCGCCCCCGGACGGCCCCCGACCCAGGAGTACGGATGCAGCGGCTCTCCCGCCGGACCACCCGGCCATCCACGGCCACGGCCACGGCCACGGCAAGACCCTTCTTCGGTACGGTACTCGCCCTCACCACGCTGATCGCCACCGCGCTGATCACCACCGCTCTACCGGCGACCGCCTCTCCCGGCGGCCTCCCCGGTGGTCTCCCCGGCGGCCCGCCGGACGCGTCGCCCCGCCCGGTCGTCTCCGTCGCGCAGGGCGCGCTGCGCGGGCGTGCCCACGACGGTGCGCAGGAGTTCCTCGGCGTGCCCTACGCCGCCGCACCGGTCGGGGGGAACCGGCTGCGCGCCCCGCAGGCGCCCCGGCGCTGGAACGGGGTGCGCGAAGCCGTCGAACAGGCCCCGGCCTGCCTGCAGTTCTCGCCGTTCGGGCTGCGCGATCCCGCGGCCGTCAGCGAGGACTGCCTGTACCTGGACGTGTACCGGCCCGGCCGGACCCGCACGGGGGCCCGGCTGCCGGTGATCCTCTGGATGCACGGGGGCGCGTACAGCCAGGGCACCGGCACCCAGTTCGGCGGGCGCACGATGGCCGAGCTGACCGGCTCCGTCGTGATCAGCATCAACTACCGCCTCGGCCAGCTGGGTTACCTGGGCCTCCCCGAACTGGGACGGGAGAACGCACTGCGCTCCGGCTCCTTCGGCCTGATGGACCGGATCCAGGCGCTGCGCTGGACGAGGGAGAACATCGCGGCCTTCGGCGGCGACCCTGGCAACGTCACGGTCTCCGGCCAGTCCGCGGGCAGCGGTTCGGTGTGCGGACTGCTCGCCGCCCCGCCGGCGGCCGGGCTGTTCCACCGGGCCGTCCTGCAGAGCGGGCCGTGCACGCTGCTGCGTACGCCCGACGGCGCGCGGGCCGAGTCCGAGGCGCGGGCCTTCGCCGCGGCCGCGGGCTGTCCCGAGCCGGCCGGGGTCGTGGCGTGCCTGCGCGCCGCTACGGGGCAGGCCCTGGTGGAAGCGGCCCGTACGCACGCCACTTCGGGCCCCGCGTCGGGCGACGGACTGCTGCCGCGGGATCCGGCCGCCGCGATCTCGGCCGGGTCCTGGAACAAGGTCCCGGTCCTGATCGGGAGCACCCGCTCCGAGGCGCGCTTCTTCGTCGCGCTGACGCAGCCCGCCCTGACGGCCGAGCAGTACGCGCAGCAGGTCCTCGCGGGCTACGGCGCGGCCGGACCGGAGATCCTCGCCCGCTACCCGGTCGCCGCGCACGGATCCCCTTACCTGGCGCTGTCGGCGGTCATGACCGATGCGACGTTCGCCTGCGAAACGGCCCGGACGGCGCAGCTGTTCGCCCGCCAGGTCCCCACCTTCGCCTACGAGTTCGACGACCCCGACTCGCCGACACTGGCGGGCGCACAGGTCCCCGGCCTCGACGAGTCGAACGCGCACAGCGCCGAACTCGCCTACCTGCACGACTTCACGATGGGCGAGCGGCCCCTGACCTCCGTCCAAGTCGCCCTGGCGACCCGGATGAAGCGCTACTGGGGCGCCTTCGCCCGCCACGGTGTCCCCGCGGTCGCGGGGCAGGCCACCTGGCCGGCGACCGGACCGGCCGGCACGGTACTGAAGCTGGCGCCCGCGGGGGACCGGCTCGACCGGGCGTTCGCGGCCGACCACCAGTGCGGCTTCTGGCGCGACCAGCCCTCCCGGCCGCTCTGACGGGAGACGAGACCCGGTGGTCCGTACGGGGTGATCCGCACGCGCGTCAACGCGTGAGTCCGGAGCTCATCCTTTGGTGATCACCGAAAGGGCGGCGGCCCGGGGGGTGCCGCCACGCCGCCGGATGCCCCGAGGGCCACGGTCCCCACGGGCATCCGGCGGCTTTCCGCGTCCACGGAGCGGCTGCGGGCCGCGCTGCGACGGGGATCGCAGCACGGAACGGGCCGTACGCGATGCCAGCACGCCCGTTCGGGCAAGTGAACCCAGGCGAAGCCGTTGCGCAGGCACGGGAGGTGGGAACGTGACCGCTCAAGCGGTGGGCACGAAGGCTCGCTCGACGTTCGCGGGGCGCAGGTCCGCGGAGGCACCCGCGGATCCCGCCGGGGTCGCGGACGCGTCCGGGTCCGCGACCCCTCAGAGGCCGGAGCGGGCGCAGGCTCAGTGATTACCGAGGCGGTGGCGGCACGGAACGCGGCGGACGCCGGGCAGGGTCCGCGCCGCACGGATCCGGAGCTGCTGCTCGCGGCCTCGGTGCTCTTGGCGGACGCGGCCCTCACGGCGAAGCAGGCGGGCGCCGAGCTGACGGGCGCGCTCAGCAGCTGGCGGCTGGGGCTCGAGGCGCTGCGCCGCCCCGCCTGGGCGCTCGGTACGGCGGTGTCGTGCGCGCGTGCGCTGACCAGCCCGGCGGGCCTCGGATTCGGGGCCAGCGGAGGACCGGCCGGGGAACTGGCCCGGATCACGGGGAACGTGACGGACCGCAGGCCGGCCGCCGTGGCGATGGCCGTGGACGCCTTCGCCCTGCGGATCAGGGCGATCGCCTCCGACCACCCCAATCTGGACTCGCCGCTCGCCAGGCGGCTGACCGACGCCATGGTGGCCGGGAACCGGCTGGAGGCGCTGCGCGCCATGCACGCGCTCGTCGAACGCCTGGGTGTCACCCGGGCCCTGACCACGATGAGCCCCGTGATCATGGAACTGTCCGCGCTGCTCGGCCTGCTCGACGAGAACCCGGTCAACGACGAATTCTCGTGGGTGACCCTGGCCGGCGGAGTGCCGACCACCGATCCGTTCCTCGGGCTGCCGAGCGCGCTGCTGAAGCACCTCAACCCGGGCCCCGGCCGGGCCGAACGGGCTGACGCGGACTCCATCCTGGCGAAGGTGCTGGCCACGTCCGGCAACGACATCGTCAGCTACGTCAACGACATCGGCGCCCTGGGCAACCACGGGCTGGTGCTGCTGCGCCGCGTCGAATGCGCCGACGGCGCCGTACGCCACGTCCTGCTGCTGCCCGGGACGAGCTTCGCCCTGCTGAGCAACAGCACCCCGCAGGACCTGGTCGGAGCCTTCGACGGGCTGCTGCGCACCGATACGACGTACACGCGCGCCGCGCGCAAGCTGCTGGTGCGGGCCGGGGTGCCGGCCGGATCGGAGCTCATGATCGTCGGACACAGCCTGGGCGGCATGACCGCGATGAACCTCGCCGCGGACGTGGAGGTCGCCTCCCGCTACCAGCTCACGCACGTGATCGCGGTGGGCTCGCCCATCGACGGCAAATGGCCCGCCGACCACACCACCCAGGTGATCAGCCTCGTCAACAACCACGACGTGATCCCGATGATCGACGGCCGCGGCCCCGCCTCGCCCAACGACATCCCCGCGAGCTGGGTCGAACTGGCCTGGCTGGACGAGTCGTACGACTACCCGCTGTCGCACGCTCCGCAGGCCTACTCGGACACCCTGCGCGGCCCCATGGCGCACCACCGGGAGAAGGTCAACGCGCTGATCGGCGCCTACGACGGCCGCATCGTCGGCAACCAGCCCTACATGCTGCGCGACAAGTGACCCAGGGAGACCGCGAGATGACCACCGACCACGACGGCGACTCCACGGCGAAGACCGCCCCGCGACCCCCCGGGACGGCCTGGGCCCTGGAGAACGCCGTGTTCACCGCGGCCATGGTCGCCCAGCGCCTGCCCTGGACGGACGCCGCGGCCCGCGCGCTCGGCCTGGAGTCCCTGACCCGCGAAGGAGTGCGGCGGGCCCTGCTGGAACACCTGCGGCGCACCCGCTCCGGGCGCCCCGTCCAGCTGCGGACCCCCTTCGGGAACTTCCTCGTACCGCTGACCCCCGCCGCGTCCGAGTCCCTCCTCGTCCGGGCGGACGAGGGACGGGCGCTGGAGCCCGCGGTCGGGCTCACGGCCGCCGGGCGGAGGTACGGGCTGTCCCCGCACACGGCGCTGACCTGGGAGACCGTCGCACCGGGAAGCGAGCTGCCCGCGCTGGTGGCCCGGCACGTCGACGAGGCCGTCGAGGGCCGGCGCGGGGACGGCACCCTGGAGTGGCAGGCCTGGAGCCGGACGATGGCGGGGCTGGCCCGCCACCTGGTGGCGGGTGGGGCGGCAGCCGAGGACACCCTGCTGAGCGAGATCGTCACCCGGGCCGCCGCGGCGGACGGCCGAGCTGCCCGCGCGGACTTCGAGGCCGCTCTCGGGCGCAGGACGGCCCGCTACCTGGAGAGCCCGGACCCGGACTCCCTGGTCGGCAGGCTGGTCGCGGCGGGAGCCTGCGCGGACACCGTGCCCGCGGCGGTGGGCCACGCGCTCGTCCTGGTCACCGAGGCCGCCACCGCCACGACCCTGCACGCCCTGGCCCTGCACACGGTGGAACCGGCGGCCGCCCCGGAGGAGACCGTGGCCATGGCGCTGAGCCACTACCCGCCGGTGGCCGCCGCCGTGCACCGGGTACGGACGCCGTTCGTCTGGGAGGGCCTGGAGATCGGCGCCGGTACGGAGATCCTGTGCGCGCCGGGCTGGCTCCCCGCGCCGAAGGGCGGCGCCGGGCCGGGCGTCTGGCCCTCGGCGCTGTGCGGGGCGCCCGGCGCGTGCGCGGCGACCCGGCTCGCGGTGCTGGTCGCCGAGGAACTCGTCCGCGCGATCACCGCGGTCGCCCGGCCCTTCCTGGTCTCGCCGCGGCCGGCGGCCGGCCGGCTGCCGGGCACGCTCGAGGCGCGCTCCCTGCTCGTCTCGCTCCGGGAACTCCCGGGGGGCCGGGGCGACGGCCGGGTGACGGTCGGCGGGCCGGCGGCCCTGCCCATCCCGGTACGCGGCTGCACGTCCGCGTCCTACGGGGCCCTGGCGCAGACCAGCGCCGACCGGCTGGCGGCGCACGCGGAAAGCCTCGCGGCCTGCGCCGGGGCCGAGGGCTGGGACCAGGACGAGGCGGGGGAGGGCTTCCGCGAGGTCCTGCTCGACCACGCGGGACGGTGCGCCCGGGCGGCCGACGGCGTGCGGAGGGCGGCGACCCGGCTGGCGGACTAAGGCGCGGAGCCGGGCGGCGCGGAGCCGGGCTCCGCGCGGTCGCCGCCCGGCTACCAGAAGGGTGTCTCGCGCCTGCCGCGCTCCCTGTCCACCAGGGACTGCACGGCTTCCTGGGCCTCCTCGCACAGCAGGCGGGCCGCGGCCCTGCGGGCGGAGTAGGACTCCGGCCGGGGCCGTGCGGGGATCGGCTCGCCCACGGTGATGAGCCACTTCGCCGGCAGCGGGAGGAGCGTGGTGAGCGGGAAGTAGGGGAGGTCGAGCAGGCGCGCCAGGGCGGGGACGTCACCGAACCTGGGGTACGCCTCCTCGGCGCCGATCACGGACACCGGGACGACGGGCGCTCCGGCCTGGACGGCGGTCGCCGCGAACCCTGGGCTGAACGGGCGCAGCCGGTACCTGCTGCGGAAGGATTTCTCCAGTCCGGAAATTCCTTCGGGAAACACCCCCACGAGTTCCCCGGCGGTCAAATGTTCCAGCCCGAGCATCGGATCGAGCAGAAAGGCACCCATTTTCCGGGCGTACGAGCCGATCACCGGAAATCGAAAAGCCAGAGACGCGGCCGGAACGTTCAGGGGGCGGTTCAGAATGCGGGTGAGCGATTTGATCAGGACGAACGCATCGAGCCCCCAGGCCCCCGAATGCTTGGCCACGATCACGGCCGGCCCTTCCTGCGGGATGTTCTCCCAACCGGTGACTTCGAGGCGGAAGTAGTCGTCCATCAGCCACTCGAGCAGCCGGTCCCAGGCACCCTCCCCGGCTTCACCGAGCCGCTCCTTCGCGTAACGGAATTCGGCGGCCCCCGCCCCCATGACATCGGTCACGCTTTCCGACACGAGTGTTCTCCTTTTCCCGCCGGTCATCGGCGCCACCTTGGCGCAAGGGCCGCACTATCGCAAACAGGAGCTGTGATGATCGCTTCCACCCCCGAATCGACCGGATCGATGATCGATCTGATCGGCGAAATCGTTCTTTCGATGGGGGAATCCTCTGCCGGGGACGTGCACTCCGGTGCCCGGATGGGGGACCTGCTGACCGACTCGCTCATGGTGGTGGAGATGGCCATGGCCCTGCACGAGAAGCTGGACGTCAAGGTCGACGAGGAGGAACTCCGCGACCTCACCGTCGCCGAGTTCGCCGGACTCCTCGACGCCCGCCGCAACGCCGTGGTGCCCCCGCGGGACGGCGCCGCTCGGTAGTCCGGCCCGGGGCACGGCTGCACGGCCGGCCGGCGGACCTCCGGCCGGGCGGTGGGCGCCCGGCCGGAGGCGGACCCGTCGGGCCCGGCCCGTTCTAGCGGGCGCCCGCCGAGGCGTGAGCCGCCGGAACCGGAGCCGCTGCCGACCCCGCCGACGTTGCGTGCACGGCGTCGAGCTGGGTCTCCATGTCGTCGAGCGCGCTGCGCACCGCGGCGATCCGCAGCAGCAGCTCGTCCGCGGCGTCCGGCGGCGACTGCTTCGCCAGGAGCAGGGAGCGCTTCTCCTCCTTCTCCGCCTCGTCCTCCATCTCCCGCGCCTCCTCGAGGGCGTTGAGGACCACGCCGATCAGTACGTTGACCAGCACGAAGGATCCGAAGAGCACGTAGGAGGCGTAGTAGAGGAGGCTCAACGGGGAGATGGCCAGCCCCGCGTGGACGGCGTCCCCGAGCCCTTCGAGCGTCATCAGCAGGAACAGGGTCAGGGCGGCCCGGCCGATGGACCCGTAGTGCTGCGGGTCGTGACCGGCGAAGCAGATCCAGCCGATCATCGCGTACACGTAGACGATCAGCGCGCCCACGAACAGGAAACTGACGGTGCCGGGCAGGCTGCGGCCCACCGCGACCAGCAGGACCCGCAGCTGGGGCATGAACCGGGCGGTGCGCAGGACGCGTGCCAGTCGCAGCAGCCGCAGCAGCGTGGTGTTCTCCCGGAGGAACGGGATGAAGGCCGAGGAGACGACCAGCAAGTCGAAGACGTTCCAAGGGTCTTGGAAGAAAGCTTTCGGCCGGTCGGCGTGAGCGCCCAGGCGGATCAGCATCTCCAGGGTGAAGGCGATCACACAGAAACGCTCGGTCGCCGAAAGCAGGCCGCTGTACTCGGCGGAGAAGCCGCTGTACGTCTCGGCCCCCAGCAGTGCGGCGTTGAAGAGGATCACCGCGAAAACGGTGAGCGAGAACGCGGGCGCCTCGCACACGTCGCGGCAAGGTCCCGCAAGCCTTCCACGCCAGTTGTCCACCGCGGTCGGGTCGGTCATCGTGCTCCCTCGTACGGGCCACCGGCCGCCCCGGCCCCGCACGCGCCGCCTGCGCCGCGACGGAAGACGAGGCAGCCGAGGCGATGTTCATGTTCCGGGTCGTGTAACGCCGTACGGGGGAATTCGAGACGCCCTGGAGCACTACATCGCCCGATCGGGGCCCCGGCCCGCCCCGCGAAGGCCGGGGCGTGGCGTGCAGGATGGGCGCATGACGAGTCGTGACGGTGGGACCGGACAGGCGTGGGCGGCGTTGGGCGGCCCCGAGGAGCTGGCGGGGCGGGTCGGCTTCCGGGGGCCGAGCGGGCTGGGGGACGGGCCGCTGCCCGTACGGGAACTCGCGCGGGCCACCGTGGGCGCGTGCGCGCTGGCCGCCGCGGAGTTGGCGGCCGTACGGGCCGGCGGCGGTGCGGACGACGTGGCTCCGCTGCTGGTCGACGAAGGGGCCGTGGCCACGGCCTTCGTCAGCGAGCGGCACCTGCTGGTGGACGGCCGGGCGCCCGTGTCGTTCGCCCCGCTGTCGGGCTTCTGGCGGGCCGCCGACGGGTGGGTGCGTACGCACGCCAACTATCCGCACCACGAAACCGCGTTGGTGCGCGTCCTGGGGGCCGGTACCCGGGAGGGCGTGGCCGGGGAGATCGCCCGGCGGCGGGCGGTGGACGTCCAGGAGGAGGTCTACGCGGCCGGCGGGCTGGCGGTGTCCGTGATGACGCAGGGGTACGGCACGTCCCAACCCCTCGTGGAACGAACCGCCTCGGGCGTGCGCGGACGGTCCCTCGGGGCACTCGTCGGGGGCGGACTGCCGATGGCGGGGGTGCGGGTCCTCGACCTGACCCGGGTCATCGCGGGGCCGGTGGCCACCCGGACCCTCGGGCTGCTCGGCGCGGACGTCCTGCGGATCGACTCCCCGGGGCTGCCGGAATCGGACGACGCGTACGCGGACACCGGCTTCGGGAAGCGCTCCGCCCTCCTCGACCTCGGGGAGCCGGGGGACCGGGCGGTGTTCGACGGACTGCTGGCCGGGGCGGACGTGGTGGTGTCGGGATACCGGCCGGGGGCACTGGAGCGGTACGGGCTGGGCGCGGAGGAACTGCTCGCGCGGCGGCCGGGGCTCGTGGTGGCCGAGCTGTGCGCGTGGGGGTGGCGGGGCCCCTGGGCGGGCCGCAGGGGATTCGACTCGCTCGTGCAGGCGGGGTTCGGGATCTCCGCGGCCTGCGGGGACGGGCACGGTCCCGGGGTGCTGCCGGCGCAGGCGCTGGACCACGGCACGGGGTACCTGGCGGCAGCCGGGGTGCTACGGGCCCTCGCGGAGGGCGGTGGCCAGGCCCTGCGGTTCTCCCTGGCGGGGACGGCGTCGTGGCTGGTCCGCGAGGTCCCCGGGGCCGGCGCCGCCGTACCGGGGTACGCACCGGAACCGTGGCTGCGCGAGACCGCGTCGGGATACGGGCCGCTGCGGTACGCGGCCTCCCCGCTCGGGGGCCGCGGGTGGCGGCGGGGCCCTTCCCGCTGGGGCACGGACCGGGCGGCCTGGCTCTGAGACGCGGGTCGACGGCGCGCACCGGAGCGGGGCCCCGGCCAGGGTGTCGGCCGGGGCCCCGCGGGGAGGTGCCGGCCGCCTCCGGGGTCTGGAGGCGGCGGCATCGCACGGAACGGGTGAGGAGACTGGTCAGGGTCAGGTGCTCACGCGTTCCGGAAGCGGATTAGAAGTAGACGTTCCAGGTCACGTTGACCGAGGAGGACTTGCCCGCAGCGTCGGTCACGGTCAGGGTGCTTCCGCCGAAGCCCCAGGTGGTGGGGGAGCCGGTGATGACACCCGTGGCGGCGTTGATGCTCAGGCCGGCCGGCAGGCCCGTGGCCTTGAAGGCGTACGGCTTGGTGCCGCCCGTGGCCTGGAGGGAGAGGGAGACGGGCTTGCCGATGTAGACGGTCTGGTTGCCCGGGTTCGTCAGGACCGGGCTGGTGCCCGTGACGGTGCTGACGGTCCAGGAGAAGGTCGCGGAGGCGGCCTTGCCCGCGTTGTCCGTGGCGGTGACCGTCACGTTGGAGGTACCGGCCGTGGTGGCGGTGCCCGTGATGGTGCCGGTCGCGGAGCCGATGCTCAGGCCGGCGGGCAGACCCGTCGCGGACCAGGCGTAGGGGGCGGTGCCGCCGGTGGCCTTGACCGTCAGGTTGGCCGCGGCGCCGACGGCGGAGCTCTGGCCGCCGGGGTTGGTCACGGACAGGGCCGTACCCGCGGTCGTGATCGTCCACGAGAAGGAGGTGGAGCCGGTCTTGCCGGCGTTGTCGGTGGCGGTGACGGTCACGTTGGAGGATCCGGCCGTGGTGGGGGTGCCCGTGATGGTGCCGGTCGAGGAGGCGATGGCCAGCCCGGCGGGCAGGCCCGTCGCGGACCAGGCGTAGGGGGCGGTGCCGCCCTCGGCGCTGTTCTTCAGCTCGGGTATGCGGGCGCCGATGACGCCGTTCTGGGCCGAGACCGCGGCGACGGTGACGTTGCCGGGCTGCGGGGTGGAGGTGACCAGGGCCAGCTGGAAGTGGGTCAGGGCCTCGATCACGGGCTGGAAGATGGTGAACTTCTCACCGCTGCCCGAGGTGCAGGTGGCGGAGCCGCCGCCGGAGTGCAGGCCGACGGCCTTGGAGCCGGTCGCGGTGACGTACGCGCCGCCCGAGTCTCCGCCCGCCGAACACGCGCTGGAGTACGACAGGCCGCCGATCTTGACGTTGCCGTAGTCCACCTCCTGGTTGACCTTGGTCACTTCGCCGCACTTCAGCTGCGTGGTCTGCCCGGAGCGGCATATCGCGGTGCCGACGACGGCGTCGACGGAGCCGGTGACGGTGAAGTTGGGCTGGATCCCGTACCCCGCGACCCTCGGAGAGAGGTTCCATCCGGGCTGGTCCACGTCGACGACACCGAAGTCGCCCACCGGGCCGTTGACGCTGCTGTTGCCGTCCTTGTTGGACGTCCCGATCCGGGTCCCGTCCTTGCCGTAGGCAGGCTGGTTGACGTCGTTGGTGCAGTGGCCGGCCGTCAGGTACGTCCTGGCGGCGTTGGTGGTGCGGGTGGTGGAGAAGCCGATGGAACAGGGGCTCTCGGTGCCCGGCACCCACTTCTCGCCGCCGACCACGTCGCCGCCCTGCTGACGCGGGCTGTCGGAGGTCTCGGTGACGTGCACGATGCCGCCCATGGCGGCGAGGCGGGCCACGAAGGCGTCGGTGGAGGCGTTGCGCGCCGTGCGGTCCACGGTGACGTCGATCCGGTTGTTCCGGACGTCGGGACCCCACGAGACCACGCCCGCGATCCCGTCGCCGATGTCGCGGCTGACGGTCCGGGTGGTGGCGGCCAGTTCGGCCTGGCCGTAGCGGGCCTGCTGGGCGACGGCGCCCGTGTTCCGTACCAGCGCCGCGTCCGCGGCGGTGGAGACGGCCGCGTTCAGGCGCCCCGTGGAGGAGTCGAACCACAAGCCCGCCACCCGGTCGCCGATCCTGCCCCGGATGAGGGTGGCCGCCTTGCCGGCGGCCGCCTCGTCGGCGATCCGCTCGCGCACCTGGTCTGTGGAGAGGCCGAAGTCGCGTTGCATGGCCTTCAGGAGCTGCGGGTTCACGGACGGTCCGGGCTCGGAGGTCGCAGTGGCGTGTGCGGGGAGGGCTCCGAGGCCGCCGAGCGCGACCACGGCCGTGACCGAGGCCGCCGTGATGGAGGCCCACTTGGACCTGGTTGACAGATTTCGCACGGAGATCCCTTTCATGGGGGGGCGGGCCGGATGGGTAGGCCGGGCCCGTACGGGGGCGGGCCCCGTGGGGGAGCACGGGACCGTTCACAGCCCCGGAGCACGCATTCCGGGGAGCCGCGTCCGCGCACTCCGGGGGTGGCCAACAGAGTGATCCCGGGCCGGTGTCGGGAGCATCGGAGGAATCCCTTGCTGCCCACCGCGAGGACCACGTGGCCCGGACTGACCCCAACCCGCCGCGCCCCGCCCCGTGTTGTCCTCCCACGTGGACCGGGGCGGGGCGCACGCGCGCGGCGCGGGCGGCGGCCCGCGCGGGCGCCCGTACGGCGTGCCGGGCCCGTCGCGCCGGGCCCGACACGCGGAACGGCGGGCCGTCCGGACCACGCCCCCGCTCCTCCCGTGGAGGGCAGTGGTGCTCCGGGCATGCCACCCCGCACCCGGAGCGCGGACGGCCCGCCGTCGCACCACCATCGCGGGGAGCGGCGCCCCTTGGCATCAGGGGAAACCCTTGATCCCCCGGCCCGGCGGCACCCGGCGTTGTCACGGGAACCGACGCCGCCTACGGTGCCTCCTCGTGACGCCAGACAGTGACTCGGGGAACCCCGCCACCGCTCACCCCGTCCGTCCCGCGCCCGTCGCGGGGGCCCGGCGAGCGGCCTCGGGCGCGGCCGCCCACGCGGCCGGAGTGCTGGAGCGCGACGGGCGGGTGGCGCTCGCCGGCCCCTGGGGCGCGGGCAAGACCACCGTCCTGGAGGACGTGCTGCGCACCCTGCCCGCCGGGTCCGGCTCCGGCCCCGGGGCCGTCCCCGCCTCCGGCTCCGGCTCCGGGTGGACGGTGCTGCGCGTGACGACGGTCGAAGAGGACCGGGGCCACGTCTTCGGCGCGCTCGCCCAGATGCTGTCCCACTGCGGCCCGGCCCAACTCGCGGTGCTCTCCGGCAGGCAGAACGAGGTGGTCGACCGGATCCTGCACCGGGGCGCGGACGAACCGCTCGCCGCCTCCGAGCAGTTGCCCGCCCGCCTCGCGGTGACCGCGCTGCTCGCGTCGGGCCGCTGGATCCTGGCCGTGGACGGGGCTCAGTGGCTCGACCCGGCCAGCGCCGACGTCCTCGGCTACGCCCTGCGCACCCTCGCCCCGCCCGGACTCACCGCGATCGTCACCGAGCGCGTGCACGGCCGGGCGCAGTCCGCCGCCCGACTGCTCGGCGGCCACCCCGCCCAGGTCGACGTGGACCCCCTCGACGCCGAGGAGACGGCCACCCTCCTCGACGCACACGGGCTGCCCACCCGCTGGGCGGGCCCCCTGCAGAGCCACTGCGGCGGCCACCCCCTGCTGACCTCCGTGTCCTGTACGGCACTTGCGCGGCTGCCCGCCTCAGAGAGGCTCCGGCCCGCCTTGGCCGAGCAGTCGGTCGACGCGGCCGGAGCCTGGCTGCGCGCCACGCTCGGCGAACCCGCCCGGCACACCCTGATGCTCGCCGCCCTGACGAGCCGGCCCTCGCTGCCGCTGCTCCTGAGGGCGGGCCGCTCCGACGCCGAGGAACACCTGGCCCAGGCGCAGGCGGCCGGCGTGCTGAGCGTGGACCCGGCGAGCGCCGTCCACTTCACGGCGGCGGCCCTGGCCCGGGCCGCCGCCCGCTCCGGGGCCAGGCCCCTGCGGGCGGCCGCCCACCTGACGCTCGCGCGGGCCGTCGGAGACCCCGTGCACGAGGTGCGCCACCGGGCGCTGGCGGCCGACCTGCCCGACCAGGGGCTGGCCGAGGACACCGAGACCGCGGCGGCCACCGCCCGCGAGGCCGGCGAACGCTCCCTGGCCGCCGAGCTGTTCCTGATCGCCGCCGAGATCACCCCGCCGGCCCGGTCCGCCATGCGGATCCGCAGGCTCTCGTACGCCGCCCAGGAGGCGGCCTGCGCCGGCTCCGTCGACATCGCCCGGCAGGCGGCCGACGCACTGGCCGCCAGCAGGGCCGAGCCCACCGACCAGGTCACCGCACTGCTCGCCGTCGTCGATGCCCACGGACAGGCCATCTCCGATCTGGAGCCGCTGCTCGCGCGCTGCCGGGAACTGGCGACGGGCCACACCGAGCTCCTCGCCGCCGTCGAGCTCCGCGCGGCGATCGCCGCCAACGTCGCGCACGCCGCCCCCGAGCGGGCCCTGCGCGCCGCCGGCCGGGCCGCCGAACTCGCCGCCGCCGGCGGCCACCGCCCCCTGCAGGCCGCCGCCCTGACCATGCGCGCCCGGATGGAACGGGTCCTCGGCACCGCCGACGCGCCGGGCACCCTCGCCGAAGCCCTGGCCCTGGGGATCCCGGCCCAGCACTCCGGCATCCGCAACAGCGCCCAGTACCTCGCCGCCCGGCACGCCGTCTTCGACGACCGGCTGGCCGAGGCGCGCGATCGGCTGCTGGAGCTGCTCGCGCTCGCCGAGCACGAGGGCGACTCCGAGGACCTGGTCGACATCTGGCGCAGCCTCGCCGAGGTCGACACCCGCCTCGGCGCGTGCGCCCCGGCGCTCGCCTGGGCCGATCAGGCCGTACGGCTGTCCACCGGGGCGGGGCTGTCCATGGGCCCCGCCTGGTACACCGCCGCGCTGACGCAGAGCGCCGCCGGATCCTTCGCGGCCGCCCTGCGCACCGCCTCCTGCGGGGCCCGCGCCTCGCAGGAGGAGGGCGACGGGCTGTACGTGTCGCGCAACCTCTGGGTCATGGGCGCGGTCCAGCTGCACACCGGGGACGTGGCCGACGCGGTGGCCTCGCTCACGGCCGTCGCCGAGGCCGAACGGCACGTACCTCTCGCCGACCCCGGCATGTTCCGCTGGCAGCCGGACGCGGTGGAGGCCTTCACCTGCGCGGGCCGGCTCGACCTGGCCCGCGAACTGCTGGAGCGCGCCCGGCCCGCCCCGGGCGGGGCCGGAGTCGACTCGGGACCGGGCGCGGCACTGGACCGCGCGCACGGGATCCTGCTGGCCCGCGGCGGCGCCGTGGAGGAGGCGAGCGTCCTGCTGCACCGCACTGCGGCCGCCTTCGAAGGGCTGGGGCTGCCCCTGGAGCAGGCCCGTACGCTCCTTGCCCTGGGCCGGGTCGAACGGGCCCGCAGGCGCCAGGCGGCCGCCCGCGCGGCCTGGGAGGCGGCCCGCGCCGTCTTCGACGACACCGGCGCCCGCCCCTGGCAGGAGCTCACCCGGGAGCTGCTCGACCGGGCGGGCGGATCGGCTCCGGCCACCGGCCAGGCCACGGGGCCGGCCCCGGGCGCGAGCAGGCTGACCGAGTCCGAGTCCCGCCTGGCGGACCTCATCTGCCAGGGGGCCACCAATCAGCAGGCGGCCCAGCACATGTTCATCTCGGTCAAGACCGTCGAGGGCATGCTGAGCCGGGTCTACCGCAAGCTCGGCGTCCGCTCTCGCACCCAGCTCGCGGCGGCCCGCGCCGCCGCGGCCCCGGGCCAGGAGACACGGACGCCCCCCGAGTGACCTGGGGTCACGCGGGGGGCGTCCGGTACATCCGGTCCTACGGGGTCTCGGGGGATCAGACCGCCGGCGCCGGGTAGGTCGGGTACTCGACCCCGGAGACGTACTGGACGACCCGGACGACCTGGCAGGAGTAGCCGAACTCGTTGTCGTACCAGAGGTAGAGGATCGCGTTGTCCCCGTCGACCTTGGTGGCGCCCGCGTCGACGATCGAGGCGTGGCGCGAGCCGATGAAGTCGCTGGAGACCGCGTCGGGCGCCGTGGTGAAGTCGATCTGGCGCTTCAGCGGAGAGGTCAGTGACACGTCGCGGAGGTAGTCGAGCACCTCTTCGCGGGTGGTCTCGCGGCCCAGGCGCAGGCTGAGGATCGCGATCGAGACGTCCGGGACGGGGACGCGGATCGAGCTGCCGCTGATCGGGGCCTTGAGGTCGGGCAGCGCCTTGGCGACGGCCGAGGCGGCACCCGTCTCGGTCATGACCATGTTGAGCGGCGCGGAACGCCCGCGGCGGTCGGCGCTGTGGTAGTTGTCCAGCAGGTTCTGGTCGTTGGTGAACGAGTGGACGGTCTCCACGTGGCCGCGCAGAACGCCGTACTCGTCCGCCATCGCCTTCAGCGGCGGGACGATCGCGTTGGTGGTGCAGGAGGCGCAGGACAGGATCTGCTCGTCCGGCTTGATCGTGTCGTGGTTGACCCCGTGCACGATGTTCGGGACGTCGCCCTTGCCCGGAGCCGTCAGGACGACCTTGTCGATACCGGGGCGCAGGTGCTTCGAGAGGCCCTCGCGGTCGCGCCACTTCCCGGTGTTGTCGATCAGGATGGCGTCCTTGATGCCGTACGCCGTGTAGTCGACCTCGGACGGGTCGTTGGCGTAGATCACCTTGATCTCGTTGCCGTTGGCGATGATCGTGCTGGTCGCCTCGTCCACGGTGATCGTGCCCTGGAACTGGCCGTGGATCGAATCGCGGCGCAGCAGCGAGGCGCGCTTGACGAGGTCCGCCTCACCGCCGCCGCGGACGACGATGGCACGCAGGCGCAGGCCGTTGCCGGATCCGGTCTTCTCGATGAGCAGGCGGGCGACGAGGCGGCCGATGCGGCCGAAGCCGTAGAGGACCACGTCGCGGCCCTCGCCGCGCTCGATCTTGTCGGCACCCGTGGCGCCGGCGACGGCGCCCGCGGTGAACTCCTCCACCGACAGACCGCGGTCGTCCGCCGCGTACGACGCGGCGAGCATGCCGAGGTCGATCTGCGAGGGACCGAGGTCGAGGGTGGTGAGCGCCTGGAGGAACGGCAGGGTCTCGGTGACCGAGAGCTCCTCGCCGTCGATCTGGCGCGCGAACCGGTGGGTCTTGAGAATGCTCACCACGGACTTGTTCACCAAGGAGCGGCTGTGCAGCAGGATCGTGACGTCCCGCTCCCGGTGCAGCTTGCCGATGATCGGGATCATCGACTCCGCGATCTTCTCGCGGTTCTTCCAGTTGGTGAACGAGTCGTCATTGACAGTCACAGAATTATCTTTCGAGCTAGGCGGCGCTCATATGCTAACCCGCGCGCGGACCGCTCCTTCAGGCACCCCCTGAGCAGGCGGTCAGCCCTCCGCGCGCTGGGTCACCGCGGCGGTGCTCTCGTCGCCCAGGAACTCGTACCAGCGGCGCTGGAGGCACAGGTAGCGGGTGTCCGCCTCGGCCAGCGCGAGGAAGGAATCGACGGTGTCGGCCAGCCGCTCGCGCAGGCCCGGATCGGTCAGCTCGCCGTCCTCGCCGAAGGCCGAGTGCGCCATGGCGAGGCTGAACATGTCGGGGTACACCCGGGCCCCGAGGTGTTCGAGCGGGACCCGCAGTGCCCAGAGCCCGCGGTTCCCGCCGATCATCGACGGGGACGCGGACACCAGCAGGGTCTGCTTGTCCTTGAAGGGCTGCGGCCGGAACCGGGACACCCAGTCGACGGCGTTCTTCAGGACGCCGGGCACGGAGGCGTTGTACTCGGGCGAGGCGATCACCAGGGCCTGGGCCGCCAGCAGCCGCTCGCGCAGGGCGGCCGACCCCGCGGGCTGGCCGTCGGCCTCCTCGGCGTCGCCGTCGTAGGTGGGCATCACGAAGTCCCCGATCCGGGCGAGGTCCGCGACGGCGCCCGACCGCTCGACCTGACCGGCGACGAGCGCGGCCAGCCGGGCGTTCACGGAGCCCTCGCGGGAGGACCCCGCGAGGACGAGGACCCGTAGGGCGTCGGGTCCGCCGGTGAGGTCCAGGGGATCCGGGGCGGCCGGATCCTTCGGGAACTTCGGGCTCTGGGGCTGGTTCGCATCGGTCACGTGCGGGACCGTACGGGACCAGCCGGGGATCCCCGCGGCGCGGCGCACGGGCTGTCACCCGGACGGGGTCAGTTGGCGCCCCAGCCGCCGTCCAGGGGGAGCGAGGAGCCCGTCACGTAGCCGGTGTGCGGGCCGCAGAGCCACAGGGCGGCCGCCGCGACCTCCTCGGGCTCGATGAGCCGCTTGATCGGCGAGCGGGTCAGCAGCACTTCGGAGAGCACGTCCCCGGCGTCGATGCCGTGGGCGGCGGCCTGGTCGAGGATCTGCCCCTCGACCAGGGGGGTGCGGACGTAGCCGGGGCTGATGCAGTTGCTGGTCACCCCGTACGGGGCCCCCTCGATCGCGGTGACCTTGCTCAGCCCCTCCAGGGCGTGCTTGGCGGCCACGTAGGCCGATTTGTACGCGCTGGCGCGCAGCCCGTGCACGCTGGAGATGTTGACCACCCGGCCCCAGCGGGCGGCGTACATGTGCGGCAGCACGTGGCGCAGCAGCAGGAAGGGCGCGGTGACCATCACCTGCTGGATCAGCGCGAAGCGCTCGGGCGGGAACTCGGTGATCGGGGCGACGTGCTGGAGCCCGGCGCTGTTGACCAGGATGTCGACGGCGGTCGGAAGCCCCCCGATGGCGGCGGGATCGGCCAGGTCGACCACGTGGGCGTGCCCGCCGACGAGGCCGGCGACGGCCTTCGCCGCCGCCGCGTCGACATCGGCCACGTGCACCACGGCCCCGGCCTCCGCCAGGGCCACCGCGCACGCCCGGCCGATGCCGCTGCCGCCGCCCGTCACCAAAGCGACGCGGCCCCGCGGACCGGTGGGGGGCGGACCGGTGGGGGAAGGAAGTTCGCTCGTCATGGCCGGAAGCGTAGGGAGGGCCGTGGTGCGGCGCCCACGGTGTCGCCCCCCATACTCGGCGCCGCCCGTATGGAGACGATCACCATGCGTGCCGGTGGTGCACGCGGCCGGGGCGGCGCGTCCTCAGGTGTCGAGCGGGCAGCCGGCCAGCAGGGCCGCCGGGGTGGCGGACGGATCCCGGGGCACGGTGTGGCCGAGCGGCGGCCGCACGCCGCGGCCGATCCACTCCTCCAGGGCGGTGAAGGCGGCGCGGTGGCACGGGGTGAGGGGGCGAAGCCGGTCGGGGAAGGCGTCGACGAGCGAGTCCACGTGGGTGCCGCCCTCGATGCGGTAGTAGCGCAGCAGGTCCCCGCGGCCGGCCCGGCGGACCATCTCGGCGTAGACGTCGGAGTCGCGGGAGATGGGGAGCAGGACGTCGAGGGTGCCGTGCAGGGTGATCAGCGGTTTGCCGATCCGGCCGGTGAGCGCGATCCGCTGGACGGCGCGCCGGACCTCCGCGGGCCGCTCCGCGTAGGCGTAGTCGGCGTCACAGGCCGGGGTGCCGGGCGTGCAGAACGGGGTCCCGGCCTCGGTCGGACCGTCGAAGCCCGGATCGAACTCCTCGCGGTAGATCCGCTGGGTGAGGTCCCAGTAGTAGCTGTGGTGGAAGGGCCACAGGAACTCCGAGCCGGCCGGGAAACCGGCGGCGAGCATCGCCTCGTGCGCCGGGCCGGACTGCGGGCCGCCGGCCGCGTAGGCGGGATAGGCGGCCAGTGCCGGGGGCAGGAAGGTGAGCAGGTTGGGGCCGTCGGCCCGCCACAGGGTGCCTTCCCAGTCCACCCCGCCGTCGTACAGCTCCGGATGGTTCTCCAGCTGCCAGCGGACCAGGTAGCCCCCGTTGGACATGCCCGTGGCCAAGGTGCGGTCCGGGGCCCGGTGGTAGCGCTGTGCGACGACCGTGCGGGCGGCCCGGGTCAGCTGGGTGACCCGGGTGTTCCACTCGGCGACGGCGTCCCCGGGGGCCCGGCCGTCGCGGTGGAAGGCGGCCCCGGTGTTGCCCTTGTCCGTGGCGGCGAAGGCGTAGCCGCGCGAGAGCACCCAGTCGCCGATGGCCCGGTCGTTGGCGTACTGCTCGCGCACGCCCGGGGAGCCGGCGACGACGAGACCGCCGTTCCAGCGGTCGGGCAGCCGGATGACGAACTGCGCGTCGTGGTTCCAGCCGTGGTTGGTGTTGGGGACGGCGGCCGGGGCGGGGGTGTCGGGGAAGTAGCCGTCGATCTGGATGCCCGGCACGCCCGTGGGCACGGCCAGGTCCCTGGGGGTGAGACCGGCCCAGTCGGCCGGATCGGTGTGCCCGGAGGTCACCGTGCCGGCGGTGGTCAACTCGTGCAGGCAGGAAGCCTGTTGGTGTTCCGCGCCCGGTACGTGAAGACGGGCGCGGCGCGCGCAGTGGGCGTCGGATTCACCGGCGGCGGCCGGCGGGGCGAGGAGGGCCGGAAGGGCCGAGGCCAGGAGGACGACGGCCGCGGCCGCGGTGGCGGCGGAACGGATGGCCGGTGGCATGGGGAGCCTCCAGAAGGTGCGCGGGGACGGGGACTGGGCCGGAGGCTACGGCCGGAGCGCCGGCCGCCGACACGGCTGCGCCCGCCATGGCGGTGGCCCACCGGGTGGGGGCGGGAGCCATGGCGGGCGGCGGGACCGGTCGGTCGGGGGCTCAGGGGCAGCCGGCGTCGGCGAGGGTGAAGTAGCCGGCGGGGGCCTCCTTCAGGGTGTGCGTGACGTAGAGGTTGTAGAGCCCCAGGTTCTGCCCCGAGCCCTTGGCGTACGCGTAGCTGCCGTCGGTCGTGGCCCGCCCGGCCTGTACCTGCTGGTAGTTGTTCGCCTTCCAGCACGCCGCCGGCGCACCGGTCGTGCTCGCCGTGACCGGCGCCGAGCGGGCCCCGGCCGCTCCCGCGCCGTCGCGGGCCGCGACGGTCCACGTGTGGCCCGTACCGGGGGCGAGGCCGCCGTCGGTGTGAGGGGGCCCGGCCGGGGTGGCGACCTGGATCCCGTCCCGGTGGACGGCGTAGTCGGTGGCGCCCGGCACCCGGTCCCAGGTGAGGGTGACACTGGTGTCCCCGACGGCGGAGGCGGTCAGACCGGAGGGCGCGGGCAGGGAGCCGGGGCCGGGGCCGGGGTCGGTCGTGGAGCCGTCCAGACCGAAGAACTTCGAGATCCAGTGGGCGGAGCAGATCGAGGCGAGGAAGTACGCCGCCCCCGTGTGCCCGCACTGCCCGGGACCGGAGCCCGGGTCCACCGGGGTGCCGTGCCCGATGCCCGGGACCCGGTCCACCTCGACGGCCACCGTGCCGTCGGCGGACCGGTACTCCTCCTGGCGGGTCGCGTTCGGTCCGATGACCGAGGTTCGGGCGGGGGTCTGCGGGAGCCCGTGCAACGCCGTCCACTGGTCGCGCAGTTCATCGGCGTTGCGGGGAACGACGGTGGTGTCCGCTTCCCCCTGCCAGATCGCTACCCGGGGCCAGGGCCCGGGCCACGCCGGATGCGCGTCGCGGACCAACTGGGCCCAGGCAGCCGGTGACTTGTCCACCCCGGGGTTCATGCACGTGTACGGGCTGGTCCCCTTGGCGCAGTCGTAGGGCAGCCCGGCGATCACCGCCCCGGCCGCGAACACGTCCGGGTAGGCCGCGAGCATCACGGAGGTCATGGCGCCGCCGGCCGACAGGCCGGTGACGAACGTGCGGGCGGGGTCGGCGGAGTAGGCGGAGACGGCGTGAGCCGCCATCTGCCGGACGGACGCGGCTTCGCCCTGGCCGCGACGGTTGTCCGCGGACTGGAACCAGTTGAAGCACTTGTTGAGGTTGTTGGCGGAGGTCGTCTCCGCGAGGACCAGCAGAAACCCGTCACGGTCGGCGAGTTCGGGCAGTCCGGAGTTGTCGGCGTAGGTCTGGGCGTTCTGCGTGCAGCCGTGCAGGGCGATCACCACGGCCGGTTGGGCCGGGAGGGAGGCCGGCCGGTACACGTACATGGTGAGCTGCCCCGGATTGGAGCCGAACCCGGTGACCCGCTCGAGCGCGACGGCCGCGCGGGCGGGGGAGACGGGTCCGGCCACCACCCCGCCCACGACCAGCAGCACCAGCGCGAGCAGCCGGACGAGACTCCGGCGCGCCTGCCCGTACGACCGGCCGTACGTCTGCCGCTTCGACCACCCGTGAGGGCGCTGCCGGCCGGTGGTCCGGGTGTCGGAGGATCTCTTGCGCAAGGACATGGCGGCTCCCTGAGGCGGCGGGCACGGCGCGGGCCCGTCGTCCGGGGCCCGCGGTGCCCGCCACCGTAAGAGCGGCGCGGCCTGCTGCGGCATGGCGCGGAGCTCCATAGTCCGGCCTCCGCTTGACCGGTCCGCGAGGGTTGCGCGGGGCTCCCGCCCGCTGCTAACTGCCGGTGCTCACCGCCCCCGCCGCCACCGTCAGTTCCGCGGCCGTCGCCGTACGGACCTCGTCCAGCGAGACCCCGGGCGCCAGTTCGCGGAGCAGGAACCCCTCCGGGGTGATGTCGAGGACCGCGAGGTCGGTGATCACCCGGTGGACGACGCCCCGCCCGGTCAACGGCAGTTCGCACCGCTCCACGAGCTTCGGCGTGCCGTCCTTGGCGGTGTGCTCCATGAGCACGATCACCCTGCGCGCACCGTGCACCAGGTCCATCGCGCCGCCCATTCCCTTGACCATCTTCCCCGGGATCATCCAGTTGGCCAGGTCGCCCGAGGCCGACACCTGCATGGCGCCCAGCACGGCCGCGTCCACGTGCCCGCCGCGGATCATGCCGAAGGACAGCGCGGAGTCGAAGAACGAAGCCCCCGGCCGGACCGTGACCGTCTCCTTGCCCGCGTTGATCAGGTCCGGGTCGACCTCCTCGGCGACCGGGTACGGGCCCACGCCGAGGATGCCGTTCTCCGACTGGAGCACCACCTCGACCCCCGGTGGCACGTGGTCGGGGACGAGGGTCGGCAACCCGATCCCCAGGTTCACGTACGTGCCGTCCGTCAGCTCGCGGGCGGCGCGGGCCGCCATCTGCTCACGCGTCAGAGCCATGTCACACGCCGCCTTGCTGTGCGGGGAGGAGGGCCGTCCGGACCGTGCGGCGCTCGACGCGCCGCTCCGCCGCCGGATCACCGGGACGCACGAGGACCACCCGCTGGACGAAGACGCCCGGCAGGTGGACGGCGTCCGGATCCAGCTCTCCCGGCTCCACCAGCTCCTCCACCTCGGCGATCGTGATGCGCCCCGCCATGGCGGCGAGGGGGTTGAAATTGCGGGCCGAGGCATGGAAGACGAGATTGCCGTGCCGGTCCCCGGCCGCCGCCCGCACCAGGGCGAAGTCGGTGGTGATGCCCTCCTCCAGGAGGTACTCCCGGCCGCCCCAGCTGCGCAGCTCCTTGGGCGGCGAGGCCACGGCGACGCCCCCGTCGGCGCGGTAGCGCCACGGCAGGCCGCCCTCCGCGACCTGCGTACCGGCCCCGGCGGGCGTGTAGAACGCCGCGATGCCCGCGCCACCGGCCCGCAGCCGCTCGGCGAGGGTGCCCTGCGGGACCAGCTCCACCTCCAGTTCGCCGCTCAGGTACTGCCGGGCGAACTCCTTGTTCTCGCCCACGTACGAGCTGGTCATCCGGGCGATCCTGCCCTCGCGCAGCAGGAGTCCCAGCCCCCAGTCGTCCACCCCGCAGTTGTTCGACACCACCTCCAGGCCGTGCACCTTCGCGCGCTCCAGCAGCGCGCCGATCAGCACGCCCGGCACCCCGCACAGGCCGAAGCCGCCCACCGCGAGCGAGGCTCCGGCGGGGATGTCCGCCACCGCCCCGGCCGCACTCGCGACCTCCTTGTCCAACCCCATCGCATACCCTCCTCCACGCGGCCCCGGGCCGCCGGCCACCCGAACGGGCCGGCGCGCGGCCGGGCCCGCCCGACCGACCCTAGGAACCGCCGGCCCGCCCTGGCCATGGCGGCCGGGCCCACACCGGGCCGCCCCGCTGTGGGCCACGGCACCACGGGGAACCGGCGGAGCCGGGCGCGCGTCAGAGCGGTGCCGAAGAGCGGTGCCGATCCGGCACCGGAGAAGAGGGGGGAACCGAAGGTGCGTAGAACCACCGAGAGATACCAGCGGGTTGTGAACGCGAGCGCGAAGGGGAGCACCAAGGGGAAGGCCTCGAAGCCGAACGCGGCCGTGGCCCTCGCCCTGAGCATGGGAGCCGCTGCCGTGCTGCTCACCGGCTGCGGACAGGCCGGCGTGGCCGACCGGGCCGACCCGGCCGCCCCGGGCGATCCCGTGGCGGCGCCCGCCCGGCCCACGAAGGCCGCGACGAGGTGCCCGGTGATCGACCCCGCCGCACCGCAGTCCTCGCCGACGCTGATCGACGGCAGCCCGGCCAACACCCCCGAAGGCGAGCGGCTCGCCCAGGCCATCGGGGACCAGGGCTACGGAGCCTTCGCCGACGTGTACTCCACCCAGATCGTGGACCATCCGGCGGGCCGGGTCGCCCTCTGCGTCACCGACCTCGCCCGCGGAAAGCTCCTCGTGGCGGCGGCGCACGCGGCGGATCCGCAAGCGGACCCGGCCCGGGCCGATCTGTACCTGAGCACCTACGCGCACCAGACCCTCCAGGCCGCCGGCGACAAGCTGATCGGTCTCAGAATCGGCTTCCCGGTCTACAGCGTCTCCAGCGGCCACGGCGAGGCGGTCGAGGTGACCTCCACGAAGGAGGGCGCCGCGTCGGCGGAGTTCAAGGCGAAGCTGGAGAAGGCCACCGGGGGCATCCCCGTCACCGTCACGGAGGGCGAGCAGCCCACGCTCCTGGAGGGCCCGCTGACCGCCGCTCCCTGACCGGTGACCCGTGCCCGGTCGGGCGCGCCGGTCCGGTCAGGTGCTCCGGCCCGCACGATCGAGCAGCTCCTCCATCGCCGCCCGCGGGAGCGAGGGGTTGGCCGCCGCAGCCTCGGCCGTGTCGGTGTCGGTGTCTGTTCCCGTGTCAGGCCGCTCGCCGTCCAGCAGCCCCACGAGGACGGCTGCGGACAGGGCCGGGTGCCGTGCGGCGTCGGCGCGGGCCCGGGGCTCCGCCAGGCACGCCAGCAGTGCGGGCTCCGTCGCGCGCGGGTGCACCGCGATCTCGCGGAAGGCCCGCCGCACGGGCGGGTCGTGCCGCGCCAGGTCGGCCAACAGGGCGGGCGGCGCGTCCGGGTTGGAGGCCACCTGCGCGAGGACCCGTACGCCGTGCCGCGCGACCATCGCGCGCAGCCGGTCCTCGGACAGGCCGGGGTGCGCGGCGACGCATACGACGACGGCCGCGTCAGGGTCGTCGGCCAGGGCGTCGCGCACCGCCGCCGCAAGGCCCCGGCCCCGGGCCGCCAGCGCGCGTACCGCCGGGTGCGGGGAGGCGGCCAGCCCGGCGAGCTCCGGCTCGGTGGCTGCGGCGAGCCGCGGCACCGGCTCCGGGCCGAGCGGGACCGTCCGCGCCAGCTCCGCGAGCACGTCGAGCGGAACGCCGGGAAGGCGGGCCAGGAGCCGCAGGAGGCGTACGTCCGGCTGTCCGTCGGCGCTGGCATCCGCGGCCAGCGTGCGGATCAGCGGCCCGTCGAGCGCCGGGTTCCCGGCGGTCTCGTGCCGCACGCCCGGGATCGGATCCGCAGCCAGCTGCGCGTACAACTCCTGTGACAGGTCGGTCCGTTCGGCCAGCGACCAGCGGACGATCATCGAGGGGTGTCCGGCCAGGGACGCCGCGGCCCCGGAGGGCGTGGCCGGGTTGCGCGCGGCCCGCCGGAGCGTGTCGTGCACGGTGGACTCGTGGCCGCCCGCGCAGGCGGCTCCGCCGCGCAGTTCGCAGTCCCGGCGCGGGCAGTGGGGATCGTGGGTGAACGGGATCTCCTCCTGGTCGCAGACCAGGCACGACGCGGCCGGAGCGAGTCCCTCCCCGGTGATCAGCGCCGCCAGCGCGGCCGGCGGAACGGCCTCGTTGATCGCGGTCGCCATCCGGACCTCGGCGTGCGGATGCGCCGCGAGGCGGGCGGCGAGGGCCGGATCGGTGGTCCAGATGCCGAGCTCGGCCACGACCGACACGTCCGGGTCCGCCGCCAGGGACTCCCGTACGTCGAGTGGCAGCCCGGGCCGGGAGGCGAGCTGCCACCGCGTCTCCGGGTCGGGGTGCGCGGCGAGGGACCGGGCCCACTCGGGCGGTCCGGCGCCCTCTTCGAGCAGGGCCAGGGCCACTGGCGGCCGGTCGAGCGGGTCCACGTCGGCGGGGTCCAGCAGTCCGGCGTGCGCGAGGTGGATCGCGGCTTGCTCACCGGCGGCCAGGGTCCGGACCTGGCGGCCGGTGAGGTCGGTGCGCTCGGCCAGTGCGCAGGCGAGGTCCTCGTCAGGATCGTGGAGGTGGCCCGCGAGCTCGACCAGCCGGTCGAGGAGATCGGCGGGCAGGGCCGGATTGGCGGCGAGGCCGCACAGGATCCGGATCACGGCAGCACCACCCCGGGCACCACTCCGGTCAAGGCCTCGGCCATGGCCGCCGCGTAGGGATGGGGACGGCGTCGGCGCAGCGTCAGCACGCCGATGTGCCGTGCGGGGCAGGGTGGTTCGACCGGTACGACGGCGACGCCCCGGCCCGCCCGATCACTATGCCCGTCCCCGTGCCCGTCCCCGTCCCGGTGCCTGTGCCCTTCCCGGTCCCTGCCCGCATCCCCGTCCCCGCTCACGGCCCCGTCCCTGCCCGCATCCCCGTCCCTGGTCCCGTCCGCGTCCTCCGGCGGCAGCGCGACCCGGGGGATCAGTGCGACGCCGACGCCCGCCTCGACGAGGGAGCGCGCGAAGAAGTAGTCCGTGGTGGAAGCCGCCACCCGGAGGTCGAAACCGGCCCGGTCCGCGTACCGGCGCAGGTAGGCCTCGGTCTTGCGGCAGCCCAGTACCCAGCGTTCGGAGGCGAGTTCGGCCGGGGCGACCGACGTGCGCCCCGCCAAACGGTGCCCCGGCGGCAGGACCAGCGCCAACGGGTCCTCCATCAGAGGCAGCCAGTCGAGTCCGGCCCCCGGGCGGAGCGGCAGCGGCCCGTCGAAGTGGTACGTGAGGGCCAGATCGGCGGCGCCCGAAGCCATCATGGGGACGGCCTCCTCCGGCTCGGCCTCCAGGACCGTCAGCTCCACCTCGGGGTGCGCGGCGACGAACCCGGCGAGCGCACCCGGCAGGAGCCTGCGGCCCCCGCTCACGAAGGTGGCGACCGTCAGCCGCGGCCGCTCGGCGGTGACCCGGTCGATCTCGTGGCGCACCCGGTCGAGCTCCGCCGACACCGCTTCCGCCGCCTCCACCAGCAGCCGGCCCGGCTCCGTGAGCGTGATCCCGCGGGTACTGCGGACGGCGACGGGGTGACCCAGGCCGCGTTCGAGGGCCGCGATGTGCTGGGAGACGGCCGAGGGCGTCAGGAGCAGCGCCCCGGCGGCCTTGTTGAAGCTGCCGTGCTCGGCCACGGCGCGCAGGATGCGCAGCCGCTGCACATCGATCATCAGTTTCCCTTACGACGTGATCAGTATTGCGGTAGTTCCGCTGGCGACGGTACAGCGGCAGAGTCCAGGGCATGAAGAAGATCCTCGTCATCGGCGGCAGCCGCTACTTCGGAAAGCACCTGGTCACCCTGGAGCGGGACGCCGGGAGCGAGGTGACCGTCGTGAACCGGGGCTCCACCGCCCCGCCGCGGGGCGTCGGCCACCTGATCGCCGACCGGGAGGACGAAGCGGGGCTCCGCGAGGCGCTGGGGGAGCGCACCTTCGACGTGGTCTTCGACCAGGTCTGCTACACGCCCCGGCAGGCGGAGACGGCCCGCCGCGTCTTCGCCGGGCGCACCGGGCGGTACGTGATGACCTCGACGATCGAGGTCCACGACCCCGCGCCGCCCACCCCCGGTGCGCGCGCCTACGCCGAGGGCAAGCGGCGGGCCGAGGAGGTCCTGGGGGCGGAGCCCGCCTTCGGTCACGTGGCCGTGCGCACCGCGCACGTACTCGGCGGCGGCCGGGCGGAGTTCACCGGCCGCCTCGCGCACTACGTGGAGCGGATCGGCGCCGGGATCCCGGTGGCCGTGCACGAAGCCCCGTACCCGACCTCCTTCATCCACCACCACGAGATCGCCCGGTTCCTGCACTGGGCGGGGCAGCAGGAGTTCACCGGGCCGGTGAACGCGGCCTCGCACGGGGAGCTGGACGTGCTCGGGCTGGTCGGGGCCGTCGCCGAGGGGGTCGGGCGGGCGCCGCTCCTGCGGACCGTCGCGTCCGGGGCCGAGGCCTCCCCGTTCTCCCTCGACCGGGCCTACGCGATGGACAACGGCCGGGCCGCCGCGCTCGGCTTCCGCTTCGGGCGGCTCGCGGACTGGCTCCCGGAGGCCGTCTCGGAGAGCGCCGCCGCACTGCGGGCGTAGGGGTCGGGAGGCCTCATGGGGACTCCGGACCGCCTCCGGTGCGAGGAGGCGGTGGGGATCGGCATGTCGGTGTGCAGGCGGCGGGCGGCCAGTGACCGCTCGGCAGGGGAGGCAGCCCCTAGGCCGTCTCTTTCGGATCTTGCCGGGTCCGCGCCGCCCGGCACCGCACCTCGGCGCGCTGCCGGGGCACCCGAGTACGTCCAGTACGCGGGAGCCCCGGCAGCGCGCCGAGGCACGGCACCGGACGACGCGGACCTGACCGACAAGATCCGAAAGAGACGGCCTAGCGGTCCCCGGCCCGGCGCTCCAGGGGAGTTGCTACTGCCGAGTTGTTCACACTGAAGGTGACGCTTCCCGCCCGGTAGCGGTCGTCCGACCACTCGATGGGGCGGCCCGTGCGGGTCGCGGAGACGTGCCGCTGGCGCAAAAGCGGGCTGCCGCGGCGGATTTCGAGCAGCCGGGCGTCCTCGCTGCCGGCGGGAAGCGCGTCGATGAGGTGCTCGCCGTAGTGGGCGACGATGCCGGAGCCGTTCGCCAGACCGTCCATCACGGAGCGGCAGTCCTCGGGCATCGCCTCGACCGCCGCCGCGACCCAGTCGGCGTAGGCCGTCCGCTCGACCATCGTCGGCTCCCCGTCGAGCAGCCGGAGCCGCAGGACGGCCAGGATCTCCGTGCCCGCCGGCAGGGCCAGCCGGTCCGCCTCCTCGGAGGTGGCCGGGCGCCGGGTGCGCGACAGGAAGCGGCTCGCGGCCTGGTGGCCGACCCCCTCGGCCCACTGGGCGAAGCTGTTGAGCTCGCCGAAACTGTGCTTGCGCTCGTGGCGCAGGACGATCCTGCGGGCCCCCTGCCGGGAGCCGATCAGCCCCTCGGCGGCGAGCGTCGCCACCGCTTGGCGGACGGTCCCTCGGGAGGCCGACCAGTGTGCCGCCAGGTCGCTCTCCGAGGGAAGTTGGGCGCCCACCGGGTACTGGCCGGAGAGGATCGACCGGCGCAGCGCCTCGGCGATCTCCAGATACCGCACCGTAGCCATGCTGTCCTGTTCCCCCTTGCGTGGATGTGTGTACCGGCCCTGCCGCCCGGAGCCGTGAGCCCGTCGCTCCCGCCCGCAAGCCTAGGCCGCGCCGGGGCCCCGAAGATCATCTTGAGGCTGTCCGGCACGGTTGAATCCGGCCGGTCTCCGGTCTTCGTCGAGACGTGCTCCACGGGACAGCCGCCGTTCACCGTCCGTACAGAGACCCAGGGCGAACTGGAGCCAACTTGTTCAGACAAGTGAATCCTCCTCCAAGCGTTCTCATGCGTTTTCGTCTCCGGGAGAGACCGTGCTCAGTTCCTCCGCCCGTCGCGGTGCGGCCGTCCTGCTCAGTGCCGCCGTGCTCACCACGCTCAGCGCGTGCGGCGCCGCACCCGACAAGACCGCCGGCTCCGCCGGTGGCGACGGCAAGAACAAGACCCAGCCCGGCGCCGCCACCTCGGTCGCCGACTTCGGCGGCCTGGAGGGCCTCGTCGCGGCCGCCGAGAAGGAGGGCGAGCTCAACGTCATCGCGCTGCCCGCCGACTGGGCGAACTACGGCGAGATCCAGAAGGCGTTCGCGGCCAAGTACCCCAAGGTCAAGATCAACGCCGAGAACCCGGACGCCTCCAGCGCCGACGAGATCGCCGCCGTCAAGTCCCGCAAGGGCCAGACCCGCGCCCCCGACGTCCTGGACCTCGGCATCGCCTTCGCCCGCAGCGGCGCCGCCGAGAACCTCTTCGCCCCGTACAAGGTCACCGCCTGGGACCAGATCCCCGCCGCCCAGAAGGACGCGGACGCCCGCTGGTACAACGACTACGGCGGCTACGTCTCCATCGGCTGCGACGCCGCCCGCATCCCGAACTGCCCGCAGTCCTTCGCGGACCTGGCCAAGCCCGAGTACAAGGGCAAGGTCGCCCTCAACGGCAACCCGACCAAGTCCGGCTCCGCCTTCGGCGGCGTCTACGCGGCGGCCCTCGCCAACAAGGGTTCCTTCGCGGACATCCAGCCCGGCATCGACTTCTTCGGCCGGCTGAAGAAGAGCGGGAACTTCATCCCCGTCGAGTCCACCCCGGCCACCGTCGAGAAGGGCGAGACGCCCATCTCGATCGACTGGGACTACCTGAACGCCGGCTACGCCGAGCAGTTCAAGGGCAAGGGCGTCGACTGGAAGGTGGCCATCCCCACCGACGGCGTCTACGCCCAGTACTACTCGCAGGCCATCAACAAGGACGCCCCCCACCCGGCGGCCTCCCGCCTGTGGATGGAGTTCCTGTACAGCACCGAGGGCCAGAACCTGTGGCTGAAGGGCTTCGCCCGCCCCGTGCTGCTGCCCGCCATGACCCAGGCCGGCACCGTCGACAAGGAAGCCGTCACCAAGCTCCCGCAGGTCCAGGGCACCCCGGCCTTCCCGGCCTCCACCGAGCTGGACAAGGCCAAGGCCACCCTCGCCGAGAAGTGGGACAAGGCCCTCAGCTGATGTCCGCCTCCACCACCATCCCCCACTCGACGGGGACCGCCGGCGGCAGCACCACCCGCCGCCGGCGGCGCGGCCCGCGCACCTGGCTCGCCGCCCTCCCCCTCCTCGTCTTCACCGCACTGTGCTTCGGCGTCCCGCTGGGCGCCATCGCCTTCGGCGCGGTCACCCGTACGGACCCGGTGAGCGGCGCCACCGAAGCGACCGGCGAGCACCTGGCCCGCTCCCTCCAGGGGCCCTACCTCGGCTCGCTCATCGGCAGCGTCCAGCTCTCCGCCCTCACCGCACTCGTGGCCGGGGTGCTCGGCGTCCTCATCGCGCAGGCCGTCGTCACCTCCCCCTCCCGCGCCCTGCGCGGGGCGACGCTGACCGCCTCCGGCGTCCTCGCCAACTTCGGCGGGGTCCCCCTCGCCTTCGCGTTCATCGCCACCGTGGGGATCTCCGGGGTCGTCACCCAGCTCGCCGACCTCACCGACCTCGGCTGGAACCTCTACTCCTTCACCGGCCTCACCGTGGTCTACCTCTACTTCCTGACCCCGCTCATGGTGCTGGTGACCGTCCCCGCGCTGGACGGACTGCGCCCCCAGTGGCGCGAGGCCGCCCAGAACAACGGGGCGAGCACCTGGCAGTTCTGGCGCCACGTCGGCCTGCCCGTCCTCGCGCCCTCCCTGCTCGGCGGGTTCGTGCTGCTCTTCGGCACGGCCTTCGCCGCGCACGCCACGGCCGCCGCCCTCGTCGGCGGCTCCGTCCCGCTGGTCACGCTCAAGATCGCGGACGCCCTGTCCGGAAACGTGCTGACCGGCCAGGAGAACGTGGCCTTGGCCCTCGGCCTCGACATGATCGTGATCGCCGGCCTGGTCATGGCGGTCTACCTGCCCCTCCAGCGACGGAGCGCCCGATGGCTGCGATGACCCCGACGCCCGCCCCGCAGGACGAGGCGGCCCCGGCCGCCGCTCCGGCCCCCGCGGGCCGGGACGGTGAGCGGGACCGGCAGGAACCCCCGGCCCGAACCCCGCGCCGGCTGCGCCCCCGCTCCCGGCCCCGGGTCTGGCGCGGAGCGGTGCTCGCGCTCGCGGGCGCGTACTTCGTCCTCCCGCTCCTGGCCTCCTTCGTGTTCACCGTGCACGTCCCCGGCCAGGGCATCAGCTTCGAGGCGTACACCCAACTGCTCTCCGCGGAAGGGTTCACCGAGAGCCTGCTGCTCTCGCTGGGCCTCGCCGCCGCGACCATCGCCGCGTCGCTGCTCCTCGCCGTGCCCGCGCTGGTCGCCGTACGCATCGGCTCCCCGCGCCTGCGCCCGGTCGTGGAGGTGATGTGCATGATGCCGCTGGTGGTACCGCCGATCGCGCTGGTCACCGGCATCACCACGGTGCTGCGCTGGGGTCCCGAACACCTCTCCACGACCCCGCTCTACCAGACCTTCCTCGCGGTCCAGAACCCGGACTTCCCCGTCGTCCTGGTCCTCGCGTACACCGTGCTCGCACTGCCCTTCGTCTACCGCTCCCTCGACGCGGGCCTGCGCGCCGTCGACGTCCCGACCCTGGTCGAGGCCGCCCGCAGCTGTGGCGCGAGCTGGCCGTACGTGGTCCTGCGCGTGATCCTGCCGAACCTGCGGGCCGCCCTCGCCGGAGCCGGGTTCCTCACGCTGGCCCTGGTCCTCGGCGAGTTCACGATCGCCTCGCTGCTCGGCTTCCAGCCCTTCGCCGTGTGGATCGTGTCGATCTCCGGAGCGCACGCCCGCATGTCGGTGGCCGTCTCCGTCCTCAGCCTCCTCATCACCTGGCTGCTGCTGCTCCTCCTCTCCCGGGCCGGCACCGCCCCCACCACCGTGTCCCCCGGGCCCTCGCGCAACTCCGCAACCTCCCGCACCTCCCGTACCTCCGGCAAGGAGTCCTGACCCGCATGTCCCTCACCCTTCCCGAGGCCAGGAAGTCCGCGGACGGCGAAGCGGCCCCCGGCGGCGCGCGCGTCGAATTCCGCGGCCTGCGCCGGGCGTTCGGCTCCACCGTCGCCCTGGACGGACTCGACCTCACCATCGAGCCCGGCGAACTCGTCGCCCTGCTCGGCCCGTCGGGCTGTGGAAAGACCACCGCGCTGCGCGTCATCGCCGGGTTCGAACAGCCCGACTCTGGCGAAGTGCTCCTCGACGGACAGGACATCACGCGGATCCCGGCCAACCGCCGTGACGCCGGCATGGTGTTCCAGTCGTACAGCCTCTTCCCGAACCTCAGCGCCCGCGACAACGTGTCCTTCGGCCTGCGCGTCCGCAAGGTCGGTGCGGCCGCACGCCGCGAGCGCGCCGCCGAACTCCTCGACCTGGTCGGCCTGCCCGACCACGGCGACCGCTACCCGCACCAGATGTCCGGCGGCCAGCAGCAGCGCGTCGCCCTCGCCCGCGCCCTCGCCCTGCGCCCCCGCGTCCTGCTGCTCGACGAGCCGCTCTCCGCGCTCGACGCGAAGGTGCGGTCCAGCCTGCGCGAGGAGATCCGCCGGCTCCAGCTCTCCCTGGGCATCACCACCGTGTTCGTCACGCACGACCAGGAAGAGGCCCTGTCCATGGCCGACCGGGTCGCCGTGCTCAACGCGGGCCGCCTGGAGCAGTGCGCAGCCCCTGCCGAGCTGTACGAGCGGCCCGCGACCCCGTTCGTCGCCGAGTTCGTCGGCACCATGAACCGGCTCCCCGGACGGCTGTCCGGCTCCGGCACGGTCGAAGTGGCCGGCTCCCGGCTGCCGGTGGACGGCCCGGTGCCCTCCACCCCGGACGTCGAGGTGCTCGTACGACCTGAGAACATCACGGTGACGGCGGCTGCCGAGGGCGCGGCCACCGTCGCGTCGGCCTCGTTCTTCGGGTCGGTGACCCGGCTCCACCTGGACCTGCCCGACGGCATCCGGATCAAGGCCGACCTGCCCTCGCGCGAGGCCGGAGCCCTCGTACCGGGCGCGCGGGCAACCGTGGGCCTGGCAGAGCGCCCCGTCCTCGTCGTCGCCACCGCGGCCGCCACGGCCGCGGCCACCGCCTCAGACCCGGGGGAAGCTTCATGACAGAACTCGCCGCCGTCCTCTTCGACATGGACGGCACCCTCGTCGACACCGAGGTCCTGTGGTGGCAGACCACCGCGGAGATCGCCGCCGGCCTGGGCCACGTCCTGACCGACGCCGACGCGCCCGAGGTGGTCGGCCGGGCGGTCGAGGACACCGCCGCGCACCTCGTACGGGTCGCCCGCGCGGGGGACGCCGAGGAGGTGGCGCGGGCCCTGACCGACAGCTTCTTCGGCCGGGTCGAGGAGGGCGCGCCGATGCGGCCGGGCGCGCAGCAGCTGCTGGCCGCCCTGGAGGCGGAAGGTCTGCCGTTCGCGCTGGTCAGCGCCTCGCCGCGGGTGGTCGTGGACTCGGTGGTGGGCGGCTCGCTGGCCCATGTCCCCTTCGCCTTCACCCTGTCCGCGGACGACACCACCCTGACGAAGCCGCACCCGGACCCCTACCGGGCGGCCGCGGAACGGCTGGGCGCGGCCCCCGGGGCGTGCGTGGCGGTCGAGGACTCCCCGGACGGCGCGGCCTCGGCGGAGGCCGCCGGCTGCGGAGTCCTGGTGGTCCCGTCCCTGCTGGAGGTGCCCCCGTCGCCGGTACGCACCTTCGCGCCCTCCCTCACCGAGGTCACCCCGGACACCCTGCGGGCCTGTCTGGTCGCTCCGCTTCGGGTGTGACGACAGGCCCTAGACCGTCTCTTCCGGATCTTGCCGGGCCCGCGCCGCCCGGCACCGCACCTCGCCGCACTGCCGCGGCTCCCGAGTACGT
Organism: Streptomyces tatrensis; assembly: GCF_049310065.1. Lineage (NCBI taxonomy): Bacteria > Bacillati > Actinomycetota > Actinomycetes > Kitasatosporales > Streptomycetaceae > Streptomyces > Streptomyces tatrensis. The sequence continues at coordinate 392,876 of NZ_JBMDLB010000007.1, read as the reverse complement.
CCAGTACGCGGGAGCCCCGGCAGCGCGGCGAGGCACGGCACCGGACGACGCGGACCTGACCGACAAGATCCGAAAGAGACGGCCTAGACCGTGAGGTCGAGCAGGCTCAGGATCCCGCCCGCGTACGCGGCGGATTCGGAGCCCGGGCACCGGGCCACCGTGTCGCGCAGCCCGGGCAGACCGGAGCGGATGTGCGCGGCGCACTGCCCGTACAGACCGGCCTCGTGCGAGGAACCGTCGTCCTCGGCTCCGAGGAGGCGCAGCAGCGCCCACAGCAGGGCCTCGCGCGTCGACTGCCGGGGCGGGCCCGCGAACCAGACGGCCATCAGGACCCCGCACACCGCCGGCGCGGGCGGTCGCAGCACTCCGGTGTGGAAGGCGTGGCCCTCCAGGGCACGGAACGCGGCCGGGTGTCCCTCTGCCGCGTCCCACAAGGTGTCCGGGAGGTGACCGAGGTGACCGGCCGGGCGGCCGCAGCCGCATGCGAGGGAGTTCCAGTCGTGCCGGGCGATCTCCCGGGACACCGCGTCGGGCACCAGCGGGCTGGTGCGGGGCTGCTTTTCCGTCGTTCTCACGGGAGAAGTATGGGATCAGGCCGGTGGCCCGTCCAGAGCGGCCCGCCCGAAGGGGACCGCGAGGTCAGCCGCCGTGCCCCTGGCAGCCGCAGACCTTGGCAGCGGCGCGCGGCAGCCCCTCGGTGAACTCGCTCTGCGAGAACACCGCGAGGACCGTTGCCGGCTCGGCGCCGTGGTTGACCAGGGTGATCTCCTTGTCGGCCGGCAGCATCGCGAAGGTGCCCGGTGCCACCGTCTTGGCACCGCACCCGCACGAGGCCTCCACCGTCCCGGCGACGCCCGTGAGCAGCAGCTCGGACGAGCCGTGCGCGTGGGCCGGGATCGTCCCGCCCGCAGGCACCTGGATCCGGACCGCCGCGAGGGCACGGAACGGGCCGCCCTCGGGGTCGAGGCGCAGCACGGGGCCGCCGGTGGTGGTGTCGGGGGCGGTGTCGATGGTCATGCCGAACATGGGTGGTTCCTCTACGCGTTGGTGCGCGGCCCGCGCCGAGCGGGCCGGGCCACGGCCACCGGTCCTTCCGGTCACGCTTCGAATTTAGATGACGGTCATCATCTCAATACCGGGCGGAACGTCCCGACCTCCCGGGCCTTTCGCCTAGGCCGTCTCTTTCGGATCTTGCCGGACCGACAAGATCCGAAAGAGACGACCTAGGCCGAGACTGCCTGGTCCCGGCCATGACAGGCTGTGTGCGTGAACGAGGCACCGCGCGACCCAGCACCCAGGACACCGCTCTACCTGAAGGTCGCAGGGGACCTGCGGACCGCCATCACGGCGGGCGAGTACGGATCCGGCGCGCGACTGCCCGCGGAGGACGAGCTCGCCCGCCGCTACGGGGTCTCCAGGGGGACTGTCCGCCAGGCCCTCGCCGCCCTGCGCACCGACGGGCTGATCACCTCGCGGCGCGGCACCCGCCGGGTGGTCCTCGGCGGTGGCGCGGGGGAGGCCGGGGGAGTCGCGGAACTCCGCAGCTTCACCCGGTGGGCCCGCTCGCTCGGCCAGGAGCCCGGAGGGCGGACCGTGGCCGTGGACCGGGGCGGGGCCGACGCCGAGGAGGCGGAGCAGCTGCGGATCGACCCGGGAGCCCCCGTGTACCGGGTACTGCGGCTGCGCACCCTGTCCGGTGCCCCCGTGATGGTGGAGCGCACGACGTACCCGGAGCCGGTCGGCGCCCTGGTCGCCGGCATGCCCCCGGACACCGTCTCGTACTCCGAGCAACTCGCCCGGCACGGAGTCCTCTTCGCCGACGCCCACCACACCATCGACATCGCCCCGGCCGACGCGGACGACGCGCGGCTGCTGGGCTGCCCGGCGGGCGAGGCCCTGCTGCGCGAACGTCGCCGCTCCACCGACCCGGCCGGGGTCCCGGTGGAGTGGTCGCAGGACCGCTACCTGCCGGGGACCGTCGCCTTCACCGTGCACACCTCCGCCGCCAGCGCGCTGGGCCGGCAGCTCGGCTCCTGACCAGCTCGTGACCAGGCGTTCTTGATCCGGAGTTGCCGATCAGGAGTTGCTGATCAGGTGTTCTCGATCAGCAGGGCCTCCAGCAGTGGCCGGAAGTGGTCGAAGTCCGGGGTGGCCAGCTCGGGGTCCTTGGCCTGCTCGTCCCAGCGCCGCACGGCCACCGCGTCGGCCGCCCCCGGCAGCGCCTCGAACGCCCGCGCCTGCTCGGCGGTCATCGGGCCGCCCTGGACCCGCAGGGTGTGCACGGACGCCTCCGAGAGCAGGTCGAAGTAGCCCGGCTCGGCCGTGCACAGGTAGCGCTTGGCGGCCACGTGCAGCCGGACCGGCTCGGTCACCTCCGGTCCGAACCACCGGGCCAGCCAGTCGGCCCCGGTGTGGCTGTGCCGGTTGTCCTGCCCGCCCTCCATCAGGTCGCGGCCGGTCACGGTCCCGTGGAAGTGCCCGATGTCGTGCAGCAGCGCGGCCGCCACCAGGTGGGCGGGCGCCCCGGCGGCTTCGGCGAGGGCCCCGGCCTGGAGCATGTGCCCGGCCTGGGTGACGGCCTCGCCGAAGTACTCGGCGCTGCCCTCGCCCTCGAAGAGGCGGGCCAGCGCGTCGACGGCGCCGGAGCCCGGGGTCTCGTAAGGGGCGGTGGTTTCGGGGGTGTTCACGCGCAGGCTCCTTCGCGGCGCAGGACGGCAAGGGTGGAGAGCAGCCCGTCGAGATCGGCGTACGTCCCCTGGAGGTGGCGCCCGCCCGATTCGGCGAAGGCGGTACGGGCGTGCAGCAGACGGGTGTTGTCGAAGACCACGCAGTCCCCGGGCGCGAGCCGGAAGTCGAGCCGGAGCTCGGGCCGCTCCAGCAGCTCCCCGAAGAGCCGGTAGGCCGCGTAGAACTCCTCCAGGACGGCCGCGGGTTGGTGCAGCGTGGAGATGGATCGGTTGTTGAAGCGGACCTCGCGGATCCGACCGAGCGGGTCCACATCGATCAGCGGCCGGTGGGCCCGCAGTTCGCAGTGCGCGTCGGTGAAGGCGAACTCCACCGGTACGCGGGTGAGCACCTCGAAGGCCTCCGGTTCCCGCTCGCGCAGCAGCGCGGCGGCGTGGAAGCCGTCGACCAGCCCGGAGTCGCCGCCCCGGGCCTCGTTGCGCAGGCAGTGCAGCAGTTGCAGGGTCGGTACGGGGTCCCGGTAGGGGTTGTCGGTGTGCGGGGTGATCAGCGCGCCGGTGAAGGCCAGGTTGTTGGGGTCGGCCTCCACGCGGACCTCGAAGAGCTCCCCGTAGTTCGTCTCGCGGACGAAGCCGAAGGTGCGGGCCACGTCCAGCACCATCCGGTCCCGGCACGGAACCTCCCGCAGGAGGGCGAAGCCCAGCCGGACCACGCTGTCCAGAACCTGTCCGCGGACCTCGCGGGAGCTGATGTACGCGTCCCAGCCGGCCTGCGGGACCCGCCCGTCCAGGTCCGCCGCCGCCCACAGCTCCTTGTCCGCCTCGGTCCGCCCGTCCCCGGCCGCGCGGTACGCAGGTCCGTCCGGGGCGTGGGAGTCGAGCCACCGGGCCGGGTACACGGAGCGGTGGCCGTCCGGCTGCCACTCCACCTCCCAGCCGGGCCCGCCGTCGGGGGCGGGCGCTTCGCGCACGGCGCCGACGGCCAGTCCGGCGGGCAGCTCGGTGATCTGGAACAGCTTCTGGCCGGTGCGCGGGTCACGGCACTCGGCGCAGGGGCAGTTGTCGCGCAGCCAGGGCGCGGGCGGGCGGGTGATCGCCGGTACGGACATCGTGGCTCCTGCCAAGCTCGGAAAAGTTGTATATACAACTCCGGGGTGCCCGCAGCGTGACAGGAGCAGGTGGCCGGCGGATGACGCGCAGGTGACCGGAACCGGATCGCGGCGCCGACCGTCTGAGACCGGGGCGGTCGGGCCGCGGGGCGGTCGGGCCGCGGGGCGGTCGGGCCCCGGGGCGGTCGGGCCCCGGGGTGGACCGGCCGGCGGGTGAAGCCGCCCGCGGGCGGCTGAGCGAGGAGCGTGGGGGAGACGGTGCGGACGGCAAGGGTGCGGGCGACAGGACCGCGGACGGCGAAGGCGTGGCCGGCGAAGGTGTGGACGACGATGGTGCGGACGGCAAGGGCGCGGACGGCGAGGGTGCGGGCGGTCGCGTGGATCAGGCGAAGGATCAGGATCCTGCTGTTCGCGCTGCTCGCGACCCAGGTGGGGTCCCTCGTCAGCCCGGCCTACGCCTGCGGCTGCGGGGCGATGGTCCCCGACGGCAGCTCCCGGATCGGAGTCTCCCGGGAAGCCTCCGTGGTCCGCTGGGACGGCCGGACCGAACACGTCGCGATGCGGTTCACGGTCGGCGGCGACGCCAAGCGGGCCGCCTGGATCATGCCGGTCCCGGGGCGGGCCACGGTGCGCCTCGGCGACGGCGGCCTGTTCTCGCAGCTGGTGGACCTGACCGGACCCGAGTACCGCACCCGCGGCTACTTCTGGCCCCGGCACGGGGACTGGCCCTTCGACTCCGGCCGCGGGGACACGGCCGGAGCGCCGCCGCCCGGCAGCGGTGACCCGCGGGTCGGCGTCATCGGCCGGGAGCGGCTCGGCGACTTCGACGTGGCCCGCCTGACCGCCACCGACCCCGGGGCGCTGGGCGACTGGCTCGAGGACAACGGCTTCGTGCTGCCCGACCGCCTCTCCGCCGAGCTGAAGCCGTACGTGGACCAGCGCTGGGAGTACGTCGCCGTACGCCTCGCACCCCGGGAGCCGGGCACCACCCTGCGCGGCACCCTGGACCCGCTCCTGATCCGCTTCGAGAGCGACCGGCTCGTCTACCCGATGCGGCTGTCGCGGCTGGCCTCCACCGCCCAGTCCCTGGGCCTGTACGTCCTGGCGGAGCACCGCATGGAACCCGTCTCCGCGATCGGCGGCAACGCGCCCGAGGTGACCTTCGCCGGGCGGATCACCCCGACGGGACCGGTCGCCGAGTTCGCGGGCACGGAACCGGTGTTCCTCACGGCCATCGACCAGAGCTTCCCGGTCCCGTCCCGGATCGACGGCGATCACGAACTGCGCGCCGCCGCGGCGGACGCCCCGTACCGCCGGGTCGAGTACACCGACGAGCTGCTCACGGCGGGCGGCGTCCCGGTCTGGATCCTCGCGCTTGGGGGCGCGCTCGCGGTGACGGCCGTGGCGGCCGTCCTGACCGCGCTGCGGTTGCGCCGCGTCCGGACGGGCGCCGTGCCCGGGAGTCCGCACGTGTAACCGGCGCGGCTCCCGCCGTCAGAGGGCGGCGGATTCCGCTTCCGCCGTCCGCCGCCGGGTGCGCGCACGCTCGGCGCTCCGCCCGGCCTCCCGGGCCAGCGCCGGGGCGCAGAGCCACCAGGCGACCAGCCCGGCCCCCGCGCCGGCCACCGCACCGGCGGCGGTGTCGCTGAGCCAGTGCGCGTGCAGCCAGGTGCGGCTCCACATCATCGCCAGCGTGAATACCGCGCCGCCGATCCACCACGCCCGGCGCCGGGCGGCCGGGACGAGGAGCGCGCCGACGATGACGACCAGGAGCGCCGCACTGGCCGCGTGCCCGGAGGGGAAGGAGCCGTGGTCGACCCGGACCAGCGGATTCTCCGGGCGGGGCCGGTCCACCAGGTGCTTCAGGCCCTGCACGACGAGCATGTTTGCGGCCATGTAGACGAGGAAGAGGAACCCCGCCGACACCCAGCGCCGCCGGATGAGCAGGAAGAGCAGCAGGCCGAGCGGGACGACGGCGCCCACCGGGCCCCCGAACCAGTTCAGCAGCGTGGCGACCACGGAGGGGAGCCCGTCGTGCGGTCCGCCCATCCAGGACAGCCAGCGGTCGTCGAGGCCCTGGAAGGGCGGCCGGATGACGTCCCTCCGTACGACGAGCGCGAGCGCGGCGGCGGATCCGAGCAGCGCGATTCCGAGGGTGAGGGTGCCGGTGCGCCTGCTGCCCGGGTCCGTCGCGGACGCGGGTGCGCCGGCTTCGAGGGGTGGGTCGACGGGGATCGTGGACATGGCTGTGCTGCCTCTCGCGGCGGGTGGGAAAGGGGGGAGGAGATATGAGGGGTACGAGGGGTACGAGGGGTACGAGGAGGAGGGATGACGCGTGCACGGGGGCGTGGCCGGATATGGAGTGGCCACATCTCTTGCTTACACGTGTAATCAAGGAATGTAGCCATGCCCTCCCCGCACCACAACCCCCGCGCGACCAGCAGCCTTGCCGCCCGGCTCAGTTCCGCGCGCCGACCCCCGGCCGGATGATCGTGATTCCCGGTCCCTGTCCCGGTCCCGGCGCCGCGCCCATCGCCGCCAGCGCGGCCGGCGCCGCGTCCAGCGGGATCGTGGAGGTCACCAGCAGGTCCGGCCGCAGCGCTCCGGAGCGGACCAGCTCCATCATCGGCGGGTAGGCGTGCGCGGCCATCCCGTGGCTGCCGAGGATCTCCAGCTCCCACCCGATGACCCGCTCCATGGGCAGCGCCGCGGACCCCTGCGCCGCCGGCAGCAGCCCGACCTGCACGTGCCGCCCGCGCCGGCGCAGCCCGGCCACCGACGCCGCCGCCGTCGCCGCGGAGCCGAGCGCGTCGAGGGACAGGTGCGCACCGCCGCGCGTGTGCTCCCGTACGGCCTCGGCCGCGTCGCCCAGCCCCGGATCCACGCAGTGCGCGGCCCCGAAGGCCCGCGCCAGCTCCAGCGCCGCCGGAGCGGTGTCCACGGCAACCACCCGGGCTCCCGCCGCCACCGCGATCATCACGGCCGACAGCCCCACCCCGCCGCAGCCGTGTACGGCGACCCACTCGCCCGGGGCCACCCGCCCCTGCGCGACGACGGCCCGGAAGGCCGTCGCGAACCGGCAGCCCAGCGCGGCCGCGGTGTCGTACGAGAGCTCCTCGGGCACGGCCACCAGATTGACGTCGGCGTGCTCCAGCGCCACGTACTCGGCGAAGGATCCCCAGTGCGTGAAACCCGGCTGCGTCTGCCGGGCGCACACCTGGTGCTGACCTGCGGCGCACTCGGCGCAGCTGCCGCACGCGCAGACGAACGGCACCGTCACCCGGTCCCCGGGACGCCAGTTGGCGACTCCCGGGCCCACCGCCTCGACCACACCGGCCAGTTCGTGGCCGGGCACGTGCGGGAGCGTGATGTCCGGATCGTGCCCCATCCACCCGTGCCAGTCGCTGCGGCACAGCCCCGTCGCCTCGACCCGTACGACCACCCCACCGGCGGCCGGCACCGGATCGGCCACGTCCCGTACCCCGCCGGGCTCCCCGTACCGCTCGAACAGCACCGCGCGCACGCCGACCGCCTCCACTCGCCTGATCCGCCCGACCACGGCTCCCTTGTCGGCCCCGGACCCGGATGCGAAGCTGCCGGGACGACCACCACACACCATCAGGGGGACCCCATGACCCGCAAGGCGACCCACAAGACGACCCACGAGGCGAACCGCAGGCGCGCCACGGCCGCCGCCGTATCCGTCCTGCTCGCCCTGACCGTCACCGCCCTCGGCGCGAGCGCGTCGGCGTACGCGGCCGCGGGTGAAAAGAAGGTCGAGGTCATCAAGTAGCCGGCCCGCTTCCCGGGAGCTCTCCGTAGACTGGCGGGCATGGTAAGCCGCATCAGTGAGCTGGTCATCGACTGCGCCGACCCCGAGCGCCTCGCCGCGTTCTGGAGCGGGGCCCTCGGCTACGTGGAGCTCTCCCGGGAGGACGACGGGAGCATCGAGATCGGGCCGGCCGTCGCCGGTTTCGGAGGTCCGCAGCCCACCCTCGTCCTCAGTCCGAGCAGCGACCCGCGGCGGGGGAAGCTCCGCCTGCACATCGACGTCAACCCAGTCGACCGCGACCAGGACGCCGAGCTGGAGCGCCTGCTCGCCCTCGGCGCCCGCCCGGCCGACGTCGGCCAGACCGGCGCCGAGGGCTGGCACACCCTGGCCGATCCGGAAGGCAACGAGTTCTGCCTCCTGCGCACCCGCCTGAAGCCCCTCTGACCCGTCCTGCGGCCCGGCCCTAGGACGGCTTGGCGGAGGACCAGGCGGTGACGGTCACCTTGTCGTCACAGAAGGCGAACACGCCGTCGTCCATGGCGATCTGGTGCTTCCCCGCGCCGAGTACGCCGATGACCACCGTCGGGTAGGAGCCCGGGGTCGCGCCGGAGACGCAGTAGCCGTCCGCCTCGCCCTGGACCTGGACGAAGGTGAGCTTGGTCCAGGCGCGGGCGCCCGGGGCCAGCACCACGTTGGCCGCGTCGGGGCCGGTGTGGGTGGTGGCCAGCGGCTTGTTCTTCTCCGGGGAGCCGTTGCCCGCCGCCGCGACCGTCGGGTACCCGTACACCTTGCAGGGGGAGGCGGAGGTGTTGGTGACGGAGACGACGGCGGCCCCGGTTCCGGTGCCCGACGGGCGGACGTCGGCCTGGTGCCCTTCGGAGACCTTGATGTCGGCGACCGTGCAGGGCTTCTTCGTCACCCCGCCGCCTCCGCCGGTACCGCCCGAGGAGGACCCGCCCGAGGACGACGCGCTGCCCGAGGGCGACGCACCGCCCGTGGCACCTCCGCTGGTCGTTCCGCCCTTGTCGCCGCCGGTGGGCGTCGGCCCGGCCGGCCGCGAGGCTGTGGCCGGCGCCGAGGGGGCGGCGGCTTCGCCGCCGTCGCCGGTGGGCGTACAGCCCGTCATCAGAGCCGCTGCTGCCAGGACCGCCGCCAGGGCCGACGCGGTCCGGCCGATGCCTGCTGTGTACTGCATTGGGTGCTCCCCGAGGTTCACGACCGGTCACGCACCGGCACTCGCGTGCAGGAACACGGTTCACGGACCCGAGCAGGTTCCCGCCGCACGCTGCTGTGGCGGTTCCGTGACGCGCCCATGACGTACGGCCGCCACCCGGGCGCCGCACCCGTCTAGGGGACAAGTCAGGGGTCGGTACCCGATGCGACTCGGGGTGACGCGTCCGTAGCGTCCTGCGTATGACCACACCCCGAACTGTTTTCCTCGCAGCCCCTGTTCTGACCGGGGCCTACGGCGTCATCCGGATCCTCGACGGTCTCGACGGCAGCCGCGGTCCGGGCTTCGCATGGAGCCTAGGGCACCTGTGCTTCCTCGGTGCGCTGGTCCTCTTCGTCCAAGGATTCGCCGCGATGCGGGCGATGGCCGGCGGCGGCAAGCTGTCCGCCGTGGGTCTGTGGACCGGCGTGGCCGGAGCGGTGTCGCTGGCGGGGCAGTTCGCGATCGACCTCGTCGTCGGCTTCATGTCCGCGGACCGGGGTGCCATGGAAGAGATGTTCACCAGGGTCCAGGACATACCCGGCATGCTCCCGGTGATCTATGAGTTCGGTCCGCTGCTGTTCTTCGTGGGCCAACTGATCCTGGTCTCCCAGCTCGCGGCGCGCCGCGTCCTGAAGCCGTGGGCGCCCGTTCTGGTCCTCGTCAACGCCGTGGTGCCCCTGGCCGGCAAGGACCTCATACCCCTTGGAGCCGTGCTCCTCCTGGTCGCCTTCGCCCCGCTCTACCGCACCCGTGAGACGGTCGCGGCCGACCCGAAGGTGCCGGTGGCCTGACCGCCTAGGGCCTGTCGTCACACTCCCGTCTGCCGCGCGACGCCTGGCACGCGCTCTCGCCGCACCGGGCGAAAACCAAGTACGTCCAGTACGCGGGCTTCCGCCCGGCACGCCGAGAGCACGCACCAGACGCCGCGAGGCCGCCCTTCGGGCGACGACGGGAGTGTGACGACAGGCCCTAGACCCGGCGCAGGGCCAGGTCCGCCAGGGCTTCCGGGGCGCCCGGCTGGTCGCGGATGCCGGGGAAGGCGTTGACGTCCACGATCAGGGGGGAGCCGTCGGAGGTGGCGATGATGTCCACGCCGTAGACGTCCAGGGAGTAGACCTCGCCGACCCGGCGGGTCAGATCGGCCCAGCCCTCCGGGATCCGGGGCAGCGGCAGGGTCGGGCCGCGGCCCTCCGGGGAGAGTTCCGAGCGGCGCAGGGCCGCGAAGACGCGGTCGCCGATGGCCCAGAGCTTGTGGTCCCAGCCGCTGTTCGGGGCGAAGTCCTGGATCACCACCGGCTCGTCGGGCCACAGGTCCGCCAGCTCCCCGAGGCGCACGGTGTCGTCGACCCGCGCCACGAGGTCCGCGCGGCGGCTGTGGCGGCTCTTGACGACCACGGGGGAGGCCGGCGCCGCCCCGGCCGCCCACGGTGCGAGCGCGCCGACGGTACGGGTTCCCGCGAACGGCAGCCCGGCCCGGACCGCCAGCTCCGCCATCAGGGTGCGGTCCTGGCAGAGCGTGGTCGCCGCGGCGGAGTTGACCACCGGCGCCCCGAGCCGCTCCAGGCGCCGGGCCAGTTCCAGTCCGGACGGGGTGTGTGCCTTGAGGAGGTACACGTCGGCCGGAGCCCCGGCGGCCGCGTCCGGAGCGCCGGGATCCAGCAGCTCCACCCCGTGTCCGGCGGCCCGTAGGAGGCCGGCCGCCGCGGACAGCAGCGGATGCCCTGGGTTGTCCGTGATCAGGCCGATCCTCATGCGGGCTCTCCCGTGGGTGCGGCCGGCGGGGTGACGACCGCGACGGGACTGGCAGGGGCGGCCGCCGTGGTCTGCAGGGGGATCGACACCGCCTGTCCGGACCAGCGCGGGGGCGCGGCCCCGGCCCCGGCCCCGGCGCCGGGCCGCGAACCGGCGCCCCGGGCGAGACCCAGTACCGCGCGGGCCACCCGGGCCGCCGCGTCGGGGACCTGACGGAAGCTCGGGAAGTCGTTCACGTCCACGACCACCGGCCCGTCGGGGCCCAGCAGCACGTCCACCCCGTACAGGTCGAGCCCGTACACCTCCCCGACCCGCGCGCCGATCTCCGCGATCTCGGCGGACAGCGGGACGAGGCGCTCCGGGACGGAGGTGTCCGGATGCAGGGGAGAGCGGCGCTCGGTGGCGAAGAGCTCCCCGCCGACCGCGTACACCTTGAGGTCGGTGCCAGAGTTCGGCACGTACGGCTGCGCGACGAGCATGCCCTCGCCGGCCAGTTCGGGGAGCATGGCGGCCAGCCGCTCGGGCGAGGAGACCAGGTGCACGGCCCGACCGGAGCTGCCGTCGGCGGGTTTGACGACCAGCGGGTACTCCGACGCCGGGATCTCGGCCAGCAGCTCCGGCCGGGCCGCCGCGTACGTCGGCGGCAGCGGCAGCCCCCGGCCGCGTCCGATGGCGGCGGCCAGCGCCTTGTCCCGTACGCCCCGGATCGCGCGGGCGTCGTTGACGGTGGTGGCACCGGCCGCGGCGGCGGCTTCGAGCAGGGTCAGCCCCGGCCCGCCGGACACCGTCTTGAGGACCCAGGCGTCATGGGCGCCGGCCTCCACCGCCTCGCTCATCCGCAGCAGCGAACCACCGGGCCGCAGTACCTCCACCCGGTGCCCCCAGGCCTTCAGTTGCCGGACCACCTCGTTCGGCATGCCGTCGTGGCGGTAGTGCTCCTCCACCAGGAAGCAGAGCCTCATGGACCTTCCCCATATTCCCCGGACGTCCGCCGATCCCGTCCGGCGAGTTGTGACGTCACAGGATGTCATGGGTCGCAATGTGATGATCGGTCCGTGTACGCAGCCATCCGCAACGGCGCCGCCGCGCCTAGGGGGAGGGCTTCCAGACCGGATCCCAGAGCCGGACCACCGCGAACGTCGCGAGCGTGGACGGCGTGACAGACGCGGTGATGTACAGGGTGCGTCGGGCGAAGTCGACGGGGGACAGGGCGGTGTACGACCCGTGCGGCAGGCCCATGAGCAGCAGGGAGACCCCGACCGAGATCCCGACGGGCAGGAACAGCGCGAGCGCCGCGACGCCGAACCATCCGCGAGCAGGGCCTCCGCGGCCCGCGAACCACCGGGTGGCGAGGCCCAGTGCCGGAACCACACCGCTCGCGGTCGTGAGTCCGGCCAGCACCACCACCGCGTCCCATCGGAAATCGAACCCGGGGGCCGGTCGCAGGGAGCAGAGGACCATGAGGGACATGCCCAGCCCGACCGACCACGTCAGCCCACGACGTTGTTTCACGGATTTCCCCCGATGTCAGGCGTAGGTGTGCGTGGGCGGAGTCTCGCCCAAGGGCCCAGCGGCGCGACGGGTTTTCCGCCGGATGCCCGTCCTCTGTCGGCAACCGGACGGACATTGCCGCGATCCCCGCGATGTACCTTCTCCGCAGAGGGTCACATAAGACCCTTTACCGGTCGCGGTTGAGCGGAAAACTTGTCAGGGGCTGCCCAAAGCGATCAACAACTCTCCTATAGTGATGCCTCGTTGCCAGGAACCTTCTCCTCCATTTACGCCCGGTATGAGGCTTTGATTGATGACGGCGCCGCCCTCCCCCCTTCGCCCCTCCGCGCTGGCCCTGCTGATCACCGCAGTTGCCGGTGGCGCGCTCACCACGGCGGCGGTGGCCGCGGCCCCGTCGTCCATCGCCACCGCCCTGGGCTGGTTCGCCGGCGCGGGCGTCCTGCTCCTCGCGGTCGCGGCCTTCGCGGTGACCTGGTGCGCGCGCACCTCCCGGACGCAGCGCGGCCGCATCTCCGGGCTGAGCGCCGAACTGGTCGCCCGTGACGGGCACATCGCCCGGCTGATCGCCGACGCGACCCGTGACGCCGCCGCGCACACCGCCGAACGGGGCCGGCTCACCGCAGAACACGCCGCGGTACTCGAGCGGCTGACGGGTGACCACGCCGCCGCGCTGGAACACCTGGCAGGCGCGCACTCCGCCGAACTCGACGGACTGGCCGCCGCCCAGAACGCCTCCCGCGAGCGGCTCGGCGGCGAGCTGCGCCGCGCCGAGTCCGGCCGGGCCGCGGCCATGGCCGCGGCAGCCAACGCCGCCGGCCGGATGCAGGCCCTGGCCACCGGGATGCTCGCCGACCTGCGCGACATGGAGCACCGGCACGCCGACGAGGACGTCCTCGGCGACCTGCTCCACCTCGACCACCGCACCGCCCAGGCCGGCCGCCTCGCCGACTCCATCGCCGTACTGACCGGGGCCCGTTCGGGCCGCCGCTGGGCGAAGCCGATCGTCATGGAGTCCATCCTGCGCGGCGCGATGGGCCGCATCGGCGGCTACCAGCGGGTCAGGCTCCACTCCACCAGCGACGCCGCCGTCGCCGGACACGCGGCCGAGGGCGTCATGCACGCCCTCGCCGAACTCCTCGACAACGCGGCCAACTTCTCCCCGCCGACCGCCGAGGTCCACGTCTACGTGGAGGAGGTGCCGTCCGGGATCGTCATCACCGTCGAGGACAGCGGCCTCGTCATGAGCGAGGTCCAACTGCGCCGCGCCGAACAGGCCGTGACCGCTGTCTCCCTGGACCTGGCCGGACTGTCCGGCACCCGGCTCGGCCTCGCCGTGGTCGGCCGGCTCGCCCGCAAGCACGGACTGACCGTCTCCTTCCGGCCCTCCGCCCGCGGCGGTACGGGCGCCCTGATGATGCTCCCGCAGGAACTCATCAGCCGCACGGCCGCCGAAGCCCCCGCCGCGCCCCTCGCCATCCCGGCGCAGCCGTCCGCCCGGGTCGCGCAGGAGGCTCCCGCGGCGGCCGAAGTCCCCGCCGAGCCCGAGCCCGAGGCCGTGCACGACACCGCCGCCGGCCGGGACGACACCGTCCGCGCGCAGGACCGTACGGCGGCGGACCGGGGGACCGGAGCCCCCGGCACCGGTGCTGGTACTGACACAGACGGCGCCGCCGAGTCCGAATCCACCGGCGAGCACCCGCACTTCGGCGACAGCGGCCTGCCCCAGCGCCGCCGCGGCCGGACCATGGCAGCGGCCCACCCCGAGGGCACGGACGGCGCGGGCACCGAGACCCGCACCGCCCCGGCCCCGGGCTCCACCACGGCCTCCGCACCCGGCGGGGCGTCCCGGTCGGCCGCGCGGTTCGGCAGCTTCCGCCAGGCCGTCCGCGGCGGCGGCGCCGCCCCGGGCGAAGCAGCCCCGGGCGAAGCAGCCCCGGGCGAAGCAGCCCCGAGCGAAGCAGCCCCGGGCGAAGCAGCCCCGGGCGAAGCAGCCCCGGGCAGCGCCGACGCCCCCGGCGACGAGCAGCAGCCCGCGCACACCCCAGACTCGGAAGGCAACACGCGATCATGACCGGCTTCACCACCGACGAGACGCTCAACTGGCTCCTCGAAGGCCTCCTGGAGCGCACACCGGGCGCCCGCCACGCCCTCGTGCTCTCCCGCGACGGCCTCAAGCTGTGCCGCACGCCCGAGCTCTCCGTCGACCAGGCCGACCAGCTCGCCGCGATCGCCGCCGGCATCCAGAGCCTGTCCCACGGGGCGTCCATCGAGTTCGGCGACGGAACCGGCGGAGTGCGCTCGGCCATGAGCGAGTTCTACGGCGGGATCCTCTTCATCGTCGAGGCCGGCGAAGGCGCGCACCTCGCGCTCGTCGCGAACGAGGACGCCGACGCCGGACTCGTCGGCCACAACATGTCCGAACTGGTCGAGCAGCTCGGCGAACACCTCATCGCCAGGCCCCGGGGATGAGCCGGCCCCGGCCGGGCCGGGACGATTCGCCGGACCGGCTCTACACCCTCACCGGTGGCCGCAGCCGCTCCGGATCCGACGTCTTCGACCTGGTCACCCTGGTCGTCGCCGAAAGCGATCCGGTGCCCGGCATGCAGTCCGAGCACGCGGCGATCCTGCGGATGTGCCAGTTCCCCACGGCCGTCGTCGAGATCGCGGCCGAGCTCGGGCTGCCGGTGTCGATCGTACGGATCCTGCTGGCCGACCTGCTCGCCACCGGACGGATCCGCGCCCGGCACCCGCGTACGGCGAACTCGGCGTACAGCTTTACCGACCCCGACATCCTGGAGCAGGTGCTCGTTGGACTCCGCAATCTCTGACGCGACGATCCCCGAAGCCGCGTCGCCGCACCCGGCCGAGGCCGAGCCGCTCCGGCCCCGCCAGGCACTGCGCAGCACGGCAGACAACGGGCTGAAGATCGTCATCGTGGGCGGTTTCGGCGTGGGCAAGACCACGATGGTCCGCTCGGTCAGCGAGATCCGCCCGCTGAACACCGAAGAGACCATGACCAAGGCCGGCGAGGCCGTGGACGACACCCAGGGGATCGCCGGGAAGAGCGCCACCACCGTGGCCTTCGACTTCGGGCGCATCACCCTCGACGCCCGCAACGTGCTCTACCTGTTCGGCGCCCCCGGCCAGGAGCGGTTCTGGTTCCTGTGGGACCGGCTCTTCTCCGGCACCCTCGGCGCCGTCGTCCTCGTCGACACCCGCCGCCTGGCGGACTCCTGGTACGCCATCGACCGGCTCGAACACCACGGCACGCCCTTCGTCGTGGCCTGCAACGACTTCGGCGGCCCCGAGCACACCCCGGAGCAGATCCGCGCCGCCCTCGACCTGCCCGACGGCATCCCGCTGGTGTTCTGCGACGCCCGCTCCCGGGAGTCCAGCAAGCAGGTCCTGATCTCCCTCGTCCAGCACCTCCAGACGGCCGCGCTGTCGCACGCCCGGCCGAGCCGCCAGCCGAGCCCCCTGTCCCAGACCCCGGAGCCCACCCCGTGACCTGCCCCGCCGCCCCCGAGCACCAGCCCGTCTACCTCGGCGGCCCCCGGTTCCAGACCGACCCCGCCGAGCTGTACCGCGAGATGCGCCGCGACCACGGCGCCGTCGCCCCGGTCGTCCTCGACGGAGACGTGCCGGCCTGGCTGGTCCTCGGCTACCGCGAACTGCACCAGGTCACCAGCGACCCCGTGCTCTTCTCCCGGGACTCCGAGCTGTGGAACCAGTGGGACCGCATCCCCGCCGACTGGCCCCTGCTCCCGATGATCGGCCGCCGCCAGCCGTCGATCCTCTACACCGTCGGCGAACGCCACCGCGAGCGGGCGGCCGTCATCTCCGAGGCCCTCGAAGCCGTCGACCCCTTCGAACTCAAGGGGCACGCCGAACGGTTCGCCGACGAGCTGATCGACGAACTGTGCGGCAAGGGCTCCTGCGACATCGTCGGCGAGTACGCCATGCTGCTCCCGCTGCGCGTCCTCGCCCGCCTCTACGGGTTCTCCGACGAGCAGGGCCCCGGACTCGTGCACGCCATGAACGAGATGATCAACGGACGTGAGGGCGCCCTGGAGGGCCAGCGCCACCTCGCCGAGTCGATGTTCGCGCTGCTCTCCGCCAAGCTCGCCGAACCCGGACCCGACGTGGTCTCCCGGATGCTCGCCAACCGGTCCGGCTTCACCGTGGAGGAGGTCGCCCAGGACCTCATGGTCATGATGGCCGCGGGCCACCAGCCCACCGCCGACTGGATCGGCAACTCCCTGCGCCTCATGCTCACCGACGACCGCTTCGCCGCCTCGCTGGCGGGCGGCCGGCACAGCGTCGGCGAAGCCATGAACGAGGTGCTGTGGGAGGACACCCCCACCCAGAACGTGGCCGGCCGCTGGACCTCCCGCGACACCCACCTGGGCGGACAGCGCATCGGCAGCGGCGACCTCGTCCTGCTCGGCATCGGGGCCGCCAACGCGGACCCGCACGTGCGCACCGACGCGGGAGAGCTGACCGGCGGCAACAACGCCTTCTTCTCCTTCGGGCACGGCGAACACCGCTGCCCCTTCCCCGCCCAGGAGGTCGCCGAGGTCATCGCGCGCACCGGCATCGAGGTGCTCCTCGACCGGCTGCCCGACGTGGACCTCGCCGTGCCCGCCGGGGACCTGGCCCGCCGCCCCTCGCCCTGGCTGCGCGGCCTTTCCGTCCTGCCCGTGACCTACACCCCGACCCCCGCCCTTGGAGCCACCCGATGACGTGCCCGATCGACCACACCGGCCCCGCGGCCATCGTCCTGGACCCCTTCGTCGCCGACCTCGACGCCGAGAGCGCCGCACTGCGCGCCGCGGGCCCCCTGGTCAAGGTGGTCCTCCCCGGTGACGTGGCCGTGTACGCCGTCACGCACCACGCCGAGGCCCGCAAGCTGCTCACCGACCCCCGCATCGTCAAGGACATCGACGTGTGGGGCGCCTGGCAGCGCGGGGAGATCCCGATGGACTGGCCGCTGATCGGCCTCGCCAACCCCGGCCGCTCCATGCTCACCGTGGACGGCGAGGACCACCGCCGGCTGCGCACCCTGGTCGCACAGGCCCTGACCGTGCGCCGGGTGGAGAAGCTGCGCGCCGGCATCGAGGCGCTGACCACCGGGATGCTGGACAAGCTGGCCGGACTGCCGGCCGGCGAGACGGTGGACCTCAAGGCGCAGTTCGCGTACCCGCTGCCGATGAACGTCATCAGCGACCTGATGGGCGTCGACGCCGAGGAACACCCGCGCCTGAAGGCCCTGTTCGAGAAGTTCTTCTCCACGCAGACCCTGCCCGAGGAGGTGCCGCAGATGATGGCGGACCTCGGCGCGCTGTTCTCCCGCATCGTCGAGGCCAAGCGCGAGAACCCGGGCGACGACCTCACCAGCGCCCTCATCGAGGCCTCGGAGGACGGCGACCACCTCACCACCGAGGAGATCACCAACACCCTCCAGCTGATCGTCGCCGCCGGCCACGAGACAACCATCAGCCTGATCGTCAACGCGGTCGTCGCCCTGGAGACCCACCCGGAGCAGCGCGACCTCGTCCTCAAGGGCGAGGTCTCCTGGGAGAACGTCATCGAGGAGACCCTGCGCTGGTCCAGCCCCACCTCGCACGTCCTGATCCGCTTCGCCACCGAGGACGTGGAGGTCGGCGACCGGATCCTGCCCAAGGGCGAGGGGCTGATCGTCTCCTTCGGCGCGCTCGGCCGCGACGAGGCCCAGTTCGGCGACACGGCGGGCGAGTTCGACGCCACCCGCACCCCGAACCGGCACATCTCCTTCGGCCACGGCCCCCACGTCTGCCCCGGCGCGGCCCTCTCCCGCCTGGAGGCCCTGGTGGCCCTCCCGGCCCTCTACGCCCGCTTCCCGGACCTCACCCTGGCCGTCCCTGCGGCCGAGCTCCGCAACAAGCCGATCCTCACCCAGAACGACCTCTTCGACCTCCCGGTCCGCCTGGCCTGACCTCCGCTGCCCCGCCCCTCGAACCGAGCGGGGGCGGGGCAGCGATTTTAATCGGATGTGCTTACTGGGCACGGTTGTTAGGTTCGGCGTGTGCCGAAGCTGAATCAGATCATCGCAGTCGAAAAGGGCGTCAAGTCCAAGGCCCTCCAGGAGCTCACCCAGGCTCACCAGGACGTGCAGAAGCCCGCCCTGCTGGCCGGCATCTCCCGGACCTACCAGCCCAAGGACGAGGAGGGCGAGCAGCTCCCGCCCGAGTCCACCCGGGTCCAGATCAAGGCCGAGGACGCCCTGCGGGCGACCGCCTCGACCCTCACCCGGCTCTTCGACGTGACCGCGACGAAGGACTGGGCGAACCGGTCCGCGGTCGCGGACGTGGTGGTCGACGGCACGGTCCTGCTGCCCCAGGTGCCCGTCCCGTACCTGCTGTTCCTGGAGAAGCAGCTCACCGACCTGCACACCTTCGTGCGCAAGCTGCCGGTGCTCGACGCCTCCGAGTCGTGGAACCTGGACCCCTCGACGGACGCGTGGAAGACGGACCCCGTGCGGACCATCCGCACGAAGAAGGTCCCGCGCAACCACGTGAAGGCCGAGGCCACGGAGAAGCACCCGGCGCAGGTCGAGGTGTACTACGAGGACGTGGCGGTGGGCTACTGGACCACCGTGAAGTTCTCCGGCGCGCTGCCCGCCCGGCGGGTCAACGAGCTGCTCGACCGGGTCGAGAAGCTCCAGCAGTCCGTCAAGTTCGCCCGCGAGGAGGCGAACAACACCGAGGTCACCGACCAGCGCATCGGCGACGCGGTATTCGGCTACCTCTTCCGGTAGCCCCACATTCGCCCTCCGTCGCGAGCGGAGGGTGCGCGATGAGCGCAAGCTGAAACTGATGTTGAAGCTGATTCAGGGGTGTCAGTTGGGGGTTCGAATCCCTCTCCCCGCACCACATGCGGGGGTGGCCCAAGCCCGGCAGAGGCGGCCCCGTCAAACTCAGATTCTCGCTCCAGTCTCAGTATTCGCCGCCGAACACCGGATCGACCGAGCGCGGGCGAACATCGACGGATGGGGGTTCAAGTCCCCTCGGCGGCTCTCTCGTGCCGCTGTAGTTCAAAGGCAGAACACGTCGATCTCAATATGACCCGCGGCTCTTAAACGCCGCCGGTGTGCGCAAATGGGTGGCAAGCTGGAGCCCGGGAGCTGGACATGCTCCCGGGCTCCGTCACGTTGCGCGGCCTCCGCCGTGCGGTGCGGCGCCGGGCCGGCTACGCGGGCACCGGTACCGAGACGAACGCCTTGCCCGACTCGTTCTCCACCAGGACGGCTCGTACGTCCGCCGGGTCCACCGCCGCCGAGCCGTCCAGCGCCGCGCCCTTGCCCTCGCCGTGCTCCGCGGTGCCCACCACCCAGCTGCCCGCCGTGGTGCGCGTACCGTCCCGGGAGACCACGACGATCCGGCAGCGCTGGCCCGCCGGGATCCCCGTCACCGCGGCGTGCACCCGCACCCACTTGGTCGCGGGCGTCACCCGTACGGTCATCCGCGCGCCCGTGCCCGCATCCGTCGCGGAGGCCACCTTGGTCCCCGCCGGCGGCGCGGAAGGCGCGGAAGGCTCGGCCGAAACCGTCGGCCGCGGCCGGGCCTCGACGCCGGTGCTCCCGCCGCCCAGCTGCGCACCGGCCCAGAAGACGGCGGTCAGCGAGGCCGCCACGGCCAGTCCGGTGAAGGCGGTCCGGCGCCGGCGCGCCCCGTCGACTTCCTGGCGCATCTGGCGCAGGGTGCGCTGGAGCAGCAGGTCCCCGCCCTGCGGCGGACCGTCGAGGAACGCCTCGGGGGGCACTTCACCCAGCGCCGCCTCCATCTCGCGCAAAGCCGTCACCTCCTGACGGCACTGCACGCAGCCGTCCACGTGTTCCTCGACCCGGCGGACCTCCGCGTCGTCCAGGACGCCGAGAACGTACGGGCCGAGCAGTTCCTCCTCGTGCCGCTGCCCGTTCATGCCACCACCTCCTGCAGTCCGCCGGGCCGCGGAGAGGGGCCGCCCGTGCGTGTGCTTTCCCTGAAGACTTCTCTGAGCGCCTTGAGCGCGTAGTGCGAGCGCGATTTCACCGTGCCGGCCGGGATGCCGAGGGCGTCGGCCGCCTCGGCGACGCTCTGCTGGCGGTAGTACAACTCCGTCAGCACGTCCCGGTGTTCCGGTGACAGCTGGTCCAGGGCCCCCAGTACGGTCATCGTGTCCACCACCGCGTCGGCGTGGTCCGCCTCCACCGGCGGATTGGCCGGCGATCCGGACACCTCCGGCGGCCGGGCCGCCTTCGCCCGGTACCGGTCCGTGATGATGTTGCGGGCCACCGTGAGCAGCCAGCCGCGTACGGAGCCCTTCCCGTTCACCAGGACCTCGGAGTGGCGCCAGGCCCTGATCAGGGTCTCCTGGACGATGTCCTCGGCCGCGGCCCGGTCTCCGGTCAGCCGGGTCGCGTACGCGAGCAGGGCGTGACCGTGCTCCTCGTACACGGACTTGATCAGTGCCTCGTCGGTCGAGCCCCGCCGAGTGCGGGGCCACAGTGGTCCGGCCATCTCACCCTCTCCGTCTTCCTCGCATTATTTGGTGCGGTCAGAACACGCCGCGCACGGGCACCCGGTTCACGTGACCTGCGTCACCCGGGAGCCGGTGGCCGGATCGCGCCGCCGGTCAGGTCCGGCAGGTGCGGCCCCGGTTGAGGCAGTCCACGACCTCGTCCATCCGCGGGCCCGTCATCACGTTCACGAACATCGCGTGGTCCGTGCTGGGGCTGTGCCGCTGCTCCGGGAATGAGTCGAGTGCGATCGGCGCGCCCGCGGGCACCTCGTAGGCGAGGGAGATCCGCAGGCGCGGCACGGGGAAGGTGTCCTCGGGGCAGACTCCGTTCGCCGCCGGGAAGCCCAGGTGCGAGCGGTGCCCGGCGCTGCTGGTGTCCAGGCCGTTCCAGCAGTTCGGGAAGGTGAGCGTACGGGTGAGGCGCTCGCCCTCGGGACAGCGCGGGTAGCGGGTGGTGGACCGGGCGGGGGAGCCCGAACAGCCCCAGCGGGCCCGCACGTCCTCGTCGGAGTCCGCGGTGAAGGCCACCGCGTCGCCGGTCACCGCCTTCAGGAACCGGGGCATCGCCACCACTTTGCTCACCGGACTGCCGAGGAACTCCACCGACACCGCCGCCTCGGGCAGGATCGTGCCCGCGTTGCCGTGGCCCGCGGAGCCCTCGTGCGGCCGCTCGCCGGGCCGGTCCGTGCGGCGCAGCACCGGCCAGTAGTACGTGGAACGGTCCCCGCCCGCACAGCTGGTGGCGGCCGCGTCCAGGGAGGCGTCGGTGGAGAAGGCGTCCGTGGACAGGTTCCCCACGTAGCCGTGCGTGTGGTGGGCGCCCGAGCGCAGCCCGGGGGAGATGACGAGGTTGTCCTCGTTGTAGTGGCCCTCCCCGTTGCGCCCGCAATCCACCGAAACCCGGCCCGTGGAGGCCTGCGGTCCGGCCGCGGGGGGCTCGGCGGGGCCGGGCGGGACCTCCCCGAAGTCCACGAAGTCGGCGGGCACGGGTCCGCCCGCACCCGCCGGCGGGTGCGGCCCGCCCGCGCGCGCGGCCCCCAGCACGGCAGCGGTCAGCCCGGCGCCCAGCACCAGGAAGATCAGCAGCGTGAGCAGTCGGCGTTCGTTCCCCATGCGGGTCACGGTTGCCGCCCACCCCCGCCCGAGTCAACCGGGCGTCCGCAGGGCGGTCACCGCCCGGCCGGGCGCCACGATCCGTTGAAGGTGTTGCACGCGCGGGCCCCGCGGCCCGGGGACCGCAACCTTTGCCCCCGCTTGACTGTTCATACGGCAAAGCAACCTTCTCGAGCGACCCGCATCGCAACGAAGGACCACCGCCGTGCCCGCTGCCAACCACCTCCTGCACCGCCTGATCAGAGAAACCGGCTGGACCTACGAAGCCCTGGCCCGGCGGCTCAACACGAGCGCGCAGGCGGCCGGCCTCACCACCGGGTACGACCGGACCTCGGTCGCCCACTGGCTGCGCGGCAGCACCCCGCGCGACCCCGTCCCCGGCCTCCTCTGCGAGATCCTCGCCGCCCGGCTGAACCGCCCCGTAGGCCCCGCCGACATCGGCATGCACCACGCCGGCCTGCACCACGCGGCGCTGCACCGCACCGGCTCGAACCGTACCGGCTCGCACCAGACCGGCTCGCACCAGACCGGCTCGCACCACACCGCCCCGGCGCGTCCGGGCACCGACCCCTCCGGCGGCGGTGATCCGGCCCCCGGACTCCACGCCCTGGCTGCGGAGCTCCTCGCCACCGTGCCCGGTCTGCACCCGCACCGCAGGCCCCGCAGCGGCGGTGAGGCGCACCGGGTCCCCGAACAGCGCGACCGGCCCGATGCCGGCCAGGTCCCCGCCCTCTCCCACACCGAACTGCGCCGGGCCGCCGAGAGCTTCTTCACCGGCCAGGTCGACGCCCTAGGCGGGGACGCCACCGCGCCCGTACTCCTCGCGTACCTCCAGAGCACCTTCCGTACGGCCCTCACCGCCACCGGGGACGAAGGCTCCCTGTCCGCCCTGGAGATCGGCCACGCGGCGCGCACGGTGCTGCTCCTGGCCCGCAGCTACGCCGACCAGTGCTCCTTCGCCGAGGCGCGGCGGACCCTGAGCCGGGCCGCCTCGCTCGCGGAGCTGGCCGGGGAGCCCTCCACCCAGGCCATCGCCCTGCGCATGCTCAGCCAGGACGCCCTGGACCAGAACCAGCCGTCCGTCGCCCTCTCCTACGTACGCCAGGCACTGGAGATCGCCCCGGGCGCCCCCGACGCCGTACGGGCCTTCGTCGCGGCCCAGGCGGCCCAGGTGCACGCGGCCCTCGGGGACAGGGCCCAGGCCCTCGCCTGGCTCGACGCCGCCGACCGGGCGCAGGGGGCCGCGGCGGGCGAGCCGGATCCCTTCCACACCTACCGCCCGGCAGCACTGGAGTTCAAGCGCGCGGTGGTCCTCGGCCTGCTCGGAGACCACGGCGCGGCCCACGCTGCCCTGGACGCCTCACTGGCCTCCCGCCCCGCCCAGCAGGAACGCGCGATCATGCTGACCCACGTGGAACGGGCCCGGCTGTACCGGCTCGGCGGCCACGAGCGGGAGGCCGCCGCCGAACTGCGGCACGCCGAAGCCCTGAACCGGGGCGTCCACTCCCCGCGCGCCGCCCGCGAGATCGAACTCCTCGGCCCGGGCGGCTCCCAGCTCCGCTGATCCCGGCTCAGGCCAGCGGTGCCGCGTCGAGCTCGATCACCTCCGCGGGTCCCGCACGGAACGCGGGGCTCGCCGCGTCCGCCTCGATCATGTGCGGGGTGACGTCGTGCGCGGCGAGGGCCGCCCGCGAGGACCATTCCTCGATGAGGGCGAACCGGTCCGGATCGCCGCTCACCCGGTGCATGTCGTAGCGGACGCACCCCACTTCGGCCCGCACGACCGGCGCGAGGCGCTCGTAGGCGTCGATCTGCTCCCGGCCGCGACCCGGGAGGGTGGTGATGAGGATCAGGAGTCGGACCGTCGATGGCGCGGGCAAGGGCAAGGGCATGGGTATGGGCATGGTCATGATCCGAAGACTAGATCGACGGGGCCGGCCGGCGGAAAGGCGTTTCCGCCGGGCTCCCGCATGGCCGGTCCGGTCCTTGCCCGTTTCGGGCCGACCGCGCAGACTGGCCCGGTATGACACCAGAAGACCTCCTTCAGGCCCTCGCCCGCACGCGCGCCTCCCTCGACGGAACCGAGGTCACCTTCTGGTGGACGGGCGACGTCCACTCCTGGGCCCCCGGTGAGCCCTACCGGCGGCTCTTCGGATTCGAAGGCCTCAACGTGGCCCGGCTGGTGGAGGACGAGGCACCGGGGACCTACCAGCTCCTCACCCGCGAGGCCGCGTTCTACCTGGACCCGGTGACCCGCGAGGTCCTGGAGACCTGGGAGGACAAGCCCGTGGTCCACGTCTGGAACGACCCCGCGAACCAGAAGTGGCGTCCCTTCCCGGTCCCCATGACCGAACTGGGCGACCAGGTCTGCTTCAGCCTGGAGATCCCGCTCGCCTACCCCTCCCCGCTGCCCGTCGCGCAGTACCCGGCGAACTCGGCGGACGACACCTACCGGGCCCTGGAGCTCTTCCAGTTCTTCGCCCCCGCCTCGGTCCTCGCCACCGGCGAGCCCAGCGTCCCGTCCACCATGTCCTGGACCCGGATGTCGCCCTGGCTCCCCTGGATGGAACAGGGCCCGCGCCCCGGCGGGCTCGCCTTCCACTGCCGGGGCCGCAAGCTCGACTCCTACGCGGAGGTCCCGGAGCGGACCCGTGCCTACATCGCGGCCCGTCATCCGGAGTTCGCCCACGCCCCCGAGAGGTGGACGGAACCGAACGAGACCAGCTGGACGTACTTCCGCAGGCTCAACCCGCCGTCCGGCCTGCCCGGCGCCTGAGCCGAGCGCGGCAGGTCCGGCCGGCCCCGCCCGAGGGTCTCGCCCGGGCCGGCCCCGCCCGGCGGGCTCTCAGCCGTCGGCCGCGAACCGGTCGAGGGCCCCGAGCACGTGGCCGAGGGTGGCCGCTCCGCCCATGTGGCCCGCCTCCTCCACCACGGTCAACTCCGCGCCGGGCCAGGCGCGGGACAGCTCCCAGGCCGTGTCGAGGGGGCTGCCCATGTCGAGCCGGCCGTGGATCAGGACGCCCGGGATCCCGGCCAGCCGGTGGGCACCGCGCAGCAGCTCGCCCTCCTCCAGCCACGCACCGTGCGAGAAGTAGTGCGAGCAGATCCGGACGAGGGCGACCCGGGCCGCGGGCGGGCGGCCGGTGTACGGCCGGGCGGCGACGTCCGTCTCGCCCGACAGCACCGCGTCCTCCCAGGCGCACCAGTCCGCCGTGGCCTTCGCCCGCACCTCCTCGTCGGGATCGGCCGCCAGGCGCGCGTAGGCCCCGACGAGGTCGCCGTCGCGCGCCGTGCCACCGGATCCGGCGAGGAAGCGGTCCCACTGCTCGGGGAAGTACCGGCCGACGCCGCGGTACAGCCAGTCGATCTCCGAGCGCCGGGTGGTGGTGACGGCCGCGATGACGATCTCGGAGACCCGCTCCGGGTGCCGCTCGGCGTAGGCCAGGATCAGGGTGGAGCCCCACGAGCCGCCGTACAGCAGCCAGCGGCCGATGCCGAGGTGCTCGCGCAGCCGTTCCATGTCGGCGACCAGGTGGCCGGTGGTGTTGAAGCGCATGTCGGTCGCCGGATCGCTCGCGTGCGGGGTGCTGCGGCCGCAGCCCCGCTGGTCGAACAGGACCACCCGGTAGCGTGCCGGATCGAAGAGCCGGCGGGCCTGCTCGGAGCACCCCGACCCGGGACCGCCGTGGACCACGAGAGCGGGCTTCCCGTCCGGATTGCCGCAGACCTCCCAGTAGATGAAGTTTCCGTCGCCGACGTCGAGCATCCCCTTGTCGTAGGGCTCGACCGGCGGGTAGAGCTCTGCCACCCCTCCCGACCTCCTCGTCTCGCCGTCCCGGACCGCCGCTTCCCGTCGGCCCCGTCGGCTTCCGGCCACCCTACGATGCCCTCCCCAGGGTGCGGACAAGGGTTTTCCCCGTATCGAGTTCATCCCCGCTTTGCCTACTGTCTGCCCACCGGCGATCCTCCCCGTCCGAACAGCCCCCGCGCCCACCCCACATGGCGCGAAGCTCGACGCTCGGTCCTTCGCCGGTGCCACCGTTGCCCAGCTCCGACGCTGCGGCGGGCGACGACGTGGTGTGCAGCAGCGGTGGCCGGGCGGGCTTGACCAGCCCGTTCCGGTCCCGCGGCCGCCGGTCAACCTCCCACACTGCACCAACCGGCCGTCCCGGCGCGTTCTGTGGCGGCCCGCGAAAGGGAACACCGTGCACGCATCCAGACGACGCAGGCTCATATCCGTGGTGGCGATGTCCGTCACCCTGCTCGCCGGCACCGCCACCACCTCCCTGGCGCTGTCCGCCGCGGATCCCGCCCCCGGATCGCAGCTCCCGGCTGCCGGCGCCCCCGCCGCCGCGGCCCCCGTCGAGAACCTCATCGTCGGGTACAAGTCCTCGGCCGCCGAGGCGGGCTCCAACTCCGCCGCCGCCGCCGACGTGGCGGCCAAGGGCAAGAAGGCCTCGAAGAAGGCCACCTTCGAGCGCCGCCTCGGCACCGGAGCCGCCCTCGTCACCCTCGGCGCCCCGGCCGACGCGGCCGCCGTCATGGCCCAGTTCCGTGCCGACCCCGACGTCGCCTACGTCGAGGCCGACTCCCGTGCCTACGCACTCGCCGTCACCCCCAACGACACCGAGTACGCCAGGCAGTGGGACCTCTTCGAGCCCGCCGCCGGCATGAACGTCCCGGCCGCCTGGGACACGACCACCGGCTCCGGCGTCACGGTCGCCGTGATCGACACCGGCTACGTCGCCCACTCCGACCTGGCCGCCAACGTGGTCGCGGGCTACGACTTCATCGCCAGCTCCACCGCCGCCCGCGACGGCAACGGCCGCGACAACAACCCGGCCGACCAGGGCGACTGGAGCGCGGCCGGCGAGTGCGGCACCGGCTCCAAGGCCAGTGACTCCTCCTGGCACGGCACCCACGTCGCCGGCACCATCGCCGCCGCCACGAGCAACTCCAAGGGCATCGCCGGCATCGCGTACGGCGCGAAGATCCAGCCCGTCCGCGTCCTCGGCAAGTGCGGCGGCGCCACCTCGGACATCGTCGACGCCATCACCTGGGCCTCCGGCGGCACCGTCTCGGGCATCCCGGCCAACGCCACCCCGGCCAAGGTCATCAACATGAGCCTCGGCGGCTCGGGCGCCTGCACCGCCACGTACCAGAACGCCATCAACGCCGCCGTCGGCCGCGGCACGACCGTCGTCGTCGCCGCCGGCAACAGCAACTCCGACGCGGCCGGCTTCTCGCCCGCCAGCTGCAACAACGTGATCAACGTCGCCGCCAGCAACCGCACCGGCGACCGCTCCTTCTACTCGAACTACGGCGCGATCATCGACGTCGCCGCCCCGGGCGGTGAGACCCGCCGCGCCACCGACACGCCCGGCACCATCACCACGCCCGAGAACGGCATCTGGTCCACCCTGAACACCGGCGCCACCACCCCCGGCGCCGAGAACTACGAGCCCTACCAGGGCACCAGCATGGCCGCCCCGCACGTCGCGGGCCTCGCCGCCCTGCTGAAGTCGGCGAACTCCGCGCTGACCCCGGCCCAGATCGAGTCCGCGATCAAGGCGAACACCCGCCCGCTGGCCGGCACCTGCACCGGCGGCTGCGGCACCGGCCTCGCCGACGCCGCCGCGACCGTGGCCGCCGTGACCTCGACGCCGCCCACCCCGGGCTTCGAGAACACCACGGACTTCGCGATCGGTGACAACACCACCGTGGAGAGCCCGATCACCGTCACCGGTGTCACCGGCAACGCCCCGGCCACCCTCAAGGTCGGCGTGAACATCGTCCACACCTACATCGGTGACCTCAAGGTCGACCTGGTCGCCCCCGACGGCTCCGTGTACACGCTCCACAACCGCACCGGCGGCAGCGCCGACAACATCGCCACGACCTACACCGTCAACGCCTCCACCGAGGTCGCGAACGGCACGTGGAAGCTGCGCGTCAACGACAACGCCGGCGGCGACATCGGCAAGATCGACTCCTGGAACCTCGCCTTCTGAGCGCGGTCCCACCCGGTTCCACCCAGCCCCCCACACCCCAGCCCGACCGGTCCTGAACTCCCTCTGACGGAGCGATAGTACGGACCAAGCGAGCCCGCCGGACCCGCCGATGCACCGCGTATCGGCAGGTCCGGCGGGTTTTCCTGTCACGTGACTGGAATCTGCGTCACAATCCGGGTCCGCCGGGCATCCGACCTCGTATTGTCGCGTCTCACAGGAAGGGCACAGGAACGGGCAAGCGAGAGGCTGGTGGCTGTGCGTGGTGGTGTCGACGGGACACGCTGACACGACCGTCGGACTCCCGACCGTCGGAAACGGCGAACTGATCAAGGCGGTCGACCGCGCGCTGACCACGCACGGGCGCGCCCTGCTCACCGGACCCGCGGGCTCCGGCAAGACCGAGGTGCTGCGCGCCCTCACCGAGGCCGCCGCGCTGCGCCACGAAACCGTGCTGTGCCTCGCCCCCGGAGCCACCGACCGGTGGATACCCGAAGCCTCCGCCGCCGCTCTCCTCGCCTCCGTGCCCGCCACCGCGCTGGACAGCCTCTCCGGCCCGCAGCGCACCGCCATCGCCCTCCTGCGCCGGGAAACCGACGCGCCCCGGGCCGGCCGCGACCACGTCGCCCTGCGCCTCGCCGTCGTCGAGGTGCTGCGCGGCCTCGCCGACCGCGGACCCGTCCTGCTCGCGCTCGACAACGCCCAGTGGCTCGACGCGGAGAGCACCGACCTGCTCCGCTTCGCCCTGCGCCTGACCCCGCCGCGGGTACGGGTCCTCGCCGCCGAATGCGTCCAGGGCGGGGCCCCGCTCAGCGAGGCCCTCTGCGGACCGGACACCCCCCAGATACGGGTACCCCCGCTCGGCACCGACGACGTCGCCGAACTGCTCGTGCGCCGCGGACTGCCGGCCCGCCTCGCCGGCCGCATCCACCAGGCCAGCGGCGGCAACCCCCGCCTCGCCCTGGCGCTGGGCCACTCCCTCGCCGAAGCCGCCGGCTCCCGCGAGGGCGGCGCCCACCACGCCGATCCGCTGCCCGTCTCCGGCCAGGCCCGCGAGGTGGCCCGCCGTCTCCTCGGCGTCGTGCCCGCCCAGGCCCGGCGGACCCTGCTGTACGCCGCCCTCGCCGCGCGCCCCACCACCGCGCTGCTGCGGCGGGCCGGGCGACCGGACGCGGAGGCCGAGCTCGCCGTGGCCGAACGGGCCGCGCTGCTCACCGTGGAAGAGGACGGCACGATCCGGTTCACCGCCGGGGCCCTGCCCACCGCGCTGGCCGCCGACGCGGGCTGGCCCGAACGCGCCGCCGGGCACGCCGCCCTGGCCGCCGCCGTCGACGACCCGGTCCAGGCCGTACGCCACCGCGCGCTCGCCGTGGACGCCCCCGACGAGCAGCTCGCCGCCGAGATCAGCGAGGCCGCCGCCTCCTGCAGGCGCCGCGGCCAGCGGGCCCTGGCCGCCGAGCTCGGCCTGCTCGCCGCCGACCGGACCCCCTGCCACCTGCCCGCCGCGGAACTCGCCCGGCTCGTCTGCGCCGCCGAGGACGCGGGCTGGGCCGGCCGCGCAGACCTGGCCCGCCGCGCCACCCGCGCCGTACTCGCCCGCGACGCCTCGCCCGCCGACCGGGTGCGGGCCCGCCTCGCCGTCATCGACGCCGAGGGCCAGGCCCTCGGATCCCTCGACGAGACCTTCGCGCACGCCACGGCCGACGCCGAGGGAGACCCCGCGCTGGAGGCCGCCATCCGGCTGCGGCTCGCCTGGAAGCACAACCTCAGCGACGGCGATCCCGTCCGCTCCCGCGACGCCGCCGCGCAGGCCGGCGTACTGGCCCGCGCGGGCGGCGACCAGGTAGCGGAGGCCATGGCGCTGACCGTACGGGCCCGGATGGGCCGCATCCTCGGTGATCCGGACGCCGAGGAGATCCTCGCCGAGGCACTCGTCCTGCCCGCACCCGACGTACCCCTCGGCATGCGCAACGCCCCGCAGTACCTCGCCGTCCGCCACGCCCTCTTCGACGACCGGCTCGCCGACGCGGGCCGCCAGCTCCTGGTGCTGCTGCCCGTGGTGCGGCGCACCGGATCCGCCGAGGACGTCTTCGAAGTCCTGCGCAGCCTCACCGAGGTGGAACTGCGCCGGGGCAGGTGCGCGGCGGCCAGGGCGCACGCCCGCGACGCCCTGCGGCTGACCGTCGAGGCGGGCCTGTCGCCCGGGCCCGCCTGGTACCTGACCGCCCTGGCCGAGGCCATGGGCGGGGGATTCGCACGCGCCGCCGGTTACGCCCGGCGCGGCATCCAGGCCTCCGAGGAGGAGCACGACCAGGTCTTCCTCTCCCGTGGCCTGTACGTGCTCGGCCTGGTCGAGCTGGCCACGGGCGAGGCCGCGAAGGCAGTGGTCACCCTGCGCCGCGTGGCCGAACTGGAAGCCGCCCAGCAGGTGGTCGACCCCTCGATCCTGCGCTGGCACGGGGAGCTGGCCGAAGCCCTGGTCGCCACCGACGCGCCCGACGAGGCCGCCGAGCTGCAGGCCGGGGTCCGTACGACGGCCCTCGCGCTCGGCCGCACCAGCGTGATCGCGGCCCTCGACCGGGCCCGCGGGCTGTGCCTGTCCGCGCACGGCGACGCCGAGGCGGCCGTCGCCCTCCTGGAGGACACCGCCGAGCGCTTCGAGCGCCTCGAACTGCCCCTGGAGCGGGCCCGTACGCTGCTCGCGCTCGCCCGGGTGGAGCGCCGCCGCCGGCGGCGCGCACCCGCGCGCGCCGCACTGACGGCGGCCGCGGAGGCCTTCGCCCGGGCCGGCGCGACCCCCTGGGCGGAGCTCGCGCGGGAGCCGTCCCCGTCGCCGTCCGGGAGTGAGGGCGGCGGCGGGGCCCGGCCCCTGGCCGCCCTCACGGAGGCGGAGGCCCGCCTCGCGGTGCTGGTGGCCCAGGGCGCCAGCAACCAGGAGGCGGCGGCGAAGCTCTTCGTCAGCGTGAAGACCGTGGAGGCCCGGCTGACCCGGATCTACCAGAAGCTCGACGTCCGGTCCCGGGCCCAGCTGGCCACCACGCTGCGGACGAGCTGACCTGAGACCTGCTGACCGAAGGTGCGCCGGCCCGGCTCAGCAGCTCAGGTTGTTGCCCGGGGTCACGCCCAGGAGCTGGGTGAAGCTCTGGTACGTGTTGATCCGGCTCTGCACCTGCGCGGGGTTGCCGCCGTTGCACTCCAGGGCGCCGTTGATGGAGCGGATGGTCTCGCCGAAGCCCGCGCCGTTCACCATGGCGGCGTGGGCGGTCATCGTGCCCGGGCCGTTCTGCGTGTTCCAGTACCAGAGCGCGGTCTTCATCGCGACGGCCGGGTCCTGCTCCACCAGGTAGGGGTTGGCCAGGAGGTTGATGCCCAGGGCGTCGCCGGCCGCCTTGTAGTTGAAGTTCCAGCTCAGCTGGATGGGCCCGCGCCCGTAGTAGGCGGCCTGCCCGGCGGGACAGCCGTAGGGCTGGTTCGCGTCGCAGTAGTGCGGGTAGTTCGCGGTGTTCTGCTCGACGATGTGCACCAGCCCGCCGGTCTCGTGCGAGACGTTGGCCAGGAACGCCGCGGCTTCGCGCCGCTTGACGGTGTCGTCACCGGTGGTGGCGAAGCCGGGGTAGGCCGACAGGGCCGCGACCAGGCCGTTGTAGGTGTAGAAGGAGTTCCGGTTCGGGAACATCTGGTTGAACTGGGCCTCGCTGACCACGAATCCGGACGGGTTGGGGGTGGTCGGGTCCGGGTTCGGGGTCGTTCCGCCGCCGCAGACGCCCTGGTCCGACCAGACGCCCCACTGGCCGGTGGTGCCCGGGGTCTCGCCCTGGGTCCACCACTTGGCCTGCCAGTTGTGGCCGCCGTACGAGGCGTTCATGCCGCCGGTGTAGACGGCCGAGGTCGCCCACGCGCCGGCGCAGGCGGGAGCCGCGGCGGCGGGGGAGGAGGGGAGGGCGATCGCGATGCCGAGGGTGACGGCCGCGGTGGCGGCCAGCGTCAGGGCGCGGCGGCGCAGGGTGCGTATCACGGAAGTTCTCCTTCAGCGGGGGGAGTTGCCGTGGGGGGCAACGGTCGACATACGACTGCGCCCACTGAAGCGAGGATGGTCTGGACCTGTCAAGGTCTAGACCAAAACGAAGCGCCGGTGCCACGCCCCGAAGGGCGGTGCACCGGCGCTCGGTTCTTGGGTCAGCTACCGGCGGAGAGGTTGCCGGAGAGGACCGGGATGTTGTTCAGGATGTGCGAGGCGGTCTCGTCACCCTTGGCCTGGGTGGAGTTCTCGGCGCACTGCTGGTTCTGCGGGTTGGACGCGATCGGGATGTCCTGGACGCCGACGTTGACCAGGGCCAGGATCGACTGGGCGTTGACCTTCGCGGGCAGGCCGACACAGAGCTTGTTCAGGGAGCCCTGGATGGCGGACATCTGCGGGCTCATCGAGCCGGCGGTCTCCTGGTTGCCGTAGACCTGGGAGGACTCGTTGCCGTTGACCGTGTTGACGCCGTTGTCGTTGCCGATCGCCATCGCCGGGGAGGCTACGGCGGCACCGGCACCCAGAACGGCGGCGGTGGCGGCTGCGGTGGCCATGAACTTCTTGAGCATGTGGGAGATCCTTCTTCTGTCGCACTGTCGCATGAGATAGCTGCCCTCGGCGGGACGAGCTGCTCAACTGCCGTGGACACCGGGGGTTATCACCCATCACCCGACTGGCTCAACCTTGCACTCCACCGGTGCGGTCGCGCGTCGGCCGATTGACCCAACGCCGACGGGCGGGCGGATCCCGTTCCCCGGGTGCGTACGTGCACGTGCGCCCCGGGTTCGCGCCCCGCGCGCCGGGGGATGCCGTCCCCGACCGGATCCGGACCGTATGCGGGTCCCGGGCCCCGTCGGGGTCGGCAGGGGCGGCGGCGCGGCCATGCGACGCCGCCGCGGTCAGCCGGTCTTGCGCCGGACCTTCTTGTTCTTGCCCCCGGGGTTGCCGCCGGCGCCCTGGATCTTCGCCCGGCTCTGGTGTGCCTGCTGCGACTGGGCATTGGCGGCGTTCCGCTCCAGGGCCTCCTTGAACTTGCGCTTGGCCTCCTCGGCCGGCGACTCGTTCTGCGGGGTGTCTGATTCTTCTGACATGCGTCCTCCTGGAATGTTCTGAAGCCGTTGCAGTCTGTCAGGTGGTGTTTCCCCTGGCCAACGCGTTCGGGCGATCCGGCTTCGCAGTGGCGTCGCAGTGGTGCCGCAAGGGCGTCCGAGCAGCTCGGACCCGCCCTCAGGCGTCCTTCTCCAGGGTCGGCCGCAGCCGCTCCAGCAGGGCGTGGAGGGTGGCGCGCTCGGTGTCGTCCAGGGTGTCGAGGGCGCCGTGCGTGGCCTGCATCTCCTCGCGCACGCGGCGGATCACCTCGCGGCCCGCTTCCGTGGCCACGACGTTCTTCACGCGCCGGTCCGCGGGGTCGGGCTCGCGGCGGACCAGCTCGCGGGCCTCCAGTCGGTCCACGATGCCGGTCACGTTCGAGGCGTCGCACACCAGCAGGGTGGCGAGGCCGCGCATCGGCAGCGGGCCGTTCAGCTGGGCGAGGACCTTGGCCTGGGTGGAGGTGAGGCCGTGGTGTGCGGCGGCCCCCGCGAAGTCCCGCCACTGGGCGGTGCCGATCGCGGCGAGCAGCTCCAGCAGCTCGAGCTTGGTCGGGACGGCGTGGGGGGTGGTGGCGCTCATACCCGGAGCGTACTCAAGGTGCTTGACATGGGCAACCTTTTACTTGACCACCTTAACTATTGAGGTCTACCGTCTGCTGGAGTCGAAGTACTTGATGACGTCAAACATCTGCGATCTGAAGCACTGAGAAGGTCCTCCCTGCCATGAGCCCCACTCCCTCCACCACCGCCCGGGCCGGCGGCCACCGCAACGAGACGGTCATCGTCTTCGCCCTGAGCCTGGCCGCCATGGTCGTGTCGATGATGCAGACGCTGCCGGTCCCGATCCTGGGGCTGATCCGCAGCGATCTCGGCACCACCACCGCCAACGTCAGCTGGGTGACCACCGCCACCCTGCTGTCCGCCGCCGTCTTCACCCCGCTGCTGGGCCGCTTCGGCGACCAGCACGGCAAGAAGCCGACGCTGGTGGCCGTACTGGGCGTCATGGTCGCGGGCTCCGTCATCGCCGCGCTCGCGTCCTCCCTCCCCCTGCTCCTCCTGGGCCGGGTCCTCCAGGGCGCCGCGACCGCGATCTTCCCGCTCGCCCTGTCGGTGCTGCGCGAAGAGGTCCGCCCGCAGAAGCTCCCCGGAGCGATGGCCCTGGTCAGCGGCACCCTCGCGTTCGGCAGCGGTCTCGCGCTCGTCGCCACCGGCCTGCTGACCTCCGGCAGCGACGCGGACTACCGCAACGCCTTCTGGATGGCCACCGGCTTCGCCGTCCTCGCGCTGCTCGCCGTCGTCTTCCTGGTTCCGGCGACCCGGCACAAGACCGGCGGCCGTACGGACTTCCTCGGCGCGCTCACCCTGGGCATCGCCCTGCTGCTGCTCCTGCTGCCGATCTCCCAGGGCCACGAGTGGGGCTGGGCGTCCGGCCGTACGCTGGGCAGCTTCGCCGGCGCCGTCGTCATGACCGCCGTCTGGGTGCTGACCGAGCTCAAGGTCCGCGAGCCCCTCGTCGACATGCGGATGTTCGTCCACCGTCCGGTCCTGATGGCCAACCTGGCCGGCATCCTCGTCGGCTTCGGCATGTTCGCGAACTTCCTGGGCGTCTCCTACCTCGTCCAGATGCCCAAGGCCCTGACCGGCTACGGCTTCGACGCCTCCATCCTGCGCGCCTCCGTGGAGTTCCTGCTGCCCGGCGCGATCGTCTCGCTCCTCGCCTCGCCCATCGGCGGACAGCTGGTCCGCCACCGCGGGCCGCGCGCCGCACTGGCCGTGGCCGCGGCCCTCGGCGCCGCCGGCTTCGGGTGGCTGGCCCTGGACCACGGGCACAGCGCCTCGGTGATCGGCGCGGGCCTCATCGTCGGCGCGGCCGTGAGCTTCGGCTACGCGGCGATGCCTGCCGTGATCATGGCGAGCGTTCCGCACCACCAGAGCGGCATCGCCAACGGGATCAACTCGATCTCCCGCTCCACCGGCAGTGCGATCGGCAGCGCGATCGTGACCACCATCCTGGCCTCGAAGACGATCGAACACCTCCCGGCGGGAGTTCCCGCACTGCCCGCCGAATCCGGCTTCACCCTCACCTTCGCCATCGGAGCCGTGGCCTTCGGCCTGGTCGCGCTGATCAGCGGAATCGGCTTGCGCGGGGCACACGGCCCGCGGACGGACGCCCCGGCGCCGGCCGTCGCGGGCGGCGGTGCGTCCCCGGTCTCCTCCCCGGCTTCCGCCGCGAGCGTGTCCGCCCGCCCGGCCGAGAAGGCCGACGTCTGATCGGAACGGGACGACCCAGCCGCCCCCGGGCCGCCGCTCACCCGCGGCGGCCCGGGGGCGGCCTCATGTGGTCCCCGCCTCCGGCTGGATAGGCTCGGCCGGACCGGGGCGCGTGTCACCGGAGCCGGAAGGGTGCCATGACCAGCAGCGAAGAAACGATCCGGATCCTGCGGGCGGCCGACCGCCCGGCGGCCCGGTGGAAGAACGGCGGGGGAGTGACCCGCGAGATCGCCGCCGGCCCCGAGGGCTCCGGGATGGACGACTTCGGCTGGCGGGTCAGCCTCGCGGAGGTCACCGCCGACGGCGCCTTCTCCGTGTTCCCCGGCGTCGACCGCACGCTCACCCTCGCGGAGGGTGCCGGCATGGACCTCGAGATCGGCGGCGTACGACGCCTCGTGGACCGGCGTTACGCGCCCCAGCGGTTCCCCGGCGACGAGCCGACCGACTGCCGGCTGCTGGCCGGGCCGGTGGTGAACTTCAACGTGATGTACCGGCGGGGCGCGGTGAGCGCCGACACCGCCGTCGTACGGGGCGACCTCGCGCTCGCCGTCCGGCCCGGCGAGAGCCTGCTGATCGTGGCCCTGGAAGGCAGGGCCGAGGTCGACGGCTCAGCAGAACTGGGCCCGTACGACGCCGTCCTGATGACGGGGGCGCGGGAGGTCCTGCTACGGAGCTCCGGGCGTGCGGCGGTGGTCCGCCTCGCCCCGGCCCCGGCCGCCCCGACGGAGCCGGGCCGGACTCAGCCGGCGTAGGAGAGCATCCGCTCCACCAGGGTCCGGGGCGCCCCGGCGCCGAAGCACAGGCCGAGGTTGTCCGCGGACTCGGCCGCGGCCGCCGCGGAGCGGGGGAACATCGCCTCCTCGTACGCGGCGAGGGCACTCTGCGGGTCTCCCGGGCGTGCCACCAGGGCGGCGGCGAGCTCGGCGCCGTCGAGCATGGCCAGGTTGGCGCCCTCCCCGGCGAAGGGGGACATCAGGTGGGCCGCGTCACCGATCAGGGTGACGCCGGGGGTGCGGGCCCAGCGGTGGCCCACCGGCAGTGCGTGAATCGGCCGGCCCACGAGCGGGACGTCGCTGTCGGCGACGAGCGCGCGCAGCCGCGGGTCCCAGCCGGTGAACCGCTCCAGGACGGCCTCCATCGCCGGGGCGCAACCGGTGGCCCAGTCCTCGCCGGTCCGCAGGGCCGCGTACACGTGCAGGGTCCCTCCCGGCTCCCGGTGGGCGAGCAGTCCCAGCCCCTCGTCGAGCGCGAACATCGATCCGCCGCCGACCAGGGCCGCGCTCGCGGGATGACGGACATCCGCGTCATACAGATGTGCCTCGGCGAAGGACAGGCCGTAGTACCGGGGGAGCGCGGACGAGACCAGCGGGCGGACCTTCGACCAGGCGCCATCCGCGCCGACGAGCAGGCCGGTGGTGAAGACGGACCCGTCGGCCAGGGTCACCTCGTGGACGCCGTCGGCGAGGGCCCGTACGCCGGTGGCCTTGGCCCCCCAGTGGACCGTTCCCGCGGGGAGCGAATCGAGGAGGAGGTCGCGCAGTGCGGCACGGTGCACCTCGGGACGGCCGCGGTCCTCGCCGTCCTGCTCATCGGCGTGTTCGAGGTGGACGGCCGCGCTGCTGTCGAGGATGCGCATGGCCTGGCCGCCGGGGAGTACGAGCGCGCGGAAGCCCTCGTGGAGTCCGGCCGCGCGCAGGGCGGCCTGGCCGGATTCCTCGTGCAGATCGAGCATGCCGCCCTGGTCGCGGGCGGTGCGTGAGGCGTCGAGGTCGAAGAGGGCCGCTTCGATTCCGTGCACGTGCAGGACGCGGGCCAGGGTGAGTCCGCCGAGTCCGGCGCCGATGATCGCGACGGGGTGGTGGGGAGTGGTCATGGCGTTGCTCCTTGGGTGAGGCTGGTGGGACAGGGACAGGGACAGGGACAGGGACAGGGGGAGGTGAGGAGCCGTGGCCGGCGGGTCAGGGCGCCACGGCCACTGCTTCCGCCTCCGCCTCCGCCTGCGCCTGCGCCTGCGCGGCGCGGGGCAGCAGTCGCAGGGCCGGGAGGCAGGCGGCCGTGACGGCCAGGACGACGACGAGGCTGAGGGCCATGGCGTGGGCCGGGGAGCCGGCGTGGAAGTAGACGGTGGTGACGACGGCGGAGCCGATGCCGTTCGCGATCTGCTGCACGGCGGTGAGGGAACCGCCGGCGCTGCCGGCCTCCTCGGCGGACACGTCGCCGAGGGTGATGTCGAAGATCGTGCCGAAGCAGGCACCCATGCCGAGACCGGTGACGAAGACGGCCGGAGCCATCGCCCACAGCGTGAGGTCCGTGCCGCGGGTCAGGACGAGCGCCAGGAGCCAGCCGGCGCCCGCGAGGGTGAGCAGCATGCCCGCCAGGATGAGCGTGCGCCCGAGTCTGCGCGTGAGACCGGCCATGCCGGCGACGGCCGAGGCGATGATGCCGAGGGTCAGCGGCAGCAGTCCGAGGGCGGTGTCGCCCGGGGTGGAGTGCAGTGCCTGCTGCATGAAGAGGGAGGTCACGTAGAGCAGGCCGCTGGTGACCGCGAAGTACAGCATTCCGACGAACAGGCCCGAGGTGAAGCCCTTGTTGCGGAAGAGGGAGGGCTTGATGAGGGGTTCGGCGGCGGTGCGCTGACGGCGCGCGTACAGGACGAGGAAGACGAGTCCGGCGGTCAGTGAGCCGAGCGCCGTCGCGCCCCAGCCGTGGGTGGAACCCTCGATCAGGCCGTACATCAGGGCGAACATCGTGAGGCCGAGGAGCGCCGCGCCCACGCCGTCCACGCTCAGGGAGCGGTCGCCCGGGTCACGGGGGAGCAGCCGGGCGGCGGCGAAGGTGCCGAAGACGCCGAGGGTCAGGTTGATCAGGAAGACCGGGCGCCAGGACAGGCCCGCCAGGTCGGCGTCGATGAGGAAGCCCGCCAGGATCGGGCCGCCGACGGTGGCCGCGCCGAGCAGCGGGCCGAAGAGGTTGAAGGCCTTGCCCAGCTGTTCGCGGGAGAACGACCTCGTCATGATCGCCATGCCCTGCGGGATGAGCAGGGCCCCGAAGGCGCCCTGGAGCACGCGGGCCGCGATGAGCAGGGCGGGGTCGGGCGAGAGCCCGCAGACGGCGGAGGCGGCGGTGAATCCGGCCATCCCGATCAGGAACAGCTTGCGCTGTCCGAACGTGTCGCCCAGCCGGCCGCCCACGACCAGGAGCACGCCCATGGCGAGGGTGTAGGAGGAGCCCAGCCACTTGATGAGGCTCTCGCCGCCGCCTATCTCCCGGACGATCGTCGGCGCCGCGATGTTGGTGACCGTGGAGTCGATCATGTCGAGGGAGTCGGCGAGCAGGACCAGCCCGAGGATCAGCCAGAAGGCGGTGGTGGAGAGGGAGGCGGCCCGCAGAGGGGGCCGCGGGGGCCGGATTTCGGCTGTGGAAGACATGACGGCTCCTGGATCGGGAGGGGAGGGAGTGAGGCGTGGCGGCCCCTCTTCCAGAAGAGCACAGCGACTATGAAAGTGCAATCGCTACACTTTCGGAGTGGCTAGCGAGTCCGGCTCTATGCTGGTTGCATGACACGCATGGACAAGGCAGCGGCAGAACCTGACGGCCCCGGGCGACGCGAACGCAAAAAGGCCGCAACGCGGCAGGCCCTCGCCGACGCCGCCCTGCAGCTCTTCCTGGAGAAGGGCTTCGACCAGGTCAAGGTCGCCGAGGTCGCCGAGGCCGCCGACACGGCCCTGACGACCCTGTTCGCACACTTCCCCGGCGGGAAGGAAGCGCTGATCCTGGAGGACGGTGCCGAGCGGGAGGAGTCCCTCGCCCTCGCGGTGCGCGGCCGGGCCGACGGGGTGTCGGTCCTGGCGGCGCTGCGCGCGTTCTTCGCCGGCCGTGGCCCCTTCGATCCGGATCCGGCGCCGGAGTTCCTGCTCAAGACCAGGCTCGTCGTCGCGACGCCCGCACTGCGCGCCTACGCCCGCCGGATGTGGACGGGCTGCGAGGAGGCGCTGGCCGGGGTCATCGCCGAGGAGTGCGGACGCCTGGCCGACGACGATTCGCTGCGCATCCTGGCCCGCTACGTCCTGGAGATTCCCGATCTCGCGGGCATGCGCCCGGACCCGCGGCGCGCCCTAGATGCGGCTTTCGACCACCTGGAGCGCGGCTGGCCCGGGGTCTGACCCGAACTCCCCTCTGTGCGTGAAGCGTTGACAAAGTCGTCATCTGCTAGAAACCTGTGGCGCCATGGCCGCATAACTGCGATCAGATCACTCAAAAAATTAATAACGGTGCGCAAGTTTGCGGCAGGCGCGGCTGCGTCGGGCCGGTCCCCTCATGGAACAGAGGACAGCATGAGATGGAATCAAGGCGGTCGGCTGATGCTGGCCGGCACGGTGGTCGCGGGACTGATGTCGGCCGGGCTCCTGCCCGTCACCCTCGCCGCCGCGGCGGGCGGCCCCAACCTCGCACTCGGCAAGGCGGTCTCCGCGAGCGGATCCCTCGGCGGGTACGGGGCCCAGGGAGTCGCCGACGGCAACCAGGGCTCGTACTGGGAGGGGCCCGGCAGCACCTTCCCGACGTGGGTGCAGGTGGACCTCGGCAGCAGCGTCGCCGTCGACCAGGTGGTGCTGAAACTGCCCGCCGGCTGGGAGACGCGCACCGAGACGCTCGCGGTGCAGGGCAGCACCGACGGGAACACCTTCACCACCCTGTCCGCCTCGGCGGGACGGGTGTTCAACCCCGCCCAGTCCAACACGGTGACCATCGGGTTCACCGCCGCGACGGTCCGCTACGTGCGGGTGAGCGTCACCGCCAACACGGGCTGGCAGGCCGCGCAGATATCCGAGCTGGAGGTGTACTCCGCCGACGGCAGCGATCCCGGCGACCCGGGTGATCCCGGGGATCCGGGTACGCCCCCCGTCGGCGTGAACCTCGCCAAGGGCAAGCCCATCGAGGCCTCCTCGATCACCCAGTCGTTCGTCGCGGCCAACGCCAACGACGACAGCGTCACCAGCTATTGGGAGGCCGGCGGCCAGCAGTCCACGCTGACCGTGAAGCTCGGCTCCAACGCCGACGTCACCGGAGTGGTCCTCAAGCTCAACCCCGACCCCGCCTGGGGCAACCGCACCCAGAGCTTCGAGGTCCTGGGCCGGGAGCAGTCGGCGAGCGGGTTCACCACCCTGAAGGCCCGCGCCGACTACGCGTTCAG
The DNA here is from genome assembly GCF_049310065.1 of Streptomyces tatrensis. Classification (NCBI taxonomy): domain Bacteria; kingdom Bacillati; phylum Actinomycetota; class Actinomycetes; order Kitasatosporales; family Streptomycetaceae; genus Streptomyces; species Streptomyces tatrensis. Next base: position 352,604 of record NZ_JBMDLB010000007.1, on the reverse strand, counting down.
CCCGGCCGGCAACCAGAACACCGTGACCGTTCCCGTCACCGGCCAGCTCGCAGAGGTCCAGCTGAAGTTCTCCGGCAACACCGGGGCCGGTGGCGGACAGGCCGCCGAGTTCCAGGTCATCGGCGCCGCCGCCCCGAACCCGGACCTGACGGTCACGGACCTCGCCTGGTCCCCGTCCACCCCCTCCGAGAGCGACGCCGTCACGGTCAACGCGACCGTCCGCAACGCCGGTTCGGCCGCCTCCCCGGCCACCACCGTCAACGTCAGCCTCGAGGGCGCGGCCGCCGGCAGCGCCCCGGTCGGCGCCCTCGCGGCCGGAGCCTCGGCCACCGTCCCGGTCGCCGTCGGCAAGCGTCCGATGGGCAGCTACACCGTCTCCGCCGTGGTCGATCCGGCCGGCAGCGTCCCCGAGCAGGACGACACCAACAACAGCCGCACGGCCGCCGCGAAGCTCGTCGTCGGCCAGGCGCCGGGCCCCGACCTGGAAGCCCTCTCCATCACCACCAACCCGGCCAACCCGGCCGTGGGTGCACCGGTCTCCTTCACCGTGGCCGTCCGCAACCGCGGCACCGCCGCGGTGAGTGCGGGCAGCATCACCCGGCTGGTCGCCGGCTCCACCACCCTGAACGGCCCCACCCCGGCGATCGCCGCCGGCGCGACCGTCAACGTGCCGATCAACGGGACCTGGACGGCGGTCAGCGGGGGAGCCACCCTCACCGCCACTGCCGACGGGACGGGCCTCGTCGCCGAGACCAACGAGACCAACAACAGCCATTCCCGCGCCGTGGTCGTCGGCCGCGGGTCGGCGCTCCCGTACACCGAGTACGAGGCGGAGTCCGGGAGTTACACCGGGACCCTGCTGCAGAGCGACGCCAAGCGCACCTTCGGGCACACCAACTTCGCCACGGAGTCCTCGGGCCGCGAGTCCGTACGCCTCTCCTCGACGGGCCAGTACGTACAGTTCACCTCCACCAACCAGGCCAACTCCATCGTCGTGCGCAACTCGGTACCCGACGCCGCGAGCGGCGGCGGCGCCGACGCCACGATCAGCCTGTACGTCAACGGCAGCTTCGCCCAGAAGCTGACCCTCTCCTCCAAGCACAGCTGGCTCTACGGCAGCACCGACAGCCCCGAGGGCCTGACCAACACCCCCGGCGGCGACGCCCGCAGGCTCTTCGACGAGTCCCACGCCCTGCTCGCGCAGAGCTACCCGCCCGGCACCACCTTCCGCCTCCAGCGCGACGCGGGCGACACGGCCTCGTACTACGTCATCGACCTGATCGACCTGGAGCAGGTGGCCCCGGCGGCGCCCAAGCCCGCCGAGTGCACCTCGATCACCGACTACGGCGCGATCCCGAACGACGGCATCGACGACACGCTCGCCCTCCAGAAGGCCGTGACGGCGGACCAGAACGGTCAGATCGCCTGCGTCTGGATCCCGCAGGGCCAGTGGCGCCAGGAGCAGAAGATCCTCACCGACGACCCGCTGAACCGGGGGCAGTTCAACCAGGTGGGCATCAGCAACGTCTCCATCCGCGGTGCGGGCATGTGGCACTCGCAGCTCTACACGCTCACCCAGCCGCAGGACGCCGGCGGCATCAACCACCCGCACGAGGGCAACTTCGGCTTCGAGATCGACGACAACACCCAGATATCCGACATCGCGATCTTCGGATCGGGCCGCATCCGCGGCGGTGACGGCAACGCCGAGGGCGGCGTGGGCCTCAACGGCCGCTTCGGCAAGAACACGAAGATCACCAACGTGTGGATCGAGCACGCCAACGTCGGCGTCTGGGTCGGCCGCGACTACGACAACATCCCGGCCCTGTGGGGACCCGGCGACGGCATCGAGTTCAACGGCATGCGGATCCGCGACACGTACGCCGACGGCATCAACTTCGCTAACGGCACGCGCAATTCCACCGTCTTCAACTCCTCCTTCCGCACGACCGGTGACGACGCCCTGGCGGTGTGGTCCAGCAAGTACGTGAAGGACCAGTCCGTCGACATCGGCCACGACAACCACTTCCGCAACAACACCATCCAGCTCCCGTGGCGCGCCAACGGCATCGCCATCTACGGCGGTTACGGCAACACCATCGAGAACAACCTGATCTACGACACCATGAACTACCCCGCCATCATGCTGGCGACCGACCACGACCCGCTGCCCTTCTCCGGGCAGACCCTGATCGCGAACAACGGGCTCTTCCGCACCGGCGGGGCCTTCTGGAACGAGGACCAGGAGTTCGGCGCGATCACCCTGTTCCCGTCGAACCTGCCCATCCCGGGTGTCGTCATCCGCGACACCGACATCCACGACTCCACCTACGACGGGATCCAGTTCAAGACCGGCGGCGGGGTCATGCCCGACGTGAAGATCACGAACGTGACCATCGACAAGTCCAACAACGGTTCCGGCATCCTGGGCATGGGCGGAGCGCGTGGCAACGCCATCCTGTCCAACGTCACCATCACGGGATCCGCCCAGGGCAACATCCTGATCGAACCCGGTTCCCAGTTCGTCATCACCGGCGGCTAGCTCCGGGCGGGTCCGTTCACCGCTGGCCGAGCTTGACCCACCTCGCCGTACCGGGCACGCCCCGGGCGTCGAGGAGGAACAGCATGTAGTACCCGGGCGGGGCGTCGGCCGCAGTGGCCGGCGCCCGCAGTCCGATCGTGCGGCCGCGGACACCGGTGATCCGCAGCTCCAGATGGCGCTGGCTGGTGTTGACCGCGTGCGTGACGGTCGTCGGCGCCAGCAGTACGGCGCGCCGTACTCCCGCTGCCGTCGGGCTCTCCACCGAGAACTCCGCGTCGTGGGCGATCTCGCCCGCCGGGACCCGGTCCAGTACGGGCCGGGCGCCCCGGTGCAGGTAGGCGGGCTCGTAGATCTCGATCGAGCCGTCCATGCCGTCCTTGATGTCCGGGTCGTTCGCGATCTGCTGGAGCTCGTCCCCGGTGACCATGACCCGGCCGTCCGGCAGCACCAGCGCGTTGGAGTGGTAGCCCCGCGGCAGCCGTTGGGCCGGACCGAGCCTCCACCGCCCGTCGCCGCCCCGCAGTTCGGTCTGGCGGAACTTCAGATCGGCCTTCGGGTTGAACGGCCCGAACCCGTAATCCCTGGTGTCCTTCGCCCCGTTGACCGTCAGCAGCGTGCCGTCCGGCAGGACCAGCGTGTCGTCCTGGGTCCGGCCGAAGGCGCGCGGCTCCTCCGTGGTCCAGGCCCCGCCCGACAGCCGGTAGGTGTTCGGGTCGAGCGGATCCCCGCCCAGCACCAGCACCGAGTCGGGTCCGCGGAACCCCGCCGGCAGCGGTACGGCGGAGCCGTAGCCCCGGAAATCGGCGGGCCGCCTGGGCAGGTCCGTACGGGATTGCGTGCGCGGGTCGAAGAGCCACTGCTGGTCGGCGTCGCGCCCCAGGCCGTAGATCATGCCGTCGCGCAGCGAGAACAGGTGCGGGTAGTCGTTGCGGAACGCCGCGTCGGAGCGCATCCGCTGCACGGAGAGGTCCAGCGGGATGTCGTACGGGCGCCAGGGCACGGGCTGTCCCGGCGCGGGGAACCGCTCCACCACCGGGGTGGGTGTCCCCGTGCCGCGCTCCGACTGGCCCGACATGATGATCTGGCGGCCGTCCGCGCCGGTCACCACCGACGGGTACCAACGGCCCACCGCCATGTCGCGGTTGCGGTACCAGCCCTCGGTCCACGGGTCGAAGACGAAGGACAGCTTCGCCCCGCTGCCGCCCTTGCCTCCCGTGTTGCCGCCGAAGACCCCCAGCATCCCGTTGGGCAGGAAGGAGTGCCCGGCGCAGAAGAAGGGCGCGGGGCGCGGGGCGTGCGTACCGTCGGGCATCAGCACCACGGGCGGGGTGACCTTCTTGAACGCCCGGGCGCCCGTCCCCTTCGCGGGGTCCCACACGTAGGCGCGGCCCGCGTTCGCCGGTCCGATCCGGTCCGTGGGCCCGGTCTCCTTGGTGGGGTCGGTCTCCACCCGCGAGAAGGAGAAGAGCAGCACCTTGCCGGTGGGCAGCTGGGCGACGTGCACACCGAAGTCGGGGGAGGGGAAGTACTCGGCGAAGCGTCCCGAAACCGCCGCCTCGAAGGCGGAGTTGGCCTCGCGCTGCGAGCCGGTGAGCGAGGCGAGGCTCGTGTTGCGGCGGGACTGCGGGTACTCCACGGCGCCCTTGGCCGCCCGGCGCAGCTCGGCGTGGGCGCGCGCGTGGCCGGCGCCGATCACGGCGGCCTCGGCCGGGTCGGTCCCCGCGGTCCCTCCGGTCCCCGCGGTCTCTGCGGCCCCTCCGGTCCCCGCGGCCCCTCCGGTCCCCGCGGTCGCCGTGGTCCTTCCGTCCGTGTCGTGCCCCGGTGTCCCGGCGGCGGCCGGCGCGGTCGCGAGGACCAGGGCGGAGACGACCGCGATCGAGGAGAGCAGGGCGGACCGGTGCAGGCGGCGCATGGGGCTCCTCGGCGCGGGCGGTTCCGTAGGGCGCTCAGCATAGGAAATAACGGGATGAATAGGGTGATCCGACGTGTTCGGCACCCTGCCGATGAGCCGTTCGGCCCTCCCCGGCCCTCTGACGAGACGTTTCTGCGGTGAAAGGGCCCGGCCATCGGAGTGAGGCCGCGCACCCGTTCCCCGATCGGCCCGGTACGGACCGCTTCCATGGCCGGGTGATCAGAACACTGCGCACCGCGCTCGGCGCCGTCCTCGTGACCGGCGGCCTCCTCACCCTCCTGCCCGCCTCCGCCGCCGGGGCGGCGGGTGGCCCCGCGGCCCCCGCCGCGCCGGAGGACCGGGTGGCCGTCGACGTCGCCACGGTCAACGGCTCGGGGTGCCGGCCGGGCAGCGCCACCGTCGCCGTGGCCGAGGACAACTCGGCCTTCACCGTCACCTACAGCGAGTACCTGGCCATGGCGGGCGGGAACAGCGCGCCGACCGACGGCCGCAAGAACTGTCTGCTCTCCCTGGTCGTCCACGTCCCGCAGGGGTTCACCTACGCCGTCGCCCAGGTCGACTACCGGGGATTCGGCAGCCTCCAGAAGGGCGCCGTCGGCACCCAGAAGGCCAGCTACTACTTCCAGGGCATGAAGCAGACCGACTCCCGCACCCACAAGTTCCACGGCAAGCTCGACGACAACTGGCAGGCCTCCGACACCACGGGCATCGAGGCCCTGGTCTTCGCCCCCTGCGGCGAACAGCGCAACTTCAACATCAACACCGAGCTGCGCGCCGAGGTCGGCACCTCGGACCCGGCGACGACCAGCTACATGGCGCTCGACTCCACCGACGGCAGCATCAACAGCGTGTACCACTTCTCCTGGAAGCAGTGCTCGTCCCGCTGAACCGGCCCGCTGAACGGCCCGGCGCGCTCCCCACGGGCGGTCGCGCGGCGGGACTCCCCCTCAGGAGTCCCCCCGCGCGGCCGCCTGCCGCTGCCGCTTGCTCAAGGGGGCCGGCGAGAGGTCCTGGGCCTGGGAGCTGATCCGCTTGAAGCCGTACCCGTGCTCATCCCTTCGGTCCAGGCCGCGCCCCGACCCGTCCGCACCGGGGTTTCCGGGGGCCCGCCACTCCGACGGCCCAATCACCGCGCGCCGCGAACGGCCCCGGCGTCACCCGGTCGACGCGGCCGCGACCTGGGCTTTCGCGCAACTGCCCGGTATGCCGGGCGTGTCGCGCCCCGCTAGCGTCGGCAGAGTCCGGAGTCCTTGGATTCCGCGAGGGGGGTCCTGCTATCCGCCTGTGCGAGAGGCCGAGCCGATGCTGAAGGACGCTCCGATAGCCCAGATGCCCCCGATAGCCAGCCTGCTCCGTGTGGAGAAGGGCGTGGCCGCCCCCGAGGAACTCGCCGCGATCGCGGTGGTCGTCGCCTGCTTCGCCCGCCGCAACTCGGCGGGAGCAGGAGCAGGAGCAGGAGCGGGAACGGCCCCCACCGAGACCGCCCGCCGCCGGCGCCCCGCGCACCACGGCTCCGGCTGCTGGGCGGGCTGCTGGACCTGCGGCTGACGCGGACCGGCAACCGGCACCACCCATGAACGCCCCTGCCCCCGGCCCGCTTACGGGCCGGCGGCGGGGGGACCACTCGGCGTACGGGCCGGTCAGGCCCGGCGCAGCACCGTCGACAGGGCCTCGGACAGCGCGGCCCCGGCATCGGCCACCGGCCCCTGCGAGCGCCACGCGACGAACCCGTCGGGCCGCACCAGTACGGCGCCCTGCTCGGACATGGCGTGCACCTCGCTCCAGTCGGAGCCCTCCTCCTGCACCAGATCCGTGCCGGGAGCGCCCGCGGACCCGATGGCATAGGCGTCCAGCTTCACCGACAGCCGCTCGGCCACCCGTTCGGCCGCCTCCCGCCACGGCGAGCCCGCGCCGCACAGCAGCACGAACGTGCGCTCGTAGAGGTCCACCGTGGAGACCCGCTCGCCGTCGGCCCGCGTCAGCCACATGTGCGGGGCCCGCGTGCCGGGGTCGCCCTTCATGCGCATCCCCTCCGGGATGACCGGGCGGTCCGGCGACCCGCCGACGAACGCCCCGCTCGGGTACGCGTAGGCCATCGCCGTCGTCAGGACCCCGCTGCCCGGTCCGCCGCCCATGGTGGGCGGCGGCGCGTACCCGGGGTGGCTGTGCTCCGCCGAACGGGCCGAGGCGCGCTGGGCGGTCGCCACGGCCACGGGGTGCCGCTCGGCCCCGTAGGTCTCCAGCAGCTCCATGCCCGCCGATCCGTCCAGCACTGCCGCGATCTTCCAGGCCAGGTTGTGCGCGTCCTGGATGCCGGTGTTGGAGCCGAACGCGCCGGTGGGGGACATCTCGTGGGCCGCGTCGCCGGCCAGGAACACCCGTCCGGACGAGTACCGCTCGGCGATCCGCTCGGCCGCGTGCCAGGGGGCCTTGCCGCCGATCTCCACGTCCAGGTCCGGTACGCCGATCGCGGCCCGGATCTGCTCCCTGCACCGTTCCTCGGTGAAGTCCTCCAGGGTTTCCCCCTGGTCCGGGTGCCACGGCAGGTGGAAGACCCACTGGGTGTCGTTGTCCACCGGCAGCAGCGCCCCGTCCGCACCCGGCTTCATCAGGTAGCAGACGATGAACCGCAGGTCGCCCAGCACCTCGACGAGCCGGCGCGAGCGGAAGGTGACGCTGACGTTGTGGAACAGCTCGCCGCTGCCCGTCTGCGGGATGCGCAGCTGCTCGCGCACGGGGCTGCGCGGGCCGTCCGCCGCGATCAGGAAGTCGGCGCGCACGGTGATGTGCTCACCGGTCTCCCGGTCCTTGACCAGCGCGTTCACCCCGGTCTCGTCCTGTTCGAAGCTCATCAGCTCGGTCGAGAACCGCACGTCGGCGCCCTGGGCGCGGCTCTGCACGGCGAGGATCGGCTCGATGTTGTTCTGGCTGCACACGCACCAGCCGGTCGGGCTGAACTTGCTGAGCGCCCCGGCCGGGTCGATGGCCTTGACCAGCCACTTGTGGTCGCCGCCCAGCAGGGACTCCGTCTGCAGGATGCCCATGTTGTTCTCCAGCGCGGACGCCGCCTGCCGGATGGCGCCCTCCGCCCCGGCCACCCGGAACAACTCCATGGTCCGGGCGTTGATACCGCGCCCGCGCGGGTGGTCGGAGGTACCGGCGTGCTTCTCCACTACCAGGTGCCTGATGCCGTGACGGCTCAGGAACAGCGAGGTGGACAGACCCACGAGGGAGCCGCCCACGACGAGAACCGGTACGCGAACATCTGCCGTGTCTTCCATCAGCTGCGAGCTCCTGAATTCTGTGTGGGGGGAGTGCACTCTTTTATGCCCCCGATCGCCGGCCAAGCCCAGGAGATACGCCGGTTGTCACCCGCTTGATCCGGAGATGTAGCGGTACGTCCCCACCCGGATGACGATGAGCGACAGCGGTTCCCCCGAAGACACGCCGGCCTGCCGTCCCCGCGACGGCCGCCGGTCCGGGGCGGCCACCGCCGATGACGGACGAGGGTCCGTACGCGATGAAAATCCCAGCCCTCCCCCAGGGCCCTCACGAAGGAGTGAGCAGATGACGACCACCCTGTCCGAACGGGTGTCACAGTCCGCCTTCGACGGATCCATGCTCCGGGTCGTCCTGCTGATGGACCTCCACGAAGGAGCCCAGCAGCGGTTCTTCGAGGCGTACGAGCAACTGCGCCACGACATCGCGTCCGAACCGGGCCACATCAGCGACCAGCTCTGCCAGTCCTTCGAGAACCCCTCGCAGTGGCTCATCACCAGCGAGTGGGAAAGCGCCCCGCAATACCTCGCCTGGGTCAACAGCGAGCACCACGCCGAACAGGTCCGCCCGCTCGGCGCCTGCGCCCGCGCCATGCGCCCGCTCAAGTACACCGTCCTGCGCGAGACCGGCCGCGGCTACCAGGACGCGCAGCGGCCCACGGGCGCCCGCCTGCAGGAAGCGCCCCGGCTCGGCGCCGGCATCGTGCGCCACGCCCTGACCTTCACGGTCAAGCCCGGCAGCGAGAAGGACGTCGCCGCGCTCCTCTCCAGCTACGCCTCCCCGGAGGCGAAGGTGGACGGACACACCCGGCTCCTGCGGACCTCGCTCTTCATGCACGGCAACCGGGTCGTGCGTACGGTGGAGGTCCGCGGCGACCTGATGGCCGCCCTGCGGCACGTCTCCGAACAGCCCGAGGTGCGGGCCGTGGAAGAGGCCATCAACCCCTACCTGGAACAGGACCGCGACCTCGGCGACCCCGAGTCCGCCCGGATGTTCTTCATGCGGGCCGCGCTCCCCGCCGTCCACCACGTCGCCGCGCACGAGGCGGGCGGCGCCGACCGCTCCGACGTACGCCGCCACGCGCTGTTCTACCCGGCCAAGCCGGGCTGCGGACCGGCGCTGGCCCGGTTCCTCGCCCGGCAGGACGAGGAAGCCGCCCACCGGTCCGACGCCCCGACCGTGAGCAGCAGCATCTTCCAGCGCGACGACATCGTCGTACGCCTCATCGACGTGCGCAGCCCGCACGGCGCCGGGCTGGAAACCGCCTTCGGCGTCCGGGGACCGCGCAAGGCGGCCGTCCTCGCCCGCCTGATGGCCGGACCCGTCAGCGGGTCCGAGGGGGCAGCCGCGTCCGCGGTCCGCCACACCATGAGCCTGATCACCGACCGCAGGGCCCCCGCCGAAAGCTGAGCCGCGGCGGCACCGCCCGCCCGGCCCGCCCGGCCCCCGGACCCCATCCCCGGACCCCCCACCCACCAGCCCCGTCCAGGCTCCCCACCGCCAGGAGGAACCCCCGCCATGACCAGACAACGCCCACCGCACATCGTGGACCTCAGCGAGACGCAGCCCAACACGAGGCGCGGCGGCGACCTGAGGGCCGTCCTCACACCGACCTCGGTGGGCTGCACCAGCGGCTTCATGGGACTGGCCGTCATGGCGCCGGGCGAGCACATCGCCGAGCACTACCACCCGTACTCCGAGGAGTTCGTGTACGTGGTCGCCGGTGAGCTGGAGGTCGACCTCGACGGCGAGGCCCACCCGCTCCTCACCGACCAGGGACTCCTCGTCCCGATGAACGTGCGCCACCGCTTCCGCAACGTCGGCGGCACCGAGGCCCGCATGGTCTTCCACCTCGGACCGCTCGCCCCGGACCCCAAGCTCGGGCACGTGGACACGGAGGAGGCCGTTCACCCGGAGGGCTCCGCCTGGGAGCGGCCCCCGGACCGTGCGGGAGCGGTCTCGTGACCCGCCGACGCGTGGCCGTCACCGGGGTCGGCGTCGTCGCCCCCGGCGGGATCGGTGCCTCCGCCTTCTGGGAGCTGCTCTCCAACGGGCGTACGGCGACCCGCGGCATCACCCTGTTCGACCCGACCGGCTTCCGCTCCCGGATAGCCGCGGAGGTCGACTTCGACCCCGCCGCACACGGCCTCGGCACCGAGGACGCGGCCCGCGCGGACCGGTACATCCAGTTCGCGCTGGTCGCCGCCGCCGAAGCCGTGCGCGACGCCGGACTCGACCTCACCACGGACGAAGCCTGGCGCACCGGAGTCTCCCTCGGCACCGCCGTGGGCGGCACCACCCGCCTGGAGAACGACTACGTGGCCGTCAGCCAGTCGGGCGACTGGTGGGACGTGGACCACCGGCTCGCCGGGGCCCACCTGCACCGCGCCTTCACCCCGGCCACCCTGGCCTCCGCCGTCGCGGAGAAGACGGGAGCACGCGGACCGGTCCAGACCGTCTCCACCGGCTGCACCTCCGGACTCGACGCCATCGGCTACGCCTTCCACTCCATCGCCGAGGGCAAGATGGACGTCTGCATCGCCGGCGCCTCCGACTCGCCCGTCTCGCCCATCACCGTGGCCTGCTTCGACGCCATCAAGGCCACCTCGCCCAACAACGACGACCCCGCCCACGCCTCCCGGCCCTTCGACGCCGACCGTGACGGCTTCGTCCTCGGCGAAGGCGGCGCCGTCCTCGTCCTGGAAGAGCTGGAACACGCCCGCGCCCGCGGTGCGACCGTCTACTGCGAGATCGGCGGCTACGCCACCTTCGGCAACGCCCACCACATGACGGGGCTGACCACCGAGGGCCTGGAGATGGCCCGCGCCATCGAAACCGCCCTCGCCCAGGCCCGGACCGACGCGCGCGAGATCGACTACGTCAACGCGCACGGCTCCGGGACCAAGCAGAACGACCGCCACGAGACCGCGGCGGTCAAGAAGGTCCTGGGAGACCACGCCTACAAGACGCCGATGACCTCCATCAAGTCCATGGTGGGGCACTCGCTCGGCGCCATCGGGGCGATCGAACTGGCCGCCTGCGTCCTGGCGATGACCCACCAGGTGGTCCCGCCCACGGCCAACTACGAGACCCCCGACCCCGAATGCGACCTGGACTACGTCCCGCGCGTCGCCCGCGAGCGCAAGCTGCGCAACGTGCTCTCCGTCGGCAGCGGCTTCGGCGGCTTCCAGTCCGCGGTCGTCATGACCCGCCCCGACGAGCGCAAGGAGGAGGTGGTCTCGTGAGCGTCCGTACGGTCATCACGGGCATCGGAGTGGTCGCGCCCAACGGCATCGGCGCCGAGGCCTTCTGGAAGGCGACCCAGTCGGGCGCCTCCGTCCTGGGCCGCGTCACCCGGGAGGGCTGCGAACACCTCCCGCTCCGCGTCGCCGGCGAGGTACGGGGCTTCGACGCGGCCTCCATGGTCGAGGAGCGCTACCTCGTCCAGACCGACCGCTACACCCACCACGCCCTCGCCGCGGCCGACCTCGCCCTGGAGGACGGCCGGCTCGGCCGGGCCGACTACGAGGACGACCCCTTCTCGGTCGGCGTGGTCACCGCCGCCGGATCGGGCGGCGGCGAGTTCGGCCAGCGCGAACTCCAGCACCTCTGGGGCCAGGGCCCGCGCTACGTCGGCCCGTACCAGTCGATCGCCTGGTTCTACGCGGCCAGCACCGGGCAGATCTCCATCCGCCGGGGCCTCAAGGGCCCCTGCGGGGTGGTCGCCGCCGACGAGGCGGGCGGACTCGACGCCTTCGCGCACGCCGCCCGGGCCATCAACCAGGGCAGCAAGGCCATGCTGGTCGGAGCCACCGAGGCGCCCCTGGCCCCGTACTCCATCGTCTGCCAGCTCGGCTACGAGGCCCTGAGCACCCACGAGGACCCGGAGCGGGCCTACCGGCCCTTCACCGAGAAGGCCTGCGGCTTCGTACCCGCCGAGGGCGGCGCGATGTTCCTGGTGGAGGAGGAGCAGGCGGCCGTCCGCCGCGGCGCCTCCGTACGGGCCCTCCTGGCGGGACACGCGGCGACCTTCACCGGCCCGCACCACCCCGAACGGGCCGACGCCTCAGCCGAAGGCCTGGCCCACGCCATCAAGGGCGCCCTGCGGGACGCGGGCTGCGCCCCCGAAGAGGTCGACGTGGTCTTCGCCGACGCGCTCGGCACCCCGGAGGCCGACCGGGCCGAGGCGGCCGCGATCCTCTCCGCCCTCGGAGCACACGGGCGCAAGGTGCCGGTCACGGCGCCCAAGACCGGTACGGGCCGGGCCTATTGCGCGGCCCCCGCCCTCGACACCGCCGCCGCGGTCCTCGCCCTGGAGCACGGCATCGTCCCGCCCACGCCGAACGTGTTCGACGTGTGCCACGACCTCGACGTGGTGACCGGCAGCGCCCGCCCCGCGGAGCTGCGCACGGCGCTCGTGCTGAGCCGGGGCCTCATGGGCTCCAACGCCGCGCTCGTCATCAAGATCCCCTCCTAGAGACCAGAGACAGAAGGAGCCGCTCATGTCCGAACGACTGACCGTCGAGGAGCTGGCCGCCCTGATGAAGTCCGGGGCCGGCATCACCGTGGACCCGGCCGACATGAAGAACCGCCCGGACTCCCTGTTCGACGACTACGGCCTCGACTCGCTCGGCCTGCTCGGCATCGTCGGGCTGCTGGAGAACCAGCGCGGCCGGGCCCTGCCCACCGACGCGGACCGCTGCAAGACCCCCAAGGAGTTCCTCGAACTCGTCAACACCAGCCTGATGACCGGAGCTTGAGATGGCAGGACACACCGAGAACGAGATCGTCGTCAAGGCGCCCATGGACACCGTCTGGGAGATGACCAACGATCTCCAGAGCTGGCCCGGACTGTTCAGCGAGTACGCCTCGCTGGAGGTCCTGGAGGAGGACGGGCCCACCACCCGCTTCCGCCTCACGATGCACCCGGACGAGAACGGCACCGTGTGGAGCTGGGTCTCCGAACGCACCCCCGACCCCGTCAGCCGCACCGTGCGCGCCCGCCGGGTCGAGACCGGCCCGTTCGAGCACATGGACATCCACTGGCAGTACTTCGAGGTCCCCGGCGGCACCCGGATGGTGTGGACCCAGGACTTCGCGATGAAGCCGCAGGCTCCCGTCGACGACGCCGGGATGACCGACCGCATCAACCACAACTCCAAGATCCAGCTCGAACTGATCAGGGAGAAGATCGAACAGCGCGAACGCGAGAGCCGCACGCCCGCGGCCAGCCGCGTCTGAGACGAAAGGCAGCACACCGGATGCACCGCGCTCTCATCGTGGCCCGCATGGCGCCGCAGTCCGCCCCCGACATCGCCGAGCTCTTCGCGGCCTCGGACGCGGGCGAGCTGCCGCACCTCGTCGGGGTCACCCGCCGCAGCCTCTTCCAGTTCGGCGACGTGTACATGCACTTCATCGAGTCCGACCGGCCCCCCGGCCCGGCCATCGCCGAAGTCACCGGCCACCCGGAGTTCCGGGACCTCAGCGACCGGCTCACCGCCTACGTCAGCCCGCACAACCCGGAGACCTGGCGCAGTCCGAAGGACGCCATGGCCCAGGAGTTCTACCGCTGGGAGCGCCCGGCCGGCTCCCGTACGGGCTAGCCGTACGGAGCGACCCGCGCGACCGGCAGGCCTCGGGCCCCGCACCCACCCGGGTGCGGGGCCCGCCACCATGCCCGGAGAACCTCCGTCCCGGGCCCCTCTCACGAAGTGGCCGCGGGTGTCCCGTCGCGGGTCGCCGCCATCTGGACGTCTGCGGGATGCGGGTCGCCGGATCGCGGCGGAGCATTGCCGTGAGCTCCGGACGATCCGTGGTGATCCGATCGCAGCGACCTGCCGGCACCTCCAGGAACGGACGGAACACCATGCGGGCCCACCGGTATGAGCTGGTCTTCGAGGACGGTCCCGAAGGGGCCCAGGACGTCGTGGTGGTCTCCGTGACCGACCAGAAGGGTCCGGGTGGCCACCCGGTGTACGTCGACGACACCGGCATCGTCAGGGCCGAGATCAGCGACCGCGGCGAGGTCCGCGTGCTGCCCAGCGGCGGCGGCCAGGAACCGGCACGGCCGGTGCGGGCGCGGGCCCTGCCGTCCTGACCCTGCCGGCCTGATCCTCCGGGCCGCCCGGGCTGCACGCTTCCCAAGCCGTAGCGAACGCGTCGGGGCCCGCCCGGAATCCGGACGGGCCCCGACGCCGGGCCGAATCAGCCCTTGGGCACCACGATGACGACGGTGCTGCACACCTTGTCGGCGAAGGTCTGCTTCTTCTCGTCCCACAGCGGCCACAGGTAGCCGATGTAGCAGGAGACGCTGTCGAGGAAGTGCGCGAGCTTGCGGACGAAGGCCATGCCGAAGCCGAGGACGTTGCCGTCGGCCTCGCGGCGCACGCTGATCCCGAGGACCTTCTTGCCGATCGTCTGGCCGGTCGCGCCTTCCTTGTAGAGCTGGAAGATGCCCATGCCGAGGGCGTAGAGGTAACCGATCGCGAGGACGATGCCGGGAACGGAGCTGCTCGCGTCGTCGCTCATCGCGATGCCGATGAAGAGGAGGGCGTACATCGGGCCCGCGATGATCAGACCGTCGAGGAGGGTCGCGCCGACGCGCAGGCCCCAGTGCGCCAGCGGCGGCATTCCTGCGCCCGGCATGGGCGGCATGCCGGCCGGCGGGTAAGCGCCGTACGGCTGCTGCGGGGGGACGCCGCCCACGGGCTGCTGCGGGTAGCCGTACTGCGGGGGGACACCCTGCGGTGCCTGCTGCGGGTAGCCGGGCTGACCCTGCGGGGGCTGCTGCTGGCCGTAGGGGTTGTTCGGGTCGCCGAAGCTCATGGCGAAATCTCTCCAGGGTGTGACGGGGACGAGCGGCCCGGTGCGGAGGGACGGGGAAGAGCGGGTTGCCCCCCTGCGCAGCCGCGAACTTGCGGGGGCCATCGTGTTAGTAACATCGGCCGCTTGTCCAATCCGTTGTCACTTGTGCCCGCCACGTGACGGACCCGTAAACACAGCATGGAGTCCCGGACCCTGAGGACGGGTCCGGGACTCCGGGGCCACTTCGCTGACCGCTTCTACAACGACCGGCGACCGTGCGGGTCACCGGTGGGGCGGGACCGCTACTACTTCGGCATCAGGACGGTGTCGACGATGTAGACGGTGGCGTTCGCGGTCGGGACGTTGCCGCAGACCACGTTGGACGTGCCGTTGACCTTGTAGGACTCGCCCGAGCCGGCGGTGGTCACCTTGCCCGTCTCGAGCGTGGCGAAGGAGCCGTTCTCGAGCTGCTTCGGCGTCAGCTTCTCGCCGACCACGTGGTAGGTGAGGATCTTGGTCAGCGTGGCCTTGTCGGCGAGGACCTTGTCGAGGTCGGCCTTCGGGATCTTGGCGAAGGCGTCGTTGGTCGGCGCGAACACCGTGATGTCCTTGGCGTTGTTGAGCGTGTCGACGAGCCCGGCCTGCTTGACGGCCGCCACCAGGGTGGACAGCGCCGGGTTGTTGGACGCGGCGGTCGCGACCGGGTCCTTGGCCATGCCGTCGAAGCTGCCCGCGCCCTCCTTGGGGACACCGGCGCACGCGGCGCCGAAGGGCCCGTCCGCCGTCATCGGCGCCGAGGCGTCCGCGGCGGGGGTGGAGGCGTCCGTGCTCGCCTCTGCGACGGCGCCGGCGGCCGCGTCCTTGCCGGAGTCCGATTCGGAGCAGGCGGCCAGCGCGAAGGGCAGTACGGCTGCCGTGGCGACGGCGAGGGCGGTACGGCGGAAACGAAGGGCGTTCATGGTGTTCTCCAGAGAATGAGTTGGTGATTGGCGCATACGGAAGGGAAGGGAAGGGAAGAAAGTGTGTGAAGTGGTGTGAAATGGCGTGAAGGGGTGCCAACTGGCGTGTAGCCGGGGTTCCTTCGGTCAGGTGACCGTGACGAACACGCCGTGCCGGCCGCTCGCGCCGTCCGGGATGGTCCGGGTCCGCAGCTCGGTCTGGACCTCGCCCCGGCCGTCCGTGGCCCGTACGGTCAGGCGGTGACCGCCCGGCGCGGCCTTCCAGTCGAAGGACCACTGGCGCCAGGTGTCCGTGGTCGCCTGCGCCGCGAGCGAGGCCTCCTGCCACGGCCCGTCGTCGACCTGGACCTCGACCCGCTCGATGCCGCGGTGCTGGGCCCACGCCACCCCGGCCACCGTCACGGTCCCGGCCGGGATCCGGGCGAAGGGCTTGGGGGTGTCGATCCGGGCCTGCGTCTTGATCGGCGCCCGGCGGGCCCAACCGCGCTTGACCCAGTACGGGTCGTAGGAGTCGAAGGTGGTGAGCTCGATCTCCCGGATCCACTTGCAGGCGGAGACGTAGCCGTAGAGACCGGGTACGACCATCCGGACCGGGAAGCCGTGCTCGAAGGGGAGCGCCTCGCCGTTCATGCCGACGGCCAGCATCGCGTCCCGGCCGTCCATGACCTCCTCGACGGGGGTGCCCAGCGTCATCCCGTCCACGGAGCGCGCGATCAACTGATCGGCCCGGCCGCCTCGCGACGGTGCCTGGACACCCGCCTCGCGCAACAGGTCCGACAGGCGTACGCCGAGCCAGCGCGCGGAGCCCGCATAGGGGCCGCCGACCTCGTTCGACACGCAGGTGAGGGTGATGTCGCGTTCGATCAGGGGGCGTTGGAGGAGTTCGGCGAAGGAGTAGGAGCGCGGGCGGGAGACGCCCTTGCCGTGGATGCGCAGCCGCCAGGTGTCGGCGTCCACCTTGGGGACCACGAGAGCGGTGTCGACACGGTAGAACTCCTTGTTCGGTGTGGTGAAGGCGCTGACCCCGGGAACCCGCAGGGCCGCCCCGGCCGGGATCGGTGGGGCCGGCGAAGCGGGAGCGGGCAGGCGTACGGCGGCGCGGGAGGTGGTGGCGCCCTGGCCGCGCCGGCCGGTCAGGGCCCGGCCGAGGGCGCCCGCGCCGGTGGAGGCGGCCGCCGTGATGCCGGCCGCGAGGAGGAAGCCCCGGCGGTTCCAGGCGGCGGGGAGGCCGTCCGAGCCGCCCGCCGGGGTGCCCGCCGACGGGTCCGCCGATGCGCTGTCCCCTCCGGCGGGCCGGGCGGCGTGGCCGCCCACCTTCCCCACCAGCAGGTACAGCACCAGCGCCCCGGCCGCGGCCCCCACCAGCGAGGGCAGTACGTCCGCCGCCCCGGCCGCGTCGGGCCGGGTCAGGGCCGCCGCTGCGCCGAGGACGCCGAAGGCCAGTACACCGGCCGCCCCCGTACGGCGGTGGCGCAGGGCGAACATCCCCAACAGGGCCGCCAGGACGCCGATGGTGGCCAGGATGCCGAGTTGGAGGACCAGCTTGTCGTTCTCGCCGAAGGTCCGGATGGCGAAGTCCTTGAGCGCCGCCGGAGTGCGGTCGATGGCCGCCCCGCCGATCACCGTGACCGGCCCCGCCTGCGGTCGCACCAGGGACGCGGTCAGCTCGGCGGCGGCCAGTGCCGCGTATCCCGCCAGCAGGCCGCTCGCCGCGGCGAGGGCGCCGCGTTCGACTGTCCTTCGGTTGATGCTCACGACTCTCATTCGGCGCCGGACCGTTCGCGGATGGGCCGGTCATCCGATCAAGTGAAGATCCGTCGGTGTGTTGACCTCTGTGTGCGGGTCGTGGGGGCTTCGCTCCGTACGGCTTCGCTCCGTAGGGCGTCGCTCCGTGCGGCACTGCTCCGTACGGCCCGCGCACGCGGGCGGCGGCGCCGACGGCCGCCGCCCGCGCGGGTCCTGCGGGGCCCGGCGGCGCTCAGGAGTGGCGACCCACTCCCCGCCGGTCCGCAGGACCACCGGCCCACCGCCGCCCCGTAGCCGGCGGCGGGCCGGAGACTGCGGTCCCTGCGACCCGTCAGGCGTTGACGCAGGTGTTGCCGAACGCGGGGTTGAGCAGACCGATCACGCTGACCGAGTTCCCGCACGCGTTGATCGGGATGTGGATGGGGATCTGGATCAGGTTGCCCGAGCCGACCCCCGGGGAGTAGGCGGCGAGGCCCTGGGCTCCGGCGTCGGCCGAGGCCACCGAGGCCCCGCCTACGAGAAGGGCACCCGAAGCGAGGGCGAGTGCGGCACTCTTGAGGACACGCGACACGACAGATCTCCTTGCTGGCTGTGCGGCGGCGGATTCCGGGGCTCGGCCCCGTCACCCACCGCGCGGCGGGCCCTGGAGCGGACCCGCAGCCCTCCTTCGGCCCGGACCCCCGGAGCGGTTTGGTCCCGGGGTGCCGGTTCCCCCGAACGGATGCCCTTTCGCGTGTATGTCGGCCAATCCGCGCGCGGGCCGGCTCCGAAGACAGGGTGAGACAGCAAGGACCCGGCGCGCACCGCGACCTCGGTGGACGGGGAACAGGTGCGCCTGCCACGAAGGATCGTTCATGCGATGGATGGACCGGCGAGCACCACTCGCGGCCCCGGCGTGCCCGCCCGGGCCCGGCCGTGCACGGGGGGCGCTCAGGTGAACCCCGAGAAGCTGCGCTTCCCCGGACCGGGCCCGGGCAGCGGCCCCGGCACCGGCACCGGCACCGGCACCGGACCCGGATCGGCCGCGGCCGAACTCGCCGACCTGATGGCGCGCGCCGCGCAGGGAGACCAGGACGCGTTCTCCGCGCTGTACGACGCCGTGGCCGGAACCGTCTTCGGCATCGCCGTCAAGGTGGTGCGCGACCGCGCACAGTCGGAGGAGGTCGCCCAGGAGGCGATGATCGACGTGTGGCGCCAGGCCGCCCGCTACCGCCCCGACCAGGGGAGCGTCATGGCCTGGGTGGCCACCATCGCCCACCGCCGCGCCGTGGACCGCGTCCGCTCCGCCCAGGCCTCGGCCACCCGCGAGCACGACGTGGGCGTACGCGGCCAGGAACGGCCCTTCGACGAGGTGAGCGAGCAGGTGGAGACCCGGCTCGAACGCGATCAGGTCAAACGCTGCCTGCGCCGGCTGACCGAGCTCCAGCGCCAGGCCGTCACCCTCGCCTACTACCAGGGGCTCACCTACCGTGAGGTCGCCGAGACCCTCCAGACTCCTCTTCCCACGATCAAGACCCGGATGCGCGACGGACTGATCCGCCTGCGCGACTGCATGGGGGTGACCACGTGAAGCACGACGAAGAACTGCACACCCTCACCGCGGCCTACGTACTGGACGCGCTCGGTCCGGGTGAACAGGAGGCCTTCTCCCGGCACTTGACCCGCTGCGCGCCGTGCTCCGGGGACGTGGCGGAGTTCTCCGCCACGGCCGGCAGACTGGCCTCCGCGGTGGCCCTCGTGCCCCCGCCGCAGCTGAAGGCGGAGGTCCTCGCCCGCATCGAGACCGTCCGCCAGCTCCCCCCGAGGGTCGGCGTCCGCCGGGCGGCCGGATTCCTGGACCGGCTCCCGCGCAAGGCCGGCGCCTTCGTCGTCGCCGCTTCCCTTGTCGGGGCCGCCCTCTTCGGCGGCGCCGCACTCTACGAGAGCGGACAGGCGGACCGGGCCCGGACCGAGGCCCGGCAGGCCGAGGCGCGCAGCCAGGAGCTGCGGGCCGTGGTCACGGCCCCGGACGCCCGTACCGTCCACGGCCGCACCAGCGGCGGAGCCGCGGCAACGGTGATCACCTCCGCGGCCCGGGACCGGGCGGTGTTCCTCGCCGACCGGCTGCCGCCCCCCGGGGAGGGCCGCACGTACCAGCTCTGGCTCGCCGACGGCGGCACGATGCGCCCCGCCGGCTTCCTCGCCGGCGACGGGGCGGCCGTGCTGGACGGCGACCTCGGCAGGGCCACGGCGGTCGGCCTGACGCTGGAGCCCGCCGGGGGATCGGCGCAGCCGACGACCAGCCCCCTGATCCTGCTGGCCCTCCCGGCGTAGGGCGCGGGGCGGACGGCGTACCCGGGCGGGTGGCCCGGAGCGAAGGCTCCGGCCACCCGCCCGCCGGTCTTACGGGTCGGCGGGGGTCACGCGGCAGCCGGCTCGCGGGCCATCCGTGCAGCGCTGCCGCGTTCGTGTCGGGGATCGCGACAGGCCGCGCCCACCATGCCGAGCTCGTCGAGGGCGTACGCGAGCTCGCGCAGCGCCGCGTCCACGTGCGGCAGCGGCAGCGCGGCAAAGGCCAGGAAGCGCCCGGGCCGGCCGGCGACCAGCTCGGCGTATGACTCGTTCACCGCCCGGGCCGGCTCCACCGCGTCGGCCTCCCGGGGCAGGTGCGGCGACTGCGGGGGTACGGAGAGCACCTGCGCGGAGATGCCCGTCCGGTCCATGAGGGCGAGCCGGTGGTCGAGGTCGGCCGGCGTGGCGTCCGCACCGATCCCGCGCTGGGTGCCCGTGTCGGTCCGGCCCAGCCGCTCCAGCCGGTCCAGGTAGGCGGGGGTCCACAGATGGGCGTGCACGTCGATCCGCGAGCCCCGCGCCGTGCCGGTGTGCGCACCCTTCGATGGAACGCCCTGCGCGCGGCACGGGCCAATCGGGGGACGCAGCACCACAGTGGACAAGGCTGACTTTGCAGCCGACGTGATAATTCCCCTCGATCATTGCTTCCAGTGCTATCGCTACGCGCCAACTTTGCTCTCGTGACAACCAGGAGCGGGAGCGCGCCCGTACGCGCCGCGATCTATGCCCGGATCTCGCAGGACCGCACCGGTGACGCCCTCGGGGTCGAGAGGCAGGAGGCGGAGTGCCGGACGCTGTGCGAGCGTCTCGGCTTCGAAGTAGGTGGGGTCTTCCGGGACAACGACCTCAGCGCGACGAAGAGGGGGGTTGCACGTCCAGGCTTCGAGGCATTGCTGGTGAGTCGGCCGGAGGCGATCGTGGTGTGGCACACAGACCGGCTCGTCCGAGTGACTCGGGACCTTGAGCGGGTCATTGGACTCGGTGCGAACGTGCATGCGCTGCATGCGGGTCATCTCGACCTGTCCACTCCTGCCGGTCGAGCCGTTGCTCGGACGGTCACGGCATGGACCCAGTACGAGGGCGAACAGAAGGCGCTGCGGCAGGTCGCCGCCAATGTTCAAGCCGCTCAGCTGGGGAAGCCCTACACGGCCGGGATCCGGCCGTTCGGGTATGCAGCCGATCACCTCACGATCGTGCAGAAGGAGGCAGAGGCCATCCAGCGGGGCGCGCGGTTGATCGTCGACGGAGAGTCGCTGTCGGCCGTCGCGCGCGTCTGGAACGACGCTGGTCTCATCTCCCCGCGGAGCAGGGCGCAGACCACGAAGGCGGAAGGGTGGACCCTGCGAGGGGTGAAGCAGGTCCTCACTTCTCCGAGGTACATCGGCCAGCGCACCTACCGGGGCGAAGTCATGGGCAGGGCCAACTGGCCCGCCATTCTTGACGAAGCCACTCATGACGCGCTTCTCGCCATCCTGAACGACCCGAAGCGGTTCTCGGGCGGAGCGCGTACCGGGAGGACGCCTCAGACGCTTCTGTCCGGTATTGCCCTCTGTGGCGTCTGCGGGGAGACCGTATCCGCTAGGGGCTACCGGGGCGCGAAGGTCTACGGGTGCCGTCAGACCCACACGCGGACACCCCGCGAAATCGCCGAGGAGCGGGCGACCACGGCCACGTTGGAGCGCTTGAACTCGCCTGACTTCGCGCTGCCCATCCGTCAGGCGCGTGCGAGTCATGGCGAGGCCTCCGGACAGCTGCACGCCGAGGCTCAGAGCCTTCGGGAACGTCTCGACGGATTGGCCGTGGCCTACGCCGAGGGGCACATCACGCTGTCACAGATGACCGCAGGATCAGATGCCGTCAAGGCCAAGTTGGAGGAGGCCGAGGCCAAGATGTCCAGGGTGACCGGCCTGCCTCTCATCGATCCGGTCCATGGTCTCCCTGGCCTGATCGCGGACTGGGCCTGCACTCCGTTGCCCGTACGTCGTGCCTGGGTGCAGTTCGTCACGGCGGTCACGCTCAACCCGGCCCAAGGGCGACACGCCTTGAAGATGGCGAGCGAGGACCACGTCTCGGTCCAATGGAAGTACGTGTCCTCGGGCCTTGACACCTGACGATGGGCAGCCCGGGGACCGCCGTTCCGGTGTCCCGTACCGTCGTCGTCACGGTACGGGACACCGGGCTGGCGGGCCCGCCCGTACCCGCTCAGCGGGCCGTCCCGGCGCCCTTCCCCGCGACCGTGTTGCTCGTGACCGTGCCGTCGGCGCCGGCCAGGGTCACCGCGTGGCGGACCCCGTCGGAGCCGAGGACCACGACGCGCCAGGCGCTCCCGCCGCCCTCCTGGGCGACCACGCGCAGGGCTTCGGCCTTGCCGCCGGGCACGGCGGCCTCCGCCTTCTCCAGGGCCTGGGCCGCCGGCAGTGCGGGCAGCGGGACGGGGGAGCGGTCGGGCCCGTCCACGGCGACCCCGTCCTCGCCGTCCGGCAGTCCCGGCCGCACCGCACCGTCCGGCGGGAAGACCCCCCGCTCGCCCTTCTGACCCCGCAGGCCGGGCTTCCCGGGCTCGCCCGGCTTCCCGGGGCGAGCGGGAAGCGGAGCCTCCATCTCGCCGCCCCCCTCCCGCACGACGTCGAACCGGTCCCACATCCGCTCCGCGCGCGTGCGGCGGACGTCGTGGTCGTGGTCCGCCACGGCCACCACCGCGCCTCCCGCGCCGGCGGAGGCCACGACCACGAGCCCGAGCGCGACCCAGCGCCCCCGGCCCTCACGGGCGAACCGGGTCAAGCGGGCCATCCGGGCGCCGCGCCCCGCCGCCTTGCCGGCCGGGTCGCCGCCGCCCTCGCCGGCGCCATCCCCGCCGCCCTCGACGGGAACAGTGGCCGGGGGGTACTCGGGCGGCTGCGGACTGGACTGAGTCATGTGGATGCTCCTCGCGTTCTCCGGGCGACGTGCCCGGCTCGGCCGATCCTGCGAGCAGGATGCTGAAGCCCCGCTGAAGCGAGCTGAAGAACCCTTCAGCAAGCCGGCGGCGCGACCTGAGAACCTTGCCCCATGCGCGTACTGGTGGTCGAGGACGAGCGGCGGCTGGCCGCCGCCCTGCAACGTGGTCTGCGGGCCGAGGGCTTCACTGTGGACACGGCACACGACGGCCCGCAAGGCCTGTGGATGGCCGGGGAGCACGAATACGACGCCATCGTGCTCGACATCATGCTGCCCGGCCTCAACGGCTACCGGGTCTGCGCCCGGCTGCGCGCGGCCGGCTGCGAGTCCGGCATCCTCATGCTCACCGCCAAGGACGGCGAGTACGACGAGGCCGAGGCCCTGGACACCGGCGCCGACGACTTCCTCTCCAAGCCCTTCTCCTACGTGGTCCTCGTCGCCCGGCTGCGGGCGCTGATCCGGCGCACCGGCCGCCGCAGCCCGCAGGTCATGGAGTTCGGCGACCTCCTCGTCGACCCGGCCCGGCAGCGCTGCACGCGCGGGGGTGTCGAAGCCCGGCTGACCGCGCGCGAGTTCGCCGTCCTGGTGCACCTGGCCCGCCGGGCCGGCGAGGTCGTACCCAAACGGGACATCCTCGAGCACGTCTGGGACGCCGCCTACGAAGGGGACCTCAACGTCGTCGAGGTCCATGTCAGCGCCCTGCGCCGGAAGATAGACGCGCCCTTCGGCCGGGCCGCGGTGGAGACCGTCCGGGGCGCCGGCTACCGGCTGGCGGCCGACGGTGGCTGAGCCCGACCGGTCCCGCGACCCCCACGAGGCCCGCGCCTCCCACGAGCCCTGCGATTCCCGCGACGTCTGCGACTCCCACGACGCCGACAACTCTGGCAAGCCCTACCAGCCGTACGACCTCTACGCGCCCCACGAGGACCGGGACCGCTCCCGCGCGGCGGCGTACCGTCCGCGCGAGCTCGCGCACCGGCTGCGCCGGGCCGCCTCCCGGCTCCGTCCGAGGTCCGTCCGCGCCCAGGCCACCCTCGGCGCGTCGGCCGTGGTGGCCCTGGCCCTCGCGGTGGCCTCCTTCGCCCTGCTCGGGGCGCTGGAGACCAACCTGACCATGAGCGCCCAGGAGGATGCCGAACACCAGGCCGCCAAGGTGGCCGCGCTGGCGGCCACCGGGGAGCTGGACCGCGTACCGCCCCCGGGCCGCGGGACCGGCTTCTTCCAGGTCGTCGACGCGCGGGGCCGCGTCCTCGCGGCCAGCCCCAACCTCCGCGGCCGCCCCGCCCTCGTCCCCGAACCACCCGTCGCACCCGGCACGGTCCGCGACACCTGGAAGGGCGGCCGGGTCCGCGAGGAACACCGCCAGCGCGTCGTGCAGGTCACCACCGTCACCGCGCAGGGCCTGGTCACCGTCTACGCCGGGACCTCGCTCCGGGACGCCGACACCGCCGACGCGACCATCATGGCGGTGCTGGCCGTCGTGGTCCCGCTGCTCGTCCTGGTCGTGGCCCTGATCACCTGGCGGGTCACCGGCTGGGCCCTGCGCCCCGTCGAGGCGATCCGCGCCGAGATGGCCGAGATCGGCGACCGCGAACTGCACCGCCGGGTGCCCGTTCCGCCCACCCGGGACGAGGTGGCCCGGCTGGCCGTCACCATGAACGCCACCCTGGACCGGCTGGAGGCCGCCGGCATCCGCCAGCGCCGCTTCATCGCGGACGCCTCGCACGAACTGCGCAGCCCCATCACGGTGCTGCGCACCCAGCTGGAAGTCGCGCAGGCCCACCCCGATCCCGAACTGTGGGGCGAACTGGTCAGCGGCGCGCTGGAGGACACCGTACGGCTCCAGGACCTGGCGGCCGACCTGCTCCTGCTGGCCCGCCTCGACACCTCGGAGCCGCCGCCGGCCACCGCCGTCGACCTCACGGAGGTGGTCCGCGAAGCGGTCCGTACGCGCCGGGGCGCCCGCGTCCCCGTGCACGCCGACATCGCCCCCGGGATCGCGGTCCGCGGCAGCACGATCTGGCTGTCGCGGCTCGTCACCAACCTGCTGGACAACGCCGGCCGCCACGCCGAGCGGAACGTCACCCTCGTCCTGCGCATGGACGAGCCCCGTGGCGAGGCCGTCCTGGAGGTCGGCGACGACGGAGCGGGCATCGCGCCCGCCGACCGCGAGCAGGTCTTCGAACGCTTCACCCGGCTCGACGACGCCCGCGCCCGCGACGAGGGCGGCACCGGCCTGGGCCTGGCCATCGCCCGCGACATCGCCCTGCGCCTCGGCGGCACGCTCGCCGTCCGGGACTCCCCGAAGGGGGCCCGCCTGGTCGCCACGCTCCCGCTGGGCCCCTGACGCGGCCCGGAAACCCGGCGCCGCCCGCTCAGCACACCGGCCGGCGTCCCGCGTCCCGCGCGGCCTCCTCCTCCGCCGCGACGGGCGAGGGCAGCCCCGGCACCGGCTCGGGCGGGGTCACCAGCAGGCCCGTACTGCCCGGGGGGTCGAGGAGCGGGACGGGCTTCACCGTCACCCGGCCCGTGGAGACGGCCTCCAGGGTGCCCAGGGCCGCGACGTACGCCGGGAAGCTGTCCGTGTCCCGCCGGTGGCGGGCGGGCTCCCGGTAGTCGCCGAGGGCCGGGTAGCCGTCCTGCCCGGTGAGCGTGTACGAGGTGGTCACCACCCGGTACGAGGTCTCCGGCCGCAGCGGGACTCCGTCGATGACCACGGCGCCCGGCGCCACCCGGCCCCCGACGGGCCCCGCCGCGTCGAAGGAGTACCGGACGTTGTCCGACACCGCGAGCGGGGCGTACGTCAGCACGCCGGAGCCGTCCAGCGCCCACTGCTGCTCCAGGGCCTCGAGGAGCCGGCGCCCGCTCACCTCGGCACTGACCAGGGGGCATCCGTAGCCGACGGCCCGCCAGGCCCGGTCGAAGCCCACCGGGTCGTCCAGGGCGGGACCGGCGAGCAGATCGGTGTTGATCACGCTGCGGCCCATGCGCGGGGATACCGCGATGAGCGCCAGGTCGGCGCCGGACCGGGCCGGCCGGGGACTGGTGTCGAAGGAGTCGGGCGCCTGACGGGCGGCCCACAGCGCCCAGTCGGCGACGAGATTGCCCATGGTGGACTCCCCGGCCGGGGAGAGCCGGCGGTGGAACGAGGCGCGCTGGCGACCGATGACTCCCGCCCCGCGCCGCTGCGCGTAGCCGGCCCAGTGGGTGACGACCTCCGCCAGCACCGGATCGGGGTCCACGTCGCGGGTGTTGGGGTGGTTGACGGAGCTGGTGAGCGCACGGACCACCGTACCGGTGTCCGCGTCGAGCCGCAGGGTGACCTCGCCGATGAGCTGGCCGTGGCAGCCGGCCTCGACGAAGGGCCGCGGCCGTCCGTCGGGCCCCGGGAGCATCATGTTGAAGGCGCAGTGCCAGTGCCCGGTGACGATCGCGTCGATGTCCGCGGACACGCGCAGCGCCAGCTCGTACGCCGGACCGCTGGGTTCGCTGCCGGAATCGAAGTCGCTGCCCGCCACC
Organism: Streptomyces tatrensis; assembly: GCF_049310065.1. Taxonomy (NCBI): domain Bacteria; kingdom Bacillati; phylum Actinomycetota; class Actinomycetes; order Kitasatosporales; family Streptomycetaceae; genus Streptomyces; species Streptomyces tatrensis. Next base: position 326,575 of record NZ_JBMDLB010000007.1, on the reverse strand, counting down.
GCACCGTCGTGCATGCTCAGCACGATGGCGCCCACCCCGAGCGCCTTGAGCCGGGCGGCGCAGAGGTTGGCGGCGGCAAGCTGGTCGAGGGTGGTCAGGCCGGGCTGGAAGGAGTTCCCGAAACCCTCGGTGCCGACGACCGTCAGGTGGATGAACCCGATGGGCAGCCGCCGCCCGCCCGGTGCGTCCACCCACTCGATGTTGTACGGCGGGAGCACCGTCTCCCCGCTCGCCGCGGACACGGCATTGGCGCTGTAGTAGCGGAAGTCGGCGCCATGGAAGGGGGCGCCGCTCGAGTCCGGGAAGGCGTTGGTCAGTCCCGCCCCGTCGTAGGGAACCCCCTCCTCCATGTGCCGGCGCAGGAATCCGGGCGTGCGGTCGAACTCGTGGTTCCCGGCGGTCGCGAAGTCCAGACCGAGCCGGTTCAGCGCCTCGATGGTCGGCTCGTCGGCGAGGGTGAAGGCGGGGTACTCCCAGCCGGAGAAGAGGTCGCCCGGCGCGAAGAAGAAGGAGTTGGCCCGGCCTGCCCGCAACCGGGCCAGATGGGTGGCCATGTAGGCGACCCCGCCCACCGCGTACGTACGGCCGCCCGCGCCGGTGATGAGGGAATCCCGGGCCGGGGGAGCGGACAGGTAGCCGTGCAGGTCGGTGATGTGCAGCAGCTGTACGTCCACGTACCCGGCCGCGCTCGCGGCGTCGGACGCCGCGCCGGTGGCGGCCGCCGCGGTACCGGTGAGCGCCTTGACCCCGACGGCCCCGGCGACACCCGCGGCCCGGGCCAGGAACCGGCGCCGCCCGAACTCTTCCACCAGCGCCCCCGATTCCACCGGCGGGCCAACTCCCGCCCGCTCGGCAGCAGTCTGTGCCCGACCGGTGACCGTCCGTGGCAGGGCGTCCGTCACCGTGGCGAAATTCCGGGAAACTTCACCCTCTCGACGAACGGCCCGCTTCCGGCGGCTGCGAAGCGGCGTAGCGGGCCAGGAAGAGGTCGACTCCGGAGGTGACCACGCGGGTCAGCTCCGCCGGGTCCGTCCCGGTGCCGGGGAAGAAGGCGTGCGTCAGTTGCGGGACGCCGGCGGTCGCGGCAAGGAGCTGCCGGACGGCGAGCACGGGGTCCGGGAGGTCGAGCCTTCCGCGTCGGGCGAGTTCGGTGCAGGCCTCGACGAGGGGCTTGTCGTACGTGTCGTACGCGAGCCCGTACCAGAGCCGGCCGAGCTGCGGGAAACGGCCGGTCTCGCCGATCACCAGGCGGCACAGCGCCATGAAGTCGGGGCGCAGCAGGAGCGCGGCCCGGTCGCCGGTGCAGGCGATCAGGGCGGCGCGCAGGTCGGCGGCCTCCGTGAGGGCGGAGCCGTCGGGTTCGAGGCCGGCGCAGGTCTCGCGCAGCATGCCGCCGACGACGGCGAGGAACAGCCGTTCCTTGGTGCCGAAGTGCTTGTAGACCGTCGCTTTGGAGACCCCGGAACGGCTGGTGATGGCGTCCATGGAGGCGCCCGCGTACCCCTCGGCGAGGAACTCCGCGGCGGCCGCGGCGGTGATCGCCCGGCGCTTGCGCCGGACCGCCTCGGAGGAAGCGGGGATGGCGGGGAGGACCGGGATGCCGAATGCGTCGGTGGCGTTCGCCGTCTCGGCTTCCATGGGGGAGTCCTTCGTACCTGCGGGGGCGGGCATGGGCGGCGGTGGCGGCGGTGGTGCGTACCGGGGCCAGTGTAGGAACTGAACCGTTCGGCACGGCACGGCACGGCCTGCCGGGCTCTGCCCTGCGCACCCGCCGCGCGGGTCAGCCCTGCGCGGCTCTGCCGTTCTTGATGGCCTCGGTGACGTCGGCCGTGTCGGCGGCCGGCGGGGCGACGATGTCCTTCGCCACGCCGAAGGACAGGAAGTCCATCCTGACGACGGAGTCCCCGAAGGTCTGGTTCAGACGCGAGGGCATCCCCTTGTCGTCGACCCAGACGTCCGAGACGAGCTCGGTCGCACTTCCGCCGCCCACCGCGGAGAGCAGCGCCTTGGTGTCGCCCAGTTTGTCCACCGGGATGACGGCGCGGTAATGGACGGAGCTCTTGCCGTTGACGTCCTCCCGGCCGATCTCCGTGACGTTCTTGGCCCACTTGAGCGACTTCAGCGCGGCCGTCGGGTCGCTGTTCCCCGCGTTCATCCCGGCGGCGCCCTGCTCGCCGAGCACGGCCGAGGCCTCGACCTTCAGCCAGGTCTTGCCCGCGAAGGGGCCGCTCGGCGCCGGATCGATGCCGTAGTAGTACGCCCCCTGGACGAGCCGGTACGTGACCGTGCCGTCGGACACGTGGTCCTCCAGCTGGAGGGCCTCGGCCGGCATCTCGGCCTCCATCGCGAGGCCGTTGCCCCACGAGTAAGTGCCGTTCACCTGGACCGGCTTGCCGCCCGTGCTGGGCATCGTCACGCTCATCTCGACCTTGGCCGAGCCCGCCTTGGAGGCCTCGTCGGAGGCCTTCGTGAGCGTCGCGACCAGCGACTCGGCCGAGTCCACCGCCTGCTTGCCCACGGAGGAACCGGCCGTACAGCCGCTCAGGCCGGCCGTCATGATCACGGCCGCCGCGATGCTCGCGGTGACTGTTCCTGCCTTCATTCCCACCCCTTGGTCACTTGCCGGCCCTGTCCCCCCGGGCCGGACCTCATCGTCACACGCTCGCACGAAGCCCCGACCGGCAGGCTCAGGAAACTTACGGGCACCCGTCCGAGCAGCCTGTATATCCTGCCCGGCATGCTGCGACTCGAACGCCTGCGGGCCGATCACGAGGGTGCCCTGCTGGCCTTCGAACGGGACAACCGGGCGTACTTCGCCCGCTCCGTACCGGACCGCGGGGACGCGTACTTCGCGGAGTTCGCCGCCCGCCACCGCGCCCTGCTCGAGGAACAGGACACGGGCGCGTGCCGGTTCCACCTCGTGGTGGACACCGCCGGAGAGCTGATCGGACGCGTCAACCTGGTGGACCTCGCGGACGGCGCCGCCGACCTCGGCTACCGGATCGGCGAACGGGCCGCGGGCCGCGGCGCGGCCACCGCCGCCGTCCGGGAGGTCTGCCGGCTCGCCGCCACGGAGTACGGGCTCGGCATCATCACCGCGTCCGCGGCCCTGGACAACGCGGCCTCGACGGCGGTGCTCCGGCGGACCGGATTCACGGTCGTGGGGGAGACCGTCCTGGACGGCGCCCCCGGGCTGACCTACCGGCGGGAACTGACCCCGGAAGGCTGACCGGGCCCGGCCACACCTCGTCACACCACCCCGTCCCACCAGGCCCCGTCCCGTCCCGCCCCGCCCGAACGGGGCGGCAGCCCCCGCCCTGGTGCGTACGGGTGACGGTCCGACAGCGATGCGTCACCCCATCGGTGGCCCCGGCGCGCGCGCACGGCGTTGATCACCGAGTGTGTTGATCACCGGCAGCGCGCGCTGCCCGTCGGCCCCCGCACTGAGGAGTCCCCGGCCCCATGGCTGTCGCCGCCGTCCTCTCCGTCTTATGCGCCGCCATCATCGCGATGGGCGCCGCGAAACTCGGCCACTACGCGGCCCGCAACCGCGAGATGCCGGACGCGGGCCCCGTCCAGGAGCCGGCCGTCGAGTGGCCCAGGATGCGCGAGGGCGAGACCGGCGAGGAGACCTGGGCCACGGCCCACGGGCTCTGCCAACCGGCAGCCACGGCCCCGGCGCAGACCCCGCCGGAGGCCGTCGACGACGCGCGGGACGCGGTCAACCGGCTGCTCGCGGAGCGCCGGGTCCGGGTGGCGGACAGCCAGGGCGGGCTGTCGCGCGGCGCCGCATGGCGTTCGTGACCGCGCACGGCATCGGAGACACCCCGCTCCCCGCTCCCGCTCCTGCTTACTCTCCCTCCACGTAAGGGTTCCCCATGTCCCGTCCCGGAGTCGCCCGCGCCCTCGTCGCAGGCACCCTCCTCGGCCTGCTCCCCGCCGGCCCCGCGGCCGCGCACGCAGCCCCGTACGATCCAGATGCCGCGCGGCCGGCTCCGTACGTCGCCCCCGAGCGGGTGCGCCGCGAGATCAGCGCGGACGAGCGGCGGAACCTGGGCGAGGACCACGCCGAGGAGCACGCCCGTACCCGCATCGCGCTGCGGGACGCCGCCGACTACCCCGACACCACCCGCCGCGCCCGCCTGAAGGCCCTCACCGAGTCGCAGGCCGAGGCCAACGCCGGTCTGGCGCCGGAGAAGTACGGACTGTTCAAGGAGTACTTCGACTCCCCGGACTTCGCCGCCCACATCGCGCTGCTGCCCACCGGCAAGGTGCTGCTCTTCTCCTTCGAGCGGATCGAGACCAACCCCACCAAGGAACCCGCCCCCACCAACATCATCGGCGCCACGAACGCCGGTCGCGCCTTCCTCTGGGATCCGGCCAAGGGCACCGGGGCGGCCGCGTTCACCAAGGTCACCCCGCCGGTGGTCGACATGCCCGACGGCACCGACTCGCCGCGCCCCGCACCGTTCTTCTGCTCCGGGCACTCCTTCCTGCCCAACGGCATGCTCGGCGTCTTCGGCGGGAACCTGGGCTCCAACGGAGGCAGCGGTGCCAAGCTCTCACTGGTCTTCGACCCGTGGACGGAGAGCTGGAGCCGCAGCCAGGACATGGCCACCGGGCGCTGGTACCCCTCCGTGGTGACTGCCGCGGACGGCCGCCAGCTCATCATGTCCGGCCAGTCCGAACTGGGCTGGGGCACCCCGACCCCGCTCGTGGAGCGCTTCCCCGCCCTCGGGTACCCCGTACCCCGGGAGAAGACGGACGTCCCGCGCGACGCCCCGGTCGGGCCGTTCAAGGCGAAGGCCCCCTTCACCCGCGACTACCCCCACCTCTTCTCGCTCCGCGACGGCCTGGTCTACGGGCTCGGCCGGGTCCACGACGAACAGTGGGCCTTCGACCCCGTCCGCGAGTCCCGCACCGACCTGCCGCCCCGGCCCGACGGCAGCTCCCGGACGTACGGGGGAGCCGTGCCGCTGCCCGGCGGGTACGAGGGCCCGGACGCGGCCCTGATCATCGGCGGGGACCGCACCGACCCGAACACGTACAAGCTGTCCGGGGGCCGCTGGACCGTCGACAAGCCCCGGGCCTTCGGCCGCACCCAGGACAACACCCTGCTGATGCCGAACGGAACGCTGCTGACAACGAGCGGCGGATACGACATCCGCGACTACGGGAACGGGGTCCTGAACCCCAACGCCGACCTGAAGTACCGGCAGTTCGAGATGCGCGACGGCCGGGGGAACTGGAAGCTCGGCCCCGCCCAGCGGCTTCCCCGCGGTTACCACTCCAATGCCGTCGTCCTGCCCGACGGCAGGGTCATGGTCACCGGGGACGAGCTCCAGCAGCTCGCCAACGACGCCGACATCACCGACGAGATGAACGGCACCATCGAGATCTACGAGCCCTCCTACCTCCACCAGGGAGCCCGGCCCGCCCTCGACGAGGCGCCCGCGGGCCCGGTCGGCCACGACACCCGCTTCGCGGTCACCACGAGCACCCCCGAGCGGGTCGAGCGGGCCGTCCTGCTGGCGCCCACCACCGCCACGCACGCGGTCAACACCAGCCAGCGCCACGTGGAACTGCGCATCAAGCGGCGTGCGGGCGACGCCCTCACCCTGCAGGCCCCGCCGAACGCGGCCGCCGCCCCGCCCGGCTACTACATGCTCTTCCTCCTCGACGCCAAGGGAGTGCCCAGCGTCGCCCAGTGGATCAAGCTCGACTCCGGGGCGCCGGCCGCGCCGCCGCGCTGAACCCGGCGGTTCTCCCCTTCTGTTCGAGTCCGCCAGTGGTGTCCTCCACTCGATTCCCCGCATGCGATTCCGCTCTCCCTCCTCCCCGTCCCCACCGCCACTTGGAGCACGCCGATGGCGCTCGACCCGTCGCCGCCCCCGGGCTGCCCCCACACCGGATCCGACGGCGGACCTGCCCGCGGACCCGCCCGCAGGACCGTGGTCCGGGCGGCGGCCCTCGCCGCCGCCGGAGTCACCGCGGGCCTCGCGCCCACGGCGTGGGCCGCCGAGGCCCCGGCCCGTCCGGCGGCGGCGGGCCCGGCCGTGGAGCCCGCGCGCAGGGGCACCGACCCCGCGCCCCTTCCGCTGCGCACCGACCGCGACTCCCAGGGCGACATCCTCGCCGGGTTCCGCAAGGACCACGCCTGCTTCCTCTTCCTCCGCTTCCGCGACGCCGACAAGGCCCGGCACTGGCTGACCGGCCTGCTGCCCTCCCTCTCCACCACCGAGGAAGTGGCCCGCTTCAACCGGGCCTTCAGCAGGGCCCGCCGACGCAGCGGCGGCATCGACCCCGATTCCATGGCCACCCTGTGGACCGGGCTGAGCCTGACGCATCCGGGACTGCTCCTGTTCGCGGGCAAGGAGCCCTTCCCGGCGACCCCGGCGGGCTCCAGCGCCGAGGCCTTCACCCAGGGCTCCGCCGCCCGCGCGCAGCAGCTCGGCGACACCGGAACCAGCGCCCCGCAGTCCTGGCTCTTCGGCTCGGAGGAGCCCGGCCGCGTGGTGCACGCCGTCCTCACGCTCGCCGCCGACCAGCCCGAACGCCTGGCCACCGCCGTCGCCGAACACCGCGCGGGGGCGGCCAGGGCCGACGCGACGGTCCTGTTCCGCCAGGACGGGGCCACCCTCCCCGGCGAGCTCCGCGGGCACGAGCACTTCGGCTTCCTCGACTGCATCAGCCAGCCCGGAGTACGGGGCTTCGACGAGCCCGACCCGGCCGACCCCACCGGCGTGCTCGGCAAGCCCGGAACCCGGCTGATCCCCGCCGGCGAGTTCGTCGTCGGCGCCGAGCGGGTGGGCGAGCGCCCCACGGGCCTGCCCGCCTGGGCCACCGGCGGCGCCTTCCAGGTCGTACGCCGCATCGCGCAGGACGTGCCCGGCTGGTGGACCCAGGTCGCCCTGCGCCTCGCGGAACTCCAGCGCTCCGGCGCCGCGCCCGCCGACGCCGGCCGGGAATGGCTCGGAGCCCGCCTGATGGGCCGCTGGCCCGGCGGGATGCCGGTCTCCCTGTGCCCCGCGGCGGAGCAACTGCCCGTGCCGGGCGAGCACCCCGACGCCAAGCTCGACTACAGCCAGGACCCGCAGGGCTGGCAGATGCCCCTGTTCGCGCACATCCGCAAGGGGAACCCGCGCGGCGGCCTCTTCCTCACCCCGGGCCGTCCCCCCGTGGCCCAGGCGGAGCTCGACGCCCGGCGCCTGATGCGGCGCGGAATCCCGTACGGCCCCGTCTACCAGCCCGAACTGGGCGGGGAGCACGGTCCGGAGACCTCGCGCGGACTGGTCTTCGTCTGCCACCAGTCCGACCTGGTGGGGCAGTTCGAGCTGGTGATGCGCAAGTGGGTGAACGAACCCGACTTCCCGGCCGGCCGCAACCCGCGCACCGGCTGCGACCCGGTGCTCGGCCCCGACTCGCCCATCGCCTTCGAGACCCCCTCCGCCGACGGCACCGGCAGCCGGGCCAAAACCCTCCACTTCGGCCGGTTCGTGCGCACCGAGGGCTCCGTGTACGCCTTCAGCCCCTCCCTGCCCGTCCTGCGGGCCCTGGCCAAGGGGGAACTCGACGACTCCATCGAGTTCCACACCGGCTCCGTACTCCGCCTTGGCGAGAGCCTCGACGCCGGAACGTTCCGGCTGTCCCTCGACAGCACCGGCGACCTCGCCCTGCTCGACTCCGAGGGCCGCCGTACGTGGCACACCGACACCGCGGGCTCCGGCCACGACGCCGTCCTCACCCCAGACGGCGAACTGCTCGTGCGCAAGGCCGACGGCAGCCCGGCCTGGTCCAGCGCGACCACCGGCAACCCCGGCGCGCGCCTGCTGCTGCGCCCCGCCGGAGAGCTGGTGATCCTGGCCGGAGACCGGGTGCTGTGGAAGGCGTCCGCCTCGTAGGGTGGCGGCATGGCGATCACGGCACCAGTGACAGGCGACACCAGACTGATCTACGGCTGCATGGCTCTCGGCGGGAGCTGGGAGCCCGGCCCGTACCAGGCCGAGGACATCGACGCGGCCGAGGCGGTGATCGAGGCCGCCCTCGACAGCGGCATCACGATGTTCGACCACGCCGACATCTACCGGCACGGGAAGGCGGAGGCCGTCTTCGGCGAGGTGCTCGCCCGCACCCCCGGCCTGCGCGAGCGCATCACGCTGCAGACCAAGTGCGGCATCCGGCTCGCCGAAGGCGATCGCCCCGGGATCTACGACCTCCGGGGCGCGAGCATCCTGCGCCGCGTCGAGGAGAGCCTCACGCGGCTGCGCACCGATGTCATCGACGTCCTGCTCCTGCACCGGCCCGACCCCCTGGCCGACCCGGCGGACATCGCCGAGGTGCTCACCTCACTGCACCGCCAGGGCCTCGTGAGGCAGTTCGGCGTGTCCAACATGAACGCCGCGCAATGCGCCGCCCTGCAACGCCACCTCGATGTCCCCCTCGTCGCCAACCAGCTGGAGATGAGCCTGCGGCGGCGGGACTGGCTGGAGGACGGGGTCCTCGTGAACACCCCGGCCGCGGCCGCCGTCGGCTTCCCGGCCGGCACCGTCGAGTACTGCACGGCCAACGGAGTCCGCCTCCAGGCCTACGGGGCGCTGGCCCAGGGCCGCTACACCGGGCTGGAGGCGAGCGTCGGGGAGCGCGTGACCGCCGAGCAGCTGCGCGCCCTGGCCAAGGCCAAGGACACGACACCGGAGACGATCCTGCTGTGGTGGCTGCAACGCCACCCGGCCCGGATCGCCCCCGTCATCGGCACCGGCCGCCCCGACCGCATCCGGGCCTGCCGCGACGCCGCCCTGCGCGCCCCGGACCTCGGCCACGAGGAGTGGTACTCCCTGTGGCTCACGGCCCGGGGCGGGCCGCTTCCCTAGCCTCCGGAAGAGACGGCCTAGCCCGGCGAGCCGACCGCGCACACCAGGATCGGGGTGGCCCGGCGCGGGTCGAGGGCGTTGCGGACCAGGTGCCAGACGTTGAGGTCGTAGGCCTCGCCGATGTGGCCCACCGGGTCGAAGGGGCAGAAGTCCTGCACGTACTGGTTCTTGACCCCCGGCTCGCGGACGAACGCCGTCTCGGTCGGGGTCACCAGCTCGTCGTAGCGCGAGGTGATGATGGTGTACGCGATCCCGGGCTGGGCCACCGGGCCGTCGTTCAGCGCCAGGATCGCGGGACCGCCGGGCACCTCGTCGGCGAGCACCGGAATGCCGATGGTGGTCACGATCTTCTCCATCGCCGCCCGGCCAATCAGCTTGTCGCCCAGGTCCAGCAGCCCGGCGGCGTTCGTGCCGTGGGTCGGGGGAGCGATGGCCACGACCGCCTTGATGTGGGGCTGGATGCCCTGCATCTTGGCGAGGTAGAGGGCCTGGAGCCCGCCCTCGGAGTGACCGACGACCGACACCTTGGCGGCGCCGGTCGCGCCGCGCACCTTCTCCACGTACTCCTTGATCTCCAGGTTCGAGACGGCCACCGGCTTGAGGCCTCCGACCAGCGGGAAGCCGTCGTAGGCGCCGTAGGTCAGGGCGAAGGTGCAGTAGCCGCGGGCGGCGAGGTCGAGCTGGAGGAAGTTGAGGTCCTCGTACCAGGTGGCGAAGGTGCCGTGGAGCAGCACCACGGGCTCGGGGTGCGCGGCGCTCGGCCGGCAGGAGAAGTCGTTGACCCCGCCACCCGTGACGCCCTCGGTGGCGGCGTGCGCCGGGAAGTCGGCGCCGAGCAGGAGGGCCAGCGGGAGAGCGGCTCTGGCGAGCAGGGTGCGGGTGCGCGACGCACGGGTACGGGGGGCCATACGACATCTCCTGACGGGGGGTCGTGCACGGGGCGGACTGCACAGAATGCTCCGGCGCGCGGCCGGTGTCCCCTGGCGGTACGCGCAGAAAGCTTCCTCCCGCGTTTGTGCACGGTGACAATGCCGGGATGGACGACGCGGGCGGGGCGGCAGGTGCGGCAAGCACGGTGAGCGCGGCGGGTGCGGTGCCGGGCGGCGCGGAACGCGGGGTGCCGGACGGGGAGTACGCGGCCGCGCCGGGGCTCGCCGCCGCGCTGCTGCCCCGGATTCCGGAGATGGCGGCCGAGACCGTCGCCCGGCTGACCGCCGACATCCCCGCCTACCGGCTGCTGCCCGACAGCGTCCTCGGCGGAGACCTCGTCGCGAACACCGAAGCCGTGCTGAAGCTGTTCTTCACCACCGTCGCCGAAGGACGGGCACCCACCGAGGCCGAACTGGCCGCCCCCGTCGCCTGGGGCGCCGAGCGGGCCCGGGACGGGGTCCCCCTGGAGGCGGTGCTACGGGTCTACCCGCTCGGCGCCCGCCGGGCCTGGGAGCTCGCCGCGGCCGGCCCCGAACCCGTCGCCGACCCGTACGCCCTGGTCACGGGACTGCTGGCGTTCCTCGGCGAGGTCATGCCCAAGGTCGCCGAGGCCTACCTGCGCGAACAGGCCGACCTCGACTGGGAACAGCGCGAACACGGCCGCAACCTCGCCGGGGTGCTGCTCGCCGGCCGCCCGGCCCGGCGCGCGGCCGAACGGTACGGACGCACCCTCGCGGAACGGTACGAGGTGGTCGTGCTCCGCCTCCCCGAGGCGCCCGGCGGCGCGACGAACCGTATCCTGCGCGCCCTGCGCTCCGAACTGGACGGCAATCCGGAGGTGTTGGCCGCCTTCAAGGGCGAAGGCGGTGTCCTGCTGGTCCCGCTCGCCCCGGACGGGACGGATGCGCCGGACGGCGCGACCCGGCGGCTGCTCGCCCGCCTCGACACGGCGGCCGAACTGCGGTGCACGGCGGCGGCCGCCGTCGCCGAGGACCACGCATCGATTCCCCGGGCCCAGGCGGAGGCCTCCGAAGTGCTTTCCCTGGCCGAGGACTTGGGGCGCCCGCCGGGCCTCTACCGACTGGCCGACCTCGCCGTCGAGTACCAGCTCGTGCAGCCCGGCCCCGCCCGCGACGCCCTGGCCCGGGTCCTGGCACCCCTTGATGGCCAGCCCCATCTGCTCACCACACTGCGGGAGTTCATCGCGGCCGGCTACCGGCGGGCCGAGGCCGCCGAAGCCCTCACCGTCCACCGCAACACCCTGACCTACCGCCTGGGCCGCATCCGGCTGCTCACCGGCCACGACGCCACCGACCCCACCGGCGCCCGCCACCTCGCGGCCGCCCTCACGGCGTACGGTGCGGCCCACCGAAGCGGTTCCTGAGGGGTACTCCGCGAGCGGCCGGCCGGCCGGTGCTTCAGAGGACCGGCGGCCGTCCGGCGGCCGTCAGCCGCATCACCGTGCGCCAGCGCATGGGGCGCCGTACCTGCTCGTGCCGGGACGCCCACCCTTCGCGCAGGCCCTGGAGCGAGTCCCGCAGTCCGCCGCCGCGCAGTCCGCGCAGGGCCGTGACGGCAGTCCAGATGCCGAGGTACGCCGGGATGAGGGGCGCGGGGAGGTTGCGGTAGGCGAGCCAGACGCGGTTGCGGGCGGCCAGCCGGTGGAAGAGCGCGTGCCGGGTGGGGCTGGTGACCGGGTGGTGCATCCGGACGTCCGCCGCGTACCAGCCGGTGCCGCCCTGCTCCCACAGCCGGTACGCGAGGTCGATGCCCTCGTGGTACAGGAAGAAGTCGGGCCAGCCACCCGCCGCGTCGAAGGCGTCCCGGCGGACCATGACCACGCCCTCCGTCATGGTGGCGATGATGCCGGGCCGCCCCGCGTCACCGGCGCGCAGCCGGGGTACCCAACGGCGCGGAGTCGTGGTGTCGTCGGGCCCGGTCAGCCGCGGCTGGACGTACGCGGCCTCCGGGCGCCGGCGGGCTTCGGCCACCAGCCGGGACAGGACGTCGGGCCGGGGGAAGCAGGCGTCGTTGTCGAGGAAGAAGAGGAACTCGCTGCCCGTGTCCCGCAGGGCGAGCGCGCCGCGGTTGCGGCCCTCCGGGATGCCGAGGTTCTCCGGGAGGGCGACGACCGTGGCACCGTCCACCGAGAGCCCGGGGACGCAGCCGTTGCCGACGACGACGATGCGCAGGTCGACGTCCTGCTGCGCCAGGAGCGTCCGCACGGCCGCCGCCTCCTCGTCGGGACGGTCGTTCATCGTCAGCAGGACGACGTCGATGCCGGTCGCGGCGGGGGAGGGGGAGCTGGGCGAGGGGGAGGTGTGAGAGGAGGAGGCGGGCACGGACCGGATGCTATCGGAGCCGCCGCGCCCGCCCCCGCAGGGAAGCCGCGGGCCCGGCAAGATCCGAAAGAGACGGCCTAGGTGAGGGGGAGGAGCCGGGACGGCCCGTGCGCCGACGCGGGCGCGGAGGCGGGCGACGCGAGCGGGGAGTCGGAGTCGCCGCCCAGCGCGCTGCCGGCCAGCCAGGCGTCCCAGCTGAGGTTCCAGTCCCCGAACCCGTTGGCGAACGGGGCCATCGGCTCACCGCCGCTGTTCACCACCGACACCACGTCCCCCTCCCGTACCGTGTCGAAGAACCAGGCCGCGTCGGCCGTGCTCATGCCCGTGCAGCCGTGGCTGACGTTCTCCTCGCCCTGCGCGTCGACCGACCAGGGCGCGGCGTGCACGTACTCCCCGCTCCACGTCACCCGGGTCGCGTAGAAGACGGGCAGGTCGTAGAACTCGCTCGTACCGCGCTTGATGCCCACGCTGTCCCCGCGCATCCGCACCTTGCGCTCCTTGCCGAGCACGACCTTGATGCCGGTGCGCGTCAGGAATCCCGCCTTGCCGGTGGTCACCGGGATGGTCCGCACGGTCCTGCCGTTGCGCCGTACGGTCATCTCGTGCGCGGCGGCGTCGGTGAGCGCCTCGATCCGGTCCCCGATGGCGAACCGCAGGGGCTCCGAGGGGCCGCCGTACTGCCGTTCCCCGACCTCGACCCCGTCGAGACCGCTCACCACGTGCACCACGGCGTGGGCGGGCCAGTAGGTGCGGGGCCGGTAGTGCAGGGTCGATTCATCGACCCAGTGCCAGGCCCCCTCGACCGCGGGTTCCGAGGTGACCTGCAGGGCCCGCTCCAGCCGGGCCCGTGCGGCCGGGTCGGTGGCGGGGACGGGGTGGCTCAGGGAGGCCGTCACGATCTGCCCCGCCCCGTACGTGCCGGGCCGCGGCCCGAACTCGGCGGTGAGCCGGTCCTCCTGCGCCGCGGGCGCGGTCCGGAACGCCATGGTCACGCCGACCGGGGTACCCGCCGCATCCTGGGCGCCGACCCGGACGGTGTAGGTCTCCCCGGCCCGCAAGGGCTCGGTGTTGGCCCAGTGGTGGCCCCGGGCGCCCAGGGCGCCGCCCACGTGGCGGCCGTGACCGTCGTGGACGGTGACGTAGGTGAGGAGCCCCGGTCCCGCGAGGGCGATCTCCAGGGGGCCCGCCGCGTCGGTGGGCAGGACGACCGTGTGCGCCGCCGCCCGGGACGCCCCGGCGCCGCGGGACGAGGGATCGCGCACGACGGAGCCGGCTCCGCTGGAGGTGGCCCGGACCACTTGCCGCTCCAGCCCGCTGCACAGCCCGGCCCGGAAGGCGTCCATCGCGCACCGCCGGCCCGCGCCGTCCAGCACCCGGCCGACCAGCAGCTCGACGGAGCCGGCGTGTTCGGCGCCGGACTGCCCTCCGTCTCCGGGCCGAGACGCCGACTGCGGCGCGGCGGCGACGACGAAGACCACTCCGGCCACCGCCCCGGCCACGCTCCACGTCCTGCTCCGTCGCCGGAGTCCTCCACGGTGTGTCGATGACAGCATGCGCGCCACGCAGCCCTCCCAGATCGCCTTCGGCCGGATGGCAGCATCAAAACGATTTCCGGGCAGCCTGATGATCATGAACTCGGCCCGTGGGGCCGAATGGGCACCGAAGAGGGCTCGTACGGAGTAGGGGAAGGGCGCTTCAGACCGTGACGTCGGCGACGGCCGTCACGTTGGCGAAGAACGCGGCGAGGTTCGCGACCGTCCGCTGGATCTTTTCCTCCAGGGTGAGCGACTCGTGGAGCCGCGCGCCCGGGCCCGCGTCCTTCTTGCCCCGTACGTAGAGCGAGCAGGCGAGGTCTCCGCAGATGTAGGCGCCCACGGAGTTGCCCTGCTGCCCGGCCTTGCCCGCCTTCGGCGCGACCATCAGGGAAACGCCCCCGGTGTGGGTGGTCAGGCACAGCGAGCACATGCTGCGCCGCGCCTGGGAGGGGGCGGTGGTGGAGGTGCGCAGCGCGAGGGCGACCGTGCGGCCGGCCAGCTCGGTGACGAGGTAGGCGCGCTCGGGGGCCTTGGGATCCCACCAGCCGAGGAAGTCCAAGTCGTCCCAAGGCCGTTCGGCCAGATCGCGGGGTACGGACAGGCGCTTGGCTTCGCCCTTGGTGCAGTTCACGAAGGCGGTACGGATCTCTTGCTCGGTCAACGGCTTCATGAGCGGCAGGCTAATTTGCCTAAAGGTTTTAGGCAAATACATAATGGCTATCGCCAGCTAGGAGGCACATGATGGTTCGAGCAGGACTGACCACGGAGCGGCTGACCAGGGCCGGCGCGGAGCTCGCCGACGAGGTCGGCTTCGAGCAGGTGACCGTCTCGGCGCTCGCCCGGCGGTTCGACGTCAAGGTGGCGAGCCTCTACTCGCACCTCAAGAACTCCCAGGACCTCAAGACCCGGATCGCCCTGTTCGCGCTGGAGGAACTGGCCGACCGGGTCGCGGCGGCCCTCGCCGGGCGGGCCGGCAAGGACGCCCTGGCCGCCTTCGCGGACGCCTACCGGGACTACGCCCGGCAGCACCCCGGCCGCTACGACGCCGCCCGGCTCCGGCTCGACCCCGAGACGGCGGCCGCCAGTGCGGGCGTCCGGCACGCCCAGATGACCCGGGCGATCCTGCGCGGCTACGACCTGACGGAACCGGACCAGACGCACGCGGTCCGGATGCTCGGCAGCGTCTTCCACGGCTACGTCAGCCTGGAGCTGGGCGGCGGCTTCAGCCACACCGCCGTGGATCCGCAGGAGTCCTGGAACTGGATCGTGGACTCGCTCGACGCGATGCTGCGCAAGCCCGTGAGTCCGTGACCCCGTAAGCCCGTAAGCCCGTAAGCCCGTTGGCCTGCCACCCCGTAGGCCCGTCGCCCCGTAACCCCGAAATCCAGTGGTCCCCGCCCCCGATCATCACGAGGCTGAGGCGATGACCACCGACCACGACTGGATCACCACGCCCGTCACCGCGGACCTCCTGCGCGGCGCCCTCGACGCGGAGCGCACCGCGCACGGCCTGCTGGCCCACCGGCTGCCCGCCCGGGCCCGCCCGCAGATCCCCGACGACCAACTGGCCACGGCCGAGGTCCGCCCGTCCGGCGTGCGCCTGGTCTTCCGTACGCGGGCCACCGTCATCGAGCTGGACGCCCTGCCCACCAAGAGGGCCGACCGCGGCTTCCCCGCCCCGCCGGACGGCGCGTACGACCTCGTGATCGACGGCGTGCTCACGGCCCGGGCCACGGTGCCCGGGGGCAGGGTCCGCACCCTCGACCTGGCCACCCAGGCCGTCGAAGTCGAAGAAGGGCCGCCCGGCACCGCCCGCTTCGCGGATCTGCCCGCGCGGGACAAGGGCGTCGAGATCTGGCTCCCGCACACCGAGATCACCGAACTGATCGCCCTGCGCACCGACGCCCCCGTCATGCCGGCGGCGGAGAGCGGGCGCAGGGTGTGGCTGCACCACGGCAGCTCCATCAGCCAAGGCTCGAACGCGGACCGCCCGACCGGCACCTGGCCGTCGCTGGCCGCGGCGCAGGGGGCGGTGGACCTGGTCAACATGGGATTCTCCGGCAGCGCCCTGCTGGACCCCTTCACCGCCCGCGCGATGCGCGACACCCCCGCCGACCTGATCAGCGTCAAGATCGGCATCAACATCGTCAACCTGGACGTGATGCGGCTGCGCGCCTTCGCTCCCGCGGTCCACGGCTTCCTCGACACCCTCCGCGAGGGCCATCCGACCACGCGGCTCCTGGTCGTGTCGCCCCTCCTGTGTCCGATCCAGGAGGACACCCCCGGCCCCGTCACCACAGACTTCAGCACCGGGACCCTGCGGTTCAAGGCCCTGGGCGATCCCGCCGAGCGGGCCGCCGGGCGCCTGACGCTCACCATCGTCCGCGACGCGCTGGCCGGGATCGTCGCGCAGCGGGCGGCCGAAGACCCGCACCTGCACTACCTCGACGGCCGCGACCTCTACGGCGTCTCGGACCATGCCGAGCTGCCGCTGCCGGACGACCTGCACCCCGACCCCGCGGGCCACGTGCGCATCGCCGAGAACTTCGCGCGTCACGCCTTCGCCGCCGGGGGCCCCTTCGCCCCCGCGGGGCCCCGCCGGACTCGCCGCCGACGCGGCCCCGCGCCACAATGACGGCACGCCCGCCCGGTGCCCAGCCGCCTCTCCGGCCCGGCATTTTGCATGAACATGCATCGTGCCGCATACTCATCCCATGTCAAAGGTTCTCACCTCCCTGCCCACCGGCGAGCGCGTCGGTATCGCCTTCTCCGGCGGCCTCGACACCTCCGTCGCCGTCGCCTGGATGCGCGACAAGGGTGCCGTCCCCTGCACCTACACCGCCGACATCGGCCAGTACGACGAGCCCGACATCGCGTCGGTGCCGACGCGCGCCACGGCGTACGGCGCCGAGATCGCGCGTCTGGTCGACTGCCGTGCGGCGCTCGTGGAGGAGGGCCTGGCGGCTCTCGCCTGCGGCGCGTTCCACATCCGCTCGGGCGGTCGCGCCTACTTCAACACGACGCCCCTGGGCCGCGCCGTGACCGGCACCCTGCTGGTCCGCGCGATGCTCGAGGACAACGTGCAGATCTGGGGCGACGGGTCGACCTTCAAGGGCAATGACATCGAGCGGTTCTACCGCTACGGCCTGCTCGCCAACCCGCACCTGCGCATCTACAAGCCGTGGCTCGACGCCGACTTCGTCACCGAGCTCGGTGGCCGCAAGGAGATGTCGGAGTGGCTGCTCGCCCACGAGCTGCCCTACCGCGACAGCACCGAGAAGGCCTACTCCACCGACGCCAACATCTGGGGTGCCACCCACGAGGCGAAGACCCTGGAGCACCTGGACACCGGTGTCGAGACCGTGGACCCGATCATGGGCGTCCGGTTCTGGGACCCCGAGGTCGAGATCGCCACCGAGGACGTGGCCATCGGCTTCGAGCAGGGCCGTCCGGTCACGATCAACGGCAAGGAGTTCTCCTCCGCCGTCGACCTGGTCATGGAGGCGAACGCCATCGGCGGCCGCCACGGCCTGGGCATGTCGGACCAGATCGAGAACCGCATCATCGAGGCGAAGAGCCGCGGCATCTACGAGGCTCCGGGCCTGGCCCTGCTGCACGTCGCGTACGAGCGCCTCGTGAACGCGATCCACAACGAGGACACCGTCGCCCAGTACCACAACGAGGGCCGGCGCCTCGGCCGCCTCATGTACGAGGGCCGCTGGCTGGACCCGCAGGCGCTGATGATCCGCGAGTCCCTGCAGCGCTGGGTGGGTACGGCGATCACCGGCGAGGTGACGCTGCGACTGCGGCGCGGCGAGGACTACTCGATCCTGAACACCACGGGCCCGGCGTTCAGCTACCACCCGGACAAGCTCTCCATGGAGCGCACCGAGGACTCGGCGTTCGGCCCGGTGGACCGCATCGGCCAGCTCACCATGCGCAACCTCGACATCGCCGACTCCCGCGCGAAGCTGGAGCAGTACGCCGGCCTCGGCATCGTCGGCACGACCCACCCCGCCCTGATCGGCGCCGTCGAGGCGCCGGGCTCCGGCCTGATCGGCGCCATGCCCGAGGGCGGCGCCGAGGCGATCGCCTCGCGCGGCGAGGTCTCCGGCGACGACGAGCTGCTGGACCGCGCCGCGATGGAGTTCGGCACCGACTAGTCGCTGCCGGCGGCAGGACGTGAAACGCCGCCCGCGGTCCCCTCGGGGACTGCGGGCGGCGTTGTCTTCGGTGGGGCGACGGCGCCCCCGCGGACCCGGCGCACCTCGCCACGGGAGTCCAGGAGCCGGAGATCGCGGTGGATGGTCATCGCGCTGACGTCCAGTTCGCGGACGAGCCGTTCGAGGGAGACGTACCCCTCGCGGCATGCCGCCTCGACGATGTGGCGCTGCCGGGAAGCGGCGGTCAGCTTCCCCGTGGCCAGACTGATCCGGCCCACGCGATCGCTCGCGGCCGTCTCCCCGGAGTCTCGTCGGCTGCTCATCCCGTGCGCGTCCTTCCGTACACATGTATGGACCAGATGTAGACCAAAACTAGACCACTGTGAAGATGTGGAACTTGGCCGAAAGTCCCGTGCTTTCAGGCCTGTGGACCGGACCGGCCCGAACGGGACTCATCCTTCTGGTCCATTTCTGGTACGGGAACGGACCGGCCGCGGTGAATACTGAAGGGGTGAATCAGCCTCTCGACCTGCGGCCCGTCCTCCGGGACGGGTCGCGGCCCGTCCACGTGCAGGCGCGCGACGCGATCGCCGCCGCCCTCGCCGCCGGCGCCCTCGCGCCCGGCACGCGACTGCCCTCCGAGCGTCACCTCTGCGAGCGCCTCGGCGTCAGCCGGGTCACGCTCCGCAAGGCGCTGCACGCGCTGCAGGAGGAGGGCCGGGTCGGGTCGGCGGAACGGGCGGGCTGGCATGTGGCCGGCGCGGCCGGGGCCGGGCCCGCCCCGGCCTTCGAGCACACTTCGGAGCTGATCGGCGGGCTCAAGGAGTACGGCCGCCGGCTCGGGTTCGCCCCGACCGCGCGCGTGCTCGCCGCCAGGCTGCGCCCGGCGGCCTTCGAGGAGGCGGACACCCTCCAGGTGCTGCCCGGCGCGGAGATCCTCGAGCTCGACCGGGTACGGCTCTTCGACGACGCGGTCATGTGCCACTCCGTCACCCTCGTCCCGGCCGAGCGCGCTCCGGGCATCGGCGAGGCCGACTACACCACCGCTTCGCTGTACACCGAGCTCAC
This sequence comes from Streptomyces tatrensis, assembly GCF_049310065.1. NCBI lineage: Bacteria > Bacillati > Actinomycetota > Actinomycetes > Kitasatosporales > Streptomycetaceae > Streptomyces > Streptomyces tatrensis. The sequence goes on along the minus strand of NZ_JBMDLB010000007.1, from coordinate 307,667 downwards.
CGCACGCGGCATCGTCCCCACCCGGGCGAGCTACGCCGTCCACTCCGCCCTCGTCCCGCCGGACGAGGTCCCCCTGCTCGACCTGCCCGAGGGGTCTCCCGTCCTGCACATCGAGCAGCTCACCTACGACCAGCTCGGCCGCCCCTGCGAGTACAACCGCGTCGTCTACCGCGCCGACCGCTACCGCTTCCACACCGTCCTGGCGGTCTCTCCCGGGCGGGACTGAGCGCCGGTCAGGCCGCCGCCGAGCGCCGTACGTGCAGGTGGCCGTCGAGCGGGAAGGCGGGCGGCGCGGCCGGCAGGATCCCTTCGAACCCGTAGCCGGCCTTCTCCGCGACCCGGCAGGACGCCGGGTTGTCGACCTGGTGGAGGAGTTCGAGCCGTTCCAGGCCCTGGGTCCGGAAGGCGTCGAGGGACCAGGCGGTGACGGCCTCCAGGGCGCGGGGGGCCACTCCCTGTCCACGGGCCGAGGCCGAAGTCCAGTACCCGACCTCGGCGGAGGCCTTGCCGGGGGAGAGCTCCTTCAGCACCACGCTGCCCACCAGCCGCTCCTGCGCCACTCCGGGCGCGGCTTCCAGCACGGCGAAGCCGAGGCGTTCACCCGCCGCCCACCCCTGCTCCTGGTCCCGCACCCACCGCAGCCCCTCCTCCTCGCTCGCCAGCCAGGAACCCCAACGGCGCAGCACGGGGTCCCGGTGGATCTCGACGAGCGCGGCGACGTCAGCCGCCCGCCAGGGACGAAGGGCGAGGGCGGGAGCGGTGGCCGTCGGGGCGGCGGTGAGCGTGATGTGAGGTGGCACGGTCGACTCCTATAGGGCTTCGGGAGAAGGCCGGATGGCGCCCGGGGTGGGGTCCTTGGTCCCTGGTGGGGGATCAAGCCGGCCGTAGTTTGGAGGAAAGGGAAGTCTGATCGATTTCGAGGGAGAGGCGAGAGCGATGACCGAGGTGCACTGGGAGGTCGGTCCGTACCGGATGACGGTGTCGCTGCCGGAGACGGACGCGCCGTGGGCGGTCGAGGGTATGAAGGGGTTGATGGGGATCCGCCCCATGTTCCAGGGGCGGGGCCCCGAGCCCCGGCCGCTCCCCGAAGTCGAGACCGGGATCAACCCCCTGCTGCTGGGCGCGCTCGGCAAGGGATTCTGACGGCGTCCTGGCAGGATCGCGGCATGGAACGCGTACTGGGAATCGGTGGATACTTCATGCGGGCCGCGGACCCGGCGGCCCTGGGCGCGTGGTACCGGGACTGCCTGGGTCTGGACTCCGACGAGCACGGCCTGTGGCGTCAGGGAGCCGGACCGACGGTGTTCGCACCGTTCGAGTCCGGGACCGACTACTTCGGTTCCCCCGCCCAGCAGACCATGCTCAACTTCCGGGTCCGCGACCTGGACGCGATGCTCGCGCAGCTGCGCGCGAAGGGCGCGGACGTGGCACCCGAGACCCAGGACATGGACGGCGTCGGCCGGTTCGGCTGGGTCACGGACCCGGAGGGCAACCGGATCGAGCTCTGGCAGCCCGCCTGATCGGGTCCTCGACCGAACCGGACCGGTCAGCTGCCATGCCGTCGACCGAGCAGACGACCCTGCTCCTGTTTCAGGCCCGCGAACCGGCGCCGCGCGTACGCGGCCAGCTCCTCGCTGGGGAAGGGCACCACGGACAGGTGCTGGTCGTAACTGCCCTGCTCCCACCGGGCGGCCGTGATCTCGTAGCCGGAAACGTGTGCGCACAGCTGAAGCAGGATCGGCGGCATCTCCGGTTCGCTCAGGAGGTCGGCGTGCTTGATGACGAGGTCGCGCATGGCCTGGATGTTCGGGAGGAAGACGGTCCTGATCCACAGCCGCCACTCGGCGAGTTCCTCGTCGGAAGGCGGTATCTCGTGTGCGAAGGGCGACCTGCCGTCCGGACGGGCGTTGCGCTCCATGAAGGCGCCGAAGACGCGGCTGTTGGCTTCCGTGAGAGCGAACAGCGGTCCGTAGAAATCGCTGAGCTGCCGGTTCAGACGGGCAAGGCGTTCTTGGCGCTGCGCCAGACGCAAGCCGTTGAGATAGGTAACCACATAGCCGACGAATGCCAGGGCGATGGTGATGACTGCTGTGATCATGAGAGGTGATGCTAATGAGCATCACCTCTCTTTGGTCAGGTGTTCGCGGCCACGGCCTCGCGGGCGGCTGTTTCCGGCGCAGCGGCCTGCGCGGGCGTCGGAGGCGGGGGCGGCTGGGTGGTGTACACGGCCTCCGGCGGGAGGTGGCGTTCCAGGCGGGTCAGGGCGAGTGCCGCGCCGAGCGCGGCGACGGTCAGGAAGGCCCAGGGCAGGCGGCCGTCGAGGGCGAGCAGGCCCGTGAAGAGGGACGGGGCCAGCGCGGAGGCCAGGGAGTAGGACAGCTGGTAGGTGGCGAGGTAGCGGCCGCGTACGGCCTCGGGCGCGGCCGAGACCGACAGGGCGCCGCCCGAGGGGCTGTGGACCAGCTCGCCGACCGTGTAGACCACCACGATGACCAGCAGCGCGACCAGCGTCGCGGTCTGTCCGGGCCGGACCGTGCCGAGCACGATCTGCCCCGCGAAGGCGGCGGCGAAGAGCAGAGCCCCGAGGGCCGCGGAGCGGGTGCGGCGGGCTCCGGAGCGGCGGACCCGGCTCGCGATCAGGACGCCGATCCCCGCGCAGAGGGCGGTGTTGACGGTGAAGGCCGCACCGGTGAGGGAGTCCGGTCCGTGCAGCCAGGTGGTGATGTAGAGCGGGAAGAGGACGGACAGGGCCGAGTACCCGAGCGCGGTCAGGAAGTTGGCGGCGGTCAGGCCCAGGAAGGGCCGGTCGGCGAGCACCATCCGGTAGCCCGCGGGCGGACGCTTGGCCGAGCCGGGCGCGGCGCCCGTGCCGAGCTCGCCGTTCGCGTGGTCCCGTACCGGCTTCACGCGGGTGACGAGCAGTCCGGCGAGCGCGAAGGCGACCGCGTTGCCCCAGGCGGTGTAGGTGAACCCGTCCGTGCCCCACAGGGCCAGTACACCGGAGACGACCAGGGCGCCGGCGCCCATGCCCGCGTTCTGCAGGGCGCGGATGGAGGCCTGGAGCCGGTCGCGGGCGCCGCCCCGGGCCACTTCCCCGATGAGGGACTGCTGGACGATGGAGAAGGACCGGTCGGCGAGGGCCGTGACCAGTGCGACGGCGGCGAAGGCGGGCAGTGATCCGGCGAACGGATAGAGGCCGAAGCCCAGTGCCCGGATTGCGTAGAGCAGCAGGTTGACCTTCCTGGCCCCGAACCGGTCGACGGCCGAGCCGGCGAGCGGCATGACCGCGAGGCCGGCCAGGCCGGTCACCGTCAGCACGATGCCGACGAGGGCGAAGGAGAGGCCGGTGACGTGGTGGAAGAAGACGAGCGAGAAGGGGATGTACATCCCGATTCCGATCGCGCTGATTCCCACCCCGAGGAGCAGCGAGCGCTCGCCCGCCACCCGTTCCTCGCGCATGCCTTTGACCACGTCGAACTCTCCCCCGAAATGGATTGACGGGAAGTAGCTTAGCGCTAAGCGGCTTAGCGTCAAGGAGTTTTCTTGTGGGTGTGGATGCGGATGCGGGTGCAGGCGGAAGCGGAGGCCGAGGCCTACTGTCTGTCCTCCGCGCGGCCCTCCCCGCCGAGGTTCCACGCCTCGACGTCGCGGTAGTGGATCGGCCCCGGGCCGCGGCCGATGTTGCTGCCGACCAGGTGCAAACGCTCGGTCCGCCAGCGGCGGCCGGCGAACGCGGCGAGTCCGGCCGCGGCCTCCACGGCCGAGGTGGCGTCGTTCCGGCGGGCCCGAGCCAGCGTCAGATGGGGGCGCAACGGCCGGTCTTCGAAGGGGATTCCGCACTCCTTGACCACGTCGCGCACGTCGGCCGCGAGCCGGTGCAGCCCGTCGAGGTCCCCGTCGATCCCGCTCCAGAGCACCCGTTCGGCGAAGTGGCCGCCCCCGCGCAGGGTCAGGCGTACGGGACTGCGCGCCGCCGCGAGCTCCGCGAGCGGCGGCCGCAGGAGGGGGACGGCCTCGACCGGCAGCTCACCGAGGAACGCCAGGGTGATGTGCCAGTCCTCGATGCGGTTCCACCGCATGTGGGGGTACGCGGCATAGGCGGGCCCCAGCTCGCGCGCGAGTTCCTCCTTCGCGTCGTCGGGCGGGGCGAGGGCGACGAACACGCGAACGGTCGCGGGCCGGGTCTGTTCGGTCTCGTCCATCGTGATCAGGCGTAGTCCGCCGTGTTGTGCACGTCGCCGAACCGGGGAAAGATCCGCTCCACGGCGAACTCGTGCTCGTCGGCGGCGAAACCGGACATGGCGTCGGCGACGAACTCCAGCTCGTAGCCGTGGTCGCTCGCGGCCCGCGCCGTGGACTCGACCCCCATCGTGGTGACCAGACCGCCGAGCACCAGCGTGTCCACGCCCAGGCCGCGCAACCGGTCGTCCAGGCCGGTGCCGTGGAAGGCCCCCACGGTGTTCTTGACGATCAGGACGTCGCCCGGCCGCTCCAGCCCGTCGGCGAAGCCGCTGCCCGGCGGCTGCTCCGGGACCCCCGGCCGGTCCACTCGGACGAGCACCACCGGGCGCCCGTCGGCCCTGAAGGCCTCGGCCAGCCGGAGGCAGCGGGCCAGTACCTCCGCACCGGAGTGAGGGGCGACCGGCAGGTCGATGATGCGGGGCATCAGGTCGATGAGGATCAGCGCGGAGGTCACGGGAACGATCATAGGACAGGGGCGTACGGGCGCCGGGGCCTGGCGCAAGGCCCTACGGCGTGCTCGCGAAGGAGCGGCGGTAGGAGCGGGGCGGAACTCCCCTGCGCCGCACGAACTGTTCGCGCAGGACCGCCGCGCTGCCGTAGCCGACCCGGCGGGCGATCTCCTCGACGGGCAGGTCCGTGCTCTCCAGGAGTTCCTCGGCGCTGCTCAGCCGCAGGTTCCGCAGCCAGGCGTGCGGGGTCGTACCGGTCGCGGCGGTGAAGCGGCGGGCGAAGGAGCGCTTGCTCATCACGGCGCGTCGGGCCAACTCCGTGACGGGGAGCGGCTCGTGGAGGTGGTCGCGGGCCCAGGCGAGCACCTCGGAGAGCCGCTCGTCCCGGCAGTCCTCGGGGACGGGCGTCGCGAGGTACTGGGCCTGCCCGCCGTCCCGGTGCGAGGGCAGCACCATGTCCCGGGCGACGGCATTGGCCATCGCGGCCCCGTGCTCCCGCCTCAGCAGGTGCAGGCACAGGTCGAAGCCGGCGGCGGCCCCCGCGCCCGTGACGATCCTGCCTTCGTCGATGTACAGGGCGTCCGGTTCGACGGCCACGTCCGGATGCCGGTGGGCCAGCAGTTCGGCGAACCGCCAGTGCGTGGTGGCCCGCAGTCCGTCGAGCAGCCCGGCCTCGGCGAGTGCGAACGTACCGACGCAGTGGGCCGCGAGCAGGGCGCCGCCCCCGTGCGCGGCCGCCAGCGCGTCGAGGACCGCCGGACCGGGCGGCGTACGGAAACCGGCCCCCGGCAGGGCGATCACCAGATCGGCGCCCGCCAGCCGGTCGAGGCCGTGCTCGATCGCGAGCGGCACGCCGAAGTCGGTGGGGACCGGCCCGGGCCGCTCGGCGCACAGGGCGAAGTCGAAGCCGGGCACCCCCTGCCCGTGGGGGCCGAAGACCTCGGTGACGATCCCGACGGCGAGCATGCCGACACCGGGCGGGACGTACGCGGCGACGGTCTGGAAAGGAGGCACGGGGGCAGTCTGCCACCGTGGCGGGCACCGTGGCACGAATCCTGCGATCACTGGCAGGTGTGCCACTCGTGCGTCCCCCGTCGCCGCGGAAGGATTACAGCCATGACGAACACGACGAAGAACAACACGGCGAAGAACAACACGGCGAAGAACAACACGGCGAAGAACAACGCGGTCACCGCACAGGACCTCCGCACCGACGCTCCGATCGGCCGCAGCGCCGTCTACAAGGTCCTGACCACCGGCTACGTCGGCTCCACGGGCCCCGGCGTCGCCGCCACCGTCTCCTACGTATCCGATGCCGGCCGGCACTTCATCTTCGACCCGGGCATGGTGGCGAGCCACGCGGACATCCTCGGCCCGCTCGCGGAACTGGGCCTCGGCCCCGAGGACATCACCGATGTGGTGCTCAGCCACCACCACCCGGACAACACCATGAACGTGGGCCTGTTCGGCCGGGCGCGGGTGCACGACCACAAGGTGGAGTACCAGGGCGACCAGTGGACGAACCGGGACGCCGAGGGCTACGAACTCACCCCCTCCCTGCGCCTGATCCGTACGCCGGGACACAGCCACGAGGACATCACCCTGCTGGCCGGAACGGACTCGGGCGTGGTGGCCTTCGCGGGCGACCTGTGGTGGCACGCGCAGGGCCCCGCCGACGACCCGGTCGCGCCGGACCGCGAGGTGCTGCGCGCCTCCCGGCTGCGGGTGATCGCCGCGGCGGACCTGATCGTGCCCGGTCACGGAGGCCCGTTCGCCGCCGATGGAGCCGTGCCGCTCTAGGCGATCCCTCCCGGATCGCGCCGGTGGCTGCGGTTTTGCGTCAACTCTCAGCTCATTTAGGTGAGTTGCTGCCGCCCTGACCTATCTTCCATGGGGCATACCGGTTCGCCCCAGGAGGTCAGATTGCAGTCCAGGCGCTTCCTCGCCTTACCCCGCGCGCTGCGCCGGTCCAGGCTGCTCATAGCCTTCGGCCTCGGCGCGCTGCTGATCGGCTTCACGCCGTGGCTCGGGGTCGCGAGCCCCACGCCCACCCCCGGGCCGGCCGGCGGGCAGGCGGCGCAGCAGTCGCCCCACCACGGCATCGCGCCGGCGAACGCCATGGAGCCGACGGCCCCCGTCCTCGCCCGGACCGGATGGACGGCCGCGGCGAGCGACGAGGAGACGGCCGGCGAGAACGGCCGTGCGGCCAACGTCCTCGACGGCGACACCGGCACCCTGTGGCACAGCAAGTGGTCGGGCACCGCGGCCCCCTTGCCGCACAGCATCACCATCGACATGCACCGTACGGCGGTCGTCTCGGCGCTCGTCTACACCCCCCGCACCAACGGGGCCAACGGGCGCGTCGGCGAGTACACCCTCAGCGTCAGCACGGACGGAGCGAGCTGGCCGGCCCCGGTCGCCAGTGGCACGCTCGCTGACGACGGCAGCGCCAAAACACTCGGATTCGCCCCGCAGGGGGCCCGGTTCGTGCGGCTCACGGCGCTCACCGAGGCCGGCGGCCGCGGCCCGTGGACGTCCGCCGCCGAGATCAACCTGCTGGGCGACCCCGGCACCCCGGAGGCCACCGTGGACCTCGCCCGGACCGGATGGACGGCCGCGGCGAGCGACGAGGAGACGCTCCGGGAGAACGGCCGCGCCGCTCATGTCCTCGACGGCGACACCAACACCCTCTGGCACAGCAGGTGGTCGGGCACCGCGGCGCCCCTGCCGCACAGCATCACCATCGACATGCACCGCACGGCCGCGGTCTCCGCACTCGTCTACCACCCCCGCACGAACGGCCCCAACGGCCGGGCGGGCGCCTACACCGTCACCACCAGCACCGACGGAGCCGCCTTCGGGGCACCCGTGGCCGCGGGCACCTGGCGCGACGACGACACCGTCAAGACCGCCACCTTCACCCGTACCGCGAACGCCCGGTTCGTACGGCTCACCGTGACCACCGAGGCCGGCGCCCGCGGCCCGTGGACCTCCGCCGCCGAGATCCGCCTGAGCGGGCCGGCGAGCCCCGCCGTCCACGGATCCTGGGGCCGGATCACCGGATTCCCCCTGGTCCCCGTGGCCACGGCCGTGCTGCCCGGCGACAAACTGCTGGCCTGGTCCGCGTACGCGGTGGACCGCTTCGGCGGCAGCAACGGCTACACCCAGACCGCGATCCTCGACCTGAAGACGGGCAAGGTCACCCAGCGCCGCATCGACAACACCGGCCACGACATGTTCTGCCCCGGCATAGCCATGCTGGCCGACGGCCGCGTGCTGGTCACCGGGGGCAGCAACGCGGAGAAGGCCAGCATCTACGACCCCGCCACCGACGACTGGTCCGCCGCCGGGAACATGAACATCCCCCGCGGCTACCAGTCCATGACGCTGCTCTCCACCGGCGAGGCCTTCGTCCTGGGCGGATCCTGGAGCGGCCCCGCGGGGGACAAGGCCGGTGAGGCCTGGTCGCCGGAGACCGGCACCTGGCGCGGACTCCCGGGCGTCCCCGCGCTCGGGGCGTCCACGGCCGACCCGGCCGGACCTTACCGCGCCGACAACCACATGTGGCTGCACGCCACTTCGGGCGGCAAGGTGCTGCAGCTGGGCCCGAGCAAGCAGATGAACTGGATCTCGACCACCGGTACGGGCAGCATCACCCCTGCCGGCACCCGGGCCGACAGCGCCGACGCCATGACGGGCAACGCCGTGGCCTACGACATCGGCAAGCTCCTCACCCTGGGCGGCTCGCCCGCCTACCAGAACACCCCCGCCACCCGCCGCGCCTACACCGTGAGCATCGCGGGCAGCCAGGTGGAGACCGCCCGTACCGGAGACATGGAGTACGCCAGGGCCTTCGCCAACAGCGTGGTCCTGCCCGACGGCAAGGTGATCGTCTTCGGCGGACAGAGCTACCCGGTGCCGTTCAGCGACGCCACCTCGGTGCTGACCCCCGAACTGTGGGACCCCTCGACGGGCGTCTTCACCCCGCTCGCCACCATGGCCGTCCCGCGCAACTACCACAGCGTGGCCAACCTGTTGCCGGACGGGCGGGTCTTCTCCGGAGGCGGGGGCCTGTGCGGTGACTGCGCCACCAACCACGCCGACGGGGCGGTCTTCACGCCGCCGTACCTCCTCAACCCGGACGGATCGCCGAAGCCGCGCCCCGAGATCACGGGCAACGTCCCCTCCAGGACGGCCCCCGGCACCTCGCTGACCCTCTCCACCTCCACCCCGGCGGCATCCTTCGTCCTGATGCGGGCCGCGGCCGCGACCCACTCCACCGACAACGACCAGCGCCGGGTCCCCCTGACCTCCACGGCCACGGGAACGGGCACCTACACGGTGTCCCTGCCCGCCGACCCGGGCGTGGTCCTGCCAGGGACCTACATGCTCTTCGCCCTCGACGCCCAGGGAGTACCGAGCACGGCCCGGTTCCTCACCGTCTCCTGACGCGCGTACGGTGTCCCGCCGGCCGGAGCTCCACCGCTCCGGCCGGCCGGGCGGCCGGTCCCGGCCCCGGTCCCGGCCCCGGTCTCAGCTCAGCGGTGCTTCCTGCTTCGGCCGTGCCGTGCGGTCGCGCCGGGGGAGCAGGAGCGGGGTCGCCATGGCCAGGACGCCGGCCGTCGCGAGGGCGGTGCGGGGGTCGGTGAAGGCGGCCAGCAGGCCCCACAGGGCGGTCAGCGCGGCGATGGAGGCCTTGCTGGTGACCGACCACGCGGACAGGACGCGGGCCACCCGGTCCGGCGGGGTCAGAGCGAGCCGGCGGGTGGCGAACACCGGGTTGAACACGCCCATGCAGGTGATCAGCCCGAACTCGACGGCCATGACCAGGACGAGCCCGCCGGTCCCGGAGTGGACGAAGGCCAGCCAGGGCAGCCAGCACGCCCGCAGCACGCCGGCGGTGATCATGACCCGGTGCTGCCCGAACCGCTCGACCAGCCGCGGGGCCAGCCGGGAGCCGAGCAGGCCGCCGGCGCAGGGCACGGCGAAGGCGAGTCCGTACTGCCAGGGCGTGAACCCGAGCGGGCCGAGCATGAGGACGGCGAGCAGCGGCGCGGTCGCCATGATCAGGCCGTTGACCAGGATCGTGTTGGCGAAGAGCGGGCGCAGCTCGGGGTCGGCCAGGATGTAGCGCCAGCCTTCGAAGAGGTCGCGGAAGCGCAGCCGCGCCGGGGCTCCGGCAGGCGCTGCGGGGCGTGGCTCCTCACCGCCGATCGCGCGGATCCCCGCCGCCGAGAGCAGGTAGCTCACCGCGTTGCCCACGACGGTCATCACCGGACCGAACACGGTGATTGCCACCCCGCCGAGCGGGGGCCCGAGCATGGTGGCGGTCCAGGTGGTGGACTCGAACCGGCCGTTCGCGACGAGCAGGTCGTCCGGCCGGACGAGGGCCTTCAGGCAAGCCCCGCCGGCCGCCGTGAAGGCGATGTCCGCCGCGCCGACGACGACCGAGACGACCAGGAGCTGGGTGATCCCGAGCCGGCCGAACGCGAAGGCCGCGGGCACGCTCATCAGCGCCGCGAACCGGATCAGGTCCATCGCGATCATCACCGGCCGCTTGCGGCGGAACTCGATCCACGGCCCGAGCGGCAGCGCCACCACCGCGGCGACCGCGGGCCCGGCGGCCGCCAGCGCCGACACCTCGGCCGGCCCGGCGTGCAGGACGAAGATCGCGATCAGGGCGAAGGCGTCGAAGGCGAGCCAGGTGCCGAGGGTGCTGACCGCGTACGCCGCCCAGAGCCACCTGAACTGCCGCCCCAGCGACCGCCCGGTCCTCGCGATCGATGTGATCGACGCGATCGACGTGATCCGCATGATCGCCGCAGCCCCCGCTCTCTCCCGCACACGATGTCGCGAACAAGCGTACGAATCTACTCGTGTCGACCGGAGCAATCAAAGCGAGCGGCACACCACCGGGTCAAACCACGCCCCCGGCACCGCTCCGGCCCGGCACCCGCGCGGTGCGGGGCCGGGCCGGAGCGTCTGCGGGCGGCTCAGGGGGCGAGGAGGTAGGCGTTCGTGATCGTCTCCCGCACGGTGTTGCCCGCCTTGTCCCTGAGGTCCACCTGGAACGACACGGCCTTGGCCGACGCTGGATGCTTCACGGTCACCCACCGCGCGCCCTTCGGGTCCTCCGCCACCGCGAGGAGGCTCCAGGTCTTGCCCCCGTTGTAGGAGACCCGGACCGTCAGCGTGGCGACCTGCCCTTCCGCGGCGGCCGCCCCGCCCAGCAGCAGCGGCACCTTCAGCGCACCGCCCGCCGGCGCCGTCCCCCTCAGACTCAGCTTCGGCGCGAGCCGCACCGTGGACAGCGGCAGCGTCACACGCTCGTCCGCGCCCGCCGGGCGGGCCGAGGTGAAGGTCCAGCTCGCCCGTACCTTCGTGCTGGTGGCGGTGTCCTTGGCGGACCGGGTCGCCTCCTTGGTCAAGCGGTACACGGCGGAGCCGGCCGGGACCTTGGCGCTGATCCAGCCGCCCGGATCGGACTCCGCGAGGACCCGGCCGCCGGACTCCAGCCGGGTGAAGCCCCCGGTGAAGGCGGAATGGCCCTCGTGACCTCCGCCGTCGTTGAACAACCCCACATTGGCGTCCAGGTAATCGCCGGTACGCCAGCCGCCCTGGTCCTCACCGGCCTCCAGGTCGGGTCCGACCACGCCGGTGTTGAAGTTCAGCGTGTAGCGCTTGCCCGGCAGGTAGGACGCCTGGTTCTGCGCGTAGATGATCCGCCCTTCGCCCTTGGAGTCGACCTGCGCGGCGACCCAGTCCCAGCGCACCCCGGCGGTGCTGACGTACTGCGTGCTCGCCAGCGGCAGGCTCTGCTCGGACGGGTCCGTGATGCCGGAGGTGTAACCGTCGGCGGCGGTCGGCGTCGCGTGGATCAGGCCCTTGGCGCCGGTGACCGACGCGCCGAAGCCGAGCTTGACCTCGGCGACGTCCGCCCGGGTGAGCTTGCGGTCGAGCCCGTCGAACCAGGTGCCCTTGCGGTTGAAGGCCAGCCGGTAGTCGACGTTCTTGCCCGGCGCCCCCGGCGTCTTCCACAGGCCGTTGTACTGCGCGCTCAGGGTGGTCCCCTTCGGGCCCAGGTGCTGGGTGAGGATCCGTGTGGTGCCGTCGGTGGCCCACATGTCACCCACCATCGCGGCCTCGTCGTAGAACCCGGCGTACGCGCTCACCAGCTTCGCCGACGGATCCGGCGGGGTGACGGCGAACGGCTTGGCCTTGCGGGAGTCGAAGGTGACCGTGCTCTTCTCGGTGACCTTCAGCACCGGCTGGACGAAGAAGCCCAGGGTGGAACCCGGGCCCCAGACGACGCCTTCCAGCAGGTAGTCGCCCTTGGGCAGCCGCTGGACGACGGTGCCGCTCGGGTCGTACGGGACCTCGAGGCGGGCGTCCATGCCCTCGCCGAGCTTCGTCACCGTGGTGTAGTACGTCGGCGGGCTCGCACCGTTGACGTCCAGGTGCTTCAGCGTGATGTCGTAGGACTCCACCTCGCGGTCGACCACGAGACCGGTGCGCACGTGCTGCCCGCCCCCCGAGGCCAGCACGGTGCCGCCGAAGGCGCCGTCGACGCTGCCCTTGCGGGTGTCCGCCGTGACGGCGGTCTTCGCGGTGCCCCCGGCGGGGACGGTCAACTGCGCGTCCTTGACGGTGAACATCCCGGCCGGGGCCGGGCGGCCGGACTGGTCCGTGCCGGACGTGCTCAGCTTGAGCGTGACGGGCTCGGTGCCGTGGTTGCGGTAGGTGAGGGTCTTGGTGACCGGCTTGTCGTCGGCGTGCGGCCAGGAGTGCGTGCCGAAGGCGAGGGAGCCGGGCACGGAGGTGACGACGGCCTTGACGGCCCGTGCCAGGTCTACGCGGCCCGCACCCTGCTGGTAGGAGTTGAGCGCGGGATTGGGCTTGGCCGAGCCGGTCAGCAGCGCTTTGATCCGGGCCGGGCTCCAGTCCGGGTGCTGCTGGCGGACCAGGGCCGCGGCGCCCGCGACGTGCGGGGTGGCCATGGAGGTGCCCGACATGCCGACGTAGCCGTCCGCGGGCCCGGGGTCCGGGCTCTGCGTGGTGTGGGCGGCGGTGATGTCCACGCCCGGGGCGGTGATGTCCGGCTTGGCCGCCCCGTCGGCGCTCGGGCCACGGCTGGAGAAGTCCGCGAGCTGGTCCTGCTTGTCCACCGCGCCGACCGTGAGCGCCGCGGGGGCGCTGCCGGGGGTGCGCAGCGTCCCGGCCCTGGGGCCCTCGTTCCCCGCGGCCACCACGAACAGCGCCTTGCCGGAGAGCTGGGCGACCGCTTCCTCCATGGGGTCGACGCCGGGCTCGTCGGGGGAGCCCAGGCTCATGTTGACCACCGTCGCACCCTGGTCCACGGCCCACTGCATGCCGCTGATGATGCCGGAGGAGTCGCCGTAGCCGTCGTCGCCCAGGACCTTGGCGTCCAGGAGCTGCACGCCGGGCGCCACTCCCTTGTACCGGCCGCCCGACCGCGCACCCGTTCCGGCGATGGTGGAGGCCACGTGGGTGCCGTGCCCGTACCGGTCCGCGGAGTCGGGCGAGCTGCTGAAGTTCCGCTGCGCCGTCTCGACGCCCTTGAGGTCGGGGTGGGTCTCGTCGACCCCCGTGTCCAGGACGGCCACCTTGACGCCCTTGCCGGTGTAGCCCGCCTGGTACATGGCGGGCGCGCCTATCTGGGCCACGCTCTTGTCCAGACTGGCGCTGACCTTGGCGTCCAGCCACAGGTGGGCCACGGGCGGCACCGGGACGGCGCCCGCCACGCGGGCGCCCGTCCGGCCGGTGACCGCCGCCCACAGGGCCGCGGCATCGGCCTTCGGCGCGTTGAACGCCTCGCCCGCCACCGCGGGCAGCGGGCGGCGGTCGCGCGCGACCCCGGCGAGCGTGTCGCCCGAGGCGCCGAAGGTCTGGGCCCCGGAGGCGTCCCGCCGGTAGCCGGCGATCAGCGGCAGCGCACTGCGGTGCGCGTCGTCGTACCCGTCCTCGACCAGCCGGGCCACGTCGAACAGCCGCCGGTCCAGGACCCCGTCGGCGACCAGGCGCAGCGCGTCCTGCGGGACGGCGTACGTGTGCGCGCCCTCGCGCCGCACCGAGAAGGCCGTCCCCTCACGGCCCGCGCCCCGGACGAGCCGTTCGACGCTGCCGTCGCCCTTGACGACGACCCGGTCGCCGGTGATCAGGGTCACCGTCGCCGACGGCTTCACGTCCGCCTTCGGCCGGCCCTTCGCCGAAGCCCCCGTACCGTCCGGCGCCGGCTGGGCACCGGCCGATGCGGTCCCCGCGATCAGTGTCCCGGTCACCGCGGCGGCGAGCACCACCGTCCTGGCCTTCCTTGCGAATCCCACCCGTGTTCCCCCGTGTTCGTGTGCATGCCGATCGTGTCGGCTACCACGCGACCCGGGGCCAGTTCGGTTCTGCGCGGGCTGCGACAAATCCGGACAACAGTCTGGTGGTTGGCCGAATCGGGTATCACCAGGCGACGGGGAGCTCCCGCAACCCGTAGACGATGGTGTCCCGTTGGAACACGAGCTGCTCCTCGGGTACGGCCAGCCGCAGGCCGGGGAGCTCGCGCAGCACGGTCTCCAGCATGATCTGGAGCTCGACCCGCGCCAGGGTGTGACCCAGACACTGGTGCGGACCGTGGCCGAAGGCCACGTGCCGGCGCGCGTCCCGGGTCACGTCCAGCTCGGCGGGACAGGAGGCCCCGCCCTCCGGGGCGTCCCCCGCCTGCGGGGCGCCGAAGAGCTTCGGCTGCCGGTTGGCGGTGGACAGCATGCAGATCACCCCGTCCCCGGCCCGGATCGCCGCCCCGCCGACCGTGACGTCCTCGGTGGCGGCGCGGCCCAGGCCCAGGTGGATGATCGTGAGGTAGCGCAGCAGTTCCTCCACCGCCCCTGGAATCAGTGCCGGTTCGGCCCGCAGCCGGGCGGCCTGTTCGGGGCGGCGCAGCAGGGCCAGAACGCTGAGCGCCGCCATGTTCGTGGTGCTTTCGTGGCCGGTGATCAGGAGCATGAAGCCGAGCGAGGCCGTTTCCCGCGCGGACAGGTCGGGCCGGACGGCGAGCCGGCTGAGGATGTCGTCTCCGGGATCCCGCCGCTTGTGTTCGGCCAGCCCGGCCAGGTAGCCCATCAGCTCCCGGTGGGCCTCGGCGGCCCGTCCGGGGTCGGTGGTGTTGTCGAGCAGGGTCCGGCTGAGCGACTGGAACAGCGCGTGGTCCTCGTACGGGACCCCCAGCATGAGGCAGATGACCAGCGACGGGACGGGCAGCGCGAAGTCCGCGACGAGATCGGCGGTCCTGCGGCCGTCGGCGGTCATCGCCCGGGCGGCGGCCTCGACCACGTCCGCGATGGCCGGCCGCAGTTCCTGGATCCGGCGGGTCAGGAAGTCCTTGGCGACCATCCTGCGCAGCCGGGAGTGCTCCGGATCGTCCATCCGGATGAAACTCGGCTGAGCGGTGGCCAGTTGGCGCTGGCCGGGGGACAGGAAGGGGAATCCGGGGGTGCGCGCGTCGGCGCTGAAGCGGGCGTCGGACAGTACCGCCCGGACCTCCTGGTGGCCCGTCACGAGCCAGCAGGGGGTGCCGTCGGGCAGCTCGGCGCGGCTGACCGGCGCCTCGGCGGCGGCCTGCGTGTAGCCGGGCGGCGGGTCGTAGGGGCAGGAGCCGTAAGGGGCGGGGAGGGTGAGCGACCCCGGGGCCGGGCTTCCGGCGGCAGCAGAGGCGTCGGCGGAGGCGGAGGCGTGGGCGTCGGTCGGCGTGGTGGTGACGGTCATGGTGGCGGATCTCATCCGGAGGGGGTTCGGCCGCCGTCGGGCGGGGTGTGGAGGGCGCCGAGCGTGGCGCACATGGTGGCGCACTGCCCGGCGAGGATCAGCAGTTCGATCAGTTGGTCGGGGCGCAGTCCGCCCGCCAGCCGGTCCCACAGCTGCTGCGGCACCGGCTCGCCCGCCGCGAGCGCGTCGGAAGCCTCCAGCAGGGCCAGATCTGCGGCGGACCAGGGGTGTTCGGCAAGGAGCGACGCCGTCGCCGCCACCTCACGGGAGTCCAGCCCGGCGTCGGCGGCGACCGCGCTGTGGCGGTCGAACACGAAGGACCCGCCGCGCCGGTGCGCGGTGCGCAGGACGACCAGCTCCCGCTGACGGCCCGTCAAGGTTCCTTCGTGGGTCAGGACCCGGGCGAGGGAGAGCCAGGCGTGGGCGAGGCCGGGATGGTGGGCGAGGGTACCGAAGAGGTTCACCCGCCCGGGGCCGTCCTTGGCGGATCCGGCCAGCAGCCCGCGCAGCGCGGGCGTCCACTGCTCGGGCGGCAGCGGGGTGATGCGTACGGGGCGCTCGGGCGGTTCGGTGGTCATCGGGCTCACCACCTGCAGACGACGACGCCGGCGCTGGCGCCGCTAGCGAACCCGAACATGCCCACCAGGTCGCCCGGGTGGAGCCGGTCCGAGTTCAGCGCGGTGGCCAGCTGCAGCGGGATGGTGTTGGTCGCGACGTTGCCGTGCGCGGGAAAGGTGGACAGGATCCGCGAAGGGTCCACGCCCACCCAGCCGCATGCCACCCGGGTGAAGGGCACGGACGGCTGGTGCACGCAGACGAGGTCGAAGTCCTCGACGTCCACGCCGAGTTCGCGCACCGCCCCGCGCACCTTGGCCGGCATGCCCTCGAAGGAGGCGACGAGCCGGGCCGAATCGATCTCCAGGCGGCCCATCCTGCGGTGGTTCGCGTACGGATTGGGCAGTGTCGCGGCTTCCCAGCCCCAGGAGTTGGCGAAGAACCGGCTCCCCAGGATGCCGGGCCGCGTGCTCGCGGCGACCAGCACCGCGGAGCCCATGTCGCCGGTGCTCAGGCTCGGCAGGGCGCCCAGCACCTCGTCCGGGTCCGTGACGCTCCAGCGGCTCTCCCGGGTGCTGACCTCGGCGCTGGTGATCAGCACCCGCCGGTACTGTCCGGTCCGGACGAAGGCGTCGGCCACCTCCAGCGCGTTCAGTACGCCGTTGCAGGCGTTCTTCAGATCGAACACCGGGCAGTCCAGGCCGAGTTTGGCCGCCACCACATGGGCGGTGGCCGGTTCCTCCATATCGGCGAGGATGCCGGCGTAGAGCAGCAGGTCCACCTTCCGGGCGGGGGTGCCGCTCTCCTCCAGCAGACTGCGCGCGGCGCGCACCGCCAGGTCGGAGGGCTGCTCGTCGAGGGGGGCCACCGTGCGCTGGTTCAGCCCGTACATGTGCTGGAGCACGCCCCGGGGCATCGGGATGCCCGGGCTGCCCGCCCGGAAGCGGTCCTCGACCGCGGAGACGCACTGGCGCTCCTGTGGTACGTGGACGGTGGCGTGGACGACGGCACTGTGAACGGCCAAGGGTACGAAGCCTTCTGCTGGTGGGGAGGGCGGTGGCGGTCAGGGTGCGGTCAGGAGGAGCACCACGTTGTGCCCGCCGAAGCCGAAGGAGTGGCTGACGGCGGCGCCCACCCGCTGCTCGCGCACCGTGCCGGTCACACAGTCGATGTCGTAGGAAGAGCCGGAGCCGCAACCGGAGCCCGGCGCGGCGAGGTTGGCGATCGGCGCCACCCGGGAGTCCCGGATGGTGAGGGCGGTGAGCGCGGCCTCCACGGCGCCGGCGGCGCCGAGGCTGTGGCCGAGCACCCCCTTGGGGGCGGTCACGCTGGGGCCGTGCGGCAGGACGCGGGCGATGAGTTCCGCCTCGGTGCGGTCGTTGAGCGGGGTGGAGGTTCCGTGGGCGTTGACGTGGTCGACGTCGGCCGGGGACAGCCCGGCCTGGGCGAGCGCCGCCCGCAGGGCCGCCTCGGCGTACTCTCCGCCGGGGGACGGCGCCGTCGGATGGTGGGCGTCCGAGGTGAGGCCGGCTCCGGCCAGGTGCGCGTATCCGCGCCGCCCGCGAGCCGCCGCGTCCGCCGGCCGCTCCAGTACGAGCACTGCGGCCCCCTCCGCGATGACGAAGCCGTCCCGGTCCGCCGCGAACGGCCTGGAGGCCAGGGCCGGCTGGTCCACCCGCCCGGACAGGGCGCCCATCCGGGCGAACCCGGTGGTGACCACCGGGGTCACCGCAGCCTCCGCGCCGCCGGCGATCGCGATGTCGCAGGCACCGGAGAGCAGCAGGTCACGGGCGATGGCCAGGGCGGTCGCCCCGGAGGCACAGGCCGTCTCGGTGGCCAGCGAGGGGCCGTGGGCACCGAGGTCCGCCGACACCTCGCCCGCGGCCATGTTGGGGATGAGCATCGGGATGAGGGAGGGCGAGACCAGGTCGGGTCCCCCCTGGTGGTGGCGCAGGGTCTGGGTCTCCAGATGGGGAGCCCCGGCCAGCCCCGAGCCGATCACGACGGCAACCCGCGCCCCGTCCCAGGAGGTGGGGTCGAGTCCCGCGTCGGCCACGGCCTCACGGGCCGCCAGGACCGCGAGCTGCGTGAAACGGCCCATCCGCCAGGCCTTGCCGCCGCCGATGCGCCCCTGCTCGGGGGTCATGGCGGGGATCCGGCAGGAGAAGTCGACCGGGCAGTCCTTCAGTTCGGGATCGGTGTCCGCCGTCGAGCGGCCCCGGAGCACACCGGCCCAGGTGTCCTCGCGGCCGATCCCGGCCGGGGTGATCAGCCCCAGGCCGGTGACGGCGACGGCGCGGGGGTGCGGGGAGGCCGTCACAGGGCGTCCCGCTCGGTCCGCTTGGAGTGGAGTACGGCCACGAGCTCGCCGATGGTGGTGCGCTTGGCGGCCTCGTGCTCCTCGACCTTCACGCCGAGCTGCTCCTGGAGGGCGAGGGCCAGTTCGGCGAGGGCGAGCGAGTCGAGGTCGAGGCTCTCCAGGGTGGCGTCGGGCAGGACGCTCTCGGGGGAGACTTCGAACTTCTCGGTGAGCACGGTGGTGAGAACGGTCTGGACAGGGGGCATGGCGGAGCGTCCTTCCGGGACGGGTGGTGAGCGTGAGCTGAAGACGGGCAGGGTGCGGTGGGCGGCCGGGAGCGGGCAGCCGGGACCGGTGTGGGGGAGTGGGGGGTCAGGAATCAGGACCGGGGATCAGGTGGCGGCGGGGTCCGGCGCGACCGATCGGGCCCGACCGCTTCGGCGCGGGCGGTGCGGGTGGTGCGGGTGGTGGGGCGCCGAAGGCTGCGCGGGGGTCACGGGGACCCGTGGGAACCCGGCGGGCGGAGGCGGTGGGCGCGGTGGGTACGGGTGGGCGTGGTGGTGAACGAGCAGACCTCAGGGCGCCGGTTCGATGCCGGGCACCGCGCGCTCGAGCCGCGGCCAGAGCACGGCGGCCGACCCCCAGGTGAGCCCGGCACCGAAGGTGGTGAGCAACACCCTTTCCCCGGCGTGCAGTTCGCCGCGCGAAGCGGCGTCGGCCAGGGCGAGCGGGATGGACGCGGCGCCGGTGTTGCCGACCCGCTCGATGTTGGTCACCCGGCGCGGTCCGGGTACGGGCAGGCGCTCCCCGACGACCTTCACGATGCGGGCGTTGGCCTGGTGGGCGCAGAACCGGTCCACGTCCTCGGGCGACCAGCCCGCGTGCTTCAGTACGGTCTGCGAGGACTGGGTCATCCGGGTCACCGCGTGCTGGAACACCTCGCGCCCCTGCATGCGGAAGTGCCGGTCGCCGGGGCCGTAGGACTCCGGGGCCGACCGCTCCCGGGCCCCGCCGCCGCGCACCTCGATCAGCTCGTCGCCCGTGCCGTCGCTGCCGAGGTCGAAGGCCAGGATGCTCCCCGGTTCCCCGTAGCGGCCGCGGCGGAGCACGACTGCGCCCGCGCCGTCGCCGAAGACGATGCCGGCCGAGTGGTCATCGGGGTCCAGGAGGGTCGAGTACAGGTCGGCCGCGACGAGCAGGACCCGGTCCGCGCAGCCGGACAAAAGGGTGCCGGCGGCGGTGGCGAGCCCGTAAAGGAAGCCGCTGCAGGCGGCGTTCACGTCCCAGGCGGCCGCACCGCCCAGGCCCAGACGGGTGGCCAGCTGCGGGGCCATGGCCGGCATGGGCCGGTCCGGGGTGGAGGTGGCCACGAGCACGGTGTCCACCGGAGCGCCGCCCGCCACGGCCAGGGCGCGGCGCCCGGCTTCGAGGGCGAGCTCGCCGGTGGACACGCCGGGGTCGGCGCGGCGCCGTTCGCGGATCCCGGTGCGGCGGTGCACCCAGGCGTCGTCGATGCCCCACGCCGAGGGGAGTCCGGCGTTGGCGACCACCCGGGGCGGGACGTATCCGGCGATGCCCTCCAGCACCGCCGCGGGCGGGGCGGAACGGGTGGCCGTGGTCGTCAACTGGTCTTCTGAGCAAGGCAGGAGGGGAGTCACGCACGTCTCTCAGGAGGGATCTCGGGGGAGCGGCACGACTGTAGGGCGGGTCAAGATCACGGCGGGCGCGGAGGCGCAGGGGAACGGATGTGCTGAACGCCTGGTTCGGCGGCATCGCCGCAGCTCAGGGGCGTACAGGAAGAAACGTTACGGCCGATGGACCATCCGGGGATCGCCCCAAAGGTTGAACTAAATGCGGCTGACCAGGCGTCCTGCTGACGTCGGGAGTGCCGCCGTCCTCGGGACCATCAACCACTTCTACGGGCCGAGGGCAACGGTGTGGAAGGGGTGCCGCTGTTGAACGTGTTGCACACACACCCCTGCCGGGCCTCTCCGTGGCACGCGAAGGCGGGAAGAGGCCGGGAGGGAGCGGACGGGAATGAGGGAGGAAAGGAGGAAAGGAGGAAAGGAGTAGCGGGGCAGCGGAAGGGGGGACGGGCAAGGGTGCCCGTCAGTCGATCTGGAGCTCGCCCATCCGGCTCCAGCCGGAAGCGCCCTCGATGGTGGTGCTGACGATCTCCGGCGTCCGGGTGACCAGCGGGCGCATGGTCTCCAGGGCCGCGCGGAAGTGCCCGGAGGTGACGTGCGCCTCCGCGGCCCCGTCCTGGAACGCCTCGACCAGGACGTAGGTGTCCGGCTCCTCCAGGCTGCGCGACCACTCGAACCACAGGTTGCCCGGCTCGGCGCGGGTGGCTAGCGTGAACTCCGAGACCAGCTCGGTCCACTGGTCGGCGTACTCGGACTTGACGGGGAATTTGACCACAATGAAGATCATTCGTGCATTGTAGGCGCGAGCCCGTCCGGCCCGGGGAAGGCGACGGCGGTGAGCGTCGCCGCGAAGTCCTCCTTGCGCATCCGCTGGTCGACGTAGAGCAGGGCGATGACCAGTTGCGGGAAACTGAACTGGAACAGCGAGCTGATGACACCGCCGAGCAGCATGGTGGCGCCGTAGACGAGGAACCCGAAGACCAGTGTGCCGGTGTCCGGTGACGGACCGCCCGGTTCGGGCAGGACCGGGAAGATCGCGAACATGCCGACGAAGCCGAACGGCATCTGGATGGCGTACCCGACGGCCATGGCCACGAAGTGCCCGAGCAGCGAAATGCCGAACACCCGCCACCAGCCGTCGCGGATCAGCTGCGAGGAGCGCCGCAGGGACGCGACGGGACCCAGTCCTTCGCACACCGCCGCGGCGGGCGCCAGGCTGAACCGGGTCACGATCCACATCGAGAAGGGCACGCACAGGAGCGAGCCCAGGAGGAGCAGGCCGAAGGCGGCCGGCGGGCCGGAGCCGTCCAGGTCCGTGGACATGATGATCAGCGGGATGCAGATCGCGTACAGCAGGAGCGCCGGCCCGCCCGCGATCAGCGCCGTGAGCAGTACGGCGGCGAGCACCGAGGGCAGCCGTGACCAACTGCGGCGCCACATCGCGCCGAAGGACGTGGGGAGACCGAGCACCGCCTTCTGGATCAGCGCGGGGCACAGGGCGCTGAACATCGCGGCGCCCACCGTCATCACGACGAGCAGCACCACGCCCGCCGGTACGAAGGACAGGAACAGGGCCGCCACGTCCGAGCCTTCGGGGTCCTGTCCCGGCGGGAGGCCGAAGACGGCGGAGAACCGGTCGTGCAGGGCCGCGTAGGAGATCGCGAGCGTGGCTGCCACGAGCAGGATTCCGATGCCCTGGACCACGGCCATGACGCCGATCAGGGGCTTCCAGTACCGCCGGAAGGCTCCGAAAGCCCCGTTCATCACATCGCCCGTACCCAGCGGGCGCAAGGGTATGACGCCCGGCCGGGGGGCCGGTGGTGGCATCCAGCCGCCACTCCACTGCGGCGGTACGGGCTGACCCGGGTGGTGACCCCACCCAGTGTGGTGCGACATCGCTGTTCCCCCTCGGATGAAGGGACACGGTAACCCGCAGGTGAAAGCCTCCTGTCAAGGACCCCCGGTCCTCAGCGGGTTCCCCCGCCCGCCCCGTCCAGGGGGACCTCGAGTCCGATGGTCTCGGCCGCCACGGCGACGGCGTAGTCGAAGAACGCGGCCTCGTCCCGGACGCTGTCGTGGGTACGGCTGAAGACCTGGAACACCAGGAGTCCGATCAGGCTGCTCCACAGGACGATCCCGCGCTCGATGACGTCCGAGAACGGAGCCGGGGGCAGGCCGCCGAAGGCCTCCACGGCGGCCGGCAGCAGCAACGGCGGACCGGGCACCGCGCGCCGCGGCGGGGTGAGTTCGCCGCCCGCCAGCCCCGCGCCCACGATGCCGGCGAGGACGCCGGGCGTGCGCGAGGCGGGCAGGACGGTGTCCTGCGGGGCGTGGTAGCCGGGTACGGGCGACCCGTAGATCAGCGTGAACTCGGCGGGGTGCTCGAAGGACCACTGGCGCAGCGCGCGCGTGACCGCGAGCAGCCGCGCACCCGCCGACGCCTTGACGGCGGTGGCGGCCGCGTCGGCCTGCTCCATCGCGGCGCCGGACGCGTCGTAGGCATCGACGACCAGCGCGGTCAGCAGATCGTCCCGGTGCGGGAAGAGGGCCCGCACCTCGGCGAGGGCGCGTCCGCAGTCGCGCGCGAGGGAGTCCAGGGACAGCCCTGCTCCGCCCAGCTCCGCCAGGTGCAGGCGCGCGGTCTTCTTGATCAGCTCTGACAGGATCGCGTCGCCGGATGCCGAATTCTTTGCGTAGTCGTCCATGTCGAAACCGTACCGTTCGGCGGCAACTGCCTTGCGTGCGGCTTCCGTCGGGGCGCCGGCCGAGGGGACCGGCAGGACGTGCCGCCCAAGTGCGCTGATGTCGTCGTACGCGACTCCTCCCCGGGTGCGTGAAGATCGCTCCATGGGATCCACGGACAGGGACTCGGAAACGGACACGCACCCGGGAACGGACACGCACCCGGGAACGGACACGGACCGGCCCGGCCGCATCGAGGCCCACGGCATCGACCACGTCCCGGACGAGGAGCGCCACGGCCGTGCCCGCGAGCTGTTCCCCGTCTGGGCTGCGGCGAACGTGAACTACCTGAGCATGGTGGTCGGCGGCGCCCTGATCCTCATGGGCCTGAGCCTGGGTCAGGCCATCGCGGTCATCGTGCTGGGCAGCCTGTTCTGGGCGCCGATCGGCCTGCTCGCCGTCTCGGGACCGGCCTCCGGCACGCCGAGCGAGGTGATCGCGCGGGCGATGTACGGCATCCGCGGCAACCGGGTGAACATCGCCGTCAACGGCTGGCTGCTCTGCATCTGCTACATCGCCCTCAACCTGGCCGCCGCCGCGGTCGCCGCCTTCGTCCTCGTGGAGAAGGCGGGCATCGACACGAACAGCGGGGTCAAGATCACCGTCGTCGTGGTCATCGCCGCCCTCACCCTGGCCATCGGCGTCTACGGACACGCCACCATGGTGAAGCTCTACCCCCCGATCGCGATCGCCCTCACGGTCACGTTCGCCGTCGTCGCCGTATACGTGTGCACCCGCGCCGGCCTGGGACGCCAGCCCGCCGAACCACTGACCGGCCGCGCCCTGTGGGCCACCCTCGCGGCCGGCCTCACGCTCATCGCCTCGGGACCGCTCTCGTACACCAACAGCGCGGACTTCTCCCGCTACCTGCCGCGAACCACCTCACGGACGGCGGTCGCGGGCTGGACCGCGCTCGGCGGATTCCTGCCCGGAGTCCTCCTCACCTCGCTCGGCGCCCTCGCCGCGACCGTCGTGGACATGGCCGAGCCGCAGGTGTAGGTTCCGGTCACACTTGTCGGCTGGGTGTGTCCTGACCTGTGGTTTTGGTTGGGTGTCCAGACGGTTTGTCGGCGGGTTCGTCCAACGGATCTGTCGGATTCCTCGGGGCGGGGAGGCCGCGGGTCTGGATTTCGTGGGTGGCTGCTCGATGGCCCTCGGGGGTGAGGGTGTAGTAGGCGCGCCGGCGGCCGGCGCCTCGTCCTGCGGGAGCGCGGTTGCGCCAGGATTCGTCGTCTTCAAGGCGGCAGGTCAGCCACCCTGCGTCGCGGAGACGACTGAGCTGGTCGGAGACTGTTCCTTGGGGGAGTCCGGTTCGAGCGTGGATTTGGGTTCCGTAGCTTTCCTCGTCGGCGTGGACGAGGAGGTCGTGAAGGAGCGTGAGGGTCTCTTGACGGATGCGGAGGCGCCGGACGGCGATGTCGTCGAACGGCTTCAGGGGGCTGGGCCGGCGGCGGTATTGGGCAGTGGCTGTCGCTGAGGCGATGGTGGCGGGGTCGGGCATGGGGTGCTTCTGGGCGGGGGTGAGAGCATCGTTCATCAGTTCCCGGATGTGTGGTTGTTGAAGGTGTCGCAGCAGTGACCTGCCGTGTGTGGTTGGGCGTTGAGGCGTCTTCTGGACTGACCGGTGGTAGAGCTGGTGCCCGATGTCGGTTTCCAGTCGCTGGAACTGCACCGTGAGGACTCGTTGGTCGATGTCGAGGTAGCGGCATGCGGTGTTCAGGTTTGGGAAGGCCATCGTGATCTGGAATCGGTGGAGGCGGAGCCAGCCGTGCAGGGCGCCTTCCACGGCCGCTCGAATGGCCCGAGGGATTGAGCGGCCCAGTTTTGCGGTCATCACGGTGCGGCTGTGGACGCCCTGCGGCCGCAGGGTGATGCCCAGTTGCTGGAGCCGGCGGCGGACTGTCTCGTCCGTGGTGCCGATCTGGTGGGCGATGTTGGAGGTGGAGTGTTTGTGGGTGAGGTATTGCTCGCGTAGCCAGGCCTCGTCGATGGGGTGAGGGCGGCGTGAGTGGTAGATCGTCAGGCCGGCCGTGTCGGCGTGTTCGAGCACGATGTGTTTGGGGATGCTGGTCTCGGTGGCGATACGGGTCAGGGTTTTTCCGAGTTCGGTGTACTCGCGTTGGAGGAAGTCCGGGGTCAGAACGCCTTTGGCCTGCTCGCGTAGACGCCATGAGCCAGTCGGGGAGGATCGGCCCCATTGGCGGGGTTCGCGTGGAACGTGTTCGAGCGCGAACCGGATGTGAGTGAGGGTGGTGCCCAGTTCTGACGCTGCGTCGCCGGGCGGGCGTTGTTCGGTGATGACGATGCGGCGGACTTCTTCGAGGCCGATGTCGTCTGGGTGGGGTCCGGGTAGGTCGAGTCCGTCGGCCAGTGTCTGGGGAGGTTCCCAGGTCAGGGGTTCGTCGATGTCCAGGCGGTGGAGGACGCCGGTCGCGTGGTCGCGAAGAGCGTCGCGCTGCGCGAGGGTCAGTTCGGCCGAGAAGGTCAGGTAGCGGGAGCGGTCGCCGGCTGTTCGGATCGCGAGGGGGTGGCGGGGATCGTTGAGGTCCGCTCCGGTCAGCAGGTGGTGCAGGTATCGCTGGGCGTTGCGGTATCGGGGTGTCTGCGTGGTCTTGGTATTGAGCTGTTCGCCGGGCTGGGTGCCGGTGGCGAAGCACAGTTGCTTCCATTGGTCTGGGGTGATGGGGGCGTCCGGAACGAGACGACGGCGGCGGTCGTAGTCGATGGGGCTGCCGTACTCGTCGAGGTAGTGGGCGATGTCGCAGATCGCGGTGAGCACGTCCGGGTGGCCGCTCTTCAGGGCGCGTTGAAGTGTGATGGTCATGAGATTCGGCAGGTGGGGGCTGAGGCGGTCGGTGATCTGGCGTGCGGTGAGCCGTGGCTGCCCGGGAAGGAGAAGGAGGGCCGCGGAGATGCCGCGGAAGAAGTGCTCCACCCCTTCGTGAGGCATGAACCGGACGGCCCAGCCGGGCCAGAGGAACTGAGGGACGTGTCGGATGCGCTCGGTGGGCTGCTGGCTGCCGTGGCCGGGCAGCCCGGCACGCAGGGTGGTGGAGGAGAACCGGACCCGGTCCAGCGCGCCCATGGTGTCGTCCGTGGCGCGCAGGAAATGGCGGTGCGCGTCCGGGGAGAGGTGGGACCACTGCCCGACGGTCATGCCGCGGGGAATGATCTTGCTGCGGGTGTCGTGCCTGGCCCGCAAGTTGCGGATGGCTGTGATTGCTGTGGCGTCGTTGTTGCCTGCGAGGAACGGCAGTGCGGTGTGGGCGATGACGCCGTGGACCGCGGCGGCCAGGGGCTGGCCCAGCCGCGCGGGTCCTGTCGTGGCGAGAGTGCTGTGACGCCAGTGACGGCGGATCATTTCACCCATCGGTGCGAGTTCGGTGTCGTCGATGACGTGCATCAGCCATGGAGTGCAGCGGTTCAGGTCCGTCCAGAGGGAACGGGGCGTGTCCGCGGCGGTCAGTAGTTCGTCGATGCTGTTCTGCGTGGTCAGCAGGGGGTGCCCGGTGTCGAGGGTGAGGGCGGGGACGTCCGTCAGGCTGGTGCCGCAGCCGGGTTTGCTCTTCCCGCGGGTGCAGGTGCCGGCGGGATGGCGGTGGGTGTGACCAGGCATTTGGATACGCAGTCCTTCGCCGCAACCCGGGCAGGTGTCGTGGAGGAGTGAGCCGTGCCGGGTGCAGGCGAATACCCAGGGCAGCCACCAGTTCATGAGCCAGCGGCCGTCCCGTTCGGCCAGGCACTGGGGGCAGAAGCGGCAGCGTCGCTGCTGCTGCGGGCCGAAGGGGAAGGAGTCGCCGACCACGGCCGTATTGAGGCGGCCGGCAGGCAGGCCGGCCTGGGTCTCGATGCGCCGCAGGGTGGTGACCGGCAGGCTGGTGATCAGCTGCCGGGTCAGGACGGTCTTGGGTAGGCCCAGCGTCCGCAGCGTGGTCGCCATGGTGATGCCGTAGCGGCGGCCCAGGGCCTCCACCCAGCTGTCCAGCCCTTCGCCCGGCATGACGGCCACGCGCAGAGGAAGCGCACGGGTCTGGTTCATGACACGTCCTCGAGGGGGGAACGAGTCCCGGCGTGGGCCAGGGCGGCGGCCAACTGCTTGCGTGCCTGCTCGGACGCCTCGTCGAGACGAACGTTGTCGAGGACCTCCTTGCTGATGGACTCGGTGCCCGTGCGGATCGCCCGGTAGCAGCCGCGCATGAGGAGGGTGAAGTACGAACCGATGTGCCCGCTGGTGCGTTCGAAGAGGTAGTCGGCGTTGCGCACCAGCATGCCTGGGCGGTGCCCGGCCAGGACGAGCTGCTGCTCGGTGGCCTTGATCAGGCTTCGCCAGTGGCGTCGGCCCTCGTCGGACTCCAGCTGGAAGGGCTCGACCCCGAGCCGGGTCCATCGCCGGGCGGTCTGGGCCAGGACGGTGTTCTTGCCGGTGAGGCCGTCGGCGAAGAACCGGCGCTCGGCCAGGCCGACGCCGACGTAGATGAACGTGACCGGAAGCTCGTTCGCCAGCCACTTGAGGTGGTTGGAGACGGCCAGGCCGTCGCGGCGGTCGAGGTCGATGAAGTGGATGTCGTCGATGATCCCGAGCTGGGTTTCGCAGGACAGTACGCAGTCCAGGGCATGACTGGCCAGGGAGGCGGCGTTGGCCCGGTCGGTGGCCGGGTGGCCGTAGTACTCGCAGATCATCCGGTTCAGGGTTCGCAAGGTGGTGTTGGAGGTCAGGCCCACGCGGAAGACGGGGATGCGTTCGTGTCCGGCGTCGGTGACCGGAGACAGCCGGCGCATCTGCTGGCGGTCGAAGACGCGGCCGTAGAGGTTGGCGATGGTGGTCTTGCCCAGTCCGGGCAGGGCGTCGATCACGGCGGCGGCGCGGATGCGGTCACCGTCCTGCCGGTTGCTGGCGACGATCTGTTCGAGTTCCTCGTGGACGGCTGCGAGCTGCGGGGTCTGCACGATCCCGAAGTTGGCGTGCCAGTCGTGCCGGGCATCGTTGTAGTCCTCCAGAGCGCTCTCGCCCAGGGCGGCCAGCTGGAGTCGGCTGAGTGTCTCGGGCCGCTGCCGGGCAGGTGTGTCGGCGAAACGTCGCCAGCCTTCCTTGCGGGAGAGGCTGAATTGGTTGGGCTGCCTCACTCGATCACCTCGAATGCGTCCGCGTAGAAGTCCTCGCCCTCCGGCGCGTCGAACAGCTCGTCCTCGTCATCGACGTCGCCCGCGGGCAGCTCCGGCACCAGGCGCAGGGCGGCCGGCAGCACCGGACCGGCATGGTCCTCCGGCAGCGCGGGCAGGGCCAGAGCCGAGCGCTCGGCCGAGAGGCGGACCGCCATGCGGCGTTCGCGCCGGTCGGTGACCATGCCCTGATCCCAGCGGGCCAGCAGATCAGCCAGGGCCTGGGAGGCGTCGATGTGGCGTCCTTGCCGTGCGGCGAGGCGCCGGGCGTAGGTGGCGGCCTCACCACTGAAGGGCATGTTCAGCGCGGGCGCGTGTTCCCACTCCAGCGCATGCCAGACGGCGGCATCGTCCGGGTCCCGGAAGTAGACGAACCGTACGTCGTCCGGATTCACGTGGATCGGCCACTGCCTGCTGCCTGCCCCGTAAGGGCTGGCCGCATTGCCCAGCCCGGCCAGGACCGGGCCGTTGTAGCGCAGGCCGTCGACCTCGACGCCGTAGTGCTGGATCGTGCGAGGCTTGACCGCCAGGAACTCGAACGCCAGCTCATGCCGAGCCGGCATGCGCAACCGGCCGGCCCGGCCCAAACCGATCCGCAGCATCTCCAGAGGCGACAGTGACAGCTTCGGCCACTGGGGGATGACCAGCCCATCGTGCTCACGCCGGTGATAGACCTCACCGACCCATTCGCGGACGATCTCCTCGACCTCGTGGACGAAGAAGAACGCCTGCCCCGTGACATCCTCGCCGCGACTGTGGACGTCAGGTCCCTTGTAAGCGGGCAGGTGCTGGATCAGCCCCTCACGCAGTGTCCGGAAGAAGCGCTCGACGGTCGGCTTGTCCGTGGGCTTCTTCGGCTGGGCCGGCTGGATCGACATCCCCAGCCGGGTGCATACCCCGATGACATGGGCAGACATGAACGCCCTCCCATGATCGATGACCAGGGTCTCCGGAGGACACAGCCCCCTGCCCGGCTGCAAGTCCTCCTCGGTGAACACCACTTCGTCCCACAGCCCGTGGTAGGGAGCCAGCTCCGGCCGGGCAGCATGGTCCAGCGGAGGGCAGACCGCTTCGAACAGCACCCCGGCCACATCGACGGCCTTGGTGGAGCACGCGGTCACCCGCAGGCCGACGATGCACCGGGTGAACAGGTCCTGGGCGACCGTCAGCTGCAGCGGGACCCACCGGCAGGTCACCGGCTCCATGGCGTAGACGTCCAGGTCCTGGGTGTCGAGCACGACGTACTCGCCCGGCCGGGTCGCCCGCAGCCGCCCGTAGGCGCCCTGGGGCCGCTCAGCGATCGACCGGCGGGCTTTGGCGCTGCCGGAGACCGCGTTCGTGCCCCTCGTCAGCCGGGCCAGCCGCCAGTAGGCCGTGCTCCGGGGCGGGACTGTCACCGTGCCTTTGCCGTACTCGGCCTCCAGCCGTTCCTCGACCCGCCGCAGCAGGGCCGACCTGGTCGGCGTCGAGGCGGTGACTGTCTCCGCCATCACCCGGCGTACCGCTTCTTCCCACCGGGGATCCACTCGGCCGGCGCGGCCTTTCACGGCCCGTGCGTCGATGAGCCCCGCCTCGCCGCCCTCGCGGTAGGCATTCAGCCACCGCTCCAGCGTGCGGGGCGAAACGTCCAGCTCAGCGGCCTTCGCTGCCGTCCGGTCCTTCAGCGGTAGGCCGGGTGCGAATCCAGGCCGGGGCTCGGCGGGCAGAGCACTGCCCGGATGGCCGGAACGGTAGCCGGAAAGCACCTCGCGCACGTGTGCGGCGCGTTCCGACAATGCCTCGCGCTGGAGCGACGAAAGCCCGGCGAGCAGCACCCCGGCCCCATCGTCCGTCCCTTCGGCGTCCACCGGCCGGGCCCCGGCCGCCAGACGCCCCAGCGAGAGAGAACTGAACTCGTCGGTCCGCTCGTTGCGCAGCGTCGTCGTCAGCCCCTCGATGCAGACGACCTCGACGACATCGCCGCCGAAGAACAGCCGAGCCCCCGGAACCAGCGTCATCGCGTACCCGCTCATGAAGCCCCCCGAACCCGGGTAGCCCGGCCGAGCGGAGCATTCAGGTCCGCCGCCAATGCCCCTGCCCAGACCAGGTGCAGGACGACAGGGCGGACGGCTTCAACCGGATACTGCGGGGCCAGTGTGGACTCGACCGAGCCGATCGTTGCCCCAGCCCTGGCGGCCTCCAGCACACGGGCTGCCAGCGACATCTCCACGAGCTCGTGCCGCCGGTAGCCGGCCAGAAACCGTACGTTCTCCAGCACCGAGGCCTCAGCCCCTGACCATGTCTCGTAGGCCCAGCCACGGCGGGAACACAGCTGGCGTGTCCAGTCGAACTGTGAGATCACCTTGGAATCCTTCATGCGAGAGGGTGCTTTGACGTCCACGACGGTCACCAGGCCATCGGCGTGGACGAAGAGCAGATCCGGGACGTGACGCCGGATGCGGTCGCCGTCTCGGCCGGTCAGCTGGAACGGCTGGGCCGCGATCTCCACGACCGTGCGATCGAAATCGGCGAGCAGGATGCGGGCCAGCTCCAGCCGGCTCTCGTAGGCCACCAGCCGGCCCGTGGTCGCGGCGTAGTACCAGCCTGAGTAGTGCTTCTGCCCGCGGTACCAGCGGAACTCGCGTACCGGCAGACCGCCGGCCACCTCGTCCACCGGAAGCCGGTCGAGATCCGCCTCGGAGAGGCGTCCGTCCGGTCCGCGGTATGTGGCCCGGACTGTCCAACTGTCTGTCGTACGCGACTTGCCCAAACCGGTGGCCACGGCGGCCCCTTCGTGTCCGATGTCGTCGACACCACGACACTGGCCGCCACCAGCAGTAACCTGAGTAGAAAGCCGGACAAACCAAACGAAAGACTGGACCGCAGGGCGCCAGCGTGACGTAGACCGCGTACCGAGTAGGTGTCCTGTCTCAGCGCATCTGTCAGATGATGGGCCTCCGACCTGCAGAGTTGCCATGTCGTTTGAGAACGCTGATCGCTCAGGTTCTCAAACGGCACGGCTTTCGCGGAAGTCGCGCTCGCGGTAGAGGTAGAAACGCCGGTAAAGGTGGCCAGGCGGGCCACGGCCCTGCAGAGATCGGTGTGGCCCGCCGCCGTCTGTTGGTCGCAGCCGGGGTACTTCAGGTTTGGTTTCCGATCCGGAGCCTCAGCTGTTGGCCAGTGCGCGGTCGAGAAGGGGGAGCAGGCGGTCCCAGTGGCGCTGTAGTCCGGCGGGGTTGAAGGCGTCGGTGTCGGACATGGTGAAGCCGTGGACGGTGCCGGGGTAGATCTCGGAGGTGTAGTCGACCTTCGTGGCGTCCAGTGCCCGGTTGAGCTCGCCCAGGGCCTTGGTTGTCAGGTCGCTTTCGGCGTGGCCGAAGTGGACCTGGGCGGTGATCTCGGCGAGGGCGTCGGGCCCGTCCGCGCCCACGGGACCGTGGAATGCGGCGAGGGCGGCCACCTGGCCGGGGTGGGCCGCTGCGGTGCGCATCGCCAGGAGGCCGCCTATGCAGTAGCCGGTCACCGCGACCGGCCCGGCGGCGACCTCGGGCTGGGTGGTGAGGAACCTGAGGTAGGTGTCGGTGTCACTCAGGACGCGTTCGGCGGTGTGCGCCTCGATCAACGGCATCAACTGGGCCATGATCGCGGGCCGGACCTCTTCTCCGATGTGCTCGGGAAGGTCGATCACCGGTGCCGGGCCGTGCCGGTAGAAGATGTTGGGGACAAGCACGTAGTACCCGTGCCCGGCCAGTTCGCGGGCCATCTCCCTCAGCACGGGCCGGATGCCGAAGCCGTCCGCGTACATCAGTACACCTGGGTGCTGCTCGCCGTTGTCGGGGAAGGCGGCGAAGGCGTCGGCCTGACCGTCCGTGGTGGGAATCTGCAGCGTCTTGATGGGCATGAATTCTCCTGTCGTGGTTGATGTGTAGAGCCTGTGATCAACACGACGGAGGCGGAGCCCGCGCAGCAGCGCAAGATTCTCGATCGAACAGCGGGCCCGCACCGGCCCGTACGGCGCTCAGAAGAGCGCCGGGTCACCAATCCGTGTGTGGCGCAATGCCGTCCCGGTAGTCATGGCCGCAGAGCATAGCCCACCGGGCAAAAGCCGACGTCAGCACCCCAGTCCACAGTGCGGTTCACGAGGATGATGTCGGCCAACGCCTCGGATCCTGATCCCAGGTCGTCACGAAGTCCAGCAGCGGACGCCGCCGACGCCCACGGGCAGCGTCCACGTACGACAACTCGACGCACGGCCCACCCACTCCACTCCGGCCGCGATGCACCGAGAATCCGACACATCGCTTGAGACTTCGTGAGAATCCGCCAGCTTCAATGCGACAGGACGGTAGGGGCTCAATCGAGCTGGTCGGACGACAAGTTGATGACAAGTCGCTTGGACACCGACATCTCTAATTGGAACCTACAGCAGGCCGGGCTGGGGAGCATCCTGCCCTCCTGGTTCTCGCCCGTGTTCCTGTTGGCGATCGTGCTCGGCACGATCGCCAACAACGCCATGACCGCCTACAGCTCCGGCCTCGCCCTCCAGGCCATGGGCGTCCGCGTCCGCCGCTCCGCCGGCGTCCTCGTCGACGGAGCGCTCGGAGTCCTGGTGACCCTGTACGCGCTGCTCGTCTCCAACTTCCTCGACACCGTCGGCAACCTCCTCCAGCTGACCGTCGTCGTACTGGGCCCCAGCACGGCCGTCTACGCGACCGACATCCTGCTGCGCCGCTGCCGCTACGACGGCCCCGCACTCGGCGACGAGACCCCGGGCAGCCCCTTCTGGTACACCGGCGGCGTCAACTGGGCCGGAGCGCTGGCCCTGACGGCGGGCATCGCGGCGGCCGCCCTCTGCGTGGACACCCTGTACACGGGCCCCGTCGCGCGGGCCCTCGACGGCGTGGACCTCTCCCTCCCCGCCGGCATCGCCGTGGCGGCCTCCCTCTACGCGCTCCTGATGCACCGCTCCGTACGAGGCCGGCCCACCGCCGCGCCGAAGGCCTGACCGGGTACGCGACTGTCCGGCCCCAGCCCACCGGCACCGGCTCACCTCAACCACACCGAACTGGAGCTCGACCAGCGCATGAGCCGACCGATGCCGGACGCCGTCCGACCCGTACCGACACCCGGGCCGGTGCCCGGGGTGGAATGGGTCGACCTCGTGGACACCGATCCGATACGGGCTCTGGAGTCGTTCGTCCTCGGCTGGTTCCCCGCCGAGGGGGCGGCGCCGGCCGACGCCGGGAGCACGGCGGGCGAACCGGACAGCCTGCCCCGGGCCCTGTCCGCCTTCAACCGCTTGGCCCGCCTCCGCCCGGCGATCCACAGGTTCCACGACCCGGTGCTGAGGCATCCCGAGCACGTCTCCGGGCCGCTCGGCGACCGGCTGGTCTTCGCCGAGTGGGCGGGAGGCTCCATGGACTGGTCCATCCCGTGGCCACCACGAGGCCCGGACAGAACAGACCCCCTCGTCTGGCACACCGAAGAACCCGGTGGCGATCACGCGGAAACCATTCTCGAAGAGGAGCCCCTGAGCCGCTTCCTCCTGCAGTTCACCCTCTTCGGAGCCTGGCTGGCCGCCCCCTACCACGCGGGGACCTACGTCATGCCGACTGCGCGTCTCGACGTGCTGTGGGACACGCTGCGTCCCGTCCCACTGAGTCCGTTCCTGCCTGCCTACCAGGGTGAGAAGTTCTATGTGACCCCGGGACTGATCGCGGCGGTCAGCAGCGACGAGCACGAGGCGACCGTGAGCTTCGGGGCGCTCCACCGCGGGACCCTGACACCACTGCTCGAACACGGGTTCCGCTGGGTTCGCTTCGACGGATGATGCACGGCGCGGACACGTACTCCTGGCCGATCTGCGGGGCGAAGCAGTCGTCCCGGGGGAGAAGAACCAGGCCGCCAACCGGAAGAAGAAGAGCTCCGGAGGCGGCCGGCCCGACTCGGTACGCGCCCTAGGACGGGGCGTGCAATTCGCCCGTGCGCGCCACGCGGGCGTACCAGCGCGCGCTCGACTTGGGCGTGCGCGCCAGGGTCTCGTAGTCGACGTGGATCGCACCGAACCGCTTGGCGAACCCGTACGACCACTCGAAGTTGTCGAGCAGCGACCAGAGGAAGTAGCCGCGCACGTCCACCCCGTCGGCGATCGCCCGGTGCACCGCGTCGAGGTGGGCGTGGATGTAGGCGGCCCGCTGCGGGTCGTGCACCGTGCCGTCCGGACCGACCTCGTCCTCGTACGCCGCTCCGTTCTCGCTCACCACGAGCGGCAGCCCGGGGTACCGGGCGGCGGTGCGGGTCAGCAGGTCGTACAGGGCGCTCGCGTCGACCGGCCAGCCCATCGCCGTACGCTCACCCGGAGCCCGGTGGAACGCCACGTGCTCCGCGCCCGGCCACGGCGAGTGCTCGCTGTTGCCGTGCCCGTCGTCCTGCGGCACGCCCTCGCCCTCCGCCGCGCGCGAGACGACCGTCGGGGTGTAGTAGTTGACGGCGAGCAGGTCCAGGGGCTGGTGCACCGTGGCGGTGTCGCCGTCCCGGACGAAGGACCAGTCGGTCAGGTGCGCCGTGTCCGCGAGCAGGTCCCGGGGGTACGCGCCCTCCAGCATCGGGCCAAGCCAGATCCGGTTGCCGACGGCGTCGATGCGCCGGGCCGCCTCCCGGTCCCCGGCCGAAGAGGTCAGGGGGCGGACCTCGTGGAGGTTCAGGGAGACCGCGACCCGACCGTCACCGGGCAGCGCCGCCCGCAGCGCCTGCACGGCGAGGCCGTGGCCGAGGTTGAGGTGGTGCGCCGCGCGCAGGGCGGCGACCGGATCGGTCCGGCCGGGGGCGTGCACGCCGGAGCCGTAGCCGAGGAACGCACTGCACCAGGGCTCGTTGAGGGTGATCCAGTGCTTCACCCGGTCCCCGAGGGCGTCGGCCACCTGGCCCGCGTACGTGGCGAAGCGTTCGGCGGTGGAGCGTTCCGGCCAGCCTCCCGCGTCCTCCAACTCCTGCGGCAGGTCCCAGTGGTAGAGGGTGAGGGCGGGGGTGATGCCGGCGGCGAGCAGCTCGTCGACCAGCCTGCGGTAGAAGTCGAGGCCCTTCTGCACGGCAGGTCCCCGGCCGGTCGGCTGGACCCGGGACCAGGAGACGGAGAACCGGTAGGCCCCCAGGCCGAGTTCGGACATCAGGCGGACGTCCTCGGGGAAGCGGTGGTAGTGGTCCACGGCCACGTCGCCGGTATGGCCTTCGAAGACCTTGCCCGGGGTGTGCGCGAACGTGTCCCAGATGGACGGGGTCCGTCCGTCCTCGCGGGCGGCGCCCTCGATCTGGTACGCGGCGGTGGCCGTGCCCCACAGGAAGTCGGACGGGAAAGAGCGGACGGCGGTGAGCGGCCGGGTTTCGGACGCGGTCATAGGAGAGCGCTCCCAACGCAGGGTCGGATGAAGTGGTGCCGGACGAAGGGGAAGTGGCGGTCAGTTCTTGACGGCGCCGGCCGTGATTCCGCCCACGATGTGCTTGCCGAGCACGGCGAAGACCAGCAGCAGGGGCAGCGTGGATATGAGGGCGCCGGTCAGTACGACGGCCTGGTCGACGGTGTGATTGCCGGAGCCGAGTCCGGCCAGGGCGACCTGGAGGGTCGGATTCCCGTCCGGGGTCAGCGCGATGAACGGCCAGAAGAAGTCGTTCCAGGCCTGGACGAAGACGAGCATCCCCAGGACCGCCATCGCAGGCCGGGCCACCGGGAAGACCACGTGCCAGATGATGCGCAGGCTGTGCGCGCCGTCCATCCTCGCAGCCTCCACCAGCTCCACCGGCAGCGCCTCGATGAGGTATTGGCGCATGAAGAACACGCCGAAGGCGGCGACCAGCGAGGGCAGGACGACCGACTGGAGCTGATCGACCCAGCCGAGGTCGGTGATGATCTGGTACAGCGGGATGACACTCAGCTGCGGCGGAATCGTCATGGTCGCCACCACCAGTGCCAGCAGGGCGCCCCGGCCCTTGAAGGGCAGCTTGGCGAAGGCGAAGCCGGCCAGGGTGGAGAACAGGACGGTGGACAGGGCCACGAGCCCGGCCACGATGGTCGTGTTGACCAGCGCCTCGCCCATGTCGACCTGGTTCCACGCGAAGGTGAGGTTGTCGAAGAGCCGGGGGCCGGGCAGGAGCGGGGCCGGGGCCTCGACCACGCGCTCACCCGTGTGGGAGGCGGCCACGAGGTTCCAGTACAGGGGGAAGAGGGAGAAGAGGGCGGCCAGGCCGAGGAGGACGTACGTCAGCGGTCCCGCGTGGTGCTGACGGCCGGCCGACTGGCGCAGCAGCCTGCGGCGCGGCGCCGGTGTGGTGGCCCTGTCCCCGGGCGTGGCCGCGGCTGTGGCCGGGGCCGCGGGTACGGACGTAGGCGTGGGTGTGGGCGTGGGCGTGTCGACCGTGCGGGCCATGAGCTCAGCTCCCCGACTTCTTGCGCTTGTGGTTCGAGCGGGTGACCAGCGCCTGGACGCCGCCGATGAGCAGGAGGAGCAGCAGCATGACCCAGGCGATGGCGGAGGCCTGGCCCAGCGCGCCGGTCACCCACCCCTTCTCGTACATGAGCAGGCTCAGCGTCTGGAACTGGTTCCCGCTGCCCCCGCTGATGCCGACGCTGCCGCCGTAGAGCATCGGCTCGCCGAAGAGCTGGGTGGCACCGATGGTGGAGACGATGACCGTGAAGAGGATCGTGGGCCGGATGGAGGGGATGGTGACGCTGAGGAACTGGCGCAGGCGCGAGGCCCCGTCCAGCGCGGCGGCCTCGTACAGGTCCTGCGGCACGGACTGCATCGCCGCCAGGTAGATGAGCGCGTTGTAGCCCGTCCAGCGCCAGATCACGATCGTCGAAATCGCGATCTGCGCGGGCCACTTGGAGGACTCCCAGGCGACCGGGTCGAAGCCGGCCCAGCCCAGGACCGTGTTGATCAGCCCGTAGTCGGTGTTGAAGAGCTGTGCGAAGACGAGCGTCGCCGCCGCGATGGAGGTGGCGTACGGGGCGAGCACCGCGACGCGGAAGAAACCCCGGCCCCGCAGCCGGTAGTTGAGCAGGTGCGCGAGGCCGAGAGCCATCAGCAGCTGGGGGACGGTGGAGATCACGCCGATGGTGAAGGTGTTGGCGAGCGCGTTCCAGAAGAACTCGCTGGTCGCCAGGGAACTGTAGTTGTCCAGCCCCCTCCACTGTGCGCTGCCGCCGAGTTCGACGCGGTGGAGCGAGAGCCAGCCCGTGTAGATCAGGGGGAAGAGCCCGAAGGCCGCGAAGGTCAGGAAGAAGGGGGCGACGAAGACGTAGGGGACCGCCTTCAGGTCCAGGCGGTAGAGCGTGCTGCGCAGGCCGGCGGGCGGCGCGGAGCCGCTGCTCGTCGCCCGTACGGAGGTGGCCACGGGGGCGTCCTTCCGGGTCGGTGCGTACGGGAGATGCGTACGGGGGAGTACGTACGGGTGGGTCGGTACGGGAGACGCGTACGGGAGACGCGTGCGGGAGGTGCGGACGGGGGCGGCCCGCCGCCCGCCGCCCGCAGGCCCGCAGGCGGCGCGACGAGCCGCGCGCGACCCACTACTGGTCGATCTTGTCCTCGACGAGCTTCTTGACGTTCTCCCAGGCCTTCGCCGGGTCGGTGCCGCGCTGCTCGATGTCGAGGATGCCGTTGTCCGTGAGGAAGGTCTTCACCTGGCCGTCCCAGCGGCTGATCGGGGCGGGCGTGATGCCGGCCGCGGCCTCCGAGTAGATCTTGCCGACCGGGGTGTCACCGAAGTACGGCAGCTTGGCGTCCTGGACCGCCGCGGAGGTGAGCGTGTCCTTGGTGGAGGGGATGTTGCCGTTCACGCCGAAGACCTTGGCGTGCTGCGCCGGCGCCGTGAGCCAGGCGGCGAGCTCGGCCGCCTCCTTGGCGTGCTTGCCCGACTTCGGCACGGCGAGGAACGAGCCGCCCCAGTTGCCGGCCACGGGCGGCGCGGCGATGTCCCACTTCCCCTGGTTCTCCGGGCCCGCCTGGTCCTTGATGATGCCCGTCATCCAGCTGGGGCAGGCGACGGTGGCGAACTTCGCGTTCTTGAAGGCCGCGTTCCAGGTGCCCTTCTCGTCGAACTGGCGCAGCTTCGCCGTCAGTTCGCCCTTCGCCGCCGACACGGCGGTGTCCCACGCCGTCTTCACGCCCGGGCTGTTCTCGTAGTCCAGCTCACCCTTGGCGTTGGCGTACTGCACGGGCTGGCTGGAGATCACCGCGTTGAACAGGCCGCTGGCGGAGTCGTGGAAGGCGGTTCCGGCCGGGGCGCTCTTCTTGTACGTCTCGCCGGCCTGGAGGAACTTGGCCCAGTCGCCCGCCCAGAGCTTGGCCACCTCGGTGCGGTCGGTCGGGAGCTTGGCCTGGGCGAAGAGGTCCTTGTTGTAGCAGATGGCCATCGGGCCGATGTCCGTACCGAGGCCGATCACCTTGCCGTCGCCCGTGGTGGCCTGCTTGACCTTCCAGTCGAGGAACGCGCCGAGGTCCGCGCCGCCCGTCTTGCCGAGGTCGGTCCACTTGTCCGCCATGGCCGGACCGGTGGCCTCCGCGATGTAGCCCACCTCCAGGGCCTGGATGTCCGCGAGACCGCTGTCGCGGGAGAGCCGCAGCTTGAGCGTGTCCCAGTACTTCTGGCCGTCGGCGACGTTCGACTCTTCGATCTTGATGTTGGGGTGGGCCTTCTCGTACTCGGCGTAGAGCTTGGCCCCGGTGGCGTTGTCGTAGCCGAAGGAGCCGAAGGTTCCGATCCGCAGCGTGATCTGCTCGCCGCCGCCGCCGCCGCCGGCCGTGCCGTCGCCCTTGCTGCTGTCGCCGTCGCTGCCGCAGCCGGTGAGCAGGGCCGTACTGGTCGCCACGACGGCGATCGCGGCGATCGCGTTGATCGCGGTGCGGCGTCCGCGCCCGCGTCCGAGTCTGCTGCTGGAAGTGCGCATGCCACTCTCCTCGTCCAAGGTGGTGCTCGTTGTGCGCCAGGGGGTCCGGAGGGCTGTTCGCGGCTCGGCGAGGGCCCTGCCCGGACCTGATGTGAAGGTCGTTCTCGCATCCCAGAGTGGGAGCGCTCCCACGTCGTTGCCGGAAGGTTGCTGCTTGGCGGGTGCGGGTGTCAAGAGATGAACGCGAATTCGTGACGTGACGGCCTTCGGTGCCTCTCGCGCCCCGCTTTCCGGCGGGGCCCCGCCCGGCCCTGAACGCGGCCATGGCATCGAGCCGGGATCATGAGTAGTGTGGGAGCGCTCCCATTCGAGTCTCCCGGGCGGCGGATCGGCGTAACGTGTTCCGCGTGAGACGGGGGCGGGAACCGCTTCTTACCTGATCAGCCGCGACCGGGCCCGGGCACGCACGGGTCCGGAGCGCGAGAGCGTACGAGGGGAGTTCGAGGATCGTGAGCGGACGGCAGAACGGCAGGCCCACCCTGGAAGAGGTCGCGGCCCTGGCCGGTGTCGGCCGGGGCACGGTCTCCCGGGTGATCAACGGCTCGCCGCGGGTGAGCGAGCAGGCCAGGGAAGCCGTCGCCCGGGCCGTCGCCGAGCTGGGGTACGTACCCAATCAGGCGGCCAGAGCACTGGCCGGGAGCCGGACCGACGCGGTCGCCCTCGTCATCCCGGAGACCGAGGCCAGGCTGTTCTCGGAGCCGTACTTCCTCGACCTGATCCGCGGGGTCAGTGCCGAACTGGCCGCAGCGGACAAGCAGTTGCTGCTCACCCTGGTCCGTACCGAGGCCGAGCGCCGGCGGTTCGAGGACTACCTGGCCGCCCAGCGGGTCGACGGCGTACTGCTGGCCTCCGTCCACGGCGACGACCCGCTGCCGGACCGGATCGCACAGCTGGGGTTGCCGGTCGTCATGAACGGCCGCCGCTCCGAGGCCGAACCCGTCGCCTACGTGGACTCCGACAACATCGGCGCGGGACGGGCGGCCGTCGCCCACCTGGTCGGGCGGGGCCGGAGCAGGATCGCGACCATCAGCGGGCCGCTCGACATGTACGTGGCCCGCGCCCGTCTGGGCGGCTACCGCGCGGGGCTCGCCGAAGCCGGGTTCCGGCCCGACGAGTCGCTGGTGGCGACCGCGGACTTCACCGAGGAGGGCGGCCGGCTGGCGATGCGCGAGCTCCTGGAGCGCGCCCCCGGCCTGGACGCGGTCTTCGCCGCCTCGGACGTGATGGCGGCCGGCGCGCGCGGGGTGCTGCGCGAGGCCGGACGGCGGATCCCCGAGGACGTGGCCCTCGTGGGGGTCGACGACTCGGCGGTGGCCCGCCTGATGGACCCGCCGCTGACCAGCGTGCGCCAGCCGATCGAGGAGATGGGCCGCACGATGACCCGGCTGCTGCTCCAGAAGATCGCGGAGCCGTCCGGGGCCGGGGTCGCGCCGGCGCAGGAGAAGGGCGAGGAGCCGCGCAGGGTCCTCCCGACGGAACTGATCGTGCGGGACTCCTCCTGAGGCCCGAAGCTCGCCCCGGTGCCTATGCCCCGCCCCCGCCCATGCCCAAGCCCATGCCCATGCCCATGCCCATGCCCATGCCTCCTGAGCGTGCCGTGGCCGGAGCCGTACGGAATCCAGCGGTTTCCGTACGGCTCCGGCCCATGAGCGGGGTGGCGGGACGGTCAGTTCACCAGCGGTGCGTCACAGCGCCGGGTGGGCGTTCTTCATGAGCTCCTGGAACTGGGCGGAGAACCACTGGCCCGACAGCGGCGCGTTCGGGAGGGATCCCGACATGCTGTTGCCGTTGCGCGCGTTGCCCGTGTACGTCGGGTCGCACATCCGGTCGAAGCCCTTGCCCTCGTCGTTCGGGATCTCCTTGCTCGCCCCGTCCGACTCGCCCGGCGGCTTGATCCACACGTAGGCGTCGATGCCCGCCGCCGGGGCGGCCTGCGGTCGCTCGCCGAGGCCGGCGCCCGACTGGTTGCACCAGTTGCCGAGGTGGATGCGGCGGTCGTAGCGGCCCCCGTTGACATAGGTGTCCACGCTCGTCAGCGCGCCGGGTCCGGTCGGCCGCGCCGTGCCGCCCCAGCCGTTGCGGGAGGTGTCGATCAGCATGCCGAGGTTCGCGTCGAAGCCCAGGGAGACCAGCTTGGTCCGCATGGCCTGGGCGTACGAGAGCTCGTCCGTGTACCGGTTCCAGTCGACCCACTTCGACTGGCGTACGGAGGTGCCGTTGACGGAGTCCTCGATCTTGAAGTGGTCCTCCTTGAGAGCGCTGTAGTTGGCCGTGTTCACGATGAAGCCGTGCACCTTGGCGAGCGTGGAGCCCTCGGCGGTGGCCGCCTGCTTGAACATCTCCGCGGAGGCGCCGAAGTTGTCGTCCCAGCCGAGCCAGCCGTGGTGCCCCGCGTCCACGTAGTTGTAGACGTTGGCGATCGAGCCCAGCTTGTTCAGCGCGTAGCCGACTCCCTTGACGTAGTTGCCGTTGGCCTTCATCACGTCGCAGTTGGCCGTGGCCGTCGGACGCCCGGTCACGTTGGTGACCAGGTTCGGCAGCGAGTCGATCTCGACGGTGGTGACGATCCGCAGCCCCGCGTACTTGCTGTCCGCGAGGATGGCGGCGATCGGGTCGATGTACTGGGTCTTGTACCTGTCGATCTCGGTCGGGCCCAGCTCGCCGTTGGAGGCGAGCGCGGCGCAGTCCCGTCCGGGCAGGTTGTAGATCACCAGCTGGACGACGAGCTCGCCGCTGCCCTTCTGTGCCAGCGCCGCGTCCAGGTGGGCGCGCAGTCCCATCGAGCCGCTCGTACCCGCGATGGCGGCGGTGCGGTCCAGCCAGACACCGGTGGGCTGGTTGGACACCTTGGTGCCGCCGGGCTCGGCGGCGGCCTTGGCGGACCACTCGGGATTCACGTACACCTTGGCGCCGGCGTAGGGGTTGTCGGCCTTGCCGCCCGACGGCGGCGGAGTGGTCGGCGGGGTCGTGGGCGGCGTGGTGGGCGGTGTCGTCGGGGGAGTGGTCGGCGGCTGGGTCGGGTCGGTCGCACCGTTGCAGGTGACGCCGCCCAGCTTGAACGTCGCGGGCACGGCGTTCGTGCCGCCGTGCGAACCGTTGAACCCGAAGGAGGTCGAACCTCCCGTGGCCAGGCTCCCGTTGTACGAGAGGCTCCTGGCGGTCACGGCCGCCCCGGACTGGCTGATCGTGGCGTTCCAGCCCTGGGTGACCTGCTGGCCGTTCGCGTAGGACCACTCCAGGGTCCAGGAGGCGACCGGGTCACCGGTGTTGGTGACGATCACGTTGGCGCCGAAGCCGGTGTTCCACTGGTTCGTGATCTGGTACTCGACCTTGCAGCCGGCGGTGGCGGCGCCGGCGGAGGTGCCGAACACGGTGGCGGTGGCGCCGGCCGCGGTGACGAGGCTGAGGGCCGCCAACAGGGCGGTGCGCCTGGTCGTACGGGACGTGGTGCGGGGAGTCGTGCCGATCGCTGTGCGGCTCATTTCGGTGGCATGCCTTTCAGTTCAGGGTGCGCAAGTGGTCGCGCAGCCCGGTGCCGAATGCGGTGGGGGTGCCGTCGTACGAGGTGATCAGGGCCGGACCGGAGGCGCAGTTCCAGGTGTTCCAGGTCCAGCCGAGGTACGAGAGGGAGCGGTCGTCGAACCACTTCATGACGCGGTCGATGAACGCGTGCGCGCAGGTGTTCTCGCCGATCTCACCCGCCACGAGCGGGACCCGGGCGGCGACGGGGGCAAGAGTTGAGTCCCAACAGGCCTCGCTGGAGCAGGTGTTGAAGTTGTAGACGTGCCAGGCCGCGGCCAGATTGCCCGTCGGGTCGGTGGGGGAGTGGGTGAGCCACTGGCTCAGGTCGTTGGAGTAGGCGATGCCGGGGACCAGGAGGAGATTGCGGGCGCCGGTCGCGCGGACGGCGTCCACCAGGTCCTGCATGCCGGCGACCGCGTACCCGATGCCCGGACACGCGCCGCCGTCGCGCCAGCAGGTCCATGCCTGGGCGGTCGTGGAGGTGGCCCGGTCCGGATAGGGCTCGTTGAACAGGTCGAAGACGACCCGCCGGTCGTTCTTGAAGGTGTTCGCCACCGAGGTCCAGAACGCCGGGGTGTACTGGGCGTCCGGCATCGGCTTCTGGCAGGAGGCGTGGACGTCGGCGCATCCGGAGGAGTTGCCGGTGTACTGCCCGTACGTCCAGTGCAGTTCGACGACCGGGGTCATGCCGTGCGCGAGGACCCGGTCGACCAGGCCCTTGACGGCGTTTGCGTAGTTCGTGCCCCGGTACTCGGGCTTGATGTTGTCGAGGCCGAGCCAGCACTCCTCGTTGAGGGGGATGCGGACCGTGTTGGCCTTCCAGTCGGCGA
This sequence comes from Streptomyces tatrensis, assembly GCF_049310065.1. NCBI lineage: Bacteria > Bacillati > Actinomycetota > Actinomycetes > Kitasatosporales > Streptomycetaceae > Streptomyces > Streptomyces tatrensis. Next base: position 264,534 of record NZ_JBMDLB010000007.1, on the reverse strand, counting down.
TGGCGCGCACCGAGGCGTCGTCGACGGGGCCGTCGAAGATGCCGTGACCCTGGACGCACATGTACTCGGCCCCGGAGCGGTTGACGCCGAGGAGGCGGCGGGTGGCACCGTTCCGGTCGGTGAGGCGGTTGCCGGTGACGCTCAGCTCGGGCGCCCCGGAGATCGGGTCGGTGGGTGTGGGTGTCGGGCCCGTGGGTGTGGGCGTGGGTGTGGGAGAGGGCGTGGGCGTCGGAGTGGGCGTCGGAGTGGGTCCGGGCCCGGGTCCGGAGTCGGTGGTGCAGGCGGCTCCGCCCAGCGTGAACGCGCCCGGCGCCGTATTGGCGCCCGACCACGAGGCGATGAAGCCGGTCGTCACGCTCGCTCCGGCGCCGAGCGTGGCGTTCCAGGTCTCGTTGACGGCGGTGACGGCCGACCCGGTCTGGGACCACTTGGCGCCCCAGCCCTGACCGAGGGTCTGGCCGGCCGGGAAGCTGAAGCCGAGGCTCCAGCCGTTCAGCGCGGAGCTGTTGTTGGTGACGGTGACCGAACCCTGGAATCCGCCGGCCCATTGGCCGGCGACCGAGTACGTCACCGTGCAGGAGGGTGAGGCCGCGGCTCCTGCGGCCGTACCCATGACGGCGAGCGCACAGCTCGCCATCGCGAATGCTGCCGTCGTGAGCAGCACGAACGTGCGTGGGGGGTGTCGCATGAGCGAGTCCTTGCAGCGAGGGCGCGCTTCTGACGGCGCGCCGACTGACGGATTCGCTCCCACTGGTTGGGGCCAGACCGTAGCTGCAACTGACCCCGAGGAAAAGAGGAGTTGACGAAATTCCCCTCGGAAAGCCTTCGACTCTTCACGGACCTTGACGGCATTGAGTCCCGTCTGCACAGTGGGAGCGCTCCCACTGGTTCAGAGCTTGTGCCCATGCCCTGCACGCCTTCGTCACCAGACCGAGAGGAGAACCAATCCCCGCACCGGCCCGGGCCGCCCGCGCCCCCGCCCCGACAAGGTCCGTACGGACCATCGACGAGTGGCTGTGACCAGCAGGCGCGAAGGAGGTTTCAGCTGTCGCGACCCTGCCATGTGGTCACGCAGACTTCGTTGTCCTCCAGGTCGGCGAGCACCCAGAACGCGGGGGCGCGGGTCGCGGACACGAGTCGGCCGCCGGCCGCCAGTGCCGCCTCGATCCGCTGGGGTGCCTCGTCATGCGGCACACAGATGTCGAAGTGGATGCGATTGCGCTGCGGGCGCGCCCGGACCATCTGCTGGATCCAGACGGCCGGGCCCTGCCCGACCGGGTCGACGAGCGGATCCTCCGGCCCCTCGGCGCCGGCCTCGTCCGCATAGCCCAGTACTGCTTTCCAGAACGGCCGGATCCCGGCGATGTCCAGTGCGTCAACGGCGATTTCCAGGAGCTGGACGGACCGCGGTGCCCCCGTGCCGATGGCGGGCTCTGTCGGAAACCCGGACTCGTCCGCGGCGGCGGAGATCCGGTGCGCGAGTTCGACATCCCGGGCGGTAATGGCTGCCCGGTCCGACGACTGCAGAGTGAAGACGACCCGATCGGGGCGGGCGTCGACCCGAAGATGCCGGTCGGCGTCGTCGCCGCACACCGCGACCGCGTCCGCTGCCAAACCGATCGCCTGGGCCAGCGACGCGACCGCGACCGACGTGTGCAAGGTGCCCAGCAAGAAGCGCCACCCGTGGTCCTGGACCGCCTCCGACGCTTCCTGTCGACTCAACATCTGCTCCATGGCCGCATCCTTGCAGTCCCACGGCCGGCCCCGCCCACCCGTACGTCCGAAACGGACGCCGGCAACAGGCGCCGGCAACAGGCGCCAGCCCCCTTCAGCTCACGCGGGGCGCTTCGAGGCGGGCGACGAGCTCCTCGACGAACGACTCCAGGTGGGCCGGGCGCGGGCCGGTCCGGGTGGCGACGAACCAGGTGCGGGTCAGCGGTTTCGCGCCCATGCGGACCAGGGCCAGATCGTGCGAGGCGGCGTAGGGGGAGGCCACCCAGTTGGGCAGGACCGTCAGTCCCTGGCCGCCCGCCACCATCTCGATCACCAGGTCGGTCACCACCGGCATGGTGGTGATGCGGGCGGGCCGGGCGCCGGTGGGGATCGGGAGCGGCATCGACGGGATGCGCTTCTGGTCGTAGAAGTCGTAGAGGACCAGGTCCGTGCCGTCGAAATCGCGGGCGGTCACGTGCGCGCGGGAGGCCCACGGGTGCCCGGCCGGCACCACCGCCACCATCTCGTCGTCGAACAGCCTGGTCAGGGACACCCGGTCCATCTGCAGGTCCGGTTTGGTCACCAGGGCCACGTCGACCAGGTCGGCGAGCAGGGCCGGGATCGGCGCGTCGTCGGCGACGGTCTCGATCCGGACCTCGATGTCCGGCTCGCGCGCCCGGAAGGCGCGCAGGACCGGCGGCAGCCAGGAGAAGGTGGTGCTGCACTGCGCGGCGAACCGCACGCGGCGGTCCCGCCCGTCACGGAGCTCCCGCAGGTCGCGCGAGGCCGATTCGAGCTCGCCGAGGACGTGGCGGGCGGCGACCAGGAGCCGGCGGCCGGCGGCGTTGGGGATCAGCCGGCGGCCCTTGCGGTCGAAGAGCGGCATCCCGAGACGGGACTCCAGCCGGGTGAGCCGCTGGCTCAGCGCGGGCTGGCTGACGTAGAGCCGCTCGGCGGCGGCGGTCAGGGAGCCGGCCTCGGCCGTGGCCTCCAGGAGTTCCAGGTCACGCAGGTCCACATCCATAACGCAGGATTATCACATGCTCCATATTCCGTCGTGGTGTTATGGGTCGAGGGCTCCTAGGTTTCTGGTGTCGGCCACCGGGACTCCCCGGTCGCCGCCCACGAAAGGAACACCTTCATGAGCGTCACCAGCACCACGACCGCGCACACCACCACGGCCATCGTCACCGGCTCCTCCAGCGGCATGGGCCTCGACATCGCCCGCGCCTTCCTGGCGGCCGGCGCCAACGTCGTGCTCAACGGCCGCGACGCCGACCGGCTCGCCAAGGCCGCCGCCGGTCTCGGGCATCCGGAGCGCACCGCCTGCGTCGCGGGCAGCATCGCGGCCCGGGAGACCGGCGAGGCGCTCGTCCGTACGGCGCTGGAGCGGTTCGGACGGATCGACGTCCTGGTCAACAACGCCGGCACCTTCGAGCCGAAGCCCTTCACCGAGGTCACGGAAGAAGAGCTCGACGGCTATCTGACGGGCAACCTCAAGGGCACCTACCTCACCACGCAGGCGGTCGTGCGCGCCCTGCGCGCCCAGGGCGAGGGCGGCAGCATCGTCAACATCGGCACCGTGCTGGTGGACCACGCGCTGGCCGGCTTCCCGGCCACCGCACCCGTGGTCAGCAAGGCCGGTGTGCACGCGCTGACGACGAGCCTCGCGGCCGAGCTCGCCGCCGACGGGATCAGCGTCAACCTGGTCGCGCCGGGCATCATCCGCACCCCCCTGCACGCGGGCGCCGATGTGGATTCCTTCGGCGGTCTCGCCCTGCAGGACCGCGTCGGCGAGGTCGCCGAGATCTCCGACGCCGTGCTGTACCTCGCGGGCGCCGGGTTCGTGACCGGCCACTCCCTGCGGGTGGACGGCGGCCACGTCACCGGCCGTCGCATCTGACGCCCCTGCCCGCACCCGATTTCCGCGCCTGCCTTCCACCGCCACGAAACAGAGGAATCACCGTGCCGTACGTCAACGTCAAGATCACCCGTGAAGGCGCCACCGCGTCGCAGAAGGCCGAACTCATCGCGGGCATCACCGACCTGCTGGTCAAGGTCCTCGACAAGGACCCGGCGACCACGTTCGTCCTCATCGACGAGGTCGCCCTGGAGGACTGGGGCGTGGGCGGCGTCCCGACGGACGAGTACCGCCGCCGCAACCGTCCCCGCGGCTGAGTCCGGCCGGTCCCGTAGGGAGGTCAGGCCGTGCGCAGGTCCGCCGCGCACAGGTCCGGGCCGATGAAGGGCAGCAGCCGCACCGTGGTCCCGCTGCCCTCCAACAAGCCGTCCAGGACGCCTTGGTGGACGGCGCACACGACCTCGGGCCGGACTCGGGCCAGCTTCCGGTACGGGCACTCGTGCAGCAGCATCCGCCGGGTGCCGGGGTCGGGCCCCGGCGCGTCCCGGGGCGCGAAGCCCATCCGGGCGGCCGCGGCGAACACCCGCTCCGCCGCCGGACCGCTCCCGGCCAGCCGGCGCCCCCAGTCGAGGCCGGCCCCGTGGGAGGCGCCAGGGCCGCCCCCGACCGCCGAGGCCAGCGCCTCGGCGAGCTCCCGGAAGGGGGTGTCCGCCGCTTCCTCCCGGAGATCGGCCCGGGTGGCCGCGTACCGCAGCCGGGGCCGGCCCCGGCCCGGCCCGGCCGAGGCGGTGGCCGTGACCAGGCCCGCCTCGGCCAGGGCGGCCAGGTGGTGGCGGACGGTGGCGACCGAAAGGCCGGTGCCGGCCGCCATGTCGTCCACGCCCAGCAGGCCGTCCGCCTCCCGCAGCAGGGCCATCAGACGCCGACGCGACGGTACGGCCAAGGCGTGGTGGAGGCTCTGGGCATCCACATCGCGGGGCATTTCGGTCATGGCTCGAATGTAATCGACACCCATTGGCTAAAAGGGGAGTGCGCCCCGTCATCAGCGCTCCGTCCCCCGTCCCCCGTCCTCCGCTCCCCGCCCTCAGGTGCCCGTCCGGACGGCCAGGGACCATTCGTTCAGCACCCCGACGTTCGAGACGACCGCGTCGGTGATCCTGAGCTTCCAGCTCCCCGGCACCGAGTCGCCGATCAGCGGGGCGAGCAGCGAGGGCGGCTGCGAATCCAGCGTCACCCGCAGGTTCTTGGCGTTGCCCCCCGTGCGGTTGTGGATCACGGCCCGGCGGCCGCTCGGGGCCATCAGGACCACGCGCAGATCGCCGATGCGGGGGTGCTCGATGTCGATCGTCACCGTCAGGTCCCGGACCGTGCCCTGGCCCTGGAGGGTGATCGCGTCGGTCAGGCCGCCGAAGTCGTCCTCGGGAATGCCGGCGCCGGGCGCGGAGGCGCCGGTGACCAGGGTGCCCGCCACGCCCTGCTCGCCGGTCCGGAAGGTGAGCACCGGGCCCGGCGCGGAGACGGAGGAGATGGTCAGTCCGGACTCGGTGCCGTCCCACCACAGGGACGCGGGGCGGCTGCTGTGCGAGACGGCGGTGCCCTGGGTGGGTCCGAACAGGTCCGAGCCGTCGCCCTGGTTCCGGTTGGTCTCCAGGTCCAGGTGGCCGTCGGCCTGGAGGAGCGCGCACTGGTAGTGGCCCACCGGCGTGCCGTTCTGGAACTCGTTCGACCCCTTGATGTCGCAGTGGTAGACGGCGAGCCCGCTGGAGGTGAGCCGGGAGTCGAAGCCCGTGCGGGTGCGGTTCTCCACGAGGTAGTACTCGACGTCGCGCCGCTGCGGGTTCTGGTAGATCAAGGCCTCGTCGTACTCGCCCTGCCGGGCCTCGTAGACGCCGGGCAGGGAGATGTCGACGTCGTGCGTCCAGTGCACGAGCCGCCGCAGGTAGACGCAGACGGCGGACGGGAGGAACCCGTCGCCCAGGTTGTTGCCCGCGGCCATGGCGCAGTACGTGCCCAGTCCCGCGCTGGAGAAGTCGTCGCCCTCGCGCTCGGCCGTTCCGTAGTCGTACAGGTCCGGCCAGCGGCACAGCAGGTGGCCGCTCTCGTGACAGAAGGTCCCGATGCTCAGGTCGGCGGCCGTGTCGCCGATGCTCGTGACCGTGTACAAGTCCGTCCGCACGCTGCCGATCTGGGCGGGGAAGCGGGAGTTGTGCGGCCAGAGGTCCTCCCTGAACTCCGTCTGGCCCGCGTACATGATGCAGAGGGAGTCGACGACGCCCCGTCCGAGCGAGTCGAACCGGGTGAAGTCCACGCCGGCGTCGACGGCCGCCTGCAGCGCCTCCGGTACGAGCCTGCCCCGGTTCGCCTTGAGCCCGTAGGCGAGGCGGGGCAGGCTCAAACGCAGCGGGCCGACCACGGTGTTGGTGAAGCGGAGCCGGCCCGTCGACATCGTGCGGAAGAACTCCTTGACGGAGGAGCTGTTCCCGTTCGCCGTGAAATGGGGGCTGTTGAGCAGCGCGGAGACCTCGTCGACCGTGACCTCCGTGGGCTTGTCCGGGAAGTCGACGAGGATCGTCAGCCCCTGTACGTCCCCCTCGCTGAGGACGAACCCGGGGAGCAGGCCCTTGTTGGGACCGAAGGTCAGCAGGGTGTCCGGATCGGTGGTGGCCCGGTCCTCCTCCGGGACCGTCTCCATCAGCCGTTCCTTCACCACGTCCCGCCGGTAGACCTGCCCCTCCCGCAGGTGCCGGGGCAGCCCCTCGGGAGCCGGCCGGGAAACCGGCGTACCGCTGGAGACGAACCGGCGTCCGGCGCCTCCGCCGTCGGCCTCGGCGAAGCAGTACAGGCCGCGGGCGTCGTCGTAGACGACGGAATAGCCGTCGAGCGTCTCGTACCGTGCGTACTTGTCGTCACCGAAGGCGACGAGCCGCACGTCACCGCCCTCCTCCTGGGTGAAGGTGAGGGTGTCGCCGAAGATGCCACTCATCGCAAAGCGCCTCCCGGATCCGGGCACACGAGGGCTGTCGCCTTCAGTGTCCGGTCGATCCCGGGACGGGCACAGGGCAGAAGAACCCACCACGGGCGGGGCAGGGTTACCCCGGCCGGAAGGGCTTCGGGGTCAGGAGAGGTGCCCGGTCAAGAGAATGGCTCCGAGGGGATGGCCCCGGTCAAGAGGATGGCCCCGGTCAGGAGGAGGACGCCGGGATGAGGTCGTGGGTCAGTGCGAAGCGCGTCAGGTCGGCCCGCCGCCGCGAGCCGATCTTGTCGCGGAGCCGGTCCAGATGGGAGTGCACGGTGTGTTCGCTGATGCCCAGCCGGACGGCGATGCCGTGGTCGGTCTCCCCGTGGGCGACCAGCTCCAGGACCTGCATCTCGCGGTCCGTGACGTGGCAGTGGGGTTCCGCGTCCGGGACCGGCCCCACGGCGAGATCGGCGGAGACGTACGGGCAGCCGCCGGCGACCAGCCGGATCGCGGCCAGCAGCTCGCGCTCCCCGGCCCGCCGGCTCAGGCAGCCGCGGGCACCGGCGCGCAGCGCGGCCCCGGCGTCATCCGGTGGGCCGGAGGAGAGCACCAGCACGGCGAAGCCGAGTCCGGCCAGCCGCGCCACCACCTCCGCCAGGCACCCGGGCGCCAGCCGGAGGTCGACGAGCAGGACGTCTCCGGTCAGGGCGTCCCCGCGCGCCGGCGCGGCGGTGACCTCATCGACCGTTCCGGCGCCGAACACCAAGGCCGGGCCGTCGGCCGCTTCGAGCACGCGGGCCACGCCGTGGCGCAGCAGCGGGCAGTCACCGAGGACGCCGACCCGTCCCGCGTCCGCACTCATGCGCGCCCCTCTCCCGGGGCCGCCCGGTGGGAGCGCTGCCCCGCCCCTCCAGTCTTGGCCCTCCGAGGCCGTCCGGCATGCCGGACGGTCCGTACGTCCCCCAGCCCGTCCGGGACGCCCGTCCGGGACGGCTTTTCGCGGACTGTTATCGTCCGGTCATGCCCGAGCTGATCACGCCCACCCCCCGTCTGTACGCCTCCTGGCTCGCCGCACAGGAGGAGTGGGGGCTCGACGCCCACATGGACGGCGCCGGTCTCGGCTCCGACGACGACGTGGACACCCCCGAGGGCTTCGCCGCCTGGACGGAGCGGCTGAGGAGCTACGGGGACCGCGCGGTGCCGCTCGAACACGGACGCGTCCACGCCACGTACTGGTGGATCGCCGAGGGGGACGAGTACCTGGGCGCCATCGACCTCAGGCACTACCTGAACGGCTTCCTCCTCGACGCGGGAGGCCACATCGGATACAGCGTGCGCCCCTCGGCCCGCCGCCGGGGCCTGGCCACCTGGGCCCTGGGCGAGGTCAAGCACGAGGCCCGGCTGCTGGGGATCGACCGGGTGCTGCTCACCTGCGACCCCGGCAACGAGGCCTCGATCCGCACGATCGAGAGCAACGGCGGCGTACTGGAAGACGTCCGCGAGACCCTGATCGGCCCCAAGCGGCGCTACTGGATCGACCTCTAGCCGACCCTCCCCGCCCCCCCGGCCGGTAACCGTTACCGCCGGCCCGCTACCGCGCCGCCGGACGGTGCGGGAACGCCGGCGTCGCGGGAGCGGGGCCCAGCGTGGTGGTGCCGGGAGCCGCCCGGTGGCCGAGGCCCGTGCGGTAGGCGTCCAGTGCCGCCTCGGTGCGGCCGGCCCGGCGCAGCAGATCACCGAGGAGCCGGCACAGGTCCGCGAGGTCGCCCGTCGCCCCGCTGCGCTCCAGCAGCGCCAGGGCCTGTACGTAGTGCTCCTCGGCGGCCTCGGGCTCGCCCCGCTCCTCGGCCATGAGGCCGAGGAGCCGGTGCGCGCCGCCCGCGTGGACGGCGCCGTGACTGTCGCCGAGGGCCAGCAGCGCCGAGAGCAGCCCGGCGGCCTCCTCGTACCGGCCGAGCCGGCGCAGTACGTCGGCCAGTTCGACCTCCACCTGGGCGGTGTACAGGACTGCCCGCCCGGCCGAGAGCATGTCCCGCGCCGTGCGCAGTTCCCGCTCGGCGGAGGCGAGGTCCCCGTCCTGGGCCTGTACGTAGCCGCGCATCCAGTGGCAGTGGGCCAGATCGGTCCGCAGCTGTAGCTGCCCGTAGATCGCCTGGGCCTTGGCCAGGGAGGCGTCGGCGTCGGCCACCCGCCCCTCGGTCAGGAAGGTCCGCGCGACCTGCCGGTGCATTCCGGCCACCAGCGCCGGGTCGGTGACCCGGGGGGCCAGTGCCAGGGCGAGCTCGGCGGCGTGGGCGGCCCGGGCGTGGGCGCCCATGTCGATGTACGGCCCGATGACGGCGGCGTAGAGCAGGAGCAGCGCCTCGGGGTCGGCCAGTCCGCTCGCCCCCAGCTCGTCGATGGTGGACTCGAGCAGGTAGCAGGCGTAGCGCAGCTCCCCGGCGAGCAGGTGCGCCACGGCGCGGCCGCGGATCGGGCGGGCGCGGCGGGGGAGCGGCTCGTCGGCCAGCAGCCGTTCGGCGGACTCGAAGTACCCGATGGCGTCGCCCAGTTCGCCGGTCTCCAGGGCGCAGTCGCCGAGTCCGAGCAGTGCCCCGACCCGCTCGTCGGTGAGCCCGAGCCCCTCCGCTTCGGCGAGCAGGCGCCGGTAGTGGACGGCGGCCTCGACCGCCGCGCCGGAGGCCAGGAGCTGCTGGGCGTCGGTGAGGGCGAGGCGCAGCTCGGTGGCGAGGGAGGCGGGGCGTCCGGTGGCCAGTTCCTCGTAGGAGGTGCCGAGCCGCCCGGCCAGGAAGCGCAGGGCGGCCTCCGAGGGGCGCACCTTCCCCGACTCCAGGGTGGAGATATAGGCCGGGGTGTACGAGGGCTCCGCCAACTTGCGCTGCGTGAGGCCGAGTTCGGCGCGCATGCGCTGAACCCTGCGGCCGATTTCGGACGGTTCGTCCATGGGATCCCCCTGGTTGCTCGAACTGCCAAGTATTCAGCGGGACCAGGGCATTGCGCACCCGTCGTGCGCCACCTAATTTAAGCAGCCGATTCAATGTACTTACACAGCGACTTAACTCGCCTCGTTCCAGGAGGACTTCATGCACCACGTCAGACGCCCAGCCGCTCGGGCGGTGCTGCGGGCAGCCGTCGCGGCGGCCTGCGCGACCGCCGCGTTGCTGGCCGCCGGGCCGGTCCGCGCGGCCGACGACCCGGTCGCGCCCCGGGTCGTGGTGGAGGTTCCGGGGCCGGAGCAGGGCGGTGACGCCGGATCGGGCCACGCCCGCGTCCCCGCACGGGCCGGCCAGTCGGCCGGTTCGGGCGCCCGGCTCTCCGAAGCGGAGCGGGCGGCGGACGGCGAGGTCGTCAAGCTCGTCGACAACGGCCCCACCGGCGACCGGCTGGACGTGGTCTTCATCGGCGACGGCTACACGGCGGCCGAGCTGGCGAAGTTCCACACCGACGCCCAGGCCAAGTGGGCCGAGGTGACGGCCGTGGAGCCGTACACCACCTACCGGAACCTCTTCAACGTCTGGACGGTCGACGCCGTCTCCAACGAGTCCGGAGTCTCCGGCGACCCCGACCGGGCGACCGTCCGCGACACCGCCCTCGGCTCGTACTTCTGGTGCGAGGAGATCGAGCGGCTCCTGTGCATAGACCAGCCCAAGGTGGACGCCTACGTGGCCAGGGCGCCGGAGGCCGATCTGGTCATCGTCCTGGCCAACAGCGCCAAGTACGGCGGCGCCGGCTACAACGAGCCCAGCGCCACCCTCGGTTACGAGGGCATCTCCACCGCCTCGGCGGACCACGCCAAGTCCGGCCAGGTCGCCATCCACGAGACGGGCCACTCGCTCGGCAAGCTCGCCGACGAGTACTTCTACCCCGGGGTCCCGGACTACGAGAAGTACACCGGGCCCGAGCCCGCCGAGTCCAACACCTCCAAGCTGTCCGCCGAGCGGATGGCCCGGCAGCGGGCCAAGTGGTACCGCTGGCTCGGCGAGCCCTCGCCGGACGGCGGCGTCGTGGGCGCCTTCGCGGGCGGCGGCTACTTCGTCACCGGGATCAACCGGCCCACCGACAATTCGCTGATGCGGGTCCTCGGCAAACCCTTCAACCTCCCCGGCGTCGAGGCGATGATCGCCGGCTTCTACCAGCATGCGCGGGCCGTCACCCCGCTCACCCCGACGGACGGCACCCTGCGGACGGCGCACACCGTGAAGGCGGCCGTGCCCCGGCTCGCCGGCGCCGACGGCCGCCGGCTCCAGGTCCGCTGGTACCTCGACGGCCGCGAGCTCAGGCGCCTGGCGGGCCGGACCGACGTCACGGTCGCGGAGCTGCGGCTCCCCGACTTCCGCACCCACACCCTGTCGGTGACCGCCGAGGACCGGACCCCCTCGGTCCGCGATCCGGAGATCGCCCGCACGCTGCGCTCCACCGTCGACTGGAACGTCCGCCGGTAACCGTCGCCGGTGGTCCGGCGGGCGCAGTACGCACGACGGCGGCGCGGGAGCCATCGCTCCCGCGCCGCCGTCGGTTCACCTCCGGTCCGCAGCCCCTAGGCAGGCTCGCCCACGGGTTCGGGGGCCGGCACCTCGACCCGCTCGCCGCTCCGCGGCAGGCGGCGCAGCGCCAGGGCCATGGCGGCCACCGTGTAAGCGCACAGCACCGCGACGCCGGCCCACCAGGGCAGCGGGAAGTACCCCGCGGAAGGCGCGTAATGGGCGGTGACCTGCGGGTACTCCACCAGGGTCTGCTGTACGGCGAAACCGGCGGCCGGAGTCACCCGGAGCAGCCACTGCGCGAGCCCGTCGCTCAGCAGGGGGACGGTGGACACGGCGTACGGGACCAAAACCGCCGAGACGGCGACGAGCACCGCGAGCCGGCGGCGCCGCAGCACCGCGCCGAGGGCAAGGGCGAGCACGGCCGTGAGGGCGAGCACCGCGGAGACGCCGAGGACCACCCGCGCCCCGGTGAGGGCGGACAGCCCCACCACGGGCACCCCGTTCGACTCCAGGACCGCGGCGCCGACCGGCACCACGATGCCCACGGCGAGCAGCCCGGTCACGAACGTCACGGCCGCCACGACGACGGCCCTCGCCCCGAACACCGCACGGGTGAGCGGCGCGCCGTCCCCCGCCTGCCCGCGGCCGGACCCGCCACCGGCGAACCGTACGGCCACCACCAGCACGACGAGCAGGGCGAGGCTCAGGCCGGTCAGCATCCCCTCCACGGGGCGGCCGCCCGAGGTCGCCGCGGGCGCGATGTCACCGGTGCCGGTGACGGTGATCGTGCCGTCCTTCTCCACGGCCCCGGACGCCTGGTGGTACTTCTCCCAGTCGGTCGCGTTCATCCCGCCGACCAGCCCGGCCCGCCAGCTCCCGCCGGAGCCGGCGCCTTCCAGGCGGACGTGGTCGAAGGAACCGGCGGCCTGGGTGAAGCGCACCTCTTCCGTGGCCCCGCCCAGGCCCACCGGCCGCAGCGTCAGGTTGCCGGGAGAGGTGGCGAACAGGCCGACCTGAGCCGTTGCGGGCAGCCCGGGAACCTTCACCGCGGCCACCTTCGCCCACCGCTCGCCGTCGGAGGACTCGTAGCCCGTGATGGTGTCGCCCGCCCGGGTCAGCCGCAGCCACAGCGGTGAACCCTCCGAGACCGCGGAGCCCTTGACGGCGCTCCCGGCGATGTCGTGTCCGTAGTCGTACTGCATCCGCACGCCGTGCTCGCCCGTGACCATCAAGGCCGCGTACGAGGACCCCTGGCGGACGCCGTCCTTGATGATGATCCCGGCCTTCGCCCAGGGCACCAGGCCCGGGACGATCTGGTCGTGGTGGGGCGGCGGATAGGTGATGGTGCCCGTCATCGACTTCATCCGGACCGTGATGCTGCCCTCGCGCCCCAGATCCCGGTGCATGAAGGCGAAGTTGTCGCTGACCGCGGTGCCGTCCGGACCGGTGGGGTCCGTCGGGCACGGGCCGGAGCAGGACGCGTGGTTGCCGAACGCGTAGAGCAGCCCGAGTGCGAGGACCATCAGGGCCGCCGTGACCAGGGCGATCAGTCGGGCCGGACGCAGGAAGCGGGTCCACTCCTGCCGGAGGAGTTCGTTGTGTGTGAGCATGCTTCGGTTCTATGCAGCCGGCCGTAACGGGGTCCGAACCGCCGCTGTCATGACGCTGTTAGGTGCCGCCGGGCATGCTGGACGCCTTCGGACGGGACGGGGAGACACGCCATGGTCACACTACGGAGCAGGACCGTCGGACGGCGGTTCACGATTCTCTACGCGACGGTCTTCCTGCTCTCCGGGATCGGGCTGATCGGCCTGATCTACCTGTTCGCCCGCTCCGACTTGGCCGTGACCGCTCCCGGACAGCAGCCGCCGCCGGGCGGGCCGGCCACGGGCGTCGCCCAGCACGTCCTCGACCTCGAACGGCAGCTCGCGGACGTACACGCCCAGCAGTCCAGGCAGCTCCTGTTCGGGTCGCTGATCGCGATCGTCGTGATGGCGGCCGTCTCGCTCCTGCTCGGCCGGATCCTCGCCGGGCACGTCCTGCGCCCGCTGCGCCTGATCACCGCGGCCACGCGGCGGATCTCCGCGGACACCCTGGACCAGCGGCTCGCCGTGGCCGGGCCCGACGACGAGGTCAAGGAGCTCGCGGACACGGTGGACGGCCTCCTGGCGCGGCTGGAGGCCTCGTTCGCCGCGCAACGGCGCTTCGTGGCCAACGCCTCGCACGAACTGCGCACTCCGCTGACGACGATCCGGGCTTCGCTCGACGTGGCCGTGGCAAAACCGCAGCCCGCGCCGCAGACCCTCGCGCTCGCAGGCCGGGTGCGCAACGAACTCGACCGGGTGGACCGCCTGTTGGAAGGCTTCCTCGTCCTGGCCCGGGCCCAGCACGGCGTCCTCCCCGACCGGGTCCCCGTCTCGCTCGGCGAACTGGCGGGAGAGGCGCTGGCGGCCAGGGCCGCCGCCGTGACGGAGAAGGCCCTGACCGTCGAGGACGGGCTGACGCCCCGGGCGTGGACACGGGGCAGTCCGGCGCTGTTGTCCCGGCTGGTGCAGAACCTGATCGACAACGCGATCGTGCACAACCAGGGGGGCGGCTGGATCCGGATCGCCACCGAGGACGGCGCACGCGAGGGCGGCGCACGCGAGGGCGTCACCGGCGCGGACGGCGGCTCCTGGGTCCGCCTCGTCGTCGAAACCGGCGGAAGCGTCCTCGACCAGGAGCAGGTGGACCGGCTGACGCAGCCGTTCGAGCGGCTCGGCACCGACCGGACCGGATCGCCGGAGAGTTCCGGACTGGGACTGTCGATCGTCGCAGCCATCGTCTCCGCGCACGGCGGCCGCCTCGACCTCCGCGTCCGCCCGGAAGGCGGACTGAAAGTGACGGCCGCGATGCCGTCGGCGGCTGCCCCGAACGGCTCGGACGACTTGATCGGCTCTGACGACCTGGTCGGCTCGGACGGCCCGATCGGGGGGACGCCGTGAGGATCCTGGTCGTCGAGGACGCGCGCTCCCTCGCGGAGGTCGTCGCCGAGGGACTGCGCGACCAGGGAATGGCCGTGGACCTCGCGTACGACGGACTGGCCGCCGCGGCCAAGCTCGACGTCAACGCGTACGACGTGGTGGTCCTCGACCGGGACCTGCCCGGCATCCACGGCGACACGCTCTGCCGGATGATCACGGAGCGGGACGACCGCGCGATGGTGCTGATGCTGACCGCGGCCGGATCGCCCGGCGACCGGGTCAGCGGCCTCACCCTGGGCGCCGACGACTACCTCGCCAAACCCTTCCACTTCCCCGAACTGATCCTGCGCATCCGCTCCCTGGCCCGCCGCAGGCCCGCGGCCCGGCCCCGCACGCTGCGCGCCGCCGGAATCGAGCTCGACCCGGTCCACCGCACCGCCCTGCGGGACGGCGTCCGCCTGGAGCTCTCCGTCAAGGAGTTCGCCGTCCTGGAGGCACTGCTCCGGGCCGGCCCCGGATTCCTGAGCGCCGAGGCCCTCCTGGAACAGGTGTGGGACGAGAACGCGGACCCGTTCACCAACACGGTCGCGGTCACCATGGGCCGCCTGCGCCGCAAACTGGGCGCCCCGCAGATCATCACGACCACCCCCGGCGTGGGCTACCGCATCGCGGACCCCGCCTCCGGATGACCTCCGGCGTGCCCGGGCCGGCCGTTGCGGATGCCGCCGGCGGGTCCGCGCGGACCGGGACGGATAATGGCACGGCACGTACCGAGCGGAGAGTTGAAGAAGCGATGGCGCTGACAGAAGGCCGGCGGGTGAGGCTGGCGGCGGACGTCCGGCTGACCGACTGGGTCGCGATGACGGAGGACACCTCCGCCACGGCGGGGGCCGTCGCCGGTTCGCTGTCCCTGGCGGCGGGCACCGAGGGCACCGTGGAGCGGGTGGTCGAGCACGACCTGCAGACTCCGGAATCCCGCGAGTACGAGAGGCTGGGGTCGCTCCTCAACGCCTACGGCGCGGGGATGCCGGCGGAGAGCAAGAAGCAGCTGGAGGAGAAGGTCGCCGGGCTGGAGCCCGCGTGGACCGCCTACCGGGCGGAGCCGCTCCGGGTGACCGTCCGGGTGCGCTTCGACAACGGATTCATCCTCGACGACGCGGACGAGGACCTCTTCGCCCCCGCCTGACGGGGCTCAAGGGGCCAGGGCCGCGTCCACCGCCGCCTCGGCGTGCAGGCGGGCAGTGGGGAAGAGCGGTACGGGGCTGTCCGCGGGGCCGATGAGGAGTTCGATCTCCGTGCACCCCAGGACGACTCCCTCGGCGCCCGCGGCGACGAGGTCCTCGACGACCCGGCGGTACGCCGCACGCGATTCCTCGCGGACGACACCGAGGCAGAGCTCCTCGTAGATCACCCGGTGTACGAGCGCACGTCCCTCGGGATCCGGCACGAGGACGTCGAGCCCACCCGCGGCCAGGCGGCCCCGGTAGAAGTCCTGTTCCATCGTGAACGCGGTGCCCAGGAGCCCCACCCGGCGCAGTCCCGCGCCGCGGACGGCCGCCGCCGTGGTGTCCGCGAGGTGCAGCAGCGGGACGGAGACGGCCGCCTCGACCGAGTCGGCGACCTTGTGCATGGTGTTGGTGCAGATCAGCAGGAGCTCCGCACCCGCCGCCTCCAGCGACCGGGCGGCGTCGGCCAGTGCCTCGCCGGCTTCCTCCCAGCGCCCCTGGACCTGCAACTGCTCGATCTCCGCGAAGTCCACGGAATGGAGCACGCAGCGCGCGGAGTGGAGTCCGCCGAGGCGCTCGCGGGTCCGCTCGTTGAGGATCCGGTAGTACTCCGCCGTCGACTCCCAGCTCATACCGCCGATCAACCCGATCGTCTTCATGCGCTCACCATAAGGGAGAACTCGTAATATCGACTCATCCATAAGTCGGTCTTTGGTCTCCTGTGGGTGGGACCTCCAGCTCGTCCAGGACCCGGTGCAAGGGCCGGCGCAGGGCAACGGACATGGGCCGGGGGTCCGCGCCGGCGTACGCGGCCAGCCCCTCGCGGGCGGTGGTCACGGCGGCCCGGGGGTCGTCTCCCGACAAGGCCTGCTCGATGGCCCTGGCGGTGTGTGAGGCCAGGTCGGGAAGCCACAGCCGGGCCCTGGCAAGGTCGGGAGCGAGGTCCGCCCGGCCGCTGAACGCGGCCACCTCCCCGGCCAGGGTCGCCACGTGCACGGCGAGCCCGTCGGCGGTGGCGATGCGCCCGGCCAGGAGGGTTACGGTGCCGCGCTGACGGCGGCGCAGGGGGTTGAAACGCAGCGCGCGTTCGGCTTCGCGGGCGCGTGCGGCGCCCGCGTGCACCGCTTCGACGTGGGCGTGCACCCGGGTGCGGTTGTCGCGGGCGGCGGCCGGACCGCTGCCCAGCACCGCCGCCGTGCCGGTGAGGGAACGGCCCAGGCGGGCCCCGCAGTCGTCGGAGACGGCCTCCAGGATGCGCTGGGGGTCGGGCGGCCACAGCAGCGGAGCGAGGAGGATGGTGACGGCCGCGCCCGCCGCGGTCTCCCAGACGCGGTCCAGGGCGTAGGCGTCGGGGGAGGCGTTGGCGAAGACCAGCAGTGATGACAGCGCGACCTGGAGGTTGAGGGCGCCCCCGGCCCGCAGGACCATGCCGACGCCCAGACCCAGGGCCACCACCAGGGTCAGGGTCAGGGTGGAGGGCCGCCACAGGTTCAGGACGGCGATCGCGATCAGCACGCCCGCCACGACCCCCAGGATCCGCTGCAGCGAGGTGCCCAGGGCCGTCATCGGATCACCGCGCAGGGCCACCAGGGGGACGAGCGCCGCGAACACCGGCGGCTGGTCGGCGCCCAGCCACAGCGCGGTCTGCCAGGCGAGGGCCACGGTGACCACGATGCGGGCGGCCGCCGGACCCTCGGTGCGCAGCAGTGCCCGGGCCCGCCCGGCCCGCCCGTCCCGTCGCGCCGCGGAGTCGGTGAGGTCGGTCATCCGTTCCCTTCGGTGTGGTCCCGGCACGGACGGTTCAGCCGCGGTGGATCCGGTCGACGCCGTACCACTTGGACACGCAGGCGGAGACCCAGTCCCGCTCGTAGGTCCGGGTGAAGAAGGGCTCGGCGAGACTGCCGATGTACAGGGGCTTGTACGCCACGTCCGTCGCTCCCCGCTCGACCTCGGCCTCGATGCGCGCGTTCTGCGCGTCCCAGGCGATCGAGCGGGCGACCGTCGCGGTCGTCAGCCGCTGGAGCTCCGGGACCAGGACGGCCACCGAGGCCAGCGCGAGGCAGCCCGCCGCCACGGCCCCGGCCAGGAGCGCCGGTCCGGCGTTGCGGTGCTCCCGGATTCGCCGTCCGCCCCACGCACCCACCAGGGCGCCGTAGCCGCAGAGTGCCAGCTCCATCGGCACCAGGTAGCTCGTCCAGGTACGGGCGTACGTCCACCCGGTCGGCCCGTAGCCGCTGCGCAGGCCCACCACCACGGCGAACGAGCCCAGGACCACCACCGCCACCGGGATCAGCAGCAGGGCGACCAGCGTGCCGCGCGGCACGGCACGGAGCGGCTCCTGCTCCTCGGGCCCGGGACCGCCGCGCCGGGCCCTGCCCAGGACCATCGTCAGCCCCAGCAGTACGCCGACGGCCGCGGCCCCGAGGTAGGCCGGCCGGCCGGTGACGGAGTCCCACATGCGCACCCAGTCCCCGAAGGTGGCCCGGAGCCCGCCGGCGGACAGCAGGGACTCCTCGGCCGGATGCTGCGCCCGGCGCCACCGGGCGCCGGGGGAGGTGTAGAGCACGATCAGGCCGCTGACCAGGCCCGCGCACCAGACGAGGCACCAGGTGAAGGGCTGCCGGTTCCGTGCCAGTCCGAGCCGGGGCAGGCAGAGCAGGCCGACCAGCGTCGCGAGGAGGCCGCTGACGAGCGCGAACGGCTCGCTCAGGGTCCCGATGGCGAAGGCGATGACGAACGCGGCGACCAAGCCGGTCACCCGGACGGCGGTCCGGGGACGGGTGGCGGTCCGCAGGGCCAGCAGGAGCGCCCACACGCCGATGATGCTCGGCACGGTGTGCGAGATCGTGGCGGGGGCCCACAGCAGGGTCTGGTAGCTGCGGGGGCCCGCGAAGTAGACCAGGGCCTGGATGACCAGGGCGCACGCGATCAGGGCCGGCAGCCGGGGCCTGCCGCCGGCGGACCGGACGAACTCGCGGCCCAGCAGCACCAGTCCCACGGTGAACGCGACGGCCATGACCGTGGGCAGGATCTTGGCCCCGACCAGGCCGTCGCCGTAGACGATCCCGCTCAGGAAGGCGTTGGTGATCCTGCCGTTCTGCGTCATGTAGAAGTCGGAGGTGATGCCGAAGACCCCCATGTCGCGCGACTTCCACGCGGCGCACCAGTCGTCGGACGTGGGCCGCACGTAGAGACCGAGGAAGCATCCGACGGCGACCAGCGCCCCGGCCGCCGCGACGAGCACCGCCCCGGTGGCCGTGAAGATTCCGGGCGGGGGCGGACGGCGCCGGACGCCGGTGTCCCCCGGCTTCCCCTTCCCCTTCTCGGTCTCGTCCTGGACCTCGACTGTGCTCATGTACCTGTCCTTCGCAGCGGAAGCCGGCCGTGAGGAGCGGCCGAAGCGCCCGCCGCCCGCGCCGGCCCAGGGCCCGCGGAGATCCATGATGTGCACGCCCCCCGGCCCCCGGCATCCCGGGTGCGCCAGGACGGGTACGGGGCCGCGGGCCCCTCCGCGCTCCCGGGTCACCCGCGCGGCGGGCCTTCCGTGGCGGCCTGCGCGGGGCTCTCCCAGGATGAGGAGCCAGGGTCCGTACGCACGCGGGCCCGGCGGAGGGAGCGGCGATGCCACGTGTCCGGCCCGGCCGTTGGGCGGTCGTCACGGCGGCCTTGGCGAGCGTCGCCGTACCCGTGTGCACCTCGGGCCAGCCGACGGCGCAGCACGCGGGGCACGCCGCCTCGTACGAGGCGGGCCACCCCGGGGACCGGCAGGAGGCCGGGCCCGAGGACGGCGGCCCGGCGCCGTTCGTCCTGCCCGTGGGGCACCGGGCCCGTTCCGCCGCCGAGCCCGGACACGCCCGCCCGGCGGCGCTCGAGGCCCCCACCGCCGGCCTCCTGTCCAATACGACCGGCGCCGAAGGCGTTCCGCCGGCCCTCGCCTCGGACGCGCGGTACGTCCCGGGGAGCAATGTCCTGCGGCTGGCCTCCGGCCGGTGGATGTACCTTCCCGACGGCAAGACGGTCTCCGCTGTGGTCGCCGCCGGCCATCCGCCGGCCCAGCGGCAGATCGAACGCAGCCGCGCCTGGCTGGCCTCCGGCCGGATCCCCGGCACCTCGCCCGAGCAGCGCGCGGCGGCCGAGCGGGCCCTGCTGGCCATGCGCGCCCTGCTCCGGCCCAACGGCGCCCTGGCGGCGGGCTGGAGCCACGGCTGGAAGTACTCCTGGCCGCGCGACTCCAGCTTCGCCTCGGCGGCCTTCGCGCACACCGGCCACGACGCCGAGGCCCACCGGATCCTGAGCTACAGCGCCGCGACCCAGCGGGCGGACGGCACCTGGGAAGCGCGTACGAAGCTCGACGGATCCGGGCCGCCCGACGCCCGGAGCGCGCAGCTCGACGCCAACGGCTGGGTCCCCTGGGCCACCTGGCAGTGGTACCGGCAGGCCCCCCGGTCCACCCGCGGGGCCCGGCTGGCCGCCCTCTACCCGATGATCCGCAATGCGGCCGACCGCGCGGCGGGCTCCCTGCGGGCGGACGGACTGCCCCCGGCGTCCCCCGACTACTGGGAGCTGACGACGGCGACCCCGAACATCGGCACGGCCGCCCCGCTGCTCGCCGGGCTCAACGCCTCCGCCGACCTCGCCCGCGAGGCGAACCGGCCCCGGGACGCGGCACGCTGGGCCGCCGCCGCGCGGCGGCTCTCCGCCGGGATCTCCCAGCGCTTCCTGCCCCTGGGGTACCAGCGCACCGTGGACGGACGCCACGGGCACGACAGCGCGGTGGCCTTCATGGCGCCCCCCTTCAACGAAGCCCCCGCCGGCCTGGCCGGGGCGCTGGACACCACGTACCGGGAACTGCTCCTGCCCAACGGCGGGCTGACCCCCGGGAACGATCCCGGGGCGCGCTGGGGCGCGTACGCCTGGACACCCAGTACGTCCTTCTTCGCGCTCGCCTGGGCCGGCACGGGCCGGCCCGAGAAGGCCGGGCGGGTCCTGGACTGGGTCCTCTCCAAGCGGAACGCGCTGGGCGAACTGCCGGAGAAGGTGGACGGGAAGGGCCGGCCCTCCTCGGTCGCACCCCTCGCGTGGACGGGCTCCCTGGCCGTCCTGGCGCTCGTGGCGCTCGACGGTCCGGGGCTCCCGACCCCGCCCCTGCGCCCGTAGGCCCCGACTGCCCGCACCGCTCAGTGCTGCGACCCGGGACCCGCGGCGATGCCCGCCGCGCCCTGCGACGGCGGGACGGCCGGGTACCAGGGTGCGTAGGGCGGCCGGTTGGCGACCGGCCTGGGGGCGTTCGGGGGAGGGGTCGTCAGGTGCAGGGCGGCGTCCAGGCCGAGAACGGCGCCGATGGCCGGGCCGTCCGGCGGGGCCACGGCCGCCGGAGCGCCCGTGTAGTGCATCTGGGACTCGTACCAGGACGGCCCGCGGTCCGTGTTCCAGTCGGCGACCGTGCCCGTACCCGCGCGGCCCACGAGCAGGCCCCCCGCGACGCCGACGGAGCCGTAGCCGCCCTGGCCGCCCAGGGTGGTGACCGGGGAGAACCGCGGTCCGGTCTGGTGGAAAGTGGCCAGGCTCTTCTCGACGGTGCCCGAGCCGGGGCGCCGGAAGTACAGGGCGACGCCGTCGCCCTCGGGGATCGCCGAGAGCGGCCCGGCGGTCCACGGCAGCTTGGTCGGTACGGGGGGACCGAACGGAGCGCCCGGTGCGCGCTGGACCCAGGCCAGCACGGTCTTGGTCGTGGCCACGTACACGTGGCACCGCCCGTCCGAGTCCGTGGCGGTGACCGGGTCGCCCCAGAGCGGGTCCTTGCGGAGGGGGGAGCCGCCCAGGGAGGACCAGGCGCCGAAGGCGCCGTCGGGGGCCGACTGCGCGCTGGCGCGCAGGAAGCGCCGGGTGTCGCGGACGTAGACGGTCATCCGGCCGGTACGGTCCACGGCCACGGCCGGTGCGCTGATCGCCGAGCCTTCGGCGAGGTGGTCCGTATCCGGGGTGCCCAGGGACTGCCACGGGCCGAAGGCGCCGTCGGGCTCCGCCTGGACGCGGTACACGATCTCGCGCTTGAACGCCTGGGGCGTGGCGCCCAGCGTGGTCCGGGTACCGAAGACCCCGACCCTGCCGTCGGGGAGCCGGACCGCCGTGGCACCCGTGTCCATCCAGGTCCCGTCGAGGAACCGGGGCCCCTGCCAGGCGGCCGTGGGGCCGCTGCGCGACCAGTAGGCCATCCGGCCGTCCAGCACGCTGAAGGCCCACAGATTGCCGGGTGTGCCCTCGGTCATCCAGGAGCTGCCGTCGCCCCGGCCGTAGCGGATGGTCCGGTTCCAGCCGGGATAGGCGCCCTGGGGCCGGGTGGCCAGCTTGCGGTCGCCGCAGCCCGCGGGGCTGCCGCACCAGTTGACGCGGTCCATCCAGGCATAGGTCTTGAGGTAGATGAGCTTCTCCGCGGCGGGCTGCGGATCGAGGGCCGGCGCCAGGCCGGTGTTCGGATAGCTCACGTAGTTCTGGACCGAGAAGTGCGGCCGGTCCGTGGACTTCGCGTAGCGCTCGGTCGCGGCCTGCACGAAGCGGGCGCCGTACATGTGGTCCTGGTGGTCGGCCTTGCCGGGGCCGGGCGTCGGGTCCTGCGTCCGTATGGTGGTCGGCCGGTACATCGCGAAGACCGCCGCGATGGCATCCACGACCTGGTCCTTGGTGTACGAGAACCCGGACGGCTTGACCGGCGTCGCCGAGCTCAGCTGGACACCCAGGGTGGGTATCCGGCCGTCCCACAGTCCGCGCAGGCTGACCGGAACGTCCTTGGTGATCTCGCCGGCCTCCCGCAGCTGCATCCACACCAGGTTGACCTCGGGCCGCGCGACGAGGACGTCCACTTCGGCGCTCCCGCCGCCGATGGTGGGTATGGAGCGGCGCTCCCAGGCGCTGGCGCGGTTTCCGGTGGCCATCTGCGCATAGGCGGCGCGTACGCCGTTCTGCCGGCCCTCCGCGTAGGCGGCGTGGTCGGCCGGGCGCACGGGGTCCTGCAGCTGCCCTTCGTGGGCCTCGTTGTGGCCGTCGGCCTGGCCGGCGGTGAGATAGACGGTGGTGACCTTGATGCCCGTCGATATGGTGCGGCTCACGTCGGGGTTCATGAAGTAGAGGTCGTCGTCGGGATGCGCGACCACCTGGAGGACCGTGCCCCC
This sequence comes from Streptomyces tatrensis, assembly GCF_049310065.1. Taxonomy (NCBI): domain Bacteria; kingdom Bacillati; phylum Actinomycetota; class Actinomycetes; order Kitasatosporales; family Streptomycetaceae; genus Streptomyces; species Streptomyces tatrensis. Next base: position 242,159 of record NZ_JBMDLB010000007.1, on the reverse strand, counting down.
GGTCACACTCGGGCGGGGCGCCGTCGCGGGCGTCTCGAGCTCCGGTGCGGTCCCGTCGGTGTAGGCCCAGGCCGTCACCCCGACGGTGCCGACGGTGAGCGCGGTGAGCACGGCCGCGAGGCGGGTGCGGCTGGCCAGGGACATCTGCGAAGCCTCGGGAATCGGTCGGGCGGGTGCGAAGTGGGGCTGCGGGGTGGGTCGGCTCCCCGTTGGCCCCACCGCTTTCCGGAGACGACCGGGTCCGATTATGCCTCGCGCGCGTGCGCCTGACGAACCGTCAGGCCCCTTATGTGTAGCCATCAGGCGACTTTCTCCTGTATCGCCCGAATTTCGCAACTTTGTCCGTATGTGTCGTGAGTCGACTCTTGCCCTGAGCCTCGGCGAACCCTGCCTCGCCATCGGGCACGCAGGACCGGCGCATCCGGCTGTTCGCGTAGTCCGTCCCCTGGTGGGAGCGGCATTTGCCGCAATCCAGACACCTGACGCGGAGTCGGAGGCCAGGCCGGGCACCTCCCCGGTGGCCGCGCAGGAGGGGGCCTTCCATGTGATCGGATCCACACGGCGGGCGCCCCCGCCCGAGGCCCTCGGGCGGCGGCCCGGCAGTCCGGCGGCGCCGGCGTCCGCGTCGGATCCGTCGCGCGCGACGGCAGTACGCACCCCTCGCGAAGATCAACCTATAGGGCCGAGGGGGGCTTGCGGCAAGGCCCGGGGCGTGGCGAAGAATCACCTACCGAAGCCGGGGATCCAGGGCTCTCCGCCTCTACCGATGTACCGAGAAGGGGAGTCTCCGCATGCGTGTGGTGTTGTCTGCGTACGGGTCGCGCGGGGCCGTGGAACCGATGGCGGGCCTGGCGGTGCGGTTGCGGGAACTCGGAGCGCACGTGCGGATGTGCGCACCGCCCGACGAGGAGTTCGCCGCACGGCTGGCCGGGCTCGGCGTGGAGTTGGTGCCGGCCGGCAGCCCGGTGCGCCCGCTGGTGACCTCGGTGACGCCGGGATCGGCCGAGGGGCTGGCACAGCGGGCGGCGGATCTGATGACCGCACAGTTCGACATCGTCGCCGCGGCGGCCGAGGGGGCGGACGTGCTCGTGGCGGCCGGCCCCCTGCCGCTCACCGCGGGCGCGCGCTCCGTGGCCGAGAAGCTGGGCCTGCGCTACGTGCACGTGAGCCACCAGCCCGTCAGTCTGCCGTCGCCCCACCGGCGCCCGCCCGCCCGGCGCGGGCAACCGCTGCCGCCGGGCGCCACCGACAACCAGGCGCTGTGGGACCTGGACGCCCGCATCGCGCACACCATGTTCGGAGGGACGCTCGACACCCTGCGGGCGGCGGCCGGCCTGGCGCCGGTGGACTCCGTCCGTGACTACGCCTTCACCGACCACCCGTGGCTGGCCACGGACCCCTTCCTCTCCCCGTGGCGGCCGACGGGACTCGGCGTGGTGCAGACCGGAGCATGGTGCGCACCGGACGAACGCCCGCTCCCCGCCGAACTGGTGGAGTTCCTGGACGACGGCCCCCCGCCCGTCTACGTGGGCTTCGGCAGCATGCCCCCGGGCACCCTCGAAGGCGTCGCACGGGGGGCCGTCGAAGCGATCCGTGCGCGGGGCCTCCGCGCGGTCGTCTCCCGGGGCTGGGCCGGACTGACCCTGGCCGACGGCCGGGACGACTGCCTCCTCGTCGACGAGGTCAACCACCAGGCGCTCTTCTCCCGGGTGGCCGCCGTCGTGCACCACGGCAGCGCCGGCACCACGACGACCGCCGCCCTGGCCGGAGTGCCCCAGGTGGTGCTGGCGCAGGGAGCGGACCAGCCCTACTGGGCCGGCCGGGTCACCGGCCTGGGCATCGGCGCGGCCCACGAGGGCCCGGCTCCTGCGGACGCGTTCCTGTCGGCCGCGCTGCACACGGCCCTGGCCCCCGGGACCCGCGCCCGGGCGGCCTCCGCGGCCGCCGCGGTCCGCACCGACGGGACGACGGTGGCGGCGCGCCTGCTGCTCGAGGGGGCCGCCCGGACCGCCCGGCCCGCATGACCCCGACTCCGGTCGAGGTCCCGCCGTCGCCCCTCCGCCCCGTAGCTCCGTAGAGGGATCGTCGGCGCAGACCCGCCGCCGTCCGCGCCCCGGACGGCGGCCCCGGAGGCCCCGCCCTCATCCGCCCGGCCCAGCGGGACGGCGGGCGGAATCCGCAGGCCGGGGCCGTGTGTTCCGCATCCCGTGGGGCCCGCCGTCTATCCCGGCCCGCTCCACGGATGGGAACCTGAACCTGCCGCTCGGCCGAGCGCGGGCGCCCGCTCACCCCCGATCTCGTGTGCGCCCTAGGGCCTGTCGCCAAACTCCGAGGCCGCCCTTCGGGCGACGACGGGAGTTTGACGACAGGCTCTAGCACCCGCCCCGCCATCAAGGGAGTTCACCGCATGCAGACCCGTTTAGCCGATGATGCGCGCAAGCGAGTGGTGTGGGGGATAGCCCTCGTCCTGATCGCGGTCACGGCGCTCCTCGGAGTCAGGCCGGGGGCCGCCACGGCGACCGCCCTGCCCGCCCCGCCCGTACCCGTGCTCACTTGGGGCCCCTGCGCCGACGGCCAGGGCGACGGCTTCGAGTGCGCCACGGCCCAGGTGCCGCTGGACTACCGCCGGCCCACGGGAAGCATGATCCCGCTGGCCGTCACCCGCCGGCTCGCGGCCGACCCGGCCCACCGCACCGGCGTCCTGGTGCTTCACCCCGGCGGACCCGGCAACTCCGGCGTCAACTTCGCCCGCAACAGCTACGCCGCGCTCCCCGCCGCCCTCCGTGACGGCTTCGACGTCGTCGGGTACGACATGCGGGGCGTGGCGCGCAGCGGCCAGGTGGAGTGCTGGAACGACGCCGAGTACTCGGCCGCCGTCGACGCCGCGCGCGGCGTCCCCGGACCGGGCGCCCTGCAGACCGCCCTCCGGCAGGGTCAGGAGTTCGCCGCGGCCTGTCGGGAACGCGCAGGCGGTCTCGTGCCGTTCATCGGCACCGGGTCGAACGCCAAGGACCTCGACCTGCTGCGCCAGGCCCTCGGCGAGGAGACGCTCACCTTCTACGGCCGCTCCTTCGGCAGCTACGTCGGCACCGTGTACGCCGCCCAGTTCCCCCGGCGCGTGCGCGCCATGGTCCTGGACGGGGGCTACGATCCGCGCCGCTACGCCAACGTCCCGTACGCCTACGACGCCGTGCAGTTCACCGCGCTGGACTCGGCGGTCGGCCGGTTCCTCGACTGGTGCGCGCAGAACGCCACCGCCTGCGGATTCGGTGCGGGCAAGCCCCGGGAGGCCTTCGAACAGCTCAAGCGGGACCTCGACGCCGACCCGGTCATCACCCCGAGCGGACGCCCGGCCACCGGCTACACCCTCGCCTACCGCCTGATGTTCAACATCAACTCCGGCAAGGAGATCTGGCCCTACCTGGGGGAGGCGCTGGCCGCCGCCCAGGCCCGTAAGACCACCTTCCTGCTGTCACCCCCCTCGCCCGGTTCCTTCGACTTCCTCAACGTCAACCTGGCCGTCGAGTGCGCCGACCGCGTCTACCCGACCAGCCGACTCCTCCTGGGCGCCATGGTCGGCGCACAGTCCGCCTCGGCGCCCCTGCTCGGGCCGCCCATCGGCCTCGGTCCGCCCACCTACGACCACAACCACGCGCCCGCCTGCGCGCAGTGGCAGGCGGAGCGCCCGAGCCGCTACGAGGGCTCCTACCGGGCGGCCGGGTCCGCCCCGATCCTGGTCCTCGGCACGACCGGGGACCCTGATACCCCCTACCGCGACTCCGTGGCCCTGGCCGGGACCCTCGAGGGCGGCCGGCTGCTGACCTTCGACGCCGAGGGTCACACCGCCTACAACCGGAGCGCTTGCGTGAGCGCGCTCGTCAACGACTACCTGGCCACCCTGGCCCTGCCCGCACGGGGCACGGTCTGCGCCGACGAGACGCCTGCGGAGGCGCTCGGCCGGCGCGCCACCGGTCCCGTGGAAGCCGACGAGACGAACGACGTGATCCCCACACTGCGCTGACGGGGGATCCGCCTCGGCTGCCCGCCTCAGGCGGCCGTCGCCGATGAGCCGGGGCGGGCCAGGTGGGCGAGGTAGCGGGCCAGTCCGGTCGCGTCCTCGCCCGCCCAGCCCACGTACCCGTCCGGCCGGATCAGGAAGAGCCCCTTGCCGTACGGCTCGTACGGTCCGATCCGGTGGACGTGCAGGAACTCCGGGGTCACCGGCCGCAGTTCGGCATCCGTTCCGACGGCCAGCAGGGTGAACTGCGGCCCCCGGAACAGGTCGAAGAGCCTGCGCCCGTCCGGCAGCGGGCCGTCGGGGGCCCGGTCCCCGGCCTCCAGGGCTCCCGCGGCCCCCTCGGACAGGGGGCCGCCCCGGTAGCCCAGGCCGAGCTGGCGGGTGGCGTCGCCGCGTTCCTGCCGGCCGCGGTGGATCCGCGTGGACAGCCCCAGTACGTGCGCGGCGACGGGCTGACGCTCCTCCTCGTAGGTGTCCAGGAGCGCGGGGTCCGCGCCGTGGCGCAGTACCTGTCCGAGCTTCCAGCCGAGGTTGTAGGCGTCCTGCACGCTGGTGTTGAGGCCCTGCCCGCCGGCGGGGGAGTGCACGTGGGCCGCGTCGCCCGCGAGCAGCACCCGGCCGTCGCGGAACCGGTCGGCCATCGCGGCGCGCGGCCTGAAGTCGGAGGCCCACCGGACCTCGATGACGTCCTGCGCGCCCAGGTGGGTCAGGGCCGCGACCGCGGCGGGGATGTCGAGGTCCTCGGTGCGCGCGACGAACTGGTGCTCGTCGGTACCGGGCAGCGGGCACAGCGCGGCGAAGCCGCCGTCCGGGCCCGGGAACAGGTGCCAGTGGTCGCGGTCCAGGGCGCCGGGGCGCAGCCGGACGTCGGCCACGACCATCGGGGCGGGATCCACGGTCTCGCCGGTCATGCCGATGCCCAGGGCCTTGCGGACGGTGGACCGGCCCCCGTCGGCGGCGACCAGGTAGGCGGCGCGCAGCACACTGCCGTCCGAGAGGTACGCGCTCACCCCGTCGGCGTCCTGGTCGAAGCCGGTCAGGTCGGCGCCGAAGCGGACCCGGCCGCCGAGCCCGGTGAGGCGCTCGAACAGGATCTCCTGGGTGCGCCACTGGGGCAGCAGCCGGGCCCGCGGATGCGGCTCGGTGTCCGTGGGGCCGCCGACGCCGGCGTCACCGAGCATGTCGTGCTCGCCGACCGGCAGGCCGTCCTGCCAGATCTGCCCGAGGGGTGCGTGCGCACTCGCCTCCCGCACCGCGTCTCCGACGCCGAGGTCGTCGAAGACCTCCAGGGTCCTGGGCTGGAGCCCCTTGCCCCGCGAGCCGGGGAAGAGAGTGCCGGCCCGCTCGACGACCAGTGCGTGGACGCCGCGGCGGGTGAGGTCCAGGGCCAGGGCCAGTCCCGTGGGGCCGGCGCCGACGACGAGCACGTCGGGAGCCCCGATTTCCTTAACGCTGTTAAGTTCGGTCATGGGCACGAGAATGTGCTTAACGCTGTTAAGTTGTCAAGGTGGTGAGAGAAGAACGAGAAGCGAAACCCGAACGGGCCCGGCTCGACCGGGCGACGGTGGCCGCCACCGCCCTGCGGCTGCTCGGCGACGTGGGCCTGGAGGGGCTGACCCTGCGGGCCATCGCCAAGGAGCTGGACGTCAAGGCGCCCGCCCTGTATTGGCACTTCAAGGACAAGCAGGCCCTGCTCGACGAGATGGCCACCGAGATGTTCCGCCGGATGACGGCGGACCTGGACGCGGCCCGACCGCCCGACGACTGGGGACAGGCGCTGGAGGCCGCGATGCGGGGCCTGCGGGGGCACCTGCTGCGCTACCGGGACGGAGCCAAGGTCTACAGCGGCACGCACTTCACCGACATCAGCTACGCCGCTCCGATGGAGGCCCATCTGCGGACGCTCGTCGCGGGCGGCTTCACCGCCGCGGGGGCGGCCCGGGCCTGGTTCACCGCGTACAGCTACACCATCGGGTACGTGATCGAGGAACAGTCGATGGGCCCGCAGCCCGGCTCGGACGGGAAGGGCTACGACCTGGAAGCCCGCGCCGAACGGCTCGCCGGCTTCCCGCTGACGGCCGAGGCGGGCCCGGAGATGTTCCGAGATCAGGACGCCGGCTTCGAAGCGGGCCTCGCGGCGGTGCTCGCGGGCATCGCCGCGACCCTGCTCCCGCCGGCCGCACGGTCGGCGCCGTAGGGGCTGTCGGCCCCATCAGGGCGTCGGCGCGGCGACCGCCGTGCCCCGCACCTCGCGGCGGCGCGCCGGCGCCGGGGCGGTGACCATGACGGCGGCCACGGTGGCGCCCAGGAGCATGATGCCGGCCGCCCACCAGAGCGCGACGCCGAAGCCGTGCACCATGCCCTGGGCCTCGATCAGCCGCTGCGCCGGGGACGCGGGGACGCTGTGGGCCGGCTCCCCCGCACCCGCGAGGTGCACGGCGACGTACACCGTCGCGGCCGTGCTCGCGATGGTGTTGAGGAGCGCCGTTCCGATCGCCCCGCCCACCTGCTGGGCCGTGTTGACCGTGGCCGAGGTGATTCCGGAGTCCCTGCGCTCCACGCCCTGGGTGGCCGTCGACATCACCGGCATGAACACCAGGCCCATGCCGAACCCGAGGACCAGCATCGCCGGGAGCACGTGCGTCGCGTACGAGGAGTCCACCGTCAGCCGCGTGAGCAGGACCAGGGCCACGGTGGCCAGGAGCAGCCCCGGGACGATCAGCGCGCGGGGGGCGAGCCGGTCGAGGAAGCGCGCGGAGACCTGGGTCGCACCGGTGATGATCGCCAGGGTCATGGGGAGGAAGGCCAGCCCGGTCCGGACGGGGGAGTACCCGAGGACGAGCTGGAAGTAGTAGGTCATGAACAGGAACAGGGCGAACAGACCGATGGTCGCCAGCGCCATGGTGACGAGGCAGCCGGCCCGCGTCCGGTCCCTGATGATGTGCGGCGGGAGCATGGGGTCGCTCGCCCGCGTCTGCCACCACCCGAACGCGGCGAGCAGGGCGGACCCGCCGACGAGGAGGCCGACGACCAGTCCGTCGGACCAGCCGCGCGGTTCGGCCTCGCTCAGCCCGTAGACGATGGCCACGAGTCCGCCGCACCCGAGGAACGCCCCCGGGACGTCGAGCTTCGCTCCCGTACGGCCCGTGTCGCGCAGGACGGCGAAGGCGCCGAGGATCGCGACCGCGGCGATGACCACGTTGACGTAGAGGCACCAGCGCCAGTCCGTGTACTCGGTGAGCAGGCCTCCGGCGATCAGGCCGACGGCGCCGCCGCCGCTCGCGATCGCCGCGAACACGCCGAAGGCCTTGGCGCGTTCCCTGGGGGTGTCGAAGGTGGTGGCCAGCAGCGACAGGGCGCACGGCGCGAGGAGCGCGGCGAAGACGCCTTGCAGCGCCCGGGCCGCGAAGAGCATCCCCGGTCCGCTCGCCGCGCCGCCCAGGGCGGAGGCGAGGGCGAAGCCGCTCAGGCCGATGACGAACGCCCGCCTGCGGCCGATGAGGTCCGCGAGGCGTCCGCCCAGCAGGAGCAGCCCGCCGAAGGCCAGCGAGTAGGCGGTGATCACCCACTGCCGGTTGCCGTCGGACATCCCCAGGTCGCGCTGGGCGGAGGGGAGCGCGATGTTCACGATCGTGGCGTCGAGGACGACCATCAGCTGGGCCAGCCCGATGACGGCGAGGGCCCACCAGCGCCGGGGATCGGGAGGGCCCGCGGGCGGCCCGCCTGCGGGCCGGGGGACGGCTTCGGGCATCGGGCCGGATGAGGTTCCGCTGGCGGACGTCATGCAGTCAGCCAAACACGGATCGTGATGATCAGCCCGCCTGGAGATCCGGCGGTGGGACCCTGCGTCCCCAGCCGGAACGGCCGGACGGGTGAGCGGGGCGCTGGGAGCGGTGGGGGCGGTGGGAGCGGAGGGAGCGGAGGGAGCGGAGGGAGCGCGCGGAGCGGCCGGGGCGCTCGGGGCGACCGGAATGGTCGGCGTGCTCGGGCTGACCGGCGCGCTCGGGGTCACCGGGCTGACCGGGCTGCTGACCGGAGTGCCCGGAGTGCCCGGGCTGACCGGGGCGGCCGGGCCGACCCGTCCGCACGCCCGGCCCGGCGCACCGTGCCGCCGCGTACACGGAGTCACGCCCGGAGGCCGGCCCGGCTCCCGTCGCCCGTTGGCGCCGGACATGGAGGCGGCGCAGGGTCGAGTACAGGGCGGCAGTGACCACACTGGCGGCGCACCAGGCGCCGAGGATCACGAGGATCGTGCTGAGGACGGCCACGCGGACTCCTCGGGGTGTGAACGGCACCGCATGGGCGGGCCGGGCGAGGTGGTGCTCGCCGTGACCGACCAGTACCCGGAGGAAGCGGACTTCACGCCCGCCGCCCCCGGCTCGGCCCCCGCTACGGCGCGATCGGCAGCTGTCGCTTGTGCTCGGTCAGGCGGTAGCGGCGGACGATCGTCTCGAAGGCGCGCTCCCCGACCGGCTTGCCCTCGAGGAAGTCGTCGATCTCGTCGTACGTGACACCCAGCGCGTCCTCGTCGGCCTTGCCCGGGTCGAGGGTCTCCAGGTCCGCCGTGGGCGTCTTCCAGACCAGCTCGGCCGGTGCGCCCAGGGCGTCGGCGCAGGCCCGTACCCGGCGCTTGGTCAGTCCGGTCAGCGGCACCACGTCGGCCGCGCCGTCACCGAACTTGGTGAAGAAGCCGGAGACCGCCTCGGCGGCGTGGTCGGTGCCGACGACCAGGCCGTCGTGCGCGCCCGCCACCGCGTACTGGGCGATCATGCGCTGACGGGCCTTGATGTTGCCCTGAACGAAGTCCTGGTGGTGGGCGTCCCGGAAGACGGTCCCGCCGGCCAGCGAGGCGGACAGCGCGGCGTCGCTCGCGGGCTTCACGTCCACGGTCAGCACCCGGTCGGCGTTGATGAAACCGAGGGCGAGCTGCGCGTCCCTCTCGTCGGCCTGGACCCCGTACGGCAGCCGCATGGCGAAGAACGTCGCCTCGTGCCCGGCCGCGCGGGCCCGCTCCACGGCGAGCTGGCAGAGCCGGCCGGCCGTCGTGGAGTCCACCCCGCCGCTGATCCCCAGGACCAGGGAGCGCAGGCCGGTGGAGGTGAGCCGCTCGGCCAGGAACGCCACCCGGCGCTCGATCTCCCGCTGGGCGTCGAAGGTCTCGGCGACCAGGAGCTCCCGGGCGATCTCCTGCTGCAGGGCGGTGGACGCCGGCTGGCTCACGGCTGCTCCTCATGATGGTGCGTCGGTTCGCAAGGCGATGGGATGCGATGCGCTGTCCCGCCGACCCTAACCGAGCGCGCGGGTGAGCCGCGTCTCACCCTCGTGGCGGCGCTTGTCTATGCAACGAGTTGCATAGAAAGATCGAGGCATGGCACTTGAGCACGCGATCCTCGTCTCCCTGCTGGAGCAGCCGGGGTCCGGATATGAGCTGGCGCGCCGGTTCGACCGGTCCATCGGCTACTTCTGGACCGCGACCCACCAGCAGATCTACCGCGTGCTGAACCGGATGGAGGGCGACGGCCGGCTCGACGTCCGCGAAGTGCCGCAGCGGACCCGGCCGGACAAGAAGGAGTACTCCGTCACCGCGGCCGGCCGCGCCGCCCTCTCGGCCTGGCTCCACGAGCCGATCCAGGCCGACACCGTCCGCCACGAGCTCGCCGTGAAGATCCGCGGCGCGGCCTTCGACGATCCGGCCGCCCTGATCCGCGAGGTCGAGCGCCACCACCGGACGCACGCCGACCGGCTCACGCACTACCTGGCGGGGGAGCTCCGCGATTTCACCGGACCCGGGGCTCCGGTCCCGGACCCCTCCGACGCCGGGCGGGAACTCCAGCACGTCGTGCTCCGCGGCGGCATCGCCTACGAGCGCATGCAGCTGGCCTGGCTGGAAGACGTACTCGCCACCCTCCACCGCTTGGCGGCCCTCTGACCCGGAGCGGCCACGCCCCTCCCTCCCGCCCCTCCTCCTGCTCTCCCGCTCCACCCCTCATCCTCCGACGCATCTCCGACCGGAAGGCGAACGCCCATGAGCGACCAGCTGCTGTTCAACCCGCGCACCTACGACCCCGCGCACTTCGACCCCGAGACCCGCCGCCTGCTGCGCGCGACCGTCGACTGGTTCGAGGAGCGCGGCAAGCGCCGGCTGATCGAGGACTACCGCACCCGTGCCTGGCTGGGGGACTTCCTCGCGTTCTCCGCGAAGGAGGGGCTCTTCGCGACCTTCCTGACCCCGGAGGCGTCCGCCGGCCAGGACGGGACCGACAAGCGCTGGGACACCGCGCGCATCGCCGCCCTCAACGAGATCCTCGGCTTCTACGGCCTCGACTACTGGTACGCGTGGCAGGTCACGATCCTCGGTCTCGGGCCCGTCTGGCAGAGCGACAACGCCGCCGCCCGCGACCGCGCCGCACAGCTCCTCGACGCGGGCGAGGTGTTCGCGTTCGGCCTGTCCGAGAAGACCCGCGGCGCGGACATCTACAACACCGACATGCTCCTGGAGCCCGCTGCTGAGGGAGGTTTCCGGGCCAACGGCTCGAAGTACTACATCGGCAACGGCAACGCGGCCGGACTCGTCTCCGTCTTCGGCCGCCGCACCGACATCGAGGGCCCGGACGGCTACGTCTTCTTCGCGGCCGACAGCCGCCACCCCGCGTACGACGTGGTGAAGAACGTCGTCGACTCCTCCAAGTACGTCAGCGAGTTCCGCCTCACGGACTACCCGGTCGGCCCCGAGGACGTCCTGCACACCGGCCGCGCCGCCTTCGACGCGGCCCTGAACACCGTCAACGTCGGCAAGTTCAACCTCTGCACCGCCTCGATCGGCATCTGCGAGCACGCGATGTACGAGGCCGTCACCCACGCACAGGGCCGCATCCTCTACGGCCGCCCCGTCACCGCCTTCCCGCACGTGCGCCGCGAGCTGACCGACGCGTACGTCCGCCTCGTCGGAATGAAGCTCTTCAGCGACCGCGCCGTCGACTACTTCCGCTCGGCCGGCCCCGACGACCGCCGCTACCTCCTCTTCAACCCCATGACCAAGATGAAGGTGACCACGGAGGGCGAGAAGGTCATCGACCTGATGTGGGACGTCATCGCGGCCAAGGGCTTCGAGAAGGACACCTACTTCGCCCAGGCGGCCGTCGAGATCCGCGGCCTGCCCAAGCTGGAGGGCACGGTCCACGTCAACCTGGCGCTCATCCTCAAGTTCATGCGCAACCACCTGCTGGAACCGGTCGACTACGCCCCCGTCCCGACCCGCCTCGACGCGGCCGACGACGCGTTCCTCTTCCGCCAGGGCCCGGCCCGCGGCCTCGGATCCGTACGGTTCCACGACTGGCGCCCGGCCTATGACGCGTACGCCGCCGTGCCCAACGTCGCCAGGCTGCGCGAGCAGGCCGACGCCCTCTGCACGTTCGTCCTGACCGCGGCCCCCGACGAGCGGCAGAGCCGCGACCTCGACCTCCTCCTGGCGGTCGGCCAGCTCTTCGCCCTGGTCGTGCACGGCCAGCTCGTCCTGGAGCAGGCCCGCCTGACGGGCCTGGACGAGGACGTGCTCGACGAGCTGTTCGGCGTCCTCGTACGGGACTTCTCCGCGCACGCCGTCGAACTGCACGGCAAGGACTCCGCCACCGCGGACCAGCAGGCCTGGGCCCTGGGCGCGGTCCGCCGCCCGGCCGTGGACGCGGACCGCTCGGCACGCGTGTGGGCGCGGGTGGAGGGACTCGCGGGGGCGTACGAGATGAAGCCCTGACGCACGGCTTTCCCGGCCCGGCCCGACCCGGGACCGGCCGGGCACCCGGCCCGGTCCCGGGTCGGGCCGGGGCCCGTCGGTGATGCCGGGAAGCCCTTGGGCCCGCGGCCACCGTCCCGAGCAGGGGAGCCCGGCCCGGGTCTTTGGACCCGTGTCCCTCCTCGTGCGCCGCCCGGTCCTTTCGGCCGGTGTGCACGCGGTCCTTCGCGGTGTTGGCTGGAAGGAGTCGCAACGGCCGGAGCACACACCCCGAGAGGCTGGAACAGCACCATGGTGACGTCCACGGAGCAGAGGGCGGAGGTGATCGCAGAGAACCGCACCCGCAAGGGTCTGCTGCCGCTGTGCCTGAGCGAAGCAGCGGAGCGGTTCTCCTTAGCGGTCCTTCTACGGAATGCGCGCGGTACTGGCGCTCTTCCTGATCGACACCGCCCACGGCCTCGGCATGTCGAAGACCACGGCGGTCGCCCTCGTCGGCGCCTACCTGTCCGCCTGCTACTTCACCGCCCTGCCGGGCGGCTGGATCGCGGACCGTCTGCTCGGCGCCCGTAGGACCGCCCTGGCCGGCGGGGTCGCCATCCTGGCCGGACACATCGCGCTCGCCTTCGAGGCCGGAGCGGACGGCGTCTACGCCGGCCTCGTCCTCATCGCCGTCGGCACCGGCCTGCAGAAGCCCAATATGACCGCCCTGGTCGGCAAGCTGTACGCGCAGGGCACCGACCAGGAACGGGACGCGGCCTACAGCAAGTTCTACGCCAGCGTGAACATCGGCGGCCTGGCCTCGACCCTCCTCGTGGGCTGGCTCGGACTCCACTTCGGGTGGAACGTCGCCTTCGCCGCGGCGGCCGTGGCCATGGCCGTCAGCCTGTGCGTCTTCCAGGCCTCGGGCAGCCTCCGCGAGGCCGCCGACGCGCCCGGCCGCCCGCTCAGCCGGGCCGAGGCGCGCACGGTGGCCGTCCGGACCGTGTGGTCCGTGGCCGGGGTCCTGGCGGCCGGCGCCGCGGCCCGCGCGACCGGCACGCTGACCCTGCCCCACGCCCTCACCGCGTTCGCGGTCCTGGCCGTGGTCGTACCGGTCGGCTACCTCGTCACCCTGCTGCGCCGCACCGACCTCGACGAGCGGGGACGGGCGGGCATCCGCGCCTACGCACGGCTGTTCGCGGCGGCCGTCGCCTTCTTCTGCATCTTCGACCTCGCCGCGTCCAACGTGCAGCTGTTCGCCGCGGACCACGTGGACATGATGGGCATCCCGGTCACCTGGCAGGCGGCCCTGAACCCCGTCATGACCATCGCCTTCGCCGGGGTCCTCGCGTTCGTGTGGCGCAAGGTGCGCATCTCCTCCCCGGCGAAGTTCTCCACGGGACTCGTGCTCGGCGGACTGTCCTTCCTGCTGCTCGCCCTCGCCGCGGGCCACGCCACCGGCACCACCCACATCTCGCTGCTCTGGCTGGTCGGGCTCTACGTCCTGCTGAGCACGGGCGAGCTGTTCCTCGCCCCCACCGGCCTGTCCATCAGCCACAAGCTGGCCCCGGCCGGCACCGGATCGCAGCTCGTGGGCCTCTTCTTCCTGGCCGCCTCGGCGGGCGACGCCATCGGCAGCCAGGTCGCCACCCACCTGACCGGCGCCGCCCTCTACCTCGCCCTGGGCGGCCTGGCGCTGGCAGCCGGCCTCGCGATGGCCGCCGCCACACCGAAGCTACGGCTCCTGACCGGCGAATGAACCGGCCGCCCGCCGACGCGGCCCTCCCCTCCCGGGCCCGCCGTCAGACCTGGGGCGGGCCCTGTACGAGGAGGCGGGCCGCGGCGTGGTCGGCGCGGTCCGCCTCGTCCGACGCGTCGATGTAGCCGTAGGCGTCGTCGCCGACGGGGATCCGCAGGGGTGTGGGGCCCTCGGCGGTGACGATGTCCAGGACCCGCGCGGCGAAGTACTCAGGGCGTCCGGTTTCCGGGCTGTCCGCGAGGCCCCGGGCCCCTTCGAGCATCTCGCGGTTGGTGGCGTCGTAGGCGGGGACCCGGTGGGCGGCTTCGGCCATGGAGGTGCCGTAGCGCGTCGCGAACATGCCCGGCTCGACGACGGTGACGCGGATGTTGTGGGGCGCCGCCTCCATGGCGAGGGTCCGGCTCATGCCTTCGAGGGCGTGCTTCCCGGCGGTGTAGGCGGCAAGGCCGGGGAAGGCCATCCGGCCGACCACGGACGAGACGTTGAGGATGTGGCCGTGCCCCTGGGCCCGCATCAGCGGCAGGACCAGGCGCGCGAGCCGCCAGGGGCCGACGACCAGGGTCTCCAACTGGTCGCGGAGTTCGGCGTCCGAGACCTCCTCGACCGCGCCGAACAGCCCGACGGCCGCGTTGTTGACGAGGATGTCGATGCCGCCCAGGCGCTCGACCGCGGTGCGGACGGCCTCCTCGCAGGAGGCGTCGTCCCGCAGTTCGAGCGGGACCGGGACGATCCGGCCGGGCCAGGCCGCGGCCAGATCCTCCAGGTCGGCGGTCTTGCGGGCGGTGACGGCCAGTTCGTCCCCGGCCCGGGCCGCCGCGGTGGCCAGTGCGTGCCCGAGCCCCGAGGAGCATCCCGTGACCAGCCAGCGTCGTCCCATGGTTCCCCCCGTCATGGCCGAATTGCCGCGGATGGTGGCGGCAGTTCATGTTCGGGGCGGCCCCGGTCCGCGGTCATCCCCGCTGCGGGGGCGTGCGGAGGCGCGCAGGCGCACGACTGGGCGCGCACACGCGCCGGGTGGGGACCGCGGACCCGGGGGTACGCCGGCCCGGCCGGCTATGCGAGCGGGCCCGCGCCTGCCGGTCCTGCGCCGGCCGGGCCCGCGACGCCTGCCGTACCCGCGCCGGCCCGGGCGGCGCGGCGCAGTAGGGACCTGGCCGGATCCTTGGGGGAGTACGAGGCCGTGCCGGTGTGTTCCCGCGGGTTCGGGCGGACGAAGAGGGTGACGGTGACCTTCTCGGTGAACCCGTTGCGCCGCATCATCGCGGCGGAGGCGGCGTTGCCGCTCTCCACGTCGGTGATGATCCGGGACGCTCCCGCGGCGAAGAGCGCGGAGCAGCAGTGCTCGACCAGGGAACTCGCGACTCCGCGGCCCCGGGCGCGTTCCTCCAGGGCGATCCACTCCAGGTAGCCCCAGTCCTCGCGTTCGTCGTAGGACAGCGACCCGAGGACGAAACCGAGCAGTCCCTCCTCGTCGCGGGCGGTCCAGCAGGCGTCCGGCTGGGCGTCCCAGTGCGCGGCCACCGACGACAGCGACCAGGAGGTGTAGGGCATCGCCTTCACGTCGAAGGCCCGGTAGCCGAGATCGAGAACGGCATCGAGGTCGGTCAGTCGCAGGGGGTGGGTCTCGACTTCACTCATGAACTCGATGATGACATGGCGGTATATGTCTCCCCCGTCACCTCACAGAGACGGCCTCGGGGTCCGCTGCCGGATCCTGGGCGGACGCCGGCGCCGGCGCCGGCGCGGGGTTCTTCGGGCCGCGGACGAGGATGTAGAGGAACAGGAGGCCCATGACGGCGACGCCCGCCCACATGGCCTGCTGCCAGCCCTCCACGAAGGACTGCCGGGCGGCGTGGAGGAGGGCCTGCGCCTGGGGGCCCGCACCGTGCGCAGCCTCGACGGCGTTGGCGACACCCTCCCGCGCGGCGTCGGCCGCGCCCTGGGGGAGGCCCTGGAGCCGCTCCTCCACGGCGCCGCGGTAGCCGGCCGACAGGAGCGCTCCGAGCAGGGCCACGCCCAGCGCGGTGCCGAACTCCCGGGTGACGTCGTTGAGCGCGGAGGCGACGCCCTGGCGCTCTCGCGGCAGGGAGCCGGTGATGGCCTCGGTGGAGGGAGTCATCGCCAGGCCCATGCCGATGCCCATGGCGAGCATGCCCGGAAGGACGGACAGGTAGCCGCCGTCGACGGAGACGATGCCCGCCATGAGGGCGAGGCCGGCGCCCGCGAGCAGGATGCCGGCCGCCATGGCCGGGCGGGCGCCGACGCGCGCGGCCAGCCGGGGAGCCAGGCCGGAGGCCAGCATCATGGCCACGGCCATGGGCATCAGCGCGAGCGTGGACATGAGCCCCGACCATCCGAGAACGGCCTGGAAGAAGGGGAAGAGCACCACGAAGATCCCCGCCTGCACGCCGAAGACCGTCAGCAGGGTGAGGGAGCCGCCGGCCAGTCCGCGCTCGCGGAACAGCCGTACGTCGAGCAGGGCGGCGTCCCGCAGGCGAAGCTCCCAGAACACGAAGGCGACGGCGGCGAGCAGCCCGACGACGAGGCCGGTCAGGGTGGCGGGATCGGACCAGCCGCGCTCCGGCCCTTCCTGGAGGGCGAAGATGAGACCGACCGCGGCGACGACCGAGGTCAGCGCGCCGACCGTGTCGTACGCATGCGCGGCAGTCTCGCGGGAGTTGGGGATGACGCGCAGCGACATGACCAGAGCCACGCAGACCAGGGCGACGGGCAGCACGAAGAGGTAGCGCCAGTTCGCCACGTCCACGAGCGTCGCGGAGAGGAACATGCCGAGGATGCCGCCGCCTCCGGCGACTCCGGTCCACACGCCGATGGCCCGGCCGCGCTGCTCCTCGGGGAAGGTGGAGGTGATCACGGCGAGGGTGATGGGCATGATCATCGCGGCGCCCACACCACTGAGGAGGCGTGCGGCGAGCATGACCTCCGCGGAGGGGGCGAGACCCGCGACGACGCTCGCGATGCCGAAGACGGCCAGACCGGCGATCAGCGTGGGCTTGCGGCCCAGCCGGTCCCCGAGCGCTCCGAGCGGCAGCAGGAGGGCGGCCAGGGTGAGGGTGTAGAGGTTGATCATCCACAGGACGGTGCTCTGCGAGGCGCCGAACTCGACGGCGAGGTCGGGCTGCGCGACGTTCAGCCCGGAGACCGAGGCGATGACGGCCATCAACGCGATGCATACGGTGATCAGGACGGTGCGCAGCTGACGTGCGTCCGGACCGCCGTCGCGGTCCGGGCAGCCCGGCACTTCGTCGGCTGCGGCTGCCCGTGCGGGCTGGTCGGTACTCATGGGTTCCTCCCGGGAAAGGGCATGCGGAAGGCAGCGCCGGACCAGGTCCGGCGCTGCCGGGGTGGGGTGGGACGGGAGCAGGCGCTCGCGCGCCGGCCGGCGGCTGGGTGTCAGCCGTCAGCCGTCAGCCGTCAGCCGTCAGCCGTCAGGCGTCAGCCGTCAGCCGTCAGCCGTCAGGCGTCAGCCGTCAGCCGTCAGCCGTCAGCCGTCAGGCGTCAGGCGGTGGCGGTGGTGGTCCCTGCCGAGGCGAGCGCCGCGACCGCGACCGCGACCGCGACCGCGGCGTCGGTGTCGGCGACGGCGAGGAGGGCGTTGATGTGTGCGCCGGCCAGCGCCCCGGCCGCGGCGGAGGCCCCGACCTGGGCGACTGGGTCGGTGACGTTGCCCGCCACCCACACCCCCGGCACGTCGGTGGCGCCGGCCGCGCCGGAGCGGAATCGGCGGCCGCCGCCGGGCAGCTCCTCCATCGGCAGGCCCAGGCCCGCCAGGCCCTCGGTACGGGCCACGAGGGTGGTCGCCACGGCGAGCACCCGGCGCTCGACGACGGCTGCGCCGGCCGGCCGCACACCGCGGATGCCGCCGTCGCCGTCCCCCACGACCTCTTCGATCGGGGCGTCGACGACGCGGATGGCGCGGGCGGCGAACCGCGCACGGGTCTCGTCGTCCAGCTCCGTGCCGTGCGTGAAGTAGACGAGGTCGTCCGTGAGCTGACGGAACAGCAGGGCGTGGTGGATCGACGCGGGGCCGGTGGCGAGGATGCCGATCGGCTCGTCGCGCACCTCCCAGCCGTGGCAGTACGGGCAGTGCACCACGCTGTGACCCCAGTGCTGCGCCAGTCCGGGCAGCTCGGGCAGGACATCGCGCAGACCGGTGGCCACGAGCAGGCGGCGTGCCGTCAGGCCCCGGCCGTCGGTCAGCGTCACGGTGAAGCGCAGGTCGCCGTCGGCGGACGGGTCGGCGTGCTCGGCGGCGGAGACCTCGCCGGAGACGACGAGCCCGCCGTAGCGGCGCACTTCCTCGCGGCCCCGCCCGTACAGTTCCGCCGGCGGGGTGCCGTCCAGGCCGAGCAGGCCGTGCACCCCTTCGGCGGGCGCGTTGCGGGGGGTGCCGCTGTCGATCACGACGACCGAGCGGCGGGATCGGGCGAGCATCAGCGCGCCGTTCAGACCGGCGGCGCCGCCGCCGATCACCACGGCGTCGACGGTCCCGTCCGGCAGTGCGTCGGTCGCGAATGCGGTAGTCGTCGCGGACATGTCGTCGGTTTCCTTTCGGATGTTCCTTGGTGCCGGCCCGGGGATCCGGGGCCGTCTGCACACGACGCTAACCCCGACTTGCAGCACGGGCATACAATGTTGCCTATGACGCAAGAAGACGGTGACCTGGACAGCCTGGTACGCAAACGCATCCGCGCGCTGCGGGTGGCGCAGGGCTGGTCGCTGGAGGAACTGGCCACGCGCGCCCGGCTCAGCCAGTCCACGCTCAGCCGCATCGAGAACGGCCAGCGACGCCTGGCGCTGGACAGCCTGGTCACGCTCGCCCGCGCGCTGGACACCACCCTGGACCAGCTCGTGGAGACCGCGACCGACGATGTCGTCACCAGCCCGATGATCGACGCCGCTCACGGGCAGATGCGCTGGCCGATCAAGGGCGAACCGGGGATGACGGTCATTCGCCAGCGGATGACCGAGCCGCCACCGGACAACCCCTCCCGGATGCGCGCGCACCCCGGGCGCGAATGGCTCGTGGTCCTGTCCGGCACTGCGATCCTGATGCTCGGGCACCGCCGCTTCCGCATCGAGACCAACCAGGCCGCGGAGTTCCCCACGATGATGCCGCACGCGATCGGCGCCGAGGGCGGACCGTGCGAGATCCTGGGGATCTTCGACAGGGACGCCCGCCGCGGCCACCAGCGGGACAGTGGCGTCGGTGACGCGGGGAGCGACGGGGACGGCGAAGGCGAAGGTGCGGATCGCTGACGGCGTACGGGGGTCATCGGGCGCGGGTCTTGCGCGTCCTGGGGGCTACGAGGCCATCCTCTTGCCTAACTGGCAAGAAGGTATGCGGTAAGCGCATGGGCGTCCTACCGTGGAGCCATGACCCACGCACAGCACGCACCCCAGCACGACCACACCCAGCACGGCGGCCACGGCCGGCACGGCGATCACGGCCAGCACGGCGGCCACGGCCATGACCACGGCGGCCACGGCCAAGCACAGCACGGCCAAGCACAGCACGGCCAAGCACAGCACAGTCACGACCAGCACGAGGTCCACGCCCAGGCGGAGATCCTCGACCTGGACGCGGAAGTCCTCGCCGAGCACATCGCCGACATCACCACCTGGCTGCCGCTGCGCGAGCCCCCTCGCCACATCGTGGACCTGGGCTGCGGTACGGGCGCAGGCACCTTCGCCCTGCTCGACCGGTTCCCCGACGCGCACGTCACCGCCGTCGACTCCTCGGCGGCGCACCTGCAGCGCCTGCGCGAGAAGGCGTGCGCCCGGGGCGTCGAGGACCGCGTCCGCACCGTGCAGGCCGACCTCGACGAGACCGAGTGGCCCGACCTCGGCACGCCGGACCTGGTGTGGGCCTCGGCCTCGATGCACCACATGGCCGACCCGGACCAGGCCCTG
Organism: Streptomyces tatrensis; assembly: GCF_049310065.1. Taxonomy (NCBI): domain Bacteria; kingdom Bacillati; phylum Actinomycetota; class Actinomycetes; order Kitasatosporales; family Streptomycetaceae; genus Streptomyces; species Streptomyces tatrensis. The sequence continues at coordinate 222,740 of NZ_JBMDLB010000007.1, read as the reverse complement.
CGCACGGTCCGCGAACTGCTCGCCCCCGGCGGCCTGTTCGCCGTCGTAGAGCTGGCGGGCTTCCCCCGCTTCCTGCCCGCGGACACCCCCGAAGGCCGGCCCGGACTGGAAGACCGCTGCCACACGGCGAGCGAGAGCTACCACACGGAGCACGTGCCCCACCGCGGCGCCGACTGGGGGCCGAAGCTCACCGCGGCCGGATTCACCCTCGACGGCGACCGCGTGATCGACGTGAACATCGAGGGCTCCCGCAGCGGGGCGGTCGGCGCGTACGCCCTCAGCAGCCTGCAGCGCCTGCGCCGCAGCATCGTCGACACCCTCGCGCCCGAGGACCTCGCCGCGCTCGACGGGCTGCTCGACACCGACGGCCCCGGCAGCATCCTGCGCCGCGACGACCTCGCCGTGCGCACCGAGCGCACCGTCTGGGCCGCACGCCGCACGAGCTGATCCGTGCCGGCCGCGGCCGCGGACCCGTGCGTGGGGGTGTCGCTCGCGGACCGGCCGGAGCCGCCCGCCTAGGCCGTCTCTTTCGGATCTTGCCGGGCCCGCGTCGTCCGGCACCGCACCTCGCCGCGCTGCCGGGGCGCCCGAGTACGTCCAGTACGCGGGAGCCCCGGCAGCACGGCGAGGCACGGCACCGGACGACGCGGACCTGACCGACAAGATCCGAAAGAGACGGCCTAGCCTGCTCGGGTGGCACGAACCCGGCTTTACCGCGACGGCGTCCTGGCCCTGGAGGACTTCCCCACCGAGGACCTCTCCGCGTACGCGGGGCAGCTGGACTGCACCGTCTGGCTGGCCCTCTGCGATCCCACCGCCGCGGACTTCGACCTGATCACCGAGCAGTTCGGGCTGCACGAACTGGCCGTCGAGGACGCCCGGCACGCGCACCAGCGCGCCAAGCTCGACCGCTACCGCACGCACCTCTTCCTCAGTGCCTACGCCGTCTACGCCGACACCCCGGACGGTCCCCTGCAGACCCGGGAGGTCTCCGCCTTCATCACCGCCAACGCCCTGATCACCGTCCGTGCGAGCGGCCACTTCGACATGGACCGCGTCGTCGACTACTGGGACGACTCCGCCGACCTCGCCAAGGAAGGCGTCGGCTTCCTGCTCCACGGACTGCTCGACTACCTCGTGGACGACCACTTCAAAGCCGTCCAGCAGCTCGACGAGCAGATCGAGGCCCTGGAGCAACTGCTCTTCGAGGACGGCCGCGACGAGGGTCCGCACTGTCCAGCGGCGCTCGTACGCCCTGCGCAAGGACCTGGTCCTCCTGCGCCGGGTGGTGCTGCCCATGCGCGAGGTGGTCAACACCCTGCTGCGCCGCGACCTGCACACCGTCAGCCCCGCGATGCTGCCGTACTACCAGGACGTCTACGACCACGTCCTGCGGGCCACCGAGTGGACCGAATCCCTGCGCGACCTGGTGAACTCGGTCATGGACACCAACCTCAACGTCCAGGGCAACCGGCTGAACCTGATCATGAAGAAGGTCACCAGCTGGGCCTCGATCATCGCCGTCCCGACCGCGATCACCGGCTTCTACGGCCAGAAACGTCCCCTTCCCGGGCGACGGCACGCACACCGGCTTCCTGGTCTCCTCCGGCCTGATGCTCACCCTCCGTGGCCCTCTACTTCGGCTTCAAGCGGCGCGACTGGATCTGAACGATGCGCGATGATCAAGCGATGAGCGAGATCATCTTGATGTCGGACCCGAAGGTCGCGGCGATACCCGTCGAGGAGTGCGGCGAACGCCTCGTGGACGTCCGCCGCGGCGGCCACCTGCTGGTCGACGTACGCAAACAGGACCCGGCGGACGCCTTCGCGTACTTGCGGGAAGGCGTGCTGGCACGCCTGCTCGACGCCCAGCGGACCCTGCCACGGGGCCTGCGGCTGCTGTTCGTCGAGGGGTACCGGCCGCCCTCGCTCCAGCGCACGTACTTCGAGGAGTACGCCGGCCTGCTGCGGGCGGACAACCCCGGGTGGAGCGAGGACCGGATCCGTACGGCCGCGAGCCGCTACGTCTCCCCGCCCGCGATCGCCCCGCACAGTGCCGGTGCGGCCGTGGACCTGACGCTGGCCGATGCCGACGGGTGCGAGCTGGACATGGGCACGCGGATGAACGCGGACCCGGAGGAGAGCGCGGGCGCCTGCTACACGTACGCCGCCGGCCTCGGCGAGGAGGCCCGTGCCAACCGGGAGCTGCTGGGCGCCGCCCTCACCGCCGCCGGATTGGTGAACTACCCCACGGAATGGTGGCACTGGTCCTTCGGCGACCGCTACTGGGCTCTGCTCACCGGGGAGGCCGCGGCGCTCTACGGCCCGAAGGAGATCACTCCTGCGGGCGGCGCAGCAGCGGGGGAGCCGGATGGGGCAGGGGGCTCGCCGCGGCCGGACTCAGGCCGTCCATGACCAGGGTCACGTAGCGGCGCCAGCCCTCTTCGGCGGGGTCCATGGTCCACAGCACGCTGACGAGCATGGTGACGATCCTCTTCACATCGTCGGGCACGAGGTCGTCCCGGATCACCCCGGCCCGCTGCCCGCGGGTCACCAGCGGGTCGAGCGCGTCGAAGAACCGGGCGCTGGTCTCCGCCGAGAGGGCGCCGGCCTTCCGGGCGGCCGTCAGCACGTGGTGCTCGTCGGCCGCCGAGGTCAGGGCGGCTTCGAGTACGACGGTCAGGCCGCGGCGGGGGTCCTCGTCGGCCAGCCCGCGGTCGATGGCGGGGAGGACGTCCTGCGTGAACTGCTGGTCGAGCACGGCCCGGAGCAGGGCGGCCTTGTCGGGGAAACGGCGGAAGAGCGTGGCGATCCCCACCCCGGCCCGCCGGGCGATCTCGTCGAGCGGCGCATCGGGACCCAGCTCGGCGTACACGTCTCGTGCCGCTCCGACGATCTTCTCGATGTTGCGCACGGCGTCGGCGCGCAGGGGCTTGGGGCTTTCGGTCGGCACGCTGCCGAGAATACAACTGATAGTCGACGATCGGATCTGGTTGACACGTCGCCCACCGCGAACTGATAGTTGACTACTGATTGTGGTGTGCGCCGACCCTGTACCCAGGCCTCGCCGGACAGTCCCCTCCCCACCCCGTGCGCCCCGCGCCGTCCCGCCGGCCGGGCCTGCGGCCCACGCGCCTAGGACCCTTCATGCAACAGCCGCCCACGGCCGCCCCCCGCACCGGCAAGGTGATCGCGACGCTCGCCCTCGCGGGCATCGCCGCAGCCGTCATGCAGACCCTGGTCACGCCGCTGCTGGCCGACCTGCCGAACATCCTCCACACCTCCCACTCCAACGCGGCCTGGGTCATCACCGCCACGCTCCTGGTCGCAGGCGTGTGCGTACCGATCAGTGGTCGCCTGGGCGACATGCTCGGCAAGCGCCGCATGCTCCTGGCCTGCTGCATACCCCTGATCGTCGGATCGGTGGTGTGCGCGCTGGCGGGCGGAGTCGTCCAGATGATCATCGGGCGCGGCCTGCAAGGCGTCGGCATGGGCATGATCCCGCTCGGCATCGCCCTGCTCCGCGACATCCTCCCGGCCGAGAAGCTCAGTTCATCCATCGCCCTCGTGAGCGCGTCCATGGGCATCGGCGGCGGCATCGGCCTCCCGGTCTCCGCGGCCGTCGCCCAGTACACGAGCTGGCGCTTCCTGTTCTGGGGGTCCGCGGCGATCGCCGGCTGCGTCGCCGTCATGATCATGGCCTTCGTCCCCGACGGTCCGGCCGCCGCCAAGGGGCAGCGCTTCGACGTGGTCGGCGCGCTGGGCCTCGCGGCGGGCCTGGTGTCCCTGCTGCTGTTCGTGTCCAAGGGCGCCGACTGGGGCTGGGGTTCGGCCGGCACCCTCGGCCTGATCGCCACCGCCGTGGTCGTCCTGACCGCCTGGGGGTGGTTCGAATGGCGCACCACCGACCCGCTGGTCGACCTGCGCGCCACGGTCCGCCCGCGCGTCCTGCTGACCAACCTCGCCTCGGTCTCCATCGGCTTCGGCATGTTCGCCGGCATGCTGGTGGTCCCGCAACTGCTGCAGTTCCCCGCCGCCACCGGCTACGGCCTGGGCCAGTCCATGCTGGCGGCCGGCCTGTGGATGCTCCCCGGCGGGCTGATGATGATGGCCGTCTCCCCCCTCGGGGGCAACCTCACCAACGCGCGCGGCCCGAAGACCACCCTCGTCAGCGGAGCGCTCGTCCTGGCCGCGGGCTACGGCGTCGCGCTCCTCTTCTCCGGCACGGCCGCCGGGCTGATGGTCGCCTTCATGGTCATCAACAGCGGTGTGGCCCTCGCCTACGGGGCCATGCCAGCTCTGATCATGAGCGCGGTCCCCGTGACGGAAACCGGCGCCGCCAACGGCTTCAACGCCCTCATGCGCTCCCTGGGCACCTCGGTCGGCGCCGCGGTCGTCGGCGTGGTGCTGGCTCAGATGACCACCACGGCCGGCGGGTTCACCTTCACCTCGGAGGCGGGCTTCCGCACCGGCCTGCTGATGGGTGGCGGTTTCGCCCTGCTGTCCGGGGCCATCGCCGCGCTGATCCCCACCCTCCGGCCGCAGCAGCCCGCTCGGGTGGACCAGCCGGGGCCCACGTCCGAACCGGCCCCCAGCCCGATGAGCAAGTAGCACCGCCTCGGGCCTGCCTCAGGTCAGTCCAGGTCGCCGGGGTCACCGGGCCGCTTCGACGTACGACGCCAGGTGGGCCAGCGAGGAGGCGATGCCCGCCTCGTGGTCGACCCGGTCGATGCCCGGCGGTACGTCCGTGGCCGTGACGGTCACCTCGGTGCCCTCGCCGGAGGCGGCGAGGTGCCAGGTCATCGTCATGGTGCCGGCGTACGACGGGTCGTCGGACTCGAACACGGCCTGCTGCACCACGCGCTCCGGGGGCACCAGGCCGGTGAACCGTACGTCGACCACGTCGGTCGCGGCTGAGGCTTTGCCGGGGCCCGCGCCGGGGCCCGCGGCGGCGCTCGCGGCGGGATCGAGGTAGGTCAGGACCATCCGGAAGCCGCCCCCGGGCCGCGGGTCCCACTGCTCGATCCGCCCGCTCATCCCGTCAGGCGGAAGCCACGCTTCGAGGGACTCGCGGTCGAGGAGGGCGGCGTAGACGGCCGCCCGTGGCGCCGCGACCGTCCGGGCGACGCGGTCGGTCCTGCCGGGGGATCCGTTCCCGGGCCGGTCCCGGGGCGTCGGAGCGCCGTCGGCGGGGGCCTCCAGCGTGCGGAGGTGGGCGGTCACGGCCGCCGTGGTGCGCTGCTCGTCACGGCTGGCCAGGAGGTCCAGCAGCGCCCCGCGCAGGACCGAGAGCAGCAGGGTCCGCTCGGCGAGCCCCTCGGGCGTGTCGCGACGGGCCGGCGGCTGGGCGGCCGCGAAGACCTCCAGCCAGTCGGCGATGGTCCGCTCCGCGAAGCCCGCCCAGGGTCCCGTGCCACCGCTCAGCGAGCGCGAGTAACCCTCGACCCAGAGGGTGAGCACCTTGCGGTGGCCCGGGTCGGCCAGCCAGCTCCACACCAGCTCGCCCGTGCGGGCGAGGCCGTGCTCCGGCCGGGCCCGGTGCACGGCTTCGAGCATCCCCGTCTCGTCCTGCCGGGCCCGCGCGAGCAGCGCCTGCACCAGGGCGTCCTTGCTGCCGAACAGGAAGAGGAGGACGCGCGGACTGCTGCCGATGGCCTCGGCCAGGGGCCGCAGGGACATGTCCGCCAGCCCGTGGTCGAGGACGTGCGCGTAGGCAAGCTCCAGGAGCTGCTGCTTGCGGGCTGAATCGGCGCGGGCTGGGTCGTTGTGGGCGGAGTCGTCACGGGCGGAGGGGGTCATCCGGACATTATGCTTTACTGAAACAGTCGTTTCAGTAGCTTGGCGGTCAGCGGTTCGGTGATGCCGAGGATCAGAGAGAGGGTTCCCATGAACGAGGTCCGCGCGGTGATCCGGCCGCTGGGGGAGCCGGGCGATCTCGGCTGGGTGGTCATGGCCCACGGTGAGCAGTACGCGAAGGAATTCGGCTGGGACGGCAGCTTCGAGGCCCTGGTCGCGCGGATCGTCGCGGACTACGCGGCCGCCCACGATCCCTCCCGCGAGGCGGCCTGGATCGCCGAACTGGACGGCCGCCGGGTCGGCAGCGTGTTCTGCGTGGCCGGCGACGAGGACGGCGAGGGCACCGCGAAGCTGCGGATCCTCCTCGTGGACCCCGCCGCACGCGGCCACCGCCTGGGCTCGCGCCTGGTCGCGCAGTGCGTGGACTTCGCCCGTGAGGCGGGGTACGGGCGGATCCGGCTGTGGACCAACGACACCCTGGTGGCCGCGCGCGGGATCTACCTGGCCGCCGGCTTCCGCCTCGTGGAGGAGGAGCCGCACCACAGCTTCGGCGCCGATCTGGTCGGCCAGGTCTACGAGCTCGACCTGGCCGGGCCGTCGGCCTGAACGGCGCCACCGGCCGACCGGTGCCTACCGCCGCTCCGGCCCGAGCTCCACGGCGACCACCGTGCAGAGATCGTCGAGCAGCTCGCCCGGGATCTCCACGCGCAGCTCGCCGAGCGGATCGGCGGCCGCGGTGTGGATGTCCTTCAGCTGGGCCTGGACCGACCACTCCAGGGCCGTACCGGTCCCCAGCAGGGTGACCTCCCGGACCCGGGCGACGGGCAGCCCGCGCACGGTGATCTGCTCGTACGGGCGCATGGTGAGGTGCTGATGTACGACAGCCTCTCGGCGGCCCAGGTCGCCGACTACTGCGCGGCCGTGGACCACTTCCTGCCCGAGGCGGAGGTGGCCTCGTACTCCGGGCACAGCACGGGAGCCAACCGCGTGGACTTCTGCAAGGTGCTCGCCCTGCGCGGGGTGGTCGGGAAGGCCCCCGCGAAGATCGCGGTCGGGCGGGACGCGCTCTCCCCGGTCTTCCCCTACGTGACCTCGGGCGACGGCTTCTACCGCGACGGATCCTTCATCCAGCACGCCTCCATCCCCTACGCGGGCTCCTACGGCGCGGTCCTCATCAGCGGCCTGGCCTGGATCTTCGCCCTGCTCAAGGACTCCGCCTGGGACGTGACCGACCCGGACAAGCAGCTGATGCTGGACGCGGTGGAGGACTCCTTCGCGCCGTTCCTCTACAACGGCGTCCTCATGGACGCGGTCTCCGGCCGCGCGATCAGCCGCGGCCTCTCCGCCACCAGCACCAGCGGATTCGCGGGCAGCGACCACGCCCGGGCCCACGGCCTGATGGCGGCCCTCCTCATGCTGGCCGTGGCGGCGAGCAGCAGCACCGAGCGGACCCGCTGGCGCGGCCTGGTCAAGGGCTGGCTCCAGCGCGACTACTACCTCGGCCTCGCCGCCAACCCCGGCCTGGACCCGGCGTCGCTGTCGCGACTGGTCTCCGCGCGCGACGACGCAGCCCTGACCGCCGTCGCCGAACCGGTCGGGCACCGCGTCTTCGGCTCGGCCGACCGCGCCACGCACCGCCGGCCCGGCTGGGCCGCGGCCCTGTCCATGTCCTCGGCCCGGGTCGCCTTCTACGAATTCGGCAACCAGGAGAACAAGCGCGGCTGGCACACCGGTTCCGGAATGCTGTACTGGTGGAAGGACGTCACCCTGGGCCAGTTCTCCGACGCGTTCTGGCCCACCGTCGACCCGTACCGGCTGCCGGGCACCACGGTCTCGAAGAAGGTGCTCGCCGACGGGGCGGGCGGCGACTTCGGCGGTCCGAGGCCCACGTCCAGCTGGGCCGGCGGAGCCACCGACGGGAGGTACGCCGCCCTCGGCATGGACATCCGCGGACTCCAGTCCACCCTCGGCGGACGCAAGTCCTGGTTCTTCCTCGACGATTCGGTCGTCTGCCTCGGCGCCGGCATCGGCTGTTCCGACGGTACGGGCGTCGAGACGACCGTGGAGAACCGCAACCTCGGCTCGGCCGGCACCCACACCCTCACCGTGAACGGCGTGGTCCAGCCCTCCACCACGGGCTGGTCCGCCACCCTCACCGGCGCGAACTGGGCCACCCTCGCCGGCATGGGCGGGTACGTCTTCCCCGGCGGCGCCACGGTCAAGGCCCTGCGCCAGGAGCGCACCGGCAGCTGGAGCCAGGTCAACGGCTCCGGATCCACCGCCCCGTTCACCCGCCGCTACCTGACCCTTTGGGTGGACCACGGCACCAACCCGTCCGGCGGCGCCTACGCCTACGTCCTCATGCCCGGCGCGGACACCACGGCCACCGCCGCCCGGGCCGCCGACACCGGCTGGCTGACCGTACTCGCCAACACCGGCAACCAGCAGGGCGTGTCGGTGCCCTCGCGCGGGTTCACCGCCGTCAACTTCTACGGAACCGGCACGGTGGGGCCGCTGACCTCCACCGCTGCCGCCTCCGTCGTGGTCCGGGAGAGCGGCGCCTCGGCGACCCTGTGCGTCTCCAACCCGACCCAGACGGTCGGCACGGTGGACATCACCTGGAACCGGGCCGTGTCCGCCGTGGTGTCGCAGGACCCCTCGGTCACCGTGCTCGCCACCGGAGCCTCGCTGAAGATCCGCGTCGACACGGCCGCGAAGGCGGGCGCCACCCAGCGGATCACGGTCACGCCCGGCTGATCCGGCGGGCAGCGGTGCGCGTCCCGCGGAGAGATCGATAATCCGATCGCCAGGATCGATCGATCAGAACGGAAAAGCGCGCCGTCTGATCGCACGAGTAGGCTGGCCCCGGGGAAGCAGTCCCCAGAGACCACGGGAGACGGTGTGCGGTACACGGTGGACGAACGCCATGAGCGGATTCTCGAACTCGTGCGGGAGCACGGCACGCTGCGCGTCACCGACCTCGCCCATCACCTGGGCATCTCGACGGTCACCGCGCGCCGGGACGTGGAGTCGCTGACGTCGGCGGGGCGCCTGGACCGGGTGCGGGGGGCCGTGCACTGGCCCGGCACGCCCGTCCCGCAGTCACGGGGCGCGGCGCACGTGCTCCCGGAGGCCCGCCCGGCCGCCGCCGCGGACCGGGAGGCGCCCCTGATCGGCATGATCGTCCCCCAGTCCCAGCACTACTTCGGGGAGATCATCCGCGGCGCCCGGGAGGCGGTGGCCGCGGTCGGCGGGCGCCTGGTCCTCGGGCTCTCCGGCTACCAGCCCGACCAGGACGAGCTGCAGGCCGCCCGCATGCTCGAAGCCGGGGTGCACGGACTGCTGCTCACGCCGAGCTGGACGACGGGCGTGGGCGGCCCGGCGGAGCCGGGCGCCGACTTCGGCGTACCCGCGGTCCTGGTGGAGCGCCGCGGAGCCATGGGCACCGCGGTCGGCGGGCTGGACCACGTGTGCAGCGACCACGCCGGGGGCGCGGGTCTGGCAGTGCGTCACCTGGTCGGGCTGGGACACCGGAAGATCGCCCTGGTCGCGGGCGACAGTCCCACCACGGTCCAGGTCAAGGCCGGCTACGAGGCCGCACTGCGGGCGTTCGGCGTACGCGGCCCCGCGATCGAACCGATCGACCTCTACAGCGGCGACATCGACAACGCGAAGATCGACGCGGCGGCCGACAGGCTGGCCGAGCTGGTGGCCGCGCGCAAGGTGACCGCGGCGATCGTACTCAGCGACACCGACGCGATCCTGCTCCTGCAGAGCCTGCGCGACCGCGCCGAGCGGATCCGGGTGCCCCAGGACCTGGCCCTCGTAGCCTACGGCGACGACGTCGCAGCCCTCTCCGACCTGCCGTTGACGGCGGTGGCCCCGTCGAAGTACGAGGTCGGGGCCACCGCCGTCGAGCTGCTGCTCCAGCGGATCCGGGAGAACGCCTCGCCCGCGAAGCCCGCGGCGCGCCGCCATCTCGACCTTCTGCCCGAGTTGCTGGTGCGGCAGTCCTGCGGCGTGGACGAGCGCGACTGAAGCACCGCGAGGACGTCATCACGGGGACGCCGTCACGGACGTCTTCACGGACGTCTTCGCGGGCCGGGAGATAGGGACGCGGTTCGAGGGTAGACGCGAGCCGAGGCACCGCTGCGAAGCCACCCGCTTCGCCGCTTTCCCGACGCGCGAGTGAGGACATCATGCTCTTTGCCGGACTCATCCTCCTGCTCATCGGATTCCTGACCGGAATCTCCGTTCTGTGGACCATCGGCGTCATCCTGCTCGTGGTGGGGGCCGTCCTGTGGCTGATGGGCTCGGTCGGACACGCGGTGGGCGGCCGACGTCATTACTGGTAGCAGGCGGTGGCACCGCCCGATCCAGGCCCCTTGGTGGCCCGTCCCGTTCGGGGCGGGCCACCAGCCCGTTTCCGGGGCAACTCGGCCGTGTCATCGGACCGTTGCCGGGTATCCGCGCAGCACACCCGTCAGGCGGGCATCGCGGGCGGACGGTACCCGGCCGGCCCGCGGGCAGACGGAGGACTCGAAGGAAAGGGAACCCCGACGATGACGATCATGACGATGGCGACGACCGGACTGCACGGAAACAAGTCCGTCCCCAGCACGCGGGCGCTGCGCCGGCAGGCCGCCCGGACCCGCAAGGAACTCGGCCGGACGGTCGAAGCGCTGGTCTCCAGGGCGGGCGCCTCGGCGCGGGTCCACGAGACCGCCGAGCGGCTGCGGGAGACGGCGGCCTCGCACGTAGGCCGCCTGGTGGAGGAGAGGAAGCTCGACGCGGCACGGGGCAAGGCCGTGCGGGCAGCGACCACGGCGCGGAGCCACCGGACGGCGCTGGTCACGGCCGCGGGCGTACTGGCCGCGGCCCTGCTCGCCCGGCGCAGCCGCCGGGCACGGCGCGGGCACGCTGTTTGAGCCGACCGTTCCGGGTCAGACGAGGAGCGATCGCGCATCCGAATCAGGCCCGGATCCGATCGGAACCCGTTCCGGATCCGGGCCTTCTCCGATGGAGGTTCCGAGGTGGGAAATGTGTCGCGTCTGCCGGGTCGTTCCGAGCACCACTGGTTGTGGCAGGAGGACGCCGCCTGCCGGGGACTGGGCTCGCGCCTCTTCTTCTACCCCACGGGCGAGCAGCGCCCGGACCGGGAGGCGCGGGACGCCGCGGCCAAGGAGGTGTGCGCGCTCTGCCCGGTGCAGCACGAATGCCTGCGGCACGCGCTGGAGGTGGGAGAGCCGTTCGGCGTCTGGGGCGGGCTCACCGCGCACGAGAGGCGCGGACTGCGCACGGCGGGAGCCCGGAGGCCCGCACTGCACCCCACCGTGTGAACGCGGAGTGCCGGTAAAGGGATTGCCCAAGGAACGCGTCAAGGGAACGGCCCCCGAACACCGGGGGCCGTTCCCTTTGCGGCTTTCCACCGCTCGTCGCGCGCTCAGCAGGGGCGGACCGGCTGGAGGTTGTGCACGTAGCGGGCCGAAACCCAGCCCTTCGACCCGTGCAGGCGGTACCACACCGGGTTGCCGTCCACCCAGCCCCCGCGCTTCTGGCACACGAGGAGCACCCGCTCGTGCGGCTGCAGCTTCTTCACCACGTCCGAGTACACGGTCGGCTTCTCGCGGACGTTGAGCGGTGCGCGGGACTCGACGACGCCCACGGGGCCGGACTTGCCCTGCCCGTGCCCGGCGGCGAGCCCGCCGGCCGCCCAACCGGCCGTGCTCATCGGCCCGATCAGCACTCCGGCCGCCAAGGCGTACGTCAGCAATGCCTTCTTCACCATCGGAACCACTCTCCCTGTATCGCCTGGCCGCGGGGCCGGCAGCCCGTGCGCCCGCCCGCCCGACCGACTATCCACCGACCGGGCGGTGGATGGTCGGCGACCCGGAGGGAACACGCCCCCGTTGCTCCGGATGGCCCAGAGTCCTTCGCCGCGGCCGCCCTCCCGGCCGACCGCGGCGAAGGACCCCGGATGCCTGCGCCGGGCCCGGGACTCAGGTGGCGAGCAGCCGGTCGACCAGGGTGCGGTAGGCGCGCAGAGCCTGTCGCAGATCCTCGGTGGCCGGCCGGTCACCGCGGTTCCACTGCTCCTCCAGCCCGTCACGGCGTGCGGAAAGGGAGTCCGAGAACTTGAGCATGACCTCCGACACCAGGGCGTCCGCCGCCCGGACCGCCTCCTGCGGATCGTCCACGAACCGGCCTTGGATCTCGCTCCACGTGGAGTGGTAGCGCTCGGCCTCGGCGGCTCCCAGAAGCGGTTCTGCCTCGTCCCCGGACTCCCGGTCCGATGCCGGCCCGCCGGCGGGCCCGTCCGCGGCCACCGCCACCGCCGCCGCCGCCGCCGCCGCCGCCGACGACGATGGCATGCGGGGCGGCGGCGGAGTGGGACGAGCGAGGTCCTCCGCCGTGAGCACGGGCTCGGCCGGCGTTCCCCGCCCGGTGCTGTCCTCGTAGATCTTCTTCATGTCATCGGCTCCTCTGGTCGGAGAGCAGCTCCTCGAACAGGGTGCGGTAGTGCACCATCGCCCCGCGCAGCTGCTCCGTCGTCGCCTCGCCCGCACCGCCGCGCACCTTCGTCGCGTGGGCGGCCCGGTACTGCTCCAGCGTGTGGCCGTGCTCCACGGAGAGGTCCCGCACCTGTTCCCGGTGCCCCTCGGTGGGATAGCCGCGCTCACCCATCAGCCGGGTCACCAGCTCGTCGGCCTCGGCCACGGAGCGTCCGGGCTCGTCCACGAACCGCTGCTGGACCCCGGTCCACTCGTCCGCGTACTCCTGCCTGCGCCCGGGCGGCAGCTTCTTGATGCCGAGCCGGCCGTGCCGTTCCTCACGGGCGCGCAGGTCGCGCTCGGCGGCCCGCCTGTCCCCGCGTTCCTCTACGGTGCGCTCGTACTCCGGGCCGAACCGCGCGCGCAGGTGGCGCCGCCGGGACAGCGCCCACAGCAGTGCGATGAGCGCGATCACGACGACCGCCGCCACGACGATGACGGCTATTAGTGAATTCGTTGACATCTCAGGCCTCCGTTCGGGGGCTTCAGGTCTCGGTCGGCGCGGTTGCCCTGCCGGGCGGCGGGCAAACCCGCCCGGGCGCCGCCGGCACCCAACGGCTGCGGCAGCGTCGAGAACGTACGGGCACGCGTACGGGGATGACGGCGGGCACGGCACCGGGCCCGGACTCTTCGAGTCCGGGCCCGGCTGCTGCTCCGGGTCAGATGATCCGGCCGCCGAAGCCGCCGATGGAGTAGTAGGTCCCGAGTTCCTCGCGGTAGCCGACGTCGTCGAGGTGCTTCTCGCGGTGGAACTCCGGAGCGTTCTTGATCTGCTCCTTGGTGCCGTCGACGTAGACCTTCTCCCGGTCCACGTCGACGATGATCACCGTGCTCGCCGGGAGCAGGACCTCCTTGCCGAAGATCCAGATCCCCGTGTCCACGACCAGGTAGGCGTCACCGGCCTCGTCGGAGTGCTTGTCGACCTTGCCGATGCTGCCGTCGGTCGCCTCGACCGTGTACCCGATCAGATCGGTACCGGTCAGGTGGCCCGCGGTCGACCTGTAGCTCCACACATGCTCAGTCACGCGAAAACAACTCCTTCTCCGGACAGGGGGCGGCGGGGCAGTGCCCGCCGCCCCTCTCTTTCGATGTCGTACGGGGCACTGTCGGTGCCCCGCGCCAACTCGCCTGCCCCGGCTCCGCCCGTTCATTCGCTTCCGCGTGCCGTCGGTGCGACGGCCCGCCGGTCCCGACCCGGCTCGCACCGCCGGACGCGCGTACCGGACCCGTCACAGGGCAGACGGCCGCCATGACATGGAGACACGCGCTGCGGCGCGACGAGAGCCCCGACAGCGGAGCCGTGGCGGGCACCTGGCGACGACACCGTCCGGCGCACCCGGCCGTCCGGGCGCTGGCCATGGTGGCCGCCTTCGTCGGGACCGTCCTGTTCAGCGTGGTCCTGGCCCGGCTCACGCTGGAACCGTCCGCCGCCTCGGTGGCCCTGGTGCACAGCAACGTCCGGCCCGGCCATTCGATCAACGCCTACCTGGACGGGGCGTCGACCGTCGAGGCGGTGCGCCAGCTGGGCGGAAACCTGCTGCTGGGAATGCCGTTCGGAGTGCTCCTGCCCGTCCTCATGCCCCAGGCCCGGGGGCTGCTGCGCGTCGCCGCGGTGACGGTCTGTCTGATGACGCTGGTGGAGCTGATCCAGGGCGCCCTCGTCACGGGACGCGTCTTCGACATCGACGACGTCATCCTCAACACCACCGGAGCCCTCCTCGGCTACCTGCTGATCGGCCGCCGCCTGGGCCGGGCCGTGCACCCGCGCCGCAGGCACTGGTGGCACCGCCGGCCGCGGCAGGGCACGCCCGTGCCATCGCCGAGGCCGGAGTCGGGGCCGGAAGCGAAGCCGAAGCCGGAGTCGGGGCCCAAGCCGAAGCCGGAACCGAAGCCGGACTCGCGGCCGAAGCCGGAGCCGACGCCGGAACCCAAGCCGGTCTCGGAGCCGCGTCGCGCGGGCTGGCGGAAGGCCCTCCACCGCGAGAAGTGAGCCCCACGCGCGGGCCGGAGCGACCTCACCGCCCTCGGAGCGGGTCCCGCGGACGGTGCGCTCCCCGTGTCAGGTCCCTGTCGTGGGGCAGGCGCGCGGGAGTCCGTGCCGTCCACCCACTGGGGAGACATGAACACCGTACTCCGCCTCCTGACCGTCCTGGGAGGCTCGATCCTGCTCACCGCCGCGGCCGGCTGGGCCGTAGACCGACTCCTCCGCCGCGCCGATGCGCGACACCCCGAAACGCCGTTGTGGAACCTGCTGCGCCGCTGCCGCCACGCCCTGCAGATCGTCCTGCTGGCCGCGCTGTTCAAGGGCGCCTACCGGCAGACGGGATGGCCGCCGCTGCGGGACAACGCAGCCGCCGCGGGCCGGATCCTCTCCCTGGCCCTGATCGGCGCCGGGGCCTGGCTGATCGTGGTCGTCGCCTCCGCCGCCGTCGAGTCGGGGTACGCCCGCTACGCCACCGGCACCCGCGACCCGGCCCGGGTACGCCGCGTCCGTACCCAGGTGACGCTGATCACGCGGGTCGTGACGGTCGTCGCGGCCGTGATCGCGGTCGCCGCGATGCTCCTCACCTTCCCGAGCTTCCGCGCGCTCGGCACCTCCGTGCTCGCCTCCGCCGGGATCATCGGCATCGTGGCCGGCGTGGCCGCCCAGTCCACCCTCGGCAACCTCTTCGCGGGCTTCCAGATCGCCTTCGGAGACCTGGTGCGCATCGGAGACACCGTCGTGGTCGCCGGCGAGTGGGGGGTGGTCGAGGACGTCACCCTCACCTTCCTCGCCGTACGCACCTGGGACGAGCGCCGCATCACCATGCCCGTCTCGTACTTCACCACCCGGCCCTTCGAGAACTGGTCGCGCGGCGGCGTCCAGATGACCGGTACGGTCTTCCTCCACTGCGACCACGGCGCGCCCGTGGACCTCATACGGGACAAGGTCCACGAGATCCTGCACGGCTGCCCGGAGTGGGACGGACGCGGCTGGGACCTCGCCGTCACGGAGACGACGCCCTCCACCATCGTGGTGCGGGCCATCGTCACGGCCAAGGATGCCGACGACCTGTGGACGGTGCGCTGCGCCGTACGCGAGGAGCTCGTCGCCTGGCTGGCGGAGAAGCACCCCGGCGCCCTGCCCCGCGTCCTCCTGGACCGGGCTCCGGCGGCGCACGACACGACGGACGGGCGGCCGCGGCCCTGACGGAACTCCCGGCCGGCGGGGGCCCGTACGGTACGCGGTTGCGGGCTGTCGGCTGCCGCGCGGGTTCCTACCGGTGCCGGGCGAGGGTGTGCACGAGGACGATCAGTGCGAACGCGATGACGAGCAGGTGCACCCAGGAGGGCCCGATCGCCGGGGCCAGGGACAGGGAGGTGAGCTGATGAGAGGTCATGACGCGCTCCTGCCCCCGGCGGCCGGATCGACGCACCCCGTCGCGGGACGGCCGGCGACCGGACCCGGCGGGCAGGGCCCCGCTGCGGTCAGCGCGCCGCGGGCCTGCCGGACACCAGACGGGACGCCTCGATCTCGGCCCAGACGGCCTTGCCCTGCTCATGGGTGTCCGTGCCCCAGCGGTCGGACAGCCGCTCCACGATGTGCAGGCCGTGGCCGCCCGGCATGCCGCGCCGCGGGGCCGGGTGGAGGAGGGGCAGGACCGTCGTGCCGTCACACACCTCGATGCGCAGGGTCTGCCCGGCCGTGAGGACGAGCTCACGGCAGCCGTCCGCGTGCAGGGAGGCGTTGGTCAGCAGCTCGGACACGAGGAGCAGGGCGTCCTCGGCGGTCTCCGTGCCGTCCCAGCCCCAGTCGCGCAGGGCCCGGCGGGTGAAGTCGCGGCCCTTGGCCACCGCACCCCCGACGCCCGTCAGGGCGAGGCGACGCCGCTGGCCTCCACCGGGAAGGCCGGCGCTCACTGGATCTCCCGTTTCCGTTCCGATGGTCTCCACCGTGCTCTCGCACCCCCGTGCCGCCGCTGCCCTGTTCGCTGTTCCCGGGACCGGCCCGACCGACGAGATCGTGGTCGGTGTCCCGGTGTCCGTATGCCCCCGAGCGGCCAGAGGACACCCGAGCCCGATCCCGAGTGTAGGTGACCTCCGGTGTCAGGGCGTTGTCATGTGGAGCCGCAGCGTGAAGCCGTCGTCCAGGGCCCGGACCTCGACGAGGTCGCAGAGCTGGTGGATCATCCACAGGCCGCGCCCGCCGTTGGCCGAGGCCAGCGAGGGGCGGCGGCGCCCCGCGAGGGGGTCGGCCAGGAGGCCCGCGTCGTGGATCTCGGCGACGACTCCCGTACCGGCGCCGCCGGCGCCGCCGGTGGTCCACAGACGCAGGGTGCCCTTCCCGCCCCCGTGGGACAGGGAGTTGGCCGCGGCCTCGCTCACGGCCAGGACCAGGTCGCCGCGGCGCGCCCGGGCCAGTGCGGTCCCGCGGGCCCAGGCCTCGGCGTACTCGCGCACCTCGGCCAGTCCTCCGTGGGCGTACGCGAACCGGGGCGCCCCGCCCTCGGGTTCGGGCAGCGGCCGGTCGCAGTCCGCCGACACCCGCGCGGCGTCGGTGTACGCCGGGCTCGGCAGGGACCGGCCGTCCTCGATCAGCGTGGGGTGCGTGCGCCGGGCGTCGGCCAGCACGTCCGGCGCCAGCCCCCGTACGTCGTACGGGCACAGGACGCTGGCGGGCCGGCCGGCGAAGGCCGTGTTGATGAGGGCCTCGTGCCGGGTGGCCTCCAGGACCTCGGCGGGGGAGCGGCCGGGCCAGATCGGCTCTCCGACGATCCGGGCCGCCCGGCTCACGTGCAGGTCGGCGAAGTCCTGCAAGGCGGCCAGGATGCGGCCGGGATTGCGGCCCAGCTCCGTCATGTCCGTCCAGGTGACGTCCGGGGCGCTCGCGCCGAGGCTCTCGCGCAGGGCGTCCAGGTGCGGGCCGGGGACGGCGACGAGGACCGGTTCATCCGCCGCCAGGGCGGTGCGCACGAAGCCGCCCACACCGGACACGTACGCGTCGAGGTCCTGGTAGAAGAGGGCGGGATGGACGAACGCCCCGGGCCCGGCGGGCTCAGGAACAGTGATCATGCTGCGACCTCCAGCGCGGCGCATTCGTCCGGGAACATCTCCACGACCTTGCGGAGCGAGTAGGGCGGGTCGTGGAGCAACAGGCGCCGGCCCTGCCCGCTGAGGGCGGCCGCCGCCCGTACGAGGGCGGCGACCGCGGCCGTGTCGAGGAAGACCACGGCGGAAAGGTCGAGGTGGACGACGGGGCCGGGAATCGCGGTCACGGCTCCGAGCGCGGCGGACAGGCACTGGCGGGTGTCGAGGTCGCAGCTGCCGGTCAGGCGCGCGCCCGGACGGTCCTGCCACGGCCGGGCGGTCAGCGGGGCCGACGCGCCCGCGCCCGCCCCGGCCGCCGCCGCGCCGGATGGGGAGTTCATGGTCCTTTCCTACACCGCGAGCATGCCGGTGCGCAGCCGTGCCAGGGTCCGGGACAGGATGCGGGAGACCTGCATCTGGGAGACGCCGAGCGCGGCACCGATCTCCGCCTGCGTCTTCTCCTGCCCGAAGCGCAGCTGCAGGATGAGCCGGTCGCGCTCGTCCAGTTGCTCCAGCAGGGGTGCCAGGGTGTGGAAGTCCTCGAAGAGTTCCATCCCGGGATCGACGGCGCCGTGGCGCTCCGCCGCCGGCCGGGCGCTGCGGCCCGCCACGGACGACGCGTCGCCGTCGACGGCGGCGGCGTCGAGGGAACTGCTCGTGTAGCCGTTCGCGGCCACCAGCCCCTCGATGACCTCGTCCTCGGACAACTCCAAATGCTGGGCGACCTCCTTGACCGTCGGCGCCCTGCCGAGGACATCGCTCAGGGCGTCCTGGGCCTTGGCGAGTTCCGTGCGCAGTTCCTGCAGGCGGCGCGGTACGTGCACGGCCCAGGTGGTGTCGCGGAAGTAGCGCTTGATCTCACCGGTGATGTACGGGAGGGCGAGGGTGGAGAACTCCACCTCGCGCTCCGTGTCGTAGCGGTCGATGGCCTTGATCAGGCCGATGGTTCCCACCTGGATGACGTCGTCCATGTCGAGACCGCCGCCGAGCACGCGGGCGCGGAAGCGCCGCGCGGCGAACTGGACGAGCGACAGGTTCATCTCGATCAGGGTGTTGCGCGTGTACTGGTACTCGCGGGTCCCCTCCTCCAGGGTGCGCAGCCTCGCGAAGAAGAGCCGCGAGAGTTCCCGGGCGTCGGAGGGCGCCATCTCCCGCGCGTTCTCCACCCGGAACAGGTCCGCGTCCTGCGTGGGCGCTCCCGTGGACTCCTGGTCACACACGGGTACTTCAGCGTCTGCTGCACGAATGGGGCCTACAACGGTGGCCGAGCGATACATGGTGGCCGCTCCCTCCCGATTGACTGACGGCTGCCGGGGGCGCTTCTGCCCCGCCTGAGAGGGTCTACACACTTCGTGGTCGTCATTTCTCCTCAGGGGCCCGCTGCACGGCGCCGGCGAAGGGTGCCTGCGCCGCACAGCGGGGCGGCAGTTGGCGTGGGGGCACGCCTTCGTCTGGCCGCTGATCGGGCTCGTGCTGTGGGGGACGTTCGGGGTCGGCGCCGTCCGGTACCGCGTCCCGTTGGCGGGGGCGCCGGAGCGGCGAGCAGGCATACTCCCTTGGAAAGACGTACGACAGACGATCCGGGGAGGCGGACATGACCGGAGCAGGGGACGGATACGGGCAGGGCGTGGTCGGGGACGGCTACCCGGCGGGGGCCGGCTGGGTGGTGGTGGCCCGGGGAGAGCTCGACCAGGACACGCTCGTTCCCTTGGAAGAGGCCCTGACCGCGGCCGCCGGCCTGCATCCGCTGGTGGTGCTGGACGCCGGTGACATCACCTTCGGAGACTCCTCGTTCCTGAACCTGCTCCTGCGGCTGCACCGCCTCACGACCCTGCGCATCGCCGCCCCCGGCGAGCAGTTGCGGAGGCTGTTCGCGGTGACCGGGGCCGATACGGTCCTGTCCCTGCACGCGAGCGTGGAGGCCGCAGTCGGGGCGTGAACCCGCGCCTGCGACTCCCACGCCTGTGACTCCCGTTTCTACGACTCCCGTTTCTACGACTCCCGTTTCTACGACTCCCGCTTGTACGACTCCCGCTTGTACGACTCCCGTTTCCGCGGCTCCCGCGCATGCGGGTCCGGTCCGCCGCCGGGCCGGAAGCAGGCGGTGATCGCCTTTCCGCCGTGGCTCGCGTGGACGTCCAGGGAGTCGGCCAGCGCCGTGACGATCCCCAGCCCGCGGCCCGACGTGGCACCCGCGTCGGCAGCGGGCTCCCGGTACCGCGGCAGCCGCGGGTCGCCGTCCGCGACGCTCACGTGCAGGCAGCGGCCGTCCCAGGTCAGCACCAGGTGCGCCGTGCCGACCGCGTGCAGGTGCGCGTTGGTGACGAGTTCGGAGACGCAGATCAGCACGGAATGCGCGGTGTCGGCCACCGAACCGCTCCGCGGCAGGGACGCCAGGTGCCCCGCCGTCCACTCCCGTGCCGCCCGGACGCCTTCCGAGACGGGAAACGACCGGGCCCAGCCCACAGCCTTGACCGCCATCGCCTTCACCCCGTTTCCTCCGTTGTGTGCGCATGTCACCGGTTCGTCTACCCGGAACCCGCCGGGGTACCCCGGAGCCCGCGGAGCCTTTCAAACCGGTTTCACCCGGGCCTCGTTCGGGCCGAGTGCGCGGGCCTCCCGCCCGTCTCCCTTTCCCGCAGGCAGGATGCACTGTCCCCGGTGTGATCGACCGTGCCTTATGGTCCCTTCGGCGGCGCTAGCCTTCACCCGAGCGGTGGTGCGGCGAAGACGGATCCCCGCGGAGCCGGGCGCATCCGTGCGCCCCGAAACCGGGGTCCTTCTTGTCCCGTTCGTCGGAGTGTCGGTTTCGAGTGTGAGGTTGGGGCGGATGTCCGAGCGGGCGGCGACGGGTTCGGCGGGCGGGGTGCCCCCGCTCCCCGGTGAGGGCGGGATCGGCGAGGCGGAGCTGCGCAGGCTGCTGGCCGGGCTGACCGCCGTACGCGACGGGGATTTCCGTACCAGGCTGCCCGATGCGGCGGACGGGCTGCTCGGGGAGATCGCCACCGTCTTCAACGGGATGGTCAACCAGCTGTCCCTGTTCACCTCCGAGGTGACGAGGGTGGCCCGCGAGGTGGGCACCGAGGGGACGCTCGGCGGCCAGGCGGACGTGCCAGGGGTCGGCGGGGCCTGGCTGGACCTCACGGATTCGGTCAACTTCATGGCCGGGAACCTGACGGCCCAGGTGCGCTCCATCGCCCAGGTCGCGACCGCCGTGGCCAAGGGCGACCTCTCGCAGAAGATCACCGTCACCGCGCGGGGGGAGATCCTGGAGCTGAAGGAGACCATCAACACAATGGTCGACCAGCTCTCCGGGTTCGCCGGCGAGGTCACCCGGGTGGCCCGCGAGGTCGGCACCGAGGGGCGGCTCGGCGGCCAGGCGGACGTCCAGGGCGTCTCCGGTACGTGGAAGGACCTGACGGAGTCGGTCAACGTCATGGCCGACAACCTGACCGCCCAGGTGCGCTCCATCGCCGAGGTCACCACCGCCGTGGCCCAGGGCGATCTGACGCAGAAGATCCGGGTGGACGCGCGGGGGGAGATCCTGGAGCTGAAGGAGACCATCAACACGATGGTCGACCAGCTCTCCGCGTTCGCCGACGAGGTCACCCGCGTGGCCCGGGAGGTCGGCACCGAGGGAAACCTGGGCGGCCAGGCCACGGTCCGGGGCGTCTCCGGCACCTGGAAGGACCTCACCGACAACGTCAACGTCATGGCCTACAACCTGACCGGCCAGGTGCGCTCCATCGCCCAGGTCGCCACCGCGGTGGCCAAGGGCGACCTCTCGCAGAAGATCATGGTGGAGGCGAAGGGCGAGGTCGCCGCGCTCGCCGGGGTCATCAACACCATGGTCGACACGCTGTCCGCCTTCGCCGACGAGGTCACCCGGGTGGCCCGCGAGGTGGGCACGGAGGGCCGGCTCGGCGGCCAGGCACAGGTGCCCAATGTTGCGGGCACCTGGAAGGACCTCACCGACAACGTCAACTCCATGGCCAACAACCTCACCGGCCAGGTCCGCAACATCGCCCTCGTCACGACGGCCGTCGCCAACGGCGACCTGTCCAAGAAGATCGACGTGGACGCCCGCGGAGAGATCCTGGAGCTGAAGACCACCATCAACACGATGGTCGACCAGCTGTCCGCGTTCGCCGCCGAGGTCACCCGCGTGGCACGCGAAGTCGGCAGCGAGGGCCGCCTCGGCGGCCAGGCCGAGGTCGAGGGCGTCTCCGGCACCTGGAAGCGCCTGACGGAGAACGTCAACGAGCTGGCCGGCAACCTGACCCGCCAGGTCCGGGCCATCGCCGAGGTCGCCAGCGCGGTCGCCGAGGGCGACCTGACCCGCTCCATCACCGTCGACGCCTCGGGCGAGGTCGCCGAACTCAAGGACAACATCAACTCCATGGTCGGCTCGCTCCGCGAGAGCACCCGGGCCAACCAGGAGCAGGACTGGCTCAAGTCGAACCTGGCCCGCATCTCCGGCCTGATGCAGGGCCACCGGGACCTGGCCGCCGTAGCGGAACTCGTCATGGACGAACTGACGCCGCTGGTCGCCGCCCAGTACGGAGCCTTCTACCTCGCCGAGGACCGCCCCGGCGGCACCGTCCTCACCCTCGTCGGCTCCTACGGGCGGTCCGCCGCCGCGGAGGAGGGCGTCGCCTTCGCCCTCGGAGAGTCCCTGGTCGGACAGGCGGCCCGGAGCCGCCGGATCATCGCCACCGACCAGGTCCCCGGCGGCTACGTGATCTCCTCCGGGCTGGGTCACACCACCCCGGGCAGCCTGATCATCCTGCCGATCGTGGTGGACGACCAGATCCTCGGCGTGATCGAGCTCGCCTCCTTCACCGCCTTCAACCCCGTCCACCGCGACTTCCTGGCCCAGCTGATGGAGGCGATCGGCGCCAACGTCAACACGATCGTCGCCAACGCCCGCACCGACGAACTCCTCGGCGAGTCCCAGCGGCTGACCGGCGAGCTCCAGGCCCGCTCGGAGGAACTCCAGGTCCAGCAGGAGGAACTCCAGCGCTCCAACGCGGAGCTGGAGGAGAAGGCCGCCCTCCTCGCCAGCCAGAACAGTGACATCGAGGCCAAGAACCTGGAGATCGAGCAGGCCCGCCAAGAGCTCGAGACCCGCGCCCAACAGCTGTCGCTGGCCTCCACCTACAAGTCCGAGTTCCTGGCCAACATGAGCCACGAACTGCGCACCCCGCTCAACAGCCTCCTGATCCTGGCCCAGCTGCTCGCCCAGAACCCCGCGCGCAACCTCACCCCCAAGCAGGTCGAGTACGCCGGCATCATCCACTCGGCCGGCTCGGACCTCCTCCAGCTGATCAACGACATCCTCGACCTGTCGAAGGTCGAGGCCGGGAAGATGGACATCAACCCCGAGCGGGTGCACCTGCCCCAGCTCCTGGAGTACGTCGACGCCACCTTCCGGCCGATGACCACGCAGAAGAGCCTCGACTTCACCGTCACCACGGCCCCCGGCGCCCCCGACGACCTGCTCACCGACGACTCACGGCTGCGCCAGATCCTGCGCAACCTCCTCTCGAACGCCGTGAAGTTCACCGAACGCGGAGGCGTCGAGCTCCGCATCGAACCGGCCGCGGCCCCAGAGGTCCCCTCCGGACTCTCCCGGCGCGGCCCGATGCTGGCCTTCCGGGTGCGCGACACCGGCATCGGCATCCCCGAGCAGCAGCTGGAGTCGGTCTTCGGGGCGTTCCAGCAGGCAGACGGCACCACCAGCCGCAAGTACGGCGGCACCGGCCTCGGGCTCTCCATCAGCCGCGAGATCGCCCAGCTCCTCGGCGGGGCCGTCACCGCGGAAAGCACCCCCGGCCAGGGCAGCACCTTCACCCTCTACCTGCCGGTCAGCCGCGCGGACTACGAGGACCCCTCCTACACCGACGCCCCCCTGGCGCTCGCGCCCGGCTCCTCGTACCGAGCGGCGGCGGGGCAGGGCGGCCGTCGGGGCAAGGCCGTACTCCCGGAGCAGCGGCGGCCCCGCCGGCTCCTGGTGATCGAGGAGCGGACCAACGGGCTGCTCTCCCTCGTCGCCGAGAGCGCCGACCGCGACTTCGCCCCCGGCCACCGGACGCCGGGGGAGCGGGACGGCATCCACGTGGTCCACGCCACGAGCTCCCGCGAGGCCGCCGCCGCCCTGGCGGCGCACTCCTTCCACTGCGTGGTGCTGGAACTGGACCTGCCCGACGGCGAAGCCCTCCGCTTCCTCGACGCCCTCGACGGAGACCCGGCCCTCGCCTCGCTCCCCGTACTCGCCCACAACAACCCGCGGGTGCGGACCGGCCAGGAGGAAGCCCTGCGCCGGCGATCCGCGTCACGCCGCGTGGAACTGCTCTCCAGCCTGGACGAACTGCGCGAACGCATCGCGCTCCACCTGTCCGCCGAACAGCCGGGGGACGTCCTGCCCCTGGTACAAGGCGATGCGCGGCGCCGACCCGCCGAGCACGTGCTCGAAGGCGACCTGTCCGGCCGCACCGTCCTCGTCGTCGACGACGACGCCCGCAACCTCTTCGCCCTCAGCGGCGTCCTGGAACTGCACGGCATGCGGGTCCTGCACGCCGAGGACGGCCGCAAGGGCATCGACACCCTCGTCCGCAACCCGGGCGTCGACATCGTCCTGATGGACGTGATGATGCCCGAACTGGACGGCTACGCGGCCACCGCCGAGATCCGGCGCATGCCGCAGTACGTGGGCCTGCCCATCATCGCGGTCACGGCCAAGGCGATGCCCGGGGACCGGGAGAAGAGCCTCGCCGCGGGCGCCAGCGACTACGTCACCAAGCCGGTGGACGCCGACGACCTCATCGCCCGCATCCGGCGCAGGCTCACCCGGTGACCGCGGACACGCACCGGCACGACGAAGCCCGCCGGCCGCACACACCGGGAGCGCCGCAGATACCGGAGGCGCCGCGCACACCGGAAGCGACGCAGACACCGGAAGCACCGGACGGCGACCGGCCCACCGGCGTCGTGCCCCAGCAGGCCCCGACGCCCCTGGGGCGCCTCGTCGCCACCGTGGAACGGCTGCGCCGCGAGGTGCTGGAGGCACAGGCGGCCGCCGACGGGCGGGCCCTGGTCGAGCTGGCCAAGGGCATCCTGATCGGGCAGCTGAACTGCACCCCGGCCGCGGCGGCCCGCCAGCTCGACGTGCTGTGCCGCGAGAGCGGGATGTCCCCCCTCGAACTCGCCGCCGACATCGTCAACCAGGCCTCCCGCGACCACGTCAGCGAGATCGCCGCCGAGTTCGTCGAACGCACGGGCGCGGGTACGGGCGCGGATACGGGGGCCGGCGACGGCGGCGCCGACCCGGCCGGGGCGTCCTCCACGGTGGCGGTGCGGCTGCGCACCGCCGAGAGCGGGGTGCTCGCCGTCACCGCCGACACCCAGGCGGTCGCCGAGTCCCTCCTGGCGAACGCCCTGGGCCCCCTGGGCGCGGTCGCGGTGGCCGTGTGGACCGCGGTGCCCGACGGTTCGCTGGCCCTCGCCGGCCACGCCGGGTTTCCGCCCAGGGAAGCCGCCCGCTGGCGCCACGTGCCCCCGGGCGTCTCCACCGTCGCCCGCCTCGCGCTCGGGGAACGCCGGCTGGTCACCCTCGCCGACCTCGACCGGGAAGGGCTGCCCTCCATCGGCCGCGCCGAATGGCCGGGCGGCGGACGGATGGCGGTGCCCACGGGGACGGGCGGACGGATCCAGGGCGTCCTGGAGATCTGCTGGCCGCACCCTCTGGAGCCGCAGGCACCCCAGTTCGAGCGCCGGATCGAGCGGCAGGTCGAGGCCCTCGCCGAGCTGTGCGCCCGCACCATGGACGCCTCGCCCCCGCGCGACCCCGCGGCGGCCGACGCGGTCCTCCCCGACGTCGCCGAGCTCATCGACCTCGCCGAGGGACTCCAGGACCCGGCCGTGGTCCTCACCCCGGTCCTCGACTCCGAGGGCCGGCTCGCCGACTTCCGGATCCGGTACACCGGCAGCCGCTTCGTCGACCCGGTGGGCCGGCCGCGCGGTGACGTCAACGGCGCCCTGCTGCTGGAGGCCTACCCGCTGGCAGCCGGCGAGAGCGGGCTGTTCGACATCATCGAGCGCGTGCACGCCACGGGCGAGCCCTTCCGCGCCGAACGCATGAGCCTGACCGCGCTCGTCGACCAGATCCCGCTCACCTCGGTCGCGAACATCAGCGTCAGCCGCCACGGCTCCGCCGTCCTGCTGATCTGGCGGATCCAGGACGAGACGGCCCGGCTGGCGGGCCTCCTCCAGCACGCCCAGCGCCTGGGCCGGATCGGAGGCTTCGAGGAGAACCTCGTCACCGGCGAGACCACCTGGAACGCACAGCTCTACGACCTCCACGGGCTCCCGCCCACCGCGGCACCGGTCCGGCTCCACGAACTCCCCGGCTACGCGCACCCCGACGACTCCGCTGCCCTCGGCCGCTTCCTGCGCGCGGTGCTCCGCCACCGCCGCCCCGCCTCCGTCAACCTGCGCCTGCGCAGACCCGACGGAATCACCCGCCACATCCGGGTCGTCGCCGAGCCCGTCCTCGACGCGGACCAGCGGCTGCACGCCGTGCGCGGCGCCTACCAGGACATCTCCGCGCAGCACTGGACCGAGGTGGCCCTGGCTGCGACCCGGGACCAACTCGCCCACACCGAGGCCGAGTCCGCCGAGCGCAGCCGGCTGGCCCTCCAGCTCCAGCACGCCATCATGCCCCCCACCCCACCGGCCATCGAGGCCCCGGGCCTGCGGGTCGCTGTCCGCTACCGGCCGGCGGAGATCGAGGCGCTCGTCGGCGGAGACTGGTACGACACCGTGGTGCTGCCCTCAGGGCTGATCATGCTGTCGGTGGGCGACGTCGCCGGGCACGGCATCGAGGCGGCCACCGGCATGGTCGTCCTGCGCAACGCCCTGCGCGGCCTCGCCGTCACCGGGGCGGGCCCCGCCCAACTGCTGTCCTGGCTCAACACGGTCACCCATCACCTGGCCAAGCACGTGACGGCCACCGCAGTCTGCGGCCTCTTCGACCCGAGCACGAGGGTGATGCGCTGGGCCCGCGCCGGCCACCTGCCCCCCGTCCTCGTGCGCCGCGGGGAGGCGGAGGCCTTCCCGCTCATCGAGGGGCTGCTCCTCGGTGCCCTGCCCGAGGTCACCTACGTGGAGCGGGAAGTGCAGCTCGAACCGGACGACACGCTGCTGATGTACACGGACGGGCTGGTGGAGCGCCGGGACTCCTCCGTGCAGGAGTCGCTCGGCCACCTGGTGCAGGTGGCGGCCGACGCTGCCGGGGACCTGGACGGCCAACTGGACCGCCTCCTCGCCGAGAGCCGCTCGGACACGGACGACGACACGTGCGTGATCGGCATCCGGGTCGGCTGAGAGCCCCGGCCGGCCGTCTAACGGGCGGCGATCAGCACGGAGTCGACGATCACGTCCTGCCTGGGCGCTCCGTCGCCGCTGCCGTCCTTGGTTCCCTTCCTCGCGATCCCGTCCAGCACGTGCGCGTTCCGGGTGATCCTGCCGAACGGGGTGTAGGCCGGGGGCAGCCGGGTGTCCTCGTAGACGAGGAAGAACTGGCTGCCGTTGGTTCCCGGCCCCGCGTTCGCCATGGCGACCGTACCGGCCGGATAGACGGCGCCCTTCAGGTTCTCGTCCCGGAACCGGTAGCCGGGCCCGCCGGAGCCGGTACCGGTGGGGTCTCCGCACTGCAGGACGAAGATGCCCGCGGTGGTGAGCCGGTGGCACGTCGTCCCGTCGAAGTACTTGTGGCCGGCCAGGTGGGCGAAGGAGTTCGTGGTGCACGGCGCCTTCGCCGTATCGGCTTCGAAGACCACGTCGCCGTGGTTGGTGCGGAGCGTGGCCGTGTACGGCCGGAGACGGCTGACGTTCCCGGACGGGGTGCCCACGTTCCTGGCGGCCTTGCCGTCCGGCGTGTACGTACAGGCGGAGGCGGCCGAGGCCGGCCCCGTGGGCCCGGTGACCAGCCCGGCGGCGAGTGCGGCGCCGGCGGCCACGCGGAGGACGTTCGAGAGCATGGGGTTTCCAATCCAAGAGCAGTGACCGGATCTTGATACCGGTGTCCCACCCCGCCCGGGGGAGAAACGCCGTGCGGGTCCTCCGATCGGCGGACCCGAGTGGCTGGTAACCGACCGAGCAATCAGCCCAGCGATCATCAGCCGAGAGACCAACCGCCCCGTCAACGGAGGATGTTCACATGAACCATCGGCCCGAATCCTTGCCCTTCGAGATCCTCCCCGGCGCCGGCGCGTCCCCGGTGATCCTGCACGTACCGCACTCCTCGCGCGTCATACCGGAGTCCGTCCGCCGCGGAATCCACCTGTCCGACCCGGCCCTCGCACGGGAGCTCGACCACATCACCGACTCCCACACCGCCGAGATCGCCGCGGTGGCCGCGGCCGGTTCCGCGCTCACGCCGTGGCAGTTCGTCAACGGGCTGTCCCGGCTGGTCATCGACCCCGAGCGGTTCCCCGACGAGCGCGAGGAGATGCTCGCCGTGGGCATGGGGGCGGTGTACACGCACTCGACCCACCGGGAGCGCCTGCGCCCCGAAGGCTTCGACGTCCGGCCGCTGATCGACCGCTACTTCCACCCGTACGCCGACGCGATGACGCGGGCCGTTGAGGACCGGCTGGAGGCCACCGGCCGGGCCGTGATCATCGACGTGCACTCGTACCCGACGGAGCCCCTCCCCTACGAACTGCACGGTGACGGCAGCCGCCCGCCGATCTGCCTGGGCACGGACCCCTTCCACACCCCGGCCGTCCTGCTGGCCGCCGCCGAGAGGGCGTTCGCGGGCTTCGGCGGCACCGGACTCGACAGCCCCTTCGCCGGTACGTACGTGCCGCTGGAGTACTACGGCAAGGACGAACGGGTCGGCGCGCTGATGGTCGAGATCCGCCGGGACACCTACATGTCGGAGCCCGGCGGCGCCGCAGGCGCAGGCCTCGGCGCACTGGCGGCGGCTCTGGCGGAACTGGTGGACGACCTGCACGCGTGACCCGGCGCCACCACGCGACTCCCGCGTGGCGCCGGAGGCGGGCCGGGCGGTGGAGCGCGGGGTCCCGAGGCGTGTCGGTCCTGGTCCGGGCCCTTGCCGTCCGGCACGGTGGGCGCGGCCGGTGGCCGTCCGCCCGTGACGGTCCCAGAAGCGCGCGAAGGGATGCGTATGACGGAGAACGGCAACCCCCGGACCAGCCGCCGCACCATCCTGCTGGCCGCCGGATCGGCCGGAGCCGCCGCACTGGCGGCGGCCTGCTCGGGTCCGGCCACCACGCGGGGGGCGGCAGGCCGGCCCGAGGCACCCGCGTCCCCGACCGCGACGGGATCGTCCATCCCGGCGTGCGTGCTGACCACGGAGGCGGGCGAGGGCCCGTACTACCTCGACCTGGACCGGGTACGGTCCGACATCACGGAAGGCCGGGCCGGCGTGCCGTTCCGCCTGGACCTGACCGTGCTCCGGGTACCGGCCGGCTGCCGACCGGTCGCGGGCGCCGCGGTCGACGTCTGGCACGCGGACCCCTCGGGCACCTACTCCACCGGCAAGGACACCTACTTCCGCGGCACCCAGCTCACGGACGCCGCAGGGCGCTGCACCTTCCGCACCATCGTGCCGGGTTGGTACCGGGACCTGGCGCCCCACATCCACTTCAAGGTCCGCCCCGACCGGCGCACCGGGACGACCTCGCAGCTCTTCTTCCCCGAGGAACTCCTGGTGCGCGTGTACCAGCTCCAGCCCTACGCCCGCCGCCCGGCCCCGGCCCACCCCAACACCCGCGACGGCCGCTACCGGGACTCGGGCGCCGCGATGACCCTGGCCCCGTCACCGGACGCATCCGGCTACCGGGCGGCGTACACCATCGGCATCACCTGAGGGCCGCCGCGCCCGTTCGGCTCACGGCGCGGCGTCCGAAGGCTCGTACCAGAGGCTGGCCATGGGGGAGCGCGTGGTCCAGCCGAGCGCGGAGTAGAGCGCCTGACCCTCGGGCGTGCCGACCAGGAGGCCGGTCCTTGCGCCGGCCTCGTACGCGGTGCTTCCCAGGCTGCGCATCACCAGCCCGCCGAGCCCCTTGCGCCGGTGCTCGGCGGCGGTCTCGACCTGGTCCACCACGACATGCGCGCCGACATGCGTGCCGACATGGGCGATCTGCCCACGGGCGGCGAAGTGACCGGCGCGGGTACGGACCAGCACGCGGCTGACGCCGCCCCGGGTCCAACAGGTCAGCGTGTAACCGGCCGGCACTTCAGGGCACTCCGGTGCGAGGCGGGAGGTCATCAGGAAGCCGGGACCGCCCAGCCGCCAGCCCGGCCCGACCCAGGGCAGGACCGCCTCGTCCTCGGCGAACAGCTTCAGCCAGGTCCCCGGCGCGCTGGTCGAGGCCACGATCTTGCGCACCTCGGCCTCGGTGGGCTCCGGGAGCACGTGCCGGGCGACGTGCCGGGGCTGCCCTACGTCGATCGTCCACCCCCACGGCTCGCCGATCGGGTCCGAGCTGCCGCGGGAGACGGTCCAGCCGTCGACCCACATCCGCACGAGCTCACTGATCCTGCTGTCCGGCATCGCCGCCCGCCCCCTGACTGGTAATGGCCGATAGCTCCAAAGGAACCTTACGCTTCGGGAGTTGGATTTGACCACGGGGGCAGGTCACCGGACCACGGGACCAGGGGCGGAGCGTGACTCCGTGGCGGCTATTCGTTTGCGCGCCAACGCCGCGTGGGTCAGCCTCGCCTGACACCGTACGAAGGCAAGGACGATGACATGATGACCGCGCAGACCCCCCACGTCGACCACGAGCTCATCCGGGCCGCGGCCGACATCGCGCGCACGCGCTGCCGGGGCGACAACCACACCATGGCGGCCGCGGCCCGTGCGCTGGACGGCCGGATCATCACCGCGGTCAACGCCTACCACTTCACCGGAGGCCCCTGCGCCGAGCTGGTCCTCATCGGCGCGGCAGCCGCCCAGGGCGCCTACGACGCGACCGCCTCCGAGCGGTCCCCATCGCCGACTTGCTGCCCGAAACCTACGTCTGGGCCGACCACCAGCTCGATGCCGAGTAGACCGTCCTGCCGGCGGACCGGAACGCGCCCCGCCGCGGGCTACTCGAGGAACTCGCGGAGTACGGCGACCGTCTCCTCCGGTGCTTCGAAGGGCCAGAAGTGGCCCGAGTCGAAGAGGTGCACCCCGCTCCCCTCCGGGAGTTGCGCGAGGACGTCGGGGTCGGTGTAGAACTCGCGGGGCTGCAGCGGGTCGCCCGCGCCCTGGAGGAGGAGGACCGGGCACCTCCACCGGGGGATGAGCCGGGTGCGCCGCTCGATCCACTCCTGACGGAACGACGAGGAGTGGAAGTAGCGGGGGACCGCGGTGCTGATTCCGTCGTAGCCGAACTCCTGCACGGTGCGTGCGAGGTCCGAGGTCTTCACTTCGCGCTCGGTCAGCAGGAGGTAGGCGGTGGCCACGAGCCGGCGGGCGTCGGCCAGCATCGAAGGAGCATCGGGCGAGGTGAACATCGCCTGCTGCGGGTGGAGATCGGGATTCAGGTGCCAGAGGTGCTGCTGGCCCCGGCCGTAGCGAACGACCCGGTCTCCCGCTCGGGCCACGAGATGGTCGGCGACCGGGGTGCCCCTGTCGTGCGTGATGAGACTGAACCGGTCGATCCCGAGCTGGTCCAGGAGGGCTTCGAGCTGGATGGTCGTCACCCTCCTGGCGCCCATGCTCCGCGGCCAGCACGTGGTGTGGGCGGGCCCGCTCGGCTACCGGGAACCGGCCCTCTACAGCCACATCTGGAAGATCGTCGAGCGCTACCGGATCTCCGCGATGTCCGCGGTCCCCACGGTCTACTCCGTCCTGGGAGACGTCCCGGTGGACGCGGACATCAGCACCATGCGATTCGCCGCCGTCGGCGCCTCGGCCCTTCCCGACACCGTCCGCACGGCCTTCACGTCCCACACCGGCATCGAACTCTGCGAGGGATACGGGCTGACCGAGGCGACCTGCGCCACCGCCCGCAGCTTCACCGGCGACGACCACCGTCCCGGATCCGTCGGACAACGCCTGCCCTACCAACAGGTGCGGACCGTGCTGGTCGACCCCCAGGGGAACTGGCTGCGCCTGCCCGACGGAGCGCCGGGCGTGCTCCTGGTCAAGGGCCCCACCGTCTTCGCCGGCTACGTCACCGGCCACGGCCCGACCCATCCGCGCCTGGACGGCCTGGGAGGCGTACGCGACGGCTGGCTGAACACCGGCGACCTCGCCCGCGTGGACAAGGACGGGTTCATCCACCTCCTCGGCCGCGCCAAGGACCTGATCATCAGGGGCGGACACAACATCGACCCCGCCGTGATCGAGGACGCCCTCCTGCAACACCCCTACGTCACCGGCGCCGGCGCGGTGGGCCGCCCCGACCCCCACGCGGGCGAGGTCCCCATCGCCTACGTCACCCTCACCCCCGGCGCCCCCGCGGCCGCCACCGGATCCGACGCACTGGTCGCGCACGCCCGGGCCCGCCTCCACGAGAGGGCAGCCGTACCCAAGGAGGTCATCGTCCTCGACGCCCTGCCGGTCACCGCCGTGGGCAAGCCCACCAAAGTCCCGCTGCGGATGCGCGCCCTCCGGCAGGCCGTCCTCGACGAACTCGCCGCCATCGGACTGCCCTGCGGCCCCGACAGCGTCCGCTGCCTCCTCGACGGACCACGACTGACGGTCACCGTCCCCCGACCTGCCGTCGCCGCCGACGCCGACCGGATCGCCGCGGCCCTCGGCCGGTGCACCTTCGACTGGACCTTCACCGAGCGCTGAGCGCCACCCGTCTGGAGACCACCCATGACCTCCACCACCCCCGCCGCGCCGGACCCTCACCAGGGGCTGCACAGCCAGGACGGCGCCCGCCAGGGCGAACACCCCGGACGGGACCCGCAGCCCGTCATCAAGGCCGTCGACCTCGCCTGGCTGGAGTTCGTCAAGCCCGACCTGGAGCGCGCGGAAACCTTCGCCCTAGACTTCGGCTTCACCGTCGCCGCCCGGACACCCCAGGCCCTCTACCTGCGCGCCACCCTGCCGGGACCGCACTGCCTCGTCATCCGCAAGGGCCCGGCCTCCCGCTTCCTGGGCCCGGCCTTCCTCGCGGCCGACCGGTCCGACCTCGACCGCCTCGCCCAGGCCACGGGGCCGGCGCGTCCACGCGCTGCCCGGGTACGGAGGCGGCCGCGCAGTGGACCTCCTGGACCCCTCCGGCATACCCGTCCAAGTCGTCCACGGCGTCACCGAACACCCGGCCCTGCCCGTCCAGCAGCTGCTGCCGCTCAACTCGGGCGGCAGCCGCGTACGGATCAACGCGACCCAGCGGCCGCCCCTGGAGCCGGCCCGCGTCGAGCGCCTCGGCCACGTCGTGCTCTCCACCCCCGTCTTCCGCCGCGCCCTGGACTGGTACCTGCACCACCTCGGCCTCATCGCCAGCGACTTCCTCTACCTCGACGGACAACGCGAACGCGGCCCCACCATGGCGTTCCTCCGCTGCGACCGCGGCAGCCGGCCGGCGGACCACCACACCCTCGCCATGCACCTGGGCCCCGACACCGGCTACGTCCACTCCGCCTACCAGGTCGCGGACCTGGACGCCCTCGCCGCCGGCGGCACCTACCTCGCCCGGCGCGGCTACCGCCGCTCCTGGGGCATCGGCCGCCACATCCAGGGCAGCCAGATCTTCGACTACTGGCGCGATCCCGACCGCCTCCTCGTCGAGCACTTCACCGACGGCGACCTCTTCGACCACACTCTCGAACCGGGCTGGGCCGCCATGTCAGCCTCCGGCCTCGTCCAGTGGGGACCGCCCGCCACCCGTGACTTCCTGGGCGCCACCCCTTCCCCCGCCATGCTGCGGCCCGTGCTCACCGTGCTGCGC
Source organism: Streptomyces tatrensis (assembly GCF_049310065.1). Classification (NCBI taxonomy): domain Bacteria; kingdom Bacillati; phylum Actinomycetota; class Actinomycetes; order Kitasatosporales; family Streptomycetaceae; genus Streptomyces; species Streptomyces tatrensis. The sequence goes on along the minus strand of NZ_JBMDLB010000007.1, from coordinate 189,403 downwards.
CAGGACAACGAACTCGACGCGGCCCGCCTGACCGCCCTGATGAAAGCCATGACCTCATGACCCCCCTCCCCGGCGGACACATTTCGGCGGATCCGGTCGCGGTCATCGGGGCGGGCCCCGTGGGGCTGCTCGCGGCCCTCCTGCTGGCCCGGTACGGCGTGCCCTGCGAGGTGTTCGAGCGGCACGCGGACCTCTACCCCCTGCCCCGCGCCGTCCACATGGACGACGAAGTCGTGCGGATCCTCCAGTCCGTCGGAGCGGCCGACGCCTTCGCCGCCCTCAGCCGTCCGGCCCTCGGCATGCAGCTCGTGGACGCGCGCCACCGCGTCCTGGCCAGGTTCCTGCGCGACGCCCCTACGGGAGCCCACGGCCACCCCCAGGCCAACATGTTCGACCAGCCCGAACTGGAACGCGTCCTGCGCGACCTGCTCACCGAGCAGACCTCGATCCGCCTCCACGGGAACACCGAGGTCCTGGGCCTGACCCTCCCGGCCCCAGGCTCCCGCCGGCCCGTATCCCTCCGTGTCAAAGAGCTCGGCACCGGCGCCGAACGCACCGTGCACGCGGCCTCCGTCCTCGGATGCGACGGCGCCACCAGCCCTGACCCGCCAGGCCATCGGCTCCCACCCGCAGCTCCTCGGCAGGCCTCAGCACTGGTTCGTGGTCGATGTCCGATGTCCCGTACCGCTCCCCGCCTGGGACGGGGTGCACCAGGTGTGCGACCCCGAGCGCCCGGCCTCGTACATGCGCATCGGCGAGGACCGCTACCGCTGGGAGTTCCGCCTCACCGACCAGGAGGCCGAAGCGGCCGTGGCGGACCGTTCCCACACCCTGCGGCTCCTCGCGCCGTGGACGGGGTCCATCCCCGAGCGCCACCTCGAAGTGGTCCGCCTGGCCCGCTACACCTTCCGCGCGCAGGTCGCCGACCGCTGGCGCCACGACCGCGTCTTCCTCCTCGGCGACGCCGCCCACCTCACCCCGCCCTTCATCGGCCAAGGTCTCGGCGCGGGCCTGCGCGATGCCCACAACCTGGCCTGGAAACTCGCGCGAGTGCTCCGGGGGCACAGCTCCGAAGCCCTCCTCGACACGTACGAGAGCGAACGCCGTCCGCACGCCGTCCACCTCGTCCGTACCGCGGTCCTCGTCGGCGGGGCCATGACCAGCGGGCACCCCGCCGCCCGGATCGCACGCCGGGCAGGGCTCGCGATCGGCCGGCACACCGGCCTGGCGACCCGAGCGGCGCTCACCACCCTCAGCCCGGCCCTGCACGGAGGAACCCTCACCCGCCGGACCCCCGTCCCCACACGGAGCCCGCGCGCGGGCGAACTCGCCCCCCAACCCCGCGTCCACACCCGGGACGGAGCACCCGCACGCCTCGACGACCTGCTCGGCGACGGTTTCGCGCTCCTCACCTGTCGCCCCCTCACCCCCGGCGAGGACCGTCTCGCACGTGCGCTGCCCGCCCGGATCCTCACCGTGCTCCCGCCGGGCGTCGAATCCGCAGCCGCCGGGAACACCCCGTACGCCATCGACACCACGGGCGCCCTCGGCACCTGGCTCCGCGGAGGCGCGGTGCTGCTCCGCCCGGACCGCGTGGTGCTCGCCGCTCAACACGGCACCGGGGACTCGCTGGTGGAGTCGGCTCACGCGTGGACCCGGATCCTGACACCGGACGGCCCACCCGTGGAGACGTAGAGTGTCCAGTTGCTCGCAGTGCGTGAGGATTCAGGTGTGCGGGGAGTCCCGGCGGGCAGATAACCTCCATGCTCTCGGACATGATCGAACGGCTGCGGCTCCTGCCCCGCCCACGCCGAACTCCCGTCTTCACCGCCGACTTCGCCTCTCCCACCCAGTGGATCGCGGGCCACTCGTGGGCCTATCCCGACGGCGGCCCGGTCAACCCGGGCGACAACAAGCTGGACCACCTCACCGCCGACCCCGCCTACAGCCGCGGCGGGGTCTTCCGGGCGACACCGCGCCCCGACGGCAACTGGGACAGCGGACTGCTCACCACCGAGGGCAGCGACGAGGGCTTCGAGGTGCGCACCGGAGACGTGCTGGAGGCCCGGGTGAAACTGCCGGTGGAGGTCGGGGCCTGGCCCGCCATCTGGACCTGGCGCGACGGCGGTCAGGAGATCGACGTCTTCGAGTACCACCCCGACAACCCGGACCTCCTCGAACTGTCGAACCACGTCCGGGAGGCGCACCGCTACCACCGTGACCCGGCGGTGCGGCCCGGGGCGTGGATCGACCTGAAGGCCGAGTTCGGGAGGGGTTCGGTCGTCTGGTGGGTCAACGGCGACCGGGTCTTCAGCGACGGCAGGGGAGTGGGCCGCCGCTGGTCCGCGTACCTCATCGTCAACCTCTCGGTCTGCGCGGGCAGGTACCACCCGGCCCCGGAGCCCGGGGTCACGGAGCTGTCCTACGAGGTCTCGCAGTTGAGGGTGTACCGGACTCATCGGGGGCTGGGGCTGCTCTAGCGAGGCGACGCGGCGGCAGTGCCGGCGCAGGCGGCCGGATTCCAGGGGGAGCCGGTGGCCGGGACGCGCCCTGGACGCCGAATCCGGGGTGCGTTAGCTTCCGGCGCCATGAGACTTCTGGGAGTTGGCATGTGCGCGGCGGCTCTGCTGCTGGGGGTGGTGGCCGCCCCGGCGCAGGCCGCGGGCGAGTCACGGGACCTCCGGGGCGCGCGCTGGGCGCTGAAGGAGACCGGCAAGGACGCCCGCTTCCGGGGACTGTCGGCGGTGAGCAGGTCCACGGCCTGGGTGGCCGGCTCGAAGGGGACCGTACTGCGCACCTCGGACGGCGGTCGCAGCTGGCGCGACGTCTCACCGCCGGGGGCCGTCGCGGAGGGGCTGGAGCTGCGCGACATCGAGGCCTTCGACGGGCGGCGCGCCGTGGCCCTGTCCATCGGCGAGGGCGAGGCCTCCAGGGTGCTGCGCACCGAGGACGGCGGCGCCACCTGGACGGAGGCCTTCCGCAACCCCGACCCGCGGGCCTTCTACGACTGCCTCACCTTCTTCGACTCCCGCCACGGGCTCGCGATGAGCGACCCGGTGGACGGCAAGTTCCGCATCCTGTCCACGAACGACGGCGGCCGGAGCTGGCAGGTGCTGTCGACCGCCGGGATGCCGGACGCGCTGCCGGGCGAGGCGGGCTTCGCGGCGAGCGGCCAGTGCCTGGTGTCGGCCGGACCGCGCGACGTCTGGCTGGCCACCGGCGGGGGCCCGGTCGCGCGGGTGCTCCACTCCGCGGACCGCGGCCTGACCTGGCAGGTCGCCGACTCCACCCTCCCCGCGGGCGACCCGGCGCGCGGGGTCTTCGCCCTCGCCTTCAAGGACCGTACGAGGGGCCTGGCGGTCGGCGGCGACTACCGCACCGGGCAGGCCTCCCCGCAGGCCGCGGCGGTGTCCTCGGACGCCGGCCGCACCTGGAGCCCGGCGTCGACCCCGCCGCCGGCCTACCGGTCGGGCGCGGCCTGGTTCCCGTACGGCGCCCGCACGGCCCTGGCGGTGGGCCCGACGGGCACGGACGTGACCCGGGACGGCGGCCGCACGTGGCGACCGCTCGACGCGGGTTCGTTCGACACGGTCACCTGCACACCGGACGGCGGCTGCTGGGCGGCGGGGGAGAAGGGACGGGTCGGGCGCCTGGAAGGGGTGCGCGGAAGCTGACCTGCCTTCCGGCGCACGGCGTCACCTGCCGCCGTGCGCCGCCCGCAGACGGGCCAGGTAGAGGTCCGGGTCCGGGCCGTGTGCCCGGTCCTGGGCTCCGCGCCGGACCAGGGCCAGGTCCCCGCCGGAACCGATGCGCAGCATGGTGGTGGCCGCGTGGGCGGTGCCGGGGCGGCGCAGCGCGTCGGCGTCGACGACCGGGATGCCGGGCCCGAACATCGCCGTCGCACGGGCCGCCGTGTCCGCCGGGGGCTGCCCGGTCCGGTTGGCGCTGCTGACGTAGAGGTGCGCAAAGCCCGTCAGCAGCGGGGACAGCGGCCGCCAGTGTGCGCCGAACAGCAGGAGGTGGCCGTCGCGCAGGGCGGGTCCGGTCCAGAGCGACGGCCGCGCGTCCGGGCGTACGGGCACCAGCAGAGTGACCAGGTCGTCGCGCAGCAGGGCGAACGCGGTGCGCAGCGCGGCCGGATCCAGGGCGAGCTCCGTGCCGAGGTCGCTCCAGACGGCGTCGTCGTGGACCCACAGGGCGACCTCCTGGCCGGTGGGGCGGCCCTTCGCGTCGTTGACGGCACCGGGGGTGGTGGCGGCGACGACGTAGGTGAGGGGGCTGGGGTTGGGCAGGATGACGGCCCCTCCGGCCCGCAGGGCGTCGGCGGCGGCGCCGGTGTCCGGGAGGTGGGTGTCCAGCATGGGGTGAGTCCGTTCAGGGTGCGGGTGCGGGCTGATGTGTGGTCGTGGGCGTGGGTGTGGCGGCGGTGAGGCCGGTGAGGCCTTCGAGGTACTCGGCGAAGTCGGCGTCGGGGACCTGGGCCTGGTTCAGGCGGTAAGGCCCGGTCCTTGACCCAGGTCAGGGCCTCGCCGGTTTGATCCTGGTCCAGGTGGTGGCCCAGGCGTTCGGCGACCGCGCGCAGGACGCGCCGGCTGGCGAGGTGGGTCAGTACCACGGTCGGTGCGAGGCCCAAGTGGTGTTCGGGATCGTAGGGCTGGAAGGTGCGCGGGTGCGTGAACGGGGTTCCGGTGGAGATCGTGGCGACCCCGGTGCCCACGATCGGCGTGGTGACGGTGAGCGGCACCCCGATCTCCGCGGACACCATCCGGGCGATGCCCGGCAGCCGCGTGAGGTCCGGCTCGGTCCACCACGGCTCGCAGCCGGGCCCCAGGACGTGCGCCGCCTTGGCCGGATCGTGGGCGAGGAGGAAGAGCAGCTGCTCGGTGGCGACCATGCCGCTGCGCTCGGCCATGCCCAGCCAGGAACAGGCCGCGACCCGTGCCCCGCTCTCGAGGGCGGCCAGGGTGTTCGCCAGGCCGAGACCGAGGTCGTTGTGGAGGTGCGAGACCAGGACCGTGTCCCGACCGGCGCCGGCGGCGACCCGCCGGAAGAGGTCCCGGGTCTGGCCGGGCAGCAGGTCTCCGACCGTATCGGCCAGCACGATGGTGGCCGCCCCTTGGGCCGTCATCCGGCCGGCGTACTCGGCCACCAAGGCGTGGTCCGCGCGCGGCGCGTCCACCAGGCACACGTCCACCGCCGTGCCGTCCGCGCGGTCCACGGCCTCCTTGACCACGTCCAGCCCCCGGTCCAGGGCCGTACGGGCGTCCGTGTGCACCAGGGCACGGGCCGTGGCTTCCGAGGCGGCCACGATCACCATGATCCGCGCGTGCGCCGCACCGCGTACCGCGCTCAGTGCCAGCCGTACGTCCTCCACCGTGCCCCGGCAGATCGCGGACGGACTCACCGACTCCTGCGTCTCCAGGGCGACTTGACGGGTCGCCTCGAACTCCTGCCCGCACACGGAGGGGAATCCCGCGGCGAAGACCACGTGCCGGGGCCCGTCGGCCCCGAACACCGCCCCCTGCTCACGGGCCAGCCGCACCAGGAAGTCGGCACTCATCAAGGTCTTCGCCTGCGCGCCGTCCCGTGCCGACTCCTCGAACAGCACGACCCGGCCGGCTCCGGCCGACTCCCGGACCACGTCCACGTTCGCGCCCGCGTCCACGTTCACGTTCACGTTCACGTCCAACAACGTCCAAGCTCCCTGTCCGACGCGGTACTTGAGCGCCCGCGCGCGCCGTGGAGATCCACTGGGAGCGATCGTACGGGGCACGGCAGCCGTGGATCCGCCATCCGGCGGACGCTCGATTCGATGATCGAAATCGAGGTGCGCGACTCCTCCGGGGGCTGGCAAGCTGCGCCGGTGAACCGTGAACAGATCTCCGCGATCGCCCATGCCGGCCACCCGATAAAGTCCCCGCTCGACGACGAGTCCGTGCGCCGGCTCTTGGAACGGGGTCTCCCGCGCGGCGACGAGCGGGTGCTCGATCTCGGCTGCGGCGGCGGGGAATGGCTCCTGCGCGCTCTGGCCGCCCGCCCGGACCTGCACGCCGAGGGCGTCGACATCTCCGAGGACGCCCTGGCGCAGGCCGGGCAGGAGGCGGACCGCCTCGGCGTCGCAGACCGCCTGGTCCTCCACCACCGGGAAGCCGCGGACTTCGTCTCCCCGCAGCCGTTCGACCTGGTGCTCAGCGTCGGAGCCACGCACGCCTTCGGCGGTCTGCTGCCCACCCTCGCCGCCGCACGCGAGCATCTGGCTCCGAGCGGCCGGGTCCTGATCGGCGAGGGGTTCTGGGACGGCTCCCCGTCCCCGGAGGCCGTCGAGATGTTCGGGGACCTGGCCGACCTGGCGACCACCGTGGACCAGGTCGTCGCCGACGGCTGGACTCCCGTCCACGGACACGTCAGCACGCGCCGCGAACTGGACGATTACGAATGGGCCTGCTGGGGGTCACTGGCCTCCTGGGCCGTGGACCACCCCGCCGATCCGGACAGCGCGCACGTACTGGCGACGGCCACGGAGCGCCGCACCGAATGGCTGCGCACCTACCGGGACTCCTGGGGCTTCCTTTCCCTGGTCCTGTGCCGGACGCCGAGCTGAAGCAACCCGTTTGGCAGCGTCACACGTAGGCGACCGTGACCTCCTGGAAGCCCAGGGAGTGCAGCAGGCCCTCCAGCATCGTCGTGGTGTTCTTCTCGGTGCGCTCGACGAGACCGCTGTCACGAGCCGCCTCGGTGATGTGCTGAACCGCCAGCCGCTGTACGGCCTGTTCGCCTGCCGGATTGTCGGTGAACAGGTCGCCCAGCCGGTCCAGCAGTCCCCGCTGCTTGGACACGGCGTACGAGCGGTCCAGGTCCAGCGCCGCCGTCCCGAGGACGGCGTGCGGCAGGCGGAGCGAGACCTTGGTGCGCTCCTCGTTGACGGTGACGGCCTGCTCGCCGAGTCCGCCCAGGTCCACGTAACCGCTCACGGAACCCGCTCCGACGTAGAGGGTCCGGGTTCCCCTGACGGAGTCCGGCAGGAAGGCCGCATCCTTCTCCAGGTCCACCACGACCTGGAAGTTGCCGGCGGCGCCCTCGTAACGGTGCATGTCCTGGATGGACTTGAGCAGGACGGGCCCCGAGCGGTCCACGGTGTTCTCGCGGAACAGATCGCCGAAGCCGGGCAGCAGGCTGAACCGGCCGGCCAGCACCAGGACCACCGCCAGCACCGTCAGCCCGGCCAGGGCCCGTCCCCACCACGGCAACCGCCGCGGCTCTCTTCGCGGTGCGGGTTCGCGCTCCGCGTCGTGCGCTGAGTTGTCCATGCCCTGCGGATGCCCGCCCGGCGCGGTCCCACGCCTCGAACGGCCGCGGCCGTGGGCGGCGTCCGGTACGGAACCCGCCGCCCCGGTCTACCAGTTGCCGCCCGGTGCGGCCCCGGGGTGGGCGGAGCGGCCCGGGGCGAAGGACATGCGGTTCCAGGTGTGGCGGCGGCCGCGGATGGCCACCGAGTAGGCGTACATGACCTCGGGGTCGCACATGCCGGGAAGGTAGGAGTCGCCGAAGTGGTGGGCGTCGAAGCCGGCTTCCTTGGCGTTCAGGGCGAGTTGCGGCACCACGTTCGCGTGGGAGCCCTCCTGGCTGGTGCCGATGGCTCCCATCACGATCGCGCCCGCGTCCTGGACCGCGGCCACGGCCGTCGCGGCCAGCTCACGGGTCATGCCGGGCAGGGTGCCCGGCAGCGGGGCGACCACGCCGTCCGCGCCGGCGTCGACGAGGGCGGTCAGCCGCGCGGGGGTGACGCGTTCGGGGCAGCCGGCGTGGTGCATCTTGCCCGACCACAGGGCCGCGTCGTCACCGAGCCCCTTGCGCAGTTCCTCGGTCACCCGCGCCATGCCGTCGTAGGTGCCGCCCGTACCGGGGTTGGCGGTGATGCACAGCAGCGCGGCGCCCATGTCGACGAGCCGCCGGGCGTGCTCGGAGGTGGCGCGGCGGATCTCCGGGACGTCGCCGGGCTCCAGGTTCACGCCCACGGGACGACCGATCAGGCGGGCGAGGTCGGTGAAGGACGTGAAGGTCCCGAGGCCGGGCATGACGAGCCGCTCCCCGTCCCAGGCGCGCTCGATGAGGTTGAGGATGACGATGTCGGCGCCGAAGGCGGCCACCAGCTCGGCGTTGTGCACGCCGCGCCCGTCGGGGTGCGGGGAGAGCGCGGCGCGCTCGGCGAAGACCTCGGCCACCATGGTGCGGCCCTCGGCCGCGGCCACCGCCCGGGTCAGATCGCGGCCGCGCAGGGCGGAGAGCGCATCACGGTCGAGGTCGAGGATTCGCTGCGTGGTCATGGCTACGACCCTAGCCACCGGGCACCCCGGACCCGGGCCGCCGTTGGTCCCCCCGAGGGGGCCCTTGGCCCTTGCCTCGCTTCCCCCTCCCCTCCCCCCGCCGTACGGTCCTGCGTGCTCACGGCACTGCCGAGTGCGTCGGCGTCCCCCGACCGCCGGTCCGGCGCTCCGCCGGGCGCTCGGGCGGCCCGGAGATCCGCGAAGGCGCCGGCGCCCGGCTGCACGGCGATGCGCCCCGCCGTGCCCCCACCCGGAGGCACCGGACCGGACGTGCGGGAGAGGCCGACGCCGCCGCCGACGAGCACGCCGAGGCGCCCCGCCGCAGGCGCGGCCCCGCTCCCACGCAGCAGTGTGGGCGAGGGGCGTCCGGTCTCCCACGCCCTGCGAACGCCACCGGCAGAGGGGGACGGGGCCTATCGGCTCCGCTCCCACGTCGTGAGCGCCTCGTCCGCCGCGTCGCGGACCTCCGGGACGGGGTGTGCCAGCAGGGCCCGGAACACCCGGAGTGCCGGGCCGAGTTCGCTGCCGGTCGATGCCGCCCGGCTCGCATGATTCTCGGCCAGGCCCACCGCGTACAGTCCCGAGAAGAGCCCGTCCCGGTGCGGGGGCGTGCCGTTCCGGCGCCGCGCGGACCACCACATACCCGACGCCCCGATCGCCGGCGCCGCGTCGCACGCCTCCGCCAGCGCGGCCGGGGAGACCAGGGGCGAGCGGCGGGCCAGCGCCACCGCGGTACGGGCCGCGAGCAGCGGCCGGTCGCGCACCGCCCGCGCCTGTACCCGTAGCTCCCGGGCCCGCTCGGCCGCCGGCGCGGTCGGGTCCCACAGCGCCGTCCGGGCCGAGACCGCCCACCGCAGGCTCGCGTCCTGCTCCGCGATCAGCGCGATCGCGTCCCGCCAGAAGGGGCGGCAGTCCTCGGGCAGGCCCTGCCCGGCGGTGCGTTCGAGGCTCCCCGCCAGCACCGCGATCCGGTGCAGGGCAGCACGCGGGTCCCGTACGGCCGGTTCGGCCCGCGCGCCGCGCCCGCGCGCCCGGTCCTGCGCACCGGCCTCCCGCAGGTGCCGGCCCAGCAGCGCCGTCGTGACCGTCCCCAGCACCGGTCCGTACGCGTCCGGCTCGACCCGTGCCGCGTCCACGACCGCCGCCACGGCCGCTCGCCACACGACCTCACGGCTCTGCGGCTCGATCGCCAGACGTGGCAGCAGGCCCGGGTCCACGACGTCCGGCACCGCGAGGGCCCAACGGTGCAGGACCCGGCATACGTCGGCCGCCGTCCGCGCGTCGAGGGCATCGCCGGGAGCACGCCCAGGGGCCTCGCCAGGGGCCCGCTCCGCGCCGGCGGGGGAGTCCGTGTGCGCGGGTGTCTCCGTGAGAAGGCGGCGGCACACCTCGCCGACCAGCTTCCCGTACGGCTCGCGCGCCGCCGCCGGGAGGTCGAGCGGGTGCACGCGCAGCAGTGTCTCCCGCTCCGCCACCGAACCCTCCCGCACTGTCGTACGAAGGCACGCCTCCACCGGTTCCAGCGTGACGAGCCGCGCCGCACGCGTCACCGCCGCCACCCGTACGTCGCGGTGCTGGCCCGGCGCCGAGAACGCCGCCACCAGCAGCTCGCCCGCGAGCGCCGCAGGCAGCCGGTCCGCCGCCAGCCGGACGATCTCCTTGCGACTCGTCACCTTCGTGCCCGTCGCCCGCTCCAGCACCGGCCGGAAGTGCTCCGCGAGCTCCTCCGGCGGCACGTGCGCGCAGACCCGTCCGATCGCGTACACGGCGACGCGCGCCCGGTCGCCGTCGGCCCGCGCGAGCAGGTCGGGCAGGACCAGGCCCGGCCGGTCCGCGCCGGGCAGCGCGGCCAGGGCCGCCTCGGCCGTCGGTACGTGTGTCGATGCCGCGGCCTCCCGTACCGCCGGCAGCCCACCGCCGCCCGGCACCGCGGCCAGCTCCCGCAGGAGCTCGTCGCCGGGGGACCGCTCCGGATGCGCCCGGGCGCGCAGCCCGGCCGCGAGCCAGTCGGCCACGGCCGCGCAGGTCGCCTCCGTCCACCGGTGCGCGTACTCCCGTACCGGAGGCAGGGCGTGCCGCGGGGACCCGCCCACGGCCCGGTCCGGGTCGTGGAACCGGCCGTGGGGAGGCGAGTCCAAGGGCGCCGAGGTGAGCGCCGGCAACAGGTCGTCGGCCTGTCGCGCCACGAGCTCCACCACGCGGGGCAGCACGACGGCGGAGGGGTCCGCGGCGAGCAGGGCGCGGACCCGCTCGGCCCGCGGACCGGCTGAGGCCAGCCACAGCTCGCAGGCGCGTTCGGCCGGCCCGCGCGCACCGGTCAGCGCGATCCGCTCCACGGCCTCCGCGAGCCAGGGCTCGGCCCGTTCCCACCGCGGATCCGACGACAGGGACTCGGCGAGGGAGAGGGCCGGGACGGGATCCCCCTCGCCGAGGCGCCGCGTCACCACGGGACGCACGGCGTCGAGCAGCGCCCGGGCCGCGACGGCCGGAAGGTCCTTGCGCAGGGCCCGGGTCACGAACGTGCCGAACCCGCCGCCGGGCATGTCGGGGCCGTCCGCGCGGGCCAGCGTGCGGACCGCCCAAGCGGCGAGCGCGGGCAGCGCGGCGCCACCGGTTCCGGAAGCCTGCGGAGCGGGGCGGTGCGTCGCGTCCCCGGCCGTGTCCAGCAGGCGCCCCGCGAGCTGGGTGAGCGCCGCGAGGGTGCTGTACGAGAGGTCCCGCGCGGCCAGCGCGTCCGACGCGATCCGCTCCAGCGCCGGCACGGCCGCCGCCGTGAACGTGTGCGTGGGCAGGGAGCCCAGAGCGCCCAGGGCGCTCTGGCGCAGCGGGTCCTGCTCGGAGCGCAGTCGGGCCAGTTCCGTCAGCACCTCCGTCGTCACCTCCGGACGCCGGGCCCGCGCCGCCGTGTGCACCAGCGCCCGCCAGGCGGCCGCGCGCTCGCCGGAGTCCGCCCGCCGGGTGTCCACCCGTAGCGCGGCTGCCTCGTCGTCGTACGGCAGGAAGGACCGCAGCTCCAGCAGTTCGATCGGCGCGGCGCCCCGGGTCCGCGCCCGTTCGAGGGCGTGCCGGGCGAAGGGCGCGGCGTCCCGGGCGGGCAGCAGGCGCATCAGCTCGGGCGGGAGCACCGCCGTTTCGGAGCCCGCCGGCGTGGCGGGTACGGAGTCCTCCCCGGCGCGGACCGCGTCGAGCACCGCCCCGCGCCGTCCCGGCGGGAGCGCGGGCAGGAGCGCCGCGAGCACCGGCGCGGGGTCGGCCGCGGAACGGACCGCCGCGACCAGTTCCTCCTCGGGGACGGCAGCGGCGAACCGGCGCGCACCCTTGTGGGACAGCGTCCTCGCCCCGAGTACGAGACGGCCCTGCCCCCACAACCGCGCCGCGAGCCGGGGCCGGTGGGCGATGAACCCGGGTAGGTACGGGACCAGTTCGGCCGGGAGCCGCTCGGGGCCGACCCGCTCGAACAGGTCCAGGGTCGCGCCCGGGTCGACCCGGGCCAGCGCGGTCAGGGGGCCGTGGGCCACCACCAGCCACCAGATCTCCCGGGCGGCCGGAGCCTGCGCCTCGGCCTCCCGCACCACCGTCTCGTACACGACCTCGGGCACCCGGAGCGCCAACGGCAGCCAGGAGTGCAGGGCGTGCCGGAGTTCGGGCAGCAGCCGCCGCACGGTCGCGGGGGAGCAGGCGGGCAGCAGCCGCGCCGCCTCGCGGTCGCCCCAGGTCGCGCGGACGGAGTCGATCAGGGCATCGGGAAGGGGAGCCGGCGTGCGGTGAAGGGCGGCGACGAGCTGCTCCCGGGCCGCGGCCGTGACCTGGTCGGTCACCAGGACATCGGCGTTGGGACGTATGCGGCCGGTGCGGAGCGCCACCAGCGACTGGGCGCGCACGGCCCCGTGCGGATCGGTGAGCCCCGCGACGAGCAGGCTCGCCAGCCGGTCGCCGTGGGCCGGATCGCCGGGGACGGAGCGCGCGCAGATCAAGGCCGTGGCCCGGGTGTCCGGGACGTGCCGATCGGGGTCGGCGAGCTCCGCGAGCAGCTCGGGCACCTCGGCCGGGGGCAGCGCACGCACATGGGCGACGGCCGCGCGGGTCCGCTCGCGGTGGGTGAGCGGAGCGAGCGAGTCGAGGAGCCGGGCTGCGGCTTCCCGACCGGGCCGGGCGGAGTGGTGCGGGGGCTGCTGGGAGGTGCTCATGGGGCCATCGTGCAACAGGGGGTTGATGAGGAGCGAGGCAATTGAAAGGCGCAGGCCGTAAGCCCCGAGAGATGAGGACAACCGTCCTCGAGCACGATGATTTGACCCGCTCCGTGCCGTGAAGGAAGGTCGGGGCATGGATCCGATCTTCGAGAAGTTCCGTGCCCTGCCCGTCGAGGAACAGCTCTCCCCAGGCCTCACCCGCCGCAGGTACGCGGACTTCCCCGTCCTCGTCGTGGACCACCCGCGAGCCGGACAGGCGTGTCTGAGCATCCAGGGCGGACAGCTCGTCACCTGGCGGCCCGCTGCCACCCGCCCCGGCGACCCCGGTGTGCTGTGGTCCGCCGATCCGGACCTGTGGCGGCGCGGAACGGCCGTGCGCGGCGGCGTCCCGCTGTGCTGGCCGTGGTTCGGCCCGGCCGGCCCCGCCGGCTCGCCCTCGCACGGGTTCGCGCGGACCACCGACTGGGAGCTGACGGCGTGGGAGGAGGACGCGGACCGGGTCGTCGTGGAATGCACGCTGCGCCCCTCCCCGGAGACCCGCGCACTGTGGCCCGAGGAGTTCGTCCTCGTGGCGCGGTACACCCTGACCGACACCTGCCTCATCGAGATCGAGGACCGGGGCGAGCACACCGCCACCGCCGCCCTCCACACCTACGTACGGATCGGCGACCTCGGACGGGCGCACCTCGCGGGCCTCGGACCCGAACACACCGACGGGCTCACCCGGCGCCGCTACGAGGACGAGGACGGCACGCTGACCCCCGTGGACCACGTCGAGCGGTTCCAGACGGCGCCGGCGCCCGTCACCACGGTGCGGGACGAGGTGCTGGGAAGGATCGTCGCCCTCGCCCACCACGACCACAGCGACGTGGTGGTCTGGAACCCGGGCGCCGAACTCGCCCGGGGCATGGCCGACGTCGCGCCGCAGGAACACCGGCACTTCGTGTGCGCGGAGACCGCCCGGGTGGGACGGCCGCTCGTGGCGGAAGAGGGACGGCCGGGACGGCTGGCGGTGGAGCTGCGGATGACGGAGCAGTGAGAGCGGGTCACCGCCCGCTCAGGGCCGTGGCCACAAGTGCCGCAGCCCGCGCGACGAGGGGGTTGTCCGCCGGGGCGTCGGGGTGCGGCTTGGTCGTCAGGACGGCGATGACGAGGGGCGGCCGGCCGGGCGGCCAGGCGATGCCCACGTCGTTGTTCGTGCCGTACGCGCCCCCGCCGGTCTTGTCCGCCACGGTCCAGCCCTCCGGCAGCCCGGCCCGCAACCGCTCGCCGCTCGTGGTGTTGCCCAGCAGCCAGTCGGTGAGCCGCCGCCGGTCCGCGGGCTCGAGCGCGGAGCCGAGGACGAGGCGCCCGTAGGTCCGCCCGATGGCGTACGGGGTGGTCGTGTCGGTGACCCGCCGGGGCTCGGCGCTGTTCAGCTCCGGCTCCCACCGGTCCAGGCGGGTCGTGGCGTCGCCGGTCGAGCGGGCGAAGCGGGTGACGGCGGTCGGGCCGCCCAGCTCGCGCAGGAGCAGGTTGGCGGCGGCGTTGTCGCTGAAGCGGATCGTGGCATCGCTCAGCTCCGCGACGGTCATCCCGCGGGCGAGGTTCTCCGGCCGGCCCGTGACCGGCGCGTACCCGGAGGCGGTGACCTCCTGCGCGGTATAGCGGACGCGCTTGGCCAGGAACTCCCCGTCCCGGTCGAGGTCGCGCAGCACGGCGGCCACGGCCAGGGTCTTGAAGACCGAGCAGATGGGGAAGGGCTCCTGCGCCCGGTACCGCACGGTGCGCCCGGTACCGGTGTCGTGGGCGTAGACGCCCAGGCGGGCGGAGTGGGCCCGCTCCAGGTCCGCCAGCGCGTGCGCGACCGCCGCACCGTCGGCGGGGGAGGGGGCCGCGGCCAAGGCGCGCCCGCCCGCGGGCAGCGAGGTGGCCGCGGCGGCTCCGGCGCCCCACGCGAGCAGGGCGCGTCGGGACGGGGTCTTCCCTGTGGTGTTCACGGTCGTCCTCTTCCTCTTCCTCTTCTTCTCCGGACCAAGATCTCAACCAATCACCACGCATGTCCCGCGGTGGCGGTTCCAAACGGAGGGGTTCCGGGAGTCGGCGTTCTCAGCGCCTGTGGCCTTGGATCCGGGGGCTGCAAACACTTCCAAACCTTCCCTTGGGAGGGGTTCGGGTGGTTGCGGAGGGTGAGATTCGGGGCTTCCGGCGGTGACCCGCCCCACAGGACCTTGGTCACATACGACCCGGGATAGTAGTCCTTAAACGGCCCTTACCCACCCCGTCGCAGGGTCTGCGACCTGCGGTGATGCCTGTCCGGGTGGTGGGGGGTCGTTGCGCCCCGGCTGCGAGGGCCACTAGTAAGAGGGGGTCGTTGCCAGGGGGCCGGGACCCCCGTAGAACTGGATGAGTCGCAAGGCGGACGGAGATCCCCCGGGTTCACCCCCGGAGCCTGGTTCTCCCGCTCCCGCCGGTGAACCTCTCTCTTTCACGTGAGTGGCTCGTGCACGTCTGCGACTGTCCTTGCCCCCGTCGAAAGGTCCGTCCGTGTCCAACGCCGTCATCCGCCGCATCGCCGCTTCGAAGAAGACCCTCGTCGGTTCCGTCCTCGCCCTGGGTGTCGCCGGCTCCATGCTGGCCGCCGTTCCCGCGCAGGCCGCCCCGATGAGTGCCAAGGCGATCGCTCAGCAGATGATCAAGGACCCGGCGCAGTTCGCGGCGTTCAACAACATCGTGTCCCGCGAGAGCGGCTGGAACCACACCGCCACGAACGCTTCCTCGGGCGCCTACGGCCTGGTCCAGGCCCTGCCCGCCTCGAAGATGGCCTCGGCGGGCTCGGACTGGAAGACGAACCCGGCCACGCAGATCAAGTGGGGCCTGGACTACATGAACTCCCGCTACGGCAGCCCCGCCGGTGCCTGGACGTTCTGGCAGAACCACCACTGGTACTAAACCACCAGCGGCAGCAGACGAAGCAGGACCACGACAACGCCCGGCCGGACACCCCGGCCGGGCGTTGTCGCGTCCGCACGCCACCACCGGGCCCACCGGAGCCCGCCGCGTGCGGAGCCCTCACGACGGTGCGCCGCTCCTTTCGGCCCGGTCCACCAGTCGTGACAGCTCCGTCCGGGAGCGCACTCCGAGCACGGCGAAGACGTTGCGCAGGTGGTGGTCGACGGTGCGCGGGCTGACGGAGAGGCTCAGCGCCACTTCCCGGTTGGTGGCGCCCTCGGCCACACAGCGTGCGATGCGCAACTGCTGCGGCGTGAGCAGGGCCAGACCACCCTTCGGTACCGGGGCGGGTGCGTCACCGGTGGCCCGCAGTTCGGCACGGGTCTGTTCGGCCCAGGGCGGGGCCCCGCAGCGCTCGAAGGTGACCAGTGCGTCCCGCAGCCGGTTCTTCGCCTCGGCCGGACGACGCCGGCGGCGCAGCCACTTCCCGTACAGCAGCTGGGTGCGGGCCCGCTCGAAGTCACCGTGCACCGTCTCGTGCCGGGTCAGTGCAAGGGCGTAGAGCGCATCGGCGGTGTCGTCCGGCGGGGCGATCAGGGCGCGGCACCGGGCCAACTGCGCCGGTGCCTGCGGATCGGTGCCCTGAGCGGCCCAGAGGGCGAACTCCTCGACGGCCGCCTCAGCTTCCGCCGCGGCCCCGGACTGTACGGCCGCCTCTACGAAGCACGGCAGGGCGAGCATCCGGACGGCGAAGTGGCCGCGACCGGGCCCGGGCCGGGTCAGCGGGCCGAGCCGGGCGGCGGCCTCGAAGGGCCGGCCGCGGCACAGGTCGGCGCGCGCCGAGGCCCATTCGGCCAGGGTGACGGCTTGGAGGAGTCCGTGCGGGCGTGCGATCTCCACGGCGGCTCCGGCATGCGCGGCGACGGCTGCCGCGTCGTCCTCGACCGAGGCGACCAGGGCCAGGATCGCGTGCTGACCTGCGGCCACGTTGCGGTGGCCGGCCCGGTGGGCGGCGCGGAGACCCTCCTGGGCGTGGGCCCTGGCCCGCGCGTGCTGGCCGGCCCGCAGCTCGGCGTACGCGAGATGTTCGAGGATCCGCGGGGTGAGGGAGGCCAGCCCCCGGGACCGTGACACCGCCAGGGCGCGCGCGTTGGCCCGGCACGCCGCCGCGATGTCGCCGAGGACGAGCGCGGCCACCCCGGCACGCAGCAGTCGGGTGGGGTCGTCGTCGTCCCGCGCACGGTCGAGGACCCGGCGCAGCGGCGATTCGGCCTCGGCCAGGTGCCCGTCGATCGCCGTGCGCAGTCCCGCACGGAAGTCGAGCCCCGGATCCTGGGAAGCCGAGGCCGGCTGGGGCTGGGGCTGGGGATAGGGATGGGAGCCGGATCGTACGGACGCCACACGCGGGACCCGCCCCAGCGGGTCGGCCGGCGCCGCGAGCGGGGTCTCGGCGAGGGCGGCGAGGCAGGCGGCGGCGTCGCCCGCGGCCCACGCCGCGTCCATCGCCTCCAACCTGGCTTCCAGAGCCGCCTCCGCGTCGGACGGGTCGAGCCGCTCCGCGGCCATGAGCAGCGCCTGGTAGGCGTCGCCGACCGGCCCGTCCCGCAGGGCCATGCTGCCCCGGACGAGTTCCGCGCGGCCCTGCACCGCATCGGGGGACGCGCCCTCCCGGGTGGCCGCCAGCAGCCGGCGGGCCCTGCGGGTATGCCCCGCCAGGCGTGCGTAGTCGGCCGCGGCGGTGAGGCGTGCGGTACGGGCACCCTCGTGGGCGGTGAGCTCGGCGGCCCTGGACAGGGCGGCCGAGCGCTCCATGCCGGACGTCGGAGTACCGGGAGCGGCCGCCTCGACGAGGCCGGCCGCGAGGACCGCGTCGGGCCCCTGTACGGCCAGGGCGAGGTGGAGCAGGTGGCGCAGGCGAAAGCGGTCGGTGTCGATGACCGAGGCGAGCAGGGCGTGGGCGGCCCGGCGCTGCGAGGACGGTGCGCCGGAGTAGACGGTCCGGCGGAGCAGGGATGCCGCGAAGGCGATGCGGTCCCCGTCGTGGTGCACCAGCCTCGCCGCCTCGGCGGGGTCCAGCGCGGCAGGGTCCAGTCCGGCTTTGCGGGCGGCCCGCAGGACCAGGGAGGCGTCCGCCCCGGCCGTGTCGGGATCGGGCTCGTGCGCGGCCGCCACCAGGAGCAGGAGGTGCCGGCAGGCCGGCGGCAGCGCGGCGAGGCGGCCCCCGAAGACGGCCCGCAGGGCGCCGCCGTCCACGAGCGGGCGGGGCAGCGGCCGATGGCCGCCGAGCTGATCCGGCGTCAGGCGCTGGGCGAGGGCCGTCAGGACGGCGGGATTCCCCTCGGCCTCGGACAGCAACTCCGAGCGTACGGAAGGGTCCAGGACCCCACCCGTGAGGTCACGGAGCAGGGCGGTTGCCGCGCCGTCATCGAGCGGGCCGAAGCGGACCACGGGCAGTCCCGCGATGTCGGGATCGTCCGACCGGTGCTCCGCGACCGAGAGCAGGAGTCCGATCGGGCGCGCGGGGTCGGGGCGTCGTGCGGCCGCACCGAGGACGGCCCGCGAGGGCGCGTCCCACAGGTGTACGTCGTCCACGCAGACGAGCAGCGGCTCTTCCTCGGGGACGTACTGCCCGAGCAGTCGGGGGAGTTGGGGCAGTACGGGCCGTCCGTCCGGCCGGTCCGTCCCGAACGCGGCCCGCGGTGGCGCCGCGCCCCTGCTTTCGGCCGCCGCGCACAGCAGTGCGCGCATGCCGTCGTAGGGGTGGGGCTCGCCGGTCAGGGGCCGGGGGCGCAGGACCGGCCCGGGCGTGAACTCGTTGGCGGCCCAGGAGAGAAGCGTGCTCCGGCCCAGTCCCGGCTCCGCCACGAGGAGCAGCGCCCCGCCCCGCTGGGGCCGGACTTGATCCGACAGGGCGGCCAGCGCCGCCAGTTCGGGCGTCCGGCCGTATATCCGGCAAGGACTTGTCACGGTCGTGTGTCCGGTCACGCCGGTGAGGTTACTGCCGTGTAAACCATGGCGGAAGACCGGACGCAGCAGGTGGGGGGCTGAAGCGGAACGGCCTCCCACCTGCCGGGGGCGGTTCAGGAAGTGTGGGGGCAGTTGCCCCGGTACTCCTCGATGGCCAGGCTCGGGCTCGGCAGCGGGCAGAGGAACTGCTCGTAGCGGCTGTCGTTGTCGATGAACCGCTTCAGCCACGAGACGCTGTACTTCGCGATGGTGGTGTCCGAGCTGTTCGGGGTGAAGTGCGTGGCGTTGTTGAGTTCCAGGTACGCCTTGTCGAGCGAGCCGGGCAGGCTCGTGTAGAAGGGCTCGGAGTGCGTGGCGACCGGTGCGACCGTGTCGCCGTCGGCCCCCACGATCAGGGTCGGGGTGTTGATCTCGGGCCAGGTCTTGTCGGTGTTCCAGCCGGTGAGCGCGATCGCCGCCTGCAGCGAGGGCCGGGTCTTGGCGGCCTCCAGCGTGCCGCCGCCGCCCATGGAGTGGCCCATCACGCCGAGCCTGCTGCTGTCGATCCTGGTGCGGACGGTGCTGCGCTCCGTCAGGTAGTCCAGGGCGGACAGCAGCTGGCGTCCCCTGCTGTCGGGCTGGTCGAGGGTGGTGAGCGTGTCGGTGGTGAAGACGACGAAGCCCTGGGAGGCCAGGCGCGGGCCGAGCCAGGCGATGGACGACTGGTAGGCGGTGAAGCCGGGTGAGATCACCACGGCGCCGAAGGTCCCGTCCGCGGTGGACGTGGGGTAGTAGATGGTGCCGCCGCCGAAGCCGGTGACTCCGAGGGAGGAGACGTTGGTCTGCGACACGGCGTAGGAGCCGCGGAGGGCCTCGATGCTCGAGTTGGTCGGCGCGGGGCCGCGCTCGTACGGGTTGGCCGCGGCCTGTGCCCCGGACGCCGTGAACGTGGCGATCGCGCCGATCGTCACGAGCGCCGCCAGTGCGGACACGAGCGAACGGAGCCGCGTCCCGCCGCCGACGGGATCGACGGACCGCCCCCGCATACCGGCGGGGCCGTGGTCGGAGCGGGCCTGGTGGGCGTTCTCGAAGTGATGCTGCTGCACGACGGAGTCGTCCTCTCGGTCGTGGCGGAGCCGTCCCGGCGGTGGCGGGTACCCGGCTGCGTGCCGAGGTCCGTGCCGCCTGACGGTGGTTCCCGCCGCTGTCGCTGGCCGGACCACTGTCACGGCGCACTCCGCGACCGCACATCGGTGGAATCACCGGTCTCGCCGCCGGATGTACCGGTCTCGCCGCCGGACGTACCGGGGCGCCGCCGGACGTACCGGTCTCGTCGACGGGCGCACCGGTCACGCCGGCGGACGCGGCCGGCGACGCGACGGACTCGGCAAGCCAGGAGCCCGGCGCGGCAAAGCCGTCCGATACGGGCGCGACCGGCTGCCCGGCGGACTCGGCAAGCCAGGAGCCCGGCGCAGCAAAGCCGTCCGACCGGCGCGGCCAAGCCGTCCGATACGGGCGCGACCTGCTGCCCGGCGGACGCGGCCGGCCAGGCGACCGGCCGCCCCCCTCAGCCGCCCGACAGCCGGTACGCGTCCCGCGCCAGGGTCAGCGCGATCAGGTCCCGGGGACGGGACAGGGACTTCGACGTCAGGCTCTCCAGTCGGCGCAGCCGGTTGAAGACCGTGTTGCGGTGGCAGTACAGGCGGCTCGCCGCGCGGCCCGCCGAACCCTCCGCCGCCAGCCAGGCGTCGAGGGTCTCCAGCAGCATCGCCCGGTCCGCCGGGTCCAGGTCCAGCAGGGGGCCGAGGACCGCCTGGACCAGCTCGGCCGACAGCTCCGGCTGGCGCACCACCAGGGCCGTGGGCAGCCGGTCGGTGAGCCGTACCAGCACCCGTTCGTCCTGCCCGCAGGTCCGCAGCGCCGTCTCCGCCAGCCGCCGGGCCCGGCCCAGTTCGGCCAGTCCGTCCACCACCGGGCTGATTCCGCCCGGCCCCGGGCAGCGGTCCGCGAGCTCCGCCGCCAGATCGGCCGGCGAGGAGTCGCCCAGCGCCACCACGGCCAGCTCCCGCTCCGTGCGCATCCGCCAGAACAGCCGCATCCCGCCCGCCGCCACCACCCGGTGCACCGATTCGCCCCGGTCGGCCGGCAGCACCACCACCGCGTACCGCCCCTGCTCCGGCAGGTCCAGCGCGAGTGCCACCTGCGCGGCCAGGGCCGGCGCCGTGTCCCCCTCCAGCAGGGCGTCCAGCAGGGCCTGGGCCCGCTCGTCGCTGCGCCGGCGCATCTCCACCTCCGCGGTGCGGTACGCCTCCGCGGTCGCGGCAGCCTGCTGCTCGATCCCCGCCCACATGGCCCCGGCCGCGCGGGCCAGGACGGGGAGCGCCTCCGGATCCTTCTCGGTGACGATGTCCAGCAGCGCGTCCCAGGTGAGCCGGCCCGCCCTGCGGTACGCGTAGAGCAGCAGGTCCAGCGGCAGCCCCTGCTCGGCCCGCCGGCGGCCCAGCTCCTCCGCGTACGCGAGGTCCTTGCGCGGGCCGGACCGGGGCGCGGCGAAGGCCTCGATCCCGTAGTGCATGGCCTCGCTGACCTGTTGCCAGTGCTCGTCCCGCGGAACGGCCAGGTCGAACAGCGGCGAATGCTTCGCCAGGTCCTTGATCAGCTGGTCGGTGAGGCCGGGAATGTCGGCGATCAGTACGTCCGCCGCCGACACCAGGACCGACCACTCCTGCTCCGTGCGCGTTCTGCGTCCACCCATGGCCGCTGAGGATGTCACCCCGCCTCCGCCGCCGTAAGGGGCGCGCGCGACAGGTCTGTGCGCGTGCACAGCACGCTCCTGTCCGGGCTGGTCATCGGCAGCGATTCCGCATCCGCCGGTGGACGCCCGCCCCGGCCCGGTGCTGATGTGTGCGCCAGCACAAGGCCACCCAGAGGAAGGAGAGGACGTGGGTTCGCTACAAGTGCGTGCGCTGTCCATCGGCTACGGGCCGGTCCGGGCACTGCGCTCCGTATCGCTCGACGTGCCCGCCGGCGCGGTGGTCGTCGTACTCGGCGGCAACGGCGCCGGGAAGTCGACGCTGCTGCGCGCCGTGTCCCGGACGCTCGGATTCCACCGGGGAGCCGTCACGGGCGGGAGCATCGCCTTCGACGGGAAGCCGCTGGACGGGCTCACCCCGGACCGGGTCGTCGCCGCCGGAGTGGTGCAAGTACCCGAGGGGCGGAAGGTCTTCACCCGGATGACCGTCGCGGACAACCTCCGCGCCGGGGCTCTCGGCGGCCGCGCGGGATCCCGCGCCGACACGGCCCGTTCCCTGGCCCGGGTGCACGAGCTGTTCCCCGTACTGGCCCAGCGGGCGCGGCAGCGGGCCGGACTGCTGTCCGGCGGCGAACAGCAGATGCTGGCCCTGGGCCGGGCCCTGATGGCCCGCCCCCGCCTGCTCCTGTTGGACGAGCCCACCCTGGGGCTCGCCCCCAAGATGGCCGCCACCATCGCCGAGACCATCACCGAGATCAACGCCTCGGGCGCCTCGGTGCTCCTCGTCGAGCAGAACGCCGCCCTGGCACTGCGGCTGTCCTCGCACGCCTACGTCCTGGAGGTCGGCGAGGTCACCCTCGACGGCCCGGCCGCCGAACTGGCCGCCTCGGACGAGGTCCGGCGCCGCTACCTCGGCATCACGGACGAGACCGCGCCCGGGCCGGCCACCGCCGGGACGGGCCGGGAACTGCGCAGGTGGTCGGCGTGAACGCGAACGCCTCCCCACCGCCGCTCACCGTCACCGACGTCACCGTGCGCTTCTCCGGCCTGACCGCGCTCGACTCCGTGTCGTTCACGGTGGACCCCGGCAGCGTGCACGCCGTCATCGGACCCAACGGAGCGGGCAAGTCCACCTGTTTCAACGTGCTGTCCGGGGTCTACCGGGCCACCGGCGGAAGCGTCCGCTTCGGCGCCGCCGAGCTCACCGGCCTCGCCCCGCACGCCGTCGCCGCCCTCGGCATCGCCCGCACCTTCCAGAACCTGGCACTGCCCCCGCACACCACCGTGGCCGACAGCCTCCTGCTGGGGCGCCACCGGCTGATGCGGACCGGCTTCCTGGCCGCGGGACTGCGGCTGCCCGCCGCCGCCCGCGAGGACCGCCGGCACCGCGAACGGGTCCGGGAGATCGCCGAGTTCGTCGGGCTGGAGGGCGACCTCGCGGCGCCCGCCGGCTCGCTCCCGTACGGAAAGCAGAAACTCGTCGAGCTGGCCCGGGCCCTGTGCATGGAGCCCCGGCTGCTGCTCCTCGACGAACCCGTCGCCGGCATGACCGCCGACGAGAGGCAGCGCACGGCGGCCGTCATCGCGGGTGTCCGGGACGGCCTCGGCATCTCGATCGTGCTGGTCGAACACGACATGGGGGTGGTGATGCGGCTCGCGGACGCGGTGACCGTACTCGACTTCGGCAGGCGCATCGGCGGCGGGACCCCCGCACAGGTGCAGAACGACCCCGCGGTGGTCCGCGCGTACCTCGGAGAGGAGGAGCCGGCCGCATGACCACGTTCCTCGAACTGCTCCTCGGCGGGCTCTCCATGGGCTCCGTCTACGCGCTGATCGCCCTCGGCTTCGTGGTGATCTTCAAGGCCACCGAAGTGGTCAACTTCGCGCACGCCTCCCTGCTGCTGGCCGGCGGGTACGTCACCGCCACCCTGCACGAGGAGCTCGGATTCTGGGGCGCCCTGCTGGCCGGCGCCCTCTCGGCGGCAGCCGTCGGGGCGGCCATCGAGTTCCTGGTGATGCGGCGCTACCGGGGCCAGGACCAGAGCGTTCTGGCCATCGTCACCATCGGCGTCGACATCCTCCTCATCACCGACCTCACCCGGCGCCTCGGCACCGACGTGCTCTCACTCGGCGATCCGTGGGGGGACCGCGTGGTGCACCTCGGCGCGGTCACCGTGCCGCAGACCCGGATCGCCGCCATCCTCGCCGCCGGGCTGCTCATCACCGTGTTCCTGCTCGTGTTCCGGCACACCTCCTGGGGCGTTGCCATGCGCGCCGCCGCCGAACAGCCGGAGACGGCCGCGCTGATGGGCGTACGGCTGGGCAGGGTCTCGCTCGCGGCGTGGGCCGTGGCCGGGGCGCTGGCCGCCGTCGCCGCCCTCTTCCTGACGGTCTTCCCGACGCCCGGCCTGGAACGGGCCACGTCCCTCGCCGCGCTGAAGGCCTTCCCGGCCGCCATCCTCGGCGGCCTCGACTCCACCTCCGGCGCACTGGCCGGCGGCCTGATCGTGGGCGTCACCGAGGCGCTGGCCACCGGCTACCAGGGCCAGTTGACCTTCCTCGGCCGGGGCATCGGCGACCTGGCCCCGTACCTGGTGATGGTCGCGGTCCTGCTGATCCGTCCCGCCGGACTCTTCGGCACGAAGGAGCTCGCCCGTGTCTGACACCCGCAGCACCGTGCTGCGACCCGAGGCCGCCGCCCCGGTGGCGGCCACCCGGCCGCGGCTGCTCGGCGCCCGCAACGCGGCAGCGGCAGGCGCCGGCCTGGTGCTCCTCGCGCTGCCGTTCTACCTCGACCGGTTCTGGCTGCAGGCCGGGCTGTTCGCCATCGCCGCCGCCATCGGGGCCATCGGGCTCAACCTGCTCACCGGAGCCACCGGCCAGCTGTCGATGGGCCACGCCTTCTTCCTCGCCGTCGGCGCCTACGGGTACTGCGCGCTCGCCGGGGACGGCAGCACGGTGGGCAGTCACACGCTGGTCGGCCTCGGCCTGCCCAGCTGGCTCGCCGCGGTCCTGGCCGTCGCCCTCGCCGGGGCGGCGGGCGGCATCTTCAGCCCCATCGCCGGCCGCCTGCGCGGCGCTTACCTCGGCATCGCCACGCTCGCGCTGATCTTCATCGGCCAGCACGTGCTGTTCAACGCCACCAGCGTCACCGGCGGGTTCAACGGCCGGGAGGTGGAGCCGCTGTCCCTCTTCGGCTTCACCTTCGACGACACCGAGACCGTCATCGCCGCCGTCCCCTTCCAGTCCGCCGAGAAGCTCTGGTACGTGGGCCTCGCGGCCCTCCTGTGCGGCGCCCTCTTCGCGCGCGGCGTCCTGCGGGGCCGCCCCGGCCGGGCCATGAACGCCCTGCGCGACCACAGCATCGCCGCCGGGGTGATGGGAGTGCCGGTCGCCCGGTACCGGGCAGCGGTCTTCGTCCTGTCGTCCATGTACGCCGGGCTCGCCGGCGTCCTGCTCGCCCTGGTCTTCCAGCGCACCGTGCCCGACTACTTCGGCATGGTGCTGTCCCTGGAGTACCTCGCCATGATCGTGATCGGCGGCCTCGGCACCGTATCGGGCGCCGTCGTGGGCGCCGTCTTCGTCTCCCTCCTGCCACAACTCCTCACCCGCTACAGCGACGCCCTCCCGCTGGTGTCCGCCCCGGGAACGGGCGGAGTCTCGCCCGGAGAGGCCTCCCGCTACCTGTACGGAGCGGCCGTCGTCGTGGCCGTCCTGTTCCTGCCCGGCGGTCTCACCGGCATCACCCGGATCGTCCGCACCCGCACCACACCCTCGAAGGAGCGAACGTGAACAGAAGAAGGCACGCTGCCGCGGCCCTGGCGGCCGCACTCGTCCTGACCGGCGCCGCCGGGTGCAGTGGCAAGGCCAAGACCGCCGATGGCGACAAGCCCGCCGCCTCGGGCGGCGTCAAGGCCGGAGCGGGGGTGAGTGAGAAGACCATCAAGCTCGGCGCGCTCACCGACATGACCGGCGTCTACGCCTCCCTCGGCAAGAGCGTCACCCAGGCCCAGCAGCTGTGGGTCAAGCAGACCAACGCCGCGGGCGGCATCTGCGGCCGCACCATCGAGCTGACGGTGCGCGACCACGGCTACGACCCGCAGAAGGCCCTCGCCGCCTACACCGAACTGGAGCCCTCGGTGCTGGGCTTCGCCCAGTTCATCGGCTCCCCGTTCGTCGCCGCCGTGAAGCAGCGGATCGACGGCAAGGACAAGGGGCTGGTCATCCCGCAGGCCTGGTCCGCCTCGCTGCTCGGCAGCCCGTACATCCGTACGGTGGGCGCGACGTACGACGTCGAGACCATCAACGCCGTCGGCTTCCTCCTCGACCAGAAGCGCATCGCCTCGGGCGACAAGATCGGGCACGTCTACTTCGAGGGCGACTACGGCGAGAACGCGCTGACCGGGGCCAAGGCCATCGCCGCGGAGGCCGGGCTGAGCATCGTCGAACAGAAGATCAAGCCGACCGACAACGACATGACGGCCCAGGTCGCCGCGCTCAAGCAGGCCGGGGTCAAGGCCGTGATCATCAGCGCCGGCCCCCGGCAGGCGGCCTCGCTCGTCGGAGTGGCCGCGGCGAGCGGCTGGGGCATCCCGATCGTCGGCAACAACTCGGCCTTCGCACCGCAGCTCCTGGCCACCCCGGCGGGCGCGGCCCTGCAGAAGGACTACTACGTCGCCTCCTCGGCCCTGCCGATCGGCTCGACCGAGGCGGGCCCGGCGGCCCTGGCCGCCGCGTACAAGGCCGAGTACCCGGACGCGGGCCTGGACAACGGCGTGGTGGCCGGCTACTCCGCCGGCGCCCTGTTCGGGGAGGTCCTGAAGAAGGCCTGCGCCGACAAGGACCTGACCCGGGAGGGCATCCGGGCGGCGCTGCTGAGCCTGAAGTCCTACGACAACGGCTTCGGCATCACCCACGACTTCTCGGACCCGAAGGCCCCCTCCACCAAGCAGAGCGTGATCCTGAAGCCCGACGCGACGGTCCCGGGCGGCATGAAGGTGGTCAAGGAGGCCACCGCGGCGCCCGCCGCGACGAAGTTCACGCCCGCTTCCTGAGCAGCGGCCGGCAGACGGACGGTGCCGCCCCGACCAGCGTCGGGGCGGCACCGCTGCCGTTTCCCTACGGGCGCGCCGTGAAGGCGGCTTCCGTGAACTCCGTGACCTCGCTGAAGCCGAGCCGGCGGTAGAGGCGGACGGCGGTGGCGTTGTCGGCGCGGACGTTCAGCCCTATGTGGTCCACGGTCTTCCCCAGACGCCGGCACAGCGCGGCGACACAGGCGCTGCCGGCGCCCTGTCCGCGGACCCGCGGGTGCGTGGTGACGTTCCCGAGCGCGGCGACCCGGTACGCGGCCGAGTGGACGTGGACGCCCGCCACGGCGACCAGCTGTCCGTCCTGCCGCGCGCCGAGGTACTGGCCGGTGTCGAGCATGCGGTGGTCGAACCAGTTGCCCGGGTACGCCTGTTCGAACAGCTCGAGCAGTTCCGGGAGGTCGTCCCGGCTCAGCGGAGCGGGCCGCCACGGTCCGCCGGAATGCCGGTCGGTCGGCTCGGAGTCGGTCAGCGCCATCCGGATCAGGGTGCTCCGCGACTCCACGGCGTACGCGGATTCCAGTACCTTCGCGGCGTTTCCGGTCAGGTGCCCGAGGAAGCGCCGGGGGAGTACGGGCAGCAGCGCCCCGGCCAGTTCCTCCAGCGCGGCCGCCTGCCCGGGGCGGGTGAACCCCAGCAGCGTCGGGATGTCGCCGACGGCGTAGAGGAGCGCCACCGGCCCGTCCTCGGAGAGGGTGTACCAGGTGGTGTGGGGCCACGGCAGGTCGTCGAGGTCGCCGAGCTCCATCAGGTTCACGGCCGGGTCCCGTTCGAAGCGGGCGGCCAGGGCTGATCGGTCGTGAAGGCTGTGCAGGATCACCCGCACAGAGTACGGCGGGACCCGGACCGGCCCGACGGCGAGGGGGCCACGGACGGCGGAAGCGGCCGACGGAGCGGCAGCGCGGACGGGGCGGACGCGGCGACGCCCCGCACCGAAACGGTGCGGGGCGTCAGGATGCTGCGGCTCGGAGCTGCTGCTCAGAGCTGTGGCTTAGAGGGGACGAATGTCCTCGGCCTGCGGGCCCTTCTGGCCCTGGGTGACCTGGAACTCGACCTTCTGGCCCTCCTGGAGCTCACGGAAGCCCTGGGCGTTGATGTTGGAGTAGTGGGCGAAGACGTCGGGGCCGCCGCCGTCCTGCTCGATGAAGCCGAAGCCCTTTTCCGAGTTGAACCACTTCACAGTTCCGGTGGCCATCTGAATGCTCCCTGTCGGGGACGAGGATCCTCGCTTGTGAGGACCCTTGGGTGTGGGTTGCTTGCCCTGGTCCTCCGACGCTTGGTGAAGCGGTACTTCGGACACACGACTGCCGATCACGAGGCATGATCTACCCACTTGCACGAGGAGGGCAAACCGATGATCGGTTTGCCCCGGCTTGGGGCCCCTCTCCGGGGGACGGACAGGGTCCGCGGCCGGGTCCGCGCCCGGTCGGGTGAGCCCGCCACGGCGCGGTGCCGAGGGCGGCCGACACGCCCATGACCTGCAGCCTCTAGGGTGGCCCTCATGGAGTCGTACACGATGGGGCAGGCCGCCGAACTGCTGGCTGTGAGCGTCGACACGGTGCGGCGGTGGGCGGACGCGGACCGCTTCCCGACCCACCGGCAGGGCAACCGGCGCATCGTCGAGGGGCCCGACCTCGCCGCGTTCTGCGTGGAGGTCTCCCAGGAGGGCGCCGACGCCGAGGGGACCCCGTCCACCTCGGCGCGCAACGCGTTCCCGGGGATCGTGACCGCGATCAAGCTGGGCGGCGTCTCGGCGCAGGTGGAGGTCCAGGCGGGACCGCACCGGGTGGTGTCGCTGCTGACCCGGGAGGCCGTCGAGGAACTCGGCCTGGAGCCGGGCGTGACGGTCACCGCCCGCGTGAAGTCGACCAGCGTGCACGTCGAACGCGGCTGAACGGCCGTGGAGTGGGGGACGGGCCTGGCCGGCTTGGCCACCGGCCTGCTCATCGCGGTGATCACCGCACCGGTCGGCGTCTCCGGAGCGGTGTTCCTGCTGCCCGTACAGCTGAGCGTGTTCGCGGTCCCGAGTCCGGCGGTCACACCGACCAACCTGCTCTACAACGTGGTCGCAGGCCCCGGCGCGCTCCTGCGCCACCACCGCACGGGGAGCCTGCACGGGCCACTGGTGCGCCGCCTGGTCCTCGGGACCCTGCCCGGCGTGGTCGTCGGCGCCGTCATCCGGGTGTTCGCGATCCCGGGCCCGGTCGTCTTCAAGGCCTTGGTGGCGGCGTTCCTGCTCCCGCTCGGACTGTGGCTGATCCTCCGCACGCTCCTGCCGTCCCGGCGGTCCGGACAGGCCCGTGACCAGCTGTCGCCGCGGGCGGTGACCGGCCTGGCCCTGGTCGTCGGCGTGGTCGGCGGGATCTACGGCATCGGCGGCGGATCCCTCCTCGGCCCCGTCCTGGTCGGCCGCGGCACGCCCGTCGCCCAAGTCGCCCCGGCGGCCCTGGCCTCCACCTTCGCCACCTCGGTGGTCGGCGCCGCCACCTACACCCTGCTCGCGCTCTCCGGGCCGGGCAGCATCGCGCCGGACTGGTTCCTGGGCCTGGCCTGTGGTGCGGGCGGACTCGTCGGCGGCTACCTGGGCGCCCGCCTCCAGCCCCGTCTGCCGGAGAAGGCACTCCGGCTCCTCCTGGGCACCCTGGCCACCACCGTCGGCACTCTCTACGCCGCCCAGTCGCTCACCTGAGGCACTCGCCGGGTCCGGACCCGGATACCCCGGACCCGGGAGCGGATCCGGGCCCGGGAGCGACGCTTCAGGCGCGGCGGTTCCGCCAGAGCCATGCCGTCGTACCGGCCAGCAGGGCGAGCGTCATCAGGTTGGCCACGTTGGCCGCCGTGTCGTCCGTCGGTGCGGCGGCAAAGAGCTTCCAGATGCCGATGGCGAGGGTCGGCAGGACGGCGGTGAGCAGTACGCCGGTCCACTTCTGGGCCGAGGTCCAGTGGACCGAGGTGCACAGGAGCACCGCGCCGATGACGCGGAACAGGGTGCTCAAGATCGACGTGGTGTCGCTGTAGGGGAGGACGGCCGCGACGAGGAAGGGGACGGTCAGCATCAGGAGCGGGATCAGGGGGTGCACTTTGCCCTTCCGGACGGGTGCGCCCGCTCCGCTCTGCGCAGGGGCCTCGACGGCCTCGACGGCCCCGTCGCCCGCCTCGGCCAGTGCGGTCGCCGCGATCGTACGGGGGTCCCCCAGCTCCGCAAGGACCTCGCCGATCGTGACCTCGGGACGCTCGGCGCGGGTCACCTCGATGTGTTCGGCGAGGTCGGCGAGGAGCTCCCGTCGGCGGTCGGCGGGCAGTGCGGAGGCCTCGCGCTCGACGGCGGAGAGGTAGTCGCTTACGGGGTCGGCCGAGGTCTTCATGCGGGATCTCCGGTGGCGTGGTGCGGGGTGGCGAGGAAGGCGTCGACGGCGTTGCGGAAGCCGGGCCAGACGCGGGTGAACTCGTCGAGGGCGGCACGGCCGCTGTCGGTGAGCGCGTAGTAGCGGCGGGGCGGTCCGGAGGCGGACTCCTGCCAGGTCGTGGTGACCAGGTCGTCGCGGCGCAGCCGGGAGAGCAGCGGGTAGACGGTGCCCTGGCTGGTGGCGAGGGTGCCGGAGTCCTCGAGGGACTGGAGGAGCTCCACGCCGTAGCGGGGGCGGTCCCGCATCAGGGCGAGGACGCAGTACTCCAGAACCCCCTTGCGCAGCTGGGCGGCTGCCCGGGCCTGCTTGGTCGAATCACCTGGTTCCATGCGATGCAAGATACCTGGTGAGGCGACCGGCTGGGAAGGGGGGTGGGGAACCCGGCACGGGCACGTGCCCCCGCCGGATTCACGTGGCCGATACTTGATCACGTGACGGGGGGAAGCACGGCGGTGGGTCGACCGGTGAAGGACTGGTCCACTGCCAGGTCAAAAGGGTGTGGGTGGTCGCATGGGCTCGCTGGTGGCGTCGGAAGCCGTCGTGGCGCGCGAGGACAGGTTCGATTGGTTCTGCGAGACGGTGTCCAGCGATGTGATGCCGGTCATGCTCAGCACCCCGCACACGGCCGACTTCCGCGCGAAGATCACGGACCTGGACCTCGGCGCGGTGCGGTTGTCCTCCTTGTCCTGCTCACCGGTGCTCTCGCGGCGTACCGCGGCCCATGTCCGCAGCGGCGATCCGGAGCACTTCCAGCTGGCCCTCGTGACGCGGGGCCACGTCCGGATCTCGCAGCGGGGCAGCGATTCGGTGGTCTCCGGGGGGTTCATGCTCACGGACACGTCGCGGCCGAGCGCAGGGGCCTGCGTGGGCGGGCAGGTGGACACGATCGTGCTGCAGATCCCCCGCCCGGCCCTGGCGCTGCGCCCGAACCGGGTGGACGGCCTCCTCGCGCAGGGCCTGGACGCGGACACGGGATCGGGGGCGGTCCTTGCCGACTTCCTGAAGACCCTGCTCGTCCACGGCCCGCGCTGCGGCCCGGAGGAGCTGCACGGGATGGGGGCCGTCGCCCTCGACCTGGCCACCGCGTGTCTCGCACGGCAGCTGGGCGACCTCGGCGAGGCGCCTGCCGAGGTGCGCACGCAGGAGGCCCTGCAACGGATCCACCGCTTCATCGAGAACAACCTCGGCGACCCGGGCCTGACCCCCCAGACGGTCGCGGACCGGCACAACATGTCCCTGCGTTCCCTCTACGCCCTCTTCGCGGACCAGGACCTCAGCGTCGCGGCACGCATCCGCGAGAGCCGGCTGGAGCGGGCCCGCGCCGACCTGGCACGAGGGGAACTGGGCGGTCAGCCCGTTCAAGTGATCGCGGCCCGCTGGGGATTCCCCAGCGCCTCCGCGTTCAGCCGGGCATTCCGCGAAGCCTACGGAATCACCCCCACCGAGCACCGGGCGTCGTCCGTGACCACCCCGGGGCGGGCCGCACCGCGCGGATGTTAACTTCCTTCCCGTGGCGGATCATCAAGACAGGACCAGGGCGGCCTACGACGGCGTGGTCGAGCTGTACGCGTCGATGTTCGCCGACCGGCTGGAGACGCAGCCCTTCGCGCGAGCCATGATCACCACCTTCGCCGAGCTGGTGCGGGGGACGGGGAACCCGCGAGCGGCCGACGTCGGGTGCGGCCCCGGACACCTGACGGCCATGCTGAACGACCTCGGACTGGACGCCTTCGGGCTCGACCTCTCCCCGGCCATGGTCGACCACGCCCGCCGGGCCCATCCGGCGCTGCGGTTCGACGAGGCGCGCATGGAGGCCCTCCCCGTCGAGGACGGCGCGCTGGGCGGCGTACTGGCCCACTACTCGATGATCCACACCCCGCCCGGGGAACTGCCCGCGCTGCTCGCCGAGCAGGTCCGCGTCCTCGCACCGGGCGGCCTGCTCCTGGTCTCCTTCTTCGGGACCGAAGGCCCGGATCCGGTCCGCTTCGACCACAAGGTGGCACCCGCCTACAGCTGGCCGGCGGACGGGCTCGCCGACCTGCTGACCGGCGCCGGCCTCGTCCCGTTCGCCCGGCTGCTCCACGACCCGGCCTCCGAACGCGGCTTCCTCGACTCCCACTTGCTGGCCCGCCGCCCGTAGGACGCGCCCCGCCCCGGGCCGCCGGGCCCGCACCGCGAGCTACATCACAGGGCCGTCGCCGTCCGCACGCACTTCCCGGTGTTAAGGTTTTGTCTGATCGATCTCGATCACAGGATTGCTACTCCCCGAGGTCACCGCTTTCGTCGCCACGCGACGTCAAGGCGGTGCACCGCTTGAGGGGAGGCAAGGCCTGGGTGGCGCCGCGTGCGCGACCCGGGCCTTTTTTGTTGCCCGGATCCGGGCGTGAGAGATCGCGAACCGAAGCAGGATGGCATCAGCCCCAGGATGCAAGGACGCATCATGAACACACCCGTAGCCGGACCCGGCACGCTCGCGGAGCAGATCCTCCGCGGCGTCGGCGGCGCCGAGAACATCGAGAGCCTCACGCACTGCGCGACGAGGCTGCGCTTCCAGCTCCACGACGGGGCGAAGGCCGACGCGGCCGCCCTCGATGCCCTCGACGGCGTCATGGCCACCGTGCCGCAGTCAGGTGACCGTCTGCAGATCGTGATCGGCGGAGCCGTCGCACGCGTCTACTCCGAGATCATGAACCTGCCGTCCATGGCGGGCGGCGGCACTCCCGGCCCGAAGTCCGACGCAGACGTCAAGGCCGCGATGCGGGCCAAGAGCCGCGGCCGCTACGCCGTGGTCGACAACTTCTTCGAGTACCTGTCGGACTCGTTCCGCCCCCTCATGGGCGTCCTGTTGGGCTCCTCGCTCATCATCGCGATCGCCTCCGTCCTCGATGCCCTGGGCTTCGTCGACTTCCGCGCCGCGGACAAGTCCGCCACCTGGGTCTTCGTCGACGCCATGTGGCGCTCGGTCCTGTACTTCCTGCCGATCATGGTCGCCTACAACGCGGCCAAGAAGCTGAAGATCGACCCCTGGGTGGGCGCCGCGGTGATGGCCGCGGTGATGACCCCGAACTTCACGGGCATGCTCAACCCGAAGTCCGGCATCCCCGGCATCACCTGCACCACCAACGGGACCCTGGGCACCCAGGAGTGCGTCGCGCACGTCTTCAGACTGCCGATGCAGCTGAACGACTACGGCGGCCAGGTCTTCGTGCCGCTGCTGATGGTCGCCCTGCTCGCCCTGGTCTACAAGGGCCTGCAGCGCATCTTCCCGGAGGCCGTGCACCTGGTCTTCGTGCCGTTCTTCAGCATGCTGATCATGATCCCGATCACCGCGTTCCTCATCGGCCCGCTGGGCGTCTGGGCCGGCAACGGCCTCGGTGAGGGCCTGTCCTGGCTGAACGGCAACGCCCCGATCGTCTTCGCGATCCTCATCCCGCTGCTCTACCCGTTCCTGGTGCCGCTGGGCCTGCACTGGCCGCTGAACGCGCTCATGCTCGTGAACATCAACACCCTCGGCTACGACTTCATCCAGGGCCCCATGGGCGCATGGAACTTCGCCTGCTTCGGCGCCACCGCCGGTGTCCTGCTGCTCTCGCTGCGCCACCGCGAGAAGGAGATGCGCCAGACCGCGACCGGCGCCCTGGCCGCGGGTCTGCTCGGCGGCATCTCCGAGCCGTCGCTGTACGGCATCCACCTGCGCTTCAAGCGGATCTACCCGCGCATGCTCGTCGGCTGCCTCGTCGGCGGCGTGATCGTGGGCGTCCTGGGCGGCGTGGACACCAAGGCCTTCGCCTTCACCTCCCTGCTGACCATCCCGGTCTTCTCCCCGATGGCCACCTACGGCATCGCGATCACGGCCGCCTTCTTCGTCTCGATGGCCCTCGTGTACTTCTCCGACTTCCGCACCCCGGCGGACCGCGTCCAGGCCAACGCCGATCGCGACGCCGCCGAGGCCCTCTCCCGCGGGGAGGCCACGGCCGCCGATGACCGCGAGCTCGTCACAGTCGGCGCCGCCACGGCCGCCGTGACCGCCGCGGGCGCATCCGCCGGCTCCGCCTCCGCATCCGCCACGGCATCCGTCTCCGCGTCCGACACCGCCGCCGGTGCTCCCGCCTCCACCCCCGCCAAGGGCACCGAGCTCGCCGCGCCCGTCGCGGGCCGTGTGGTCGGCCTCGACGAGGTCGGGGACCCCGTCTTCGCCTCCCGCGCGCTCGGCGAAGGCGTCGGCATCGAGCCGGCCGACGGCCGCATCGTCTCCCCGGTCGACGGGGAGCTGGTCATCGTCGCCGCCACCGGCCACGCCTTCGGCATCCGTACCGCGGACGGCGTCGAGGTGCTCATCCACATCGGCATCGACACGGTGCAGATGCGCGGGGAGGGCTTCGACGTCCGCGTCGAGGCGGGCAGCCGGGTCTCCGTCGGCGACCTCCTCGCCGAGGTCGACCTCGACGCCGTGCGCGCGGCGGATCACCCGACCGTCACCCTCATGACCGTCACCAACACCGCCGACCTCACCTCGGTCGAGCCGCACACCGGGCAGACCGTCGCCGCCGGCGCCCCCGTGGTGACCGTACGGCGGTAACGACCGCCACCGGTCCGACGCGGGCACGCGCCACCTCGTGGGGCGTGCCCGCGTCGGACCGGTTCGGGGCAGAGTCCAGGGGAGAGGGTGGCGCACGCGTGCCAGACAATGCGGGATCATTGGGCAGAACCGGACCGCGAACGAGAAGGAGAGCAGGCGTTGAAGGCGCTGCGTGTCCTCAATAACAACGTGGTCCTCGCGCGCGACGAAAAGGGCCAGGAGGTCATCCTCACCGGGCGCGGCATCGGATTCAGCTCCCGGCAGGGCAAGCCCGTCGACCCCGCGCTCATCGTGCGCGTCTTCGTCCCGGCGGACGGCCGCGACCCCGACCACCTGAGCGAGGTCCTCGCCCTCATCGACGAGGAGGTCCTGCGGGCCGTCGTGATCGCCCTCGACGAAGCGGGCATCGAGGGACGCGAGTCCACCCGGCCGACCCTCGCCATCGCCGTCGCCGACCACGTGACCGGCGCACTGGACCGGGCCGCGCGCGGCATCGTCATCGAGTACCCGCTGCGCGCGGAGGTCCAGGCCCTGTACGCCTCCGAGTACGCCCAGGCGCAGCGCCTGCTGGACGCGATCAACGAGCGCCTGGACCCGCGGCTGGAGGAATCCGAGGCGATCGCGCTCGCGTTGCACCTGGTCAACGCGGGCTTCGCCACGGGCGACCTGTCCTTCACGTACACGATGACCGGGGTCATCCAGCAGATGCTCGCCGTCGTCCGGGAGCGGTACGGGCTGTCGGTGTCCCAGGAGTCCATGAGCGCGGCGCGGTTCATCACCCACGTGCGCTACCTCTTCGTGCGCATCCAGCAGCACCGGCAGCTGAAGGGCCACGAGACCACGATCGGCGAGGGCATCCGCCGGCACTACCCGGAGGCGACCCGCACCGCGCAGCAGTTGGCGACCGTCGTCGAGCTGCGCCTGGGTGAGCACCTGAGCGAGGACGAGGTCTCCTACCTGGCGCTCCACGTGGCCCGCATGACCACGGAGCCGGACGGCACCGCCGCGTAAGCCGCACACGCCGCGTAAGCCGCACACGCCGCACACGCCGCACACGCCGCACACGCCGTCCAGGCCTCACCCCGGGGGCGCGACGAGGCCGAACTCGTAGGCCAGGATCACGAGGTGGACCCGGTCGCGCGCGTCGAGTTTGGTGAAGAGCCGTGAGACGTGAGCCTTCGCGGTGGCCACGCTGATGGTGAGCTCCCCGGCGATCTCCGCATTGGACAGGCCGCGGCCGACCAGGGTCAGGACCTCGCGCTCCCGGTCCGTGATGCCGCCCGCCACCGCCCGGCCGGCTCCGGAGCGTCCCCCTGGACCGGCGCCGGGGGAGGGGCCGGGCCGCGCCGCGAACTCCTCGATGAGGCGGCGCGTGACGCTCGGCGCGATGAGGGCGTCCCCGGCGGCGACGACCCGGACCCCGTCGAGGATGGACTCGAGCGGCATGTCCTTGACGAGGAAGCCGCTCGCCCCGGCGCGGAGCGCACCGTAGACGTACTCGTCGTCGTCGAAGGTGGTGAGGACCAGGACGCGGGTCGTCGAGCGCGGATCCGCGTCGATCCGCCGGGTGGCCTCGATCCCGTCCGTGCCGGGCATCCGGATGTCCATGATGGCCACGTCCGGCCGCAGCCGCGCCACCAGTTCCACGGCGTCGGCGCCGTTCCCGGCCTCCCCGACGACCTCCAGGCCGGGGGTGTCGGCGATGAGGACGCGCAGGCCCGTACGGATCAGCGGCTGGTCGTCGATCAGCACGACGCGGATCACCGCCCCGCCTCCACCGGTACCGGCAGCACGGCCGCCACCCGGAAGCCGCCGGCCGGGAGCGGCCCGGCGCTGAACTCGCCGTGCAGCAGCCCGACGCGCTCCCGCATGCCGACGATTCCGTACCCGGATCCGCCGACGCCGCCCCCGCGGCCGAGGTCGACGACCTCGACGGCCAGCTCGTCGCCGCGGTGGTCGACCGTCACGGTGCAGTCCCGGGTGCCGGAGTGCCGCACCACGTTGGTGACCGCCTCCTGGACGATGCGGAAGGCCGCGAGGTCCACGTCCGAAGGCAGTTCGCGGGGCTTCCCCCGCCAGTGGACCTCGACCCGGACACCGGCGGCCGCGCTCCGCCCGACCAGCTGCCCCAGGGCGGCCAGACCGGGGACCGGCTCCAGCGGCGCCGACTCCTCCTCGCCCTTGCGCAGCGCCCCGAGCATCCGCCGCAGACCGGCGAGGGTCTCCCTGCCCGTGGCCTCGATGGCGTCGAGCGCCTTGCGCGTCTCGGCGGGCTGGGTGTCCATGACCCGGCTGCCCACACCGGCCTGGATGGTGATGATGCCGATGTTGTGGGCGACCATGTCGTGCAGTTCCCGGGCGATGCGCAGCCGCTCCGCGGTGACGGCCTGCCGGGTGACCTGGGCGCGCACCGTGTCCGCGTGGGCCCGGTCCTGACGGATCGTGTTGCCGATCAGCCAGGCGATGACGACGGTCGACGCGAGCCCGGCCGGCGCCGAGGGGTTGAAGAAGTAGCCGCGGGCCAGGTGCCAGCCCGCATAGCCCGCCAGGGTGGCGAAGCAGAGCAGGGCGGCGGAGACCGAGACCCGCCGCGGACGGGTCGCGGCGGTGTATCCGACGGCCGCGTCGGCCAGCAGGAACAGGACGAACGGCGTCTCGCGCACCTCCATCCCGATCGAGAACACGGTGCCCGCGAGCGCGACGGCCACGGCCGCCAGTGGCGCGCGGAACAGCAGCAGGGCGCCAAGGGTCGTGACGACGGCGGTGGCCAGGAGCGGCGCATCCTCGATGTTGCCGTTGTACTGGACCAAATGGCGCAGCTCGTCCGGCCGTTGCAGCATGCGTACGAGGACGAGGGTCACCCAGAAGGCGCCCACCCACGCGCC
The DNA here is from genome assembly GCF_049310065.1 of Streptomyces tatrensis. Taxonomy (NCBI): domain Bacteria; kingdom Bacillati; phylum Actinomycetota; class Actinomycetes; order Kitasatosporales; family Streptomycetaceae; genus Streptomyces; species Streptomyces tatrensis. Next base: position 152,302 of record NZ_JBMDLB010000007.1, on the reverse strand, counting down.
CGGTGGCACGCGTCTGAGCAGGGACGGACGAGGAGGAGCGGTCATCGGGCGATCGTATCCGCGCCCGCCCGCCGGGACATTGGCCCGCAGGACTAATCCCCCGGGCTACCGGAAGGGCGTCGCAGTGTGAACCACCGGCCGACGCACGGACCGTACCCGCACGGGCAGCGTGGCCCCCGTGATCGAATCGACTGGGCTGACCAAGCGGTACGGCGACACCGTCGCCGTCGACGACCTGAGCTTCACCGTGGAACCGGGCCGGGTGACGGGATTCCTCGGCCCCAACGGCGCCGGCAAGTCCACCACCCTGCGGATGATCCTGGGCCTCAACACGCCGACCGGCGGGACCGTCACCGTGGACGGGGTGCCCTTCTCGCACCGCCCGCGCGGACTGCGCCACGTGGGCGCTCTGTTGGACGCCCACGACGTGCACGGCGGCCGGAGCGCGCGGGCGCACCTGTCCGCCCTGGCCCGTGGCAACCGCATCCCCCCGTCCCGGGTGGACGAGGTGCTGCGGGAAGTCGGGCTGGCGAAGGCGGCGGCCCGCCGGATCGGCGGGTTCTCCCTCGGGATGAAGCAGCGCCTCGGCATCGCGGGCGCCCTGCTCGGCGATCCGCCGGTGCTGCTCTTCGACGAGCCCCTGAACGGCCTCGACCCCGAGGGCGTGCTGTGGGTGCGCGGCCTGTTCCGGCGGCTGGCGTCCGAGGGCCGCACCGTCTTCGTCTCCAGCCACATGATGGCCGAGATGGAACACACCGCCGACCGGATCATCGTCATCGGCAGGGGCCGGCTCATCGCCGACGCGAGCCTGGCCGACTTCTCGGCGCGGCACGCCTCCCGGGGCGTGACGGTCAGGACCCCCGACCCGGCGGACCGGGAGGCACTGGAGGCCGTACTGGTCGCCGAAGGCGGGTCGGTGCACCGGGAGGGCGGCCCGGCGGTCCGCGTCACCGGCCTGACGGCGGCCCGGATCGGCGACCTCGCCCACCGGCACCGCATCGTGCTGCACGAACTGGCCACCCACACCTCGTCCCTGGAGTCGGCGTTCATGTCCCTCACCGCCGACAGCGTCGAATACCTCGCAGGAGAACCCCGATGAGCACGCCGACCACGTCCGGAACCAGGCCGCCCGTGCGGGCGGCCGAACCCGCCGGTGAACCCGGGGCCGGGTTCACCGACCTGCTCGCCGCCGAGTGGATCAAGATGCGCTCGCTCAGGTCGACCTACTGGGTGCTCGTCCTCAGCGCCGTCGTCGCGATCGCGATCAACGTGAACGCCGTTCACTCCGACTTCCCGTACATCGACCAGCCGCACCCGACGCTCCCCCCGCCGCCCGGCGAACCTTCCTACACGTACGACCCCTTGTTCCACGGCCTGAGCAGCATCGCGGTCGGTGTCATGGCACTGGCGGCGGCCAGTTTCGGAGCCATCACGGTCTTCGGCGAGTACGCCACCGGGATGATCCGCACCACGTTCGCGGCCGTCCCCGACCGGCGTGCGGTGATCACCGCCAAGGTGGCCCTGGCCGCGGTGGTCACGCTCGCCCTCGGTGCGATCGTCTCCACGACCTCGTTCTTCACCACCAACGCGATGCTGGCCTCCCGTGACGTCGGGCTCTCGATCCACGACCCCGGCTGCCTGCGGGCCGTCGTGGCCTACGCGCTGGTCGTCCCGGTCTGCGCACTCATCGGGATGGCCTTCGGGGCCGTTCTGCGCCACGCCACGGCCTCGATCGTCGCCGTCGTGGGGATCCTCTTCATCCTGCCCATGCTCTTCGGCGGCGACCGGTACCGCGTCCTGAGGGAGATCGGCAACCACCTCCCGCTCGCCGCCCAGGGCCGGCTGTCGCTGAACCCGGAATCCGCCACGAGTCTGGGCGCCCACCCGGGCACGATCACCGGCTCCTGGATCGCTCTCGCGGCCTGGGTGCTCGTCTCGGTGACCGTTGCCGTGACGGTCGTACGGCGCCGGGACGTGTGAGGCCGGCACGGTCGCGCCCCGCGGGCCTGCCGGGAGGCACACGGGGCACGCGGGAGCCGCGCGGCGGTGTCTCAGCGGAGCTGGAGCACGCCTCTGACGCCGGCATGGTCGGAGGGCCACAGACCCGACGGGGTGCGGTCGGCCTGGGCGCGGCCCACGCGGTGGGTCGACAGCGCGGTGATCTTGCCGCGGAAGAGCACGTAGTCGATGCGCTGCGTGAGGGCGGAGGTGGAGTTGCGCAGGTCGGGGGCCTGGCAGCAGGTGAAGCCGGGGTCGCGGGGGCGGGTGGCCGTCCAGGCGTCGGTGAATCCGGCGGCCAGGAGCCGGTTGTGGCTCTGGGTGTTGGTTCCCGGTGTCGCCCCGACTCCGCCGGCCGCCGAGTTGAGGTCGCCCAGCAGCACGGTGGGGAGCGTGGTGTTCAGCGGGCCCGCGAGCAGTTCGTCGGTCTGTGCTTCCTGGACGGCGGGGGCGGCGGGCTCGAGATGGGTGGTCACCACTCGGGTGGTGCGGCCGCGCAGCGTGGCATCGGCCGCGACCCAGCCGCGCTCGATCCGCAGGGCCGGATTGGGCGGGCAGCCCAGCACGGGACGGCAGACGGGTACGTGGCTCTGGAACCGGGCGGCCTGCGCGTTGGCCACGGAGAACGTGTGTGCGGGCAGGTCGGTGCGGGTCAGGAGCACGTCGCGGTCGGTGAGGCGGATGTCCTGCAAACCGGTGGGCGTGGAGCGCGGGGCTTCGAAGTCGCTGCCGACGGTGACACTCGCCACGGCCGCGTAGTGCTTGCCCCGGGCGGAGAGCTCGTCGAGAAGGATCTGCAGGAAGTCGTACTCGACGTGGGTGGCGCTGCCCGGTCCGGCAGGTGTCTGGCTGCGCCACAGCACGGCTTCCTGGACACCCACGAGGTGCGGATCGCCGGCGGCGATCTCGTCGGCCAGCGCTTCGGCACGCTCGGGGAAGTCCGTCGCCCGGACGTTCGCCCACACCGCGGTCACCGCGGCGACGAGCCCCTGGGGGCTGGTGGCGGCGAGAACGGGCGCGAGGTCGGCGCCGAGATAGAGGTTGCGGGTCATGACCCGCAGGGAAGCCCGTCCTCCTTCGGCGGCCGAGGCCGCGCCGAGCGACCCCGGTGCGAGGAGCGCGAGCGCGCACAGGGCGGATGTGAACCAGCGGCGAGCCATGCGGGCAGCCCTTTCGGTCAGAGCGGGCGATTTCCCGCATCCTCGCCGCAATCTAGAAGGGCTGACGGAACACGGCGATCCAGGTGTGGGCCGGGCGGCCTACGGTGCACCTGAATGCGCCGGAGCCGTCCGCGGAATCACCCTCATCGGCCACCCGTTCGGCGGACCGGCCGCCGCCGCACTGCACTAGGTTGGCGAGACCAGGAGAAGGAAGCCCACCGCCCGGCATCCACAACCAGACCGACCCCCGGAATACAGGACCCTCGCCATGCCCCATGCCCTTGCGCGGCTCTTCGAAATCGCCCGGGCGCCGAGTGCGCGCCACCAGAAGGACTGGTGCGAGATCGAGCGCGTTCTCGGGGTCGAACTTCCCGCCGACTACAAGGACTTCATCCATGTCCACGGCGGAAGCAACTGGGACGACTACCTGTACGTCCTGGAGCCCGGCTGCCCCAACGAGAACTACGACCTCATCACCTGGGCAAGGAACCAGGCCGAAGACCTCGAAGACCTGTGGCGGTTCGAGAGGAAGCCGGCGGAACTGGAGGCCGAAGGCGCCCGTGTCATCCCCTGGGCCACTACGGACAACGGAGAATGCCTCTACTGGCTCGTCCGGCCGGGTCTTGATCCGGACCGATGGACCGTCATGGTGAACGAGGCGCGCGGCGACCGGTGGGAGCACTTCTCCGTGTCCTGTACGCAATTCCTCGCGTCCTCGCTCGACGGCGAGCTGCGGTCGGGCATTCTCTCCTCCTCGTTCCCCGGCGCCGGGCACGAGTACCGCCGGCTTGCCGCACCGTGACGACGCGTCGCACCGGCCGGCACCCAGGACACGGACGGGCTACGCGGCGCCCGCAGCCGTCAGCACCGCGACGGGCAGGAGCAGGATCCACTGCGGCAGGCGGAGCAGCGGCCTGGGCCAGCCGACGGACAGGGTGATGACGAGGAAGGCTGCCGCGTACGCGACGAAGTGCGCGGCCACGAACCACGCCAGCAGGCCGGTCCCCGGCGTACCGTCCCTCAGGGAGAGGTAGAGCAGAGCGAGTCCGGAGAGCCCCAAGTCGATGCTCACCATGTGCCAGACGGCGTGCAGGACACGCTTGGGTTCGTCCGCGAGCCCGGAGGACAGCAGCGGGCGCACCACATCGCGGCGCCCGGCGATGACGTGCACTGCGGCGACGCCGACGGCGGTGATGCCCGCCGCGAGGAACCAGCTGTTCATCGGATCTCGATTCCCTTGGCCACGACGGCGGCCAGCAGTGTGGCCAGATGCGGGCCAGGGTGTTCCCCGACCAGTCCCACGTGGAAGAACACGGCTCCGGCCAGCGTGTCCAGGACCAGGTCCACCGGCGTTTCGGCCGCGATCTCCCCGCGCGCCACGGCGCGTTCGAAGACGATCAGCAGCCCTTCCTTCGACGGGGCCAGGAAGTCGCCGCGGATGCGCGCCTTCAGTTCCGGATCGGCGGCGAAGTCGGCGAGCAGCCCCGGGAGCGCCGCCGCGGCGGCCGGCGCGCGGAACTCGTCGACCAGGCCCTGGAGCAGCACGGTCAGGTCCCCGGCCAGCGTTCCGGTGTCCGGGGCAGGAGCGTCGTCGGTGGTCGTGAAGACGGCCTCGAAGACCAACTCCGGCTTGCCCGGCCACCGCCGGTAGATCGTGTCCTTGCCCACGCCGGCCCGTGCGGCCACCGCCCCGATCGACGTCGCGGCGTAGCCGACCTCGGCCACCAGCTCCGCCGTCGCGCCGATGATCGCTTCGTGCGACCGGGGATCCCTGGGTCGCCCCCTGGAGGGCGGAGAGGAGCTCATGGCACTTACCTTACGGGTCGACCCGTAAGGTAAACAAGAGGCCGGCCCCGCGAACCGACGCCGGCGCGGCGCAAGACGGGCCGGCGGGACCTAGGCAGGGGTGCTGAGCGAGATCCAGGTATCAGGAGGCAGGTCCGGCCGCCCCGGAACGAGCCTGCGCTCCTCGGCCCATGCGTCGCCGGCGATCGCCGTGGCAACCCGGTGCCAGAAGCGCACCGCGGCCGTGTCGGCGTCCTGGAAGGCGATCTCCCACGAGCCGGGGTGCAAGGCGAGGATCTCCTGAACGGCGCGCAGCCCGATCCCCGCCCTTCGCGCACCACGCACCACGCACCACGAAAAAGCTGTTCAGCACGCGCGTCGATCCGATCAGGCCGCGGACGAACGCGAAGCCGACAGGTCTGTCACCGCTCGTCAGGAGGTTCGGCGCCCAGTCGGACTCGGAGAAGGCCTGGTGGAGCCATTCGTCGCGCAAGGCGCCGTCGCCGGGAGCGGTGACCGCCACCCGGCGTGACCGGCGCCATCACCCGGGACGCGACGTCTCCGGGGCATCGGGGGTACTTGCCGGCAGACAGGTGCTTGGTGTCCGGACGTTCAGGGGCGGTGGCGAACCAACCGCAGCACCACTCCCGCGGTGAAGAACAGTGCGCCGAAGCCGAGGAGCGCGAACCCGAACCCGTTGAAGAGGTCGAGGGCCAACCATGGTTCAGCCGACCGGTTCAGCCATGCCACGAGGAGCAGCACGCCGCCCAGGCCGAGGAGGGCCAGGCCGCGGGCGTACCAGGTCTGCGGGTCGCGGTTGTCGACCGGCACCCGCTCGCGGTCCGTCACCGCGACCGCCGCAGCCGCACGGCATACATGGCCGCCATGCCCAGCTGGGCGGCCGCGCTGGCCGCCAGGATCGCCGGCACCAGCCCGCCCGGCATGTCGAGCGGCTCGGGGACCACCAACAGCCAGAACGCCAGCACTCCGCACCACGCCACCCCCATGACGCCGGAGATCCACAACCCTGCCTTCGGGGGCATCGGCTTCTTCACGGTCATGACGATCTCCCCCTGTTGTCTTCCGCCAGGGTAGGTGCGCGAGCTCCTCGGCGACATCCCCGCTTCAGGCAGCCGCACGCTGCGCGAACTCATCGCCCGTGCCCGCCCACTCGCATGCGTTTCAGGGGTTCGGTCCCGCCGGCGGTCAAGCGCTGTCCGCGGGAGTGATGCGGCGCAGGGTGCGGATCGCCGGGATCGAGAGCAGTGCCACGCAGCCCGCCAGGCAGGTGCCGGCCGAGACCAGCAGCAGCGTCTGCGGGGAGGCCAGCTCCGTGGCCGGTCCGGCCAGGATCTGGCCGAGGGCGATTCCGGACACCGAGCCGGCCAGCTCGTACGCGGTGACCCGGTTGAGCACCGCTGGTGGCGTGTGGGTCTGCACGCTGGTCGCCCACATCACCGACCAGAACGCCCAGGCGCCACCGCCGAGGACGTGTCCCGCCAGCAGCACCGGCAGCCCGGCACCCAACGCCACGCAGAGCGGGAGCGCGGTGAACAACGCCATGGCGATCGCGCCGGCGGCCAGCGGCCGGGCCGGGCGCAGTCGCAGGGCGAGCAGGCCTCCGAGCACCGTGCCGACACCGAGGAAGGAGACGGCCAGACCGTACGCGTTCGGGCCGAGGCGGGCGCCGATCAGCGCCGAGCTCAGTGGCACCAGCGGGCCGAAGAGGAGCACGCCGTAGGCCACCCAGATCAGGATCACCGCCCACATCCAGGTGCGGGAGCGGAACTCCTGCCAGCCCTGGCGCAGGTCGCGGCGGAGCGAACTCCGTCGGGCGGTGGCCGCGGAGTTGGCGGCTTCGGCGTCGGTTCCGGTGCCGGTGCCGGCCAGGCGGATGAGCCCCAGGCACAGGGCGCTGAGTACAAAGGTGCCCGCGTCGATCGCGTAAACGGTCCCGGCGCCGGTCAGTACGATCAGCAGCCCAGCCAGGGCCGGGCCGATCAGTTGGGCCAGCGCGTCGGCGACTTTGAGCGTGGCGTTGGCGCGCTGCGGTTCCCGGGCGACCAGCGGGACCATCCCGTTCACCCCCGGCTGGAACATCGCGACGGCCGCACCGGCCAGTGTCGCCATGGCCACCAGCAGCCAGAACGGCGGCGTCCCGGCGAAGAACGCGGCGGCCAGCACCCCCTGGGTGACCACCCGGACGAGGTCCGCGCCGACCATCATCCGGCGCGCGCCGACCCGGTCGGCGAACACCCCGCCGAAGAGGACCAGGAGGACGAAGGTCCCGGTCCAGGTGCCGAGGACGAAGCCGACTCCGGAGATTCCGTACAGCGGTCCGACCGCGAGCGCGGCGGCGACCGGCATCATCGCGTCGCCGACCAGGGAAACGGCGCGGGCGATGAAGTAGAGCGTGAATCGCCGGTCCCACAAGGAGGCTCCGGCGGTCGGCGCATCGGAGTGGACGGTGTGGACGGTCTGGGCCTGTGTTTGTTTCTGTGCGGTGGTCACAGGATGATGCTGGACTAGACCAATGGCTCGCTCCAGTGTCCTGAACGACACGATGGGGTACTTTCGGGCCATGACGCCTCGTCCGCTGCCGAAGTCCCCGGCGATCCACCGGGTCGTGGCCGTGCTGCAGTCCCCGCAGTCGACCTTCCCGCTGGCCTGCGCGACCGAGGTGTTCGGCGACCACAGCCCGGCGATCCCTTCCCGCTACGCGTTCGAGGTCTGTACCGAGCACCCCGGCCCGCTGCGAACCCAGGCCGGATACGACCTGCTGGTCATGACGGGCCTGGACGCGCTGGAGCGCGCGGACACCGTACTGATCCCCGGCTGGCAGCAGCCCGCCGGCACCGAGGTGTCGGCAACGCTGATCGCGGCGGTCCGCAAGGCGCACCGCCGCGGCGCGCGCGTCGTCGGCATCTGCTCGGGCGCGTTCGTACTCGCGGCCGCCGGGCTGCTGGACGATCGCAGGGCCGCCACCCACTGGGCCCAGGCCCCGGAGCTGGCCGCCCGGTTCCCGCGGGTCCGGGTCGACCCCGCAGTGCTGTACGTGGACCACGGCGACGTCGCGACCAGCGCCGGGTCGGCGGCGGGCGTGGACCTCTGCCTGCACCTGGTGCGCACCGACCAGGGCGCCGCGTACGCGATGCGGATCGCCCGCCAGATGGTGATGCCGCCGCACCGCGAGGGCTGCCAGCTGCAGTACGCCGAACTGCCGACCTCCGGACCGGTCGCCGACTCGCTGGCCCCGCTGCTGGAGTGGCTGGCCGGGCGCCTGGACCAGCCGGTCAGCGTCGCCGAGATGGCGGTCCGCTCCCAGGTCTCGGCCCGCACGCTGACCCGGCGCTTCACCGAGCAATTGGGGATCAGCCCCGGACGCTGGCTACTGGACCGCCGTCTCGCCGCCACCCGCGCCCTGCTGGAGGAGACCGACCTGCCCGTGGAAACCATCGCGCACCGGGTCGGCCTCTCCTCGGCCGTCAACCTGCGCCGGCGCTTCCACGAGGCCCTGCGCACCACACCCGCCGCCTACCGGCGCGCTTTTCGAGCGGACGGGGCCGGGCCTGAGGTCGAAAAGGTGCCACGGTGACGCCGACCGCAGCCCGGCCATAGCCCTGGCGAGCGCCAGTTCCAGGGGCGATGGCTTCCGCGGTTCCCGGAAAGGACCCGGCACACCGCCGCGGCTTCGGGTCGGACGCTTCCGTCGTGTTGGGCATGAATGGGGGCCGATGCCTGTACAACCCCCGGGGCCGGTCGGCAGTCGTACCTGCTGTAGTCGACCAGATGTAACGCACGGGGGAGACCGGTGAACAGCTTCAAGAGTCCCATGACGGCCGGCGGCACGGCAGTCGCGTTCGGGGCCGTGGGCGCATCCGCGCCCCCCGCCGGCGGCGCGGCAGCCGGTGGCGTCCCCGGGGCCTCATCCCCGTCGGCCGGTGTGGGGAAGGGCTTCACCCACCCGATCCCGCTCCGCACGGCGGCGCTCATGGGTCTCCTTGCCGCTTCCCTCACCGGCTGTGGAGTCCTGGGAGACTCGGGCGACTACGCGGACGGCGCCATGGGGGCCGGCGGCAGCGGGCGGTCCTTCACCGTGGCCGCGGCCGGCGACATCCTGATCCACCCCCAGCTGATCGACCAGGCCGCCCGGGACGCGAAGGCCGAAGGCCGGTCCGGGTACGAGTTCGACAAGATCATGGCGGGCGTGAAACCCGTCATCAGCAAGGCGGACCTCGGCATCTGCCACATGGAACCGGTCCTCGGAAAGCCCGGCGGCCCCTTCCAGAGCTACCCGGACTTCCTGGTTCCGCCGCAGATCGCGACCACGATCAAGAACATCGGGTACGACACCTGCTCGACGGCCTCCAACCACACCCTCGACCACGGCCCCGATGGCGTGTACCGCACGCTGGACACCCTCGACAAGGCGGGCCTGAAGCACACCGGCTCCGCCCGCAACCAGGCCGAAGCCAACAAGCCGTTGATCGTGGACGTCAAGGGCGTCAAAGTGGCGCAGATCTCCTACGCCTTCGGGTTCAACGGCCGGGAACTACCTGCGGACAAGCCGTGGCTGGCCAACCTGACCGACTTCGACAAGATCGCCGCCGCCGAGACCGCCGCCCGCAAGGCAGGCGCCGAGGTCGTGATCCTGTCGATCCACTGGGGCCGTGAGCACCAGCCCAACGCGAGCAAGCCCCAGCTCAAGCTCGGCCGCCAGATCGCCGAGAAGACCGGGATCAACCTGGTCATCGGACACCACGCGCACGTGGTTCAGCCCTTCGAGAAGGTCGACGGCACCTGGATCGCGTACGGCCTCGGAAACCAGCTCGCCCGCCACGACGTGCCCACCGGCCTGACCGAAGAAGGCGCCATCGGCTGGTTCGAGTTCGCCGAGAAGGGCGGCAAGTGGGACGTGCAGGCCCGGTTCGTGCCGACCTTCACCGACATCCCGCCGGACCCCGAGGCCGCGCAGGACGGCGCCGCCACCGGGGTCGAGATCAAACCCGTACGCGACCACCGCCTGGTCGACGTGGCCGAAGCGCTCCGCAACGACGAGAACCTGCTGCCCGAGCAGCGCGCCCGCTACCGCGTGGCCTTCGAGCGCACCGTGGGCACGATCCTGAACCGGGGCGCCGCCCAGGACGGCCTGCGCCCCCTCCAGGAACTCCCGGGCTGAGCCTCCCCGCCCGGCCCGGACGGCCGGCCCCCGCAGGAACTCCGGGGCTGAGTCCCTCTTGCCCGGCTCGGGACCTTTTACTCGTACATACCGCCATATCCGCAGGATCCATACCCAGGAGAGGAGCGCCCCTGTGGCCGCTTCCCAAACGAAGCGGCGGCGCAAAGCCCGCCGAAGGGCAGACATGTCCCTGCTCGGCGGCATACGCCCGCCGATCGCCGCGCTGTCCGCCCTACTGCTCCTCCTGGCCGGTCTCACGGCCCTGAGCCTGGGCAGCGTCCGCAAGGACCAACTGCCCGAAGCCGTCATGACCTCCCAGCAGCACTTCGCGGAGGACGGCGCGATCGCCCTGCGGGCGTCGCTGGACGAGAGCGTCACCGACCTCAACCGGACCGCCACCCTCTTCTCGGCGGGCGACCCGGTCACCCCCGACGCCGTCCTCGACAAGATCGGCGGCGCCTACCAGAAGTGGCGCGGCACGGCGCTCGTCGAGATCAGCTCCGGCCGGCTACTCGCCGCCCGCGGCGAGAACCTCCCGCTGCCCGCCATCGACTTGTCCAAGCTGTCGGACAAGAGCGGCCTCACACCCCGGATGATCCGCCTGGAGAACGGCGAGACCCGACTGCTGACCCTCGCCCTGCTCACCTGGCCGGGCAAGCCGCAGCAACTGCTGGTCGCCTCCAGCAGCCTGCGCTTCCCGGGCATCAGCCTCGGCGACTTCCGGGCCATCGCGGTCGTGGACTCCGAAGGCCGGATCCTCAGCAGCGACGGCATCCCCGAACCCGAGCAGGTGCTCACCGACCTTCAGCGCGCGGACGTCAAGCGGGACACCAAGCAGCTCAAGTCCTTCGCCAAGTCGGCGGCGAAGAAGGCCAAACGCCACCCGCTGACGACCAAGGAGCCGGGCTCCGGAGGGTTCCGCGGCGTGAGCGGAAGCCTGTTGGGCGGCGAGTTCGCCGGTGACCGCGCCGCCGCCGGCTACGCGACCCTGGCCGGCCCCGAAGCCGGTGTCGGCACGACTGCCACCAGCCTCGGCCTCACCGTCGTCGCCATGGTCAACGTCGCCGAGGACACCCGGCCCGCGACCGACGCCGTCGTCGGCCTCGTCGCGGCAGGCGCCCTGCTGCTCATCGGCGGCCTGGTGATCCTCCTGCTCGTCACCACCGTCCAGCGGCCACTGCTCGCCCTCTTCCTGGAGAGCCGACGGCTGACCCGCGGTGACCTGCACCGGCCCGTGAGGGTCCCGCGCAGCGGTGAAGGCGCCCGGATCGGCCTGTCGCTGGAGCGCCTGCGCCACCAGCTGCTCGACCAGCCCGACCCGGGCCCGGACGGCATCGCCACCGGCGGCAAACTGCGCAAGACCGGGGTCCGCACCCTCGTCGCACTGGCCCTTGTCCTGCTCATCGGCTGGTGCCTGCCCCTCGGGCTGATGCTCAACCGGGCCGGCGAAGACGTCGTCGTGCCCCAGCAGATCGTCAACGACCAGCGCGAGCGCACCGACACCGTGAACGACCGGGTCCGGCGCGCGCTCAACGAAGGGCACGCCGACCTGGTCTCGGTCGCCTCGCTGATGAACGACCGCACCACCCCGCAGCACATGGCCATCGTGCTGGAGCGCACGCTGGAGGAACACCTGCGCTACCAGTCGCTGTACGTGGTCGACGCGAACGGCAAGGTGCTCGCCAGGGCCGGCACGGAGCCGAAGGCGCCCGCCACCAAGGGGCCCGGCCGGGAACCGATCACCCTGGTCACCGGCGGCAACGAACCGATCCTCGTCGCCGCCGCCGACACCTCCAGCCGCAAGGGCGCGGCAGTCGTCGCCGAGTTCCGGGTCGACTTCCTCAACTCGCTGCTGAAGCGGCCGGGCCTGGGCGAGATCCGGGTCGTCGACGCGGAACACCGGGTGATCGCCTCCAGCAGCGGCTACCAGGCCTTCGAGAAGCTCGGCGACAAGCGGCTCGGGGCGCTGGTCGACGGTGCCTCCCTCAAGGTCGGCATGGCGCCCCGCCCGGCCGGTGTCCTCTACCGCGACCGCGGTTCGCCGACCATCGCCGCCGCGACCCCGTTCGTCGGCGGTGGCGCCGCCAAGAAGATGAACTGGACCGTGGTCAGCTGGCAGCCCGCCAGGGGCCTGGCCATCCCCGAGTACAGCCTGCAGAACCGTACGGTGCTGGCCGGCCTGCTCGGCCTCACGGCCGCCGTGGCCTGCCTCGGATGGATCCACCTCATCGTGGTCCGCGCCCTGCGCGAACTCGCCCAGCGGGCCGAGGCCCTGGCGGACGGCGACCGCCGCACCGTCCTGTTCCCGCGCCACCACGACGAGGTCGGCGCCGTCACCCGCAGCCTGGAAGTCATCAGGCAGCAACTCCAGCAGCTGCGCAAGCGGGAAGCGCCCCGCACCACCGGCCGGCCGGAACGGCCCGCCCCGGCCGGAAGGCACTGACCCGCGGAGCTCCGCCTCCGCACCCCGGGATCCGGGGCGGCGGAGGCGGAGCTCCCGGCCGCCATCAAGCTGACGGCTTCGCCGGACGGACCGTCAGCCGAGCTTCCCGGCCTGGGCCTCGACGACGTCCTTGGGGTGGTCGGCGGTGCCGCTCATGCTCTGCGCGTGGAAGACGGCGAGGGTGTTGGCCTTGCGCACGACCACGAGCTCCGTCGAGATGCGTCCGATCTCTTCGTCCGCCATCGCAAGGGTGTACGTCAGGCTCTCATCGCCGACCTCGACCTTGGTGAAGGGGCGCACCGTGGTGTTCCCAAGTTGCTCGCCTTCCACGGTGGCCACGAAACCCTTCTCGCAGGGCAGGCCCGCGTCCTCGAGCGAGCGGAAGACCCGCTCGGCACCATCGCCGTCGTACGAGTACAGGCTGACCACGGTCGCGGTGGCTCCGAGGGCGTTGTGGGCGGCGAGCCGCTTGTCCTCTTCGCTCGCGTCCTTGGCCACCGGCTTCGGCTTGGCGGCCACCGCGATCCGTGCCGCTCCAGTCGGGTGGCCGATCGGTGCGGAGGCCATCCCCTGCAGCACCGGCAGACAGTCGGGGACGTCACTGACGGCGCCCTCCCCAGCCTTCACGTCCTGCTCGGAGACGGCTTTGAAGAGGTGGTCGGGCAGGTCCGCTTGAACCAGGATCATGCCCGCGAGCTCCGCATCCGTCTTCCCCTTGGCGGCCGGAGCCGCCGGAGCCGCCGGAGCGGATGGGGAAGCCGAGGCCGACGGCTTCGCGTCGGCCTTCGCACCGGCCTTCCCGTCGGCCTTCCCGTCGGCGCTGCCGGAGCCGCCGCAGGCGGAGGCGAGCAGTGTCAGAGACAGGGCCGAGGCGGTCAGTACCGTACGGCGGACGAGCGTGGTGGGCATGATGGTGGTTCCCCCACAGGAAGTTCTACGGATACGGCAGCACTCCGGGCCACCCGAGCCGGGTGGTGTCACAGGCTGCGTGACTCACACCGTAGGGGAACGGGGTCCGGCGTCAGCACGCACCTGCCCGCCCTGCACACATCGAACGCCGCGCGTGACCGTGCCCCGACATCCGCGCCGCAGATCTCCGGGGCCCGGGTCCCGGGGCGGAACGGGCGAACACCCCACGGGCCGGGCCGAGCCGCGGCGTGGGGGGAACCGTGGATCCATCGCACGCGCAGAGCACGGCCGGTCCCATCAGGGTGGCCGCGGTCGACGGCCGCGAAGGGCACGCGCATGACGTGGGTGGAGTTCCCGTTCCCCGCTTGTCCGGCCTGCTCCCGCGCGTGGAGTGCGAGCAGGCACCGGGACTGCCCGGCCGGCGGCCGGGACGGTGGGACGCTGGACGTCGACCCGAACGCGGCGCGGGTGCGGTGCGCGGCCTGCCGGGGGACCTGGAGCGTGTGGGAGACGCGGTTCCACTGCGGCTGCGGGCTCCGCTTCGAGGCGGCCGAGGCGTCCTTCCGCGCGTGGCTCGGACACCTCACCGACGCGCTGGCGGGCACGCTCGGGGCGGCGGCGGGACGCGTCGTCGGGAGCCTGGTGCGGACCCTGTTCTGAGGGTCTGTCGGCCCCGGCCCCGGCCCGGTGGGTGGATCGGGGCCGGGGCCGGGGCCGGGGCCGGGGCCGACAGGCAGGAGAGGCGGACGTCAGTCGAGGTAGGTGTAGCCGAGCGGATTGCTGAGCCGCCCGCAGTCGGTGCCCGCGTAGACGGAGACGGTGGCGGCCGTGGGCCACGGGGGTGCGACGGCGACGATGGAGGTGTCGCTGAGCACCACCACGTCCGGGGCTTCCCGGCCGGTGAAGCACCCGTCGGCTCCCAGGGTGCCGAAGAACACCCGCGTATAGGTGCTGAGGCCGGCGCCGGTCAGTGTGACCTGGTTTCCGCCGCTCCGAGGGCCGGCGTCCGGCTGCAGCGCGACGAGCTGCCCCTGCGGATCCCCGTCCGGGGAACCAGGCCGGCTGAAGGGCACCCCGGCCGCACAGTGTCCGGGCCCGGCGGCCTCGGCCCGCGGTGCGGAGTGGACCAACGGCAGGTTCCACAGGAACACCGCGACGAGCAGAAGCCCGGTCCGGCGCTGGGTACGCGTCATGGCGAGGAAGCCTTCCGGCGAATCGGGCGAAACCGGGGAACCCGGGCCGCCCCATCATGGCGAGGCGGTACTCCGCGAATCCAGCACAAACGCCTGATGTCGCGGACGGCCGGGGCAGGCCTGGCCGTTTGGCCGAGGCCCCTCACCCGGAGGTTCCGGCACGCTGGAGGGCCCTGCCGGATCGGGACGAACAGGGTGGCGTGCGCACGGCATCACGGTTCGTCGCTCCCCGGCTCGTGTCGATCGTAGGGAGGGCGTCCGGTGACGCCGACGTACCGTGTGGTGCTGCTGATGAAGGGGACGTCGTGACGCCCCTTCCCTCGCCGGCCGCATCCGCCGCATCCGCCGCATCCGCCGCATCCGCCGCATCCGGCCGGCGGGCGGCTCCCCGATCCGTCGGCTCGATGCGCGTGGCCGGGTGGGCGATGCCGCTGCTCGCGTTCGCGCTGGGGATGTGGGGGATCACGGGCCCGTCCCCGTGGACGGACGAGATCGTCACCATGGACGTGGCGCGGCGGTCGTGGTCGGAGCTGTTCGCGCTGCTGGGTCGCGTCGACGCGGTGCACGGCTTGCACTACGTACTGATGCACCTGGTGGGGCAGGTCACCTCGGTCACCGAGTTCACGATGCGGGTCCCGTCGGCGGCGGCCGTCGCCGTCGCCGTGGCCGGGACGGTGTGGACGGGCCGGGCGCTCGGCGGACCCCGCCTCGGCGCGTGTGCGGGGTTGGCCCTCGCGGTGGCGCCGACGGCGTCCCGCTACGCGCAGGAAGGGCGCTCGTTCGTCTTCGTCATGGCGGCGGCCGTCCTGGCCACCGGAGCACTGGCCCGGATCCTGGGCGGGGACGGCCGGCGGCGGTGGCCGGTCGCGTACGCGGTGCTGCTGGCGCTGCTCGGCTGGTTCAACATCATCGGGCTGCTGCTGCTCGCCGCGCATGCCGTCACCGTGGCCTGGATCCGTCCCCGGCGCCGTACGGTCCTCCGCCTGGCCGCCGCCCAGGCAGCGGCCGTCGCGGCCGTGGCACCCCTGGTCGTCCTGGCCCTGACGCAGAGTTCCGCCGTGGGGGAGTCCCCGCCGGTCTCCCTCGGCACCCCCGCGGCCCTCTTCTCCTGGCTGCTGTTCCCCGGCCAGGACACCCTCCTGACCTCGTTCAAGCTTCTGCTCATCGGCGCGACACTGGCCGCCCTGGGAGCCCTGGTCGTGCGACGGCGTACGAGCCCGACCCTGATCCGGGCCGTGGCCGTGCCGTGGTTGTCCGTACCCCCGGCCCTCCTCGCCCTGGCGACCCTGGCCCAACCCGTCTTCGCCTACCGCTACCTGCTCTTCTGCCTGCCCGCGCTGACCCTGCTGTTCGCCGCGGGAATCCTCACCCTGCCCTGGTGGGCCCGGGTCGCGCTCATCCTGGCGGTGGCCGCGCCCCTGGCCTTCTCCCACCGCGCGATCCGGCTGGAGCAGAGCCGTCCCTGGGACAGCCTGGCCGTCGTGCGGATCCTGCGCGTCCACGGCTCCCCGGGTGACACCGTCCTGTTCAGCGGCGCCCGCTGCGGCCTGATCTCCACCGCCTACCAGGAGGCGTTCACCCGGCGTGCCGACCTCGGCCGCTCCCGCACCGCCGCTGCGGCCGACGCGCTGGACGACGCGCGCACCGACCCGGCCACCCTCGCGTACCGCCTGGAACGCGCCCCCCGGGTGTGGCACGTCATGTGCACCCACCTCTCCCCGGCGGCCCGGCCGGCAGCCGATCGGGCCGCCGCCACCCAGGAACAGGCGATCCGGGCCGCGGGCCTGCGCCCCTCCCGCCACTTCACCATCCGGGGCATCGAGATCACCCTCGAAACCAGGCCCTGACGGCGCCGCCGACCCCGGTGCGCTACGGGTGCTCAGGCGAAGTGCGCGGTGATGCGCTGGAGCGGCACGAACTTGAAGTTCTGGTTCCCACTGGTGGCGGGGGCGCCGTTGGAGCCGTCCTGACAGATGAAGACGCCCTGGGGGAAGGCCGGACCGAGGTTGGCCGCGGTGGCGTCGATGCCGTCGGTGTCCTCGCAGTCGTCGGCCGCGGTGCCGCCGGCGACGGAGAAGCGGCCGAGGTAGGCGCGGGTGGTGCGGTCGTAGACGGTGAAGTCGTTGCTGCCCTGGGAGGAGACGTAGATCCGGTTGCCCGCGGCGGCGATTCCCTCGGCGTCGGCGGTGATGTGGCCGCCGGATCCGGTGGAGTCGAGCTTGGTGCGCGAGGTGCCGGCGGTGGGCTCGGCGCCGTACACCCAGACGCCGACGTCCTCCTCGCCGAGGTAGAGCTTGCCGGTGCTCTCGTCGGCGTAGCAGCCCTCGACGGCGGAACCCGCGTCCCACAGGCGGACCGAGGCCGCGTTCACCGTGTCGCCGTTCACGTCGAGTTCCCACTGCTCGACCCGGCCCGAGGTGGAGTTGGGGAAGGCGTACAGCTTTCCGGAGGCCGGGGAGGTGTAGAGGCAGATGCCGTGGGCGGTGACCTCGGTGGGTACGTCCTTCAGGTGCCCCAGCTGTCGGGTCACGGGGTCGATGCGGTAGACGTGCATGGCGCCGTTGCCGCCGGCGGCCTCGTCGTCCGCGGAGACGACGATGTTGCCGCGCAGGTCGACGTTGTTGCCGTAGTCGCCGCTGATCCGCTGGATGCGGGCGCCGGACAGGTCGTAGACCTCCAGCGCCCCCTTCTTGTCCGTGGCGACGACCACCGACTTGGCGGGGTCGGTCGGGTGAACCCAGATCGCCGGGTCGTCGGCGGCGTCCCCGCTGTGCGAGACGGGCGCGGTCTCCACGCTCGCGGTGACGGAGACGGACGCCGCGTGCGCCGGCGCGGCGGGTACGACCAGTGCGGCCAACGCCGCGGCGGGCAGGACGGCCGTACGGACAGAAGCGGTGAAGGACACCGGGTTTCCCTTCCACTGTGCATGCTGGACAGGGGGAGGGTAGGGAGGCATTGCGTGCTCGGCATGAACAGAAGCTGAACCGGCTGCGCCGTCGGCGTCGCCCTCGGACGGCCGGACACTCGCTCCTTGACCGGGCTGCCCGCCGTAACCGGCCCTGTTCTGGTGGAGTCCCCTGGCTACCGGGTCAGCCGACGTACGCTGTCGAGCGTGATCTCGCCGATCGCGCCGTCCACGATTCGGCAGCTGAAGAAGGCCTCGAAGGGGTCCTTCGACCTGACGATCGGGTGGTTGAGGAAGTCGCCGCTTTCGATCAGGTGCGCTGCGGCGGTGGTGCCGTAGCCCCACGAACCCGCCAGGATCAGCACCGTCTTCTCCGGGGCGAAGGGGTTGGCGCACCGGATGATGAGCCCCTGATCGGACTGGAGCCTTTCGCCCGCATCCACCCGGCAGTCCGTGACCGTGTTCAGTCGGCTGTCGTAGATGGCGCTGTCCTTCCCTTCGGGCCTGCTCGCCTCGCCGAACCGGAGCGTGGTGGTCAGGCTCCCCATCACCTGAGCCGTCAGGGGGTTGGAGTGCGGCCCGCCTATGAGGATCAGGTTCGAGTTGCGCTGTTCGTTCGAGACCTGGTGGCCGGGTCCCAGGTCGAAGTCGCGGAAGCCGCTGCGGTGGAGCTGGCTCTTGAGCTTCAGATAGGCCTCGATGTCGCCGAGACCGGCAAATCCCGCCCGTTCCCTGCGGTAGTACTCATCCTCCATGAAACTGCCCACGGCGACCCAGAAGCCCCCGCTCAGGATCGGCTTCCAGAAACCTCTCAGCACTCTTGTCCTGAGGTTGAAGAAGACCCTCCGCCGGGAAGCACCAGCGGCGAAGGCGATGACGGCTGCGGCAAGGTTGATCAGCAGATCACGCAGGCTGTCTTCCATACTCGATCCCCCTCTTTTGGGGCACGGCCGTCGGCTCACTCCGGACAGACCGACGAGCAGGGGGCCGGAAGTCGTGGGGTGGGGCAGCGGTGTGCTTCTCGTGAGTATCCACATACCGCGTTCACATGGGCAGACCAACTCCTCCTCGGCATCGGGTAATCCGTTGCCCGGGGCTTGGGGACGCTGATCAGCTTCGAGCCCGCCAACAGCTTCCACACCGGGGGATTCACCTTGCGCACTCACCCGATGACCATGCGCTCGAGCGCGAACGCCGCGCGACATCGGCTGAACGATGTGGCGCGGCGTTCTCGGGTCGTCCGTCCTTCCGGCCGTCCCTCCGGACGGAGTCCGGCTGCGGGCCGGGGCCGCGGGCTATCGGCTGAGGGACTTGAGCGACGCCGCGTCGTACGGCTTCAGTTCGTCGAAGCGGTTGCCGAGGACCTTCGCCGCCCACTGCGGGTCCTGGAGCAGTGCCCGGCCGACGGCGACCATGTCGAACTCGTCGCGTTCCATGCGGTCCAGGAGGTCGTCGATGTCGCCGAGCGCCGCGCCTTCGCCGGCGAAGGCGCGGAGGAAGTCTCCGTCGAGGCCGACCGAGCCGACGGTGATGGCCGGCCGGCCGGTGAGCTTCTTGGTCCAGCCCGCCAGGTTCAGGTCCGAGCCCTCGAACTCCGGGAGCCAGTAGCGCCGGGTGGAGGCGTGGAACGCGTCGACGCCGGCCTCCGTCAGCGGGGCCAGGATGGCCTCCAGCTCCTCCGGGGTCTGCGCGAGCCGTCCGTCGTAGGCCTCCTGCTTCCACTGGGAGTAGCGGAAGATCACCGGGAAGTCGGCCGGGACGCGTTCGCGGACCGCGGTCACGACCTCTGCGGCGAACTTCGTACGGTCCACCGCGTTGCCGCCGTAGGCGTCGGTGCGGCGGTTGGTCCGCTCCCACAGGAACTGGTCGATCAGGTAGCCGTGGGCGCCGTGCAGCTCGACGCCGTCGAAACCGATGCGCACGGCCTCCGCGGCGGCGTCGGCGAACGCGCCGATGACGTCGTCGAGGTCGGTGCGGGTCATCGCCCTGCCGGTCCCCTCGGTGCCGTCGACGCGGATGCCGGAGGGGCCGACGGCGGGTGCCTCGGCGTACGGCGCCTCGCCCTGCTTGCGCACCATGCCTATGTGCCACAGCTGGGGCACGATCGTGCCGCCCGACTCGTGCACGGCCGCGGCGACCTTCGCCCACCCCGCCAACTGGTCCTCGCCGTGGAACCGCGGCACCCGGTCGCTCTGCCCGGCGGAGTCGTGACCGACGTAGGTGCCCTCGGTGATGATCAAGCCCACACCCGCGGCGGCCCGGCTGGCGTAGTACGCCTGCACGTCCTCGCCGGGTACGCCGTCGGGGGAGAACATCCGCGTCATGGGCGCCATCGCGATGCGGTTGGGGACGGTCAGGCCGTTCAGGGCGACGGGCCGGGACAGGATCTCGGCCGCGCGTGAGGCGGTTGCCGTGGTGACGGTCATGCGGGTCCTCCGGGTTGAGACTGCGGCTCGTCGGGTGGCAACGAGGAGTGCATAGTACACAGGCTATGTATCATGCATATTGCAGCCGGACCCGTGCGGGGGCCGCCGTTCCCCGGGTGGAGGGGTTCGCGATAATGGAGCGCCGGAAGGAGTGGGAGGCGCAGTGCTGGAGAAACTGGAGCGGGAGCTGATGCTGCTCTCGCGGCACCAGGTGCTTGCCCGGCGGGAGCGCGACCCCGAGCGCCTGGAGCGCTCGGCGTACCTGCTGCTCAGCCGGATCGACACGCAAGGCCCCATGTCCATCGGGCAGTTGTCGGAGGCCTTCGGGCTCGACACCTCGACCGTGAACCGCCAGACGGCCGCGCTGCTGCGTTGGGGACTGGCCGAACGCGTCCCGGACCCGGAAGGCGGCATGGCGCGCAAGCTGCGCATCACCGTCGAAGGCGGGCGCCGGCTCGCCGAGGACCGCGAGGTCAACCGGTCCTGCCTGGCCCGGGTGGTCGCAGGCTGGTCCCCCGAGGAAGTGCGGGAGCTGGAGGACGTCCTGGTCCGGCTCAACCGCAGCGCCGAGGCCCTCGAAGGACGGTTCTGGCCGCGCGCGGAGGAAGCGGAGTAAGGGGTGTTGCCCTGCTCATTTCCTTGCCCGGGCGGCCGGACTCGCGGACGATGCTGCAAGGCCCCTTCCGTCCGGTTCCGCCGGGCCCTGCCGGGGCATCGAACAAAAGGGGGATAAAGTGGCAAACTATCGCACTTCGAGGAAGCGTTCCCGTACGGCGATGTCCGCGCTGGTACCGCTCTTCGTGCTCGCCGGGCTCCTGCTCGGCCCGGCGGCGACCGCCACGGCAGCGGCGTCGGCCGCGTCGGCCGTCCGGCAGGCTCCCGCGGCTGCGGCCCACCCGCAGGGCCCGCTCCTGGCGGGCGTCGGCGCGGTGACCGTACTTCGCGCGCCGACGTCGTCCCAGGTCCAGGCCACCACCGGCAACAAGAAGAAAAAGAAGAGCAAGAAGAAGAGCGGCGGGTTCTTCAAGATCCTCCTCGTCATCGTGCTCCTCGTCATCGTCGCGCTCGCGATCTTCTTCGGGGTACGGGCGCTGCGCCGCAGGTCCGCCTAGGGCTTGCCCGGCAGATCGTGTGACGCGTCCACCGTTGATGGGCCCACCGTCCGGAGTCCCGGCCCGCAACTCCGCATGGGCGCAGCCGTCGATGACGGCGCGGAGCCGGCGGTCGCTGCGCGCCTTGTGGGCGGGGCCGCACCGGTGGTGCGGCCCCGGACCGTGTGTCAGTGCTGGTCGAGCGGCAGGGCGATGTCGGTGACCTGCCGGTTCTTCGGGAAGGCGCCGAGGTCGCGCGCCGCGCCGGTCAGCAGGTTGATCCCGTACAGCCGCTGGGCACCTGCGCTGCCGAGCGCCGCGTAGCCGCTGTTGGTGGACTTCCCGGGGCTGTAGTAGATGTCGAAGCCGGCCTCGGGTCCTGCGTCGACTCCGAGGCTCCCGGTGGGGGCGAGGGTGCCGGCGTTGGCCGGGGACTGGATCGAGGCCCGGTCGGCCATGGTGTCGAGGTCGAACAGGGTGGTCGCGGTTACCGCGTCGAGGTCGTTGTTGGTGTACGCGGCCCCGGTCACGCCGAGTGCGGTGGAGGGCGGTGCGGTGGGGTTGGTGAGCGTTCCGTCCGCGGTCGTCGTGAGGGGCGCGGCCGCGTCGTCGATGTTGTGGCGCAGGTTCTGTCCCGTGTCGCTGATGACCCGCAGCCGGTTCGCCGCGGGGTTGAAGTCGACGCCGAAGGACCGGCCTGCGAGCGCCACGGTCAACTGGGACACCTTGACCGCGCGCGCGGACTCGGTGCTGAGCGTGTAGATGCCGCCCCGGTCGCCGACGCCGTAGAGCTTCTCGTTCTGGACGCGGAAGTCGATCCCGACGATCTTCATGTCCCCGGACAGGCCGGACAGCCTCCCCAGGTCCGAAGTCTTGCCCGGCTTGTCGACGTCGAACTCGACGAGCCGCTGATCAGAGGTCAGCCCGATCGCGTGCAGCGCCGTGTGGGCCGCGATCCGCTCCGCGGGCCGATGGCTGTCGGCACTGGCGAGAGCGGGTACCGCCAGAGCGGTGGCAGCGGCGGTGCAGACGAGAGCGGGCAGGAACCGAGCATGCATGAGCACTCCTGGAGGGAGACGTCCTGGCGTGTCACGACAGCCGCGACACGTCCAGCCCCTCTTCGGTGCGCACGGCCTTGTGAATTGGTCCGGGCGCCGAAGTCCACCCGGATGCAGCACGGTTCCCGCCGGCTTCAGGCCCGGCTGATCCGGAGAACCGGGATGTCCCTGTCGGTTCCCTTCTGGTACTGCTCGTACCGGGGGAATACGGAGAGCAGGAGCGGCCATACCCTGGCCTTCTCCTCCGCGGGCAGGACTTCGGCGCGTGCCCGGAAGCGTTCGCCCAGTACCCGTACGTGCACCTCGGGGTTGGCCTCGACGCTCGCGAACCACATCGGGTGCTTGGCGGCGCCCCCGTTGGAGGCCACGATCAGATGGCAGTCGCCGTCCTTCGCGTGGATGAGGACGGTGCGGTGCCACGCACCGCTGACGCGGCCCCGGTAGTCCAGCAACAAGCAGGGCGATCCGTTCATGTCGGTGCTCTCCGTGCCGTCCGACTCCTCGTACCTGATGCCCTGGTCGCGCACCTGCGGATGGGGGCTCAGTTTCACGGTGGCCGGGTCGTAGGCAGTCATGTGGATCCTCCGGAAGTCAAAAGCAGCCCCGCCGATCATCCACCATCGGCAGTGCCGGATCCGCATCGAGAGTGTCGTGACGAAGCCTGGTGGAGTTCAGATCGTGAACACGCTCCGTTCTAGTGTCATGTGAAATATCACATGACATAAGCGCCGACCGGGAACCCTTGGACGGCGCCCCATCACAAGGAGAACGAACCGCGATGAACCGCTTAGCCCTCCTCGCAGCCGGCGCCGTGACTCTGGCCGTCTGCACGATCACCCCGGCCACCGCCGCCGCCCCGCCGGCCGAGACGGCCGAGACGGTCACCTCCTGCGGGAACTCCGGCCTCCAAGCGGGTCTGGCGACGCGGGTGTGCGCGGAGATCACCGGCACGACCGTCACGTTCTACGGGAAGGTCGGACTTGCCGGCCCGCCCTCTACGCCCTCCCCGGGCAGCCCGCAACCCGCGGCCAAGGAACTGCTCACCACCTTGTCCGTGGAGCTCGTCGGAGCCGCCACGCTCTCCGCGCAGGCGAAGCCGCTCCTCTTCACCGCCGCCACCCTCGAGGTGCGCGCTCCCGCCGCCACCGTTCCGTGCGGTTCGACCGTCCGCGGCACCTTCGCCGTGGCCTCGTACCCCCGTGCGGCCAGTCCCGTGGTCCACGAGGTCACCCTCACCTGCTGAGACCTCCCGCGTGGACGGCCAAGAAGCCCCAGGTCATCGACCTGGGGCTTCGGTCAGCCGATGGGGCGGCTCACTTGGACTGGGTGGAGACGCTCACCCCGCTGAAGTCCTGTGCGGCGGCGAGGCTGAAGTACACCCAACCGGAAGGCGGGTTGTCCACCGTCAGGGTCTCGCCGTTGCCGGCGCTGGTGGACTTCGCCTGGTAGCTGCTCGTGGTGGCCCAGCTGCTGCCGCCGTAGTACAGGTCGGCATTGCCGGAGCCGCCGCTGCTGGTGATGGTCAGCTGCCTGACGCCGGCCGGCAGGTACACGAAGTGGTAGCTGTAGTTCCCGGCGGTGGCCGCGAGGTTGTCCCGGCGGCAGTTCTTGTCGAACTGACGGGGGTCGCTGCTCGTGCACAGCGGGGTGGTGGAGGCCTCGGGCAGGGGGCCGCAGTCGTTGGTCGCGCAGGCGGTCGTCAGCCAGGTGGCGAAGCCGGCGTCGTAGGTGGTGCCGATGGTCTGCTTCAGGAAGGTGCGGGCACCGTTCCAGTCGCCGGCGCGGTACTTGCCCAGTACGGTCTCGACGTCGGCGGGGTGGGCCTGGAGCATGTAGCGGACCGCCAGGAAGCCCCAGCGGTAGACCCGGTTCGAGTTGACCTCGGGGTCGGCGTCCTGGCCGTAGACGGTGTCGAAGAGGTCGCTGAGCTTGTAGGTCCCCTTGCCGGCCTCGGCGATCGCGTCGGCGTTGCGCTCGCCCCGGTAGCCGAAGGAGATGTTCTCGGCGATGCCCTCGACCCACCAGATGGTCGGCGTCACGATGCCGGCCTCGAAGTCGCCGGCCATGTTGTAGCGGCCGTCGAGGTAGTGGGTGTACTCGTGGTTGAGGTTCCAGATCTGGAAGTCCGGTCGCAGCCAGTGGGCTTCGTGGGCGATGAAGCGGGCCTGGTTGCCGGCGGCGGCCGGGTTGCCCTCCTCGTACATGCCGCCGTTGTCGACGTCGATGTTGTAGATGGCCCAGGCGTACAGCGAGTAGTTGGTGTAGTCGTCGAAGACGACGACCTCGAGGTTGGTGTTCACGTCACCGGGGATCGCACCCTTGTCGCCGATGACCCGGTGGAAGTAGGCGTCCTGGTTGACCAGGCTGGTGCAGGTGCTCGCCAGCTGCCCGGGGGACATGTCCTGGGCGCGGATCTTCAGGCCCGGGGTGCACGTGTGCTGGATCGGCAGGATCACCGGGAGCACGCGCTCGCCCAGGTCGCAGATGGCGTAGGCCGCGCAGTTGTTCCTGTCGTACTGGCGCGTGTACCAGCCCAGGTTCATGGTGATCGGCGCGGTGGGGCCGACGTTCGGGTAGCGGTTGATCAGGTCCTTCAGCAGCGGGCGGACCCGCTCCTTGAGCTCGGGGACGTCGAGGGCGTGGCCGAGGAAGCGGCCGACGTTGCTGACGACGTCCAGACGGTTGAGCTGCGCGCTGTTGCGCGTGATGAATCCGGCCCAGGTGTCGAGGATGGCGGGGTCGGCCTTGAGGGCGGCCCGCCAGCCGCGGTCGTCGTTCTTGGCCTTGAAGCCGTTGTCGACGACCCACTCGACGTGCTGCATCGCGAGGTTCATCTGGCCGGGCCACGCGCCGTCGTAGCTGCCGAGCATCCACTTGACGACGCCCGCGTAGCGGCCGGCGGCGTGGGTGCTGTCGATCAGGGTGACGACCTCGTTCAGGATCTCACCGTTGGCGTCCGTGACGTCCTTGCTGCGCGGGGAGGCGAAGAAGGCGTCCAGCGCGCCGAGCGCGGCGCCGTCGAGCGCCGAGCCGTAGGGGCCGACGGCGTCCGCGTTGTTGTCCTGCACGTAGTAGCCGGCCCGCAGGAACAGCACCAACTGCCCGACCGCGGCGCTGTTGCCGCCCGAGTAGGTGGCGGACGCGTCGCGCAGCGCGTTGGCGACGGTCACCATCTGGGCTTCGTTGAAGGCCCTCCGCGCGTTCTCCCCGGTGAGGCTGAACAGCGGGTACGTACAGGAGATCCGGGGGAGCGCCTTGAGCTGCTGGACCAGGGCGCTGCCGGTCGCGTTGATCACGCCGGAGAGGTCGCCGCACTCGTCTGCGGCAGCGGCCCCCGAGGACCGCCGGGCGTCCTTGCCGGACTTGGCCGGCTGTACGGGCTTCACGGTCGGCGCGGGGGCGGTGGCGGACTCCTCGGCACTGTCCTGCGAGGAGATGCGGAAGCGGGAGCCGTTGCTCATCGCATCGGGGGACTTGGGGACCGGGATCGACCGCGGCGCCGTGGCCGCGGTTCCCCGTGCGTACGCACCGGCGGGGGTCGTGGCGCCGGCGGAGGCGGCCTGGCTCTGTGGCGCGAGCAGGCCGAGCGCGAGGAAGACGACTGCGCCCAGTGCGGGAAGTCTGCGCGCGGTGGCCTTCGATATCCGGAAGGGATGCATCTGCGGGGGCCTCCGGGGCCGCTGTGGCCGCGTGTTGGGAACACGGGCGATTGATGTGTGACATGTAAAATTTCACATGTCGCATCACGCCGGAAGTCTTTTGGCTGGATTGGCCCCTGACGCAATGGAAACGTTGTCGGCCGCCGGCTCCGGGTCGTGTCTTCGGGCAGCCGGCTTCCTTGGCGCGCGAAGAAAGTCCCGCAAGTCCGGCCGCAGGGCCCGGTCACCTCGGTGCGCCAACTGGGCATCAAGGGAGGGCGGGTCGACGCGGAGCGACCGCCGCCTTGTGATGGAGCTCGGGGAGACGTCCTGGTCGAGGACCTCGGTGCCGTGCCGTGCTGCCGCGGCAACCGGAAGGGCTCCCCGGCGCGGTGCCGGGGAGCCCTCGTCAGCGGTGGGCGTCAGCCGCGCGCGCAGCCCCCCGCCTCGAACTGGTCCGTGCTCATGTACGTGACGTCGGGCAGGTAGGAGCCCATCGCCGTGGCCTCGTCCCCGGGGACCTTGGTGTTCTGGACCGCCTGCTGGAAGCCGGTGTCGGGCAGCATGTTCCGGATCTGGAACCAGGCGAAGTCCTGGTCCTGATAGCCGTCTCCCCGGGCCGTCCGTTCGATGTAGGCGACCCCGCAGGCCTTGCGGGCGTTCTGCGGCCGGTCCTGGCCCAGGCTGACGACGACCGTGTAGTTGCCGTTCCTGTCCACCGGTACCTCTTCGTCGTACGCGCAGCCCATGACGCGGGTGGTGTACACGGACTCGTTGACGCAGAACGAGGCGTAGCGCACCTGGCCGGAGCCCATGACGGGGTCGCGGTCATGTGTGGAGGCGGCGGTCGGCAGCTTGCCCTTGACGACGGCCACCTGGCCGAGCTTGCCGTTCAGGACGGTGCGCATGTAGTTGTTGTGGATGTTCGGAAAGAATCCGCCGCCCGTCCGGCCGGGTGCGGGATTCGCTCCGACCGCGTCGTCACCGGTCCAGGTCTGCAGCAGGTACGAGCGGTCGTACTGGGCCGTCCACTTGGTCGTCCGCGAGGTTCCCTGACCCTTGCCGGGCGTGTACGCGGCGGGGAAGGCGGGGCCCACCGCGCGCTTGGTCTGGAACAGCACGCCGGGCGGCGGACTCGGGTAGGACTTCGGTGTCTTCGGACCGGCCGGCGGGAAGACCTGCACCTGGACGCCCGGCGTGTTCGGCAGCATGTCGGCGCTGTCGGGGATCCGGTCGGGATAGCGCAGGGCGCTGTACGTGGCCTCGCTCAGGGTCATCGATGACGGGTCCGGCAGACGGGTGGCGCCGTTGTTGAGGCGGGCGTGGTCCTTCGACTCGGAGTCCATCGCGTCACAGGCGGCCTGGCCGGTCAGTTTCGTCCCGTCGGCGAGGGTCAGGGCCGGCCGGGGCATCCCGACGCCGCCGGTGATGTCCTTGCCGCGGTCCGGGACGTACACGCGCATGAGGACGAGGTCGGTCTCGTACCGGACGCCGTCCGAACCGGTCTCGACGCCCAGGGGCGTCTGGCCGAGGGAGGCCGTGGGGATGGTGCGCAGGGCGTTGCGCTGCGGTTCGTCGTTGCGCGGGTCGCGGATGGTGAACTCGGGCTTCCCGGTGGCCGCGTCGAAGTTGGCCGCATGGTCGAACGACACCGTGTAGTCGCGCTTCTTCGCGGGAGTGTTGCGCCGGGCCCCGGGGGAGTACGGATTGGCGGAGCCCTGGTCCGGTGCGATCTGGTAGTCCGCGATGCTGTCCACCGGTTGGCCGAGGCGGTCGTAGGAGATGAAGGAGAAGTACCGCGCGTGCGGGTAGGTGCCTTCCAGCGTCAGCTTCGATCCCGCGGGGCGGCGGTAGTAGGCGGCCCAGTAGACGGCGCCGGCGTCGGGATAAGCGATGTTGAAGAGGGGATCCGCACCGATCCCGCCGTAGTACCAGAAGCAGTCGCTGCCGGGCCCCCCGATCAGGGACGGGGCAGTTGCGGCCGGCTTCGGCACGTGGTCTGCCTGCGGGGACGGGGTGTCCGCCGAGGCGGCGGGCATTGCGGCGGCCAGCGCTCCGGCTAGGGCAGCGGCCGCCACCGGGACGAGCCATCGCTTGTGCACGCGGTTGAGCATGGAGGTCTCCTGACTTCGTCGTCGGCCGAAGCCTCGCCGAAGCCGGAGGGCCGCCCAAGGCAGTGGCCCGCACCAGGGGGGTTCGGTTTTCTGGTGTCTTTGCCGGCGGGGAACGCGGGGGTGCGGAACCGAACGGGGTCCGCCGGGTCAGGAGCCCTCTGGCCGCAGCGGGACGTGACCGCACACCTCGGTGCCTCCGCTCGGGCGTCCGGCGATGCTCACCTCTCCGCCGCACGCCGCCATGCGGGCGCGCATGTTGGCCAGACCCATGCCGTGTGTTCCACGGGATCCGGCCGGGCCGTCGGGTGACCCCCCGGACTGTGACGGTGACGGTGACGGGTTTGCGGGCGACAGGCCGGGTCCGTCGTCCCGCACCGAGAACGACAGGCGGCGCCCGTCGTCCGTCAGCTCGACGACGACCGTACAGCTCGGCCCCGCGTGCTTGACGGCGTTCTGCACGGCTTCCACGCAGGTGAAGTACACCGCGCGCTCCAGCGCACCGGGATACCGGCCGATGCCCTCGGCCCTCAGGGACACCGTCTCCGGGAACCGTCCGATCGCGTCGGAGAGGGCGACGGCCAGCCCCTCCGCGTCCAGCATCCAGGGACCGGTGCCGTGGGCGACGTCCCGGATCTCCCGCAGGGCGGCGTCCACGTCCGGGCCGAGTTCCCCGGCCAGCTGCGCGGCGCGCCGCGCGTCCTGCGGCAGCAGTCGCGTGAGGACGCTGACCTTCATCCGCAGTGCGATGAGCCGCTGCTGGGCACCGTCGTGCAGATCGCGCTCGATCACCCGGCGCGCGCTGCTGTGCGCGTCGGCGATCCGCGCCCCCGAGAGCGCCAGCTCCGCCGCGTCCCGGTTGGTCTCCAGCGCCATCCGGACGCTCTGGGTGACGGCCGTCAGCAGCGCCGGCTGGTCCAGCAGCACCTCGTCGTGCACGACGCACGCGAGCGGCTGCCCGTCGCTTCCGTCGACGGGGGTCACGGCCTGCCCGGGACGGGACACCGGGACATCGCGGTGGAGGACCCCTGCGGAGTCCGCCCACCGGGAGCGGTCCGCCAGCCAGTAGAAGATGCCGAGGCCGGGATCCCGCAGGGCCGTTGCCATGACCAGGCGCAGCGCGTCCGCGTCCGGCCGGCGCTGGAGCCCCGACACCAGTCGCAGGAGTACGCCGGCCGCGTGCAGACGGGCCAGCAGCAGACCGAGGAGCATGGCGAGGGGAACCGCCCAGAACAACGGCACCAGCACCTGCCCCGACGGCAGCGCACCGTTCGTGACGACGAACACGGCTACGGCCAGGGTGCGCAGGATGGACACGACGAGCAGCGGTGCCAGCGTCCGGCGGGCGCCCGGACTGGAGCGGACCAGCCGCTCCAGGAGGGAGAGCGCGGCCGCGAGCAGGATCGCGGCGCTCAGCCAGCGGAAGGCCGTGAGGAATCCGTCGGCGACCTGCGGGAGATCCTCTATGAGGAGCGCGTTGCGCGGGCAGTCCGGGGCGCACGGAACGAGCGGGCCCGGAAGGGGCACCGTGGCCGAGTACAGGACGGTCGGCAGCCACAGCACCGTGGCGCTGAAGCCGCTCAAGGCCACGATGACACGATCGGCCCGGGACCGGAGCCGTCCGGTGGGGAAGCTCAGCATCACCCAGACGAGGACGAACTCGGCGATCTGCCCCAGGGCCCTGCCCAGGCCGAAGGCCCACGGGTTGTCCGAGGCGCCGAGCCCGCGCACCGCGTACGCCGCGCACAGCAGGGCCAGCAGGCACGCGAGCCGCCGGTCCTGCGGGCGCCGTCCGAGGAGTGCCGCGGCCAGCAGCACCAGGACCACGCCGACCGTTGCGAGCACGGCTGCGGTCATCGCCGGTGCGTGTCGAGATACAGGAGCGTGGCCCGTACGCGCCTGCTGACATCGGCGTCACCCGTGAGACCGAGCCGGCCGAAGATCTCACTGACGTGCTTCTCGACGGCCCGCACGGAGAGGAAGCGGTCGCGGGCGATGGCGGCGTTGCTCCTGCCCTCGGCGACGTCCGCGAGGAGTTGGCGCTGGCGCGGGGTGAGGGCGTCGAGGGCAGAGGCCCGGGTCCGGCGCCGGTGCACCAGGTCCTCGACGAGTGCGGAGTCGATGTGGCACTCGCCCCTGGCCACCGATCGCACGGCGGAGACGAGCAGGTCGAGGTCGTGGACGCGGTCCTTGAGGAGGTAGCCGCGACCCGACGCTCCCGACTCCAGCAGTCGGGCCGCCAGGTCGACGTGCCGTTCCTGGCTCAGCAGGACCACGGCGACGTCCGGATGCGAGAGCCGCAGGCCGTCGGCCAGGGCCACTCCCTCGTCGGTGAACGACGGCGGCATCCGGATGTCGCAGAGCAGTACGTCCGGCGGGGCCGCGGCGACGGCGGCGACGGTCGAGGGTTCGTCGGCGCAGGTGCCGATGACCTCGACGGCGTCACTGAGCTCCAGGAGCCGCCTCAGCCCCTCCCGGATCAGGAAGCTGTCGTCCGCGATCAGCACACGCAGCCGGGTCGGTTCCTGCTCGCGTGCGCCCGGACCTTCGTCGGGCGCCGACACCGAGACCTCCCGAGACCCGACCTGGCATGGACTGTGCCGAAAGTACCTGGTGGACGGGCGAAAACGAAAGCGGCGGGGCAGTGGCGTCCGTCCGGCCGGATACGGGAAGGGGCCCGCCCCGCCCCGGCACGTTTCGTGGCGGAGCGGGGCGGGCGCTTTCAGGGGAACCGAGGTCCGGCCTCCCGTGCAGCTGTCGGCTCAGGGACGACGGATCACTTGCCCAGGTAGGCGTTGACGATCGTGACCTCGGAGACGTTGCCCTGCTTGTCGGTGACCCGGGCCCGGAAGGAGATCCCCTGGTCCTTCGCGGGGTTCCGGACGGAGAACGCGCCGTCGGTGACCGTGACGCGCTTCCAGGTCGTGCCGCCGTCCTCGCTCACGGAGATGGTCAGCGACTTGAGGTTCTTCCCGGAGGCCGCGCCCTGCACGGTCACGGGGATCCGGGTGACCTTGCCGGCCGGGGCGCGGGAGGCGCTGTCGAGCGGGGCGTGGAAGCGCACCGTGGAGACCGGGAGCGCGGTGCGGCCGGCGACCTGGCCGGAGCGGAAGGTGAAGCTCGTGTCGACGCGGGTGGAGACGGGGGAGACGTCCGGGGACCGCTCGACGGAGGTGGTCAGCCGGTACTCGGCGTCGGCGCCGTCGACCGTGAAGGGGTCCCAACCGCTCAGCGGGTCCTCGCTCTCGGCGACCTTGACTCCGTCCCGGTACAGGGTGGTGGCGGCCTTGGTGAGGGCCGAGGAGCCGGCGTGTCCCGCGCCGTCGCCGAAGAGGGGCACCGAGGCGGTGATGGTCTGCTCGCCCGTCTCCGGGTCGGGTGCGGTGCGGAACGCGCCCAGGCCCGTGCCCAGGAGGGGTGAGAAGACTCCGGTGTTGAAGGTCTCGCGGTGGGAGGAGCCGGCCGCGTAGCGCTTCGGTTCCAGAGCGGCCTGGTCCGCCTCGACGCGCTGGTTTCCGTCTGCGTCGGGGGCGCCGAGCTGCCAGAACCCGCTCCGCCAGGCCGCGCCGTCGAGGGCGGAGAGCAGGATCGTACGGGTGCCGGGAGCGGGCTGGAAGCCTCCGTAGAGATCGCCTTCACGCATGCCGGGCAGGGTGGGGGCGGCGTAGGCGAAGCCGGACTTGCCGGGGAGGGGCGCCCCCATGTCCACGGAGAGCTTCGCCAGCCCGGACGCCCTTATGTGCCGCGTGTACCCGGTGGCGAGGCGCTTCGTCACGCCGCCGAGGGCGACGGAGTACTGGGTGGCCGGGTCCTTGAGGAACGTCGCCTGCCAGCTCTGCGTGAGCGAGCCGTCGGTCACGGCCGGCCCCATGTGGGCCGAGCGGAACCCGGTGTACCCCTTGGGGAGGACCCAGCCGTTGCCGAGGTGGCCGTCCCCGACCGCCTGTTGGTAGTACGGCAGGGCGAAGTCGGCCGTGGTCAGACCGGGAACGGTGATGTCCACCGGCTTCGCGGTGCGCGCGTCGACCGTGACCGTGGTGGCTCCGGAGACTTCCAGCCGGGGCTGGACCAGCCAGTCGACGCCCTGGGTGAGGTCCGACTCGTCCTGGTACACGGCGCCGTGGAGGGCGTAGGTGCCCTTGGGGACACGGAGGGTGCTGGGGCCGGCCTCATTGCTGACGCCCACCCAGACGCCGTCGGCAGCTCCCGCGATTCCGAACAGGGAGTGGGAGAACGCGCGGGCGGCCGATCCGTCGCGGTCGACGGTCGCGATGGTGACGTCGTACGCCTCGGCCTCGCGGACGACCGCCGCGCCCGTACGGACCGACTGGCCGCCGCCGGTGGCGGTGACGTAGGCGGAGAAGGCGCCGTCGGTGGCGCCGAGCCGGGTGTCGGCGGTCAGATCGACCGTGGCCCGGCCACCGGCGGGCACGGTCACCTTGTCGGCGCCGAGCGCGAAGAACCCGGCCGGGGCGGGCTTGCCCTGGGCATCGGTGCCGGTCACCGCGAGGTCGAGGGTGATGTCGGTGGTGCCGAGGTTGCGGTAGGTGACCTTCCGGGTGAGCGGCACGTCGTCGGCGTGCGGCCACTGGGCCGTGCCGAGGGACAGCGACGGCTGTTCCGTCATCACCGTTTGGGCGAGGGCCTTGTCCACTTGCATGCGGCCGGTGCCCTGCTGCTGGACGCCCGTCGCGCCGTCCTTCGTGGACGCGGTCAGCGCGCCCTTGAGCTCGGTCGCGGTCCAGCCGGGGTTCTTCTGCTTCAGCAGCGCCGCCGCTCCGGCCACGTGGGGGGTGGCCATGGAAGTGCCGTTGAGCTGCAGGTAACCCGGGGCCGGGTGCTGGGCCCCGGGAGCGGTGTCGAGCCTGCTGCCCGGGGCCGCCGCGGCGGTGATGCCCACGCCGGGTGCGGTGAGGTCGGGCTTGACCGCGCCGTCGCCGACGCGCGGGCCCCTGCTGGAGAAGTCCGCGAGGACGTCCTTGGCGTCTACGGCGCCGACGGTCAGGGCGGCGTCGGCGCTGCCGGGCGAGCCGACCGTCGATTCGCCGGCGCCGTTGTTGCCCGCGGCGACGGCGAACAGGACGCCCTTCTCCGCCGACAGCCGGTCGACGGCGGCCTCGACCGGGTCGACGCCGGGGAAGTCCCGGCTTCCGAGGCTGAGGTTGACCACGTCCGCACCCTCCGCGACGGCCCACTCCATGCCCGCGATGAGCGCGGAATCGGTGCCGTACCCGCGGTCGTCGAGGACCTTGCCGCTGATCACCTTGGCGCCGGGCGCGACGCCTTTGAGTGCTCCGCCGGACGCGGCCCCGGTCCCGGCCGCGATGGAGGCCACGTGGGTGCCGTGGCCGACGCGGTCCGCGGCGTCGGGGGAGTCGGAGAAGTTCTTCTCCCCGACGACCTGGCTCTTCAGGTCCTCGTGGGTCTTGTCGACACCGGTGTCCAGTACGGCGATCTTCACGCCCGTGCCGTCGAACCCGGCCTGCCAGGCCCGGTCGGCGCCTATCTGCCGCGTGCTCTTGTCCAGGCTCGCCCGGCGCACTCCGTCCAGCCAGACCTTGCCGATGCCGGCGCCGGCGGCCCGGACTCCGCGGGCCGTGGGGTTCGTCAGGGCCTCCCAGACCTTCGTGGCGTCGGCGGTCGAGGCCTTGACGGCTTCGGCGTTGACGGTCGGGAGGGTGCGCCGCGCCCCGTTGCCGGCGGCGGACCGCAGTTCCGTGCGAGCCGCCCCGGCGGCGCCCTCGTACTGGACGATCAGGCCGAGTCCGCCGCGGTGCAGTGCGCGCAGGGTCGGGTCGGCGAGCGTGGTGACGTCGAAGAGGCGCCGGTCCAGCTTGCCCGCGGCGAGCAGGGCGCGGGCGTCGGCGGGCAGGACCAGGGTGCGGTCGCCGGCCCGTTCGATCTCGACCGGTACGCGTTCACGGCCCTTGCCGGGCTCGAAGCGTACGACGGCGCCGCTGCCGTTCACGGTCACCCGGTCGCCGGTGATCAGCGTGACGGTCACGGGGGCGCCCGTGGTCCGGGCGGCCGGGGTGTTCTTCGTGGGGGAGGCGGCGGGCGCCGCCCCGGCGGGGCCGGTCAGCCCCGTGCTGAGGGCGACGACGGCGGTGGCGAGGGCGAGGGCCCCCGCGGCGCGTCGAGGCCTGTGTGCCGGTGTGAACAACTCTGCTCCTGTGGAAGGCGCGACCGCGGCCGGAGCCGTGGCGCGCGCCCCGTCGTGAGGCGTACGTACGTGGCGTACGCGGTCTGTGTGCGGTGCGGTGCGGTGCGTGTGGGTTGTGCGTGGCGCTGTGGTGACGCCGATCGCCGGGGCCCGGTCGACCCGCGTCCCACCGGCCCCCAGGGGGAGAGGTGGAGGTGGGCGGTGCGAGTCGTCCGGGCCCTGCGGCGACCGGGTACGGCAGCAGTCCACCGGCTCGCGGATTGTTCAGCAGCCCTGATCCGGGCGGCTGAACAATTGATTTCCGTGGCCGAAGAGGCCCTTGTGGCTGCCCGGACCCCCTCCTACGGTGGAAAGGATCTTGATCCCGGGGGAGGGGAGCAGCATGGGCACTGGCGCGGGAAGGCCGGAGAAGACGCTCGATCCACAGGCCGGTCCCACCGCGCGGTTCGCCGGTGAGCTTCGCGCACTTCGCCGCGCCGCCGGCTCCGTCCCCTACCGGGAACTGTCCGCGCGGGCCGGCTATTCGGTGACGGCGCTCTCCCAGGCCGCCGCCGGGAACCGGCTCCCGAGCCTGCCCGTGGCGCTGGCCTACGCCGAGGTCTGCGGCGCCGCCCGCAAGGAGTGGGAACGACGCTGGCGCGAGGCCGAAGCCGCGGTCACAGCCGCGGCCGAGACCGAAACCCTGGCCTCCCTCGAGCTCGCCGGCGACGGCTGCGGCGGCGACGCTGCGCCCTACCGGGGCCTGACGCGCTTCGAACCCGAGGACGAGCCGGTGTTCTTCGGCCGGGAACGCCTGACCGACCAACTGACGGCCCTGGTCGCCGAACACCGCTTCGGCGTCCTCCTCGGGCCCTCCGGCAGCGGCAAGTCCTCCCTGCTGCGGGCCGGTCTCGTCCCGCGCCTGCGCCGCTCCGCGCCGCCGCTGCCGCCCGCCGCGGCCCTGCGCGTCCTCACCCCCGGCGAACACCCGATGCGGACCCACGCGCCGGTCCTCACCGCGGCCGCCGCAGACGGCGAGACCTGGCTGATCGTCGACCAGTTCGAGGAGGTCTTCACCCTCTGCGCGGATCCCGACGAACGACGGGAGTTCCTCGCGGCCCTCCTCACCGCCCGCAACCCCGCAAGCCGCATCCGCGTGGTGCTCGCCGTGCGCGCCGACTTCTACGCGCACTGCCTGGCCCACCCCGCCCTGGCCGAGGCCGCCCGCGCCGCGACCCTTGCCGTGGGCCCGCTGACCGCCGAGGAGATGCGCGGCGCGATCGTGCGCCCCGCGGCAGCGGCCGGCCTCACCGTCGAACGCGCCCTCACGGCCCGGCTCGTGGAAGAGGTCACCCGCGAACCCGGCAGCCTGCCGCTGCTCTCCCACGCCCTGCTGGAAACCTGGCGGCGCCGCCGCGGGCGCACGCTGACCCTGGCCGGACACGAGGCGGCCGGTGGTCTGCGCGGCGCCCTGGCCCAGACCGCCGAGGAGCTGTACGCGGAACTCGGGCCCGACCGCGCCCCCGTCGCGCGCCGCCTCCTGCTGAACCTGATCACCCCCGGTGACGGAGCCCCCGACACCCGGCGGCCCGTACCCCGCGACACCCTCGTGCCCCCGGACTCGCCGGAGGCCGCCGAGGCGGGGGCCGTGTTGGACCGGCTGGCCCGGGCCCGGCTCGTCACCCTGGACCGGAACGTCGTCGACCTGGCGCACGAGGCCCTGATCACCGCGTGGCCGCGGCTGCGCGGCTGGATCGACACCGACCGCGAGCGGATGCGACGCCACCGCAGGCTGACCCAGGCCACCCACAACTGGCTGACCCGACGCCGCGACGCCGGGGCGCTCCTGCGCGGCGGGGAACTGGCCGAGGCCGAGGCCACGTTCGCGGTCGACGCGGACCGCTCCGCAGAACTGGTCCCGGTGGAACGGGAGTTCCTGCACGCAGGCCTCGCGTCCCGGGCCCGTACGCGCCGAATCCGTCGGGGCGTGACCTCCGTGGTCGGCCTCCTCCTCGTCCTGCTCACCGTGGCGAGTACGACCGCCTGGCAGCAGGTCCGCGACAACGTCCGCCAGCGGGTCGACGCCGAGACCCAGCGGACCAAGGGGGAGGAACTGGCCGCAGGCCGGCTGGGGCCCAGGGGCTGCGGGCCTCCGACCCCGCGCTGGCGATGCGGCTGAGCGTGGCCTCCTGGCGGCTCGCCGAGACCGCCGAGACCCGGTCCGCACTGCTCGCGGCGTCCGTCCAGGCCGAGTCCGATGCCTACGACGTGCCGGACGAGGCGGGGCCCTGGTACTCCCACCCCGCGCAACCGGTCCGGCTGAGCGCGGACGGCCGGATCGCGGTCACCGTCGACGTGGACTCCGTACGCGCCTGGGACGTCACGAACAGGACGGCGCTCGGACCGGAAACGGCCCTCGACCAGGGCACTCTGTTCCGCGGGATCTCCCCGGACGGCCGCACCGCCCTGGTGCAGGGCTCCCGGGACAAGACGGATCCCGGATCCGGGAGCGGGGCGCGTCGACTGGATCTGGCGTCCGGCACCGCGCTCGACGCCGTGCCCCGGCCGGCGGGCCCCTCGGTCGCCTGGACGGCCGCCGACCAGGTCATCGCCAACATGGACATGGACGGTGCCACGGGCCGGCTCTCGCTCCGGGACGCACGAAGTGGCCGCACCCTGCTGGAGGTGCCGACCGGGCGGCATCCGATGTGGGCACTCAGCCCGGACGGACGCCACCTGGCCCTGTGCGCCAGGGGAGGGGACGCGGCGTACTCCTCCGAACGGGCCGACGTGCCCCTGCGGGTCTGGGACGTGGCCCGGAGCACGGAGCTGCCCGCCACCCGACCCGGGGCGTGCGCCGTCGACTCGTTCCGTTTCACCGGCGACGGCGCCGTCCTCATGACCCAGGCACCGGGCGGGCTGGGCCTGTGGGACCCGGTCACGGGCCGGGAGCCGGCCCGGATCGACCACCCCGGCCTGACCGAGGTGACGACTAGCCCCGACGGCCGGTTCGCCGCGGCCGTCGACGGCCGGGAGATCCTGATGTGGCGACTCGCCACGCCCGAACGGCCGGTCTTCCGGTACTCCCTCGCCAACGGGGCCGCCTCCCAGCTCCGGATCGACCCGAAGGACGGCGTCATCAGGTACCTGACCGAACGCCGGCTCGGGGACACCGTGGTGCGCACGATCTCCTACGGACCGGCCACGACCGCGGACTGGAACCCCGAACCGGCATCGACCGGCGCCTTCAGCGCGGACGCCACGACCGTCGCGGTCGACCGCCGACAGGGCGCCGCCACCTGGTTCGAGGCCTACGCCGTCGCCGACGGCCGGCGCACCGCCCGCACACCGCCGGCCGACTGCCCGAAAGCCGTTCCGGGCTCCACCGGGGCGCCCGCGGAACACGACTGCCGTGTCCTCCTGGCGCTCACCCCCGACGGACGAACCCTCGCCCACACCCGCACCGCTTTCGCCGAAGGCTCCGACGCCGGGGACGGAGAGCGGGAGAAGGCCCAGGAGCCGACCCTGTGGGACGTGCCGGCGAACAAGGCCCGCCCGCTCCCCGCGGAGCCGAAGCCGCCGTTCGCCGCCAGGATGCCCATCACGGGACTGGCCGTGACACCCGACGGCCGGTCCCTGCTCACGACGCGCGCGGGCGTCGACGCCCTGGACGTACGGGACTTGGCGAGCGGCCGCCGCACCCGGCCCCAGGACCTCACGAAGGACCGCACCATCCCCGTCGAAGGCTCCCGGACCGACCGAGCCACCCCGGCCGCGGTCCGCCCTGACGGCCGACTCCTCGCGACCTCCACACACACCTTCGACCTCACCACCGGCCGACGCACCGAACGGGGCCCGGCCGCGGAACGCGGCGGGGTGATGGCCTACAGCCCCGACGGCACACGTCTGGCGGCCGGAGACACGACGGGCGGGGTCACCCTGTGGGACGGGGAGGCCGGGCGACGACTGGCCACGCTCCCTGCCGGGTTCGACGCCATCGGCCCCGACTCCGACAAGGCCGTCACCGCCTTGGCCTTCTCCCCGGACGGCCGAACCCTGGCCGTGGCCGGCGCCTCCGGCACGCTCCGGCTCTGGGACGCGCAATCCGGCCGACCTCTGGGATCACCGCTGCCGACCCCCGGAGACGGGATCGTGGCCGTCGCCTTCTCACCCGACGGGCGGACCCTGCACAGCGCGGGCGAACACAGCACCGTCCGCACCCACCAGGTGGCCCCGGCCCGACTCGCGGAGTCCGTCTGCACCCGCGCCGGAAGCGGACTCTCCCGGTCCGACTGGCGCACCTACCTTCCGGACCTTCCTTACCGAAAGACCTGTTGAGAAAGCCTTCCTGACCGCCACGGGACCCACGGGGGAACCACACCATGACGAACGCACAAATACTCGCGGCCTGCCGCAGCAACTGGGAGTACCGGGGGCTCGACGACGCGTCCGTACGGGAGATGCTCGACGAGCTCTCCGCACAGCTGGAGGACGCGCAGGCCGCCGGCCGCACGGGACAGGACGTCGTAGGCCGGAACGTCCGCAGCTTCGCCGCGGCACGGGCGCGGGAGCGCGCCCCGCTCTCCCGCCGGGCGCTGCGCACCGTGTCCCTGGCCTGTTTCGTACTCGGCTGCGTGCTGCTGTTCTCCTACCTGCGCCATTGGAGCACCGCACTGGCCGTGCCCCCCGACTACCTGGCCTTCTGGACGGTCCTCGGTGTGGCCACGGTCGCCTGGAAGCTGCGGCGGGGCAGCCTGGGCCTGTGGGCGGGCTGGGCGCTCGGCCTCGTCACGGCCCTGCCCGCGGCGATCCTCACCAGCCTCTTGGCCGGTGACGGGGCGCTGTTCACGCTGCCGCTGTGGGTGGCGCCGCTCCTGCTGCTGCCCGGCCTGCCCTACGCCGTTGCCGACGCGCGGGCCAAGAGGAGCGGCCGCCCTGGCGAACCCGGAGCCGTGGGTCTTGGCTGAAACAGGTCCTGGACGGAGCCTCAGGCAGGGCACAGACTGCAGTGGACGATCAAGCGGCGCTTGATCGGACAGCCATGGGGGATGCTCGGTGCTACGCATTCATTTCACCGCCGAGGATCTGGCTCGGACCCGTGTGGCCGCGACGATCGGAGCGGCCGCGGAAACGATGTACGGCCTGAGGCTGCTGCGCGGCAACTGTGCCGCCAAGGCCCTGCCCTTCCGCCCCTGGCAGGAGGCGGTCCGCGGGCGGCTGGGTGCGCAGGCCCGCCCGTTCACGAGCCTGCTGGCCGTGGGTGGCGGGGATATCGACCTGACGGGACTGATGGGCGACACGCCGTCCGTCGAGGAGGGAATCGACAACCTGCTTCGGGCATCGCCCGCCCATTTGCAGACCGAGCTCGAACACATCGCCTTCCACCCCTCGCAGTTGTCGTGGGCTCGGAGCCTGGCGGCCGGCGACCCCGAAGCCCGCAGGGACTTCGCCGCGGGGCTTGCCGCCTGCAACGAGGCGATCGTCGCCCCCTATTGGAACAGCGCGAGATCCCATGTGGAGGGCGTACGGGCGACCTTTGCGCGGAAGCTGCTCGATGGCGGGGTCGAACGCCTGCTGGAGGGGATGTGCGTCCCGCTGGTGCGGTGGCGGGCGCCCGTACTGGAGGTGCGGTACCACCGGCCCGTCGACGTCCACCTCATGGGGCGCGGTCTCGTCATCGCGCCGACGGTCTTCCTCTGGCGGGACCCGGCACTGCTGTGGGACTCGCAGGACGACACCTCGGCGCCCACGCTTGCCATTCCCACCATCGGTGACGCAGCGGCGGGCGCCGCGCTGTGGGGCGCGGCGCAGGCCGCGGACCAGTCACTGGCCGCATTGCTGGGGCGCACTCGGGCCGCCGCACTGCAGGTGGCCACCGAGGGATGCAGTACCACCGAGCTG
Source organism: Streptomyces tatrensis (assembly GCF_049310065.1). Taxonomy (NCBI): domain Bacteria; kingdom Bacillati; phylum Actinomycetota; class Actinomycetes; order Kitasatosporales; family Streptomycetaceae; genus Streptomyces; species Streptomyces tatrensis. The sequence goes on along the minus strand of NZ_JBMDLB010000007.1, from coordinate 112,363 downwards.
GCACGGCGCCTGAACGTGTCGATCGCAGCGGCGAGCGAGCACGCGACGGTGCTGCGCAACGCCAGTCTGATCACCACCAGCCGACGCGGTAAATCCGTCGTGCACACCGTCACCCCGCTGGGCGCCGAACTCCTGGGAAGCCCACCCCCCGAGCACGGGTGATCCGGCACCGAACCGGCTGGAGGCCGAGCTGCGTGCCCGCCCTTTACGGCCCGTCGGCGGTCTGCCGCTGCGCGCCGCCCCGCAGGGCCGCGGCGATGTCGGAGGGCGTGTCGTGGGCGGGTTCGAGTTCGTCCAGCCACGCGGCGTCCTCGCTGTAGTGGGCCCGGAACGGACGGCCGACCAGCTGCGGGTCGCGGGCCTGGAGCATGCGCAACTGGAAGAAGCGGCCCCGGGCGGTTTCGGTGACTCCGTCGACGACCACCTTGCCGGGCGTGGCCGACATGACCGGCCCGCGCACGGTACGGGCGAGTCCGGGCAGGGTCAGGTAGGCGGACCGGAAGATCTCGTGGGCACGGGCGAGCGGCACCTTGAAGTACTCGTACGGGCCGGTGTCCCGCTCGACGAACATGTAGTACGGGATCGCGCCCGCGGCCAGTTCGGCACGCCACAGGGCGCTCCAGGTCCGCGCGTCGTCGTTGACGTGCGCGACCAGGGGCGCCTGGCAGTAGACCATCGCGCCGGTGGACCGGATCCGGGCGATGGCCCGGCGGGCGAGGTCGGACTCCAGCTCTCGCGGGTGGGTGAAGTGCATCATCAGCGCCAGGTTCTTCCCCGATGCGACGACGTCCTCGAAGAGCCGGAGCACGTCGTCGGCGTCCGTGTCGGTGACGAACCGCTGGGGCCAGTAGGCGACCGACTTCGTGCCGATGCGGACGGTACGGACACCGGGGACGCCCAGGATGGGGCCGAGGTGGCTGCGCAGGCGCTCGGTGGACATGATCATGGGGTCGCCACCGGTGACGAGGACGTCGTCGACCTCGGGGTGACGGCCGAGGTAGTCCACGAGGCCATCGGGCGTCGGGGCGGCGAAACGCAGATCGGCGTCCCCCACGAACTGCGCCCATCGGAAGCAGTAGGTGCAGTACGCGTGGCAGGTCTGTCCCTGGCCGGGGAAGTACAGGACGGTCTCGCGGTACTTGTGCTGGAGGCCCGGCACCGTATCCCCGTCCAGCGTGGGGACGTTGAGCTGCTTCTGGCCCGAGGGGTGGGGGTTGAGGCCGCTTCGGATCTGCTGGACCGCGAGCCGGAGTTCCTTCTTCGCGCCCGGATCGTCCACCAGGCCCGCCAGCCGCAGTTCGTCCTCGATCCGGAGCATCCCGGTCTGCGGGAAGACCATCTGGAAGATCGGGTCGTCGGGGACGTTGCCCCAGTCGATCAGCTGGGAGAGGACGTACTCGTTCACGCGGAACGGCAGCACGGCGGCGAGGGATTTTATGGACCGGGAGATGTGACCCGGGATCGCGAACCTGTGACCGAGCTCGTCCAGGTGGCGGGCGCCGTAGGCGTGGAATCTCTCTGTTTCCCGGGCCGCGGGAGGCGTTGTGGGCATGGAGGAGGTCTCCGGCTTCAGAAGTCGACGCGGCCAGTTTCCTTGATCGTAGATCGATCGGGACGGCCGGAACGATGTGCGCCCAAGGTCGGCCGATAGGAGCGGCGCATGGCCGGAATGATGGGCCTGTGGAGCCTCGGAGCACGATGCCCTCAGATGACGACGTCCTCAGAGCACGACGTCCTCAGGGCGCGGCCGGTCGGCCCGTGCGGTGGCGGCGGCGGGTGCCCCCGCCCGCGCCGGCCAGCTCGCGCTCGGCGCTCTCCAGCAGCATGTCCAGTGCGACCGGATAGGCGCTGTGCGGCATCCGGGCCGCGAGGAGCCCGGCGGTGGCCGCGATGTTCGGGTACGTCCCGGCCGGCAGGCGGGCGTACGTGGACTCCCACCGCTCCTCGTCGGACTCCCGAGCCGTCTCCGTGAGCGCCAGGGAACCCGCGTCGAGCGCCGCGAAGGCCAGACACTGGTCGATGTAGGCGTGGTAGATCCGTACGGCGTCCTCGTCGCCGAACCCCGCGCCGCGCAGGCTGCCCAGGATGGCCTCGTCGGCCGCGATCTCCCGGGGCCGCCCGGTCACCCGGCTCGTGGTCAGCAGCGCGGCCTGTGGATGGGCGAGGTAGGCACCGTAGATCCGCAGGCCCAGGGAGCGCAGGTCCTCGCGCCACCGCCCGGTCGGGATCCAGCCCGCGAGGGCCCGGCCGATGAGCTCCTCACCGATGGCCAGGGTGAGCCCGTCCATGCCGTCGAAGTAGCGGTAGAGGGTGCTGGGGTCCGCGCCCAGGGCGGCACCGAGCCGCCGGGCGGTCAGGCCCGCGCTTCCGTGCTCCCGCACCATCCGCAGCGCCGTCTCGACGATCAGCCGCTCGGAGAGCACCGTGCCCTGCCGGGTCGGACGCCGCCGTCGGCGGGCCTCCTCCGGAACCACGTCCTTCGGCATCGCGGACTCGCCTCCTGGACCGTTCCGTGCCCTTATGCCAACAGCATTGACCTTAACTCCTGGCAGACGGTTCCATCAGCCCCCTGGGGCAGACGCCCCACCGAGAGAGGACCTGGCCATGCGTGTTCTGCTTGTGGGTGCCGGCGGTGTCGGGAGCGCGATCACCAAGATCGCTGCCCGCCGCGGCTTCTTCGACCGCTTCGTCGTCGCCGACTACGACCTGGCCCGCGCCGAGGCGGCCGTCGCCGCCCTGGGCGAGGCGGAGCAGCGCTTCACCGCCTGCCGCGCGGACGCCTCCGACGAGGAGGGCATCACCCGGCTGCTCACCGAGCACGGGTGCGACGTCCTGATGAACGCGACCGACCCGCGGTTCGTGATGCCGCTGTTCAACGCCGCGCTGGCGGCCGGCACCCACTACGTGGACATGGCCATGTCCCTGTCCCGCCCGCACCCCGAGGACCCGTACGGCACCTGCGGGGTGAAGCTCGGCGACGAGCAGTTCGAACGGGCCGCGGAGTGGGAGAAGTCGGGCCGGCTCGCGCTCGTCGGCATGGGCGTCGAGCCCGGTCTCTCGGACGTCTTCGCCCGCTACGCGGCCGATGAACTCTTCGACGACATCGAGGAGATCGGCATCCGCGACGGGGCCGATCTGACCGTCGAGGGCTACGACTTCGCACCGTCCTTCAACATCTGGACGACGATCGAGGAGTGCCTGAACCCTCCCGTCGTCCACGAGCGCGAGCGCGGCTGGTACACCACCGAACCGTTCAGCGAGCCGGAGGTCTTCGACTTCCCCGAGGGCATCGGCCCCGTGGAGTGCGTCAACGTCGAGCACGAGGAGGTCCTCCTCGTCCCGCGCTGGGTCGGAGCCCGCCGGGTCACCTTCAAGTACGGCCTCGGCGACGATTTCATCGGCAAGCTGAAGACCCTCCACGCGCTCGGTCTGGACTCCACCGAACTGGTCACCGTCCGCGGTGAGGACGGCCGCCCGGTCCGCGTCTCACCGCGCGACGTGGTCGCGGCCTGCCTGCCCGACCCGGCGACCCTCGGCGACCGGATGACCGGCCGCACCTGCGCCGGGACCTGGGTCAAGGGCACCAAGGACGGCCTGCCGCGCGAGGTGTACCTCTACCACGTGGTCGACAACCAGTGGTCCATGCGCGAGTACGGCTCCCAGGCCGTGGTCTGGCAGACCGCCGTCAACCCGGTGGTGGCCCTCGAACTGCTCGCCGCCGACGTGTGGTCCGGGTCCGGAGTCCTCGGCCCGGAGGCCCTGCCGCCCCGCCCCTTCCTCGACCTGCTCACCGCGTACGGATCCCCGTGGGGGATGCGGGAACAGGACCCGAGCCCGGCACTGCCGACTCCGACTCCGGCACCGGGCCACTGACGCCGCTGCCCTCCCCGGACGGGGGCCTTCGGAGCCGTCAGCGTTCCGACAGCTCCGAGGGCGCCTCCTGGACCACCCAGCCGTTGCCGTCCGGGTCGGAGAAGGTCAGGAAGGAGTTCCAGGTGTCGCCCTTGCCGTCCTCCCAGCCCTTCTCGCCGACGTGCCGCACCGGCGATACCTCGACGCCGCGCACCGTCAGCTCCTTGCGCGCGGCCTCGATGTCGGTGACGCAGAGCTGCAGGCCCTGGAGGGTGCCCGGCGCCATCTGGCGCGTACCGGGCGCCGGGGGCATCCCGTGCTCCAGCGCGATGGAACAGCGCGAGCCGGGCGGGGTCAGCTGGATGATGCGGATGCCGGGCGCGACCTCGCTGTCGAGGTCGACCGTGAAGCCGACCTTGTCCGCGTAGAACTCCTTCGACCGGTCCATGTCGGTGACAGGGACCAGAACCACTTCGAGCGTCCAGTTCATGACGGGCCTCCTCGGAACACGAATGGTGCAGGGAAGGTCCACCGTCGCCCACAGGCCGCCCGTGTGCGAGCCGAAACGCGGCATGCGGCCGGGTCCGGGTGCGCGTTTCCGCCCACCGGACCCGTCCGCCGTCCGCCCGGGCCAGGATCAGCCGGCCGGCCAGTGCGGCCACGAAGGGGCGTACGCGCACCAGTACTCGGGGCAGCCCACCCGGTAGGCCCGCGTGATGGTCTCGGTCAGCGAGGCCCCGTCACGGCCCGTTCCCGTGACCCGGAGCGACACCCGGCCCTCGGGCAGCCCCGGGACCGTGACCCGCCAACCACCCTTGTCCGCACGGACCTTCGCCGGCATCCAGGTGGCCCCGTCATCCGTGGAGTAGGCGACCGACACCCGGTCCACGTCACCCCCGTGCGTGCCCCGCTGCCGCTCGAAGTCGACACCGAAGGCGAACTCCCGCCCCGCTGTGACCGAGTTGTCCCCGTCGAGACCCGACATGTCGTACCGGGTGTCCAGCAGGTCCAGGGGCCGTTCGCGGTCGGTACGGCCCGACCGGAACCGCCAGGTGTCCCGGACCGTCGTGCCCAGTTCCCACAGGGAGCTGGCGCGCGTGGTCGTGGAGTCGAGTTCGTACCACCGGGTGCGCGCGGGCAGGTCGAACACGCCGCGCCCGCCGCCGTCGTTGCGGGCCAGGACCTTGCCCTTCTCGTCGCGCAGCACCGTCTCCCCGCTCTCCAGCTCCGCGACCGCCTCCGAGAGATGGCCCGAGGCGTCCGAGAACATCGGCAGGTCGAGCCGCAGCTTGTCCCCGTCGCGGGTCGCCTGCGCCCGCCCGTCGTGGCCCAGGACCGACAGCGAGGGGTTGAACGGCCCCGTGAGCCAGGAGTCCCGGGTCGTACGGCCCGCCCGGTAGACGGTCGCCTCCGTGAACTGGGTGCCGAGGGGGAGTCCCTCCTCGGTCGCGTACTCGAAGGTCGCCGTCCGCCACGGGACGTCCGGCGTGTAGTACGCGGTCAGCCGGTGCGGCGCCCGCACGACCGTGTGCTGCTGCACCACGTCGAGGCCCTTGTAGCGGGCCCAGCCGTACAGACCCTTGGGGTCGTCGGGGTAGCCCGTGGTGCGGAGCGTGTGCTCGACCGCCGCCATGTCCTGCCCGCGGTCGGTCCAGCGGGCGCCGGGCGGAACCCCGTCCTCGTACGTGTGGAAGGTGAAGTACGCGCGCTCGCCGTTGCGTTCGGCCTTGATGGAGAGGGTGACGGGCCCGCCGGCCAGGCGCTTTCGCAGCAGCGTCGGACCGGGCTCCGCGATGGTGAGCACCTGGTCCTCCGGCTCGGCGGAGACCCAGCCCCGGCCGATCAGGACCACGGCCGGCTTCTGCTCCTTGATGGCCTGGTAGCGCCTGGCGACCTCCTCGCCCGGAGCCCCGTAGCCGGGCTCGAACAGCACCACCTTGTCCGTGAGCCGCAGCTCGCCGACCGTGCTGCCGTCGCCCGCGTCGACCACCTCACCCGTGATGTCCCACTCGATGCGGGCGAAGTAGTACGGGCCCACGGGGATGTCCACCGGGTCCGCGCCCGATGTCCGGGCGTGCAGGAACGGCTGCTGCCAGGACGCCCCGGCGAAGTATCCGAGCCCGGGCATCGGGGAGCTGCCCACCGCGTACGCCTGGTACTGGCCCTCGTAGACCGGCGTGAGCAGCCCGGTGCTGCCCGCGCCCACGTCGGAGACCAGCCCCTGGGCCGAGCCCTGCTGGACGACGCGCATCCGCGGATCGTCCACCGTCATGGTGACCGGCCGCGCCCCCGAGACGTCGAGGGTCACCGTCCGGTCCCCGGTGAGCGCCACCCGCTGCGCGAGCTGGACGGTGGACCGGGCGACCATCACCTCGCCGTCCATGTCGCCCTCCCAGACGCTGCCGAGCACCCGGTAGGAGCCTTCGGGCAGCCGCAGCCGCTCCTCGCCGGCGGCGAGGCCGACCAGCTCGGCGGCCCCGGTCCCTTCGTTCTGCACGACGACGGTGGTGTACGCCCGGTCCACTCCGGGACGGGTCGCGCCGGGAGCCAGCGTCAGGGTCGCGCTCCTGGCCTCGGCCTCGACGCCCACCGGGGTGCGGACCCGGCTGCCGTCCGTCCCCCGGGCGGTGATCCAGGCGCTGCTCGTACCGGCCTTCGCGCGGCGGCCGTCGATCCGTACGACGGCCTCGGCGCCGCCGCCGGCGGGCACCGTCAGCGTCTTCGCGAGGAGCGAGACGGGCGCGTCGCCGTCCACGCCGAGGGTGAGCCGGACGTCCTTGGTGCCCGGGTTGCGGTAGACGACCGTCCGGCGGGTCTCTTCGGCGTACGGCCAGGAGAGTTCGGCGGAGACGGCCGGCGGCGAGGCCGTCACGGCGGCGGCCAGCGCCGCGGGCACGTCCACGGTTCCGGCGCCCTGCTCGTACACCCCCGCCCCCTCGACCGGCCGCGCGGTGGCGACCAGCGCCGCCTTGATCCGCGCCGCGTCCCAGTCGGGATGCCGCTGCTTGACGATGGCCGCGGCGCCCGCGACGTGCGGGGTGGCCATCGAGGTCCCGCTGATCGTGGCGTAGTACTCGCTCGCCGCGACCTCCTCGAAGGTGCCCTCGGCCCGGGCCGCCGTGATCTCGCTGCCCGGCGCGGTGAGCTCGGGCTTCACGCCTCCGTCGGCGAGTGCGGGCCCCTGCGAGGAGAACGGGGACATCGCACGCTGCTTGGTGACCGACCCGATGGTGAGCGCACTCGGCGCGGCCGCCGGGGAACCGATGGTCCCGGGCGCACCCGCGTTGCCGGCCGCCACGACGAACAGCGGACCGCCACCGGCGGACAGGGTCTCGACGGCCTGCGAGAGCGGGTCGCTGCCGTCGCTGGGCAGGTCCGAGCCCAGCGACATGGACACGATGTCGGCCTTCTGCGCGGCCGCCCACTCCATGCCCTCGAGGATCCAGCTGATGTAACCGGAGCCCCCGCCGTCGAGGACCTTGCCCACGGCGAGCTCCGCGCCGGGCGCCACCCCCTTGTACCGGCCGCCGGACGCCGCCCCGTCACCCGCGATGGTCGACGCCACGTGCGTGCCGTGCCCATTGGCGTCCTGGACCGATTCGTCCCAGGTGAAGTTCTTCTCCGCGGTCACCCGGCCCTTCAGATCGGGGTGGCCCGTGTCGTAGCCGGTGTCCAGGACGGCGACCTTCACGCCCTTCCCGTCGAGACCGGCGGCCCAGGCCTCGGGAGCGCCGGTCATGGCCACGCTCCGGTCGAGGCTCGCCCGGACCTTGGAGTCCAGCCACAGCTTCGCCGGTGCTGCTCCCCGCTCGCGGCCCTGCCGGAGGAAGTCCTGCCAGGAGCGGACGGCGTCGGCCTTGCGCACCGTACGGGCGGCCAGGCCGAGCCCGTCGTACGCGCCACCGCGCGCGGCGCCCGACAGCGTGGTGCCGGTGGTCGCGATCAGCGGGATGTCCTCGCGGGCCGCGTCGTCGTAGCCCTGGGCCGCGAGCGCCGTCACGTCGAACAGCTGCCGGTCGAGGCGGCCCCCGGCCAGTGCCTCGGTCGCGTCGACCGGGATGACGTACTCGTGTTCGTCGACCCGGGCCCGGGTGAAGGCGACGTGCCGGCGCCCCTCGCCCGGGATGATCCCGCTGACCTGCACGGCCGTGCCGGAGCCGGTGAGGGAGACCCGGTCCCCGGTCACCAGCGTCACCGTCCGCGCGCCGGGCCCGGCCTTCGGGGGCGCGAGCGCGGCCCCACCCGGCTCCACGGGTGCTCCGGGCTCCGCCGCGGCGGGCAGACCCGCCGCCAGCAGAGCCGCCACGGCTGCTGCCACCACTGCCGCGGCGGTTCTCGATCCTCGTACGGGTCCTCTGGTCAACGGATCGCGACCTCTCCTCGTGCCGGACGGGCCTCGTGGGCCCGGTGCTGCGAAGAGTGTCGGTGGCCGGATGCGGCCGGCGGTCCAACCGGAACGGGCGGATCACCGCCATGGCACACAACCGCCAAGTCGCTTTGAGCGCAGCTGTGTTGAAGGCCGGCCGGCAGCTGCCACGCGCAGGCAGCCCTTCAGGTAAATTCTGGGCAAGTACCGATAAGCTATGAAATGTGGAGGAATATCTTGAAGGGTGGAGCGACTTCAATGTCGCCATGATGGGAGCCACTGCGGCGCTCGCCGGCCTCGTGATCGTGGCGGCAAGCGTCAACATCGCCGAGGTGGCCAAAGCGCCGGCGCTCGCATCGCGACTGGCCGGGGGCATCGCAGGCCTCGTGCTGGCCCTCTCGGGTTCGGCAGTGGGGCTCGTCCCCCAGGTCTCAGCGGTGGCGTACGGCTCGGCGATGGCCGTACTCGCAGTCGGCGCAGGGTTTTTGCAGGGGCAGGCGGCGAGGCGGATCTACGAGAATCCCCACCCCGGCAATCAGATGAAGCTCGGAAAGTCGGCCGTCGGCTTCGTGGCGCCCTCCGCCTACCTCGTCGGTGCCGCGCTCCTTGTCACGGGGTCATCGCAAGGCGTCGCATGGTTCGCCGCCGGGGCCGTCGTCGCCATCATCACGGCGCTCGTCATCTCCTGGATCGCGCTGGTCGAAGTCCTGCGCTGAGAAGACACGAGCCCTCACCGCTCACCGCTCACCGCTCTCCGCGAACGGTGGAGGCGCCGAGGACGTGGCGGATGACGGCCCCGGCTTCGTTCGGGTGGCGGTCCAGCCAGGCGGTGAGGTGCTGGCGGACGGCCTTTCGGACGTAGGCGCCCGCTTCGGGGTTCGCGAGTCTGGTCATGGTGGCACCCTCGAAGACGGGGTGGGTGAGACGTACGGAGATGACGGCGGTCAGGCCCTCGTGGACAGCGTCGGCGGTGATGTCCTCGCCGTCGGCGGGCAGCTGCCCAAAACGGCGCGCGTAGTCGTTGACGACGTCGGTGAGCGCAGTACGGAGGCCTTCCTCGTGCGAGCCGCCCTCATGCGTGCGGCCGCTGTTCGCGAAGGAGCGGAACCCTCCCGTGGACCGGGTGTTCCACTGCATGGCGACCTGCACGAAGATCGTCCCGTCCTCGTTCTCCGACTCGAAGCCGATGGCGGGGGAGTGGACGGGACTCCTGGGGTAGGGGTCGAGGTGGGCGACGTAGGCCCGAAGGCCGTCCGTGTGGTGATAGCGGACCGGCCGCTCCGGACGTTCGTCGGTGAGCGAGATGGCCAGACCTCCGTTGATGAAGGCGAGTTCCTGGAGGCGCTCCGACAACGTGGCGAACGAGTACCGGGTGGTCTCGAAGATGTCGGCGTCGGGCAGGAAAGCGATCGTGGTGCCGTGCTCGCCCGTCTCCTCGTTCCTCGTCAGCGGAGTGACCGGGGTGCCCTTCTCGTACTCCTGGGTCCAACGGTGGCCGTCTCGGTGGACCTCGACCGTGAGACGGCCCGACAGCGCGTTGACCACACACAGGCCCAGGCCGCTGAGGCCGCCGGCGACCCAGTAGCCGGTACGGGGCTTGGAGCCGAAGGACAGCTCCGTCAGTTCGTGTTCGACGGCCGACTTGCCGGTGGCCTCCTGCACTTCGACGGGCAGTCCCCGTCCGTTGTCCGCGACGCGAATGCCGCCGTCCGCGGTGATCGTCACGTCGATGGCGTCCGCGTGGCCGGCGAGGTGCTCGTCGACGGCGTACGAGACGACCTCGTACACCATCTGATGAAGGCCGCGCTCACCGACCGTCCCGATGTACATGCCGGGCCGCTTGCGTATCGCCTCGAGGCCCTCGAACACGTGGATGTGACTGCTGCTGTACTCGTTCACGTTCGCAGGCTGACTAGGGTTGCCGGACTCGGTCATGAAGCACTCTCCCTGGGCCGTCGTGAGCAGGTTCCTGAGCGGACGTCACCGAAGCAGCCGAGGCTGCTTCCATGCCGTCGCCCGTGCATGTAGATCCTAGGTATCTGGAGGAAAACATGCAGGTCAGGACGCCTATGAGGAAGCCTCAGGTGGCTGCCTCCTCGGCGCAGCTGCCGCCGCCGTTCTGGGGGGACACCGCTGGGATCGGAGCATCGCGAAGGCACCACGGAGGGCGCGCAGGGGGTATTCCAGGCTGGCCCCCAGGGGACTTTTCTCGCGGATTTCCCGGCGGGGTGCGAAGCCGAGTCGATCCCCGCGGTGCTGCGAACGAGCCGCGCCGGAACGGTCCTTGATCAGCGGGTGGTGGGGTGGCCCGGGCTGATCGGCTTCGTTGAACGCTCTTCTGCAGTGGCCAGCCAGTACAGGGCGGTGTCCATGTCGCGTGGGGTCCAGTTGCGGATGGGGGCCGGGGCGGCGGTCAGGAGCTGGTCGATCGTTTCGATGTAGCGGCTGTACCGGCCGGGAGCGTGGTCGAGAGGGATGCCGAGGCTGTGCAGTGCGTCGTGGGCGCGGCGGTCGTAGATGGCCATGCGGTCGGGAGCGGCCGCTGTGAGGACGGCGGAGGCGAGGGCGTCGCCGGTGACGAAGCCCGGCAGCGGGACGAGGGCAGCCCGGCCGGCGCGTGCGGCCGCACTGCGGCTGAGAGAGGTGTCGCGGGCGGCGGTCGTGGCCGCTGCGGTCGCGCGGCGCACGTCGGCTTCCGGGAGAGCCATGAGTTGGGAGGCCCAGGGCGTGTCGGCTCTGAGACGCTTCCAGATCAGCAGTGCTCCGATGTCGGCCTTGCCGATGTCCCCGCTGTCGCGTGCGCGCTGGGCCACCTGGTGCAGCGTCTCGTCGTAGTACGGGCTGACAGCGTCGGTGTAGGCCTCGCGGGCGTCGGCGAGGCGCTGCCATTGCTCGCCTGTGAGGGCGGAGAGGTTGTCTGTCATGGCTTGCTGCTCCCTGTTGTCGGGGGTCCTCGTCGGCTACGCGGTTGCCGAACCGGGTTCGCCCCCGCTCCGGGCCGCTGATGACGACCTACGGTATGGAGTGTGGGGACTGACGACGGCCCGGCGGGAGCAATTCCCAGGAATCGTGGCGAAGCCACTCGCTGAACGTGGCCGGGCGGGCGCTGCCCGCGTGATCGAGGGACAGCGGGACGATCAGGTCGCAGGTGGCGCGGCCGTCCCACCACACCGTGCCGGCGAGGGGACCGGTGACCGCCAGGAGCGTGTAGAAGCCACAGCCGTGTTCCTGCAGGACCACGGCTCCTGCGGTCTTGTGGTCCTGGAAGACCTCGTACTCCTGGTCCCAAGCCTGCCAGGCGTCCGCGTAGGCCCGCTCGTCGGTGAACTCCTCCAGTAGGGGTTCGCGCGCGTCCAGTTCCGCAGCCGCGCTCACATAGGAGTCGGGGTGGGGGAAGGGCAGAGCCAGCAGCTCCGCCGGTGTCCCACGGCCGGCGTCCCAGTCCCAGCCCCGCTCCGTCCGACGCGGTGGGAACACGCGCTTTGCAGGCTTCGCCTCCTGCAGGTACGCGCGGTATGCGGCCGGGAAGGACACACCGAGCTCTTGCTCGGCCATGGCCAGCTCGGCCTCGGTCAGCGGTGTGGGCTCGGACGGATGACGCATGGTGCCGAGCCTAGAGCAGGTCGCCCGCCCGGCAGCTTGGCGTCCGGCACATGCGGTCAGGGCGACTCCTGACCGTCCTCGCGGGCGAGACGAAGGGCGAGTTCCTGCAGGATCGCGTCGGTACCGGGCTCCGCGCCGGTTTCGTCGTACGCGTAGGCGACCGCCGCGAAGGCGGCGATGAAACCGTTGACCAGGGCGCTCAGCGGCCCGGAGAGCTGGTCGAGCACGGCGCCGCCGACTTCTTCGGGATCGGCTCCCGCCGGCACCAGGAAGTGGCCGGGGGTCACTTCCGCGAGGAGTTCGGAGGCGAGGCCTTCGCCGACATCCGCGCGCAGGGCCGTGAGCGCGGCGATGGCTTTGAGTTTGATCTCGTTTTCGTGCACCGCTCGAGACTACGACGCGGCCGACGTCCCGTGACAGGTCGCGGGACGCGGGAGCAGCGGGCGATGCCGTTGTCGGAGCCGGCTCCTTGGCCGTGCGCGCGGTTCGAAGCCGGCGGCCCCGGACTGTTCCCAGGGCCGCGCGCAGGAGATGTCCCCCCTCAGCCCCGCACCAGCCCGCCCCGAGCGATCACCTCCGCGTACCACCGCGCACTGTCCTTCACCGTCCGGCGCTGGGACGCGAAGTCCACGTGGACGATGCCGAAGCGCTTGCTGTAGCCGTACGCCCACTCGAAGTTGTCCAGCAGGCTCCACAGGAAGTAGCCGCGTACGTCCACACCGTCCTCGATCGCCCGGTGGACGGCCGTCAGGTGCGCGTCGAGGTACGCCACCCGCTCCGGGTCGTGGACCTGTCCCTCCGGGTCCGCGTAGTCGTCGTACGCCGCCCCGTTCTCCGTCACCAGGAGCGGGAGGTGCGGGAGTTCGTCGCGCAGCCGGGTCAGCAACTCGTACAGGCCGTTCGCGTCCACCGGCCAGTCCATCGCCGTGCGCGGTCCCGCCGCCGGGCTGAACGCCACATGCTCCTCGGCTCCCGCCCAGGGGGCGGGTGAAGCGGAGGAGCCCGCCGAAACCACACTGGGGGAGTAGTAGTTGATGCCCAGCGAGTCGATCGGGGTGGACGTGACCTCCAGGTCGCCGTCCCGGACGAACGACCAGTCCGTCACCCCCGCCGTGTCCTCCACCAGGTCCTGCGGCAGCCGCCCGTGGAAGACGGGGTCCACGAAGATCCTGTTCGCCACCGCGTCGATCCGGCGCACCGCGTCCCGGTCCGCCGCGGTGTCCGTCAGCGGGCGCAGGGCGTGGAGGTTCAGGGTCAGGGAGATCTCGGCGGTGGACGGGAGGCGGTCGCGCAGGACGCGGGCCGCTCCGCCGTGGGCCAGGTTGAAGTGGTGGGCGGCACGCAGAGCGGCGAGGTTGCTGGTGCGCCCGGGGGCGTGGACCCCGTTCCCGTACCCGAGGAACGCCCCGCACCAGGGCTCGTTCAACGTGGTCCAGGTCGTCACCCGGTCGCCCAGCGCCCGGGCCACCAGGCCCGCGTACTCCGCGAACCGGTGTGCGGTGTCCCGTTCCGGCCAGCCGCCCGCGTCCTCCAGCTCCTGCGGGAGGTCCCAGTGGTAGAGCGTCGCGACCGGCCTGATGCCGTTCGCCAGCAACTCGTCCACCAGACGGCGGTAGAAGTCCAGGCCGCGCTCCACGGCCGGGCCCCGTCCCGTCGGCTGGACCCGGGGCCAGGAGACGGAGAAGCGGTAGTCCGTGACGCCGAGCTCCTTCATCAGCTTCACGTCGTCCGGCATCCGGTGCAGGTGGTCGGCGGCTATGTCACCGGTGTCACCGTTGCGGACCTTGCCGGGGGTGCGGCTGAAGGTGTCCCAGATGGAGGGGGTCCGGCCGTTCTCGGCGGCGGCTCCCTCGATCTGGTAGGCGGCGGTGGCCGTCCCCCAACGGAATCCGGTGGGGAAGCGGAGCCCCGTCCCGGTCGCGGGGCGGGCATCGACAGCGGTCATGAGACGGGCACTCCAGGGAGTAGGGAATAGGGATTGGGGGGGAGGAGGAGGGGGACGATCGGATGGGGCCGGCGGGGCCAAGCTCTCCGCCGGCCGTGGCCGGAAGGCAGGAACGCGTCAGCCCTTCACGGCTCCCTGCATGATGCCGCCGACGATCTGCCGGCCCAGCAGGCCGAAGACGAGCAGCACCGGCAGGGTGCCGAGCAGCGTGCCGGCCATGATCACCGACTGGTCGTTGACGTAGCCGCCGCCGAGCTGCCGCAGCGCGACCTGCACGGTCGGCTCCTGCGAGGACAGTGCGATGACCGGCCAGAAGAAGTCGTTCCACGCCGTCATGAACGTGAGCATCCCGAGCACCGCCATCCCCGGCCGCGCGATCGGGATCACGATCGACCAGAAGATGCGGGCCGTGGAGGCCCCGTCCATGCGGGCCGCCTCGATCAGCTCGTCCGGCAACGACTGGATCAGGTACTGGCGCATGAAGAACACCCCGAACGCCGACACCAGACCCGGCAGGATCACCGCCTGGAGCTGGTTCACCCACTGGAGTTCGGCGATCAGCATGAACAGCGGGATCACGCCGAGCTGCGGCGGGATCATCATCGTCCCGATCGTCAGCGTCAGCAGGGCGCCGCGGCCCCGGAACTTCAGCTTGGCGAAGGCGAACCCGGCCAGCGTGCAGGAGAGCACCGTGCCCACGGTGATGGACCCGGAGACGATCAGCGAGTTCAGCAGCGCCTTGCCGATGTCGGCCTCTTCGAGGACCGCCTCGAAGTTCTTGATCAGGTTCGGGCCGGGCAGCAGGCTCGGCGGCACCTGCGCCAGGTCCGCGTTGGACCGGCTCGCCGCGACGATCGTCCAGTAGAAGGGGAAGGCCGAGACGAGCAGCGCGAAACCGAGGATGAGGTAGGCGAGCCAGCCGCCCGTCATCGTCCTCCCGGCCCCGCCGCCCCTGCGGAGCCAGGGGCGCTTGCCCGGCCGCTCCCGCGGAGGGCGGCGCTTCTCGGGCGCGGTCGGCGGTGGGGCGAGCGCGGTCATCGGCCGGCCTCCTTGCGTGCGCGGCGGCGCGCGATCAGGGCATTGACCCCGACGAGCACCACGATCAGGACGAACATCACCCAGGCGATGGCCGCGGCCCGCCCCAGGTGGAAGAAGCCCCAGCCCTGCTCGTACATGTACAGGCCGAGGGTCTGGTACTGGTGCGAGATGCCGCCGGAGATCGATCCCTCGAACAGCAGCGGCTCACCGAAGAGCTGGGTCGCCCCGATCGTCGAAATGATCACCGTGAAGACGATGGTCGGCCGCAGACCGGGAAGGGTCACGTGGATGAACTGCCGCCAGCGAGAAGCCCCGTCGATCCCCGCGGCCTCGTACAGCTCGTGCGGGATCGACTGCATGCCGGCCAGGTAGATCAGTGCGTTGTAGCCGGTCCAGCGCCAGATCACGATCGTCGATACGGCGATCTGCGAGGCGACCGTTCCCGTCTGCCAGTCCACCGGGTCGACACCGACGAGACCGATCACGTAGTTGATCAGCCCGAAGTCGCGGCCGAAGAGCTGGGCGAAGACGAGCGTGGCGGCGGCCACGGACGTCGCGTAGGGGAGCAGGACCGCGGTCCTGATGAACGTCCGCCCGCGCAGCTTGTAGTTGAGCAGATGGGCCAGGCCCAGGGCCATCGCGAGCTGCGGCACGGTGGACAGCACGCCGATGGTGAAGGTGTTGCGCAGCGAGATCCAGAAGTACTCGTCGGCGAAGAGCGCCGTGTAGTTGGCGATGCCCCGCCACTCCATGTCGCCACTCGTCTGGAGCTCGACGCGGTAGAGGGAGACGAACGCCGTGTAGAGGAGCGGGAAGAGGCCGAAGGCGAGGAACAGGGTGAAGAAGGGGGCGATGTAGGCGTACGGAGAGGCCTTGCGCCAGGTACGCCGGAGAGCGGCTGCCGGACCGTCGTCCGGGCCGGTCCCGGGACCGGCCCCGGGGCGGGATCCGGTCCTGGCCGGACGGGGGCCGGCCTTCGCGGTGGAGGTGGGGGACACGATGCGGCCCTTCGGTGGATCGGGGCAGGTGGGGTTGCGGGGGCGGGGCGAGGCGGGGCAGGGCGGGGCGGGTGCGGGGCGGGACGGACACGGGGGGCGGGACGGCTACGGGGTACGGGGTGCGTCCGGTCCGTCGAGGTGCGCGGGGCGACCGGCCGCCGGGGAGGACGGCCGCCGGTCGCCCCGCGACCGGTGTCAGCCGATGACGTTCGCCACGCCCTTCTTCGCCGTCTCCCACGCCGTGTCCGACGAGACCCCCTTGCGCTCGACCTCGCTCAGCGCGTTCGTCAGCTGCTGCATCACGTTCTGGTCGTGCACGCCCAGTACCTGGACCGGGGACTCCTTGGCCGCGTCACCGAAGATCTGGCCGATCGGGGCGCCGGAGAAGTAGGAGTCCTTGGCGTCGGCGATCTTCGCGATCGCGCCCGTCGAGGACGGGAAGTTGCCCTGCTTCTGGAAGACCTTCGCCTGCTGCTCGGGCGCGGTGAGCCACTCGATCAGTTTGTACGCCTCTTCCTTGTGCTTGGCCGCACGCGGGATCGAGAGGTACGAGCCGCCCCAGTTGCCCGCGCCGCCGGGCAGCTTGGCGACGTCCCACTTGCCCTGGCCGGCGGCACCTGCCTGGCCCTTGACGTAGCCGAGCATCCAGGCCGGGCAGGGGATGGTGGCGAACGAACCGGCGGCGAAGGCCTGGTTCCACTGCGGGGACCACTGGTCGAGCTTGGCGCTCAGGCCGGCCTCGGCCGCCTTCACGGAGGTGTCCCAGGCCGCCTTGACCGCCGGGTTCGTCTCGTAGATCAACGTGCCCGAGGCGTCGTAGTACCGCTCCTTCTCCTGGCCGATCATGACCCCGTAGAGGGAGCCGATGCTGTCCAGCCAGGCGCTCTGGGCGGGCGCCTTCTTCTTGTACTCCTTGCCCAGCTCCAGGTAGCCGTCCCACGTGGACCACTTCTTCGCGAGCTCCTCGCGGTCGGTGGGGAGACCGGCCTGCTTGAAGAGGTCGGTGCGGTAGCACATGGCCTCGGGGCCCACGTCCGTGCCGAGGCCGAGGACCTTGCCGTCCTTCGTGGTCGCCGCAGACCACTTGGCCTCGGCGAACTGGCCCGCGAGCTTGTCGGCCCCGTACGCCTTCAGGTCCTGGAACTTGTCGGACTGCTGCTGGGTGACCGACGCGATCCGGCCCACCTCGACGCCCTGCACGTCCGCGAGACCGCCGCCGCCCGCGAGGCGGGTCTGGAGCGACTTCCAGTAGTCCGCTTCGTCCTGGGTGTCGCTCTGCTTGATCGTCACGTTGGGGTGGAGCTGCTGGTACTCCTCGTAGAGCCCGGCCTCCTTGAAGCCGAAGGAGCCGAAGAGGTCGATCGTGAGGGTGACCTTGCCGCCCGCACCGTCGGCGGCGTCCGGCGAGGCGCTGGATCCACAGGCGGCGAGGAGGGCCCCCGTGAGGACGACCGCGCCGAGGCGGGCCGTGGCTCTCTTGGCGACTCGGGCGATGGGCATGGGAAGCCTCCCTTGACTTCGGGATGAACCGAGCGCTGCTTTGAGAGCGCTCTCAGTGCGTGCGTCTGGAGCGTCCCCCACCGCCTGTCCCCCGTCAAGACTCGAACGCATAACAGCTTGACGTTACGCATAACTGCACGTTGTGCATGCTCCCTTGACGCTGAGGTTTCAGGAGGTTTACGTTCCTTGGCACTTGAGAGCGCTCTCGAACGCGCTCTTCCCCCCCACGTGATCGAGGTGTGTTTCGTGCAAGCCTCCCTCTCCAGACCCGCTGTGGCGACGCTCCTGGCCATCGGCCTGGCCGCCGTCGGCCTGGGCCCCGCCGCCTCCCCGGCGGCAGCCGCCACCATCCCGGCAGGGTCCGGCAGTTACACCGACACCCGACCTGCCGGCACGTCGGGCCCCACCACGAACACCGGCGCCCCCGTCACCCCCAAGCTCACCGCCGCCGCCCGGGACAAGCCGGTCCCGACCAACGACTGGTGGACCTCGCTCGCCTACCAGCGCTACGGCGACAACCCGTACTCCACCCCCATGTACGGTCACCCCCTCACGTACCAGGCCAAGGCCTCCGGCCTGGAGGTCGGCTACCCGACCGCGCCCGCGATCGTCGGTGACGGCCGCCAGTACGAGTACGCCCACAAGGCCGACCTCACCGTCGGCCTCACCGGACTGAACTCTCCCGACACCAAGGCCGACGCCTGGTCCGACTGGACGGTCACCCCGTACTGGGCGGACGGCTCCCGCACCTTCCGGGCCACCATCGGCCACGGCATGCCGTTCGTGTACGCCAAGGGCTCCGGCGGCGACGCCCGCATCACGACCGCCTCCACGACCACCGTCTTCGCGGACAACGGCAACGTCCTCGGCATCACGGTCGCCGGTCACCACTACGCCCTCTTCGCCCCGACCGGCGCCGACTGGAACGTCTCCGGCACCGCGATCACCGCCGGACTCGCGGGCAAGGACTACTTCTCGCTCGCCGTCCTGCCCTCCACGGACGCCCTCGCCACCTACCGCAAGTACGCGTTCAGCTTCGTCACCGGCTCCCAGGTGGCTTGGCAGAGCGCCGGCGGCGACGTCCGGGCGACCTACACCCTGACCACGGAGGCCAAGGAGGGCACCGAGCGCGGCACGCTCCAGGCCCTCTACCGGCACCAGTGGCTGCACACCGCCGACGCGCTGACCCCGTACACGTACGTCTCACCGCGCGGCACCATGAAGGTGCGCGAGTCCGCCTCCTTCACCACCAGTCAGAAGAACAACGGCGTGGTGCCGGCCCTGCCCGCCACCAGTGGCGTCGACCGGGCCCGGCTGACCGGTTACCTCAACGAGGTTGCCAATGCCGCCGACCCGTTCTCCGGGGCCTCCGACACCTACTGGACCGGCAAGGCGCTCGGCCGCCTCGCCCAACTGGTGCCCGTGGCCGACCAGATCGGCCAGACCGCGACCCGCGACAAGCTCCTCGGCCTGATGAAGGGCCGGCTCCAGGAGTGGTTCACGGCGGGCGGGGCGAGCGGGTTCAGCTACGACAAGGACTGGAAGACCCTCACCGGTTACCCGGCCTCGTACGGCAGTGACACCGAACTCAACGACCACCACTTCCACTACAGCTACTACGTCTACGCGGCGGCGATCATCGCCCAGTACGACCCGGCCTGGGCGGCGGACCCCGCCTGGGGCACGATGATCAAGCACCTGATCCGCGACACGGCCAACCCGAGCCGCACCGACGCGGCGTACCCCTTCCTGCGCGGCTTCGACGTGTACGCGGGCCACAGCTGGGCCTCCGGCCACCAGGGCTTCGCGGCGGGCAACAACCAGGAGTCCTCGTCGGAGTCCGTCAACCTCAGCGCCGGCCTCGTGCTCTGGGGCGCGGCGACCGGCGACACCTCGCTCCGCGACCTCGGCAGCTACCTGCTGACGACGGAGTCCGAGGCGATCACCCAGTACTGGTTCGACGCGAGCGAGCAGGTCTTCCCCGCCTCGTACAAGTACGGCACGGTCGGCATGGTCTGGGGCAGCGGAGCCGCGTACTCCACCTGGTGGACCGCCAACCCGGAGGAGATCCACGGCATCAACGTCCTCCCCGTCACGGGAGGTTCGCTCCACCTGGCCCGCGAGAAGGCCGCCATCAAGCGGAACATCGCCGAGATGGAGCGCGAGAACGGCGGCCCGGCCCAGGAGTGGCGCGACCTGCTCTGGGAGTTCGAGGCGCTGACCGATCCGGCCTCGGCGAAGGCCAAGTGGGACGGTGCGAACGGCAATTACACCCCCGAGCAGGGTGAGTCCAAGGCGCACACCTACCACTGGATCAACACCCTCGACACCCTCGGCGCACCGGACATGACGGTCAGCGGCGACCTGCCCACCTCCGCCGTCTTCAGCAAGAACGGAACCCGCACCTACACCGCGCACAACTACGGTTCCACCACCCGTACGGTGACCTTCTCGGACGGCAAGACCCTTTCCGTACCGGCCCGTTCGACGGCCACGAGCACCGGGCCCGGCGGCGGAGACCCGGACCCGGAGGAGCCGGGCCCGTCCACCGGAAACACCTTCCGCCTCAAGACCGGAGGCGTCCTCACCACCGCAACCACCGACCCGGCCGGCGCGGACACCCTGGCCTCGGCCGACGGCGTGAACCGGGACGGCACCCCGTACCGGCCGACCGTCTACGAGGCGAAGCAGGTCAACGGCAAGGTGTCCGCCGGGGCTGCCACAGCGTTCCGCCTCCGGGTGGACGCCGGTACCAAGGTCGGGCTCGCCCCGCAGGTCCGGGTCAGCTACGACCTGACCGGTGACGGCACCTTCGACCGCACCGAGACCTTCCGCTACTTCGCGACCGACCCGGTCGCGGGCTGGGAGGAGTACACGCAGGCGGTCGGCGCGCAGGCCGTCACCGGCAGCCTGGGCGAACTCAAGAACGGCACGGTCCGCCTGGAGATCTGGAACGCGCTGGGCAACGGCACGTCACAGGTGCAGACGGGCACGGACGCGGCGGTGCTGAAGATCCCGTACGTGTAGTCCCCTGCCTGGACGAACCAGGCGTACGGGCACGATCGGTGCGGCGGGTCTCCGGCTCCTTCGGGCGGAGACCCGCCGTACGCGTGCGCCGGGGACGGGTCAGGCCGAGTCCCGCCGGACCAGCATGGTCGGGGTGATCACCGAGTCCGGTGCCGCGCCGTTCCCCGTACGGTCCAGGATGCGCAGCAGCAGCCGTGCCATCAGCCGCCCCTGGCCCTCGATGTCCTGCCTGACGGTGGTCAGCGGCGGGTCGGTCTCCCTGGCCACCGGATCCATGTCGTCGAACCCGACGACCGCCACCTGATCCGGCACCGCGATCCCGCGATCCCGCAGGACGCGCAGCGCCCCCGACGCCATGAGGTCGTTCGCGACGAACACCGCGTCCAGGTCGGGCCGCCGTTCCAGCAGCTCCGCCATCGCCCGCGCCCCGCTCTCCACGGTGAAGGCGCCCTGGGCGACGAGCGTCGGATCCATGTCCAGCAGCACGTCCCGGTAGCCGTCGAGGCGGTCCATCGCCGAGGTCTGGTCGGGGGGCCCGCCGATGTGCGCGATCCGTTCCCGCCCGAGGTCCCGCAGGTGCTGCACGGCGACCCGGGCCCCGCCCCGGTTGTCGGCGTCGACGTACGGAACGGCTCGTTCGCCGGGGTCGGCGGTCCAGCCGGGCCGCCCCCCGAACACGGTCGGAATCCCCGCTCGCCGGGTGATCGCGGGCAGCGGGTCGTCCGTGTGCAGCGAGAAGGCGAGCGCGCCGTCCACGTGCCCCCCGGACAGGTACCGGGTGATCCGGTCGAAGTCCCCCGGCCCCTCCACCAGCAGCAGCACGAGCTGGGTGTCGTGGGCGGTCAGCTCCTTGCTGATGCCCCGGATCTGCTGGGAGAAGAAGGGGTCCGAGAAGATCCGCACCTCCGGCTCCGCGATGACGACGGCCACCGCGCCCGTCCGCCGGGTCACGAGCGTCCGGGCCGCGTGGTTCGGTACGTAGCCGAGCTCGTCGACCGCCCGGAGCACCTTGTCGACCAGCGGTTTGCGGACCCCGTCGCCCCCGTTGACGACCCGCGAGGCGGTGGCCCGGGAGACCCCCGCACGCGCCGCGACGGCTTCCAGGGTGGGGCGGGTCCCGGGGGACTGCTCGGGCAAGGCGGTGGCTCCTCGTCGACGGGGGGCGGCGACGCGCAGGGTGGTGCGGACCTCTGCCTTCGCCGGATCGTCTACAGCCTAGCGCCGGGACGGGCCGAGGACTGAGAGCGCTTCCAATCGGGCGTCACCCGGCTCACCGCGGGCTGCGAGCGCGGGCCGCTCAACCGGCGTAGGGCTGCCACATCTTGACGGTCGTCGCCGGATTGCTCGCGGAGTTGGACTTGTGCGTCACCAGGCACCGGTACTGCCTGCCGAGATGGACGACCCGGTCGTTCTCCGCGTACTGCCGGTTGACCTTCCACTCCGAGAATCCTGCTGCCATGTGACGCCGCCCTTCATCGAGCCGGCTCACTGCCGGCGTGCATGAAGCATCGCACCCTCCTGAGCAGGGCAGACACCCGAACCTGTCGGCCGACGGATTCCGGATGCGGCAGACCCGTAGCGCAGGCGCACAGGTCTGGACCAAGCTCAGGGCATGGATCTGGAGTTGAGGCACCTCAAGATCGTCAGAGCCGTCGCCGACGCCGGCAGCCTGACCCGCGCGGCCACCGTGCTGGGGCTCACGCAGCCCGCTCTGAGCACCCAGCTCAAGCGGATCGAGCGGGCGCTGGACGGGCCGCTCTTCGTCCGGGGGCGGGCCGGCGTACGAGCCACCGCGCTCGGGGAGCTGGTGCTGGAGCGGGCCCGCGTGGTCCTGCCGGCCGTGTGCGAGCTCCAGGAGGAGGCGGTGCGCTTCTCCCGGCAGGGCACGGTCGGCTACCGGCTCGGGGGGACGCACGGGCCGCTGCTGGGCGGGCTCGTGGACCGGATCATCCGGCAGGAGCCCGGGGTACCGGTGACCACGTACACCTCCTGGTCGGAACGGGAGGTCGCCGGGGGCGTGGCCGCCGGCAGGCTGGACTTCGCCCTGGTCGGGGTGTGCGGGGAGAGCGCCCCGCCGGAGCCGGGGCGGCTCGCGTGGATGGAGGTGGCACGGGACCCGGTGCACGTGATGCTGGCCGAGGACCACCCGCTGGCGCGGCGGCCGCGGATCGAGCTCGCGGAGCTGGCCGCCGAGGCCTGGACCGACGTACCGGGCGACGGGTGCTTCGGGGACTGCTTCGCGGCGGCGTGCGTGCGCGCCGGGTTCACCCCGGCGTGCGTGTACGAGACGGACACGGCTTCGTGCGTGCACCTCGTACAGGTCGGGCGGGCCGTGGGCCTGTGCCGGGCGACGTTCCCCGTGACCCCCGGGCTCGTGACCCGGCCCCTAGCCGGGAGCCCGCTGGTGTGGAGGCACCTGCTCGGCTGGCATCCGGCGGCGCGGGCAGCCGCCCGGGCGGCAGCGGTGCTGGGCCATGCCCGGGACGCGCACGCGGAGGCGCTGGCCCGGTCCTCCGCGGTCGCGGTCGCGGCGGCCCTCGCGGAACGGGCGTAGGCCGGAGGGGCCCCGACGGCCCGCCGGCGGCCCGCCCACCGGCCGCCCGGCGCGGGCCTCCGACGCGCGGCCATAACACCAGGGGAGGGGCCAACCGGCATCTCCCGCAGCAGCGTTCGGATTCCTACGGTGTCGCTGACCCCCACTGAACCGAGGAGATCCCCCATGCTCAAGCGACACGCCCGCGCGGCGTGTACCGCCCTGGCCGCCGCCGGGCTGCTGCTGGCCGCCACCGGCGCCGTTGCCACCGCAGCCCCCGCGGACTCCGCCGACACCGCACGCCCGCAGAAGTCGGCCTCCGCCACCCTGCACACCGCACAAGCCCCTCCCGAGCTGCTCACCGCCATGCAGCGCGACCTCGGCCTGACCCCCACACAGGCCAAGGTCCGACTGGCTCACGAGGCCGAGGCGGGTGCGACCGCCGCCCGGCTGCAGGCCCGGCTCGGCGCGGCCTTCGCCGGAGCCTGGCTGGACGGTGCCGACGCGGGGACCCTGACCGTGGCCACCACCCGGGCCGCCGACACCGCGTCGATACGGGCCACCGGGGCCCGGGCGAAGCTGGTCGGCCGCTCCCTGGCCGACCTGGACACCGCGAAGGCCGCGCTGGACCGGGCCGCCACCGCCGGGACCCCGGTCCGCTACGTCGACCCGCGCGGCAACACGCTGGTCGTCGAGGAGGCCCGGCCCGGAGCCGCGGCCGGCCTGCTGGCGGCCACCGGGACCGACCCGGCACTGGTCACGGTGGTCCGTACCGCCGAGGCCCCGCGCCCGCTGTACGACCTGCGCGGCGGGGACGCGTACTACATGAACGGCAGCGGCCGGTGCTCGGTGGGCTTCCCGATCACCAAGGGCACGGTGAACGGCTTCGCCACCGCCGGGCACTGCGGGCGGGCCGGGACCACCACCAGCGGCTTCAACCAGGTCGCCCAGGGCTCCTTCCAGGCCTCCGTCTTCCCCGGCAACGACATGGCCTGGGTCGCGGCGAACGCGAACTGGTCCTCCACCCCCTACGTGAAGGGCAGCGGCGGGGCGAACGTGCAGGTCACCGGCTCGGTGCTGCAACCCGTCGGGGCCTCGGTGTGCCGCTCCGGATCGACCACCGGCTGGCACTGCGGGACCATCCAGCAGCACAACACCAGCGTCACCTACCCCGAGGGCACCATTTCCGGCGTCACCCGGACGACGGTCTGCGCCGAGCCCGGTGACTCCGGCGGCTCCTACATTTCCGGCAGCCAGGCCCAGGGCGTGACCTCGGGCGGCTCCGGCAACTGCTCCAGTGGCGGAACCACCTTCTTCCAGCCGTTGAACCCGATCCTGTCCTCCTACGGCCTGACCCTCAAGGTCACCGGAAACGACCCGGGCCCCGGCCCGGGCAACCCCGAGCCCGGCGGCACCTGGAAGGCCGGCTCCGTCTACGCGGCCGGCGCCACCGTCACCTACGGCGGCGCGAGCTACCGCTGCATCCAGGGCCACCAGGCCCAGACGGGCTGGGAGCCGCCAGTGGTCCCGGCGCTCTGGCAGCGGCTGTAGGTCGCTCGACGGACAGGAGGCGCCGTGGCTGCCAAGGGGGGAGCCACGGCGCCTCCGGCGCGTCCGGGAGCGCCCAGAGGCGTCCGGGAGGGCTCAGGGGGTGCCGGTGCCGCTCTTCACGGTCGTCCAGCTGCCGCCCTTGACCGCGTACACCGTCAGCCGGCGGTTGACCGTGTCGCCGTACTCGTCGAAGGCCACGCGACCGGTGACGCCGTCGAAGGCCAGCCCCGACACGGCCTGCGGCATCCTCGCCCGGGCGTCCGCGGGCAGGGCCCCGCCATGGGCCTCCACCACGGCCTTCACCGCCTCGATGACGGCCCAGGCCGCGTCGTACGCGTAGGGGCCGTACGAACCGGCCGCCTCCGGGTACCCCGCCTCCTCGTACTGCTTGAGGAATTCCTGTCCCTTTGCCAGGTCCTCGGCAGGAACGCCGATGCCCGTGGCGAGGTCGCCCTCGGCCTTCGTGTTCGTCGTGAGGAACTGCTGGTCGAAGATGCCGTCGCCGCCCATGAGGGGGACGCTCACGCCCGCCTGCTCGACCTGCTCGGAGAGCGGTCCGGCGGTGTCGTAGTAGCCGCCGAAATACACGGCATCGGCGCCGGATCCCCGGATCTGGGAGGCCAGGTAGGAGAAGTCGCCCTGCCCGGGATCGACCCGGTCCGTGCCCACCACGGTTCCGCCGAGCTTCGTGAACGCGGCGCTGAACCCGGCAGTGAGGCCGGTGCCGAAGGCGCTGCCGTCGTCGATGACGTAGAGCTTCCTCTTCCCGGCGTCGCCGTGGAGGTACCGGGCGGCGAACGGTCCCTGGTCGACGTCCGTGGCGACGGTCCGGAAATAGCTCTTGTAGGGCCGGGACTTGGAGCCCTTGGCCCAATCGGGGCCCAGCGTCAGCACGGGGTCGGTGTTGGCCGGTGACACGTTGACCAGGTTCGCCTGTCCGAGCGGCTGCGCCATGGTCTTGGCGACGCCGGAGGTGAGTGGCCCGACGATGCCGAGGACCTTCCCGTCATCGATGAACTGCGCGGCGTTCGACTGGCCCTTCGCGGGCGTGCCCTCGTCGTCCAGAGCCTTGATCTCGAACTTCACTCCGGGGACGTGCCCGGTGCGGTTGGACGTCCTGACCGCCAGGTCGGCGGAGTTCTTCATGCCGACCCCCATGGCCGACAGGTCGCCGCTGAGCGGTGCGTCCACCCCGATGACCACCGTGACGGCGGAGGCCGAGGCGCCGCCTCCGGTCGTTCCGCCGGCGGGCGGGGTGTCGCGGGTCAGCTTCCAGGTCAGAACGGAGCCGGCCGCGAGCGTGACCATGGCCACGCCCAGAACGGCGGAGCGCCGCGTGAGGGTGCGCCGTCGGGTGGAAGCACCTTCTTCCCGCCCCTCCCGGCCGGTCCAGCCGAGCGAGATCACGTCCTCGGCCGGGGGTACGGCCACGGGCGGGGTGGTCGGCCGCTCCGGTACGGGCGGGCGGAGGGTATCGGGCATGGGCGCCGGTTCCACGGCCGTGGGCGTCGGCAGGGGGGACGGCGGAGGCAGCTCCGCTTCCCGCTCGGTCGGGGCCGGAGCGTGCTCCGTCTCCGCCTCCGGGAGGGGCGCCGGTACGGTCTCGCGCGCGACGGTCTCCGGGGAGGTGTCCACCCGGGAGGACCGCAGCGCCGACGCGAGCAGCTCGGCGGCCTCGGCTGCGCCGATGCGCTGCGCCGGGTCCTTCGTGAGGAGCGCGTCCAGCACCGGCGCCAGCGGGCCCGCATGGGTCGGCGGCCGGTGGGGGCGGGTGAAGACGGCCACGGCAAGGGCGTGGAGCCCGTCGGCCTCGAACGGCGGGCGTCCCTCGATGGCGTGGTAGAGGGTGGCGCCGAGCGCCCACAGGTCGTTGGCGGGGGTCGGGCGCTTGCCCTCCAGCTGCTCCGGGGGCATGTAGTGCGGGGTGCCGATGACGGTCCCGCTCCGGCTGAGCTTGGTCGTGGCGTCCGCCAGGTGGGCGATGCCGAAGTCCGTGAGGACGACGCGGTCCTTGGTCAGGAGCACGTTGTCCGGCTTGATGTCGCGGTGGATGATCCGTGCGCCATGGGCCTCGGTGAGCGCGCCGAGCAGGGCGGCCCCTATCTCCGCCACACGCTGCACGGGCAGCCGACCCTGTCGGCGGATGGCCGCGGCGAGGGACTCTCCCCGGATGAACTCCATGACGATGACGGGGGCGCCGTGGTGCTCGACCACGTCGTGGATGGTGATGATCCCGGGGTGGCTGAGAGTGACCGCCGCGCGGGCCTCGCCGGTGAACCGCCTGAGCAGCGTCGCGCGGTCGCCGTCGTCCAGCCCCGCCGGGAAGAGGATCTCCTTGATGGCGACCTCGCGTCCGAAGAGCTGCTGGTCGACGCCGCGCCAGACCCGGCCCATGCCGCCCTGGCCGATGGCCTCGACGAGCTGGTAGCGGCCGGCGATGAGTTCGGATTTCTGCTCGGTCACGCGCACACTCTAGGACCTGTTGGACCGGTCGGGTGACGGAACCATGGCCTGATCCCGCACCCCGTCCCGGTGGGCACGTCGAGGCAGCCGGGGCGGAACGCGCGTACGGACCCCCGCGGCCGTGCCGAGGTGTGAATGCCGGACGTGAATACCGAGGCGTGAATGCCGGGACGTGATGGTGCGCGCCCGGGGGCCGCGGAGCCCCAGAGGTGCTACAACTGGGTGCGTGACCCTTCCTTGCCACTCGTGCCGGGCGTGTCGGTGCGGTCACTCCTAGGCAACAGACTGCGAAGCGTCGCCGGACAGGTGTTCGTCCTTCAGGTGGCGATCGTGGTGTTGCTCGCCGCCGGAGCCCTGCTCTCCCTCCTGCTCCAGTCGCGGCACGACAGCGACCGGGAGGCACGCAACCGGTCGGTGTCCGTCGCGCAGACCTTCGCCCACTCGCTGGGCCTGCAGGACGCGCTCAAGACGTCCGACCCGTCCGCCGTCCTGCAACCCCTCGCCGAGACGACGCGCAAGGCCGCCGGCGTCGACTTCATCGTGGTGATGGACACCAACGGCATCCGGTACAGCCATCCCCAGCCCGACCGCATCGGAAAGAAGTTCGTCGGCACGATCGAACCCTCGCTCGCCGGGCAGGTCCACACCGAGAGCGTGGACGGTCCGCTCGGCAAGGAGATCCAGGCGGTGGTGCCGGTCACCGCGGCCGACGGCCGGGTCGTCGCCCTGGTCTCGGCGGGCCTGACGGTGAAGAACGTGACCGGCGTCGTCGACCGTCAGCTCCCGGTCATCCTCCTGGCCATCGCGACCGGCCTGGCCCTGGCCACCGCCGGCACGGCCCTGATCAGCCGGCGGTTGCGCCGGCAGACCCACGGGCTCGGCACGCAGGAGATGACCCGCATGTACGAGCACCACGACGCGGTGCTCCACGCCGTCCGCGAAGGGGTCCTGATCACCGACGGCGACGGGCGGCTACGGCTGGCCAACGACGAGGCCAAGCGGCTGCTCGGCCTGCCCGAGGACGCCGAGGGACGCAGCATCGGGGACGTGCCCGGCCTGGACCGCCGGATGGCGGACCTCCTGCTGTCGGGCCGCGTGGCCACCGACGAGGTGCTCGAAACGGGCGACCGGCTGCTCGTGCTCAACCAGCGGCCCACCCACCCCGGGGGCCGGCGGGAGGGCGCCGTGGTCACCATCCGGGACTCCACCGAGATGCAGGTCCTGACCAGCCGGGCCGAGACGGCCCGCCGACGGCTCAAGCTGCTGTACGACGCGGGAGGCGACGTCGGAACGAGCCTCGACGTGGTGCGGACGGCCGAGGAGCTCGCCGCCGTCGCCGTGCCCCGGTTCGCGGACTTCGTCACGGTCGACCTGGCCGACTCGGTGCTCGACGGCGAAGAACCCGGAGCCGGCGCCGACATGCGGCGCACGGCGGTCAGCGGCATCCGCTCCGACCACCCCCTCTACCCGCGCGGACGGCTGATCGACTTCCTTCCGTCCACCCCACAGGCGCGCGGCTACGGCACCGGCCAAGCGGAGCTGGTGCCCGACCTGGCCGACGCTCCGGGCTGGCACGCCCAGGACCCGCAGCGAGCCCGGGCCATCGTCGATTACGGGATCCACTCGCTCATCGTGGCCCCGCTCAGGGCACGGGGCGTCGTCCTCGGCGTGGTCAACTTCTGGCGGTCGCGGAAGCCGGAGCCCTTCGACGAGGACGAGCTGTCACTGGCCGAGGAACTCGTCGCCCGGGCGGCCGTCAGCATGGACAACGCCCGCCGCTACACCCGTGAACACGCCCTCGCCGAGACCCTCCAGCGCAGCCTGCTGCCGCGCGCCCTGCCCGAGCAGAGCGCCGTGGACGTGGCGCACTTCTACCTGCCCGCCCAGTCCGGGGTGGGCGGCGACTGGTTCGACGTGATCCCCCTGCCGGGCAGCCGGGTCGCGCTGGTCGTCGGAGACGTCGTCGGGCACGGACTGCACGCCGCGGCCACCATGGGGCGGCTGCGCACGGCGGTGCACAACTTCTCCACCCTCGACCTGCCGCCCGACGAGATCCTCGCCCGCCTGGACGACCTCGTGCAGCGCATCGACCGCGACGGGGCCGCCGACGACCTGGACGGCGGCGTACTGGGCGCGACCTGCCTGTACGCCGTCTACGACCCGGTGTCCCAGCGCTGCACCATGGCACGGGCAGGGCACCTGCCACCCCTCGTGGTCGCTCCCGACGGCACGACGCACATCGTGGACCTGCCGGCCGGGCCCCCGCTGGGGCTGGGCGGCATTCCCTTCGAAACGGCGGAACTGTACCTGGCGGAAGGCAGCCAGCTCGTCCTGTACACGGACGGACTGATCGAGGAGCGGACCCGGGACATCGGAGAGGGGCTGGAGCTGCTCCGCGGGGCGCTGAGCCATCCGGACCGGGACCCCGCGGAGAGCTGCCGGGCCGTACTCGATCTCCTCCTGCCGACCCGGCCGACCGACGACGTGGCGCTGCTCATCGCGCGGACACGGACCCTCGGCCCGGACCGGGTCACGGAGTGGGACATGCCGTTCCAGCCGAGCGCGGTGGCCGCCATGCGGAGCGTCGCGGTGAAGCAGCTCGACGAATGGGGCCTGTCGGAGCTCGGCTTCGCCACCGAACTGATCCTCAGCGAACTGGTCACCAACGCCCTGCGGCACGGCAGCGCGCCGGTCCGGGTACGGCTGCTGCACGCCCGCACCCTGACCTGCGAGGTGTGGGACGGCAGCAACAGCGCCCCGCACGCGCGGTACGCCGCCACCACGGACGAGGGAGGGCGCGGCCTGTTCCTGGTGGCGCAGCTCAGCGACCACTGGGGCACCCGCTACACGCCCGGCGGCAAAGTCATCTGGGCGGAACTGGCCCTCCCCGACACCCCGGGCGCCGGCACCCCGCCCCTCGCGGCCTTCCTCGACCTGGAACCCCTCTGACCCACACCCGTACACCGGGGCGCCGTACGGCCGGCATTCTGGTCAGATCTCGCCGCGCCTGGAGCCCTGGGTCCGTCCCTACGGACGGCAGGTACCAGTGCGGAGCGTTCGGATGGGAACCGTGCATGGCGTTCTGGACCTCACCGGCCCGTGACATGCCCCGGAGACCGAAGACACGCACGTAGTGGGGGAGCGCGGCCAGCTCTCCTACCGCAGAGGCCTTCCAGCGCCCGGGGCCCGACCACAAAGCGGCCGCCAGCAACCGCCCGTCGCCGGTCGCGGCGACCCGGACACCACCCGCACGGGGTCGCTGCTGGCGCTGGGCGAGCTCGAAGTAGCGGGCGATCCGGCGTTCCCGGTCGACTGAGGCGGGGATCATCCATGCCATGACGGGGTCGTCCGAGAAGGCGCGGGCCAGTCGACGCCACCGCCATGGGGGATCCCATTGCGAATGGCGGCCCTCGGTGCGCCTGTGGCCTTGGATCCGGGGCTGATTTCGTCTGCCGGCCTTCCCCTGGAAGGGGTTGGTGTGGTTGCGGAGGGTGAGATTCGGGGCTTCCGGCGGTGACCCGCCCCACAGGACCTTGGTCACATACGAGCCGGGATAGTAGTCCTTAGACGGCTCTTACCCACCCCGTCGCAGGGCGTTTCACCTGCGGTGATGCCTGTCCGGGTGGTGGGGGGTCGTTGCGCCCCGGCTGCGAGGGCCACTAGTAAGAGGGGTCGTTGCCAGGGGGCCGGGACCCCCGTAGAACTGGATGAGTCGCAAGGCGGACGGAGATCCCCCGGGTTCACCCCCGGAGCCTGGTTCTCCCGCTCTCGCCGGTGAACCTCTCTCTTTCACGTGAGTGGCTCGTGCACGTCTGCGACTGTCCTTGTCCCCGTCGAAGGGTTTGTCCGTGTCCAACGCCGTCATCCGCCGCATCGCCGCTTCGAAGAAGACCCTCGTGGGTTCCGTCCTTGCCCTGGGTGTCGCCGGTTCCATGCTGGCCGCGGTTCCCGCGCAGGCTGCCCCGATGAGTGCCAAGGCGATCGCCCAGCAGATGATCAAGGACCCGGCGCAGTTCGCGGCGTTCAACAACATCGTGTCCCGTGAGAGCGGCTGGAACCACACCGCCACGAACGCTTCTTCGGGTGCTTACGGCCTGGTTCAGGCCCTGCCGGCCTCGAAGATGGCCTCGGCGGGCTCGGACTGGAAGACGAACCCGGCCACGCAGATCAAGTGGGGCCTGGACTACATGAACTCCCGCTACGGCAGCCCCGCCGGCGCCTGGACGTTCTGGCAGAACCACCACTGGTACTAAACCACCAGTGGACCGCAAGACCACGAAAACGCCCGGCCGGACACCCCGGCCGGGCGTTTTCAGTGTGCCGCGGGATCGATGTTGCAGCTGGCTCGGCGGCGCCCGATGGCGACCAGGGCGTGGTGGAGGGCGTCGAGATCGGCACGTCGGACCTCGTGAATGGCTCCTTGGAGCGGCTCGAGTCCCGGGCTGATCGCCTCGGCGGCCTCGTGCGGGTCGCGGCGCAGGATGATCCCCGTCGGAGGGTCGAAGGACCGAAGGGCGCGAACGAGGGCCCGGCGGTCACGTTCCCCCTGGGCGTCGGGACGGTGGAGGGTGACCACGGCGATGTCCGGAAGCAGCACGCGGGCCTGCGCCAGGGCGACGTCGGCGTCGTGCGTGTGGGCGACGATGCGGAAATGCGGCCCCGTGTGAATGCACGTACGGAGGGCTTCCAGCTCTGCGCCGTCCGCCACACCTGTCACCAGAACGGTCATCATTGCCCCTATTCTTCATGAAATCTCCGATTTTGGTAGAGGAGGTGGGGTGGGTGGCCGGTGGAAGGTAAATGCGTCGACAGCGCCCCTCGGCACCCGGCAGAGTGTCCGCCCGTGACGACCAGTGAGCTGTGGACCCGCGCGACCGCCGACCGCTACGACGCCGAGGAGGCCGAGACGTCCTCGGCCGCCGTTCTCAAACCGACTCTTGCCTTCCTCGCGGAGCTCGCCGGAGACGGCCGGGCACTGGAGTTCGCCATCGGGACCGGCCGAGTGGGCGTCCCGCTCCGGGAACGGGGCGTGCCGGTAGTGGGCATCGAACTGTCCGAGCACATGGCAGCGGTCCTGCGGCGCAAGGTCGACGAGGACACGCTCCCGGTAGTCATCGGGGACATGGCCACCACCGCCGTTCCCGGCGAGTTCACCGTGGTCTATCTCGTCTACAACACCATCACGAACCTGCTCACCCAGGACGAGCAGGTCGAATGCTTCCGCAACGCCGCACGCCATCTGGAGCCCGGCGGCCGATTCGTCATCGAGCTGGGCCTGCCGCCGCTGCGGCTCCTGCCGCCCGGGCAGGTCGCGGTGCCGTTCGACGTCTCCGAGCAGCATCTCGGCTTCGACACCTTCGACCTGGTCGAGCAGATTCTCGTCTCGAACCACTTCACCCGCGAGGACGACGGCCGCTACCGCCGAGACGACTCCCGGCACCGCTACGCCTGGCCGGCCGAGCTCGACCTGATGGCACGGATCGCCGGGCTCGAGCTGGAACGGCGCGTCGCGGACTGGGACGGGGCGCCGTTCGCCCAGGACTCCTCGAAGCACATCTCGGTGTGGCGCAAGCCGGGGGCGGCCTGATCAGGAAGGGGCTCCTCCGGCCCGTAGGCGGGATCGGCGGGCTCACCCCCGGACTGCCGGCCTGCGGAACCTCCGTAGCAGGTCACGCGGGTTCCGTTGGCGGGCAGCTGGTGGCCGGGAGCAGGGCGAGGTGTGCGTAAGGTCGGCACGGCCGCCGGCGCCATGGCCGCGGTGGTGACCTGGTGGAGGAACACGTGGGAAATGCTGAGCCCCGGCGGCGGCCGCACTCTGATGCGGGGGGTCCTGGCGTACCAGGAGTCGATGGTCTGCGTGAGCATGGGTTTGCCCGCTACGGTGCCGAGCAGCTCGGTATCGCCCCGGGCGGCTCCGCGGCGAGGGACTTGGCCCGGATCCGGGAGGCCTGCGCGGCCCTGCCGCCCGACCCGTACGCTCCGGGAACGAACCGGTTCCGCCGCTACTCCCATGCCGTGTACCTGCCGTGGAAGGACGAACTGTCCTGGATTCCCGGAACCCCCGACCCCGTCCACGGCACGGTCACCAACTTCTCCCAGGGCGAGGACGACCCGGAGCACCCTCGAAAGCTCCGTGTCCTGCCCGAGATCCCCGAGGCGCTGCGCGACAACGCACTGCTGCTGAGGCTCCTGCAGTGGGACATCGAGCAGGTCCTTGCCCTGAGGGACCTGAGGCGGCGGCCCCTGTGGGCCGGGGTCCACCTGATCAGGCTCGGCGTCGAGGGTCCGGGCCAGGATGCTGTTTCCTCCCCGAACTGCCTCCACCAGGACGGAGGTTCGGCCAGCACGTTCACTTTCGCCCACCTGATCAGCCGCACCAACGTCACGGGTGGGCAGAACGTCATCGCCACGCCGGGCAGTGCGGGCCTGCAGCCCGAGGACCCGTGGGCGGACATCCACACCAGCTTCACCCTCGCCGACCCGCTGGACGGCTACGCCGTCCACGACCACAGGGTCAGTCACTACGTCGGCCCGGTCCGCGCGGGCTCCGAAACGGGGCCGGGCGAACGGTCCATCCTCATCGTCGGCCTCGCCCCCTACGTCCCCCAGCTGTGACACCGCACCGCCGCCGCCGTCACCCGTTGCGCGAGGCCTCCCAGAGCGCGCTGGTGCCGAAGTAGGAGTCGTACAGCTCCTGCACTTCGAGCAGGCTCTCGGGCGGGACCTTCCCGTAACGGATCCGCTCCAGGTGCCGGAAGTACTCGAAGCGCTCGATGCCCGGCGTGATGATGACGAGCATGTCGGCGATCTCGCCCGGAGCGGCGGCGAAGGCGTGCTGCTGACCCGGCGGCACCACGACGACATCACCGCGCTCGGCCGTCACGACCTGGTCGCCGGCGAGCAGTTGCGC
This sequence comes from Streptomyces tatrensis, assembly GCF_049310065.1. NCBI lineage: Bacteria > Bacillati > Actinomycetota > Actinomycetes > Kitasatosporales > Streptomycetaceae > Streptomyces > Streptomyces tatrensis. The sequence continues at coordinate 78,577 of NZ_JBMDLB010000007.1, read as the reverse complement.
CGTGCCGTCGAGGACGTAGAACATCTCTGCGGACTTGCCGTGATGATGCGGACGAGCCCCGTTCGCACCCTTGGCCAGAGTGACGCGCATGGTCGAGAGCGCGCCGCCCACCTGGGTGCTGTCCACGAGAAGGTGGTTCTGGACCGGGGTGCCGTCCCCGATGAGCTCGGCGTCGGCTGCGCGCACGACGACGGAACCGTCGAAGTCGGGAATGAAGAAGGACATTCTCAGTAGCCTGTTCTGTGCTCTTACGCCAGGGAGGCATGGAAATACCGGCCGCGCACGCCCTCCCCTCGCTCGTGCGCAGCCGGTCGACTCGCGGCCGATCGGCCGCCCGTCACTGATTGGAGTCGCGGACCTTCCTCAGGATCGGTCCTCGCCGGGAAGCTGGAGCTCTTCAATGGCGTGAAGTGGGTGACGGGCCGCGCCGGCGACTTCGCGTGAGCGGGTGTCGTCAGCCGCGGGTCCACCGGAAGTCGACTTCCGGGTAGCGCGGGGAGGGGCTGTTGAGCAGGGGGGACGGCCGGCCCTTCAGGAACTGGTCGAGGGTCAGGCGGGTGTAGGTCCGGATCAGCTCGGTCGAGCGCGCCGGGTCCAGGGTCCCGAGCAGCTCTGCGTAGAGGTCGGGTGGCCAGGCCTCCGCCAGGCCGCCGGGAACGGCGAAGTGCGGCAGGTCGGTGTAGGTGAGGTGCCCGGTGTCGCGCGCTCGCAGCTGGCGGCCCCATCCGCGCTGGTGCTCGCGCCAGCGCTGCCAGGTGTCGTGGTCCTCCAGCGCGGTGAGCAGCAGGTACGGACGGTCCAGTCCGAGGTCGGCCACGGGGGAGCCGAACAGGGCGCCGTCGAGGTTGACCCCGACGGTGAAGCGGTCGTCCACCCGGAGGAGTTCGGCGGCCGCGGCTCCGCCCATGGAATGTCCGACGACGCCGATCCCGCGGGGGGCCGCGCAGGGCGACCGCCGCCGACGGGTCAGGGTCGTGGCGACGAACCGCAGGTCACCGACGCGCGCGCCGATTTCGAGACGTTCCTGGCGGTCCCAGTCGTCCGACTCCTCGGGCAGCACGCTGTGGACGGCCCGGCCGTCGGGGAACTCCACCACCGCCGCGTCGTAGGTGTGGTCGATGCCCGCGACCAGGTACCCGTACGAGGCGAGCTCCTCGGCCAGAGCGGTGCAATTGCTGCGACCGCCCTTGCGCCCGTGCCCGAGCAGCACCAGCGGCAGCGCCCCCGGCACGGCCGGTGCGCCGGTCCGGGCGTGCGGACGTACGGACCCCAGGGTGCCGGCCTTGAGGGGCAGGCCCGCCTCGAGGGAGGCGGCGACCCGGCTCGTGGTGTACGGGGCCCGGCGGAAGCCGGTGGTGGTGAGCGCGGGGTACCAGAGCTGCACCATGAGCTCGCGCGGCCTGCGGTCCGGCGCGAGGGGGTCGTCGCGGTCGTGGTCGACCAGGTGCAGGTCGATGGTGCCCACCGGCCGCCGGGAGGTGGGAGCGGGCAGATCGATGACCTGCCCGGCGGCCAGCGCGGGCACGGAGGGCAGGGTGACCGCCCCCGCGCTCAATCCGGCGAGAACCAGGAGGGACCGGCGGGAGACCATCAACCACCCCAAGATGACTACGTGCGGAAGGACTTGACGATCGCCCACCCTAGAAGGTCTGGACCATTCTGCCTAGACGTGGGTGCGGGTGCCGGTGGACCTGCCGCCACTCGCGGTGCCGGGAGGGCGCCGTCGAGTCCGGTCCTCACGCCTGGTCGAGGTGGGCGCGCTGAGCCGGTGTCAGTTCCAGGTCCACGGCGTCCAGGGCTTCGTCGAGCTGGGCGACGGTCGAGGCGCCGACGACGGGCAGGACGGGGAGGTCGCCACCGAGCAGCCAGGCGAGGACGACTTGGTTCGCGGTCGCGCCGGTCTCGGCCGCCACGTCGTCCAGCGCTGCCAACTGGGCTGCTGCGCCCGGGTGATCGAAGCCGCCCGGGAGGGGCTTGGCGGGGTCGGTGTACGCGCCGGCCAGCAGGGAGGTGTAGGCGAGCAGGGTGACTCCGGGTTCGCTGCGGACGTAGTCGAGCAGTTCCGGCGTCGCGTGCTCGCAGGAACCGAAGGTCGCGCCGGGGCGGGGCCGGAGGTAGGTGTACTGCTGCTGTACGCAGCTGTATCCGGCCACTCCCTGCTCGCGGGCCAGCGCACGGGCCCGGTCGACGCGCCACGTGAGCTGGTTGCTGACGCCCAGGACGTCGACGGTGCCGTCGGCGACGAGTCCGCCGAACGCCGCGACCGTCTCGGCCAGTTCCGGCCGGCGGTCCTCCATGTGCGCGTACAGGACGTCGAGCCGGTCGGTGCCGAGCCGCTTGAGGCTGCCTTCGACGGCGGCCTGTACGGCTGCCGCCGACAGTCCTTCCGCGGTGCCCGGCCACTCGCCGGGGCCGGTCGGCCGGGCGCCGACCTTGCTGGCCAGCACGACCTGGTCCCGGTTGCCGCGCGCGGCGAGCCAGCGTCCGATCACCAGCTCGCTCTCGTCGCCGTTCGCGCCGTCGAGCCAGAAGGAGTAGCAGTCGGCGGTGTCGATGAAGGTGCCGCCGCGCTCGACGAACCGGTCCAGCAGCTCGATCGCGCGCTGCTCGCCGATACGGGTGCCGAATGGCAGGGTGCCGAGGCAGAGCGTGCTCACCGTGGGACCGGGGGTGCCGTCCGCGCGCAGGCCAAGGGTACGAAAACGCATGGGAGTTCCTCCACGGAAGGGGGGTTGGGGGCGGGCCGTCGGCGTCGGATGCCGGGAGCCGCGGAAGGAACGCTGCCACCTGGAGCGCGGTCCAGGTCAAGCCGCTCGGCGGCCCCGCTGCGGCCGATGGCATGATCCCCGCATGAGCGCACCCACGACCGAGTACCTGACCCCGGCCGAGACGGTCGAACGGTCCGGCTTCAGCCTGGACACCCTGCGGTACTACGAACGCATCGGCCTGCTGGGCGCCGTCCACCGCTCGCACACCGGCCACCGCCGATTCACCGAGCACGATCTCCAGTGGCTGGCCGTGCTGCGCTCACTGCGCGACACCGGGATGCCGATCGCCGACATGCGGCGCTTCGCCGGGCTCGTCCGCGACGGCGACGGAACCTTCGCGGAACGACTGGCCTTGCTGGAGCAGCACGACGCGCAGGGGGAGGAGAACATCGTCCACCTGCGCGGACAGCAGGCGTACGTCCGCGAGAAGATCGCCTTCTACCGCCGGGCATTGAACTGACGCACTGCGCCACGCGGCAGCAGGGCGCACCGGCCTCGGTCGGCGCCGTGACGTGGCCCGGACCGGGCGGGCCTTGCAGCCCGGCCCGGTCCGGTCCGGAAGGGAGCCGTCGACGTAGGGGTCAGCCCCGCAGGGTGGCGATGGCCTTCTCGATACGGCGTCGGCGCGTCTCGGGCATCTTCGCGCTCTCGATGGCGCGCACGTGCTCGCGCTTGCGGCTGTCCGTGAGGCTGTCGTAGGCGGCGCGGGCGGCCGGGTCGGCGTCCAGCGCCTGGGTGAAGTCCGCAGGCTCGACGACGACGCGAGGCTCGGTGTCGAGCTCCAGCTCGACCTCGACCTCCTCGCCGATCTCCACTTCCGCGGCCCGCCGGTTGGCGTGGCTGAGGCCGATCAAGTGGCGGCCGCGCAGGAGGGCGACCCGGCTCCTCCAGGAATGCTCGTTGATCGTGATCGTCACCGGTGGCCGCGAGCCCTCGCCGAGCGCTGCCACCACCTCGGGCGGAACTTCAAGACCCCGCATGGGTTCGGGTGGTTCAACGATGGACCGAAACTTCAAGATCTTCTCCTGTTCCTTCTGCCGTTCACCGCGGCTACTCGGCGTAGGGCTGGTCGGTTCCCTGGTCGCTGTAGCCGAGACTCCAGATGTAGCCTTCCGGGTCGGCGAACGTGCCGCCGTACCCGCCCCACGGCAGCGCGCCGGCCGGCTTGAGGACCGTGGCGCCGGCCTTCTGGGCCTCCGCCATGATCTCGTCGACCCGCGCCTCACTGCGGACGACGTAGGTCAGAACCAGTCCGCTGAAGCCGCTGCCTTCCTGGTCCGTGCCCACCTGGTCGGCCAGGCCTTCGCGGCTGTAGAAGCCGACGGGCGAGGCGCCGTCCGATGCGAAGAACACCGAGATGCCGAAGTCGTTCTGGATCTTCCAGCCGAGCCCCTCGGCGTAGAACTGCTTGGCCCGGTCCATGTCCCGGACGCCAAGAAGGATCGAGCTGACGTGTGCCTTCATGCCTTGCTCCTTGAACTGTGGGTGTATGCGTGCCTGACATCCGGGCCGGGGCCCGGTGGTCACATCGGTGCGTGTTGGCCGGTCAACCGGTGGGAAACGGCGGGGAGTCAGGACGGCGTGGGGGCGAGCGACGCGTCCGGGTCGTCGTGCGGCAGGGAAGCCGTGTGAACGGTGGTGTCCATGGTGAGAAGGCTAGAGGCGTTCCGTGGACCGCGCTTCTCGATTCCTGATCGATTCGGATTCGCCCCGGACGTTCACGGGCCACAGGTGGCGGCCCCGGCAACCACGGCCCCGGCCACCCCGGCCCCTCCCTCCCGGCAAGGAGTCAGGCGGCTACGGCCCGGGTGCTGCTGGTCTGCGTACCGCTGGCGCGGGCCAGCGGTGGACCGCTCGCGTGGGCACTGCGGCCGGCCGCGAAGTCGCGCGGGCTGCCGCCGGTGAGAAGGCTGAAGTCCCGGTTCAGGTGCGGCTGGTCGAAGTAGCCACAGGAGTCGGCGACTTGGCTCAGCGACGCCGAGGTCTGCAGGAGCCGCAGGGCGTGCTGGAGCCGGACGATCCGGACGGCGGCCTTGGGCGTGAGGCCGATCTGTTCGCGGAAGCCCTGCTGAAGGCGGCGCGCGCTCCAGCCGGTGGCCTCCGCGAGCTCCTGTACGGTCGTGCGTCCTCTGCACCCGCTCAAGTGGTTCCAGGCCTGACGGATCTCGGCGGCCCCGGTGGGCGGATCGCCCGCCGCCCGGGCGGCCAGGGCGCGGTCGAGCAGGGCGAAGCTCCGGCACCAGGTGTCCGAGGCGGCCAATCGCCCGTGGAGCCGGGCGAGCCAGGGCAGGGAGAGCTGTTCGGGAACGACGACCGTGTCCGTGAGCTGATGCATGGGCACGCGGAACAGGGCGGACGCGGCCCAAGGGGTGAAAGCGATCTCGATGCCGTGTATCCGGCCGTGGTGCGTACCCAGCCCCGCTTGCTGCTGGGGTCCGCACAGCAGGGAGGTGTGGCTGGTTTCCACCCGCTCAGGGCCGCGCAGCAGGGTCAGGGGTTCGGCGAATCCGAGGACGAGGTACACGCACCCGTCCGGGGCCTCTAAGCGTGCCCGCGCACTCGGCGCGTCGATGCGGAATCCGCGGTAGCCGAGTAACCCGGGCAGGGCGGGTGGCCCGGCACGCCGGGCCACCTCCCAGCCGGGTCCGGTGTGTAAGTCGATGCCTGGACATGCGGGTGCCACCAGCTGCACGGGTCCCCCTGAGCGATCAGCGGTGTGGAGGTGCAAGGCGCGGCGCGAGGGCCGCGGCGGTCAGCAGCAAGCCTGCCCCACCGGAGTCGGCCTGCACCCCGTGATGACCATCACAGCGTCGAGCGGCGGTGCGGGACGACTGCCCGCAAGCGCGTCGGGGGCCGATCCGCGGGCTTCGCGTTTTTCCAAGACGGCGCCCCGAGACCCCCGGCATTGTCGTGCCCGGCTCACCCCCCCAGCAGGGTCTCGGGATCCTGCCGACCGAAGGAGCTCCTATGAGGACCACACGATTCACCACCGCCGCCGCGATCGCCCTCGCGCTGGCCGGCTGTCTGGTGACGGCCGGTCAGGCCACAGCCGGTACGACGGCCACCGCCGGCTCGGAGTTCAGAGCCCAGTCCCGCTCCGCGGGCCTGACCGCGGCCCAGGCCCGCACCCTCCAGTCGGTTGTCGACGCACGGCTGGCCCAGGAAGGCGGTGAGCAGACCGCGGCCAACGAGGTGACGCTGGCCAACGGCACCGAGATCCTGTTGGTGCTGCCGGGCGAGACCTACGCCCGAGACCTCGACGCCGCCCCGCGCGCCGCGGGCACCCTCGCGGCCCCGACCAGCTGCGGCTCGTACACCTTCTGCGCCTACCGCGGCGAGAACTTCTCGGGCGAGGTCAAGCGGCAGAAGGTGTGCAGCGAGACCATCAACGTCTCCACCTGGACGGGCAACGGCTCCTGGAGCAACAACCAGTCGTCCGGTACCCGGGCCAAGATGTACGGCAGCGCAGGCGACCTCCGCTACACCACGCCCGGGGCGTACTCCGAGGACCGCAGCGGCTCCTGGAACACCATCTTCAAGATCGACGCCTGCTGACACCCGCCCCGGCCCGCCCCCGGGCGAACAACCGCCCCACCGTGGCCCTCGGGTGCGTACGGGTTCACTCCGTACGCACCCGAGGGGGTCATGGTGAGCGCTCGCTGAACGGACCGACCCACCCCGGGTGGGGACGGGTCACCATCGGGTCAGGAACTCATGGAGCGCGCTGCCGGTCTCCTTCGGGTGGGTGAGCAGCCCTCCGTGCGCGGCGCCGGCGATGACCGTGAACTCGCCTCGCGGCAGGGCGTCGGCGGCGGCTTTGGACGCGTGCGGCGGGAAGTAGAGGTCGTGTTCGAAGCCCAGGACGAGCACGGGGACGGTGATGCCTGAGAGCGCGGCCATCCGGTGCGGATCGCGCAGCCACGCTTCGGCTGCCGTGGCCTGGCCGACCTCCCCGTCGGGCGATGTCCAGAGTTCCTCCTGCGCTCCGAGGAGTTCCAGCCAGGCGCGGGTCTGCTCCTCGTCATCGCGCAGGACTGCCGGCGGCAGGCTGGAGAGCAGGGTCTGCAGGCGCGTGAACGCGGCGGGCAGCCGGCCGGTCGCGGCGATCAGCTCGGCCTCCGCGTCCAGCATCGCGTCGAGGACCCCGGTGACAGGTCCGGCTCCCGCCATGAGCACCGCGGACGCCACCAGGTCGGGCCGGGTACGGGCCAGCAGCTCGACGGTGAAGCTCCCCAGCGAGTACCCGACCACCGCGGCGCCGGTCAGGCCGAGTGCATCCATCAGCCCCGCCAGGTCCCCGGCCAGGTCCGCCATCGAGCACACCGCCGAGGGCGCGTCGGAAGGGGCGACGCCGCGCGCGGCATAGGTGATCACCTCGAAGCCGGCCCTCACCAGTCCCTCGCGGACCCCGCACAGCTCCCATGCCACCGGCGGCATCCCCGTACCGCCCGCCAGCACCACTGGCCGGCCCCGCCCCGTTCGCTCGTACGCGATCCGCACTCCGTCCACGACCACCGACTCCACGCGCGCCCCTTGATCCGTGCTGATGTGTCAGGGAAGGATGCCCGTGCCGGAGACAAGACTCCATGCCGTTGTGAATCCACGACCCGCTGGACTGCTGTACGGTGCCCGCCGTTGCCGACGCGCGGAGTCTCGCCGGGTATCGGCCGTGGTGCGGCGGGCGCGGGAGACTTCCGCGCATGGATATGGACGTGGAGTCCGTGAATCTGGAACTGCTCGGGCTCCCGCCCGCGGAGTTCACAGCTGCCCGGGACGAGCGCGTGACCCAGGCCCGCAAGGCCGGGAACAGGGACCTCGCCACCGCGATCGCCAAGCTGCGCAAGCCAACTGTCGCGGCATGGACGGCCGGGCTGCTGGCCCGCCGCAGGCCGAAAGAGGCACAGCAGCTCCTCCAGCTCGGCGAGGCACTGCGCGCCGCGCACCGGACCCTGGACGGCGCACAGCTGCGAAAGCTGTCGCACGACCAGCACATGGTGATCGGCCACCTCGCGCGCACGGCGCGCGACCTCGCCGCCGAGGCCGGCCAGACGGTCAGCGAGCCGGTGTTGCACGAGGTCGAGCAGATCCTCCACGCGGTCCTCGCAGACGGCGAGGTGGCCGCGCGGTGGTTGGCGGGCCGCCTGGTGAAGACCCCGGATGCCGCGGCGGGCTTCACCGGCCTCGAACCACAGCCCGGCGCGACTGCGCCCCGGAAGACGGAGGAGCTCCATCCCGCCGGGTCCGCGAAGGAACGAACCCCGGCCCCGGCCCCGGATACGGACGGGGCGGCGGAGCAGGCGCACCGCGCTCGGCTGGACGCGGCTCGGGCAGAGGCGGCCGAGGCGCAGGCTGAGGCGGAGCGCCTGGAGGCCGACCAGGCGGCCGCACGGCAGCTGGTGGACAGCACGGCGGCCTCCGTGGCGGCGGCCGAAGAGCAGATGCGGGCCGCAGGCGAGCAGCTGGAGACGGCACGCACGGCGAACGCGGACGCGGTGGCCCGACTGCGGCAGGCCGAGCGCGCGGCTGCGAAGGCGAGCCGCCGGGGGCCCGCATGGCCACGACGGCCACGCCGTAGCTGAGCACCTCGACAGCGTCCGGTCCACGGGGCCCAGATGCGCCCGATGACCCGTCAGCACGCCGGCCCCTCACATGACGTGGCTCTTCCGGCTTGCCGGCGCTGGACCCCGACCGGCTGCGCCTCGCGTGGGCGGCGGTTAGCCTCCCAGGGGATCGGCAGGAGGCCGGCCCCTGGGAGGGGTGGATCGCGTGGCCGACGGGCAGGGCTGGGAAAGGCGCAACGAGGCCGCGTACGGGATGGTGGCGTGGCGGCGCGCCGTGATGACGTGCGGATCCCTGGTCGTGTGGCACACCGGCTACGACAACCGGGCCGTGCCCGGCCCGCCGGGACCGCGGCCGGGCCGCCCGGACGCACCCGACGGCGCCGAGTTCAACTCCCGGTGGATGCGCGTCGTCGCTCTGCTGGCGCTCGCGGCGTGCCGTGCCGCCCGCGCGGCGGACGTCCTGGTCGACGACGTCGAGCTGCCGCCCCTGTTCGACTGGGTCGACGGCGCCCACACCGGGCGCCTGCACCAGGGACCGCTGGAGACCGGCGAGGCCCGGGAACGAACCGAGGCGGGTTGGCTGGAGCTCGTCGGAGACGAGAAGCGCCGACACCTTGCCCGCCAAGTCCTTTCCGGCCACGTCAGGGCGCACATCGCCGAAGACCGGGAGCTGAAGGGCACCTACGACGGGACGGAGCCGCCCCCGTTGACGATCGGAGACCGGGCTCGCGCGGTGCGGGCCGCCGGGATCACGGATCTCGAGCCCGAATGGGCGGGCGACGTGGCCCATGCCCGCGCCCAGATCGACCGGCTGCAAGCAGCCCTGCGCGCAGGACTCTGGACTCCCACCCGAGAGCACCGCACGTTCGCGGGGATCATGCATCACACGCTGGCCGCCGAGCCGGACTATCCGAGCCTGCCCGACGGAGGAACCGAACCGGCCTGGGTACAGCGCACACTGCGCATGCCCCACATCAACTCCACCTTCCTCACCCTCACCGAGCTGCCCGAGTTCGTGGCCTTCGGCCCCGGAGGGGACGCCGGCGATCCGCTGGGCAACGCCGTCAACTCGGTCGCGGCGAAGGCGGCGCACTCGCTGGTGAAGACGGCAACCGACATCGAGACGCTGTGGGCGGCCCGCCCGGCAGATCAGCCGGTGGCCCTGTGGGAGCGAGCGCACATCCCCGCACCGGTCCGCACGCAGATCCTGACCGTGGAGAAGGTGATCCACGAGCTGACCGTGATCCTCTTCGACATCGCCAACCCCGACGCCGAGCGGCCGGGTTTCCTGCATTGACGGAGGCGCCGGCCAGGTCGCGGCGGGTGGCGAGGGCGCTGGGGGCCCGCCGTTAAGGCGACGGGCCGCACGGAAGACTCCGTGCGGCCCGTCGCCGTCCTGAACGTCCGGGGCCACGAAGGTCAGCGCAGGACGAGCAGGACAGCCAGCGCGAAGAGCAGCGAGTCGATCCGGTCCAGCAAACCGCCCGAACCGGGTAGCCACCGTCCGGCATCCTTCACCTGCGCACCCCTCTTGACCATGGACTCGAGGAGGTCGCCGGCCGGACCGCCGACCGCCGCCGCGATCGCCATCGGCCAACTCAGCGCGGAAAGCATGCCAAGGACCCCTAGGGCAGCCACGGCCCCGACCAGGGTCCCGCTCCACCGTTTGGCCGGTGACAGGGGTGACAGCCGCGGCCCGCCCAACCCCTGCCCGGCGAAGTACGCCACGATGTCGGCGACCGAGACCGCCACGAACAGCGCCAGCGCGCTCGCCCCGAGTGGAACCAGCGCGGCCAGGACACTGAGCCAGGCGAGCCCGAGGAGGCCGGAGGTCAGCCGACGCAGGCCGTTGTCGGCGTCACCGGCCAGGAGCGGCACCGAAGCCACGGCGAGCGCCCCGATGGCCAGCGCTCGAGGTTCCTGTCCGGGGGCCCACAACGCGGTGAGCACCACGCCGGTCACCGCCGAGGCGAGCACCGCCCGGTCGACCCGGTTCATCCGCATCAGACCGCCGAACTCCATCACCGCGATCGCGCCGACCACGACGGCAATCGCCGCGGTGCCCGGACGGCCCAGCCAGAACGCCCCCGTGACCAGTGGCACGCCGACCATCCAGGCGCACCACCGGATGATCAGCTCGCGGCGCCGGGACGCTGCCACCGCGACACCGGCCAGCGCCAGTGCCCCACCGAGGAAGGGCGCCAGCGAGGCTACGGTGATCACCGGGAAGCGCCGGAGGCGGAGGCGGAGACGGAGACGCTCTCGGACATCGGGACAGCCGAGGACGTCCCCGGCCGCAGCACGCCCATCGCCTGCTGGAACGCCGACACGATGCGCGCGTTCTCGACCGTGTCCCTGACCGCGATGCGCACCGTGCGTCCCTCGTACTCGCAGGACATGGGCGACAGGTCTCGCAGATAGACGTCGTGACGGCGACACTCCTGCACCAGCTGCGCGGCGCTCGGGCCATCGGACGGCAGCGTCACGGTGATCCAGTTGGCCACGGCCTCCTCCACCGTCACGGTCTCGTCCGCCCCGACGAGATCGGCGGCCAGCTGCCGCCGCAGAGCATGCGTGCGCTGCCACTGGCTCGTGTAGTACGCCGGGTCGCGCAGGGCGGCCACCGCGGCCAGTTGCGCAGGGAGGCTCACCGACCAGGGCGGCGTCCGCCGGAGCAGCTCCGCAGCGGTGCCCGGCTCGGCAACCAGGTACGCGGCCCGCATCCCGGACAGCGCGTACATCTTGGACAGGGAGCTGCAGACCACCACCCGTGGATCCGTCGCGGCAAGGTCGGCGAGCGACTCGCCCATCCCGACGTAGCCCAGGTACGCCTCGTCGATCCACCAGCGGGTTCCCCCGGGCGCGGCGGCGATCACGGAGCGCAGTTCAGCGGCAGGGGCATGGCGCCCGGTCGGGTTGTTCGGATTGACCACCACGACGAGGTCGTAGCGGCCGTGCTCGACGGCAGCGGACAACCGCTCCCCATCGATTCGCCAGCCGTCTTCACGACGCAACCGGAACCGGCTTACGTGGCATCCGATCACCTTCTCCGTGACGTGGGCGTACTCGCCGTAGCCCGGATCCAGCAGGAGCACCCTGCTCTGCGGGGTGAGCCAGTGACCGAAAGCCCTGAAGATCAGGTCGGACGAGCCTGCCCCCGGTACGAGCGTCTCCACCGGTAGTGACCGCACCCGGGCGATCTCCGCCAGCAGGCCGTCGGCGCCGGTCGGCGGCGAGGTCCGGGCGGCCCACTCGGGATCCTCCGCGAGCGCCGCGCGCACGCCGGGCGCCGGCGAGAACCACGCGTCCAGCACATCCGCCGCGACGACCCGATGACGGCGGTCCAGGTGGTGGAAGTCCGTACCGATGGCGGTGAACGAGGCGCCTCCGTGCTCGCAACCGTCCGCGCGGGGCGCGAACGACGCGTCCAGCCGCCAGTCCACTTGGGCTCGCAGACGGTCCAACGTGGTGCGATGGCGGTCCATCGCGACCCTCGTCAGCTCGCCGACGCTTCCGGTCAGCACCTCGAAGGTCAACGCCCCACTGTGAACCGTGCGCCCGACCGGCTGCAGCCCGGCGGCCCGGTACATGGCGAGCAGCTCGGTGCGTCCCATCGCGACCACCCGGCGGCCACCCCGGGAAGCGATCCAGCGCAGCGCCGCGTACATCAGCAGCGGCGCCGCCGCGGAGGCCCGCCAGCGGGGCTCGACGGTGAGGATGCGTACTTCGAACAGATCCTCCTCGTCCAGCAGCGGCAGCTCGGCGCGGGACACGTACTTGTCCAGCGCGTACCGCTTCAACCAGGGCGGAGTCAGGCTGATGAAGCCTACGCGGACCTCTCCTCGTGCCGCGACCAGGTAGACGTTGTCGCCGTCCAGACCGTCGCGAAGCCGCCCGACCGAGTTCGGTGCGTGCTGGCCGAGCTCTTGCGCGTATACGCGGTGACGCAATTCGTGGATCCACTCGAGATCCTCGGGAGTAGCGGCGCGCAGCTGCAGGTCACGTTCCATCAGTTCCTCATCCTTCGAATTGGGTTGAATCCTGCGCTGCGCGTGTCTGCCGAGTCAGAGCTGCCCAGCTCATTCGACCTGGGTACGGGTACTCAGGCGCACCGTTCCTGAGCGTGCGACATCCCGGGAAGCAGCCGGCGCCGAGCGGCGGGACCGTGCTGGAGCCGGGGACGACGGGCGGGGTGGACATCGTCCACCGACACGGCGAGCCGTGGATCAAGGTCTCGCGGCTGGGCAAACCGGAGCAGCCGGAGCACGTGATGGCGCTGAAGGCCGAGATCGAACGCCGTCGGGATCCATCGACTAAAACAACTCTCGCGTATGCGTATGCGTATGAGCAGGTCAGAGGCTCTAATGCTAGCTTCTAGCCATGGCTGATCCGAACGATCCCGGACTGGCTCTCACGCGCTCTCTGCTGTCCGAAGTGGGTCGATTGGTCGAAATCGACGAATAGCAGGAGCCCTTCCGGCTGCTCGATCCAGCCGCCTTACCCGTCCGCAGGAGACCGCACCTCAGCCTGGTGAACCGCCAGGAGATGATCAACCCATGAACGAGATCATCCTGATGTCGGATCCGAGGGTCGCTGCCGTACGCGTCGAGGAGTGTGACGAGCCGTTGGTGGACTGCCGCAGCGCGCTGCGCGTCGACCAGCGGCGGTCCGACTCGGCGGGCGACTGGGCCCATGTGCGAGCCGGCGTGCTGCAACGGCTGATACGGGCGCAGGAACTGCTGCCCCACGGGTGGCAGTGGCTGCTGGTGGAGGGCTATCGCCCCCCGGCCTTGCAGGAGAGCATCTTCAACGACTACGCAGCCACGCTGCGGCGGCTTCACCCTGAGGAGTCAGAGGCCCACATCCGCACGGCCGCCTCGCGCTGGGTCGCCCCGATGGAGACCGCCGGGCACGTCTCGGGAGCCGCCATCGACCTCACGATCTGCACCCAGGACGGCATCGAGGTCGACATGGGCAGCCCCGAAGCCGCCACACCGGAGGAAAGCGCCGGAGCCTGCTACACCCATGCCGCCGGACTCCCCGCGCAGGCCCAGCAGAACCGCGCCGTGATGATCGAAGCCCTGACCGCCGTCGGCATGGTGAACTACCCGACCGAGTGGTGGCACTGGTCCTACGGGGACCGCTACTGGGCCATGACCACGCGGTCCGCCACCGCTGTCTACGGCCCGTGGTACCGCGGCTGAGCGCACCCACCAGAGGCCACGCCGGGCGGGGCGTTGCCCGGGGCCGGCGCCGGACACCCGGCAGGGTGACTTCTGATTACGCCTGCCGGGTGCACGCACTCCGCACCCCGCCACGGCAACGGGGCAATCGCCCCGTCGTTCATGGGCCCAGGCGCGCCCAGGCGCTGGTCAGCGGAGGCGCTTCCAGAAGGGAGGGACCTCGCCTTCCCTCCGGTTGGGATGGGCGGTGACCTCGCGGGGAGTGATGGACCAGGGGCTGTCGCACTGGACGACCAGCAGACGCGCTCCTCGCGTCAGAGCCACCGTGCTCCACCCCCACCTGTACCCGGTGTACAGGTCACGGCGCGAGGCGCTTCGCCTGATGGACTCGAGTCGGAACCAGGCGTCGTCCCTGCGGTTGCGGTGCTTGATGGCGAGGTCGACGGGGGGCCCTGAGTACGCCAGGACATCCGGACCGACGCCCTCGACGCGCTCGGAGAGGTCCCGTAGCACCGAGAGGGGGCTCACGGTGATCTTCCACTCGCCGTGCGCCTTCACGCGCAGCCGCAGTGGCCCGTTTCCGTCGTGGTCCACGATTCCGCGCCCGCTGAAGTCTTCCAGCCAACTGTGGATGACCGATGGGGATTCCTCGCGGTTGCGGTGGTCCAGCGCCGTGATGTCGATGAGGCTTTCCCCCGCCCGGACCACCTCGACCACCGCGAACCCGGCGGGGATGGGAGTGTCCACCTGGACGATGTCCTTCCCGCTGCCTTCTTGTGAGAAGACGGGGAAGTCCGGCCCGAAGTCGGTGGGGAGCTGGTTGAGCCGCCTCGTGATGGTGCCCAGCAGGGGAGCGCTGGTCTTGGAAACGGCAGTGTCGGCGGGCACGGCGGGTGCGGGCACGGCCGCAGGTGCCACGACGGCCGCCGTGGCCCCGGGCGGGACCGGCGCCGGCGGAACAGCAACTTCCGCCGCGGGGAACGCCGTTGCCGGAAGCGGCGGGGCGGGCGGGGGAGCCTCGGGCAGTGCGGGTGCGGGCGGCGGAGCCGCGGCCGACTGGGCCTCAGCCTCGGCCTCTTCCTCTTCCACCGTGAATCCGTAGTCGGTGGCCAACCCCGGAAGCCCGGAGTCGTACCCCTGCCCGACCGCGCGGAACTTCCAGCCCCCGTCCCGGCGGTAGAGCTCACCCAGCACGTATGCGGTTTCGGTCGTAGCGTCGTCGTCGTCGACGGAGTACACCGCCATCCGACCACCCGTCACCGCGCTGACCGCCTCCACGTACAGCCCCGGTACGTCCCCGAACGTTCCCCCCTCGGCCGAGGCCGCGATGACAATCCGTTCCACCTCCGGCTCCACCCGGCCCGGATCGATCTCCAGCCAGTCCGCCGTCCGCCCGTCCTCGCCTTGGGCGTTGCCCAGGAGCTGTACGGCACTGGCGGCGTGCGAGCGCTGGTTGTAGAAGATCAGGTCGCTCCGACCCCTCACCTTTCCGCTGCCGTCCAGCAGTAGTGCCGCCGGGTCGACCTCGGGCACACCGGGCCCGGCCGCGCGACGGACTACGGCGACCCGCATGGGCTCGCCGGACATGGGCAGGTTGCCCCCCTTGATGATCTGCGTCATGAGGGCATCGTCGCAGGCCAGTTGCCCGTAAGTCGAGCATTTGTTCCCCGAGAGGTGGCCGGCGGCGTCAGGCCCCCTTGCCTGCCGGTAACTCCGTCACAGGGGTGACACACGATGATCCGGGCACGACAACTGACGGGGCGTCTGCAACCGGCTGCGGACGTGGACCACTGATGGCACTCGGAAGCGGATGTTCAGCGCGCGGATGGCGCGGGCTGACCCGGACGGGGACCTGCCCTGGCCTGGACGGTGTTCGTTCGGACTGGAATCTTCCTTCAGCCCGCCCTGTGATCAGCTAGTTCAAGTGATGTCGTGCCCAATCGGAGACGCCGCTCAGCCGGAGGGCGGCTTTCGCAGGGTCACCGGTTCGGGTGGACTGGTCCACCTCGAAGTCGTGGCCGGTCAGGCTGGTTTCGTCCTCGACGATGCGAGCAATGCGATAAGCCATTTCCATCACTTCCATCACTTCCAACGCCGCCGGCCCCGAGTGGCGGTAAGCAACCTCGATGTGGGCTGTATCCCCGCAGTAATCGAGCTGTACGCGTCCCGGCGGACCAACCGTCTCAAGGGTGAGGCTGTACAGGTACTCCGCAGACTCGACAGGACCAATGTCCCGCGAGACCCGGCCCAGGATCCGGTCCCACTCGTTGCGTTGTGCGTCGGTAAGTCGGAGAAGCGGCAGGTCGGCATCGGGATCAAAGTCGGCGTTGAGGCGGTCAAGCGTTCCCTGGAGCGTCAGGCCCGGCTGCACCCGCACGAGGATGATGTCGTAGGTCACCGGGTGAATCTATGCCACGTTCCGCTCCTCTCCGATTCCGCAGGTGGGCAACGGGTGAAACGCCCGAGCGGATACTCCGGGCACCTCAGTGCGGGCGTGATCCTCTCGCCCGCTGCTGCGGTGCCGCCGAGGAGATGAGTGTGATCAATGCACGACAAAACCCAGACGGTTCGGGACAGCATCCATGACGCGGAGCGCCGCGACCTACCCTTTGACGGCACGACCTAAGGCCTGTTCGATGGGTCGTCCACGTGGTCTGAGAGGATCGGATGGGCGGATCGAGTAGGGGGTGCCCGGTTGCCGAGCGAGCTGTGGCTGCCATATGACGCGAGTTCTCTCGCGCGCCTGGGTGTGGGCGGCGAGGCGGTGTCCGGGCTGGTCGAGCGAGGGCTGCCGGCCGACTGCAAGCGCATGTTCGTGCGGGACTCGGGGCGGGAGCTGGATGACCGCGACCTGCCGCCGGGTCGGGCTGCGTTCCTGGGAGCGTTCGAGGACGGCGTCAACACGTACTGGCTGCTGCTCGACAGCGGTGAAGTGTGGATGGTCCGCGGCTATGAAGGTGATGGGGAGCAGCAGTACGGGCTGGTCAATTCTTCGGTTGCCGGTCTGCAGAACGTCCTGGAGGTGTGGGAGGCGTTCGCCTGCTCGGGAAGGAGCGATGCGGACGACGACTACGAGGACTACGTCGAAGACGTGATTGAGCGGGCCCGGCAGGGGGATCCGCAGGTGTTCGAGGATGACGAAGCCTGGTGGTCACGCGTTTTCGAGGAAGTCGAGCTCGGAGTCCTGGTCCCGGGAGAGGTATAGCCGAGGGCCCGGTGGTCATGCGCGGAGCCGCAGTCGGAGCGCCGCGATCGTGACCGACCTGTGGAAGGCATAGGCCCGCTTGTCGTAGCGGTGGCGACCGCGTGGAACGTCTTGAACCGGTTGATGGTGCGCTCGACTTATTGCGGCGCCGGTAGACCATTGTGCCGAAGCCGATGGGATGGGCCTGCCGTCCCTACTGCCCCGCCTTTGGCGGTTGGCGCGCTGGTCCCTTGGGTTCAGGGATCGTGTGCTTGATCTGGCGGCGCCGCAGGTGCCGGCTGTTTCGGTTTCGGCGAGAGGAATAGGCGTTGTCTCCACCGACGTGGTTTGGTCGGGTGCGTGATTCTCCACCGCCCGGCCTTGGGACTTTGACCTGTTCGGGCGCAGGTATGAACTGCGTGGCGTCACACCCCTGTCGGGGTGTGACGACGAAAGCCAACGGGCGACGGCCGCCGTCGCTGGCCAGGTGGATTTGCAGTTCAGCCCTCCCCGGGAGCGGCCCAGGCCCTCGTCGGAACGGTGCCGCACCGGGCGACTACGGCTGCCCGGAATTCGTGGTGCGCGACTGGGGGCACCGGCTGCGTGCTGGTGCGCCCGGCAGGACGTCGAGTCGACGTCACCATGTTCCGGTCGATCCGTCCCTCTGCATCAGCGTTGGCTTGGCCGGCCCGCAGGATCTTCTCCCACGTGCCGTCCGCCGACCATCTGCGATGACGATCGTGGACCATCTTCCACTTGCCGAACTGCGGCGGCATATCCCGCCACGGCAGACCGGTCCGCTGCCGGAACAGAATGCCGCTGATCACCCGCCGGTGGCACCGCCAACGCCCGCCCGACCCCGGTTGCGCGGCAGATGCCGCTCCAGCCGAATCCACTCGTCACCTGAAAAATCACCTCGCCCCACACCGACCGAAACGCCAGCGCAAGGCTAGTGACAGAGCCCATCGGACACGGCCCAGCCCCGGTCGCGGCGTCGACCGTGCAACGGGGCGGGCGTGTAGGCGACGGCGTTCTCTCTCCCCCCGGTGCCTGGCATCGACCGCGCCGTCCCCGATCGTCGACGGACGGTCGGACACCCCACAACACCGAGGCGTGACGGGGCTCACAAGGAACGTTTCCCCTGCGACCCCCCTCCTCTGTGTGCCGGAGCGTTGCCGGAGCGATCCACCACCGAGGGAGCACACGATGAAGGACACGACACGCAGGCGCACCGGGCGGGCGCTCGCCGCGCTGCTCGCCGCCGACGGGCTGGTCCACCTGTACTGGGCCACCGGCCTGACCTGGCCCGCCCCCGACGAGCGGACCCTGTCCCTGGCCGTGCTCGGCTCCGAGGTGTCTTTCGGCCCGCCCGTCGTCCTGCCGCTCGCGGCGCTCACCCTGACCGGGGCCGCCGCCGTACTCGCGCACGCGCACGGCCGGGCCGGACGGCCCGCCCGCCTGGTGACGGCCGCCGTCGCGGCCGGGCTGGCCGTACGGGGCCTCGCGGGCCTGGGCTGGGCCGCCGGTCTCCTCGACAGCCCGGCGGACGGCCCCTTCCGCACCCTCAACCTCGCCCTGTACACCCCCGCCTGCCTCGGCTTCGGCTGGGCCGCGGCCCGGCTGGCACGGGCCCGGTGAGGCCGGTGGCCCCGGTGGACTCCGTGCCCGGCCGGCCCCCCGGCGGACTGCGGGGCGGCCCCCTCACCCCAGCCGCCCGCGCCCGCGGAATCGCCCTCGCGCGCGCGGCCCGGGGCGGAGACACCCTCGCGCTGCACGACCTCCTCGACCACCTGACCCCGTACCTCGCCCGGATCTGCGAACCGATCGCCCTCGCTGACGGCCCCGACGCCACGCAGGAGGCCCTGCTCGCGGTCTTCCGGTCCCTGGGCTCTCTCCGTGACCCGGAGGCCCTGTACGGCTGGGCCCGGTCCATCGCCGTCCGTGAGGCCGTCCGCGCCGCCCGGCGCGCGGGCCGCGACCGCCCAGCCGAACTGGCCGACGTACCCGGCCGGGACGATCCGCAGCTGGCCACCGACATCGAGGACGTCCTGGCCCGCCTCTCACCCGCCCACCGGGCCGTCCTCGTACTCCGTGACGTCGAAGGCCTCGACGAGGAGTCAGCCGCGGCCCTGCTCGGCGTCCCGCCGGGCACCGCCAAGTCCCGGCTTCACCGGGCCCGTACGAGCTTCCGGAAGGCGTGGTCCGCATGACGACCCACCCGAACGCGATGGACCCGGTCGCCCGCCTCCGCATCATGGCAGCCGGGGTCCCGGGAGCCCAGGTCGTCGAAGCGACCCTCCCCGCCCCCCTGGAGGCGGTCTGGGCAGTGATGTCGGACCTGGAGGGCGAGTTCGGCCGCTTCCAGCCGGACATGCGCAGCGTGCGCGTGCTCCGGGTCACGGGCGATCGCGTGGAGGCCCTGGCCCGGAGCAAGTACGGCCTGCGGGCCCACTTCCACGGGGTCCTGCGCCCGGGCTGGTGCTGGCTCCAGAGCCGCTTCCTGATCATCGGCATGGCCGCCACGCCGACCCCCGACGGTGGCACCCGCGCAGCGCTGACGGGCGGCGTACGCGTACCCGGCCGCGCGGCGATCGTCCCGGTGGGCGCGGAGCGGGAACTCCGCGAGGCGATGACCCGGTTGGCCGGGCGGGTCGTAGGCGCGGGCGGGGCCTGAGGCGTTCGCGCCGGCGGAATCCCGCGGCCACGGGCGGCCGCACCGGGACGGCAGCCGGGCCCGCCTGCTCCTGCGGGGCTGCCGCAAGAGCGCAGCTGCCTCTTCGGTGGCCGCCGCCCATGGCGGCGACCACCTGCCGCAAGACCCTGCCGCTCCCGGGATCCCACCTCTTCCCGGGACAGGCCGGCGACACCGAAGCATTCCGCTGCCCGTTCGAAGACGGGCACCGCCTCACCCATCCGCTCCAGCAGGGCCAGCCCTACCCCCTCTGCATGCCGACGCCAACATCGCGGCCAGGCGCCGCTGGTGGTCGACCCGACGTGCTTGCCCGGAACCGGCAGGTGCCCTCGCGCTCGAAGAACCCTCGCGGGGCCGTGGACCGGACCGCAGCCCGCCGCGCCGTCGCCTCCAGAGCCCTCGGCGCCTGATGGCTGGCGCGGACTGGCCGGTGGTGGCCGGGGTCGTGCCTGTGGCTGGTCCGGCAGCCGGTGTTCCTTGCCCGAACGTTGTGGACCTTCCCCGGAGCACGATCGTGCCGCCTTGCACAGCACCTGTACGGCGGCACAGCCGCGCACTCTTGTCCCGACCCCCGCCGTGCAGCGGCGGGCTTCCGGCGGTCGGCGATCAGCGGTCGGCGACCAGAACGCGCTGCAGGCCGACGCCAACCGCACCGCGCCACAGGCCTGGCACGTCCTGCCCGTCGACCCGGTGACATTTCGGCGGCGGCCTCGATGCCTCATCATCGCCGCGACTGCACGCGGCAGACCTGTCAGGGGTGTGCGGACAGTTCTCCTGAGGGCTGGTCCAGACGGTCGAGCAACCGGTGCAGGCCCCGGACCAGCCGGGCCCTGCCCTGCGCGTACGCCAGAACGCCGAGCCCCGAAGAGGACACCGACAGCCGGCGGTCCGCTTCGGCCAGCGAGTACCCCAGCAACTGCACCCGCGCGGACCCGGCCGGGAGGGCTGCGGCCCGGACGGTCAACTCCTCGCGGATCACCCGGGCGTGACCGGTCAGTTCCAGCGCGGCCAAGTCGATGTCCCGGATGGGCGGGGCCGTCGTCGTGGTCCAAGCGAGGACCACGGCAGTTAGCGTCAAGTGGACCTCCCGGTCCACGGGCAACGCATGCCCCCATCTACCGTCCGGATCGTGCACGAACCCCGCACCGGCCATCCCGACCCCCATCTCCCCTCGCATTCACCCAGGGCATCCCGTGCACTCTTCGGTTCATCCCGGCTCCGCGGATGCGCCGCCGACGGGTGGTGCATTCGCCGCATGCACCACCGTGGACGGAGAGCGCGGCCCTTCAACGAACCGGAACAAGAACGGTTCTGCACATACGTCCGCAACCGCCGCCCGCGCACCTGCCCGACATCGGGTCGTTGTGTCAGGCGCGGGGATGCACACCCGCACTCGGCACTCCGAGCGTGCCGGGTGCGGGCCGGCCTCACGAACGGGGCCGCACGGCCGTCGCCCGAGCGCCCCGCCGAGAACTCGTTCACTCACACGGGAATCCGGCCACGCATTGATCATCCGGGCCGCTACGCTCCCCGCCCATGACCACCCGCTCTCTACCCCTCGCCGCCTCCACGCTCGCCGTCTTCCTGCTGGCCATACCGCATCCGGCGAGGGCCGTGCCCCCGGCGGCGGCCGAAGCATGTGACTCCCGGGGGAACTCCTCCGTGGACGCGGGCGTGATCGCCTGGGAGGACGAGACGGCCCTGAACACCGCGCTCGCCTACGCGAACAGGCAGTGGAGCACCAACGGCCTCACGCAGGTCAAGCTCAAGCGGGACGACGCCTCCGACATCGCCGACCTCCAGTGGCGCGACGTCAACCGCACCGACGGAGACTGGGCCACGCGCGACGCCCAGTGGGCTCCGCACACCGGCGCCGACAACGTCTACTTCAACCTCGCCCGCCTCGGCGACGGCAAGGTCAACGGTACCGAGTACCACCGTGCGCACGTCGCGGCGCACGAACTCGGCCACGCCCTGGGCCTGTGCCACACCACGCACCATCGTGGCCGTGAGTGCGGCGGCCGCCCTCGTCATGGCCGCCGGAGGCTGGTACGCGTACCAGGAGATGCAACCGGTCGGCCAGGAGTCCCTGTACTCGATCGACGTCACCGACCCGACCGAAGTGGCCCCGGAGGCAGAGGACATCTTCCTCGGCGAGGTGGTCGAGGACTCCGGCGTGGAGACCGTCTCCGACGTCGACTCCCGCACCTACCGGGTGAAAGTGAAGGAGCTGATCCGGGGCTCCCTGAACGGCGAGGTCACGGTGACCGAGGCCGTCGACGTCTTCGACAGCAGCCGCGCCTACAGCGTCGGCGAGACGTACGTGTTCGCCACCAACTCCTGGGCGAAGCCTGAGAACGGGCACGCCCAGCTGTACCTGGGGCCGCCCGTACCGGCCGACGCCTCGGCGGCCGGGCGGTGGCGCGATGCCGCAGCGCTCCCGCGGACCCGGTAGACGGGTGAGGAATGCCCGGTGAGTTCGGGACCGCGTCCACGGCCAACCGGCGTCGCATCGGCGCCCCATCGGCGCTCCGACGTGTTCGCGCTGGGCCCCGTGTCGGGGCTTGTGCCGCTACGCCCGCTCTGCCCCCTGACCTCGCCTTATTGATGGCCAGAGGTATTGCGGAGAGTGATCACTTCGGGAATCATTCCCCGCCGTGACCATCTTCCTCGCCGTGGTGCTCGGCGTGTTCCTCATCGGGCTCCTCCTCTCCATCGCCCCCGGCGCGGCCGACCGCTGGGCCGAAAAGCACTTCGTGGCGTCCGCCTACGGTCTTCCGCCCCGCGAAGCGCTCGACAGCCGGCGCCCCGGTCCTCC
The DNA here is from genome assembly GCF_049310065.1 of Streptomyces tatrensis. NCBI lineage: Bacteria > Bacillati > Actinomycetota > Actinomycetes > Kitasatosporales > Streptomycetaceae > Streptomyces > Streptomyces tatrensis. The sequence continues at coordinate 56,371 of NZ_JBMDLB010000007.1, read as the reverse complement.
CGCGCCGGCATACCGCGCGCAGGAGAGGCAGGCCGTCGCCGACGCCGCGTGGGAAGGGGACTGGAAGGCGGCCGCGCGGTACCTCCGTGCCGCGGGAGAAGACTGGGACGAGCGCTGGGACCGGCTCGAGCTCCTGCTGCACGTCGCGCAGAAGGACGGCGCCTGGCTCGACACCTGGCTCGACGCCGAGCCGGGGGACTGTGACGCGGCAACCCTCCACGCGAGGCTCATGGTCCATCGCGCCTGGGAGATCCGGGGCAGCGCCTTCGTCCACGCGGTCCCGGTCGAGGACATGAAGCGCTTCCGCGCCATGCTCCCGGCGGCGATCGAGGAGGCCCGCAAGGCCGCGCTGCTCGACCCCGCGAACCCGGGCCCCTGGGTCGTGATGATCACGGCGGCGCGGGGAGCGCAGTACGGCCACTCGCAGTTCAGGCCGCTCTGGAAGGAACTCGTCGCCCGCGCGCCCCACCACTACGAGGGGCACTGGCAGGCCCTCCAGTACTGGTGTGCCAAGTGGTTCGGCAGCAACCGGCGGATGATGCGGTTCGCCCGGGAGGCGGTCCGCAAGGCTCCGGACGGCAGCCCGCTCGCCGGGATCTACCTGCACGCGCTGAGTGAACTCGCCGACCGGTCCGCAGCCGTCGCGCTGCCCGTCACACCCATGACGAGGAGCCTGCTGAAGCGGACCGCCGCGTCGTTCGACCGGGTCGCGCCCGACGACGAACGCCTGCCGCTGCTGCGCCACCTGCTGGCGCACTACATGCTCCAGTCGATGATGTACGCGCCCGCCCTCCGGCAGTTCCGCGAGATCGGCCCGTGGTGCGGAGCCGAACCCTGGCGCAAGACGGGGAACCCGGTCACGGCGTTCGACACGGCCCGGGGCCGGGCCGTGAGGCTGTCCCGGAGCCGTCCGGCCTCGGCGGCGAAGGATTTCGGCATGACGCGCTGACCGGTGGTGTGAAGGAACGGTGTCCGGCCGTGCGCCGGGTCTTCGCGTAAACAAATGTGCGATCGTCGGGCGAGCGTGATAGTCACTTCTCTCATGGAGGGTGATCCATGCTCTCCCCGTTTGGAAACGGCAAGGGGTGGGGACATGGCGTTGCTCCGTCAATGGGGGCTTACGCTGGGGAAATGGGCCGGAAAGCCCGTCGCGCGGGTCCAGGAGGACTCCGGCGATCCAGACGTGCGGCGCGTGCGCGAGGCCGCCGCGGCCGCGGACTGGACCGCCGTCCGCGAGGTGCTCGAAGCACGTTCCGAGAGCGACGACCGGACCGAACTGCTGTGGGCCGTCGGCGATACCGCCGGGGTGGAGCGGTGGATCGTCCCGGTCCTCGAAGCGGACCAGGACGCATCGCTGGCCCGGCTCGTGGCGGGGATCCGTCACATCAGCTGGGGATGGGAAGCCCGGACCAGCGCCCGGGCCGCGCAGGTCTCGAGCAAGCAGTTCGAGGTGTTCCACGAGCGGCTGCGCACCGCCGAGCAGTGGCTGTACGAGGTGGCCGAGCGCGAACCGCGGTGGACCTCGCCCTGGTACGGGCTCCAGGTCACCGGCCGCGGCCTCCAGGTCGGGTCGACCGTCGCACGCCGCCGCTTCGAGGCGACCGTACGCCGCGATCCGCAGCACCTGGGAGCGCACCAGCAGCAGTTGCAGCAGGTCTGCGAGAAGTGGGGCGGCTCGCACGAGGAGATGCACGCCTTCGCCCGGGACTCCGCGTTCGGCGCACCCGCCGGCACCCAGCTGGGCCAGCTCGTCGCCATCGCGCACATCGAACAGTGGCTCTCCCTCGACTCCGGCCCGGACGACGCGTACATGCGCGGGCCCGAGGTCGCTCAGTCCCTGCGGGAGGCCGCCGATCATTCCTTCCGGCACCCGGACTTCGTCCACCGGGCCGGGTGGGCGCAGATCCTCAACACCTTCGCGATGGCATTCTCGATCGCGGGGGACCGCGAGCGGGCAGCGGAGTGCTTCCGCGCCACCGACGGCCGGGTCACCGAGTTTCCCTGGTACTACATCAACGGCTCCGACCCCGCCGAGGCCTACCGGAAGCATCGTTCCTCGACCGGAGGCTGAGCGCGCCGAGCCGTCGGCCGTCGGCCGCCGCCGTACGCCCGAAGGCCGGCACGGCACGGTCACTCCCGGCTCCGCGCCGCGACCGCGCGACGACGCCCGTGCGCTGACAGCCTGCGTTCCGGGTCCCCACCCCGCCTTCCGACAGACCGTGCTCCCGGTCCCGACCCGCGCAGCCGGTGCGGGTGCCGGCCCCTGACGACTGGTCCCGCACGGCAGCGCCGCGCAGCCCTTCCCGCCCCCCGCCCTTCCCGCCCGCGTCGCCCACGATGCGGACGGGGCCCCACCGAAAGATTCCGCCAGGTGCCCGATTCCGAGACGTCCCACACTTTCCAGGTCGACCTTCGCGGCCTCGTCGACCTGCTCTCCCACCACCTCTACTCCAGCCCCCGCGTCTACCTGCGCGAGCTGCTGCAGAACGCCGTGGACGCCATCACCGCGCGCCAGGCCCTCGCGCCCGGCTCCCCGGCCACCATCACGGTGCGCACCGGCGAGACCCTCACGGTCACGGACACCGGCATCGGTCTGACCGAGACCGACGTGCACCGGTTCCTCGCGACCATCGGCCGCAGCTCGAAGCGGACCCCCGACGGGGCCCTGGACGGTGCGGGACTCGACGCCGCGCGCGGGGACTTCATCGGCCAGTTCGGCATCGGTCTGCTCGCCTGCTTCGTCGTCGCCGACGAGATCACGGTGCTCAGCCGCACGGCGGCCGACCCCTCGGCGCCCGCCGTCGAATGGCGCGGCCACTCCGACGGCCGCTACACCATCCGCACCCTGCCCGCCTCGGCCGTGCCGGAGCCGGGCACCACGGTGCGCCTCACCCCGCGGGCCGACACCGCAGAGTGGACCAGCCCCCAGCAGGTCGTCTCCCTGGCCAGGCACTACGGCGGCCTCCTGCGCCACGAAGTCACCGTCGTCGGACCGCGCGGCGAGACCCACACGGTCAACGAGACACCGCCCTGGGAGCAGGCCCACCGCTCCCCGCTGGCCCGCCGCGAGGCGATGAACGCGTACTGCCGGAACCTGTTCGACTTCACCCCGCTCGACACCATCGACCTCGACCTGCCGGCCGCCGGGCTGCGCGGCGTCGCGTACGTCCTGCCCACGGCGATGAGCCCGGCGCAGCGGGCCGGCCACCGCGTCCACCTCAAGGGCATGCTGCTCACGGACCAGGCGCCCGAACTGCTCCCGGAGTGGGCGTTCTTCGTCCGCTGCGTCGTCGACACCACCAGTCTGCGGCCGACCGCCTCGCGGGAGTCCCTGTACGAGGACGGCACGCTGTCCGCCGTACGGGACGCCCTGGGCGAACGGATCCGCGAATGGCTCACCGGGCTCGCCGCCAGCGACCCCTCCCTCCTGCACCGCTTCATCGAAACGCACCACCTCGCCGTGAAGGCCCTCGCCCGCTACGACGACGAGCTGCTGCGCATCGTGCTGCCGTGGCTTCCCTTCGAGACCACCGACGGCAACGTCACGCTCGAGGAGTTCGCGCGCACCCACCCGACCCTCCTGGTCACCCGCAGCGTCGAGGAGTTCCGCCAGGTCGCACCCGTCGCCTCGGCGGCCGGCCTGGGCGTCGTCAACGGCGGCTACACCTACGACCGCGACCTCGTGCTGCGCTTGCCGGAGATCCGGCCCGGCACGTCCGTCACCGACCTCGACCCGGCCACCGTCACCGCCCACCTCGACGCCGTCGACCCCTCCGCCGAGCTGCGCGCGGCCGCCTTCCTCGCCATCGCCCGGGAGACCGTCGGCGTCCACGACTGCGACGTCGTCCTGCGCGACTTCCAGCCCGTCACGGCTTCCGCCCTGCTCCTCGACAACCGGGAGGCCCGCCACGAGCGGACCAGGTCGAGCCTGGCCGCCGACAGCGACGGTGTGTGGGCGGACATCCTCGGCTCCCTGCGCAACGAGACCCCGCGGGCCCAGCTCGTCCTGAACCACCTCAACCCGCTGGTACGCCAGGCGATCACCATCGCCGAGCGCGGACTGGCCGTCACGACCGCCGAAGCCCTCTACGGCCAGGCACTGCTGCTCAGCCGCCGCCCGCTCCGGGCCAGCGAGAGCGCCCTGCTGAACCGGGCCTTCATCGGCCTGCTCACCCACGCCATGCACCACAGCGGTACGGCGGCACCCGGCTCCGAGCCCCGGAAGGAACTGTAGATGCTGGACACCCCCGAGGCCGTGATCGAGGCGCTCCGCGAGAACCACGACAGGCCGCACGGCCTGCACCGCACCGTGACCGCCGAGGAGATCGTCGACGCGGCCGAGCTCCTCGACGAGCCCGACACCCTCGTCACGGCCCTGCTGGAGCTGATGTCCTCGTACGAGTTCACCGGCGAGCACCGCAAGTCGCCCGTGGTCTTCGCACGGCTGCTCAAGCTGTGGGACACCGCCCCCGGCACCTTCAGCCAGTGGGAGGCCCATCAGGTCTTCTGGCGCTTCAAATGGGTGACGACCTCCCTGCTGCAGGTGCCGGAAGTACCGCTCGCCGCCATCCACGGATGGCTCGAGACGATGCGCGGCCGCTACGCGGCGGCCGACCACGGCATGCAGCCGGTCGCGGCGATGCGCTACCACATCGCGCACCACACGGGCACCGGCCTCGCCGACGCCTACGACCTGTGGGCCACGCGCCCCCGTACCGAGTTGAGCGACTGCGAGGCCTGCGAGATACGGCACCTCGCCCAGCACCAGGTGGAGTCCGGTGACCTCGCCGGGGCCCTGGAGATCTGGGGTCCGGTCCTCGACGGGGAGACCGGCTGCACCGAGGAGCCGCAGCTGAGCCGCTCGCGCTCGCTGCTGCCGCTGCTCCGCTCGGGCCGCGCGGACGAGGCCCGCTCCCACCACCTCAGCGGCTACCGCCGGGTCCGGGGGAACACCGGCACGCAGGAGGAGGTGGGCCTCCACCTGGAGTTCTGCGCCCTCTCCCGCAACGAGGGGCGGGGGCTGGAGATCCTCGCGGAGAACCGCCCGCTGTTCGAGGCCACCGGCGCGCCACTGGCCCATCTCGGCTTCCTCACCGGAGCGGGGGTGCTGCTCACCCGCCTCGTCGAGGACGGGCACGCCGACACCGCGGTCGCCGGGCCGCCCGGGCGCGACTGGAGCGCCGACGCGCTCCTCGCCCACGTACGCTCCGAAGCCGGCCGGATCGCGGCCGCGTTCGACGCGCGCAACGCCACCAGTGCCGTGGGGGACCGGCTGCGGACCCGTCTCGCGGGGCGCCCGATCCTCGACGAGCCGCTGTCGCTCGGCCTGCGCGCCCGGACCCCCCGCCCTTCCGCGGCCGTCAGCGCGGCGGCAGCCGTCGCCGTGACGCCCACCGCCGGAGCGGACCTTTCCCAGGACTTCGCCACGCTGGTCCGCGAGGCACGCCGGCTGGCCGCCGCGGGGCACCCCGGGGAGAACCGGCTCTGGGACCGCGTCGAGGAACGCCTGGCCGACGGCAGCGCCGCCCCCGGCGAAGAGCTCGGCCCGCGGGAGCTCCTGATGGCAGAACTCGCCGACCAGCGGGCTTATAAGCTCGCCAGGAAGGAGAGCGACGAGGAGAGCGTCGTCGAGCTGAAGCGGGCGGCCGAGCTGTACGAGGGCCTGGGGATGCCCTGGCACGCGCTGTCCGCGCGTTCCCGCTCCCTGGCCTGGCGGAACACCTCCGACGACGCGGACCACGATGCGACCCGCGCGGCCCTCGACGAGGTCGTGGCCGAAGCCGAGCGCCTCGTGGCCGAGGATCCGCTGACGCAGGAGACCACGCTGGAGTACCTCACCGTGCGCTACTCCGATGCCTTCGCCGCCTACCAGGAGGCGGTGCGGGACCTGCCGGAGACCGAGGGGGCCGCCGCGGAGCGGTTCCAGGAGCGGGCCCGGACGCTGCGCGCCGAGGCGGAGCGGCTGTCCGTACCCCACCACGTGGCCAACGCGCTGCAGCTCACCGCGGACCTGTCCGGCCGCGGGGGCGACACGGACGCGGCCGAGGAACTGCTGCGCGCGGCCCTCGACGCCGTGGACGCCTCCGAGCGGCCCTGGCGGGGTACGCGCCCGCGCGCCCTGCTCGCGCAGTTCCTGCTCGCCAAGGGCGAGCCGGACGAGGCGGCGGAGCTCCTGCACCGCGCGCTCGCCGACGCGGCCCGGTACGACGACACGGACTTCGCGCTGGCCCCCACGTACTCCCTGCTCGGGCACGCGGCCTCGCACCTCGGCGACCTGAGTGGCGCCGTACGCCATCTCTCCGAGGCGGCCGCGCTGTTCGACCAGGCCGGGGACCAAGCCGAAGCCACCGACGTACGCCTCCAGCTCGCGGACGTCCTGGGGCGCGGCGGCCGGCCGGAGGACGCGGTCGCGGTCCTGGAATCCGTCCTGGGGGACGAGGCTCCCGCCCCGGACAACGAACGGGCCTTCGCCCAGGCGCGCCTGTCCCTGGGCCGCGGACTGCGGGAGCTCGGTGAGTACCTGCCCGCGGCGGAGGAGTTCCTGCGGCTGGCGGACACCGTCGCCGCATGGGAGGACGACCGCGAGGTCCACACCATGGTGGCGGCGGAGGCGGCCGTCACGCTGGCGATGGCCGACCGGTGGGACGCGGCGGCCGCGGCGTACGAGCGCGCGGTCGCCTCGCATGCCGAGGCGCCGAACGCGTCGCTGCTCATCCACATGATGTGCCAGTTCGCGCGTCTCACCGTGTCGGCCAGGGAGGCCGAAGGCCTGGACGCGGCGCTCGAGCACCTCGCGCGGGCGGACGCGGTCCGCGCCGGAGTGCCGCAGGACGCCGAGGACTTCGCCCCCTGGTTCGAGCGCGGCACCGTGCACTACCGCCGCGCCTGTGTCCTGGCGGAGGTCGAGCGCTACGAGGAGGCCCTGCCCGAGGCGGAGGCGGCCATCGCGGCCCACGAGGAGGGCGGCGAGCACGGCGAGGTGCCGCGTGCCGAAGCGGTACGGATGGCCGCCCTGATCGAGGGCAAGGGCCTCGGCCGCTTCCAGGGGGCCGTCGCCCGCCTCACCACGGCGGCGGCCCGCTGCCGGCAAGGCGGCCTCACCGAGGCCGCCGACATCCTGGAGGCCCTCCGCCAGGACTATCTGCGCCGCTGACACTCCGCCCCCGTCCACGTCTCCGCCCCCGGCCCGTCACCCGGTTCGGGCACACTGTGCCCCGACCGTTCGACCGGGGCCGAGGGGTGGGGACGATGGGTGGCAACGCCGACGCGGACGACCGGCGGGCGGGCGCTTCGCCGCGGGGCGGGCTCCGCGCAGTGACCACGGTCCGTACCCTGCCGGGGTCGTTCGGGCCGGGCACGGTGGCGATCTCCCCGGACGGGCGCCTCGGCCTGTGCGGAGGCGGGAACGAACCGGTCCGGCTGTGGGAACTCGCCACCGGGACACTCCTGCGGGACCTCGGGGCGGACGGCTCGGGCTCGGCCGGGGTCGCCGTCCCAGGGCAGTGGGTGCTGGCGAGCGGTGACGGCACGTTCATGCGGTGCACGGTGACCGGCCGGGTGAGCCGGTTCGACACCCTCAACCCCCTCGGCCAACACCCGTTGTCCAGGGGCCCGCACCATGATCGCAGCACGGGCGCGAGCGGCGACCGGGGCGCGGTCGCCTACAGCTCCACCGGCCGCTTCGCGCTGGCCATCTGCGTGGACCGTGCCCTGCGGATGTGGGACCTCGCCGACGGCACGTGCACGCGGACGCTCACGGGACACACGGTCTGGCCGACCGCGGTGTGGCTCGCCCCGGACGCACGCCGGGCGGTGTCGGCCGGCTCCGACGCCGAGATCCGGGTATGGGACGTGGACGGCGGTGAGTGTGCGGTGTTCCCGCACCCGGGCTCGTGGGTCTCCTCGGTGTGCCTGAGCCCCGACGGCCGCCTCGTGCTCGCAGCCGGCCACCACGGGGACCGCACCCTCTGGCTCCTCGACGCCGGCACGGGTGACCTCGTGCGCGCCTTCGAGGACGTACGGGACCCCCGCTCGGTCGCGGATCCCGAGGACCGTTCCACCGAGGTCCTGACGGCCCGGTTCACCTCCGACGGGCGCTTCGCCGTCTCGGGCGAGGACGACGGCCGGATACGGATCTGGGACACGACGACCGGCCGCTGCGCACGCACCCTGGACGGTCACACCGACGAGGTCTACGGCGTCGCGCTCACCCCGGACGACCGCTACCTTCTCTCGGGGAGCTCGGACGGCACCCTGAAGCTGTGGGAACTCGACTGGTAGCCGACGCCGTCCGCCGCCACTCTGCTCCCGCTCCCACGAGCTGGGGCACGCCCTCGGCCTGACAAGGCGAATTGCCGAAAGCTGTGGGTCTCATGAAGAAGGTGTGGATGATCGCACCGGCAGCCGCCGCCGTACTGGCCGGGGGCGGCGGCTGGTACGTCTGGGACGCGCACGCGCCGGAGCCTGCGGCACAGCTCTGCGATGCCCCGTACGGCACGGACACGGAAGTCGCCACCTCCGCGCAGGGCATCGCAGTGGTGGAGGCGACGGGCCCGGCCGGACCGGTCTCGCTGGAGGGGATCTCCGATGCCGAGGCGCGGAAGTTCGTGACAACGCCGGTGCGCGTCCTGGAAGTCGTGAAGGAGGAGTGGGCGCCTGCGGTGGCGATTACCCAGCGAGTGCAGTCCGGCGGGACCCCGGGCAGCTACACCCTGACGGTCACCCCGAACCGGCATGAGGTACTTCTTGAGGCCGGCCGCCAGTACGTGGTGGCCGTAGGCCCCGGAGACCTGACGGCCGGTCCCGGGACGAACAACTACGGCTTCGCGTTCGCCGAGTCCGTCCAGCCCGCGAAGCGAGGCGTGGCCGGGGAAGCCGCCTACTGGCGGGCCGTCCTGGCGAAGGCCCCGCCGAAGCCACCTTGCAACGACACGGTCACCAGCTGACCGACGGGGATTCGGGACCCCTTGGTCATTAGACTCTCCGCAACTTATGAGTGAGGAGATCCATGAGCCGATCCCGTAGGGCCCTGCTGATAGTGGAGTCGGCTCTGGTCCTTCTCCAAGCAACCCTGGTTGCTGGTATCTGCTTTGTCTTCGCCCCGCTGATGATCGGCGGACTCGGTCCGCACGCCTACGAGGAAGGCACTCCTGGAACCGGTGAGAGAGTCGGCTACCTGGCTGTGGCGGTAGTCGCGGGTCTCATCTTCCTCATCGCGAGCGCCTGGTATCTGCTTGGCCTGATTCGTTCATTCCTCAAGGACGTTCTGCCAGGCCGCCGGGCTCAGGTGGCGTGCGTTCTCCAGGCCGTTCTGCTCGTGGGCGCCATCGTGGTGGATATGGCGCCGCTGATCATCATCACCGCCCCATCGCTGCTCCTCATGGTCTCCGCCCGGATGCTCGACCGAGGCCGCGGGGCAGTAACGGCCTGACAGTCGAGGGCCCTGGACGACACCTCCGGGACCCGCGCGCATGTGCCGACCGGCGGATCAGGCATGCCGCGTAGGCCGCGTGGTGAGGAAGTGGCCAAGGGCGGTGAGGGCGAGGGTCAGTAGCGTCACCGCGGTGAGGGCGATCAGTGTCTGCCGGTCCGGGTGGGCCACGGACTGGCCGCGTCGTGCCTGCCAAGTGAGTACGGCGAACAAGCCCGTGTACCAGCAAGCGAACGCGCCGACGATCAGGGTCCTGACCCCGTCGTCGAGCCGCCGGTGGAAGAGGGTCCCGTACAGGTGGATCACGGCGATGAGCAGGAGCAGGACGTGGATGGCGTGCATGCTGACGAGGTGCGGTACGCGGAGGTCTCCGCCGGTCAGGCTCCATCCGGTGAGCGGCATCCCCCGCCCGTCGGGATCGCCGATCCCGTGAGCGCCGCTGCGCACGACCGGGTTCCCGGCCGCGTCCGGGACGGTACGGGGCTCGCTGGAGAGGGTACTGAGCCAGGCCGCCACGGCCATGCCGGCGGCAGCGAGCGTGAGCCCCGCGCCCAGGGCGACGGTGAGCGCCCGGTCGGTGCCGGACTGGAACAGCACCAGCGTCGCGATGACCAGGGTGGCCACGAGGAGCGGCATGACGCCGATCGAGAAGGCCGTGGCGACATTCCGGGCGACGGCGTCGGGGTTCTCGTTGAAGTGGCTGTAGGTGCCGTGGGCGGCGGCGTAGACGACGGCGCAGACGTCGATCATCCCGGCCGCGGCGATGACGCTGCCGGTCCACCATCCCAGCCGCCGCCCCCTGTTGAGCCTGCTCAGGAGCCAGGCGAGCGTGACTCCGTAGATGCCGAAGGCCACACCGAACTTCATCGGTTTGAACCAGAGGGATTCACCCAGGAGTTGACGGTCGTCGACCAGTGCGGCGACGGCGCAGATCAGCGAAATGGCAAACATCAGAGCAGAGTTCAGGATGAGTGGGCGATGCCATTGCGGCACTGCCGGTGAACGGTTCACGGGTCCTCCAGGAGCGGGTGCGGTTCGTGCTCGCCACGCTAGGAACGGACCCGCCCCGGCCGCGTCCCCTGCCGGGGGCACCCGGCGGACCTCGGTAGGGGTGGCCGTCCGGGGCCGCGTACCCCACAGGGACGATGCGCACCCCGCGGTCCCCGGCTAACGTGCGGGCAACAGGGCAACAGGGCAACAGGGCAACAGGGCAACAGGGCAACAGGGCAACAGGGGACAGCCGGCTTCCGGAGTCCGCCCCGGCTGGAAGGACCTGGCAGCGATGCGCCGACCCGCGAACCACCTGAGCACGTGGTGGCCGCCCCGTACGCGGCGGATACCGACGGGCCGGCCGCTGATCGCCCGCCCAGCCGCCGCGGACCTCGTACTCGCCGCGGCCTTCTTCGCCGTCATGCTCGTCGAACAATTGGGGCCGGCAGCACGGGCGGACACGGGCACGACGCGCGCCGTCATGTTCGCCGTGGCGGTCGCCGGACCGCTGGCCTGCCGCAGGACCGCGCCGCTGGCCTCGTACCTGGTCGGCACCGCGGCCCTGTCCGTCGAAGCGCTGTGGGGTCTGGAGAACCCGCTCTCCCCGTACGCGAACCTGATCGGCCTGTACTCCCTCGGCCTGCACGCGAGCCGCACCCGGGCCTGGGCAGGTCCGTTCGCCGCGTTCCTCGGAATGATCGCCTACTTCACCGGCCAGCAGGAACGCGACGTCTGGTCCGTGGTGCCGGCCGGGGTGCTCTTCCTGTGGCTCCTCGTCTGGGCCATCGGCTTCGGCGCCGCGCGGCGCCTGGAGGAACGCGACGCGACCCAGCTCCGGCTTCGCGAGGAGGTGATCGCGGGGGAGCGCGCCCGGATGGCGCGCGAGCTGCACGACCTCGTCGGCCACACCGTCAATGTGATGCTGATTCAGGCCGGCGCCACCCGGCGACTGCTCGACCGCGACCCGGAGCGCGCCCGCGAGGTGCTCGGGCAGCTGGAGGACTCCGGCCGCGAGGCACTGGAGGAACTCGACCGGGTCCTGGGCCTGTTGCGCCGCACCGCGCCGGCCGGCTCCCAGCCGAAGCTCGGCGACCTGAGCCGTCTCACGGATCGCATGGCGCAGGCCGGGATCAGGGTGGCGGCGCAGGTGGATCCGGGCCGGGACGAACTCCCCAGCAGCATCGACATGTCGGCGTACCGGATCGTGCAGGAGGCGCTCACCAACACGGTCAAGCACGCCCGCGCCGGATCCGCCGACGTGACCGTCCGCCGGGTGGGGGACCGCCTCGACATCGAGGTCAGCGACGACGGCCAGGGCGCAGGCAGCGGCTACGAGCCCGGACGAGGTCTGCTCGGCATCGCCGAACGCGTGTCGATCCTGGGCGGCAGGCTCGAGCACGGGCAGGGCGAGCAGGGCGGGTTCCGCCTGCACGTCTCGCTCCCGGTCCGATGACCTGGCACGCCGTCGGACCGGCCGACGACGAGCGCCGGATCAAGATCGTGGTGGCCGACGACGACGCCCTGCTCCGGGCCGGCCTCGAACTGATCCTCGGCACCGAGGACGGCCTGGAGGTGTCCGGGCGGGCAGCGGACGGCATCCAGGCCGTCCGCCTGTGCCACGAACTCGTTCCCGACGTCATCCTGATGGACGTACGGATGCCCGGCATCGACGGGGTCGAGGCGACCCGGCGGATCGTGGCCGCCGGTCTGCCGACCCGGGTGCTGGTCCTGACGACGTTCCACCACGATGAATACGTATGGAGTGCGATCCGGGCCGGCGCGAGCGGTTTCCTCCTCAAACGCGCTTCCCCCGAACGCCTCATCGACGCCGTACGGACCGTCGCGGCCGGTCAGGCCGTGCTGGACCCGGCCGTCACCCGCGACATCCTGACCCGGCTCGCGGCCCAGCCCGCACCCGCGCGCCCAGGAAACCTGCGGGCACCGGCCGATGCCCGCCTGGAGCGACTCACCACCCGTGAACGAGAAGTGCTGCGGCAGGTCGCCCAGGGCCTGTCCAACACGGAAATCGCCGAGCTGCTCTCCCTCGCAGAATCCACCGTCAAGACGCACGTGAAGAGGATCCTGTCCAAGCTCGACGCCCGCGACCGAGCTCAAGCGGTGGCGATCTCGTACCAGAGCGGCCTGATGCCGACCTGAGGGCATCCGTCACCGCCTGGACATTGCCGGCGGCGGGCACACGCATACCGCCACGGTGGACGTCGAGGTTCCCTCACATGGTTTGCCCGTAGCGGACGCCCAGGCCCCACAGCGGCGATATCGTGGGGGAACACGCCAGATGACAGCCCAGGAGCCCCGGATGAGCGAGCAGCCGGCCACCGAGCCCGACCGCCAGCCCCTCGACGAGCGCGCTGCCGCATCCGTACTCGCGTACGCGGCGGACCAGCGCGCGAAAGTCGACGTCCTCGCCTCCGTGCTGGAGGACATCGCCGCGCACGGCTACCCCTCGCCCGAGACCGGAGTGCCTTGGGAGACTGCCCGTGACGCCCACCTCGACCGCCTCGCCGATGAGCAGCCCCGTGTCGCCTGAGCACGCCGCTCGACGCTCGCGCGTCGTCATGGTGGAGCCCGCGCTCACCCAGCTCGCCAAGCTCACCGCCAACGAGACGCACCGCCTGGACCGGGCGATCGTCGCCATCAGCGTCAACCCGGAGCTCGGCACCGAGGTTCCCGACACCCTGCTGCGCGACTACGCGGACGAGATCGACGCGGTCCGGGTCATCTACTTCGTCACAGCCCTTCGGACCATCACGATCGTGGCGTACATCGAAGCCTGAACACCGCAGCTGAGCCCCGGAACCCGGTCGGATCCGGGGGCGGCCCGCAGGCTGGAGGCGGGGGAGTCCCTACCGCTGACCGCCCGGGGATCCTGCGCGGATCCCGGCTCCGCCGAAGAACCGGGTCTTCGGGCTCGGTGTACCCGCGCTGGGTGGACCTACTTGGTGCAGCCAGTGGCAGCGGGGTTCGAGGGATCGCAGTTGCCGGGGTTGTTGTTCGCGATGGTGGTGTGGTTCAGGGTGACGGTTCCACCCTCGTTGTGGAGGCCGGCGGGAGCGTGGGCCGCGGTGTTGCCTGTGACACGGGAGTCGGTGAGCGTTGCGTCGCCCTGGTTGTGAAGGCCGCCGCCGGTTCCTTGGGTGACCGCGTTCCGGTCGATGAAGGTGTTGCGGGTGTTGAGCGTTCCAAAGTTGTAGATGCCGCCACCGGAGAAGCTCGCAGTGTTGCCACGGATGGTGGTGAGCATGTTGATGGTGAGCGTGCCGAAGTTGGCGATGCCCCCGCCGGTTCTGGCGTCGTTGCCGCGGATCTGGCTGTCGGAGACGGTCGCGGAGGAGCTGTTGTTGTGGATGGCGCCGCCCAGGCCCTTTGCTTCATTGCCGGTGAGGATGCTCGAGGTCAGGGTGAAGGGGGCGGAGGCGGTGGTGTGAGCGATGGCTCCGCCGTTACCACCGCTGACGGGGCCGGTGGAGTTGCTGGTGAAGACACTGAGGTCTACGCGTGTGGTGCCGCTGCTCACGATGGCACCGCCGTGGCCGGCTTCGGTGCTGTTGCCCTTGAAGTAGGAACCTACGACGCGGAGGGTTCCATTGCTGTTGTTGATGGCGCCGCCTCCGTTGCCGGCGGTGTTGCCGGTGAGGCGGGTGTTGGTAAGGGAAGCAACGGTGCCGAATCCCAGCTGGATGGCCCCGCCCTGGGCGCCTCCTCCGGCCTTGGCGTTGGTGAGGGCAAGGTCTCGGAGAGTCAGGTTCCCGCCGGTGGTAGGGGGGAGGCTGAAGAAGCGGAATTCGCTGTCGGTGTTCTCGTCGCGGGTGATGGTGGCGTTGCGTCCGTTGATGGTGATGAGGCTGGTGATCTGGGGGAGCGCCGCATGCCCGGGGCCGGCGATCTGCTCCGTGTAGGTATAGGTGCAGTCGCGGGCGAGGTTGAGGGTGTCGGAGGTGGTGGGGGTGCTGTTGGCGGTGTTGATGGCCTGGATGAGGGCGGCGGGGGAGCAGCTGACGTTGATGGTGGCGGCGTGAGCGGGGGTGGCGACCAGGCCGGCGAAAGTGAGAGCGAACGCAGGCGCGGAGAGCAAGGTTGCGGCCTGGCGGGGGCGACGCAGTGGCCTCATTGTCTGACTCCTTTTTCGGGGCAGGCGCCGGGGGTGATTCGATCATTGTTTACATCAGATCAACATCGACCCTTTTCGGGACACACCGGGCGTACGTTGTGGGTTGCTTCGGCCTGCCCTCCGCCCTCACCCCGTGCTCGGGCCTGCTGCCGCCAGAGGTGTGCGAGTAGCGGATCCGCCCGCTGATCGCCGAGCGCGGCCGTGAGAGCCGCCTGGATGGTGGCGCCCGCTGACCGGGCGTCGGCTGGAGTGCCTGCCGGAATTGGCTGGCAGGTGCATGACGGATTGAGGGAGCGCGGGGCTACCTTCTTAGGGCTCCGGAGGGGCGGCTGTCCGAATGTGCGGACACAGGCGGGCGGTGACGGCGTCTCCAGTGCCCCGGCTCCGCCGAGGGGCCGGGTACCCCCCACGCATGAAGGAAGACGACCATGTCTCTGGGCACCTGGCTGAAAGTCGGCACCTCCGCCGCCGCAATGGTTCTCGCGGTGGCAACCGCCGCGACCGCGGCACCCGCGCCCGTACCGGACGCCTCCGCAGCGGTAGTGACGCTCCGTTACGATGACAGCAGGGCCGGCGGCTGGGAAGCGGCCATCACGGCCGGGGTCGCTTCCTGGAACGCGAACGTCAGTAACGTTCGGCTGGTGGAGGCCGCGCCCGGGGTACGGGCCGAGATCGTCATCGTGGCCACCACCGGCTGGCCGCAGGCCACCCTCGGTCCGGTCCGCCCTGGGCGACAGGTACGAGTCGAACTCGGCGCGCAGGCTGTGAGCCAGGGGTACGACAAGACGCGCATCGCTGCGCACGAGCTGGGCCACAGCCTGGGCCTCCCCGACACCAAGCCGGGGCCCTGCTCCCAGCTGATGTCGGGGTCCAGCGCCGGGACGGCCTGCACCAACGCCGTGCCCAACGCGACGGAGCGGTCCCGCGTGCAGACCGCGTACGCGAACGGGCTCGCGGCCATCGTGCCGACCGACGGACGGGTGCTCATCGACGCCCCCTGACCGGCGGATCGGCGGATCGACGGGTGGGCCGGTGCGGAGCCCTGGCCCGGGACGGGACTCCCGGAGGGTGGCCGCGCCGGCCTACTGCCGCGCTCTGGTCTGCGTCGGACCGTTCGCCGTGAGCGGGGGCGGGGGCGGGTTGCTTCGGCCGAAAGTGGGCGCTACCGAGAGACGATCTTCAGTACAGTGAGGGGCAGTTGGCCTTCGTACTGCTCCAGGCGGGAGAACCATGCAGATCGCCATATCGGCGCGGGACGACGGCGGTCGGGCCGGAACGGACGATCTCAGGGGCTGGCTCGGGAAGCAGCGGGAGCTGCGCGGGCGCGTGCAGCGCGGGGCCGTTGAGTCGCCGGCGCCCGGGACGATGGGGACAGCCACGGAGTTCGTCACTGTGCTGCTGGAGCCGGGCGGCGTCGTCACCGTGCTGGTGGCTGCGGTGGTCACCTGGGTGCAGAACCGCAGCGGCAGCCAGACCGTGACCATCGTGCGGCCCGACGGCACCGAGGTGACCGTGACGTCCGACCGGGTCAGGGGCCTCAACGCCCAACAGGCCGGCGCACTCGCCCAGGAGATCGCGGGGCAGCTCGGCGTCCCGATGCAGCGCCGGGAGCCGGCCGAACACGCCGAGCGTGAGGCTCAGGCCGAGCCGGGCGCCGCCCCGCCAGAACCCGGGGCGGTGGACGGAACCGCCCGGACACCCGGCGACGGACGGGAAGAACCCGGGCCTGACACCGACCCGGACCCTGACCCCAACACCGACCCCAACCCCGACCCCGAGCCAGGGGTTGACGGCCGCCGTCCGTGACCGCTCCGCCGCGCCGTACCAGCGACCTCGCAGGCCCCGGCGTCCGCGCCGTGATCGTCGGCACGAGCGTCCACGGCGACTGGTCCGGGCTCCCCGACCTGCCCAGCGTCGAAGCGTCCGCCCGCGACCTTGCCCGCGACCTCCACGAGATCTGCGGCATGGACCCCTCGCAGATCGAGCTGCTCCTCGACCCCGCCGACGGCGCCACCGTCGTCGAGGCCGTCGAGCAGGCCGTCGCCGACACCCGCGGCCTGGTCCTCTTCGCCTTCATCGGCCACGGGCTGCTGGGCCCGCAGGACCAGCTGTACCTCGCCACCGCCACCAGCTCCGCGCAGGGCATCGCGCGCTCCATCCCGTACCAGGTCATCAGGGACACGCTCGGCAACAGCGCCGCCCGCGTCGTCGTCCTGCTCGACTGCTGCTTCTCGGGCATGGCGCAGGCCACCTCCCGGGGGTCCGTCCGCGGCCCCTACGTCACCGCACGGCCGGACGGCAGTTTCCTGCTGACTTCCGCCTCGAACTACGCCGTCTCCTTCGCCCCCGAGGGTGAGCGCCACACGCTCTTCACCGGGAAACTGCTCGACCTCCTCCGCGAGGGAGATCCCTCCGCACCCGCCTGGCTCACCCTGGACGGCGTGTACGCCCACCTCGACCGCCAGTTCCAGGGCGTGCCCGTACTCCCTCACCGGCAGAGCGAGGACCGGGCGGGCGAACTGGTCGTCGCCGCCAACAGGGCCTACGCCGCCGCCTCCGTACCGCCGCCCGGGCCCGCGCACCCCGCCGACGGTACGGCCTGCCCCTACCCCGGCATGGAACCCTTCCGGGCCGAGGACCGCGAGCGCTTCTTCGGCCGCGAGGCGCTCGCCCGCGATCTGATCGACGAAGTCGTACGGCCCGCACAGCCGGCGGGCTCGCCGGAGACGGCGCACCCCGCGCCGGTCGTCCTCGTCGGCGCCTCCGGCGTCGGCAAGTCCTCCATCCTGCGGGCGGGCCTGCTCGCCGGCCTCGAACGCCGCTACGAGTCGGACCCCGCCACGCCCTGGCCCGCACTCCTGCTCGCGTCCCCCGGACCGCACCCGCTGCGCGCCCTCGCCGACCTGTGGTCCAGGGCCTCCGGCACACCGAGGGCGGAGATCGAGCGGGAACTCAACGACGGCCGCCTGCCCGGCGACGGGGCCTGCCGGGTGCTGGTCGTGGACCAGTTCGAGGAGGTCTTCACCGCCTGCAAGGACACCGACGAGCGCGCCCGGTTCATCCGCGCCCTGTGCCGCGGCGCGACCGCCGCCACGGACGGCGACAGCCCCCGCGTCGTCCTCGGCCTGCGAGCCGACCACTACGGCAGCTGCCTCGCACACCCCGACCTCCGTCCCGCCCTCACAAGGCAGTGGAACGTCTGGCCCATGGACGAGGACGCCCTCCGAGCCGCCATCGAGCACCCGGCCCGCGACGCCGGACTCCGCCTGGAGACCGGACTCGTCGACCTCCTCCTCCGCGATACCCGCGAGGGCGGCGGCCGAGACCACGGCTCGGCGCTGCCGTTCCTCGCCCATGCCCTGCGCGAGACCTGGATACGACGCAGCGGTGCGACCCTCACCCTCTCCGGATACGCGGCGACCGGCGGGATCTGGGAATCCGTGGCCCGTACGGCCGAGGAGATCTACGAGGGCTTCGACGAGCCGGGCCGCGAAGCAGTCCGCGAACTGGTCCTCGCCATGGTCACCCTCACCGGCAGCGGCGACGAGGCCGTCCGCCGCCGCATCGGCCTCGACGAACTGCTCGAGGACCGCTCCGGGGCCCGGCGGCGCACGGTCACCGGCGTCCGCGACCGGCTCGCCCGGGCCCGCCTCATCACCGTCGACCGGACCACGGCCCAGATCTCCCACGAAGCGCTCCTGCGTGCCTGGCCCCGGCTCCGGCGCTGGATCGAAGAGGACCGGGCCGGGCTGGTGACCCGCCAGCAGCTGACCGACGCCGCGGACGCCTGGAACCGCGCCGGGCGTTCCCCCGAGTACTGCTACCGCGGTACGCGCCTGGTGGCGGCCGACGACTGGCTGGGCGAGCAGCGGCACGCACGTCTGGTACGCCCCCTCGACCGGGACTTCATCGCCGCGAGCCACGCCCTCGACCAGTCCGAACGGCAGCGTGAGCGGCGCCAGTTGGAGGAGGAGAAGCATCGCACGCGCGAGCTCCGGGAAGCGCTGGAACGGGAGCAGGAGCAAGCGGAGAACCTCCGCCGGGCGGGGTTGCGCCTGCAGCGCCAGACGCGCCGGCTGAGGCAGTTTGCCGGGGTGATCGGCGGGATACTGTGCCTGGCCCTGGTCGCCGGGGGAGTCGCGCTCCAACAGCGCTCGAACGCCCGGGTCAAGGGTGAGCAGGCGCAGAACCGCCAGCTCCAGGCAGCCGCCCGCGCGGGCATGGGCGCCGATCCGCGCGAGGCCCTGCTGCTCGCGGTCGCCGCCCACCGCGAAGCCCCGTCGTCGCAGACCCGCGACACACTGATGGACGTACTGAGCGGAACGCAGTACGCGGGCTCCCTCGACGCCGGGAGCTGGGTCACATCGATGGCGTACAGCGACGACGGCCGGACCCTGGCCGTGGGCCGGTCCGACGGGGTCGTGGGCCTGTGGGACGCGTCACGGGCCGGCGGGGAGCCTCGCAAGCTCGCCGAGGTCGTCGCGAAGGAGCCGGGCTTCCTCGGGACGGCCGCGCTCTGGATCGGCGACGGCACGTCCCTGCTGCTCACCGGGGCGGACGACGAGAGGTCCGTGGGCGCGTTCTCGCTCGCCGCCGACCGCGGGCGCCCGCAGCCCCGGGGCAGGCACGCGCTGCCGATGGAGGGGTTCGTGGAGCAGGCGGAGTTCAGCCCCGACGGCCGGCTGCTGATGACGTCCTCCTTCTACGAGACGAGGCTTTGGTCGGTGGACCCGGGAAGCGGCGCCGTCCGCGCCCGCGCAACCATCCCGCGGCGCGAGAGCGACGTCCGGGCCGCCGCCTTCGGTCCGGGCGGGGCCCTTCTCGCGCTGGCCTGGCAGGACGGCACAGTGGAACTGTGGGACGTCGGGAACCCCGACCGGCCGCGCAGCCTTGGCACGCTCGAGGGCACCGGCGGCCCGGCCCGCGCCATGGCCGTCAGCTCGGACGGGAACACCCTCGCCGTCGGCTCCGGCGACGCCCAGGTCCGCCTGTGGGACGTCTCCGCGGCAGCCGGCCGAGGCCTTGCCGCCGCGGACCGCCGCCCCACCGCCGTGGTCAGCGGCCACGGCGGCCCCGTCGAAGCCGTCGCACTCAGCCGGGACGGCCGCCACCTCGCCCTCGGCAGCACCGACCACTCGGCGACGGTATGGGACGTCTCCGGGGCCGGCCCGGTCCGTTCGGCTGTCCTGTCCGGTCACGCCAACACCGTCACGGCCCTGGCATTCACGCCCGACGGCCGTACGCTCGCCACCGCCGACCACGACGGAGACGTACGGTTCTGGTCGCTGACGGACAGGCTGCTCCCCACCATCGCGGCACGGCCGTTCACCCTTCCCACTTCGGACTACAACCCGTGGTTCGGATCGGTGGTCCCCCATGCCCTGTCCCCCGACGGGCGCCTGCTGGCCGTGGCCACCGCCGACGATCAGGCCGGTCTGATTCCGCTGACGGGGCCGTCCGCGGGCCGCCGGGCGGGCGCGGTCCGCCTGGATGCGGGTGGGGAGTTCCGGTACACGGCGATGTGGTTCTCGACCGACGGGGGCCGGCTGGCAGCCGAAGGCCCGGCGGGCGTCCTGACGGTGTGGGACGTAAGGGACCCGGCCCGCCCGAAGCAGGAGTTCCGGTTCCAGGCGGGCGCGGCGGGCGACACGTACGACCTGAAGGTCTCCATCCGGGACGGCCTCATGGCGATCGGCTCCGCAGCCGGTGCCACCCTGTGGGACCTCTCCCGGCCCGGCCGGCCGGAGCAGCTCGGCCTCGACAAACGGGAGCGGAAGCACGTCCCGGAAGTCCTGCTCGCCCCCGACGACCCCCTCCTGGCCGTCGACGGGGCACTGTACGACGTCGGCGACCCCCGCAAGCCCGTCCGGCTGTCCGCCATGCCCTCCGCCGACGGCAGCCGTCCCTACCTGACGCCGCGCGCGTTCTCCCCCGACGGCACCCGACTGGTGGCGACGGAATTCGGTGGGAGCGGAGGCTTCCTCTACGACGTCTCCGACCCGGCCCGGCCCCGGTTCCGGAGCCACCTCCGCCAGGGCAGCGAGACGGGGCCGTACGCGTTCAGCGCGGACGGCCGACTGCTCACGGGAGCCGGCTCCGGCACCCGGCTCCTGGCCTGGGACGTGACGGACCCCACCGCTCCGCACCCCGTAGCGACCCTCACCCTGGACGACGAGGCGCACTCCCTCGCCGTCTCCGCCGACGGCGCCACACTGACCACCTACAACCACCCCGGTCAGGCCGTCCGCTGGAACATCGCCCAGCTCGGCGCCACCCTGCAGGACCCGGTAGCCCGCGCCTGCCGCCTCGCCGCGGCCAACCCCACGCGCGCCGAATGGGAACGGATGGCCCCCGGCGTCCCCTTCCGCCGCGTCTGCCCCACCCTCACCCCCGCCCCCTCTCCACCGCCCACGGGCGCCATACCGGCCTTCCCTGTCCCCCAGACTCCGCTCCCTGCGGGGAACTGAGAACAGCCCGGCCTCCGCCCAGCCATGGGCCCGTCCTTCTTCCCTCGTCGCAGGCGAGCAGCCGATGACGGGGTTCAGCAGGGCCAAGTTCACGCACTGGGCGGGCCGGCCAGACGCCTGCGGCACCCGCGAAGTCGTCCCGAAACGCTCCGGACAGGCCGTGAAGCGCGCTGGCGAATGCAAGGCGGTCGAGGGTACGTGGACCTCGGTCTACGACGGGATCACGGCCACCGACGCCGGGAAGCTCACCATCGACCACATGATCCCCATCGCGAACGCCTGGTCACCCTGTGCACAGCTCGTGGACTGCCGAGCACCGCAAGGAGTTCGCGAACGACCTGACCCACCCCAGCTCCTCGCGGTGTCGGCGGCGACGAACCGGGAAAAGGCTGACCAGGGCCCCGACGACTGGCAGCCCCCGGCCAAAACGTACGGGTGCACCTGTCCGACGCCGTGGACGAACGTGAAAAACACCCACCACCTGACCGCCACCCAGACGGAGAAGACCAAGCTCACCGAGATGCTGGAGACCTGCCGATGGCCACCCAACCCCACCCCGACCACCACGCCGGCCGGGAAGGAGCAGGGGTCGCGCTGACCGCCCACGTGAAGGCGGGGCCCGGCGGTGCGATGACGGACGAGGCCGGCGTCATCACCGGCGACGTCACCCTGACCACCACCCCCGGCCCCCACGACACCGTCCACGTCCGCATCCAGTACACCGGGGCGGAGGAGTGGTACACCCTCACCGGCAGCCCGGCCCCCCTCCCACCGGGCGGCCTCGCCACCTTCCACGAACGTACCGTCCAAGCCGTCCAAGCAGGCGGCGGAGCCGAAGTCCCCGACACCATTTCGTGAACTGTCCGTTACAGCTGACCGTGATTCTGGGCTTGTGGAGAAGGACGAGAAATACTCGCGCGGTCGCTTCAACAGGTGTCGCCGGGGCACCCGAGGCCCCAGGGCCGAACCAGTGGGAGTAAGAGGCGGTCAGGCGGCAGCCGTATGCGTGACTCGCGATCGGAGTCCTGAGTAGACCCCACTGGGTCCCGGCCTTCTCGCACGAGCAGAACGCGCTTGCGGCGGGGGCGAGAACGCGCAGGCAGCGGTGGTGCCGGGAGACGCTTCGCTCGGCGGCCTCACTGAGGTTGGGCCACAGGTACACCACCGGTCGGCGACCTGGACCGCCTGCGGTGCACCAACGGTGGCACCCTCGATGAAGAACCGAGCCCGGTCCCGACACATCCGGAGGGGTCGCCCACTACCGGCGCCGCCGGGCAGGAGGGGACAGCCACATGAAAGCCCTGCGGCACCTGTCCAACCGAATGCTCGGCCAGTGATCGCCGAGGGATCGGCCCATGACAGGCTGCTGTCCCTCTTGAGCACGGAGGGGGAGCCATGGCAGAAGTCGGTGGATGGATCTGGGAGCGCAACCTGCGGTCGTTCCTGGAGCTGCTGTCTCACTACGTGGGCTACGAGTTCGATTCCACCGACTGGGAGACGGTGGCCCTGGCGGTCGAGGTGACCGACGACGAGCGGCCCGACGGCTGGTACTCGTATCCCTTGACCGGTGAGCATCGACAGGTCGTCGGCCCGGGCGGGCCGCCCGCACTTCCACCGACACGGCCGTCGAGGATGCGCGGCGGGCTCAGCTCCGGCCCTTCTCTGCCCACCAGGGTGAGCACTGCACTACTGCTCCTCGGTGGCCCGGCCTTCGCCGGCCATGAACCGCCAGACCAGAGCGTGGCCCAGCGCGATCAGACCGATCAGCATCAGCGCCTCGGCCTGGATGGGTCGCAGCCCTGCCGGGTCGGCGAGTTCGGGGACAGCGCCGACCACGGCGATCAGGGCGTAGAGCAGGGTGGCGGCGGCCTGCTGCCAGGTCAGGAAGCGGTCGCCACGCGCTCGGGCCAGCAGCCGCAGGGTGGACGCGCAGCCGATCACCGCGAGGACGACGAAGGCCGCGCGCCAGACCTGCGGCTGGTCCGTGCCGCCGACTTGGGCAAACAGGCCCATCAGGGCGGGAAGCAGGAAGGACAGGTAGATCCCGCCGACGACGCGCCGCTGGGCCGGGTCGCGCATCCAGTCGTGGTGGCTCTGGACGACGTTCCACCACAGGCCCACCAGGGTGAAGCAGGTGGCGGAGAAGAGGGCGTAAAAGGTGCTCACATCCATGGACGACGAGCCTGGCATCTTTCGAGCCCGCACCCACCACCCCACGCCCATGGCCCGCCCCCCCTTCCCGGTTTGGGCTTGGGCTTGGACAGGTTTCTCTTGGTCGGTGGGTGCGCAGGATTCTGTGAGGCCCCCGGCACGGAGCATCGGGGCCGCGACGGGGGCCGCCGCACCATCTGATCGACACGCAGGTGTGCTTGAGCAGCACCCTTTCGAAGAGGCCGGACTCAGTGGAGAGTCCGGCCTCTCTCCGTCTGGGGGGTCCGTACGCGTCATCGCAGGGGCGCGTCTACGGGGAGGCCGAAGTGCCGGCGGGCGACGGCGGCGGGATCGGCCCACTTGGTGCCTCTCAGGCGGCGCACTTCGTCCGTGGCCTGCTTCGACCAGCGCTTGTTCCAGGCCTCCAGTTCGTGGTCCTCCGGGTCGTTGATGCTCGAATGGACCCGGGGGCCGTCCAGCTCGACGAGCCACGGGCCCGACTCGCCGGACATCCCCTTCACCACAGTCCCGATCTCCGTCTCATTGCCTTCCAGACGCGCCATGCCGATGCCCGGTTGCACCTGTCCGATCCGAGTGAAGGCCGCTGGCCTGTGCGGCCGGTGCAAGGCCGACTGACCTATGCAAGGTCAGTCGGCACGGGACAGTGGTGACCGAATCGGTGAGTTGCTGGTGTGTGGGGCAGGGGCCGGAGAGCGATGACACTCGCTTCCGGCCCCGGGGCCGCTTCCCGTCTGGCGGGCGCAGCTCAGGGTTCGTGTGGCGTGGTCTCCATGATGGATATCGCGATCATTCGAGCCGGTCAGATGTACCGCTACTGCCTGCGTCAGGTCGTCGTCGGTGACGGCCGCCGGCCGGCCCGTACTTCCCTCCGTGAGGCTCAGGAGGAGGCGGGTGTCCCGGCCGGGCGATGGATGGGCCGGGGACTTGCCGTCCTCGGGCTGGCAGCGGGGGAGGAGGTCACCGAGCAGCAGCTGCGGAACCTGTTCGGCGAGCGGGGGCGGCACCCGTACGCGGACCAGATCGAGGCCAAGAGCTCGTCGCGGGGACGTTCCCGAAGGCGGCGGTGAGGGCTGGTGCTCTCGGACGCCGGGTGACGGTCACTGGGTTCGATCTCGTGTTCCGGCCTCAGCAAGGGCGGCATCTACAAGGTCCGGCCGCCTGGTGGTTTGGTCGCGGCTTGATCGCCAAGCTGGAGCGCTACGACGCCCACCGCAGCGCACCAGTCTCAGGCCGGGGGAACGCCGCCCTGTGCGCGTTGTCGAAGTCGCAGTGAGCACGGCGGGCCCGCCGCCCTTCACCCCGGGGCCGGGCCGCCGGCCACAGGGTACGCACTGCGGTGGCGGCTGGGGTTGGGCGCCCCCACGCCGATGACGAGCAGCTGCTGTTGCCAAGGCGGCTGTACGGCCGCGATCACGACGGCCCCGCCCCTGGTCCACTGCCGCGCCAGACGTACGCCATCCTCGTCGGCGGCCGCTTGACGGACTGTGTTCTCCGACAGCATGGGCCAGCGGCCGGATGACGTCGACGGAGGCGTCGCCCGTCCACCGGGCTGCCACGGTGGCCCGGCTGCTGCACGCTGCACGATCCGCGCCCCGACGAGCCGCGCCCGGTGGGCGAACCATGAGCCATATCCAGCATCCAGGCCTTGGCGGTGCCTGGACAGAGGTGGCCCGGCGGTGGAACCTGCCGGTCCGGTCAACGTCGAGAGCGCCGCCACAGCCACGACCACCGTTGCGTGCGCTACCGCGGCCGTGCTACCGCGAGGTTGCTGCGGGTGATGAGGGTGTCGGGGTGGTCCGGGCCGAGGTGGCGGGCTTCGCCGTCGAGAACGCACTGACGCAGCAGGTGCTGTTCTGCAGCATCCCCCGAGTCCTGGAGAGTGTCGGCGAGGTCGTCAAGCAGGTCGCGGGTGGTGGTGAAGTCGGTTGTGGGCGTGCGGTGGAGGAGGGGTGGGAGGTGTGGGCGGCTTGACTCCGAAGATCCCCGACGCCTCGGCGACTACCGCCTGCTGTGGCGGCTCGCCTCCGGCGGCATGGGCCGGATCCATCGGGCGCGCCCGGCGGCGGGGGGCCCGCTCGTCGCGGTCAAGACTCTGCTCGCCCAAGGCCCCGTGGAGCGCCTCGACCGGGAGCGACGTCAAACCGCAGAACATCCTGCTGCCGCTGACCGGCCCGCTCCGGATCGACTTCGGCATCTCGCACGCCGTGGACCGCACGCGTACGTCGCTCACTCTGGGCACCGTCGCCTTCACCTTTCCGGAGCAGGCTTGCGGGGAGGCGCCGACCGAGGCAACGGACGTCTTCTCCTGGGAGCCACCCTGTACCACCCCGCCGTGGGGCGCCCGCCGTACCGGGAGGCGGAGTCCTCAATGGTGCTGCTGGCCCATGTCCAGGGGGAAAGCTGGACTTGACGCGCCTGCCCACAGCCCTGGCCCCGTTGATCGAGCCGTGCCTGGCGTTCGAGCCGCGCCGGCGTCCCGAGCTCGCCACCGTCCTGGCGACCACCGTTTCCGTGCCCCGGCGCGGGCGGCGCTGGCTGCCGGTGGAATGGGCGGCGACGATCACGGCGTACGAGGCCCACGGGCGCGCCCTCGACGGGGACCGCACCGCGACCGGATCCGCGGCGGGTGGAGCCGTCACCAAGCCCGCGCCGCCTCCCGTCTGCCCGCACACGGAAGGCGGTGCAAGGCCGAGATCGAAGGCGGCTTCCACGCGGCGTGGATCCGAGAAGGAGCCGGAGCACAGCTCGGATGAGGGGCCGGCCGAGGCGTCGCGGCCGGTGCCGCAGCTCCGGCGGGCGCGCGTCAGGAGACTGGACGGCCGCATCGGGCCTGGCGGTGCTGGGTCCGTGGTGCCCGGGGCTGTCTGTGGGGTGTGCAGTGGCGTTTCGCCGGTGAACTGGTCTGCCCGGACGGGTGAATCCGTCTTCGCAGGCCTGCCACTGACGGTGTTGCAGCAGATACAACCGGCCCATGACGATCAAGAAGTGGGCTGCGGCTGCGGCCGTCGCAGCCCTCACGCTGTCCCTGCCCGTCACCATCGCACAGGCCACTGAGACGAGGACTGCGGCCGGGCCGCACATCGTGCCGACCGGTGTCGTGGTGTCCGCGCCCCGGCCTGCCGCAGGTCCCGCCCCGGACGACGACGCTGAGCTGCTGGTCCTGTCGAACGAGGAGTACGCCAGGCGCTTCGGGGACCAGACCGCGCGGACGGCCGGTGTGCCAGTGCCTGCCGGTCCGCTCGCACCCGCCGCCACTGTGCTCCAGGATCCCCAGCAGCCTTGGCACAAGGTCAACTGGTCCGTCCGCGACCGGGACGGAAGCAGCATTCCGACCCGACACGGCACCACGGACTTCGGCTGGCTCCATACCTCCTCCAGCCACAACATGCGCAGCGAGAAGGCCATCGACGCCGCGTTCCACGGCAACGCCGACAAGGTCACAGGTAATCGAGCGGAGTACTGGGCAGTGGTCGTCACCAACAACGGCTAGGTCCGCATGAGCACGGTCTCCGTCGCCGAGCGCGGCAATCGCGGCCCGATCGGGGCCCCGACCCCGGACGGCCGTTCCATCGGCACGATCACCGCCTACTGCCGTGGCCAGACTCTTTGCCCCGGCTGGATCAACAACCTGTGAGCGCCGGCACCGGAACCACGCCGATGGGGAAGGGTGCAGGCATGGACGCCCACTTCCCGCACGCACTGCTGACGCTGCGCAGATTCATCGGCGTACCCCTGCCCGCCACAGACTGGCGCATCCGTGCCATGCTGCGCCAGGACCCGGACCGGATCCGGGTCCGCCTTGCCGACTCGGCGGGACGGAGTGTCACGGTGGACCTGCCCACCCGTTACGGGCGGGAGCACGGCACCTGGTGGTACGCAGGAGCCCTGCGCCACACCGCCGCCTGGCTGACCCCGGACACGATCCCCCCGACGGGCGAGGACGGACTCCCGTACGTCGACGTAGCCACCCTCGTCGGCACGGTCGTATCCGAGACGGCCGAGATCACCATGGACGACGGCATCGACTACCTGATCGCCGACCTGGCGGCGACCCGCTGTGGCAGGGCGCCCAGCCCTCGATCGACTCCGCCCTCTACGTTCTGGCGGGCTTCGACCACCACCACTCCGACACCGTCCGCGTCTATCTAGACCACGACGGCCGCACCATCGGCATCGACCTCGCGGTTCGCTCCCGAACAGGGGCACCCCGTACCGTCGGTTGGTGGGCTGCCACCAAACTCGCCGCCCTCCTGCGCCCGGAGGATACCGCCACCCTGGCCGCCCACCGGGTCCACGCCGTGAGGGACCCCCTGTCCGACGCCGTGTACGACCTCACCACGTGGGCCTGATGAACGGCTCGTCACCGCCGCCGTCAGCCAGGTCCGGGAGCGTCCAGCGCAGCCTGTCGCCGCAGCTCACCTCCGTTCCCTGACTGGACCGCTCTGGGTGCAGGGGGAGGGGAGGGTTGCGGCTGGCGGGTACAGAAATGGGGACGGCTCTTGCCGGCCGTCGGGAGACTCCGGTCGACGTGTGCGTGCTGCTTCCCAACCCCGATGGGCGGGTGCTGTTGATGGAGGGGTTGAACACGGGCGTGGCCGATAGGTGGCCTACGGTCCCGGCCAGGCAGCTGGAGGCGGGTGAGTCGCCTCCTTCCGGTGCCGTTTGCCCGGCGGAGGCCCGCTCCCGTTCCACCACCACGCCTCCCGCAGCGGCACCCGGACAGCCGGCCCGGCCGGAAGCCACCATCCTGTGCTTGCTGACCGTCTGTCGGTCTTTCCGTCCGTCCGGCTCACCGGGTCAGGCGGGACCCGAGTACGGGCAGCAGCCGGTCCGTCAGTACGCGGTGAGCTGGTTCGGAGGACAGCCACAACAGTTTGTGGCGGGTGCCGTCCGTCATCGTCACGGCAACGCCGGACGTGGTGAGACCGCGGTGCAGACTGGCGTGCGCGATGCCGTCCAAGGGGATGACCTTGTTGGTGCGGTGCCCGTTTAGGACGGCCGCCGGGTCGTAGCCGATCACACTGGTGGCGGTGTGTTCCCGTACCCGTACGCCGGGGCTGATGGAGTTCACGACGGTGTCGACGAATCCGCCGCGAATGCGGACCAGGGAGTCCGGCAGCAGCCACAACTCGCCGTGGAACCAGTCGAGCCAGCCCGTGGTGCAGCTGGCGGCAAGCAAGTGGGCATGCCGCACTTTCAGGCCGCGAGCGCGCTGGACGGCGTTGCCCAGCAGCGCGTCCCATGCTTCGACGGAGTGGACACGCACGCGCTCATCCACCCACCCGAGGGGTGCGTGGTACGCCAGACCAGCCGTCCCGTCGGGCTGCAGCTCGACGTACAGGACCACGCCCCAGTCCGGTCCTGTGATCCGCACGGCAAGGCCGTCGGGGGCCGTGACCGGCTCGTGCTCGGCCGGTGCATGTGAACCCGTTTGATGCCGCCACAGGACGGGAGATACGGACAAGCCCTCTGCGAGCCACCGCTCCCTGTGGAGGTCCAGTCGTGCGCCGGCCAGATGCAGGTCTATTCGCTGTTTCATCCCCACGGCGTCGTCTCGTCGACAGGAACCACGAGGCAGACGCCGTCGGCCGCAACGGCGATCGCGAAGTCGAAGTGCTGGATGACCACCGCCCACCCCGCGTTCTCGTTGTCAGTAGCGTTCGCCCCCGAAAGAACCATGGCCAAACGGTACCTGTCCGTCATTGCAATCCCGGCCGCCCCCTTCCTCGTTGTGCGATGTGCCGCTTCCGTCTCAGTAGCGTGCTGTCAGCGACATGCCGGAGGGTTTTGCTGTCGGTACACCCGGCTGGCTGGGGCGAGTGCTCCGAGTCGCGATGCATGCCGCCGCCCGCGTCTTCGAGGCCCGCTGGGGCTTGACGCCGATGTCGCCCGGGGACCGGGATCGCGCGCCGGGCCCCGGAGCCCGCTGACACCCCTCAGCGCGAACTTCCGCGCTTTCCCCACCCCGCCAGACATGGGTACGGGATCGTCGTCCTCAGAAACGGGCGCACGCCCAGACCGCAGGTGTGGGAAGGGCGTGGGGGTGGAAGACGAGACCTGGACGCCGGACGAGTTCGGGGCGTCGCATCAGGGCCGGGTGGGTGTGCTCCTGGCTGACGGGAGCGTTCCGAAGCCGGTGTGCTTCGACGGCTCCTCCGCCGATGGACACGATGTCGCGCACTGGAGCGTCTATGACGGTGGCACCTGGCCGGAGCGCCCCCGCGCCGCCGTGTTGCGCGCCGAGTGCGTCTGCGGCTGGACGGGCGAGCATCACACCGTGAACTGGGCCGGGTTCGGCGATGTTCCGTTCCGCCGGGCCGGCTCCGGGGGCGCGGACCGGTGCATGGACGCCTGGGACGGGCACATCGCCGATGTCGCCCGCCGCACCATCCCGCTCCCACCCGAGCTGAAGGCCCTGTTGGAGTCGGTCAGTGCCGCGATCGAGGCCCCGGCCGGCGACGCGCCGGCCGCTGCGGTGAAGGCGGCCCGCCAGTTGGAGATCATCGCCCAGCGGACCGGGTACTGGCCCGCGAACCAGGCCCGCGCCCAGGAACCGGAACAAGTCGCGACGGCGCTCGGGCTGAACGTGGATCAGACGCGTTCGCTGCTGGCCCGCTTCGGACGCTGGAACCCCTACCACTGACCCGCGCCACCGCGCGTTATGGCGGCCCGCCCGGGCCGACGTGCGAAGGAGGACCGGGCGAGCTCCACATTCCAGCCTGCCAGCACACCGGGTACGGACACGGCGGCCACGCTGCGCGTGGCGGGCAGGCTGGCTCGTGCGGTCTACAGGGCCCCTCGCCCGCTGCCACCCCCTCGACGGTAACCAGGGCGCCCCGATCGTTCCAGCACATCGCAAGGCCCGACGCGAGTACGAGAACCGAGTCAACGCCTTCACAGGAGACACTCCGTAGCCAGCCGCCCGGCCCCCCAAATCATCCCGTGGCGGGTTTCTGGCGTATCTGGGTCACGCCCCCTTGTCGGTGGTCGCATGCGCCAGGCACAGCCCGACCGACGGCGCCGACGGCGCTTCCAGCGTCACCACCAGGCCCGCCACGCACCCGCTCGCCACGTCGATCGCCGCCGTCAGGTAGGGCCGGCCGATCGGTAGCCGGTGCTGTTCGTCGACCACGATCACATCCACCGGCACGTGTGGTCGACCTGGACCTGCTCCAGCACTTCGGTGACTGCGGGCGGCACACCCCCGGCCGACCGCAGCGGGAGGGCTGCCTCGCTTCCCTCCCGAGCGGTGGTGGAGACGACCGGGTCCAGCTGCACGTTCCGCCGCGACACCGTTCCCCTGGAGGACACCCGCAGACCACGAATCCGGCACTCACGGGCGATCTCTCTGCAGATGGCCGCCACCGGGTGGCGCTGCCTGGTCAGGTACCGGTTTCGCGGCACTTCATGAACGATCCCTCGACTTCATCCGGCGGCCGTCCGCCCCCGAGGCCGCCGCTGGAGCGGCCCGGCCGCGCACACGACTACGGTCAATTTGACGGTAGCGCAGGCGACTTCAGGCTGTCCCATGACTCCGCAGTGCCCTGCGCTTGCCGACGAAACACCAGTTCACCTGTGCACGTGGCTTCGGATATCGACACGAGGGCTGTTCCTGTTCATGCTGCGCCGCAACGTCCCCGTCGGCGAGGACCATGTGCAGGATCTGCTCACCTCATGCAGCGCCGGCTCACTGAGCGTCTGCCAGGCCTCCGCTGCGAGAGCGGGTGCGGTCCGCGCGAGCTGGCCGATCACCTACTTGCTGATCATGCGACAGCCTCCGCAGTTGCTCGGCGTCCGGCGTCCGGTGCGCCGTACGGAGGGCGGAGCGCCTCGCCCAGCCGCATCCGTACGGCGGACCGGCCGGGCAGGGTCGGGCTTGAGCGCTCAGCGCAGTACGGCCGCCAGCAGGTCGGAGCCCAGGGCCGTCAGGCCGGGCAGGTTGAGGGTGTAGCGGACGTAACGGCCGTGTCGGCGGGCCGTGAGCAGGCCCGCGCGGCGCAGGACGGCGAGGTGGCGGGAGACCTCCGGGGGTGAGAGTTCCCAGGCGTTGGCCAGTTCACCGTTGGTGTGCGGGCCGCGGGCCAGGGTGCGCAGTAGCCGCAGCCGTACCGGATGGGCGAGTGCGTCCAGTCTCAGCGTGACCGTTGCCAGCGATACGGGTTCTGATGGACCCGGCTCCGCCACTGGGTACTGCACCACCGGCTGCCATCCGGGCGCGTGGACCGCCACCAGGTGTGGGCGGCCGAAGACACTGGGGATGAAGGTGAGTCCGGCGCCGTGGGCGGTGGTCGCGTTGTCCTGCAGCTTGTCCACGATGACGCAGTCGCCGTCGGGTGCCAGGGTGACCGCGCCGGAGACCGATGCGAGTGCCGCCCCGATGCCCTGGCGCTTGAGCAGGTCGTTCTTCAGGCGCAGGTCGGTGGCGAGTTGCACGGCGACGCCCTTCCAGGCTGCGTTGAAGAAGGCCTCGGCGCACTGATCGAGGGTGTCCCGCACCCGTGCCCGTACGGCGGCCGGGTCCGCGAGCAGCCGTTCCGCGAAAGCCTCTTGGAGCGCGCCGCGGGCCTGGGCCAGGTCCAGTACCCGC
Source organism: Streptomyces tatrensis (assembly GCF_049310065.1). Taxonomy (NCBI): domain Bacteria; kingdom Bacillati; phylum Actinomycetota; class Actinomycetes; order Kitasatosporales; family Streptomycetaceae; genus Streptomyces; species Streptomyces tatrensis. Next base: position 24,596 of record NZ_JBMDLB010000007.1, on the reverse strand, counting down.
TCGCGCGCTGTCGCGTCCACGAGCGGCGATGGCGCGGCGAAGTGGACCCGGTTGCTGCCGCACGTGGTGACGAGCGCAGCGGTCACGTACGTTTCGTCGTCGATGCGGTCCACACCGTCCAGCTCCTCGGCGAGGGTCGCCTGGGGCCGGGCGGGGACCAGGAAGTGGGCCCGTGAGGACCGCCAGAGGAACTCCGCCTCCCGCAACCGCTCAGCCAGCTCCGGCCGCAGCCCGGACCAGACGTTCCCGGCCCAGCCGGCGAGCTGCGGGTGATGCCCGGGTTCGGCCAGCACGTGCAGCATCGCAGTCAGCTCGGCCAGCGGGGAGGCGGCGAACCGCAGCCGCTCGGACGGCAGTCCGCTGATGTCGATCCTCAACGTCACCCCCTCATCATCACCGACCAGTTGGCGGATGACCGCGACGGTTGACGGTGTCCGTCAACCGTCGCGCCCCGCCCGGCGCCCGGACGCACCGTTGACGCCATGGCAACCACTACCACCAAGATCCGGCCCCGCGCCCTCGTCCGTGCCTCCGGAGGTCCACGCTATGCCGTCGCCCTGGCCGTTGACGCGCTCGGCACCGGCCTGCTGCGTCCCTTCCTGCTGCTCTACGGGGTGACCGTGCTGGAGCTGTCCGCGCCGGCCACCGGTATCGCCATGACGGCAGGCGTCGTCGTGGGTCTGGTGTGCATGCCCGCGGTGGGCCGATGGCTGGACCGGGGCGCACGCAGCGCGGTCGTCGCGGCGTCGATGCTGGTACGGGTGCTGGGCGTGGCGCTGTTGCTGGGCACCCCGGCGGGGCACGTCTGGCTGTTCGCGACGGCGGCGCTCTTCCTCGGCATGGGCAACCAGGCGTGGCCGGCCGCCCACGCGGCTCTCGTGGCCACGATCGCCCACGGCCGGGAACGCGACGCCGCCCTCGCGGCAGGGCGTGCCCTGCGCAACGCCGGCCTGGGCGTGGGCGCGCTCCTCGCCACCGCGTGCCTGGCGGGCGGCACCACCGCGTTGCAGGCGCTGGCGGCCGTCACCGGGCTCGCCTACCTCACGGCGGCGGCCTTGGCATGGTCGGTCCACCTGCACGCGCGCTCGGCCGCTACCCCGGCCAAGGACGCGGACGGGGACGGGGACGGGGACGGAAACGGGGACGACGGGCCCGCACCACGGATGCGCGGGCTGCTTGCCGCCAACGTGGTCTACGTCTTCTGCCTCAACGTCCCCGAAATCGCGCTCCCTCTGGTCCTGTTGACACAGTTGCACGCGTCCCCAGTGTGGTCGGCGGCCATCTTCGTGACCAACACGCTGCTGGTGGTCGCCCTGCAGGTGCCGGTCACCGTCCTGATGTCCCGGTTCTCCCGGCGGACTTCGCTGGCTCTCGCGGGGGTGGTACTCGCAGCGTCCTACCTCGGCTTCCTCGCGGCCACCTCACTGGGACACGGCTGGGGTGCCCCCGCTGTCGCCACGGTGTCCGTTGTCTGCACTATCGGTGAGATCCTCTACGCCGGCAGCGCCACCGCCCTCGTCACCGCTCTCGCCCCGGCCCCTGTCCTGGGCCGCGCCCTCGCCCGCTTCCAGCTCTCCACGGGCTTCGGCCTCGCCGTCTCCCCGGCGGCCATCACCGCTCTCGCCTCCCACGGCCCGTCCGCCCTCTGGGGCAGCCTCGCCGCTGCGACGCTCCTCTCCGCCTCCGCCGTCGCCACCGAGAAGGGCCGAGGACCACGGCTCGGCGGTTGCCCGGCCCTCGAAGGGCGGTGCTCGGCAGAGGCCGGGAAGGTGCCCACCGTTCAACTGCCATAGCGCGGCCGAGGGTCGGGTCCGCTGCCCTGTGCTCACGCTGCAGGCTCAAGAAGGAGCCCGGATCGAAGCGGCCGCGGGGACGACGAAGGGTCCTCTCTGAACAGCGGGTCGGGAACCGTCTGGCGTGATCGTGCGTGAGCTCTTGATGGACAGTCGGCTGGTGGAGGGGAGTCTGATGAAGACGCGGGCGATGGTGAGCGCGGCAGCGGTATCGGCATGCGTGGCGCTGCTGACGTGCGGGTGCGGTCCGGACGAAGCGAAGGAGAGCGCCGTCGCAAAGCCTTCGCCGCCGTCCGCGTCCACACCTGGGAACGCTCCGCCGGGCACGCCGTCCGCATCCGCCGGAACCGGACAGCCATCGGCCACCGTGAGCGCCGACCTGCCCGCGCCCAGGACGAAGGAGCGCGCGATCCAGCGGTACGAGGAGTACCTTCACGGCCTCGGTCGTGAAGACATCGGTACAGTCTGCGAGGTTGCAGGGCCAGGAGCGAAGAAGGCAGAGGACCAAGGGCTCGGTCCGTGCACGACGACGTACGCGATCGTGTTCCAGATGATTTCACCCGAGCAGAAGAAGGCCCTGAAAACCGCGACGGTCGATCCGCAGCACGTTCAGGTGCGCACGCTCGACACGATCGAGATGCCGCTCGAAGCGGTCAGGTCCTCCGCCACCTTCTCCGAGGAAGACCTCGGCAGCTACGTCCTGGAATACCTCAAGGACGACTACTACATCACCGACGGGAAGTAACTCTCCAGCCGCGGGGACCCGCCGGAGGTTCCAGGCTGCCGAAGCCGAATAGCCGGCGCCCGGCCCGGCGGGTGATCACGTCAGCAGGCTCACGGGGTGCTCGAACAGGCCGGCGAAGGCGGGCCGCGCTTGGCCTGGTCGGAGGGGCAGGCGGTGATCCCCGGTCCGTCGAGGAGTTGTGCGGGTGCGCCGCCGATCTGCTGCCCCCCTGGGTGAACGTGTTATTCGTAGGCTCCGCGCATGAGAGTGCTTTCGTTCGCGCCGCCGAAGCGAAGCCGGCCGGACGATGAGCACCCCCTTGGCCCGGGCCGAGGCCCTGTACCTGGCAGGGCGCTATGCCGAGGCCGAGGCCGAGGCACGATCCGTGGCCGCGGCCCGGGCCCGGCCGCGCGACGACATGTACGCGCCGCTGGCCCTGGGCATGGCCGCGCTCGCGGCGGGCGCCCAGGACCGCCATGCCGATGCCATCACCAGTTACGACACACTGCTCCCGGTATTCCGCAGGACCGTTCGGCGCCGAACACCCGAAAACCCTGAAACTGCGCTCGGACCGCGCCCAAGCACTGGCCTCACTCGGCCGGCACGCCGAATGCGAGGCAGAGTGCGCGGCCGTCGCCCAGATCGCAGCCCAGGGCACAGGGCCGGACGCGGCGCACATAGCGACCACCGCCCGCAACGGACAGATCTACGCCCTCACCGCCCTGGGCCGCCACCCGGAGGCAGAGGCGCTGGCGCGCCAGGCACTCGCCATCCATCGCGTACCGGACCGGTTCGCCCTGGCACTGCGCCTCGGTCTGGCCCGCAGCCTGACTAGCCAGGACCGCCACGAGGACGCTCTCGCCGAAGCAGCACGCGCCGACGAACTGCTCCGCAGCTTGCCCCAGGAGCATGGCCGCGCAGAAACCGGTGCCGTCGAGCTGGCCGCGGCCACCGCCCTCCTCGGACTGGGCCGTGGCACCGAGGCCCGCCCTCTGGCCGCAGCCGCGCATGACGCCTGCCTGGCCGCCTTCGGCCCGGAACACCGCCGCACCACCGAGGCTCAGACCTTGCTCGACCGCATCGGTGCTGCTTGAGGAGAGGCGCAGACCCGCTCGGCGCACGCCGCCCCGGATCCGCTTCGCCCCGCAGGCCCGCCGGGTCTGTCAGAGGGGGCTGTCGTCGCTTCGTGTGGGGTGGTCGAGGGTCTTCCGGGTGGTCGCGTGTGGCTGGCTGGGAGGATTTCGAGGTCGTGCGCAGGGCTGCGGCGGGGGAGTCGATGGCGCCCACCGCGTGGGCGGGGCATGCGGTCATGGCCGTCGCGCAGTCCGTTCTGGTGCCGGTCTCGGCGGAGCGGATGGACGTCCTGCGCGGTGGTGGAGGCGCAGTGGAAGCCGGCCCCCATCGGAGGCTGACCGGGCGAGGCCGATGGCTCGGGGATGCGACGCTGGAAGTGGTGGGGGCGTGAGCGGAGGTCCGGCGATGCGTCCCATCTGGTCCGGCGCGATCAGTTTCGGCTTGGTCACTTCTCTGAACTAAGAGTCGTGGCCTCAATCCGAGCTACAGCGGGCAGGGTCACAACCTGTCCGAATCCACGGAGCTGGCGTACGGGTCCGTGATCCGGCGTTCCTTTGCAGATCCAGCCCAAAACAGCTTCAGAGACCTCACGCCTTCACCCGACCGCAACGCCTGTACGCTGCACGGCAAGAATGCTGGGTAGCCAACATCCTGGGGTGGGACATGGAAGATCGTGAGCGGTTCACTCTGCTGCGGATCACTGGCAAGTACGGCGGCAGCGTGGCCATTGAACTCGATGAATCCGGAGCGTCCGGCATTCCGGACACCTGCGGTGAGCTGATGGTGCACAACGACTTCGTTGCCGGACTCACTCGCACCTACGTCGAGCCGTACGACCTCGCTCCCTGGGAGCACGTGCTGGATGAGCTCGAGGCCGGCCGAGACGCGGTGTGGCGCGAGTGCGCCCGAGTAGCTGAGATTGGCATCCAGCTCGTGGACAGGGAAGACGACCAGGACCAGATCACTGTCACGGTCTCCGACCAGCAGACAACGCGGGTGGCCATCAGCCTGGAAGTGAACCGCGGTTGGATCGAAGAACAACGTGAGCTGCTTCATGGAATCCGCAAGGCTTGGAAGCATGTGCACCCGACCGCACTGCGGTAGCTGCCTCGGAACAGCAACGGAGTACTGAAATTTCTCAGCGCCCACAAGTCGACCGTGACCGGCGCAGCAGGCCGTTTACGTGGCTCCTTTGCCCAGCAGCGACCAAACTCTTGACCTGAGAATCGCACAAGTCAGTTCAGTCAACACGCCTTCTCTGAACCAGTTGTCCGCGTACTCCTCTGCGTTCTGAGCACCGCCAAGTACAGAGATACGTGTACCGCAGGAGCTCCCGTTCGGTTGCCTGCTTGAGTCCCGTAATGTCTGCTCTCTCAAGTGTTGAAGAGTGATGGAGGGGCTTCTTGGAGGAGAGCGAAGCACGGAGACTGGCTGAAGACTTCGGTCGGACCCTGACCGACCGTTGGGACGAGTGGGCCTTCAGGCTTGGCCTGTGGGCGACCCCGGCGGTCACTGGCGTCTATGGCTTCACCTGGTATCCCACTGCGAAGGACGAACAGGGGCGCCAGATCAGGGTCGGAGGAAACTGGCCCATCCTCGTCGACCAGGACACGGGGGCGTGTCGAGTTGTGCAGGGGCCGAAGGAAATGGCCGCGCTCAGAGGTACGTCAGAGGTTCGCTCTGCGCTGATGCGACGCTACGGTGGTCGGTAGGAGACGGGCTGACACGGCAGTGTTCATGCTCTCGTGCCGTCGTTGTCGGAGCCGATCGCCGCGCTCAGGGTCCGCAGGGCGTCGTCGTATTGGTGACGGTCGAACTGGAACGGGCCGAATGGCACGTAGTCGCGAGTCGTGCGGTGTGGTTGCTCGAAGGCGTCCCAGGTCACGAGGGTGGCTGTTGCGGTGATGCGGGCCATGAGCGGCCAGCATCCCCACTCGCCACATTCGCAACCGAGGACGGGTGTCTTCGGCCCCATGGCGCTGGTGGACCGTCCGAGGAAGTGGTCCTGCATCGGGCCGAACCGGAAGAACGCCGGGATCAGACCACCGTAGGCATCACCTGCAGGTTCCATTTTGGCCGAGATCTCGAATCCGTCGATCAGCTCGGTGAGTGGTGCTCCGTCGATGTGAGGGACCACCACGAGCGGGCCGTCGTCGCCTCGGTTATGGCAGCCGAACCGGATCTCATTGCTGATCATCCCGTCATTGTCTCAACGGTGCGCTGCTCCCTTCTGCCGGGCGGGTTGAGCGGGGGCCTGTCGAGGCATGCCGAGGTTGATCGGCATACCTCTGGAGACGGCGTCGATCTGGTCGGATTTGGCTTCGGCGCCGGCGAGGCTGACGCGCAGGCCCTCGATTTCACCGAGCTGGCCCTCGCGCTCGGCTTCGGCGATCCGGTCGAGGAGGTTGTCGCGGACCCCAAGGTGATCTTCCGCCTGGAGGAAATCAAGACCGATCTCATCGCACGCCGGGCCCGGGCCGAAACGGAAGGCTGGCTCGGAGAAATCGAGAGCATCGACCTGACCCTGACCCTGACCCTGACGCTGCTCCAGCAGAAGCACACCGAAGCGTTATGGCTGCCAGGCAGGCCCCGAACCATTGACCTGGGCATTCCCGCGCTGGCGCCTCGTGGTAGGCAGGAGAGGTGATCGCCCTCACGCGAGGGGCCTGCTTGGGCTTGCGGGTGATCCGGTGGAGGTGCGGCTTCCAGTCGCGCGCCTCGGCGGCGACGCTCGGACGCGCGCCGACCCGGCCGCGCTCGCGGGCGGCGGCCGAGCGCAGGCGTCAGCCTAGGGCGAGCCATCGGATGCCGAGCTGTTCGATGTGCGCGGTCTCTGAGTCGTCCAACGGCTCGCGGCCGGTGGCTTTCCGCAGGAAATGCGGCTGGCTCCAACCCAATTTGTCGGCGGCCGCCAGCTGCTCTGCGCCGAGAAGCAGTTCCAGCACGGCGTCACCGGCTGACGAGGTGAGCCAGGGTTCGTATCCGAGTGCGTCAGCCAGGTCGAGGCCGTGGACGGCGACTTCGACGACTCGGGTGATCAGGAACTCCGACAGGAGCATGGCGTCACCATGGCGTGTCCGCACGGTCCGGCCGGCCGGCTGGACCCGGCACAGCCGGTCGACCCGGCGCCAGGTCGCGGTGAAATCCTCGGCGAAGGCGGCACCATCGGCCGGCTCTGCTGCCCGGTCCTGAGCCAGAGTGATCCGGGCACCGTTGGTCTGGGGTGAAAAGCGGTCGTCCGGACGGTAGTAATCCGCAGCGGAAATCCCGGCATCACCCGGGGCTGGCGCGTCCAGCATGCCCGGAAGCCAATCGATCACGACGCACACGTGCCCGAGCAGGTCACGTACGGTCCAGGGAGCGCAGCGTGTCGGGAGGCTCCACTCAGCTCCGGACAGTCCTGACACAGCATCAGTGAGCGCCCCAGATTCCCGACGAAACGCTTCGAGCACATGGTCTTGATTCATTCCGGTGACGCTACTGAGCCTCGACGTCGGTGTCGTGGAAGTCGCGGGCACAACCAGCCTGGTCCTACCCGCAGGGCCGGACCTGGGAGACTAGGGATCATGAACGACCGTCGACCGCTCTCGCTGCCCGTCTTCTCCGAACCCGCTTCCGACGCTCCCGTACCCGCCCAGGCGGGTGGGCGCCGGCTGATGCCGATCGAGCAGGGCGCCGACTTTCGCCAGCCGCCCGGCGAGACCGAGCCCGCACCCGCCCCGGCCCGACGTCCGCTCGCCCCAGGCGGACTCACCTTCTCAGACCCGGACCGCCATATCTGAGCGCTACCACCACGGGTTGCGCCACGTCCAGGACCAGCTCATCACCTAGCCCCACCGCCCGGTGTGCCAGCGCCTCCACCTGGACAGTGGTCGTAGCCGGCCCGGCTCCCGCCTCGGATACCGTGTTCCTCTACGGGGGTGCATATCGGATGTGACGCCCCCCATCGGAGGTAGTTCAGCGTATGAGTTCAAAGCGCAGCAAGAATCCAGCCCTGCCCGTACTTGACGACGCATTCCGACTCGCGTCGGTCAAGGACGCCGAAGAGTCCACCCGTGACTTGGCCGCGCGGCTGGCCACCACCGAGCTGCGCCGCGTTTCGCACCCGGGCCGGGTCACCTGGGAGCCCACCGATCAGGCCGAGCCCGTACCGGCCCCGCCGACTGTGGTCGACGGGGACGGGGACCTGTGGCTGCGGGACCGGGGCACTGGCACCTGGACCATGCCCGAGTTCAACCCGAAGGAGTTCCCGGCCCGCTGTGGCGAGGTTCTGACGTGGAACGAGCTTGCCCGCGAGTTCGGCCCGCTGACCGCACTGGCCGACGACCGCCGCATGGGCGGCGGCCGGCGCTGACCGCAGTCTTCTGGGGTGACCGCGCCCCTGAAGCGCCCGTTCCGGGTAGCTGGAGCTCCAGCTCACCGCCGAGCTCGACGATGGCGGCGAGCAGCTGAGCGTGGTGGTGGCGTGCGACGGCCTCGAGCAGCGTGGTGCGGGCTTGGCGCCACCCGATGCTTCCGGCTCGGGGCCGTTTCCCGTCTGGCGGGCGCCGGTGAAGAAAGTTCGGCCGCTGCTCCCGCCTGGCGGGACGTAGGGCTGATCGGTCTTTTCTTGCAGGTCAGGGTCGTGTGGCGTGGTCTCCATGATGGAAATCGCGATCATTCGAGCCGGTCAGATGTACCGCTGCTACCTGCGTCAGGTCGTCGTCGGTGACGGCCGCCGGCCGGCGCGTACACCCCTCCGTAAGGCGCAGGAGGAGGCGGCTGTCCCGGCCGGGCGATGGATGGGCCGGGCCTGACCGTGTTCGGTCTGTCGGCGTGGGAGGCGGTCACCGAGCAGCAGCTGCGGAACCTGTTCGGGGAGCGGGGTCGGGACCCGTATGCGGACCGGATCGAGGCCGAGGAGCTCGCCGAGGGGAAGTCCCCGAAGACGGCAGTGAGGGCCGGCGCTCTCGGACGCCGGGTGTCGGTCACCGGGTTCGATCTCGTCTTCCGACCGAAGCCGACGATCTACTTGTTGTGGGCGCTCGGTGATGACGAGACTCGGCGGGTGACCGAGGCTGCGCACGAGCGCGCGATCGAGCGGGTGCTGGAGTGGATCGAGGACGAGATTGCGGTCATCCGGTACGGCAAGGAAGGCATCTACAAGGTCCGGCCCCCCGGGCGGTCTGGTCACCGCCCGCTTCCGCCACTACGAGGCGCGCTCGGGTATGCCGCTCCTCCATGACCACCTGCTGCTGTCGGTGAAGGGCCAGCGCCTGGATGGGAAGTGGGGGTCGATCCATTCGGAGGTCCTGTTCGAGAACACGGTCGCAGCGTCCTCGCTCTACAACGAGTGGCTTGACGGTCTGATTCGGTTCAGGAACGGATTCCGTGAAGGCGGCCAAGAGGCGGTTACGGTCTGTGGGTGGTTGGTCGGAGTCTTGCTCGGAGACTGTGCTGGGCGGAGCTCTGTGCGCGAAAATGTTCGGCGTGACGACTTGAAGAGCACCGGCCGGACGACAGCGCTGGCGAAAGGTCGGGACCTGGGCGATTCCCGATGGCGATCGACGCGTCTGCGCCGACTGCGGAACGCCCGTCAGTTCCTACCAGTGCCGTTTCCATCCGCCTGAGTCCTCGATGTTCGAGCGGTGCATCGGACTCGCCTGGTGTTCCACTTGCCGGATCTACTCCGGCAGCATGGTGCAGGTCCCGCGGAAGCGAGTCCTTGTTGACCTCCTCGCATCTCTTCCTCCTGAGCAGCGAGAACGGCTTCTGTGTTCGGAGACACGACTGATCGGGTTCCTGGACCGCCAGGCCCGAGGAGCCAGAAGTTAGGGTCGGCGGCTGGCCGCGAGCAGGAGGAGCCGCCTGCGCAGTAGTGGAAGTTTCGCTCTGCCGAACATGCTGCGCTTGAGGGCTTTCAGGTCGTTGACGCGGCCTTCGACGGGACCGGATGGCCATTCGGTGCTCATGCCGAAGATGACGGCGTCGAGGTCGGTGATCAGCCCCGGCGGCGAAGGAGGCCAGGCCGCACTGCTGATCGGCGCAGACATCGGCGATCCATCCGCGCAGCCGCTCTCCTTCACGGTTGGTCATGATGGTCGCGAACGTCCGGACGTGGGTGATGGCGGCCGTGAGCTCGGGCGAGTCGGCCAGCAGCGTCTTGAGCCGCAGTTGGTCGTCGTCGCGAAGGTGGTCGGGGTGGCTCATGATCCAGCGAGTGGCTTCGCGGGGCGAGGGAGGTCGGGCCATCGGCGGACGGCCGGCCGCTGGTGGGCGTTTGGGATGTAGAGGATGGACGTCTGTCGGTCTTCCACCGCGAGCTGCAAGAACACGGGGCCCGCTGGGCCTACCGCACCCTGCGCGACTCCGCTGGTCCGGTCTTGCCACTGGCCGTGCAGCATCGCCTCCGGGCTGGCGGCGCGAGCGTACTTGTGCACGGTGTTGCGGCCTAGCCCGAGCCGGCGGGCGTCTTCGCACTGGCGCAGGCCCTGCTCGACCTGGGCCCTGACCGCGGCGTGGGTGTCGCGGAGCCGGGGTCGAGGAACTTCCCCGCGGGGTAGGGCTCGGATGGCTCCTGGCCTACGGAGGTCGGCACGGGTTCGGGTGAAGGTTTCTGCTCGACGAAATCCCGGAGGAGAACGCGGTGGTGGGAGACCAGGCGTTCGACGGCTTCGCCGAGGTTGTGCCAGACATGCCATTTGTCTGCGCAGCGCGGGGCCTGCGGGGCGCGGTGCGGGCACCTTCGGCGAAGAAGGCCGCACGGTCGCGGCAGACGATCTCGACGCCGGGGTGTTCGCGCAGCCATGCGGCCAGGGTCTCGGCCTCCCGGTCGGGCAGCAGGTCCCAGGGGCTGGTGGGTCTCGCAGTCGATCAGGATCGTGCCGTACCGGCGGCCCTTCCAGGTCGCGAACTCATCCAATCCCAGCACCCGCGGCACCGCCCAGACCGGCTCCGGCAGCGCCATCACCACTCGAAGTACGGTCATCCGGCTGACCACGATGCCCAGCACCAGCCCCAGCCGGACCACGGCGCGAGCGGCCAGATCGACACCAAGCGCTCCGACGATCCGCAGCACGCCGTTCTCCACCACCACGAGTTCCACCAGCACCGTCACCAGGTGGGGGAACACCAACTCCAACAAGGTCTCACACGACCGAAGAATGATGTCCAGGATGACGGAGCGTCACCGGCGCACGGCAGCACGATCCATTTCGCGGAATCCGGGCCTGAGCCGACGAACGAGAGCCGCTTGGGCGGTGGTTTCGGGAGCCATGTTGGTCCGTCCGTGCAAGAGACGGAGAGGGACGGAAGTCCATGATCGGCGGCGGGATTGGGAGCCTCACTGATCGGGTGACATCCGGTTCGGTGTGTCTGCGGTGTCCGAGCTGGGTGGACCAGAAGCTTTGCGACCAGGGTCCTGCCGATCCGTGTCCCTGACAGGCGCGGTGCGGAAGGGGCCCACCTTCTTTTTCGGAGAGGGCGGGCCCGCCGGCGGTCGATGATGTGTCGATGAGCCAGAACGAGTTCGACGTACTGCGGCAGGCCGGAGACAGCACCGGCCACCGCGAGTTCGCAGAGCGCATGGTGCGGGCTCTGAGTGACGGCCTCCAGGCCCTGGAAGACCTTCCGCGCGACGACGAGTTCTGGCAGGGCTGGGCCAACGGTGACATCACGGTCCACAAACTCAACGCTCTCACCTCCGAGCGTCTGCATCGCGATCCCGCAGACCGGACGGCGCGGTGGACGCTCGTGGCCCTCGCTCTCGCCCACGGCGCCAATGACGGCGGGCTTCCCCTGTTGGGGCCGGAGATCGCCGCCTATCCGACCGTCGTGGCGGACGCGCTCGTCATCGCGGACTGGATCGGCCAGGAGATCGGACTCGATCTCACCGCCGAGTTGCGTGAGGCGTGTGCGTGGGCCGATCGCAGCGAGCTGGAGCTGCTGGCCCGGACGGAGGGAGGAGAGGCAGCACGAGCTGCGTTGGCTGTTCTGGAACCACGGCCCCCTCTCTCCAGCCGCGACTGAACCGGCCGGGAGACGGTCAGGGGCTGCGTCGTTCCGCTTCGGTGACGCGGAAGCGGTAGGACTCGCTACCGGTCTGGATGAGGGTGTAGCGGAAGGTGATCCGGTCGGCGATGGCTGCGCAGAGGCGGGGGGTCGCACTAGGCCCGGATTGAGGACTACCGCGGAGCAGCCGGCCGGGCTCCCAACGCCGACGTCCACCCAATGGCGACTCTGCGCGGGGACTGAGAGGCTGGCTCACGTGGACAGGTTCCGGAGCTCCTTTTAGCAGGTCGGGGCGGTGGCCATGGCCGAACCACGGCTCCGCCAGTCGTTGTGGACTGCGTACGGGATCTTGAGACGATGAGCAGCCCATGGCAGGCTCGTGCCACATGATCGATGAGTTCGCGAAAGACAACCTGCACAAGAGACTGCGGCGGGACCGTGAGGCGCTGCTCTGGAAGCTCGACGGCTTGTCCGAATACGACGCGCGTCGGCCTCTGACAGTGACCGGGACCAACCTCCTCGGCCTGGTCAAACACGTGGCCACGGTCGAGGCCAGGTACTTCGGCGAGGTCTTCGACCGCCCTTCTCCGGAGCCGCTGTGCCGGTGGCAGGACGCCGACGGCAGCGATCAATGGGCGGCCGAGAACGAGACACGCGATCAGATCGTCGGGTTCTACCGGCGCACGTGGGAACACTCGGACGCGACAATCAACGAGCTTGCCCTCGACTCCCCCGGCCACGTGCCCTGGTGGCCGGAGCCTTATGCCGACACGAACCTGTTCGCCATCGTGGTCCATGTCCTCGGCGAGACCATCCGGCATGCCGGGCACGCCGACATCCTGCGCGAGGGCGTAGACGGCCGGACCGGGATGCGCGCCGAACACGAGCAGCCGATCGACAAGGAAGCCCGCGCAGCCTACTTCGCGAAGATCGAGCAGGCCGCCAGGACGACCGCATCAACCATGGCTTAAGCCGGCGCTGCCTACGGGCTCAGCGGCGCGATTCGGGCTCCGCTACGGACTCGCCCTGGGGGGCCACGTCCGCAGCACGCGCCGGACCGGTCAGTCTCCTCGATGAGCTGGATAACCGAGGCCTGGCTTCCGTGCAGCCCGACCCATCGCCGGTAGGTACGCCGCGCGGCGTCCTCGTTGTGGTTCACCCCCCCCGGGGACATCACCATGTCCGGCCACTTCGACGGGAGGCCGGGTGACGGTGGCGATTCAGTCAGCGGATTATCTCGGCGAGCGGCAGAGTCCGTTCCGTTTCGCCTTCTGCGCGCAGGAACCGGTCGGCTTCCTGACGGACCTGTGCCCACAGTTCGTGAGTTCTGAGGCCCTGCGCGGTCCAGTCCGTGGATCCCTCCGCCGCGGTCAGGTGGCCGAGGAGGTCGTCCATCCGCTGGACCTCGGACAGTGCCTCGGGGGTGAGCCAGCCCTCGTTGCCGAGCTGCTGTGCCATCACCGCGGCGTCGTCGAAGTTCAGGGCGATCTCGTCCACCGGGACGTCGTACGTCTCCAGCCAGGCCAACTGGTCGGGTGCGGGAGCGGCCAGCAGCGCCACGGCGGCCAGGAGCTGCCGGTACCAGCCTTCCCAGTTTGGTTCGGTCACGGCCCGATCATGTCAGTCGCCGGCCGGGGGACTTCCGTGCGGGGGCTGCGGTAGGAAGGTCACGTCCGGCCGCGTGGATGCCCGGTACTGCAGTCCCGCGTGTCGGCAGCGCTCCTACCGGCGCCGGACTGAGGACAATCTGCACGCACACCCGTAACACCACGCCACCACCTCTGGGGCTGTCATGAGATGACCAAGCTGCTGTCGCGGGACGCCTATCGCGAGGATGGCCGGCTGCCATGGGCGTGCCTGTTCACAGCGGTGATCGACCTGACGGCTCTGCGGGCCTTGCGGGAGTCCCGTACGGACGTTGGACGCCCTGGACCTCACCGCCGAGCGGCTGAACCGCCTACGGCTCGCGTTGACCAAGGTGGCCGAGGACTCCCGCGCCCGCGCTGACTACTACGACGAACACGGCGATCCCGAGGGGCGACCGGTGCGCCAGGACGGGCAGCGAGCACACCGCCCTCAGCAGCCGGACCCGCGCCGTGGGCCACAAGCCGGCCGCTGAGGGCACCGGTGCCCGGTGGGTCTTTCCTGGTACCGCCCCCGGGCAGGTTGGCGCGGCAGCGTGAGGCTCTCTCGCGGGGAACTCGGCTACGTCATCCGTCGTCTTTTGAAGACCGGCGGCATGTGCACCTCAATGGGCCGCCCTGACCGTGAGAGGACGCGCCATGTCGAGCAGCCCTGGAGCCGAGGACGCCGCCCCGCCCCAGCCGGCGTCTCCACCGAGCGTGGCCCCGCCTGGGGGATTTCTACCGGGACTACGACGAGTTGTGGGCGATCAACGAAGCACGGATCGTCGCTCTTGAGGCTGCGGAACCTGGTTCTCTGGCGACATGTAAATCCGTCACACGTTTCGTCGACGTGCTGAAGATCGCCTCCCTTGAAGCGGGCATGCGGTTCTGCTTCGAGAGCGGCAAGGGCTTCCTGACGCTGGTCGAGGTCGGCAAGGACGGCGACCCTGAAGAATTCCTCGACCTCAAGATCACCTTTCTGGGAGCTCGGTGAAGGTGTGCACGCCGCGTTTTGCTATGACACCACCGCGTGTCAAAGCGAAACATGTCAGGCCACATGGTGCCCCTCGCGAACGCCTGGCGTTCGTGCGGCGGGGCGTGGACGGCGGAGCGGCGCAAGGAGTTCGCGAACGACCTGCCCCGCCCTCAGCTCCTCGCGGTGTCGGCGGCGACGAACCGGTCAAAGGGCGACCAGGGCCCCCAGGACCGGCAGCCTCCCGCGGAGGCGTATTGGTGCACGTACGCGACGGCGTGGACGAACGTGAAGAGCAGCTAACAGCTCACGGTGACCAAAGGCGAGAAGAAGAAGCTGACCGAGATGCTGGAGACGTGCTCATGACCGACCAGCCCGATAACACCCCGCAGCCTCACCACGGTGCCGTCCTGGAGGGGTCGGTCCCGTTGACCGACCACGTGAAGGCGGGGCCGGGCGGCGCGATGACGGACGAGGTCGGGGCCACCACCGGCGATCTCACCCTGAGGACCGAGGCTGGCCCGGACGGCACAGTCGCGGTCCGGATCCAGGGCACCGGAGCCGAGGAGCGGTACGCCCTCACCGGCAGCCCCGCTCCGCGGCGGGGGCCGTGGTGACGGGGGTCGGGTCGATGGTGATCCGTCCGGCCGCTGTGTGGTGTCAGGCCAGCGCCTGGGCGGTGATGTCCGGATCGTCGTCGGGTCGATGAGGAGGGTGAGGGGCGGTGGTGCGGCTCGGCTCGGCCCGGGCTTGCGGCTGCGGGGCCGGCCGGCACTACATGCCGCCGATTCCCGGCGCCGAAGCGCAGCTGGGAAGCCAGCCGGGCGCCGGCCCGCCCGGCCAGCGCGAGCCCCACTCGCTCCAGGGCGCGGTTGAGCCGCGTGGCGAACCGTGCGTGCGGGGCGGCGAGCCGAGAAAACTGCTCGGCGAACGTCCGGCGCGGGCAGTCCGCCGCTCCGCAGATGAAGCGCCGGACCGTCAGCCGGATCACGAAGCCCTGCTCAGCGAGCGGAAGATCCTTCAGCCTGCGCTGGTAGCGATCGTGGACCCGGAGATACCTGATGGATCGTCAATTAGTGTCGCGGACGACCAAGGCGTACGCGGTCTCACGCGAACCCGTCTCCTCACAATCGAACATCGGGGTAACGCTCCGCGACGACTCCCCCCAAGAAAAGATCTGCGGCTTGTGTTCGGTGATCCAGGGGGCGGCGAGAAGCCCGGGGGTGGCGGTGATAACGGCTGCGGCGATGACGGTGGCATTGAGGCCGAGGATGCTGGCGACGAGCGCTCCGGCGGCGGAGCCGATGTCCCTCCAGAACCGGTAGGTCCCCAGGGCGTTGGCCCGCCAGCCGGGGTGGGCGTGGTCGGAAATGGACGCGATGAGCGCCGGGTAGACCATGGCCGTGCCCCAGGCCGAGGATGACCGCGGACAGGATGCCCGCGAGCAGCGGACGGTCCAGCAGCGCGAGACCGAGGACGAACCCGACCGCATGGACGAGCTGCCGTGGACGATGAGGATTTCGTGGCCGATGCGGTCGGCGAGGTGTCCGGTGGGAATCTGCCCGCGCCCCCACAGGATCGGGTAGAGGCCCTTGATCAGGCCGACTGCCGCGAGGCGTGACAGGTACTGCTGCAGAACTGTCACGGTCCGGTTTCTTGCGCCGCACGGGACGGTCATGGGCCGCTGTGAGGCTCTTGTGTGTCCTCGCGACAGGTCCGGGGAGAAGGAAAGGAAAGGCTCAGACTGTGTCAGCGCTGCTCGTTCTGCCCTTGCCGCGTGCGCGCGCCATGCAGGAACCGGGGCATGCTCCTGCGCGCCATCACCGCGGAGACGCGCCGCGCCCTCCTCGCATTCCCCGACGGCGCCGCCCGCGGCGCCGTTTGGTGAGCGTAGCCGCGAAGACCCAGCCGTTAATGATCAACATCTTGGGGGTTCCATGTTGAAGTCACTTCGCCTGTTACTGCTCACTTCACTGGCAGTGGGCACGCTGATGACCACGTCCGTCGGGCCGGCCAGCGCCGCGCCGGAGACGATCAACCGGGATCAGGTGCTTTCGATCTCGGACAAGAGGACCGCCGAGTGGACGTCGATCGGCGGGTTCCAGGTTCAGCTGCGCTATGGCACCTACGCCGGTTCCCAGTACGGCTGGGCCAAGTTGGACAACTTCCCGACGGACCGGCAGGGTGCCATCTGGCTGGAAACCAGTTCCGACAGCAGGGCGAACTGGGTCACCCGGTCCATCTACAGCACAACGGTGAGCGTGTTCACCGATGGTGTCCAGACCAGGTCGGCCAGCAGCTTCGTGATGCGTGCCTGCTACCGGGGCCCGGAAACAAACAAGTGGTGCACCGACAAATGGTGACCGGCTAGCCTCGATCGTTCATGAAGGGCCGTCAGCCCGCTGACGGCCCCTCATGTTGGACGTTGGCGGGCGAGTCCTGGCCGGATAGTTCTTCGGCCAGTTCCAGTTCCATACAGCGCAGGCGGGCCGGGGAGAAGTTGTAGGGCATCCTGCTGATATTCGGCGTCGGTTCTTCAGTGGTCCGGCGTTTCGTTTTCAGTAGGTTGTGAGCGCTGTGACGTGCAGGTTTGTGGTGATGCGGCTCCTGTTCTGAAAGTTCGGCGCTGATTTGTTGCTGAAGAGTGCTGCCGAATCTGGGGTGGAGCTCGCGCCGAGTCTGTAGGCGTTGGACCGGTATGCGCGGAGTGAGTTGGGGCGAGCTTCTTGCTGGTCCTGTGTTAGGTGAGGTCTCGGGTTGCCCAGCCGGGTGGGAGCTTGGGGAGTCCGATGAGGGCGTCGATGTGGAGGTGTTCGAGGAGGAGCGCTTTGAGGTGGCGGCCGTCGATGACTTCCATGCGGCCGGTGCGGTAGGCGAAGTCGTGGCTCGCTTTGCCGAACCAGGCGGTGGTCACGACGATGCCCTTGGCTGCTGCTTTGTCGTGCATGACGCCGGCGAGGGCGCGGACAGCTTCGGCGGGAACGGCGTTCTTGGTGCGCTTGGCCTGGATGATGCAGAGCCCGCCGATCAGGGGTTCCTCGTTGAGGGCAACGGCGTCGATTCCGTCGTCGCGTGAGGCCTGGGTGACCCAGGATTTGAGTCCGATTGCCTCGAACAGCCGGCGGATGAGGTGTTCGAACTCAATCGGGTCGAGTGCTACGAGGTCGGGGCGGCTGTCGAGGCCGGCGATCACGTCCCGTTCGGGTGCCAGCTTGTATTTGGCGAGGTCGAAGGTGACCACCGGGCGGACGGGCTCGAGGTCGTACGGGTGCTGGGAGACGATGGCATTGAGGTAGCGCAGGCTCTGGACGGGATCGAGTTCTGGTTCGTCGAGGACGAGTTCCTCGAAGGTCTCCCTGCTGACACGCAGGCTGATCAGGCAGGGGCGGTCGGGTCTTCCTGTGGCGCGGTCTTTGGCGTGGACGTGTCCGTTGAAGGCCACGACGTCGACCAGCGCGGGTGGTGTCACGGCGAGCGCTTCGTCGATGGCGCGGAGCGCGAGTCTGGCGACGAGGTCCCTGTACATTGCCTTGGTCTCGGCGTCTTTCCGCGGCTGGGGGACGACTGCGGGCGGAGTCGAACCCTTGTATCGGTACTGCATGGCCACTGGTACTGCCACCTGGCTGGGGAGTTCGACGTCCAGCACGAGCTCTCGTGATTCGGGTGTGAACGCCGTGCGCCACGTGCCGCGAAGTCCGGTGGGGTAGCTGACCTGGCGGAGTGCGGCTTCGACGTGGCCAGTCATCGCGTCGATGCCATTGCTGAGAAAGGCCTGCTCTACCGGCAGGCGGTGAGCGTGCAGTCCTGTCGTTCTGCCGGTGAGCACGGCGTTCAGGCGCTTGACCTGCTCCTCGACTTCGGCTGTCTTGGCTGCCGCTTCACGGCGCAGGTCCCCGCTCAGCTGTTGGCTTGCTCGCCGGTCGGCCTCGGTTTTCTCACGCGCCGCGGCCTTCTTCTTCTGCTCGGCCGCCTTCGCCCGGGCTGTTTCACGCTTCTCCAGGTCCCGAACGATCTGATCGGCCTTGCGTGCCTCCTCGGTACGCGCCTTCTCGTTCTGCTTCTTGGCCCGTACCCAGGCTTGCGCCTGCTCCCTCTCTCTGCGCGCCTCCTCTCTGGCCTGGCGGGCCGCTTCCCGTTCCTCAGCGCGCGCCTGCCGTAGCCGCTCTGCTTCTGCCTGCTTGGCAGCTGCTGCCTTGGCCTTTTGGGCATCGCGGTACGCCTGCATGAGCTGAGACGCCAGCGACTTCCTTCGCGCCATGGGTTCCCCTTCGTAGCCCCGCCTGCAGGCAAGAGCTGCCCCGTGGGCTACTGCATCAATCTGGGCGGTCCACCTGAGCCGGGCACCTCCGTTCGGGTGATGCTGCGCGGCGTGTCTGCATGAGGTGGGCAGGGGAGGACAAGCGTCTTCGCGGGGGAGTGGGTCTGGGGGGTGGTGCGCATGGCCGGGAAGGATCTCGACGTCGGGGACGTGGTGATGCCGCTTGCTGTGGGGCGGGAGGCGGCCGTTGCCCGTCTGCTGTCGCTGGATTCCCGGGGCGAGCTTTCTTCGGGGCATGTGCGGTTGGTGGCTTCGGTGTCTGGGGTGTCGGAGCGGACGGTGTGGAGCTGGCTGTCGGCGGGGCGCCGTGAGGGGCGTCTGTCTGCTCGGACGCCTGCGCGGACTGGCGTGAGTGCTGATGTCCGTGCGCGTCTTGCAGTGTGGGGTGGGAACGTGGCCGCGGTCCACCGTGAGCTGCTCGCCGAGGCGACGGAGGCTGGTGTCGCGGATTCGGTGCCTTCTCTTCGTGCTCTGCAGCGCGCGGTACGGCAGGACTTGTCGGTGGGGGAGCGGGCGGGGTTGAAGGGCGGTGAAGCAGCCCGCCGACGCTACGACGTCTATGGCAAGCGTCCGCGGACTCATCGGAACGCGTGTTGGGAGGGTGATCACAAGCGGGTCCCGGTCCGTGTGGACGTCGAGGGCGTGGCGGTGTGTCCGTGGGTGACGTGGTTCATCGATGTCGCGACGAAGGCCATTGTGGGAGTGGCGGTGACTCCGCATCAGCCGGCCCGGGACGCGGTCCTGGCCGCGCTGCGCACAGGCATCAGTAGGCAGGATCCGTACGGCCCGTTCGGTGGCCTGCCAGGCGTGGTGCGGGTGGACCGGGGCAAGGAGTTCTTGTGCCGGACGGTGGAGCGCGCGCTGGGTGCCTTCGCGGTTCCGGTCCATGACCTGCCCGCCTATAAGCCGTATCGCAAGGGCACCATCGAGGCGCTGAACGACGCGGTCGAGGTGATGTTCCTGGTTTCGCTGCCTGGCTATACCCGCAGGGCTCGGCCGGTCGGTGCTCACCGTCCGGATCGGGTGGAGCACCTCTTGTCGTATCCGGAGTTCGTCGAGGAGCTGCTGAAGTGGGTGCGGGGGTGGAACACCAGCCACCATCCTGAGGGTCTTGCGGACGGGATGACGCCGTTGGCGGCGTGGGAGGCGGATCCGGTGCCGGTCGAGGACGTCGCGGAGGAGCGGCTGGCGTTCTTCGCGTTGGAGGACGACGGTCGGGTCCGGAAGATCACCACGAACGGAATTTTATGGCGGCGCCGTGCCTACATCGCGCCGTGGATGGCCGGGCACGTCGGCATGCGGGTCCGGCTGCGGTATCTGCCGCACTACGACGGGCGGATCGAGGTGTTCTCCGCCGAGGAGTGGGGCCGGCATCTGGGTAGCGCCTATCTGGCCCAGGCGGCGACGGTGGAGCAGCGCCGTGCGCTCAGTTCGGTCAGGGAGAAGAAGGCCCGCGCGCTGAAGGCGGATCTGAAGGCGGCGGAGAAGCTGCGCAAGTCCCGCTACACGGCCACAACGACGGCGTCCGTGCCCCGTCCGCGGCGCACGGTCACGTCTTCTCAGGCGGAGGCGGAGATCGCCCGGGCCAGGGGTGTGGATCTGGCGGCCCGGGCGCTGCCGGACTTGATCCCTCCCCGTGAGCCTCCGGCCTCGTGGGCGCGTCCGGTTGTCCGCCCTCGCCGGGCGGCCGACTTGCAAACGGATGCTGGACAGGCGGAGGCAGCCGATGACGGGCTGCCGGGAGTGGCTGATGTACGTGACGACAGCGGGGAGCGTTGATCAATGGCGACTGCTGAGCGACAAGGCCGGCTGCCCCGGGAGCGGGAGGACCACTTCATGCGACTGCCGGGCGCCCAGGTGGTCTCAACACGTGCCCTACTCATGGTCCGGGAGAACATCCGTGCCGCGATCGAGGCCAGAGCCATGATCTGTATCTACGGGCAGGCGGGCCGGGGCAAGTCGTTGGCGGTGAACACCTCGCTGCGCGAGCTCGCGCCGAAGCTGACGCGCCGGATCCAGTTCAGGGCCCGCCCCTCCACCCGAGACCTGCGCCACGAACTGTTCCATGCCCTTGGTCTGCAGGGCCGTCCGCCGGGGCAGCCGATCGAGTTCGACCGGATGCTGCGCGGCGCCCTGGAGGAGACGCACGTCCTGGTCTGTGACGAGGCGCAGTGGCTGTCGAAGATGTGCTTCGAATATCTGCGCTATTTGTGGGATGACATCGGTTCGGACCTGACGATCGTGTTCACGGGCGGGGACGGCTGTTTCGAGATGCTGCAGAGCGAGCCGATGCTGGAGTCCCGCGTGTACGCGTGGCAGGAGATCGAGCCGATGCCGCTGGAGGAGGTTCTCACTGTCGTCCCGGCGTTCCATCCCGTGTGGGCGGATACGGACCCGGACTTGATCGCCATGTGCGATGACGAGGCCGCGCACGGCAACTTCCGGGCCTGGGCGAAGATCACCCATCATCTGACCGCCGGGATGAAGGAGTCCGGACGGATCCTGGATGAGGACCTCCTGCGTTGGTCCTACAGCAAACTGCGCCAGCGACCGGTGGTGGCCTGAGGTGCTGGACTGCCCGAATCCGCCGCCGGTCACGGTGGTCCTGGACCCGTACGACGACGTGGTCCACACCCGGGCGGCCCTGGCATCCCACGCCCCGCAGCACGGACGCCTCACCGTGCACCCCACTCCCGGCACCGACGCCGGGATCGCGCTCGCCTACGACATCCTCGCCGCCCTGGGCAAACCCGTCCCCCTCACCGGCTACCGTCACCTCGACCCCACCCCGGCCTGGGCGATCGCGGCCGCCTGGATCCTGGCCACGCCCATCACCCACCTCACTCTGCTGCGCGCCCACCTGCTCACTCCGCACCGCTTCAGAGATCTCCTCGCTCTGCGCCGGCGCACTGGTGTCCGCCTGGTTCTGGTCTGCCACCACCGGGCCATGCGGGCTTTCCTGGAGCGTGAGCTGCGGCAGGTGGAGCACCTCGTCGCTGAGGCCTCCGCTCTGCTGCCCGAGGCCGAGCTGGCCACGCCGCAGCAGCAGGTGTCCCAAGCGGCGCGGCCGTTGGTGAACCGCTGGATCAGCCTGCCCGCCCTGACCACGCTCAGGGCTCTCGACGAGGCGACCGGCTCGTGCCGGTGCGCCGCGCCGCTGGCGCAGGACCGGGACTTCTTCGCGCCGGTGATGCCACCGGTCACCGAGGCGGAGGTGGTGTGGCGTCTTCACCGTGCAACGGCGCACCCGTACCTGGCGGCTCAGCTCGCCACGGCCGTGTTCACCGCGGCCTCGACCACCCAGCTCGCCACCGCGTACGTCCGCGATCTGGCCCCGGACGGCACGACGATCACGTTGCACGATCAAGGGTTGCGTCAGGGCTGTATGACTCACGCTGTTCCAGCCTGGGCCCGCCCCTTGCTGAGTGCGACCGCTCTCCTCTGGCGGATTGGGGCCGGCACCAGCGGGCCGCCGTTCAGCGACCCGCTGGGAGGTGAGGGGCTACCGTCCCTGACGGCCTTCGCTGAGGAGTGCAAGCTGCGCCCGCCTCAGCCGCCGCGCCCCAAGCTGCGCCGGAGCCGACATGGGACGGCGCTGTGCCTGAAGGAGTCTGTGAAGACCATCTGGCCTGTGCGTACCGCCCATTACGGGCTTGCCTGGGCCAGGGATGAACCTGATCTGATGCAGGGCTGTCCGCAGCCGCCTCCGCACACACGGAAGACCATCGAGAGGCGGAAGAAGGGGTGGCTGCCGCCGGACTACGGACTGCGAGAGCTTCGCCACCTGCGCTGAGAGCCAGTGAATCTGCAGTAGAAGTGGCCAGAACGGGCGGCTACGCTTCTGGCTTCCCCGTAGCGTCCGGGGCCTCTGCCCCGTACCGGGGTCGAAGCTGTAGGTACCTCTCCTTCATGGCGGGCCCGAGATGTGCCTCTATGCCGTGCCCGGGTTCCCCCTCGTACGGGAGGTCGTAGAGGAACGAGGTCACGATGACCTCGATTGCCCCGGGCACGCGACGCTGTGTCTCTTCCTCCAGGAACGCAAGGACCCGGCGCCAGTCGGGACCGTCCGGGGCGTCCTCCGTCAGGTACGAGCGGACGGTGTCCTGCACGACGTCCCAGAAGAACACGTGCGGGAGCAGCCTGTTCTCGTTGAAGACGTGGCACTCGTAGGCGTCCTCGAACCCGGGCACCTGAGCAACGAGGTCTTCCACGAGGCGTACGCCGGCAGCATCCTTCTCGGCAGTCCCGTCCGCCTTCTGCTCTTCGTTGTCGTCGGCAGCCATGTGCTGGGACGCTATCGCATCGGTTCAGCACCACCCGCCGCCTCATCTGCTTTGACCTGCGTGTACCTGGTCTCTCGTTCATCCAACGGAAGAGATGGCTGCGATCATTCGCAATTCCTGGTCAAGTTGTGCCAGGCGTGTGTGCAGGTGCCTTTGCAGTACATCTCCCTGCGTCGGGTGTCGGCGACGGTGAATACGGAGACGAGTACGCGGAAGGCTTTGACGTGTTCGTCGGCGGGGAGGCCTGAGAATCCGTAGCGGGGAGGGTTCATGCAGATCATGACCGAGGGGTTGGCGGTGGGTTTCACGCCTGACCGTGCTACGCCCGCGCGGCCGTCTTCGGCTGTGATGTGGGCCTGCATCGCGTACAGGCCGGCCTCGTGCAGTGCCTCCTGCCGGCGGGCCGGTGACAGGTTGGTGAACCAAGCTATGCCCTGCTCCAGGGTGCAGAGTCCTTGGGCGATCCCGTTGACGACTCGTTCGGTTCCATACCAGAAGGAGGGGTCGTCCGCGTTGTTCGGTTCAGTCATCGCTTGATCATTCCATGTGCTGGCAGCGCATGAGGAGCCCTCAATGCGACTGCGACGGTGTCGGGTCGTTGCATGAGATGTCATGGTGGCCGACGATTCAGCGCCGACGTCACGTGTTGTCAGTGGTCGGTGTCACTGACGGGTCGGTAAAAGGCCCAGTTCACGAGGTTTTTGATGGTGGCTCAGGCTTCACCGATCGCCGACAAAACACAGCCGACGTCTTGCTGCTGGTATGTGGGCTGTCAGCCAGTTTCTAGCTGGTGTTCAGATTGAAGCATGTGGGTTGGTGGGTTCGAGGTTGGGTTTTTTTGATCTTTGGGTGGGAGGGGGTGTCTGGTCGGTAGGCTCCGGTTGGTTCCGCGGAGTGTGTGACCGGGTGTGTTTGTGGCTGATGGGGGTTGTGTGGTGTCTGTGGGTTCTGGTGCTGGGGAGTCGGTGGTGTTGTGGGTGGATGAGAGTCTTCCTCCGGCTCGGATTGATGTTGATTCGCACCATGATGGTGTGCCGTTTGTGGGTCCGCAGGAGTCCCATGAGCCGGTGAAGGTGCTGGTGGGGCCGTATCCGGACATGGCTGAGGGTGATCTGATCAGCTTGTGGTGGGGCCCGCGTACGGTCGCAGTCGCGGACTACGCCTCTGAGGGCCGCCTGCCTGAGTATCGGGTGGGTGAGCACGAGGTCGGCAAGGCGGTCGAGTTGCATGTCAGCTGGCACGAGGTCGGGGCTGAGGGCCAGGGCCAGGGTCACGTTGTGACGTATGTGGTGGGGCGTAGTGGCGGGTCGGGTGTGTTCGTCGAGTTGCAGGAGGGTGAGGATCCCAGCTTCGAGGTGCAAGCCCTGTATTCGGGGTGGGCTCCGTTCACCCGGGTTGATGTGGTGGCCCGTGGGGGTGGGGAGGAGTCGCCGGCTCCGGAGGTTGGGGTGGCTTCGGAGGGTGTCATCGATCTGGCTGTTGTAGGTGATGACGATGTTGAGGTGGTTGTTTCTTTCCCGTTCTGGCAGGGCTTGGACGGGGGGGCTGAGGCTGTGCTGACGTGGGAGTTCGTGACGCCGGGCCGTTTTCCCCTGCCGCTCCAATGGGACAAGGGTGATGTGGTCTTCGACCGGCCGGGAGAGTCGTCAGTAACGGTTACCGGCAAGGCCGTCGAGGGGCGGGTGGTCTTCCAGGTTCCGAATGAGAGCGTCGTGAAGGCTGCCGGCGGTTTTGGGACCTTCCGTTACGAGGTGCCGGGGTGGGAGTACGCCTCTGTCCTCCCGGGCGGTTTCGATAGGACCACGGTGACGGTGGTC
>NZ_JBMDLB010000006.1:0-117732 GCF_049310065.1 Streptomyces tatrensis | reverse complement strand
TCACATCGCTGCGCGATGTGCAAGAGAACGCCCTCGCTGCGCGAGGGCGGGGACGGGCCGCTGCGCGGCCCTGGGCCCGGCTGCGCCGGGCGGCTTCCTGCGCTGCGCTCCGGTCGCCAGGGGGGCCGGCTCGCTGCGCGGGCCGGGGCAGGGCGGGGGCTGCGCCCCCTGCCCTCACGGGCCGGGTGAACGGGTGTGGTGCGGGCGGTAGGTGGTGGGGGGTCAGGCCGATGCGCGGCCGGGCGGGTTGGGTCCGCTGCGCTCCCCCATCCCTTGGCGGGGCCTTCCGGCTGCGCCTCCACTCCCCTTGGGGCCCACTGCGTGGGCCTGGCTGGCAAGGAGGGGTGGGTGGGGGTCGCTCGTTCGTGTTGGGTTCTAGTATAGCGGGTGCATCAGGTTGATGCAGGATGTACCGTTGGCGGAAACACGAGACACCCCCAACCACCCGAGAACCTCCCTTGATTTTGAGAGGAACGGCCGTCGATGATCGGTCACCACGAATCTACCGGACCAGATCCCGCGCTCAGCAGCGATTCTCTGCACCGGGTGACGCAGTACCAGACGGCGGGCACCAACGCCCCGCTCCGGCTGTTCGCGCTCCTGGCCGCCCAGGGCGTGGCCGCGAGTGAGGCGGACGACCTGGTGGCCGCGTTGGAGGCCGGAGCGGTCGCCGGGGCGCAGAGCGAGGTCGTGGAGCTGGACGGCATGGCGCCGCGTTCGCGTGGCCCCCTGTTCGGGGACGGCTGGGATGACGGCGTACGGACCGTGAGCGAGGCCCTGGTGCGCATCGCGGACCGGGACTGGGTACGGCGCGTCGGCCGCTCGGCCGGGGCCGCTGAACTGGCCGTACACATCGCGGACGTGAGGCAGCGTGAGCGGGCCGACCTGGTGCGGCTGGAGCGGTACGTCCGGGACGCCGTACTGCCGGCCACCTACCCGCACACCACGGCGCGCCGCCAGGTCCTGGAGGCGCTGGGTGAGGCCGGCGGTCTGTGCACCGCGCGGACGGTCAACAGCGATGGGGACTACGTCGTCTGCACGCTCGATGCCGGTCACTACGACCCGGACGACAAGCCGCCCTTCAAGGACGGAAAGCCCGGCGGCTGGCACAAGGCGGGTGCGTCGATCTGGAACGACCTGGGCGCGGCCTGCATTCCGCACGCGGCCCTCTGAAACACCCACGAATTCAGTGCTCGGGGAGGAACAGAATGTCAGCGATCCGGCTTAAAGAACACCAGGTAGATCAGCGCACCGCGTTTCGGAAGTGGGTCGGATTCCCCGCAAAGTCACCTGTGCCCCCGCAGGGTGCCCGGGGCACCATCGTGTCAGCGACCGGTTCCGGCAAGACAATCACGGCCGCCGCGTGCGCGCTGGAGAGCTTCGCGGACGGTCGGATCCTCGTCACCGTCCCCACCCTGGACCTCCTCGCGCAGACCGCCCAGGCATGGCGCCTGGTGGGCCACCGGGCTCCGATGGTCGCGGTGTGCTCGCTGGAGAACGACCCGGTCTTGGACGAGCTGGGCGTGCGCACCACCAC
Source organism: Streptomyces tatrensis (assembly GCF_049310065.1). Lineage (NCBI taxonomy): Bacteria > Bacillati > Actinomycetota > Actinomycetes > Kitasatosporales > Streptomycetaceae > Streptomyces > Streptomyces tatrensis. The sequence goes on along the minus strand of NZ_JBMDLB010000006.1, from coordinate 116,195 downwards.
CAACCCGATCCAGCTCGCCCTCTGGGCCGGGACCGGGCCGGTCGTCGTGCTCGCCACGTACGCCTCCCTCGTGGACCGCGAAGACCTCGACGGACCCGAGGGCCAGCGGAGGATGCGCGGGCCTCTGGAGGCCGCTCTGGCGGGCGGAGAGCGCCTGTACGGGCAGCAGATGGCCCCATTCGACCTCGCCATCGTGGATGAAGCTCACGGTACCGCTGGTGATCTTGGCCGTCCGTGGGCGGCGATCCACGACAACGCCCGCATCCCGGCGTCCTTCCGGCTCTACCTCACCGCGACCCCGCGCATCCTTGCTGCGGCCAGCCCGCAGCGGGGCCCCGGCGGCCAGGAGGCGGAGATCGCATCGATGGCAGACGACCCGGAGGGCACCTACGGCGCGTGGCTCGCGGAGCTCGGGCTCTCGGAGGCGATCGAGCGGGAGATCCTCGCCGGGTTCGAGATCGACGTCCTGGAGATCCGCGACCCCTCCCCCGTCCTCGGGGAATCGGAGGAAGCGCGGCGCGGCCGGCGCCTGGCGCTCCTGCAGACCGCGCTCCTGGAGCACGCCGCGGCGTACAACCTGCGTACGGTCATGACCTTCCACCAGAAGGTCGAAGAAGCCCGCGCCTTCGCGGGCAAGCTGCCCGAGACCGCCGCCGCGCTGTACGTCAACGACACGTCCGACGCCGACCTGGCCGCCGCCGACAAGCTGCCGAAGTCGTCGATCGACGCGGAGTTCTACGAGCTGGAGGCCGGCCGCCACGTTCCGCCGGACCGGGTGTGGTCGTCGTGGCTGTGCGGCGACCACCTCGTCACCGAGCGCCGCGAGACCCTGCGGCAGTTCGCCAACGGCATCAACGCCACCGGCCACCGCGTACACCGCGCCTTCCTCGCCAGCGTTCGCGTCCTCGGTGAGGGTGTCGACATCACCGGCGAGCGGGGAGTCGAGGCGGTCTGCTTCGCGGACACCCGCGGCTCCCAGGTCGAGATCGTCCAGAACATCGGCCGGGCGCTCCGCCTCAGCAAGGACGGCTCCACCAAGGTCGCCAGGATCATCGTGCCGGTGTTCCTGGACCCGAACGAAGACCCGAACGACATGGTCGCCTCCGCCAGCTTCCGCCCCCTTGTAGCAGTCCTCCAGGGCTTGCGTTCGCATGACGAACGACTGGTCGAGCAGCTCGCTTCCCGCGCGCTCACCAGCGGCAAGCGCAAGATTCACGTCCGGCGCGACAAGGACGGCCAGATCGTCGGGGCCGGCGGGGAGGGCGAGGGCCAGGAGGAGGACGACACGCAGGCCGCCGCCGAAGCCGCCCTGCTCCACTTCTCCTCTCCCCGAGACGCGGCGACCATCGCAGCGTTCCTGCGGACCCGGGTCTACCGGCCGGAGTCGCTGGTGTGGCTGGAGGGCTACCAGGCCCTGCTCCGGTGGCGGGCCGAGAACGAGATCACCGGCGTCTACGCCGTGCCCTACGACGTAGAGGTCGAGGTCGGGGTCACGAAGGATTTCCCGCTGGGGCGGTGGGTGCACCAGCAGCGGAAGGCCCTGCGGGCCGGGGAGCTGGAGGAACGGCGCAAGACCCTGCTGGACGCGCCGGAGGCCGGGACGGTCTGGGAGCCGGGCGAGGAAGCATGGGAGGCCAAGCTCGCCGCGCTCCGGTCCTACCGGCGGGCCACCGGGCACCTCGCACCTCGCCAGGACGCCGTCTGGGGCGAGGGCAAGGCGATGGTGCCCATCGGACAGCACATGGCCAACCTCCGACGGAAAGGCGCGAAGAACGGTCTCGGCAAGAACGAGGACACCGCCACGACCCGGGCCGCGCAGCTCGCCGCGATCGACAAGGACTGGAACTGCCCCTGGCCTCTCGACTGGCAGCGCCACCACCGCGTCCTGGCCGACCTGGTCGACGCCGACGGCCAGCTGCCCGACATCGCCCCCGGCGTGCTGATGGACGGCGACGACATCGGGCGGTGGCTCCAGCAGCAGAAGCAGCCGGCCACCTGGTCCCGGCTGCTGCCCGAGCAGCAGGCACGGCTGACCGCGCTGGGCGTACAGCCCGACCAGGCGCCCTTTCCCACCCCTGCGCCCAGCCGCGGGGCGAGGGGGCCGAGCAAGGCGCAGCAGGCGTTCCAGCGGGGCTTGGCGGCCCTCACGCAGTGGGTCGAGAGGGAAGGCGCCCACCGGCCGGTCCCCCGCGCCCACGGCGAGGAGATCGCGGTTGACGGCGACACGGAACCGGTGACCGTGAAACTCGGCGTATGGATCACCAACACCAAAACCCGGCGCGACAAACTCACCGCCGACCAGCGCACCGCACTACGGAAGCTGGGCGTCGACTGGGCGTGACACTGCCACCGCCCGGCCGCTGACTCCAGCCGTACCAGTCCCTGGGCCTGGGGTGCGATCCAGCGCTTCGCGTCCCGGTGAAGCACCGCAAAGTGGATCCGGTTTCAGCTCCACACGCGCACAACGCGTCCCTCGACCGAGACCTGCCACAGTGTGTGTGAACGGCAGGATGAAAGAGATCCAGCCGTTATTCCCCCCGGGAGCGTGTGGAGGGGGCTCGGTGATGGCAGTCTCAATCAGGCCCATAGGTGATCACCATCCGAGAAGGTCCTTATGACTGTCATCTCTGTAGGTTCCGAGTCCGACGGCAACCGGCTGACCTCCAGCGCAGGAGGCACAGTTCTCATGTTCACCCTGGCCTGGTCCGCGGCCGACAAGAAATTCGCCACTACGTACGAGGAACTTTCCAATACACACCACTCCATCCAGTTCGCCAAGGTCGACGTCGACACGATGTCGGAATGGTCCGCGAAGGAGAATGTGAACGTCACACCGACATTCCTCGGCTTCCGGGAAGGCCAGCTCGTGGGCAGGGTGACGGGCTCGGACAGGGAAAAGCTTGAAGCCCTCCTTGCCAAACTGAAGTAGGCGCGCTCCCTCCGGCCAGAGCCACCGCAGCTCGACAACAGCCCGGCGATGCCCGGCCGGCTGATCCACGAGCACCTGGCGCAGCGGCGTGAACGATGGCCTGCCCCTACAGCAAGGGAGGCCCCGGCACGGACTATGGGTGGTCCGTACCGGGGAGGGCGCAATGCCGCGGCCCGCGGATCCTTGCCAGAAAAATGGGAGGGCTGGGCTTCCCGGTGACGCCGGGGTCAGCGCCGGTACATCACGTACAGCTTGCCGTCGTGAGAGACCGCGGACGGCTCGTCCATTGTCGTGATGGGATGCTGTCCGCCGACCTGGTGGGTGTCGCTCCAGGCGTAGTCCGGGCTGCGGCGCGTGGCAGCGCGCAGGCTGCCGTCCATGGCGCGCAGGAAGATCCACAACGCGCTCTCGTGAGAGGCCAGTGCCGGGGCGTGGGTGACGGACCAGCGCGTGACGGTGCCGCGGTCCTGCCAACCGTGGCCGTCGCCGGTGCTGGTGTACACGTAGTTGCCGTGGCCGCGGGCGACCCGCCACAGATGGTCGCCGTGGCGTGCCATGGCGACGCCGTCGTCCACGACCCAGCTGTTGAGGTTGCTGCGCTGCGGAACGCTCCAGGCGCCGTTTTCATACCAGTTGTGCCAGAGCGAGCCGTCGAAGCCGACGTGGGTCATCCAGACGCGGTACGTGGTGGCGGCCAGGGCGGGACTCTTGGTGGACTGGTTGCCGGCGAGGTGCGTGATGTCGCTCCAGCCTGTGGCTTCGGTGAACGTGCGCCAGTACAGCCGGGCGCCTGCGCCGGAGACGGCGTAGAACAGCTTGCCGTCCTTCACAGCCAGCGCCGGGGCGAAGACGCTTGCGTCACCACCTACCTGGGCGGGGGTCTTCCAGGTGTCGCCTTCCAGGCGGGTCCACATCACTGCCTTGTCGTCGGGGCGGACGAACAGGGCGTAGAGCTTGTTGTTGTACGAGGCCAGGGCCGGGGGTGTGATGCTCTGCCAGGGAAGTTCGGCCGGCGTGCCCCAGGTGTTCCCGGTGCGCACCGCGTATTCCAGGGTGCCTACGGGCATGGGAATGTCTCCGGTGACCTTCACCCTCAGTTCGTGGTGGCCGTCACCGTTGAAGTGCCATCGTGTGGTCCCGTTGTAGGCCATCGCGGCCAGGGTGGGCTGGTCGAGGTAGAACGTGCGGGAGCTGGAGAGGTCGTTCTTCGCGACCAGGTTGACGATGGTGATCGCGGTGGCGGTGATGTCCATCAGAAGCCCGATGATGTCGGGCACTGCCGCACCGATGACTGTCCACAGGTGGGTGAACAGAGCATTCTGGTTCAGCTTGTTCATGGCCTCCCTGAAACTGTCGTCCTGGCCGTCGCCGGTGTCCCATTCCCAGCACGCCACATTCAGGACCAGGCCCTTGTCCGCCGCCCCATCGAAGGCCACCCGATCGCGGTAGGAGGTGTAGAAGGCCGGTGTCCTGCCCGCTTGCGCCGTCTCCCCGCCGAACTCCTGCGACAAGAAGGGGACGGCAGGCCGCAGGTCGCTCTGCCCGCCGGAGAGCCAGCGGATCTCATCCCTGGTAGTGGGCCAGCCGTCACCCACCACCCGGTGCACATAGAAGTTCTCGTACTCCAGCCGGAAACGGTACTCCGCCGCCCGCTCACCCTCAGGAAGCTCCCGGCCCGCCCGCTCTTCCCCTGACGCGGTCAGCCAGGCGGGCACCGTGACACCGAAGCCCCACTCACGCATGCCCTCGATGAACTCCGGGCTGTCGAAGTCCTCACCCGACGCCAGCGCCTCGGGTGTGGCCACCGACCAGTTCGGCTGCGCCATCCACTCCTCGGCCACCGCCGGCAGGTCCTGCTCCAGGTCGGCGTAGCCGTACCCCTGGGAGACCGGACGGCTCGTGACGACCTCGGGCACCCCCACCAATACCTTGCGGGCGGTCACCGACTCACGGTAGACCCGACCCCACTCCAGGACCTCCTCCTTCGGCAGCACACCCTCCAGCGTGCCCAGCAGCAGCTCCTCCAGCTCCGTCAGCCGCTCACCCTGACGCAGCCGGTCCGCAGCATGCAGCAACACCCCGAACAGCACGTTCGCCCTCGGTACACGCGCCAGGTTCCGTGCCATCCGCGACTCACCCCGCGTGCCTGACAACAACCCCCGCAACCGCTCCAGACGCTGCTCGGCAGTCATCTCCCCGCCACCCATGGCGTTCCTCCCCAGCTCGAAGGCACCAGGCCGCTCGTGACCAGGCCCAAGTGGAACGCTACGCATGGTGATCACGACACCGGGGCGAGTATCTGCAAATAGGCCATAAAGGGCCGGAAAGGTATCCAGCTAGTACAACCACTAATGCAAGGCACTCAGACATACGGCGACCCCATCCGGTTCACCAGCCAAAATGCCCGCCCCTGCGGCGTCCTGCCGCGCGGCCGGACGCCACGCAGGTACAAGGACGGCGCTGCCGTGGGGCACTGGGCCCCGGGCACTTGTGACTGAGCGCTCGACTTGGTCCCGTTTCGCCAACTGAAGCGCGAATTCCTCAAGTGCTCCCGGAGCCCTTCACCTGCGCAGCGTCTCGACCGGCTCCACCCCGCTCAGCTCTCAGGCACTCGCCGAGCTGGGACTCGGCTGGGCGCCGTGGGCGTCCAGCCCCAGGGCTGGTGCGGGGCGGTCGGGCCCCAAGCCGGCGGGCCTACTTGGTCAGGCTGAGGGGCCTGCAGTCGGGGGTGGCGCAGACGAGATCGTTCTGGTCCTCGGGAAGCATCCGGCTCGCGATCCGCTTCGGGGCAGGGCGTGCCTCGTACTCGGCCAGGACGTTCCCGGACCCGTCCACGACGGTGATCAGGGAGGGGACGATCGTGCCGCCGGTGAGGACGAGCGTGGGCACCAATCCCCTGTACCGGATGCTGAACAATCCCACCTCCTCCGCCTTCACGTCGGCCGGGGCGACCACGGTCAGGCCGCTGTCGGCCTCCGGGCGGATCTCGGTCACCGGGATCGAGCCCAGAGCGGGCGCTGCGGGACCGTCCCCGGACCCCGGGATCGCGCCGAGGTCGGTCACTTCATCGGACATGGTCTCTCCTCACAGGACGGCACGCTGCCTTCCTGGTCAGAGCCTTACACCGAAGATCACCACCAGGCCGGAACTCCCACGCGAACGGCCGGAACCCGACGATGGCGCAAACCACCCTGCCCGATGCCCGAAGGCTCGTGTCGCCCGGCTTCCCCGCCGCAGGGCACGCGCTGGTAACACGTTCCGGGACGCGGCTCTGCCCGGAGCCCCGTACGTCACATCGGTACGAAGAAGGTGCAGTCAACAAGCCAGCGCACGCACGGTCCGGACTGGGATGGGGCCCAGGTCGCGACTGCGGTGCGTGGAGTGGGGGTGCTCATGAGCGGGTTCCTCTCGGCGGCGGCACTGTAGTGAACCGTTTCGCCGACCCGGCATTCCCGCCGATACACAGCAGCACACGGACGCCACAAGCAGTCACCAGACCGCGCTCCAGTATCTGGGTAGCAGGGATCCCAGAACGGGGGCAACACGGTGGTGCAACGCGCTCGCGCAACAGCGCGTTGCACGCGTTGCGCCAGGTCAAGACCACAACGCACGGTTGCGTTCGACCGCGTTGCACCGCCTGTGTTGCAGGGCACCCGCGTGCAAACGGCGGGACTACCTCCTGCGGTCCGCGCCCCAGCCGCCGAGGAAGTCGGCCAGGGCACGGCGCTGCTCTTCCTCGCGGGCGATCTGCTGCGCGAGCACGGTGCGGTCGATGTACGGGTCGACGGCGGCGAGGACCAGGCGCTGGAGTTCGTCCGGCTCCAGCGCTTCTACCTCCCACTGGACCGGGTGCTCGATGTCGAAGCCGTAGCGGCGTGCGAAGGCCGGCCATCTCGGGTCGTCGCGCTTGCCCTCGGTCGCCGGGAGACCGTACGCGCGGACCTGCTCGCGAGTGAGCAGTACCCGGGTCACCGAGCTCCAGCAGCCCGTGCGCTCCACCCAGTCCCGCTCGATGTCCTCGCCAGAGCAGTCGAAGTCGCCGACCACGAGTAGACGGGCTTTGCGCTGCTCGTGGGCGACGCGGCGGCGGACGACGTCGGCGTAGGACTGGGAGCTGAAGCCGCGGACCACGAGCACGGGGATGCCCGCGAACTCGAGCCAGCCGGTCAGCTGCTGGCGGAGGGTGTCCTTCTCGGCGGCGACGTACAGGGCCTGCTTCTGGCCCGTGGTGCGGTCCAGGCGGAACCAGGCGGGCATCTCGGCGACGAACGCGCCCGCGCTCGGCCAGGCCGGCGGGACGTGGACCTCGCGCATGGTGTCGATCAGGTCGGGGAAGCGGCCCTCCCGCCGGGCCTGAGCAAGCCGCGAGGACAGCCGCCGGTACATCGGCGGCGTGTGCGGCAGCACGCCCTCGGCTGCGAGCCGGTACATCAGCTGTTCTCCACCGTTTCGGTGTCTCATGAGACACCGGGTCTCAGGGCACTGGGCTGTGGCAAGGGGGACCGCGTAGGGTCGGCGGCGTGACCGATTCCGAGCCGACTGAGACACTGCACGCCTTCTTCCAGACCATCCAACCCGGCGAAGTCAGGACTGGGAGGGTGACCGGCTTCGACGGTCACGAAGCACTCGTAGATCTTGAGGCGACTCCGGATCCGCATCACTCGGTGGGGTGCGTCCTGCGGCACGAACTGTCCTGGAAGCGGACGGATGACCCATCCGAGATCTTCCAGGTCGGGCAGGTCATCGAGGCCGAGGTGATCGGGATCGACTGGCGCAAGGAACGCGTCATGCTCTCAGCCAAGGCATGTGAAGACCGGGCTCTGCGGAGCTTTCTCGTGGGCATTGAGCGCGGGGCGATCGTGACTGGGACTGTGGCGGGTGTCCACAACTTCGGCGTCTTCGTCCATCTCGACGGCGAACCTGCGGAACACTGCACCGGGTTCATTCGAGTGCCCGACCTGACCTGGTCACACATCAATCACGCTGCGGACGTTGTCGAGGTAGGTCAGCGAGTCACCGCGCAGGTCATCGTGGCCGAGACTCGCCAGGGACAGGTGACTGTGTCGTTGAAGGCACTCCAGGAGGACCCGCTCATCCGGTTCGCCGACCAGGTCGGCGAGGTTGTGTCCGGCCGCATAACCAAGCTGATCCCCTTCGGCGTCTTCGTCCGCGTCGCCGACGGGATCGATGGTCTCGTCCACATCTCGGATCTTTCCGACGAGCCGGTGGAGTCTCCTGAAGAGGTCGTCCAGGAGGGCGACGAGATCGTAGTGAGGATCACCGAAGTCGACCTTGAAAGGCACCGGGTCAGGCTGACCCCCGCTCTAGCGAGGCCGTGAGCGGGAGGCCGGCTACTGCTGGTGAACGGTGTCGATGGCGACGACGCTTCCGGCCCTGGATGCCAGGTGTGCGCGGAGAGCTTGGTTGTCGTGATGGAGTGCGGCGATGACGGTGGCTGCGGCGTCAATGCGGTGCTGGAGGTTGGTCCGCTCGCGCTTGATATTCTTCAACTCGTTTTTGAGTTGTGTGAGTTCGTCGTCGCGGCGAGCCTCTCCGGGGGTGCACCCTCCGGCGGCGGCCGTGCGGCGGTTCCAATCGGCGAGGATCCCGTGCGCCCGGTTCATCGTGGCCCGGCTCACCCCGGCTTCCCGGTAGAGGTTCTCCTTGACCAGACGACCATCGGTGCAGGTAGGGCGGCCTGCGAGGAGTCGTTCCATGGCGGCCCGCAGGGCCTTCGCTACGGCACTGGAGACTTGGTCAGCGGCGGTGGCTGTGGTCACTGATGGGCCTTCCGGATCACGGAGCGGACGTCGTCAAGCTGCTGGTTGAGTTGTTCGCGACGGCATGGGGGCAGTTTGGGTGTGTCCAGGAGCTTGAGGAGGCTGTGCTCTTCCGATCGCCAGATCTGCATGTGGTCGGGGGTGATGACGCTGTTGTGGCAGCGGCCGGGCTGGCAGCGGTCGATCAGGGGGCCTCGGTGTCCTGGTGGGGCGGCCGCCTGCTCCAGGCAGCGGGCGCCGGCGGGGTTGTTCTCGTCGAAGGTGCAGTGGTTGAGCTTGCCGAACCGCAGCGAGATCCGGGTCTTGCGCAGGAAGGTGTACTCGGTCCGCTTGTCGCCGCCCACCGCGGTGCGGGTGCAGTGCTCGGCGGCGGCCTTCTTGACCGCGTCGAAGGCAGTGGTGAGTCGTTCCGCTCCGGGGCCGTAGCCGATCGTCTGGCCGTTGTGATGCCGGTCGTAGAGATCAGACAGGCGCCGGAAGCGGGCCTCGTCGACGGCGGTATCCAGATGCTCGGCCCAGGCAATGTCGGTGCCCGCGTAACTCTGGGTGGTGCGATTGGCCAGGGCCCTGGTGGCGGCGTGCTTGAGCTGGATACCGAGCGCGATCTCCGCGCCGGGCTCGGTGCCGACCAGCATGGCCATGGTCTTGCGGAACATGTGCGGGGTGGCCTTGCCCGCCGGGATGGCGACCAAGCCAGTGTGCTCGCAGTTTTCGTTGACGTGTCGGATGAACCGCCTGATCCAGTCCCGGCTGACGCTGAACTCGTGGGACTTCAGGTCGCTGCTGCCGCCGATGCCGGGGTCGGCGAATACCAGTTCGGGATGCTGGGACAGTTCCTCGGCAGTGACGATCGCGCGGGCGGCGGGTTCGATGATCCACCAGTGCTCCAGCGGCCGACCGGGGTCGAGCTTGCGCTTGCGGGAGACCACGGCGGGGGCGCCGTAGTGTTCCACCACCGACCCGCGCGTGATCTCGCGGATCTCGGAGTCACGCATCATGCTCATCGCAGCCAGGAATACGTAGCAGGCCGCCCGCAACGCCAGGCACTCCTTGCGCAGGGTGGTGGCGTCCAGGCCCTGGCGCCAGGGACCGCGGCTGCCGTCGGCGCGCGTCACCTCGGTGATGTCGTCGATCAGACTGGCGGGACTCCCCCGCCCCTCGGCGACCGCAGCCAGCACCCTTGCCCGCAGCCCGTCCCCGCCGATGAGGAGCGTACTGAACGGGGACAGATGCACCTGGTAGCCGAGCTTGAGTGTCAGCAGGTCCCAGTTGGGGCCCTGGACATGGGAGGTGTCGTGGTGAAGCGGGATCGACATGGCCGGTTCGGCGAGCCAGAGTTCGAGCGAAGTGCTGAAGCCGTCGCGGTTGCCCCGGGCCTCGGACTGTAGCCGCCGGTACGTATCCCGGGCTCGCAGGATGTCCGGCGCGAAGATGTCGATGTAGGTCCAGGCCGCCTTGACCAGGGCGAACCAGAGCGCGGGGGCGATGTTCTGGGTGGACAGCACCTCGTTCGGGGGGTTGTCTGCCGCCTGCCGGGCGGTACGGCCGGGCCAGGGATCCGCCTTCAGGCCGCCGCCGGTCAGCACCAGTCCGAGCTCGTGTAGCAGGCGGACCACGCAGATGTAGTTGCGGACGGTCGACTTCGAGCGCTCGCCGGCGACCTTTGCGATGAAGGCCCGGATATCGTCGGCCGCCCACTGGCCGAGGTCCTCACTGCGACCGGTCTTCTTCGCCCAGGCGGCCAGGATCCGCAGCTCGGACACCATGCCGGTCAGCGTGGTGGGCTGGAAGGGGTCGTGGTCCAGGGTCGTGCCGGCGGCCTCCAGAGCGGGGTGGCGGGGGTTGAGCACCGCCATGCAGACCTCACGGGCCCGCAGGTTCCAGACCGGTGACAGGCTGGAGAAGGTGACGGCCCAGATGTGGGGCGGGACGTTGGCGGGGCGGCGGACCGCGGTGAAGGGCCACTTCACGCTGGCACCGAAGTTCGGAACGTCGATGCCGGGCAGGAGGGGGTGGGACTGGATCACCCGTTCGTCGTCACGGAAGAAGAGCGAGGTCCGGCACGGTGCGGCAGCGGGTTCAAGGTTCATGCGTCGAACTCCACGAGGGACGAGAGCGGAAGCTGAAGCCGTAGGCCCTGCTCGGCGATCTGCCGCTGGGCCGCTTCAAGCTCGTCGGCGCCCCGTTCTGCCAGGACCGAGGCAAGGTTGGTACGGGCCAGAGCCCAGACCTGCTGAAAGTGCGGAGGGCTCAGCCGTTTACGCAAGAGCTCCAAGTGATCTGCAAACAGCAGGAGTTGCGGCAGGTTGGAGGGCAGTACGAACGCGTTGCGACACTCAAGACACCGCAGCGGGGCGACCGCGCAGAGCTCGCCGGGACGGTTGTAGGGCGAGTTGTAGGGATCGCGGCAGCTGGTGACGCCCATGTCTAACTCGCCCTGGCGGATCTGCTCAGCCTGAACCACCGTCAGACCCAGGCCCTCCAATGCCTCGGGCCCCGCCAACGCCTCGACGGCCGGCTCGTCCAGCACGACCGGACCCTCCAGTGCCCGGTCCAGCCAGGTCTGCTGGACGGTGGTGACGGTGTTCCCCGACAGCACCCGCAGCGTCGTGCCATGGGCGTAGTGGCCCAGGAACGTCTCCGCGGTGTGGTCGTCGGCGATGTCGGTAACCACCCCCCGGAACGCAACGGCCTTCTCGACCTTCACTGACTTGCGCAGGCGCCGGATGTCGAGCCTTCCGGCGACCTGCACGTTCGCCCGCTTGGCCCAAGCCGCCAGGCAGCCGTTGCTGTCGGTCGACTCGAAAGGCGCGAAGGCCAGGTCACCGCTTCCCACCCTCATGGTGCGTGGCAGCACCCGAGCACAGGTGAACAGGAAGGCGGGCCGGATTCCGCTTCGTAGGCGGGTCTCGGCGGTCGCGGCGGACAGGCGCTCCAGGATCTCCTTGACGTTCAGTCCGGTGCGATCCGGGTGGGTGATACGGCCCGCCTCGCCCAAGTCGCGGAACTCGCGTGAGCGGACCCTGTTCGCGCGGCGCTTGATCATCCGCAGCCTCACCCCGCCGGGGAGATACTCGACGTCGTCCTCGGTCAGCCCGGTGACCTCCTCGGGGGTGTGCCCGGTGGCCGCGACCAGCAGCAGCCGGAAAGCCTGCAGGTCGATATTGCGCGGATAGAGCAGGCCCGTCAGGGCCACGACCAGCTGGTAGTGGGCGATACGCGCGCTGAACTCGATACCGGCCTGGTCGATGACCTCCCGCAGTTCAGCCGGCCACCCGTCGGCCGGTGGCAGGCTCGACCAGATCTCCGTCGCGGTCACAGCATCGTTGGCCAGCGCCCAGAGCAGGTTGGCCCGATCCAGCCAGCCCCGCTCGGCCGGGTGCCCACCGGCGGCGACCAGTTCCCGGCCCAGTTCCAGCCGGGCCTCCAGGGACCGCACGTCCGTCCAGCCGGCCCGCACGATCTCCCGCTTCTCGGCCCGGGTGAACTCGTCGAGCTCCTTCATGCCCCCAGGACGGACCGGGGCGGCCATCGTGGTCAGCCTCTGGACCTGCGGCGCGAGCGGACGCTCGCCGTGAAGACCACGGAAGCGGATCAAGGCCAGGAGGAAGTTCGCCAGGAAGTAGGGCCGCTGCGAGCCCTCGGGCCAGCGCGTCGGCAGCCGGCGCATCCACTCACGGATGTGGAAGGCGGTGTCCGGAACCTCCCTCGCCAGCGAGCAGGCCGCAGCCTGGTCCCCGGCCGTCGCATCGACGAACGCGCAAAGGTCTCGAATCGCCTGCCGGTAGGCGAACACCCCGGTCGGGTGCGGGCGAGCGACCTCGCCGAAGTCCGCCCACTCGGCCCCGAGCTCGTCCGCCAGCTGCCGGCAGCGAAACTCGCCGGGGTCCAGCTCGATCACCTGGACTCGGCCGCTCGCGCGTGCGGCCATCACCCGCCACAGGCCGATGTGCCGGGCCTCCTGCACCTGCTGGGCATTCGGGTCGGATGGGAAATCCCGGCGGCTCTCACCTCGTCTGGCCATCACGGTCCCCTTCCAGGAGATGGCGGGCGATCTCGGCGTAGGTGGCGCCGTCGCTGTCGGTCCAGGCCCGGAACGCGTCCTCGACGTAGTTCATCGGGTCGTCCAGGTAGGCGAGGTAGACGTAGGTGGTGCGAGGACTGGCGTGGCCCAGGTGCCGCTGGACCCTCAGCAACGGGTTGAACGCGATGTGTTCGCCCAGCGTGACCAGCGGCCGCGGATCCTGGCGGCGGACATCGTGGGCCACCGCCAGCCGGGTCAGGTGCCGCAGCAACTGCAGGGCCAGCGTGTGACGAAGATCGTGGAATCGCCACGGTCGGCGCGGCAGCAGCGGAACCTCTGAGTGCTCGGCGTGGGCCAGCATCCGTCGCCAGGCGTGGCGCCGGACCCGGTCCCAGGACGAGGCGCTCAGCATCAGCCCGCCCTGCCCGAGGAACACCGCCAGCGACTCCAGCCCCCGCCCGCGGTCGCGGACCGTGATCGCCCGCAGCCCGGCGGGCATCCGAGCAATCGTGAAGGTCCTTCGGCTACCGGCCAGGACCCCGCTCATCTTGCCGGTCTCCTCGTCGGTCCGGTCCAAGACGAACAGGTCGCGGTGACGACGGCCCAGACGCGCCGCCGAGCGTTCGACGATCTCAGCCCGCTCCAACAACAGGTAGGTGTCCACCAGGTCCAGCGCGGCCGCCGGAACGTAGGCGTCACGAGCCCGCCCATACTTCGCGCACGCCTCCAACCGGAACTGCACCGGCTCCTGGCCCCGGCGGGCGCCCACCGCCAGCTCGGGCAACAGCACCGAGGACCACTCCCGCTTGCGCATCCCCGTCAGCAGCGCGAGCTCGGCAGCCGCCCGGCCCCGGTGCGGACACCAGCCCCGGAACCCGGCGTCGACCTCCCCGGCCGGATCCTGTCCTCCCAGCCCCACGTCCCTGAAGTACAGGTACTGCTCGATCGACAGGTGGCGGACCTGCATCTGCCGCGCCATCCCGCTGCCGTACCGCTTCGCCAGGCGCAGCGGCCGGCGTGCCACCAGTTTCTGGTCGACCAGCCAGTCGTAGAGGCCATTGACGGTGGCCGCCTCGCGGTCCCACGTCGACTCGCCGATCGGAATCGGCTGCAGCACCTGGCGCTGACGGCGATATGCCACCAGGTCCGCCTCGGTCGCGGACACCACGTCGGTGCCCCTGTGCTCCAAGAAGTCCATCAGCCGTGACACCACGTACGCGTACGACCGCATCGTCTCCGGATCCCGGTTCTTGTGTGCCAAGTGCCGGAACCACGAGCAGACCGGCTCCACCGGACGCATGTCCCTGTCCAGGAACACCGGAGTCCCGTCCGGGATCACCCGGCGGTCCAGCAAGCCGACCGCCCCCGACGACCCCGAAGGCAACGCCTCCGCGTACCGGTCGACCAGAGTCCGCTTCACGAAGTACAGGTCCAACTTCCCCTCCTGGTACATCGATCCCAGGACAGAGAAGAGCAGGACGAACGAACTGGATCTACAGCTCAGCGAGCAAACCACTCATTGCAGTGAGAGCCGTGAGACACCCTCAAACTATGCAGAGAAGACCTGCCTCAACGTGACCTTCAACGGGGCATACCCGTTCACGATCTCCCTCGCCCGTTCCACGACGAGAGGCCACCGGATCCGTTCACGCGCCATACCGGTACATGTACCCCTCGAGGCGGCCGACGGCCCCCGGGATACGGATAGACCTCTCCCCTCGGCTATCGCGAGGAAAGAGGTGTCGGTTTCCGAAGGGGGCTTGCCCACGGGCTCTGACCTGCACGGATGCAAGATCACAAGTTTCGGGGGGTCCCACTCCCGGTCACACCTGCGGTCCCCCGCCTAGCGCAACCCTGCAGACAACCCTCCAGCCCCCTTCCCGGTGCAACCCCTGCCGAGGCTCAGCGGGAGGGCTCCCAGCCCTCGGGGACGGCTCCTCGCCACTCGACGAAGTCGGGGTCGGTGAGGTCCACGTCCTCGGCGTTCTCCAGCCCGGCGGCCGCTAGGAACACCCGGATGTCGGCAGGCCGGTGCGCGACCCCGATGGCGACACCGTCGTAGCGGACCCGGCGCCAGCCCTGCTCGTCGGGCCGGTAGACGATCAGCTTCGCGACCATGCGCCCACCCTCTTCCCACACCTCGCCACCGGCACCCGGCCGCGCTCGAACGGGTGACGCCCGCCCCCGAGCCGCAGCGCGCGGGCAGCCGCACCGGCGCCTGCGGCCGCGGGGTACGTTCGGAGGTACGGGGTGCGGCCCTGGCCATCAGGGCCGCGACGGGGGCCGCACCCCGACACCCGGCCGGGCTCCTGGCAGGCGATACCAGCTCGCGTGGACTGGCTTCCCCGTCCCTCGTGCGAGTGGAACCGGCCCCGTCGGCGAACCGCTTCGCTTCCACCGCCGTCGCTGCGGTCATGAAGCCGATCGACGCGCAGCACATCGCGGAGCCCGGCCTGGTGGTCTTGGACATCACCGGCGGGGACGAGGACACCGTCCGGGCCGTCATGGCCGGGCTGGAAGAACGCTGGGCAACCTCCGGCATCGTCCCGGTCCGCCGGGACCCCGGTGAGCCCGGCGTGCGGGCCCGGGTCTACGCCGACGTCCTGCGCCCGGGACGAGACGGCCCGTAGGAGAGGCCCTGGGCAAGCCTCCCTCGCAGAGGGCTTACCCAGGTTCGCCTCAGGCTTGCCCAGGCACTCAGGGTTGCCCGGCCTCCGCGCCCCACAGCGGGCGGGCAAGCCCTGTGCCGTCGCAGTGGACGCAGCGGCCACCTCCAGCCGTTCCGTGAACCGCGATGGTGGCGGCGGCGTGGCGCAGGAGTCGGGTGAGGCCGTCGACGTGGGCCGGGTGCAGGGCGAGTTCGTGACGCTTGCCGACCATCACCTCGAGCGCGACCCCGGGCCCGGCGTAGCCCAGCTCGCTGGTGATGCCGTGGGTGACCGTGCGGATGAGGTCGTGGAGGTGACCCATCGTCTCCAGCCCGGACAGCTCCACTCGTGCGGTGAGCAGGAGGTCGTCCGGCTCGGTGAGGGACAGCAACGCCTCCGGTCGCTCGAACGGCACGAGGCGGCCGACCGGGTCGCGGTGCGCGGCGTGAAGACGCGCCAGGGCAAGCCACATGTCGCCCGCATCGCTCTGCCCGAGCGCAGCCGGGTTCTCTTGCTTGTTTCGTCTCATGGCTCCGGTCTACGGCCGGCGAGAGGGCTCCGGGCGGCTCCGGGACTTCGCGTTCCAGAAGGTGGCGCCGCGACCTTGGGAGCCATCCCGCCCTGCGGCCCGTACGGTGGGCAAGCCCTCCGTACGGTGGGGCTTGCCCACCGGACTCCGTGACCGGTCGGCAAGCCGGCCGTGACCGATCCGTCTCCGGAGATCGGTCAACCAGCACGTCAGCGCCCGTGACCGATCCGTGCAACTCCCGGCCGAGCCGGTGACCGGTCAGCCACGGCCCCACCGGGCGCCCCCGTGCGCACCGTGACCGACAAGGCCCGGCCGGGATGGGCAAGCCCGGTCCGGGGTGGCTTGCCCAGGCTCTCCCTGGGCTTGCCCGATGCCGGTCAGCGGTTGGCGGGTTCGGGGTAGCGTCGGCGGCGCCGGTCGGGGTCGTCGACCCCGGCCTCGTACCAGGGCTCCCCTCGCTGGAGCCGGGGCAGGGTGTTCACCCACACCGCGATGGTGATACCCCGGACGTCGGCGGTGAGTGCCCGGCGGCGGTTGTCGAGGAGGTGCTCGGCCTTGCCCGCCAGGACGACGTACAGCAGTGGGAAGCGCTCGGAGCGGGTGTAGCGGTGGAGCTGCCAGAACGGGTAGGTCCCGCCGATGGTGCCGCGGGCGCCTTCCCAGACGCGGTGTCCGGCGTAGCGCTCGTAGTCCCAGACCTCCTTGGCGAGGCGGGCCTGGGACATGGTGCCGTTGTCGAGCTCGAAGAGGCGCACCTCGCTGGTCTTGGTCGGCACGGCGAGGACGGCGTCGGTGTTGAAGGACAGGCCGGTCTGCTTGATGGAGTGGTTGACCTCCACCTGCCAGTCCGTCAGGCATCCACGGTCTCCGGACAGGACCGTGTCGGTGTAGGCGAGGATCATGTCCGTCACTGCGAGACCGTGCGGTCCGAGTCCGGCTTGAACGGCCTTCGCTCCGGTGCCGGCCTTCGGGCGGGGCGGTAGCTCATTGCCTTCGGCCAGAGCCTTCTGTCCCGCCACCGTCAGGTTCCAGATCTGGTGCTTGCCGTCCTTGCCGTTCGTCTCCGCCAGTCCGAGCTTCTCCAGTTCCACCATCGCCCTGCGCACGTACGACCGGCCGTCCGACTCCTCCCCCGTGATCACCGAAGCCATCTGCTGCACCGTCGCTATCCGCACACATCCCAGCAACCTCAAAGCCTCAGCCCTCACCTTCCCGGCTGTAGGAGTGGACCTCTTTCCCTTCGCTGGTGTCTCAGGTGAAGTTAGAGAGGTGTCAGCGTGCCGGGAGGCCCCCTTGCGGGCGGTGTGAGCTGCGGTGATGGGTACGACGTTGGAATCGTTCACGGCACTGGATACGGCACTGGCTTCCGGGCCGCCCCGAGGGCTCTCGCCACCCCTTGTCCAGGTGGGGTGCGGCTGCGGGTCAGGCTGGGCGGGCGAAGTGGGAGGGGGCATCGGATCCTCGGTTCTCCGGCGGGCGGCCGGATTGGTGAGCTGGACCAGCTCGCACGCCGCAGCGCACGAACTGGTGGCCACCGTGGAGAAGACCCCCTTGTCCGCGGTCTGACTTCCCCGCCCGGACCGTGTCCCCTATGCCCCCAAAAACCCTTTGGCCGGGCGGATATGTCCGTGACGGGTGCCACATCTACAGCCCGGCTTGTTGCGTCCGGGCGGGGAGGGAGACCTCTCCCTCCCCAAGCGCTCCCTCTGTCCACAGGCCCGCGGCCACAGGCTCCTCTTAAGGCCGCCGCGATCAGCGGGGCGGCCCGTACCTGAGGAGCTTTCATGCCCGAGAACACCGTCACCATCCCGCTCGCCCCGATGGAGCTGGACGACGTCGCCGACGCCTTCGCCTACATCCGGGCGCTGCAGGCCGGCGACATCGACACCGCCTGCGCGGTCGCCGACCACACAGGCCCGGAGCTGCACCGGCTGCTCCTGGAGATCGCCGCACGCGTCTTCATCCCGGTCACCGCCGTGGACGACTGCGACGGGGAACCCTGCGCGCACTCCTTCCTGGCCGCCGCGCTCGGCCGGCTCCTGCTGGAGCTCCTCTGCGACGGCGAATGCCTGGCCAATGCGCCGGGCATCGCCGAGACCATCATCCGCTTCACCGACAACATCCTCACCGACGAGCACGGCGACGTCGCCGACGTCCTGCGCCAGCTGGAGGCCGCGGGGATGAAGCAGGCGAAGGCGCACCCGGCGCACCGCACCACCGCGTAGCCGCACCTCCGATCCGGTGCCGGTACGCGTCACCCGATCCGCGAAGCATTCACGTTCATCGCCAGGCGTAGGCCGCTGTCCACAGGCCCGCGCGCTGAGTATCCGTCTTGAGGCCGCCGCGATCAGCGCGGCAGCCCGTACCCGAGGAGACCCCGTGTCCGAGACCATCACCATGCCGCTGACCCCGATGACCCCCCACGCGGTGATGAGCGCCTTCAACTACCTCCGGGCAATCGAGGCCGGCGACACCGAAGCCGCCGCCGAGTTCATCGCCGCGGAGCCGCGGATGCCCGCGCTGCTCATAGAGGTCGCGCACCACATCGTCATCCCGACGACCAACCTCCCCGACCGGGATCAGGAAGCGGTGCCGTGTGACAGCTCGTTCGCCCTGTTCGAGCTGGGGATCTGCTTCCTGGGCACCCTGCGTTCCTGGCACGAGCAGGCCGGCGCCGACGCGGCCGAGGGCCTCGCCCTCACCGTCATCCGGTTCATCACGCAGATCCTCACCCAGGACCACGAGGAAGTCGCCGACGTCCTGCAGCACCTGAACGCCATCGCCTTCGGCCAGGCACTGGAGGCGCACCCCGCACCGGCCGGAACGCACCCGGTGCGCACCACCGCGATGTAGTGCGCACCGTCGATGTCGGTGGTGCGCCCACGGTGCGCACCACCGACGGCCGGCGCGGTGCACCGTGCGCACCGCCGCACCGCACCGCGCGCACCGCACATCGTGGTGCGCGACATCGCGCTGGAGCTCCGCACCGAGCGCGGCACCACGGGGCGACGGGCCCCCTATCACACACCCCCTTGTCCGCGACCTGATCGGCGGCCGTGACCGGCTCTGTCAAGGGGAAACACCCCGGTAGCGAACCCGGTCAAGGAGAAACGTGCGGCCGCCCAGACCTGGACAAGGGGTAGGTGGTCGGCCACCCGAAGCCGGACAAGGGGTAGGCAGTCGGCCGGTGCGCACGATCCGGGAGGTGCGCTTCGCGTGCGGTGCGGACCATCGGATGCCAGACATCGTCGTGCGGGCGACTGCCGAACATCGTGGTGCGCACGGTGCGGTGGTGCGCACGGTGCGGTGGTGCGCACGGTGCGGTGGTGCGGTGGTGCGGTGGTGCGGATCATCGAGTGCCCGGCAGCGTCGACTGGTGCGGGCGATCCGGGCGGTGCGCACCGGGTGCGGTGCGGAGCATCCGATGCCGGACATCGTGGTGCCCGCGAGCGTGCCGGGCATCGTCGCAAGGCGCACCGGGAGCGATGGCGGACATCGTGGTGCACACCGGAGAGGCGTACATCGTCATCCGGTGCGCACCACGGTGGAGTCCACTCGGTGGCGTCCATCGGGTGTCGTCCATCGGGTGTCGTCCATCGGATCCAGCTCGCCGAGTGGAGCCCATTCGATGTCGTGCATAGCCACCGGATGCAGGTCATCGTCGGCTCCCCTCGGTGGACGATGCCCGGCATCGTCACCACAGCCAGGCGGTGGAGTGCCGCACCCGGGACAGGGTGCGGGCATCGCGGCGCGCGGCGGCGTTGCCGATCCGGCTCTGCCGGGAGCGGGGCCGGCGCGACTGCCCGGCGGCGAGGCGGCGCATCCCGGCGTCCTGGAGCCGCCGCCGCTGTTTGCGCAGTTCCTTCTTCTCCTCCGCCTTCGACTTCAGTTTCCGGGGCCGCTTCCACACCGGCTGCCACCCGAGGTCCTCATCGAGGCCGGGCTCCTGGTCCTCGTCGAGCGCGGCGGCCATCTTCTTGTGGGCTGCGCGGGCTCGGGCGAGGGCGTCCTCGAGTCCCGGGATCTCCGGGTTCTCCTCCGGTGTGCTCATGCGACTCCTCCAGTGGGTGTTCGGCCCGGCGTCTGCTGCATGCCGGGCTGCTGGGTGGGCGGGGACGCGGCCGGGGCGGGCTTCGGTGCGGGGCCGCGGGTAGCGGCGCGCTCACGGACGCCGTCCTGGAGCTTGGCGGCCATCTTGGCGACCGCCTCGAACGTGGCGCGGGTCACCTCCAGCGTGGCAACATCGGTCCCCTGCTCCTGGCCACGGCCGGCCTTCCGGTCCGTACGCAACGGATACGCGCGAGACCTCGATGCGCCGGACACGGCAACTGTGTGCGGGCGGGCACGGGAGCCCAGGCGGTCCGAGCGGCGCACTGCACGGACCCGGGCAGTCAGCGCTCCGGCGGCAAGGCGGGCCCGCTCGTAGAGAGGAGCGGGCCGCTTGCGGGTCAGCGGGCGCAGCACGGCCTGGTCGTCGGTGTCGCGCGGGTACAGGGCGCGCAGATCGGCGGTCATCATCCGGCCCCGCCCGACAGGCCGGGTGTAGTCGTCGACGACGGTCTGCACGATCTGTTCGTCCAGGCCGGGCTGGTGGGGTCGGCCGCGCAAGACGTAGGAGAGGTGGCGGCGGGCTTCGGCGAGCAGGTGGTGGCGCTTGAACGCGCCGCGCATCACGTACACCACGGCCACGACGTCGACGGCCGCCAGGACGACGTCGACCACCGGACGCACCCGCGCCCACACCGCCGCGGCCGCCGCCCGCGCCCGCTCCGCGAGTCGCTCGATGATGTCGGCGCCGAACCTGCGGATCGCCGACTCCCGCCAGATCGCGCGCAGTTCGGACAGCGACCGGAGCTCCTTGCGCTTGTGCGGGCGGGTCCGGTCTGCGGCCTGGCAGGCCAGCGCGTAGCCGGCCCGCTCCCCCGGCGCGTGCCCGTGCTCGGCTTCGTACTCCGCCGTGATGATGGGCAGCGCGTCCTCGATCTGCTGGCGGCGGGTCGACTGCCAGCCGATGAGCCGCTGGTCGATGCCCGAGATCTCCATGACGGGCCGGCGGCCGGGCGTTACCTCGCGCGGCTCCCACGCCCACCCGAGCCGGGCGGACACCTCCTCCATGAAAGTCAGTACGTAGAGGGTGTCGGCCGCGACGATGTGGGCCAGCATCGAATCCGCCGACAAGTTGCCCCACGTGCCCTTCTCGTCCGGCCGCCGGGCACGGATCGACACCAGCGCATGATCGTGGAGAAGGGGCTTCGACTCCGCGGCTCTGGACTCGTAGTGCCGGAAGACCGCGACCATCAGTCCGTCTCGGACACCGGCCCGGTGCTTGCCGCCGCCCTTCCAGCGGATCTGAGCGATCGACTCCTCCAGCCACTCCAGCGTCTTGTCCCGGGCGATGTCCTGGCACAGCTCCAGCACGAGGCGGATCTCGTGGCCCATCAGCGCCCACGCGATGTGGACCGTCGGCGGGGGCCGGAACACCAGGTGCATGCCGAGCCAGGGGACGCGCTCCTTGGCCTTGTCGGTCTTGGGTGAGCGGTTGTACTCGAAGGGCCTGCCCAGCACGGTCGCCCGCCGGGCCTTCGCCGGATCGTCGCTCGCCTCCAGGCGCTCGCGCTCGATCCGGTCGGCGTCCGGGTGCCGGCCCTCGCCCAGGAGGAGTTCGGCCTGCCGCTCGGTCACCACATCCCCGGCTACCAGGCCGACCGCGGCCAGGCCCTGGCCCCTCCAGATCCCGGGCGGGACACCGGCCTCGTCCTGAGCGGCGCGCAGCGACGTGCCCGCCCCGCGGTGGCCGTCGCCGACCATCACGCCACGGAAGAGATAGCGCCCGTCTCCCGGACGGATCGGTGTTTGACTGATCATCGGCCCATGGAACACCGGGCTTGACCTGCGGGAAAGCGTGATCCGGGGTCCTTCCCGCCGGGCGGGAGGCCATCACCAAGTCTTTACCGGAGCGCCCGCCAGGCGGACCGCGGCCGCAGCCCGAGACGGTAGGCCGCCAGTGTGTGCACCCCTCCCGCCATGAACATCACCAGGTACGGACAGCCCTGCCCCCTCTGCCACCAACGGCTGCTCCTAGACGTGCTCCAGGTGCGCTCCGCACAGTCCGACTTCCCCACCGCCGAGCGCATCACCAGGCGACGATGCCCCGGCTGCCAGACGGACCGGCCCGAGCAGTGGGCGAAGGCGATGCGGGACAATTACGGCGACGCCTGACAGTGCCGTGCGAATGCTGCGCGCACGGGACGCGCCACCTGGGCGTACGGACCCGAGCGCCGCCCTGGCACCCCGCACGTGATCTGGCGCCGCATCGGCTCCCACTCCATCCTCACCGGCCCCTGACGTACGGGGCCGACCGTCAGGCGCTCACGGCACCATCAATCAGTGCGAGGACTTCCGAGGTGGGCCGGACGTCTCCGAAGGACCGGTAGACCGTGTACAGGGTGGCGTTGTGGTCCTGGTCGCGGCCGGTGGAGTTGGCGTCGGCGACCATGATGACCCGGTAGCCGAGCGCCGAGGCGTCGCGGGCTGAGGATTCGCAGCAGACGTTCGTGACGGTGCCGGTGATCAGTACGGTGTTGATCCCGCGATCCTGGAGCAGCTCAGGCAGCGGGGAGTGGCCGGGGAAGAACGCGCTGGGCGTCGACTTCTCCACCAGGAGGTCGTCCCTACCGACGGTGAGACCGTGCCACAGCCGGTCTCGTAGGGGGCCGGTGCCGCCGGAGTTGCGGAACATCTCGGCTGCTTCAGGTCCGTGGAATTCGTCGCCGACTGGCGTGCGGTCAGTGCGGGCAGGAAGGACCCAGGCGACCGTGCCTCCAGCCGACCGGAGGCTCTGGGCGAGGTGCTGGATGTTCGGGACGATGCCGCGGGTGTAGGGGTTGGCGTCGACGAAGAACGGCACCATGTCGATGACCACCAGAGCGGTACGGGCGGGATCGAGGTGCGTGTACGCGTACCGGCGGCCCCGTCGTTCTTCCTGGCGCCGGTACTCCCGTTCATCAATCTGCCATGCGTGGAGGAGCGGCTCGGCGTCTGGCACGGGTGTGCTCCTGTCGGTCGTGGTCGGGCCGGAGTTTGCGGTTGGTGCCGGATCGACCGATGTCCAGGTCGAGGAGCGCGGTCAGGGGCGTGCCGCTGTTCCAGAAGCCCAGCAGGTCGACGTCGAAGAGCACGAGGCTGTGACGGGCGGCGAAGCCGCGGGCCTGCTTGGTGAACTTGCAGGAGGCGACGAAGAGCGGGACATCCGCTCCGTGCTCGTCGCGGACGGTGCCGTTGAACTTCTGGAGATCCGGGCTTCCCACGGTGCGGTGCTTGGCGTAGCGCTTGCACTGCACCACGATTTTCCGGCCGTCCGGGAGGCGCCCGATCACGTCAGCGCCAAGGTCGTTGGCGCCGCCTACCCGGCGGACTTCGGTGCAGCCGTCCCGCCGGCATAGATCGGCGATGTACTCCTCGAACTCGCGGTCCCCCATACACCAGACCGGCTCCATCGAGCGAACGGCCTGGACCCGTGCCTGTGCTGCAAGCCGGACCTTCTCCGCTTCGGCTTCGCGGCGCCCGGCGCGCACCAGCGTTCCCGTCACTCCCCCTGCGGCCAGGACGGCTAAGACCATCACCAGCACCAGTCCTGTTCCCATGCTCTGTCCCCTCCCCTTGCCCGGCTGTCCGTGCGCTCTACAACTCCCCCATGGAGCACGGATCCATCCAGACGAAGAGAGGCCGGACTCTCGACTGAGTCCGGCCTCTTCGGGAGGTGTGCTCACGCACACCCGGGTATCGATCAGATGGTGCGTAGGTCGGCTGCCACCGCAGCGAGGATCGAGGCAAGTTGGAGGCGACCCTCCTTGGGGAGGCTACGCGCGAGGTCGGCGACCAGCGCTTCCTTGCTTCCGCTGCGCTCGACATAGCGATGCAGGAATCGAGTCCGCTGCTCTTCATCCAGAGTCGCGAGGGCGATGTCCATGACGGCGTTGCCGTCGTGCCAGGGCATATGGGGAAGCGTCCGAACGTCCGCCAGCCGGGTCGGCGGGTCCTCCACACTGATAACGGCGTTATCAGTCGACGGGGGCGCCGCGCTCTGATGCTCGGCCTCTGAGGTGATAACGGCGTTATCAGTCGGCTGCGGGGCCACGCTGACGTCGTCTTGCTGTGCAGCTGTGGAGGGTGCGCTGATAACGGCGTTATCAGTTGCAGGGGCTGATTGCTGCGTCGGCACGGAGCTCCGGCGCCGCGGTTGCGGGGCATGTGCTCGTTCGTCGGCTGTCGCCCGCTGCTCTTCTGGCGTGAGCTTGGCCAGGCCGCGGACGTGTTCGACCTTGCGTCGGCCGGCTTCGAGATCTGCCTGAAGGTCAGGGGCGAGCGCCAGGAGCGAGAGGCGTTGGGAGATGTATGGCTGTGTCACTCCCAGCCGCTTGGCCGCCTTGTGCTGTGATCCGTAGAGCTTCACAAGCTGGCTGAGGGCATTGGCCTCCTCCAGGTCGGTCAGGTTCTCGCGCTGGGCGTTGGCGACGAAGGCGGCTTCGAGCAGCTTCTCGTCGGTGGCCGCCAGAGCGTCGTTAACGGTAATGCGGATGGAGTCGATGCCTGCTTCACGGGCGGCTGCGAGGCGTCGGTGACCGTCGATGACGACGTACTGAGCTCCGTCTGCGAGTTCGTTTTCGCGGCCGGGTCGCTCATTCAGGTATGCCTCGACGGTGGCGACCGTGATCGCTTGGACGAGTCCGATCTCGGCGAGGCTGGAGGCCAGTCCCTCGATGTCTCCCAGGGTGTCACGGGGGTTGTCGGGGTTCGGGCTGATGCGGTCGAGGCTGAGTTCGGTGACGTTCTCGTCTTGGGCTTCGCCTGTGGCGGCTGCGATGAGCTGTCCTCGGGTACTGCGGGCGAGGGCCGCCCGGCCGAAGGAGCTGGAGCTCCCAACACGGTCTGCGGCGGACTGGCGGGTGCTCACGTGATCTCCCGGACGATCTTGCGCATGGTCATGGCTTGGTCGCACTCCGGTGCGTAGGACAGGAGGGGCGTCTTGTTCCTGACGGCCTCGCGCTGTTCCTTGAGGCGCGCGACCTTGGCGAGGACGCGGGGGTCGCCGAGGGACTCCCACTCTCTGAGCGAGGACGTGACGACGTAGCCGTCGCGCGCGTCGTACATGTTGACGACGAGGCCGAGGTACTCGACGTCGATGCGCCAGTCCGTCTTGCCGGATTCGATCTGCTCTATCAGCAGCTCGTAGGCGTCCGCTGACGAGTCTTCGGCCTGCACGATGATCATTACGCCGGACTGGTTCTTGGCTTCGCCTTCGCGGCGCCGCCCGTAGTAGATCGCGGCGTCCATGCCTACTCCGAGGCTGGGGGGAGAGTCGACGAGGATGACGTCGTAGTCCTTCTCCAAGGGCTCAAGGGCACGCTCCAGAGTTGCCTGCCTGTTGCGGTCCATCGCGATCATGATGTCGAGGAGGAAGGCGTCCGGGCAGGAAGGCAAGACGTGGAGCCGGTCTCCATATCGGTCGTCTTCGACAACGACTACGAGGTCCCTGATCGAGGCGTCCTTGATCTGGCCGGCCATGAACTTGGCCAGGCTCGGCCCCTTGGCGGGAAGGCTCTGCAGGCCAAGCTGCTTGGTGAGGTGACCCTGGGGGTCGTAATCGACCAGCAGGACGCGCAGACCCTTGCCTCGAAACTCCTCCAGGAGCGCCTCGGTGTTCTTGGCCGAGGTTACGTAGGTCTCGCCCTCTGCCAGGGCCTCGCCGACGCCAGCGGAGATGGCGGTCTTACCCACGCCGCCTTTCTGGTTGCACACCACAATGCGGCGGGGGATCCCTGTGACGGGCCTGTACTTGGGGGAGGGATGCGTCTCCAGCCACAGGCCGACCGCCTGCGCGAGACCTTGCACGAAGGGAATGCCGCGCTCGCCGCAGGCCGCCTTGAGGTCCTCCCACTGGCCTGGAAGCAGCCAGGTCGAGAACGTCACGGACCCTGCCGTGTCGATGACTTCGTGCACTCCTGGGGAGCTGCGCCAGGCGTCGATGCCTTCGGTGACAGCGTCCTGGATGTCCACTCCGAGTTCGGCTGCTCGTACCTTCAGGTCCTGGCGTAGCTCGACTGGCAACTTGGAGACAACTTTCTCTCTGTCTCCGGAGGGGCTTTGGGTGACCATGAAGGCACCTTACTAACTCACAGGGCGCCTCGGGGTCTCCGACTCGCACAATGCGCGCGAGATTCCCACCTGTTTACCCAAGATGATCAAGGTTTGCTGATAACGGCGTTATCACTCAGGCCCGCTCATGCGGCCTCACCTCGATTCTTTCGGCTGTCCGTTCTCAACGAACTCAGTCGTTCCCGCGGCTGACCAGCGGCGACCAACTTCGCTGAGACGGCTGCTCCCCGGGGACTCTGGCCCTCCGGCCAGCGGCGACTGGATTCCCTGAGATGGATCGCAGTCGACTCGGTTCGGTGAGACGAGACACCGGGAACGCAAAGAGGCCCTGTCCCCAGCTGTCCGTTGTCATCCAATCGAGGCGTTTGACAGCGAACCCAGTCGTTTCGGCTTCTTTGCCAGCGAACCTAGTCGTACCGGGTGACGGGCTGGGGGTGCTGGGTGGCTGAACCGGTTGGGGTGGAGTCTGCAGAAGCACGTGTCGAGCTGTCGTACGTGGGCGCCGTACGCGAGCGGTTGAGGCGTCCGCTGCTGGACTGTGTGACGGCCCGCTTCGAGGACATCGCTCCGGTGCGGCGCTTTCGCTGGTCGCGAGGTGAGCGTCACTTCCCTGGCTGGTACTGGGCGGCTACGACCGGGCAGCATGTGGGGTTCGAGTCGTGGCTGGAACGGGACCGGCTCCTGCTGATGGACTTCGATTCCACGGTGGCGGGGATCGCCTCGCAGCCGTTCTGGCTGCACTGGTACGACGGCAAGCGGGAGCGTCGGCACGCTCCGGACTACTTCGTGCGTCGGGTGGACGGCTCGGCGGTGGTCGTTGATGTTCGCGCGGACGACCGGATCGAGCCGAAGGACGCTGAGGCGTTCGAGGTGACCCGTCTGGCCTGTGATCAGGCCGGCTGGGGCTTTGAGCGGGTCGGAGTGCCGGAGAAGGTGCTGTCGGCGAATGTCCGGTGGCTGTCGCGCTACAGGCATCCCAGGTGCTTGAACAGCCCGATTGCGGACCGGCTCCGGGAGGTCTTCGCGGCCCCGTGCCCGTTGATGGCTGGCGCGGATGCAGCCGGCGACCGCCTCGCGACGCTGCCCGCGCTGTTCCATCTGCTTTGGCTCCAGGAGCTGACCGCGGAGGAGATGACGGTGGAGTTGCTTGGCCCGTCCACGATCGTGCGCCTGGTGAGTGGAGGTGTCCGGTGACGGGGAAGGGGCGGCGGGTTCCTCCGACGGCCAGGATCGCGGAGTTTCCTGAGACGGCTGCCGGACAGGCTCGCTGGTGGGAGAACCACATTCTTGAGGTCCTGGACGGATTGCCTCCTGATGCTCCCGAAGGGACTGCCCCACGGCCGGAGTTCGACCCGAGGGTGAACTCGCTGGCCCAGCGCGAGCGGGCCAAGGCGGCCGAGCTGACGGCGGCCGGACACGCGATGACGGCCAGCGGCATCAAGCAGCGGCGCCAGCGTTACCAGCGCGACGGTCTGGTCGGACTGGCCGACGGCCGGTCGGCCAAACGGATGCCGGCCTTCGGCAGGGTTGCCCCGGCGGTGACCGAGGCAATGCAACAGGCGATCGCCGAGACGGCCGAGGCATCGTCGAAGACGATCGGCTTCGTGGTCTGGCGGGCGACGCAGATCCTGGCGGCCCGTGAGGACGCGGCGGACATCGAGGTGCCCTCACAGCGCACGCTCTACCGGCTGTTCGACAAGATGGCCATCGGCACCCATGCGACGGGCTCGGCGACCACCCGCCGTTCTGTGAATGCGCGTCCGGCCGGGCCATTCGGGGAAGTGCCGGCCTGCGCGCCGGGCGAGTGGATGCAGATCGACTCCACGCCGCTGGATGTCCTGGTGCGGTTGGACGAGGGGATCGCCGAGAAGGTCGAACTGACAGGAATGGTCGACCTGGCGACCAGGTCCCTTCCCGCTGCGGTGCTGCGGCCGACGACGAAAGCGGCTGATGCTTCTGCTCTCCTGGCCCGGAGTGTCACTCCTGAGCTGATGCGTCCGGGCTGGTCAGAAGCCCTTCGGATGTCGAGGTCGGTTCTGCCGCACCGGCGGCTGCTGGGCTTGGACGAGCGGCTGGAGCACGCGGCTGCGAGGCCGGTGATCGTGCCGGACACGATCGTCTGCGACCACGGCAAGGTCTTCATCTCGAACAACTTCCGTGCGTCCTGCCGCTACTTGGGCATCAGTCTTCAGCCGACTCACAAAGCGTCTCCCTTCGAGAAGGGCACGATCGAGAAAACACTGGGCTCAGTGGCCACGCTGTTCGCACAGTTCGTAGCGGGCTACACCGGCCGGTCGGTGGATCGCCGCGGCCGGGGCCTGGAGAACGGTCCTCTGTGGTCGCTGCCGGAGCTGCAGAGCTTGCTGGACGAGTGGATCGTCGCCGTCTGGCAGAACCGGCCGCACGATGCACTGCGGGACCCGGATTCGCCGAAGCGGGCGTTCTCACCGAACGAGAAGTACGCGACGCTGCTGGAATCGTGCGGCTACGTTCCGGCCCCGCTCAGCGGCGAGGACTACGTCGAGTTGCTGCCCGAACGCTGGCAGGCGGTCAACTCCTACGGCATCCGGATCAACCACCGGACCTACGACGGTCGCGAACTGGCCCCGTTGCGCCGGCAGCACTCCGGGGTGGTGGAGAAGAAGGGGTTGTGGGAGATCCACTACGACCCTTACGACGTCTCCCGGGTCTGGGTACGCGACCGCCGCGGAGAGGCAGATCAGTGGATCACGGTGTTCTGGAAGCACTTGCACCGCGTCGGCGTCCCGTTCGGTGAGATGGCTTGGGACCACGCCCGCGAGCAAGTTCCGGACGGGACCGAGGAACAGATCGCCGATGCTGCCGCCGCCTTGCTGCGGCGGGCCCACAACGGCCCACTTGAGGAGAAGGGCCGCTCGGCCAGACGCTCACGGCGCGACCGGCGGGTCGCTGCCCGCACCCGGGCCACCGCCACCGACCGGCCGATCCCTGACCTGCCCGCCTCCGAGCCCGCGCACGACGAGGAGGCGGACACCGACGTGGCCAAGGTCATCCCTCTGGGCCTGTTCAACCCGCTCGCCAACCCCTGGAGGCGCACGTGACCATCTCCGAGCCGACAGCCCGCCACCCCGCGCTGGGCGAGGCGGACGCCGAGGCCAACCGGCAGCTGACCACCCTGGACGGATGGCGGAAGTCGATCGAAGGCCCGCCGGCGCCCCCGGTTCTTTTGCCGCCAGGCGATCTGAAGCGGCTGTCCACGAGCGAACGGGATCTCTACGACGAAGACCGGCTCGACCACCACGCCCGAATGCTCGTGGTCGCGACCTCGTTCGTCGAGAAGACCGTGGTCTGCGGCCGCCGCCTGGTCCTGCTCAACCGCCACGCGATCAGCGCCCGCCGCGGCCTGATGGTCTCCGGGCTTCCCGGAACGGGCAAGACCAGCGCCATCACCCAGCTCGGACGCGCCCACGAACTCCTCGACCGGGCCCGCCACCCGAACGTCGCCGACCGCATTCCCGTCCTCTACATCACGGTCCCGCCCGCCGCGACCGCCCGCATGGTCGCAGCCGAGTTCGCCCGCTTCCTGGGCCTGCCGGTCCGGCCCCGGTCGAACATGACGGACATCATCGAGGCCGTGGTCGGCGTCTGCACCGATACCCGCACCGGCCTCGTGCTGGTCGATGAAATCCACAACGTTTCGCAGGTCACCCGGGCAGGGGGCGAGGTCTCCGACACCTTGAAGTACTTCTCCGAGCGCATCCCCGCCACGTTCGTCTACGCGGGCATCGGCCTGGAGACCAGTGAACTCCTGGCCGGCACCCGGGGCGCTCAGATCTCGGGCCGGTTCACCCTCGTCCCCACCCGCCCCTTCCCCTACGGCGCCGAGTGGAAGGGACTGGTGGCGACCATGGAGGAGACCTTGCTCCTGCACGACCACCCGCCGGGAACCTTGGTCAAGCTGGACCGCTACCTCCACGATCGGACCGCCGGGATGATCGGAGCGCTCTCCCACGCCATCCGGGGCGCCGCGATCGACGCGATCCTGAGCGGCACCGAGTGCGTCACCAAGGAAGGACTCGCCGCGATCCCGCTGGACCACGCGGCGGAGACCCAGAAGAAGCCGGCCAGGAAGGCCCCCAGGTGACCGGCGCACCCGCACGGCTTCCCATCCAGGCCTCACCGCGACTCGGTGAAGGCACCGATCCATCCGTTCGCCCTCACCTCGTCGAACATCTGGTTCCGCTTCCCGTTCGTGTTCGCCCGCGGTCTGAAGAGTCCGTTGACTCCTACGTCCGCCGCCTGGCCCTCGCGAACCATCTCAAGCCCAGCTACCTGCTTAGTTATCTTGCCGGACCGCCTGACTACGGGCCCGGGAAGCGTCCACGACCTGACCGGCTCGCCGCTCTCACCGGACGACAGCAAGACGTTCTGGAACGAGCTCTGTCCGATCTGGTGCGTCAGAAGCCCGCGAATCCCAAGAAGCCCAAGCGCAGCTTCACGAAGGCCGCGGACAAACCCGCGCTCTTCGCGGCGATCCGCCGAGACGCCGAAGTCGAACGGCTGCCCGTCTCACATCTGGCGAGACGCCACCGCGTCAGCCCCGCCACCGTCCGCCAGGCCCTGAACTCGCCCACGCCTCCACCCCGAAAGAAACGGCCTCCCACCATGGGCCCGGCCAAGGGACGCATCGGCCCCACAATCGACGCCATCCTCGACGAGTACGCCGCCGCCCACGCCGGCTGTTTCCCCACCATGAGGGTGATCTGGGAGAAGCTGCTGGACGAACACGGTGTCACTTCCGCCTACGCCACCGTCCACCGCTACCTGGCCAGCCATCCCCATTGGAGCACGGACACCCTGGCCCGGCAGCCCGGCCAGCCTTCAGGAGACTTCCTTGCGGCCGCTCAACTGCCCTTCTACGGCAACGTGATCAAGCACTACCAGGCGCTGCTGACCGCAATCCGCCGCGACCCCGCACGACACGGACTCGACGGCTCTTACGCCACTACGACAGCCTTCCTGCTCGGCCTCGACGCCGGCAGCTCGTGGAGCATGCTCACCGGATTTCAGGAATGGCTCGTCGTCCGGCTCGGCAAGGGACATGACCTGACCTGGCCCGTTCTCGTCCGACACCTCACCCCCGGAGGCTGGGTTCACCCGCTCTCCGCACCCGCCGACACCGCGGCGGTGACCACACTCCACCGACTCATCGGGGAATTCTTCACCACACGAGAGCAGCCGGACGGCCTCGCCCGAATCTTCCGGGACTACCAGTCCTGGGCGACCACCCAGGACTGGTACCACCTCGCACAAGCCCAAGACGGGTCTGATCGTTTGCCATCCAACCTAGTCGCCCCAGGTCAGGACACCGCACCCGACTAACTTCATTGTCAACGGACACCAGCTGTGCCGGGGACAGGGCCTTAGGTGGCGGCAATCGGCGGCTGTCGTCTGGGCGGCCGGGTGCCGCATGACGGTGATCGGGATGGCGCCGGGCTCGGTGGGCGGGGCGTAGACCAGGCGCCAGGTGTTCTCCCACTCGCAGGCGCAGGCGCAGGGGTGGTCGGGGTGCGGGTGGCTGAGGATCACGGCGTGGGTGTGGACGGCTCGCGGGATGCGGGGGATGAGCTCTGCCGAGTCGTCGCCGGGGTAGAGGTGCAGGTTTCGCCAGCCGTGGACGCGGTCCATGTAGGCGGCTGCGGCCTTGATGACGGCGGCCCAGGGCTGGTGTCCGAGGGCGACGAAGGCTGCCGGGAAGAGACTCTCGTCGTCGGCCGATCCTCCAATGCCGGTGATGTGCACGCCGCCCTGGGTGAGGAAGCCGTGCCTCTTGGTGTCCTCGTCTGGGGTCCAGATCTGTTCTGCGGGGCGCCTCGTTCCGTCGGCGGCTCCGGTGGGTTCGATCTCGTACAGGGCGCTGGTCATGCGCTCACCTCCGCGATGGCGGCGGCCAAGAGCTCGGCGACGTCGGCCTCGTACGGGTCGCTGTAGTTCTCGCGGTTGCTGACGTCGCAGCGGCGGAACACGCGACGGATCATCGGGAGGTCTCCTGCTCGGGGAGGTTGAGGTGGGTGCCGGCGGACATCTTCAGGACACGGGGGAGGTGTACGTGGAGGTGTTCGACGTGGACCTGGCGGCCGCGGGCGCGGAGTTCGCGGGCAAGGAGTTCGGTGAGACCGGATGCCCATTTCCGGACTAAGAGAACGATCAAGGTTCAGGCCTCCTCGACACGAAAGCGGCCCCGTCTGTGACGGGGCCGCTCGTTGTGACATTGATGTTGGGGCCGCTTGGGCACGTCGTTTGGATCTCCGGTAGTTGGCCAAGGCGGCTTACCGGACAGTCGATCGCGGTGTCGATTGTGGCGTAGGCGTCGGTGCGGAGGACTTCCGCGCGAGCTCACTGGAGCAGTTCGAAGTGGGGGTGGTGAGGGGAAGACGGGCAGACGTGGAGCTGCAGGTTGTTGCCGCCGGTGATGTCGATCAAGGTGAAGTTGCCGTCCCGGGCGCCCAGGGGCGGCGGGCCCGGGGTCGGCCGGTCCTCCTCTGCGATCCAGGTCGCGCTGCCACCGTCCCATTCCCATGAGGCGATGGTGAGGAGAGGGACCGCCTCGGTGCCGCACTCCGGACAGGCGCGGTCGACGGGGTCGGTGGGGCTCCAGCTGGTCCAGCCGCCGGTTTTCCAGCCGGGGGCGGTGCAGAGGTTGTTCAGGTAGAGCTCGCCCGGATCGTAGGCGTACGCGTTGTACTGCGCGGGGTCGATCGTCTCCCAGCTGCTCTCGTCGTCCAGCTGCTCCCGAAGCTCCTTGCTCAACTCGCTGGGGTGCGGGTAGTCGGTGACCTGCTCCGGTGAGAACAGGCACGGCTCCGGGAGGTAGCAGCCGTCCTGGACGATCGGCGGCTCGGGCGGGGCGTCGAGGACGTCGGTGATGGTGGCGGAGGACCGCCAGAAGAGGGCGGTCTTCGGGTGTGCCATCTCGTGATCGAAGGGGCACCACAGGACTTGAAGCAGGTCCGCGTCGGGCGGGCAGGGGAAAGGGATGTCGCGGGCGTGCAGCTGGGCGACGGGCACGAGAGGGATCGGGCCGTCGAACCATGGGCGGCCCGCCCTGATCAGATCCAGGGTCTCCTGTTCCTCGGGGGTCTGCTCGGGTGCCTCGCGGTCGAGGTGAAGGCGCTCGGCCGCTGCGGCGAGGACACGGCGCTGGAGCCGGATGTCGTCCGGGGAGTTGATCCTGAGCGCCGCATGCCTGTCGTGCGGTTCTTCGCAGTACGGCCACGGCTCGTCGGCGGGCCACAGGAGCGGCCCGCCGACGGAGCTGTCGTGCACGGTCGGCGACCCGGGCCGCGGGTGCAGCCGGGTCGCCGTGCGCGCCAACGGGACCAGTTGAGGGAAAAGCACGGTGACGTCGAACGGCCGCGGCGGGGTGGTAAACATGGCGCTCATAGCGGTGATGCTGCCAGCAACCACTGACGGTCAGCCTTGGAGTCCGGGCTCGCGACCTCGTCCGCGAGCGCCTGGAGTTGCACGGCGGTACGGGCGATGAGGGCGCGGGCGCCGGGGGTGGCGAGGACATGGGCGTAGACGTCGGGGTCCAGGCCGGTGCGGTAACGCATCGGGGGTCGTCCGCGGGGTTGCGCAGCGCTCGCCGGAGATCCACGTACAGGCCGTCCGTGACGAGGTTGTGGGCGCCTTCGTGGCGGAAGCCGATGGTGCTGATGACAGCGCTGACGGGGCCGAGCCCGTCAAGGAGGGGGGGCTGCATGCCCACCACGATTTCGGCTGGAGAGGTACCTCGGCAGTAGTTGCCCGCTGCCTCCTTCACCATGTGCGCCGGCGGTTGAGTTCGTGAGCCGACCGCAGCCCTTCTCCATCACCACGGTAGAGACAAGAAGCTCCGAACACCGCCCCGATCAGCGCTTCCCTTCAAAGGAACTACCTATATCCGCAGGGGCATCTTCGTCTCGTCGTCTGCACGTTGGACTACCTGAGTGCGGCGATCAGCATCAGGAAGCCCAGCACGAAGACCACCGACCAGAAGCACCCCACCAACAGGTTGTACTGCTGGTCGGCCTGGTCCGCGCTCTTGCCGAAGTCGTGCCGCCACAGCCTCCGATCACGGGCGAGCAGCGTCCCGCAGGTCGGGCACGATTGCCCGGCTACGTAGTGCAGGTACACCGTGATGGGACCCGTCTTGCACGACGGGCACTCCACCGAAGCCGTCGATAGACCGCGCCGACTGAGCACCCGGGGCAGGACCGGCGCCGGGTAGGTCTTGCCGGGCCGGGACTGGGGCTGAGCCGGGAGAGGCTGGAGCTTCCGCAGCGCGGCGACACTATCCCCCAGCCGGAGCGTCTCGCCGCTCGCGTCCCAGACCCCACACCGGCACCGCCAGAACCTCGGCGTCCCCTCGGGTTGGAACTCCTGCGCACATATCACGCAGTTCCCTCGCACAGTTTCCCTCCCCCTCTACCTCCAGACCGTGGCACTCGATGATGTCTAGAAGATCGGCACCCCGATAGTCCTTGAGCCGGCCGCCTTGCCAGCACCACCGGAAACGACAAGGCCCCATCTCAAGCCTCACGACGTAAGGCGGATCTTCACTCGAGAAGAGCCGCACCCTATCGAGATGGCGAAGTTGTCCCTGCCTCCGTGTCAGAACGGCTTGGGCGGGTGCGGCGGGTGCGATGGCCGGATGAGGATGCGCGGATGGAGTGGCCCCGGGGTGAAGCCGCGGCGCAGGTAGGCGCGGTGGATGGCCGGGCTGGTGGCGGCGGTGTCGGTGAAGACGGTCACGAAGGTCTCCTCGAGTTGAGGGGTAGCAGCCGGGGCGGCCGGGCTCGTGGCCGGCGGCCGCCACGGGCCGGACATGGGTGAAGCGGCCCGTCACTGGGGCGGGCCGCTTCGGGGGCGCTGATCGCAGTGGCGGTCAGCCGCTGGTGGGGGTATTCATGCGCAGTTCGGCCAGGGCGATCCCGACCGTGGCGCAGGACCCGGAGCAGAACGCGCGGGCGGGCATGGTCGAACCCTGGACGTGGATGCGGACCCAGCCGCGGCGCTGCACGCTGCGGCCCGCGACCTCCTGGCCGCATCCGTCGACGGGGCAGTCGCCCGGCGGCAGGATCCGGCGTCCGGGCTGGGAGCCGGACGCGGCGGTGACGTACTGCCCGCCGTACCACTCCCGCTGCTTCTGTGAGCGCTCCTGCACCGGCTTGCTGGTGCGCTGGGCCTCACGGACGGCTGCCAGGCAGCCGCACGCCTCGGTCGCGGGGACCTTTCGGTAGGTGTGCTGGCGGTAGCCGCGCATGCTGCCGTGATCGATCCCGGCTTCCTGCCCTATGACGCTCACCGCGCGGTCTCCTTCGAGGTGGTGAGCGCCACGGCCGTGTTCAGGATGTCGGCGTGGTCGAACGCCAGCGGCGGCAGGCCCTCCAGGGGCCACCAGCGGGCGGCGCGGGCATCGTCCCCGGCCATGAGCGGGGTGTCTGCGGGGACGATGGCCATGTAGGCGACGGTGACGTACCGGCCGCGCGGGTCGCGATCGGGCGCGTCCCACACGCCGACTTGACGCAGGCTGTCGGCGTCGACGTGGACACCAGTTTCCTCCGCCAGCTCCCGGACAGCGGCGGCACGGCTCGACTCCTGTCGGTCAACGTGCCCGCCGCATGAGGGCCCATTCGCCCTCATGCGGCGGCCAGCCGCGCTCGATCAGCAGGACGTCGCCGTCGGGGGTCAGGGCGACCACGTCGGCGGTGTAGCGGATGGTCTCGGGCTCGGGCTCGGTCATGCTCACCTCTCGGTTGGTCGGGCTAGTGGGTGTTGGCGTTGGTGACGACGAGGAAACTGGTCGCTGGCGAGGTCCATGACGACGTGGGCGTCGGTGCCCTGAGTGCGCTGGGCGGCGGCGTATTCGTCGGCGGGCCACGAGCCGCGGGGGTGGCCGGCGGGGAACCGCTCCAGGACTGTGTGCTGGGCGGGAAGTGTGCTGGTCATCGTTTCGCCGTCAATGCCGGGGTGGGGGAGTCGAGGCTCACGCCGCGCAGGGCGTCCAGGACGTACGCGTCGAAGCGGGCCTCGTGCTGGGTGGCCATGGCGAGGCCGGCGGCACGGCTGCGGGCGTACTGGGCGGCGCCCGCGCTAGTGCCGGTTCCGGCGAGGGCGCGGTCGGCGGCGTTGGCTGCCAGGCGCCGGTTCCAGTGCTGGGCGGTGGACTCGCGACGGGCGCGGGCGGTGTCGTGGGCCAGAATCTCGGCCTTCATGCCGCTCGTGGTGTTCGGGGCGCCGGCCAGCCGCCAGTTCTCGCGCCGCTCAGTCATCTGCCGGGGATCGGCGTCCCAGTCGGCGGCCCACTGCGGGGCAAGCTGGGGGATCTGGCGGGCGACGACGTCCAGGACCTCCTGGCCGCGGGTCCCGAGTGCCTGCCAAGCGTCGGTCTCCCCCAGTACGCGGATCTGGTGGGAGAGCAGCCGGTAGGGGAAATAGCGCCCTGACCAGTTCCCGGTCTCGCCGAGGGGCTCCACGATCCACAGCCTCACGGGCCAGGTGACCGGCCAGATCTCCGTACCCTCCAGCGCCTCACCGACGCGCTTGACCATGGGGAAGTAGGAGAAGCGCGTCTCGTCGTACCACTGGGTGCGGCACGGCGTCGGGTGCTCGATGACGTCGCCGACGGAGTCGGCGAGGCTAACGGGGGATAAGCGGCGGCTGCGCTCGATGATGCCGTCGGCCGGGGTGGCCATGTACCAGATCGGATGCTTCGGGGTACGGGTCACGAGGTCCTCCAAAAGGTGTTTGGGGGCGGCCCTGGGTGGGCCGCCGGGGTCACAGGGACAGGTTGAGATCGACCGTGATGCGGGTGCGGCGGTCGCCGTAGTCCCGGTGGGGGTCGTGCACGGTGCGGCGGTGCGCGGCGAGGCCGGCGGCGCCGCCCTGGACCGGCAGGTTGCATTCGTCGCAGCCATACAGCCACTCATCACCGGCCGGAAGCTCCGCCGGGGTGAGGGGGTGCGGTCCGTCGGCGGCGCGGCTCATTCGAAGACCGCTTCGGCGAGCTGCGCGTCGAGGTCGGCGCGACTGTCGGGGTTGTCGCCCCGGCCCCGGTAGTGGTCCTCGGGGTCGACGGCGCGGGGGCCGCCGTGGGCGGTGCAGAAGGTGTCGCGGTGCTGTTCCCAGCCGCCGGTGTGCGCGGTGAGGAGCTCGGAGGCTGAGCCGACCGGTGCCCACGCCGGAGCTGTGCAGTCCTCGTCGACGGGGCAGGGCATCAGCACCTCGAAGTCGACGTGCCCCTCGCCGTCAACGTCGGTACGCATGGTGATGGTCAGCTGGTCCGCTCCGAGACGGATGTCGCCGACGCGGTCGCCGTCTGCGAGCTGTGATCCGTCGCGCCACTGCCACAGCGCCAGGACTTCGGGACCGAAGTAGGAGTGGATCAGGAGCTGGTCGCCCAGGCTCCCGCTGCGGTGGTCGAGCTCCTGGCGGCGGGTGTCGATGGCCCGCTGCAGCAGCGGCTCCAGGCGGTGGATGTTGTTGGCGAAGACGACGTGGTCGAAGCCCTCGGAGTGCAGGCCGGGGAAGGCGGCGACGGCTTCGGCGTGCTGGCGGCGTACGACGTCGTCGGGCACGGCGCGGGCCGGGGCGCGGTCGGCCTGGCGTGCCACGCACACGGAGGACGGGGTGGAGACCAGGAGGGCGACGGTGGCTACGCCGTAGGAGCGGGCGACCCCGAGGAGGCCGGCCCTCACGTGCTCCTCGGTGTTGGTGGCGTCGATGACCGTGGTGCGCTTGCGGGCGAGGCGGGCCTCGAGGACGGCGTGCATGACGCTCGCCGCGGACAGGCTGGCCGACTGATCGCCGGCGCAGTCCGAGATCATCGCCCTGAAATGGTCGAGCTCCAGGACCTGCGTGGACGGCCAGCTGCTCGCGAGGACGGACTTGCCGCTGCCCGCAGCCCCGATCAGGACGATGAGCGCCGGTTCGGGGATGGTCGTGTCGAGCGGCTGCATGGTGCCTTCGAACGTGGTCTTCACGGGCGTTCTCCTTGCGGGTCGAGGGTGGTGGTGGCCAGGTGCAGGCGCATCCCGGCGGAGTCGGTGAGGAACGCCGCGGCCTCCTCAAGTGCGCGCGCTGCCTCCTCGCCGTCCGGGGGTGTGAGCGCGGCAGCCCGAGAGGCCGCTCGTGCGGCGAGGGTGAGCAGCTGGTTGAGGGAGCCGAGGATGCCGTCCTGCGGGAAGGGTTCGTCGAAGAGTTCGCGCAGCGTCTCGGTGAGGAACTCGGCGTCGGCGGGGCAGTCCAGCTCGTCCTGGATCTGCTGGATGGCGAGCTTCGCGATGCCCGCCGAGGCGCGCACCCGGCCCAGCCGGCGGCCGGCGGGAGTCACCGGCGGTCGCTCTTGCGCAGGGCGATGAAGGCGGTGACCAGGGCGGCGGCCACGCCGATCGCGCGGTGTGCCGCCTCGTCCAGCTCCATCAGCGCCGTGCCCGGACCGGACACGTCCTGCACCGGCTCGGGGTAGGCGGTGCCTTTACCACCGGCCTTGCGGACGACGGTGGCGTGCTGGACGTACCCGGTCTTGCCGGTCTTCTCGGCGAGCCAGAGGAGAGGTTCGCGCCTGTCCAGAACGGCATGGGTGATCGCGTTGATCGCGGCGCCGGTCAGGAGCGCGGCCGCGGGGATCCGGTAGCCCAGGGTGCGGGTGACGGCGAGGGTGGAGGCGAGCTGCACGGCGGAGTAGCTGGCGACGTGCCGGCTGACCGAACGCCTGCCGTACGCGCTGGCGGTGCAGGTGCGGCCCTCGGCCCCGTGCCGCCACGGGTCCTCGGTGACCGGGGTTCCGTCGTTCTTGTAGACCAGGTGGGAGCCGTGCATGCCCTTGGTCGAAGCATCGTGGCTGTTCTGCACGAACTGGTCCCCGAGGCCGTGGACTCCGTCGAAGACGGCGGTCAGGGCGGCGACCAGGGCGAGGCCCTCGATGGCGCGGAGGCGATCGGTCATGCTGGGTGTGCTCCTCATCTCGGATGTTCGGGTGGGGTGTGCGGGGCGGCCGGCCATTGAGCCGATGCTGCGGCCGCCTCGTGAGCGTCTTCACCCCCGGCCGATTCCGGCCGGGGGTGAAGGTGTCTGGGCACATCGCTGGTGTAGGAAGCCGGCACCGCGGCCGCGGCGGCGCTATGGTCTGCGCGGCCCCCGGGCCGGTCCTCGTCAGACGGAGGTCGTGGCGGGCTGGTCGGTTTCGACCTTCTCCCGCGCCGTCGCCAGGTACTTGTCCACCTCGTCCTGCCAGGCGTTCGGGTCGTGGCCGGCGGCCTCTGCTGCATCCCAGGCGAACTCGCCGATCTCGCCGCTGTCGAGTTGCCCGGCCGTGTCGGCGACGACGGAGGCGGCCAGCTGCGGGTCGGCGATCTGCAGGCCTTGCAAGTAGCGGTAGGCCGTCCACGCGTTGACGCCCGCGGTGATGCGCGCGGTGTGGACTTCAGAGGAGGGGTCGGGGCCCCAGAGCAGGGTGTGGGTGCTGCGCAGCGTCTGCTTGAGGAGCTCACCTGCGGTCTCGGCAACGTCGGTGGTCACCTCGCATGGGGAGCGCTTCGCTGGTGCCGGGATGCCTTCGGGCGTCCCCGTGTTGCCCGGGGTCAGGCTGGCCTCCCAGGCGGCGCGGACCTGGTCGATGGAGGACAGGTCGTCGGTGGTGATGCCGTGGTGGCGGGAGCGGACGGGCATATGGATGCCGAGGAAGTCCTCCCCGGCGATCAGCACGGCCTGCTCGTCGGCGGTGACGCGGATCCGGAGCTTGTCCTCGACGGCCCGGAACCGGTCCAGCAGGCGGGTGTCGAGGACGGGGAACACGGCGCTGGTCTCGCTGGTCTGGTCGATGACGCGCTGCGCCAGTTGAAGAAGTTCAGGCCCAGGCTGACAGCGATACCGAGGTCGCTGTCAGGGGCCGTGAAGCGCACCCGATCCTGCAGCACGCTCACGGTGATCTCGCACTCCCCGGCCCGGGCACTGGCCCACTCGCGCAGAGAGGGCAGGGCGCCAGCCGGGATCGTGCGGGCGAACGACTCGCCGTCCAGGCCGCCGTGGCGGTAGCGGGCGGCGGCGACCGTGTAGCGATCGCTGGCGATCGCGTAGAGAAACGTGTCGTCGGCTTCCAGGCGGATGCCGTGCAGCTGCTCGGTGTACTCGTCGCCGATGTGGCCGATCGTGCGGGCGACGAGACGGGCGAGCTGGTGGGCGTTCATGGTGATGGGCACAAGTACCTCTTCTCGGGAAGGCGGGGTGGAACAGGCAGACAGGGCTCGCACCGGCCCGTGTCGAGGCCGCATGTAGCGGGGGCGGTGCGTGGTGGGTTGTGTGCCGTCGGCCGGGTGTGAGGCGGTACGCGTGTCGGTGGCTCAGAACGAGGGATCGTCCGGCCAGGGCGCGACGGGCCGGAGCGGGATGATCAACTCGCGGCGGTGCGACCAGCAGCCGCACGCCTCCATCTCGGGGAAGGCTCCGCCCACCCACCAGCCACCGTCGCCGTAGCAGTGCGGGCAGTCCGGCCAGGGCTGGGGGGTGAGTTCGATGCGGTGCCGGTCGGCGGACAGCTTGAGGTGGCTCGCCTTGAGTACGGCGGCGGCCACGCTCACAGCGGCGGGTAGAGCAGCTACGAGCAGCAGGGCGGCGCGCAGGTGGCGGGTGGTCACGTCAGCGGGATGGCGCGGCAAAGACCGGCGTGGGTGTTGGCGCGGGCCCGGATCGGGTGGAGGTAATCCTCCTCGGGGAGGGCGGAGTGGTCGGCGCAGCCGTGGCACTTCCAGCGGTGGACGCCGGAGGCGTAGTTGGGGCCGGGGCCGGTGACGTCGACGTACGAGCCGCCGAGGGTGGCGAACCGGATCTGCAGGTCCTTGGGGCGGTCGGGTTCGGTGAGGGCGGTACGGAGGGCGCTCATGGGTCTGTGGTCCCTTCGGTGGTCAGGCGGCCAGGCGGTGCATAGCCGGGGGCGCGAAGTAGGAGCTGGGGTCGGCCGGGGTTCCGTCGGCGCATTCCAGGCACGAGCCGACGGTCTTGAGCGGTACTGGCGCAGGTCACTTGTTCCGGACGTGCGGTATTCCCGAGCGTCATCGCTGGTCTGCACCTGTCGAGGACTCCTGGGCGGAGCTCTGACATCCTTCGCGGGTGACTGTGAACGACATAGATCAGAGGGCTGAGCGGGTCCGGCTCATCTTCGAATTGGCGCAGGACTCGGATGGGTGGCCTCCGGCGCGCACTGAGCGCCTGTGGGCGATACGTGTCAGCGATGACACGGCCCGGCTGGACAACATCCCGTTCTTCGTGCGCGGCTTCTCGCTGGGCGACATTGTCCGTTTCACGGTCGATGACAAGGACGTTCTGCTCGGGCAGGAAGCCGTGGCGTACTCCGACAACTGCACGATCAGGGTGATTCCGGCAGAGGATGGGCATCTCGTCGAGAAGCGTCAGGCTGTGCTCGACGAGTTTTCCCGACTGGGCGTGGACGGCGAAGGCATTGCCCAGTTCGGTTTGGTGGCTTTGAACGTGCCTGCGAGCGCTGAGATCGCGCAGGTCAAGCAGCTCCTCGCCCACGGGGAGAGGGTCGGCCGGTGGCACTATGAAGAGGGTTGCGTGACCTCAGCCTGGCGAGCCGTCGAATAGTCCTCTCCGCAGCCAGGTCATTCATCAGCTTGAAGTGTCCCTTTTGCGGGCAGCGACGTAGTCGGTCCAGTCACGCTTGGCGAAGTTCGTCCACCGGACGGCGTTGTCGACGCTGGTGCCAGTGAGGTCTGCGAGGACAGATGCCGGCAGGTTCGCGGCAAGGGCCAGGCGGGCGGCGTTGCGGCCGGCGAGCCCGTTGAGGCCGTAGTCGCGGAACTTCAAGCTTAGGTATTCCACTCGCAAGGGGCGTGCTGGGCTTTGTCCGGGCATGAGCCAGGCTCGTGTAGAACACGTAACGTCGGCCACAGGTGGGAACCGGGCATGTTGTCAGCGGTCGCGTAATTCGGCTCTGTCGACGATCTTGTGATGTCGCAGGGTTGAGCTGGGCAGTCTCTGGGTGTGCGATTCAGGGGTGTTGGGGCGGCTGCTGCCGCATCTGTCCGGTGTTGTCGTCGAGTCGATCAAGCGAACGGGTGGGAGTGTCACAGTTCGCGCGGGGTGCCAGGCCTTGCCGGTCGGGTGCCCGCGGTGCGGGATGCCGTCTTGGCGGGTGCATGGACGCTACGTCCGCCGGCTTGCCGATGCCCCTCTGGGCGGGGCTGCGGTCGTGATCGAGCTGACGGTACGCCGTTTCAGATGCCGTAACTCCTATTGCCCCTCCGTGACGTTCACTGAGCAGATTCCTGGGTTGACCAGCCCTCATGCCCGGTACACGCCGCTCCTGCGTGCGGTGCTGACCTCCGTCGCGGTGGTCCTTGCAGGTCGGCCTGGAGCCCGACTCGCCGCCTCCTTGGCTATCCGCGTCGGGAAGGACGCTCTGCTCCACCTTCTGCGCGGGATGCCTCAGGCCCCGCCCGCATCCATCCGAGTGCTGGGCGTCGACGATTTCGCCCTCCGCAAGGGCGACTGCTATGCCACGATCCTGGTCGACCTGGAGACTCGACGGCCGGTCGACGTGCTGCCCGGCCGGGATGCCGAGCCTCTGGCCCAGTGGCTCCGGGGTCATCCCGAAGTCGAGGTGATCTGCCGTGACCGTGCCAGTGCCTATGCCGAGGGTGCTCGCAGCGGCGCCCCGCAAGCCCTGCAGGTGGCGGACGGCTGGCACTTGTGGCACAACCTCGGCGAAGCCCTGGAGAAGACGGTCGGCGCCCACCATCACTGCGTGCGGGCCGCGTTCGCGACACCCCAGGTCACCGCGGCGCCGCCCTCGAAGGACCTGGTCGGCGCGGATCCCGCCGCCCTCGCGTTGCCGGAGTTCGTTCCGCCGGACGGGACACTGGACTGGGCCGGACGCCCGCGCCGACTGGTGGCCCGCACCACCGAGCGGTACACCCTCGTGCAGCAGCGTCTCGCCGAGGGCAAGACCCTGGCCGCTATCCGCCGCGAGCTTCAGCTCGACCACTCCACCGTGCGGCGCTTCGCCCGCGCCAAGAACCTCAACGAGCTGCTGGTCAAGGCAACCAACCGGGCCACCATCTTGGACAAATACAAGCCCTACCTGCACCGACGCTGGGCCGAGGGCTGCCGCGACATTCCCCACCTCCACCGCGAGCTGCGAGAGATGGGATACGGCGGAGGGATTCAGAGCGTCCGCCGCTACTTCCAGTCCGCCAAGGAACCCCGCCACAGGAACCGCTCCGACCGCCCCACACTGTCACCGGTGCCCGAGCCGCGTTCAGTACCCAAACCCCGCCGCATCGTCAGCTGGATCATGAAGCCTCCCGACCAGCTCACCGACGAGCACCAGGCCAACCTCAAAGAGATCCGGACCCACTGTCCCCACCTCGACGCCGCGACACGTCACGTCCGCGACTTCGCCACCATGCTGCGCGACCTGACCGGCAAGGACCTGCCTGATTGGATGAACCGCGTCCTGGACGATGATCTGCCCGCCTTCCACACCCTGGTCACCGGCCTACGCCGAGACCTCGACGCCGTCGTCGCCGGCCTGTCCACGTCCTGGAGCTCAGGCCAGGTCGAAGGACACGTCACCCGCGTCAAGCTTCTCAAACGCATGGGCTACGGCCGAGCCAACCTCGACCTCCTACGCCAACGAATACTCCTCAACCCATGACCCGGCGACATC
This sequence comes from Streptomyces tatrensis, assembly GCF_049310065.1. Taxonomy (NCBI): domain Bacteria; kingdom Bacillati; phylum Actinomycetota; class Actinomycetes; order Kitasatosporales; family Streptomycetaceae; genus Streptomyces; species Streptomyces tatrensis. The sequence goes on along the minus strand of NZ_JBMDLB010000006.1, from coordinate 72,423 downwards.
ACAAGATCGTCGACAGAGCCCGTAATTCCCCACCCCGGCCTCCTTCGTCCCCAGGCGCCGGCCTCGAAGCGGCGGTGCCGACTGAGGGGGCCGCCCGATCTCGAAGTGTGCGGGCCGAGCCGGGCCGTCAAGGACGCCTTCGACGTCGCCAAGGCGATGAGCTGCGCTCATCCTTGACTGCCCGCCCCGACCCTGAACCTCGGCTGGCTATCGGGCGGCCCGGGGAGCTGTGGCATCCCCATGGGGACGACGGTGCAGCTCCGCCATCCCCATGGCCCATTCCGTGACGCTGGGGGTGGGGAATATCGGGCTCTGTCGACGATCTTGTGATGTCGCCGGGTCATGGGTTGAGGAGTATTCGTTGGCGTAGGAGGTCGAGGTTGGCTCGGCCGTAGCCCATGCGTTTGAGAAGCTTGACGCGGGTGACGTGTCCTTCGACCTGGCCTGAGCTCCAGGACGTGGACAGGCCGGCGACGACGGCGTCGAGGTCTCGGCGTAGGCCGGTGACCAGGGTGTGGAAGGCGGGCAGATCATCGTCCAGGACGCGGTTCATCCAATCAGGCAGGTCCTTGCCGGTCAGGTCGCGCAGCATGGTGGCGAAGTCGCGGACGTGACGTGTCGCGGCGTCGAGGTGGGGACAGTGGGTCCGGATCTCTTTGAGGTTGGCCTGGTGCTCGTCGGTGAGCTGGTCGGGAGGCTTCATGATCCAGCTGACGATGCGGCGGGGTTTGGGTACTGAACGCGGCTCGGGCACCGGTGACAGTGTGGGGCGGTCGGAGCGGTTCCTGTGGCGGGGTTCCTTGGCGGACTGGAAGTAGCGGCGGACGCTCTGAATCCCTCCGCCGTATCCCATCTCTCGCAGCTCGCGGTGGAGGTGGGGAATGTCGCGGCAGCCCTCGGCCCAGCGTCGGTGCAGGTAGGGCTTGTATTTGTCCAAGATGGTGGCCCGGTTGGTTGCCTTGACCAGCAGCTCGTTGAGGTTCTTGGCGCGGGCGAAGCGCCGCACGGTGGAGTGGTCGAGCTGAAGCTCGCGGCGGATAGCGGCCAGGGTCTTGCCCTCGGCGAGACGCTGCTGCACGAGGGTGTACCGCTCGGTGGTGCGGGCCACCAGTCGGCGCGGGCGTCCGGCCCAGTCCAGTGTCCCGTCCGGCGGAACGAACTCCGGCAACGCGAGGGCGGCGGGATCCGCGCCGACCAGGTCCTTCGAGGGCGGCGCCGCGGTGACCTGGGGTGTCGCGAACGCGGCCCGCACGCAGTGATGGTGGGCGCCGACCGTCTTCTCCAGGGCTTCGCCGAGGTTGTGCCACAAGTGCCAGCCGTCCGCCACCTGCAGGGCTTGCGGGGCGCCGCTGCGAGCACCCTCGGCATAGGCACTGGCACGGTCACGGCAGATCACCTCGACTTCGGGATGACCCCGGAGCCACTGGGCCAGAGGCTCGGCATCCCGGCCGGGCAGCACGTCGACCGGCCGTCGAGTCTCCAGGTCGACCAGGATCGTGGCATAGCAGTCGCCCTTGCGGAGGGCGAAATCGTCGACGCCCAGCACTCGGATGGATGCGGGCGGGGCCTGAGGCATCCCGCGCAGAAGGTGGAGCAGAGCGTCCTTCCCGACGCGGATAGCCAAGGAGGCGGCGAGTCGGGCTCCAGGCCGACCTGCAAGGACCACCGCGACGGAGGTCAGCACCGCACGCAGGAGCGGCGTGTACCGGGCATGAGGGCTGGTCAACCCAGGAATCTGCTCAGTGAACGTCACGGAGGGGCAATAGGAGTTACGGCATCTGAAACGGCGTACCGTCAGCTCGATCACGACCGCAGCCCCGCCCAGAGGGGCATCGGCAAGCCGGCGGACGTAGCGTCCATGCACCCGCCAAGACGGCATCCCGCACCGCGGGCACCCGACCGGCAAGGCCTGGCACCCCGCGCGAACTGTGACACTCCCACCCGTTCGCTTGATCGACTCGACGACAACACCGGACAGATGCGGCAGCAGCCGCCCCAACACCCCTGAATCGCACACCCAGAGACTGCCCAGCTCAACCCTGCGACATCACAAGATCGTCGACAGAGCCGAATATCGCCGTCGTTCACACATGTCTGCCGTGCGGCCATCGCACGGTCCAGCGCCCATTCCTGGGCGAGCGTCGGGACCCGCTTCGGTCGGGCGAGGCTCACGTCGTAGAGCCAGCCGCGGGTGGGGTGGTTGCACGACTGGTCGGGCCGGAGCGCGCAGTACGTGCAGCGCAGGACGGCGACCGGGTCGTGACCGCCGGGGCTCAGCCCCTTCGCCCGCAGTTGCCGCCGGGTGAGCAAGCCCTTGGGTAAGGCCCCGCGATCATGCTCTGAAACCAGTGGGTTCGCGGCATCTGAAGGGTCACCTGGCAGGAACCTGCTGGTGGAGCGAGGGTTCTGGAGCGGGGACGCACTTGGGTTCGGTCGCGACGTGTCAGGCAAGATGGGGTCTCCGATCGGTTGGAGAGGCCGTGAGATGGGCTACGTATTGCAGGCAGTGATCGCGGCTGACGAGTTGCTGCGCGTCGCGTCGCGGGAAGTTCCTGGAGCCCGAGTGGTGCCTCTTCGCCAGGGCCTGTCGCTGATGCCGATGACCGATGAGGTCTTCGACGCCGTCACAGATGGCAGCGACGGAGGGGGCCTGGGGTTCTGGAAGCTGCCGGGGGGCTTCGGCACGCTGCTGGCTCAGTGGTCCACCGCAGGGCCGATCGCCTATGTAGAGGCCGAGTATTTCGGGGGAGTCGGCGAGCAACGGTCCGCTGTCTGGGCTGCCGGCTCGCTGGCATTGGGACCACTGGACACGCCCGCAAAGAAGCGGTTCTCGCGGGCGGTCACTCCGGTCTCCCAGGCTCTGCGACAGCTTGGCGCACGAAAGAGCCTCGGCGAGGACGAGTTCGAGGCCGTGGGACTGGATCGCCATCGCGAAACCGACGACTGGATTTCTTCAAGCACCATCTAAGCCACGCGGGACAGCAGCGACTTCCGGAATCGAGCACGGACTGGCAAGTTGCTGGCCGAACTCTCAGAACCTGCCAGCGATCCGTAGAAGTTGAAATGCACGAGCGGTCTGCGCGAGGTAGGCATTGACCTGCCCACTTGCGCTCCTTGCCCCGCTGCATCCGTCCCGGAACCCGCGTGAACTCCAGTTGGCAGCGTCATGTTGGAGCGCGGAACCCGCTTGAGTTCGCGGTGCCGCTTGCGCCGTACCTGCGGCATCACCGACTCCAGGTACCGGGCAGGCGTCGCTGGGGCAGCGGGTAGCGGGGGCCGGGGGTGGTGGGGCGCGGGCGGCCGGTCCTGCGGCGCGGCCGGGGGGTGAGCACGATGGACCCTCCAAGACGAAGCAGTGGCTGGGCACGTACGGGCGCCCGCCGTCCCCGTTCGGGGTGGCGGGCGCGGGGTTCAGCGGGTGCTTGCCCCGGCCTATGTGGGGCGGGGGAGGGCCCGGCAGGTCTCGGCGTGTTTCTGGGCGTCGTGCTTGACGGTCTCCGCCCTGTAGTTGAGGTAGCGGGAGAGTTCCCGCTGGCAGCCCCTGCACGTCGCCGTGGTCTCGTTGCCGTTCTCGCTCACGTCAACGGTGGCTTCGTGGTCGCCGGTGATCTCGGCGGCCTTGGTGAGGTAGCGGGCGATGACGCCCTCGAGCCATGCGGTCTGGCTGGTCACGGGAGCGACTCCTTTCGGGTAGGCGTGGGTGATGCACCTGCCGAGTGCGGCGGGGTGGGGTGGCTGGTACGGGGATCTTGTTGAGGCCGGTCGGCCTGCCCGGGCACCGGCACCCGGCCGGCCCCGGGGTGCGGGGTGGCGGGTGCCGGTGGCCAGGCGGAGCGGCCGGAGCAGGTGAGTCAGAGTGCGGCGGTGATGACGCCGAGGACGAGGGCGGCCGCGGCGACGAGGATGAGGGCGGCTCCCGCCGTGGCCGACCACGGGAGGCCCATGCCTTTGGGGTCCTTGATGTCGGCGAGGTTGTCGGCGATCTGGGCGTGCAGGGCGGTGAGCGGGGTCAGGGAGGCGTACGGGCGGCCGAGTCTGTCTATTCGGCCGGTGCTCTCGCCGTCGGGGAAGTGGCCGCCGTGGATGGCCTGGCGGTGGGCCGTGCCCTCGGCGGCCAGGTCCTCGGAGTGGAAGGTGACGGGGCTGGTGGTGCTGCACACGGCACAGCGGTATCGGTAGCGGCGCACAGGGGGGTCCTTGTCGTGAGGTGTGAGCGGGCAGTGCTGTGCCCCGCCGAGCTCGGTTGTCGACGGGGCACAAGCTTGGGTGTAGGGCGGGGTTGCGGGGTTCAGTGCTTGATCGGGTGCACGTTGTCGGGGGCTTCGTCGGCGGGCGGTGTGGGCTGGGCGGGGATGTGGATCTCGGGCCGGATGTCGATCTGGGGCTGGACGGGGGAGTAGTTGTTGATGACCGGGCGCAGGCTCAGGCCGCGCAGGGCGAACGTCGAGGCGATGGTCCAGGCGAGGACGGCGATGACGGTGGCGACGGTGTGGCCGTCAGCGGGGGTGGTGGTCCACACCGCCGTGGCGGTTGCGGCGCCCCAGAGGGTCCAGGTGATGCGGGCACCGGTGGCGCCGATGAAGCCGCCGATGAGGCCGAAGAGGCCCGCGAGCTGCCAGAAGGTGTAGGCGGCGGAGCCGCTGACTGGGAGGCCGGCGGTGTGCTGGTCGATGTAGACGCGGACCGGGGTGTCGACGACGTTCCAGAACTCGCTGGAGGTGCTGGTGTCGATCGTGGTGGTGGGCGTCGAGGCGGCCAGGCCCCGCAGGAAGCCGTCGAAGATGTCGCCGGCGGCCTCGAGCAGGATGATCAGGGCGCAGACTCCGGCGAGGATCAGGAGTGCCTTGATCCAGTTGGCCATACCGTGCCAGCCGGCCTTGCGGGCCGTGCGGATCTCCTCCCACCGGCGGTGGAAGACGCCGCCGTCGTCCCAGGCGTCGTTCCAGGTGCTGCTCCACCAAGCGAGGATTTCCTCGAACTCGGCGTCCGTCGTCTTGGTCTCGGATTCGTTGCCGGGCTGGTTGCCAAGCGGGTGGTTCTTGCTGGTGGGCTGCTCGTCGTTGGAGGGCATGGTCGGGCTGCTCCTTCACGGAAGGTTGGTGGTGTTCAGGGGGAGGTGCTGGCCGGGTGGCCTGCCCCGTGCCCGATCCCGGCATTGGGTTCGGGCACGAGGCAGGGGGCCCGGAAAGGGGCGGGGCTACAGGCCGCGGGCGTCGGCGAGGGTGGCGGCCTGGGCGACCATGCGGGCCGGGATACGGCTGGTGGCCCAGGAGTCGTTGAAGGCAGGCACGGAGTCGATGTGCTCGCCGAAGGTTCGTTGGATCGCGTGCAGCAGAACGGAGACGGCACTGTCCTGCAGGCCGCCGTCGCCGCGGGCCTCGATCCCGATTGCGCCGAGCATGCAGCGGGCGCCTTCCGCGTCGACCAGGCGGCCGGTGCACCAGCCGGCGGTGAGCAGTCGGTGGTGGGCGCGCTGCAGGAGCGCTGCGACCGGTGTCGGGTACGGCGTCGGTGGCTGCAGGGTGGGGGTGAGCGGGATGGTGACGACGTCGGCCAGGTCGAGGGGCTCGGTGTCGATGTGCGCGGTGTTGACCTCGTAGGCGACGGCGGCCTGGTCCAGGCGCAGGGTCATCTCAGAGTTGATGAGGGTCAGCCGCTCCTCGAAGGTCAGCTTCGGGGACGGTGAGGTGGCGGTCGCGGTGGGGTGGTCTGTGGTGAGAGGGGCGGAGGAGGGCATCGGGGCTCCAGGCAGCGCAGGGGCACGCCGAAGGCCGCCGTCGGGGGCTGGCGTCCTTCGGCGTGGTGCAGCAGGGGAGATGGAGGCTGGTGGTGGGTAGGCACCGTCCACGCGGCCCGGGCATCCCTGGGCCGGCAGACGGGGGAGGGGGTTGGGGTGGAGTTCGTCTTCGATTGCGGTTGGTGCGGTGGGGACAACTACTTCGTGGGCCGGCAAGTCGGCTGGTGGGCCGACAAGTGGGAGATCCCTTCGGATTGGCACTGCCGCTTCTGTGACGGGCTCAACGACACCCCCGACCCGCCGTGGACCGAGGCGTAGATCAGGTGCGGGAGAGGTTCTTGATGGCCTCCAGTGCCTGGCGGGGCGAGGTCACCGTGTCGCGTCGTGTGGTCGGCTTCCCGCCACCGCTGCGGCGGTTGCCGCCGCCCTTCGCCGGTGCCTCCTCGTCCCCGTATTCGTCGTCGTCCTTGGGTTCGGGGCCGAACTCGCCGGGCCGGGGCGGTTCGGTCCAGTCGAACCACAAGTTGCGGGCTTCGAGCTCGCGGATCTCGTGGTCGGTGAGGGTTTCGATGGTGTCGGGGAAGTAGCCGTCGATGCCCGCCTTGAAGTCCATGAACAGGGTGCGCAGGACATCGGGCTGTTTGGCTTCGACGATCCAGCCGGCGCCGCCGGTGTTGGAGTCGGAGGGCGGCTCGGGCTCGCCGCGCATCACGCGGTCGATGCGGCCGGCTTCGGCGGGGGAGAAGGAGCGGGGGAGGGGGTCGGGGGTGTTCTCGGAGGAGATGCCCAGGGCCTTGAACATGTCGCCGACCTTCTTCGGCGCGACCTTCAGCACGACGGGGATGCAGTTCTCCCGCAGGTTTTCGCACAGCAGCTGCGTGAAGCCGTCCTGGACGTAGATGGACTGGCCGGCGACCTTCAGGCCGACCCCATACTTGCGGCCCTTGACCGACACCCTTTCGGCGAGGTCCATGATCTCCGCGCCGAACAGACCGTCACGGGCGGCGGAGAGGAACTCATCCAGGTAGGCGGACAGCATCCGGTAGGGGCAGCCGGGCAGGCTCGGGTCCCAGTCGTGGACCTGACCGTCCTCCCACACCATCTCGCCGCGGATCTCCATCAGCGCGTTCAGAACCCGCAGGAGACGAATCATGTAGAGCGCGCCGACGCCGTAGCGGGCGGTGTGGCTGCCCAGCACGGCCGTCTTCTCATCCGGTGCCTCGGTGGCCAGCATGACCACGGCTCCAAACAGGGCGTCGGCCGCGACGTGCAGGGCCATGAGCTGGGTCTTACCGCCGCCGGAGGGGGCGACGAACAGGCCGTGGGCGGCGCCCCGGTCGGTGTAGACGCGGTTGCGGGCCGGCTGGCCGTTGCCGAGGTAGCCGGTCACCCACCGGCCGTCCTTGTCCGGGGTGAGGAGCTCCCTGGTCGCGGGGAAGACCTGCCCGAGCGGGCTGGTGTCCCACAGGGAGACCAGGACCTGGTTGCCGTCGACGGTGACGAACAGCCGGCCCTCGTCGTACTTGGTCTTCAGCGCGGCCGCCAGCGTGTGCCGGTTGACGCGCGGCTCGCCCATCTCGTCGGGGACCTGGGCGATGTAGTGGGTGACCTTGCGCCCGTGTTCGCGGACCTTCCGGATGAACTGCGAGCCGGGGACGGGGCCGCCGCTCTGACCGATCCGGTCGGCCCACCACTCGTGGTCGGTGGGCGCCTTGCGGCGCTGCTCGTTCATGTCTGGGGTGACGTGGACTTCCTTCCAGCCGGGGCCTCCCTCACGCCCGTACTGCCGTCCCACCTCCTCGATCCGTACATCGGTGACGTCGACACCGAACGCGGCGGCCACAGCCTCCTCGGTCAGGCCGGAGATCGGCCTGCCCGGCTCGGCAGCGCGCAGCAGGAGTGACAGGTCCATGGGCATGCCGGGGTGCGGGGTGGCCTTGATGACGATGGTGCGGCCGGGCAGGCCGCGGTTCTCCCACAGCCAGCGGACCTGGCGGGTGAAGTTGTCGGCTCCGTCGTCCGGCTGCGCCGGCGAGGGCTCAGGCACGGCCTGCATCTGCGGGGCGGGGGCCGGGGCGGCGAGAGCGGGACGGTGGTGGCGGCGGGTGTGCCGGGAGAGCGGCATGACCAGCAGGCCGGCGGCCGCCCATCCGGCGGCGAGCAGTCCGTCCAGGCAGTAGGGGCCCCAGCCGATGGTGTGGCGGGCGGCGACGTCGATGGCGGCGGCGGCCACGAGCGGGGACCAGCGCAGGATTTTGCGGCCCGCGCCGAGCCCGTCGCTCTTGTAGGCCAGGAACCAGCCGCCGAGTCCGGCGACGCCGGCCAGCTGCACGACCGTGTTCACGGGGCTGTCGGGGTAGAGGGTGGGGGCCGCGGCGAGGACCGGGGCAGCCAGGGTGTAGAGGGTGCGCTCCAGTGCGACGCTGCGCGGCAGGGACACGTCGTTCTCCTTCGGGAAAGGCGAGGGGCGGCTCCGCCGTGCTGGCGGGGCCGCCCCTCGGGGGTGTTGGTGGATCTGGGGTCAGCGGACGAGGAAGCCCGGCTTGGGGGTGCGTTCGCGGCGGCCGGAGCGGACGGTGTCCAGGCCCTCGTACAGCCGTGCGTGCGTACGCCGCGTGTCGTTGGCCATGCCGGCGACTTCCTGGGCGGTCTCGTGGAGCTTGCGGACTTCGACGGCGGCGCCGCCCAGGGCGACGGACACCTGGTTGGTCATCTCCACGAACTTCACGTCGAGCTCGGCGTTGGCGATGTCGACGGCCAGGCCCTCCGCGCGCTGGGCGTTCGTGCGCATGCCGAGCAGCAGCCCTTCGAGTTCGTTGCTGGCCATCTCCATGGCGGTGCCCAGCGTCTTGAGCTTGTGCTGGACGGCCTTGAAGCGGTTGTCGCCGTCGCTCTGGGCGGCAGCGCCGCCGGTGTGGGGTGTGAGGTCGCTCATCAGCAAGTTCTCCGGCTTCTTCAGTCGTGGTGGGTGGCGGAGGAGGCGGTGGCCAGGCCCGCGTCGTCCATGGCCTGGATGTCCTCGCCGTAGGTGACGCCGACGGAGAGGGCGGTGATCCGCGCTCCCTGGGAGGCGATCTCGCACTCGGTGGCGCACCGTTCGGCCAGCTGCTTCATGCGGGCCGCGGCGTCGGCCAGATCGGTGATCTGATCGACGACCTCGGTGGCAATGTTGTGGTCACCGACCAGGTCGGCCGCCATGTCCCGCAGGGCGTCGGCGACCCTGCCGAGCGCGACGGCCAGGTCCTCGGCACGGGCCTTGTCGAGGTCGGCGGCGATCGCGATGTTCACGATCTCCATCAGGAACTCGCCGAAGGTGATGTCGGTACGGTGCTTGGCCGCCATACCGGCCTGACCGGACGCGGGCTTGCTGACCTGCGATGCCACGGGATCCTCCTGTGCAGTGAGGCGGCTGGTGCCGGGACGCTGGGTGTGGGGTTCCGGGGCACGAGGAAGAGCCGCGGGGCCGGACGGCGCCCCGGACGGGTCGTCAACGATGACCGCGTCCTCGATGTAGTCCTCCTCGGCGAGTCCGGACCGTGTCGGCCGGCTCGGACGGCCGGGGCTGTCGACGGTGAACCCGAGGTCCTCCGGCTTCACCGTTCCGGACGGCTCCTCCGCCTCGGGCTGGGCGTAGCCCTCGCGGGCCTTGGTGAAGAAGTCCCTGAGGCGGTCCTTGAAGGAGCGCTCGTCGTCGCTCCCGCCGTCGTCGGCCGCGTCCTTGGGATCGTCGGGCGGGTCCTTGACGTCGTCGGGCTTCGAGCCGTCGTCCGTCCCTGAACCGTCCTTGTCGGCGGCATCGCCCGCGGGTTCCTCACCCGGCTTCCCGGTGTCGGCCGGCTCCTTGCCGTCCTCCGGCTTCTTGGCTGCGGAGTCGCCCTCGGGGCCCTTGGAGGACGTCTTCGGGTCGTCCTTGGCCGTCTTCTCGGCCGTGGCCTCGGAGTCCTTGCCCGCGGTGGTGTCTGGGGCTTCGCCGTCCTTGGCGGCCTTGGCCTTGGCCTCTGCCGCACGGCGCTTCTCCCAGCGCCGCTGCGCCTCGCCGGCCACGGCCGCGCCCAGGGTGGTGCGGCCGTCGGCCGCCGTGGCAGCCTCCCGCTTCGTCTTCCTGGCGGCCTTCCGCTCGGCTTTCGCCGCTCGGCGTTCCTCCCGCGCCGCCTGCTGGTTGACGCGGTCCTGGTCACGGTCCTTGCTGCGGTCTGCGATGCTCGCCACCTGGCCGGCGCCGCGCCGCTGCTGACGCGCGGCCTGACGGGCCGACGCACGCTCCTGGCGGCCGCGGGCCCGTTCGGCCGCCGGGCTCGAGGCCGGGCCGATCTGCGACTTGCCGACTCCGCCGCCCTTGCCGGATCCAGGACCACCTGAACTGCCCTTGCCGGTAAGGCTCTTGCCTGACCCGGAGCCGCTAGAGCCGCTCTGGCGACCCTTGGGACCGCCGGACGAATCATTGCCCTTCGAGCCACCGCTACGGCCGCCAGAGGGGCGTCCAGAGCCGTTCCCGGCACCCTTGGGGGAGTTGCCGCCCCCGGAGCCGCGCCCGGCGCTCCCGGCCCCGTTCGTCCCGGAGGTGCGGCCCGCGCCGATGGAGCTGCCGCCTCCTGCTCGCGGGCCACCTCCGCCGCCGGCCTTGGAGCGGCCCTTGTCCGCGCCCATCCCCGACGCGGGGGAGCGTGTCGTGTCGGCCTTGCCGTGGGCCTTCGCTTTCATCAGTGCGGCGTGGAGCTTGCCGTTCTGCTCCATCATGGCGACTTCCGCAGCGGTGCGGGCCTCCACGAGAGCCGCTTTGCGCGCTATTTCCGCCTCACGGAACGGGGATTCCCCGGCATGGCGCTCGCGCATCACTTCCAGCCGGTATTCCAGCCAGTCACCGAGGCGATCGGCGAGAGAGCGAGGCTGGACGTATTCGCTTTCCTCATATTCTTCGTATTCGCCGTCGCCGGAATTCGGGGCGTCAGGCATTCCTGTCTCCCGTAAGGCCATTTGCGGGGAGATGGGGCCGCGAATGGCCGGGATTTCCATGGTTGTTTCCTCCGGGGATTCCGGGGGAACGCCGCCGCCCACACTGTTTATGGACGGTTCTGAATAGAAGAGATCCCCGCCGTCGGGGGCGTCCGGCATGCTGCCGGAATCGGCGCCCCGAGCGGGGAGGTGAACAACGTTGCTGCCGGTGTCGTCGGACACGCGACTCCTCCTCCTGGGCTTGACAGTCGGCTCCCGCCTCGCGTACACGCGCGCACGCCACGCGCGGCACGCGTCACGCGCGGCACGCGTTGGGTTGCCGAAGGGCCGCCCCCGGGGATCGGGAGCGGCCCTTCGTGCGGTGCGTGGTGGGTCAGCCGGCGTGGCGGCGGTAGACGTTCTCCAGGGCGAGCGCGACGTCACGGATGAAGCCGGTGTCTCCGTCGCGGTAAGCCTGGGTGCCTCGGATATTCATAATCCGGAGCCAGTAGTAGAAAGTGCCGAGGTCGTTGCCGTGCTGGGCGATCAGATCCTGTCTGATTTTCCGCTCGTGTTCCGCACGGTTCATTCTCTTCCGCTCGACTTTCGTGAGCGGGTGACCTGCACTCACGCCGACTCCCTGCGGTCCAGGTTGTAAATCGACGTGGGGCCACCATAGCCCGGATTCGGGTTATGCGCACCCTGCTGACCGGGGTTCTGCGGGGCGGCCTGGAGCGGCGGGTTATTCTTCCGCTCCTTGAGCTGCACCTTTTCCTTGCGCTGTTTCTTCACATCCTTCACTTTTTCGTCGTGGGCGTGACGCTTGTGGGCGCTCTTTTCCAGTCCCGAACTAATGCTCTTCAGGTCATTGAGAACGCCGTTCAGGGACTTTTCCACCGGGAAGGAGCGCAGGAAAGCCTGACCCCACTTGTCACCCTCCACGCGGGTCCCGCGGCAGTGCACGCGGGCCTCGCGCTGGAGGATCTCCAGCTTGGCCTGCATGTCCAGCACGACCCGGTGGAAGTCCGCGAGGTAGTGCGCGTAGGCGGCGGGGTTCTTCGCGATCTCGCGCAGTGCCGCGTCCGGGTCGTCGAAGAAGGGCTGGCCGTTGTTTTCGGTGCTCACGGGGTCCTCCAGGGGTCGGATCTGCTGTACTCGGGGGCTGTGGACTGCTTCCGGCAGTCGCAGCGAGGGCCAGCCCGCTTCCTTCGGGCTGGCCCTCACTGGTGTGTGCCGGATTGCGGGGTCAGGTCAGGTGCTTGTCCGCGTCCTCGGGGCGCAGCAGGCCGGCCTCGGAGAGCAGGCGTACCGCGCGGGTGTTGTTGACGGAGAGGTCGGTACGGACCCGGTAGAGGGTCACGAAGCCGTTCGCGTCCCGGGGCAGGTTCTGTACGAGCGGAAGGAGCTCCGCGTCTGTCCGTACAGCCGTCCCTGTACGGTCCGCGCCGCCTGTACCGCCGGTTCCGGTTGCGGGAGAGGACGCAGTGTCCGTACCTGTACGGACCCCCGGAAGGGCGTCGCCACCGGGCTGTGTACGGACGTTGATGGCGCCGGTGCGTCCCTGTACGGCCGCGCTGGCCGTCCCGGTACGTCCCGTGGCCGCCGTACCTGTACGCGCCGCCCCCTCAGGGGTGGTGTGTACGCCGTATGTACGGTCGCTGTACGCCCTGGTCAATGCTGCTTCTGCCCCGGCATCGTGTGCCGGGTGCGAGGCGGGGCGGACAGGGTCCGTACCGTCCCATCCGGTGCCCGTGCCGTCCGGCCGAACCGCGTTCTGCGGGGCGTACAGGTCGTGGCTCGCGCCCTCTGTACGGCTGGACGGCGCGGTGTCCGTTCCGTCGGTACGTCGGTGCGTACCTGTACGGGCGGGCGTTCCGTTTTCGGCGTCCTTACTGTCGTCGTGCATGAGCGTGTGGACGCGCCAGATGACGGCCACGAAGATCAACACCACGAAGGTCGTCAACTGCCAGGGTGCCGACTGGCCGTCCTGGACGAGGTGAGCCTGCTCGGACAGGTGGTAGGTGACGTTCGCCGACGCCATCAGCAGCAGCGCGTAGGGGATGTCCTTCTTCGCCCGGAACGCGGTGACGCAGTAGACGTCGATGCTGACCGGGAGCAGCGTGGCGACGTACGGGTGGATGCCCACCATGGTTGCCAGCTTGTACTCGCCGGAGGCGGCGAGCCCGACGCCGGCGGCGAGCGCGATCCACGGGGCCGTCTTCCACGCCTTGCGGCTGACCTTCTGCTGCCAGCCATTCCAACGGGAAGTGGCCTTCTTGGCCTCGCGGGCCTCATCGAGCAGTCGGCGGGCGCGTGCCTCGTCGGCCTTCGCCCGGTCGGTGATGCCCTTGGCCTTGCGCTCCGCCTCCGTGGTGATGCGGCTCGCTTCCTTCTGAGCGGCCTCCCGCAGCTGCGCGGTGACGGTCTTGGCTTCGTCGCGCAGCCGGTCGCGCTGCTTGTCACACGCGGCCTTGAGCCCGGCGAGCTCGGCGTCGAGGGCCGCGCGCTTCTCCAGGGCCTGGGCGTCGAACGCCTCCCCGAGCTCGCGCAGCTGCTGGCGCAGGTCCGCGCGGGCCTGCTCGGCCTCGGTGTGCGCGGCGGCGACGCTGGCCTCGGCCTCGCGGCGCCGTTCGTCCGCGGCCTTGATCGTGTCCGCGTACAGCGCCTCCGCCTCCGCCCGGCGCCCGTCGTACTCCTTCGCCGCGGTGGCGGCGAGAGCGGCGAACCGCTCGCGGGCCGTCTCGACCTCCCGCTGCGCCACGGTGACCAGTTCGTCGGCCTGTGCCTGGGCGCGGGCCAGGATCTGGCCCGCGTCGGTGCGGCGCTGGTCGACCAGGGCGCTGATCTCGGTGAGGTCGCTCTCCGCCAGGCGGCGGAGCTCGGCGACCGCCGTGGCCGTGGCCGCGCGGTCGGTGGCGGCCAGCTCGGTGAGGTCGGCGACCTGCGCGCGGGCCTCTCCCACCACGCTCTCGGCACGCTCGCGGGCCTCCGTCAGGAGCCGGTCGGCCTCACCGCGCGCGGCCTGGAGGTCGTCCCTCGCCGCCGTGCGCTGGGCGGTGGCCTCCTGGTCGGCGTCGGCGGTGATGTTCGCGGCGCGGGTCTGCGCCTCGGACATCAGCACGGCGACCTGCTCGTGCGTGGCGGCGACGGTGCGCGCGGCCGCCGTCTCGGCCTCCGCCTGGAGGGCGGCGGCCTGCTCGCGCGCGGCGTCGATGACGTCGGCGGCCCGGTCCCGGGCGTCGGCGACGCGGGCCAGCGCCTCGAAGTCGACAGCCTCCGGCTCCGGCTTGGTCACCTCGGCCTCGGCCGGGGCCGAGGAAGCGTCGGGGGTGGTGGGGGAGGCGGTGGGCTGCGAAGCCGGACGGGGGGTCGCCGGCTTCTTGCGGGCGGGGGTCCTCTTGCGGGCGGTTCGTGTGGCGGCCACGCCGCCTCCTTCCGGGTCGAGTGCCGCCCCTGGGCGGGGACGGCGGCGGTTCAGGGTGGTTCGGTCAGTCGCGCTGGGCGGGCAGCTCCGCCCGCTGGTTGGCGGTCGCGTGCTGCTGGGTGAGCCAGGCGATGGCGGCCGCGGTCATGTCCTCGGCCGCGCCGTCGGTGTTCAGCGGGGCGGTGTCGATGTCGCGCATCGCGTCGAGGGCCGGCAGCAGCCGCATGTACTCCGCCCCGGCGGAGTGGATGAAGCGGTCGGAGGCCAGGGCGATCAGGTCGTACTTGTCGTCCAGCCACGTCCGCTGGACCTTGCACACGAACGTGTGGCCGGCCTGCCCGGTCCAGAACATCTCCGGGTCGCGGAACAGGACGAACTGGCCCCGCTGGAACTTGATCACGGGGGTGGTGCTCTGGGCGCTGCTGCGCATAGCGGCTCCTGGCGGGTCGGTGGTCCGGGCTGTCCGGTTCCCCGTCACCGCCCGACCCGTCCGCCGGAGTTCGACGGGCGGTGCGGGCGGATCAGGCAGCCGTCAGAGGGCCACAGCGCTGTCAGTCGAGAGCGGCCGGGTCCATCGCCCGGCACTTGTTGGCGTGGTCGTTGGCGTCGGTGCGGGCCAGGTCCCACTCGTCGGGCAGGTAGCTCCCGAAGTCCATACGGGGGCCGCTGGAGCCGTCCGTGGCTCCGGTCGCGCTGCAGCCGCCGCACTCCCACCGGAATCCGTCGACCTTGCGGGGGTTCTCCCGGTCGACGTACGGGCGGCCCTTCCACGTGACGGTGGTGGTGAACCGGTAGGCGGTCACCGCGACCACGGCGCCGCCCATGGTCAGGAAACGGATCAGCGGGAGCGGGACGTCCGGCTCCGGCTCCGGCTCGAAGTCGCCGAGTACGTGGTCCGTGGGCATGGGGTCGATGTCGGGGAAGTCGGTCCCGATGTCCTGCTGACGGCGGCGGAACAGGTCGAGGAGCTGCACGGCGGTTCCCTTCAGATCAAACGGTGAACAGGGCGAACACGGGGGCAGAGGCGGACTGTCCGGCTCCCAGCCACCGCCCGACCCGGACGCCAGGGGTGCGGCGGCCGGTGCGGGCGGATCAGGCAGCCGTCAGGCCGTCGCGAAGAGCCGGTGCGGGGCGATGATCTGGCCGTCGGGAAGGAGTTCGCCCGTGTCGTCGAAGATCACGGCGGAGTTGCAGAGCAAAATCCAGCCCTGCTCCGGGTGAGCGGCGATGGTGTGCGCGGCCTCGCGGTCGGGGCTGTCGGCGGTCGGGCATGTCGGCCGGTGTGTGCACAGGGACTCCGGCATCCGGGTCGTCCCGGTGGTGACGGTGGTCGTCGCGGTGTCGAGCTGGGTGCTGCGCTGCATGAGCTCTCCTGACGAAGGGCAGGCCCGAGACTCTCCCGGACCGAAGGTGTGCGAGAGGCCGGCCACCCGTCATAAGGGAGACCGGCCTCGGGAAGTCGCAAGGGACGGGCAGTAACTTGTTTCACCGTCCCGTACTGCGGATCAGGCCGCGCTGGCGAGGCGGTCGAGGGCGGCGCCGCGCTTCATCAGGCGCCGCTCGTCCTCGTCCTTCCCGCCCCACACGCCGTGCTGCTCATCGCGCTCCAGCGCGTCCTCGAGGCAGGCCGCGCGCAGCGGGCAGACACGGCAGATGGCCTTGGCCCGTGCGCTCTGCAGGGTCGACAGGGCGTGGGCGAAGAACAGTTCGGGGTCGACGCCGACGGCGGCACAGGCCGGGCGGGACTTCGCGACGGTGGCCTGCTTGGGCGAGGTGCGTACGATGGTGCGCATGAGGGCCTCCAGTGGGTCCGTGCGTACGAGACAGCCCCGGGGGTGCCGCCCCGGGGCTGTTCTGTTCCTGCGGCCGGACGGCCTGAGCGAGAAGGGGAGCGTGAGCTCCCGGCGCTCTCCGCCGGCCCCGCCCCGGCGAACGGGGCGGGGACGACGGGCAATGCCGGGTTCAGCTGCGGCGCTTCGCGGACTGCCGGGCCAGGTAGGCGTCCTGGGCCGTGGCGAACGCCTTGTGGAGCGGCGCGCCGCTCTCGCAGTCCCGGCCGCTCTGGCAGGGCTGGCAGGCGCGTCGATGAAGGGTGGAGGCGCTGAACGTCGTCATGTAGCGGACGTACAGCGGGTCGCCCTTCGCCGCGGTCATCGGCCGCTGCCCTGCGACGACTGCCGGTTCTGCTCGGCGACCTTCCGCGACAGCTCGGCGTGCTCCTCTTCAGTCAGGCGGGTGAGCATCACTGGCCTCCCCGCGCCCGCCGCAGCGCTTCGTCCATATCCGGGTCCGAGTCGGTCGGGTGCTGTGCAATCCTGTGATCCATCAGGTCCTCCGCGTAGGTCCTGGACAGCCCCGGGGGGTCTCAATTCACCGGGGCTGTCGCCATTTCGGCTGGTCGTACGAGCAGCCACGGCCCCGGCCGCCCCTCTGTTGAAGCGGGGTGGCCGGGGCCGTGGTCGTTCGTCCGGGGCGGTTCAGCGCGCGGGGCGCTGGGGGTGGAGCGTGTCCTGCGGGACCTCGGGACCGTCCCTCGGGGCGTCACCGGCGGGCACCATCCGGCGCTTCTTGTCGGCGGCGGCCACGCGGGGCAGTACCGCGTTCCAGTCAGCTACGCGCCCGGTCGCCGTGCGCTCGGCACGGGCTCGCAGGGTCCGGTCGGTCTGCGGGCTGAACGCCTTGGGCAGCACCGTGGTGGCCGTCCGGCTGGCGGTCTCGGCACCACCGTCCTCAAGCCGTTCCTGCCACTTCTTGACCGTCACGTCGACGGTGACCAGGCGGTTGCTGCCCAGGTGGCAACGGACGGCCGCGTCCTTCCCCGCACGGCCGGTGTCGTGCGGCACGACCTTGGGCTGCTTGGTCTGGAGGCCGGTGATCGGCACCCACGTCCTGCAGTCGGGGCAGACCAGCGACGCGCAGGCCGGCCGCAGATCGAACTGGTGCGGCTTGAGGGTGGAGATGACGAGCGCCGGGCGGGCGTTGACGGTGCGGGAGCGGGTCCGGCTCCGGCGGGTACGGGCGGTGCGCTCAAGGGTGGGAGCAGACATCTGAACTCCTTAAGGACGGAGTGACGGGGAAGCGCGTCGCGATGCTCTCTCTGCCCTCCAGGCCGCACGGCACGAGGCCGGCGTCCCGTAGGACAGACAGCGCACAGCGCGCTGCGACGTGCACGCAGTGGTCGCGGCCGTCAGGCTCCGGGGGAGTTCGATGGTGCTCTCGACCCCGGCCGCCCCGAGGGGCGGACAACTACTGCGGTGGTGCAGTCGGCATGCGCTATTGGCCATGCCGCGTGTCTTGCTCAGGTCGGCGGCTGAAGTTCGCCGCGACCTCTTACACACAAGGTGCACTATGTGTATAAGGTTGTCAAGGAGGTGTTACCGATGACGTTCTCGACCCTGCACCCGCCCCTCCGCACCGGCGTGTGCTGCACTATGAGCAGGCCAGACAGACCGTCACGCGAGGGAGAAGCAGTGGGTGAGCCGTCCGGTCAGCCGGAGTATCAGAGGGTTATGGAGGATCTCCGGCGCCAGATCGCTGAAGGTGACCTAGAGGTCGGTGCCCCCATCCCCTCCACAGCCAGACTCGGTTCGCAGTACGGCGTGTCCAGCACGGTGGTTCGGCGAGCCGTGACGGAGCTGACGGCTGAGGGACTGCTGTACGGCAAGGCCGGCAAGGGTGTCTACGTCCAAGCTCAGCCCGACCTCCTCGAGAAGCTGCCAACATCGGCCGAGCTCACAGCCACCGTCAGGAACCTTGAGGCCAAGCTTGAAGCCATGGCAGCACGCCTGGAGGCCCTCGAACGTGGTCGTGAGGACTGACCGTGCACCGCAGCCCAAGAAGAGGTGCGTTGGCCGAGCTGAACTCCCACTGCTCTCTCCGCATGTGCCTCACCCCTTGGTTGCTCTCGGTTTCGCTACGAGATTTGTAGAGCCGACCAGGGATGGCGTTCTAGATCTGACATGTGTCCTACGGTCGGACACAGCGATCGGAGACATGAAGGGGGAGCAGCGTGGGGCAGAAACCGAACGAATTAACTCCGGAGGCATCGCCCCTGGACCGCTTCGGGTACCACGTGCGAGATCTGCGAGAGCGCAACAACCACACCCTGCGCAGCCTGGCCGAGGCGACGTTCTTCTCCTACTCCAAACTCTGGAAATGGGAAAACGCCCTACGGGCCCCGAAACACCGCTCCGAGGTCGTCCATCTCGACAGGATGCTCCGCGGCCAGGGGCTACTGGTTGACCTCTGGGAACGTATCGGCGCGGAGCCTCCCCAGGGCCATGTGTCCATTCCGGGACCTCATGTGTCCGAATCATCGTCCGGCCTGGTCGCACCTCCCTCTGAGCAGGCAGGCTCGAACACTGACGACACAGACACAGTCGTCGTTCCCTGCCGCGTTCACGGAAGGATCTTGTTCGTGCCCGTGCCCCGCCGCGTTGTCCTCGCGTCCGGCCTCGCCGGCCTCGCCGCAGCCGCGCTCCCGGCTTCGACGGCAACAGCAACCGCCGCCGCCATGACTTCTCCCGTTGAGCATTTCGCACAGCTCCGCCGCGTGATGATCCAGACCGACAACCTGATCGGCCCTCGGCATGTCCTGCCCTCGCTCCAGCATCAGCTAGCCCAACTCGCCTTCCGCCGCCGGGCCTCCCGCGGCGCCGATGCCGCCGACCTCCTCGCCCTCGAGACCCGCTACGAGGAACTGGCTGGCTGGCTGGCTCAGGACATCGGCGATGAGCGCACCGCCCATGGACACACTGCAAAGGCTCTCGACGCTTCGCACATCACGGGCGACAGCAACCTCACCGCGTACATCCTCGGCCGCAAGGCCCAGCTCGCCGTCGACACCGGTCACGCCGCGGACTCTCTGGGCCTCGCGGCGGCTGCCCGACGTACTGCCCAGCCCGGCAGCCGCCTCGAGGTCATCGCAGTTATGCACCAAGCCCACGCACACGCCGTCCTCGGCGAGGGTGCAGAGTCCTTGACCGCGTACGACACTGCGGTCACGCTCCTGGGGCGCGCGGACAGCGACGGAGTTTGGGGCTCCTGGCTCGACGAGGCGTACATCAGTACCGCTCGCGCTCGCTCTCTCGCCGCTCTCGGAGACTACGAGAACGCCGCGGCCGGCTTCGACAGCGCCATCGCTGCCCTCCCACCCACATACCGGCGTGACCGTGGCGTCTACCTCGCGCGTGCGGCCCGCGCCCACGCCGGCACAGGCAACATCGCACTCGCGACGCAGATCGGCCTACAAGCCGTCGGAATCGCCGCTGAGACGGGCTCGGCACGCATCGTGGGCCAGCTCGACCGGCTCGAGCGCACGCTCGCAGCAGCCAGCGGCAAAGAGGGTGTCGCCGAATTCCGTGCCGCGCTTGACGAGATCGTTCTGCACCCCTCCTGACCCAGCCTCACTCAAATTCTGGAGTTTCCTTGCCTCGCCCGTACGTCCTCCTGTCCGCTGCCGTCTCCCTCGACGGGTACCTCGACACCAGGCCGGGTGAGGACCGGCTCCTACTCTCCAACGCCGCCGACTTCGACCGCGTCGACGCCGTACGCGCCTCGGCCGACGCGATCCTCGTCGGCGCCGGCACACTCCGAGCTGATAACCCGCGCCTCCTCGTCAACTCACCCGAGCGGAGGACGGCCCGGGTGGCCGCCGGCCTGCCGGAATACCCGCTGAAAGTCACCATCACCAGCACCGGCGACCTCGACCCCGATTGGAAGTTTTGGCACCACGGTGGCGAGAAGCTCGTCCTCGCCGTTGGCAACGACGCCGCCAAGAAGGCACACGCCAACCTCGGTGACCTTGCCGCTATCCAGGGCATTCCCGCCGAGGCAACCTGGCCGACCGCACTGGATGTCCTCGGCGATGTGTACGGCGTCCAGCGGCTCATGGTCGAGGGCGGCGGCACGATTCACACTCAGCTCCTCGAGGAGGCGCTCGCCGACGAGCTCCAGCTCGTCGTCGCCCCGCTCTTGGTCGGCCAGTCCGACGCCGTACGGATGCTCGGCCCCGCCAACTACCTCGGCGGCCCCTCCGCCCGTCTCCGACTTCTGGAGACCCAGCAGATCGGCGACGTGGTACTTCTGCGGTACGCCCCGAAGGACGTCTCCATGGAACCCCGATGAGCACCACTCCGAGCCCGGCCAGCATGAACGCCCCGGGCACCGGCAGCTCCCCAAACGCTGCGGACCGGCACTGGCTCGCCCTCGCTTGCGACCTCGCCACTCTCTGCCCACCGTCGACAACCGCGTTCTCCGTCGGTGCGGTCATCGTCGCCTCCGACGGAACCGAGCTCGCCCGCGGCCACTCGCGAGAGAGTGACCCGCTGGACCATGCCGAAGAAGCTGCGCTCGCCAAACTCTCCGTCAGAGATCCCCGGCTAGCCACCGCGACGATCTACAGCTCCCTCGAACCCTGCGCGAAGCGGGCCTCCCGAGATCGCCCCTGCGCCCAGCTCATCCGCGACGCCCGGGTCCCTCGTGTTGTCACCGCCTGGCGTGAGCCCGACACGTTCGTCCCAGGCGCTGACGGTACAGAACTCCTTGAACACGCCGGCGTCACCGTCGTCGAACTCCCTGAGTACGCGGACGCCGCCCAAAAGCCCAACGCACACCTGGTCGGTGGGAGGTGAAACCATCTCTCCAACCCCGAACTCCGATGGTTTTCGAGGGCACCACTTCTACGAGCTGGGCGTTCTCCCCTCAAGGGGCAGGATGGCGCAGAGGGCGAACGTGACGGGGCAGGTGTACGTGATTGGGCCGCCCGGCGGCCAGACCGTGAAGATCGGTGTGACGATCGATCTGGTTCGTCGGCTTCGAGAGATCCAGAACATGTCGCCTGTGGAACTCAAGGTCCTGTGGAGCACCCCGGGGGGCCTCGCACTCGAGCAGGCGCTGCATGTTCACTTCGCTGAAATCCGCTCGCACGGCGAGTGGTTCACATTCACGTCAAATCCGGTGCATGCGGTGAAGACTGCCGTAGAGGGCAGCCCGGTTGTGGCGCAGCAGCTCCCTGCGCCTTCGAAGAGGGCTCCTTACAAGCAACCGCCCCCTCTTGCACTGAATCAGAGAGTCCAACAGCTGGCCTGGGCCGCTTTCGCAGATTCTCGGTTCACCGCGCTGACGCCGCCGACCGCCTCGGATTCACGCTCCCCACGATGCTTGTGCACCTGGATGAGTTGGTCTCCAAGAGCCGTGCCCGCCAACGGCCGCCAGTCCGAAGTGACCGATCCCGTCAGATCTTCACGGTTCGGCGGCCAGCGTGACGGGCTATCAGAGGAGTGCCGAACTGCGCCCGCATGGTGGGCTGGTGACACTGCCGTCGAGACAACCCTTCCAGAGGCCCAATGGTGTATCTTTCAGGGATCGATTGATCATGAGAGGCTGCGCCATGCCCGACCCGGACCGCTTGAAGCAGGTCGACGCCCTGCTGGACGGCCTGGACGACGTCCTGCCACCGCCGCGCGTGCGCGCACAGTTGCGTCTCGCGGCCGGCCTCACGCAGAGGGAAATCGCGGAGGCTGTGGGCGTGAAGCGCGTAGCTGTGGCCCGTTGGGAGCTGGGAGAGTCCCACCCGCGGCGCCCTCACCGAGCCGTCTATGGCCACCTGCTCAAGCGGCTCGCGGAGCGTTTCCCCGAGGCCGCTGAGCTGAATGAGGGCATGCCGACGCCGACCTCCGAAGGGGGATCGGGATGACCTAGAGGCCATCGACCGCGCGCCAGAGGCGGATTAACCACCCGCTGGCCGTCGCGCGGTCCGTCTGCCGACCGGATTAACCACCCGCGTCGGCCGCTCAGGTCCCAGTTAGCGCTGGTCCTGAGCTGCGGCTCACCGAGCCGCTCGTTTCTCTCGGCCCCTAACCAGGGCCACAAACACACCAGGCCACTAACCACGGCCACCACAGCTGTAGCTAGCAGTTGCTTCACCCGCGGGCCCCCACCACAGGGGCTTCGCAGTTCGGCAGATCCAAGAGGGAGGAGAAATCTCCCCCCCGCCCGATCGGTGTCTGCCCCGCTTCTCACGAAGGGGGGCTCACCCGTCACATCCGAACAGATGGAGGTCGGTCCAGCCCCGAGGGGCTCGGTCGGTCCAGCTATATGGAAGGTGGGTCGTTCTCATAGTGCACGAGAGTGGTGTCCCTTGTCAGCTTGGCCTTGTCCGTTTCACACCGGTTCAGGCCCGGCGGACGTCCCGCTTGTCCGGATCGCGAGGCGGTTCATGCGCTTTTGTGGAGTTCATCCCGGAAATTAGATCTCCTGCACGGGGCTCCAGGGTCCGCGCTTTCGGGGTGGTCTCGGTGCGCGCGGTCGCGATGCCGGCCGCCCCGGTCATGCACCCGCTTGCGGAGGTCATCGACAAGTCCGTCGACGGCGGTGTCCGCGAGGGCGGCGTCCCGTGTGGCGGGATGGGTTCCAAGATTGTTGCCCGCCGTGCGGGAGCGCCGAGGGGTACCGGGGCTGAGCGGCCTCTGTCCACAGGCTGCCCGGTGCAGGGTCGGCAGATGGATCACGAATCAGCTCCAGACGGAGGTGTCCGCTTTGGCGCGTACACCTGCCGGATGGCTACTCAGACGGCGTTCGGCAGTTCGGCTTCTTCGGTGTTCACCGCTCCGGTCGGGGCGGTGGGCTGGTGAGCGGTGTGGCGGCGACGGCCGCCGTGCTGCTGCCTGCTCCTCGTGCGTCGGTCGACGATGTCGCGGTCACGGTGCTGCCTGGGCTGTTCGTGCCGGAGGCGTCGCAGTGGCTGTCGGCGACGTCGGGCCGGGTCGCGCTGGAGGGCTACAGCTGGATGCAGGCGGTCCACTGGGTCGCCGGGTCCGGCCTGTATGAGCCGCGCCGCTACCGGTCACACGGCCCTCGCTCGTTCGGTGTGACGACGGTGCGTGTCGCCCAGGAGCTCGCGCAGCTGTCGCCGTGCCGTCCGGGCATCAGGTACCTGATGCGTCGTGTCGGCTTGTCGGAGCGGGCGGTGCAGGACCACCTGCGCATGCTGCGGGAGACCGGTCTGCTCGCGTACGTGGTCAAGGGCACCCGGGTCGCAGAGGAGGGTGGCCAGGCGTCGGAGTTCGCGCTGATGGTCCCGCCTGCGTTCGATGTCGCGCTGGGGATCCGTACGGTGCTGCGGGACGAGGCCGCGCCCGCGTACACCCGTGCGATGACCGGGATCGCGGACGCCGGCCGGGGGCTGATGGCGAAGCTGGCGCGCAAGGCGTCCAGGAAGGTCCGCAAGCCCCGGAAAGCAGCTCCTGGGACTCCGAAGCCTGCCCGGGAGAGGGCTGCCGGGGCGTCTGAGACGGCTGTTTCCGGTGAGGCCCGTTGCACCCCAATGCAGGTGGGTAGTTCTAGTTCTTCTTCTGCGGCTACTACCTCGCTTCCCTCTGAGACGACAGGCATCGCCAGCGGGAAGAGCGAGTTGTCCATCAGGAAGGTGTCCGGCGACAAGGCCCGTCGTGGGGTCAACACGGTGGGGCGCCGCTACCAGCTGGCCGCTGAGCTGATCCGGGAGGTCTCCTGGCTGGGCCGGGCCTCCACGCCCCGGATCGCCTGGGTCATCCGGCACGTCGCGGACGCGGGCTGGAGCGCTGCTGAGGTCCAGGGATGGCTGCACGCCCGCGGCGAGGTCGACACCGTCCACCGCGCCTCTGGCCTCCTGGCCACCCTGCTTTCCGGCGCCCACGAGATCGTCCAAACCCCCGAGGCCCGGGCCGGGCTGGTCTCCGACTGGCGCGACTCCCGTATCGCGGCCGCCCGCCGCCACCAGGAGCTGGAGGCCGTACCCCAGGGTCCGTGCAGCCAGGCCGCGAAGGCCGAGTGGCTGCGCTACGACACTGTCCGCCAGGCCCTGCCCTCCGACTACGACAAGACCTCCGGGACCGTCGCCGACCGGCACGTGGGCCACGCGATGAGCGCCCAGGAGGTCGAGGAGATGCGGGCCCTGGCACAGGAGGAGTACAGCAACGGCCGAAACGACCTGGTCCGCGTCATGATCACCGACTTCGGGCGGGGCGGCGCCGAGGTCGTCTTCGGCGCCGAGCTCGTCTACCGCGCCCTGAACATCCCCCGCCCCACCCGCCCGATGACCGCTGCGAACCGCTGGTAAGGAGCCCTCGATGACCGACGCGATCAACACCCCGCAGGCCCCGGCAGGATCCGGTGTCGACCTTGCCCGCCAGGCCCTCGCCGCCGCCCGCGCCGCAGCCCAGCAGCGCGGTGACCGCCCCAGCGGCTCCCGCAAAGCCCACCGCCCCCGCACCACCCGGCAGCCGGACGGCCGCGAACCCGTCGGATTCGCCGCGCTCCTGGCCAACCTCGTCACCGACCGGGCCTGGGAACTCCCCTCCGCTGGCGGCTCTCTGACCGACGAGTGGCAGAGCATCGCTGGCGACCTCACCGGCCACGTCGCCCTGGCCGGGTACGACGCCGAAACCGGGGAACTCGCCGTACGCCCCGTATCCAACCCGTACGCCACCGCCGTCCGGCTGCGCACCCCCGCGCTCATCGAGGCCGCCAACCAGGTCATGGGCAACGCCACCGCCGTGCGCACCATCCGCATCCTGCCGCCCGGAACCGCGCCTGCCTCAGCCCCGTCACGGACCGTGGACTCCGTGGAGACCCCTCCGCCGCCTGGACCGGACGGAACCGGGGAGCACTACCGGGCGCCCGCCGGCTACCGCGACGCCATCGCTGCACACCGCAGGGCGAGGACCTCGAGGCCGGTGGACCCTGTGCACCAGGCCGCTGTCGAGGGCCAGATCCGTAGTGCCTGGCGGGAGCCCGAGCATCTTTTCGTGGAGGGACAGGCTGAGCTCGCCCGGCTCCGAGAGCGGGCCGACCTCGAGAGTGAGAGGCGTTCCTCGCACGCGCTCGCTGTCGCCCGGGCTCGGGCCGAGAGGGCCGGGCTCACCCAGCTTCCGCGCCAGGCCACGGCTCTCCCGTCCGGGACCCTGGACCGCACCGCCTGAACACCCAGGCGCCGGTCGGTGTAGATCCCGAAATCGCGGGCTCGTGGACATCGTTCCGCGCCCGCGTGCTGATGGCTCACCCAGGTCATGCCGGGCGGTGCGCGCAGCAGCGGCTCGACAACACCCGACACGCCCGCCCAGCACGGTCGAGTCCGTTGCGCAGGCGGAGGAAAGGGTCCAGGTCAAGCTGGCGGCGGTGGGCGGCCGGTTCCCGTAAACACCCGAGCGTTGTCAGTGCCGAGCGCAACAATCAGGTGGCATCACCCATATGGAGCACTGGGAGCATGATGGATCGACGCCTCATCCAGACTGCGGTCTTTGGGAGTTCGGAATCTGACGAGCCGGCCTTGTGTCCCGAGACGGTGGAGGAGCTGGACGCGTTCCGTCTGGAGCATGCGGACGACACCATATGGTGCGGCACCAAGTTCGAGGGCGGTTGCGGTCGCCGGCTCACGACGCGCCGGTACACCGAGAAGATCTGCCACTTCGCCCACTACGGCACCGACGGCACCGGTGAGCAGTGCGCCCGTACGGCGAAGGGCAAGGACAGTGCCAACCACCTGTTCGCCAAGGCCCACCTCGCGTCATGGCTGCGGACCCAGGGTGTCACCGCCGAGTTCGTCTACCTCGAGCCGTTGGGCTCCGCCGTGCGGGCCGAGCTGGATGACGGGCGGACCTTCCTGGTTCATCTCGACCGCAACCGTCCCGTCGTATGGGACGACGACTCCTGGGAGCTCGTCCTGGGCCCCGGCGTCCCCGTGGTCACCGACATCCTGAAGCGGCGGGGGTATGTGCACCGCATCCGCTTTGAGGACCGGCCCGGCGGCGGCCGTCTCATGAGGTTCGGTACCGAGCTCCCCGGACAGGGCACGACCTGGGAAAACCTGGACGCGGTCACGCTGACCTCCCAGGGTGTGAACACCGTGATCAGGCCCGCCGCGGTTCGCGTACCTCTGGCCGAACTCCCGCGGCAAGCCACAGCGGACCAACGGACCAGTGCTTCTGTCGCCCGCACCCAGCTGCTCGCGGTGACTGCCGCCCGCCAGAACGACCCCGTCAAACGCGCGCTGCTGCACCTCGACCGGGCCCTGCGCGACCAGCAGGAACAAATCCCCGTTGCGATCAATGCCATCCGCCAGCTTCTGGAGACGACCCAGACGCCGGAGAACGTCGGCCGGCTGCGTATCGCTCTCAGCCGTGTACACGCGTGGACGGACCAGCGTGCCAGGCACCGCAAGGAGGTCGTAGGCCAGCTGAAGGAACGCGCTGCCTACGGACTTCTCCTCGAAGCCACCGAGCTGCTGAAGGACCGGGACGCCACAGCTGAGGAACGAGAGACCGTCCGCCTGGCATGGCAGCGGTACGACGAGGAACAGGCCGCGAACCAGCGTGCGCAGGCCGAGAAGCGCGAAGCCAGACAACGCCAGCGCGAAGCCGAAAGGCAGCAGCGCGAAGCTGAGCAGAGGCAGCGGGAAGTAGAGCGCCATGCGCGAGCTGAACACGCTGTTAACGAGCGTCGTCGTCTGACCGAGGCCGCGGAGCGCCAGGCGCAAGCCGACATGGTCGCCTATCTGGCCCCGTTCCTTTTCGGCGCGCTGAAGAAGGCAGCCCGCGAGGGGCGCACCACCACCTGGGAGGAAGTCGGTGAGAAGACCGGACAAAGGCAACTGGGCCGTCTCTCTCACCAGGACAGGCTGGACCTGCTGAAGGCGATCGAGAAGAAGACCCTCCCCGGAAAACCCCTGTGGTCGGCTGTGCTCTCCGCCGCCGGCACCAGTGATGCACTCCGCCTTCACCGCGGAATCTCCGACCTTCTCCAGCGGTCCGTCCCCGACAACGACAGCGACCTCCTCACCCAGCTCACCGCGGACTGCGCCCAGCTCCGCCGCCAGTGACAGGACCGTTGCCAGCCCCCGCGCAAGGCGTAGAGGCCGTGTCGGCGTTGACGGGGCCACGGGCTTCGCTGGCCCGGTCCACACCCGCACGCGGTCATGGAGGAGGCTGCCAGCGGTCCGGCGAAGTAGCCCGCGCGTCCTGGACCATCGGGCGATGACGGACCTGAGTTCCCCGAACGCGCGGTCCCGCCAGATTTGGCCAGTGCAGTGCATTGCCGCCAATCCCAGGTGATCGGGTCACAGCCCTGCTGACCTCCAGCTACACAAGACCAGGGGGCTGTCGTCCGCTGCCCCGTGGGTTGTGGCGGGGGGACTGGGCGCTTGCTGACGATCAACGTGGCGGTACTGCTGGTGGTCATCGTTGCGCTGCGGCTTCGCCGCCGCACCGAGGCCCGGAGCAGGTTCGACGAGAAGATGACCGTGCTCATCGTCCTGGCCCTGGGCATCATGCTCGCACCCACCGAAGTCGGTCAGGGCATCGCCAACTTCATCGGGCAACTCGTCAGCAGCGTCTCCCAGGCCAAACTGTGACCGGGCCTGGCTGGCTACCGTCCCGAGCTGCAGAGGGCACCGCTGTCCAGAAGCCCTCCGGGGCTTCGTCCCTGGGGAGCACGCGGTGAGCGGGCGTCGTCGTCCTGTCCGACGTTCCGGCCGGCGGACCCGGCGACGGAAGGACCAGCACCTGGAGCAGCTGCTCCTCGCCGCTCTCGCGGCCGCCGTCGTGATCAGCGTGGTGGCCGCAGCCCTGCGGTGGCTGTCCGCCCACCCGTGGACCGTGGCCATGATCCTGCTGGCGGCCGCCGCCGGTACAGGGTTCTGGGTGTGGCGGCGCAGGGAGGCCGCACGGTGGGAGCAGGTGAGGGCGAGCGGCCTGCGCTTCGCCCTCGGGCAGCTCGACGCTCTGCATCACCGGGCGTTCGAGTTCGCGGTGCGGGACCTGATGCGCCGCGACGGCTGCGCGGATGCCCGGCAGGTCGGCGGGCGGGGCGACAAGGGAGCGGACGTGAAGGCCACCGACCCGTACGGGCGCCGGTGGGTGATCCAGTGCAAGCACAGGAAGGACGGCTGGTCGGGCAAACCCGTCGGGAGCCAGGACCTGCAGGTCCTCAACGGCACCGGCCGGCAGGTCCACAACGGCGACGTCGTGGTCATGCTCACCAACGGCCGAATCACCGCCGACGCCACCCAGTTCGCGAAATCCCAGAAACTCCACCTCGTCGACCGCCACCTCCTCGCTGAATGGGCCAGCGGGTCCCGGCCCCTGTGGGAGCTGCTGCGCGCTCTTCCTCCAGGCGGCCGCCGGGCCACTTCGGCGCCATGAAGCCGAATGACGGCCGGCCCATCCCGGAGCTGAAGAGTCTGCGGCCGTAGTACTGCTGCAGGCCACACCGGCGCGGGACCCCAGCCTGACTGCCCCGTGGTCTGGTGGAGCCAGGGCGTACCCCACTCTTCTGGCTTTCCGCGTGGTGAGTGACCGGCGGCGACATGCACCGCCGCGCCGTGTGGCTCAGCGTGACGGACCCCTGTCGGATTGTCAGAGGTGCCCTCTACCGTGAATGCCGGGGTTGCCGTCAAGGGGGAGGGCACAGCGTGGCCAACATCGTCTGGCACACCGCGTACAGGTTGCTTCTCGATCTCAAGCAGGAAGACCTCGGGCACGAGAACTTCGATGACCTGTGGGAATTGCTTTATAGGGCGGACCGGATGGCGGCCCAGCGCAATGTTCCTGTCGCCGAACGGGGGCTGCAGTGCGGCGGCGTCTGCAGGGACGCCGGCGTGGTCGCGTGGATGTACCTGCGGCAGCAGGCCAACGGCCGCCGCGAGGCCGTCCACGAACGCAAGGAGGACGAGGACCGCCACAAGGCTCCGATGAGCGACGAGCACAAGGCATACCAGGAACGGATTCTGCGGGCAGCCGAAGAAGGCGGCTTCCATGGTGACTGCGAGGTCCGTACGCCCGTCGGGCGCAGTAGCTTCATCCAGACCGACACCCTGATCGAGGGCGAGGGTGGACGGCGAATCGGGTGGGAGGTCCAGCTATCTTCGGCCGGGTTCGACGGGCCGAGCAGCGTGAAGGCCCGGGCCTCGAAAGCTGCGAAACGGGGGATCACTCCGGCGTGGCACACCGACCGGGCGGACTACGCGCGCCGAAGCGATACCCAGTGGACCAGGAGTAACAACCTGCCCGCCCACGTCATCGCGCAGATCGGTGACCTACGTGTCATCTCCGGCTACCGAGCCCTGGACTTCTGGGTATGCGACCTGCGGGCGCTCTACCCGTGCCCGGACGGGGTCCGTCGTTGCGGCAAGCCGCACGTCACTCCCAAGCCGCGTGATGTGCTGTTCGATGATCTCGTGCGCCGGACGGCGGCCGGAACGATTGTGCCCGTCGAGTACCTCAGGGGAACCAAGGTCGACAGGTTCTGGGTGACCGACGCGGATCGCGATCGCCTTGCCGAACTTCAAGCCGGCGTCATCATCCTGCCCTCAACCCGGCCGGATGACTCCAGCTCGAAGACGAGCCCCAACCTGCCCACATGCCGTCCCACAACGAGCTTGAGCGGGTCCCTCCCGGCAGCCACCGTGGCGTCCGATGCGCTGGCTCTGATCCCGCAGCAGCGAGCCTTGGCGTCAGCGCCGCCCCTGGGCGAGGGCTTCGATCCTGGGCTTCAGCCGCAGAGCCGCCCCGCAGCGGTCTCCGCGCCTTCGCCGCCACACGGCTCAGGGGAAGCCAGTCACGCTGATCCCGAACAGCTGACACGCCCGACCGCCGACTTCCCTACAGAGATCGAACCGATTCGTGCAGGTGGGATCGCCGACGCACCCACATTCCCCGATGACCTCCTTCAACTGCAGGAGCGCCTCCACGGTGCCCACGCCGAGTACCGCGCCTACCTGGCCGAACTGCCCTGGAGCGTGGAACCCACCCCTGGCTGGACGCGAGGTGAGCGTTTCTCGCACCGTGGAGACGTCCCCGACAGTCCTGGCTGGAGCGGCGAACAGAAAGAGGCCGTCGACCGGATGCGGACGGAGCTCCGGGATCTGTCGGCCGCGGTCGTAGACCACCCCCACCGGTCCACCGTTCCACGGGAGGACCTGGTGGACGCCCGGATGCAGCTCAAGAAGCAGACCCGCCCGGTGGAACCCGATGTCGTGACCGAGGCGGCATAGCCCGTCTGGTGTGCGCCGCGCCGGCGCGGGCCCGAACCCCAACGTTCTCTGGGAGCCCGCGCCGTACTGGGGCGTTCCGGGGCGCCTTCCCGGTCGCTGTCAGTGTCGGGCCCTAGGCTCCGGCCGTGGCTGATATCGAACTCACCGACGACCTGATCCTCCTCCAGAAGCGCTCCGACACCGCGTGGGTGCGGGTTCAGGAGATTCAGGACCGCCACGGGCGGCCCTCGGCTGAGGGCGGGTGGACGGATGACGCCCATTCCGAGTGGGACACCGCATGGAAGGTGTGGGGCGACCAGACCGACGTCGTTCGCGAGGCGATCGCGGCGTGGGCGGGAGAGAGCGGGCAGAGCCGAATCAACATCGAGGGCCGGTTGAAGGGTGAGGTACGAGGGGGGAAGGGCCCCCAGATCTGGCCCGAGGCCAAGGAGCCGAACCAGGAGTAAGTGGCAGCGCAGCCCACCGGCGCTCGTCAGCGCCTGCGCCCCTGCCGACCCGCACGCGGAACTGCTCCGTGCGGGCCAGCGACGCGCGGTGTCCTGCGGGGTGCGGGCCGGTCCGGGGCGGTGAGCGGGAGACTGCCGCCCATGGACGTGGGCTCGGTGATGCTGGAACTGAACGCAGTACTCCCAGCCGAGTTCACCGCGGCCCGGGCCGCGTACGTGGCCCGGGCCCGCAAGGCCGGGGACCGTGACCTCGCCGCCGCGATCACCAAATTGCGCAAACCGACCGTCGCGGCGTGGACCGCCGGTCTGCTGGCCCGCCTCCGACCCAAGGAGGCCGAGCAACTCCTCCAGCTCGGCGAGGCGCTGCGTGGTGCGCACCGAACGCTGGACGGCGAGCAGCTGCGGAAGCTGTCGCACGATCAGCATGTGGTGGTCGGTCGCCTCGCGCGTACAGCGCGTTCGCTCGCTGCCGAGGCCGGCCAGAGCGTGAGCGAGCCGGTCCTCCACGAGGTCGAGCAGATCCTCCACGCGGTCCTCGCCGACAGCAACATCGCAGCGCGGTGGGCGGAGGGCCGGCTGACGAAGGCCCCGGACGCCGTGCTTGGCTTCACCGGCCTTGAACCGCTGCCCGGTGCGGCTCCACCCAGGCGGGAGGCAGCGGCCCGGCCAGCTGGCCCCACGACGAAGCGGGCCCCAGCGCCGGACTCGGGCGGGAGGGCGGAGCAGGCACGGCGTGAGCGTGTGGAGGCGGCCCGGGCGGAGTTGGCCGAAGCACGGAACGAGGCGGACCGCCTGCATGCCGCCGAGGCCCCGGCTCAGGAGCTGGCGGACAGCACGGCGGCCGCGGTTGCCGCGATCGAGGAGGAGATTCGGGCTGCGCGTGAGCGGCTGGAGGCGGCGACCACGGCGCGCTCGGACGCGGCCGCCGGCTTGAGCGAGGCCGGGCGAGCGGCCGCGAAGGCGCAGAAGCGGGCGGAGACTGCGGCACGGAAAGTTGAGAAGCTCGGCGGCTCCGAGGGGTGAGCAGCCGTTCGCGGCGGAGCTGTATGGGCCGATCCGCCGCGGAGCCATGAGGCCGGCTGAGCCGGTGGCGAAGTGCCGATTCTGCGGTGAATTCGGTCGCCCACCCGGGTGACCCGCCTTCTGGACTCCTCCCGCAGACGGCGGCTGGACGGCTACAACGCGGGACGTGATCAAGAACCTGCTGCAGCGCGGTCTGCCCGCGTTCGCCCTCGCCGCCCTTCCCCTCCTCACCGTCTCCCCGGCCGCGCACGCGGCCGGCCCCCAGCAGGCGTTCGCCGCTGGCGCCCCGGCCAGCGCGACACCCGCGCTCCGGGCGCCGTTGCCGTTGTTCGAGGCCGTCGACCTGATTCCCGTGGCCGATGAGCAGCGCGAGGGCTACAAGCGGGACCTGTACAAGCACTGGAACCGCGGGCTGAACCCGACGGACGGTTGCGACACCCGCAAGGAGGTCATCCTCTCCGAAGCCGTCGAGTCCCCGGCCGTCGCGACCGGGTGCAAGCTGACGGGCGGGGCGTGGGTGTCCCCGTACGACGACGTCACGGTCACCGACGCCGCCGGCCTGGATGTTGATCATTTCGTGCCCCTGGCCGAGGTGCACGACTCCGGTGGCTACGCCTGGAGCGCGGCGCGCCGGGAGGCGTACGCGAACGATCAGGCTTCTCCGCTGACGCTGATCGCGGTGACCGCGAAGTCGAACAGGTCGAAGGCGGACAAGGACCCGGCTCAGTGGATGCCGCCAGCTGGTGGCTACCACTGCGAGTACGCCGCGCAGTGGGCTGCGACGAAGCTGCGCTGGAACCTGGCCGCGGACGACGCCGAGCGCCATGCGCTCCTCGGTCTGGCTGAGGACTGCCCGACCACCACCGTCGTCTACGAGCCCGCACCATAGAAGGCGTACGCGGCTGATTCTCAGGGTCCGCCGAGGCGGGATCCGAGCCGGAACCTCATCTCGACAGCGGCCCGGCGCACGTCCTCGGGTTGCTCGGTGTCTTCGAGTAACCCGAGGAGCACCATCAATGCGCGCGCTTCGTCCTCGCTGACCAGCTTCAGGCGCGGCTCGGTTACCCCGTCGAGCAGCACGTCGAGGAGTTCCATGGTCTCGTCCATGCCAGCAACAACGCTGAACGGGCTCGCACGTCACCCTGTCTCATGCCCGACACCGCACGCTGAGGAGCACCTGTGACCATCCAGCTCAACCCGGCCGACATCGGCTCCGTCCTGCTCGCCGACGGCTGGCACCAGGTAGGCAACTTCAGCACCGGTGAATCGCCTTTCGGCGATGGAGCAATCTGGTTCGCCTTCACTGAGACGTTGGAGGGGGCCTGCCGGGGTCCCGCCTCGCCGGTCCGGTCTCCGCGATCCAGTCCGTGGCCTTGCGCGAGGGCCGCGAGCCGCAGCCGTCGCAGGCGGAGGAGATCGCCCGCCTGGTGAAGGGCCAAGTTGAGGACGAGACGGTCTACTTCGAGTTCGGCAGGGTGGAGTTCGAGCTCTGGCTCGGGCCTGCGCCCGGCGGCTGGTCGCTGGCCCGCCTGGGTCAGCGTGACGACGCCCGCCCCTACGGATACAGCAAGGACGACCGCGCCGGCACGGTCGCGAGCGCCGTCATGGGGGACCTGAAGACCGGAGACCTGCCTGGGCCGGCCCGAGACAAGACCACGTCGCCGTCCCGGTGACACCACCGTGTTCGTCGACGCCGCCGGGACATCCGCCAGTGCAAGCAGATCAACCGGTCCTGGGGGTGAGTACGAGCCAGCGGCACCTGCTGCGTTGGGTTATACGCTCTCGAGGCCTCTGGCCTGACAGAGCGGGATGTTGCCGCTGCGATGGCCTCTGCACTCGTCCCTGGGGCGGACTCGCGGACCGATTCAGTCCACGAGACCGCCCCAGGTGCTAGCGGCTTGGTGCCTTAGTAGTCGACGCGCACACCGGTCGCTGATATGTAGAAGCCGTCCGGCAGCTGGACCTCGAAGTAGTAGTTGCCGGAGGCGAGGCGGCCCCAGGACTTGAGGTTGCAGGGACTCGTCTTGCCGCCCTTGCCCTCGTCCGGTCCGAAGACGTCCTTCCAGACTTCTACCTTGAATTCGCTCGGGATATGGGGCTTACCGCTGCAGCCCCACAGGGAGACAGTGGTGTTGCGGGCGTCGGTGTTCTTGTCGGTCCAGCGTCGGGACTCGTCGCCGTTTCTGAAATCGGTGATCGAGGAGGTGAAGTAGCCCTCGGCGTGCGCGGGGGCGATGCCGGCGGCCAGGGTCAGGATGGCCGCGGCGGCGGCGCCGCGGATGGCGCGCGTGCGTATGTGGTGCACGTTTCTCCTTGTAAGGGGTGCGACGGCCTCTCGTTCGGAGACCGGGTCTGGGTGTGGCGGACTAGAGACCCCGGATGGTCAGGGGCGGTCGGCGCCATGTCACTGCGAACGCCATACCTGCTGGGAGCAGGGCGGTGACGAGGAGCAGTGCGGGGAGGGAGTCGGCGGGGTGGAGGATCCAGGCCCACTGCTCGGGTTGGCCGTTGCGGGCCCAGCCGGTGGCGGCGCAGATGAGGGGGATGCAGGCCAGTGCTGAGGTGGACAGGTGCTGGCCGAGGAGGGGCATGAGGAGCAGGGCGAGTGCGGTGTAGCCGGCGAGGTTGCGGCCCAGGACGGTGGTGAGGCCGTCCGAGCCGATGAGGCGGCTGACCACTGCGGTGCTTAGTCCCAGGAGGCCGATGGCCCCGGCGAGTGCGGTGTCCCAGACGCGCAGGGGCCGGCTTGCGACCGTCTCGGTGGCGAGGTCGCCTCGGCCCGTGCCGTAGAGAAAGACGATCGCCGGCGCCAGGGTGATCAGGTGCCCGATGAGGAAGTCGCCTGATGCTCCGGTCAGCGCGGGTACGGGGAGCTGGGCGTCGCCGATGAGGAGGCCGAGGGCGATGGTGGCGATGAGTGTGGCCAGTAGGGCGGGGACCGCGCGGGTCTTGCACCACCAGATCACTGGCTGTTCCCGGCAGCGAGGGCGATCGGGGGGGTGTCGTTGCAGTTGGCCATGGCGGCGGTGTTGCGCTGGTACCAGTCGAGCTGGACGTTCTTCGGCTGGCTGAGGATCTTCTCGGTGACGAAGGCGACGTCTCGGGGGTCGAAGCGGCCCTCGATGAGGCGGGTTTCCCCGGTGGCTGTGGCGTAGAGCCAGGCCGCGACGGGTCCTTGAGCAGCACCGGCGGGGTACGGGTCTCCGTTGAGGGCGCAGGTGGGGGGCTGGGGAAGGAATCCTGAAACGACACCGGCCGCGAGGTCGCGGGGGGTGGGTTGGGTGGGGATGCCGAGCTTGCTCTCCCCTGGGCCGGGTTCGGCCGCCATGGTGAGGGTGGGCGCGATGGTGAGACCGGCCTTGGCCAGGCGGTCGGTCGCGGCCCGGGCCCCGCTGGCGATCACGTCGGCTTGGGGTTCCAGCTCCGGCCACAAACATACTTTGGGGGTGCCGTTGTCGCAGGCCAGTTCGGAGGTGGGGCGGGCGACGACCGGGTCGTAGTCGACGTCCCGGGCCAGGTAGCCGGCGATACCGGCGCCCGAAGCCGCCACGACCAGGGCGGCCGCGGCTGCCGGGAGGGTGCCCCGGAAGTGGATCAGGAGCATGGCGGCGCCGCTGATGGCGAGGGCGAAGACGGCGCCGGTCCACAGTGCGCGGGGGTCGATGACCTGGTCGACAGCGCAGCAGCTGTCGAGGCTGCTGGCGACGAGGTGCCGGATCCAGCGGATGTTCCAGGACGCGGGGTAGGCGTTGGCGATGAAGGCCACGATCAGTGCGAGGGGGGCCGCGAGCACGCCGGGCAGGATGCGGCCCAGGACGGCTCCCGCGAGCGTGTTCGCGATGAGGATGGCGGTGGAGACGGCGAGGATGCCCAGGTCCGGGACGCCGAACCCGAGGTCGGCGGCGGCAGCGGCCGTGGCGAACGCTGCGAGAAGGGCGAGCAGGCCCATGACGACGACCGGGGCGAGAGCGGGGAAGGCGATGGCCAGCGGGGAGCGGACCGGACCCTGGTCGAAAACACGTCCTCGGCGGAGGCGTGCGCCTTCCCA
This sequence comes from Streptomyces tatrensis, assembly GCF_049310065.1. Classification (NCBI taxonomy): domain Bacteria; kingdom Bacillati; phylum Actinomycetota; class Actinomycetes; order Kitasatosporales; family Streptomycetaceae; genus Streptomyces; species Streptomyces tatrensis. The sequence goes on along the minus strand of NZ_JBMDLB010000006.1, from coordinate 36,786 downwards.
TGCCCCGGCAGCCGCGCACGCGGCGGCGATGAAGGGCTGGGCGAACGTCGCGGTGCCCGTTGCGGAGGGCCAGTACAGCGGCGTCACCCAGGTGGTGAGGTCGTCACCCAGGGCCGTGACCACGAACAGGGCGAGCAGGGGCAGCAGCCAGGTCGCCGAGGAGGACCGGATGATGGTGCGCAGCAGCATCTCAGACCTCCTTGCCGACGAGGCGGGCGTAGGCGCTCTCCGCGTGCGCGCGGGGCGATTCCCCGTGGTCGGCGAGCTCGTGGAACTGGGCGGTCGTGCCCTGGAACCGGACGGTCCCCTCGTCCAGGACGACGACCTGGCTGTAGAGGTCGAAGAGGTCTTCGGTCTGGTGGGTGGAGACCAGGACCTGGACGTCCCCGGTGAGTTCCTCGACGAGCCGGCGGAACACGGACCTCTGCTGCGGGTCGAGGCCGGCTGTCGGCTCGTCCATGAGGATCAGTTCGCTGCGGTGCGTGAGGGCGCCCGCGATGCCCATCCGGCGGAGCTGGCCCCCGGAGACCTGGTGGCTCTTGCGGTCGGCGAGCTTGCCCAGCAGCATGCGGTCGAGAGCACGCTCGGACGCCTGCCAGGCGTCACTGCGGGACATTCCCTTGAGCCAACCTGCGTAGGCGACCTGTTCCCGGACGGTGAGGCCTGGCATCGGCGTCACCTGCTGGGGAATCCAGGCGACCTGGCGGCGGAAGTCTGCCCTCTCGCGGCGCTTCGCGGGATCGAGGTCCTTGAAGGACAGCCGGCCACTGTGGGGATGCAGCTGGGATGAGGCCAGCGCCATGAGCGTCGACTTGCCGGCGCCGTTGGGTCCCAGGAGGACCGTAGCGGAACTGTCCAGGTGAAGGTCGAACCCGTTGAACACGTCGTTCCTCCGGGTGTACCGGAAGGTTACGCCGTCGAATACCAGAGCCATGAGGTTGCGCAATCCGCCGCCCGGAGCGCGGGCGGCTGGTAGAGGTTCGCTGAAGCGCGTGCCGCCTCAAGAGCCCGATGGACTAGGCATCTTGAGGCGGTGGTCACGCGATGTGTATCAGTACAGGGCCGATACGTTCGTCACCGTCAGATGCTGGCCGTATGTCAGCCCCGTCAGCCTGAAGTAGTACTTCGCCGCTGCCTTGTCGCCCCAGCTGACGTAGTTGCAGGTATTCGACCGGGCCCCCTGCGACTCGTCCGGGCCGAAGACGTCCTTGTACAGCGTCAGCGAGGCACTCTTGAAGCCGAGACTGCTCGTGGTAACGCAGTCGCTGAAGCCAACCAACGTACTGACGCCATCGGAGTTGCGGTCATCCCAGCGGCGCGATTCGTGGCCAACCTCCCATCCGGTTATGTGGGAGTTCCAGCTGCCCTCCGCGTGGGCGGGCGTGATGCCCGCCATGCCGAGAAGCGCGGCGCCGACCAGGGCGCCCCGTACGGTTTTGCGGTTCATGAGGCTCATGCCGATCCAATCCCAGACACAGGAAGTAGTGGGACGGCGCGAGACGAGGTTTGTGCGGCGCCTGCATGCCCCCCGGCCACGCCAAAAGCGCGATTCGAACGTTCGAACGCTGAGTAAAGTACCCATCAACTCAGTGACCGGCCAAGCGGTTTCAAGTCGTTTGACTTGAGCGTGGCCGCAAGGGTTGTCGGTGTATGTCCAGCTAGACAAGCCCCTCGTCAGGCGAGGTCGGAGAAGGTCTCCTCTGTCGCTCTCCAAGGCGCCACCGCCCCTGAGGCCGTTCGCCACATGCGGCCCTAGCCGATGCCTATCTCGCGCGGCCACCTGGGAAGATTGGCTGGGAAGCGCCGCCAGTGCCCGGACTCCGGGATGGCGAACGAGTCAGGCCTTGGTTGCCGGCTCCCTCGCCACCGGAAGGTCGACCGCCAAGCGCTTGCGTGGGCAACCGCCACGGCTGGGCTGCGACGGCTGGCCGGCCCCAAGGGCTGATCACCGACGCGGCGGCCTCCTTGTTCATGAGTGGTCCCCTCTGCAGTGAGGCGACCCGGCCATGGTGGAGCTGGAAAACCATGGAGGACCGCACAACCGGCCATGTCCGGGACGATTACCGGACAGATGATCGAATTGGTTCGCTGTCGAGGCATGAATGGCCGTACAACTTTGATCGATCATTCAACACATCCGGGGGGATAACTTGAGTAGAACCAGAGTTCCCGTACGCGCTGCCAGCGCCGTGACACTGGCGCTGGCCTCACTCTCGCTCGGCATAGCCGCGCCCGCCTCGCAGGCGGCGGAGACCGCGCTGCCGACCGCAGACAAGAGCCAGCTGGCGCAGATCGCCGACACCTACCTCCAGCGCCGAGCCGACGCCGTCACCCTCTCGCGAACCCAGACTCTGCGTGCCCCGGCACCTCTTGCGCTGACCGCGCAAGCGGCCGACGTACTCGGAGGCGAGATCACCGCACTGCAGGCCAACGCTACGACGCTGGAAAAGCGCTGGAGCGGATTCAGCCGTGCCGAAGTGACCGTCATTCCTGGCAAGGGCACGGTCAGCGGTGACACCGCGACGCTGGCGATCGAGGAGGAAACCCGCCTGTACCTCGCCGACGTCAAGGAGGGTGCCACGATCACGTACACCACGTACGTCCTCCCTCACACGCTGACGTTCAAGCGTGCCGCGGACGGCGCGTGGAAGCTCGCGGACGATCAGACACCCGCCAACGGCTCTGGGCCCGCGGTGCCCACGCAGCTTGAGGGTCCCGCCACTTTGAGCGAGCCGGTCCCGGACGACGAGATCCTGCCCGCTCCCGTAGACGAGGGCCCCAAGCCTCCGCCCAGCAGCGACGTGCCCGGCGGGGACGCACCGCTGAGGGACAAGACGATGGACGGGCCCCTGGCCGGGTACAACTACACCTCGATGGTCAACTACGCGAGGAAATACAGCCTCCGCGGTAACGGCAACTTCCGTACCTACGGGCAGGACTGCACCAACTTCATCTCTCAGGCAGTTGCGGCCGGCGGCTGGGCACAGACGTCAGGTGGCATCTTTGACCGGGCGAACACCCGAAAGTGGTGGTACGGCAGCTTGAGCTCGACGACCAGTTACACCTGGGCCGGCGCGGAGAACTGGTACTGGTTCGCCCGGAACTCTGGCAGGGCAAAGAACATCTCCAACGTCTGGAACATGTTCCCGTCCGATGTACTCCAGGCTGACTGGGGTCCGAACCCCAACAGCAACCTCAACCACACGATGATGGTCACGGGCCGGGAGGGAGGCATGCTCTACCTGAGCTACCACACCCCCAACTCGGTCGACATGCCTCTCAGCTACATCAAAGCCAGGAACCCCGGCACATGGTTTTACGCCCACCGCACCTGACACGAAGGGTGAAACCCATGAAGAGGGCCCTCGCGCTGCTGACAGTGCCTGTTCTGTGCGCAGCACTCACCGCCTGTTCTTCGGATGACAAGGAGGGCAGGAGCGAGAGGCAGACCGCCGAGAGGTACATCGCCGCGCTCAACGCCCGGGACCCTCAGGGCCTCATCGACCTGGATCTTCGGGCGCCGGGCAAAACCGGGGTGAAAGAGGACGCCGACAAGCTGATAGCGGAGAACGGCGGCCGCGGCTACAAGATCTCGAATATCAACGTGAGCAAGGAGTTCGAGCCGACCATCGCGAGCGTAGGCATCACCGGCACCGACGGCACCGGCAAGCCGTTCAGCATGTACGTCATGATGAACGAGAAGGACGGCGACTGGGTCATCGGCCTGGGCAAGCTCCCCATCAAGGGCACACCCAAGCCGACCTCCAAGATCTAGCGTATCGCCGTTCCGGGGGCCCACGTCTGAAAACGCGGGCCCCCGGAACGGCACCGCTCACTCGGTCTCCCACCGGCCCAGGAGCTGAGGGAGGCCCACTTCGACGGATGTCCGGGCGCGCCCCGCCCGGGTCCGCCGCGGGTTCAGAAACCTGCACGCGAAGAGGGGTCGGCCAGCCGGGCGAGAGGCGGGCGGAGCCCTGAGCGGCCATGCCAGTGTGGGTGTGCGCGGGGCATCACTGCGCGGTGATACACCGTTAGCCCCCAACATGCGCCGACCGCAATGGTGCAGGGGTCACCACCCCGCGAGGGGCGGCGGCCCCGTGCTGGCTACAGGGCCGAGGTGTTCCGGCGCTGCCTGGCCAAGTGAGTCTGAAGCTCGGCGGCGAGCTCGGCGATCGTGCGAGTGCCGTCGAGGACAAGGTTCGCGTGCTCACGGGTGGGGGCGACGTGGCGGGTGTAGGAGCGGTGACTGGTGTCGTACCCGAGGAGGCCTGGGGCCGGGTCCTGGCCCTCCTGAAGTTTCCGGAGGGTTTTGCGGACCACGCGGATGGCGGCGGGGGTGTCGACGTACACGCTCAGCGCGGCGATGGCGGTGAGCTCGGGCAGGGCGAGCGCGAAGGTGCCTTCCACGATCACCAGCGGAGCGGTCGCGTGCTCGGCGAGCGCGGTCTTGATGAGGGCGCTGTCCAGGGCGAGCGGGTCGCTGAAGTCGACGACCCGGCCTGGCCCGTCGAAGCGGGGGACGCTGGGGGCCAGGTCGGGGTCGCGGTGGTAGCAGGAGTCGAGTTGGACCAGCGCTGCCCCGGGCACAGTGTCGGCGAGGGCCCGGGCGAGGGCGGTCTTGCCGGAGCCGGCACCCCCGCCGATGAGCAGGAGCTGCTGGGGGTGCTGGTTCACGTTCACGTGCGCGGTGCCTCAATCCAGGGGGCGGGTTGAGGTCGCGATTTTAGCGGCGCAGGGCAGTCAGCTCTCGTGCTTGTGCCGGTGTGCTGCCGCGGTGGCGAGGACGGTTCCGGGGATCGCGCCAATGCCGCCGGTGGGGTTGTCGCTGGTGAGGGGCGGGGTGGGGGTGCTACCCAGGATGTGGTGGCCGTCGGCGGTCAGTAGCCCGATCGTGCGGCGTGTCGCAGGGCTGTTCCACATGCGCTGGTTCATGGAGGGCTGGAAGTACACGCCGGGCCCGTGGGCGAGGATCAGTGCGGCGAGGAGGGTGTCGGCGAGGCCGGCGGCCGCGCGGGCGAGGGTGGTCGCGGTGGCGGGGGCGACGATGAACCAGTCGGTGTCCTGGAGGAGCCGGATGTGCAGCGGGTCCTCGGGGTGCGCCTTCCAGTGGCTGTCGGTGAAGACGGGGACGGGCAGGTCCGGCAGGAACAGCTCGGCGGCGGTCTCGGTGGCCACGACGGTGACCTTGCGCGCGTACCGGCCCGCGTCGGCGACGAGCTCGGCGGCTGCGGTCGCGGCGCTGGACCCGCTGACGCCGAGCAGCAGATGTTCGGCGCGGCGACCGGTCACCGGATGGTCCGGGGCCGGGGAGCTGCCTTAGTCATGGCCAGGAGGTCGGGCCGGCCGGTGTGGCGGGCCAGGTGCGTGATGCGCTCGGTGAAGACCCCTCGCCACCACATGCCCGCGTACAGCTCCCCGGTGTGCAGGAGCGCGTCCTCGACGGCCGCCAGAGCGCGGTAGAAACCGAGCACGGAGCCCTGGTCCGTCGTGGAGGCGCGGTGGAGCTGGTCGAGGAGGGCGGTGAGGCCGGCGCCGTCGGGGAGCACGGTGAGGATGCGGGGCGAGAGCAGCCACTTGCGGGGCGGCGGCAGGACGCCGGCCTGGGCGAAGCCCAACTGTGCGAGGAGCTCGAGGAGATGGGTGGCCAGGTGGCGCCAGGCGTGTTCCTCGGTGCGGAGAACGCCCTGGTAGACGGAGCGCCAGTAGGTGGAGGCGTACCGGCTGGCGAGCGGCGGCAGGAGCCAGTCGCCGATGGTGTCGACGGCGTGGTGGCGCAGCCACACCTGGTGGGTGGCGATGACGCCGGTGGGGTCGTGGAGGACCTGCATGGTCGTGTAGTTCTCCAGGTCCTCCAGGTACTGGCCGTCCAGGTTGGGGTCCTGGGCGCTGAAGGCGGTCAGGACGCGGGTGTGGAGGATCTTGAGGTTGAGGACCTCGGTGTCGGTCAGGACGGGGCTGACTGGGGTGTCGCCGAGTGGGCCGGCCAGGAGGTCGAAGAGCTCCGGGTCGTCGACGATGGCGATCTTGAGGGCTTCGCCGTACGCGGAGACGAGCTGGGGGCGGGGCAGGGTGGTGAGGGCGTCGAGGTGGATGTGGACCTCGGCGGGGTGGGAGAACGTCCCGATCAGATTCTTCTGGCGGGGGTGGTTCACGCCGGTCTTCCCGCCGATCGCGGCGTCGATCATCGCGAGGAGCGTGGTGGGGACGTAGGCGGCGCGCACGCCCCGGAAGTACAGGTTGGCGACCAGGCCGGTGAGGTCGCAGAGCACGCCGCCGCCGACCGCAGTCACGGTGGTCCGGCGGTCGACGCCGGCTTCGTGGAGCACCGTGATGATCCGGGCGGCGTTCTCCAGGTTCTTGCCAGCCTCGCCGGGTTCCACCACCAGGTGGCGGCCCGGGACGAGGAGCGGGCGCAGGCAGTGTTCCCACGCCGTGTACAGGCCGCCGTCGATGAGGAGGAAGTCCCCGCGGCCGGCGAGCGCGGCGACGGCCTCGGTGAATCCGGTCTCGGCGACGTCGATGTGCGTGGTGTCGTGCCGGACGACGGCCGCGGTGAGCCCCTCGGCGCGCAGGGTGACGCGGATGCCTTCGGGCTGCTGGGTGGGATGCATGGACGGGCTCCTTGCTCGGTGTCGGCGCGGGTGACGGGTCCGGCCCCGGACTCCACCAGGAAGTCCGGGGCCGGCCGAGGGCTGTGCGGGGTCAGCAGGGGCGGCCCGAGACGATGACGGGGCGCTTGCGCGGCTTGGGACTGGTCATGGGAGTGCCTCCCTTCCGGGGTCGGCGTTTCGCTGACTCCTCCAGGAAAGCGCCGCCGCCCGGCCGCGAACAGATTCGCGAGGGGCCCACGGGGGCCCACGGGGGCCCACGGGGGCCCGTGGGGAACCAGAGGGAACCATCCGGGTCCCGCGGGTTCCATTCGCTCACCGCCGGGGCCCTGTTGGAGGACCATCGGGGATGGGAACACTCTTTGTGGGGGTGGGGACGTGGACCGCGAACAGCATCCGCTGGCAGCTCTACTGCAGGACAACGGCTGGACCGGCGTCGGCTACCTGCGCCGCCTGGCCGCCCGCCACAAGGCGTTGGGCTACGGCGCCATCAGCGCGGACAAGAAGCGGATCTACCGCTGGCTCAACTCCGGCGTCGTGCCGGAGTGGACCGCCCAGCTCACCATGGCCGACCTGCACGGGATCCCCGTCGAAATGCTCCACGAGCGGCCCTGGCCGCAGTGGCTGGCCTGCGTCGGTCACGACGACCGGCTGCTCCTTGACCCCGCCTGGACTCCGGCGGACACCAACACCATCCTGACCAGCATGGCCGGAGGAACCATGGACCGCCGCGACTTCCTGATCGTCTCCGCCCTCGGCGCCGTCACCGCCCAATGGGCCACCGCACCGCCCGCCACCGCCGCGGGCGCCGGACAACGGGTCGGCACCGAGCTCGCCGACCTCCACGACGAACGCCTCGGGGCACTGCGCCGCCTGGACGACCAGGTCGGCTCCGGCGAGGTCTACCAGGCCGCCAAGACCGAACTCCGCATGATCACCAAGACCCTCAACCACCGCTCCTACACCGAGGAAGTCGGCCGACGCCTCTACGCCGCGGCCGCCGAGGCGTCCCGGATCTGCGGCTGGACCGCCTACGACTCCGGCTTCCACGCGGACGCCGAACGCCACTACGTCACCGCGCTCCGCGCAGCCGCGAGCGCCGGCGACCGGATCATCGGTGCGAACACCCTCGCATTCTGGGCCATCCAGCGCTACAGCACGGGTGACCCTCACGGTGCCCAGCACCTGGTGGAGACCGCCCTGGGCGCCGCACCCGCGATCGGGTCGCCGAGGATGACCGCGATGCTCCACGCCCGCTCCGCCCGCGCCTACGCCCGCGCCGGCGACCGCCGCTCCAGCGAGCGCGCCGTCGGCGCCGCGTTCGACGCCTACGACCGGATCGACAACTCCTCCGCCGAGCCCGACTGCACCTACTGGGTCAACCGCGGCGAACTCCACCAGCTCGCCGGCTCCAGCGCCCTCAACCTGTCCAACCCCGGCCAGGCCCTGACCCACTTCCGCGCCGCCGGTGCCGCCCAGAACAGCGACGCGTACGACGGCACCGCCTTCCCCCGGGGCGCGGCCATCTACCTCGCCCGCGAAGCCGAACTCGCCCTCGGCGACGTCGACGCCGCCCTCAACAGCGCCCACCAGGCCATCGAACACATGGGCGGCGTCACCTCCGCACGCGGCACCAGCACCCTCAAAGACCTCCGCACCCAGCTCTCCACACGCCGGACGATCCCCGCGGTCCGCGATTTCCTCACGGCCACCGCCTGAGCACCGGCCCCATGCTTTCGGGTGTTCCCTGCACGGCCGCCAATGCGCTTCGGCATGCTGATGAAGCTGCGATGGCGCGGACTCGTGCCTTCGGGCGTGGTGCTCGGCGGGTGATGTCCCGCCGACCAGCCGACAACAGGAGGAGCACGCCATGGGGTGGAAGTCGGAGGAGTTCGGGCCGTCGCACGAGGGCTGGACGGGAGCGCTTCTCGACGACGGGAACGAGCCGGGCCCGGTCTACCTGGACCCCGGAAGCGGCGCCAATTTCCACGAGACCCGCGAATGGTGGGCCTACAGCGGCATCCTGAACCGGCCGCGGGCGGCCCAGGCCCGGGCGGCGTGCGCGTGCGGTTGGCGGGGAACCACGACCTACCCCATCGACTGGACGACGGTGGACACCGCCAGCCTCTACGAGCCGGTCATCGACGGTCCCGAAGACGACTGGGAACACCACATCGCCGACGTCGAGTCCCGAACCGTACCCCTGCCCACCGAGCTCGCCGCCCTCCTGGAGCAGGTCGAGGACCAGCTCATCAGCCTGGCCAACGACGCCCCGCTCGCCGCACTCCGGGCCGTAGCCGCCCTCGAGCGCACGACCCGGCAGGCAGCCAGGACCGCCGCCTACAACGCCAAGGACGACGAGCTCACCGCAGAAGCGATCGGAACCGGCCTCGGCCTGTCCCCGGACAAGGCCGGCTCACGCCTGACCCACTACGCGCTCCGCCCGTGATCTGCCCCTGCCGCAAACTGGCTGACAGCGCCTGCACCTCGGATCGTCCTCCGAGCCCAGGCGGTGTCGCCATCCGGCAGGCACCGAGTCGGCCCGGCCATATCGCGTTGAATCAAGCTGGCCACCCTGCTCAGCCTTTCCAGCGATGACTCATGCCTCGCTCCCAGCTCTCCCAGCTGGGCGGTGCGCTGATCCCGCACCACGTCTACACAGGCCATAGAGGCCGCATGGCCGTTCGGGACCCCGAACGGCCATGCTCCGCGGCTACTCGGCCACCGGACGGCGACGGACTGGCTTGCTCTGTGTCATCTCACTGAGCGGGCGGGGCGCTGCCGCCCCAGCTTCGGCGTAGAGCAGGCGAATGTCCGTGACGAGCTCGGGATGGTCGCCAAGGTCGATGTGGCTGGGGTCGAGGGCGTAGCCGATCAGACCGGCCAGGCTATGGAGCAGGTCCGTCTGCCTGACCCCTCCCACGTGTTGGCCGGGGCGACCACGTGTCGCGATCTCTGACCGTTCGGACTGCAATGCATCCAGATGATCCAGCGACTCCCCCAGCTGATGGGGCCAGGGGGCGCTGCTGGGTGTGGGCTCGGCTCCTCCGGCCTGTTCAGCTGCCCATTTCGCCCGGCTGTGAGCCTGCAGAGTTTGGGCCGACCGGTCGGCTCGTTCTTGGAGGTCCGGGACTGAGACGAGCCGGCGGGCCAAGAGCTTGATCTGGGCCGCTTGATTTACGGCCCATGCCCGCTCGGTGCGTCGGTCACGCTGAGACCGGGCGAAGTCCACGCGTTCGGCCTGCGTCAGCTGCTTCCCGCTCGCTTGGTCGAGATCTTCGCGGAGCTGGAGGTAGCGACGCTCGGCCGCCTGACGGCTCTTGAGCTCCAGGGCGCCGGCAAGCCGCTGCCAGGTGATCTTCTTCCGGCGGGATGCGGCGATGAGGCGTACCTCGTCGGTCTGGAGCTTGCTCCTCAGCTCCCGGATGGCCAGCAGGCTGGCCAGCAGGTCCGTCTCGCTGGTCTGGTCATCGGCGTCGAACTCGACGTTGCGGATGACCCGGTCGTACTTCGCCGCGACCTCCCCCAGTGGGCGGGTAGGCATCTGGATACTCGGGTCGATAGCAAGTTGACCTCCCCATGCGTGGGGGTCCAGTGCGTGTGGATCCGTCAGGAATGACCATGCGTGACGCCGATCGGATTCCGCATTGACCGTTGAGCGGTTTGTCGTTAGCGGGATGACATCATTTGTCGTCTGTAAGGCGACTTCATCAGGGTCAAGCATTTGATTACCCTTCTCGAATATCTGTCTACCCTCGGGCCTACTGCTGGTTTCCAGCCTGTGGGGCATCCTCGCCGGGCCGGTTCCGCTTCCAGCGCCGGGCCGCCCGGGTGCAGACGGCGATCGTGAGCAGGCCCAAAGCCCAGGCGATGTAACTCGTCAGGATGTCGTGCAGGAGCTCATTAAACATGCAGGTCATTGCACCAGCGCGTGCCGGATCGCTGGGCTCTCCTTCCGTCGTGGACACTCCAATCGCGGCCCCGGCGGACAGCGGCTGGACACGTTTGGCCGTACCCAGCGACGCCAAGGCCGCAAGACGTCCAGTCGCGGATCACGCGACCTGGGGACGGCGACTTCTTTGTCTGAGGATCAGTCTTATGGCATGTGCCCGACCTCCCCGACCAATTCGACTGCGGCACAGCAATTCGCTAGGTCCCGCCACCCTTCAAGAGGTGGATAGCTGTCCCTGTTTGCTGCCGTCTGGAGCTATACCTCCATAAATTCTCCTTCCGTTGTGAACCGTTATAGTTCTTCCCTCCGAAAACGAGAGCACCATGTGCGTCGCGGACCCTTCCCTTGAGTACGGACCGGTCCGATCCCGCAGCCACCACACACGTGCCCGGCCGCTCCTCCACGCAACACGGCCAGTCCGTGGCCGAGCTCGCGAACGGGGACGACCCAACCGGTCCTGACCTGGCGCCGGCCATTGCGGGACGGGCGAACCTCGGATTGACCAGGGGAGAGCCCAGAGCTGTCAGCGCGCGAGGCCAACAGGACGCTGACCTGGGCGCCCGTGTAGGTGTGCGCGGGCGCGCGGGGGCGTACGAACAAGCGGATGCGCCCGCTCCAGAAACTTTTTGAAATCGGCCTGAACGTTCGGGGGTTGTTTTCGATTGGCTGTGAGTAGGAGCCGGCTTCGAGCCGCCTCCCGGCTGCCGGACCTGGGGGGAGGCACGCCTGGACTCTCAACTGATCCGCTTGGAAGGACTCCCTTCGACGTGAACAGCACCGAGCCCCTCGTCCTGGCGCTGATAGCCGCGACTGCCGTCCGGGTGTTCGCACCCGATGTGGTGAGAGGTCTACGGCGCCTGCTCGGCGCCGGTGTCCGGGTCGGCGCGGCCGAACTGTCCGCCCACCGTCTGCCGCACGCACATGTGGCCGTGCAGCGTGAGATGCCCTCCGTCAGCCTGGACGGGCCGGGGGAGCAGCCGTGGGGGAGCTCATGACCGACGCCGAGTACGACCCCTTCGGGGAGCAGGCCGTCTCCAGCGAGCTCGCCGGCGTCATGCCCGTGGAGTTCGTCGCCTTCCACTCCCAAAACCACCTCGCTTACCTCGAGTACGCCCACCTCGAACTCGGAGGCGAGGCAGCCGAGACGGTGGTGGAAGACGTCTTCACCTTCCTGCTGGAGGTCTGGCCGGACGCCCTGAGGGAGGCCAACCTCGCCGCGTTCGCCTGGGCCCAGCTGCGTGAGCACGTCGAGCGCTACCGGGCCCGCCAGGTTTTACCGGTCGCCCTGGTCGACACCGCCAAGTACGCGGCGCTGCGCCAGGGCTCACGCCGGAGACTTGAGCTGATCGAGTCCAGGTCGGGTGTGTACGAGGCGATCGCCGAGCTGCCCGACCGGCACTACGACGTGGTGCTGCTGACCCACGTGCTCGGCCTGGACACCCCGGAGGTGGCGCAGCGGATGGGTATCGCTGTGGGTACGGTGCGCTCCCACCTGCATACCGCGCGGCGCATGCTCGCGAAGAAGATCGGAATCGACTTGACTCCCGGAGAGGAGAAGGACCTGTGAACGACATGACCCGCCACGACGCGGAGGCCGGAAACGAACTGGACGAGGCTCTCGGGGACGCCGAGGTCTTCACCGACGAGTACGCCTCCTACGACGAGGACGCCGCCCGGCGCCGCATCGCCGGCCGGCTCGTAGCGGCCCGCCACAGCCGGGCCGTCACCTCGCCGAGGGCCTCCGACGCCAGACTCGCCCTATCGCCGACGGGCCGCTCCAGCAGCCCGGCGGAGCGCAAGCTCGTTCTCGACGCGGCCTGCAACGTGCGGGCCGCCCGCACCCTGGACACCATGGCCCGCGCGCTGGTCGACAGCCCGACCTTCACCCGCCTCGCCCTCGCTGCAGATGCCTGGCCCCACAGCCAGCCCTCAGCGCTCCTCTTCGCCAGCCTCCTGCACCTCTCCGGCCGGATGGAGGGCGCCCAGTTCTGGTTCCAGTACGCCGCCGGCGCCGGATCCGACACCGCCATCCAAGCCCTCTACCTCCTTCACCTCTCCCGCGCCGAGATCGCCACTGCCCACCACTGGAGCAACCAGCCTCCGAACCCCGACCCGAGCGAAGAGGTCCCACCGCTGCCCGACGTCGACGACGTCGAAGACACACTGCAGGCCTCGATCATCTGGACCTCCCCGCCCATCTCCACCACCAAGATCACCCCCACCCCACTGTCCCGACCCCATCTGCGCCACCTTCCCGACCCGATCCGCTACGCGCTCGACACCACCACCCCTCACGAGCACGACGAGCTCGGCGACATCTACACCCCCACCCCCCGACTCGCCTCCGCCCTGGCCCGCTGGGCACGACTGGACCCCAAGGGTCTGGCCCCGGACGCCAAACGCGGCGCCCGGATGGGTCGGCGGCCCAAGCGCCAGCAGCCGGTGAACACCCACCTTGAAGCAGCCCAGCGGGCCCTGCGGGTCCTGGAGGTCATCCACCGCCACGAGGGAGGCGTCTCCCGCACGCAGATCGCACGCGAAACCGGCCTGCCCCAGCTCTATCTCGCCCACGCCATCGAGCACCTGGTCCGCACCCAGCTCGCCACCCCGGTCGCCCACGGCGTCTACGCGGCCGGCTCCTCCCTCAAACTCGCCGGAACCGGAAGCCTCGGCGGAGCGCTGCTGAGGGAAACGCTCGCGATCCTGCGCGACGAGGTCGGCGCCGCGGTCTACGTCGCCAGCTACACCGACGGCGAAATCTCCATTACCCAGTACGCCGACAGCCCCACAACCCCCGCCGTCCACGAATGGGTCGACTTCCGCGAAGCCGCCCACGCCTCCGCCGTCGGCAAAGCCCTCCTGGTCCAGCTCGACGACGACGAGCGCCGCGAACACCTGAACCGACACCGAATGGAGGCCTTCACCCCCCACACCATCACCAGCCCCGAAGTCCTCTTCAACGAACTCGACACCCGACACCCCGGCGAACCCCTCCTGGACCTCCAGGAATACGCCCTGGGCACCGTCTGCGCCGCCGTCCCCATCCGCACCGGCACCGAACCCGAATGTGTAGCCCTCTCCCTGCCCACCCCAGACCCCTACAAGCTCCACCAAGCCGCCCGCGTCCTTCGCAACGAAGCAATCGCCGTCCTTCTGGCCCTCCTCGTCGGAGGCATCACCACCCCACCCAGCGATCCCGGAGTTCCCTGCGCGGTGATACACCACTAGCCAGGTTCCTGCAGCAGCCGGGCTCAGTAGTGCAGGCCACCGCCGCCCCCCTGAGGGGGTGGCGGCCCTGATCGCGGGCACAGGTAGGCACGACACCTTGCGGTTCGCGCGTGAGCACCGTGCTGGGACTCTCGCTGTCGGCGTCGAGCCTGCGCACTCGGATCTGCCCGTGAGGGGAACGTGCTGATCGCCTGCGGGCCCTTAGGAGGGGGTGGCACGCTGAGCTGGGGCGAATGAGGGGGCGGGATTCGTGCGGGGTGACAACCGGCAGATCCAGACAGCGGTTTTAGGCGGGGCAGCTTCAGAGGATCCCCTTGTCAACGCTCTGTGAATCTTGACCCCCACGCGCTCCCGGAAACTTGACCCCCGGTTGCTCGTCGTTGAGATCTGTCAAGATCAAATTTGCTGTGGGAACTCTGCGTCGATCAGCTGTAGGACCTCCTGCTGCCGCTGGTGGAACTGGGGGAGGTTGGGGCGGATGTGGTCCAGATGCTCGGCTGGCGAGGTCTCGCGAAAGTCAGGGTGCTGCCGCAGGTAGTCCAGGCTCAGTGACTTTTGAAGCGATGCGCAGAACAGGTAGGCCGAGGAAAGCGGCTCCGACTCGAACAAGACTTGCAGGTCCTCGTCGGCGGTAGTGGCTCTCCCGCAGACTCCCTCGACCATGGCTGCTAGCACCTCGACGGCCGCCGCAGGATCGCCGGTGGGATCCCAGAGAGCTTCTGAGAGTGCCCTGCGCATCCTCTGCGCAATCAGGGCTGTGGGTTCGCTTCGTTCGTCCGTCACGCCCTCATCATTGCCTGGGCGGGAAGAATTCGATCAGTCCTGGTGCGTCCGGTTTCCCTTTGCCAGCAGTTCGCGTCGTTGGCGGGTGCGGTAGGAGTCACCGGTCAGGGTGAGGACCTCGGCGTGGTGGACAAGTCGGTCGATCATCGCGGCCGCGACAACGTCGTCGGAGAAGGTCTCTCCCCACCGTCCGAAGGGCAGGTTGGAGGTGACCATCACGGAGCCCTGTTCGTAGCGTGAGGCGATGAGCTGGAAGAACAGGTTCGCCGCGTCCTGGTCGAAGGGGATGTAGCCGACCTCGTCGATGATGATCAGCTTGTAGCGGCGGATCTTCTTCAGTTCGGCGTCCAGGCGCCCGGCCTGATGGGCCGCGGCCAGGCGGGCGATCCAGTTGCTCGCGGTGTCGAACAGGACCGAGTGGCCGGCCTGCGTGGCCTTGACACCCAGGCCGATCGCCAGGTGGGTCTTGCCGAGGCCGGGCGGGCCCAGCAGGATCACGTTCTCCGCCTTCGCGACGAAGGTGCCCGTCGCCAGGTGGGCAAGGACGTCACGCCGCAGTGAGGGCAGGTGGTCCAGGTTGAAGTCCTCAAGGGTTTTGACCTGCGGGAAGTGCGCGGTGCGGATCCGCATCGTGGTGCCCTTGGACTCCCGGTCGGCGACCTGGCGCTGCAACAGGGCGGCCAGGTACTCCTCGTGGGACCAGTTCTGGTCGCGGGCCTGGTCGGCGAGCTCCTCCCAGAAGGCGCCGACGGTGGGCATCTTCAGGACCCGGGTCAGGTAGGCGATCATCGATGGCATGCCGTCCTTCGGGAAGGATCCCGCAGTGTCCGGCTTGGCCTGGGTGGAGGTGGTCATGGATCACTTCGCCTTCGTGGAGGGTGGGTTGAAGTCGACGCCGAACAAGGCGTCGTAGTCCGGCAGGGCCCGCAGGGCGACCGCGTGCCCGTCGGGATGGCGGCGAGTGGCAGCTGCACGTTTCTGGCGGTCCAGTGCCAAGGCCTCGCGCATCCGTGCGGCGGTGGCGGCGTGGATCGGGTCAGTGACAACCCCGTGCTTGGCCCAGGACCTCACGTGACGGGCGACGACCTGTCCATCGCAGAACGCGGTCACCGTCTCGGGCGATGCGGTGATGTCGACGAACCGGCCGATGACCTGCGGGTCCACTGAGTAGTCGACGGTGTCGACGCGGATGTAGTAGTCGCGGCCCAGCCGGATGCGATGGTTCAGACCGATCGGCGGGGTGACCGGCGGCAGCGGGAGCATCGACAGGTAGTCGGTCTCCAGCAGATCCACCGGTCGGCCCTGGATCGAGCGGACGGTGCGGGCGTTGGCCCGCAGCAGCCACTGGCCCAGCTGGTCGTTGAAGTCGGCTGGGGATGCGAACTGGCGGCCCGGCAGGAACGAGGTCTCCAGATACTGGTTGTTGCGTTCGACCAGCCCTTTGTATTCCGGGTCGCGGGGTGGGGCCAGCTTGATCTTGGTGGCCAGCGTCCCCGCAAAGGCCGCGGCCGGTGCGGTCACCCGACCGGTTCCACCGATGGCCGCCTCCCGGTCCCAGACCAGGGTCCGCGTGACGCGGCCGATGCCGTGAATCAGCGACCACATGCCCGACAGGATGTCGCCACCCTGCCGGGTCGGGATCATCGTGGCCGCCATGAACCGGGAGAAGCCAAGCGTCATCACCAGCACCGGCAGCACTCGCTCCTGTCCTGGCGCGACCCGCACCTTCGTCTCGGGAAACCACAGGTCACACTGGGCGATCTGGCCAGGCTCGTAAGTCACCCGGTCGACCGGGTCGATGCCGACATACTCCGGCCGAATCAACGCCAGCCGTTTACGCAGCGGCGGCATCGAGTACGGCCAGCCGATCCGCTCCGCGATCACCGGCGCCGGCATCCGCGGCGACTCGTTCAACAACGCCCGCATCTGCGGCTCGAACGCGTCCGCGACCTGCCCGCGGGACACTCGCTCGTACTTCGGCGGTCGGTCCGAGGACAACGCGGCCCGCACCGTATTCCGGGCCACCCCCAACCGCCGTGAGATCTCCTTGATGGGCACGCCCTCGGCTCGATGCAGCCGACGTATCTCCGCCCAGTCCTCCACCTTTAGCACCCTCCAAGAGTGATCAGGGGGTCAAGGTTGCGAGAGCAGTACGGGGTCAGTTTTCAGGAAGCATCAACACCCCTCACGCTGCCGCTGGAGGCGATCGAGCTGGATGCCTTCCGCCAGCGGCACGCGCACGACACGTTCTGGTGCGGGCTGCTCCTGGGCGGCTGCGGCGTCCAGCTGACGACGAAGCTGTACACCGACCGTGTGTGCCACTTCGCCCACCACCCGGGCGCTGAAGGGCACTGCGGCCGGCGGGACCGTGGGGTGGCGAGCGCGGACCACCTGTACGTGAAGGCCTCGGCCGCCGCCTGGCTCCGCACGGCCGGCCACCCTGAGGACCAGGTCCGCTTCGACTTCGCGCGGCCGGACGGCGCCGAAATCGGATCGGTCCTCGACATCCGGTTCAAGGAGCGCGGGCTGCGCGTGCACCTGGACCAGGCCGTCGCACCCGTCTGGGACGAGGACGGCCTCGAGCCCGTGCTGGGGCTGTCGGTGCCCGTGGACCGGGACACCTTGATCGACCGCTGGTACATCCACCGGATCCGCCTCGACAGTATCGGTACCACCCGGCAGGTCCAGATCGGCACGGAAGCCTTCAAGCGGCCCACCAAATGGTTCGAACTCGACGAGTGCGAGGTGACCGAGCGCGGGCTCTCGACCCCCGCGGTCGAGCGGATCATCCGAAACCACAACACCCGCCCCGTATCCGG
The DNA here is from genome assembly GCF_049310065.1 of Streptomyces tatrensis. Classification (NCBI taxonomy): domain Bacteria; kingdom Bacillati; phylum Actinomycetota; class Actinomycetes; order Kitasatosporales; family Streptomycetaceae; genus Streptomyces; species Streptomyces tatrensis. The sequence continues at coordinate 19,396 of NZ_JBMDLB010000006.1, read as the reverse complement.
GCGCCCCGCGACTCCGACCCGGAAAGTCCCTGACCAGAATGCCCGCGCACAGCTTCTGCTCCGCAAGCTGGCCGAGGGGCAGAAGGTCGGGTCGGTACTCCTCGTGTCCCAGGTCAGCGGCCAGCTAGCCGCTTTGACCGGTCTGAGTGCCGAAGGGCAGGCCCAGGCCCGTGCTGCCGTCGCCAGCACCCAAAGCTGGTTGGAGGAGCAGGAGGCAGTCCGTCAGAACCTGTTCGCGCGGCTTCAGCACGCCCTGGACGTCCAGGACCTCGAGCAGCTGCGTACGCTGCGGGTGACCGCGAACGCGACGGCGAGCCATGACCGCACCGTCGAGGAGTCCGCCATCATCGAGGCGGCGGGTGAACTACTTGCTGCCGATGCGCGGGAACGGCACGAGGAGATTCTCGCGGCCGAGCTGCAGGCCGAACAGGCCCGGCGGGCCGCCGACCGGGTCCGTGCCCTGCTGTCGGCCCTTCGCCGCCCTCCCACCGGGCTGCGGTCACAACGCCGCGACTGGATCCGGGCTTCTGTACGGAAGCTGCTGGTCGCGGCGGAGCAAGCGGACAGCGTCCTCAGCGCGCGCGAGCGGGAGCACATCGAGTCGTGGAAGACGCGCGTCGGTACCGGCGGGGCGCCGACACGGGGTGCCCGCTCCGCAGGGGGAGAGCGACAGGTTCATGAGGTGGCATGTCCGGCGTGTAGGGCCGAGGCCGGGGTGCGGTGCGATACACCCCGCGGCTATCACCCGTCACGGATGGCCCGGCTGAGGCGCTCACGCTGATCCGCGCTGAGCCCACGTTCAGGTCCGCCAGAGAGCTGTCCGGCGCACTTCCTCCAAGCTGACCCGGTCGGAGCTGACCGGCGAATGCTGGTACACCGGCACAGTCGGGCGTCAGCTCCTGATCCGTCCGCGACTCAAGGCCGGCCCAGCTGGGTACCCGACGAGGTGGCTCGAGAAGCGCCAGGGCACTGCCGTCATGTTGCGTGATTCCGCGACTTACCCGGCCTAGGCAAGCGCGAGATATAGAAAATGTTGCCTGGATCGAAGACTTTACTGACTTAGTAAAGTCTCCTTCCTGAGCAAGTTTGCTTGCGAGGCGTGTGATGATGGCATGGTGGAATCTCCCCTGATCAGAGAGTCGCACCTGCTGGAACAGGGCATTCAAGCCTTGAGCGGCCTACTCGGGCCGGAGTGGCAGGTCACGCAGCGCCCGAACAAGAGCAAGGTCTTCGACGCCGCCCTGGAGGTGAGGGCGGACGGGGACAGCGCATTCACGCAGCTGCTGGTGGAGGCAACCCAGGCAGTTCCACCGCGGTTCGTCATGGAGCGGCTGGTGCCCAAGGTACAGCTGCTCCGCGAGGTCAATCACTACACAAACCTGCTGATCATCGCGCCGTGGATCTCATCCCAGGCCCGGGATCTACTGAGACAGAACGGCATCGCGTATCTCGATCTGACGGGCAACGTCGACATCCGTGTGCCACGACCGGCCATCATCATCCACACCGTAGGAGCCGAGAAGGCGCCGAGGTCAGGGCCTCGGGAAACCAGCAGAACCACTCTGGCGGGGGTGAAGGCAGGGCGCCTGGTCCGACTCTTGGCCGACGTTCCGCCACCTCACCGCGCCACCGACTTGCACCGGGTCTCCACATTGAGCCTCCCATATGTATCCCGGCTCCTGGACACCCTGGAAGACCAGCTCCTGATCCGCCGCAAGGGGCGGATCATCACGGACGTCGACTGGGCTCAGCTTCTACGCGCCCGGGCCCACGAGACGAGCCTCCTCACTTCAGGGTCCTACCAGGGATTTCTGGCCCCCAACGGCGTACCAGCCCTCCTAGAACAGATCCCTCAGCTCTCCACGAAGTACCTCGGGGACGTCACCGTCAGAGACGTCCTTTCCGTCACTGGCTCCTACGCCGCACAGCGCTTCGTCCGCGTCGCCGTGGGCGGTCAGCTGATGCTCTACGTCGGGCCTTGGCTGGACATCGATGAGGCCGCCGATGAGCTCGGGCTCCTGCCGGTCACCGAAGGCGCGGATGTCCTGCTGTTGAACGAGCCGGATTCCTTTGTCCGGAGACGGTCGGAGTTCTTCGACGGCGTGCAGTACGTCGCGCCTAGCCAAGCGGTACTCGACTGCCTGGCCGGCCCTGGCCGGATGCCTGCCGAGGGAGAGGCCCTCCTGGACTTCATGGAGGCGTATCCCGAGGGGTGGCGAGCTTCCAAGAAAGTCATCGGGGCGCCGCCCGTTCAGCACTAAGATCGCAACGCAGGACACAGGCAACGAGAGCGCGAGGCACCATGTCACAGGTCCCGGAGGGCGTCGACCCCGATCAGCTGACGGTGGTGGCCCGACGTGTTCTCCTCGACGGGCTGGTTGCGTTGAGCCCTCACCTCGATGCTCTGACGGTTGTGGGTGCGCAGGCTGTCTACCTGCGCACTCCGGACGCGGCGATCCGCAACTCGCCCTTCACCTCCGACGGCGACTTGAGCATCGACCCGGCTCTCCTTGAGGACCAGCCCCTTCTCGACGCATCCCTGCGTGAGGCCGGCTTTACCTTGAAGTTGAAGAACGAACCCGGGCTCTGGGTACGGCAGGAGACCGTGGGCGACCGGATTGTGCCGGTAGAGTTGGATCTCCTCATTCCCAAGCAGCTCTCCCGCGAGAACGGGCGCCGCAGCGCCAAGATCCCCCCACACGGCGTAATGTCAGCACGCTGGACCCCGGGCCTTGAGGTCGCCGCCGTGGACCGCTCGCCCCTGTCCGTCGCCAGCCTCGACCCCGCCGATGACCGGTCGATCACGGTCAACGTCGCCGGCCCCGCGGCTCTCCTCGTAGCCAAAGCCTTCAAGATCACCGACCGGCTCCGCGAGGCCGAGACGCGTCCGGACCGCCTGACCGACAAGGATGCCGGTGACGTCCTGCGCATCATGATGACCACCCGGGCGCGACAGGTCTCGGACACATTCGCCGTGCTGCGCGACGATCCGCGCGTGGGTGCCGTTGCAGTGGACGGGCTGGAAATGCTGCGTCAGCTCTTCGGCGGGCGTGCTACCCCCGGCGTTGAGATGGCTGTCAAGGCGCTCGCGGGCTCCCTCGAAGAGGACCGCGTCCGGGCCCTCGCCCCGGCCTTCATGGCGCGCCTGACGGAGTAGCCGTGGTGCCGGGGCACCGGCCTTGGCCACCGCCCCGCGCATAGCCCGCCCGCAGGGGCAACGCGAGGCCAGTTCACTTCGGATTCGCCGCGTTCGGGCATAAGTCGGGCCCTACTTGAAGGGGCACTCGCCATCGTCGGCCACTGCCCCTCTCTCGTTTGGTCCGCACGCCGGTCGGCATGCGGACCGTTTGTTTTGTCGGGCCCTGGTGCTGGCGGACCCCACGACGACGGCCCCGAACCAGCTGCTGGTCCGGGGCCTCGTGCTTGCCCAGGGCGGTCAGTTTCCGGCGCGCAGGTGTTCCTGCCGGGCCTCCACCAGGTGGCGCCACGAGGAACGGACGTGTTCTTCGCTCTCGGTCCAGCGGATGACAGAGGGCCCCGGCAGGGGCAGGCTGGCCATGAAGTGGGCGACGTCGACGAAGTACGCGAAGTCGCCGCTGACCGTGAGTTCGCGCAGGCGGGCGATGGTGGCGGCCAGGTCCTGGTGTTCGCCGCAGACGGCGTGGTGGAAGGCGGTCGCGAGTTTCACGAACCGGTGAAGGAACGGGAGTCCGGCGGCCTCGATGTCGTTGTGCAGGCTCTGGGCGCGGTCGGGAACGCCATGCGTTCCTGCGTCCTTGATCAGGGCGACGGTGTGCGCGAGGAGGGTGTTGGAGCGCTGGTCAAGGCCGTCGAGGAGCTGGTGGGCGAGGGCGAGTTCGTCGTCGGCCCGGACAGGGTCGGCGAAGGAGACGGCCAGTGCGAGGCGGACCTGCATCATGGCGCGCTCGCCGGCAGCACTGTGCTGTTCGGCTTCGGCGCGGCCGGCTTCGAAGGCGGCTACGGCGCGGCCGGTGTCGCCCTGGGACCAGCGGATGTCGCCGAGGACTCGGTGGTGGCGGCCTTTCCAGCCCAGGGTGGGGACGGCGGCGAGTGCGGTGGGGAAGTCACCGGACAGGCGTGCCAGGTTGGCCAGACCGCGCTGGGCCCGGGGAGCGTACCGGCCGCCCGAGTCTGCCACCTGCTGCATCCCGGCACGGGCGGCGTCGTTGAGGCTGAGGTCCTTGTACGCCTTGGCCCGGTAGTACAGGCCCATTTCGGCGAGTTCGGCGGGCAGCAGGCCGCTGTCGAGAACGGCAGTGAGCCGGTCGGCGGTGCGCTGACGGTGTTCGTGCTGGCGGCGGGCGATCGTCGTGAGGAGCTCGGCCAGGGCGTCGGCGGGCGTGTCCGGCGCCGGTTCGGTGCTGGTGTCGGTGGGCAGGGAGAGGGGCTCCCACACAGAGTCGTCGGTGTATGCGTGGGCGGCGGCGGTGAGCCACCCCAGATCGCTCAGGTGGTGTTCGCGGGCCAGGCGCAGGCCCTGGCGCAGGCAGGCGACCAGGAGCATGCGGCTGGGACCGAGCGTGGTGGCACTGGCCCACTGGTCGCCGAGGGCGGCCAGGGCGCGGTTGGCGGCCTGGTTCCAGTCGGCTGGTGTCCAGCGGTCGTCACTGTGGTCGTCGTTGCGGACGGCGCTGCGGATCGCACGGTGCAGGTGGTACGGCCACAGGGCGTACGGGTTCTCGTTGACCAGGGGCCGCTCCACCAGGCGCCGGGCCGGAGCCTGCTGGGCGAGGCCGGCGGTGCGGGTGGCCAGGTCGAGGTCGAAGGCGTCCAGCAGGGCGACGCTGCGCAGCAGGTGGCGTTCTTCGGGGGTGAGGTCGGACAGGGTGCGTGCCAGGAGGGCGGGGAAGGTGCAGTCGAAGTCGGCCGGGGTGGGGGTGCGGCCGGTGCGGCGGATCTCCAGGAAGCGGGAGACGGCGAGGTCGAGGTGGAGGGGCAGGCCGTGGGAGCGGGCGGTGATCGCGGCCCGGATGTCGGCGCCGATGAGGGGTTGGCCGTCTTGGACCAGGCGGCGGGCGAGGTGGGTCTCGCAGTCCTCGGGGGAGAGGTCGCCGATCAGATACTGCCGGTCGCCGGAGCCGGCTGCCCGCGGCTGCGGGACCGTCACGAAGGTGGAGGAGGCGGCCAGGCCGGGCCAGGCGATGGGGCCGGTCCAGTCGAGCTGGCCGTGCAGCGCGGGGTCCGCCCACGGCAGCCGGCTGCGGCCGCCGATGACGAAGAAGGTGCCGGGCATGAGCCAGACCAGGCGCTGCAGCAGCCGCTCGAAGTCCCGGTGGCGGTCTGCGGTGTCCTCGAAGGTGTCCAGCAGGACCACCGGGACGATGCGCTTCTTCGTGGGCAGCCGGCTCAGGTCCCAGGCCAGCAGGTGCGGATAGTAGGACAGTGCCTCCAGGTCAGGGGTGGCTTCCAGCAGGGCTGCCGTCCGGGTGGCGCCGGCCAGGGCATGGGCGCGTTCGTGCCGCTCGCGCAGTGCGTTCACCAGCGCCGAGGTGAGCTGTCCGGCGGCCGAGCCGACCAGACCGGGCAGCGCCAGAGCGGCGGCGACCTCACCCACTCCGGCCTGCAACTGCTGGGGCAGCATGTCCGCGAACTTCCCGGCCAGCCCGGACCGCCGGATGTACTCATCCAGCGGTTCACCGGGGTGCACGTGCTCCCAGTAGTTCCGCAACGCCATGTCGAAGGACGGCATCGGCCTTCCCAGGGCCGCGGCGAGCGCGAGGCGGATCGTCAGGACGACGCGCTCGAAATCCGCTCCGGTCGACGCGGCCCTCGCCAGGTCGATCCGGATGGGCAGCACCCGGTCCGTCCAGGTGGGAGCGCCCCACTGTTCGGGGCGCTGCTCGGCGGCTGTGAGCGCGGCCTCGATCTTGCGGAGCAGCGTCGACTTCCCGACACCGCCCACACCGTGAAAGACGATCAGGTTACTGCGGGAGGTTTCGAGGTCCTCCACGTCGAAGGACGGCGCGGCGATGCGGCGCAGGTGTTCCTCCAGCGCGGCGGCCACCAGGACCCACTGGCCGTGCCGGTCGGTGAACGCCTCCGCGACATCGAACGACGACGGGTCGTTGGAGCTGAACAGCGCACGCAGGTCGGCCACGGTCGGTCCCCCCAGAATGATCATCGGCGGTATCAACCGTATGGCCTGGGGCGTGCGGTGTGGCCACCTTTCGCAATGCGGGCGTCGCTCTCACATCGTCCCGGCCAGAGACAATGGCGCCCCGTCCCCTCCGAGTACATGAAGGAAATCCCTTGTCAGAGCATGTAAGTCCCGAGGCCACCACGTATCTAGTGGAGAAGGTGAGGGCCTGGTACATGGCACAGATCAGGGACGAGCAGGGCTCCGTCGGCCCCGGCTCCGAGCGCCTGAAGACGCTGAAGGCGGAGCTGGCGGTGTGCGCCGCCGATCTGCTCGCGCTTGAGGAAGATGCCAGCTCGGAGGAGGTGGCCGAGATCGCGGCCCGCTACGCCGCCCGAGCCCAGGAACTGGGCGGCCAGTAGCCGGACGCGTGCTGCAGAACGGGCAGCTGGGCCGTGGTGGTCGTGAAGGGGATGGTGCGCGGCTGCAGGTGGGTGGGCATCAGGGGCCAGGCCAGCGCGGCGATCTCGACCAGATCCGACCGGTATTGCGGCAGCTCCCTGTCCAATCGCTTGAGTGTGGCGAGGAGCTGGGCCGCCTCTGCTGGCGTGTATGGGCGGCGCTGTTCGGCCTCGACCACGGCGCCGGCCCGGGGCGGTCCGCTCAAGGTGCCGTCCGGGGCGCGCTCGTTGAGGTAGACCGGGGTCAGGTCCCGGCGGACCACGGAGATGCGGTGTACGAACGGGGAGCGTTCGGCGGCGTCGGCCACGGTGGGCATGATGGCGACCATCGCGGCGTGGGCGGCCGTCGCGGTGAACCGCGACGGCCGGACGCCCAGGTTGGCGATCTCCGCGCACCGGGTCGCGGTCCCCAGCCTGCTGTCCGCCGCGCGCCCCCCGATCACGACGAGCTCCACACGCCGGCCCGCCCGGTGGTCGCGCCGCGCGCCGTTCAGGAAGTGGCTGACACTGTCCGGGGCGATCTCGATCAGCATGTCCCCGCAGCGCGCCCGGACGTACGCCTCGGCCATCTCCTGCCACGCCCGGTAGTCCGGCCGGATCCGCGCCGACGCGGTACGCGGCTCCTCCTCCAGGAGCCGGAGGTAGTCGGGGTGGAGCATCTTGAAGCGGCCGCCCTCGATTTTGATGGGCTTGCGCTGGCGTAACGCCCGGCGCAGCATGCGGGCCATGTACGACTTCCCCGACCCCTGTTCGCCCATCACGTACAGGCTGACGGGGTCGTCCTGCGGAGTGATGGCACTCAGGAACATCGGGGCGTACAGCTCGTCGAAGATCCATCGGTGCTCGCTGGCCGACAGGCGGTGGTAGTCGACGCCGGGCGGCACGGTGAGCGGCTGGGCGATGCGGCGCACTGGCTCGGCCAAGGCGAAGGCGCGCTCCAGCCCGCCGGCCACCGCGAGGCGGCGCTCCGGTGCGAGCACGGCCGGGTGCAACCGCTGCTCCGTACTGGTCAGGCGGCGCCGGAACTGCCAGGTCTCCGGCGCGGTCCACGGCCGGCCCCACTCCGCCGTCAGTGCTTCGGGCGCGCCCTCCTCGTGGCGCCAGGACGTTCCGTCCGCGGTGAGCTCGTTGCGGTACAGGACGTGAAGCCCGCGCCGGACCACCGTCACCTGGTCCGCCAGCCGCTCAGCCTCGACGGCTTCCAAGAACAGGGGCAGGTTTCGCGTGCACTGATCGAGGTTGCCCCAGGACACGGACCGGCCAACGCCCTCCTCGTCGACCTGCGTCAGGTACCGGTCTAACCCGCTGAGCTGCGCCTCGGCCTCCGAAGTGGCCAGCGCCACCACCTCGATGCGGTAGCCCTCCGTACGCCAGACGCGCGCCGACGCAAGGGCCTCCGTCAGATCCGCGATCGGGGCTTCCAGCACCGCGTCGAAGCGTTCCCGGCGTACGTGCGCCTCGACCTCGGATTGCCATCGCAGAACGTCCGGGCGCACTCGCACACCGGCCGTGAGGTCGTCTTCGCGCATGAGGGCGTCGTATCGGGGGTGGGCCGCCTTGTAGAGGTCGCGGCCGATCAGCACGGCGCCGCCCCGTTGGGCGAGAACCGCCAGCAGGAGGTCGCATAGCCGGGACTTCCCGGCGCCCGCCGGTCCTGCGACGACGATGACCACCGGCTGGTCCTGCGGGACGGCGTGCGCGGTCCAGGTCGGCAGGATCTCCGTCATCAGGATCTCCTCGTGCTGTCGCTCGGCCAGCACGACCGGAACGACCTCCTCGTCTCTCAACGCACCCCTCCACAGCTCCGTACGCAGTTCGTACGGCAAACGTACGGCATTCGTTCGTTCCACGCGCTAGAATCTATGAAGGAGGTGTTCCATGTCCGAGTTGTTCGCTGCGGTCGACGCGCTGGTCGCGTCCCGCTCCGTACTGCCGCCCCCGGCGGAGCGCAGGCGGCTGCGGGCCGCGCACGGGCTGACGATCGACGAAGTGGCCACCGCGCTGAAGGTGCGCCGCGCCACGGTGTCCGGGTGGGAGTCCGGCAAGACGGAACCGCGGCCGCCGGAACGCGACGCGTACGCCCGGCTGCTGAAGCAGCTTGCGGAGCTCTACCCGGCCCCGGCCGACGCGGCCGCCCCCGTCTCTGCCGCCGCGGTGCCGGCCACGTTCACCGCCGTGCCCACCCCGGCGGAAGCACGGCCGCTGTCCCCAGGTCCGGCGCCCGAGGCTGCGGACATGACTGCAACCGAGAACACCCAGACCAGCTCCACCCCCGCTCCTTCCGCAGCTGCTCCGGAGGCCGCGCCGCGTTCGGCGCCCACCACCAGGCCGACGGCGTCGACGTCGCCCCGCCCCGGGGCGAAGAAGGCGGCCCCGGCCGAGGCCCCGACGGGTGAGACGGACCCGCGGTTCGAGAACGGGCCGCTGGCGGTCGTCGACGTCGAGGACGGGAAGGTGCTGGCGTACTGCGTCGGCGGCCTGGTCCTGGACGTGCCCGCCAAGAGCCTGCCGTCCCTGGTCGACTGGACCCTCAAGGAGGCGAAACTCGGTCAGCCGAAGCTGTCCGGGCCGGGAAGGCCGGCCGACCCGCTGGTCGTGCTCACCGCGGCCGCGTGCGAGCGCTATGGCCTCCCGGTGACCCTCACCGAGGAGGAGCGGATCGCCGGGCGGATCCCGGAGGGCCACAAGGTCATCAAGCAGCTGACCCGCGCCGACTGGCGGCTCACCAAGCGCGGGTTCGGCCCGTGGGCGCGGATCTACCGCCCCGCCAAGGGCTCCGACCGCCAGTGCGTCCAACTGTGCATCCCGTCGTGGAACGCGCTGGACACCCGGTTCTGGGGCGCCGCCGGGCAGCTGCCGCCGGCGGAGCTCGCCCGCGTCCTGGGCACGTACGCGGCCAGGGTGATGACGCCGCGCGGCTCCACCGCCGTCACCGGCCTCGAGCTCATGACCGCCCTGCACCCGCCGACCTACGCCGTACGCGATGAAGAGACCGGCGCCCTGCGGCAGGCCGACGACAAGACCCCCGGCTCGCTCGGCAAGGACCCGGTGGACTGCGCGCCGTGCGAAGCCCCCGACGGCCACCCGCTCCTGGCGGACCTCCCCCGCTTCCACGTTCGGGGACCTGTGGAGAAGCTGTTCGAGGAGGCGTACGACTGGGCGCGCCCGCTCACCGACGACGAATGCCTGCGCAGCAACCTGGTTGGCCTGGACGTCAACATGGCGTTCGCCGCCGGAGCCAACGGACTGGTGGTCGGCCTGGGCGCGCCGACGCACGTCAAGAACCCGGTGTTCGACGCGAAGCTTCCGGGAAGCTGGCTGGTCGACCTCAGCCATGTCGACCTGTCGCGGGTGAAGGTCGGCAAGGAGTGGGTGGAGCTGGACGGCACGCTGCTGCCCAGCCCGTTCACGCCGAAGGGCGACCGGCCCGAGGGGCCTGCCTGGTACGCGACGCCGACCGTCGCCTACGCCCAGGAGCTCGGGTACGACGTGACGCCGACCGAGGCGCACGTGCGGTACGAGAACGGTCGCTACCTGGACGGCTGGTACAGCCGGCTGCGCGATGCCTACCTCTCCACGATGGCCGACCTCGGCGTCGACGCCGACCTGTCGCCCGAGGACTTCCTCGCGGCGATGGACGGCTACAAGAGCCGCGACCCGGAGATGGCGATCGTCGTCGCGGCGGTCAAGGCGACAGTAAAGGGCGGCCTGGGGAAGCTGCGCGAGCGGCCCCGCGGCGAAGGCTGGATGTCCGGCGAGCGGTGGCGGGCCCTGGAGCGCCCGACCTGGCGACCCGACATCCGCGCGGCCGTCATCTCCCGCACCCGGATTAACCTGCACCGCAAGATCGTCAAGCACGCGTCGTTCACCGGGCAGTACCCGGTCGCGATCCTCTCCGACTGCGTCGTCTACGCCGTCGACGGCGAATCGCCGTTGGACTTCCTGCCCTACCGCGACGGGAAGCCGCTCCCGGGCGGGTTCAAGCTCGGGGTCAACCCCGGCCTGGTGAAGCACGAGGGCACCCAGACCACGCTGTGGGGCGAAGGCGCCCGGGAGCAGTTCAAGGCCCCTGAGCTCAACCTCGCCCGGTACATCAAGGACGGCAACCTCACCGACAAGGACAACGGGGAGTAGGGAGCGCGATGAACAAGGAGTTCGGGGACGGCCTCAACCAGGCCGTGGCGAAGGCGTTCACCCGCCCCGCGCCGAAGTCGGCCGGCGCGCAGATGCGCTACCTGGTCAAACAGTACAAGGGCACCAAGCAGGTCGCCCAGATGCTGCGGGTCTCCCAGCGCACCGTCGAGCGGTACGTGAAGGACCAGATCAAGAAGCCCCGCCCGGACCTCGCCGCGCGCCTGGAGCGCGAGGTGAAGGCTCGGTGGCAGCCGCAGATCCGGGCCAAGGCGAAGAAGCAGGCGGCGACAACCGGAGGCATCGTCATCGACGTCCACGCCCGCCTCGGCTACGCCGGAGCATCGATGGAATCCACCGATGAGGACCGCCAACGGCACATCACCGTCGCCCTACCGCCCCAGTACGCGGCCCGCCTCTTCGACGCCCAGGAACAGGGCGCCAGCGAAGACCGACTCCGCGAGCTCACCGCCGAAGCACTCAAGGAGGTCTACTTCCAGGACAGCGGCCGCCGCGCCGGCTCCCTCCAGGAAGTCCAGATCAACGACGTGCTCGACCTGGGGTTCCAGCTGTAGAGGTCGTACCCGAACAACCCGCGAGCGCCGGGCCGACGCTGTCCGGGGCTCGCTCGCGTATCCGTAGACGGCATCGCCACGTGATGTACGTGGGGTCACATCGACGTCCAACTGTCGGCTGGCACATGACGCGACCTACTGACCGGGCGGGAGGTTACTGTGCTTCGTCCCCGGATCAGGCGCTGCTGTCGCAGCGGACCAGTCTTCGGGGTGGGAGACCGGCAGCAGGCGGATCTGTTGCTGGCTGGTGCTGTCGTATGGCGTGACGGCATCGAATTTCATGCGGCTGTGGTCTTGGATCAGCAGCATCTCGATCACCTGCGCCGCGGTCTGCAGATCCTCGGCTGTCGTCCCGGGCTCGATGGCCGTCGGCGAAAGAACCGTTTGATCATCATCGCGGTCCACGTAGAAACCACGCTGCTTGGCGAGGTTGGCCTCGCGCGCTGCGGTCGCGGCTTCCGCCTGCCGCTGCTGGTGGGCCTCCTCCCACGAGGCGGCCTCCGAGCTCGTCGCGCGCACACGGCTGTAGTCACCCCAGAACTCCGCGAGCTCGTCCCCGAAGACGACAGCCTGGAGGTACTTCTTCGCGTGGTCGCGTCCATGGGTGGCCAGCGCATCCACCCTGCGCGGTGCCTCGTCACCCTGGCTCCAGGCGTCTTGGAAGACGTCATAGATCCAGAGCGCCTTCCCGAGCTCTTCCTGCGCCAAGACCGTGAGAGATCGCGCCCGCCCGTACGAGCCGGCGACCAGCAGGGTGTGGGCGTCGGCGATCAAGGCGGAAGCGTTGTCCAGCAGCGCCTTCCAAAATTCACGTGCCTGCCCGGGGCTCATCTCGACCATGGCACCAGTGTGCCCCGCGACACGGCGCAGATCCGGCTCTCGTCCGGGTCTGCGGCCGCCTCGGGTCGTGGCGCTGCTCAATGTCCGTGTGGTGTCATCACGGTGTCGCGCGATGCCCGTCGCGTCGTGCCTGGCGGGCCGCACGCAACGCGGCGCGCTGCTCTGGCTGGACGTAGAGAAGGAATACAGCCTCCTTGATCAGGGAGGCGACGTCGGCGACCTCATCGTGGGAGAAGTTGAGTCCCTCGTGCAGGCTCCAGTTGCCCAGCAGACGGGCCTCGTCCAAGTCCCGGACTACCTCGGCGGGAACCCCCCGGTTCACGAGGTCTGCGATCTTGGCGATCAAGTTCCTCCCATTGGCGCCACGGTCCGCGCAGAGTTCCTCGACCGCGGCACGGTACATGGCGCCGGCCGCGCGCAGGGCCCCGGCCTGCTCGCATCGGGCGCCCTCGGCGAACAGGCCACGCACACTCTCGGGTGCTTCGGGAGCCAGCTGGCCCGGTTCGCCTGCCGGATGCACGCACCGTGTGAAGCGCACCTTGCTGGCCTTGGCGTCGGGTGCTTCGCCCACCATCTCGAGGTTTTCAGGGAGGTCCGGGCCGAACTGCTGGTGCAGGACGCACGTCTTCCGGCAGCCGGGGCACATCAAGACGTGCTCGACCACGCGGAACATGTCCGGTTGTGGATGTGGCTCTCCTGGGCTGCGAAGGTCAGGTCCGCTGCTGCGCCCGAAGGAGAGCTCAACGAGCTCGGGCCAGACCTGGCGCCTGGACGCGTGCATGAAGGCGACATTGAGCTTGCAGTTGGGACACTCCCCGGCCGGCTGAGGGGTGTCCAGGGCTTCGATCGTCACTCGATTGCGTGCACTCATTGCCCAGGCATACACCGGTACGACTGCGAGAGCAGCAACTTTTGAGAGGTAATGGTTCGCCCCCACAGCAACGGCGGCCTCGACCGGCCTCCCCACGACGTCCCTTGTCCACAGGGGCACCGTGGCGTCCTTGGTGACATGAGCGATCACGAGCAGCAGCAGCAGCCGGCCCCGCGCCGCAGCAAGGTCCTGGAGGCCCTCGCGCGGGCGGAGCGGAAGCTCTTCACCCGGCCCACCCCGAAATCGGCAAAGGCACGCATGAAATTTCCCCGCACGCGCGAGCAGGGGTCCACGAAGGCCCCGGCGGGGCGCCTGGGCACCTCACGCCGGACGGTGGAGCGCTACATCGCCGGCAAGCTGACGAAGCCGCAGAAGCGCCTCCAGGCAGCCCTGGTGGAAGCGACCGAATCCGAATGGCAACCGCAGGTCAGAGCACAGGCGCGCGAACAGGCGGCTACCTCCAGGGGGATGATGGTGGAGGTGACGGCGTACTTCGGATTCGCATGCACGGGCAGCTCGGACGACGGCCGCGAGCGTCAGATCACCACGGACATCTCGCCCACCTACGTGAAGCAGATCCTGGAGCTCCAGGCCGCCGGTGCGACGGAGGAAGAGCTGCACCCGATCGTCGCTGAGGCCATCACGGAGTCGTATTTCACAGAATGGGGCACACGGGCTGATGGCCTCCGCGCGGATTTCACGGCCGTTTCGTCAATCTCTTTCCGATTCTGACGTGGCGAATTCCAAGAACCTGCCTACAAACCAGATCTTGTGCCGAGCACGGTAAATGTCCGATGGGCTGGCTGTCACCGAAGGACCATTGGTGCGCATCTGCTCGTACCTCTAGAAAGCGCGCCGGAAGAAGGTGCTGCCCCACGTCGCTCGGAGACGGCCGCTCTCGCTGAGAGTGCACGATCCATAGGCACAGGCCCATGGTGGAAGAGAAAAGCGTCGGTACCAGCAGGGAGTCGGGTATGGCCACCATCCGCAACATGAACCCGAACTGGAAATTCCACCAGCAGATGCACCGGCGTGCCAAGGCGCTAGCTCGCCTCGCCGACCCGCTGGCCGACCTGAGAGGCATCCTCGGACCGTCCTACCTCACGCCTGCCTGGGCGCCTTACATGAACCCCCTGCTCCGAGAGATGGAACAGACGCGGCAGTGGATGGAGGCCATCAAGCCCTTGCTCCCGACGCAGTCCCCTAGCTGGGGCGACCTCATACAGAAGGCCACGGCACAGTTCGACCCGGGAAAGATCGACGTCCCCGAACTTGATTCCGCCACCGAAGCCCACACTGAAGCCGACACCAGGCTCACCCTGCACATCGACAGCCTCGGCGAGCTCGACAAGCTGACACCTGAAGAACTCGGCCGAGTTCTGGCGCAGGTGACAGCGGCCGTCTTCTGCACCCTTACCGGGCTATTGGAGCATCCCGAAGACACCGACGAAAGAGAGTGGACGCTGCGCGCTTACAGCCAGGCCTTCACGGCCGGTGAGATCGCAGCAGTCCTATGGGAGGAGCTCACCGACGACACGGAGGGATGAGCCGTCTCAGTTGCTGACACAGTCTCGAACAACCTGCGGACCCCGTGTCCCTGGGCAGTGCGATCGGGCACGGCCCGCGACCAGTGCGACCGATACTCTGCCCGACGGAGACTGCTGGGTTGTGTAGCCGCAGTCCCGGTCGGGCCCAGCAGTCGCCGTGGAGCCGGCGTCGTCAGCACCCAGGAACAGGACGATGGTGGACGACTACCCACTTACGGTGACCGAGGAGCACGGAGCCCGAAGCGGCCTTGCTGCCCATCTCCCCGTGATCCACGCTGTAGCCTCCGCTGCCGCAGAAGCATGGGACGCTCCCCCCTTCGAGCTGACGATCGTGCTCTCCGGTGATCTTGCTTCCTCCATCACGGACCGCGAGGCCGGCTTCAGCCCAGAGCGGCTCGGCGGGGGAACGGTCGGTGGCAAAACGATTGCCGTGCACCGCGATTACAGCATGGTCGAGATGTTCGTCGGCGCCCAGGCCAGTGACGACTTCGACCAGCTTGAGTGGATTCACACCGTCCTCCATGAGTACGGCCACGTCATCCTGGGCCGCCTGCGCGCCGCAGCCGGCACCCGGCCCCCCTACCCGACCCGAGATCAGACGCTGCCGGAGATCGCTGCGATCTTGGCCTTCGAAGCCGCCGACGAGTACCGATGCGAGCTGCTCTCCGACGGTTTGATGAAGGGGCTGCAGCGGGCGGGAGTGCTCAGCAGCTCCGATCCCTCAATCGCCGTCAGCCTCGAACTCGTGATGCAGGACCGGTACTACGGCACGCTTGCTGACTTGCTGGACTCAGTCGTTCATCCTGGCTGGCCGAACCTGATCGACTGCTTCCTGAACGGCGACATCGACGACGTCACGATGTTCAACCAGCTGGTCGCCGAGACCGGCCACCTCCTGAAAGTTCTGGGCTACGCCGACGCGCTGGAGCGCACGGCTGGCCGAGGTCGGATCCTCGACCACTCCCCTGCGCATTCGGGCACCTCGCTCTACCTGGCTGCCGCCTGGGACCCCATCGTCAGCTTGTTGGAGCGCCAACCCGTCATTCCCACGCTGTCCGAGTTCGCGACTGCGGACACGCGGCTCCAAGCCCTGGGAGAGGGGATCGTCCGCATGTGGGAGACGCTCGGAGTCACTGGCTACCTGACTGCCCGGAACAGTCTGGTGGTGGAGGTCGAGCTGCCGCTGCGATAGGCGTTCGGCCGCGAGCGGAGCTTCTGCGTGCGCACAGGCCAGCCGGTACTCGCCGGCGGCGTTCGTCACCCTCGGGTTGCACACGTGGTGGTGCAACGCTGCCGTGCAACACGCTCCTATGGAAGCCGCAACCGAGCGGACCACTCGGAGCCGGCCTCGCAGACCGTCTTGCACCCCAATGTAGGTATGTACTTGTAGTACCGATCTGCGGTTGAGTTCCTTTCCCCCTGAGGCGAAGCTCGCCGCGCGGGCACACATCACCCGCCGCTCACCCCGGATCGACTGGCCTCCGCCGTTCGGCGCACATGATCCTTCCCGGCGCTGTGGGCCTGCCTGAGGCGCTCTGACGGCCTTCGGGCTCCCCGGGCAGTGAACAAGGGCCTCAAAGGCGCTCACAGCGCCGTACAGGGGTTCAATCGGGCGCAGGAGCACCTGACGCTCGCCAAAGGCCACCAAACGGCGCCACGCCCTCGTACCCCCTGGGCTGCCTCTGACCTGTTCCCGGCCCCGAGCTCTGCTCTCAGAGGGAAGGGAACTCAACCCGCAGATAGGTACTACAAGTACTTACCTACATTGGGGTGCAAGACGACCCGCCGGCCCTGGCGCAGTCGACGGTCGGCAGCAGCACGTGCAGCACCACCGTGCTGCTCTGCGCTGCGGCTCCTGGCGATGATGGGTGCACGGCCCCCTGTTGCTTCTCTGCAGGGGCATCTCCCGGATGCAGCGCAGCGCAGCATTCGCACGACCCGGCCGGCACACGGGTGCTGCTCGTGTAGCAGGCAAGCCCGGCCGGGCTCGACATGCAGCAGACAGCAGCTGCACCCGGGGCGGCTACGTGTTCACGACTGCTGCCACCGACGTGCTGCTCGGCTGGCCGCTGCTGCGCGAGCACGCCCGCAGCGCGCACTCGAAGAACACGTCGACGTCCACGTCGTCGTCCCGGCGCGTGACCTCGTACAGCGCCTTCGTTGCCTCGAAGGCGGCCACAACGTCGAGGGTGGGATCCTCGTGCGCCTCGGTCTCCAGGTCCAGGTAGTGGGCGAAGCCGAAGTTATAGGTCCGGACCTGGCCTGCAGCCTGATGAGCCCTGCGGGCTGCTTCGAACCAACGCACCGCACCGTTCGTGCCCAGCGTGTGGGCGATGATCGCGAAGAACGGGGTCACCTGCTCCGCGCTCGCAGGCCAGCTGTCGGTGGGCGAGCCGAACTGGTTGCCCAGCTCCTGGGTGAAGTGGAAGCCTAAGTTGTGCGTCACGCTCGACTCGTACCGCGCCGGCCGACGCTCGGGCGGGCGGCTCGCGGCGGCCGGTCCCGGGAACGCTCGTACGGGTTGTCCTTCCGGACGCCTGCCCGGGTTGTTCTGGAGAACCAGAACAACCCGGTTCACCTGGTGCTACCGGCCGCCATTCTCGCCCGATGCCGGACCGCGGGGTTCGCCTGCTGGTTGTTCTGCTGCTGCAGAACAACCCGGTTTAGCTAGTGATACCGGCTTGATCGCGGGCATGAAGAAGGCGTTGCACCCTGGGGATCGGGGGGTGCAACGCCGCTTCGTTGGGGACGGGGCTCAGGTTCGTCGGCGGGCGGCGAGGTCGATGGGCGGCTCCAGCCTCCGCTGCCGCTCGGCGGCCTTGGCCTGCTTCTCCTCTTCGTACGCCTCGATCTGCTGCTCGTAGCGTTCTTGGAAGTCCGGGTGGTCGAAGCGGTCGTCGTCGTCCATCGCGCCGATGGCCTGCAGTTGCTCGGCGGGTGTGCGGAAGCCGGCGATCAGGGGGCTGAGGCGGTAGGCACCGTTGCCTTCCTTCCACACCATCCGGGCGAAGCCGAGATGCTGGAGCCCGCGGGTCACCTTGGAACGGGTGAGGCCGATCTCGGCGGCGAGGATCTCGTGGGTGACCAGGCAGCGCCCTCCCGGCTCCTGCCGGCCCAGGAGATGGAGCAGCACCGGGTACGCGGCCGCCGGCATCCCGCGCGGTGCGAACACAAGAGCGTTGTTGGCCGACCAGACGTACTCAGGGGCCAGGTGCTCCGCAGCGATTGTCATGACGTCCCATCCTCCTCAGCGCGGGCCTGGGCGCGCACCTTGTCCTCCCGAAGTGGCTTCTCCGATGGCTTCGGGAGCTGCCGCAGTTCCTTGAACACCTCGGGCAGATTCGGATTGTCCTCGATCGCGTCCAGCAGCGATAGCTGATCGACTTTCAGCGACCCTTGGGCCCGCATACCCGGCTTCGGCTCCACCGGCACCCGGCCGCCCCGCAGCGACAGCCGCGGGTGCAGCTGGTAGAGCCCGGCCTTGACCTTGGCGGTTACCCCGAGGGCCCCGGTGTCCTTGAGCGACCGCGAGATCTGTGACTGCTTGACCTTCAACAGCGTCGCCAGCACACTCTGGGTCGCTTCCACCGTCCCGCCGGGCTTCTGGATCCCCATCATCCGGATGATCAGCCGGAGGGTGACGATGTCGTCGCGGTAGTAGTCGGAGAGCCAGCACAGGAACGCCTGGCTGTCCATGACGAAGTCCTCGCCCAGGAAGCCGTCGCTGGTGACGGGCGGCTCGACACTGGCTCGGTAGCCATCCGGCAGGTTGACCACGTTGGTGCGCCGCAGCGCCCCGGGCGCCCGGAACGCGCTGGGCGGCGGAGGCGGCGGAGCTCCGGGCGAGGCCGGCCTCTGGCGCGGCTGCTGCTGGGGCTGTGCAGGCATCGCGGTGGTCCGCTCCTCAAGATCGGTTGGGCCAGGCAACGGCAGCATACGGGATTGTCCCCCCAGTGCACTTTCATGTCCCCTGGCTGCACTTTCAGCGTGTCGTTATCACCCGGGGGTGATTTCTCCCCCCTGCCGACTCCCGCGCGACCACGACGACCACCCCGCGCAGAATGTCCCCCCGGTGCACAATATGACCAGTCGACCGCGCGGTGCCCGCCCGTTAGATTGTCCCCCTGGTGCACAAAACGACGTGGTTTTATAACCCCGGGGCGATAACTGACCCTTCGATTTATCACCCCGGGGTGATACTCCCGACGGCCCTGAAACGCGCTGACCTGGGACGATGATCAATCTCGCTCCCCATCTAGAGCATGTGCGCGCGTTATACCGGACCGCGCGTTCGTGATCAACCACCGACACGCAGCAATCTGGGGCAGGTCCTTCGGTCGCATTCGCGGCCGACTGCTCGAGCACACGTGTGCCTCGGCGCACTTGCTACGGGCCTCGGGGCAAGGGACTTGAGCCGGTCCCCTCGCGTGGCCTGGCGGTCGCGCGGCTGGCGCCCCTCGGCCCCTTTAATTCGGTCTCCCAGTCTCGGGATTCACTTTGTGTCCAGGGTGGTCTATAGAAAAGGTGCAATCTGACGGGCTGATTGGTGGTACCGAATTCCAGGGATTCTATTCTCGAACTTATAAGCCTACTGGGATGGTTGGGTGTCTCGTGTTTCCACCAACGGTACATCCTGCATCAACCTGATGCACCCACTACACTGGAACCCGACACGTACGAGCGACCCCCACCCTCTCCTCCTTGCCAGCCAGGCCCACGCAGTGGGCCCTCAAGGGGACTGGCGGCGCAGCCGGAAGGCCCCGTCAGGGGATGGGGGAGCGCAGCGGACCCAGCCCGCCGGCCGCGTAGCGGCCTGACCCCCCCGCCACCTACCGCCCGCACCGCACCCGTTCACCCGGCCCGCGCAGCGGGCC
>NZ_JBMDLB010000005.1:0-324132 GCF_049310065.1 Streptomyces tatrensis | reverse complement strand
CGTAGGCGGCCGGGAGGATCACCTCATCGATCTCACCCGTGAGCGCCACGCGGACGTGTTCCCCGATGTCGAGGCGCTCATCGCCGCCGGATACTCCGACCAGACGGAATCCGACCTTCTCGCGGTACTCAGCAAGTCCCCCCTCGTTGGAATTCCGGCCAACCGGATCCCGCACCTCCTCAAACGCCAGGGGGAGGAAACGTTCGGCAGCCTCCAGCGGGCACTGGACGCCAAGCTGGCCGAGAAGAAGAAGCGAGCGGCCGACCGGGCCTACCGCCTGGCGTCGTGACCCCGGCCGTCGACTCGGAGGCGAGGGCGGGTCCAGCACTCAGCTGGGCCCGCCCTCCCGCGTTCCCGGCGTTCCCGGAGTCGCGGACGCGCCGGCCGACCAAATTGCGAAAGTCTATGAGTTTGGATAACCTCGCTCGCGAGGTCGCCCCCTGCACCTCACGGCCAGCACACAAGACCGGTCGGCGGAAGAATCGCCGGCCGCGACCACAAGCAGAGCCCGGCCATCCCCGCGCGGGGCCGGCCGGTCCTACCCGCCGGCCCAGCTGGCCCACCGATGGAGGCGACCATGATCCCCGCAGGTTCAGAGCGAAAGCACACCAACTACGACAAGATGGCAGTCCGTTACGGCGTGGACCGTACGGCAGCCGCGAAGTGGTCCCAGGAAGAGGGGTTCCCGGAGGTCCTGTTCACCGCAGGCCAGGGCGGGCTGCAGATCTACGACGAGGATCGCGTCCACGACTGGGTCCGCGAGCACCATTTCGGTGCGTGGCTACAGTCGCAGCAGGGCAAGAAGAACCCCCTCGACCTTCCCAAGGGCGGTCCTCGCGACCTCCTGACGCTGCGCCGGATCGGCGAGCTCGAGGGCCGGGCACTGAACCGGGCCGCCACGCCTATCGAGACCCTGCGCAGCTACCTGTCCCCGTCCAAGGCGATCCTGGCGCCGGCTGACCGCCTCCCGGATGACGGCAAGCAGCCGACCGTCACGGAGCCGATGTGGTTCCGCGAGACCGCCTACGCCTACATCGGCCGACCGCGCCGGACGCGCCGCGCGTCGACCGCCACCACGGGACAGACGACGGAGCGCCCAGCGGGGGAGACGCCGCGCGACGGTGCCGGTGATGCCCTGCTCGACCTGGAGCTGCCCGCGGGCGCGGACACCGACCTGCTGTCCCTGCAGGAGATCGGGGAACTCGACGGCGAGGCGCGCGGTCGCGGCAAGGCCACGACCATCGGCACCCTGAAGAACTACATGTCGCAGAAGCTGCTGGCGAAGGCGGACCGGACGCCCGGCGACGGCCAGGAGCCGGCCGTCGACGAGCCGAAGTGGTACCGCTCGACCGCCTACACGTTCATCCGCCGCCCCGGCCGCTTGGGAGCAGCGGCACGTGCTCCGCGCGCGGTGGCCGAGGAGCAGGGTCCGCTGCGCGAGGACTTGAAGCTGCCGGCGGGGTCGGACACCGACCTGCTGACCCTGCAGGAGATCGGGAAGATCGACGGAAGGGCCCGCGGCCGTGGCAAGGCCACCACCGTGACGTCGATGCGGACCTACATGTACAACAAGCTGCTGGCGAAGGCGGACCGGACGCCCGGCGACGGCCAGGAGCCGGCCGTCGACGAGCCGAAGTGGTACCGCTCGACCGCCTACACGTTCATCCGCCGCCCCGGCCAGCTCGGCGGATCCCGCTGATGACCCACGACCCGGCGTCGGGGCGCCGTACGTCGGCGTTCCTGCCCAGCGCGCAGCACGACAGGATGGTGGAGCGGTGACCCCCAGCAGGCGTCCCACGGCCCGGATCGACCGCGCGGGTATCGGCGAGACCTACGGCGAGGCTCCACGGATCGTTGATGCCTGGGTGAAGTTGCCGAACTTCCCGGCCCCCGGCGCCGACGGGGAGTGGGACGCACAGCAGGTCGACGCCTGGGTGAGGGCCAGCCGGCCTCACGCCTGGCCGGCTCGGACCGTTCAGCCGGAGGCCGCGGTGTCCGGGCCCGTGGCGCAGGGAGAACCCGCGAGTGTCTCCGAGGCGGCAGAGGGCCTCGCCGGACGCGACGAGCTGTTGCGGAAGGCTGGCCTGGCACTGCGGTACGGGGTGTCCGAAGCCGCGGTGGATGCGTGGACCCGTGTTGCGGGTGCCGCCGCGTTCCCGGACGAGGTGGAGCCCGGGAGGTGGCGGGCCGGTACCGTCGATTCGTGGGTCGAGAAGTACCGGGCGCACGTCTGGGCGGAGATCACCGGCGAAGGTCCCAAGGTCGTGATCGCGCCTCCGGAAGGGGAGCCGAAGGACCTCTACGACGTCGGCGGGTACGGGGTCATCCTGGGCAACGCGACCCGGGGCAAGCCTCTGCCCCGGGCGACGGCGCAGACCTACAAGCGGCAGGGGCATTTGGAGCCGCCGGACCGCAAAGTGGGCGACCGGAAGAGGCCTGAGGTCTTCGAGGACATGTGGTTCCTGGAGACGATCACCAGACACGTCTACTCGCGCAGGGGGCAAGGGCGACTGCGTGCCGGCCGGACCCGGCGCACGCGGAAGAAGACCTGACCGCTGGTGATCCGGCAGCAAAACGGGGCGTGGGCCCAGGGTTCTTCCCTGGGCCCACGCCCCGTTTTGCTGTGTTCCGCCAGTCACCGCCTGGCGATGCGCTCACACCCCCGCGCGAGTCGAGGCTGCGGGAAGCGCCGCCCGCTGGGACTTCTCTCCTGCCAACTCGAATACCGCGTCGAGCATTTCGGGGTGGTTGGGCAGTGTCCAGTAGTTGCCCAGCGCCCGGTTGACCTCGCGCAGCGCGTCCACGGGTGGGATGTCGTAGGCCAGACCGCTGTAGATCGCCGCCACAGCGGGGGTCCGGCTGCGTCCGGCCACGCAGTGGAGGAGAACGCGCTTGCCCTCCCGGCGCAGCCTCAGGACCTCTCGGGCGGCCTGGTCGAGGGTGAAGTGGAGGTGGTTGTTCGCGCCCGACTTATCCACCAGCCAGACCCGGACGTGCTCGACCTCGGCGCCTGTCAGGATCGGGTCGGCGCCGACCCGGCACAGTGAGACGACCGCGTCGACCGGGGCGGGGCCGGTGTACTCGGTCAGCGCCAGGTTGCCCAGCACGAGGTTGGGGTCGCGCGGGTGGCGGGCGCTGAAGGCGCGTCCCGAGGAGAGCGGGGTGCGCACACGGGGTGCGGAGGGCCAGCCGTCGCCGTCTTCCTGGCCGGACCGGGCCGTGAGAACGGCGAGGCGGACAAGGTCGATGCTGGTGTTGGCGGGCCAGCCGTGGACCTTGTTCTGCCAGGCCTGGGGAACGGCCGAGCAGCCCCAGCGCGCCCCGAGCAGCGCACCGGCGATCGCGGCGACGGTGTCGGTGTCGTGGCCTGTACGTACAGCGGCTTCCAGCGCGAGCTGGAAGTGCTGGGCTGCGAAGATGCCGTCCTCCGGCCGGTCCTCGGGAACGGGGGTGCGGGTGATGGCGGACCACGCCGCCTGGAGAGCGGCAACCACCCAGCCGTTCTTCCGTTCGAAGTGGCGCGGCGGGTGCGCCTCCGCCTCGTCCAGCCGGGCCGCCCATACCGCGCGGCGCTCTTCGGGCAGGAGCTCCAGTCCGGCCCGGACGCCGTCAAACGTGCCGTCCAGGACCGCTGTGCGGATGCCGGAGCACCACAGGACGCACGCATCGGCGCAGTCGGGGTCTGCGTGCGTCAGCTCGCTGACCAGGATGGCGGCCTCGGCCAAGGCCTTGGCGTCATCCAGGTACGCGAGGGCGACGATGCCTGTCCTCATCAGCGACCCGTTTCCGGCGCTGTTGTTGGGGTTGGCGGCGGCGTGGCGGCGGGACACGTCGAGCATCACCTCGGAGGGCGAGGAGCCCTTGCCTCTCATGGCGGCCCCCAGGATGCTGCGGGTCTGGTTGCCCACGTCGGCCGGTCCGCCGCCGTACCAGCGGAGGAAGTTCAGCGCGATCGCGTCCAGCGCCTCGGCGGTGCGCAGATCCACGCCGGTCGCGGCGACCTCGGCGATGCACACCTGCATCTGGGTGTCATCGCTGTACTCGCCGGGTGCGAACGGGCCGAGGCCACCGCCCTTCATTTCCGGGCGCTTGGTGTCACTCATGCTGGGGCGGAACTCGTACGGGACGCCGAGTGCGTCGCCCGCTCCCGCTCCGAGGAGCACTCCGGCGGCGCGGTCCATGGACCTCTCGTCCAGCCGCGAAGCCGGTTCGGTGGCGGCCGGCAACGGGCCAAGGTCGGTGGTGGCGTGCGGGGCGTTGGAGTGCGGGGTCATGGTTCTCCTTCTGCGAGCCGTTCGGGCCCAGAAAGCGACAACCGCACGCGGGCGGTGTCGAGGTGAGGGAGCGTCGGCGTTCCTCCGCCGTGACGCGTTGACAATTTGTCATAGCGTCAGAGCGGGCGTCAAGCCTTTCGGTGACGTTTCGTAAATCTATGAGTCTGTGTATGGTCGTACACGTCCGGCCGCCTCAAGGCTCCTCGGATGCCCCCGCAGCTCAGAGGACGGAGCTGCGTCTTGCGAAGCCGTGCGCGGAGGTTCGATTCCCCTCGGGGACGCCTCCCCGCCCTACCTTCTGGCCGCCGGCGCCCGGGCGGCCGCCACAGCGAATCCATCCGGAGTCCTTCATGCTCGTCCCTGACCTGGCCCATCTGCTGCGTGCAGCCGACCGTGACCGGCTCGCCGCCGCCGTACAGGCGGCCGTTGACACCGCGGCCTGGTACTCGCCGGCCCCGAAGCCCGACTACGGCGACACCGATATGAGCATTGCCCGCAGCGAGGCGAAGGCCGAACTGGCCCAGGACGTCGCGGACGCCGTGGTGCTCGCCCTGAGCGCGAGCGTCACCAGCTCTTCGGACCCCGGCAGGGCGACACCTCGGTGATCTGCCCGCCCACCCCCGTCAAGGAGAGACGACGTTGACCGCGACCTGGCAATCCGTCCCCATGCCACCGAACATCGCGCGGCTCCCGCGCAACACCGCCGGGCGCCCCGTACCCCACAACACCCCCTGGAACGACCCCGGCTCCGCCGGAGGGCAGCTGGCCGTCGCGAGGAACGCCGAGCTGGGCGAGCACGTGATCTGCCCGTGCCAGCCCGGCCGGGGGACGGCCAAGTTCGGCGACCAGTGCCCGCCGCGCCAACGACAGCTGATGGTGAACCGCCTCTGCGGAATCTGCTCCAGGCCGATCAAGTCGACCAGCCGCCTGGTGTTCATCGGCGGCCCGAACGCCGACTTCTACGTCGAGCCCCCCGTGCACCCCCGGTGCGCGGCGTACGCGCTGCTGGTCTGCCCTGTGCTCGCGGCGGCCGCCGACGTCGAGCTGACGATTTCGCGCTCCTACAGCCTTCGCGAGCGACGGATCACCGGCGTATCGGCCGAGCGCGACCTGATCTACGGCGTGTTCCCGTACAGGGACCCGGGCGCGCGCCGCAGGGGGCCGCTGGAGTTCTACCTGGCGTTCCCCGAGGACTCCGAGCAGGTGCCCGCCAAGGAGTGGCTGGCCCACCACGCCCCCGCGTTGTGATCGTGCGCACCCGGGCGGTACGGCCGCCGGGGCGCCCTCCGAGAGGGCGCCGATGACATGCAAGTGCAAGGCCCGTACGTACGAGGGCCACCTCATGAAGACCAGGGCCAGCTACCCCGGCCACGCCTACCGCGGCGCCATCTGGGCGGCCCGGACTGCGCCGCCCGCACACACTCCGACCCGACAGGAAGAACCGAACGATGCGAACCCCCGCTGACTCGCGCGCTGACGCCCAGCGCTTCATCAACGCCCTGCCCAACTCCTGGCCCCAGGACGAGTCGCGCCGCGCCGACGCCGTGCAGGCCGCCCTCTTGGACAGCGGACTGCTGGACAGCGCCGACCTGGGCAACACCCTGGGTGTCGTCGCAGCAGCCCGAGACGGCCTCGCCAGCCTGGCCCATCTCCTGGATGCAGGCACTTCAGGACACGGCGCGGGCCGACTGCTGCTGCTCCTCCTCACTGAACGCGCGCGGTTCACCGCGGAACCGGAACCCGACGATGTGGAGCTAAGCGTCCGCGAGGGCGCGACCGCGTTGCTCGACCTCGCGCAGTGGCACATGGCGGACCCCTTCCAGCTTCTCGGCCCGGCATTGGAGGTCCACGCCGAGGAAGCGCGCAGCTTCGCCCCCGCGCTCCCCGTCAGCGGGCCGGACGTGGTCGTGGTCACGGAAGGGCTCGCCCCGGACAAGAAGGAGCGGCACCTGGCCGTCGGGCCGTTCGAGAGCGATGCCCTCTCCGTCTGCGGTCGGTGGCTGGATCAGCGGGCCGAGGACGCCGCAGGCGTGCAGGTGCCCGAGTGCGCCGGCTGTTTCGGGCGCGCGCCGCTTGATCCCGCACCGGTCTTCACCGCCGCCGAGCACGACGCCTGGACCACCTTCATCGCCGGCCGCCGCAAGGAGGAAGCGTGAGCAACGAAACCGGATCCGCCATCGCGCGCCGCCTAGCGGCACAACTACCTCCCAAGATCGCCACCCGGCCGCGCGATGCACGCGGCTTCCCGATCAGCTTCGTGACCGCTCTCGGCCCGGACGGGACACCCGACTTCACCGAGCTGGACGGCCCTCGACGGGCCAAGGCGATCACCGAGCACCTGTGCGGCCTGTGTGGGCAGACGCTGCCCCTGATCCGGGCCGTGATCGGAGGTCCGCAGGTGGTCGAGCACCACATCGCGATGGACCCGCCGATGTGTGTGGAGTGCGCGGTCTTCGCGGCCACGCACGCCGCGGCCGGCTGCCCCTTCCTCTTGATGCCGAACGCCCGCTACCGCAAGGACCGCGCCGCCAGGCCGTCGTCACCCCTGGTGGCGAAGGAACGGCCGCAGAGCATGTACCTGGCCCGTACGTTCGCCCATGACGCGATCCGCCTCGCACTGTCCGACGGATCCGAAGAGGTCGTGGCCCTGTGCGCTCGGTGGACTGGGCTCCAGGAGATCCGGGCTGGAGAACTGGTCGACGCCCGGCACCTCCTTCAGAGGTGATTGCGTAACTCTACGAGTGTGGCTGCGGGCGGGATGGCGGGGTCCTTGCGCGTGGCGTCGGCCGCTCCCGGGTTACCACCGGGCCCATCGGGGCGGTTGTGGACACCGGGCGGACTTCCGGGGGCATGGCCTTCCACTCCGTCGGCTCCCACCGAGCCAAGAGCGCTGCCTGCGAGCGTGAGGCGGTGCGGCGCAGCGACGCCGTCCGCTGCGTTCTTGCCCAACATTCCGGTTGGTCGGCTGGAGCGACCCGGCGTCCGCCGCTGGCGTCGTCAATTCCCACCACTTGGCTGTGAGCGTTTCGTGGCGGGAATCCCAAACGATCGACAGCTCCAGCCTCTGGATCGAGAAGGGAGGGCGCCTCCTGTGCGCCGCCGTTCTCTCCGGCCATGGCTACGCCGTGACGCTCACGCCCAACGGAGGCCTGCACGAACCCGCTTGAGCACTCTGGCGGGCCGGGAGGGGCAACCAGCGCCGGGTGAGCCCGAAACGGATTTACCTTGCTTAATTCTACGAATCTCGGTAATGTCTGAACTGTGTTCGGCCGCTCTTCCCGGTTCATCCCCGCTCCGGAGGGCGGATCACCTGACTACACGCCATCGGAAGACAAGAGGTCATCCCATGCCCGGCACTCTCTCGCCTGCCGCCGTCAAGACCCTCAAGGCGGCATCCGCCACCTCGAACGGGCATCTGCCCGACAAGATCAGCAAGAAGATTCTCAAGGAGGTGCTGACCGGAAGGTACGCGTACCGCTTGGACCGCGATCGCTACCGCCTTTCCGTCGAGGACGCACTGGCCAGCACCGAGGGGCCGGTCGTGATCACTCTGGAGGGGCGACGTGCCGTCCTGAGCCCGGCACAGCTGAACGCCTTGACGCTCCATGTCGCCTCCGCTGGCCGGATGGCGCCGAACGTGACCTGGCAGACGGCGAAGTCCCTCACCGTTCTCGGGCTGGTCGAGTACCGCGACGCGGCCGGTGTCCCCAAGCCGACCGACGGCGACACCGGAGTGTCCGGCGCGGTTCACTACCCCTTCCGCACCGACCTCGGACAGCAGGTTGCCGAGCTCCCCGCGCTGCCCGGGGACTGACCGCGACGCGGGCGCCGCCCGTCGAGTACGGGCGATCCGCTGTCCGCAGCAGGAACACCACGACCACCGCCAAGCAGCCTGGAGACACCGGCATGTTCCGGCCCTGCCCCGCCGTCAGTTCGAAGCGGATGACCACGTGAGCCTCGAGGACAGCGCCGCCACGGCGGAGCAGATGCGCGCCGACCTCGCCGACTTCTTCGGCAAGCCCATCAACAGCTACCCGCTGGCCATGGACCTCGTCCAGGCCATGCACCTCAGCCGGACCAGCCGAGACATCGCCGAGGACCGGGCCGCCGTCAAGCTCCACTTGGACCTGCTCACGAAGATGTCCAAGAACCTCGACGAAGCGCAGGTGTGGGTTGCCTCACGGGCCCTGACCGCCGCCGTGATTGAGCATGAGCTGGTCACCAGTTCCGACGGCTACCTCCTGGAGAACACCGACGAAGCTCCGGCCCCGGTCGGCGTCGTGTACTTCCCCGTCCCGATCACTGACGCATCCGACCTTCCCATTCACGGGTTGGCCTGGGAGACCGAGGGGGCCGGAGCCGAGCTCCTGCTGTCGGTCACCGCGCTCACCAGCACACCTGATCTCCACGGTATCCTCCCCGAGCTCCTCGTCCCCAACCACCAGGCCGCCACCCCCTACACGCCCAACGCGATGGTCCTGGCCGTCCCCCAGATCAGCACGAGCATCCAGAGCTACGGCCACGCTCCGCACTGGGGCGCGGCCCCGGGGTCCATCCTCGTCGGCCTGCTTCTCGCGTTCTGGGACCTGAGGCCCGCCTTCGAGCACGACGAACGCACGGTGAGGCAGAAGAGGGGCAAGGGCCGCAAGATCCGCGTGAAGTTTCGCGACGTCCGCGTGATCCGCGAGGCGGCGACGCGCTACACCGGCGAGCACGTCCCCGCCGGGCAAGACCACAAGTGGGGAGAGGAGACGCTGCGGTGGGAGGTCGAAGCCCGGTGGAGCTGGCGCTGCCCCAACCCCCGCGAGCACAAGGCCATCATCGCGGCTGGAGGCGAGTGCCCCGCCGTCAAGGCCCGGGTCAAGGCACACGTCAACGGCCCCAAGGGCCGCGAACTCGATCCCCGTCGCGCAGCTCGCATCAGCACCATCAGCACGAAGAGGAGTGGAGCGTGACGATGCTTCACGTTCCCTAGATTGGCACGCCGCCCGCCGACTCGCCCTGAACACTCCCCGTCGAGCCCCGCACCGTCCGGTGCGGGCCTTCGCCCTACCGCAAGGACATCCCGTGCCTCCTACCGCCTTGCCTTCTGCGCGAGCCTACGAGCGCCTGATCACCGACCTCGCCGGCGAGGTCGGCGTTGGCTCCGCCGTCTCCTGGGCCCACGCCGTCGCCCTGGTCGAGCACGCCACCGAGCACCGCCTCGTCGACTGCTCTACCGGGACCGGCCCGGATCACACCCGTCGCGCCCTGGAAGCCCTGTCCGCCGCCCACCCGGCCCTCGAATCGTTCGCGGACCCGCAGGTGGCACCCCTCTGGGAGAGACCGATCAGCCAGGCCGGCTGGGACCGGATTGCCCAGCTGTGGGGCCTCGTCCCGATCGCCGACGACCGACACCGCCTCGACGGGTACCGGCTCGGCGACGCCTACCAGGCCCTGTCGTCGGACGCCCGGAAGTCCAGGGCGTTGTGCCAGACCCCTCCCTGGGTCGCGGAGCTGCTGCTCGAACTGTCCGTGGAACCAGCGCTCGACGATGTCGGAGCGGACCAGATCCGGATGATCGACCCGTCCTGCGGGACCGGGCACATCCTTCTGGCCGCCTTCCACCGCATCCGAGCGCACCGGCCGCGCGGACGGGCTCCGCGCACCGCGGTCACGATGGAGCGTTCCCTGGAACGTGCCTTGGAGGCCGTCCACGGCGTCGATCTGGATGGGTACGCGGCCGCCCTGGCGCGGTACCGGCTCCTTGCGACCACCGCGGGCCTCCTACGCCGGCCGATCTCAGCGGTCCCGGCGGCATGGCCGGTACAGGTGGCCGCAGCCGACTCACTCCTCAGCACCGACGAGCCACTGCTGCGCCCCGGCAGCTATCACGCGGTCGTCGGCAATCCGCCGTACATCACCGTGCGCGACCCCCGGCTGCGCGAGCAGGTTCGGCGCGCCTACCCGGAGGCGTGCAGCGGCAAGTACAGCCTCGCGCTCCCGTTCACCGCGCTCATGACGAGGCTGGCCAGGCCGGGCGGGACCGTCGCGCAACTGACGGCCAACTCCTTCATGAAGCGCGAGTTCGGCCGCAAGTTCATCGAGGAATACCTCACGAAACTGGATCTGACCTGGGTGATCGACACCTCGGGGGCGTACATCCCCGGACACGGGACGCCGACGCTGATCATGGTGCTCAGGGCCCAGCCGCCGCAGGGGGACACCGTCATCACCATTCGCGGCAACCGCGGCGAGCCGCACGTCCCGGAAGACCCGGCCCAGGGCCTGGTCTGGAGGGCGATCGAGGAAGCCGTTCACCAACGTCTGGCGACGGACCGTCTCCGGCGGGGCATGAAGAAGCATCTGCGGGAGCAGACACCCTCTACCCCAACCGGCAATATTGCTTAAATCTACGACTTCACATAGAGTTCGAAAGGTCGGCGCCCAACCGCGCCGGCCTTTCCCTGGCCGTCTGGCCGCCATCAGCCTCAGCCGCTGGTGAGAAACCCACCGACTTCCGTCCGCCCGCACCTCCGCGGACGCCAGCAGTCCACTCGACAGCTCCGGAGCCCACATTGGACACCTTCACCCTCCCGGCCCACGCGCCGACGCAGGTCGCCCTGAGCGAGCAGGACGCCGCCCTCCTGGACTTCGAGTACCGGTACTGGCCGAAGTCGGCACCCGCAGGGCCCGGCCCGAAGGAAGCGGCCATCCGGAACGAGCTCGGAATCTCACCGACCCGCTACTACCAGCTACTCAACAGCCTCCTGGACTGCGGGGCCGCTCTCGCCCGGCACCCCGTGATGATCAACCGGCTCCGCGCCGTGCGCGAGAACCGCCGGAACGCGCGGCAATGAGCTGATGGCCAGCGAATCCCCGCAGGGGCCTCCACAGCCCGGCGGCGATCCACGGCAGTCGGCGGGGCGCCCCGGCCGGACAACCGGCCGCCTCGCCTGCCAACCCGCCAGACCCAGCAGACACACCGGGCGCCCACACCTGTACATGACGGGCCCAGCCCGTCACCAGCAAACCCGAAAGGACGAAGTAGATGACCACCCTGACCATTTCGCCCGCGATCGTCGGTCGCGGAGCCATACGGATCAAGCTCGATCGCGGTATCCACCCGGCCACCCTCAAGCCGCTGCTGGAGCCGGGCACCGCCGAGCCGGCCTCCCGCTGCGGCTCGTGCGCGTTTCTGGCGGAACGGCTTACCGGCGACGGAACGCCGCGGCTGAAGTGCGCCATCAAGGCGCAGCGCCGTCGAGGGCCGGACATCAAGCCCGACTTCCCCGCCTGCGTCGACTTCCGCACCACAGCCGCCGCATAGCCGTCCGTCCCGCGTGCCCGGCGGTGGGCATATCCCCGCAACTTCACCCACCGGGGCCGGACCCCCTCCGCTGTCCGCACGTTGAGAGGCACCACCATGGCAAGTGTTGACAAGACGCCGACCGCACCGATCGGGGTGTCCCTCTGCCCTCACCCCGCCCGAACACGGTCGCTTCACCGCCCCCAGGCGGTACTCGGCGGCGGTGGGGTCTGATGGCGGCCGAGTTCTCCCCCGCTCGCGGTGAACCGTGCATCGGCTGTGAAGCGCAGGTCGGCGGCGACCACCGCCCCGGCTGCCGGGAGATGGAGTGCCCGCAAACCGGTCTGCCCCAGAGCTACTGCCCCGGTCGGCACGGCCACAGCGGACGCGGAACCTGGACCGGCCTGGTCCCGGGCGAGGCGGCCGCCGTGTCCTTCGGCTGGTTCGCCGCACTCAAGCCCGGCAGGGGATGGATCCCGGTTCCCCCGCAAGCCGATGCCGTCGAGTACGGCCAGGACTAC
This sequence comes from Streptomyces tatrensis, assembly GCF_049310065.1. Taxonomy (NCBI): domain Bacteria; kingdom Bacillati; phylum Actinomycetota; class Actinomycetes; order Kitasatosporales; family Streptomycetaceae; genus Streptomyces; species Streptomyces tatrensis. The sequence continues at coordinate 312,049 of NZ_JBMDLB010000005.1, read as the reverse complement.
ATGCCCGACTTCAACAGGGTTTTCTACCAGGCCCGCTGGGACCAGGCCTCCCAGCAGTGGCTCAGGCCCGAGACTCCTCCGGGCGATGCGCGGCAGAGCTAAGCAAGTTGCTTAAGTCCATGAATATGGATAGAGTCGAGGCATGACGGCAGGCGGTCGCAGCGACTGCGACCGCGAGGCCCACGCTCGCGCCCCCTCAATCCGACAATCGCAGGAGATCTCGATGGCACCCAACGCCGACCGGCGCGCCGCTCAGATCCACGACCGCCTCGCCGGCCGCGCGCAGCGCGCCGTGGACGATCAGAAGAAGAAGCTCAACGAGCACTGGGACCGGTTCAGGAACATGAATCCGCAGATCATCTACCCTCCGACCCTGTTCAAGGGGCTGGAACTGCACCAGCGGCTGATCGAGATGTGGGCGAGCGTGGTCGGTCAGTGCGCCCTCAGGAATGCGTCCCAGGTCTTCCAGGACGAAATCGCTCGGGCCGAGGCCGTCACCGAGGTGGGCGTGACTGCGGGCATGGGGACCCACGTGGCCAACGCCCGCCAGGAGCTGCACGTCGAGGCCTGCCAGCACTTCCTCGAAGAGGCGGAGCGCATCTACAAGGCATTGACCTGAGGGAGCAGGCCTTCGCCCCCTCCGCGCCCACCACAGAACGCGATCAGCACACAGCAAAGGGAGAGATCATGGGAGCCATCAGCAATCACGTAGCGCTGGCGTACGGATACCGCCTGGGCGGACCGGCGGACAACTGGGTGGGCCTGTCCGGCGAGTTGGTGCGGTACGGCGACGCCGGTTCGTCATGGCCGATGCCGCGCGTGTCCTGGTCCACCGAGGCGATGCGCGAAGAGAACCACTCTGACCACTTCGCGGCGGCGGCGGAGGAGCGGCTGGCCGAAGCCGGCCTGGGCGCACTGCGGATCCAGACGTACTCCATCGGCTGGGACGACGAGGGCTACATCCTCGCGGCCGCCGTGAATGAACCCGCAGGCGGGCCGACCGCCTTGGACCCGGCAGCGATGGGCGCCGCCTCGCAGCACGATGCGAGCCTGACGCGGGCGCTCTCCGTCCTGGGGCTGAGCACCCGGGCCACTGCGCCCGAGTGGATCATGGCGAGCTACTACGCGTAGCTGTGCCGCACGACGCCGCGCGGAGAGGGCGTGCAACGCCGTTGGCCGCTGGCCTCGCCTTCTCCGAGCCGCGCCTGCCGAACCGATCGCCGTCACGCCCGGTCTGATCACCAACAGCCGAGGTAATCGCGCCGAGGCTCCGCTCCGGGGCTTCGGCGGCTTCGCCAGCGGTCCGGCAGGCGTGAGCTCGTCGGACCGCACCCATCACCGAACACGGAGAGGGAGACCATGGACGCCCGGAATGAAGCCGAGAAACTCATCATCGGGGAGCTGGCCCGCTGGTTCTCTCCTGGTGCGCAGCGCACCAATCGGCTGACCAGATCCCTGCTGCGGCACACGCAAGAGGTGGTGGGCCGCCTGCTCTCCGACCTCGGACGAGCCGATGAGGAGCTGAAGTCGCTTCGGCGAACGATGGAGGCGGTAGGCCGGATGGGTCCGCCCGCATTCGCTGCCGGCGGCAGCCACGTCTCGACGGCCTACAACGACGGATACCTCGCGTGTCTGGCCGATCTGCACACGGCGGTGGAAGACGCCGCGGGGAACGCGGGCCGGCCGCAGGTCGGCGTACGAGAAGGCGGTTCCTGATGGGCAGGTCCGCGCTGCGGCGCACCAAGGTGTCCGCCACCCGGCGGCGGGCGTGCACCGACAAGCGGAAGTTTCCCTCGCTTGAGGCGGCACAGCAGGCCGCCGAGCGGATCGCCCGCGAAGATCCCTGGCGGCACACCCGCGTTGCCTACGAGTGCCAGTACAGCGGGCGGGAACCGCACTGGCACATCGGACGCCCCTTCGACATTCCTCGGAGTCGACGCCGGTAGACAGCGGCCATTCTTTGAGCAGGGCCGTACGGTCGACCGCATCATTCGTTGCTTAAGTCTATGTGTTTGGTTATGGTTCAGGCATCGCTTCGCTCGTCCTACCGGGCAGGACTCTCCCCAGCCTCCTGCTCGTAGCACGGCGCGCCCCGATCCCCTGATCCAGTTCTCGAACGGAACCTCCATGGCTTCACGACACGCTCTTCTGTGCCTGCCGCCGCACTTCGCCGAGACCGCGTACACCCTCGACACGAGGCTGCGGCGCGCGCTCAACAAGGTGCGAGGTGGGCGCTTCGACAGCTACCAGATCACCTCGGGCCGATACACCGGCCACTTCCCGCTGACCCCTGGAGCGCCCGCAGACGATTCGCGTCTCGTACGCCCCGCGTCGGGCCCGGCCGACGTGTGCGCGGGCGGCCCGCTCAGCCTGCTGGACCTCGCCGTGCTGCGGGACCGCCGCGCGACGGAGGCGGCCGACCTCCACGACACCTGGGTGCGCGCCACCGACGGGATGCCCCCAGCCCAGCCGTGGGCGACGTTCGCGGAACACTGGGGCGCGAACTCCTTTCAAGCGCTCCTCGCCTTCCGCGAGCAGCCGCAGCTCAAGGCGCTGGCCGGAATCAGCGGGCCGGGGACCAGGCAGCGGGGCGAAGAGGCGGCCCTGATCAGGCTGGACCGCAGCGAGTTCATCGACCGGGCCCGGCGTCGTGCTGTACCCGGCAACAGCCTCCGGGAGCTCGACGGCACCTGGACCACGGATCCTGCCTGGCTGAACTCGGACGACTTCTCCGAGACCGGCAGCACCGCCTACTTCGACCACGCGAACGCCTACATCGACGCCCTCCCCGCCGACTACCTGGTTGTGGGTGTCGACTGCCGCCGCTGACCTTCTTCCCGCCGGGCCGCCGCCTCGATCCAGCAGGCGGCCCGGGGCCGAAGTACCGCCCGAACTCCCCGCCCGTCACCTCATGCGCCAAGGAGACTCCCCATGTCCTGGGACCTCATCCCCGGTCAGCACATCAACCGCGCGGATCTCCACGCCCGCTTCGACGGTCGCATCAAGTCCCGCATCAGCCCCTCGAAGCAGAGCCCGAACGTCCACCTGTTCATCACCCCCGACGCCGTGGCCAGCTCGCTCGATGGCTGGACGGGCAGACATCTGCACTTCGGCGGAGAGGGCGGTCTGGACGGCACGGACCAAACGCTTTCGCACGGCAACCGCTCCGTCTTCGAGCACGAACAGGACGGCCGGGCGCTGCGCGTCTTCCTCCAGCTTCATGGTCGACCGGTCCAGTACCTGGGCCAGTACCGGCTGGACCCGAAGATGCCGTTCGTGCACGTCGACGCCTCCTCCGACGCGCGCAGACCCCAGGACATCCGTCGGGCCGTCATCTTCCGGCTGCTGCCGCTGAACGGCCCCCCGCCGGTTGCCCTGCCTGTGGCCGACCCCGTCGCACGGCGCCGAACCGTCCAGCCGACCGCCCCTTGCTCCGTCCCAGGGGCCGTACTGCGGCACGCGGAACCCAGCCCGGCCCAGGAAGCCGCGAGCAAGCTGCTCCAGCGCTACGAACGCCACGCCAGGTGGTCTCACCAGGCCGACCTGACCGGCTACCGGATCAAGATCGCCGGAGAGTTCACCGAACTCCACGTCGACCTGTACGACCTCACCCGCAACGAACTCGTCGTGGCTCGCGCCACAGCGGCACGGGCCTCCGTGCAGGGCGCCATCGGGGAGCTTCACGACCTGGTCCGCTACTTCGATCCGGAGCCGCGCCGCGTCCTGTTGCTCCCCTCACCGCCCAGCAGCGACCTGATGGAACTGCTGCTTCGCGAGCAGGTGACTGCCATGTGGCCCTCCGGCCCGCGCGAGTTCGACCGCGCCGAGCCTCCGCTCTGACCCCTCGCATCATCCCCGTGCCCTGCCGCCCGGCGGCAGGGCACCGCTCGCCGAAGGAGGACACCGTCAACATGAGGGACCACTCACCCCAGCTGGCCGGTTGCGTTCCCGCGTTCGGCCGACACCGGACCTACCCCCCGAGGCAGGGCTGGCTCCTGAAGGTACACACCGCCCTTCAGGGCGACCCGCACCTCTTCCGCCACCCCGACGCAACCGTCGTCCTCGGCGTCGGCTCCAGCATGGTTCCGAGCATGCGGTTCTGGGCCGGCGCCTTCGGGCTCGTTCAGGACGACGCCGCAGGGAGCGGAGCGGCGACGCCGACTCCCCGGGGCCACTGGCTGCTCGACGAGGACGGCGCCGACCCCTACCTGGAGGATCCGGCCAGCCTGTGGCTGCTTCACTGGTGGCTGCTCAGCGGCACGCCGTGCTCCGTGCCGGCCTGGTACTACCTGTTCGCCCGGGCCGGGCTCTCCACCTTCACCCGCGCCAAGCTGCGCGCCTACATCCGCCGCGCAGCCGAGCAGACCGGCTGGAAGCCTCCGGCCGACGACACCATCGGCCGTGACATCGCGTGCATGGCGGCGATGTACGCCCCGCAGGTCGGGTCCCCCGACCAGCCACGCGCCAGCGTCGAGGACGTCCTCAGTAACCCGTTCCGCGACCTCAACCTTCTTCGCACCGCGACGCCCGGGGACGACCACCGCGGCGACCGCAGCCACTTACTCGGCCTCAACCGCGGAGCTGGCCAACTCGCCCCCGACGCGGTCCTGGCGTACGCCTGTCTCGACCACGCCGCCCGGATCGCGGCACCGGCTCCCGGAAGCACCACGCTCTCACTGCTGGCCAACGGGCCCGGCAGCCCGGGCCGCGTGCTGCTGATCGACACCCGCTCGCTGCACAGCGCTCTCGAGCGCGCGGCCCACCGTTACCCGGGGCTGTCGGTCGTCGAATCCGCGGCGGACGAGGTACTCCTCGCCTACTCCGCGCCCCCTGCGGTGCTGGCCAACAAAGTCCTGGCCGCCGCCTACCGCCGCCCAGAGGGCCCCGGTGACCGCTGACCTGGCCCGGCCGAACGCCCCCTCCGGTGCGCTCCAGCCCATCCCGGCCCCGGTCTACCGGTTCGAGTACCAGCAGCTGCTCGCCGCCGGCGTCCTGGTCGACCGCGCGGGCCGGACGGTGAGCGGCGCACCGTGCCCGACCTGCGACTGGCTCATGGACACCTTCACCTGCCCCGGCTCTCTGCCATGCCCCCGCTGCTCGGCGACCTCCGGACAGCGGTGTATGCGCCCCAGCGGGCACACAGCGGACCGGTTCCACACCAGCCGCGTTCGGGCCGCCGAGGCCGTGGACCGGGACCGCGAGGAAGCCGACGACCAGACCCTGCTCGCGCCCTGGCCCGAGTGACCACCACCGCGGCGCAGCCCCTCACACAGCGGGGCGGCGACGGATTCTCATTCGCCTCGGCCGTCCCTGCCGCAGCACCACGCCCGCGGCGACGACGTCGGACGGCCTGGCGGAGGCCCCGGTGACTTCGCAGAGCGTTCCTGTCGGCTTCAGTTGGTGTGGGAATTGCGGAGGTGCTCGCCTATGTATCCCACGTAGATTCGCCCGTTGCCGGCTGTGTTGTCGTAGAGGTGCAGGCGTGGGGCGGGGGGTTTGCCGGAGCCGATGCGGATGTGCTCCGCCATGAGGGCACGGCCGGACGGATGGACCTCGCGCGGGACGGGCAGCAGGCGCTCCTCGCGCAGCTTCGATGTGTTGAGTACCAGCTGCGATTCGGTCGCCGAGTACCGGCTGCGCGGCAGCGGGACGGAGGCGTCCTTCCACGACAGGTACGCGGTCAGGTGAGGCAGCAGCTCCGCGCCGTGCTCGCTTTTCGCGCGGGCATACGCGTCCAGGGCACGAAGGGCCTCCCAGGTGCGCTGGCGCCAGGTCGTCTCCGCGGTGTGGCCGCGCAGTGGCCGGGAAGTCGCGAGCACGTCACCGAGCACGATGCGGTCCAGCTCGGCCTCGGCCCGCTCGACGAGCTCCTCCCAGGAGGCTGGGCAGGCGGCCTCCGGCAGCGGCCCTACGGACGGCTGGCCGGCTGCCGTGAGCCGGGAGCGCAGCCAGACGATCTCGCGCGCCTGTTCGTCGAGCAAGTCCTCGGCGGCCTCCGCCTCGCCCTCGGCCGCGTCCCGGCGGGCTTCCGCGTCCCGCAGTGCCTGCCCCAGGTCGCTCGTGGCGAAGACGGTGAGCAGCTGCTCGTGGGCAGCGTGGGCTTCCGCAAGTGCCGCGCGCGCCGCCTCCACCTCTTGCAGCGCTTCCGTCTCCTGGGCGCGGTAGGTCTGTGCCTCCTGCCGGGCCTCGTCCAGCAGTGCGGCGGTCTTCTTGAGTTCCTTGCGCACTTCTTCCTCGGCCCTGAGGGCGGCGGCGAGCTGGGCCTCGGCGGCGTCCAGGTCGTCCTCGAGATCCTCGACGACTTCCTGGCCCGTCGCCAGGGTGAACTGCTCACGCAGCAGCGCGACGTGGCGGTGCAGGTCCGGACCGGCCTGGCGCTGGAGAGGGGCGTGACGGACGACTGCGTCGAGGAGCGCCTGCGGCCGCCCCTGGCTGAAGCGGGCCTCGGCGATCACCAGGTCTGCCGGACGGACGTGCCCAGGGCGGGGACGCTGGGGGACGATGAGGGCGCCGGCGGGCGGGAGCCGCAGCCCGAGGGACTTCAGCTCGCGGTTGACCGCGGTCAGCGCCCACGGTGCAACGCGGTGCTCGACGAGCCGGCCGACGAAGCCGGCGGGCAGGTACCGCACCAGGGGCATGAGCGGCGGCTCGAGGTCTTCCTGCCCGTCGTCGGTGGTGAGCACGTGGATGTCCGCCTGCGCATCCAGGGCGGCCCGGACCGCCTCGCGCGCCGCCTCGGACGAGTCCACAGGGTTGGCGCCGCGGTAGCGCAACAGTCCGCGGGCCCCGACGACGTCCCAGGCCGAGTCTCTCGACTTCGGCCAGAACATCGTCGCCGGCGAGGGCCACGACCAGTTCCAGGGCTCCGACGCCTCGGCGATGATCTCCCAAGTGCTGATCGGCCCGCCGTCGAACCCGGTGAGCATCATGCGGGCGCGGACGGTCACGTCCTTCTCCGGGCGCCAGCGGGCCTCGAACATGCGGCTCGGGCGCTTCTCGTCGGGGTAGTCGTGGCGGACGAAGTCCTCGACCGTCCCGGCGGCGATCAGCTCATCCAGCCGCTGCTCCACCACACGCGTGGACTGCTTCACCGCGCTCCTGCCCCCTGAGTACCAGACGGTGCCGGGCAGCGGGGACGGGGCTTTCTTCTGGTATGCCATGCTCGCTCAGGTGACGGGGATGGGGCGGGGAACCGGCCCAGTATCGCCCAGCCCACTGACACGGGGCTTGGGGCGGTCGCTGTGCAGCACCGCGGTCATCTCCCCGCAGCAGCGAGTGACGCCCGGTTCCCGCTCGGATGGGGGCAGCTGGACAACGCATAGGCGGCGGGCCGCGTAGGTCCCCGACCGGTTGCGAGGGGGCGGGAGGTTAGGGCCGTGTCCTGGTCGATCCTCCCCGGCCACACAGGCAGCCGTCAGCGGTCGCCGGCGCGGGTGGTGATCATGTGGTTGAGGTGGCGGATCTGGCGCTGCTCGGCATCCTCGACAAGTTCACATCGCCAGTCGTAGTGGACCTGGTAGTGGGACTCGGTGGCCACCGGGACCGCTGAGCCGTCGAGGGGGACGGTGGCCAGGTGGACGCTCCCGCCGTACAGGGCCACACAGGTTAGGACCGTGCGAAGGTGCTCGTGACCGTGCTCTTCAAGGCCCACGGTCCCGTCCTTGTGGGCGTGTGCGACCTCGTGCAGGCCCACCGTCCGCGTCTCGTCAACATCGGTGTATGCAGGCGCCGGGTCGAAGACGTGGTGCGGGCACTGGCTCACCGAGGTGTCGCGGACGGCGACCGTGATGTTGATGTCGGTCCGTGAGCCCGCGGACCCGGCGGTGTTGACGATGTCGAGGAGCCGGTCGCGGGTCGCCGCTGCCTGCGCGTCGATCGTGGTCCACAGCGGGCCGAGGCGGTGGCTCTCCAGGTGGAGGTAGAGGCTGATCATCAGCTCCGCCTCGGCCTGGGTCATCGTGACCTCGGGCAGCAGGTCCTCCGGGTCGGCTGCCGGGCGCAGTGGGGAGGGCTGGAACTTCGGGCTCGCGGTCTCGGTACAGCTCAGCGGCAGGCCCTCGATGGAAGGACGCACCGCGACCACGTCGTCGAGCTCCACCAAGCCGGTCGCCGGGTTCGCCCAGGTGCCGCGCATCGCCGGCCGAGTCCGGTTGGAGTAGGTCTCCATGATGTGCATGCGGTACCAGGCTGGTGCCGTGTCGTCCCAGCTCTTCCACAGGATCTCGACGGTCGCGGGCTCTTCGGGGCTGCAGTCACCGAAGAGCCGCTGCATCTCCTCGGACGCGGCTGACGGGTCCTCGGGCGGGACCCACAGTCCGAAAGAGTTCCAGGCCCAGGGCGCGTCATACTCCTGTCCGCAGGACTGCGCCACCATCTGAAGGTAGTGCCGGGTCGTCTCCCGCAGGGCGACGGCATCGTCGCTGGCTTCGGCGAGGCGGGGCTGATTGCTCACGGCGGCTCTTCCTGGAGACGGGCGGACGGTGGCCGGCTGGGCCGAGCCCAGCCTACTGACGCTCGGCGGCTGGGCTGGCCGGTCCTAACTTTCTTCCCCGGCGCACGGACGCGATCTGCGCGCGCCTGGATAGCGCGCAAGCCGTCGGCCCTCTCCGAGCGGCCCGGTGCTCGCCGAGTCCCGGGCACGGGACTGCCCTGGCCATCTGGCCAACGCGTCGACAAGAACAGAGCGAACCCGCGTGCATATCCCGCCCGATTTGCAGATCCCGCGCGGGTTACCCGCCCTGGTCGTCCCGGATTCTGAGAACTCGCGCGCTTCAGCCAGATCACGGTCCAAGATCACCGGATCGGAGGCTGGCTGCGACGGGGTGATCAAGCGTCTGGTCCAGGTCGGCGCCCGGGCGCCGGCGTCTGGACAGCTCCTAGAAGGCTGATGAAGATCTTGTTGAGGGGCTGTCCGGCCGGAGGCCGGGCAGCCCCTCGTGGTCATGTGTCGGCTGGGGCGAGGTGCCAGGTGCCGTTCGTGTGGGTGAGTCCGAGGTTGAGCAGTCGGCGGAGGTTGAGGGCTGCTGCTCGGGTGTGGAGCCAGGTGTCGTTCTTGATGGTGCCGATGTATCGGAGTCTGCGGTTGCCCCGGTGGACGATCCAGGCGACGGCGCGTTCGACGGGGGGTCGCCAGCGGCGGTAGGCGGCTTGCCAGTCGGGGTCGGTGGCGGCCTGGTGGCGGGCGGCCGCCTGCTGGTCGTGGTGGGGGCGGATGGTCAGGGTCCGGCCTGCTTTGGCTTTGGTGCACCGCTCGCGCAGGGGGCATCCGGTGCACAGGTCCTTGAAGGATGCTGTGCGCTGGTGGTGCTGTCCGCCGGGGTCCGAGAGCGGGACGGTGTGTCCTTGGGGGCAGGTCACGGTCGCCGAGGTGGTGTCGATGGCGAAGTCGTTGAGGGTGAATCCGCCGGGAACGGCCGCCCGCAATGGCGCGGGTTTGAGGAACAGCCGGTGACCTGCGGCTTCGAGGGCCTGGCGGGCGTCGCCGGTGGAGTAGGCGGTGTCGCCGAAGGCGTGGACCGGCTGTTCTTCGTCGGCGAGCAGGTCCAGGCCGACGGCTGCTTCGTGGTGTTCGGCTCCGGAGCCGGGACGCAGGGCGACGGCGGTGAACAGGCCGGTCTCGGGCTCGATCGCGAGGTGGGCCTTGAAGCCGTCCTGCTGATGGCTGCGGGTCTTGTGGACGTGACGGGACTCGGGATCGACGGTGGAGACCATGCGGCCAGGGGCGGTCCCCTGGGTGATGCGCCAGCGCCCGTCGCGGCCGTCGGAGCCGTCGGCGGGCTCGACGTCCTGCCCGGCGACCAGGGCAAGCAGACCGACCGCGCCGGCTGCCTTCTCGCCGAGCGGCTGCTCGGGCAGGTGCCCCAACAGCCGCAACGCGTCCGTGACCAGGGCATCTACGAGGTCGGCGCGGGCCTGGGCGTCGTTCCAGGCGATGCGGGGCTTGCCCGGGTCGGTGTAGTCGTGGGCCGTGCACTGCACTGCGGCCACCTCGGCGGCGCCGGGGACTTCCCGGATCACCGCCCGGATCGCGGAGATGATCTGGGTGACGGTGTCCTGGGTGGCGACCGCGTCGTCCAAAACGGTGGAGTCCAGCGCCCGGCGGTGCTTGCCCTTCAGCGCCCCGGTGGCCTTGACGACCTCACGAACGGCCTCGAAGACCCGGTTCGGGCGGGTGGAGCGGGCCAGCCGGCGCCGGAAGTAGGCCAGCAGCGACGGGTCGAACGCCATGTCATGCAGACCGAGGCCGCAGGCGGCTTTCCACCGCAGGTCACAGCGTAATTCCTGGACCGTCTCGAAGTCCGACAGGCCGTGCAGGGCCTGCACCGTGATCGCCGCGGCCAGGATCTGCGGCGGCATGGACGGCCGCCCGTTCGCCGACGGATACATATCCGCGAACATCTCCGCGGGAAACAACCGGCCACGGTGCTCGGCCAGGAACGCGAACACACTCCCAGCCGGAATCAACTCCCGACACGTCGCCCACACATCAGGCCCGACCGTCTCCCCGACCCACTCCCCTTGAACCACAACAACCAGTCTGGCCCCGCCGCTGACGCGGCGGAGCCAGAACCCAACATCTTCATCAGTCTTCTAGGCGAGTGCTGGCCGACACCCTGCACCACCTCGGCGCCGTCGGCTACGGCACTTCGGGACCGCTACATCCTGCTGGTGGGGCGCAGCGCGGCGGAACGATCTCGGACGGTCGTTGCCCTCAGGGCGCAGCCCTACCCCAAGTAGATTGCTTAATTCTATGAAACACGATATGGTTTACAGGTCGGGGGGCGGCACCCCACTAACTGCCAGTTCACCCGCCGGATCGCACTCCGGGAAGCCTGGGCCCGCTGGCAGACCACCCGGTCCACGCCCCCTTGGGGCGACGCGGACATGCCGCTCGCCCGCACCTTCACCAGCCCGCTACGCAGGGCCCCCTCCACACACCGCTAGGAGCCCGACCATGCCCAAGCCCCTGTCCGAAGCCGACTACGACGCCCAGGACGCCGTGTTCCGCGCCACCGAAGACGACCTAAAGCGCGCCTTCCACGCCATAGCGTCCGCCGCCGCCCTGCCGGCGGAGCTCGCCGCCGAGCTGCGCGCCGCCTTCCCCACCACCCGGGGCCCCGCCCACGACGTGTACCCAAACGTTCCGGCCGAGCTGCGCATCGACCTCCGGGACGCCCTGATGGAGTTCTTCACGCACCGGAAGTTCCCGATGCCGAGCGCCGTCACGATCGCCGTCACCAACGACTACGACGACGGGCCCGCCTGGAACACCTACGGGGCGACGCTCCACTACGGACCCGACGCCACGGTCGAGGCCCCCGACTTCGAGCGGACGTTCGTCGCTGACGCCCTGGTCGAGATCGGCGATGACGAGCAGCCCTACGGGACGCCGAGCCCCGTCCTGTACGTCCCCCTGCCCGCCTGAACCCGTCCCGCCCCGGCCGCCCGGCGCAACGTCAGGCGGCCCACCCAGCACCGAAAGGCCGCCCCCATGACCACCAGCACGATCAATACCCCCGCCGACACCACCCCGGCAGCCCCGCCGCGCCTGAACGCGGAGCTCTTCGCCGACGAGCCCGCCATCCTCGCGATGGTCGAGCACTGGACGATGGACCAGCTGTTCGCCATCGGCAACATGCTGCTGAGCGAGGGCGACCGGCGGGGAGCCCAGGAGCTCCTGGAGATCCTGCGCGACCTGTGCGCTCAGCCACCTGAGAACCCAGACTCCCCCGTGGTCAAGATCGAGTTCGTCACCGACAGCCCGTACGAGGACGGCGTGTTCTGGGACGGGGACATGATCTACCTACACCGCGCAGACGGCTCGGTCGAGGAGTTCTACTGGCCGGAGGATCCGCAGGACCCGGAGTGGGACGCCATGGCCACCCGGTACGCGGATCTGCTCGCCGACTACGCCCGCGCCGACCACCCCCAGGAAGGCGACCACCTGGTCGTAGACCTGGTCAGCGGCGAGTTTCGCCAAACCGGCCAGTGGTCGCTCTGCTGATGTGCGCCACCGGTGGCGGCCCCCGCCGCTGTGCCCGGCTGGGGTCGGAACGAATCGGCGCCCCACTCCGCCCACCGGGCAGCACCACGCCAAGCGTGGCGACGGCCGCGCAGGCGTGGAACGTGGCGAAGCAGGCCTGCTGTGTCGCCCCCAACGGCTACGGGCCAACTGGCCGAGGCCTGCGTGCTGCTCGCCGCACGATCCCCTCCAGCCAGCTCCTGCCGGAAGGAGCTCACTCCGCCGAAGCACCCGCCCCGGCCGCGCCCCGCCATACGAGCCCGGCCGCGAAGGGCCGCTGACCCGCGCAGCGCCCCGGGGGACCGCCTGGCCCCAACTTGTCGGGCGCCGGCCTCCGGCACCGCCCGACGCCCGCGACCGCCGCGCCCCTGACAGTCCGATCCGACCGGTCGAGCCCTCACGGAGTCCCGTATGAAACCGCCTAACCCCACACCGCCCCAGCAGCGCCGACCGCTGGGCCGCCCCCGAGGCCACGCCGACGCCCACCGGCTCGGCGTGGCCGTCGCCGAGGCCTGGCACTCCACACCGTTCAGCAGCCGCATGGACATCCCCCTCGGCGTCGTCGCCTCCCTGGCCCTGATTCCGGGGAGAGACCATCCCGCCGAGATCGTCCAGATCATCAACGGGAGCAGCGATCGCCAGCTCCTGCAGGGGCTGCGGGAGGTGTGTGTGCATCACTGGGCGCGGCAGCCCGAGTTGGCGCCGGTGATGACGCCCCTGTTCGCCTGGCTGGTCGAAGAGAACGTGGAGGACCTCGCCCGCTCGGTTCGCCTCGTGGTCGACGCCTGCCTACGTGAGGGCATCTTGGGCATGACGGGGAGTAGCAATCCGGAGGAGCGCAGCCACGTCGATGTGCTCTCGTGGGTGCTGATGGAGCTGCGCTCACCCGGTGCTCGCAAGCGCCTGGGCGAGTACCACACGCCGCCGCACCTGTCTGAGCTGGTCGCGAACTTGGGCGCGGGCGGGACACTGCCGCCGGCCGGTGAGCAGTTCATGGAACCGGCGCGGGGAACAGGCGGGATCTTCCGGGCAATCGCGCAGCATGTGCGCTCGCTGGGCGGGGATCCGGCGGACTACGAATGGTGGCTGGTCGAGATCGACCCTCTGGCCGCCGCTGCAGCGGCGGCGAACAGTATCGTGTGGGGGCTCGGCCGCAGGGTGGTTGTCGCCTGTGGTGACACCTTGCGCGATCCGCAGGTGGCTGAGCGCGTCGCGAGTACGCGGATCGAGCTCCGGGCCGAGCGCGACACGATCCTCAAGAAGGTTGGTGCGATCGCGGCAATTCGCCGAGTGACGACCATCATCGATCAGCACTTCGGCAAGGACGGCTCCTGACCTTCTGCGGGGGCCGACGGCGATGACGAAATCCGCGAGATTGTCCCCGGGTTGGTCACACCTTTCCGCTTAGCGCGTTCCCCCAGCGCCCGCCTTGCCCTCGCTGCGGCGCCCGGATGGCGCCCCCTTCGTCCCCGTCGTATCGGGGCTGTCAGCCGTTTTGGCATGATCCTCGATCAGGAGCGCGATTCCGCGCCGCGACCGAAGGGGAAGCCATGCGCAGCACACGGGGACTGGCCGCCGTCATCTCGGTGGCGATCGCGACGCTGTCGGCGGGTTGTGCGGGCTCAACGTCCGAAGCGGGCCCCGGCCAGGAGGCCGCCCGGCCTGCAGCCGCTCCCAGCACCGCAACATCCCCGCTCCCTGAAGGAATCACCGCGCTGGGGAGCCCGGCCCCCATCGCGACCCAGGGCTGGACGCTGCAGGTGGATCCTTTCCAGGAGACCAGCGCGGGCGCCTCCGCTGAGGGCGTGCCCGCCGGCTGGACCGTACTGCGCACGAAGGCGCGATTCACGAACAGCAGCGGCCGTGTCGCGCGCCTGCCCGACACCGCTCTCACCGTGCGGTTCGGCCCCATCGGCCGCCAGGCAGTTCTGGTCAAGGACGCCGTCCTCACTGGCCTGCCCGCGCGCGAGGCCGCCGTGAAGGAGACCCCGGGCTCCACGTTCACCGCCGAGGTCGGAGTGGCCGTTCCGCCACAGGGGCTCGGTCAGCGGGTCACTGTCACCGCCGAAGCCACGGAGGAGGGGATGGCGGAGGCCGACAACCTCTTCTTCGAGGGCACCCTGCCGGGCACCACAGCCGGAGCATCTGACTCCCCGGTGCCCACCGAGGCGGGGCCCGCCACTGAAGGAGTTCTTCCTCTCGATACGTGGTCGCAGACCGGGGTCCGGCTCTCCGCGATCACGCTCGGGCCGGCGAAGGACGGGGTGAGGTCGGCTTCGGCCGACCTCACCGTCGTCAACGGCGCCTCTCAGCCCCGCACCGGCCTGGGAGTCACCCTGCGGGTGCTGACTGGCACGGACCTGCGCACCACCGCGGCGCTCACCGCGGGCCTGGACTACCCGGACGCTCCGATCGCCCCGTCGCGCCCGGCCACCGTCAACGTGCACTTCACGCTGCCGTCCTCGGCCGTCCCGGGTCCGATCAGCGTCGAAGCGGTCGATCAGGGAACCACGTTCACTTTCAGCGGCACAGTCAGCTGAAGGCGCCGCCTTCGGACGTACGCCAGCGACACCGCAAGGCGGCACGCAGTTGCTACGGCCGGGCGCTGGTGAACGCGTTGCCGTCGGCGCCGGCGCGGCGAAGTTCACCGAGTTCCTCCAGGCGCAGGACACATACAGCCGGGCGCAGCGCCTCGCGGACGGTCCCGATCAGGAGCAGTTCCGCGAGCTCCTGCAGACGGGCGGATGCGCCGGGCATGGAGTGGAGCATTCGGCGGACGTCGTCGTTGTAGTGGTGGGAGGCGGCCATGTCCTGCTCGGTCAGCAGGTCGCGCCATTCGAAGCCGTCGTCGGCCGGGGCGTAGCTGATCAGCTCGGCCCAGTCCTGCTCGGTGGGCGGCGTGTTCAGGTGGAGTACGTCGAGGCTCATGAGGGCGTTCCTTTCATGGCGGGGGCAAGGGCAGCGCTGGGCACCGGCGTGCGCTGAGCGCATCCGGATTGCGATTGCGTGCGTTGAGATCCTCGGCCCCTACGGGACCGCCACGGCGGGACGTACCTGCCAGCGGTGACCTTAGCGGAGCCCTGCCCCCGAGGCCCAGGAGGTCCTCCGCCGACCTCAACGTCCCCGCCTCGTTGTGCCAGGTCGGCCACACCGTCGTAGCGCGCGCCTCGGCGCTGTTTGGCCCGTTGTCACACCAAAGGCCTCTCCGCCACCTCTATGGATGACGCATCACTCCGACACTCAAGGAACGCCATGTCCCACCGTCTTCTCGCCTCGGCCGTCAGCGCCGCCCTCGCGGCGGCCACGCTGGCCGCCTGCGCCCCCACCGAGTCGGCCCCGAAGGCCGCGGCCGGCCCGATGACACAGGTCACGTCCGCCATCACGGCGCTCGACCAGCTCCCCGTCAAGGGCAGGGCCCCCAAGACGGGCTACAGCCGCGACCAGTTCGGGCCGCCCTGGAGCGACAACGGCTCCGCCCCGGGCAGCCACAACGGCTGCTCAGGGCGCGACGACATCCTCGCCCGCGACCTGACCGACGTGGTCCGCGAGGGGCCGTGCACCGTCGTATCCGGAGTGCTGCACGACCCGTACACCGCCCGCACGATCACATTCACCCGAGGCTCGAAGACCTCCATGGCCGTCCAGATCGACCACATTGTGCCGCTGAGCCTCAGCTGGCAGACCGGCGCGCAGCAGCTGACTCCTGCCGAGCGCCTCGACTTCGCGGGGGACCCACTCAATCTCGTCGCGGTCGACGGTCCGACGAACCAAGCCAAGGGGGACCGCGACGCCGCCTCCTGGCTGCCGCCCAACAAGGAGATCCGCTGCGGCTACGCCCTGCGCCAGGTCGCGGTGAAGAAGAAGTACCGGCTGTGGGTGACGTCCGCGGAGAAGGAGGCGCTGCACCGTGTTCTCGGCAGCTGCCCCGGGCCGGCGCTCCCCGGTGAGGCGGCAGCCAAGTGAAGGAGGACATAACCGGATCGCTCCGTCCGCGGCCGTTCGGGGGCGACGTAGATCGCTGGCAAAGCGCGACCGAGCAGGCCGTGCGTCGCCACCACGCCGTCTCGGAGCAGCTCGCGGGTGGAGCCTTCGTCCAGTCGGCCGTTGCAGTGCAGACCGTGGAGCGCACGGACTGGGGATGGATCCGCTGGGGGTACCCGCTTCAGTCGAGGCTCCAGTTCGAAGCCGCTTTCCCTGCGGAGGTCGGAGTGTTCGCCCCAGGGCGGAGCACAGGGTGGCGTGCAGTCCCTGCACGCATCGTGTGGGGGCGCCGCCCGGTGCTGCTGTTGAAGCAGCTCGGCGGTGCCGAACTGCCGATCCCGGTGAGTGTGGGCCGTCTAGCGCTGGTCCTGGCCGTGGTTCTTCTTCTCGGGCCGGTCCTGGGCGTGCACCTGGCGGCGGGGACTGCCCTGGTCGGTGCGGCCGTTGCCGGCGTCGCACTGGCCTGGGGCGGCCCTGCCGTTGCCGCCGTGGCCACGTGTCGCCAGGTCCGCATCCTGGACGCCGGTGCTCCGTACGCCGGACGAATCCACCGTCTACTGGCCCTCCAGCAAGTGATCGCTTCGGCGGCATCGGTCTCGGAGGTAGCCGAACTGCGGCACGCGGCACAGGGCGGGCACCGATTCCTCTGGGACGCCACCGGACTTGTCCTGGCCGCCGGTGAAGAGGGGCGTGCGCTCGATGTGGTCGAGGAGTACGAAGAGGCCTATCACCGGCTGGGGGCGGCGTCCGCACAGGTGTTGGAAGAGCAGGGGCATCTGGAAGACCGGTTGGCCGACCTGGACGAAGGAGACAGAGGTGGCGCCGGAGACCAGGGCGCCTACCGCGGCACGCGGTCTGCCCGGCTTGTCGAGGAGGCGGTGCCCACTGCCGTCCTGGACGAGATCACCGAGAGCCTGGTGGAGCTGGCGGCCGGACTGCGGCACGCTCAGCACGCCGTCGCTCGCGCCACTGATCCGGCACCCCACCCGGAGGAGGACGGTCATGGCGACCGGTGATGGAACGACGGCAGCGGCGGCTGGACGCTCACGTGATCCCCTGGGTGCCCAGCGGGCACGCCTGGCCACCGAATCGGCAGCCCGCGGGCTGGTGTGGGCGGTCCTGACCGTCAGTCTGCTCGGAACCGTGGTGACGGCTCCGTACCTTCCGAGCCCATTGGGTCGGCCGGTGGCGCTGCTCAGCATCATCGGCGGCCTCGTGTCCGGACTGGTCACGGTCTATCGCCTGTTCATCGCGTTTATGGCTGCGCTCGGTCTGGTCCGGTTCGCCGCGTCCGCAGGTACGCGTGCCCACTCGGAGTCACGCTCCGGGAAGACCGTCTCACGGGAGGGAGCGTGATCTCCGTCATAGCTCCGTCGAGCCCGGAGTTGGGGCTGGGCGCCTTGGTGAACTGCCGTACCGGCACTGCGAGCGGGGCCCGAAAGCACTGGCCTGAACCAACGTTGATTGAACCGCCAGGCGAGGGTCCGAGCCCCGGCCGACCGCTCGGCGGACAGAAGGCCAAGTCAGCATCACACCCGACCAGAACAGACATACGCACACATAAGGTCAAGATCATCACAAGAATAGATCTTGACGCCCCGAAAGGGCCGTGCAAGATTCGTATAAGTTACCGATCAGATTCAGTCACGGAACGACCAGTATTTCCACGTGGGGACGTGGGAACGGGGGAGGGGGACGTGTGTATTCCAAATCACGTCTGACGTGCACATGCTTCTCCGCCGCGGCCACCCGCGAAGACTCGGCAAACCCCTCGGCGGCCGAGTATGACCTCGCACCGACTGTCCGAATTCCTGCCGTGCCCGCTAACATCCCGCCCACCGGCACCACCTTGGCCGGGAACGGGCGCGGAGACCGCCTCGAAGTCACAGGCGAGACGGAGCACGGTGGGCAGTCGCGGAGTAGCAGGCTTCAGCGCCGCCGCCCTGCGCCGGCTGCGAACGGCCGCTCGGCTGTCCCAGGACGAGCTGGCCACGCGGGCGCGCAGCCACGGAGCGAGCGTGGCCGGTCCACACATCTGCCTGTACGAACAGGGAAAGCGCAAACCCCAGCTGACCACCGTGCTGGCGCTGGCCGCTGTGCTGTGCGTGCCACTGTCCGCGCTCATACCGGACAGCGCCCCGGTCGATCTGGCCAGGCTGAGAATGCTGGCCGGCATGAGCCAGGGCGATGTGGCCAGGCGTCTGGGAGTCGCCCAGGCCCGCTGGTCCAGGATCGAGCGTGGCAAGTCGTCACTCGACGACTCCATGCTCCCGCCGGCCGCCAGGCTGCTGAAGATTCCCGTGGGTCAGCTGCGCCGCGCTCTCGAGGCTGCGCGCAGCGGATTCACGCCGAGTTCGCACGGCTAAATCCGAGTGACTATCCCGGCTGCCCCGTTCTAAGCTCGCGGTCCCCCTGACCTTGGCCCGCCCGCGCCCACTGTCCGCGGCGATGTCAACAACCTCTTTCAACTCGCGTTTTCCTGATGACCTTTCACGTAGGGGGATATGCCAGTGGCACTCTCAAATGCGGCTGATATACGTCGTGCCGGCCTGATGCTGGTGACCGCGTCCGCCACGGTCGCGCTGCTGGCCGGCTGCACGAGCGGATCCGAGAAGAAGGCTGCTCCTACGCCCTCCGCTTCGCCGTCCGCGAGCGCTGACCCGCAGGCCGCCGCGAAGGCCGAGGTGGCCGCGGTCTACCGCAGCTACTGGGATGTCCAGATCGCCGCCTTCGCGAAGGCGGATGTCCGAGACACGGGCCTTGAGAAGTACGCCTTCGACCAGGCGTACAGCAAGACCCTCGCGGACGTGGCCACGATGAAGGTGAACGGGAGCGTGATGACGGGGAAGCCGCAGATCACCCCCGAAGTCACGGCAGTGAGTCTCGACCAGGACCCGAAGAAGGCGTCCATCAGTGACTGCGTCGACGTCACGAACTGGAAGGTCGTCGACCCGAAGACGGGCAAGGAGTTCCCCCTGCCGCCCGAACGTCTGAAGCGCTTCGTCACCAAGTTCGAGGCGCGCACCGTGGGCAGCGAGTGGAAGATCGTCTCCGTCGAACAGCAGGACCGCACATGCTGAGGTCTCGCGTCCTGCCGGCCGTGTTCCTCGCTTTCCTTGCGGTCATTGCCGTCCTGATCCAGCCGACGACGCCAGCCTGGGCAGACGGCGACCCCAATGTCGGACACTGCAACTCGTGGGTGTGCGGCGGTGTCACCGTGCCCGGAAAGCCCCCCACCGGGGGCGGCGGAGGCGGGGGCGGCGGGGGCGGGGGCGGCGGCAGCCAGGGCCCCGGAACCACATGTGCCTCCGGGGCCACGCACAACGGCATCTTCCCCTGCGAGCTCCCCGGGATCGGCCGGTGGAACGACGACGCCTGCTATATCGGCCTCGCCATTCCCCAGCCGCCCAAGTCCGACCCCGTCTGGCACGGAGAGACAACCGGCGCGATCTATTACCACGCGTGCATGTCCCAGACCCACGGGCTGCCCAACGGTCAAAACGGCGGCTTCATGGCATGGCACGCCACGGACCCCCTCGGTACCGGCCCGTCGGCAGCGCAGCTCGCCCAGCAGGCCTTCGCCCGGATGCGCCTGGACGGGGCGCAGATCGGCTCGGCGCCGCCTGCCGGCTCCGAGGGCCTTGTCGGCATTCCCGTGTGGTTGTGGACCGCGCAGTCGCCGCAGACGTGGGGTCCGCAGTCGATGACGGTCTCCGCCGGCGGCCTGTCCGTCACGGTGACGGCCAAGGTGAAGGCCATCGGCTGGTCCATGGGCGACGGCACCACCGTGACCTGCACCAAACCCGGCACGCCGTACGAGAAGAGCTACGGCAAGACGGACTCCCCGGACTGCGGGCACCGATACACGAAGGTCGGCAGCTTCACGATCACGGCCACCAGCACGTGGACGGTGGACTGGACCGCCACCAACGGCGAGACCGGCACGCTCCCGGACACCACCCGCACCTCCACGACCACGGCTCGCATCGGCGAGCTGCAGGTCGTCAACTAGCCCGAGGAACGAAGCACGACCATGGCAACGACGATCACATCCAGGAAGTCCAAGGGCTCCGAGCAGCAGACCGTTCCGGCAGGTCCGCTGCCGATCACCCAGGAAGCTCCGCGCCGGCGGCGACGCCCCGTGGTGGTGGGTGCCGGCCTGGCGCTGGCCGCCGTGGGCGCGCTCGTGGCGGTCTGGCAGGTCAACGAGGCCGGCAACCGGGTTGCTGTCATCGCGGTCGCCCACGGCATCAAGGCCGGCGAGGTCGTGAAGGCCAGTGACCTCGTGGCCGCCGAGGTCGCTCCCGACCCGGCCCTCGACCCGGTGCCGGTGGCTCGGAGCAAGGAGATCGTGGGCAAGACCGCGGCCTCCGATCTACCCAAGGGCACGCTGGTCACCGGAGCGTCGGTCAGCGAGGGCGCCAACGTGGCGAAGGGCCGCGACACCGTCGGGCTCCTGGCCAAGCCCGGCCAACTCCCGGCTCAGCCGCTGCGGACGGGCGATGCCGTCATGGTCGTCAACACCCCGCAGGACAACGCCGACCCGACGAAGAGCGGCCAGAAGCCGGCCACGCCGGACAGCCTCAGTGCCGTCGTCGTCGGTGTGTCCGCTCCCGACGCGAACGGGGCGCAGGTCGTCGACGTGGCCGTCGCCCCCACGGACAGCGCCCCGCTGGCGACCTGGGCCGCTCGCGGCAGCGTCGCCATCGTGCTGAAAGCGAGGAACTGATGGCCGTCATCGCACTCGTATCGGGAAAGTCGTCCGGGGTCACCTGCTCGGCGCTCGCCTTGGCCTTGGCCTCTCCCAGGCCATCCCTGCTCGTCGAGGCAGACCCCGCCGGCGGGACGGTCCGGGCCGGGTACCTCGGCGGCGAGGGCAGCGCGGCCGTCGGCATGCACCGGCTGGCCGCCGCCGACCGGCAGGGAACCCTGCCCAGGGAGTTCGCCAAGCACTTCGTGAGCCTGGACCGGGACCTCACCGGCAACCGGATGCTGCTCCCGGGCCTGACCGATCCCTCGCAGGCTCCCTCGCTCACGCGGACCTGGGACCAGATCGCCACGCTGCTGGACGTCATGGACCAGAGCGGCTACGACGTGATCATCGACGCCGGACGGCTCGTCCCGGAGTCCGAGACCCGCCTGAGCACGACCGCTTACCCGACGCCGCTGCTACGCCGCGCCGACGCTGTCCTGCTCGTCGTACGTACCACGCAGGCGTCGATCACGTCTGCCGCGCCTGCCGTGCGGATCCTGCGTGAGGAGCTCTCCCACAACGGCACCGGGGCCGACGCCCTTGGCCTCCTCCTCATCGAGGAGGGCTCCTTCTCCTCCAGCAACGTGCAGCAGGAACTGCAGACTCCGGTCATCGGCATGCTCGCCTGGGACCCCGACACCGCCGACGTCTTCACCCACGGCAACTTCAAGCGGACGCCGAAGGCCTTGCTGCGCTCGGCCCGGACCGCGCACGGCCCCATCAACGAACTCGTCACCCGCCGCAGGATCCAGCTGCGGCCGGCCGCCATGCCCGCGGTGGCAGGGAGGGCCTCATGACCGCCACGCGTCCCGAATCCGCAGCGATTTCCGACCTTGAGCACCGGTTCACCCAGGCGCTGAACCAGACGCCCGCTCCGGCGCCGAAGCTCACCGCCGTGCCCGGTCACGCCGCCACGGCCACGAGCATTCCCGTGCCCGCCGCGTCGCCGCTGGACGGATCCACGCCCGGCACTCTGCCCGTCGGGCACGAGGTGATCACCGAACTCCGTGGCCGGGCCAGTGTCCGGATCGGCGAGGCCGCCGCAGCCGAGCCCGGGATGACCGACCAGGACCGCCGCCAGCGCGGCCGGTCGATCATCAACGAGGTCGTCTCCCAGTGGGCAACGAAGTACGCCGCCACGGCCACGCCGCTGACGTCCGCCCAGGAGGCCCAGCTCAAGAAGGCCGTGTTCGACGAGCTGTTCAGGGCAGGCCGGCTCCAGCCGCTGCTGGACAACCCGAACGTCGAGAACATCATCATCAACGGGAGCCAGGTCCGCGTCGACTACGCCGACCGACCCACCCGGAAGTGGGATCCCGTCGCGGCCAGCGACAAGGACCTCATCGCGCTGATCAACCACATCAGCCGCATGCAGGGGCAGGGCGAGAGGGCCCTCACCCCGGCCACGCCGAACCTGAACATGAGGATGGCCGACGGGTCCCGTCTGGCGGCCTCCGCCTGGGTCACTCCCAGCCCGCAGGTCGTCATCCGCCGCCACCGCACGCGCGGGCAGGGCCTGGACGACCTCGTGCGCTGGGGCACCATCGACACCACCCTCGCCCACTTTCTGCGCGCGGCCGTCAAGGCCCGTCAGAACATCGTCGTCGTCGGATCCCAGGGCGTTGGAAAAACGTCACTGCTCCGTGCAATGGCCCGCGAGATCCCCCGCAACGAACGAGTCGGCACGCTCGAGAGCGAGTACGAGCTCTATCTCCACGAGGACCCCGAGGGCCCGGAAGTCGTCGCCTACGAAGGGCGCGAGTCCAACGGTGAACGAGGTCCGGACGGCAAGCTCCAGGGCGAACTGACGCTGTCCGACCTGTTCCCGCAGCTGCTGCGCATGAGCCTGAGGCGGGTCCTGGTCGGCGAGGTCCGCTCCAAGGAAGTCGTACCCATGCTGCACGCCATGAACGAGGGCGAGGGCGGGAGCATGGCGACCCTCCACGCCCGCAGCCCGCAGCTGTCCATCGAGCGCCTGGCCACCCTCTGCCTGGAGGCCGGCATCGGCATGACCGAGGCCCTGGCCTACCGGCTCATCGCCCAGGCGATCAACCTGGTCGTCTACGTGCGCCTGGTCGACGAGACCGAACTCGTCGGCCCGGACGGCAAGACAGGACGAAAGCATCGCTTCGTCAGCCACGTCATGGAGATCACCGGCATCGGCGAGGGCGGCCGCCCGAGCCACCAGATGGTCTTCGCGCCCCGCGAGCAGGACGGCCACCGCGAAGCACGCGCCGTCCCGCACGGCAACATCTCCCAGGGCCGCCTCGAAGACATGGTCCGCGCCGGGCTGGACCGCAGCGTCCTGCACAACCGGTGGGGATCCTGGGGCGCGCCGCTGAACACGGTGATGCCGCTATGACGCTCACCCTCGGTGCCCTGCTCGCCGGCCTCGCCGGCCTGGCCGCGGTCGGCGGTCTCGCGCTGGCCGTCGCGGGCGGCGTCGGCTGGGCTCCCTCCACGACCGTGCGGCGCCGCAGCCGAACCGAACAGCGGATCCGCGCCTTCCTCGGCAAAGACCCGCGATCGAAGACCGCCTGGTGGGCGCAGGGCAGCTCGCGCCTGGGCGCGGCCGTCCTCGTCGGCATGGGCGTGTGGCTGTTCACGGGCTGGCCGATGGGCGGCCTGCTCACCGTCGCCGTCATCGTCGGCCTGCCCTGGCTGCTCAACACGAGCGGATCCGGCAAGGGCCAGATCGCCAAGCTCGAAGGGGTCGAGGAGTGGGTGCGGCGCATGTCCGACATCCACACCGTCGGCGTCAGCCTGGAGGCCTCGGTCCAGCGGAGCCTGGAGACGGTCCCGAAGGCCATCAAGGAGGACGTGACCCTGCTGGTGTCGCGGCTGACGGCCGGCTGGCTCCCCCAGGACGCCTACCGGGCGTTCGCCGATGACCTCAACGACGCCACCGTCGACGAAGTCGTCGCGCTGCTGATCCTGCACGTCGAGGACCGCGGCGCCGGTCTGAGCCGCGCCATGCGGGAACTCGCCGAAGCGCTGAGCCACGAGGTGCTGATGCGCCGCGAGGTGGAGGCCGACCGGCAGAAGCCGCGCACCAACGACCGCTGGGTGACGATCTTCTGCTTGCTCATCTTCGGGATGACGATGCTCTCCGGCGGATACGTCGAGCCGTACAACACGGTCACGGGCCAGGTCGTCCTGGTCGGCGTCGGGGTCGGATTCGTCCTGGTGAAGATCTGGATGCGGAAGATGGCCGTCATCGAGCCCGCCCCCAGGTTCCTCTCCTCCGCCGACCGCTCCGGCGCCGGCCTCAGCCTGGAGGAGTCCTCGTGATCCTCTCCCCGTACGCCGTCGTCGGCGGCGCCATCGCCGGTCTCGGCCTGGTGATCGCCGCCCGCGGCGTCATGCCCGGCCGGCCCGACCTCAAGGACGTGCTGGCGCGTATGGACGCCAGCCGCCTGGAGAACCTTGAGCGTCACCGGCACACAGGCACTCCCGACTCGCTGATGGAGAAGGCCGGCGCCGCCCTGCTGCGCATGGCCGGTGAGGGGACGCTGCGCGTTCCCCGTCAGCAGCTGGAACTCGTCGGCCGGTCCCCCGCCGCCCACCTGGGCCGCAAGATCGGGCTCGCGCTGTACGGGCTGCTTCTGCCCGTCCTGGCCGTGAGCCTGGCTACCGTCGCCGGCTTCCCGATCCCGTTCGCCATCCCGGCAATCGCCGGCCTCGCTCTGGCCGTGGTGTTCTGGCTGCTCCCGGACCTGCAGCTCAAGCAGCAGGCCACCGAGGCGCGCGAGGACTTCCGCCACGCCATCAAGGCCTACCTCCGCCTGGTCCAGCTGGAGCGAGCGGCGGACGCGGCGCCCACCCAGGCCCTGAAGAAGGCGGCGGAGGTGGGCGACGGCTGGGTGTTCGCGAAGATCCGCGACACCATCACCCGGGCCGAGCTCGAGGGCATCAGCCCCTGGGAGGGCCTCAAGCGGCTCTCCGTCGAGCTCGACGTCCCCGAGCTCGGCGCTCCCGCCGACATCATCGCCATCGCCGGTGAGGAGGGCGCGGCCGTCGGGGACACCCTCGGCGCCCAGGCGCGCTCCCTGTCCGGAGCACTCGTCACCGCGGCAAAAGCGCAGGCCAACACGGCCAGCGAAAAGATGGTCATGCCCGTGGCGATGCTCGTCCTGATCATGACCGTCTACATCGGCTATCCCGCGCTCTCGCGGATCATGGCCAGCTAACTCCCAGAACAGACAAGGAACTTCGCCATGCAGAAAGACTCGACCTTCGACTTCCTCAAGGTCTACTTCGGGGCCCGCCTGGAGAAGCTGCGTCAGGTCCGCGACGACCGCGGAGCGATCTCCATCGAGACGATGATGATCGTCGCCGGTCTCGTCGTCGTCGCGGCCATAGCCGCCGGTGTCATCCTCACCAAGGTCAACGAGAAGGCGAAAGAGATCAAGTGACCTGGCCCCGCAGGGCTGTCCGACGCTGGTCCCGCACGCTCGCCGACCGCGGCGCGCGGGACCGCGGCGCGATGAGCCTTGAAATGCTCATCGTCTTCCCCGCCATGCTGCTGATCATCCTGCTCGTCGTGCACGTCGGGCTGTGGTGGCATGCCCGCAACGTCGCGCTTTCGGCGGCGCAGCTGGGTGTGGAGTCCTCGCGGGTCCGCGGAGCATCGATCGGCGCCGGCACCGCGGAGGCCCGGGACTTCCTGTCCAGGGCGGGCGGCAGCATCTCCGACACTGCCGTGAGCGGCAGTAAGGGGGCGACGGTGCGGATCCGGGTGACCGGCTACGTCGACACCATGGTTCCCGGCCTCCGCCTCAAGATCGACCAGCACGCGGATGCCGCCGCCGAGCGCATCACGGAGGCGCGATGAAGACCCTCGTGCACCGGCTGCGGCACACACAGTGCGATCGCGGGGCGCTGTCGCTTGAGGCGATGGTGCTCTTTCCCGTACTGATCATGGTGCTGCTGCTCGTGGTGGCCGCCGGCCGCGTGACCTCATCCCACAACGCGGTCGACTCGGCCGCGCGCAACGCGGCCCGTGCCGCGTCCCTGGAACGCAACGGCGGGTCGGCGAGCAGCGCCGGCCAGGAGACGGCGCGCGAGGTCCTGGCCCAGCAGGGCCTGCAGTGCACGAGCACGTCGGTGTCCATCAGCACGGGCGGGTTCTCCGCGCGGATCGGTGAACCCGCCTCCACCACCGCCACGGTGACCTGTGTCGTAAATCTGTCCGATATTGCGCTGCCTGGGCTGCCTGGATCCAAAACCATGTCCAGTTCGTTCACCTCGCCGATCGACTCGTACCGCCAGCGCGGCTGACCAGGAAGAACGCATGAATCCCGCCCTCGCCCACCGCGTACGCCGCGCCTTGTCGAGTGACCGCGGCTCGATGAGCCTGTTCGTCCTCGTCACCATCGTGGCCCTGCTCGCCGTCGCCGCGCTCGTGGTCGACGGCGGCGGCAAACTGCGTGCCCGCACGCATGCCGAGGGCGTGGCCCACGAGGCGGCCAGGGCCGGCGGGCAGGCCGTCGACGCCGGGAAGGTCATCTCCGGCGGCGGTGTGAGCGTGGACCGCAATGCCGCGGTCGCCGCCGCGCGTTCCTACCTGAGCAACGCAGGCGTCACCGGATCGGTCAGCGTCAGCGAGGACGGGGGCTCCCTGGAGGTCACCGTCAACGAGCACTACCAGCCCGTCTTCCTCGGAAGCGGCGACTGGTCCGTCACCGGCCAAGGCCGCGCGAGCCTGGTCTACCGGGGGTAGCAGCAATGAACAACCGAAGCACCACCGCCACGATCCTGCGCGCGCTCCTCGCGCTGGTCGCCCTCGCCGTGCTCCTGGCCGGCGTGCCGTACGCGCTGCTCACCGTCGGAGTCCTGCCCGACCACCTGCCGAGCCTCGACGAAGTCGGCACGGCCCTGACCAGCCCAGACAGCGGGGCCCTGTTCCTCGGGGCGATCACGCTCATCGGCTGGTACGGGTATGGCACGTTCGTCATCTCCGTAGTCCTGGAGACGGCCGCGGCCCTGCGGCACCGTAGCGCACCACGCATCAGGCTCCTCGGCGGCTCCCAGCAACTCGCCGGCGCGCTCGTCGGCGGCATCCTGATTCTCCTGCCGACCGGGACCGCGTTCGCCTCGCCTGCGAGCGCCGCGCCGGTGGCCGCGGTCGCCTCGGCCGTCCCGCAGGCCTCCACGGCCCCGCAGACGTCGACCACGTCGACCACGTCGGCCACGTCGGCCAGCAGCGCCTATGACGGGCCGGTGCACCGCGTCGTGGCGGGCGACACCCTGTGGGACATCGCCGAGCAGCAGCTCGGCGGCGGGATCGAGTGGCACCGCATCATCGACGTCAACAAGGACGTCCCCCAGGCCGACGGCACGCTGATCACCGCGGACACCACGGATCTGCAGCCCGGCTGGGTTCTGCGGCTGCCCTCCGACGCCGCGCCGGCGGACCAGGCGGCGACCGGGCTGAAGACCCAGACCGCAGGCAGCACTTCAGTACAGGCCGACACCCACACCGTGCGGGCGGGCGAGACGCTGTCGTCCATCGCCAAGGACGTCCTCGGCGACGCCGACGAGTACCCGGAGATCGCTGAGATGAACCTGGGTGACGAGCAGTCGGACGGCCGGACCTTCACCGACCCCGACGACATCCACCCGGGATGGGAGCTGAAGGTACCCGCCGCCGGCGCGCACGGGGCGGAATCTCCCAGCGCTGAATCGGCGGCGCCGGAGACGGCCGTTCCCGCTCCCGAGAACGCGACGCCTCCGGCCCAGGCGCCCACCCGCGGACCGGACCAGGCCGCACCCGCGCCGGCCACGCCAGCGCCGCAGCAGCCGACCGCGGCGCAGACCCCTGCGGCCCCCACGGCCCAGGCACCCACGCCGGCCGAGCAGGCGCCGACGGCCGCCCCCGCCGAGCAGGCTCCTGCCTCCGACGGCCAAGACCAGGACATGCTGCGCACGGTCGCTGCGGCTGGAAGCATCACGGCGGCCGGGGTCCTCGCCGTCATCGCCGGGCGCCGCGCACTCCAGCAGCGCCGCCGCCGCCCGCGCCGCCGCATCCCCATTCCCGCCGGCCAGGCCGCCCAGTTCGAAAGCGATCTGCGGGCCGCCTCCGACCTGTCGGGGATCCAGCTCGTGGACCGGGCTCTGCGCACCCTCGCGGCGAACTGCGCCAAGACCGGCCAGCCTCTCCCCCAGCTCGAGGCCATCCGGATCACCTCCCGCGGGCTGGAGGTACACCTGGCGGCGCCGACTCCCCAGATCGCGCCGTTCAGCGAGATGGACGAGAACCCGGACCTCTGGTGGTGCCCGACTCGCCCCACCCGCCTCCTGGATGACGACAAGGCCCGGGACATCACGCCGCCCTACCCGGCGCTGGTCAGCCTCGGAGAGACCGACGAAGGCGAACCGGTCCTGGTCAACCTGGAGTCCATCGGGGCGCTACGCCTGAGCGGCACCGACGCGGATGTCCGCGCCGTCATGCTCGGCATGGCCGTCGAACTGGCCTCCTCCGGGCTGTCGGACGACACCACGGTGGTCCTCGCGGGCCTCGGCGCCGAACTCGCCGGGGTCTTCCCAGTCCGGGTCGAGCACCAGGAGGACCTGGGTCGGGCCCTTCCCGAGCTGCGGGCTCACGACGCCCTGCAGCGGGGTGCGCTGGACGCCGGGGAGTTCGATGGTCTCGACGACGCCCGCCTGGCCGACGGCGGCGGAGACACCTGGGTTCCCAAGGTCCTGATCTCGCCGCTGCAACCCTCGGTCGAGGAAGCCGACGATCTGACCGACTTGTTCGCCTCCCGCCCCAGGACCGCCAGCGCCCTGGTCGCCGGAGCCGGCAGCCAGCTGGCGGTCTCCGGAGCGTGGACTCTCCCTGCGGCGCCCGGCAGCGCGGTACAGCTTCCGGGCCTGGACCTCGCTGTCACGTTGCAGCGCCTGGAGGCGGCGGCGTATCTCCCGCTGATCGAGCTGCTGGCCACGGCCGACCGGACGGACGACGTCGCCGCTCCGGCCTGGACGCACGCTCCCGACGGCGCGCCCGCGCCGAACGGTCCGAGCCCGCTTGCCCCGAGGGGAGACTCGGCTCTCGCCCAGGACCAAGAAGAAGGCGACACCTCGGAGGAGGGCTCGCTCAACGATGCCGGCGACGAGCAGCCTGCCGCGGCGCCGACGGCCCCGTTGATGCAGGTCGCGGTCAGCCCGGTCAGCTCCTCCCTCGCCACCGCGGTACCCAGCTTCAGTGCCCTGGCCCCGTCCGTCACCGGCACGGTGACCGGTCGCGCAGAGGATCCCGCCGAGGAGGAGCCCGAAGCCGAGACCGCGCCGAGCGTGCGGCCGGTGTCCAAGGATCTCTTCGACGAGGCGCTCCAGGATGTCCTCGACGAGCAGGAGGACGTGCCCCCTACGGAGCAGACCGTGGAGGCCGACGATCAGGACGAGCCGGCCGATCTGGACGGCACAGCTGCCGGACAGTCCGACGAGGAGGACTCCGGCCTGTCCCCCGCCGCGCTGGGCCGGCCGGTGTCCGCGCAGTCCGCTTCCGAGACCGCGGCTCCGGTGCGCCCGGTTGCCCGGGTCACCGCGGTCACGTCCAGTGTCCTGGCCGCGCTGAACACCACGCCCGAGCCGCCGTCGGCCCCGCAGATCCGAGTCCTCGGCCCCGTCGACGTGATCAGCACGCTCGGCAAGGTCGAGAGCAACCGGCGCAACGGCCTCACCGAGATCGCCGCGTGGCTGGCCCTGCACCCGGGCAAGTCCCGCCACGAGCTCGACGAGGCCATCTGGCCCGGTCAACGAATTCGGGCCGACGACCGCAACACCAACGTGTCCAAGCTGCGGGCCTGGCTCGGCCGCGACCCCCTGCTGGCGGCCAGCGACCCGCACAGCGCCTACCTGCCGCCGATCGTCGGGGGCGTGTACAGCCTCCACGACGACGTCAGCACCGACTGGCAGCGGTTCCAGGAGTACTACCAGGAAGGAATGCACCGGACCGGCACGGACGCGGACACGGCGCTGGCCAGCGCCCTGGCGTTGGTACGTGGCCGCCCCTTCAGCGACATCAACCAGTCCAAGTACTGCTGGGCCGAGTACGACATCCAAGAGATGATCTCGGCGACCGTGGACGTCGCGCACGAGCTCGCCACCCGGCGTCTGGCCGCGCGCGACTACCGTGCCGCGCTCGCGGCGGCCTCCCGGGGCTTGATCTGCGACCAGATGAGCGAGCTGCTGTACCGCGACCTGTTCACCATCTACAGCGAGACCGGCGACCGCCAGGGGCTGGACCGCACGGCCCATCAGCTGTCACGCATCGCTATCGAAAGTGGGTACGATTCCGCGCCCGAGACGGTTTCCTTGATCAACGCGCTGATGGACGCGAACCGCATCGCGTCCGCCTGATCTGGGCTGGCCCTCCCGCGAAGCTGAGCACACAGCTTCCGGGAGGGCATCCGCCCAACCTCGGTCTCCCCACTCACCGTTGGGTCTCCCGGCGGTCTCCGCAGGCCACCGAAAATCGCGGTGATCACTTCGTCATGTCCCCTACCCTGCCGGACACCACCAGTCCCTCACGACGTGGAGTCCCTATGACGAGCAACCCCGCGGTACGCCCGGAGATCATCGACTTCTACACCCGGTCCGACGAGGCCACGCGGCTGCACGCCACCGCGACCGGCTCCCTGGAACTCGTACGCACCCGGGAGTTACTCCGCCGCCACCTCCCACCAGCGCCAGCCCGCGTACTTGACGTGGGTGGTGGCCCCGGAACCCACGCCCGTTGGCTCGCCGAGGACGGCTACACCGTGCACGTCGTGGACCCCGTACCCAAGCACGTCAGCCAGGCCGCCTCCCTCGACGGAGTGACGGCCGAGCTCGGCGACGCACGCCACCTCACGGCGGCAGCCGGCACGTACGACGTCGTGCTGCTCCTCGGCCCTCTCTACCATCTTCATGACAAGGCCGACCGGCTGTCCGCGCTGACCGAGGCGGCCCGCGTGGCCCGACCCGGCGGTCTCATCGCCGCCGCCGCGATCTCCCGCTACTCGCCTCTCCTGGACTACATCGCCACCACCGGCATCACCGAGCCCGCCATCCAGGACGGGGTACGCGACACCCTCGACCAGGGCCGCTACGCCGGACAGCGCGGCTTTACCGTCGCCTACTTCCAGACCTCCACCGAGCTCCGCGTCGAGGTCACGGAGGCCGGACTCACCGACCCCACGCTCTACGGAATCGAAGGACCCGGCTGGGTCGCGGTCAAGGCCATCGAGAAGTACACCGACACCAACCTCTTGGGCACAGCGATGTACGACGCCGCGCTCGCTGCGGCGCGCCTCGCGGAACCGCACCCTGCGCTCACCGACGCCTCTGCCCACGTTCTTGCCATCGCCCGGACCTGACCGGTCTAGGGTGTCGCCCCATGACGATTCTGATCGTAGGTGGGTCCGGATTCTTGGGCGCCGAGCTGGTTCGGCAAGCAGTAGCGGCCGGGCACACGACAGCCGCGACCTACGCGACCAGGCCTGGGCGCACCCGGGCGGTCGCCTGGCACGCCCTCGATCTACTGGATCCCGGAGATGTGGAAGCGGTCGTGGCCGAGATCAGCCCTCGTGTCGTCGTCAACGCATCCAGCGGCAAGGCGGACTGGAAGATCACGGCCGAGGGACCTCTCCGCCTGGCGATCGCCGCGGCGAAGTCCGGGAGTCGCCTGATCCATGTCTCCAGCGACGCCGTGTTCTCCGGCGCTTCCCTCGTCCCCTACGACGAGTCCTGCCTGCCCGATCCCATCACCCCGTACGGTGCAGCGAAAGCGGCGGCGGAGAGCGGGGTCCTTCTCGTACATCCAGACACCGTGGTTGCCCGCACCTCGCTGATCATCGGCGACGGGCAGTCCGAACACGAGCGCGCTGTCCGCGAACTAGCCACCGGTACCCGCGTCGGCGTCCTGTTCACGGACGACATCCGGTGCCCAGTCCATGTGAGCGATTTGGCCGCAGGTCTCCTGGAACTGGCGTTGGGAGATGCAACCGGCATCCACCACCTCGGCGGAAGCCAGGCCCTGAGCCGTCACGAACTCGGCGTCCTCATCGCCAGGCGCGATGGACTCGACGAATCGCGACTGCCCACAGGCCTACGGGCCGACAGCACGCTTCCCGGGGCCCTCGACGTCCGCCTCGACAGCCGCGCAACCCAGCGCAAACTGCGCACCACGCTGCGCGGCGGCCGCCAGTTCCTCACCTCGGCGGCCTAAACGCCGGCGGCAAGCGGGACAGCGGCGGCGGCCCGGAGCTCGACCTCGCCCTCCTCCTTGCCCCGCACCCTGCGAAATGACTGAGCCCGGCAGGATTTCGTGGCTACTCGCTCTTCTTGGGTTTGGGAAGTTTCCAGCGGTCGGCCCGGTAGCGCGCCGGCTCGTTGTTGCCTGGCTTCGGCGGGTTGAGGGTACGGACCATGGCGCAGTCGGGGGTCAGGGTGAAAGTCACGTTCTGCCCGGTGACGGTGATGCACGTCGAGCCAATGGTCACGACGCCCCTGGTCGGGGCTCGCAGCAGCTTGTCGACGACCGCGCGGAGGGCCTCGTGACGCTGCTCCAGAGGGACCTCGCGGAAGAACGGGGAGTTGAGGGCGTCTGCGTGGAAGAGGACGTAGGGGCGGCGGCCGGCACGGCGGATCGTCGCCTCGTCGATGACGGGCCTCCGGGGATGCGGCAGAGGTACGGCCTGGCCATCCCAGTCGTACGCCTGATCAGCAGGCAGCAGGGGCCAGTCCGGTACAGGGAGGGCCGCCGTCCGGCGAGCCTCAGCCTCGGCGCGCTGCGTACGCATTAGCTCCTCGTGCGCGTCCTGCCGCCGCTTCTCCTCTTCCTGCCGTTGCTCCTTCAGTCGCTGGGCTTCAAGCTCTCGGCGTCGTCGATCTTCGAGCTGGCGCAGCAGGTCCTCGACCGGGATATGGGTCTCCTGATCGAACCAGGAAATGGGCGGCCCGAAGTACGCGACGACTCGCTGGCATCCGCTGTCCAGGATGAAGGTGTACGAGCCGTCGAGAGAGCCATCGTCCGAGCTGTCGGCCTTGTGGCTGCGTGCCCGGTAGCCCGACGGCTTCCGGGCGATCCTGCCGGTCTGCAAGACGCGCGCGAGGAGCTCCCGGATCTGCTGCTCGGCGGTCACGTCCGAGACAATGTGCGCAGCCACGTACGCACGCCGTGCACTCGGGGAGATCTCGGCTCGCTGCGCGAGTGCGCGCGCCTGCTCCGGGCCGAAGCGGTCGGCGGGGATCCACTGCGCCTCGGACCTCCCACCGGAACGGGGTGGTGAGTGCTGAGTCATGGACCGAGGGTAGCGGCCTCCCGGGCCCGCGTGCGTACAGGGTGTGGGCGGGCTCACGCTTCGCGCGGGGAGCCGAGCGTTTCTGCTCTGGTCCCGCGGTTCATGCTGGCCGGCGGTCCGTAACGGTTCAGCGGTGCCGCCCCGGCCCGCCAGACGCACCACTCCAGTTCAGGCCGCTCCGGCCTTGCTGTCCGACCTAGTTGGTACGGTGTAGTCGCGTACCTCCCTGTGCGTACCCGGCGCGGACCCACCTCCGGCCGAAGGTGAACCGTGCTGCCGCGCGGGAGGTGAGACCGGTTCGGCGCCGACGATCCGCAGCCCCTTGGTGCTTGTCGTGGTGGGACGCTCAGCAGCCCAGGGTCAGGAGACCTCTATGGCACATCCGCACAAGAAGAAGCCTCTCAGCAGCAACCGCCAGCAGATCGCCAAGGCTCTCCGTGACGCCACCGGTCTCACCTACCAGCAGGCTCTGCGCCGTGTCGAGGATGCCGCTGCGCGGGGAGTTCTGCCTGCCGTCCTCGACAAGGAGGGCCGGGCCGAAGCCGTGCGCTTGCTGAGCACCACCGAGCCGGCCACCGTGTCCGACCCGCCTTCCGGTTCCCGGGTCCCGGGGTCGTCGTCCGGCGCTTCGGATCTGGCGTCGCTCTTCCAGCGGGGAGGCTACGAGAAGACCATGGTCAGGTCCGACCCGCCCACCGCCGCGGACTTCGCCGCTGCCGCTGGGGTCCACAACTCGCGTGTCCTGCTCTTCGACTTGGATTCCCAGCCTTCGCTGTCCGGTCCTTGGCCCGCACCCGCGCTGGATCCCTTCGCGTACGAGCCGGTCGTCGTCGACGTGCCGCCGCTGGGGATGTACGACCCGTCTCTCGGCCTGACCGCCGCCGAGCAGGACGAGGTTCTGCGCCAGCTGCGGCCGCCCGCCGAAAGCTGACGCGGCAGCCGGGGCGCCCGTACCTGGCCTCGGTCAGGTGCTGGCCGGCGCCAGCCCTGCGGCGGTGACCTGCTGCATCTGCTCGGGGGTGAGCCGGTCCAGGCGTTTGCGCAAGTTGTTGATGAACTGGCCCACCTTCACCTCCTCGCCCGCGACCACGACCGTGTCCCGCTGGCGGATGGGTGCGTCGTCGCCGTGCTGGGCGCGGAAGGCGGCGACGGCGGCCAGGCCGTGGTCGAGCTGGCGCTGCTGGCGCAGTTCCCGGCCGGTCGGCGCCGGCTGGATCGGGGTGATGCTGATCTCCGTCAGCAGGCGGACCTGGTCGGGGTGGAGTTGGTCGAAGGCGATGCTCTGCTGGTAGATCCACTCGCCGAGGGGCTCGTTTTCGTCGGTGACGAAGTCGCGCGGGACGTCGTCGAGGTTGATGCTGGCCTCGCTGTAGCGGCGGGCGGTGATGTACTCGCGCTGCCAGGTGACCGGCCAGGCCGGGTTCCACCATTCGTACAGCTCGGCCAGCTGTGTCTCTACGGCATCGGGTGCCTGGCCCTTGGCAGCGCGCTGCCGAGCGTTGCGCCGGCAGTTGACCAGCCAGCGGCCGAACGCGTAGTCGCCGACGACCGCGTCCGCGGGTACAGCGAGGTGGCCGTGCTCTTGCACGTAGAGACGGGCGTGGGTCAGGCCCCGTTCGGCAGCCTGCTTGCGCAGGTCCCAGATCATGCCGATCGCGTCGAGTTCCTTGATCCGCTTCGGTTTCAGGCGGTGTGCGGCGTACATCTGGCGGGCGTAGTTGATCCACCGGCCGAGCGCGAGGCCGTTCTCGTCGTCGAAGAGCTGGGGTACGTCGAGGTGGCCGCGGGTAGCGAAGTACTGCTCGGCGGCGGCCAGGCCGCGCTGCCAGGCGGCGTCGCGCGGGTGGAGGACCCGTAGGCGCAGCGCCAGCGCGAGGGTGTCGTCGGGGAAGGCGCGGTCCATCAGGAGCCGTTGGTCCTGCTCCGGCTCGGGCTGGTCGGCCTCGTCTTCGTATTCGGTGCGGGTCTGCGGCACGGCCAGGCGGTCGGCGAGCCGGTCGTCGTGCGCCTTCAGCGCCTGGAGGACCTTCCACAGCGGCTTGTAGACGGGCGAGTCCAGAAGGTCGTTCGCGTCCTGGTGAGGGGCGACGAACAGCGGGACCAGGATGGTCGCCTTCTTCCCGGCGCCGGGGTGCTGCCGCAGCGCCCGGCCGATGGCCTGCACGGTGTCGACTACGCTGTCCTTGGTGTCGGCGAAGACGACGCAGTCGATCGAAGGAATGTTCACCCCCTCGCCCAGGAGGCGTGCGTTGGCGATCACGGTCCGCTCGGCCGGCGTACTGCCGTCCTCGGGCCGGCCGTCGAAGGTGTTCAGCAGGGAGCGGCGGAGATCGCTGGACTGGGTGCCGTCGATCCCGCGGGCCCACAGCTGTTCCGGGTCCGGGAAGACGGCCCCGGGGGCGGCGAGCGTGGCCAGGTGCCGGGCGGTGGCCTGGAAGGTGTCGGCGAAGTCGTGGGCGTCGGCGACGCGGTGGTGGAAGGTGACGACGCGGCGCAGGTCGAGCTGTTTCATGGCGCGCAGCACGGCGACCTGGAGGGCGGCGGCGCGGAGCTCGGCCTCGGCGGTCTTGTCGGGCAGGCCCAGGCGTGTGCGCAGTTCGGCTTCGTGGACTTCCAGGACGACGACGCGGTAGTCGGCCAGGAGCTGGAGGTCGATGGCCTCGGCCAGCGGGAGGCGGAAGGAGGTGTCGCCGTAGAGCTGGGTGTCGGCCATCGACGCGACGAGAGAGGGGTCCTCCGCGTCGCCGGCCGACCAGATCCGGGGAGTGGCGGTGTAGTAGGCGCGGTGGCCTGCGGGGATGAGCTCGTCGTCGTGGACGGCCGCCCATTCCTTGCCGATGAAGCCGCTGGTGCGGTGGGCTTCGTCGACGCTGATCAGAGCCCAGGGGCCGAGTTTGTGGTCGCGGTGGGCTTTGTGGATCTTGTTGAGGGACTGGTAGAGGGCGAAGACGGTGCCGTCGGGGTTGTCGTTGATCCAGGCGGCCAGGTAGCCGGGGCGGGTACTGGCGGGGACGTGTTCGCCGGGGACGATCGGGCGGCGGTGGCACATGGCCATGACGGGGCCGGTGTGTCCGGCCTCCCGCCATTCGGCGATGGTCTGGGCGAGGAGTTCGAGGGTGGGCAGCAGCACGAGCTGGTGGCCGTGGCGTACGACCTGCTGGGCGACGCGGGCCGCGATGACCGTCTTGCCGGTGCCGCAGGCGGAGACGACGGTGGTGCGGGTGCCGTGGCGCAGTGCCGTCGTCGCGCAGTGCACGGCGCGTGCCTGGTGCGAGCGCAGGCGCATGCGGCGCGGTGAGGCGGCGGTGGCGGTCACGGCGGGGTCGTCCTTTCGGAAGGAGGGTGGGCGGGCGCGGAGGTCAGTACTGGATGGTGAGGTAGTCGAGGTCGTCGAGGGTGACGGCCAGTCCGGGGGCGCGGGTGCCGCCGTCGGTGAAGTACACCTCGGCCAGACCGTCGGCGAGAATCTGTCCGAGCTCGTCCTCGCTCGCGCCGGCCTGCCGGGCGGTGAACAGCGACTGGGCGTACTCGGGGGGCAGGGTCCGGGTGATCCGGCGCTGACGGGGGTCGTTGGTCGTGCCGGGAGCCGCTGTGAACCCGAACTGGCCGCGCAGGGCGACTCGGATGCCGGTGATCGTGGCCGCCTTCTTCGCCCGGTCGGCACGGACCTTGGGCTGCCACAGCTGGCGGGTCAGGTCCTCGATCTTCCCCGCCATGTCCGCCTTGGGCTTCTTCACCTGGTCGTCCCGGTAGCGCTCGACGGTGCGCTGGTGGCAGCCGAGCTTCTCGGCGAGGAGCCGGGCGGCCTCGGCGGGGTTGTCGGTCTTCTCCTTGGACAGCAGGAACCGGACCCGGGCGCCGATGGACTTGGGCATCGGCTTGGAGACGGCGTTGGTGAACGCCGCGTCGAGCGAGTCCTCGATCTTGCCCATGGTGCGCGTCACTCTCCGTCGTCGATGGCGGAGTTCCCGCCGCCGATGTAGTTGGCGATGTTGATGCCCTGGACGAGCTGCGACAGGGCCCAGGCCATGGTTTCGGTGCCCTGGTGCTTGACCGATCCGGGGCTCACGCCGAGAGCGAAGGCCCCCTTGGCGGGCTTGCCGTCGGCCGTGTGCGGCAGGATGTCGAGCGGCGAGGGCCCGGGGGAGGCGTAGGTGACGCAGTCGGTCAGGATCGCCAGCGGGTAGAGGCCGGTGAGCTCGGCCGTCTTCATCAGCTTGCGGTGCATGTTGACACGGGCCCGGGAGAGCACGGCGGCGCGGATGTCGGGGCGCCACAGTGCCCTCTTCAGCGCCGGCCAGGGCTCCCCGTCGATGTACGAGTCGCCCTGCGGGCGTTCCTGGAGCTTGCCGATGCCCGACTTGGCCGTGGCCTTGATCGCCGCCAGCAGCGCGACGGCGCCCGGATCGCCCTGCTTGTGCCGGGCCATCTCCTTCAGGAACGCGCGCTCGTCGAGTTCTTCGCCCTTGGCGGGGATGTGCACGCCGAGGTCGGCCATCGTGGCCAGGTAGGCGTCGCGCAGCCTCGCGTACCAGGGTGTGAGGTACAGGCCGTTGTCCGGCCGGAGCCAGGCCTTCGTCGGCTGGATGCTCGCGCCGAGCTCCACGGCGTAGGAGAGCGTCGGGGTCGCGTACCAGGCCGGGCCGGTGGGCCGTTGCCCGCTGGGGGTGAACGGGTTGGGCATGCGGGGGTCGATCTCGATGTGGGACAGGTCGACCCACCACGAGCCGGGGGTGTCGGTGCGCTTGTCGAAGCGCGGGTGCTCGACGAACTCGGCGGGCCCGAGGCCGACGCGCGTGTTGTTGGCGGCGGCCAGGAACGCGGTGATCAGGTCCAGGCCCACCACCATGGGCTGGGCGCGTTCCTCGGGGGTGATCAGCTCGTAGGGGCGCACCCACTGGCACGCCTCTTCGTTGAGGGCCTCCGACTGGGGCCGGCCGTCGGGGAAGAGCTCGTGGATCAGGGGGTGTTCGTCCAGTGCCTCCGGCGGAGCGGGATCGACCGGGCCCTGCAGTGAGCCGGCGACGGGCGCGGAGCGCC
Source organism: Streptomyces tatrensis (assembly GCF_049310065.1). NCBI lineage: Bacteria > Bacillati > Actinomycetota > Actinomycetes > Kitasatosporales > Streptomycetaceae > Streptomyces > Streptomyces tatrensis. The sequence continues at coordinate 273,966 of NZ_JBMDLB010000005.1, read as the reverse complement.
AGGTGCCGGTCTCCGCGTCCTTCTCCGCGCGGGTCTTGGGTCGGACCGACGCCATCAGCTCATGGCTGTTGACGCCCGTGGTCCCGCGGGGGGTGATGACGCGCTCGGCGTACAGGCCGAGCCGCCGTGCGATCTCGGGGGCGGGCTGGTCCACGGTGTCGCCCCACACCCGCTTCTCCAGCGCGTCCCAGGGCAGGACGGCGAGCTGGACCGAGCGGCGCCCGTGCTGGACCCGCTGGAAGACGCGCGGCCACGGTCCGAAGCCGCGGTAGGGCAGCTCCCAGCCGGCCTTGGTGATCTGCTTGACCACCTTGTGCTTGGCGTCGAGTCGCAGGTCAGCGCGGTCTTCGAGGGCCGGGGGCAGCCCGAGGTATTCGGCCGCGCCGGCGGTCAGGACGACCAGGGGGTCGCCGTCGAATCCGTGGTGGTGGAGCTTCGCACTGCCGAGGTGGGTCTTGTCGAGCGTCCAGGTGGCCAGTGCCGGGATGGACCTGGCCGGGCAGTCCAGGACGCGTCCGTCGGCCAGGTGCGCGACCAGGTGTCCGTCGGAGATCTCCAGGACCGCCAGCGGACCGTCGGAAAAAGCCCCGGCGGCGGGGCGCGGCCGGGCCCGGCGGACCGTGGCCGGTACCGGCTGAACCGCGGCGCGCGCAGAGGGCCCTGCGAGAACAGGGACGGGAGGCGTGGGGGCGGTGACGGATTCGGACGCGTCCGGCTCAGTGGACGCCGGCGCGGTCAGCTCGGCCGGGGGGAGGGCAGACGGCAGGGCTGTGGCCCAGCACGGCGGAGCGACGGCGGCAGAGGCGGCGGTGTAGAGGTGGCGGGGCTCGCCGCCCACCAGGATGCTGGTGGGCCGTCCGCAGCGCACGCAGTTGCGCATCTCTCCGTCCGGAAGGTCACGGACGGTGTCGGGATCGTCGAACGGGACCGGCCCGGTGGGGACGGTGGGCGCGGCTCCCAGCTCGGGTACCTCCATCTCCACTACGTCGCCCGGAAGTTCCATCGGAAGCATCTGAGCCACGGGAGGCGCGGTCGACGCAGGGGCGCGCGCCGCCGGGGCGGAGGGGGGCTCAGCCCCGGCTCCGGTGTCCGGCAGCGTCTCGGCTGCGGGGGCCTCGGGCACCGTGGTGGCGGATCCGGTGTCATCGAGCTCACGGCGCATTCGGTCCAGCAGCCGGGCGTACGCCTGCCCTTTGGCCCCCCGAGGAGTGGAACCGCCGGGCTTCTCCCATGCCCAGATCGTCTCCCGCTTGACCCCGAGGTAGTCGGCGAGCTGCCGCTTGCTCCAGCCCCAGGCCTCTCGCAGCCGTTCGCGCTCCGCCGGCGACGGCATAGGCGGGACGGGTCCCAGGCTCAGCGCCAGAGTGAGCGCGTCCCCCTCGGTGCTGCCCAGATCAGCCATGCCACCCTCCTCCTGAAACAGACATAATTCTAACTCAATCCCAACATCCGAGAACGCCTCTTACGATGCTGCCGAAATCGGATGCCGGACGGCGCCGAAGACTTCAGTACGGCAGGGAAGAATTCAGTAGGTTCTTCAGTAGCTCGCACAACGGTCCAGTCGAGGGAGAAGGCGCGATCTCTGCGGAACAGCAGCCGGAGCAATCAGCGAGCCTGGAGCGGGTGGACCGCTCCCTCGGGAAGGGTGGCGTTGCCAAGTCTGTGCTGAGTCTCGAACCGCTCGGCAGTCAGCTCACAGGGCGTGCGGCTCGGCGGGCCCGGCAACGGACGGCCCGGAGGAACTAGCGTCATGACCTACGCAGACGGCCCCCTGCCGCAATGGATCACGGTCGGCGGCTACGGCAGCGATACGTACGAGGCGGAGGACCCGCACGGCGTCGTCTGGCGGCTCTGGCTGGTCGAGCAGACCGCCGACGGCGATCCCCTGCCGCCTGGCTACCGGCTCGCGCCCCGAGACGACCTGGCCAACCCCACATTCGTCACCAACGAGCACGGGCTGTACCGCGCGATGGATGTGGCGGGGGTGCAGATCGCGCTCGATGCTGTCCGGGCTGATCCGGACAGCACCGCGCGTCAACTTGGGCTCGGTGGCGGGTAACCCATCGATAACGCCTTGACCTGCAGATTCTCTGCTTCGGCCGGCCCGTTTCGGGCCGGCCGTCAATGGTCCTGCCAGTCGGCGCGCACCTCGTCCCAGACATGGGTGGTCCACCACAGCCGCGTCGGGTTCATGCGCCAGTACTTCCGGGCGATCCATCGGTAGCGGCCAGGGCGGAGCCGTCCGAGCGGCGCCGGGAGGGAGATCCGGGTCATCTGCGCGAGCGGACGCTCGCGGTACTCGTGGATCGCGTTCGAAGCGTCCAGCTCGGCGTCGCCGGTCGGGTAGCGGGGGGCGGCGGGGATGCCGTGGCGGGTGCAGAAGGCCGTCCACGTGGAGAGCAGGGCTTCGTCGTAGGTCTCGGGGCTGCCGTGGTGTGTGAAGCGGAAGCGGGGCACGGAGTGTTCCTCGTTTCGTGGTCCGGTCGTCGTGGCGGGAGTGAGCTGCGCGCGGTGCGGCGGGGCCGGTGTTGGCCGGCACCGCGCGACCGGGGGTAGGGGGCTCGGGCTCGTGACCTCGACGGTCAGTCGCTCTCGGCGTCCTGGGCCTGAGTGCGGCGGGTGGTCTCGCAGAACGAGGGCTCGCACGGGACGCCGCGCACCCGGTACCTGTTCCAGAGGACTTTGTGGTCGCACAGGTTGCGCTTGGTCTCGCTGTGGATGCAGCGTTCGGCGATGTGCAAGTGGGTCATGGGCCCCTCATTTCGATACCCGGGCCCGGCCGGTGCAACGGCCGGGCCCGACTGGGTCAGTACTGGAGGCGGGTGCCGTCGAAGGAGGCGCCGGGCGGGAGGGCGGCTCCGGGCAGGAGGCTGGTGATGACCCGGTGAGCTGCGCCGGGGACGTCGGCGAGGCGGACCGACGGGTGCAGCGGCTTGGCGGACATCCGGGTGTCGTCGGTGGTCATGCCGATCAGCCGCTGCTGGGGCAGGTGTACGAGGAGCGCGTCGTCCACGGTGTACCCCAGGGCGCGGTAGTAGTCGTCCAACTCGGGTGCGTGATTGAGGGTCATCAAGCCGTACCCCGCCTGCGCGAACCGCCGTTCCGCCCGCTGGATCAGTGCCCGGCCGATGCCCCGGCGACGGTGGTCGGGGTGGACGGCCACGGCGTGGATCATGCCCAGGCGCGAGACCATCCGGTCGGCCAGAGCCAGGGTGTCGATGCCGGGATGCTCCAGGAGCCACCGGGGGACCCCGCCGAGCAGGGCGCCCACGACTGCGCCGGTGCCGTCCTCGGCGAGCAGGCACAGGTCCCGGTAGTGGGAGAGCGGCCGTTCGGGGCCCCGGGCCAGGATGTCCCGCGCGAGACCGAAGGGATCGGGGTCGTGGGGGTCTGCGTGAGCGATCAGCTCCATGAAGGCGGCGATGTCTGCATGACCCGCGACGCGGATCGTGAACGGGACGGTATCCGGTACGGACTGGGCCGAGGGAAGCGAAGAGGACATGGCGGAGGACTCCCGGAAGCGGTTGGCGGTGGTCAGCGGCGGGTGAAGGGGTCTACGCGGCGGAGCACGCTGGTGAGTGTGTGGTCGTAGGAGGTGCCCATCGGGTCGCGGGTGGTGCGGCGCTGCGGGTCGTAGCCGTACGCCTTGGCCTTGGCCCCGAAGGTCCGGGCGAGGAAGACCGCCGTCTCCAGCAACTCCACTTCGCCGGGCATGTCCTTCCATGCCAGTTCGGTGTGCAGTACGGCCCACCGGCGGTGGTCGGCGTACGGGTACTCGCCCCGGTGCATCCGGCGCGGGACGAAGCCCCATTTCTCCTCGAACGCTTCCCAGTAGTCATCGACAGCTGCGGAAGGGTGCCCCGCATACGGCTCGCGGTGGATGACCGCCTCGGGCTCGTCGAGCAGCCAGGTGACGCGGTGCGGCTTGTCCCACATGGCCCCGCTGTCCATGAAGGGGCCGTCACTCGGTGCGGTCGCCGTCCAGACCTCCGGTTCGGTCCACGGGCCGCCGTCGGCGGCGGGCCGTTCCTTGGGACCGACCCCCGCGACGGCCACGGTCGAGGTTCCGTCGGAGTTGTCCCGGCGCCATGCGTACTCGCCCGCCGTGGCGTAGAAGTCGGGCCCGGGGCTCCACTGCGGAGCATCGGGGAACGCGGTCTCGGGAAACGACAGGACGACCGCGACCTGGCCGCGGCTGTTCTGGCGGCGGGGGTTCCAGGACTCGTTGATGGCGGCCTCTATGTGGCGGCGCAGGCTTCGCTTCACGTCTTCAAGCTCCCAACAGGGTGAAAGGGGCGGCACGGGGACCGGCGTGCCGTCGGATGCCGGCCAACGGGCGGCGGTGACGACCGCCGTGATCCTTGGCGACATCCACAGACTATACAGATTCATAGATTTAAGCAATATCTCAAGGGGCGCCCGGCCTCCTTGACGTGACAATGCCCACTCTCTTAGACTTAAGCAGTCAGGCCTGGCGTGGCTACATCTGCCCTTTGCGGGGGTCCGTGAGCCAGCCGAAGCGGCTGCGCCGTTCGCGTTCGTACGCCCTCGTCGGGGCACTCCCGGCCGCCCGTTCCCACCATGAAGGACACCACCATGTCGATCCCGTTCACCTGGGACCAGGAACAGAATGCCGTCCAGCTCATGGAACCGTCCGGCGCCCCCGCCGGACGGCTGCGTTGGCAAATCACAGACCGCGAGCGCACTTTCGTCGTTCACGGCTCGCACCGCTTCCCCGAGCACCCGATGTACGACGTCTACGAGACCACCGACGGTACGCCGCCCACCCCGGCAAGCCGCCTGACGCAGCTCCACTCGCTGACGAGGGCACGCCTGCTGATCGCCAGACTCGCCCGCCCGGCCTTCACGACCAACTGGACAGCCTGGCAGACGGCGCTGGTGATCGGCGAGGGCATCAACCTGGCCACCGCCCCGGTCCACGAACACGGCACCTGGAACTTCACCTTCAACTTCGCGCTCAACACCGAACGAGAGGGCTACCAGTACCCGGCCGACGGAACGCTGCTGCCCGCCGCCTTCCAGGCCGCCGCCGCCTTCTTCGACGACAACGAGGTCACCAACCCGGACGCCAACGAGGACGGAATCCTCGGCGTCGTCCTCGCCGCCTACGCCCGCATCTGACGAGCCCCACCACCACTGGAGGATTGCTGTGACGACCCACTGGCGGCGGATGGACCCCACCGCCATGACCGGTTCACTGCTCACCTGGCCCACCCACCTCGACAGCTATGGCGGCTGCGGCACCAGCGTCTACGCCCTGTGGCCCGAAACCCATGACGAGCCCATGGTGGTGTGCTCCCCCGGACTGCTCCTGCACGCCCTCCACGCCGAAGAGGCAATCGGCGACCTCGCCCCGTGGCGCACCGCCTTCCCCGACTTCGACGACCACGACAACGAGCTCTCACAGCGGTCCACGGGACTCCTGGGCGCGCTGCTACTGGGTACCACCGGCGCCAGTTGGGCGCTGCGCGAACCCGGAACGGAACCCGGCACCCCAATCTCGGAGTGTTTCGCCGGCTTCTGGACCGCAGGGCGGGACGACCTCACCACCCTCGGACGCCTGGCCCTGGACGCCGTCAGCCTGTCCTACGGCCGACCGCCGGTCCTCCTGACCGTCCAGGACACCTGAGCCCACCTTCACCAAACCCGATCACCGGAGCCAGACATGCCCCATCCCCCCGCCTTCCCCTCCCACACCCCCGACTGCGTCGAACTCGTCGGCATCAGCGCCGACTTCACCCCGATCGAAGTGGAGGGCCTGGTGCGCACCGCCGTCGACGCCCTGTACGGCAACTGGGCCGACCTCTCCGAGCGGCAACATGAGCTCGCCGAGCGGGCCCGCGTCCTGATCGCGGCCGAAGGCGAGGACGATGACGAACCGGACCAGCGCGACGACACCGACTCTGTCGTCGGCGAGCAGGTCTCCGCCTACGCCCGGATGCTCGCCGCGCGTGAACGACTGAACGAGGAGTCGGCCGCCGCGGAGTCGGCGTTCACCGCGCTGCTGCGCCGACTGTTCCCCGAAGCCGCCCACATGGTCCTGGCCATCACCGAGGATTCGGTCGCCCTCAGGCGCGCCATCTCCGCCGATGGGAGCACACTGCGGACCTTCTACGACGTCGGCCAGCTCCCCGCCGTGCCCGAAGACGTCGCCCGCGCCTGGCTGCCCCACGACCTCACGAACGAGACCGCGCTCGACCACATCGTCCAGGAACTACACGAGGCCGGAGTCGTCTTCGGCTCCCTTCCCGAAGAACTCCGCGACCTGGACGAAGACGACCGATACGCATACCTGCCCTACATCGACCTGGGAGAGCCCCGATGACGACCACACCGCACCCGCAGCACAGCCAGACCGAGGCCCCCGAAGAGACCGGGGAGCAGGTACTCGCCGCCGCCCTTCGCGCCGCGGTCGACGCCGGTGCCGTCGGCATCGACCTGTTCTCCGACGGATTCGAAATCTGCGGCCCGGACGACATCTCGCTCTATCGCAGCGCCCACACGTTCACAGCCCACACCCCAGCCGCTCTCGCCGGCTACCTGGGCGTCCCCGAACACGCTGTTCAGGACGCCCGCCGGTAGCAGCCCGTCCGGCAGGCGCGGCCCTCACCGGGCGGCCCCACGTGCTGCCGCGCTTGCCCCCGTCCTTGTCCTCCGGCTCGGGGCCGCGCAGGGGATCCGGCCGCGCCCCTACGGCGTAGGCCGGATCCCGCCGTGGGGGCCTTCTCGATCGTGTAGCGGGGCCCTTGCCGGAACGGGAACAATGACGGCATGCGCCCTGCCCTTCCCGATCTGCTGCGCGGTGTCGCCGCCGTCCTGGACAGCGCCGGCCCACTGGAGCCCCTGCAGCTCACGCTCGCCGGCCGGGACGCTCAGGTCACCTTCGCCGAGGGCGTAGCGATGGCCGAGCAGCGCGGCAGCGTAGACCGGCTCGCCGCCGCGACGGGCGCCGCGCCGGTCTTCTCCGCCCTGGGCGCCGACTCCTACACCTACACCCTGACCGCGGATCTGCCCGGGGGTCTCGTGCTCGTCGCCGGCACCCACCCCACGCTCAACAACCGCACCCCGGCCGACCGGGCCACCTCCACGCGGGCCACCTCCGAACTCCTGGGTGGTCTCCTGCCGTGGGCCAGCGCCCTGTCCGACCTGCCGGTGGTCCTGAGCGGACTCGAGGTCCGCGACGACTTCCGGCGCATGCACGTGCAGCTGCTCGTCGACAGCGCCGGCGACCCGACGGCCGCGCTCGAGATGGCGTCCACCGGCGTGCACGCCCTGCGCACCCGCCCCGGCGTCCCCTTCGGGATCGACGGCCTCGGGCGTCTTCCTTCAGGCCACCCGGTGTTGATCAGCGTGATGTGACCGGCCCCCGCTGGGACATCGCTCCGTACGATCAGGTGCGGTCGGGGGTGCTCACGTCGCGGTGGTCGTCTCTCGGCGGTGGCGTCCCGGCGACTGCTCGCCGGGCAGCACGCTCACCGCTTCGCGGGGAGGGCCAGACGGTGGTGTGCTTCGAGCTGCGCGGCGGCCTGCCGGGGGATGGTCACGACTCCGTCGAGGAGGGCGCGCGCCTTGACGTAGGCGGCCTGGCGCTCGTGGGCACCGCTGCTCCCGTCCAGTGCTAGTTCGAGGAGCGCGCGAGCCCTGGCGATGGCGGTCTGTTCCGACTTGGGCAGGTAGCGGCTGCCTGACTTGCGGGCGTGCTCGTCGGCGGCCTGCCACGCGGTTTTCAAGGAGCTCACAGTCTGCCGGTAGGTATCGAGGTCAGTACCCCGTCGTGCGTCGGCTGCGGCGTCCATGGCGTGCAGAAACGCGACAGTTAGGGAGTCGGTGACATCGGCGAGAGCCGGCCGGTCCAGGAATTGAAGGACATCGGAGGCGTACGTCCCGTATGCCTCGCGGACCGCGTTGTGATCGGCCTCGATTGCCTGGCGCCGATCGAGGTCGGCGGCAGCTTGTCGACGGCTGTCCGCCCTGCGCCGACGCCGGATGACCACGAATCGAGCCACCGTGCCCACGACGCCGGCCGTGCCGGCCAGGCCGAGAGCCACCCAAAGCATCCAGAACGGGAACCCGTCGGCATCTCCGTCACCGGCGGTGCCGCCCCCGGAACGGACCGGTGCATCCGTGACAGCCGCCACCAGGTCTGGGCCCGCGTACATGGCGGCCGACGCGGCGAAGGCGAACACCAGCAGCGTGATCGCGCGGCCGAACTCCCGGCGTGCCCAGGCGATGAACGCGGAGACGAGCAGCGTGCCAAGCCCGGCCATCCCGGCGAGCCGCGCCAGGTCGCTCATCATGTCCCCCATCCGGGCAGCCTATCCAACGTGAACACGCGTTCCAGGTCCGGTGCCGGGGCTGGTCTCCCGGCCCGGCGGTCGGTGGGCTGTCGTGAAGGCGGTATTTACGCAGGCCGAGGCGCGGATGCCTCGGGCGGCATACGCGCGGTGTCGTGCGGGGGGCGGCGGTCGCGGAGCTGGGAGAGCTGGGCGTTGACCGCGGTGGTGATGTCCACGCCGAAGCCGTGGAGGACGTACCGGTTGAAGGCGAACTTGTAGTTGGTCGCCCCTCCCCGGCCGACGTCGGTGGCGCTGTATCGGGCGGTGTCGGCCCGGCTGAGGGCGCGGGCGACCTCGGCCAGCCCGGAGGCGCCGATGAGCACCAAGACGACGATGTCCGCGTCGAAGATCACCGGGCGGGACGGGCCACCGCGGGCGGAAGCGTCGAACAGGTAGTCCGGGAGCTGGTGCTCCCGGCGGTGGCGGAAGACAACCGCCACCGTGAAGCGCTCCGTTGTGGAAGGCAGCTGGAGGTCCGGGAACGCGGCGGTGGCCTGGTCCCGGTCCAGCAGCATCCGGATGCCGCTGCGCGGCAGGCCCATCAGCGTGCGGACGGCGACCAGGCCGACCGGGCGCAGCCGGCGGCCATGCGGGTCGGGCAGGCACAGCAGTTCGCTGAGCAGGGGGTAGTGGTGCATGGCCCACGCCGCAGGGCTGCTCAGGCCGCTGGACGGCTGGAGAGCGTGGCAGTCCTGGAGGAGTCTTTGGTGGGTGAGACCGGCCTGGTGGGCGATGGTCTTCAGAAGTCTGGTGTCGGACGGCATGACGGCCTCTCGTCCCGTACAGGGTGAGCATCCCGGCCTGTGCTCGCCCGTACGAGGGGCGTCAGGGTCTGATGGTGGTGGAGACCGAGACGCTCATGGAACCCGTTTCTGCCCACCGCCCGGCCGGGGCACCGGCGGCTGTTGGCACGGCCACGCGGAGTTGGCCGACGGGCATCACCCGCGGTTCCACGATACCGCGCGCCGAGCAGAGCGGAGGTGCAGTGCGGGGAAGCGCCGTGGCGGGAAGTGAGTCCGCCAGATGGCGAGCAGGCCTGTAACTGGTTCCGCGATCTCGTGGGCGGGATTGTGGGTGCGCGGTTCACGCGCGGGGCGCGCGGCTTGTCCAGGCCATGGCGCAGCCCCGGTGCCACGGCGGGGGCCGGTCTCACCGGGGCGCGGGAGTTGGGGGCGGACTACGCGGCCGGGGTGGCTCGCCCGACTCCCCCACGGCGGCCCATACGGTGGGCTATCCGGTAGGTGTCTGGCATGTCGAGCTGCCCGCCGGTGCGGCGGCTCATCACTCCGGCGCTGATCAGCTCCTCCACCAGGTTCGGGTGGGTGCCGGTGTCACGTGGCCCGGTCCGTACGCCGTGGTTCTCGTTTTCGGCTTCCCGTGCGAACTCCTGGAGCCGGGCGGTCAGCCCGGATTTCGCCCACAGGGCAAGGACGTCGTCCTCCTCGATGGGGAGCGGATTGCCGGCCAGCGGTTCCAGGGCCAGCCGGACCCACGGCATCGCCCGGTCGAGTTCCTCGGCTCGCGCCCCGCAGCGCGCACCGTGGCGGAGGCCGTCGTGGTGCAGCGCACGGTCGTGGTCCGGGTAGCTCCCTGTGGTGTGAAGGAGTGCGCTGGCCAGGGCTGCGAGGAACGGGCGCGGAGTGACGATCCCGCGGGCGTCCTGGAGGTGGCACGACAGGTAGGTGTAGGTGTGGCCCCTGCGGGCGTTGCCGCCCATGAACCGGCCCGCCAGGGTAGTGAAGGCCCGCTCCTGGACCGCCGGATCGTTGCGCAGTTCGGCGGGAGCGAGGAAGCGTCCGTCCTCGGTCCGCTCCCAGGTCGGCCAGGCCTCGCGGAAGGCGGCGGCCTCGGCGCTGTCGCGGCTGCCGAGCAGCTGGAAGAACAGTCCGTACAGGTCGCTCCGCTCCAGGCGGCCGAGGTAGTCGCCCCTGCTCCAGGAGAGGTCGGCGGAGCGGGAGGTCAGGGTGCTGCGATCGACGCGGGGCACGCTCGACAGGGCTCCGTCCAGCATGTCCGGGCGGATGAAGACCTTCGCGCGGAGCCGGGTGGTCTGCCGGGACAGTGTGACGGCGAGGTTGAGCATGCCGGAGGCCAGGTGCTCGGCCCGTTCCCGGTTCGGGTGGAGCTCGTCCAGTGCGTCGAAGAGGACGAGCCGGGTGGTGTCGCCGGTGCGGGCGGCGGCTTCAAGCTCAGCCAGGGACCGCGCGGTCGCGCCCGGGTTGCGGATCAACCAGTCGACACGTTCGGTCCAGGTGGTCCGGCCGACGAGATCCGGGACCCCGAGGGCGGTCAGGGTGACGGCGCTCCACAGAGCGGTCGGATCGACACCCCACTCCGCGAAGGCGCGCAGCTCCCCGGCGGTCGGCTGGGCCGTGTCCGGCCGGACGCCGTAGCCGACGACGGCCTCGGTGCGCTCCAGCCTCGGCATCCGGTACTCGCGAGCGGCGATGGCCCGCATACGGGGATCGGTCAGGGCGCGGGCCCAGAAGGTCTTCCCCTCCCCCGTACCCCCGCGTACGACGGAGCTGTCCGCGTACAGGGCCGGACGGTGGGCACTGGGGGTGTACATCATCGCTGCGGGGAGGGTGAGGGCGTCGGTGTCCGTGATCGCGGACAGCGCGTCGTGCAGCATCGCTCGGTGCTCCGTGACGGAGAGAGTGCGAGACATCGGTCGTGTCCTTCCGTGGCTGCCGGACCAGCCTTGCCAGTCGGGCGCAGCATGGGGAGTTGAGGAGTGACGGGCAGCGCACTTCAACCATAATCATATTCCTAGATTTAAGCAATGGAGCACGCCTAGCCGACTGGAGCCCCGCCGTGCGCCTCCCCGCGATCGGCAGCCCGGCAGCGGCCGGCCGGCACGTCGGCTCACACGGGGAGGCGGGTCGTCGACGCCGCAAGACGCGCACCGGCCACGCACACGTACGCGCCAGCCCCCACCGGGATCTCAACCAACAGAGCCCTGAGGGGCGCCGAAAGCCCTGTTCATTGCTTAAGTCTATGAATTCATGTAGCTTTGAGCTCTGCCGGGAAGCGAAACGGAAAGCCGCCCCCGCGCAGCGGAACCCTCTGCCATGGCCACCGCGCCTTCCGGCCTGTCCACACTGGAGACCCCGTGCCCGAACTCGCCCGCCGTCCCGTGCCCGCAGCCCCGCGGGAGTCCACCCGATGGTGGCGCTGGAGCGCTCTCCATGCGCTGCCCAGCGCGGCCCTGGGCCTGGGCACCGCCTTGCTCTACCAGCCCCACACCGTGAGCGACCTCGTCCTGGCCGCGGCCACGTCCACCACGGCGGTCTGCGTGTTCACCGCAACCATGCCGCGCCGTCGCCGGGGTACGAAGTACACGCTGCGGCAGGCCGTCCTCACCGTCGCCGATGCCGACCCGGACCTCGAGGGCAACATGCCCAGCGCCGTATACGAGCTCCGGGTCTTCGGCGTCGGCATCCTGGTGCGGCTGCGCGCAGAGTGGGACGACCAGCATCTGGTGCCCTACGTGCACATCGAGCACGAGGCCGAGCGTCCCCGTCTGCTGCTCGTCGAGGTCGACAACCAGGGCGAGATCGAGCACCGTTGAACAGCGCGCAGCAACACGACATCCGGCCCGCCCTGGGGCTCCGGGAGACCGGAGCAGGGTCCTGCTGTGCACCGATAGGCACGCCCCGATTCCCAGCGGCGCCACCGGGACCGTCATCAAGTGGAATCCGAACCCGCAGTTGCGCCACCTCGGCGTCGCGTGGGACGCCCCGCACGCCTGCCAGCGGCTGATTCTCACTCTCACCGACGACGGCGACCGTATCGCCCGGATCTGACCGCCGCCCGGCACGCGCGGCCCCACGCGCGCCCCGGCACCGCCCGTCTCACCCGCCCGACCATCATCGATCTTCAGGGAGCTGCCTCGCCATGCCCACCACCACCTTCGCCCCTGGGGCCGCCGCCGAACTCCGGGCCGCGATCGACTTCGACTCCCAGTACGTCGTCCAGGTCCACACCCACGATTCCTGGACCCGGCCCGGAACCGTCGAGCACCAGGTCCTTCACGGGGTCGACGTCTGGCACGCCATCCGACGGGCCCCCCGCTACACCGCCGCCGCCCGGATCGGCGAACACGGCATCCTCACCCTCGAGAGCGCCACCGCCTGTATGCGGTTCATCCCCGAGCAGGTCTACGACGACTTGTTCTGCTCGACAGAGGATTGCGAGAACTCCACCGCCGAGGGCGAGGGCTGGGAAGGCCGATGCGGCAACTGCGCCGACCGGGCCTGTGCCGGCGAGAGCGCAGGTGAGGACGAAGCCGCGGACACCTCCGGCTCAGCAACCCGGCCGACAGGACAGCCCGCCACGGATTCGGCCCCACTCGCTACGCCGTACTCCGCCGCGGATCTGCGCTCCGCCGCCGCCACCGTCCATCAGATGCTGCTCCTTGCCCTGGACGCGGAGTCCGGCGTCGGGGAAGGCATCTGCGACCACACGATCCCCCACACCGACGGCACGGCCACACCCCGCACCTGGCAGTCCCTCGGCGACGAGAGAGCCAGTTCGGCCTACCGGGCCATCCGAGAACTCCTCGACAACGCCCCCGACCTCGCCCCCTGGGCCATCGCCATGGCGGACGAGCACCTCGTTCCCGACCCCGAGACCATCACCCGCCAGAAGGACGGCACCCCCGCGGTCCGCCTCCACCTCGCCTTCGCCGACCACGTCACCGCCGACCAGCGCGCCGCGACTCACACCGCGCTGCGCCGGGTCCTGCACACCGCCGTCTGACCCCTCGCCCACGCACACCGAAACTACACCGGAGCGCACCGTGACCACGTCCCCCAAGCCGCTGCCCGACCAGTGGACGATCCTCCTCCACCCCGTCCTCAACCTGACGATCCTGACCCTCCGGGACAGCGACAAGACCCAGCGCCAGATCGGCTTCTACTCCAGTACCCCGCCCGGCACGAGCGAGCGCACCGTCTCCGCACTGGAGGACATCGCCGACACCGAGCTCCGCGCCAGCGCACAGAAGCTGATCGACACCTTCTACGCCCGCACCGCGCAGGCACAGGCGAACTCCGACGCCTTCGGCGCTGCCGTACGCGACCTACAGAACCTCCTCGACCGGCTGCGCACCGAGATGCCCCGCAGCCTGGTCACCGTCGCCATCGACGACGAGGTGCTCACGATCGTCCTCAAGCTCGCCGCCGAAGGACAGGTCACCGCACTCCTGCACTCCCTGATCGCCCGCTGGCCCGGCTCCACCACGCCGGACGGCCCGGCCACCGGTGTCCTCCAAGAGCGGGACAGCGACGGCGGACTGACCGTTCTCCTCGACCAGGCCCGCGCCGAGCAGTTCCTCACCTGGTACCGCGACCAGTCCTGAACCACCCCGCCGGCCAGAGACGACCGGCCCGCCCCCGGCCCGTGCGCCGCGATTCACAGCGCACGGGCCTCAGCGCCCGCACCCCCGGGCCCGAACGAAAGAGAGCGCACCCATGGAGATGTGGGAGAAGCGAACTGTCCTTATGCCGAGCACACCCCTCAATCTGTGCGAGGACAAGATGGCGGACGCCATGGCCACCGCGCTGGCCGCCATCGAAGATCGCGAAGGAGAACGACGCGGGTGGGGCAAGCCCGCCCGGCTGTTCACCGTCCACCTGATGGACCTCGACACCCGGTCGATCGAACTGCGCCTGGTCCCGGCCCGGACGTGGGGCGCTCTGGTCCTTAACCCCGCCGACGCGCTCACCCATGTTGCCCGCCACCTGCCCGCCGTTCCTCCGGGCCTGGAGCGGCGTCCGTATGCCGACGCCCCCGTCGCCGGGGTCGCGATGATGTCCGAAGCCTGGGGCCGACCCGCAGACCGGGAACCGACCGAGGACGAACAGCACGCTAACGCGCAGGGCCTGCGAGTCAACCACCTCGCCCCGGACCGGATCGAGTCCCGCCTCGTCTACTGCGTGGACATCAACCAGGAAGAGTTCTACGTCTGCCGCCGCCGCGGTGAGGAGCCCCGGGTCCTCTCCACCGCTCAACGCGACCAGAGCACGGTCGGCCTCGGCCTCGTCCCCTCCGGCCTCGGCCGGATCGCCCACGCGCTCCGCGAAGGCCTGCCCGTCTTCAACTGAGCACCGGCATCCCCCGCTGCACGCCCCCGGTCGGGACCGATCCTCCCGGCCCGGGGGTGCAGCAGCGCGCGCAGGAACAGCGGCACACGTCTTCGGTCTTGTGAGCAGGTACGAACGGTGTCACCGCGCCGCATCTTCCAGTCCGCCGAGAACAGCGGCCAGTCGGCCTCGCGGCTCCGGCGCCGCGCGGACCAGCAAGTGGGCCAGGCCAAGGCCTGTCGTGAACGCGCCGCGGTGGTTACGCGCCCGCATCCAGCTCGCGACCGCGTTGGCCAGCGCCCTGCTGGTGTCAGCAGCAGGCGCGCCCTGCGCGTACCGGCCCGCGGCCGCCGAGCAGAGCAACCGGGCGGCAGCAGTCCAGTCCTGGGCGCGGAGGGCGAAGTGGCCTTGCAGCTCGACGGCCTGGACCACGTGCGGATGGTCGTTCCCGAGGTCCGCCTCAAGCTGGAGTGTCAGCCGCTCCGCGGCCACCAAGGCCCCGTGCCACTGGCCCGCCCGGTCCGCGGCCCGAACCACCCCCAGCAGGTCATGCCGGTCAGGCATCCCGTCCATCCAACGCGAATCCACCGGTTCAGCCGGCAGGCGCCGAGGGTGGCGAGCGGCGGGGGAAGCCGTTCCATCCGGCGTAAGCAGGTAGGCCTCCACCACGCCATCGGGCCGGGCCACGCTCACCCGGACCGGCCGGCCCAGGTGCACGGCCTGGCTCCGCGGTACGCGCCAGGCTGCCTCAATCCCGTCCAGACCCCCTGCGGTCTCCGAAGGCATGCCCTCGGTATGTGCACCGCCAGCCGGTAGAAGCAGGATGGTGAGGTGCGGATCGAGCGAACCTACGGCCTCCGTGGGGGACACGACGGACTCGGTCATCGGGAGATCACTCCTTGTGCGAGAGGTGCTATCCCGAATAGAGGTGCACAATTCCCCCGCCGTGTGACCTCAGGCCCGAGAGCACCTCTGGCGGACGCGGGTGCCGTGCGCGGTGATGGCCCGGGCGATGATCTTGACGTCCGCCGGGCTGATCAGGGAGTCGGCCAGCAGCGAGTGGAGGAGCACGACCTCGTCGGCGCCCGCGAGGGCTACGCCGAGCTCGTGGCCCATGGCGGCGGTCCGCGCCCACCGACGGCTCGACAACCACGACGACCCGCTCGCCGTCGCCGGTCAGGGTGCGGGCGGCCTTGATGTCGGCGCTGACGGCGGTCGGGCAGTGGGCGTAGGAGTCCCGCACCTGCACCCCGCCATCCCAGCCAGCCTCCGCTGGACTCCCTCGAAGGAGCTCAGCCCGCCGGCCAGGAGCACCGGGTCAACACCAAGGGCGGCCGCGTCCGTGAACGCGGCGACCGCGATTCATCGCGTTCTCGATGCCGGGAACGGGTACGCGCAGGGGCACCAGCTCGCCCGCCAGGACAGAGTGACGCGGGTGCTGGCACCCTCGATTAACAGGGCGACGACCCGCGCGTCCGCGCTCGCGCTCCGGCCGACGGTGATCGTGTGGACGCTCCTGGCGACGGCGGCCGCGACCTGACGGGCACCGTCGTCGTCGGCCGAGGCGAGCAGGATCCGGGCGGAGCGCGCGAGGTCGGCGAACACGCCGATGGCTTCGGCGCGGTCGGCGTAGGTCTCGGGGTGGTCCTCCTCCACATTCAGGACGACGCCGACGACCTCGGTCTGGTACTGGGCCAGGCAGTGGTCACTCTCATCGCCCTACACCGCTCGCGGGGTCCTCCCGGATTAACCGTCCCCGATGGTGATGTCGAGTTCGTTCACGAGGGCTTCGGCGAGGTGGGCCTGCTGGCCGAGGTCGATGCGGACCTTGGCGAGGTTGGCGACGCCGCGGATCTGCGAGAGGTCGTTCTCGCGTAGGTCTGTGTCCCGGTAGCGGCCGGCGCCGAACTCGGCGAGCCTGAACTGGCAGTCGGAGAACACGACCTCGGACAGGTCGCAGTCGGTGAACGTGGCCTCGGTAAGGACGCAGCCGATGAAGGCGACAGGGCCGGTGGCGCGGACTTTCTCGAAGGTGGCGTAGTCGAACTTGCAGCCCTCGAACAGGACGTCATCAAGGACCAGGCCGTCCAGGGCGGCCCCCATCAGCTTGGTGTCGCGAACGTGGACTCGGGTCAGCTTGCTCTTGCTCCAGCGCGCCGAGCCGAAGTCGCTGCCGGTGATCTCCACACCGTGAAGGTTCACCGCCTCGAGCCCGGTCCGCTTGGCGTGGATGCCCGTGATCCGGCCGGTGATGAGCTGGGTGTCCGCGAGGTCGAGGGAGCGCAGGTCCGCGTCCCCGTACACGAAGTTCTGGACGGTGCCGCGGGCGCTGTCGAGGCTGTCGATCGTGCTCAGGTAGAGGCCGGGCCCGTCCAGCTCCGGCAGGGTGATCGTGGTGAGGCCGAAGGTGCGAGTAGCCACCATGCTCCTTGTCGTGGGGCCAGCACGTGCTGCCGGCGAGAACGAGCTCCCGAAGCCGACTACCTCTGCAAGTGGGTAAACCAGGTGGAGATCGAGGCCTTGTACCCGGCGGGCATGGGAAGCGCGCCGATCTCATCTCGGTGGAAAAGACCGACCTTCTTGTGTTCGTGGCTCAGGACGGGCGGATCGTCGGGGGTGAGGACAGTGCACCCGTAGGTGACGATCAGGACGCGCCGTCCGGGGAGCGGCTCGTAAATCCACGTCCCTCCCTCCAGCTGCGGGCCAGTTGTGACGATCCAGCCGGTCTCCTCGCGGAACTCTCGTTCCAGGGCCAGGGCGGGGCTCTCGTCGGCGGGATCGGATCCGCCGCCCGTCGGCCCGATCTCCAGGCGACCGCCGGGTAGTTCCCATTCCGCCCTCTCGTTGCAGAGGAGTAGCACCCGGTGCTCGGAGTCAAGGGCGACGCCCTTGACAGACACGGGCCACCGCGAGGACTTGTACATAGGACCCCAATCGAAGAGACGATCTATCCCTGCCGCTACCTGATGCCGAGGACACATGAGCGCTCTGCAGCCTCCGCCCTCCCCGAAAGACCGTTCGGACTTCAACTGCGGCAACGAGTACGAGTCCGGAGTCCATGCCTGCCGTCGTCGCAGCTGCAGGGCCCGTCGAGGCCCGCTACTGCGTCCCGGTCAAGGTGCCACTACGCCGGCGCCGCGGTGAGCGCGACGAGCTCGCGCACACCAGCGACACGAGGGTGTCGGGTGTGGAGTTCGGTGACGATCCGCCGGATCGGAGGCCGGTCGCGGACTTCCGAGCGGGCCACCCGGGCGGCCTTGAGGAGCTCGGCGGCGGCCTGCTCAGGATTGCCCCGTTGGAGCCAGGCGCGCCCGAGGTCAGTGTGCATTCTGCCCTTGCGCTCTGCGGTGGCGAACTGGCCCGGGTGCAGGGCGCGGCCGGCTTCGAGGGCCTTGCCGGCGTCGCCGAGGGCCCAATGCACTCCGACGGCGTACAAGTTGATGGCGGCCGGGGTGATGGGGAACAGGCGGCCGGGCGGGGGCTGGTCGGGGAGGTCGCGGGCGGCCCGAGCGGCTTCACGGATCATGGTCAGGGCCTGGTCGCGGTCGTCGGCAATGGCCGCGGTGTACGCGGTGGAGGCAAGCATCTGCGCGTACGCGGAGGCCTGCGCGTCCGTGGCCAGCCCGGTGGCCTCGATCCGGGCGACCGCCGCCTCCACGCGGCGTTGCGCGGCGCCTTCCTGGCCCTGGTGACGCAGGACTGCGGCGAGCTCGCGGGCGGCGGCCGCCGCCGCGAGGGGTGAGCCGGACACCTCCGCGTATGTCGCGGCCCGGTCCGCGGTCATCCGGCCCGGGCCGTACTCCCCCAGCTTGTTGAGGACTGTCGCGGCGAGGGTGTAGGCGGAGGAGAGGCGGGCGTAGTCGATGTCGCGGCGGGCGGCAGCCGCGTGGTGGGCGTCGCCGAGCAGGCCGGGGAGTTCCTGAAGGAGCCGGGTGTGATGTCCGGCGTCAAAGAGGGCGCGCGCGGCGGCGAGGCGGGCGTCCACGGGGACCGGGGATCCGCTGGGGTCGGGGGTGGCGGCCAGGGCCGCGTCCAGGCCACCGACGAGGCTGAGGGGGGCGGCGAGGCCGACGGCGGCGATGACGGTGCGGCGGCGCATCGGGTCCTCCTGAGCAGGCAGCGGATCAGCATTAACTCTAGGCCCCGGCTGCGCCCTTAACCCCAAGGCAGCCACCAGCAGATCGGCGGGAACACCCACTTCCCCGGCGGCGTGCCGGAGCAGGGCGAGATCGCTGAGGGTGCCGTGTTCGAGGCGGGAGACCGTGGACCCGGAGCAGCCCAGGCGGGCCCCAAGAGCGGTCCGGCCATTGAGCTCCGCATCGTCGTAGAAACCGATCCAGGACAGGCGGCGCGCGGCGGGATCTGCCTTGCGGAGGGAGGCACGGGCATGGTCGAGGGATCGGAGGGCGCCGGTGTACTCGCCGGCCTGCGCTTGGGTGCCCCGGCCAGTTCCTGATGTGCCTGGCCCAGGGCCGTGTGGGCTCAAGATGACACCCCACCCCGCCGCATTCGCCTCGTCGGGGGTCAGCCGACGGGTTGCCAATTCCATGGGCGTGCACCGTACCGGCCTCGAAGACACTCGATGCGGTGTCTGGCTTGAATTGCGGCGCTTTGGTCCTGGTCAGCTATCTGGAGGGCAAAGGTAGTCAACCTGAGCTCTCTGATTTCTCGTAGTACGGGGTACCCCTCCCAGGCTCGGACATCGTGCCCGTACGCCGTCGCGAAGTCCGCGTACGCCGCTTGGGACAGGCTTCCGAAGGTGTCGACCGCGATGGCCGTGGAGGTCAGGTCCCACTCCGGCGGACCGAGCGAGGTGCGCTCGAAGTCCAGGAGGACTGCACCTTCCCGGGTGACAGCGCAGTTCCCGCCCCAGGCATCTCCGTGGATGACACATCGCGGTAGACCAGCAGGGAGCTGGTCCCAACGTGCTCGGAGGTCGTCCAGCCTGTCGAGGAGGTAGGCCCGATCGTCGGCGCTTGGGGTCGCGGAGGCTTCCAATCGCTCGGAGATACGCACGAATGGGTCAAGCGTGCCGAGCTCGAGGTCTGGAATGGGAAGCTGATGCAGATCCCGGAGGAGCGGGGCGAGTTCAGCTTCGGTGCCAGGTCGGTGCGGGGGAAGCTCTTCCCAGAACGTAGCTGCGCGCCCCGCAGCGTAGACGGGTTGTTGAACAGGCAGGGAGCGCACCGCAGCGACGTTCTGCTGTTTCAGCCAGCGCGCGACGGCTACTTCGCGGACTGCTGCCATCTCCTGTCCCTTCCTCGCGATCCGCACGACCGCGATGTGTGGGAGCAGCCAGATGTCGTTCTCGGCCAGGCGGATTGGTGTGGCGTCCACGGATGAGAGGCCGGCTGCTGCGGTGATGTCGTGCAGCACGGCTCGGGATTGGGCGATGCGCTCGGCGGTGGGGGTCATTGCTTGACGGTAGCGGTGATGCGCTCGCGCAGGGCGATGACCTCGGGGTACCGCCGGTAGGGGTCGGAGGCCTGGCGGAGCGCCTGGACGTCGGCAATTGCCCGCTTCGACCTGAGGCGGCCGACTTCGTCGAGAGCCCGGTTACCCACGGCCACGGCTTGGGCGGGGTCGCCGGTGGCCATCATGAGGGTTGCGAGTTTGGTCCCCGATAGGGCCCTGGATCGTACGTAGCTGCTGGTGTGGCCGTGGATTGCTGTCTGGAGCCTGCCCTCTGCGCCAACCGCGGGGTGTCCCGATTGAAGGGCGATGTCGAACAGAGCGTGCCCCGTGTCGCCGTGGTGCTGCGCGGCGTCGTAGTACGCCATCCACGCCTCGTCTTGATCGTTAGTCGCAGACGCGAAGGCATCGTCCGACCGCCCGACCGCAGCGAGGCACTCCTGGCGGTCGCCCATGCGGGCCCATGCCCGAGCTCCAGCGTTGTGAAGCATGGCCTGTTCACGTGGGGTCAGTCGATCGCTCCGGATCAGGCCGTTCTGTGCGTGGGTCAGTCCCTCGTCTGGGGCGCCGATCCAGATGGCCTGTCGGGCCCTCCAGTTCAACGCCGCCGCGCGGAGGTGCCAGTTGCCCGCGTTCTCCGCACACCAGGTCCCGAGATCGAAGAGGTCTCGGGCCTCGTCGTGCCAGAAGGAGTCGAAGAGGCTGGCGCCCATAACGATGGCGAGTCTGCCCACGGCGGTGTGGAGCTCGGCGTGGAGGCGGGGCGGACACGGCAGTTGCAGGAGGCTACGCGCGCGTTCAAGCTGACCGCCAGCGACCTCCCGGACAATCCCCCCGCCGTACAGGTTGTCCCACTCTGCGAGGGTGCGGGACGCGGCATGGATCTGCTCGATGTCTTCTGGCCTGACTGCCGTGTGTCCCATCCCGTCGGCCGCTGCGGCCGGGGTGGTGAGGGCGGCAGGGCTGACCGCCGCGAGACCGGTGAGTGCCAGCAGATTTCGGCGGCGCACAGGCAGGCTCCGATCAAGGAGGCGTCTCCCTCCGGGCTCGAGGGTCCGCTCCGCGCACACCCTCCGCATAGCCTGGCAACCTCATCTCCGAGTGAAGGTGCTTCTCGGCCACCCCCGAAATGCTGCTCACAAGCGCCTGGCCAGGTGTCGACCTTCTCCAAGGCGGAGACCAAAGTGCACATGTCGTGAGGGCCCCATCCCGCGCCGTTCGGGAAGGGGCCCTCGTGGTGTTCCACTTGCGCGGTGGCCAGCGCCGCGGGCGGCTCCTACTGCTGAAGGTGGGTGGTGAACGCCGACCAAGCGGTCAAGGAGAACTGGACCTCTGGGTGCCCGGGATCGTTCTTGCGCTTCGAGTCGCGGATCTTCACCGTGCCCGGCAACGGGCACGCCTCGACGCACTCGCCGTTCGGATTCCCGCTGAAGGACGACTTGAAGTACTTGCCCAACGGGCGGACGGTGTTGCCGGTGGTGCTCATTGCGATCAGACCTCTCGTGAGAGTTTCTCTAGGAAGGCGGGGGTTTCGTACGGAGGAAGCGCTCCTCTGGCCAGCACTTCAAACCGGCGTTCGAACTGCTTGGTCGCCAGCTCCTTGGAGGAGACCCTGGTGGCCCCGTCCACGGTGCCACTCGCCACGGCGGGAGCAAGTCGCTGTTCCGGGGCGAATCCGATGATCCCGAAGTCCCCGCTGGTCGCCCGGTAGGTGGGTGCCCTCTTCGGAATGATCTGGATGGTCACGTTCGGAAGCTGGTCCAGCTCGGCGATCGCCTGAAGCTGGGCGCGCATGATCTCGCTGCTGCCGACTGTATTGCTCAGCGCAGCCTCATCCATGATGCAGTGGAACTCGAGCCCTTCGTCGGTGATCCGCCGCTGACGCTTCAGGCGTACGTCGACGGCCTGCTCCACGAAATGGTCCGTGGTGTCGTTCGCCACCTTCGCGGACATGATCAGCGCGTGTGCGTACTCCGGCGTCTGGACCAGGCCGTTGATGACGCCGTGGCACCACCATCTGAGCGCGTTGGCACCGGACTCCAGTGCAAGGAACAGGCTCATGCCTGACGGGAGGACCGAGATGCTCGTGGTCCACCAGTCGTCGCCCTTGGCCTGCCGATAGAAGTCCATCAGCATTTCACGGTCGGGCTTGCTCAGCTTGTACTCGCCCAGCAGCGCTGTCAGCTGCTCTATCCGGCGGAACCCCGTGGTTCCGCTCTCGACGTTGTGGATCGTGGACGTTGCGCAGCCGGCCGCCTTCGCGGCCTGCCCCTGGGTCAGCCCAGCTTGGTCCCGCAGGCGGATGAGCTCCTGGCCCAGCACGATACGGAGGAACGTAGCCCCCACGTTCGCCGCCACCCTGTCACCTCCCGTTCGGTTCGCCTCGACGCCGTGCCGGTTCGCTTCCGAGATACCCCGGTCCCTCTCGAAACTCCCCCGGTTCGTCTCGAACACTGCCCGGTACGCGCCGAGTTGGCCTCGGTGCGCCTCCGTCATATACCAATCCGCCTTCAAGATGCAATCGAGTACGGGACCAGATTGAAATTCAAGTAGAAACGGGAGGACTGTAGAGGCACGCCGCTCGACACTCGCCAGGAAGCCTCCTTCGAGGTCCGGAAGCCAAGCGGCACCCACCTTCTGCTGTCCGCGATCGGAGCACGTCATGACATCCATGACCGAGCACGTACGCACCATGGAACAGGCTCCGGGTGAGGCCCGGCCTATAGGAGCGCCGGGGCAGGCTCCTCGGGCGGCGGTCATGAGCGACGTTCAGATCGCGCTCGGCCTCGCGAAGATGGCTCCGGCCGGCCCCGCGAGCCGGGCGGTCATCGAGCGGCTTCGGGAGCACATCAAGGGCTGCCTGGAGGACGCCGACCGGTTCGTCTTCACCCTGGCGAAGACCACCCATAGGCGCTACGTCGTCTCCGAGACGATCCGCCACGCCCGCGAGATCGCCTCCCGTCCCATCGACTACGGAGACCCAAGCGCGCGGCTTCGCCTGCACGCGAAAGCCGCGGACCACCTCTCCGTGTACGCCCAGGCGTACCGGGCCCGCAAGGCAGCTCGCCTGTGAAGCCACTGCGCGGTGGCATCTGCGAGCCGGTGCGGTCGATCTCAGCCCGATGTAGGTTTCGCGAATTCGTGAGCAGCCTCGAGCGCCGAACCTCCGGTGTCGGCCGTCGTAACCAGTGCTGGCGGCAGAATCCAGCGGCCGATCATGAGCAATCAGGCCCGGACAGCGCGGACTTCACGGTCGGATGCTTCGAAGAAGCCGCAGGTCCCACGATCCATTGCTCACCAACTCGGGGAATTGCTCGGAGGGTGCTCATGATCCCTCGACAGCGCTCACGAGTCCGCGGAACCTACAGGCGGCCGGTCGGACCGGTTGTCCCAGTAGTGGGCCAGCATCTCGCCGGGCCACGCCGGGACGGTGACCGGGCCGCGGGGGCCCATCTGAGGGAAGTACGGGGCCAGGTCAATCACGGGGGTGCCGTCAACAGCGTCGAGGTCAGTGACGTGCAGGTCCAGTCCCTCCGCTCGCAGGAGGCGGGGGAAGGACGTGGCGAGCTGCGCCGGACGCCGGTGGTTTCGGTGGACGAACGTGCCGGTCGCCGGCCAGCGGGGGTTGTTGCGGGGGCTGCGGGCGTGGAGCTCGACGTCGGTGGGCGAGGCCAGGGTGAAGGGCCAGGTGACCTGCAGGTGCGAGAACTCCTCGATCCCTTGGAGGACTTCTTCGTGGAAATCGGCGTTGAGGCGGATGATGGCCTGGGTGCCGCCCTGGTAGTCGTCCAGAGGTGTGGTGTGGCCGCCGATGACGGTGGCGACGGGCGTGTAGGTGAAGGTCTGCTCGGACATGAGGTCCCCCCGGTCCATCTGGCCGGAGCTCAGCTCCGGCAGCTTGGTGCTGTCGTGGCCGGGTCAGACTACGTGGGCGAGGAACTCGCGTGCCCGCTGGTCAAGGGCGGCTGCAGTGCTGCCGCCGCGGCCCTTGACCGGGGAGAGGGAGCGGCGCATCTGGACGACGGTGTCGCGGGTCCGGCCGGAGTGGATGCCGGTCATGGCGTCCAGGGCCCGGGTCCAGGTGTGGCAGGCGTCGTCGAGGTGGCCTTGGCGGACCTGGACGTCGCCGAGGTATCCGAGGGTCACAGCGTGGGTGCGGGCGAAGGGGAGCGCACGGGTGCGGACGCTGCGCTCGAATGCGACCTCGGCGCCCTTGAGGTCACCGAGGTCGCGCAGCGTGGCGGCAGTTTCGTGTGCGAGGGAGGCTTCGCCGAAGAACCAGACGCGGCTGGGCTCGTCGTCTCCGACCTGGGCCCGGCTGAGGTCTCGCTCTGCCTGGAGGAGTGCTGTCGCGGCTTCCTTGCGGCGCCTGTCGGCGGCCAGGGCGCGGGCGTGGACGACTCCGATGAGGGCCTTCTCGCGCCAGCTCGCGTGGGTGTAGCGGTTGTCGGCGAGGGAGGCGGTGGACAGCCGGACGGCCTGGGCGCTCTGGTTGAGGTCTACGGCCTGGTGGGCCATGGCCCGAAGGACGTGGCCGGCGAGCGGGGCGTCCCGGGCCTCTTCGGCGAGTTGTGTGGCGAGGGTGAACCAGTGCAGGGCGACGGGGTGTTCTCCCGCGTCGAAGGCGGTCCATCCGGCGACGTAGGCGAGCTCTCCGGCTGCCGAAGTCATGGAGCGGCGGACCTCTTCCGAGGGGAAGCGTCCGTCGAGGTACTGCGCGACCTCGGTGCGCAGGTAGGCGACGAGTGCGGTGCGGCCGGCCCCGCGGCCGCCGCGTTGCTGGTCGCGGCGGGAGAAGAAGGCGGTCATCTCGCGGACGCTTTCAACGTCCTGCACGGTGACGGTGTGCGCCGCGACAGGTGTGCGGGCTCGCGCGCGGTCGAAGGCCTCGTTCCACCAGTCCATGGTGGGAATTGCCAGGCCTGCGACGGAGTATGCCGAGCCGGTCAGTACGCGCCGACGGTCAATGTCCAAGTCAGTGCTCCCGAGGTCAACCAGGGTCGTCAATGTGTCGGCGCTCCACTGGGGTGGCCGCGGGTCGGGGCCCTCGGTCTCGGCGAGGCCGATATCGGTGAGGGTCACGGTGCGGCCGAGGCCTTGCGAGAGCGTCGCGGCCAAGATAGACGGCGCGCGGCCGCTCGGGCGCGTGCCAGCGATCCATCGGGTGATCGAGGACTGGTTTGTCGCGGCCAGTTCGGTGGCCCCGTTCTCTGCCGCGACGGCACGGAATCTGGCGGCGAGACGCTCCTGGGGCAGGCCCAGCTCGTGGATCGCGGCTTCCAGCCTGAGGTTGCGTGTCCGCCCCACGGCGTGCCCCCATCCTCTAAACGATCTTGCATAACGTGCATTGGGTCCGCGCTATCGACGGGATACCCACCGGGCCGCGAACGCGGTTCTCTCGTGAAGACGATATTCCTCCAACGCCCGCTGGGTGCACGGAAATCGTCGACGCCATCCCCATGGGTGCGCGGCAACTGGCGCTTCTGGTGTGTGGCCGGCGAGGAGAAGCCCCCTGATGAACCATTTGGCGCCGGTGGCGCCTTGCCTTCGTGGACACCACCAGTCGGCCCCGTGCGTGAGGGAGCAGACCGGACGGCTCAAGGAGAACGCGTGATGAGCGAATCCCCTGCCCTGTTGCCCCCGGGCTGTGAACCGGCGGTGGCCTGCTTCGAGGCCGTGTTCCCGGCCACCCAGTCCGCGATTGGGCCCGTGCGGCGCCGGCTGCGCGGATGCCTGGAGCGAGCCGGGTTGGCCCAGATCGCGGACGACGTGGCGTTGGCCGCGAGCGAGCTGATGACCAACGCGGTTGTGCACGGTTGCCATGGCCTTCCGTCGACCTGCGAGGTGACCCTCACAGCGGAGTGGACCGGCAAGCGGCTTCGCGTGGCAGTGGACGACCCCTCCGACGCTCTGCCCGCCGTGCAGGAAGCGTCGGCCTACCGGGCCGGTGGGCGCGGGCTGACGCTGGTGGACGCGCTCAGCCACCGGTGGGGGGTGGAGCCCGGCCCCAACGGGTGCGGGAAGTCCGTCTGGCTGGAGCTCGACCTGTTCGTCGCCGAGGAGCGTGTCGCATGAACCTTCGTACCCTGACCGCCACGCGCCGCGCCCCGGGGCGCAGACCGACTGCCGTGCGTTCAGCGGCTGTCTCGGCCCGGGAGACCTGCGAGCTGCTGTTGGACGAGGACGCTGCGGTGGTGAAGAGCGACCAGGACGTGCGTGATCTGCGCCTGCGCCTGCGGCGCCACCTGAAACGGCTCGGGACCGTGGCGGCCGGCGCCCGCCCGGCCCAGCCCCGCCTGGACCGGCTGGTTGAGACGGCACGCCGCTCCGCCGCCCAGGCGCCTCCGGCCGGTCTCGGTGAGGCCCAGGCCTACCTGCGGCGGCTGGCTGGGGAGGTGAAGGCGGTCCTGGCCGAGATGGGCCGGTGCGGGCTGGTGTGCGTGCACCCGCGGGAATGCCCTCCCGCTCACGCCCCGGACCGGGCCGCCGCCCACATCCGCAAGGACTTCCCCGACATCGGATGCCGCCTGTTGTGCAACGGCTTCCTTTCCTTCGACGACACGGGCGGCCTGGCGCCGGACGGAAGCGTCGATCCGCCCCACAGGACCGGCCAGGCCGTGCCCCGCTGATCCGTCCGATGCAGCCCCTCCCACTCCCCCGCTTTCGTGAAGGACGTCATGGCTACCACCGTCGGCGCACGCCCGCGCCCGCAGTTGAGCGAGACCGCGCAGGTCGTGCTGCTGCAGTGCGCGTTCGGCCGCTACCGCGATGAGGAGGAGCTTCCTGCCGTCGGGGCCGTGGCCGCCGCGTTGCGGATACCGCATCAGGTGGCGGACGAAGCCCTGGATGAGCTCGTCGTGGCCGGTGTCCTGGAACCGCGGTGGCAGGGCCGGCATGTGGTCATCGCGCGCGCCCTGTGGCCGTTCCCGGTGCGTCGGCCCACCCCCGCCGCCGAAGCCGTGGCCCGGCGCATCATCCACGAGGCCACCGCACCCCGGACTCCGGCCGTAAACGAGTTGCCCTCCGACCGGCAGTTGGCCGCCATGTACTGCGTGAACGTGGACGTCGTCCGCGAGGGACTGCGGCTGGCGGCGATGCGGGAGGCCGTCGCGCTCGTTCCCGGCCGCCCGGCCACCGTCATCCGACCGCTGCCCGCGGCTCGCCAGGCCTCGGCCGGAACGGCCGGCCGATGACCACCCTCGCGCGTACACAGCCGGCCGAGGCGCCCACCGTCCCCGTCGCGGCACCCTTCACGGACGCTGCCCCAAGCCAGTCCCTGGACGCCCGGAACCGTCTCGACGACATCCTGCGGGGGTTAGCGGCCGTGCCCGTCCCGGAGGAAGGGGCACGGCGAGCGGACCGGGTCGCCATGCTGCGGGCCCGCCTGGAGCAGCTCGGCGGCTGGCTCATGGCCCTGCCCGCCCACCCCGCCACGTATCAGGTGATCGAGCAGGTGATCCGATGGCAGGACGTCGAGCCCCGCGATCCGGCTCGGCCCGATGAACGGTTCGTCGCAGCCCTCGAAAACGTTGCGGAGCGGGCCGAGCGCCACCTCAACACGAACGCCCTCGGCCTCGCCTACGCCGTGGTCGCGCCCGGCGCAGACGACCGCGCGGTCCTCGCCGTCCTGGAAGACACCGCCCACCGGTTCTGCGGGCAGGCCCCGCTGTGGCGTCACGACCACGAGCCGGCCCCCGGCCACGTACGGCCCGCGCTGCGCTCGGTCCTCGAACTGGCCGAGAGCCGCCGGATCCACGTGCTGGTCATCCCGTCCCTGGAGCACCTGCCCCCCGCCGATCCGCGGTACGAAGACGGCATCTGGACGCTGCCTGGGATCTGGGACCGGCTGCGCGCCCATGGGATCCGCCTGGTGACGGCCGAGCACGGCGCTCCCCTCGCCGATCACGATGTGGAGGAACGGTGCTGACCCGCCACCAGCCGGGGACCGAGGCCAATCCGGCCGCGCCCCCCGGCGCCGACTTCGTCGTCCAACCCGCACGACCCGTCCACATCCCCAGCCTGCGAGCCCACCTGCAGTTCCACCAAGAGGTGTGCCCCGGGGCGGCGCAGTGCCGGGAAGCGGCCGCGCTGGAAGCGCATCTCTCCGCCGGGCTGTCCGGGATGTGGGTGCTGACTCACACGCCCACCGGGGACGTGGTGGGGGCCGCGTGCCTGAGCGTGAGGCTGAGCGGGGATGGCATCGGCGTCCTCCATGTCCATCACCTGCTCGCCGAGCCCACGTGCGCGGACGACCGGCCGCAGGACCTCCTTCTCGCCTGGTGCACGCGCTGGGCCGCGCACCGGCCGGCCCTCGTCCGCGAGGTGCACGTCCACACCCAGTGCCTCCTCGCCCGCCGACTCAAGCCCCATCACTCTTCCTTCGGCAGCACCACGCACACCCACCACGACGGGCGCGTGGTCCGCACCGACTATCACCACCCCAACCTCCACCCCACTCTGCCCGCCATGGTCACCGAACAAGAGCCCTTGACGCTGGAGTCGGTCGTGGAGGTGACCCCGCTCGTCCCCGAGGACAAGGGCGCGCTCGTTCAGTTCCTCGACGAGGCCGACAGCGAGATCCGGGCCGACGACTACCCCGTCGAAGGGGCACCCGGCCGCAGCTGCGGATTCAAGGTGCTGGCCAGCGGGCGTCTCGCCGCGGTCCTCACCGCATGCCTGCGCCCGCCCGCGCGCACCCGCTCCGGTGACCCGGCCACCAGCAGGCAGGAGACGGTCTTGTACCTGGACCGGCTGTTGCTCTGGGATGAGGCCGGCTGCCTGGACGTGCTGATGGAGGTGAGCCGTTGGGCCGCGCGCCTTGCCCGGCATGAGCGGCTGCCGTACGTGCAGGTACGGACAGGCTCCCGTAACCAGGTGGCGCAGCTCACCGATCTCGGCTGGCGCACCCGCGGGATCAAAACCGGTGGCAACGGCATCGTGTGGCTGCTGCGGCTCGACGTCCGCCACAGTGACGCCCCTTCCCGCTCGTCCCGCTCGTCGGGAGCCGCCCGGTGAGCATCATTTTGGCCCCCGCGGCGCTCGACCTCGCGCGGACGGTGTGCCCGGCTGGCACGGAGATTCAGGCACCGCTCATCGAGGGCTCTGCCGTGATCGGCACCCCGGCCTGGCCGTTCATCGCCAGTCGCACCACTGAACAGTCGCTGCCCGGAACCTTGATCGTCCGTCCGGGAGCAGAGGGCCTGGAGCTCGGCTACGAAGACGAATCCGACGAGGGCGAGGGGGAGCAGGACCGGGATCGCGATGGTGCTCTGTGGGCACGGGTGTCCACAGACCTGTCCGGTGCCGGGACAGTCGAGAATGCGATCCCGCACCCCTACCGGCAGCGGGCACTGATGGAGGGGCGCCTGTGCCAGGTCTGTACGGGCGGGCCGGAACGCGACGAGCGCGAGCGCTACCTGTTCGTGGTGCCCGACGGGCCCCCGGACCGGTCTGCCCAGCCGGCGGGCTGGGCAGAGCAGGCGTTGGAGGCGACACCGCCGGTGTGCCTCGCGGACGCGGTGGAGTCGGCGGCCGGCTGTCCCCGTCTGGGGCGCGCCACAGCTCTGTGGGTGCGACGGCCCGTCCTCTACGGAGTGGCTGGCTTCGCCTACCGCCCGCTCGACGGCACCCTGCGCCGCCTCAAGAAACCGGTCTCGTATGAGAACCCGGCCTTGGCCTGGGTCGTAGCTCATCAGATGGTCCTGCGCCTCGAAGAGGTCACCGTCGACTGGGAACTGACCGAGTACCTCCGCTCGCTGCACACAGCCGCCTGGCCGACGACGCACCGCTCCTCCCTGCCGCCGGCCCCGGCTACGGAGCTCTCGGCCACGCGGGCCTCCTGCCCGGTAGCCACCCCTCCGGCCGGGGGCTACCGGCTGGCCTTGAGCGAAGGAGTGCGCTCATGACCGATACACGCACGCTCGCCGCCCGTGGTGCCCGCACCCGGGCGCCAGCCACCTGGCAGGTGCGCTCCTACCTCGCTGCCCGCCGCCCGGGCGGCTTCCTCCTCCCGGTGCCGTCCGCCATCGAGGACAACATCGCTCACCTCTCGTCCAGGACCGGGCTTCCGGCGGACGAGGTGCGCTCGGCCGTGCGGATCCTGGACGAACGCGGTGACCTCGCCCCGGTGGCCGGGCACGGTCTGATGATCCTTCGCGGCCAGATCGCCCACCCGGACGACGAGGGCATCACGGCCCGGATCCGCCAAGGCATCGACGACGGCGACTACGCGCCCGGACAGCCGCTCGCGCTCGCCGTGATCTCGCTGGAGTACGGCGGGTGGGCGGCCCGGCCCCGGCGGGCCTGCCGGCCCCTGATCCGGGAGGGGCTCCTGCACAGCCTGCGCCGCGGCCCCCTCGGCCCCGGCATCTACGTCCGTCCCGTATCCGGCACCGAAGTCCCGCGCCCCGTACAGAACGAGAAGGCCGTACAGCATGGATAGCGCCCTTACCGCGGTGACCGTCAGCCCGCGCCGCAGCGAGCCCGATGAGAGGCCGGAGGCGGTAGAGCAGCTCTGGCCCGACGCCGTCGCCCCGGGCCTCGCGGAACAAGAGCTTGCGGTCTGGACCCTCCTGGCCGGCGCCAGCACGGATGGCTGCGCGCCTGCCGTCGGCCTCGCGGCCGAGGCCAACGCGATCGCCGACACGATCCGTGCCGCCATCACCTATCGCGCCTACACCAGCACCCAGCCCCTGACCGCCCCGCAGATAGCCGACGATCTCGGCGCGCGTGCCGTCCCGGCCGCGGCGGCCCTGGAGCTCCTGCACCGCGAGGAGCTCCTTGCCCGCAGTGGTGACGGCGGCCTGTACTGGGTCCGCGACGCCCGGGACCTGCCGAACCGGGTGCTGGACTGGGCCGTGGAACGGGTCCGCGCGCAGCTCGCCACCAGCCTTCACCCGGGCAGTCCATTCCCTGTGGACCTCATGGAGTCGCTTCTCCACGTCGGCAGTCACTCCGGCCTTCCCGGCCTGCTGCGCCACCAGGGGCTGCTGCGGCGTGAAGGCAGGGCGTGGGTCGTGAGCCGCCAGGCCGGCGAACTCCCCAGCCCACCGCGGGTTCCGCTGCCCCGGCCCCGCGCGATTCCCTTCACCCACTCCGAGATCACCGAGACCGTCGCGGCGCTGCGGCACGACGCCAGCCGCACGCCGATGCCGGCCTACCCGGCCAGCAGGCCGTGGCATCGCACGCAGGCAATGGCCGCCCAGGTCATCGCCTCCCTTCCCCCGGCCACGAACGCGGAGCAGGTGGTTGTCTTCGCGGCGCTGGCGGACCTCGCCACAGCTCTCGCCCCATATGAGCCCGCCGCGCGGCGGTGGCACGTCGCTTCTCTCGCCAGGGCGATCGGAGCCGCTCTCGACAGCGCGGAGGGATCGGACGATCCCGCCGACAGTGTTCCGGTCGTGGTCTCGCCGCCGCCCAGGACCGCACTTCACCCGGACGCTCCCCGCCTCACCCCTCAGGTCAAAGGCAGGGCGCTCTACAACGGGGACCGCAAGAGGGTCGCGACCGCCGTCGCGTACGCGTACACCGAGACGAAGATGCCCGTCGATCAGATCGCCGAGGAGATCGGCATGTCGACGACCACCGTCTACGCCCTCCTGGCCGAATCCCGGGTCCAGCTGCGATACGGCGTATCGGTCACGGCCGCGCGGGGCCAGCGATGAACGGACGAAACGGCATCCCGCCCCTTCCTCACCCGGCAGACCGCCCGCCCGCAGCCGATCGCGCGGGGGACGAGCACGGCGCCCATCTCCTGGCTGTGGCGTCGCCCACCTCGGCGCGCGGAAACCGTGCGGTGACCGTGTACCTGAGCGGGGAGGCTGCGAGCCTGGTCGGCACCGGTGTCCACACCGTGGTCCTGCCGGTCCTCGCCGTCATCTACCTGCACGCCAGCCCCACCCAGGCTGCGCATCTCTACCTGCTGTCCCAGGTCCCGTATCTAGTGTTTGCGCTGCCCGCCGGCGCCATCGTCGACCGCTACCGGGTCAAGGCGGTGCTGATCGCAACGGATCTGGCGGCGGCCGCGCTGGTCGCGTCCGTTCCCGCCGCCGCGGCCTTCCATGTGCTGACGATGCCCGTCCTCTACATCGTTGCCCTCGTCCTGGGGGCCGTCACCGTCCTCCACCAGGCCGCGGCCAGCGTGATCCTCATGCAGCTGTCGGATCCCGGCCTCCTCCACCAGGCCACCGCCCGCCAGGAAGCAGTCCTGGGCGCCGCGTCCGCGATCGGCCTGTACGTGGGTACCGGCATCCTCGCCGTCACCACCGCGGCCCGGGCCCTCGCCGTCGACGCCCTCTCCTACCTCGTATCGGCCTGGTGCACCTCCCTCACCCCCGCCCACCCCACGGCCCCGGCCCGCGCCCGCCGTACGACGCTCCGGACCGAGATCAGGGAAGGGCTCCGCTACGTCCTGCGCGACCCGATCCTGCGGCCCCTGGCCCTGTGCCTGGGCGGGACGGGTGCCGGAGCCGGTGTCATCACGGCGGTCTCCGCCTGGTACCTGCTGACCGTGATCAAGGTCGGGCCCACCGGCCTCGGCGTGATCATGGGCGTGTCCGGCGCCGGATACCTGGCCGGAGCCCTCGCCTCACCCCATCTCACCGGCCGGTACGGGCCCGGCAGGGTCCTGATCGTGAGCATGGCGGTGTACCCGCTGCTGGAGGTACCGCTTCTGGTGGCCCGGCCCGGCGGCTGGTGGCCCGCGGTCCTGGCCGTGGCCGGAGCGTGCCAGCTCGCGGCGGCGGCCTGCGCGACCGCAACCGTCCGGATGGTCCGCCAACTCCGATGCCCTCCCGAACTCCGGGCCCGCACCCAGCAGACCGCGACGTGGCTGGTAGCCGGCAGCCGCCCCCTCGCCGCGCTCGGCGCCAGTGTCCTCGCCGGGACAGCCGGGGTCTGGACCACCCTCCTCACCGGCACCCTCGTCCTCGCCGGCGCCGCGCTCGCCCTGTGGCTCTCCCCAGTCCGCCACCTCAGCCGCCTACCCGACACCGTTCCCCGCCACTCACCGGGATGACGGGAAGAGCCCCATCGCGCACCTCCAGCCCTTCGCCCGCCCGCACCAGCCCAACCAGAGGAAGTTCCCACGTGAGTACCGTCGCCGCCCCCAACGCGCGCCTGAGCCCCGCGCAGAGACCGGTCGCCCAGCACCTGGTCGAAGGACTGTCGAGCGCCGAGACCGCCGAGCAGCTCTGGGTGACCGCCAGCACGGTCACCTCCCACCTCCGCCGCATCCGCGCGAACCTGCACTGCGAGTCGCGCTGCTCGCGCGCAGTCCTCACTCACACGCTGCTCCAGCACGGCCTGGTCAAACCGCCGGCCCTCCCGCCGCTCTTCGAGCCGTTCACCCCGTCCCCGGGGGCGCTCCTGCTGCTGCGGGCCATCGCCGAGCATTCGGCCACCGCGGACATCGCACGGGCCGCGAAGATCGCCCCCAGCTCCCTCAAGGCCCGCACCCGCAAGCTCGTGTACGCGATGCGGGCCAGCGACAGCGCGCACCTCGTCGGGCTCGGCCACACCCTGGGCCTCCTCGGCCCCACACAGCCCGCCGGCACCGTGACGGGCCACCCGGTGAATGCGGCCCGCCCCGTGTCACCCCGGAAGCGGACCCCATGACCACCCCCGACTACGGGGCCGCCCCCCTCAACGACGACACGCTGCGCCGACCGTCCGCCAGCCGGATCGCCCACCTGCTCGTCGGCGGCCACCGCGACGCCTACGACGCCGACACCGACCTCAAAGATCAGCTCCTGACAGCGTTCGACGGACTCGAGGCGGCCGCGCGGATCGGCCGTGTCCATCGGACCCTGACTGCCCGCTACTTCGCCCGGCTCGGATTCCGGCAGTTCCTCGACCTGGGTTGCGGCTACCCCTCCCCTGACAGCCGCAACCCGGACATCCACCGCCTCGTCCACCCACGCCACCCTGGCGTCCCCGTCGTCTACGTCGAGGCCGACCGCCTCGCCTTCTCCCACGCGCGGGCCCTGGCCTTCGGGGCGGAAGGCGTGCACCACGTCCTCGCTGACCTCCGAAACCTGCCCGACCTCCTCGACGATCTCGGCGAGATCACCCGCGGCGCACTGCGCCGGGACATGCCCGTCGTGGTCTTCGCCCACGACGTCCTGACGTGGGTCCCCGACCAGGTCCTCGACCCGGCCCTCGCCGCGTTGAGGGCATGGCTCCCCACGGGCAGCGCCCTGTCGATCACCCATCCCACCAGCGACTTCGGGCAGCAGGAGGTGATGTCCCAGCTCACGTCCCTGTACGAAGCAGCAGACATCACCTACCTGCCGCGCCCGTACCTCGCGGTGGCCGGGATGTTCGGTGGCTGGATTCAGCAGGGGCCGGGGATCCAGGCGGTGGCCCGCTGGCATACAGATCACCCCGACCACGCTGGCCCTGAGCAGGCGTCGGCCGCGTACGCGGGGATCGCCATCAAGCCGGCCGGGAGGCTGCCGTGAGCACAGGATCTACTGGTTTGGAATCGCTGAAGGTGATGCGGGCCGCCCGGCGCCGAGACCTGAGGCCACCGTCCGGACCGCCGGTGCCGGCGGCGCGAACCGGTGCGGGTGTCGGGTTCACCCCGGCCGGGGTGGAGCTCCTCGGCCTGCTCGGTGAGGGGCGGACGGTTGCGGATGCTGCCGGATTCCTCGGTATTCGCCAGCAGGAGGCCTCGGCTCTCCTGAGGTCGGTGTACGCGAGGGCCTTCGGCGTGCACATGGGCACGGGCTACTCCTCTGTGCGCGTCCAGCTCCCGAAGCTCCTCGACTACGCGTACTCCAGCGGCTTGCTGACCCCCGCCCCGGTGCCGCCGACAGACCTGGGTGATTTGCCGCGGCGGATCCTGCAGCTGGTCGTGGACGGCGTGTCCTCCGGGGACCTCCCTGACCGCCTGAAGCGCAGTCCCGCGGACGTCGCTGCCGGGACGCGCCGCCTGCGCATCGCGGCCGGCCTGGCCCCGAACGAAGCCTGGAACAAGATCGTCGGCTGGGCCTACGGGAGCGGCCACCTGACGCCACCCACCGGTGAGACCGTGAATACCCTCCCCAACCTGGTCTCCCTCGAACTGGACCCGGGAGCCACCTCATGACCACGACCCCACTCCGTGCCAAGGCGCCGGGTCGACAGCTCACGACGCCGGCCCCGGGATCCGGCGGCACACCGGCACGGCGCGCGCCCGGAGCGGGAGTCGCCTCGTTCTCCCCAGGGGCCCTCTGGCTGGCCGAGCAGGCCGGCTACCCCCAGCCGAACTGGAGCTGCAACCCGTGGGCCCGCGGACCTCTCGCCGACATCCCGCTCGGCCGCGCACTGGCCGTCGTCCGCGTCCCCACGGCGGCTGCGGCGACGGCTGCGGAATTGCTCCGGGACTGGGAGGTGCCGCCCTCTCCGGTCCTTGACGCCGGGCACGTCTGGATCTTCCTTGTCCACCCCGGCATGCGGGACGGCCGAGACATCCCGGGCGGAGCCCTGCTCACGGGCGCTGCACAGGAGATCCTGCGGTGTCCCGAGCCCGGTCAGGCGGGAGTCCCGCCGCGGACCTGGGCTGTGCCACCGGACGGCTCCGGCGTGCTTCTGGACCCGTGGACGCTCGCCGATGCACTGCGCACCTCCTGAACGCCCCGATCGCCGGAGCGCCGGTCACGAAGAGGGCTTCGCGAAGGCCACCTTGGCGTGGTGGCATGACGATGCCCGGCTCCGGCACGAGATTCATCCGCCTGCCCAGCCGCGCCCTGACCGTGTGGCACGCGGCCACGGTGCTGTTCACCGCTGCCGCGGCCCTGGTCCGCCTGCCTGCCCGCTGGGCGCGGACCGGCTACCAGCTCGCGGACCGCGGGCACACCGAAGCAGCGAACGAACACCCC
The DNA here is from genome assembly GCF_049310065.1 of Streptomyces tatrensis. Taxonomy (NCBI): domain Bacteria; kingdom Bacillati; phylum Actinomycetota; class Actinomycetes; order Kitasatosporales; family Streptomycetaceae; genus Streptomyces; species Streptomyces tatrensis. The sequence goes on along the minus strand of NZ_JBMDLB010000005.1, from coordinate 238,251 downwards.
ACGAGCAGCCTTGCGGCGCTGGGGACATCAGGGAGGACGACATGACGCACCCAGAGGAGCCACGGGAGTCACGGGCCCGGACCGTCGTGCCGCTCCTGTACCACCTGCTGGACGCTCCAGAGCTCAACTGTGCTTCACCGAACAAGCTTCGGGTCCTCTGGCCGATCATGGCCGAAAACGCCGCGAAAGCATTACAAGAGCCGCGACTCGCCAGGGTCCGGCCTTCCACGGCTACCTACAAACGGTGGCTGGCCGGCACCCACATCCCCCGCGGAGAACTGCGCACCATCCTCGAGGCCTATTTCGGCAAGAAGGTCGAGGCCCTCTTCCGGCTCGTCCCCGTACGCGACATCGTCCGCCCCCGCACGCTGGACCGAAGGACGCGCACCGCGGTACGGACCCTGGACTACACCTGGCCCACGTCCCGGCACGTCCCCGGCGAACCGGACGCCGGAATCTTCGGCAGCTGGGAGCTTGCCGGCGGACGGAACTTCGACGGCACCTCGATCGGCGTGCAGATCTATGAAGCTGAGCCCCGCGGCGACGTCATGGAGATCAGCTCCGCAGACCTCCCCCACCTGGAGACCTTCGTCCGCTCCTCGCGCAGGGGCGTGATTCTGGCCTCCCCCGGTGCCGCCGGCGGGTCCGGCCTGTACGTGATTGACGCCGCGCTCGCCCGCCAGAACCTCTTCGTGGGCCAGGACCCGCGTGTACCGCTCGCCTACCAGCTGGACGACCTGGTCTACGCGATCATCTGGGCGCTGTACGTCGTGGACGACGGTCTGCTGGCGGATGACAATCCGCTCTCCGACCGTGCCGAGCAGCTTCGGCACTACGTCAGGATCAGCAACTCGGCGCCGCCGCGATCCGAGATGCCCGACCTCTCCCCCATCGGCGCCGCGTGGCTGGGCTCCAGTCTCTGCGCCCAGTACATCGTCCGCCATCTCGGTGACCTTCCCGAGGTGCCGGCGTTCTGGACCCGCGAAGCCACCGGGGAGGAATGCGCACCATGGTTGCTGTTCAGGCACAAACACGACTACTTGCAGAACGTCGCCGATCGCTTCGCGGGACCAGGAAGCCCACTTGGTCGCGCGTTTTGCGTCCCAGAGTCCGTCGTTCGATCAAGCGAGATTTATGAGCGAATTCTTCTGTTCCTCACGATTGCCATGATGGAGATGTACGGGGTCAAGGTGTGGCTGAGCACGGAGCAGGAGTACCAAGAGGTTGAGGGGTTCGTCCTGGCACGCAACCAGGCCATCCTGGCGAACTGGGTACGCGAAGAATCCGTCTGGCGGGTCGCCACTACCAGCGCGCGACGGGAGGTGGCTCCCTACCAGGAGGTGATCGGCCACGCGCGGGCCCACAGCCTGGTCGACGGGCCGACGCCGGCGGCACGGCTGCAGGCCCTGGCCGACTACCTCGGCCTGGACTGGACCTGGTTGACCGGCCGCTGCCAGGGCCTCGCCGAGGAAGGGCTCACCAGCATGCTGCGTCCCCGCAGCCGCCTTCTCACCCTCAAGGCACTCGACCAGACCCTGCGGTTCATCGGCAGGCTGGGCAGCCCAAATGGCGGCCGATAAGCTCAACTCACCCTGCTCCAGCCGCGATCCGAGGAATGTGCGTTGACGAAGCCAAGTTCCCCTCCTCCCACTGTGCTCGTGATCAGCCTCGGCGGCACCATCACGATGACCCCCACCACCGCGGAGGGCGCGGCGCAGCCCACGCTGAGCGCGCAGGACCTGGCCGCTGCCGTGCCGCAACTGGCCGGCACCGGCATCGTCGTCAAGACGCAGTCGTTCACGACCAAACCGGGCGCGTCCCTGACGTTCGACGAGATCGAGGAGCTCGCCGGCCAGCTGCGGGCCATGGACGGTCAGCGCACTTTCGACGGCTTCGTCGTGGCCCAGGGGACCGACACCTTGGAGGAGACGTCATACCTGCTGAGCCTGCTGTACGCGGGCGAGACGCCTCTGATCATCACGGGCGCGATGCGCGCCCCCTACCTGGCCGGAGCCGACGGACCGGCCAACCTGCTCGCCTCCGTCACCGTCGCGGCGAGCCCCCTGGCCCGCGGCCTGGGCGTCCTGGTCGTCTTCAATGACCAGATCTTCGACGCCGCGAGGGTCCGCAAGACTCACAGCACCAGCACGAACGCGTTCACCGCACCCGACACCGGCCCCCTGGGCACCGTGGCCGAAGGCCGCCTGCGGCTCCTTGCGATCCCCGCGCACAAACCCCTCCCCCTCTCCGCGGCGATGACCCGCCCGGCCCGCGTCGGCGTATACCCCGCGTCCCTCGGCGACGACGGCATGCTGCTGGCGCTGCTCCTTGAGCAGGTCGACGGCATGGTCATCGCCGGCTTCGGAGTCGGTCACGTGCCCGCGCCCTGGGTTCCCCTCCTCCAGGAGGCCGCTCAGCGGATCCCGATCGTCCTCGCCTCCCGCACCGGTGGCGGCACCACCCTCACGCACACGTACGGATTCGACGGCTCGGAAAAGGACCTGTTGGAGCGGGGTCTGATCGGGGCCGGGCACCTGGACCCGCACAAAGCCCGCCATCTGCTGACAGTCCTGCTGCGCAGCGGCGCCCACCGCGACACGATCCTCGCCACTTTCGCACCCGCCGGGACGACCGTGGAGGGGCGTGGCTGATGCGGCACACGGAACTGACGATGGGGCGCAACTTCGCGCTGGCCTTCGATGACGGCGACGACTTCGTCGCGGAGCTGACCGGTTTCTGCGCGGAGATGGGGATCCGGCAGGCGATCATCCCGATGTTCCTCGGCGGGTTCCGGCAGGTGAGCCTGGTGGGGACGAACGGCCCGCTGGAAGACCCGGAAGCTCCTGTATGGGACGAGACGGTCCTGCACACGGTGGAAGCGGTCGGCTCCGCCACGCTCGCCTGGAGCCCGGAGAACGACGCTCTCGCCCCGCACATCCATGTCGCGGTCGGACGCAAGGACCTCGCGGCTTCGGGGAATGTGTCTCATCTGCTGCGGGCGGAGGTGCAGTTCATCCAGGAGATGTTCCTTCAGGAGGTTCTCTCCCCCCGGATGCTGCGACCGCTGTGCGGACCACACGCCGTCCCGACCCTGGCCTTCGCCCCACACCCCAAGGCCGAGATCCTGTGACCCCGGCCGGCTCCACCCCCAGCTCGGCGCGACAGCCTCCGCGCCGGTTCCCGCCTCCCCTCCGTGAGCCGGCCAGTACCGTCTCGTCGTCATCCCGCCCTTGGCAGTGAGGAGGGGAAAGCCCACTCGTCGACCACCAGCCGAGGACGGCATGATCGCCGAGTTGCAGCGCCGAGGCCTGTCAGTCCAAACCACCTGGAACGGGCTCCCCGCCGTCACCGGCAGGGTCAGCCTCGCCCGGCCCGCGCGCCCCACCCTCGTCACCGCCGTCCAGCGCTGCCACCGCGGATGCACCGTCCACTCCGGGCGACGCGTGGTCTGCGACTGCGAGCACAGACGCGCCGTGGGCACCCGCATCATCCGTGCCGCGCGAACAGCCGCCTGACCTCCAGAACCCACCAGGAACGGGACCATGAAGACCTGCGACAACACCTCGGTCGGCATCGTCATCACCGATCACCAGGGCCGCTACCTGATGTTCGACCGCGCCACCTTCCCACCCGGCACGGCACCCGCCGCCGGCCACATCGACGACCACGGGACCGCCGAGGACGCCGCCTACGCCGAAGTCGAGGAAGAACTCGGCCTCACCGTCACCGGCCTCACCCACGTCACCGGATGCTGGCGGGACAACCGATGCCGCCGCCTGCCCGGCGCACGCGGCACCGGCCACGACTGGACCATCTACCAGGCCACCGTCACCGGCGATCTCATCCCGAGCGCCCGCGAGACGAAGAACGTCCGCTGGATCGCTCCCGACGCTCTACAGGAGTTGGCAGACCGGACGGTCGCCTACGCCCAGGAACACATCACAGACGCCGAGTTCGAGGCTGCGCCCGGCATCGAGCCGGTGTGGATGCAGTGGCTCGCCAACATCGCCGCGATCCACATCAGCCCCGACGACCTACTTCGAGTGGACCAGCTCGCCAGATGATCGCCGCCCCGTCCGCCTGACCCACCACCGCCGCCCCCACCCTCTGGGCGCGGCGGCCGCGCTCCTCCCAGGACCAGGCGCACGGCCACGTCCCCGTCTGCCACGACGACCTCGTCCAGGAGGCCCGGATCGCCCTCTGGCAGGCGTACGACCGCTACCTGCCCGGCAGAGGGAGCCCTCCCTTGCTGGCTCGCCCGGCACGCCACCTGGCACACGACCGAGCCACCCTCTCCCGCCGCTGGACCGGCATCCCACCCGCCGTGGCGACAACATCGGGCACCAACGACCGCGAGATCGCTGGTGGTGGCGCTCCGTCAATGGGGTCTTTGGATTGCGCGTCCCTCGTTCGGTGGGATCTGCCAGGCGCACCCGCTACATGCAGTGCGACCAGCCCGCGCGTACGTCCGAGCTGCTGAACCAGGGCGACGACGTCCTCGTCAGCGCCCTTCGGGTCCGAGTACCACAGCCTCGTCCAGTACGACGTGCTGGCCGGCGACCACGTTCCGCGGCTGCCTGGTTGTGGCAGTACCCGAGCCGGCCCGGCACCACCACCAGCGCACGCAGGAGGACCGGCCGAAAAGGCCGACACCGCGGCCCGCCGCCACGCGAAGCGGTTGTTCGAGGCGGTCTACGCGGTGACCGATGCCGGCCCTTCGTGGCGAGGGTGACCGGTTCGGCATCGCTCAGGCGGGGCGTAAGGCCGGCCGGCGGGCGCCACGGCGCCAGGTCGAGATGCTCGTCGCATAGGGTGCTGGCGCGAGCGCGTCCACCGACGTTCACCATAAGACGATCTTGGACGCCTTCGTTCTCGTCTCCGCAGGCTCCCCTCGGGCCGCACCACCAGGAGGATTCCAGTGTCATCCCCGCAACTGATCACCCCCGAGGAGAAGCTCGCCGATGCGAAGAAGCAGCTGAACTTCCCGGGTATCGTCGCGATCTGCGGCTCCACCCGTTTCATGGCCGAGATGAACGAGGCCGATCTGCGGGAGACAAAAGCCGGAAGGATCGTCGTCAAGCCGGGTTGCGACCTGAAGTCCCCGCATGAGCTTTGGTCCGATCCCGTCGAGGCCGAGGCGCTGAAAGTTCGACTCGACGAGCTGCACCGGTCGAAGATCCTGCTCGCTGATGACGTGCTCGTAGTCGGCGACTACATCGGAGACAGCACCCGAGCCGAAATCGCCTACGCCCGGTCGCTCGGCAAGCCCGTGCGGTTCACGCACCCCGAAGTCGACCCCGACGCCTGAGCGTCCACCCCCGCACCCTCCGCAGGCACCCCTTGAACTTGATCACCTAGTGCATGGCATGGTGGTGAAAGCGAGCTCAAGGAGCGGCGGAACGCATCGCGGCCGCTATGGCAACGGCGAGAGGTTGCCGGTGGTTCATCAGGTAGAAGTGGTCGCCCTCGTACCTCTCGAGTCCGCGGAAATGCGTCGTGAACGCTCGCCAGGAGAGCAGACGGTCCTCACCGATCAGCCTGTCGCTGCGGCCCCCGAACACCGAGAGTGGAACGGGCAGCGGCTCGGGGTTGCGGGGAGGAGCCCAGGTGTCCACGAGTTTGAAGTCGCTACGGAACACCGGGGCGAACTCGCGCCAGACGGTGTCGTCGTCGAGGAGCTGCGGTGGGCTGCCGCCCACGCTCCGCAGCCAGCCGCGCAGTTCGTCGTCCGACATCAGGTGAGGGCGGCCGGCAGCTTCAGCCTCACCTCGCGGGGCGCCGTAGGCGGAGATACCCAGCCAGCTGGGGAGCGGGTCCCCCTCGTGGTGAAGTCGGCGGGCGAGCTGGTAGGCGATGAGTGCGCCCATGCTGTGGCCGAAGAACCCGAAGGGCCGGTCAAGCAGTGGAGCGATGGCGGTGTGGAAGTAGTCGACCAGCCGATCGCAGTCGTCGATCAGCGGCAGTGTCTGCAGCCGGCCTCGGCCGGGGGCTTCCAGGAGACAGAGTTCCCAGTCCTGCGGGAAATGCTCCGCCCAGCCCCGGTAGAGCAGGTGTGAGCCGCCGGCGTGGTGGAACATGAACAGGCGCGCCACCGGGTCGCTCAGCGGCCTCGGGCGGATGACCGGGCCGGCAGACGTCTCGCCGACGAGCTTCGGGACGACGAAGGCGTGCAGCTCAGCGAGGGTCTTGGCACCGCTGATGACCACGGTGTTCTCCGGGACGTCGAACGCGTTCTCCACGCGGGTTGAGAGCTCGAGCATCAGCAGCGAGTCGATCTCGAGCTCGTCGGTGAAGCGTGCCTCGTCGGTGACCTCCCCGGGTTCGATCTCCAGTACGCCGGCTATCAGAGCGCGGAGCTCCTCGATGGTCACGGGCGCAGCGGTCATGGGTGTTCCCCTCGCTCCTGCGTGGATGGACGAATGGGCGGTCACGGGGTCAGCAGAAGAGAACCGGTCGCGTCGTGGGGAGGGCCTCCAGCCGTGGCGAGCACGTTCCCGGTGGCGGAGCTCTCCAGATGCGCAGCCGCGGCGGCGCATTGCAGGATGCCCAGTGCTCCCGACAGCGGGCCCAGCTGGGCTTCCAGATCGATCCGGCGAGTGGCTGCGAGCAGCTGGCCCGACCCGGCACCCGCCGCGTCCACGAGCCACAGTCCGACAGCCTTCTCCTCGGTCACACCGGCGGAGGCCAACGCCGCGGCGAGATCCCGGGCCCGTGCGTACCCGGCGATCGTCGCGCGCGGCCGTGCGCCACGGGAAGCGGCTGCGGTCGCTGATTCAAGGACGATCGAGACCGCCGCGTCGGTGGACTGCTCGCCGAGGACCTTCGTCACCACGTCGTTGGCTGGTTCGACTCCGACGACGACGGCTGCTTCGGCACGTCCGGCCACGATGAGGTTCCGGGCCCAGGACACGGCATCCAGACCGCTCGTGACGCCGTTGCAGACGGTGAGGTTGGGGCCGCGCAGCCCGTAGCGGATGGCCACCCAGCCGGCGATGACATTGCTTGAGTTCTGTGGCAGACCCAAGGGGCTGAGGCCCCTGGCGCCTTCCCTGGCGATCGTGTCGGTGGCTTCGCAGACGCTGTCCACGTTGCCCAGGTTGGTGCTGACCACGACCGCGGTCGCATCAGCCACGCCCGTGAACGTCGCGTCGGCATCGGTCAGACCCGCATCGTGGAGGGCGAACCCGGCGGCCCGCAGGGCGAGCCGGGACGCACGGTCCTTGTGGCGGAGCTCGCGTCCGCTGAGCCCGGTCGCCGGGTCGAAGCCGCCCTCACCGGGCAGCGGTCCGAGGAGGTCGCCGTACGTCGCGACACCTGGGAGCGCTAGTCCGATGCCCGTGACGACGACCTTCCGGGCGTTCGGGATCCTCGTGTGTGCGGTGCTCGTCGCGCTCATCGCGCTGTCTCCACGATCGCGACGGCGTTGATGCCTCCGAAGCCGAACGCGTTGATCTGAGCGATGGCCAGGTCGCCGGATGCGGGAGCGCCCTGCACCAGGCCCAGTCCTGCGGCCTCGGGGATCGGGTCGGTGAGTCCCAGGACTGGGGGTACCGTCCCCTCTTTCATGGCGAGCACCGCCATCAGGAGGCTGAGCAGTCCCGAGCCGCCCAGGGTGTGGCCGGTCATCGCCTTGATGGCGGTCATCCGCGGACCGGTTCCGGCGCCCTGGAAGATGCGGCTCAGGACGCTCGACTCCGTCAGGTCGTTGCGGGGGGTGCCGCTGCCGTGCAGCATCACCAGGTCGATGTCGCGGGCCCGCACCCCTGCTCTGGTGTAGGCGTCCAGCACCGCACGGGTGATGCCGTCGGGGTCGGGCGCGGTGGCGTGGTGAGCGTCGCAGCTCATGGACACACCGCGCACCCGGGCGTGCACGGGCCCCTTCCCGGTGCTGGCGCGCTGGACGACGACAGCTGCCGCGCCCTCACCCATCAGCATGCCCTTGTGCGTGGCATCGAAGGGGCGCAGTGCGTCGGGGATGCCGTTCTGCACCCGGTCGAGCGTGCCGAAGCCACTCTCGGTTGCGGCGTCGGTGCCCGCGACGACGACCGTGTCGGCCATGCCGGCCTCGATCATGTCGGTGGCCATCCCGAGCGCGTACAGCGAGGCGGAGCAGGCGTTGGCGAAGGTGTACGTGGTGGACGCCCCGAAGGCCGCCTTCAGGGCGGTGCCGAAGTGCAGATCTTCGAGGCCGACTTCCGCGTGGTCACGCCACCACAGTTCAAGACTGCGCTGCTCGCGCATGGTGGTCCCGACCAGCACGGGTACCTGGGACAGGTCCTCGCCCAGGCCCGCGTCAGCGGCTGCCTGACGGGCCACGGTGGTGAGCCAGCGGGTGGCACGCCGCGGTATATCGCCGCCGCCCTCGGGCCGGTCGTCGATCTCGTAGGCGTAGGCCGCCCTGTACTTGTCCGGGTCGAACGCCTTCAGGGGCTTGCGGCTCTCCTGGCCCGCGCACAACGCGGCGAAGATCTCCTGGGGGCTGGCGCCGATGTTGGCGACGGCGGCCATGCCCGTAATGTCCCAGGTCACGGTTGTGTAGCCGCCTTCCGCAGCTCGAAGGCGGCCAGCTTGCCGGTCGACGTGGTCGGGAGCTCGTCGAGGAACTCCAGCTGGGCGGGCCGCTTGTAGGCGGCAAGACCGCCACGGATCGCGGCGATCACCGTACGCCGCACCACGGCCTCGTCGGACCCCGGCCGGGCCACCAGGTACGCCGCGGCCTGCTCCAGGCCGTCGGCGTCGCGGCCGCCGACCACCACGCAGTCCTGGACCCCTTCGACACCGCGGATGACGCTCTCGATCTCACGCGGATAGACCTTGTAGCCACCCAGGTTGAGCAGGTCATCAGCTCGGCAGAGATGGGTGAACGTGCCGTCCGGCGCACGGCGCACCACGTCGCCGGTGTACGCACCGCCGTCGGCGAAGGTCGCCGCTGCGGCCTCCGGCCGGCCGACGTAGCCCAGGGCGACGGTCGGGCCGGCGATGTGCAGACGGCCCTCCTGCCCATCGGCGACGGGCGTGCCGTCCGCGGCGCGGACGGTCGCGGTGATTCCGGGCACCGGCACCCCGAACGTTCCCGGGCGGTCCTCCCCTGGCGGGGTGCCGACGACGGTGTAGAGCACCTCGGTCGCGCCGAGGCCGTTGAGCAGCTCAGCCTGGAAGGCGGCGCGGATCCGCTGGCTGAGCGGACCGGGCAGGTTCTCGCCCGCCGCTACGCACAGCCGCACGGAGTCGACGCAGTCGGAGGCGAGCGCCGGCCCAGAGGCGTTCAGCAGCGCCGCGTACAGCCGCGGGACGGAGAACAGCACGGTGGGCTGGTGGCGCTGCAGCGAGGCGGCGAGGGAGTGGACGTCGACGGTGCCGCTGATGAGCGCGACGCGGGCGCCGGCCGCCAGGGGGCACAGGACGCTGTTGCCGAATCCGTAGCCGAAGGACATCCTCGCGGTGGACAGAACGGTGTCCTCGGGGGTCAGTGCCAGGACCGTGCCGATTCCGTCGGCCATGGCCGCGATCGCGCCTGCCGAGTGGCGCACCCCCTTGGGCATGCCGGTGCTTCCGGAGGTGTACTGCACGAGCGCCTCACGCCCCGTGCTCCATGCGGCCGGAGCCCCAGCCTCCTCCGGGCGTCGTGCGGGTCCGGGCTCGGCCGTCGCCAGAGCAGCGCGGACGTCAGAGCCGGCGAACCGGGTTGTCGTCGCGAACAGCTCCTCCAGGGCACGTTGCCGCTTGGGTGCTGCGTCGAGGTGGACCATCGCGGCGGCGCAGTCTGCGGCGATGTAGCGGACTTCGTCGTCCGTGAGCATCGGGCTGATCACCACAGGGACGCAGCCGTGCCACCACAGGCCGAGGACGGCGACCACGGTCGCCACGGAGTCGTCGGCGACCAGGAGGCCGCGGGTGCACTCGGGTACCTCTGCTGCCCGCAGGGCGCCCGCGTACCCGCGTGCTGCCTCGAGAAGGCCCGCGTAGGTGATCTCCCCGGAGTGGGGGTCGAGGTAGCTGGCCCGGTCACCCCGGCCGGCAGAGACATGGCCCGTCACCAGGCGGTCGATCAGGTCGACCCCCTGGAGGCTCCTCGCCCGCTCGCCGAGCACGGCCACTGCGGCGTCCAGACTGGTGAGGGCTGCCGCTTCCTGGGCGGACAGGGCTCCGAGCTCGCGCTCGATCGCGACCACGATCTCGACTTTCTCCAAGGAGCTCATGCCGAGTTCCTCATAGAACTGGGCACCAGGCTTGATGGCTTCCTTGTCCATCTCCAGGACAGACGCCACGATCTCTCGCAGCCTGTCGCGCACTATGTCGATGTGTTCCACCGGCGAGGGTCCTTTCCATATCTTCGTAGCCGAGAAGCGGGATCGGGGTGGACAGAGCGAGGACGGGCAGGCGACCTGCTTCCGGGGACTGCGCCGTTCACCGAGACGCGATGCGGTCGGGGATGCGGAAACGGGGTGGGATGCGGCAGCCCCCAGCGGGTGGGGTCAGGAACCCAGGCCCACCTCGCAGGGGAAGGAGACCGACACGCCCGCGGGCTCCTCCGTGAAGATGACCCTCTTGGACAGTCCGGCCATGAAGCCGAGCTCGAAGACGGTGCCGCTTCCGACGCGACCGCCCGGGTTGCACACGACGACAGCGTCGGCTTGCCGGAACGCGTCCAGGTGCTCGTACTTGTGCCGCCACGTGTCGCGGTGGTTCTTCAGCGAGTCCTGATAGTCGAAGAGGATGAAGTCGGTGCCCGCGGTTTCCGGCTTGATCCTGGTGCTGCGGGGGCTGAGCACCTCGGTGCCGGTTTCGCGCAGTTGGGCGATGGTGTCCCCGATGTACCCCAGGGACTGCTGGAAACTGCCGCAGACGACAGCCGTCCGGAACTCGCGCCGGATCAGGCCTTCCACCATGTCGTTCGAACCGCCTGCGGACATGCTTGTGTCCAGGTAGAACCGCTCCAGCTCGGGCCCCACGATGTTGAAGTAGAGGCCCGTGTCGACGTAGACGCTGTTGACCAGCGCGGCCGCTTCCGGCTGTGGGAGCTGCTGGAAGACCCCGGTGGCGTGCACTCGCGTGCTCTTGTTGTCAACGACCTCGGTGAACTCCTTGAGCCCGGCGCAGAACTCGCCAACGCTGTCCGCCAGCGTCTCGCCGGCCAGGCCGGCTCCGAACGGAAGCTGCTCCCTCGTGAGCAGCCTCAGCTCTCCGCTCTGGAAGCGGTAGACGCTGACGCGTTCCGAGCCGAAGTGGACCAATATCCTGCCTTCTGTCACCACTGTGCTGTTCTCCTTCTTCTCGATCCGGCGCGTAGGGGCCCTCGGCCTTCGGGAAGTCAGCCGAGGAATGCGCTGCGAGGGCGCGGCGGTTAATCGCCTTCTCCGCGCAGAGCACTGAGGTACTTTTCGGCGAATTCTTCCGTTCGCCCGCCGTTGTATTGCGTGATGAAGCGCGGGTGCGCCAAGGGCACGATCTTTTTGAAGAAGCGCTGACCCTCGTTCACCTTCGTGAGGAATTTGAAGTTCTCACCGCTGCCGATGCAGTAGCACACAGAGGTGTCAATTCCGAATGCCAGCTGGCACTCCAGGGTGTCCATGAGGAAGGAGTTGAGGCGCTCCAGCAGCTTCTTATTCTCATAGAAGTTGCAGTTGACCTCTCTTCCCCGGGGGTTCGTTCTCACCAGGCCGAGAGGGCACACAAAGCTCATGATGAAGTCGGCGTAGAACCTTGTCCGGCCCCCGTAGCGCGCGATGACGTCCTGCAGGAACCCGGCGGAGGGCCTGCTCACCGCATAGCCGTCAGCGACGTCGACTCCCGTGTCGCTTTCGAGGAACTCGGCGTCTTCGAACGGGACCCCGGTCACGGCTGTGCCCCGCCGGGCAGGTGAGCTCCCCAGGACCAGACGGCGGGGCCTGTCGTCGTCGTAGTACTTGCGGTAGAACGCGGCCGTCACCCCGCGGACGCGCTCCTGCTGGGGGCCGCTGAACGGGTTGACGACCCTGAATCCGGGAGGCAGTTCGAGCGCCGTCTCCGCGAGTCCCTCGTTGAACCGCAGGATCCGATCGGCAACAGTCGTTCGCCCGTTCATTGCAGAAGTCCTTCCTTCACGCTGCTCCCTCTGGGCCGTCCGGTCGCCCCCGGCAGTCTGCGATCCAGCCTTCCCGCAGTACTGATGGGACGCCGCGACCGTGGCCGGCCGGAGGCCGGTGGAAGCGTTAGACGGCGACAGCCGACAGGTAAATCTCGGTACTTGTTGGAAACATGCGGGGATCTTTAAATCCAGCAGACTCGAGCCCCGCGCCGACCAGGTTCGCTGTTTCCATCCCACGGTAGATGTCAACGAATTCAGTGCCGGGAATGATCAGTCCCGGCACGACGCAGCGCCGCTGAGTATACAGAAATCCGTTGGCCACGGAGACGATAATCACCGCACCGGGCTTCAGGACTCTGTGCGCCTCCGAGGCCGCGGCGGACGTGTCGAAGAACGACGAGTTGTACGTCCTCAATGAGACATACAGATCGAAACTGTCGTCCGGCAGGACGGACAGGTCTTCAGCACTGGAGACGACAGTTCTCGCCGAAGGAATGCGTCCGCTTATGTTTGCAAGGCCGCTTTCCGCGATATCGGCAAAGGTGATCCGCGGGCAGTCGGAGAACAGAGCTGCTGCTTCGTGGCCGGCACCGACGCCGACGTTGAGGATGGTGACGGCGGGCAGAGTCCTTGTGGACGACCTCCGGTACACCGACATGAAGTCGTCGGCCCAGCCCACGTTGGCGGCGCGAGCGTCGTACGCGTAGTCATAGGTGCCGTACTTCGCGTCGAACGCTTCGGCCAGTGCGTCGCCCACGGCGCGATCGGCCTCTTTGTACTCGATCCCGTACCTGTGGCAGATGAGCGAGGCGAGGGCAACCCTCCCCCTGTTCGCGTTGACATCCTCCCTGGTCAGCTCGAATCCCATCGACCTCAGCCTGGTGGCGACGGCTTCGCTGATGCGATGGGTGGAGTAGTGGGGGTTGCACTCGATGCTCTGCTCGCTCGCCGCGTAGAGGTCTCGGTTCTGCTTCAGGATCTCGCGCTGCAGGTAGTCGGGGAAGCGGAGTACATGGCCTCGCTCGGTGACGGGATCGCCATCGAGGTAGCTCGTCAGCGCGGGGTCCGGCAGACCGATGTACATCTTGTCGATCCGCACGTCCTCCAGGAGCTCGGCCAGCTCGAACGACCGGTCCGCCGACAGGGTGTTGATCGTCAGGTAGACGCTGTGCGCGCTGGATACTCCGAGTTCATGGACTCTGCGCCGCAGAATGCGGATCCAGGACGCGCCGTGCACTTCGCCCTCGAAGGCGGAGCAGATCAGCCGGCCGCGTTCGGAGACGAGCGCGGCGCCGACCCGCCGGCCTGGCTGTGGCGTCTCTTGTGCGAGGCCGATGGCGTATTTCATCCAGTAGGTGCTGTCCGGGTTCACGGGGTCTCCCCCTTTGAGGCGCGCACGGGGCGTCATCGCTCCTCGGGGACGTGGGCAGGCTGGCCTGCCCCGGGAATGCACGGCACGGACGCCGCCTCGCTGGAGCGGGGCTGGCTTACCTCCTCCAGCTCGGCGCGTATGGCCGCGTATGCGGCGTCGACGAACTCGTAGTCCGGTTCGCTCAGCGCAGTCTTGAGGCCCTGGTAGTTCAGGGCCACCTGCTGTGGACTGGTGAATCCGGTCAGAACGATCGAGTCCGGGCAGCGTCGGAGGCAGTACAGGAGAGCGACCCGGGCGAGGTCTTGCGGGGTGGATCCGAATCGGTCCCGCAGGGGCTGCAGGCCTCGCTGGACGGCGTCCAGGACCGGCGCGGTGAGGCGGGAGCGGACGTCTCCGGGGCCGAAGGCCGTGCCCGGACGGTATTTTCCGGTGAGCAGGCCCAGCCCCAGCGGCTCGGTAATCATGGTGGCGACGCCGTGGCGACGGGCGAAACTGAAGACGTCCTCCTCCTCCTCGCCGCAATCGGCGGCCTTGTGCTCGGGGGGTCGGCTGAGGGGGTTGCAGGAGATGGCGATGACCTTGGCGTCGAACTGCTGGACGAGGAACGCGAACCGGGCCGCGCTCACCTGGTTCCGGTCGCCCGGGGTCTCGGTACCCGCAGCCAGCCGGTTCGGCGCCCTCATCCCGAGCGCCTTGACCCTGCCAAGGTCACGCAGGGCCTCCAGCGTCTCCCGCGCCTCCGGGAGGAACTGATCGCGAGGGCCGAAGTCGGTGTGGTGCAGCGTCAGGACATCCAGCGATTCCACGCCGAGGTTCTCAAGGCTCTGCTCCACCTGCCCGTGCAGGCTCAAGGAGCGGTAGGCGTTGACGCTGGTGCCCCTGAAAGCGCCGACCGTGCTGGTGATGCTGATGCTTTCGCGGGGTACCTGGGCAAGCATGCGGCCCAGCAGCCTCTGGGAATGCCCGAGACCGTAGACGTCCGAGGTGTCGAAGACAGTCGCTCCCTCTTCGCGGGCGCGCAGGAGGGCATCAACGGCGCAGTCGTCGTCCACATGGGCCCATCCCGCGGCGTGGCCCAGGTTGGCTGCCGGCCCCCCGATGGGCCGGCAACCGACGCCGAGAGGGTGCTCGTCCCATCCGGCGACCAGGCGTCGCCGGGCCAGGTGTGAAGCGGTCACGACGGGGCTCGCTCTCATCGCGAAGGAATAGGGCGCCGGCTCGGCTCGCCGTGGTGCAGCACAGCGACGAGGCAGTGGCCTGGGGAATCTGGAGAGAAGTGGGGCGGAGCACGGCTCTTGTCAGCCCCGCTCTCACCGTCGCACTTGTCCGAACGGGAAATCCAGCCGCCCACCGGCTCATCCCGGGGGTCATTCCCACGAGGAGACGGCCCGCCTACCAGCAATTAGCCCGGAAATAACCGGGTTTGGGGCTACACGCCACGTGGTGGAAGGCGGAACTGAATGACCCTCGTTATGAGCCCCCGTGCACCTGGCCCGACTGATGCCGGCAGGGCAGGCTTGCGATCGGCTCCCCAGTGGTCAAGACGAACCGGCCGTGCCACGTGCCGGGCCTCTCCTCTGTCCCCCATCCGCGCATAGCCCCCCGGGGCTTCGAACGTCAGGAACCCTGTGGTGACCCGGTCTCCGAAGCTCTGGTTTCACTCCCCGAGGAGCCCTTACCCGTGACTGTGACTGCGATCGTCGACCAGCACGTCGCCCCGGTCCTGACGGTGCATCCGGCGGGCACGCGCGACGATCAGGTGCCCGCCGGCGACGTTCTGGACAGGGAGCATTGCCGCCTGGTTGTCCCGTGGCCCGTACGTGACGCCTTGCCGGAATGCCCTGGTGAGCAGCGTGCGACCGACGCAGTGCCGGAAGAGGTGTGACGTGGAGCCGTCAGTGCGTGAACCCGTTGCGCAAGAGCAGATCATGGCGGTCACCGGCACGCTGGTGCGCGCGTACGGACTAAACCCGGCAGACATCACGCGTATCCCGGAGGGCACCGCGACGGACAACTACGCCGTCGTGGACCAGGCGGGCCGCCAGCACTTCGCCAAGGTCTACCGCACTCGGGATCACTTGGATCTCGAGCGGGCATCGGTGGAGCTGTCCGAGTACTGCGCCGACGGAGGCGTCGCGACCGCGCGGGCAACCCGCACGTGCGAGGACGAACTCATCGAGACCCGCGGTCGCCTTCCGATGTCCCTGTGGTCGTACGTGCCGCACACCGCGACCGCCGAAGGCGGCCTGAGGAGCGCACGGTGGGCAGCAGTCGGCACAGCGATGGGCCGACTCCACAGTCGACTCGCCGCTCACCCCGCCGCCGCACCGACCCTGGAACCTGGTGCCGCGGTGTGTGACGTGGCTACCGCACGAGACAGCTATGAGGGTCTGATTCACGCGTTCCAGAGCAAGCCCAGGCTTGGAGAGTTCGAGGCATGGTCGCTGCAGGCGACGCGTGAACGGCAAGCGCTCTTCGGTGGCGTCGAGCGCATCCTTGCTTCGCTTCCCCCGCTGACGGTCCAGGTCCTGCACGGCGACCTGTCCGGCCCCAACGTCTTGTTGAAGGACGACGCTGCCGCCGCATTCGTGGACTTCCGACCGCCCACACCCGGGTACCTCGCCTGGGAAATCGCGCGTCTGGGCTGTGACCCCAGCAGCGTGCTGGCCAACGGTGTGGAGGGCTGGCTCACCGGATACACCGATCTCACCCTGGCCTACCGGGACGCCAATCCCAAGGTGTCGGCGGACGACCTCGTGTCCTCGCTCCGTGTGGGCTGTGCAGCCGTGCTCTGCTCGACGTTTCCGTTCTCGGCACCAGTGAAACGTCCGCACATCGTCGACGCCGCACTTGAGTCCTACGCCACGGCGCGGCACGAGGCCGATCTGATGCTGCTGGACCAGCTACCTGTCTTGGAGGAGGCCCTGCGTGACGCTCTTCGCTGACTTCATGACCCCCATGGCCGGCGTAGCTCTCTACGTGCGCACACCACCGGATCTCCGTGCCAGGCTGGCGACGCCCACCCCGTCGAGTACCGCGCGGTCAGGGCATCCGGCCCGGTGCTCGCGGCCCTACCGGAGGTGACGCTGCCCGAGCTCCGGCTGCTCGTCGTCGGAGGCCCGGCACTGGACCCGGCCCGATTCCGCCACTGGATCGACCGGCGCCAGGTCGCCAACGCCTACGGTCCGACCGAGGCGACCATCGCCACCCACGTACCGGGCCTGCGTCCGCGACACGCCGTGAGCGGCAGCTGCCCAGGCCGGACACTATCGACCAACTCGTCAGCCCGACCTAGCTGGTCACGATCATTGGTAGTTCCAGGTCTGGCCGGTTCCCCGGTACTCCTCGACGGGGATCGGCGCGGTGCCGGGGAGCATGCGGTCGCGGTAGAGCAACCCATAGAGGTGGTCGACCTCGTGGAGGACGAGCCGGGCGAGTCCTTGTTCGTACCGGGTGAGACGGCGGGTTCCGTCGAGACTGGTGTGGGCGATTACGACGCTCAGGGGCCTGGGTACGAGGCCGCGCACGTCGAAGTAGCTGAGGCAGCCCTCGTACTGCTCATCGGTTTGGGCCGCGGTCTCGGCGATGACGGGGTTGAGGAGGACGATCGGCTCGGCTTCAGGGTCCGGTGGGATGACGACGGCGACGGCCCGGTCGTTTCCGATCTGGCAGGCGGCGATCCCCATGCCCTTCCCGAACGTGTGAAGGCGCCGGACACGGTCGATGGCTTCGAGGAGCCCACTCACTACGCGCTGCGCTTCCTCGGCCTCGCCGGGGAGGTCGAAGGACCGTGCGACGGCGTGGAGCAGAGGATCACCGTCCTGGATGATGCCGGCGCTGGCCATGGCGGTGCTCGGGGATGTGGGGTTCACGGACTCGGGCTCGCTCTCTGTGGTGTGAGGGGTCTTGAACCGCCATTCCAGGCGGTAGCGGGCGTGAAGTTGGGGATCCCGGGTGCTCCACGAGAAGACCGTCCGGTCACCGTCCGTGCGGCGCTCGGGAGGTGTGCGCAAGGGTGCGAAATCGGCGGTGAGGGACGTCTCGGTCCCCCAGACGACGGGTTCAAGGGCAGCAGGGAAAGTGAGGGTCACGCTGAGTTCGCGCGTCGGCCCGCGGACGGCTCGCTGAAACCACGGGCCCCACTTGTCTGCGCTGACGGAGTACGAGTAGATGATCTCGGCCTCCTGGCCGGGATAGAGGGGGAAACGCGCCCGGTCGTTCGCGAAGGTCAGCCAGACCTCCTTGAAGGCGTCCCGGTCGTGTTTGGCCGTCCAGCTCATCGGCTCGCCCCCACAGTGGGCGACCAGTCGCAGTTCCTCCCAGGTCAGTGGCCGCGCGCGGTAGAGGGCGTTGGAACGCTCCGGTTCGCCGGGATAGCGGTCGACGGCGATGCGGACCAGGTAGCGGGTGACCGGTTCGCTGCCGGTGTTGCGCAGCAGCCGTCGCATCCGCAGCTGGTAGAGGCCGTCGTCGTAGGTCAGGTCGGCCTCGTCCTCCATGACGAGAACTCCGGCGGAGGTGGGTGTCTCGTCAGGAGCATCGGAAGGCACGGGGTCCCCGTCGTCCTCCTGCCAGGCTTGCCACACGGCGCCGGCGGCTTCAAGTTCCTTGTCCATGCGGCGGATCAGGTCGGAGCTTCCTCGTTCCCGTCCGGCCTCCAGGTGGCTGACGTAGGAGGGGTCGATGCCAAGCCTTCGGGCCAGCGCGGCCCCCGAATAGCCACGGATCGTGCGGAAGTGCTTCAGCGTGGCCGCGAACGACTCACGCCCGGGTCGGTGCCCCATGTAGTCCCCCGCCTTGGTGAGTTGAACGTGAGCGTGAGTGAGTCCCGCTCATGGATGACTCATCCTGCCCGCCCGAGGCTCACTGGTGCCAGGCGGCTGCCTGAGCTACGCATAGCCGCGCCTCGGACGCCCGCCCGACGCGACATAACCCCCATGTCCTCACCAGGACTAGCGCCTGGATTCGCTCTACCCCGTTCACCGCGGGCTTGTGCGGCATGAACAGCGCCGCCGCGTACGAACTTGCACACCAGGCCAGTTCAGGCGGGAGAACCCGTGCTGATTCGCCGGCCCTCACGGGCCCCGCCATCGACGGAGGCATCGATGCGACCTGAGCTTTCCCACCTGGAGCAGCGCGGCGATGAGGCACCCTCTGCCTCGGAGGGCCTGCCGGATCTCGTTCGACGACTGGCGCGGCAGCGCCCCGATGCGCAGGCCGTCACCGGACCTACCCCCCTGACGTACAGCACGGTGATGGATATGGCCGATGCGGTGGCGGCGCGGCTGCTGGAGGCTGGGGTAGCACCGGGTGACGTCGTTGGCGTCTGTTCCAGCCGTTCGCATCAGGTGCCGTCTCTGGTTCTCGGCATCATGCGATCCCGCGCGGTCTACCTGCCGCTGGACCCGCTCTACCCGGACGCGCTTCTGGCGGTAATGGCCAGGGCAGCGGATGTTCGCGCCGTGATCGTCGACCAGGATGCTGCGGGCCGTGTGCCTCCGGGACACCGGTGCCTGAGCGCCGTGGAGCTCCTGTCGCCCCTGTCCGGCTGCCTCCCGCTGGCGCCCATCGACCCGTGCTCAGGCGCATACGGCATGTTCACCTCCGGATCGACGGGAGATCCCAAGGGAGTCCTGCTGGGGCACGGAGGGCTCGCCGACTACGCCGGGGCGCTTCCCCGACGGGTCGGTCTGGGCGCCGGTGACCGGTGTCTGGGAGTCGCGCCGCTGGGCTTTTCATCCGCTATGCGGCAGTTGCTTGTTCCGCTCGCGGTGGGGGCGACCGTGGTGGTCCCCACTGACGGTCAGGTGCGCACGCCCTGGGAGTTCGCGGACCTCGTCCACGAGGAGCTGGTATCGCACTTGGACGTGACACCGTCGTTCTGGCGAGCTCTGCTGGACGCGCTACCGGAGGACGACGCGCGGCGGATGCTGGCCGGGGTCCGGCGCGTGCTGTTCGCCAGTGAGCCCTTGGACGGCCACCTAGCCCACCACACCCGGCGGCTGGCCCCGCACGTCCGGCTGTGGAACATGTACGGCTGCACCGAGACCACCGGCATCGTCACCGCCTACGAGGTCACCGGCAGCGAGCCGGAAGATGCCGCCGTACCGATCGGCACCGCACTGGACCACGTCACCGTCTCTCTGGCGCCCGCCTTCAGCGACACCGAGCACCCAGAGGGCCAGATCGTTGTCACCGGCCGCGCCGTGGCCCTCGGACGTCTCGGGAGCGGCGCTGGCTCCGGCCTTGGGGCCGCGGTACGGCGGCTGGAGACCGGCGACCATGCCGAGCAGTCCACGGCAGGGCTGGTGTGGCGGGGGCGAGCGGACCGCATGGTCAAGGTCCGCGGCATGCGGGTGGCGGCCGAGAGCGTTGAGCAACAGCTCATCGCCCACGACCACGTGCAGCGGGCCGCTGTCGTGGCCGCCTCCGACCGCGGCCTGGTGTGCACGGTTGAGCCCGCCCACGGACCGTCCGGCCCGGATCCCCGGCAGGTGATCGCGTGGCTGAGAAACCGGGTCCCGGCCCACATGGTGCCCGCCGAGATCACGGTGACGACCCACTGGCCGCTGCTGCCCAACGGCAAAACCGACCACCAGCAGCTCGCGGGCCGCTATTTCGAGGACAACCACGCAGGAGGAGAGGCCGATGCCGACCACCGATGACACCGATGCTCCCGGGATGGACGTGCGCGCTCGCGTCCGCGAGCTGTGGCTGAGCGTTCTCCCCGACGGTACGAGCGGCACATTCACCGAGGCCGGCGGCGACTCGCTGTCCGGGCTGCGCCTGCTCGGCGCGCTCCACAAGACCCTCGGCCTGCGCGTGCCCTTCGACACGCTCAACACGGCTGGGGACGTCAACGACTTCGCTGATCGCGTCGCACGCATGACGACCTGACCAGCACGTTCCCGCAACCTTCGGGCGCCAGCCGCTCCGTCCGCCGTCCCTACCGCAGATGGGCTCTCGTCGTGACCAGTTCATCGTCCCTCGCCGTCGTGTCCGCCTCCCCGGTGCTCCTGACCGGGGCCGAGGCGGCCTTATGGCGTCACCAGCAGCGCCACCCCCTCAGCCCCGCCTACAACATCTGCGCGGCCGTGGAGATCGAAGGCCGGCTCGATCCCGCGCTGCTCCACGCCGCCGCCCGCACCGTCATCGCCCGGCATCGAGCCCTGCACTCGACGGTGGACGGCGGCGGGGAACAGCTCGTCTGGCAACGCCTCGGCATCGAGCCGCACTGGCGCACCGTCCCTGTCACCACGGCCGACCTCCGGACCTGGGCCGAGGGCTCGGGCGCCGCCGCGCTGGAGACCGAGGCCCGCCGCCCGTTCCTCGCCAGCGAGTTGCTGCACCGCCTGGTGCTGTGGGACCTGAAGTCGGCCGGGGCGCTCCTGCAGATCACCGTGCACCACTGCGCCTGCGACGGGTTGAGCCTGCGCCGCCTCGTCGACGAGGTCATCGCCGCCTACCGGGAGTCCACCGACGGGCCCGATGCCACGGCGGCCGACCGGGAGGTGCTGCCCTACCAGCCACTGGTCACGCCGGATGAGGCCCGTGACTTCTTCCGCCCCCGTCTGGACCTGGCGGAGTCCACCGTGCTGCTGCCTCGGGGCCGCAACCGGACGCGGACGGCGGACGACGTCGGCGTGCTCATGCAGCGCGTCCTGGACGTCACCGTCTCCGAGACCTCCGCGCGCGCCACGGAGGCTGGCGCGAGCCCGTTCGCGGTCGTGCTGGCCGGGATCGGAGCGGCGCTGTCCCGTTTCGGCGGCGAGAGCGAGGTGGCGGTGCGGGTGCCGTTCAGCCACCGCCTGCCCGACGAGGACACCGAGGTCAGCTACCGGGTCCGCGCTCTGCCCGTGCGGCTGCCTTCCGGTCAGGGTGAGTCCGTCGCTGCTCTCCTCGCCGAGGTCGGAGGTGAACTGCGCCAGGCCGCGGTGCACGCGGACTGGGGTGACACCGAGGCCCTCTTCAACACCGGGGTCAAGCCCGACGGAACCTCGGTGACGGTCGTGAACCAGCTGCAGCCGACCGGACTCCTCACCCACTACCGGGGCGAGCCCGTCGAGGCTGCCGGGCTTCACTGGCGGCGCTACCTGCTGCCCAGCAGGACGGCCAAGTTCGACCTGAGCGTCCACGTCGCAGCCCACGAGGGGCGCCTGGCACTGACCTTCGAGTACCGCGCGAACGCCGTCGATGCCCGTGAGCGGGAATGGTTCGCCGATCTCGCGGCCGCCGCGGTGACCGGCGCCGTCACCGCCAGGCTGGACGAGCCGGTCCCAGCGCTCGGCCACAGCCGTGGCGGGGCGGCGTCCGGGCGCCAGGTGCAGCTGCGCGGGCGCCGGGTGGAGGCCCCCTTCTTCGCGTGCGCCGCGGAGGATCCCCTTCGTATTGCCGTCGTCGACGACACCGTGGCCGGGGGCCAGGCGGTGACCTACGCACAGCTCGCCGCCGCGGCCCTGGCCGTGGCCGGGCACCTCACCGGGCTCGGAGCCGGCGCAGGCAGGGCGGTCGCGGTTCGTATGCCGCGCGGCGCCGCTTTGATCGCCGCCGTGCACGGCGTGCTCCACGCCCGCTGCGTGCTCCTGCTGTGCGACCCGGACCTTCCCCCGGCCAGGGCCCAGTTCATGCTCACCGACAGCCGCGCCCACCTGCTCATCGAGCCGGCGGCGGATGAGGGACCCGACACCCTGCGGGTCCTCGGGCAGGTGCTGCGCGTCACCGTGCTGATCGAGACCCCTGACCCGGTGCCGCTCGCCCTGGAAGGCGCGGCGACCCAAGCCGCGTACGTGATGTACACCTCCGGGTCGACCGGCCGCCCCAAGGGCGTCGCCATCTCCCACGCCGGGATCATCAACCGCCTGGCCTGGATGCAGCGCGCCTTCCCGATCGGCCCGGGCAACGTGGTGCTGGCCAAGACCCCGCTCAGCTTCGACGTGTGCCTGTGGGAGCTGCTGTGGCCGCCGATGACCGGCGCGACGGTGGTCGCGGCGCGGCACGGGCGGCACGCGGATCCCGCCTATCTCTCCGACGTCCTCGACCGGTACGCCGTCGACACGGTGCATTTCGTGCCCGCCATGCTCGCCGAGTTCCTCAACTCGGCAGCCGGGCGCCGCTTCCCGGCGCTGAAACAGGTGTTCACCAGCGGTGAGCGGCTGCCTCTCGCGCTCGCCCGGCGCGCCCAGACGCAGTTCGGGATCTGCCTGCACAACCTCTACGGGCCCACCGAGGCGTCGATCGACGTCACCGGATTCACCTACCGGCCCGGTGAGGGCCGGGCGTTCGTCCCGATCGGCCGCCCGGTGGACAACACCACGGTGCGCGTCTGCAGCGAGGACGGATCCGAGGTGCCCCTCGGGGCGGTCGGCGAGCTCGTGGTCGAGGGCGTTCAGGTGGCCCTGGGCTACGTCGGCGACGGCTCGCTGGATGCGGGCCGGTTCTCGGTGAGCCCGGAAGGCCAGCGCACCTACCGCACCGGAGATCTGGCCCGGTGGCGCTCGGGAGGGGTTCTGGAGTTCCTCGGCCGGGCCGACGACCAAGTGAAGATCAACGGGCAGCGGGTGGAGCTGGCGGAGATCGATGCCGTCCTGGCCGACCACCCGGACGTGGCGGCCGCCGCCGTCGCCGACCATGGGGAGGGGGCCGGGCGCCGCCTCCACGCCTACCTCATCGCGCGCGACGGGGCTGCGCTTGAGGTCGCTGACCTGCGGTCCCATGCCGCGGACCACCTGCCGGCATCCCTCATCCCCGCTGGGTTCACGGTGGTGCCGGAGCTGGCGTACTCGGCAAGCGGCAAACTGGACCGCACCCGGCTCACCGGCCTGTCCGGCCACGTCCTGACCGCCGCGACCATCCCCGCAGCACCCGCATCCGATGGGGCCGCCGAGCTGATCGCGGCCGTGGCCGGCGAGGTGCTGGACATGCCACAGGTCCCGGCCGGCGCCGACCTGTTCCACCTGGGCCTGGACTCCATCACCGCGCTGCGCCTGGTCGCCCTGCTGCGGCGCCGCGGCGTTGTGCTGGAGGTCGCCGACATCTTCGAGGCCCGCACCCTGGCCGCGCTCGCCGCCCGTGTGCGCCCCGCTCCCAGCAGCGCTCCGGGGCTCCCTGCCCTGACCGGACCTCAGGTGTCGGCCGCGCCGGTGGTGTGGAACGGGCACCGGGTGGCGGCACGGTTCCCGTTGTCACAGCTGGAGCTCGGCCTTCTCTACCACCGGCAGGCGAGCGCCGACTACCTGACTTACCTCACCTCCTACGAGCTCGATGGCGCCATCGATGCCGCGTTGCTGCGCGAGGCGCTCGCGCAGGTGGCCGGCAGGCACGAGTTCCTCCGCTCAGCGGTGGACTTGGCCGACCTGGCAGGTCCCCAGCAGGTAGTCCTGGAGGCCGTGGATGTGGAGGTGCTCGAGCACGACCTCACGGCGCTCTCTGACAGCGAGCGGGAGATGGCGTGGGGCCGGTGGCGTCAGGAGGTCCGTACCCTCCCGTTCTCCTGGGACACCGCGCCGCTGTTCACCTTCCATCTCCACCGCTTCACGCCGGGGACGGTCATGTTCTCCATCGTCGAGCCGTTCCTGGACGGCTGGAGCGTGGCCGTCCTCGGTCGGGACATCCTCGACACGTACGAGCACCTCGCCGCCTCCCGCGCGGGAACGCAGCCTCCCGCGACCGCGCGACCCCTGAACGGCCGGGCAGCTGCGTCGTACGGGCGCTTCGTTGAGTTGGAGGCCGCGGCCGCCACCGACGAGAAGGCGCTCGCTCACTGGCACGCGGTGGTGGGGCAGGAGGGCACGGCGTGGCGCCTGGCCCTCGCGCCGGGCGACCCGGACGTACCGACGACCTGGAGCCGGTGGAACCACCACCTCGACGAAGCCGAGGTGACTGCGCTCCGGGAGGCCGCGGACCGGCTGGGAGTGTCGCTGCGCACCCTGATGTGGGCGGTGCACATGCGCACCGTCGCCCTGTTCACGGGCCGGGAGCGCAGCGGGTCCGCCGTGATGGTCAACGGCCGTCCGGAAGAGGACGGCGCGGAGGACCTGGTCGGGCTGTTCTTGAACATGCTGCCCGCTGCGGTCGAGATCCGTCCCGGCACGACGTGGCGGGACCTGGTGGGCCAGCTGGTGGCCGCCGAGCAGTCCTCGTGGCGCTACCGCCGTACCCCGTACGCCGGGCTGCGGGCCCTGGTGCCCGGATTCGAGCCGAGCTGTGTGTTCAACTACACCGAATTCCACCGTTACCGCGACCTGTTCGACGACAGCGGCCGGGCCCTGCGCCTGCGGCAGGTCGCGGCGCTGGACCAGACGTATCTGGACCTGACGGTGCAGTGCTCGCTGGATCCGACCGGCCAGCGTATGCGCCTGTCGGTTGACCATCGCACGTCGGCCGTCACCGCGGCCGATGCGCGGCGGTTCCTGGACTGCCTGGTCCACGCCGCCCGCACAGCTGCCCGGGACGTGGACGCGCCCGTCGAGACGGACCGCCTCCCGGCCGCTGAACTCGCCCGTCTCGACCAGGTCGGCCGTGGCCCGGAACGTACCTGGCCCGCGGAGTTGTCCCTCGCCCGCATCGTGGAGGCGCACGCCACCAGCCGGCCGGACGCGGTGGCCGTCGAGGACGGCACCGAGTCCTACACCTACGAGGACTTGGCCGCCCTCAGCCGCACCTACGCCCACCAGATCCGTCAGCACACCGACAGCGCGCATCCGGTCGTGGGCGTGATGGCGTCCCGGTCAGCTCGCTACTGGGCCACCGTGCTGGGCATCTGGTGGGCGGGCGGCACCTACGTGGCGCTCTCGCCTGGGCTTCCGGCCGAACGCCTCCAGCAGATGACCGACCAGGCCACCGTGGAGCTGGTCTTCACCGACCCCCGCGAGCACACCGGCGCCACGGCAGCACTGCCCGGGGCGCTGACACGCCTCGACATGGGGGCTCTGCCTGCCGGGCCGGCGCCGTCGCTCGCCCCGCGTCCGCTGGCCGAGACCGCGTACGTGCTGTTCACCTCCGGCTCCACCGGCCGCCCCAAGGGCACCCGGATCGGCCCCGCGGAGATGGTCAACCACTGGTGGGCCAAAGCCAACCTGCTCGGCCTCGACGAGCTCGGCGTGGTGGGGCAGTCGGCGCCCGCCTCGTTCGACGTTTCGATCTGGCAGTTCGCCGTCCCGTGGCTGCGCGGCGGCCGCGTCGTCGTCCTCGACGACGCGGTCCTCCTCGACCCCGCCCGCCTGTTCCAGCGGCTCGACGAGCGCGGCGTGCGGCTGTTCGAGACCGTGCCCAGCCACCTGGCCGCGCTCCTCGACGCCATCGACTGCAATGCGGTGCCCTGGCCGAGGACCAGCAGCCGCCTCGACTGCCTGATGGTGACCGGCGAGGCCGTCCCCGCCGAGGTGTGCCGCCGGTGGCTGCGCGCGGGCGGGGCCCCGATCGTCAACGCCTACGGGCCCACCGAATGCGCGGACGACATCACCCACCAGCTGATCGACGACCCGGACATCTCCGGCGTGGTCCCGATCGGCCGGCCAATCCCGAACATCGTCTGCCAGGTCACCGACGAGCACGGGCAGCCGGTCCCCCTCGGAGCCGAGGGCGAACTCCGGGTGAGCGGCGCCTGCCTCGGGCTCGGCTACCTCGACCCCGACGATGAGCCCGGCCGGTTCATCCGCAACCAGCAGCACCGGGTGGTTGGCTACCGCACCGGCGACCGGGCCAGGTTCACCGAGCGCGGTGAACTGCTGTGGCTCGGACGCATCGACGCCGAGGTCAAGGTCCGTGGCCGCCGGATCGAGCTCGGCGACATCGAAACCCACCTGCGCACCCATCCCGCGGTCAAGGACGCGGCCGCGACCGTGGTGAGCGAGGGCGGCGGGCGGCTGCGCGCCGTCGTCGTCCCCCGCACCGGATACACCGTGCACAGCCGTGAGCTGCAGGCACATCTGCGAGAGCACCTGCCCAAGTGGCTGCTGCCCGACGAGATCACCCTCACCGCGGACCTGCCGCTGACCCCGCACGGCAAACTCGACCGCAACGCCCTGACCACCGCCCCCTACGCCCCCACCCCTCCCGCCCGTACCGCGCCTTCGCAGCCCGCGATGGCAGACCGGCCGGGGACGGTGGGGGAGGTCATCGCCGAGGAATGGTCACGGATCACCGGCCGTACGCCCGGACCGCAGAGCGACTTCTTCGCCGAGGGAGGCTCCTCCCTGGACAGCGTCCGTCTCACCGCCCGGATCAGCGCCCGCCTGGGGCGGCCGGTCACCGTGACCGACCTCCTCCACGCCCCGCGCCTCATCGACCTCACGCACCTGCTCACCCCGAACCGACCCACCGCCCCAGGACCGCTCCGGGCCCCGGCAGGAGTCGCCGGGGTCATCACCGCCACCCTGAACGATCCCGACGAGCTGCTCGGACTGGTGCCCGGCGGGCGCCTGGACGCGGCAGCGGTCGGCTACCTCACACCCGCCGCGCTCGCCCGCGCCGGCCACCCGGCCCACGAGATCCTTCACCGGCTCGGCGAGGCACCGGTACTTCGCCGCATCGTCGCCACCCCGTTCGGCACGGTCGGCCACTACCTGCTGCCCCTGCTCGGGGACGAGATGTTCACCGCTCCCGACCGGCTCGCCAACCTGATCGCCCGGGCCGCCGACCACGCGCACCGCCACGGGGCCGCCCGCACCGCGCTGACCGGTCTCATCCCCGCGGCCACCAAGTACGGCACGACCCTGCCGAGCCTGGCGACCGAGGTGACGACGGGGCACGACGTGACCACCGCCACCGTCGTCCTCAACGTCACCCGAGCCCTGAGCACGGCCGACGCCGCCTGGGCGGATCAGCATGTGGCCGTTATCGGGCTCGGCTCGATCGGCCGTGCCAGCACGGAGCTGCTGCTCCACGTGCTCGGCCAGCCGGCCGCCCTCACCCTCGTGGAGTCCCGCACCGCCGAGCACCGCCTGACCGCCGCCGAACACGCCGTCCGTGCAGCAGGCTACGACGGGCCGCTGACCGCGGTGACCGCTCTGCCGCACGAGGTGACCGGACACGTGGCCGGAGCCGGTGTGATCGTGGGGGCGGCGAGCGCCACCGGCCTCCTCGACACCCGCCTGCTCAACGCCGGCACGATCGTCATCGACGACTCCGCACCCCACCTGTTCGACACGGACGCCGCCATCGACCGCGCCCGTGCCGGAGAGCTGTACATCAGCGAGGGCGGCGTCCTGCAGTGGCCGGAGCCTCTGCGAGAAATCCGCTGGTCCCCGACCGATCCGCTCCTGGCCGACGGGCTCGGCGCACTGCGTGGATACCGGCCCAGCCCCCGCACCGCGATGGGCTGCCTGACCGCCGCACTGCCCGCCCTCACCGGCAGCCTGCCGCCGGTGCTCGGAGAACCGGCCCTCGACCAGACGGCCGAGGTCCACCGACACCTGACGCGGGCCGGTTTCGACGGCGCGCCGATGATGCTCGACGACACCCGCCTCGCGGGCGGTGAAGGATGACCGCCGCGCCCCCGTCCCCGTCCACCGACGTGCACGAGGCTCCCTCCGCCATATCCACCGGCGCCGTACGGCTGCTCTGCCTGCCCATGGCCGACCGGACACTGCGGCTTCGCCTGCACCTCGAAGGCGAAAGCCGCTACGGATCCGTCAAGACCCGGACCGCCCTGGCGCTGCTCGGCGCCCTGGAGGAGACGGGCCGCCTGCACCCGGGCGGGCACGTCGTCGAATCAACCTCCGGCAACCTCGGTATCGCCCTGGCCGGGCTGTGCGCCGAGCGCGGCTACCGCTGCACTCTCGTCGTCGACGACGCCACCTCCCCCTACAGCCTGCGTCTCATGGCCGGCCTGGGCGCCGAGCTCATCCAAGTGAAGACGCCAGACAGGGGCCACGCTGTCGCCGAACGCCTGCGCACAGTACGTGAGTTCCTCGCCGCCCACTCGCTCGCGGTGTGGACGGACCAGTATCACAACCCGGCCGGGCCCGCCGCGCACGCCGCCACGACGGGCCCCGCCCTCCTGCACCACGGGCGGCTCCCGTACCCGGACGCGGTGCTCGTGCCGGTATCGACCGGCGGGACCCTGGCCGGCGTCGCCACCTACGTCCGCGCCGAAGCTCCCGAGGTACGGATCTGGGCGGTGGACGCGGTCGGCTCCGCCGCCACCGGCCAAACTGCGGCCCCGAGACCGGACAAGCTCCCCGGCCTCGGGTCCGGCCTCACCTCCCGGCTCCTCACCGCCGAGCACTACGACCACGTGGCGTACATGACCGACGCCGACGCGGCGCTGACCTGCCGGATCGTCCACGCCCGCACCGGGATCGCGCTCGGCGGATCAGCCGGCGCCGCCGTCCTCGCCGCGATCACCACGGCCGCCCGAAACCCCCAGGTAAGGGATGTGGCGTGCCTGTGCCCGGACGGCGGCGACCGCTACCAGAACACGATCTACGCCCCCAGCCCGCCCCGCACCGCCCTCTGCGAACCGGCGACATCATCCGCCTCCGCCGCCCTCCAGCACCTGACCATGGAAAGAGAACCCGCCCGATGAACGACACCCTGCTGTACCTGGACGCCGAACGCGTCGCCGAAATGTTGGGCCGGTTCGATCCGCTGGAGGCGGTCACCGACGCGTTCCTCGCCGTACGGGCCGGCCGGGCCGGGATCACCCCGGAGGCCGCTCTGCGCTGGACGGCCGGCGACGCTACCGGCGCCCGCAGCCTCACGCTCCCGGCCTGGCATGAGCGCACCTACGGCTGCAAGGTCATCAACGCCTGCATCGGCAACCCCGACCGCGGCCTGCCCCGCGCCCACGGGCTGATCATCCTGTCCGATCCCGACACCGCCGCCCCCGTCTGCATCATGGAGGGCGCCCGCATCAGCGCCCTGCGCACCGCAGCCGTCTCCCTCACCGCGCTCCGCGCCGTCCGCGATCTCGCTGACCTGCGGCACGTGGGCCTCCTCGGCGCAGGCCGCCAGGCACGCACACACCTCGAACTCCTCGCCCCCAGGGCCGAGCTGCAGACGGTCACCGTCTACGACTCTGACCCGGCGCGCGGGGGGGAGTTCGCGGCGAACGCCCGCAAGGACCTGCCCGACACCGAGATCACCGTCGCGCAGCGGGCCGAGGACGCGGTCCGCGGGAGCGAGGTCGTCATCGCCGCCACCACCACGAACATCGGATACGTGCCAACTGCTTGGCTGGAGGCGGGGGCGGTGTTCGTGAACGTCTCCCTCGACGACGCCACCGAGGAACTGCTGCTCGGCTGCGACCACCTGATCATCGACGACTGGACCCTCGTCGCCGAAGACACCACGCGCCTGCTCGGCCGCCTCGCCCACGACGGACGCGTCACCGCCCCCGGCCACACGCCACCCCCGGGCGGCCGCCAGGTGGACGGGGAGATCTCCACGCTCCTCGCCGGCACCTACCCGAGGCCGATCGCCCCCACCGACCGGATCGTGATCAACCCCTTCGGAATGGGCGTCCACGACATCGCCCTGGCCGCCCGCGTCCACGCCGCCGCCCTGGCCTGCGGCACCGGAACCCACCTGCCCCGCTGAAGGAGACCCACTGATGGATCTGCTCAAGGCCGCCCTGGACGGCTTCGCCGTCCTCGCCCAGGACGTCACCGACCTCGAAGACGGCACGCTGCGCGCCTGCACCGTCCCCGGCTGGCCCTCCCCGAGCTTCTCACCCATCATCCACACCGGACCCCATACCCCCGGACCGCGCGAACTCGCCGCCGCCCGAGCCTTCTGGGACCAGCGGTGGGCCGGCGCCGCACCGACGGCCTGCCTCCTCGTCCCCGTCACCACCATGGCCACCCCTATCGACCTCGGTGGCGGCTGGCAGGCCGACGACCGGCCGCTCCACGTGATCGTGGAGGAGACCGGCCCCGTCGAGGTCACCCCAGACGACGCCACCACCGTCTGCTTGAGCACCCTGGGCAACGCCGAGACCGAGAAGGACTTCCTCCGTCTGGTCACCGCCTGCTTCCCGGACACCCGCACCGCCCCGGACAAGGTCCTCGCACAGCTCCGTGAGGCCGTCGCGCACACCGAGCTCATCACCCTCCACCGCGGCGCCGCTCCCGAGGCGGCCGCCGTATCGGCGCTCACCGTCAAGAACCGGACCGCGTTCCAGACCTGGGGAGCGGTCCCCGAGCCGAACCGGGGGCTGCGCCTGTCCCGGGTACTGCAGCAGGCCGCCCTGCGCCGTGCCCACGAGCTCGGTGCCACCGTGAGCGTCACCGTCACCCGCAACCCGCGAGTCATCGGCAGCGACCGCCCGCACCTGGACCTGTGGATGTACCGCAACACCCCGCTCGGGGAGAGCCGGTGACCGACGCCACCCTCACCGAAACCGCCCCGTTCACCGCCACCCTGCCCGAGGATCTGCGGCAGGTCCTGAACGGCCGGCCCGCCCCCGGTTCGGCCACCAGCCTCGGCCGGATACCCGAGGCGGAGGAACTCCGGGAGCTGTATCGGGCGATGCTCCTCGGCCGAGCGGTGGAGGACGCCGCGACCGCCATGGCCAAACAGGGCCTGATGGCCGTCTACCCCGCCGCCCGCGGCCAGGAAGCCTGCCAGGTCGGCGCCGCCGCCGCGCTCAAGCGCCCGGACTGGCTGTTCCCGACCTACCGCGACTCCATCGCCGTCATCTCCCGCGGCGCCGAGCCCGCCGAGGTCCTCGCCGGCCCCATCGGCCGCCGCCACCTCGGATACGACCCGTACGAGCAGCGCACTGCCCCGCTGTGCACGCCCCTGGCCACGCACGCACCGCACGCGGTCGGTTTCGCGCACGCCGCCCGCTACCGCGGCGAGAACACCGTCGCCCTCGTACTGCTGGGGGAGGGCGCCACCAGCGAGGGCGACTTCCACGCCGCCTTGACCTTCGCCGCCGCGTACCAGGCGCCGGTCGTCTTCGTGGTCCAGAACAACGGGTACGCGATCAGCACCCCAGCTCGCCTGCAGAGCGCGGCGCCGTCCTTCGCGCACAAGGGCATCGGCTACGGGGTCCCCGCCGAGCGCGTCGACGGCAACGATGTTCTGGCCGTTCTGATGACCGCGCGCGCCGCCGTTGAGCGCGCACGCGCCGGGGCGGGGCCGGCCCTCATCGAGGCACTCACCTACCGCATCGGACCGCACACCAGCTCGGATGACCCCACCCGCTACCGTCCGGCAGCTGAACCCGAGCCCTGGAAGGACAAGGATCCCCTCCACCAGTACGCCGCCTACCTGCACGATCACGGGATCCTCACGCCTGAGTATCTGGAGGGCTCCGCGCGGGCCGCCCAGGCGGCGGTCCGCAAGCTGCGGCTGTACGCGGAGGAGCCCTTCGTGCCTGACCCGGCCGATATCACCGCCCACGTCTACGCCGAACCGCCCAGCCACCTCCTCGCCCAGACCGCAGCCCTGCTGACGGAGGGGAGCGGAGATGACTAACTTCGCCGGCGCCCTGAACCAGGCGCTGCGGGACGCAATGGCCGACGACGACCGTGTCCTCACCTTTGGCCTCGACGTCGGCGCGAACGGCGGTGTCTTCCGGGTCACCGACGGTCTGACCGCCCAGTTCGGACAGCGGCGGTGCTTCGACACGCCGCTCTCAGAGTCAGGCATCGTCGGCTGCGCGGTCGGCATGGCCATGAACGGGCTACTGCCCGTGATCGAGATCCAGTTCGACGCGTTCGCCTACCCCGCCTTCGAGCAGATCACAAGCCACGTGGCCAAGATGCGCGCCCGAACCCGTGGTCGCGTCAGCCTTCCGATGGTGATCCGGATCCCTTACGGCGGCGGCATCGGAGCCGTCGAACACCACAGCGACTCCTCCGAGGCGTACTACACCCACACCCCCGGCCTGACCGTCGTCACGCCCTCCACCGTCGCCGACGCCTACTCCCTGCTGCGCGAGGCCATCGACCACCCAGACCCGGTGATCTTCCTCGAACCCAAGCGCCTGTACTGGACCAAGGACGACACCCCGATCCCGCGGCGCACCAAGCCGTTCGGCAAGGCCGTGATCCGCCGCCGCGGCACGACCGCCACGCTCATCACCTACGGCCCCGGCGTCGAGGTCGCCCTCGACGCCGCCGACCAGGCAACGGCCGCCGGCTGGAACCTGGAAGTCATCGACGTGCGCACCCTCGTTCCGCTCGACGTGGACACCCTGGCAGGCAGCATCCGCCGGACCGGGCGCGCGGTGATCGTCCATGAAGCGGCCGGATTTGGCGGGTACGGTGCAGAACTCGCCGCCCGGCTCACCGAAGCCTGCTTCTACCACCTCGAAGCACCGATCCGCCGCGTCACCGGCATCGACGCCCCCTACCCGGCCCCCCGACTGGAAGAGCACTACCTACCCGACACCGACCGCGTCCTTACCGCGGTGCACTCCCTGAACGAGTACGCGTGAACGGCCGGCCATCAGCGGTCCTTGACGGTGACGCCGAGCGCCTGGGCGAACGCCGGGGCGAGGTCCAGGAGCTGCGTGCTGCTGATGGTGGCCCCCTTCAACGCGTCGACCCCGTCTGCAATCCCCAGCGCCACGGCGCCGCGCAGGTCGACCTTCTTCATCTGCGCCTTGCCGAAACGCACGCCGTCCAGCGTCGAGCCGGGGAATGTCACGCCGGTCAGCTTCGTACCGCCGAAGTCGACGTCCCGCAGCAGGCAGTCGACGAACGCCACGTCCTGCAGCGTGGTGGTGCGCAGGTTCACCGAGTCGAACTTGCAGTTGAAGAAGGACACCCGGCGCAGCTCCGCGCTGAAGACCTCCACGCCCGCCAGGGCACTCGCGATGACTTCCACGTCCAGCCAGTTCGACTCGGCCAGATCGGTGCCGACCCAACGGACGGTGTGCAGCCACACGTCGTTGAACCGGGCTCGCCGCATGCGGCCCCCGGTGAAGTTGACCGAGGAGAACGCGGACTCGGTGAAGCGGGCACTGCCGGCGTCGGTGTCCGTGAACTCGTTTCCCTCGGCGTGGACGGAGTCGTAATCGCCCTCCCGCTCCAGCTCGCCCAGAAATGGCTCCAGGTAGCCCGCGTAGGGCAGGTCGGCAAGTTCTCGGGGAGCGGGCGCGGGCATGGCGGACCTCACAGGCATCGAAGACGGCACAGGCGAAGGAGGCCCACGGCCTGCACGGCAGCACGGGCCCAGAGGGGACCGCCTCAGGTTCGAAGGCGAGTCCCGGAAGGGAACGCCCCCGACTCTATCGGCGTAACTCACCCGCAGGAGAAGCAATGAGCCAACACACCACCACCACGATCCGAGTCCAGGGCCCGGTCGTGCACGAGGCGACGACCATCCCCTGGCAGCCCGCAGCTGTGGTCGTCGAAGGCAGCGGCCCCGTCCCGGTACTCGACTGGACCCGTGCCCACCTGAGCACCGTGCGTGCCCTGCTCTCCGACCACGGCGCGCTCCGACTGCGCGGCACCGACATCACCGCCGAGTCGTTCGGGCAGACGGTCGCTCTGATCGCCGACGCCCCGCTGCTGGAGTACGTCAACCGATCCACGCCGCGCAGCCGAGTCCACGGGCAGGTCTTCACCTCCACCGAGTACCGCCGTGACCAGGCCATCCACCTGCACAGCGAACAGTCCTACGCCGCCACCTGGCCGGCCGTGCTCGGCTTTTTGTGCACCACCTCCGCCACCAGCGGCGGCGAGACCCCGCTCGCGTCAACCGCCCAGGTCCTCGAGCACCTCCCCGCCGACCTTGTCGCCCGCTTCCAAGCGCACGGCGTCCGCTACGACCGCTGGTATCGGCCCGGGCTCGACGTCTCCTGGGCCGACTCCTTCCAGACCGAGGACCGTGCCGAAGTTGACCGCCTGTGCGCCGAGACCGGGCTCACCACCGAGTGGCACGACCACGGAACGGTCCTGCACACCATCCAGATCGCGCAGGCCACCCACGCACGGGTAGGAACGGGCCGCCTGGTCTGGCTGAATCAGGCCAACCTCTTCCACCCCGCGGCGCTGCCCGGCGATATCGCGGCCGCCGTACGGCAGCTGCCCACCGACCACCTGCCGCGCAACGCCACCTTCGGCGATGGAACCGCCATCCCGGACAGCGACATCGAAACGATCAACAAGACCTTCACCAACTGCAGCTGGGCCGAGCCCTGGCAACGAGGCGACGTGCTCCTCGTCGACAACACCGCCGTAGCTCACGGGCGCCGCCCGTTTCAGGGAAGCCGCGAAGTGCTCGTCGCTATGGCTGGAACCGCACCATGCAGAGGGTTTCGGACCGCTACTGCGGACACGGCGCGCGTCAGCGGTTCGCAGTGAGCCTCTGCCGAATGGCCGCCGCAGCCTGTGCGAAGAGCGGATGGTCCGGTGCGCGGGTGAGCAGATCCGACAGCGCGAACAGATCGAGCGCCTCGCTGATCTCCCGCCACCGGCCTGGCAACGTCCCGCCGGCCATCTCGTACGCACTGGGGAAATGGCCGGCGAAGCCCGGGGAGAGGTCATGGGGGAAGCGGAGCATGTTCCCGATGTCGCACAGGCCGGAGCCGGAGAAGGCGTACTCCCAGTCCAGGACCGCGGCCACGCGCCAGGTTCCATGGTCCCCGGGGCGCATGAGCACGTTCTTGGGGTTGAAGTCCGAGTGCACCAGCTGATCGGCATCGGCGGTCGCGGCCACCACCAGTGGCGCGGAACTGGCGGCGAGCTCCATCAGCGCCTGCTGTTCCGCCTTCGACAGCACCGCCGCGGCGTTCCCTCGAACCACGGCGGCTTCGACGAACGCAGCCAGGTCGTCATGATGCTCCGGCGGCGTCGCATCGGGCAGCAGGGACCCGTCGGAGAAGAAGCCGGGCCGACCGAACCGCACCGAGTGGATGGCGACCAGGACCTCGGCCAGCGCCTCGGCCAACGGCGGGCCGTCCTCTTCCGACGCGCCGGCGAACACCGAAGTCAACGGAACCCCGGAAGCGAATCGCATCAGTATGAACGGCTCACCCAACAGATCCCCACCGTCATCGGCGTAGATCACTTCGGGAACCGGAACTCGTTCCCGGACCCGCTCCATCAGAGCCGCCTCCACGGCACACGTGTTGCTCCGCGGATACCGCCGGAGCACGAACGACTTCCCCCGGTCGGTGCGCAGCAGCATGTTGTCGCTGCTGAATCCACCCGACAGGCGCCGCTCATCGACGACCTGTGCACCCCCGAGGACCCGTCTACTCAGGACATCCAGAACTCCGCGATCCATGGAGGAAACAGCGTCATCAGCCATAGGCAAGAGCCTGCCTCACCCGCCTCCGTAACCCCAATGGCAACACGCTGCCCCTACCTGCCGGTCGGGGAACGGACGGCCCTCTGGAGGCGCAGTGGACCAACTCCGACATCAGGTCCGCCGTGTAGTCCAGCCCGGTACCCAACGAATCAACGAACGGAGAACTCCCCATGAGCACAACACCCCGGCTCGCTGCGCCCGTGTCCAAGGGCGACCGGATCGGTATCGTCACCGTTTCAGCCCCGGAGCCCGCCGACCTGCCCGACGTCTTCTCCCGCGGCGTCCAGGCGCTCACCGGCCTCGGCTTCGAAGCCGTCGTGGGCGCCCATGCCACCGGGCGGTCCGGATATCGCGCCGGCACCACCGACGAGCTCCTGGACGACTTCCACCAGATGATCGCCGACCCTTCGATCGCGGCCGTGGTGTGCGCGGGCGGCGGAAGGAACTCCAACCGGCTCCTGTCTGGACTCGACCTCTCGCTGATTGCCGCCAACCCGAAGCTGATCGTCGGCGTGAGCGATCCCAGCCTCCTCCTCAACGCGATCACCTCGCGAACCGGCCTGGTCACCCTCCACGGGCCGTCGGTGATGTGGGACCTCGCGGCCCCGGACGCGCCCTGTGAGACGGCCGAGCATTTCACCGCGATGCTCGCCGGCCAGAGCGCCGCCGCCCGGATCGGCGCCCCTCTGACCTGGACCCGACCTGGCAGCGCCGAAGGCCCCCTGATCGCGGGCTGTCTCTCGTCGCTGCGCTGCCTGCTCGGCACCCCGTGGGAGCCCCGATGGGACGGCGCGATCCTGGCGGTCGAGGACGCCTTCAAGCCCACCGACGTCCTTGACCAGACCTTCACCCACCTACGGGACGTCGGGGTCTTCGACAAGATCGCGGGACTGATCATCGGGGAGAGCGTCGGCTGCGAGGCCACCGCGGGCATCACGGTCACCGCCATGGTTGACGAGCTGTGCCGCGAGTACGCCTGGCCCTTCGCCCACGGCCTGCCGTACGGGCACACCCCGCGCAAGTACACCCTGCCCATCGGCGCCACCCTGCGGATGGACTCCGAGGCAAAGCACCCGCTCACCTTCATCTCACCCTGGGTCGCCGCGTGAAGACCTGGCTCAGAAACCAGCGGCTCCGCTTCTTGCCGTACCCGATCACCGGGGCTTCCCCACCGGGTGCGCCAACCGGTCCAGGCATCCGTGCCAGCCGGTCCTCGATGGACATCGAACAGCCGCCGCGCAAGACCCTGATCGGGTGCCCTCAACTCCCCGTCCACTCCAACGTGTGAGTTCAAACGCCTCCAACCCCGAAGGGACCGCCCTGCACGCCGAGATCGCATATCAGTTCGGGAATTTCACCCTTCCGAGTCCGTTACGGCATCCGTCCGTACGAAGTTGTTCGGCCATCCACGCGGTTCCGCATCCATGCAGGGAGGCCCAGTGTCCTCAACGCCCAATCCCCACACGGCCTCCGCGCGATTCGAACACGGCGGGCCTGGATACCGGCCGGCGACGAAGGCGGTACTGCTCGCGCTGCGTCCTGATGGGCGCGTGGCGTTGGTCCGCCGGGCCCACCACCCAGACCAGGGCCAGCTCGCCCTGGTGAGCCGGCGGCTTGAGGCGGCGGAGTGGCTGGACGAAGCCGCCTGCCGAGGTGCCTCCCACACCTTGGGAATCCGGTTGGAGGTACAGGACGTCGAACTCAGCGGCCTCCTGCACTACCGCAGTGAGCAGGGCGCGGGCCGCCTGTGCGCGGTCTTCGCCGCACAGCGCTGGTCCGGGGACCCCCGCAACTGCGCCCCCGGCGAGTACAGCGAGGTGGTGTGGGCAGATCCCGGTGGGCCTCCGGCCGACTGCCGGCCGCTGACCCACGCCGTCCTCAACCAGTACGTCTCGGGCACGCTCTACGGCGCCCTCGCCATGCCCGCCGCTCCCACGACCGCGGGCACCGGCTGCCTGGACGGCTGAGCTCGGGCCGCACCCGGCTGAGTTACCCACCACGGACCAACCATGAACAAGGGGGACGAATGAGCGGCGAGGACAGCAAGGACTCACAGTCGACGGTCTCGGACTCGGAGCGGCTGCTTTTCGGCGGGGAGTTGGCGTACGACGTCGGCTGGGACCAGCACGAGGGTGCCTGGCTGAAGCTGGGCCTGTGGACCATGGCCAAAGGGTTACCCCGGATGGTCGGCACCGGGCTGCGCCTCGCGCATCTCGCCGACGCCCGCGCCCTGCGAGTGGTCCTCGGCGCCGAGGTGGGCCGCGGGGTCGTACAGGCGATTGGGCTGGTCGCCGTCAACGCGGTCCTGGGTCACATCCTCGCCGGCGGCGGGACGAACGAGCGCCTGACCAGTGCGTTCCCGGCGCTGATCGTCGTGGCCGTCGCCGCGTTGGTGGGTTCGCTGCTGCGGTCCGCGTCCACGGCCGCCACCGGTGAGCTGGAGCCGAAGGTCCAGCGGGTGGCCACCGAGCAGTACCTGGGGCTGGTGCACCGGGTGGAGCTCGCGGCGATCGAGGACGACGAGTTCCACCGGCTGCTGGACGCCGCCCGGTACGGGGCCGACTCGGCCCGGCGCATGATCCGGTACTGCACCAACACGTTGAACTCCGGGATCTCCCTGATCGCGGCGGCCGGCGTGATCACCGTTCTGCACGTCGGACTTTTGCCCCTGCTCGTGCTGATGACCCTGCCGAGCGGGTGGAGGGCGCTGACGATCTCCCGGCAGCGCTACCTCTCCTTTCACGCCTTCGTCCAGCACGCTCGGGCCGGACATCTGCTGGGGCAGTTGCTGACCCAGCGGGAGGCGGCCGCCGAGGTCCGCGTCCACGAGGTCGGGCCCTTCCTCCTCTCTCACTTCCGGGAGATGGCCGAGACGAGCGAGCGCGAGCAGACCCGCCTTGCCCGCAACGCGGCGAAGATCGGATTGATCGCCGACGGCGCATCCGGCGTCGCCACCCTGCTCACGTACGGGGCGCTGGGACTGTTCTTGTGGAGCGGGCGGATGGATCTCGCGGTCGCCGGCACCGCGGTCCTCGCCATCCGCACCGGCTCCTCCAGCCTGGACAGCCTCGTCGTGCAGATGGCCGACCTTCACCAGGAGTCCCTCTTTGTGGCGGACTTCGAGCGGCTCTGTACGGAGGCCAAGGCGCGGGCGATCCCGGAGAGCGGGGAGGACCTGCCGGTGGATGTGCGGGAAGTCCGCTTCGAGAAGGTCACGTTCACCTATCCTGGCAGTGGCGGCGAGACGCCGGAGCCGACCCTGCGCGAGGTATCGCTGGCGTTCCCCATGGGCAAGGTGATCGCCCTGGTCGGAGCGAACGGCTCGG
Source organism: Streptomyces tatrensis (assembly GCF_049310065.1). Taxonomy (NCBI): domain Bacteria; kingdom Bacillati; phylum Actinomycetota; class Actinomycetes; order Kitasatosporales; family Streptomycetaceae; genus Streptomyces; species Streptomyces tatrensis. Next base: position 199,277 of record NZ_JBMDLB010000005.1, on the reverse strand, counting down.
GCAAGTCCACGCTGGTCAAGCTCCTGGCCGGCCTGCACCTCCCAGACGTCGGAGGCGGCACGATCTGGTGGGACGACGTCGATGCCGCCAAGGCCGACCGCAAGCAGATCTTCTCCCGCATCGCCCTCATGTCGCAGTCGTTCTTCCGCTGGCCCTTCACCGTCAGGGTCAACATCGGGATCGGCAGGCCCACCGCCCCCATCGACGACCAGGCAGTCCGGGACGCCGCCCTGTTCTCCGGCGCCGACCGGTTCATCGCCGGACTGCGCCGCGGTCTCGGCACGCTACTCGGGCGCGGCTACAAGGGCGGACAAGAAGCATCGGGCGGGGAGTGGCAGATGGTCGGGATCAGCCGGGCCTGGTACAAACGCGCCGGGATTCTGGTGGTCGACGAGCCGACGAGTGCCCTGGACGCGGTAGCTGAGCAGCGGGTCTTCGACCAGATCCGCGCGGTGGCCGCCACGGGACAGACCGTTGTCCTGATCACTCACCGCCTGCATTCGGTGCGCGACGCCGATGTCATCCACGTCATGAAGGACGGTCAGGTCGCCGAGTCCGGGACGTTCGCCGAGTCCGGGACGTTCGCCGAGCTCATGGACGAGAGCATCGGTACGGGCGAATTCCGTGACGCCTACCTGATTCAGGCCGCGGCCTTCGCCGACAGCGTGCCCGCTCAGCGGGGCCCCGCTGCCGATCGCGCGGAGGACCGGACGTGACTTCCGTGTCAGCGGCTCGGCGCCGCGCGGGGGCCGATATTCTGGCGGGCTGCCCGTCCCGGGGCGCCCGGGCGTCGCGGCTGCTGGCGCCTCGGATGCCCGGAGGCACCATCATGGCCATGCCCGCGCCCACACCGCTCCTGCTCGTCGACGGCCACCATCTCCTCTACCGGTCGCATTTCGGCTTTCTAAAGCGCTTCTGGGCTGTGGACGGCACCGATGTGACTGGCGCGTTCGGGTTCGTGGCGCTCCTGCGGAAGGCACACCGGGAGCACTGCGCCGGCCATGAGGTCTTGGTGGTCTTCGACGCCGAGGACGGTGCAGGCGGCCGGGTCCAGGTTGATGCCGGGTACAAGGCGAACCGGTCTGACGCCGACCACAGCCCGATCCAGGCCCTGGCGCCGCTGAAGGAGATGCTCGACCAGGGCGGGGTGCGGTGGCTGGAATGGCCCGGCGCCGAGGGCGACGACGTGCTGGCCACGATCGCCACCCGCGAGGCCGCCGTCGGCCGTGCCGTGGTGGTGCTCTCGGGAGACCGGGACCTCTACAGCCTGCTCGCCGCGGACCGGGTCCAGATCCTCAACCCGCAGGCCCCGCCCGGCCGCGAGTTCATCACCGCCCGTGCTGTCACCGACCGGTACGGGGTGACGCCGGCTCAGTGGGCCGACTTCCGGGCCCTGACCGGGGACCCGGCCGACAACCTTCCCGGGGTTGCCGGGGTGGGACCGGTGACCGCCGCCCGGCTCCTGACCGGCGGCCGCCACCTCGAAGACCTCCCCGCCACCGCGCCGGGCCACCTGGCCAAGCCACTGCTCCGGATCCGGGAGACCTGGGAGAACGTCCTGCGCGAACGGTCCCTCCTGCGCCTGAACAGCGAGGTCCCGATCCCGCACGACTCCGTCACCGGGACGGCCACGCCCGAACTGATCGCGCCCGCGGTGCTGATGAAGGCGGCCGGCCTGTGGTGAACACGCCCCCGGCGGCCCTCACCCCGATGGCCGCCAAGGTGTCCCTGCGGGGCCACCGGTCCTTCCGCGCCTATCTGACCGGCGAGAGCGCGAGCCTGGTCGGAACGGCCGTGCACGGCGTCGCGCTGCCGACGCTCGCGATCCTCCACCTCAAGGCCACCCCAGGGCAGATCTCGCTCCTCGCCTTCCTCGCCCAGCTACCCACCTTCGTGCTCGCGCTGCCGGCCGGGGCGGTCATCGACCGGCACGACAAGAAGACGGTGCTGGTCGTCACCAATCTCGTGGCGGCCGCAGTGGTCGCGGTCATCCCGGCCACCGCGGTCCTGGGAACGCTGTCCATGCCCGTGCTGTACTGCGTTGCCGTAGCGCTGGGGGCCGTGACGGTGCTGCACCAGGCCGCGGCCATCGCCATCGTCCCCCAGCTCGTCGAACCCGGGCTGCTGCAGCAGGCCAACTCGCGGATCGGGGCCGCGTTCGGCGCCGCCGACACCGCCGGCACCTACCTGGGGACCGCCGTGGTCGCCCTCGTCGGAGCCGGCAGGGCCTTCGCCCTGGACTCCGCCTCCTACCTGCTCTCGGCATGGTGCGCGACCCGGATCCGTACCGCGCCCGCACCGCCGTCCACCAGGGCGCGGCGGAGGATGGCCGTCGAGATCTGGGAGGGCCTGGTGTACGTGGCCCGCACCCCGCTCGTGAGGCCGCTCGTGCTGTGCCTCGGCGGCACCGGCTTTGGTTCGGCGCTGACCTCGACCTTCTGGGCCTTCCATCTCCTGACGACGGTGAAGACCGGCACGACCGGGCTCGGGGTGATCATGGGGGTGTCCGGCGCCGGATGCCTAGTTGGGGCGCTCGCCGCACCGAGGATCGTCCGCCGGTTCGGGCCCGGACGGGTCCTGGTCGCCGGCTTCGCGATGTACCCGCTGATGAGCGTGCCGCTCCTGTTCGCCGGGCCCGGCCCGATCTGGCTGCTGGTCCTAGCGGTCGCGGGCGGTCTCCAGCTCGCGGCGGCCGCCTGCGCGGGCACCACCCAGCGCTCGGTACGCCAGCAGATCTGTCCCCCCGAGCTGCAGGCACGTGCCCAGCAGACCTCCACCTGGCTCGTCACCGGCAGCCGCCCCTTCGCCGCCCTCACCGCGGGCGCCCTGGCCGCCGCGACCAACGTGTGGACGGTCCTGCTGGCCGGAGCACTCGTGCTCGCCGTGCCCGCGCTCGTCCTGTGGCGCTCACCGGTCTCCCGCCTCACCACGATGCCGGTCCCCGCGTCCACCGCGCCCGCCGGCGCCACTCGCCCCTGATCTTGAGGAGTCCGACCATGACGATCCTGTCCACCGAGCCGCGCGGCACCGCAGCCCTTCTCGTGAACGCTGCCGGCCAGTACCTCCTGCATCTGCGGGACGCCAACAAGCCGTACATCTGTGACCCGGGGACGTGGTCCATCCCGGGCGGTGACCGCGAGGGCGAGGAAACCTGCCGCCAGGCAGTCGAACGCGAGCTCCTCGAGGAGACCGGCCTGAACGTCCAGCTGGAGCCCCTCACCGTCGTCGACGCCCACGTGCCGACCGGCGACAAGGGCCAGATCCAGGTGTACATCGGCGCCTGGGACGGTGACGACAGCAGCCTGCCGTGCCCCGAAGGGATCATGTTCAAGTGGTTTCCCGCCGAGACCACGGCCTTCCTGACCATGTGCCCGTGGACGGCCGAGGTCATCGCCCTGCACCAGAAGACCGCCCCCGTCCCGGCCCCCCGATCGGCGAGCGGGCCCGCACGAGCAGGGAGGAGCGGGACCCGGCTCAACGTGATCGGCGTCCACCTTTTCCTCGAGCGCCCGGACGGCCGGATCCTCCTCGGCCGGCGCCACCCCGATGTCGCCTTCGCCGGCGACCACTTCCACTTCCTGGCCGGCCACTTGGAGACCGAGGGCGCCAAGTCCGGGCTGATCCGGGAGGCCGAGGAAGAAGCCGGCCTCACCATCGCCCCCGGGGATCTCGAACTGATCCACACCGTCCACATGCTCGACGAGGGCGAAAACACAGATGGGCAGCCGAGGCTCGGTCTCGTTTTCCGTGCCCGCACCTGGTCGGGCACGCCGGAGGTACGGGAGCCGGACAAGTGCGTGGAGTGGATCTGGGCCGACCCGTCCCAGCTGCCTGAGCCGATGGTCAGCTACACGCAGGTCGCCATCGAGGCGATCGGCCGCGGTGAGACGTACACCGAGCTCGGCTGGTCGTGACCCGCAGATCTGCCGCGCGCCGCACCGTCCCTGTCCCCGGATGCCGAGGAGATCTCCCTTTGTCTGAACAGCCTCTTGCCGACGGCCTCACCGCAGCAGTGCCCCGCCAACTCCCCAGCCCTGAACCGGATCCGGCGGCCGCCCGGGCCGCGATGGTCGCCCGCCTCGAAGAGGAAGGGGCCCTGTACGCGGGGCCTGTGCGCGATGTCCTGCTGGACCTCTCGCGCGAGGGCCTCATGCCGCAGGGTTACGTCCGTCGTACCGGTTTGGACGAGCTTCCCGTGCAGTGGCAGTTGCTGGACTGGTCGGTGCCCGCGGACCGGGTGGAGCACCTCGACGCTCTGCACTGCGGGGAGAGCGTCTTGATCCAGCACGACGGCGAGCCCATCCTCGGGCGGGAGGCCGGTGTGCGGCGGACGGGCGGCACGATGACGTCGATGTCCAGCGGTATGTTCATGACCGCGGTGCTGATGGAACAGCTGGCTCTCCGGCCGGGGTTACGGGTCGCGGACGTCGGGACGGGCCCCGCGGTGACGTGCGCGATCGCCGCCCGGATCTGCGGCGACCAGCACGTGGTCTCCACCGACCGGGATCCGTACGTCACCGAAGCCGCCCGCCACCACCTCGCCGCTCTCGGCCTGCATCCGACGCTGGTCACCGGCGACGGCGAGGCCGGCTGGCCGGCGCTGGCTCCCTTCGACCGGATCTTCGCCTCCTACTCCCTCGCCCGCGTTCCGGCGCCATGGCTGGAGCAGCTGGCACCGGGTGGCACGGCCCTGCTCCACCTGACCACCGGCTCCCCGTCGTGGCCGGGGCTGGCCGTCGTTTCCAGGGATCCGGCCGGGCGCACCGCCGGTGAGTTCCGGCCCGTCCGTTACGGGCACCGGGCCGGGCACGGCCTGGATTGGATCTTCCTCAAGAAGCCTTTCCGGGACCGGATCGAGGCACGCGACGGTGGCACCGTCTCCCAGAGCCGCAAGGCCCTGCCGCCGGACACCGCGCGCGGGTTCTGGTTGGCGTTGAACTTTCTCCACCCGGGGCTGGTGCGGAAGGGGGGAACGGACGACCTCATCATCGGTGCGCCCGCGTGCGGATCCTGGGTGACCGCCTACCCGGGCAGCACGGGCGGCTGGGAGGTCACCTCGGCCGGGCCCCGGGATATCTGGGAGGAGATCCAGCAGACGGCTGCCCGCTGGCAGGCCGCCGGCGGCCCCACCACCTACCGGCTCCACTTCGAAGGCGACGGACAGCAGTGGCTCGGCGCCGGATCCGGCCGTCACGAACTGTCCTGGACCCTGCCCACCGCCGACACCTCGGCGGCAACGTCTCAGGGGGCCCGATGACGAGCTCTTCCACGCCCGCAGGACCGCCGGAGCTCGCCGTCGGCCGCTGGCCGGAGCAGTTCGAGGAGCACATGGCCGGGATCGGCTGCCCGATGTGCGGCAACGACTTCGCCGCCGAGGACATCGAGTGGGGAATCCTGCTGCGCCGCGGCGAGGTCGCGAACGCCTACCTATGGCGGTCCGGTCAGATCCGCGGCTACTGCGTCCTGATCTACCGGGACGGTCACGTCGCCGAACCCACCCAGCTTCCGGACGCGGCAGCGGCCGCCTTCGCCCGGGAGACCCTGGCCCTCGGCCGTGCCATCGAGGCCCACTACCGGCCTCTGAAGACCAACTACTGCACCCTCGGTAACGTCTTGCCCCATTTGCACACGCATGTGATCCCGCGGTACGCGGCGGGGATCGACCCCAGCCCGGGCGGGCCCCTGCCTTTCATGTTCCTCGACGAAGGCCGCCAGCCGGAGGAACAACTCCAGCACGACGCGGCCCATCTCCGCTTGCTCCTCGACCCGGCAACCGGCCTCACCCGCCGCGATACGAACTCGGGATGAGAGCGGCAAGTGCCGCGACGCCCCGAAGCCATGCACCTCACACGCTCACGCCATACCCGTTCATCCCGCTCAGCGCGGCACATCGAGAAGAGAGTCGACACATGACCACCACCATCAGGGCCACTACTCGGACCGGGCGCTGTCAGTGCCGGGACATCGAGTTCACGGTCACCGGCGAGCCCGATTACGTCCATACCTGCAGTTGTAACCACTGCCAGGTCCTGTCCGGCGGCCCGATGATGGCCTGGGTGTCCTTCCCCCTGGATGGCATGAAGTGGACCGGCGCCGGAGGCGAGCCTTCCTGGCACTACACGTGGCCGGACTCCCGCCGAGGATTCTGTCCGAGGTGCGGGAGCCAGCTCTGCGCGCTCGATGACGGCGCGGACAGCATCGCGATCACGCTCTCCGCGCTCGGCAATCCGGCGGATCTTCTCCCGGTCAACCAGAGCCACCGTGAGGACGCGGTGCCGTGGCTGGCGCAGGTCCCCGACAGCCGCCCCGGCCTCCATGCCTGATCACCGCCCTGCCGTGACGGCTCGCTCGCGGCCCGTTCCCACCGTCCCGATCGGAGACGCATGGCCTTGTTCGACTCGGTAGCTGACGACTACCACCGGTACCGGCCCGGCGTGCCGGACGACGTGGTGCAGCTCTTGGCCGGCATCTTGGCCGGGGTGGTTGAGCCCACGGTGGTGGACCTCGGCGCGGGCACCGGCCAGGTCGCCCTCGCGCTCCTCCCCGCCCTGCCTCCCTCCGCACGCCTCGACCTCGTGGATCAGGACAAGGGCATGCTCAGCGCGGCGATGGAGGCCTTGCGCCCGCACCTCGGCGAGCGCACCGCGGTCCCGCACGCCGTTCGGGCCGAGGAGTTCGCTCCGGCGCCCCCGGGCTACCGGGCGGATCTGGTCACCTGCTGCAGGTCGTTCCACTGGATGGACCGGCCAGCGGTGCTGGCCATGGCCGACCGGGTGACCACCCGCACGGCGGCGTTCGCGCTCCTGGGTGACGGAAGTCTGTGGACCCATCAGGCGGACTGGACGGCCGCGCTGAAGGAGCTGATCCAGACGCACCTCGGCGAAGGCCGCCGCGCGGGTACCACCGGGGCCTACTCGGGGCCCGGACGCCGGTATGAGGACGACCTGGCCGACTCCGCATTCAGCGACGTCACCGAGCAGCGCTTTCCGTTCACCCGGACGTGGACCCCGGCCGGTGTGATCGGGTACCTGCGCTCCACCAGCTTCGCCCGGCCCGACCTCTTCCCCGACCACGCCCGATTCGAGGAGCAGGCCCTGGAACTCCTCGAGGCGCATGCCCAAGACGGCCCGCTGAACGAGGAGTCCGTCTTCACCGTGCTCGTCGCCCGCCGGCCGAAGGCCGCACGGTGAGCGGCGGCCCGCGGCACACCGTGCCGGTCGACGTCCACCTCATCCTGCGCCGTGACGGCGAGGACGGCCCGGAGGTACTGCTGTCGCGCCGTGCCGGTCCCGTGTACGCGACGGAGCTCTTCCACTGCCCGTCGGGACATCTCGATCCTGGCGAGGACATGGTGGTGGCCGTCATCAGGGAGGCCCGCGAGGAGACCGGGGTCCTCATCGATCCTGAGGACGTGACCGTGGCCGTGATCGTCCATCACCGGCCGCCGGTCGGTGCCGGGAGCCGTTTCGGCGTGTTCTTCGAGGTCCGCCGGTGGTCGGGACAGCCGGCCGTGATGGAGCCGGACCGGTGCGACGACATGGGCTGGTACCCGCTGGAGGGCGGGCTGCCGGAGCCGATGGTGGCGTACTGCCGGGCCGGCCTGGACGCCTACCGTGCCGGCCTGCCCGCCGCCGTCCACTTCCAGGAACCGGGCGACCCGATCCCCTACGCCCCCCAGGGGCCCGACCGCACCCTTCTCCTGCCCGGCCCGCCGGTCGGCGGACCCGGACTCCCCCACCAGCTGCGGGAGTTCGCCGAGCGGGCCGTGGGCCGGATCACCAGAGCTGAGGACGTTTCCTGGGTACGGACCGGGAGCAGGGTCTGGCGGATCACCGGCGCCGGCGGCGGTATCTGGTACCTCAAACGGCACCGGGGGGCCAAGTTCCATGATCGGGAGGTGGCCGCGCTCCGGGCGTGGGCGCCGGTACTCGGCGCGCAGGCCCCGCGGCTAGTCGCGGCCGACAGCCAGGCGCAGGCGATCGTTGTCACGGCTCTCACCGGCCGGCCGCTGCACGGCATGGCCCTGGACCCGGCGACCGAGGCACAAATCCAGCACGGTCTGGGCCGGCTGGCCGCCTCCCTGCACGGCGCCGCTCCCGCGCAGCCCGCCGGCCCTTCCCCGGCGCTGGGCAAGATCGAGCGGCACCTGAAAGCGGCCGGACCGTACCTGGCCGTCGGCGACGAGGACCTGGTCCTCGCTCTGGCCCGCTCGTACGCGGACCTGCCCGCGCCTCTCGCGGTGCCGACACACGGGGACCTGCAGTACCGCAACGTCCTGATCGGCGACGACGGAGGGCTGCGACTGCTGGATTTCGAGCGCTCCGAGTACGCCTCCGACACCCGGGACATGGTGCGGCTCTCCGACACCTGGGCCGGCAGAGGCGACCTGCGGGCGGCGTTTCTGGACGGGTACGGCCGGCTGCTCGACGCGGACGAGGAGCTGCGCCTGGACTGCGAGGCGGCCTTCGACGCGGTCTCCGGCATCGCCTACGGCATGTCGCACGGCGACCCCGAGGTCACCGAACGAGGACGCCGGACCCTGCTGCGCCTCCACACCGCCCGCCACCGCTAACCCGCGACCGGAGCCCTGCTTTCGAGGAAGGAACACGGTATGTCCCAGCCCCGCCTGGCCACACCCGCCGACGCGGCGGAGATCTCCCGCCTGCGCTCGGAGAACATCCTGTCCGAGCCCCTGGACCCGCTCTGGCTGGACCGATGCACAGACCAGCTCGCCGTACGCCTCGTATCCGGAGGCGACGCGCGCGCCTACGTGGTCGACGCCCCCGATGACCGCCTGGCCAGCTGCGCCCTCGGTCTCGTCCACAAGGTCCTGCCTGCCCCCAAGTACCCCAAGGGGCTTGCCGTACGGATCCATGCGGTGGCCACCGACCTCGAGTACCGGCGCCGTGGCCACGCCAAGGCCGCGCTCACCGCGCTCCTGGATCATCTGGAAGACGAGGGGGTCACCCTGTACGAGCTCTACGCGAACGAGGACTCCGCCCCGCTCTACGAGGGGCTCGGCTTCGCGAGTGATCCCATGCGGATGCGGATGACCCGTTTCGCCGCCCCGCTCGACGGGAGGACGTCGTGAGCGGCACTGCTTGGTTGCCTCCGGAGGAGTTCGCCGCGACGCTCTCCCTTATCTAGGGCTGTCAAGCTTTCTTGCTGATCAGAGACGTACTGGTCGATCAGTTACGTAAGGCACGTTGAGGGGCGTCCGATCGCCGGTGCGGTCTGTCTGGGCTCTGTCGGTCGAGCCTGGAGCTCGCTTTGGTCCATGAGGCTGGACGTGGCGAAGGCCCCGGCTGCCTGCGGTTCAAGCTGCCGGGGCCCTGCATCTGTTGCCCGGACTTTCCCGCGGCAGCAGCCCTGCCCCTTAGAACTCCTAACAAAATGATCTTCGAGGTGGTTGGATCACTCTGGGACTGTTGATCCGCGGGTATGGGGTGGCTCGGCCGAAGCCGTGGTATGTCGATGACGAGTTGTGGGCGATGGTCGAGCCACTGTTGCCCAAAGTCGAGCGCCGAACTCGGCACCCGGGGCGCAAGCGGCATCCGGACCGGCTTGTGTTCCAGGGCATCCTGTTCGTTCTGCACACCGGGATCGCCTGGGAACACCTGCCGCAGGAACTCGGCTTCAGCTCGGGCATGACCTGCTGGCGCCGCCTGGCCGAGTGGACCGAGGCAGGTGTATGGCCCCGACTGCACGAGGCCCTCCTCGCCGAACTCCGCAGCGCGAACGCGCTGGACTTCTCCCGGGCGGCCGTCGACGGCTCCCACATCCGGGCGTTAAAGGGGGGGTCTAAGACGGGACGAAGCCCTGTCGACCGGGGCAGGACGGGCAGTAAGCACCACCTGATCACCGACGCTACCGGCATCCCGCTCGCCGCCACCTTGACCGGCGGCAACCGCAACGACGTCACCCAGCTCATTCCACTGCTCCAGGCCGTGCCTCCCGTGCGCGGCAAGCGCGGCCGACCCCGGCGCCGTCCGGACATCGTGCTCGGCGACCGCGGCTACGACCACGACAAGTACCGCCGTCTCGTTTGGGATCTCGGTGTGAAGCCGGTGATCGCCCGCCGCGGCGCTGCGCACGGTTCCGGCTTGGGGACTCAACGGTGGGTGGTCGAGCGTGCGTTCGCCCACTTGCACTGGTTCCGCCGACTTCGGATCCGCTGGGAGAAACGCGATGACATCCACGAAGCGTTCCTCATCCTCGGCTGTGCTCTGATCTGTTGGCGGCGCCTGAAATCGGTGCGATAGCACTTCCGAGCGGCGGTTGCGGTCAGCGGCGCCTCAGTCCCGTTCGGTCGTTTCGGAGCGGGCTCGAGGCCAGACCTGTGAGCCCCACACCGACGAGCATGACGGCACAGGCGACAACGGTGACGGTGGCGCCTTGCAGGTCGACGAGCGCGCCAAGCACGTTGTTCATCAACAACAGGGCCACGCTCTGCACAAGTACCAGAACCGCCTGGATTCGCGACAAGTGCGAGTCGGGTGATGACGCAAGGACCAGCGGCGCGATGTGCGCGGAGAAGGTCCCGTTGCCGATTCCGATTACCAGGCCGCCGGCGATGGCTACGGTCGCGCTGGGGGAGAGACCGAGCGCGAGCACGCCCACACCCGCAAGGATCAGCGCGCTCGCCGCCATCAGACCAGGCCGCCCCAGCGGGCCGCGCTTCACCACCAGCAGGGTGACCGCCACCATGCCCACGCCCTGCGCTCCAAACACCAGCCCGGCGGCTCCCGCGCCCCACTCCTCCTCGCGTGCAAGCAGGGGGACCAGCAGAGACAGCACGGGCAGCAGGAAACCGGCCGCTGCCCCAGTGAGCCACAGTCCCGGGCGCAGCACCGGATGGGAGAAGGCCACCTTCACCCCGCTCAAGGCTTCCTTCAGGAGACCGTCCGTCTTCGGAGACGGAGGCACGTCGTGCTGGGGGCGGACGGCGATCAGGACAACCAGAGTGAAGGCGAACGTGACCGCGTTGACGAAAGCGGCGCCCGCGAACCCGGCCAGACCGACCAGCACGCCGGCCAGCGGACCGCCTCCCATGTTGATCACCTGGCCGCCTACCTGCCTGAGGGACAACGCACGAGGCAACTGAGCCTTGGCCACCAACCGGCGGGGCATAGACCCTGAGGCTGGGAGATAGAACGCGTCGACGACACCGACCGCAACGCCTGTTGCAATGAGCAACAAGGGCGTGGCCCCCAGGGAGTAGGCGACAGCCGCGAGAGCGAGCGAGAAGATCAGCATTGCCGCGTCGCCGGTGATCAGCACGCGGCGTGCGCTGACGCGGTCGCTGACCGCCCCTCCGACGAGGAGGAGCAGGACGCGGGGCAGCGTGATCGCGCTCAGGGCCAGCGCGGCGATGCTCCCGCCATACTCGCTGGCTGCCCAGCCGAGGGCGAAGTAGAAGACCGAATTACCCACGAGCGACACCAGGATGCCGACGAGCCACAACGTGTACGCCCGAGGCAGCCGGTCCTGGCCATGCCTCTCGTCACACACCTCGGGAACCGGGGCGACACCGGCTTCCAAAGTCTCCTCGGCCACCTCATCACTGGCCGCCATTGGGTCCCCCGATTGATCCGACGATGACGATGATCACGGAGCGACAGTGCCACACGGCACTGACATTCAGGCCCACTCGTCGTGGTGCCCGCTGCGGGGAAAGCTGCTGTACACCGCCGGAGAATTGCTCGCTCTGGTCAACCTCCAGGTCTATTTCGTTAGGAGTTCTTACTCTGCCGGCCGGTTCTGGTCCCGCATCATGTTCCGCAGAGCTGTGCGAGCCGCAATCAGATCGTCTTGTGCCTCATCCAGCGTCCGCTGTAGCGCAACTCGTTCGGCGGCCAGAGCCTCCAGCGCCTGGTCTCGCTCCTGGACGTGTTCGACCAGCTCATGCACTCGGGCCACCAGTTCCGCAGAGCCCGCCTGGTCGATTTGTTGCCCCAGACTCCGTTCGACCGCGGCCCTGAGCCGGTCACGTTCCTCGCGGACCGCCCGCAGCTCAGCGCGGGCCAGCTCCAGGTCGGTGGCCAGGCTCGCCGAGCTCGCGCTGGCGCCTTCAGTGCGCCGGCGTGACGTTTCCCCGGCCTGCCCCTTGCGGGCCTGCTCGATGTACTCCCGGACACCCTCGGCATAGACCAGCCAGTTCGAGACGCCGGCGGCCTTCGCCACCCCGAGGAAGCTGATCGGCTCCCCGTTCGCCTTCATCTGGTCCACCACCGCGAACACCCTCGTCCGCTTGTCGCGGCTGTCCTTGCGACGCGCCTCCAGCAGAACCTGGGCGGGCGTCCGGGACTCGGTCATGCCACTCCACCCGCCCGCCGGGGGACCACCGGCATCGGCAGGGCAACGGGGCTTGGGGCGGTGGAGGAGGCCCGCAGCCGACGCAGGACCCGGCTGGCTTCTTCCACCTCGGCGCGTTCTTCGTCCGACATGCCCTCCATTTTGTCTCTCATTTTCATGATCACCTTCTGGTAGTCGCTGATCTCGCCCGCCATGCCCGTGATCGTGTAGTCGGCCGCCCCGATGGCCTCAGCCATTTCCTTGTTCGTCTTCAGCGTCCTGACGTGATCCTCGATGGCAGGCAGGTGAGAGGGATCGGGCCGAAACGACGGGCAGCCCGAGCACTGGAAACGGCGTCGTCAACTTGGTGGGGTGTTGAACGGTCAGTTCCGGATCAGGACGTGTCAGCCGGCGATACCCGTCCGAAGTCAGCCGATGGTGGGCACGCCGGTGACCGTGTTCCAGACGGTGAAGCGGTGAGCCATCTCCTGTCGGTAGTCACGGGCTGTCATCAGGTGGCGGCGGGGCCGGAAGTGGGGCGAGATGAAGCTGAATGCCCCCAGGAAGCGTTGCGCGGCTCCGGCGGAACGGAAGTACTTCATTGACCGTTCTCGCTCGCGGGTGGGTTGGTGGGAGTTCTCGGCCCGGTTGTTCAAGCCCTTGTGCGAGCGGTGCTCGACCGAGGGCATCGTCTCGCGCAGGGCCGCCCCGTAGGAGCGGAGCTTGTCGGTGACCACCACCCGGGGTACCGAGGCGGTCTTCTTGCGCAGCTTCTTGAAGAACCGCCTGGCCGCAGCCGCATCCCGGCGGGACTGGACCAGGATGTCCAGGACGTTGCCGTCGGCGTCGACGGCCCGCCACAGGTACTTGCGCTCGCCGCGGATCCTGATGAAGACCTCGTCCAGGTGCCACTTGTCGTCCGGGGCCGGGCGGCGGTGCCGCAGCCCCCGGGCGTACTCGGGGCCGAAGGTGATCGACCACTGCCGGATCGTCTCGTGGGTGACCTCGATCCCGCGCTCGAGCATCAGCTCCTCGATGTCGCGCAGGCTCAGGGTGAACCGGTGGTACAGCCACACGCAGTGACCGATGATGTCCGCGGGATAGCGGTAGCCCCGGTACGACGGTGTCTCCACGAACGACCCCTCCCCAGCGGCGATCAACCTGATGATCATGCCGGAGGGAGGGTCCCCCGCTCAACCTGACAACGCCAATAGGCAGGCCCCGGAGGTGTTCCAGGGCCGCAGGCTCCCGGCCCTCCGCTCTCACTCCTCGCCGTTCATCCCACGCCCACGAGTTCGCCGGAGGCTACGTGGATCGTGTCACCGGGCAGCGGCCGAGCAGCGAGGCCGGAGAGGACAGCGGACCATCTGGGCTCCGGAGGGCCCGGATCTGTTGGCTGGGACCGGGCTACGTCCGCGAGCAGTCCGTCCAGGAGGTCCCGCGCTGCTCCCGCACGGGCCTTGTGTTCCTCGCTCGCGACAGCTGCCTGCCGTTCCGCGTCCGTCGAGTACAGGTGAGTGCGGCGTTCCGCGGCCCACCGGACCTGCCGGGCCGCCCGCTGCGCGATTGATCCCGCTTCCAGCCGGTGGAGAGCCCGCTGGGTGCGCTCCGCGAGGATCTTGCGTAGTGCTGAGAGCCGGGCGAAAGTGACAACGGCTGGATCCCGCAGGACCTCGCCCGCAGCGGCAGCGTCAGCGGTGGCCAGAGTGTCCGCCTCGATCTGCGCAGACAAGTCCCGTACGGCCTGGAGGTCGGTGAAGTCAGCCCGCATCGCGACCGCGACGTCCACGGCCTGCCGCAGCACCCGTGCCACGCCCCGATCGGCGGTGCAGGCCAGACAGAGCCCACCGGCGTCCGGGATGCCACAGTCCGCGCAGGGCTGTCCGGCCCAGGCCGTGTGCTCGGCGGCGATCTCGGCTCGCCGCCGTTCCACGACCTCCATCCGCAGCCCCTTCTCCGCCAGGCCCCGTTCGCGACGGAGCTCAGCCATCACGATCTGGTGCTGGACAGCCAGGTTCAACCGACGATCCACCTCGGCGCGCTGCTCCCCCGGCGACAGGCCGACCGCCTCTGCAACGACTTCGGCGCGAATCCGCGCTCGGAGGTCCCGCCGGTCCCCCGTGATCGTCGCGCAGCTGGCACAGGGCAGACCGGTGTCCATCCGCACTTCGTTGTCGCACAGCACCGACCAGCAACCGACCCGCTGTGGCAGGGCCCGCTTGAGGATCCACGCCACGGGATCAGCCACCGGCCGCCCGAACAGCTCGCCCAACCGCACCTCGAAGCGAGCCGCGAGAACCCGCTCAGCGCGATCGGCGCCAACCAGATCCCTGATCCGCTCGAGCTCGGAACGAACCCGCGAGGCCATCCACCGCTGCGTACTGGGCTTTCCCAGACGCGCCCACAAGAAGCCCACCGGAGCGAGAGCCAGTGTCAGATCGCGTGGAACGGCCACCGCGGTCTGACCAACCAGCCAAGCAGGCAGAAGTGATGAACCTGCCCCTCGCACAGAAGATGCCGGCTTCTCCCCGCGCAGCGGGCACTCAGCAACCGCCCCGCTATCCGCGGCCGTCGATGGGTCGTCGACTTCCGGCTGACTCTCGCCCGCACTCGCGCGGTCCGGCAGCGGACCGCAACCCGAGACGGCAGAGCCGGAAAAACCATCCAGATACCCGTCAGAAGAACCTACGTTAGCAACCAACTGCGGGTGAGTGGTGTGGAGCAGGGCACCATCGCCGCCACCGTCCACATCCGCCACAAGCCCGTCCACCCCAGCAGCCCCAAGGGATTCAGGCATCGCATTCGCCCCGCCAAGATCCAAATGATCCCTGAGTGCACCAGAAACGTCGCCTTCAGCAGCCCTCAGCACGTCGTCGAACGATTCCTGAACGAAGCCTTCCCCCGACAACTCCCCCACCCGGTCCGAGCCTGCGGCCACGCAGTGATCACAGTGGACACAACCGATCGGCACGGAAGGCGAAGTAGCGTCGGGAAGTCCAGACCGCGACGGCTCTGGTGCTGCGTCCCGCGTGGGACGGTGGGCCAGCGCGACGGCCGGCACGACCAGGCGCTCCCGGTTGAGAACCCCGTCGATCTGAAGAAGCTTGGCGGCCTCCAGGCTCTGGACGACCCGCTGAGCAACGGGAAGCGAACTCCCGAGCTGGCGCGCAACCGTAGCTGCGGCGCGCCCGAACCCGGCGGTCACCGATCCCGGCGCCATCACCACTCGCCCGTTGGGGCGGGTCTGCAGCACAAGAAGGAACAACGCGAGACGCTCCGTGCCCGCCCCCTTGCCCCGTCGGCCAGCAAGCAGCCCCGGAGGTGTCTCCGGCTTATCGTCCTTCGCAGGCCAACCCGGCCCAAACACCGCCTCCGCCAGACGCAACAGCGTCGCCAGTTCCGGCTGCGACAACGACAACGGGTCACCGGGACCCTCAGCGCGGCCGCGCTCCAACGACATGAGCGTCAACTCAAGACCATCAACCTGCCCGTCGGCGTCCTTCGTCGGACGAGAGCGCACCACACTCGCGCTCCGGAGAGCAGGCAGCACAACGTGGTCGACGTACGACTCCGAACAACCCAACCAGGCCGCCAAGTCCCTCGCACGGATTCGAACACCCGCCGCCGCCGCCGGCGCCTTCGCCAGCAGCAGCACCGCAGCCAGACGCACCGCATCCAGGGCACCAGACAACGCCGGATCAGCGAGCACCGCGCGTACAGCGGTGAGCAGCCGCGTGCGCATAGCCCAGCCCAATTGCAGGGGACGCCCGGGTCCAGCGGGCAGAATCGGTCCAGCCGCGTGGCGGTACACGGTACGGGGTCCAAAACGCCGACCGGTGGAAGGGGACTTCGGTGATTGGGCATGCGGGCGCGGGGCGCGGGGTGGCCTTGTACCCGGGGACGGCAAGACAAAGCCACCCCTCGGGTTGCTGGTGATGATCTTCTCCGAGCGCGAAGGGTGAAGGCGAAACACCGAGAGCGTGCTTCCCTCCGACAAGCTGACAACAGGGGGAGAGCGGGCTCGTTCGTGGCTGCAGTAGGTCGCGGCCGCCCGATGGATCAGGCGGACTGGTACCTGGAGACCAGGCGAAGTGGCCACGCGCCTGAGTGGCGTGAGAGGAACTCGCTGTGGGCTTGGTCCACGAGGCCTAGGCAGACGCAGTTCGGTGTGTGCGCCCCGGTTGTAGCTGCTCGATGGGAAACCGGTCGATACTGGGCCAAAGATCGTTTCATGAGATACCAGTCCTGTGCTATTGGGGAGACACGTATAGCCGAGGCTCCAGGTGCTGGAGACGGCTCGGCTGGAGGCTGGTAACCTCATGGGCGGCGAGAAGGGCTACCTAGCCTTTTCTATGGACGGCACCCCCTCTGTTTGCGGCAGAGAGTCGGGTGCCGTTCCGTATTTACGCGGCTATCGAAGCGGCCTCCAGAACCAACTGCGGATCCTGCGCCAGAACCTCATGTGTTTCGGCGAGCCGCTTGCAGACATCTGCGTGCCATGCTCCGACAGGGAGTACCTGCCAGGCCCAGCCCGCGACGAGTGCCTCTTCGCTCAGAGCGAGGAGCTCGTAGTCGTGCTCAATGAGCACGACGCGCGCCGGGAAGGCGACCAGGCGTGTGCGAGGGGAGACCGGATTGTCTGGGGTCTCCTTGATGAGCAGCTCGAGGACTACCTTCATGGCGTCCCAGTCGCGAGAGTTCGCCGTCTCGGTCCGAACACCCTGCTGGGTGTCCCGATTTGTCGAACGTGTGGCTCCGAGTGCGACACCTACCTGTGCCAGTACGACATCACGGGGCTGGAGTTTATCGGCGTGAGGAAGAAGGTCGATGCGGGCGAGATTCTTCAACGTGCCGGCGCTGACTCCAGACCACGACGAGACGGTCCGTTGGGACATGGTTCCGTCAGCGCGCACGGGTGACCGGCGTGGCACGTATTCCCCTCCAAACGAGATCAGCACGAGTTGACCCGGTGTCCGACTTAGTTCTACGGGCGAAATCATACGACCCTCGTGCACCTGGCTTCGCTCAACTTAGCGCGCCGATGGGCCGCGACGTCAACTACCGGCGTGGCGACACGCCGGTAGTTGAGCGAAGCCGGACGGGCATCAATGAAAAACACCTCGTCAGAGCCGTTGAAGCGCGCCGGTGTTGCTGGAGTGTCGGAGATGCGTCCGAGCGGGAGCGTCCCGCGGTCCGTCGCGTTGGGTCGGTCGGGCAACCGGCCGACTAGACGTGAGTGCGCGACCCTCGCGCAGGTAAGCCCGGTTGGGTGCGAGAACGGTCCACTGAGGTGGGCCCCTGTTGATGCCGGAGCGAGAGAGGATTCTGCCCCTACGGGAAGGGGGCGGACGGCGGCGAGGGGTGAGTGGCCCAGCGGCGAGTGTCGCCGGTTGTGTCTCTGTGTCGCGCCTTGTGTCCCAAGCTGTGCGCTTGTGAAAACGCGAAAGGCGGGCCCGTTCTGGGCCCGCCTTCGTCCTAGGACTTCCGGTGTCTAGTCCCCCGAGGAGCGTTCTTGGTTGAGCTGCATGAGGAAGGCCTCGATGATCGCGTTGATCATGTGCCCGTGGAGACCCTTGGTGCCTGCGAGCATCAACTCGTCCTTCATGTCCTCCAGCCAGTCGTCGTTCTCCGTGGTGATGCTGTAGTGGTTGGGGGCCTCGAATCCCGCGTCAGATCCCACGAGTCGATCGCGGAAGTTGTCCGCTGCCTCAATGAACTGGGACGTCGGAAGGCTGCGCATGAAGGCCAGCGCTGCGTCGACGTAGTAGCTCGGGACGAGGTCGCGAAGCTTCAGTAGGCGCTTGTCGTGCACCAGCTGCTTGGTCAGCGTGGCGGTGAGGGTGCTGTGAAGCCGGATGTTCCGGCGTGTGAGCGCCTTCCCGGTGCGGGTGTCCTTGGCGTTACGGTAGCTCGCTGCGAGTTCTTGGTAGGCCACTGGGAGACCGCGCACCTTCTCGGCCAGTGGTGCCGGGAGGTTTGCCGAGAGGCCCCGTCCCATGCCGCTGCCCTGAGTGAAGCTTGGGGTTGCACTGGGGCGCACTGAAACAGACGTGTAGTTCCTTTGTGTCGACCCGACCTTGTCTTCGTCACCCGCACTCGGCTCCTGCAGGGGAGCTGCGGGCATAGCCACAGGAGAGAAATGGAGGACCTGGTGTGCTTCAAGCGGTGATTCTTCTGCCGCTGTCCCCGGGCTAGCCGCTGCGCCGGAGTCGGTGGGCTGCTCTACGCGCGGCGTAGTAGCGGTTGCCGGAGATCCGGCCGCCACGACGTCCTGCTCAGAGCGGGGCGAGATGAACTCGACCTGCGGATTCGGCGCTGCGAGAGTGGCGACGGGGCCGGCGTCGTCAGGTACAGGCGTGCTGTCAGGCTGTGACGCTGCGGAGGTCTGGTCGGTGACGGCAGGAACATCTGCCGGCGGGGCAGCCGCGTTGAGGCCAGCGAGAGTGCCGGACGCTGTCATCTTGTTGAGCCTGTCGAACGCGGTGCCTGCTTTGGCCTTTCGGGCTGCCATGGCTACCGACCACCCGTGTGTGCTTCGTCCTCAGCTTGGATGCGCCAGGCGATGTCCGACGAGTTGACGCCAAGCGTCTCGGCGAGCACATGGGCGAAGTGACCGAAGTCGTCGGGGATGTCTCCCCAGGTCTCGGCGATCCCCTCAAGGTGAGGGACGGTCCCATCGAGGAGGGTCACGGTCGGTAGGCCATTCGGGTGATCCGGGCTGGCGCCCCCGATCAGACCGCGAACGTAATCCTGCGCCCGGCCGTAGCTGGTGCGGTTCGGGAAGGTTCGTGCGAGGACGACCTTGAGGTCTACGGGCTCCCCCATCTCCGCGAGGAGGGCGAACGTCGTTGTCAGCTGAACGACGTCACCGACGTACTGCTGGGTAGGCACGAGGCCCTTCTTGGTCAGGCTCCACGCCATCTTGAGGACGCCCTTGTCGGTGGGGCCGACGTCGATGATCAGGTGCTTGAAGCCGCGGGCCATCAGGTCGTTCACGAACTTGGGCATTGTTGCACCGGATGCAGAGCCGGAGTATCCCACCACCGTCACGAGCCCCGGCCAACTGTCGCCGGCAGTGGCTTGCCACTTAAGGCACGTCTTGTTGGTCTCGTCCGCGTCCACGAGGAGAACTGGTTCACCTGTCAACGCGAGAATCAGCGCGACATAGACGGAGAGGGTCGTCTTCATGACGCCGCCCTTGGCGTTCCCCATGGTCAGGCGAACGCCGTCCGGTGTGTTCAGGGCAGCGACAACGGCGGTCTGCAGAGGCTCGGGCAGGCTCTTCACGAGCTCTGCTACCTCGGGCGAAAGGTCGGCCGGAAGTGTGAGGGGCAGGCGAGCTGCCTGAGCGGGAATCAGAGGAGAGGGCGCCTCTGTGGATTGGTGGACCGTGGTGGGTGTGATCTGACCGGTCATGTCTGTCTGGTACCTGCTCTTGCGTTGGCGAGTGACTACCTGTACCCCGCCTGGAGTGACCTTGGGGGGCGACTCCCCGTCTATGCGCGCGCCCTTGAGTCTCAATTTGCGGTGAGTCCCGAAGCTCCTAGGTAGGCTCCGCGGTCGCAGGGGATGCTGCGTCCGCGAGGCTGTTGTTCCCGGGAGCGGTAGGCAGTCAAGGTCTCGCGGTAGCGCAAACGGTGGCGGGTTGTAACCGCTTCCTCTTCAAAGCGGCGGGGCCACGCTAGCAGAGAGAGACTATGTCTTGCGTGTAGGCGCGGGGTTGAGTGACCCGCGTCCGCGTTGAGTTGAGACCTCGCGATCTGTGCGAGTTCCAGCGGGGTAGCGGTTGTGAAGTGGAAGCAGGGGCCTGGAGGGTGTCGATCTCGCGGAGGGTGGGGTATTCGCTGGGCCGATTGTGTCCTCGTGTCTCGCCTTGTGTCTCGCCTTGTGTCCCAGGTTGTGTATTTGTGAAATAGCAGGTCAAGTGGTGTATCTTGCGAACTCATTACCTTTCTGGACGATGGGCAGAGGTCGCTAGGGAGGTGAATTTCAGCGGGTCCGGAGACGGCCCCGGGTCGTGGGGGATGCCCAGGAAGAGGCGTGAGTCCGCGGCGAGTGCGGCCATCCGTTGTCCGTCTGCCGTCGAGGCCTGACGGGAGGCCGAAGGGCGAGCAGGGGTCTGTAAAGTTAACGGCTCTGGCTCACATCCGGTGGTGACAGATGGCGACCGAGTTCACCCTCGGTAAAGATTGACCTCGGCAGGCCCTCTCGCCTGGCGGTTCGTCAGTCGGCCTACGGGTATCTGGAGTGAGCTGCCCACGCTCGGCGGACAATCGACGGCCAGGTTGACACTCCGCGTCGGATTCCACTCGGATCCACTGGCCTGCGGACTTCTCGGATCGACGACTTCCCAGGCATGACGTGACACTCCGTCACCGAATGTGAGCCAGAGCCAAGGTAACGGCTCTGTCTCACATCCGGTGGTAACGGACGGTGATGTGGGTAGGCCCATCAGTCGTGAAATCGCAGGTCCGAACGTCGGCGTAGCCGTTCCATGGGCGTCGTCAACTTGGTGGGGTGTTGAACGGTCAGTTCCGGATCAGGACGTGTCAGCCGGCGATACCCGCCCGAAGTCAGCCGATGGTGGGCTGAGGTTCCCCCGCTGGGCGGGAGGTGCTGATTAGCTGGTCAGGGCGGGTTGGCGGGGTTTGAGGTTCGCTTGTTCGGTCGTCGCCTGGTTGGCGTAGTGCTTCTCTTCGAACTCGATGGGGCTGAGGTAGCCGAGGCGTTTCTGGATGCGCCGGGGGTTGTAGAAGCCGTCGATGTACTCGAAGAGCGCGAGGTTGGCCTCGGCCCTCGTTTCGAAGACGCGGCCGCGGACGCATTCGGTCTTGATGAGCATCCAGAGGTTCTCGGCGAGGGCGTTGGCATGAACCGTCGAATGCGCTCGTTCACCGCGTTGACGATGGATGTGTCCGGCTGATCCATCCGTTCCACCCGCGGAACGGTGAGGTCTTTGAGTTCCTCGAGCGGTTGAACTCGTGGCGTGGGGACGTGGTTCTCGTGCTGGACGGGCAGGGCCGGAGGTGCTCGTTCCCGGTGGAATGGACGGATGTCGCGCCGGTGGACGCGTTCGTGGCGATGGCCGGTGCGTGCTGTCCGTTCCGTACCGAGGATCTGCTCGAGCTTGCGGATTTGGTCCAGCACCTGCGGAATCGGGGGCTGGGCGGTGTCGAAGGGATGACGCCGTGAGTGTCGTCGGATTCCGGCCGGAGCGACGGGTGCGCGTGCTCGTGCCTGGGCGCGCGCGGGGGCTCGTTCCACGGCCTGACCTGCTCCTTGTGCTTCTTCGGGGTGGTCGTGCGCTCTTGGGGCGTCGTCAACTTGGTGGGGTGTTGAACGGTCAGTTCCGGATCAGGACGTGTCAGCCGGCGATACCCGTCCGAAGTCAGCCGATGGTGGGCACGCCGGTGACCGTGTTCCAGACGGTGAAGCGGTGAGCCATCTCCTGTCGGTAGTCACGGGCTGTCATCAGGTGGCGGCGGGGCCGGAAGTGGGGCGAGATGAAGCTGAATGCCCCCAGGAAGCGTTGCGCGGCTCCGGCGGAACGGAAGTACTTCATTGACCGTTCTCGCTCGCGGGTGGGTTGGTGGGAGTTCTCGGCCCGGTTGTTCAAGCCCTTGTGCGAGCGGTGCTCGACCGAGGGCATCGTCTCGCGCAGGGCCGCCCCGTAGGAGCGGAGCTTGTCGGTGACCACCACCCGGGGTACCGAGGCGGTCTTCTTGCGCAGCTTCTTGAAGAACCGCCTGGCCGCAGCCGCATCCCGGCGGGACTGGACCAGGATGTCCAGGACGTTGCCGTCGGCGTCGACGGCCCGCCACAGGTACTTGCGCTCGCCGCGGATCCTGATGAAGACCTCGTCCAGGTGCCACTTGTCGTCCGGGGCCGGGCGGCGGTGCCGCAGCCCCCGGGCGTACTCGGGGCCGAAGGTGATCGACCACTGCCGGATCGTCTCGTGGGTGACCTCGATCCCGCGCTCGAGCATCAGCTCCTCGATGTCGCGCAGGCTCAGGGTGAACCGGTGGTACAGCCACACGCAGTGACCGATGATGTCCGCGGGATAGCGGTAGCCCCGGTACGACGATGTCTCCACGAACGACCCCTCCCCAGCGGCGATCAACCTGATGATCATGCCGGAGGGAGGGTCCCCCGCTCAACCTGACAACGCCCGTGAGGATGCTCACGAACCACGACATGGACTCCACCAGCCCGCTGGCCTGCCTCCTCGTCGGGCAGCCCACCTTGCGACGGAACATCAAGCTCGGCATGCTGGCCGCCCTCGACCAGCGGATCGCGATCCGATACAACATGCCGCCCATGACCGGCGAGGAGACCACCAGCTACCTCGCCCACCACCTCGCACTCGCCGGCCGCAGCGACACCCTGTTCTCCGACGACGCGATCACCCTGATCCACGACACCGCCCGCGGCTACCCCCGCGCCGTCAACAACCTCGCCGTTCAGGCTTTGCTCTCCGCCTACGCCGACAACAAGTCCATCGTCGACGAGTC
Source organism: Streptomyces tatrensis (assembly GCF_049310065.1). Taxonomy (NCBI): domain Bacteria; kingdom Bacillati; phylum Actinomycetota; class Actinomycetes; order Kitasatosporales; family Streptomycetaceae; genus Streptomyces; species Streptomyces tatrensis. The sequence continues at coordinate 176,472 of NZ_JBMDLB010000005.1, read as the reverse complement.
CTCTGCCCGCGCCGCCGTCGCCGAAGTCACCGAGGAATGACCACCCTCGCGAACGGCACGATGAGCATCCCAGTGACACCGTGAGCATCAAACGCCCTGCCGGACGGAGTCCGGCAGGGCATTCTCGTCGCCCCACATGCTCATCGGGAGTGACAACCCCATGCTCATCTTGAACGGCAAGCAACACCAGGAGTTGATGAAGTTCTACGCTGTCGGGATGCCGGGCCCGAAGGTGCTCCGCGGAGAGCACGTAGAGCGGGTAGTCAGCGATCGGACGGGCACCACCTTCGCGCGTGCCGATCTCCAGCTCAGCGCGCCGAAGTTGCGACACGAACGCGGCGATGTCGGCATCGGCTGGCAGACGGGTCTTCCCTGTTGCGGGACGACCGATGAACAGCGATTCATCCATGGTGCAGTCTCCCTCTGAACTGGGAAATCAGGTAATCATCGGACCGCCGGCTCTCGTCCCCGGGGTCCTGATCGCCGTCCAGCGGCCGTCCGTCGAACAGACGGCCAGGCCGTGGCGTGTCAGGTCCTCCAGGTGGCGGTTGATGGTCCGCGGGGTGTAGCCCACCGCCTCGCACAACTCCTGCACCGTGCGCGCCCCGGCCTCGGTCAGACGGATGTAGGTGCGTGCCACATTCCGGCCGAGTGGGGGCGGTTCGGCCGGCGCGGGAATTCGGGGGCTGTCTCGCCGCACAGCAGGCGCCGCCGCCGTGGGCGTTGGGGTAGCGGCCGCACGGTGGCGGACCGGGCGCGGGGTCCGGTTCACGCTGCGACGCCGTCGGCCCTTCTGGCGTTTACTCATCCTCGGCCCTCTTCACCGTGTCCCGACCGCATGTCGAACAGAACGACCGGACTCGCGAAGGGGATCGGGGCGGAAGGGATCTTCACCGGCATGGAGGAGGGCGTTTCGAGTGTCGGCCATGGCCGTCGACGCTGCGGGGCCTCCTTTCCGTTCTGCTCCTCCACGCCGTCGGACGGTGCCGGACCGCCAAGCCTTCATTGGGCTCTACGGCAGGATCGACTCACCGGGCGCGGGCGGCCGGGCCTCCCTTGCATCGGGAACCTCGCGGTGTCAGAGCGCCCGGGTAGTGTCGTGCGACCAGACGGGCGAGACGAGGGCAGGGCGCGCGGTGCATGCAGTGACGGTGATGGCGGGAACCTTGGGCTGGCTCACGGCCATCGCGTTCGGCGCCGTCGGGTACGCCAAGGTGGCAGACCCCGAGCGTCGCTGGGGTTCGCCACTCCCGGGCCCGATGGGCTGGGTCGTTCTCGTGACCGCGAGCCAGTTCGGCCTCCTGCTGATCATGCAGCTGGGCCTGCTCCCCCGCCCCGGCGGTGTGCTCCTGGGCCTGGCCCAGCAGGTGGTGTGGGCGGCTGGGCTCGTCGTGATCGTGCACGTGTTCCGACGGGCGCGGTCCGTCGCGTTCTCCGACCGCGTCCTTTCGCCCGTCATCCCCGAGCTCCTGCCCCACATCGCCGCGATGCAGCGACGAGCGCCCGACGCCGAGACCGATCTGCTGCTGGACCGGGCTCGCAACGCGGTACGCGGCGGCCACGGCCGTGAGGCCCTTCGGTGCCTGAGCGAAGTCTGCGACCGGCTCCAGCAGAGCCTCGCACCGACCGGCGACGACTGGGCCGCCCTTCGCCGGCGGGTCTCCCACCTGTGCTGGATGAACGGCCTGCCCCGCCCCTCCCCCGCCCCGTAAAGCGCCCCGGTCCGCTCCGGGTTCTACCGCACGGACTCGGCCGGACGCAGTCCGGCGTCCTGGCCTCCGGGCTGGCGCCAGTCCAGGTCGAGTTGGTCGGCGCCTTCGCGGACGATGATCGGTCCGTGCGTCTTCTCCAGCTTGTTGTACTGCGTGCGGCCGGACCCTTCCTGCTGGTATCCCGCCCACCGGGCCAGGTTCGGCTTGGTCAGCTCCACCCCGGCCTGCTGGTGGGCCAGGTAGATCCGCTCGGCGCGCTGCCCCTTCGTCTCCCCGGGCGGCGCGACGCCCAGGTCCACGCGGGGCTCCTCCATCTCTCCCCCGGCGGCCTCGTCGTCCTCGGCGTGGTCCGCGGTCTCGGGCTCCTCGCCGGCGCTCTCCCCCGTTCCGGGATCGGCGGCGTCGACGCCCTGGGGTGCGACGGGGTCCCCGCTCTGCGGTTCGGTGACCGGAGCCGGTACCGGGCCGGACCGCGGCGTGAGCTTGGCGAGGCCGGGCTCGGCGTGTTCTTCGCGCGCGGCCGGGATCGGGGCGACAGCCTCAACGGCGGGCTGCGAAGCCGGCTCTGGAGCCAGCGGCACGAACTGCTCCAGCACCACCGCGCGCGCCTGGACGGCGTCGGCCACGGGTGCGGGCGTGGCGGGAAGGTTCTGCGGCGCGAGAGCCGGCGTCGCCTCCAGGACGGCGGCCGAGCCCTGAGGGGCGAGTGCCGGCGACTGCACCGGGGCGAGCGCCTGGACCGGGGCTTCGTCACGCATCGGCTCGACGACCAGCGCGTCGGTGGTCCCGCGTTCGACGGCGATGCCGAGGCGGGCCTGGCGCAGCGGGCGCAGCTGCGCGCTCGTCGCCTTCCTCCGCCAGCCGCGTCCGTACTCGGCCCTCAGGTCCTGGCGGAGCAGCATCCTCTCCTGGTACCGCTGCAGGGCGAGGGCGTACGAGCGGATCTCCCACAGCTTCATGTCCCGCCATATGGAGAACGTCGCCGCCGGGGAGAGGAACCAGCGGGACAGCCGTATGGAGTCCATGTGCTGGTCGAGCTCGATGGAGGTGGCCTTGGCGATCGCGTTGCGCATCGCCTCGGTCACCGCGATGAACAGCAACGGGATCGTGGCGTGCATCGCGGAGCCGAGCACGTCCGGCCACGAGCTGGCCGCGTTGAAGGTGATGGTCGCGGCCGTCAGCAGCCAGGCTATGTAGCGCAGCAGCGGATACTTCAGGTTGATCGACGTCAGGGCCAGGTCCAGGGCCAGCAGCACCGCGATTCCGAGGTCCACCGCGAGCGGGAAGGCCGGCGCGAAGGAACCGAAGCCCTTCTCCTCCGCCAGCGCGCGCACCGCGGTGTAGGAGCCGACGAAGCCCACCCCCGCGATCACGGTCGACCCGAACCCGATGGCACCGAACAGCGCCTTGCGTCCCCTCGTCCACCGCACCCCGGCGGGCCTCGCAGCCGCATCGGGCGACGGGGGCGGCTGAAGACTTGTGCTGCTCGACCCAGCGGTCATTGATCGTACTTCCCTCTCGTCGAGTCCGTGCGCAGGCGCGCATCACACATAGAGGTGCGATCAACGCCTCGGGTGTGACACCGGATCGACGCCCCCTCGTATTCAAGCCACCCCGGCGACTCTGAACGGTACGAGGGATGAAGTCTGCGAACCACCCCCTTTTGCCTCACGTTACCCTGTGCCACCTGCTGGTTTGTACTGAAGATCACGATCTGCCCCACCCCGGCGGCAACCCCGGGCGACTTCGTTACGCTTCAGTTGTCCAGCTTTCGAGCTGGCTGAAATCAGCTACCTCAGATCGCCTGGAGAGCCCAGATGTACGTGGTCACCGTCGTCGCGCTCCTCTCGGGCCTCGCCGCCGGCGCAGCCGCCCGGCCGCTGATCTTCGCCCGCGCCGTCCCCAGCGGCGAGCCGAACCGGCGGACCTGCCCCTCCTGCGACGCCGACTACCTCTCCCCCGGCCTCCGCGTCCGACTCCGGGCGACGACCGGCCGATGCCCGTCCTGCAAGGCGAAGGCCGGTCCGGCAGCCTGGCTCCCCGAACTCCTCACCGGAGCGACCTTCGCCGCGCTCGCCGCCACCGGCGCCACCGGCTGGATCGGCGCAGCGCAGTACTGGCTCCTCGCCTGCGGCGCGACCCTGGCCCTCATCGACCTCGCCGTCCACCGCCTGCCCAACGTCCTGACACTGCCCGCGTCCGCGGGCACCATTCTGCTGATCAACGGAGCGGCGCTCGCCGGAGAATCCGGCAGCCTCTGGCGCGCCCTCGCCGGAGCCGCGGCCGTCACCGCGGTCTACCTCTTCACCCGGGCCGGTGGAGGCGACATCAAGTTGGCGCCAGCAGTCGGAGCGCTCCTGGGCTGGTCGAGCTGGACCGCCGTCCTCTGGGGCACCATCGCCGGCTTCTTCCTCGGCGCCGCCTCCGGCCTCACCCTCATGCTGCTCGGGAGAGCCACCAGAAAGACCGAACTCGCCTTCGGCCCCTACATGATCCTCGGAGCCCTCACAGTCTCCGCCTTCAGCAAAGGCGCCTGACACCACAACGCCGATGGGGCTGCACGACAGAGCGGGGCTGCGCGTGAGCTTCAGACACGGCAGCTGTAGTTCGTGAGGTGTAGGGCGTCGTCGCTGGTCAGCGTGGTGGGTGGGTGCCTGTGGGCATGGGTACGGCCACCGGCATTGTGATCGTTTGTGACGACGAATCAGAACGCGGTGGCCGCAGCGGCCACGGTAGTGCATGAGGTGTGGGCCGGTTCCTTTGAGGTCCTCATGGGCCGGCTGGCCGGGTGTTTCCCTCGCCGGGAGACCCGGATGACCTGCCGGAATGTGATCGAGGGGCTGCTGGTGGTGAAGGAGTCGGCGAACTGCTGGTCGCTGGCCGAGGCGATCGGGCACGGTGGCCCGCACGTCCTGCAGCACTTCTTGTCCCGGGCCCGGTTCGACGACGCGGCGATACGCCGGTCTGCGGCGGCCTGGACGGTGGAGCAACTCGGCCCGGAGGATGTGATGTTGGTGGTGGACGAGACGGGTGATGAGAAGTCCTCCACCGACGCGGCCGGCGCGGCGAGGCAGTATTCCGGGGCGCTGGGCGGGATCGGTCTGTGCCAGGTCGCGGTACACCTGTCCTATGTGAGCGCGGAAGGGCACGCGCTGATCGACCACCGCCTGTATCTCGGTGAGGCATGGGCCGCTGACGAGGAGCGCCGCGATCTGGTCGGGGTGCCCGAGGAGACAGGGTTCGCCACCAAGCCGCAGCTGGCCGGCGACATGCTCGCCGCCGCGCACGCCGCGGGCATCCATACCGCCACGGTCGCCGCGGACGAGGTCTACGGCGGCCGGGAGTTGCGTACCCGGATCCGCTCTCTGGGCTACGGCTACGCGATGGCCGTGCCCACCAGCCACTGCGTCACCACGCCCGGCGGCGGAAAGGAGCAGGTCACCGCACTGCTGAAGCGGATACCGAAGCGGGCCTGGATGCGGATGAAGACCGGAAACGGCACCAAGGGCGAACGGCTCTACGACTGGGCGGTGATCGACGTGGCCGCCGACGACACACCACCCGGCCAGGAAGCCGGACACAGCCACGTCCTGATCCGGCGCCACCGCCGCAGCGGTACCCTCTCCTTCTACCGCACCTGGCACACCGCCCAGCAGCCGATATCCATGCTGGTCAGCGCGGTCTGCCGCCGCTGGCGCGTCGAAGAGGACTTCCAAGGAGCCAAGGGCCTGGCCCACCTCGACACCGGCCAGACCACCTCCTGGACCTCCTGGCACCGCTGGACCCTCATGTCGATGATCGCCTACGCGCTCCTCGCCATCGGCGCCCTCCATGAACGCCGGCGCACCGCGGGCAAGCCCGACGACGAAGACGACATGGTGCCCGTCAGCCCACGTGAACTCCTCACCCTGCTCCGGAGCTTCACCCTGCCCCGGCCCCGCCAGGACACCGACCCCGCACACGCACTCCAGTGGTCTCACCGGCGCCGCCAACACCAGCACCGCGCCGCCAACTACCACCGCCACTGGAACAACGTCACCGCAGCAGCCGTCACATGACAGGAACCTCACACGTCACGAACTACAGCTGCCGTGTCAGCCCCGTCGAAAATCTCGCCACCGCTCGCCAGACCCCAGGGAAGTGCTGCCGCACTCCACCTGTAGTGCGGCAGCATGGGAATGCTCCTGAAGCACCTCACACCTGAGGATGCAGATGATGACGGAGCGGAAGGCCTGTGCGAAGCACTCATCGGTACCTGTGGGGACATCTGCAGTCCTACACATGTCCTGCATCTGCGTGGCGAGGGCGATCAGCCAGCCCAACGCGCCACCCAGGTCCTTGTGCGCCGCTTCCAACGACCATGCGTGGCGATTCTCGTCCAGCGGCATTGCCTCATCGTGGTGGCTGTAGGTCACTACGCGGCCCTCTTTCCGTTTCCTCCGGCGGGTGTCGACAACACCAGACCGGCCATACACGGATGTCCCATGTGTCATCCGCGCGATCGAACTAAACACCAGTTCTGCCCCCGCGAACCCGAATTCGAGCCGAAACGATCGCTCTCTACACCTGACTGGCGGACCAGCAGGCGGGTCCGCAGAAGAATCGACTCAAGGATATCGTGTCGCTCGAACCTTGCGAGAGCACGTGATCCGTCCACTCCCGACGAAATCCGGGGCGCCAACAGGACCTTGTGCCGGTGCTTCGGTCCGGTCAACCACGTGTCAATCTTATGGCAGACGGGTGATTCCCAAGGCTCCCCGCAACGGACCTCGGCGCGTCGACTCCAGCAGTCACCGGGGAACGCACTATCCCCGTCCTCTATGAGGACGCAATTCTTTGACTATCAGTTGCTCTACTTGTCCCACCTCGGCATTCACCTCAGTGAGCGGTACGAGAGTGTCCCACCTGTGACGACCGGCATGGGGCACACTGTGTTCCAAAGTTTGGTCGGATCACTGTCACGCAATGGCTACGAAGCCTTCCTCGAATGCGTTCAAGAAGCAGTGAGGACGCGGCGAGACCGACGACTCTCGCTGCTTCCGGACACCTTCCGATCGCATCTGCAGGAGCCCCTGACTCTACGCTTCGGACCCGATCCCGGGCCTGTGGTCGCGCTACTGAACTTGATTGGGTGATGTCGGGCCGTTCGCCTGACAGGGTCTGAGTTAGGTCGGTAGTTGTGTGGTGTGAGATACGCGCAGGGCGGCGGTTTGACCGATGCCAAGAGGGCTGCAAGAGAGCTGATCCGGCTGGAGGCGGTCGGTCGCTTCGAGAGCGGCGCGAAGAACGGGGAGATCGCTGCCGCGCTGCGGGTGAGCGAGCGGTCGGTGGAGCGCTGGCGCCGTCAGTGGCGCGAGCGGGGCGAAGAGGGTGTCCGGTCGAAGGGATCGCCAGGACGCCCGAGGCTTTCGGAAGAGCAAATCGTGAAACTGGAGCGGGAGTTGGAGCGCGGTCCGCTCGCCCATGGCTGGGTTGACCAGCGGTGGACACTGGCCCGGGTGAAGACTCTGATCGGACGGTTGTTCCACGTCAGCTACACGGTGGAGGGGACATGGCGGCTGCTGAAGCGTCATGGCTGGTCGTGGCAGCAGCCGGCTCGCCGGGCGATCGAACGTGACGACGAGGCAGTGGAGTTGTGGAAGAAGGAGGTGTGGCCGCAGGTAAAAGCACGGCGGCGGCCCGCGATGCCTGGATCGTCTTCGAGGACGAGGCCAGCCAGTCGCTGAGGCCGCCACGCGCGAGGTCCTGGGGCCGCATCGGCCAGACGCCGGTAGTCCGCGTCCGGGGCAGGGGTTCCGGACGGGTTTCGATGGCGGGAATGGTCTGCTTCCGCCCCGGAGACCGCTCCCGGCTGATCTACAGCTTCCGCGTCCACCGGGGCCGCAAGGGCGAACCCAAGGGCTTCACCTGGCAGGACTACCGCGACCTCATCGTGCGGGCGCACAACCAGCTCAAAGGCCCCATCGTCCTGGTCTGGGACAACCTGCGCACCCATCTCATGCCGCAGATGAAGGATTTCATCGCCGCGAACGAGCACTGGCTGACCGTCTTCCACTTCCCGTCCTACGCCCCTGACCTCAATCCTCAGGAAGGCATCTGGTCCCTGGTGAAACGGACCATCGGCAACCTCGCCGCCGCCAACCTCGACCAGCTCGCCGCCGCCGTGAAGCGCAGCCTCAAGAAGACCCAGTACCGACCGCACCTCATCGACGGCTGCCTCATAGGCACCGGCCTGACCCTGACCAGCTGACACGATCAAACCGACATCACACATTCAAGTTCAGTAGCAGCCAATCTGGTGTCGGCGCTCCATGAGAGCATGCCGGCAGCAGAATTCGAGGTTCTGCTGGAGTGCCTCCTAGCGGCCCGTACGACAGCGACAGCGATGGATTCTCAAGACGCGCGAAACACCTTTAGGTGCCGTCTTCCCTGACCGATTCTGGATTTCTTGATGGGTGCGTATCCGATGAGGGTGCTGGGTTGATCAGCAGGCAGGGCTGATTCATAGTCACGGCAGCTGTAGTTCGTGAGGTGTAGGGCGTCGTCGCTGGTACTACAGCGGCAGATCATGTGACTGCTGATCGGTTGTGTCGTTGAGCGGTCATGCTGGCTGTTGTGACAGAAGAACAACTCGGTGAGTGGGCCGAGGAGTTAGCGGTCTTCCTGGGTGGTCTCGGGCACTTGTTCGCGCGGCCGGAGCCGCGGGAGGTGTTCGCGGATCTGGTCGAGGGGCTGCTGTCGGACCTGCGCAGGAAGAACGCCTGGACGATGTCCGCACGCGCGGGCCACGTCACGCCGTCGCGGATCCAGAAGTTCCTCAACGCGGCCTCGTGGTCGGCGGACGCCCTGCTCGGCGAGCTGCGTGCCTACGTCGCCGAACACCTGGGCGACCCGGCCGCGACGCTCGTCCTGGACGACACGCAGGTGCAGAAGAAGGGGACCAGGTCGGTGGGGGTCGCCAGGCAGCACTGCGGGGTGACCGGCGACGTACGGAACTGCCAGGTCATGGTGATGCTGACCTACGCCGCCCCCGGCGGGCACACCTACATCGACCGCCGCCTGTACCTGCCCGCGGCCTGGACCGACGACCGGGCCCGCTGCCGTGAGGCCGGGGTACCCGACGCGGTCGCGTTCGCCACGAAGCCGCAGCTGGCGGTTCGCATGCTCGAACAGGCCCTGGCCGAGGGGGTGCTGTTCTCCTGGGTCGTGGCCGACTCCGGTTACGGCCGCGATGGCGGCCTGCGCGACTTCCTGCATCGCGAACGCCTGTCCTACGTGCTGGCGGTCCCGGTCACTCTGCCGCTGGCCGGCCCGCCCGGCAGCCCCGCCCCGGGCACCGCGAGGATCAAGCGCGCGGACCACCTGCTGCCCTACGCGAAGCGCCGTGACCAGTGGGAACGCCGCTCCTGCGGGGAGGGTTCCAAGGGTCTGCGCTACTACGACTGGACCTTGTTCGCGGTGACGGTCACCGGCCAGGAACCGGCCGACGGATTCGAACACCAGCTGCTGATCCGACGCTCCACCCACCAGAAGCAACTCGCCGGCGGACGGTTCGACTACGAGTACGCCTACTTCCTCGTCCACGCCCCCATGGGCACCCCGGCCGGTGCGGCGATCGGGCAGGCAGGCGTGAGATGGCAGATCGAGGAGGACAATGAGCAGGGAAAACAGCTCACCGGTCTGGACCAGTACCAGGTCCGCAAGTGGACCCCATGGCACCGCAGCATCACCTGCACGATGCTCGCCCACGCCTTCCTCACCGTCCAGAGTGCCCGGCACCCGAGCGATGCCCTCGAACTCCCAAGCGGCACAACGGACCTGGCCGCAGCCGCCCCCGCGCTCCCCGAGGTACCTGCGGTCCCGACCTCCCGCGCGCGCGAACCCGGCCCGATGATCCGGCTGACCCTCTCGGCCATCGCCGGACTCCTCGCCCTCACCGGCCTGGCCGTCCGCCACGACGACGCCGAGCTCCTGCGCCAGCACCACTGGCGAGTCGAGCACCAGACCGCAGCCGCCATCAGCCACTACCAGCGACGTGGCGACCCCCTGCCCGCACACCTTCGCCCAATCGAACCAACCCGATCACATCAGCAAGATCCGCCGCTGTAGTACTGGTCAGCGTGGTGGGTGGGTGCCTGTGGGCATGGGTACGGCCACCGGCATTGTGATCGTTTGTGACGACGAATCAGAACGCGGTGGCCGCAGCGGCCACGGTAGTGCATGAGGTGTGGGCCGGTTCCTTTGAGGTCCTCATGGGCCGGCTGGCCGGGTGTTTCCCTCGCCGGGAGACCCGGATGACCTGCCGGAATGTGGTCGAGGGGCTGCTGGTGGTGAAGGAGTCGGCGAACTGCTGGTCGCTGGCCGAGGCGATCGGGCACGGTGGCCCGCACGTCCTGCAGCACTTCTTGTCCCGGGCCCGGTTCGACGACGCGGCGATACGCCGGTCTGCGGCGGCCTGGACGGTGGAGCAACTCGGCCCGGAGGATGTGATGTTGGTGGTGGACGAGACGGGTGATGAGGGCGTTGTCAGGTTGAGCGGGGGACCCTCCCTCCGGCATGATCATCAGGTTGATCGCCGCTGGGGAGGGGTCGTTCGTGGAGACACCGTCGTACCGGGGCTACCGCTATCCCGCGGACATCATCGGTCACTGCGTGTGGCTGTACCACCGGTTCACCCTGAGCCTGCGCGACATCGAGGAGCTGATGCTCGAGCGCGGGATCGAGGTCACCCACGAGACGATCCGGCAGTGGTCGATCACCTTCGGCCCCGAGTACGCCCGGGGGCTGCGGCACCGCCGCCCGGCCCCGGACGACAAGTGGCACCTGGACGAGGTCTTCATCAGGATCCGCGGCGAGCGCAAGTACCTGTGGCGGGCCGTCGACGCCGACGGCAACGTCCTGGACATCCTGGTCCAGTCCCGCCGGGATGCGGCTGCGGCCAGGCGGTTCTTCAAGAAGCTGCGCAAGAAGACCGCCTCGGTACCCCGGGTGGTGGTCACCGACAAGCTCCGCTCCTACGGGGCGGCCCTGCGCGAGACGATGCCCTCGGTCGAGCACCGCTCGCACAAGGGCTTGAACAACCGGGCCGAGAACTCCCACCAACCCACCCGCGAGCGAGAACGGTCAATGAAGTACTTCCGTTCCGCCGGAGCCGCGCAACGCTTCCTGGGGGCATTCAGCTTCATCTCGCCCCACTTCCGGCCCCGCCGCCACCTGATGACAGCCCGTTACTACCGACAGGAGATGGCTCACCGCTTCACCGTCTGGAACACGGTCACCGGCGTGCCCACCATCGGCTGACTTCGGACGGGTATCGCCGGCTGACACGTCCTGATCCGGAACTGACCGTTCAACACCCCACCAAGTTGACGACGCCCTGGCAGCGCATACGCGGGCTGTGCGAGGAGGCCAGCGTTTCCATTGGAAACGGCTAGTCTCGGGCCGTACTTTCAAGTCGTCCTGGAGAATCTATGGCTGCCACCCTTCCAAGGCCCAAGCGCACAAGCACCAAGCAGACCCCTGCGGCTCCGCCCAGGGAAGAGGCGTTCTACCGGGGCGGCAAGGACCGCAGCGGCGACACCGTTGAACTCCACCCCACGAACCTCTGCCCCAACCCCTTCAATCGGAGGGTCATGTCGGGCGTCGAAGAACTCGCCGCCACGATCGAGGGAGTCGGCCTCCTTCAAAGCATCGCCCATATCCCTGCGGACATCTGGCTCACGCACTACCCGGAGACAGCGGAGAAGATCACCGCCGCGAACGTAATCCTCTTCGGCGAGCACCGCTGGCGCGCCGTCCAGTCCCTGGGCTGGGAAAGGATCCCCAGCGTCCTGATGGACGACAAGGTCGCTGACGCCCGGCTCATCACCCTCATCGAGAACCTCCGCCGCGCACAGCTCAGCCCGCTGGAAGAAGCAGAGCACTACGCGGCTCTGAAGAGAAGCGGGCTGTCGTACGGGCAGATCGCGCAAAAGGTCGGAGAGACCGCCAAGGGCGCCATCTCCAAAGGCACCGTCTGGAAACGCGTCCAGCTCCTCACCATGGAGCCAGAAGTCCAGGACGCTCTCCGGGACGGCACGCTGGCCGTCAGTAACGCGGAGAAGCTCCAGAAGATGAGCGCCGAAGACCAGCGGGAAGCCGTGGCCCTCGTCCAAGCCGGCATGCGTCCGCTGGAGGCCCAGGCACAGATCCTCGCGCGGCAGCGCCAGACCGATGACACGCCCGACTCTGATAAGAGTGGGAGCGATGATGCCGTTTCCAATGGAAACGGCCCGGCCCCGGTGGATACTGCCGTTTCCATTGGAAACGGCACCCCCAAGTCCCGGACGGCACCGAAGAGGGAACAGCCCAAACCGACCGCGGACCAGTACGAACGAGACCGGAGCACCGCAGCCGCTGCCCGGGACGCCGCCTGCCAGCTCCTCGTCGAAACCGTCGACACCAGCGACGCCGCCGACAGCGAGCTCCTCCTCAAAACCATGACCGGCGCACTGCTCGCTCCGCAGCAGCAGTCCGCAGCGCAGCAGCGCGCCCTGGTCTGGCTGCGCCGAGCCGAACGCCACAATATCGACGACCAGAACGCCGGCTCGTACTTCAACGCCATCCAGGAGTCTGGCGACGGCGAACTCCAGAAGCTCGCCGCCTTCGCGAGCGCCCTTGCTGCTGCCGAGCTCCGAACCGCCGCCCGTCGGCACTCGTGGGGCAGCCGCGAGATCGGCTACCTCCGTCTCCTCCAGGACCACGCGCAGTACGCCCCGGAGACCGCGTGGGAGAAGAAGGAACTGGGCTTGGACACCACAGGAGGGACCGAGTGACGCGCACCGTAGAGCCCCGTTTCCGCCCCAGAGGGCGCCGCCACCCCAAGATCTACGCATTCATCCTCGAGTGCGGAGGCTCCACCAAAACCACCAGCGCCACGTCCATGGCCACGGAAGCAGCGCTCCGCGGATACCGGGGCACCATCTTCGACTTCGACGCCAACCGGTCCACGACCACGATCCTCGGCTACGACGAAGAGGCGATGAAGGGACGGAAGACCGTCCTCGACCTCATCCACGGAACCGCGACCCTGGACGAGGTGGCGCTGCCGGCCCGCTACCGCATCGGCGACGGATATGACGACGACGCCTTCGCATACATCCCCGGCCTGCGCATCGTGCCCAGCGGCAAGGAGATGTCCACCGCAGACACGGCAATCGCTGAGGATGCGGACAGGCAAGACTGGTTCGCTGAGATCCTGCTCGGCTACGAGGGCGACGAGGACGACGTCTTCTGGCTCGATTTCCCGGCCAGCTACGGGAAGATGGTCTACTCCGTGATCCGCATGCTCGACGAGGACGACTCCGTCATCCCGTCGGTCCGGGCAGATCCGAAAGACGTCAAGTTGCTGGTCCCGCTGTTCGAGGAACTGGACCGCGTCCGGGAGAAGAACCGTCTCAGGCGCTCCGTGCCTGGCCGCCCGACGGTCCGCCACCTGATCCTCACCGGCACACCAACCGCCAGCTACACCGAAGCATCAGCCAGGAAGGCAACGGCACTAGCCGAGTCCCTGTACGGCGACATTCTCACGCCCTACATCCGGTACTCCGCCGACGCGAAGAAGCTGTACGACGACTGCTGTCCCCTACCCATCCTCCTGCCCAACTCGGTGCCAGCCGTCGACTACCGGAAGCTGATGACCCACATCGGATTCCCCAACCGGACCTGACGCCGTTTCCATTGGAAACGGACCCGGTATCACCGGGCGCTCGGTGGCCCGGGGCATTGCCTGCAAGGCACCCCGTACGCGAGTGAGCGCGAGTTCCCAAACGCATCGCAGGCTCCCTCCGCCGACCGGGCCTCGGAGCGGATGACCGTCACCCCGATCGACGGTGCGTACCGGCCGCTGGTTCTTGATCACGCTGCAGGGGCGGACTCCACCGGCTGACCCCGGCCGATGCGAGATCCAGCCAGATCCTGGAGGCTTACGGCTGATGCGCGGGACTTCACCCTGCCGAGCGTCGCCGGGGGAGGGGATGGGGCCACGCGCTCGTGATGAGACGGATCAGCCGACGGGGTGATCCGGCGCGTGGGCTGCGTGCCAGGCGTCCCAGATCTCGTTGCGGAGTCGGCCGCGCGGTGGCACGTCCATGCCCCGGTCCCGAGCCCACTGGCGTACCTGTGCCACCGACGGTGTGGCTGCCGAAGTGGGCATGGGTGCGGGCTGCCGGCGGGCGGGGACCGTCACATGGAGCTGGGGCTGTGGGAGGTCGTCGAGGGGGGTGACGTGGAAGCCGCGGCGTTCGAGGGTGCGGCGGCGCCTGTGGTGCATGCGTTCCAGCCAGGGGACATCGGCGTCGAGGTAGTCGTGCGCTTCGACGTGGGACTTCTTCGCCTCGGTGTTCCTCATGATCCGTCCGACTTGCTGGATCACCCTGCCCTTGAACGAGATCGGGCTGGTAAGGAACAGAGTGTCGAGCCGGGGGGCGTCAAAGCCCTCCCCCGCCAGCTTGTCAATCGCCAGCAGCACCAGTGGCCTTGTGGTCTCGTCGGCCAGGACCTTGCGGACGCGGGCGCGCTCGGCCGACGGCATACCGCCGTGCAGGAGCAGTGGTTCGACACCGTGCGCGGTCAGGGCTGTGGCGAGCTGGTGGAGGTGCTCGACGCGGTTGGACAGCGCCAGGCTGCACCGGCCGCGCCGGGCCGCGTCGGCGATATCAGCAGCGATCTGGGTGTTGCGGTCCTGGTTCGCGGCGAGTTCCGTGTAGATGGCCTGGAGGGATGCGCCGTCCTTGCCCGGCTCGGCGGTGGTGAACGAAGTGGAGTGCACCACGAGGTGCTTGGCGAAGGTGCCGGCTTCCTCGATCTCATGCCGGATGGGGCCGCACTGCATGGTGATCAGGGGGTCCATCTGATCGGCCCGGTAGGGGGTTGCGGACAGCCCGATCCACCGCGGGGCGCGCGCCTTGCGGATCGCGGCCTCGGCGCCCTGCGCGCCCACGGCGTGGCACTCGTCGACGACGACCAGCCCGTACCCGTCCAGCAGATCGTCGGCGGCGTCACGGTGGCTGAGCGTCTGCAGCATGATCAGATCGACGGTGTGGCCACGGCGGTCCTTGCCCGCGCCGAGCGAGCCGACGCGGCCTTCACCCAGGTCTAGGAACGCGGCCAGGCGGTCCTGCCACTGGGCCAGCAGCTCGGACCTGTTGACGATGATCGCGGTGGCCGTCTGGTGGTGGGCGATCAGCGCGCATGCCATGACAGTCTTACCCGAGCCCGGGGGTGCCACGAGCACACCGGCGGGGTGGTCCCTCATCGCGTCTACGGCCTGGCGCTGCACTGCGGTCAGCTCGCCGGTGAACCGGGCGGTGACGGGTGCGAGGTCGGGCAAGTCGCTGGTGACGGTGAGGGTCCCGCCGGCCGCGGCGATGAGCTGGGCCGCCTCGTCACGCAGGCCGCGCGGCAGCTTCAGCCAGTCCGGGTCGGTGGCGTCGTAGGAGCAGACTAGGCGCGGGGTGTCCCAGGTGGAGTACCGCTGGTTCTGGCGGCGGTAGAACTCCGGGTTGTGGAACGACGCCGCGTGCTTGAGTGCGGCGAGCAACGGGGACGGCAGGCCCTCGGTGGAGATCGCGAGCATCGACGACAGCCGCGCCGCGACCGTCTTGGGCGCCTTGCCCAGGGCGCTGCGGCGGGGCTTGGGCGCAGGCAGCGGCGCCGCCGTCGCTGCAGGGCCGGCCTTGACCTGGCCGAGCTTGTCGACGAGCGCCTCCACCTGATCCGGAGACAGCCGCTCGGCGCGGGAGAGATGGGCGAACTGGTCCGGGTGGGGCGTCCAGGTCTGCGGGTCGCAAAAGACCGTACTGCCCTTGAGGCGAGAGACGCCCTGCAACGGCAGCGCGATCAGGTTGCCGAACCGGGCGTTGCCCTTCGCGTTCGTCGGCATCAGGTCCTGGGCGGGGAAGAGCCGGTCATAGCTGGCCAGCGTCATCCGCCCGCGGGCGTCGATCGCGCGGCGCAGCAACGCCATCCCGAGTGCGCGGGCCGTGGCCGCGGCGACGGGGGCGGTGAAGAAGGTCCACACGTGTGCGCCGGCCCCGGACCGGGAGACCTCTACCAGGGCCGGCACGTCCGCGCCCCGGCAGACCGCGGCGTAGGCGGCCGCATCCCCGCGCCAGTCGCTGCCGTCCTTGCCGTCGAAGTCGACCGCGAGCAGGCGGCAGGTGTCGTCGGCCAGCAGCGGGTACAGACCGAGGTGCACCTCCCGGCGCCCCGGCTCGGGCCGGGAGAGGTGGTTGTAGACGGCCTGGTCGCTCAGCGGCCAGAACACTCGCTCGGCGTCGTTCTTGTTCTTGGCGAAGGGGTCGTCCTCGGCCGGGCGGCAGCCGGTCCGGCCGGACTTCGCGCTGACCCACCGGGTGGCGTAGACGTCCTCGCGGCCGGCGAACAGCGCCCTGAAGAGAGCGATCTTCGCCTCCGTGCTGGAGGAGGCGTCCGCGTACGGCAGGCTGCCGTCGCCCCGGAGCGGCGACGCCGGGACCTCGGGAGCCTCGGGAACGGGCGGCAGCTCATCTTGGCCGTCGCCGTTGGGCATACCCAGGCGCGTACGCAAGGCTGTGTTCTCGGCACGGAGCGCGGCGAGTTCGGTGTGCAGCTCTGCGTTCTCCTCGAGCGCCACGTCGAGCCGGATCCGGAGTTCCACCGGATCGTCGCAAACGGACCAGTCATCCACGCATCTCATGATCCAGACCGGACGTTGGATGCGCAGCTACTTCGGGTGTCTTTCACCAACCGGTTCGAGTGGCGCTCGACCAGACTCTCGAACACGACGGAGCTGGCCGTCCAGGAACGGGCGGGGCCGCGGACCCAAGGGCATCGCTCCCCGCGCTCTACGAGAGCGGCGGCGAACCCCCGGCAGCCCAGAGCTGAGCGGCCGCAAGGTTCGGGGCTGTTCCTTCGGGGATGCAGGCGAATCCGTCCCAGGACTCCAGAATCCTCGGCTCCTGCGGCCGCACGTGGCCGGCCGCGCCGCCCACCGGGCGGTGGTGGCGATAGACGTCCATCGGTGCGCGACGCCTCCGGTGGTACGGGGCGAGCGGATCACCAGGATCGACGCTCGGGACCGCGCGGGAGGGCTGATCCGAAGGTCCAGGGCGGCTGTGTCTGTCCATGAGCTCGACCTCCCCTACTCGTACGACCAGGCCCGGCCGGTGGCCTCGACGGTCTGCCGGTACTTATCGACGGGGATCGGGTTACCGCCGGGCCCGCATCCGGTTCAGAAGTAGCAAGCCGTCGAGGCGGTTGATCTCGTGGCTGATCAGCCGGGCCACGCCGTGCTCGTAGACCGCGGTCGAGGCGTTCCCCCCAGGCGTCACCGACTCGACCGTGATCCGCAGGGCCCTGGGGACCAGGGCGCGTACGTCGATGAACGACAGACACCCCTCGTACTTCTCGTCCATCTCTTCGGACGCGGGACGCGGGGGTGAGGCGGGGGTTGAGCAGCGCGACCGGGTCGGCGCCGGGCGGCTCCAGCCGTTGCCGATCTGCGGGGCGGCCAGGCCCAGGCCCTTGCCGGAGAAGTCGTGCGCGCGACGGATGCGCTCCATGGCGTCGAGGAGTTCACCGATGACACCTTCAGCGGTCTCCCTCTCGGCAGGCAGCACGAAGGGGCGGGCAGGCTCGGCCAGGAAGGCAGCACGGGCTACGAGGTTCGAGGACGATGATGTCGAGGACGGTAGCGGTGCGGCTGACGTCGGGCCGACCGTCGCTCTGGCGCTCGCTGTAGCGGGGGACCGGCGATTTGACCTTGCGGGACTCACCCGCTGCCGTCGGGGCGACGGCACCCCGCTACCGTGGCGCGTTTCCTGTACCGCTCCTCACAGATATGGCACTCTGTACTGGTGCGCGTACTGATCGTGATGGCGGGGAGTTGGGGCGACGTCGCGCCCTACATTGGGCTGGGCTCGCGACTGCGCTCGGCCGGCCACGAGGTGGTGCTTGCCACCCATGAGCGGTTCGAGGAGGCCGTGACCGCCCACGATCTAGGGTTCCGGCCGCTGCCGGTCGACCCGCGGGAGGAGCTGGGTTCAGCGGTTGGTCAGGGGCTCGCCAGAGCGGTCAGCGCACCGGTCGCGGTGGCACGGCTGATGCGCATGGCAGCGGCGTTCATGCCGCAGCTGACCGCGGGTGTCGCCGACGCCGTACGACGTGGTGCCGACGTACTGCTGAGCTCCACGCTCACCGACCCCATGTGCTCGGCGCTCGGCGAAGCGCTGCGGCTGCCGAGCATCGGTGTCTACCTCCAGCCGATCCAGCCCACTTCGGCCTTTCCGCCACTGGTCACAGGATTCCGGTCGTTCGGACCGTACGGCAACCGGCTGGCCGCGCACGGCCTGCTGGCCGGCACCGACCGGATCTTCACTCCCGCCGTCGGTGAGCTGCGGCGCGAACTGGGTCTGCCGCCGCAAAGGTTCGGCGGGCCGCGGGGCCTGCCGCGCGGGCGGACGGTCTTGCACGGCTTCAGCCCGCGGATCGTTCCACGTCCCACGGACTGGCCTGAAGGCCACCAAGTCTGCGGCTACTGGTGGCCCGGGACGCCGCCCGGCTGGCAGCCCGACCCCCGGCTTCTGAACTTCCTCGACGCCGGACCTCCACCGGTGTTCGCCGGCTTCGGCAGCTTCGTCGCCGCCGACGCCGAGCGGCTGAGCGCTCTGCTCGCCCACGCCCTGCGCCGGGCGAAGGTACGAGGGATCATCCAAGCCGGCTGGAGCGGCCTGCACGCCGAGCACGACGACCTACTCACCGTCCAGGAAGTCCCGCACGCCTGGCTGTTCCCGAAAACCGCCGCCGTCATCCACCACGCCGGAGCCGGTACCACCGCGGCCGGACTCCGCGCCGGGGTTCCGGCCGTCCCAGTCCCAGTCCAGCTGGACCAGCACTTCTGGGCTGGCCGCCTGACCCGCCTTGGCGTCGCCCCAGCCCCACTGCGCTACCAGCGCCTGACCGTAGAGCGCCTGACCGCCGCGATCCTCACCGCCACCGGCGACCCCGCCCTGCGCATACGCTCCCGCCGCCTCTCCGCGGCCCTGGCCCGTGAGGACGGAGCCCAACAGGTACTGGCCACACTGGAGCGCCTCACGTAGTACTCCAGTCGGACTTCGGTGTTGGTACTGGTCGACGGCTTGAGGGTGGGGAGCATAGCGGTGCGGGCGCGGGGACATCCCGACTTTGGTAGGGACGGCGGATTTCGGCTGATGGGAGGTCCACAAGGTCGGGCGGGTCCTTCGGCAGCGGCGCATGCCGTGGCCGTGGGCGAATTCGCTGATGGCGCCTTCTACTTCCGAGCTAAATTCGGCTCCTGAGGAGCCGTAATTTATCTACTGCCGGATTCGATCTCTCTGTCGTACTGCTCGGTCACGCGGTTCAAAGCCTCGAGCGTGCGGGGTGGGTGGGTCCTGTGGAAGACGAGGATTCTGGCGAGTTCAGGGCCGGCGAAGGCCAGGAGAGGCTTGGCCCTCCCGGCGTGGTAGCTCAGCACGTTGCGTGTCCGGCCCATGAGCTCGGCCGCGAGCGTCAGCGTGATGGTGTTGCGGCTGCGGAGCACGGCGGCCAGGACGCGGTGTCGGTGATCGAGGATGCCGAAGCCGGGGTTGCGACCGCGGTGGTCCCTGCCTTCACTCTGTCGTTCGGCTTCGGCCAGGACCTGTCGGCACGGTTCGAGCTGGAGCACGAGTTGCTCGAACTCTTCTCGGGTCATGCCGGTGAGTGCGGGGTGGGTGAGGAGGAAGGTGGCCTCGGGCGGGACTGGAGGCCCTGGCTCGTCGTGTGTGTCTTCCGGAAGCTGCTGGTCGGGGTCCCGTGGCGCGATGGTGTAGTTCCACTCGCCGTGGAACGCATCGCGCTCGACCCGCCGATCGACGCTCTTGCGCTCGGCCCGGGTGAGCACGCGGCCGGTGGGATACATGTTCTCGTCCAGCATGGCCTGGACCGTCAGTCCGGTGCTGGTGCGGGTGGCGGAGATGGTCTGCAGCAGTACTTCGTAGCTGGTCAGCGGCTGTCCGCGCAGGCTGTGGGTGATTCGGGAGAACAGCCGGTGTTCCACTTTGTTCCATTTTGAAGTACCTGGTCAATGCCGTTGCTTGAACTCGTCAAGCAGTTCGCAGTGACGCTGGAGGAGCGCGGTCGTTGGGCCCGGCATGCATCCTTGGGTGGGGTTGTCCGATCATGTGCGACTGGGTGTGGTGACCCGGTGGGTGACTCCGGAACTGATCAGCGAGGTGTTGGAGAAGTGCGAGGTTCGGGACAAGAAGCCCGGCGCGCTGCCGGCCGGGTTCATGGTCTATTTCACGCTTGCCCTGGCGCTGTTCCAGCAGGACTCCTATGACGATGTGGCGGAGCAACTGGTGGGGAGTGTTCGGGAGCTGAGCGGGTGCATCCCGAACAAGTCCTCGTTCACGCGGGCGCGCAGACGCCTGGGACCGCTGGTCCTGGAGACCGTGTTCCGCGAGCTGGCCGACACGTTGGCCCCTGCCGGTCTGGAGGGCTCCTTCTACCGCGGGATGCGGCTGGCCGCGGTGGACGGGTTCGTGCTGGACGCGCCGGACACAGCGGCCAACCGGGCGACGTTCGGCGGGCCGGTCAAGAACGGGCAGCCGGCTGGGTTTCCGCAGGTGCGGGTGGTGACGTTGACCGAGTGCGGCACGCATGCCCAGATCGACGCGGCGGTGGGCGGATTCAACGGCGGTGAGCGGGAGTTGGCGATCGCTCTGGCGCCCTCGGCGAGCAAGATGCTCGTCATCATGGATCGGGGCTTCCCCGGGGTCGAGTTATGGAAGGCCTATCTCGGGGCTGGGGCCCACCTGCTGATCCGGGCCCGCTCGCCGGTGGCACACCGGCCGGTCGAGCATCTGCCCGACGGGACCTACCTGGGGAGGATGAGCTTGGCTGGCCAACGGGCCTCGCATCCGGGCGGGGTACTGGTCCGGGTGATCGAGTACCGCGTCGACGGCGGCGAGGTGGTCAGGCTGCTGACTGATCTGCTGGACCCGGCTGCCTATCCGGCGGCGGAGTTGGCCCGGCTTTACCACGCGAGGTGGGAGGCGGAGTCGGCGTTCCGGCAGATCAAGACCTTCCAGCGCGGACCGGCCGAGGTCCTGCGCTCGGGAGATCCGGACCTGGTGCGGCAGGAGGTCTGGGCGCACATGGTCGTGCATCACTGCCTTACGCGGGTCATCATGGCCCTGGCCGACGACAGCGGCATCGATCCGGGCCGGGTCTCGTTCGTCAAGGTCCTCAAGCACACGCGGCGAAGCGTGGTTCGCCAGTGCGCGGACACGCCCAAGAAGATCAAGAGGTTCCTGGCCGTGCTGGCGGCGAAGGTGAGCCGGAAGCTCGACAACGGCGCCAGGCGCCTGCGCGAGGCGGACCGACACCTCAAGCGGCCTGACTCGAAGTACTCCTCGAAGCTCTCCTACCGGATCAACACCCGGGACCGGCGCCCGACACGGCGGGCCACACCCAAGGTCATCACGCTGCAGCCCGCGATAGTTCAATGAGTCAAGCAACGGCATTGAGTACCTGGTGGAAAGTGCATGACGGTGATGCTCAGCCCGCACTCGTCGGCAAGGCTGGCCAGGCCCATCTTGAACAGGCGGGAGTCTGCCGAGTTTGCCCCACCGGCGTCGGCGGTGACCAGCAAGCGGTCCGCTCCGGGATAGTCGGCGTGCCCTTGGAGCTTCCACCAGCGGCGCAAGGACTCCACCGCGAACGCAGCGGTGTTGCGGTCGGTGCCCACGTTCACCCAGCCGCTGTCACGTCCCAGGTCATAGATGCCATACGGAATGGCGAACGAGGTGTCAGGGCCGATGAAGTCATGGTCCGGGGCGGTGATCGGCCGGCCTTTGGGACGGTAGGTGCGGCCGGGGCGGGCCAAGTCGCCGATAGGTTCCTTCTGCTTCGTATCCACACTCACCACCGGCAAGCCCCCCGCCAGGAAGCGTTCAGCGGTCGAGTTGATGTGCCGGAACTGGGCGTCACGGTCGGGGACCTGGCTTCCGGACCGGGTCTTGGCCATGCCCTGCAGACTGAAGCCCATCGCACGCAGCAGACCACCGACCACCGGGGCACTGACCGGATGACCGGCTTCGGTCAGCTCCCGGGACAAGTCCCGCAGCGAGGCAGTGGTCCAGCGCAGCGGGGAGACCGGATCTCCCAGCTCACGCGGCTCGATCAGCGGCTCGAGAGCCGCCACCAGGCCGGGGTCACGTTCAGCAGCGGACTTGCGTCCACCGCCAGCCCTGCGCACCCGCCCCAACGGCGCTGCCTCTGCGGCAAGTTCCTCACGCCCCCTTGCGACCGTCGACTCGGAGACCTCCGCGAGCCTGGCCACCGCCGCGATCCCGCCATGCCCCAACGCCTCCGCCTCGGAAGCCAGGTACAGACGACGCTGACGCTCATCCAGATGCGGCAGAATCGCCGCGAACTTCACATCCAGCACCACCAGGACTTCACCCGGAATCATCACAACAACCCAACTACCACATCAAACAGCTAAGTTGAGTCGAATCCGGCAGTAGATAAATTACGGCTCCTGAACGGCTGCCAGTTCGTTGACGATCACTGCAGTTCCACAGGGAGACGGAGGTGCTGGTGCCGTCGGTGTTCTTGTCGGTCCAGCGGCGGGACTCATTGCCGTCTCTGAAGTTGCTGATCGAGGAGGTGAAGTAGCCCTCGGCGTGTGCGGGGGCGATGCCGGCGGTCAGGGTCAGGATGGCCGCGGCGGCGGCGGCGCCGCGGATTGCGCGCGTGCGTACGTGGTGCACGTTTCTCCTTGTAAGGGGTGCGACGGCCTCGTGCGGAGGCCGGGTCTGGGGGTGGCGGACTAAAGGCCCCGGATGGTCAGGGGCGGTCGGCGCCATGTCAGTGCGAACGCCATGCTTGCTGGGAGCAGGACGGCGCCGCTATCCGGAGCTGCTGCTGGAAGGCCACGCCCGTACCGGCATGTTCGACCCCTTCGAGCACGTCGGCGGGAAGGTCTCCCGGCCCCAGGATCTTGACCTCACGCTCACCGCGCTCTTGGTCAGCAAGTCCACGAACATCGGGTTCGAGCCGGTGATCAAGCCCGGTGAGAAGGCGCTGACCCGCTCGCGGCTGACGGCGGCGGACTGGGGCTACTGGAACCTGCCCGGGATGAGTGCCGCCTCTGGCCTGCTGGTCGGCCGGCAGGGTGATATCGACCTCGCCTCCGACTGGGGTGGCGCGCACGTTGCCTCCGCCGACGGGATGCGCTTCACCGTCCCCCTCAAATCTATACATACCCGGCCGAATCGGAAGTATATTTCGACAGGTCGCGGGGCGACCTGGCTCAACGTCGTCTCGGACCGGGTGATGGGCCTGGGCGGCATCGTGATGCCCGGCACGCTGCGGGATTCGCTCGGCATTCTGGACGCGATGTTCAACCTCGACGGGCCGGTCCGCCCGGAGATCGTCATCACCGATACCGGTTCGTATTTAGACCTCGTCTTCGGGCTCTTCGCGATCTGCGGCTACCAGTTCTCCCCCAGGATCGCCGACATCTCCGACGCGCGGCTGTGGCGCCTGGACATGTCCAAGGACTACGGACCGCTCCAGCCGGTCTCCCGCCAGCGCGTGCAGGTCGAGCGCACCTGGCAGAACTGGGAGGACATGCTCCGCGTCGCCGGGTCGCTCACGACCGGGAAGGTGCGGGCATACGACCTGCTGCGGATGATGACCAGCGGCGACCGCATGACCGGCCTGGGCGACGCGTTCGCGCACCACGGCCGGATCTTCAAGACCCTCCACATAATCCTCCAGTTCATCGACTCCGAGGCGTACCGGCGCATGATCGGTGTCCAGCTGAACATCGGCGAGGGCCGCCACGCGCTGGCCCGGAACATCTTCTTCGGACGGCTCGGCGAACTCAGGCACGCCTACCGGGAGGGGATGGATCAGCTGGGGGCGCTGGGCATGGCCCTGAACGCGGTGGTCTGGACCACCCTCTACATGGACGCCGCCGTCAAGGAACTGGAGGCCGGCGGGCTGACGATCTCACCGGAGATCCGCTCCCGGCTCTCTCCGCTGGTCCATGAACACATCGTCCATGGCCGGTACCCGATCGTCCGCTCCCACGGCGACGGCTCACTGCGCCCGCTGAGCTATCCGGCCGCCTCCGAGGAATAGCCCCGGGCAGCAGCCGGCCCCGGCGACGCCCCGATGGGGAAGGGGCGGCAGCCCGGGCCGATGGTGCCAACACCCTGGCCGGCGGCCGGGATGTCAGTCGGGGATGACGTAGGCGCGGGCGAAGTGGGTGTCGATTGAGGCTTCGTGGAGGTGTCCGGCGATGGCGTGGTCGCCTTCGACGCATTCGGGCATGGTGGAGACGGTAAAGGAGTCGGCGGCCCCGATCAGGGAGACGATCGCCGCGTCGGTGACGCCGGCCTCGGCGGCCGTTGGGCCCGCCCCGTCTCTGGGCGAGACGGGCCCAACGGGAGGACCGGGAGCCGCACACCGCGCGATCCCACCGCCAGCCCCGGTGGTGTTCTACGCGCGGGCCAGGACCTGCCGTACGCCGTCGGTGACGCCCGGCAGGCCGCCGGCGAGGGCGGTCCAGTGCGTCCGAATCTCCCGGCTGGCGCGCGGGCCAACGCGCTGTCAACCAATCAGGACATCTCATCGAAGGTCAATCGAACGGCCGATCACCACGCCCGAAGGCCCGCAGAATTCGACATCCGTGGTCAACGGCTTGCCATACAGCTGCCGTTACCAGTCGCCGGGCCATGAAGCAGGCGGTGCGTCGGCAGCCGCAACGCCACTGCGGCATGTCCGGAAATGATCACTATGACCTGGTCGACGCTTGAATGGGTCTTATCTCGCCCATACGGTTGCTTCCGACCGCAGCGGTGAACGACCACAGCAGGGAACGCAGATGGAGAACGAGCGAACAGCGGGATCAACCCTGGGAATCGCAGGATTCAACGCGGTCTTGACCATCGCCGCAACGGTAGCCACCTGGGATAACGGCCCGAGCCCCTGGGCCGCCGCAGCCGCCGGTTCCGTACTCGTCTTCATCGTGCTGCTCCGCAAGCGCTGAGGTTCCCATCCGTGCGAGCAGTCGCACCCATCCCTGTTCCAGAAGGAAACGCTCTCTTGAAGCTCTCCTATCGCATAGCCACCGCCGCCCTGGCCGGCCTGGCTCTCGTTGGCACGACGGCGGCGCAAAGCCACGCGCTCGCCCCCTCGGCGTCCGCCGCAAGCGGCGTCTCCCCCGAATCGGCCGCGCTGGCCAAGAACATCCAGGCACTCCAGAGCCAGTCCTCCGTCATCGACGGCGACCAGGCCCGGGCATGGGTGGAGCGGGTCGGCGCCGATGTGGACGCCAAGAAGATCACTACCCACCTAAAGGCCGACTCGTCTCTGGTGACGGAAGGCGCCACCGTCTACAAGTTCAAGAACGGCAACACCCAGATCGCCGTCCCCATCAGCGGCCAGATCGTCGGCGCGAGCCTGAACGCGGTGTACGACTCCTCCGGCAAGCTGATCGAGACGCTGGAGATGCAGCTCACCCACGACGACAACACCGGCCACGCACAGGTGTGGCGCAACGGCAGCCTGACCGCCGACAAGATCATCAACGCTGCGGACCTTCCCAAGGACCTCAGCATCAAGCAGCCGCAGCTCTCCACCTTCGGCTTCAGCTGGAGCAAGCTCAACAACTGCCTCGCCAGCGCGGGCATCTCATCCTGGACCCTGGCACTGATCGCCACCGCATGCGCCGGCGCCTGCGTGGGAACGGCCGGCGCCGCCTGCGTACCGTGCATCACCGCCGCCGGAGGACTCGGTGCGGGCACCGTCTGGTTCTGCATCGGCAAGGCCACCACCTGACAGAGGCCTGAGGCCTCGCCGCCGCCGACCTGCATTGGCTGACAAGCACTACGGAATCTGACCGGAACAGCGTCCGCGTGCATACAGACCCTACGAACTGGCGTTGTCAGGTTGAGCGGGGGACCCTCCCTCCGGCATGATCATCAGGTTGATCGCCGCTGGGGAGGGGTCGTTCGTGGAGACATCGTCGTACCGGGGCTACCGCTATCCCGCGGACATCATCGGTCACTGCGTGTGGCTGTACCACCGGTTCACCCTGAGCCTGCGCGACATCGAGGAGCTGATGCTCGAGCGCGGGATCGAGGTCACCCACGAGACGATCCGGCAGTGGTCGATCACCTTCGGCCCCGAGTACGCCCGGGGGCTGCGGCACCGCCGCCCGGCCCCGGACGACAAGTGGCACCTGGACGAGGTCTTCATCAGGATCCGCGGCGAGCGCAAGTACCTGTGGCGGGCCGTCGACGCCGACGGCAACGTCCTGGACATCCTGGTCCAGTCCCGCCGGGATGCGGCTGCGGCCAGGCGGTTCTTCAAGAAGCTGCGCAAGAAGACCGCCTCGGTACCCCGGGTGGTGGTCACCGACAAGCTCCGCTCCTACGGGGCGGCCCTGCGCGAGACGATGCCCTCGGTCGAGCACCGCTCGCACAAGGGCTTGAACAACCGGGCCGAGAACTCCCACCAACCCACCCGCGAGCGAGAACGGTCAATGAAGTACTTCCGTTCCGCCGGAGCCGCGCAACGCTTCCTGGGGGCATTCAGCTTCATCTCGCCCCACTTCCGGCCCCGCCGCCACCTGATGACAGCCCGTTACTACCGACAGGAGATGGCTCACCGCTTCACCGTCTGGAACACGGTCACCGGCGTGCCCACCATCGGCTGACTTCGGACGGGTATCGCCGGCTGACACGTCCTGATCCGGAACTGACCGTTCAACACCCCACCAAGTTGACGACGCCCACCGACACCCTCGACGTCCCGACCAACCCCACTGGCACAGCCCCCGGACCCGCAGGTCGCCGGTCACCGCGGACATCCGTCCCCTGGCTCGATCCGCCACCACCCCTGCCCGGTCTGCCTGTCTCCCGTACCCGACGTGCTCTGTGCGACGGCATCGAAGCACTCCCCCACCCAGACGGGCCCTCACTACTGCAGAGCGACGACTCCGGCGAACTCGCCGACCGTCTGCACACCATCGCCCATCCCCTGAACGCGGCAGCCCTGACCATCAGCCTCCTGACCGCAACCGGCCCCGATCGCCTCGCCATGCTCCGCGGCACCGACGTCCACCCCCACGGCACCCACGTCAAACTTCACGACCCCCACACCCACCGACACTGCCGCGTCCACGCCCTGCCCACCTGGGCCCACACCCTCATCACCGCAGCACACCACCACCACCTCGACACCGGCCGCCCACCAACCAGCGCCCTCCACCCCCTCATCACCGCCCGCAACGCCGCCACCCTCACCGAACACGCCAACGCCATCCGCACCCGCCTACCCCGCTGAAACCCCCACACCTCCGGAGTACGCGGAGGAAGCCGGCGCAATCCAGGGGCCGCCAGCCCGCGCCCCGACGGCAGAGCAGCAATCCATACGCCCCCGGGGCCCACAGGGTTGAGGCCACCCTTCGAAGACCCAACATCTCGGCCACGGGCCCACGCAGACCCCGAAATCTCAGTACCAATCTCCACCAAACTGACCAGGCAAAACGCCAAAGACGTCACCGCGAAATCGGCACCAACTGTCAGTACCAAAACCCAGCCCACACACCCGCCGACCAGCGGCAATCCCCCGAAGAACCACTGACATATCAACGCCGAAAAATCACTGACAAATCAATGCACATCATCAGCGGGGGACCCTCCCTCCGGCATGATCATCAGGTTGATCGCCGCTGGGGAGGGGTCGTTCGTGGAGACACCGTCGTACCGGGGCTACCGCTATCCCGCGGACATCATCGGTCACTGCGTGTGGCTGTACCACCGGTTCACCCTGAGCCTGCGCGACATCGAGGAGCTGATGCTCGAGCGCGGGATCGAGGTCACCCACGAGACGATCCGGCAGTGGTCGATCACCTTCGGCCCCGAGTACGCCCGGGGGCTGCGGCACCGCCGCCCGGCCCCGGACGACAAGTGGCACCTGGACGAGGTCTTCATCAGGATCCGCGGCGAGCGCAAGTACCTGTGGCGGGCCGTCGACGCCGACGGCAACGTCCTGGACATCCTGGTCCAGTCCCGCCGGGATGCGGCTGCGGCCAGGCGGTTCTTCAAGAAGCTGCGCAAGAAGACCGCCTCGGTACCCCGGGTGGTGGTCACCGACAAGCTCCGCTCCTACGGGGCGGCCCTGCGCGAGACGATGCCCTCGGTCGAGCACCGCTCGCACAAGGGCTTGAACAACCGGGCCGAGAACTCCCACCAACCCACCCGCGAGCGAGAACGGTCAATGAAGTACTTCCGTTCCGCCGGAGCCGCGCAACGCTTCCTGGGGGCATTCAGCTTCATCTCGCCCCACTTCCGGCCCCGCCGCCACCTGATGACAGCCCGTGACTACCGACAGGAGATGGCTCACCGCTTCACCGTCTGGAACACGGTCACCGGCGTGCCCACCATCGGCTGACTTCGGACGGGTATCGCCGGCTGACACGTCCTGATCCGGAACTGACCGTTCAACACCCCACCAAGTTGACGACGCCCGAATCATTCTTCGGCGCCCTCAAGAACGAGCTAATCTACCGAACAGCGTTCCCTACACGCGAACATGCCCGGCGCGCGGTCGTTCGCTACATCGAGGTGTTCTATAATCGCAAGCGACTCCACTCGGGACTCGGTTACAAGACCCCTGCAGAGGTCTACGCCGAATATGTAGAGATGCAGCTCGCGGCATAGAAAACACCCGTAACCGGTGTCCGGAAAACGCGCGGCCCCTCACTGCCGTGTCAGAGGTGGAACTCCACTCCAGTGGTCTCACCGGCGCCGCCAACACCAGCACCGCGCCGCCAACTACCACCGCCACTGGAACAACGTCACCGCAGCAGCCGTCACATGACAGGAACCTCACACGTCACGAACTACAGCTGCCGTGTTAGAGCAGCTGAGTTACATGGCAAGGCAGTCGGGTGAACATGCGAACGGCACTCTCAGAAGAATCCGTTGGGATGAGGATGCCCTTCTATGCTTTGCATGGATTGCCAACAGATTGGCATTCATCACGTGGAAGAACGGAACTTTCATGCGTCTTCGCACCACCGCCGCCGTCCTTGTCGGGGCCATGGCCATCATCCTGCCCACCGCTTCCCAGGCACTGGCGGACGACAGCAACGCCTTCAATTACACCTTCATGAAGGCGGGTAAGCCGCAGCACGCACAGATTAATGATCTGTCGGAAGAAAAGTGCCACGACCTGGCAGTAGCCAACGGCTCGGTCACGGAGATCGCCAACGAAACCAAGAAGGTCGCTCTGCTTTTCGACAATGCGACGTGTTCCGGTGAACCGGTACTGGCCGCGGAGCCGGGCGATCGCGCTGGTGACTTCAAGGCTGTCGCTGTCGCCTTCGCCGACACCAAGCCGGGGAGTGAAGTCCTGGCGGACCGGATGGGCGTGTGGACAGGTCCGAAGGCTTTTGACTTCGCTACGCACGTCTTCCAGCCCATTAAGTGACATTCTGAATCGGCGGCGGGCAGTCCGCCACTCGCAGAGGTGAACTGTCACGCTGTCCCGACGAGGCCACGGCTCCTGAGCCGTGGCCTCGTGGGTTTCACCACGTCTCCCATGGGCGTTGTCAGGTTGAGCGGGGGACCCTCCCTCCGGCATGATCATCAGGTTGATCGCCGCTGGGGAGGGGTCGTTCGTGGAGGGCGTCGTCAACTTGGTGGGGTGTTGAACGGTCAGTTCCGGATCAGGACGTGTCAGCCGGCGATACCCGCCCGAAGTCAGCCGATGGTGGGCACGCCGGTGACCGTGTTCCAGACGGTGAAGCGGTGAGCCATCTCCTGTCGGTAGTGAACCGCCCCGGGTCGAATAGAGACTCGATTCCATGTAAGGATCAGAGTCATGGCACGACCTTCTTCCTATCCGCTTGAGCTGCGCCGCCGTGCGGTGCGCCTGGTCGCCGAGGTCCTCGGCGACTACCCGGCCGAGTCCGCCGCGATCAAGGCGGTCGCCCAGAAGCTGGGGATCGGTTCGACCGAGACGCTGCGCAAGTGGGTGCGCCAGGACCAGGTCGACTCCGGGCAGCGGCCAGGGGCGACCACGGAGGAGTCCGCCCAGCTCAAGGCGCTGAAGAAGGAGAACGCCGAGCTTCGGCGCGCCAACGAGATCCTGAAGGCCGCGGCGTCTTTCTTCGCGGCCGAGATCGACCGGCCACTCACACGCTCGTAGCGTTTATCGACGAGCACCGGGGCCGCTTCGGCGGTGTCGATCCGATCTGCCGCGTGCTGACCATGCACGACTGCAAGATCGCCCCCTCCACCTACTACGCCCACCACAAACGCCTCGCCGCACCGTCCGCGCGGACCCTGCGGGATGCCGAGCTGAAGGAGAAGATCGAGGAGGTCTACGCGTCCAACTACCGCGTCTACGGGGCGAGGAAGATATGGCGCGAGCTGAACCGCCAGGACCTTGCGGTGGCCCGCTGCACCGTCGAGCGGCTCATGCGCGAGCTGGACATCACCGGCGCCGTCCGCGGCAAGAAGGTGATCACCACGATCCCCGACGAGAAGGCCGAGCGGGCACCGGACCGCGTCGAGCGCGACTTCGTCGCCGACGCCCCGAACCGCACCTGGGTCGCCGACTTCACGCACGTGGCAACCTGGGCCGGCGTCGTCTACGTCGCCTTCGTCGTGGACACCTTCTCCCGCCGTATCGTCGGCTGGTCCGCCGCCACATCGAAGGAAACCCAGCTCGTCCTGGACGCCTTGGAGATGGCCCTGTGGCAGCGCGATCGCGACCAATACCCTTACATTCGGGGCGAGTTGATCCATCACTCGGATGCCGGATCGCAAGGCGGATTCAACCAGTCGTTGCAACACCGGCTCTGACCGGCGACATTAGCTGATCGGTGAGGGCTTCGGCAGGAGTTCTCCAGTCGAGGGTCCTGCGCGGTCTGCTGTTGAGGGTGGCAGCCACTGCGTTGATCTCATCGGCGGTCCATCGGGACAGGTCCGTCCCTTTCGGAAAGTACTGTCGCAGCAGCCCGTTCGTGTTCTCGTTCGTGCCACGCTGCCAGGGGCTGTGCGGGTCGGCGAAGAACACCTTCATCCCCGTGTCCGCGGTCAGTTGGACGTGCTGGGCCAGTTCCTTGCCGCGGTCCCAGGTCAGCGAGCGGCGCATGTGTTCCGGCAGCGTCTCGAAAGCGGCGGCACGTGCGATCCGGACGGCTTCGGCGCCGTGCCCCGCAAGCGCCGGACCGTTCTTGACGCGTGCTTCGACGCCGTATCCCTCAAGGCGAGGCAGGTGCAGCAGCACGGTGAGCCGGGTGGTGCGTTCCACGAGAGTGCCGATCGCGGACTGGTTGGTGCCGATGATCAGTCGGGTAGCGGGGACGCATTGCTGCGTCCCCGCCCCCTCAGAACCGTGCAAGCAGCTTTCACCGCACACGGCTCAAGCAAGTACTACAGCGGCGGATCTTGCTGATGTGATCGGGTTGGTTCGATTGGGCGAAGGTGTGCGGGCAGGGGGTCGCCACGTCGCTGGTAGTGGCTGATGGCGGCTGCGGTCTGGTGCTCGACTCGCCAGTGGTGCTGGCGCAGGAGCTCGGCGTCGTCGTGGCGGACGGCCAGGCCGGTGAGGGCGAGGAGTCCGGCGATGGCCGAGAGGGTCAGCCGGATCATCGGGCCGGGTTCGCGCGCGCGGGAGGTCGGGACCGCAGGTACCTCGGGGAGCGCGGGGGCGGCTGCGGCCAGGTCCGTTGTGCCGCTTGGGAGTTCGAGGGCATCGCTCGGGTGCCGGGCACTCTGGACGGTGAGGAAGGCGTGGGCGAGCATCGTGCAGGTGATGCTGCGGTGCCATGGGGTCCACTTGCGGACCTGGTACTGGTCCAGACCGGTGAGCTGTTTTCCCTGCTCATTGTCCTCCTCGATCTGCCATCTCACGCCTGCCTGCCCGATCGCCGCACCGGCCGGGGTGCCCATGGGGGCGTGGACGAGGAAGTAGGCGTACTCGTAGTCGAACCGTCCGCCGGCGAGTTGCTTCTGGTGGGTGGAGCGTCGGATCAGCAGCTGGTGTTCGAATCCGTCGGCCGGTTCCTGGCCGGTGACCGTCACCGCGAACAAGGTCCAGTCGTAGTAGCGCAGACCCTTGGAACCCTCCCCGCAGGAGCGGCGTTCCCACTGGTCACGGCGCTTCGCGTAGGGCAGCAGGTGGTCCGCGCGCTTGATCCTCGCGGTGCCCGGGGCGGGGCTGCCGGGCGGGCCGGCCAGCGGCAGAGTGACCGGGACCGCCAGCACGTAGGACAGGCGTTCGCGATGCAGGAAGTCGCGCAGGCCGCCATCGCGGCCGTAACCGGAGTCGGCCACGACCCAGGAGAACAGCACCCCCTCGGCCAGGGCCTGTTCGAGCATGCGAACCGCCAGCTGCGGCTTCGTGGCGAACGCGACCGCGTCGGGTACCCCGGCCTCACGGCAGCGGGCCCGGTCGTCGGTCCAGGCCGCGGGCAGGTACAGGCGGCGGTCGATGTAGGTGTGCCCGCCGGGGGCGGCGTAGGTCAGCATCACCATGACCTGGCAGTTCCGTACGTCGCCGGTCACCCCGCAGTGCTGCCTGGCGACCCCCACCGACCTGGTCCCCTTCTTCTGCACCTGCGTGTCGTCCAGGACGAGCGTCGCGGCCGGGTCGCCCAGGTGTTCGGCGACGTAGGCACGCAGCTCGCCGAGCAGGGCGTCCGCCGACCACGAGGCCGCGTTGAGGAACTTCTGGATCCGCGACGGCGTGACGTGGCCCGCGCGTGCGGACATCGTCCAGGCGTTCTTCCTGCGCAGGTCCGACAGCAGCCCCTCGACCAGATCCGCGAACACCTCCCGCGGCTCCGGCCGCGCGAACAAGTGCCCGAGACCACCCAGGAAGACCGCTAACTCCTCGGCCCACTCACCGAGTTGTTCTTCTGTCACAACAGCCAGCATGACCGCTCAACGACACAACCGATCAGCAGTCACATGATCTGCCGCTGTAGTACAAGCCCCAAAGGCTCGCCGGCAGGCAAAAGTGCTGGATCTGTCATCTCGGCGGCTCCATTCCGCCGTTGACAATGGGTGTGGAGGAGACGGAGTCGTTGACCGTCCGGCGTACTGCCATCCGGAAACGCGATGTATTGCTTGGAGATCGCCTTCCGGATGACCGCCCGCCACGTTTCCCATTCCTGCGGGCTTTGTGGCGGGTGGTCGGCGTGCAGTAAGAGTCCTCCGCAGATCGGGCAACGGCCGTGTTGTGCCTGTAGTAGACGCACGGTCATAGCGTCGATTGGTAGAGAGGTTCCCTTGCGTCGCCGCTGAGCCCAATAGGATTCCAGGGCAGGGTCGTCCGGGGACGACTTCCCCTTGACCAGTTGGTGCCGGACTATCTTCGTCCAGGTACTACAGCCGGAGATCTTGAGGGTCGGTGATCGGTGGGGTCGGCTGGTGGTCGGCCCAGGCCCGTAGGCGGCGGGGTAGGGGGTCACCGCGGCGTCGGTAGTGGCTGACGGTGGCGCGGGTTTGGTGGAGGCGGCGCCAGTACTCGCAGGTCAGGACGGTTTCGATGGAGTGGTGGGGGTTGAGGCGGGTGGTGGCGAGGCAGTGTCGGATGGTCTGGCGGGAGGGCCGCAGCAGCGGGCCGGGGATTAGCCGGTGGTCTCGCTCTCTCCGGCCGTCGGGTCTTTTCCCGGATCTTCCTCCTCGGGATCGGCGAGGGCGGCGTGCTGGACGGTGAGGAACGCGGTGGCGAGCATGCAAGCGGTGATGTGACGGTGCCAGGGCGTCCACTTACGTACCTGGTACTGGGCGAAGCCGACGAGCTGTTTGTTGATCTCGTTGTCCTCCTCGATCCGCCACCGCCCGCCGGCCCGGCTGATGATCTCGGTGAGCGTGGTGTCGTCGGGGGCGTGGATGAGGAAGTAGGCGATCTCCCGGTGGAGTTGTCCGTCCTTGCCGCGCCGGTTGGGGTGCAGGGATCGGCGCATCACCAGCCAGTGCACGAAGCCCTCGGACGGGGCCTCGTCCTTGACGGTGACCGCGAACGCGGTCCAGTCATAGAGGCGTTCACCCTTGGCACCCTCCCCGAGGGAACGGCGTTCCCACTGGTCACGGGTCTTGGCGTAGTGGAGCAGGCCGTCGGCCCGGCGCACGGCCGGCTGACGCGGTTTGCCGGGCGGCCCGTCGAGTGGCAGGTCGACCGGGACAGCGAGCACGTAGGGGAGCGTCCTGTCGTGACAGAAGGCGCGCAGTTTCCGGTCGCGGCCGTAGCCGGAATCCGCCAGCACCCAGCCGAACGGGACGCCGGCGGCCAGGGCCTTCTCGAGCATCGCGATCGCGAGTTCGGGCTTGGTGGCGAAGCCGACGGTCTCGGGCACGCCGGCCTCGCGGCAGCGGTCGCGGTCGTTCGTCCATTCCTCGGGCAGGTAGAGGCGGCGGTCGATGAAGGCGTGGGCGTTCTCGGTGGCGTAGGTGAGCATGACCATGGTCTGGCAGTTGCGGACATCCGCGGTCAGTCCGCAGTGCTGGAAGGCCACGCCGACCGACTTGGTGCCCTTCTTCTGCGCCTGGGTGTCGTCGATCACCAGCGACGCGTCCGGGGCGCCGAGGTGCTGGACCACATAGTCGCGCACGGCGTCGCGCAACTGGTCGGCGTCCCAGACCGAGCCGTTCAGCAGCCACTGCATCCGGTCCGGCGTCACGTGCCCGGCCCGCTCCGACAGCGTCCAGCCGTTCTTCTTCGGCAGCTCCGCCAGCAGCCCTTCGACGTACTGCGCGAACACCACCCGCGGCTCGGGCCGGTTGAACAACCGCCCCAACGAGCCGGTCAACATGGACAGTTCCGCATCCCACCCGGCTATCTGCTCAGCCGTCACATCCGTCATCATGCCCGGTCAACGACGCTGACAGGACACGGTCACAAGATCTCCGGCTGTAGTACAGGAGAACTTGAGCAGGTAGGCGCCGCTGTCGCGGTCGCCGAACACCCACCGGTCGTTCCTGGACCTGTTGAACCGGCCGAAGTACTTGTCGGATATCCAGTGCTTCGGCTTGTTCGGGTGGCTGTCACGGCAGCTGTAGTTCGTGAGGTGTAGGGCGTCGTCGCTGGTCAGCGTGGTGGGTGGGTGCCTGTGGGCATGGGTACGGCCACCGGCATTGTGATCGTTTGTGACGACGAATCAGAACGCGGTGGCCGCAGCGGCCACGGTAGTGCATGAGGTGTGGGCCGGTTCCTTTGAGGTCCTCATGGGCCGGCTGGCCGGGTGTTTCCCTCGCCGGGAGACCCGGATGACCTGCCGGAATGTGGTCGAGGGGCTGCTGGTGGTGAAGGAGTCGGCGAACTGCTGGTCGCTGGCCGAGGCGATCGGGCACGGTGGCCCGCACGTCCTGCAGCACTTCTTGTCCCGGGCCCGGTTCGACGACGCGGCGATACGCCGGTCTGCGGCGGCCTGGACGGTGGAGCAACTCGGCCCGGAGGATGTGATGTTGGTGGTGGACGAGACGGGTGATGAGAAGTCCTCCACCGACGCGGCCGGCGCGGCGAGGCAGTATTCCGGGGCGCTGGGCGGGATCGGTCTGTGCCAGGTCGCGGTACACCTGTCCTATGTGAGCGCGGAAGGGCACGCGCTGATCGACCACCGCCTGTATCTCGGTGAGGCATGGGCCGCTGACGAGGAGCGCCGCGATCTGGTCGGGGTGCCCGAGGAGACAGGGTTCGCCACCAAGCCGCAGCTGGCCGGCGACATGCTCGCCGCCGCGCACGCCGCGGGCATCCATACCGCCACGGTCGCCGCGGACGAGGTCTACGGCGGCCGGGAGTTGCGTACCCGGATCCGCTCTCTGGGCTACGGCTACGCGATGGCCGTGCCCACCAGCCACTGCGTCACCACGCCCGGCGGCGGAAAGGAGCAGGTCACCGCACTGCTGAAGCGGATACCGAAGCGGGCCTGGATGCGGATGAAGACCGGAAACGGCACCAAGGGCGAACGGCTCTACGACTGGGCGGTGATCGACGTGGCCGCCGACGACACACCACCCGGCCAGGAAGCCGGACACAGCCACGTCCTGATCCGGCGCCACCGCCGCAGCGGTACCCTCTCCTTCTACCGCACCTGGCACACCGCCCAGCAGCCGATATCCATGCTGGTCAGCGCGGTCTGCCGCCGCTGGCGCGTCGAAGAGGACTTCCAAGGAGCCAAGGGCCTGGCCCACCTCGACACCGGCCAGACCACCTCCTGGACCTCCTGGCACCGCTGGACCCTCATGTCGATGATCGCCTACGCGCTCCTCGCCATCGGCGCCCTCCACGAGCGCCGGCGCACCGCGGGCAAGCCCGACGACGAAGACGACATGGTGCCCGTCAGCCCACGTGAACTCCTCACCCTGCTCCGGAGCTTCACCCTGCCCCGGCCCCGCCAGGACACCGACCCCGCACACGCACTCCAGTGGTCTCACCGGCGCCGCCAACACCAGCACCGCGCCGCCAACTACCACCGCCACTGGAACAACGTCACCGCAGCAGCCGTCACATGACAGGAACCTCACACGTCACGAACTACAGCTGCCGTGTCTGACCCGGGTCGTTGCCCGAGGCGGTCGGCCGGGCGGCCTTCCGGCCAAAGAAGTGGACGATCTACACCTCCGTTCTCAGGGGAGAATTCGCCGAATCGCCGTGGATGGACAAGCGAATCGGCGCTATGACCTGAAGAATTGACGGGCGTGGTGGATGGCGTGAAGCAGCCCGGCCCCCTATGAACACCTGGCTTCCGTTGCTACAGATGGGCGACGAAGCCTGACAAAGAACGAGAAAGAACCAGGAGGGTCCCGAAGATGTCATCGTCCACCCAGCCCTTCACCCGCGGCCTCCCGCCTCCCCCGTGGGAGGTGCGGGCCCTCCCGACCGATCACTGGACGTCCTTCTACGCCGCGGTGCTCGGCGCGTTCCACGAAACCGAACCGGACGAGGTCACCGACCTGTGGCGGACCCTCGCCGAGCCGCAGCGCTGCGTGGTCGTCGAGGACCGCGGCACCATCGCCGGCACGGCGGCGGTCTTCTCCTTGCGCATGACGGTCCCCGGCGGGCGGCTCGTGGACACCGCCGGGGTGAGCATGGTCAGCGTCCAGCCGGCGTGCCGCCGACGCGGTGTTCTCAGCACCCTGATGCGCCACCAACTGGAGTCGCTCCAGCGCCAGGGCGAACCGCTCGCCGTGCTGACCGCCTCCGAGGCACCCATCTACGGGCGGTTCGGCTACGGGGTCGCGGCCCGCCAGCTCTCCCTGGACATCGCCTCGCGCCGGGTCCGGACCGCCACCCCGCCCCGCGGCGACGACGGCAACGGCAACGGCAACGGCGACCCCGAGATCGAACTGACCGTGGAGGACCCGCACAAGGCCCTCGGTGCCTGCGAGGAGTTCTACGCGCGTCAGGTCCCGCTGCGCCCCGGCATGCTGACCCGCGCCGACGGCTGGGAGCTGCTGCCGCTGCTCGACCCGCCCGCTTGGCGGCAGGGCGCGTCCCCGCTCGAATGCGTCGTCGCCCGGGTGGACGGCGAGGTCGTCGGCTACGCCCGGTACGCGGTGGCCGTCGACTGGTCCCGTACCAACACGGCCGAAGGCACCGTCCGGGTCCGCGACATCGAGGCCCGGGACCCACGCGCCTACGCCGCGCTGTGGCGCTTCCTACTGGAGACCGACCTCACCTCGCGGGTCATCTTCCCGAACCGGCCGGTCGACGAACCGTTCCTGCACCTGGTGTCGGACGTCCGCCACTGCACGCCGACGGTGCTGGACAGCCTGTACGTACGCGTGGTGGACGCCCCGGTCGCGCTGACCGCCCGCACCTACGCCGCCGGAATCGACCTGGTCCTGGAGATCGAGGACCCCCTGGCCCCCTGGAACCAGGGCCGTTGGCGGCTCACCGGGGACGCCGCCGGGGCGGTGTGCACCCGCACCTACGACGCCCCCGACCTCTCCCTGGACGCCTCCGCACTCGGCTCGGCCTACCTCGGCGGCATCACCCTCACCGAACTGGCCGGAGCCGGCCGGGTCCGCGAGCACCGCCCCGGAGCGCTCCCCGCCGCGACGACCGCCTTCGCCTCGACCGTGGCCCCCTGGCTGCCGTACGCCTTCTGCCGCTCGCTGCTGCCACGCATGTGACCCCGGGGCCCGTCCTCCGTCGGGAGGACGGGCCCGGGCGCCGAGCGGGTGCACCGGGGACGGATGTCAGCGAGTCCCGATCACGATGACGGTGAGGACGCCGATCACGATCAGGACGTACGGGAGCTGACGCGGCCACTCGCTCACCGCCCGTCAGACCAAGGCGTCCTGCCGCAGCAGCTCCGCGCGGATCGCCGGGATGTCGTGCGCCGGGCCGCCACGCGCGGCGAGGGCCGCCGCGACGCCCGCCGCGTGGCCCGTGGCGAAGGCCGTGCCCATCACCCGCAGCGAGGTGAAGGCGTCGTCGTCCGAACCGGTCAGCCGCCCGGCGGCCCACAGGTTCTCCCGGTTCGCCGAACAGATCGCGCCGTAGGGGATGTCGTACCAGCCCCGGCCTGCGATCGGCTCGTAACGGGTCACGCCCGGCCCCTCGTGGTCCTCGATCGGCCAGCCGCAGCGGGCGATCGAGTCGTACGGGCGCTTGCGGGCCGAGCGTACGTCGGCGCCCGTGACCACCTCCCGGGCGGCGATCCGGCGGCCTTCGCGGATGCCCAGCTGTGGGCCGGTGGCCAGCAGGTACGCCCCGGACCAGCCGTGCAGACCCGCCCGCAGCGCGTCGAGGTACGCCCGCGCCTGGCGGCGCGCCGACATTTCGGCGCGGGTCCGCTCCGCCGGGTCGAGGGTGTCGATGTGCTCGTCGACGAGAAGGGAGATCACCTCTCCGGTCATTGGCAGCCGGGCCAGCACCCCCCGGTCCCGGGGCAGCGCGCGGCCGGTCATCGCGTTGTACGCGGCGACCGCGGCCGCCGTGCCCGCCTGCGAGAGGTCCGCGTCCGCGGCGACCCCGCCGATCCGGCTGATCAGCGTGCTGGTCTGACGGTCCGCCACCGGGGTCACCACGACCCCCGCACCGGCGAGCGCAGAGAAGGAGCCGCAGCCGCTCGCGTCCACGAAGGACCGGGCGCGCACCCGGTGGCGCCCGGCCGGATCGCCGACCTCCACCTCCCGCACCCGCCCGCCCGCGCTGCGCGCCGCGACCACACTGCTGTGCAGCCGCAAGTCGACGGTGGAGGCGGCCAGTTCCTCGTCCAGGGCCGCCTTGGTGGTCTCCACGTCCAGCAGCACGAAACTGTTCCCCGACCACGGGAACCCGGACTCCCGCGAACCGCCCGCCGCGTGCAGCCGCCGCAGGATCCCGGCGCCCACGCCCGCCACCACGCGTTCGCGCCGCTGGTCGGTGAACCCGCAGTAGATGGCCACGCCGGAGGCGGTGGCGGCGCCCCCGAGGAAGGCGTACTTCTCGATCAGCCGGGTCCGCGCCCCGGCCCGGTCGGCGCCCAGCGCCGCGGCCACTCCCGCCGATCCACCGCCGACCACGACCACGTCGAATTCCTCGGTGTGCAGGGGGGTGACGCTGTGCACGATGCCGGTTCGCTCTCTCTCGTCAGGACAGGGACAGGTAGGGGACGCTCAGAAGGGCGGGCTCAGCCACAGGTCGGGCCGCGGGCACGCGTCCACCGCCCCGACAGGAAGCCCGGCCAGCAGCTCCTCGACCGGCCCGTGCCCGGGCAGCCACGCCCCCGGGTCCAGGCAGTACCAGGGCGCGAGGACCCGGGCCCGCCGGTGCGCGGCCGGGTGGGGCAGCGTCAGGCCGGGCTCCGCGCGCACCAGACCGCCGTACGAGACGAGGTCGACGTCGATGGTGCGCGGCCCCCACGGGTCCGCGCGGTCGCGGCGCAAGGCCTCCTCGACGGCCTGGCCGCGCTCCAACAGCGCGCGCGGGGCCAGCATGGTCCGTACGAGGACCACCGCGTTCAGATACGCCGCCTGCGTCGAGGACATCCCCGCGTCCCGGCCCCACGGCTCGGCCTCGCAGACGGGGGAGACGGCCACCACCCGCAGCCCCGGGGTGTCGCCGAGGGCGTCGACCGCGTCCTGGAGGCTCTCCAGCCGGTGGCCCGCGTTCGCGCCGAGCGCGAGGACGGCCGGACACGGCGCCCCGAAGACGTGCCTGGGCGGCGGGTGGGGGGCGCTCGGGGCATCGTAGGCGTCGTAGGGCATCTGCGGCTCCGGGGAAAGGGCGGTCTGCCGATCCTCACCCGGCCCGCCGCTCCACGGCACCCGCCCATCGGATACTTCCGGTCGCCGAAAGGACCACTATGTGCGTACGAAAGGAGACAAGAAGTCCACCCCTGATCGGCAAAAACCAGGGAAAGTCTGGCTAGCGTCGAACTTTGTCCCCGTGCGAGAGGCGTTGAGACGTCATGCCCCAGTACCTGACCGGTCCGCAGCCCCTGACCGTTCGGCCCGTCCCCTCCCGGCAATGGCAGGAGCAGCCCCAGCCGCCGGTCCCCGGCCAGATGGCGCCCGGCCTCGCCGAGGAACAGCTCGCGGGCACCTCCTTCGAGCGGGCGCGCCGCCTGCTGGAGGACGCCAAAAACGACTGGGTGGAGGCCAAGAAACTCTACGGCTCGTCCGCGGAGATGCTGAGCGTGGCCCAGTGGCGCAAGGTCCTCATCGACGCCCGGCTCCTGGAACTGCGCAGGCGGTACCCCGGCCTGCGCATCCGCTCGGTCGGCAGCGCCAACCCCACCTCCGACTACGACATCACCGTCAGCGGGCCCGGTGACGCCGACGCGGTCGCCGAGTTCAACGCGTCCTTCCGCCGCGAGTGGGGCAAGGAGTCGGCCACCGTCTTCGACGTCAACCTCTACGTCAAGGACTTCCTGCCGGAGCGCGGCAACTTCGCCTTCCCCTACGCCCCCGGCGCCCCCGGCCTGCGCTGGTCCGAGACCGAACTCCTGCCGCCCCTGGCCGGTGACCCGCGTCAGGTCCGCTCCTGGGAGCGGACCGCCGACGGCTGGGAACCCGCCCCCGGCGGGCGCCGGCTCAGCCCCGAAACCCCGGACTCGGGCCTCGTCCGGCCGATTGACAAGAAAGCCCTCGGCATTGCCGAGGCCGACCAGGACGTGGCGGCGCTGACCAAGCTCCGCAAGTACCTGCCGGACGCCGACTGGCAGCCGTACGTCGACCAGGTCCTCGCCCACCTGCCCGCCACCGCCCGCGCCGGGGTCCAAGACCGGCACGCCGCCGCGGACCACACCCACCGCCAGGCCACGACCGAACTCGCGGACCGGCTGCGCGCCGACACCCACGAGGTCCGGCCCGCCACGACCGCCGCCGCCCTCATCGAGGAGCTGGAACACTCCCGCCCCGACGCCGTCGTCAAGGCGCGCAACCTCCTGTACGCCAAGTACGCGGCCGAGCTGCGCACGCTCCAGGCGCGCCACGACGCCGACCCCACCGACGACGGCCTGGCGCTCGCCATCCGGAGCCAGACCAGCTACTCCCTCTGGCACGCCATGGAGGCCTACCACTCCGAGGGCGCCGTCCTCGACGTCGTCGGCAAACAGGCCAAGACCGAGGTGACCGTCACCAGCGCGCACTACCTCCAGTCGTTCAACGAGCAGTTCGGCGACCTCCTCAAGGACCTCACCCACTACGCCGATTCCGGCGAGGCCTTCTACCGCAGCGCCAAGTACCTCCAGCGGATGACCGCGGCCGCCCGCCAGGCCCTGGAACGCTCGGGCGCGGCGCTGCCGGACGCCGAACTGGCCCTGCTGACCCAGCTGGAGGAGATCAGCTCCGCCGACGGCAGCCTGCTGGGCATCCGCGGCGGCCGCGAGGAGTACGCCCCGGCCACGGCGCGCGACAAGTCCGACATCGCCACGTCCATCTACAGCCACACCCTCGCCATCACCGACAAGGCGTCCCTGCGCC
This sequence comes from Streptomyces tatrensis, assembly GCF_049310065.1. NCBI lineage: Bacteria > Bacillati > Actinomycetota > Actinomycetes > Kitasatosporales > Streptomycetaceae > Streptomyces > Streptomyces tatrensis. The sequence goes on along the minus strand of NZ_JBMDLB010000005.1, from coordinate 134,786 downwards.
GTGCGGTCCTGGACCTTGGCGCCCGCATCAACGCCGCCGTGCGCGGCGCGTGAGCCCGTGGGCCCCAGGGCTGATTCAAAGTCGGGGTGATCACGTGGCGTCGCTGGTCACGGCGGGCTGGTGATGTTCATGGAGGGGCGTCACGTACGCAACGAAGCTCCGGTTTACGGGTGTGAAGTTCCACCCGACGGCGAACGACTCACCGCCGAAGGTAGAAGCCAGACCCGCCATGCATACACCAAAACCCCCGCGAATCACCCCAACGAAGGACCCTCACAGGAAACTGCACCCGACCTCTTTCAACACGTCGACCTCGCACGCTTCGCCGGTGAGCGGGTCGGTGACCTGGAAGCGCGCGGAGAGCGGGGCGATTTCGACCATGGCTACCTGCCAGCTGCGTTCCGTGAGCCCGTCACGCACAGCCTGGGCGATCTCTCCCATGGGAGTCGCGGACTCGGTGGCGACGTCCAGGTCCTGGCTGACCCGCTCCAGGAGCTGGTGGGCCTGTACGACATAGCCGCCGGTCAGGACGAGGGGGTACGGGGAGCCGAGGGCGAGCACGTCGGCGAGCAGCCGTGCGTGCAGGTCGGGCATCTTCACGCCGCGGCCCGCTCCCGCAGTTGGGGGAAGGCGTCCTCCCACACGTCGCGCACGCTCGGGCCGGCAAGGGTGCGCAGCACCGGCCACAGGCTGGCGAGCAGCTCAGCGTTCAGGAACCGGCACAGGTCCTCACGAGTGCCCTCGGCGAGGACCGTGCGGTAGAGGCCCATCCGCTGGCGCGGCTGGTCCAGGTCGAAGGCGCGCAGCCCGGACCACACCACATGCAGCGGGAGCTCGACCGTTCCGTGTACGGGCCCGGTCAGCTCGGACAGACCGGCCGGCAGTCGGCGGGCGAATTTCACCCGGTACAGCGCGGCGTCGTCGAGACCGGGGTCGGAGACAGTCACGCCCCGAGTATCCCCCGGCCCGGCGCCGACCGGTGCCCCTAGCCCACCCTGCCCGGCGCGCCACAGCAGCATGTGAGCGTGCATCTTGTCCGTTCGGGGGTGTGGCCGGGGCACGTGCGGGATCGTCGTGTCCGGATACCGGGCGCGGCACGGAGCTGGGGAGCGCGGTGGAGGAGAGCTGGACGACGGACGAGTTCGGGGCTTCGCACGAGGGTTCGGCAGGGGTGGTCCTGGCCGACGGGAGCGTTCCGGGGCCGGTGTACTTCGACTCCGGGTCGGGCTGGCGGCACGGAGGCGCGGCACTGGAGTGTCTACGACGCCCGCCGACCGCACATCCCGTAGGCGGCCGAGTTGCGGGTGGTTTCCTCGTGTGGGTGGAGCGGCCCCGAGTACCCGCTGGACTGGGGGGCGATCGGCTCCAGCCCTCTGAGGGAGGCCCCCTGAACCTTCAACACGTGCTGTACGTCCAGGGCCGAGGCGCGCTCCAACAGCAGAGCACAGGGCCAGCCGCACCATGGGACTGGCCGAACAGAAACAGGTCGCCACGAAACAAGGGGATCGACGAAGGCCCGCCGGCTCCGCGTGTCGGCGGGCCGCTTGTCGTCAGGCTGTCAGGCCTTCGCGAGTGCCGCGGCACCGAAGGAGACATTGAAGCGGTCGCACCAGATGCTCACGCTCGTGTACTGCGAGAGGTCGACATCCGCGGGAAGAACGTAGTTCTGGTCGCCCTTGTTGCCCTTGAGCTTGCCTAGACTGACGTACTTGCCGTCATCGAAGACCTCCCAGCCCGCCTTGCCTTCCTTCACTGGCGCATCCGTGAGCCAGACGTGCAGGTCGGGGCCGTTGCTGGTGTCGAGGTTCTCCAGCCGCAGCGTGTGCGAACCATCCGCAAGACGGACGATCTTCACTGTGCCCGTCGTCGGGTGCTCATGACTGATCAGCTGCCCCGCAGAGACCGTCCGAGGGCCCGCAGGCGCAGAGAGCGTCGGACGCGGGCTCGGCTGGGACGGCCCGGGCGACGCGGTGGCGGCCGTGGAAGGCAGGGCCTCCCGCACGGTCTCGTCCTGCCACAGCTTCCACGGTTGAAACAGGTACATGCCGACACTTCACCGATACCGCGACCATCGCAACAGCGAGAACGACCGGCCTGCTCGTTACCCATCCACGTCCCATGAAACGCCTCCCCTTGCCTCCGATTCCCGCCAGACAATAGCGCCCTCGCGCATGGCTGCCGGTGCCCGGTCAGCGATCACAGCAGCGATACCAGCGGCACGGCCTGCCGAAGAGTGCGCACTACTGTAGAGTTCTGTGCATGGACACCTATCCCATCACCGAGGCCCGTACCAAGCTGGGAGCGCTCGCCAGACAGGTCAGCGCCGAGCAGAAGCAGGTCGCTCTCACTGACCGGGGCCAGACGATGGCCGTGCTCATCAGCCCGGCCGAGCTGGAAGTACTCGAGTACCACCGGGTCACCGCGGAGTACCTGGCGCGCAAGGAACGCGGTGAGACCGGTCCCGGCATCCCCCATGACGAAGCCCGTCGCAGGATCTTCGGGGACGTTTCGTGAGCTTCCGTGTCGTCTGGGAGCCCCGCGTCCTGGCCGTGGCGGAGAAGCACGCCGCGGGCGATCGCGAAGGCATCCAACAGGTCTTCCGAGCCGTTGACCTCCTGGCCGACAACCCCCGCCCGACGGGTGCCTTCACCGTGGGGACCAGCGGTATCTACCGCATTCAGGTGGGGCTCTACCGGATCCAGTATGAGATCCAGGATCAGACGGTCACCGTCACCGTCTTCCACCTCGGGCGGGCTTAGATGACGTCGCTTGCCGTCTCCCCGGAGGCGGCACGCGCAGGTGCAAGTCGTCATGGGCGGCGATGCTGCCCAGCTCGACCGTGCTGTCGGGCTATTTCCACCACATGAGCCGTGGGGCGCTGGCCGTGCCGCGCTTGATGTTACAGCGCCAGGCCACGGCCCCGTCCACGCGGACACGGGTCGGGGCGCCGCCAGCGCCGGTCCACGTCCTCTCCGGACGGCGGGCGCGCGTCCGGTGAGGACCTCGGCGACGACGTCCAGGATCTTGCGGAGGTCGACCAGCTCGATCTCCTCCAGGGAGGCCAGCCAATCCCGCCTCAGAGCCTGTCGGGTGGCTGATCATGCGCGAAGCGTGATGGTTGCGATCTGCCCTCCGGGTATGGCGACGGCCCCGGAATGATCACGTGGTGTGTGCCAGTGCGACAACTCCGAGGCCGTCAGCGGCCCATGCTATCCGTACAGCCTGACCGATGAGATGTGGGAGATCATCCAGCGGCTCCTTCCCGTGCGTGACCTGCGAAAAGGCGGCGGGATGCGCAAGTACGGAGACCGGTTGGTGCTCGACTCGGTCTTCTACGTGCTGCGGTCGGGCTGCCAGTGGCGGATGCTCCCGCGCGATCTGATGCCCTGGGACGCGGCCCACCGCTGGTTCACCAAGTGGCGCCGGGACGGCACCTGGGACCGCGTCCACGACGAGCTCCGCCGCCAGGTCCGGATCGGGGCCGGACGCGACCCCGAGCCGTCGGCCGCGGTGATCGACGCCCAGTCGATCAAGACCAGCGAGGGCGGCGAAGCACGTGGATTCGACGCGGGCAAGCGAACGACGGGCGGCAAGCGGCACGTGATCGTGGACACGATGGGCCTGCTGCTGGTCGTCGCCGTCACCTCCGCGTCCGTGCAGGACCGGGCCGGAGGCCGCACCGTCCTGGCCCGGCTCGCCGCCGGCTTCCGCACGGTCAGCCTGGTGTGGGCCGACGGCGGATACGCCAACTCCGTTGATTCCACGCTGCTTTCATGGGCCCGGGATGCGTTGAACATCGTCGTCGAGATCGTGAAGCGGACCGACGACGTCAAGGGCTTCAAGGTCCTGCCCCGCCGCTGGGTGGTGGAGCGAAGTTTCGGCTGGCTGGTCCGAAACCGCCGGCTGGCCCGCGACTACGAACGGCTGACCGCGACCTCCGAGGCCATGATCAAGGTGGCGATGATCCGCCTGATGCTCGTCCGGCTCGCCGGACAGCCATCGCCGTGGAGCCCTGAATCCCACCGCAAGACCGCCCGAGCCAAGACCGTTGAGGACCTCATCGCATCGTAATCAACCGGCCACCCGACAGGCTCTTGCCGTGCTGGTCCACGGGGAAAACCCCAGGTACGGCCGCTCATCCAGGATTTTGACGAAGACCTCGTCCAGATGCCACTTGTCGCCCGGTCGCGGGCTGCGGTGGCGCAGGGCCGTGGCGTAGTCGGGGCCGAACGTGAGGGACCACTGCCGGATCGTCTCGTAGGTGACCTCGGTCCCCCGCTCCAGCATCAGCTCCTGGACGGCACGCAGGCTGAGGGCGAACCGGTGGTACAGCCACACACATTGAGCGATGATCTCCGAAGGGCGGCGGTAGCCCCGGTACGAAGTGCCTGCACCGAGTCCACAACCCGCCCTTCCCTGGCAGTGGTCTGCCCGGTGATCAGCCTATCCGGAGATGCCCTCGCTCAACCTGTAGCGGCGTCCCTTATAGCGGTTCGGTGGAGATGTCAAGGGTGGCGCGGGCGGCCTGGGGCATGCGGCATGCTGGTGACCGTATGGATGCCGTACCGACGAACGAGGCCCCGATGTCTGCTGCCGGCACGCCTGTCGACGCGGGCGAGGGCAGCTTCGGCATCGACGCTTTCACCCTGGACGACCGGCTGCGGCTGTTCCATTTCGCCGCCGCCGAGAAGCGCCGCGAGTATCTGTGGCTGCTGCGGGCCTTCGACCGGGCGCGTGCCGAGTACCAGGTGCTGCTGCACGCCTCCGACGCGGGGGCTCTGCTCGGCAGGATGGCCGCGGAGCAGCCTGCGGCGGGCGCGGTGGGGGAGGTGCAGCCGCTGCTGGACGCGCTGGCGGACTGGCAGGTGCTGGACCGCAGTTACGACGGGACACGGGCGGCGAACCTCGCCGAGTACCGCAACCGGCACTATGTCTACCAGTTCACCCAGGCCGGGTACCGCGCCTACCAGGCCGTCGAGGACGTCCTGGGGGCGAGCCTGGAGGACGCCCAGCTCTCGCGGCTCGTCTTCCCCGACATCCTCGCCGACCTGCGCGCGCTCGCCGAGGCGGGGCGGGCGGGCGACAGCGAGGAGGTGTACCGCAAGCTGTCCCGGCTCGACGGCGCGCTGGGCGACATGGCGCAGCGGGCCGCCCGCTTCTACCTGATGCTGGGCGATCTGGCCCGTACCAACGACACCCGGCCCGAGGTGTTCCTCGCGCACAAGGACGCGCTGCTGGCCCATATGCGGGAATTCCACGCCGAGTTGTCGCGCTACGCCCCCCTCCTCGCGCAGGCCGTCGCCGATACGGCCGCGGTCGGCTCCGAGCGGATCGCGGAACTGGCGGCGGAGGCCGACGAGCGGCTGTTCCGCACCCCGGTGGAGCGCGTACAGGACTGGCTCACGCGCTGGGACGGCCTGGTGCACTGGTTCGGGGACGCCGTCCCTTCCAGGGGGACAGCCGCCGGACCCCCCGGACGCAGCGAGGCCGAGAGGCTGCAGGACGCCACGGTCACCGCGATCGCCAATGTGACCTCGCTGCTGCGCAGGGTCACCGAGTCGCGGCGCGGCGGGGTGAGCCGGGAGAGCCAGCTGCGCCATCTCGCCCAGTGGTTCTCGGGCTGCCCGACGGACGCCGACGCGCACGCGCTGTTCCAGGCGGTGTTCGCGCTGGGCGCGCCCCGCCATATCGCCGTGCCGTACGAGGACCCGGAGCTGATCGCGACCCGGCAGTCCTGGTGGGAGGCCGAGCCGGTGGAGCTCGCCCGGACCCTCGTACGCTCCGGGCGGGCTCCCGCGCTGCGCGGTCCGGGTCGGATCGAACGCAACGAGGCGGTGCGGGAGCGGCTGCGCGCCGAGCAGCTCAAGGCCACCGCCCAGCGGCGTACGGCCGCGGCGCAGCTGGCGACCGACGGTGTCTACGGGCGGGTGCTGGACGAACCCGAGACCCAGACCCTGCTCGGCCTGCTGGACCTGGCGCTCGCCGCCCGCGTCCCGGTCAGCCGCGGGGTGGCGCAGGCCAGCGGCTCCGCGCACGGGGTGCGGCTCACGCTGCGCCCCACGCCGGGCTCGACGACCGTCCACACCGTACGGGGGCGGCTTCATCTGGACGGGTTGCGGCTGGAGGTGAGGGCATGAGCAGGGTCGCCGACGGGGTCCCGGCGCTGGAACTGGCCGAGTACCAGAAGGCGGTACGCCTCGTACTGCGCCATCCGCTGATCACCGCCGGCCATCCGGACCGGGCCGCGCTGCCCCTCGTACGGCGCTGGGCACAGCTGCTGCGCGCGGACCTCGGGGAGGTGCTCGGCTACCGGCTGGTGACGGACGGGGAGACGGCGCGGCTCTTCCGTACCCAGGACGCCCTCGACGCCACCCGCCCGGCACTGACCAAGGCCGGGCGTCCCTTCGACCGGCGCCGGTACGCCTACCTGGCCCTCACCCTGGCCGCGCTGGGCCGCAGCGGTACGCAGGTGTCCCTGAGCGAGCTGGCGTCGGCGGTGGCGGCCGACGCGGGGCGGATCGACGGCCTGGGCATGGACACCGGGCGCAAGCCCGACCGGGACGCGTTCGTGGACGCGGTGACGTGGCTGGAAGCCTGTGCAGCGCTGCGGATGGCGGACGGCTCGGCCGCCGACTGGGCGGGCGACCCGGACAAGGCCGAGGCGCTGTACGACATCGACCGCGAGGTCGTCGGCGCGCTGTTCCGCCCCTCGCGCGCCCTCCAGCACCTGGACTCGGTGACCGGTCTGCTCCACGAGAGCGGATCCCGGGGTCTCGCGCAGGGCCGGGAGACCCAGCGCCGGGCCGCCGCGCGCGAGGCACGCAGGATGGTGCTGGAACAACCGGTGGTCTACTACGCGGACGTGGACGCGGCCCTGCACGGCCAGCTGCGCTCCCCCGCACTGGCCGAGGACCTGGCTCGTTTGACGGGCCTTGAGGTGGAGCGGCGCGCCGAGGGGGTGGCGCTGGTGGACATCGCGCGCCGGCTCTCCGACACGGCGTTCCCGGCGGGCGGCACGGTCGCGCAGGCGGCGCTGCTGCTGTGCGCGAAGATCGCCGGGCAGGTGGAGTGGGCGGCGACGTCGCGCGGGCGGATCGAGTACCTGCCGGCGCCGGATGCGGCCGAGCGGCTGCAGCGGGCCGCCGAGCGGATCGACGGCGCGCTGCCCGCGCGCGCGGCGGCGGCCGAGCTGCTGAACGACGCCCCGGAGCGGCCGCGGCCGGAGCGGCAGGAGAGCGAGCCGGGTGAGGAGGCGGCGTACCCCTTCCTCACCGAGGCATGGCTGCGCGCCGCGCTGCGCAAGCTGACCGCGGAATTCGGCGCGGGCATGGCGGAGAAGCAGCTCGCCGACCCCGAAAGACTGCTGGCGGAGGCACTGGGGCTGCTGGCCTCGATGGGCCTGCTGGCCCGGGTGGACGGCGGGGTGCTGGTGCTGCCCCTGCTGGCCCGCTATCGCGGTGTGACCGCGCAGATCAGACTGCCCCGGCAGGCCGGCCGCAAGACTGACCCGGAGGCGCGGGTGGAGATCCTCGCCGCGACCGCGACCGCGACCGCGACCGCGACCGAAACCGAAACCGGGACCGAAACCGGGACCGCGACCACGATCGAGACGAAGGACGACCGCGCGTGACCCGCTTCGAGCCCACCCGGGCCGGGATCGTCAACCTGTGGGACTACCGGGACGAGGAGTTCTGCTTCGCGGGCGGCTGGCTGGTGCTACGCGGGCCCAACGGCTCAGGCAAGACCAAGGCCCTCGAAGTGCTGTTCCCTTATGTACTGGACGGGCGGATCGACCCCAAGCGGCTCAACCCGTTCGCCGCCGAGGACCGCACCATGAAGTCCAACCTGCTCTTCCGCGGGCAGGAGAACGCCGTCGGCTACGTCTGGCTGGAATTGACCCACCGCGACACCGGCGAGGCTGTCACCATCGGCGTCGGCCTACATGCCCAGCGGCACCGCGACGCCCCGGTGCGCTGGCACTTCGTCATCGACGGGCGGGTCGGACAGGACTTCTCGCTGCTCACCGCCGACGACCGGCCGATGACGAAGAAGCAGCTGTCCGCAGAACTCGGCGAGGGCGCGCTGCTCGTCTCGCCCACCGACTACCGGGCCGCGATCGACCGGCGCCTGTTCGGGCTCGGGCGCGAGCGGTACGAGCAGCTGCTCACCCTGATCCTGACGCTGCGCCGGCCGCAGCTGGCGAAGAACCTCGACCCGGTGAAGCTGTCCGGCACCCTCACCGAGGGCCTGCGCCCGCTCGACGACGACCTGATCGCCGAGGCCGCGCGCTCCTTCGACGACATGGAGTCCGTCGCCCGCACCCTGGAGGGCCTGACCGCCGCCGACGAGGCCACCCGCTCCTTCCTCGCCGGCTACACGACCTATGTGCGCACCCACGCCCGCTGGGCCGCCGACGCGTTGACCCGGCGCCTTCACGACACCGGCGCCAGACGGCAGGCGGTGGCCTCCTCGCAGACCGCACTGGTGCGCGCGGAGGAGGAGCAGACGGCAGCCGAGGCACGCTGCGAGGCGGCCGACAGCGCGCTCACCACTGCACGCGCCCGGGTGGAGCAGCTGCGCTCCTCAGCCGCGTACCAGGCCGTCGAGCAGCTCGCCGACCTGGAGCGGCTGGTCCGCACCTGTGAGCAGGCCGACCAGGCCGCCGAGACCGAGGCCGCGCGCCGCGCCGAGGCCGCAGGCCGGGCCCGCCGCGAGCGGGAACGCGCCCATGAAGTGCTGACCGAACTCCAGGCTCAGGTGTCGCGCACGGCGGCACGGCTCGCCCAGGATGCGGCCGCCGCCGGGATCGCCTGGAGCCCGGCCGACGCCGAGGCGGCCGGGCTGGCGGAGCGGGTGGCCGCGCGCAGTGCCGAACGGCATGAGGCGATCCGGGCGCTGCGGGCCGCGCTGGAGGCGCACCGGGCCGCCGAGCAGGCCCGTGACCTGGCCCGCCGCGCCCTGGACGCGGCTCAGGAAACGACGGCCGCGGCGGAGGCCGCCGAGGCCGAAGCGGCCGAGGCCGTCGAGCAGCGGCGCGCCGAGGCGCGCGCCGAGCTGACCCGCTGGCTGGACGAGCACACCCTTCCGCTGGACACGGACGCCGCCGCCCGGCTGGACACCGCCCTGTCGGCCGCCCTGGAACAGGCGGGCGAACCGGACGCGCCATCCCTGGAGGCGGTCTTCGGCGAGGAAACCGCAGCCTGCGTCCAGCAGGTACGCGACGAGAGGTCCGCGCTGCGCACCCACCGCACCGGCCTGGAGCGGACCCGCCAGGAGGCGGTGGCCGAGCGGGACGCGATCGCCGCCGAACGCGACGACGCCCCGCCGCCCTCCGCGGCCCGCCGCGCCGACCGCACGGACCGCGCGGGCGCGCCCCTGTGGCAGCTGGTGCGCTTCGCCGACGACGTGGACGACGCGACGGCCGCGGCCCTGGAGGCCGCGCTCGAAGCCTCCGGGATGCTGGACGCCTGGATCCACCCCGCCGACCACACGGTCGCGGCCGGGGACAGCGACGGCTATCTGCTGCCCGGCGCCCCCGTCCGGGGTGCGAGCCTCGCGGGTCCCCTCGTCCCCGAGGGCGACGCCGTCGTGTCCGCCGCCCGGATCAGCGCGGTCCTCGCATCCATCGCCCTGACCGGCGACGTGGCCCCCGGCCCCGCCCAGGTCACCACCGACGGCCGGTACGCGCACGGCGTCACCGTCGGCGCACACCGCAAGGAGCACGCCGAGTACGTCGGCGCCACCGCCCGGGGCCGACGCCGCGCGGCCCGTATCGCCGACTGCGAGCAGCGCATCGCCGCGCTCGACGCACAGATCACCGAGGCGGGACGCGGCCTGGCCCGGCTCGACTCGGCGCTGGACGCCTTCGCCGCCGCCCGCGCGGCCCTGCCCCGCACCGGGCCGATCGCCGCCGCGCTGCGCGAGGAGATCCGCGCGGCCGGCCGGCTGCGGGCCGCCCGCGCCGCGGCCGACGCCGCCCAGTCCGCGTACGACGAATCGGTAGCCTCCTGCACGGTCGCCGAGCGCGCGGTACGCCGCACCGCCGCCGAAGGCGGCCTCGACCCCTCGGCCGTCGACCACGTCCAGGACGCCGTACGCCGCTTCGAGACCGGCGGCGGACAGCTCACCGCCCAGCGCCGCGAGCAGGACCGGCAGCACGACTCCGTCACCGAGGCCACCGAACGGCTCGAGGCGGCGGCCGAGGACGAGCAACTCGCAGCCGACGCCGCACGCGCCGCGCGCCGCCGCCACACCGAGGAGACCGCGAAGCTCGACGCGCTGCGCGGCGCCGTCGGTGCAGAGGCCCGCGAGGTCATGGACCGCATCGAGCACACCGAGCACGAGATCACCGCCGCCGAGGCCGAGGACGCCGCCGCCCGCACCGCCGAGCGCGAGGCACTCACCGTCCAGGTCGCCGCCCGCGAACGCCTCGCCGCCGCCCGCCAGGCCACAGCCGTGGCCGCCGCCGAGGAACGCGAGACCGCACACGGCCTCGGCCCCTACGCGGCCCGCGAACTCCTCGACGTACTCAAGTGCCCACCCGGGCTCGCCTGGCCCGCGCAACAGGACGACTGGGCCGACGACCACCTGCCCCAGGTCGTCACGGACATCCATGCGGCGATCCTGGACGCGACCCGCGAACTCACCCCCACCGAGACCTCGCTCAAGCAGTCCGCCACCCGCCTGACGAAGGCTCTCGACGAACTACAGACCCAGCTCGGCGCGGCCGGCCAGGACTACCACCCCGAGTGGGACAGCGCGGACGGCGTGATCGTGGTGCGGATCGCCGACGAACAGGGACCGCTGCCCGTCGGCGCGTTCGCCGCGCGCATCGCCGCCGCCCGCCGCGACCAGCAGCTGCTGCTCAGCGAATCCGAGCAGCGCATCCTGGAGGACGCGCTGCTCACCCGGCTGGCCCAGCAGATCCACGAGCGGACGGTCGACGCACGCGACCTCATCCACCGGATGAACGCCGAGATGCGGCAGCGCAAGATGTCCTCCGGCACCACCGTCGGCGTCAACTGGCTCCTCGCCGACGACCTGGACCCCGAGCAGCGCCAGGTGTCCTCCCTGCTGGACGCGGACGCGGCCCGGCTCGGCCCGGACGCGCTGACGAAGATGCGCGGCCACTTCGCCGACCGCATCAAGAACGCGCGTGCCGTGCACCGCGAACTGCCCTTCCGTGAACTGCTCGCCCAGGTTCTGGACTACCGGCGCTGGCGGCAGTTCGCCTTCCAGCTCGTACGGCCCGACGGCAGTGAGCAGAAACTCACCCGCGCCCGGCACTCCCGGCTCTCGGGCGGCGAGCAATCCGTCTCGCTGCACCTGCCGCTGTTCGCCGCCGCGCACGCCACGCTCAACTCCGCCGCCCCGCACGCACCGAGGCTGCTCGCACTCGACGAGGCGTTCGCGGGCGTGGACGACACCGGGCGGGGCGAACTGATGAGCCTGGCCGCCCAGTTCGACCTCGATCTGTTCATGACCGGGTACGACCTGTGGGCCACCCACGCCGACGTGCGGGCGGCCGCACACTACGACCTGGCGCACTCACCCGCCGAACACACCGTCAGCGCCCTGCTGCTGGTCTGGGACGGCACCGAGCTGCTGGCGGACGACGCGGGTGAGCTCGCAGCGGCCCTCGGCTCGCCGGGAGCCCGCCGCCGCACCGCGGAACCGGAACCGGCGGCCTGATGGAGGAGCTGCGCGGGGCGGGCTGGCGCCGGCTGCTGGCGGCCGCTCGGCGCCGCCTGGAACGCACCGGCGGGCAGCTTGACGGAGCCATCTCGCTGAACGAGCCGAGCGAGGCCGAACGCAAGATCATCATCGGCGTCACCGGTAGCTACCGCCCCGAGACCGCGGGGCGCCTCACCGTCCGCCTCACCGATCTGGACCTCGCGCTGTCGCGGGCGTACGGCGAGGGACTGCTGAAGACGCTTGCCGCGCTGGACGGACCGCTGCGCGACCGTCCCGCCGAACGCGCGGGCGAAGCCGGACGCCGCGCCCAGGCGCTGTCCGACCTGACCTCCGACTCCCTCGGCGGCGAAGGGTGGTTCACCGACTGGCGAGACTCCCTCACGGCGGACGGCACGCTCACCCGACTGGTCCGCCGAGGCGACGACCGGCTCGCCGGGCAGGCGGTCACCGCACTGGAACACCTCCTCGCCGCACCCGGCCCCGTACCGCTGCCAGTCCTCGCCGAACGCGCCACCGGCGACACCAAGGCCCTCGTCCCGGGCAGCCCCCTGGCGATGCTCGTCCTGCGCGCGCTGGCCCTGCGCACCGGAGTCCCGGCCGTACCGCGCGACCGCACGGGCCAGAGGATTCTCTGGGAGAGCGCCGGGGGCATCGCCGACGACCTGGCCAGCCAGGTGCTCGTCCTGAACGTCCGCTGCACCGGCGACGACGTGGTCTCCGGCTGGCTCAACGACGCCGCCGACTTCGCCATCCCCTTCCGGCTTACCCTCCAGCAGCTCACCACCGACCCGGTCATCCCCGCTGCCCGCGAGCTGTACGTCTGCGAGAACCCGGCCGTGCTACGCGTCGCCGCCGCCGAACTCGGCGAGCACTGCCCACCCCTGGTGTGCACCGAGGGAATTCCCTCCGCCGCCTGCCACCGCCTCCTCGCCCAGGCGACCGGACGCCTGCACTGGCGCGCCGACTTCGACTGGACGGGCCTGCGCATCACCGCCAAGGCCATCGCCGCACACCGCGCGACGCCCTGGCGGATGAGCGCCACCGACTACCGCCGCAGCCTGGACGAGGGCGAGACCACCCGCCTCACCGGCTCACCCGCGCCCAGCCCCTGGGACCCCGCCCTCGCCGCCCTCATGACTGCCCAAGACCGCACCGTCATGGAAGAACGCCTGCTCCCCGCCCTACTCGACGACCTCCAAAGAGCCGGGCGCCACTGAACGAGCGCGAGCCGCCGACCTCCTCCTCACGCCCCCGAAGAGGGCGGTCGTGGCGATCTCAGTCTGGGCCAGCAAGTATGGCCACGTCCGGGGCGCGTGGCGTGCGGTCCATACCGTGGGAACGGTCCGGCACGCCACCGACGGCCTGGCGGTCGTCCTCGGCCCGGACGGGGGCCCGCCCCTGCGCCGGCCGGCAGCGGAGCCGGACCCCGTACGGGGCGGACGCACCGCCCGGGGTCCGGCCATGTTCCAGCGGCCGCGCCTCGAATCGTGCCGGCTTGCACCGTGACCCGGGTGTGGCGGCGGTGCGGGACGTCCGGGCGGTCACCCCGCCGACGAAGACCGCGCCTCCGAAGACGAGCGGCTGGAGGCTCGCGCGGGCCGTGTAGAGGGCGGCGGTGTATCTGGTGGGGCCGGAGCCTATGACGATGTCGCTGCGGATCCGGAACCAGTTCCTCGACGGGCCGCGCGTCGTCAACCACACCCTGCAGGACCACTGCCCCTTCGCGTTCACCGGCCACTTGGGCATGCCGTTCGGCGGCCCAAGCGCGACCAGGTCAACCCGACCCCGCTGCCCGACGCCCGCGACCCGGTCCATGCCGGGCCGCCAGACCGAGACCGCCAAGCCGGTCCCCGGGCACCCGGACCTCCTCGAGATCGAGATGCCGATTCCGCAGACCAAGCCGACCTCGGTCCAGGTTATCCAGCCCGACAAGTGGACGGTGACCGCGAGCTGATCAGGTCCCCGGGCCGGACACCCGTCCGGCCCGGGAGTGTCATAGATCGGTTCACCGGCGCGGCATCGCCGAGCTGCCCGAAGCCTATGGGGTCTGCCAAACCGGTCGGGGTCCAGGTGACGAGCGGTCCCGGGGGCCCGGCGTGCCGTACGGGCCGGGCTCAGCGTTCCGGGCCGGCGGTTTCCGCGAGGGCGGACCGCCAGTCCTCGCCCAGGCCGGGCGCCAGGACCGCCGCGAGTCGCTCGGCCCGGTAGCGGCGCCGGTGCAGGTGCACCGGCAGGTCCCGGTCCTCCGCCTCCGCCGAGGCCGTGGCTGAGGGGGTGCCCAGCAGCCGGGTGAGTTCCTCCGCGATGTCCCGCCACGCCAGGTGCCCGCTCACCGTGTTGGCCCGGCCGTGCAGCGGCGCGGCGAGGCACTGCGCCGAGGCCCGTGCGAGCGCCGCCGCGTGCACCCACGCGGTGCCCAGCCACGCCCCGCCGTCCGGATCCGGGTGGGCGGGGGGCAGTGGCAGGGGCCGCCCCGCCAGCGCCGCCTGGTACAGGGAACCGGTCGCGCCCCAGCGCAGCTGCTCGCGCAGCCGCGGGTGGGCGCCCCACACCAGCGGGGCCCGCAGCACGCTGGCCCAGTCCCGGCCGGGCCGGTCTGGGGTGGACGCCGCCGTCAGCAGCAGCTCCTCGCAGTCCAGCTTGGCTCGCCCGTACCCGCTGTGCGGGCCGCGGGCGGGGGTGTCCTCGGTGACGTCGGCGGTGGCGGGCTGCCCGTAGGCGTCGGTACTGCTGATGAAGACGAACGGCCCGTCGTGCCACCCGTCGAGCATTGCCGCCATCGCGACCCGGTCCACCTCGGGCTCGGTGAAGGTGCAGGCGGCGTGGATGACACCGCGCGTTCCGCGCAGGGCGGCGCGCAGGGAGTCCGGGTCGGTGAGGTCGCCCTCGACGACCTCCACCCCGGCCAAGGGCAGCAGGTGCGCCGACTCGGGCCGGGTGAGTGCGCGGACCGGGGTCCCGCGCGCGAGCAGCTCGCGCAGGACGAAGGCCCCGACCCCGCCGGTGGCCCCAGTCAGCAGGACGGCGCCCTCCGCAGACGAGGTCGCGCCGGACCGTGCTGGCGACGGGCGCGTGGTGCGTTCCCGGGCCGCGCGGTCCGCCGTCCGGGAGCGCACCAGGGCGGCCACCGCGCCGGGCGTGCGCTGCTGCATCACGTCCAGCCCCGTCATCGGCACCCCGAAGCCCTCGCGCAGCCGTTCGGCGAGGCGGACGGCGAGCAGTGAGTGCCCGCCCAGCACGAAGAAGTCCTCGTCGTCGTGCACCGGTTGGCCGAGCAGGTCGGCGAAGGCCGCGCGGACGGCCTCGGTACCGCCCGCCTCCCGGCCGTCGTCGTCCGCGCCCCCGTCCGCGCCCGGCAGGGTGTCCACCGCGGTCAGCGCGCCCGGCGCCGCTGCCGGGCCGAGGCGGGTGCGCAGGGCGGCGCGCAGCCGTTCGGCGTCGAGTCCGGCCGTCCCGTCCGGCACCACGTACAGGACGCCGTCCGGGCCGTCTGGCCCGACGCTGAGCACGTCCGCGACCCCGGGCAGCGCCCGCACGTACAGCTCGGCGGCCCGGCCGCGCACCAACGGCGTCGCGGGGTCGTCCGCCGCCTGGGCGAGCAGCCCGGCGAACGACGCGAGCAACGCCCGCGCCGCGCCCGGGGAAACCCGGGCGAGGTTGTGGTGGGCCAGCGCGCGGACCTGCCCGTCGCCGGTCTCCTCGACGCACAGGGCGAACGGGAACTTCGCGGTGGCCGAGGGCACCTCGACGGGCACGGCCGTGGTGCCGGGCAACCGCAGTACCTCGGCCGGGCCCACCAGGTCCACACTCACGCTGACCAGGGCGGTGCCGTCGCCGTCACGGGAACCGGCGCCGAGTCCGTCGACGATGGCGTCGAGGGGGACGTGCCGGTGCTGCTGCGCGGTCACCAGCACCTCCCGCACTCGCTCCAGCGCGCCCGCGAAGTCCGTGACCCCGGACAGATCGGCGCGCAGTGGCAGGATGTTGACGCACGGGCCCACCGTCCCGGCCGCCTCCGGGAGGTCCCGGTCGGTGCTGGCACAGCCGATGAGCAGGTCCTGCTGCCCCGTGCCCGCCATCAGCGCGGCGTACGCGGCGGTGAGGACCACCGTGAACAGGGTGGTGCGGTGGGCCACCGCCAGCGTGCGGAGCGGCTCCAGGACGTTCGGGGGCAGAGGCTGCGCCTGGACGGCCGCGCCGTGCCGCCCGGCGTCGGCGCCCTCCGGCCGGGGCAGGCGTACGGGCGCGGCCCCGGCGAGCCGTTCCCGCCAGTGCGCCAGCGCGGCGGCGGGAACGGCCCACTCCCGCCGGGCCAGAGCGGCGTACTGGGGCGCGGCCGGCAGGGGATCGCCCGTGCCTCCTTCGGCTTCGTGTGATCCGAGCGATCCGTACAGGACGGTGAGCTCGTCGGCGATCAGCGCGACGGACGGGCCGTCGACCGCGATGTGGTGAAAGGCCAGCAGCACGGTGTGGTCCTCGGCCGCGTGCCGGACCACCAGGGCGCGCAGGACCGGTCCCGCCGCCAGCTCGAACGGCCGGGCCGCCGCCGCGCGCACCAGCGCGTCGGCCCCTGCGCCGTCCGGGCGGTCCACCACCTCGACGGGGACGGGCGCGGGCGCGTCGGCGGTCTGCCGGGGCTCGCCGTCCGGGCCGGTCGTGAAACGGGTCCGCAGGACGGAATGCCGGGCGGTCAGCGCGGTCAGGGCCCGGCCGAGCGCGTCGACGTCGAGCGGTCCGCGGACGCGGCTGGCGATCGGGACGTTGTACCGGTCGGTGCCGGGGCTCAGCTGCTCCAGCAGCCACATCCGCCGCTGAGCGCGCGACAACGGCACGTCCCACACCGCCGCCTCGTCCACCGCCGACTCGCTCCCGGCCGCGTCCCGGACACGGGCCACCCGCGCTCGGGCCCGCGTCAGCAGGGCCTCTTCGGCGTCGTCACGCGACAGGCCGCTCATCGGGCCGCCTCCGGCTGGTTGTCCCCGAGGGCCGCCGCGAGGAGGGTGGCGTGGCCCGCCACCGTGGGGTCCGCGTAGAACGCGGCGAGGCTGGTGCCCGCCCCCAGGTCGCGCCGCATGCCCTCAAGGACGCAGAGTGCGAGCAACGAATGGCCGCCGAGGGCGAAGAAGTCCGCCTCGGGCCGGTCCACCGGGACGCCCAGCGCGGCCGACCAGGCCTCGGCCACGGTCCGCTGGAGCGGCGAAAGCAGCAAGGAGGGGGGCGGAGTGGGGCCCGTCGGCGGGCCGTCGTCCGGGCCCGTCGGCAGCGGGAGCGCCGCCAGTGCCCGGTGGTCCACCTTCCCGCCCAGGGCGATCGGCAGCTCGACCACCGGTATCCATATCCCGGGCACCATGTGCGCGGGCAGCAGCCGCGTCAGGTGCGCGCGAAGGGTCCGGGCCGAGCAGTCCTGTCCGGGCGCGCCGACGACGTACGCGGTCAGCCGGGCGTCCTCCGCCGACGGCCGCCGGACCGCCACCACCGCCCGCCGCACCCCCGGATGCAGGTGGAGCGCGTGCTCGACCTCACCAGTCTCGATACGGTGCCCACGTACCTTGACCTGCCCGTCCGTCCGCCCCAGGAAGCGCAGCACCCCGTCCGCGTCGACCGAAACCAGGTCACTGGTGCGGTAGAGGCGGATCCCCCACGGCGCCTCGGCCGGGTCGGCCCCGGCGGCGGGCTGCATGAACCGCTCGGCCGTCAGCTCCGGCCGGTCCACGTAACCGCCCGCCAGCCGCGGCCCGCTGAGCCACAGCTCCCCGGCCTCGCCCTGCGGCACCTCCCGCAGCAGGTCGTTCAGTACGTGCGCCCCGACGCCCGGCAGCGGCAGGCCGATGGGCGGCGGCGCGTCGCAGTCCTCGTCGCGGACCCGGTGCGCGGTGGTGAAGGTGGTGGACTCGGTGGGCCCGTACGCGTTGACCAGCTCCAGCGCGGGCCGGGCGCGCAGCACGCGGCGGGCGTGCGGCCCCGAGAGGGCTTCACCGCCGGTCACCACCGTCCGCACCAGACCGAACAGCGCCGAGTCCTGCCCGGCCAGGTGATGGAAGAGGCTGGTGGTGAGGAAGGCGACGGTGACGCCGAGGTGGGCGGCCTCCGTCGCCAGGTGTTCCACAGCGGGCCGCCCGCTCGCGCAGACGACCACCGTCGCCCCGTGCGCCAGCGGCGCCCACACCTCGAAGGCCGAGGCGTCGAAGGCCATCGGGGAGTGGAACAGCACCCGGTCCTCCTGCCGGAGCGGGCCGCAGGGCGGCGCGGTGGCCATCAGCCCGACCCCCCGGTGCGTGAGCGCGATCCCCTTCGGACGGCCGGTGGAACCGGACGTGTAGATCACGTACGCGGTCGCGTCGGGATCGTACGGCGGCGGACCAGCGGGCAGGTCCCGCAGCTCCTCGGCGAGCGGTACGAGCGGCAGCTCAGGCAGTTCCAGGACGGATCCCGGCAGTACGGGGGCGCCCGAGAGCAGCTCGGGGTCTGCGAGGGTGAGTGCGGCGCCGGTCTCGCGCAGCATCGCGGCGGTGCGGGCCTCGGGATAGGCGGGGTCAAGCGGAACGTAGTGCCCGCCCGCCCACCAGACGGCGAGCTGCGCCACCACGGTCCGTACAGCGTGCGGCATCAGCAGCCCGACGGCACTGCCCGGGCCCACCCCGGACGCACTCAGCACACCAGCCAACTGCCGGGCAGAGTCGATGAGCTGCCCGTACGTCAGAGAGTGGGTGCCGTCGTGCACCGCGACGGCGTCGGGGGCGATCCGGGCGTGCTCCGCGATCCGGGCCGGAAGACCGGCCGGGGCGGCGGGGAGAGGGGGCATGGAGGGGTTCCTCAATAGCGGACGGAGGGGGAAACGGAAGGAGGGGGAGGAGGGACGCGGGGGCGGAGGACGGGACGGGACCCGGGACACGGATCAGCCGCGCGTGGCCGGGGTCAGCTCCCCGGCATCGGCCCCGCCCCCGGACGCGGCGGCACGGCGGCTGTCCACTAGCCGCGCCATCGCGTGCAGGTCCGGCTGGCGCAGCAGCTCCGGCGTGCGGAGCCGGATCGCGTAGTGCTGCTCCAGCCGGGTCAGCAGGCGTGCGGCGTCCAGCGAGGTGCCGCCCGAGGCGACGAAGCCGTCCCGGGGACCGAGCCGTTCGTTACCCAGCAACTCCCGGCACAGCGCGAGCAGATGACGCTCGGTATCACTCCCCGCGACGATGTCGTGGACGACCTGCGACATGGCCGGCCGGGCGGTCAGCAGGGCCGCTCGGTCGATCTTGCCGTTGGCGTCCAGCGGGAAGGCGTCCACCTGCCGGACCGTGGCGGGCACTGCCTGCCGCGGCAGCCACCGGGCCGCCTCGGCGAGCAGGGCCGGACCGTCCGGCGTATCCTGCTCACCGGCCCAGGCGAGCAGCACGTACGCGCGCAGCTGAAGCGGACCGTCCCCGGTGCGGTGCGGCACGACGACGGCCCGGTGCACCCGCGGGTGCTGCTCCAGGGCGGCTTCGACCTCGGCGGGCTCGATCCTGACCCCGCTGACCTTCACCTGGCCGTCGCAGCGGCCGAGGAAGTCGAGGACGCCGTCCGGCCGCATCCGCACCCGGTCCCCGGTGCGGTACACGCGGTCGACGTCCTCGACGCCGGGCGGCGCGGGCACGAAGCGACGAGCGGTCAGCTCCGCGTCGAGGTACCCGAGGGCCAGACCGTCGCCGCCGATGCGTAGTTCACCGGCCTCGCCCCGGGGCACGGGCTGGCCCTCGTCGTCGGTGACGACGAGCACGGCCCCGTCCACCGGCAGCCCGACCGGCGGTGGCGCCGTCTCCGGCCCCAGCTCAGGGCCGTCCGGCGCGTGCACCAGGTGACTGGTGGTGACGACGGTCGCCTCGGCCGGCCCGTACGAGTTGTGCACGGCCGCCGTGACCTCACGGTCCGGCCACAGGTTCAGCCGGTCACCGCCGATCTCCAGGTACCGCAGCTTCGGGAGCCGGGGCCAGGGCCGGGCGAGGACCAACTCCGCGAGCGGGGTGGGCAGCACGCTGACCGTCACCCGGGCCCGCCGCCACCAGGTGGTCAGGCAGCCGGGATCCCAGCGCACCTCGTCCGGGGCCACCGCGAGCGCGGCACCCGAACACAGCGCGGCCCACACCTCCTTGACGTGCGGGTCGAAGGCGACGCCGATCAGCATGCTGTGCCGGTCGCCCGGCCCGGAGCCGGTCCGGGCGTTGTACCAGGCCACCACCGCGTCGAGGGAGGCGCCGCCGACGGCGACGGCCTTGGGGGTCCCGGTGGAACCGGAGGTCAGGACGGCGTAGAAGGTCCCTTCGGGCAGCTCCGCGTCGGCCGCCCCGGCCGGGAAGGCAGCCATCGGGTGGCCGTCCGTATTGGCGCCCACGAGCGGCAGCGGGAGCTGGAGCAGCCCGTCCGCCTCGCCGCCCGCCGTCCCGCCCACCGCACCGGCCGTCCGCGCGACCGCGTCCTCGGACCCGATGAGGCAGGCCACGCGCAGCCGTTCCGTCACCGCGGCCAGCCGTCGCTCGCCCGGCCGGGTGCCGAGCGGCAGGTAGACCGCGCCCAGCCGGGCCACGGCGACGGCCGTCGCGACCAGGGCGACGGACCGGTCCAGACAGACGCCCACGAGGTCCCCGGGCCGGACCCGGCCGCGAAGGGTGTCGGCCAGCTGCCAGGCGAGCGCGTCCACCTCTCCGTACGTCCACGAGAACGGCCCGTCCTCGACGGCGACGGCCTGCGGCGCGGTGCGCACCCAGTACGCGTACCGGGCCAGCACTCCCGGCCCTGGCTCCCCGGCCGGGGCCCCGCGCACGATGCTGAGCCGGGTTTCCGGCAGGAGCTCGGACAGGCGGTCGGGCCGGGGTTCCCCCCGTGGTTCTGGCCGGGGTTTCCTCTGGGCTTCCACGACGTCGCTCTTCTCCTCGGTGTGTGTCATGCGAGCCCCATGGCCCGGGCCACGATGACCTTCTGGATCTCCGAGGTCCCCTCGATGATCGTCATCATCCGGACGTGCCGGTACAGGAACTCCAGCGGATGGCCGCGGACCCAGCCGGCCGCCCCGTGCACCTGGAGGGCGCGGTCCACCACCCGTACCGCGGTCTCGGAGCTGGTGAGCTTGGCGAGCGCGGCGTTCTCCGCCGTCTCGGTGCCCGCGTCGGCGAGCCGGGCGCAGGCGAGGGTGAGCAGCTTGGCGGTCTCGACCTCCGCGCGGCTGGTCACCAGGTGCTCCTGCACGTGCTGGTACGAGCCGATCCGCGCCCCGAAGGCCCGGCGCTCCCGGGCGTGGGCGACGGCCAGCTCCAGGGCGTACTCGGCGATGCCGTTGCACTGCGCGGCCACCACGAGGCGTCCGCGCGTCAGGCTGTCCAGGCCGTGGCCGAGGGCGGCGCCGATCCCGGGTTCGCCGCCGACCACCGCGTCGGCGGCGAGCCGTACGTCGTCCAGCAGCAGCTCGAACAGCGGCTCGCCGGACATCCCGGCGTGGCGCTGGCCGATCCGCATCCCCGGGGTGTCCATGGGCACGACGAACGCGGTGGGCCCGCTGGCCTCCGCAGCGCCGACGACTCCGACTGCTCCGGCGTTCGCCACGACGAGCGCGAAGGCGGCCCGGTCGGCGTTGCTCACGAAGGTCTTGCGCCCGGACAGCACCCAGCCGCCGTCCCCGGTCCGCCGGGCCGTGGTGGCCAGCGCGAAGGTGTCCGACCCGGCCTCCGGCTCGGTCAGCGCCAGGCACCGCACCGCCGTGCCGCGCACCAGCGGTCCGAGGTAGCGGGTGACCTGCTCCTCGGTGCCGCCGAGCAGCAGCGGGCTGGGGCCGTCGGAACCGGCCAGGGCGTACGGGGCCAGCGGGCAGCCGCTGGCCCCCGCCGCGTGGTGCAGCTGGACGACGGCCGCGAACGGCATGCCTGCGCCGCCGAGTTCCTCCGAATAGTCGCCCGCGTAGAAGCCGAGGGCCGCGGAGCGCCGCCGGACCCAGTCGCGCAGATCGGCCGGGGGCTGATCACAGGCCTCGGGCAGGTCCGCCCACAACGGCACCAGCTCGCGGGCGACGAAACTCCGGAAGGCGGCGGTCAGTTCGCGGTGCGGTTCCTCCAGGACGGACGAGGGCGAGGTCGGTGAGGCGGTGCTGCTCATCGCTGCGGCTCCGGGGAGGCGAGGGGGTTCGGGGCGGTGACGGACTCCGGCTCCACCGGGTCGCGGAGGGCGTCGGCCTGGTCGGACAGGACCGGGTGGCGCAGCAGGGTGTGCAGGGGCGGACGGTAGCCGAGCTTCGGCTCCAGCCAGGCGGCGAGCCGCGCGGCCAGCAGCGAGTGCCCGCCGACCTGGAAGAAATGCGAGGACGGTGTGAAGCGGTCGTGGCCCAGCACGTGCCGCCAGCCTTCACCCACCACCTCCAGCACCGGGTCGTCCGCCGCGCCGCGCGGCCCGGAGTCCGGGCCGTCTGGGTGGGCCCGCCCGGCGTCGGCGGCCAGCTTCCCGAGCCGGGTCCGGTCCGGCTTGCCGCCCGCGAGCACGGGCAGTTCGTCGAGCGCGATCCACTGCCCAGGCACCAGCGCGGCGGGCAGCCGGGCGCTCAGCTCCCGGTGCAGGACGGCCTGGTCCACGGGTGCGGCGGACCGGACGAAGCCCACCAGCCGGGGACCGGCGGGCGCAGCGGCGTCCAGCACCACCGCGCAGGGCCGTCCCGCCAGCGCGGCCGATGCCGCCGCCTCGACCTCCTCCAGCTCGATCCGGTAGCCGCGCAGCTTGACCTGGTGGTCGCCGCGGCCCAGGAAGCGGAGCCGGCCCGCGCTGTCGAGGTGGCCGAGGTCCCCGGTGAGGTAGACGCGGGCGCCGCCGAGGGCCTCCACCGTGACGAAACGCCGTGCGGTCGCCTCCGCGTCCCCCAGGTATCCGGCGGCCAGACCCGGCCCGGCGACGGCGATCTCACCCACCGCGCCCGCAGGCAGCGGGTGGTGCCCGGCCCGGTCCAGGACGTGGACCGTGACACCGGGCAAGGGGGTGCCGAGTGGGACGTCCCCGGCCCGCCCGACCTCGTCGAGCAGCGCGGCCGTCACCTCCTGCACGGTAGAGGTGATCGTCGCCTCGGTCACCCCGTAGGCGTTGAGCAGCGTGGTGCGCGGGCCCCCGGCGGCGAGCAGCGGGGCCAGCGAGGCGGCGGGCAGCCGCTCCCCGCCGAGCACGAGCAGCCGGGGCGTCCAGAGCCCGTCGGTGAGGACGTCGCACAGCTCGTTCCGTACGGCCAGGACGTAACTGGTGGGCAGGTTGGCGACGGTGATCCGGCGCGCGGCCAGTACGGCCGCCAGCTCCGGCCCGGTCGGCACGTCACGGTGCGGCAGCACCAGGCAGGCCCCGGCGAGCAGCGCCGGAAGCACCTCTTCCAGCGCGACGTCGAAGGAGGGCTGCGCGAAGAGCAGCACCCGGTCCTCGGGGACGAGCCCGAAGCGGCGGACGACGGCGTGCGCGTGGTGCGCGAGCGCGTCCAGGCCCACCACCACGGGCTTGGGCAGGCCGGTCGAGCCCGAGGTGTGGATGACGTACGCGGCCCCGGGCACCGGCACGGCGGGCGCGGCCGGGGGGAACGGCAGCCCGGCCGGGTCCGTGCCGGAGTCCGTCGGGGTGTCGAGCAGGGCCAGCGGCAGTCCCCGCGCCGGGAGCGTGAGTGCGCTCTCCCGGGTGGCCAGCACCAGCGCGGGCCCCAGCCGGACCAGCAGCGCTTCCAGCCGCGCGGCGGGATCGCCCGGCGACAGCGGGCAGTAGACGGCGCCGACGCGCAGGCAGGCCAGCAGCGCGACCACCGACTCCACCCCGCGCGGCAGCACGGCGGCCACCGGCACCCCCTCGGTGACCCCGGCCACGCGCAGTCGCTCGACCAGGGTCGTCACCTCGTGGTCGAGCGCGGCGTAGGTGAGCGCGTGCGCGCCCGCGACGACGGCGGTGGCGCCGCGCGGATGCCCGGCGAGCGGGTTCCGCAGGTCGCCCGCGACGGGCAGCCGGCCACCCGCGGGGGCAGCGTCGGGTGCGGTGGATTGGACGGTCTCGGCCGCCGGAGCGAGGGAGGCCAGGACGGCCGTCGGGTCCTCGATGTAGCCGCGCAGCAAGTCGAGGAAGCGCCCTGCGAGGAGCGCGACGTCCGCCTCGTCGAAGAGGTCGCGGTCATAGTCCCACACCAGGGTCATCCCGGCGCCGCCGCGCCGCACACCGACCGTGCGCCGGTCGTCGGGCAGCAGGACCACGTCCAGGTCGAACCGGGTGGTGCCGGTGTTGTATCCCTCGAACAGCGAGACTTCCAGCTCTGAGAGGTCGATCTCCGGCAGTGGGGTGTCGTGGGTGCTGAACATGACGCTGAAGAGCGGGTTGTCGGTCCCGTCATCCGTGTGCAAGCCCAGCGCCCGGGTGAGCTCCTGTACCGGCAGGTGCTGGTGTGGCAGGCACCGGATGAGGGTGTCGGTCACCTCGTCGACCAGGTCCCGCGCGGAGGCGGCGGCGTCCGGCCGCAGCCGCACCGGGATGGTGTTCACGAACATGCCGACGGTCTGGCCGTGGCCCTCGGGGCGGTTGCGGACGGCGGTGCCGATGACCAGGTCGGTGCGGGCGCTGTGGCGGCGTAGGAGTTCGGCGAAGAGGGCGAGCAGGGTGGTGAAGGGGGTGTGTCCCTCGGCGCGGCTGTGCGCCCGCAGCCGGTCGGCGAGGTCGGCGCCGACGGCCTGGCGGAACTGACCGCCCGCGTGGCGTCGCTCCGCACCGGGCTTGGTGAGACCGGGTAGCGGCAGGTCGAACGAGGCTCCGTCGAGCTGGCCGCGCCAGAACTTCAGCGCGTCGGCGCGGCGGCTGCGGGCGCCTAGGCCGGTGACCTCGGCGACGTACTCCTCGTACGACCGCGCAGCCGTCGCCCCCGTGGCAGCGGACGGGTCACCGGGTGCCTCGCCCTCACCCCCGTCCTCGTCCCGCAGCCGGGAGCGGTAGCCCTCGAACACCTCCCGCAGCAGGATCGCGAAGGAATGCCCGTCGTGGATCAGGTGGTGTTCCACGTGGACGACGCGGTGGTGCAGCTCACCCATCCGCACCAGGGTCCAGCGCATCAGGGGCGCCTCGTGCAGGTCGAAGGGGAGCTCCGCCTCGGTCCGCAGCAGCTCCTCGAAGGCGGCTTCGGGGTCGGGCAGTTCGCTCAGGTCCGCCCGGCGCAGCCGGGGTACGGCGTCCTCGCTGACCTGCTGGCGGGGGAGCTCACCCGGACCGCCCGGGACGAGTTCGAGGCGCAGGCCGCGGTGGCGCGCGAAGGCGTCCGCTAGGGCGTGCCCCAGCGCCAGCGCCCGGAGGGGACCCCACAGGTCGATGGTGGCGGTGAAGTTGTAGGCGCGGCTGCCGGGAAGCAACTGCTCGTGCAGCCACACGATTTCCTGGGACGGGGACAGGGCGAACATGGCGACTCGTGGCTCCTCTGAGGGTGGAAAGGGGAAACGGGAAGGGGGAGGTGGGGCGGCGCGGGGCCCCGGATCTGTGGCCGGGCGCGGGGCTCAGGCGTCGGCGGGCAGGGCGTCCAGCAGTGCCGCGAACGCGGCCACAGCCTCCGGGCCGGGGAAGGGTCCGCGCTCCCAGGCCATGCGGACCACCGGCTCCGCGCCGTGAGCTGAACCGTGGGAGATGGCGACCGTCAGCGGGGCCTGGAGGGGCCGCCCGTCGATGTGGGTCTCGCTGCCGACGGCCCGCCCCAACCGCAGTGCGGGCCTGCGCGCGCGGTCCTCGTAGGTCAGCAGGGCGTGGAAGCCGCCGTTCCAGGGCAGGCCCGCGCTCCGGACCGCGCGCACGACATCGTCGAAGGGCGTGCCCGCGTGGTCGAGGTCGGCGCACCAGGTCGCGAAGGCCGCGCCGGGGTCCGCGTCCGGGCCCGGGACCCGGTACGGAACGGTGTTGAGGAAGCAGCCGACCAGCCCCTCGGCGCCCGGCGGCCGTCCGCCCCAGGGGTAGCCGAGCAGCGGGGCCGGGTCCTGCGGCCTGTACCCGTGCAGCACCCGCGCGGCGCGGTCGCACGCGCCCAGCAGCGCGGGGAACAGCTGACCGCGCCCGCCGCCGCTGCCGGCCGCAGAGCCGGAGCCGGTCCCGGACGGCAGTGCCGCCCGCAGCACACCGGATACCTCGCGAGGTCCCGCCACGTCGGCGGGTCCGGGCAGCGGGGCACCGGCGAGCCGTCCGACCCAGTAGGACAACGCGGACTCGGTGGTCGCCCGGTGTTCCGCGTCGAGCTGCTGGTGCACGGCGTCGTGGTAGGAGGTGAGCGCGTCCGCGGCGTGCGAGCCGGGCAGGTCGCGGGGGCCGAGGCCGAAGGTGTAGGCCTCGGCGAGGTCCCCGACCACCACGCCGAGGGACTGCTCGTCGCAGACGGCGTGGTCCAGGACGAGGGCGAGGACCTCCCGTTCTCCGTCCCCGTGCGGAGCGGAGTCATCGGCCGCGGCCAGGAAGAGACGCAGCGGCGGCCCCGGCTGCCAGCCGGCCAGGGCCGCGCGCAACGCGTCGCCGGCACGGCCCGTAGCGCTGCCGCCCGCCCCGCGCACCCTGGTGACGTACGCCGACGGCTCCTCCGGCGCCGTGGTCCGCAGGACCGGTACGCCGCCCAGCACGGCGGCCCGGGTCCGCAGCACGGGGTGGCGCGCGGCCACGTACGCGGAGGCCGAGCCGAGCCGTGCGAGGTCGACGGCGCCCCGGGGGAGGACTAAGAACAGCGGGACCAGGTCGGGGCGCCCGTGCGCGGAGAGCAGCCGGGCGAGCAGGAAGCGGCGCTGGGCGCCGGTGACGGGGAGCGGGAAGCCGGGTGCCTGACCGTTCCCCTCCCGGGGCGTCCGGTCGGACACGTGATGTCGGTAGCGGTCGAGGTATTGGGCGGTGATGGTCCACAACTGTGAACGTGCCGTGAACATTTGACTGACCATTGGCCCACCCCACGGAATGGTCAAAACGGATGGGGTGATTCCGGACACTCTTTCCCTGGCGGGGGCCCGCTCCGTGCGCTCCCGCCGGGCGGGCTCCCGGGGTGGGGTGCACGTGCGTGCGCGGGTCCCCGCCGCCAAACGGGACCAAAGGCCCGAAGATCGGCGGGATGTCACCAATGGTGCGAATGGCTGATCTTCGCCCACCGGTACCGGTTCCGCTCAGTTTCCCGCGCACCGGGCGGCTGGCCGTGGGCCACCGTCTCCGACCCCAGGGCGGCCAGCACCAGACGGCCGACCGGACCGAAC
Source organism: Streptomyces tatrensis (assembly GCF_049310065.1). NCBI lineage: Bacteria > Bacillati > Actinomycetota > Actinomycetes > Kitasatosporales > Streptomycetaceae > Streptomyces > Streptomyces tatrensis. Next base: position 107,883 of record NZ_JBMDLB010000005.1, on the reverse strand, counting down.
GGCATGCCCAGATGGCCGATGACCGCGAAGGGGCATCGGTTCTGGACTGAGGTGACCCCCGGAGTGACTCTGCTGGCCAATTCACATGGGTGCGGCTCCTTCTCGGGGACAGCTGAGCTGGGGTTTTGCTGATTTGGGTGTGGGTGGGGTGCGGTGGTCTCTACCGTGCGGGTAGAGGAGGCGGTGCCGGATGGGCTCGTTGTTCGGGGAACTTGAAGCGCGGCAGGCGGCGGTGCGGGCGCGGGTGGAGGATCTTGAGGGGCAGATCGCCGTGTTGACTGGCCGGCTGGGGGCGGAGCGGGGGCGGCTGGACCGGTTGACGGTGACGCGGGAGACGCTGGAGGAACTCGCGGCCCAGGGAATCGCGGTGGACGCGGTCGCACCACCGGTGGAGGCCGATCCGGTGGGCGGGGGCGGAGTGGTCGGGGTGCAGACCGTGAGCGTCTGGCGGGAGGGGATGACCAGTGCGGATCTCCCGCCGGTCTACCGGGACATCGTGGACGTGGTCGACGACGCGCCTGGGCCGGTGCAGGCGAAGCAGGTCGTTCCGCGGATCGGTCTGCCCGCGCAGACGTCGAAGATCGAGACGACGCGGTCGAAGCTGAAGCGGCTGGTCGAGCGGGGCTGGCTGGAGGAGGAGACGGCCGGGTTGTTCACCGTGTCGGGTCGTCGGACGGAGGCCCGACAGACGCGGTGAGTCAACTCCCGGTGTTCAAGGGGCTCTTCTTCCTACATTCGTAGGTGCCAACCAAAACGAACGACCCGAAGAAGAGCCCCCTGTGATGGAACGCTACGACACCGGCCATGCCCCTGACCCGTTTGCCTGCTCGATGGAGGCGGTGAAGTCGCTGACAGCACGGCTGTCGGCACCCGAGACCGCCGGACTGGACCATGCCGCGGTGGAACAACTCATCGAGACCGACGGCCGGGAGATCCTGCGCCGCTTCTTCCAGGATCACCTCGACCTACGCGCCCGGCACGAGGAACAGAACCCGCCACCGCGGGAGGTCGCCGGCGCGGACGGCGTGTTGCGCCCGTACCGTGAAACCGGACACGCACGCCGGCTGACCTGCCTGTTCGGCACGGTGACCGTGACGCGGTGCGCCTGGCGCAGCCGCGGCCTCACCAACGTGCACCCCGCTGACGCGGAGCTGTCGCTGCCGCGCGGCCGGCACAGCCACGGGATCAAACGCCTCGCGGTCCGCGAAGCGATCCGCTCCTCCTTCGACCAGGCCGTCGAGGCGATCGGCGACCGGTGCGGGAAGGTGCTGGGCAAGCGCCGGGCCGAGAGCCTGGTCGTCGAGGCCGCCGCCGACATCGACGTCTTCTACCGCGAGAAGATCGCATTGCCGTGCACGGCCGATACGGCGCTGGTCATCCAGGTCGACGGGAAGGGGGTGGTGATGCGGCCCGAGGCGCTGCGCGAGGCCACCCGCCGTGCTGCTGAGGCGAAGAAGCGGCAGGGGCGCCAAGTACTACAGCCGGAGATCTTGAGGGTCGGTGATCGGTGGGGTCGGCTGGTGGTCGGCCCAGGCCCGTAGGCGGCGGGGTAGGGGGTCACCGCGGCGTCGGTAGTGGCTGACGGTGGCGCGGGTTTGGTGGAGGCGGCGCCAGTACTCGCAGGTCAGGACGGTTTCGATGGAGTGGTGGGGGTTGAGGCGGGTGGTGGCGAGGCAGTGTCGGATGGTCTGGCGGGAGGGCCGCAGCAGCGGGCCGGGGATTAGCCGGTGGTCTCGCTCTCTCCGGCCGTCGGGTCTTTTCCCGGATCTTCCTCCTCGGGATCGGCGAGGGCGGCGTGCTGGACGGTGAGGAACGCGGTGGCGAGCATGCAAGCGGTGATGTGACGGTGCCAGGGCGTCCACTTACGTACCTGGTACTGGGCGAAGCCGACGAGCTGTTTGTTGATCTCGTTGTCCTCCTCGATCCGCCACCGCCCGCCGGCCCGGCTGATGATCTCGGTGAGCGTGGTGTCGTCGGGGGCGTGGATGAGGAAGTAGGCGATCTCCCGGTGGAGTTGTCCGTCCTTGCCGCGCCGGTTGGGGTGCAGGGATCGGCGCATCACCAGCCAGTGCACGAAGCCCTCGGACGGGGCCTCGTCCTTGACGGTGACCGCGAACGCGGTCCAGTCATAGAGGCGTTCACCCTTGGCACCCTCCCCGAGGGAACGGCGTTCCCACTGGTCACGGGTCTTGGCGGGCGTTGTCAGGTTGAGCGGGGGACCCTCCCTCCGGCATGATCATCAGGTTGATCGCCGCTGGGGAGGGGTCGTTCGTGGAGACATCGTCGTACCGGGGCTACCGCTATCCCGCGGACATCATCGGTCACTGCGTGTGGCTGTACCACCGGTTCACCCTGAGCCTGCGCGACATCGAGGAGCTGATGCTCGAGCGCGGGATCGAGGTCACCCACGAGACGATCCGGCAGTGGTCGATCACCTTCGGCCCCGAGTACGCCCGGGGGCTGCGGCACCGCCGCCCGGCCCCGGACGACAAGTGGCACCTGGACGAGGTCTTCATCAGGATCCGCGGCGAGCGCAAGTACCTGTGGCGGGCCGTCGACGCCGACGGCAACGTCCTGGACATCCTGGTCCAGTCCCGCCGGGATGCGGCTGCGGCCAGGCGGTTCTTCAAGAAGCTGCGCAAGAAGACCGCCTCGGTACCCCGGGTGGTGGTCACCGACAAGCTCCGCTCCTACGGGGCGGCCCTGCGCGAGACGATGCCCTCGGTCGAGCACCGCTCGCACAAGGGCTTGAACAACCGGGCCGAGAACTCCCACCAACCCACCCGCGAGCGAGAACGGTCAATGAAGTACTTCCGTTCCGCCGGAGCCGCGCAACGCTTCCTGGTACTACAGCGGCAGATCATGTGACTGCTGATCGGTTGTGTCGTTGAGCGGTCATGCTGGCTGTTGTGACAGAAGAACAACTCGGTGAGTGGGCCGAGGAGTTAGCGGTCTTCCTGGGTGGTCTCGGGCACTTGTTCGCGCGGCCGGAGCCGCGGGAGGTGTTCGCGGATCTGGTCGAGGGGCTGCTGTCGGACCTGCGCAGGAAGAACGCCTGGACGATGTCCGCACGCGCGGGCCACGTCACGCCGTCGCGGATCCAGAAGTTCCTCAACGCGGCCTCGTGGTCGGCGGACGCCCTGCTCGGCGAGCTGCGTGCCTACGTCGCCGAACACCTGGGCGACCCGGCCGCGACGCTCGTCCTGGACGACACGCAGGTGCAGAAGAAGGGGACCAGGTCGGTGGGGGTCGCCAGGCAGCACTGCGGGGTGACCGGCGACGTACGGAACTGCCAGGTCATGGTGATGCTGACCTACGCCGCCCCCGGCGGGCACACCTACATCGACCGCCGCCTGTACCTGCCCGCGGCCTGGACCGACGACCGGGCCCGCTGCCGTGAGGCCGGGGTACCCGACGCGGTCGCGTTCGCCACGAAGCCGCAGCTGGCGGTTCGCATGCTCGAACAGGCCCTGGCCGAGGGGGTGCTGTTCTCCTGGGTCGTGGCCGACTCCGGTTACGGCCGCGATGGCGGCCTGCGCGACTTCCTGCATCGCGAACGCCTGTCCTACGTGCTGGCGGTCCCGGTCACTCTGCCGCTGGCCGGCCCGCCCGGCAGCCCCGCCCCGGGCACCGCGAGGATCAAGCGCGCGGACCACCTGCTGCCCTACGCGAAGCGCCGTGACCAGTGGGAACGCCGCTCCTGCGGGGAGGGTTCCAAGGGTCTGCGCTACTACGACTGGACCTTGTTCGCGGTGACGGTCACCGGCCAGGAACCGGCCGACGGATTCGAACACCAGCTGCTGATCCGACGCTCCACCCACCAGAAGCAACTCGCCGGCGGACGGTTCGACTACGAGTACGCCTACTTCCTCGTCCACGCCCCCATGGGCACCCCGGCCGGTGCGGCGATCGGGCAGGCAGGCGTGAGATGGCAGATCGAGGAGGACAATGAGCAGGGAAAACAGCTCACCGGTCTGGACCAGTACCAGGTCCGCAAGTGGACCCCATGGCACCGCAGCATCACCTGCACGATGCTCGCCCACGCCTTCCTCACCGTCCAGAGTGCCCGGCACCCGAGCGATGCCCTCGAACTCCCAAGCGGCACAACGGACCTGGCCGCAGCCGCCCCCGCGCTCCCCGAGGTACCTGCGGTCCCGACCTCCCGCGCGCGCGAACCCGGCCCGATGATCCGGCTGACCCTCTCGGCCATCGCCGGACTCCTCGCCCTCACCGGCCTGGCCGTCCGCCACGACGACGCCGAGCTCCTGCGCCAGCACCACTGGCGAGTCGAGCACCAGACCGCAGCCGCCATCAGCCACTACCAGCGACGTGGCGACCCCCTGCCCGCACACCTTCGCCCAATCGAACCAACCCGATCACATCAGCAAGATCCGCCGCTGTAGTACTGGGCAACGACCCCGCCCCCGACCTTCTGAATGCTTACCAATGATCAGCACGCGGCGCTACCACCGATTACGGGACAGAGCCGATCTCGGCTCTGGCCCGTAGTCGGTGGTGACGCCGAGTAGCCATCCGCGATCATGATCTTGTGATGGATGTCAACTCCCTTATCGGGACGGTGTTTTCCGGCCTGTCGGCACTGGTCGTCGAGGACGTGAGGGACGACGGTGGCAAGGTGGTGGTCACGGCCCGCACGCGGGATGTGGCGGTGGCGTGTCCGGTGTGCCGGACGCCGACGGCGAGGGTGCACGGGTATCACCACCGGACGGTGTGGGACGTGCCGGTCGACGGCCGCCCGGTCGTCGTCCACCTGCGCGTACGAAGGCTGGTCTGTCCGGTTCTGGGCTGTTCCCGGCAGACCTTCCGTGAGCAGATTCCCGGAGTGCTGAAGCGTCATCAGCGCCGCACTGTGCGTCTCGCCGGGCAGATATCGCAGGTGGCGCGGGAGTTATGCGGCCGGGCGGCCGCACGCCTGGCCGCTCTGCTGGCCGTGCCCGTCTCCCGCAGCACCGCACTGCGCCATCTGCGGCGCCTGCCGCTGCCCAAGCAGGCGGTCCCGCGGGTGATCGGCGTGGACGATTTCGCCCTGCGCCGCCGCCATCGCTACGCCACGATCATCACGGATGCCGAGACCGGCAGACGCGTCGCGGTCCTGCCCGACCGCGAGATGGCCACCCTGGAGTCCTGGCTGCGCGAGCATCCCGGGGTCGAGGTCGTGTGCCGGGACGGCTCGGCCACCTACGCCCAGGCCGTCCGCCGCGCCCTGCCCGACGCGGTGCAGGTCAGCGACCGATGGCACCTCTGGCGCAACCTCTGCGACAAAGCCCAGCTCGAGGTCCGCGCGCATGCCGGATGCTGGGCCACCATCAACCCGCCCCGCCCCGGCGGAGTACGCGAACAGACCACCCGCGAACGCTGGAACAAGGTCCACGATCTCCTCGGCCAGGGCGTCGGCCTGCTCGACTGCTCCCGCCGCCTCGGCCTGGCCCTGAACACCATCAAACGCTACGCCCGCATGCCCGAGCCCCAGGCCCTGCGCATCGCCCCCACCTACCGGCCCACCCTCGTCGACCCCTACCGCGACCACCTGCGACGGCGCCGTGCTGAGGAACCGGCCGTCCCGGTCACCCACCTCCTCGAAGAGATCCGGGAGCTGGGCTACACGGGCAGCGCCAATCTGCTGGTCCGGTACCTCAACCAGGGCCGCGCCGAAGGCGACCGCCCCGTCACCACGGTGCGTCACGCCAGCCGCCTCCTGCTCACCGACCCCGAAAACCTGCGTCCGAAGGAAACGACCCTGGTGGAGAAGATCGCCGCGGCCTGCCCGGAGATGACTGCACTCGCCGATCTCGTCTGCGGCTTCGCCGCTTTACTGAAACCGGCCGAGGGCAACGACGTGAAACTCACCGAGTGGATCACGGCCGCCCGCGCCTTCGACCTGCCCCACCTGCGCAGTCTCACCAACGGCCTCGAAATCGACCGGTCCGCCGTGAACGCCGGCCTCACCCTGCCCTACCACAACGGCCGCACCGAAGGCGTCAACACCCGGACCAAAAGGATCATGAGGCAGATGCATGGGCGCGCCGGATTCGACCTTCTCCGCCACCGCATCCTCCTGCCCTGACGGACACCCACCGTCACCACCGACTACGGGCCAGAGCCTGATCTATGACACTCCCCCGCAGAGTGGCCGACCACTCTGCGGCACCATCGCGCGTCCGGCTCCCGCTGGGGTCTGACACGGCAGCTGTAGTTTGTGAGGCGTAGGACGGTTCCGAGTGCGTGCGGGAGGTCTCGATGGTGTCCGTGATGTCGTTGATGGCGGCGAAGGCCGAGGTGGCGCGGGGGAAGGCGACGGAGTGGCAGGTGCTGCTCGCGGAGGCTCAGGAGCAGGTTGATTACTGGTTGGCGGAGGCCGCGGCCGAGGAGGACGCGGTGCGGCGGGTGCGGCTGGCCCTTGAGGAGCGGCCGGAACTGACCGAGGTCGCGGCCTCCTTGAGTCCGGTGCTGACGGAGGTGGAGGAGGTGGCCGACGCGGTCGGGGCTTCCTTGCCGGTTGGGGCGGCGGAGCCCGCAGCGGCCGGGGAGCCGACTTCAGCGGTGGCGCGCGGGCCGGTCCCGGTGTGGGAGCCGGGCGTAGAGGAGGGGTGCTGCCGGAGATGTATCGGGCGGTGCTGGTGTTCGTGCGCGGGGCGAAGGGGCCGGTGATGGCCCGGCAGGTGGCCGAGGATCTGGGATGGGAGACGACGCCGGCGCGTCAGCAGCGGGCGCGGGATGTGTGTTCCCGGCTCGCGGCCAAGGGGTGGATCGTGAAGCGGGGCGACGGGAAGTTCACCAGGCTGCCCGGCTGACCTGTCGGGAGGGGGCGTCGGCGCGGCCGGCGAGGCGGCGGCTCATCCCGATGCCCACGGCGATCAGCACGAATGCCGCGTGGTGGTCCAGGCGGCGCTCGTAGTCGCGCACGCAGCGACGCCGCCGGGTGATCCACGCCAGCGTGCGTTCCACGATCCAGCGTTTGGGAATGACCTTGAAACCCCGACCTTTGCGGCGGCCGGGGTGGTCGGGGATCTCCAGGTCGAGACCGAGGTGCCGGCGGGTCCAGGGCACGAGTTCGCCGTCGTAGCCGTGGTCCGCCCAGACCTTGGTGACCTGCCTGAACAGCAGGGTGAGGCGGTGGAAGAGGGCCATCGCGGCGGTCCGGTCGTTCACATCGGCGGCGGTGACGGCCACCAGCAGGACCAGACCCAGGGTGTCGACGACGATGTGCCGCTTGCGCCCATTGATCTGCTTGCCGCCGTCGAAGCCCCGCGTTGAGGAACCCACCGTCTCGGCCCCTTTCACGGACTGCGCGTCGATGATCGCGGCCGTCGGCTGCTCGGACCGGCCCGCCCGGAGGCGGACCTTCTTGACCAGCGCGGCATGGATCTGGGCGAACACGTTCTGACGCACCCAGCGGCGGAAGAAGTCGAAGACCTTGCGCGGCGGCGGGAACGGCTCGGGCAGCGCGCGCCACTTGCCGCCGTTGTCGGCAAGATAGCGCAGCGCGTCGAGCATCCAATGCCACGAAGTTAAGGGCTTGCAGATCATTAACTCGCTCTCGAACACCCTGACTGAGCTGCGGTGTCAAGAACGGGAGCACGTAACTTATTGTTCTGCAAGCCCTAAGGACCAGTTGACGCTGTCAAGACCCCTGGAAGAGGGATCTTGTACGTACTCGGTGCCGTGCGGATGAGTCGGCCGTTGCGCGCCCAGTAGCAGAGCTGCGCGTTGAAGCCGCTGAGCACGCGTCCGCTGCTGGTGAGGCCAAGACCTCCTGCGATGTCGCGGGCGTGCATGGCCTGGTTGGAGTTCTCCGCCAAGATCCGGCAGACCTGCCCCCAGCGGCCGGAGGCGGCCCGGCCTGGGGCGTGCGCGGTGGGGAGAGCCGGTGGATGCACGGTGATCACGATGGCGGTGATCGGCCTGCTGCCGCGAGGTCGGTCATCGCGGTTCCAGATGTTGTAGCGGGACGTTCCGCACTTGACGATGCGAGCGGACAGTCGCATCCGGCGCTTGGACAACAACGCCCGCAGGACACGAGTCCCAATATGTCCTACGAGGTCGGGGCGTCCGCCCGGAGCTGTGGCTGCGGTCGTCCCGGCGACGCTGATGACCGTGTCGCGCGCGGCCTCCAGAGCCACGGTGAAGCCGGCCCGGTCGGGATCGCAACCGGGCATTGTCTCCACCGCGGTCACCATCATCGAGCGCAGGGCCTGGTAGATGACCAGTACTACAGCGGCAGATCATGTGACTGCTGATCGGTTGTGTCGTTGAGCGGTCATGCTGGCTGTTGTGACAGAAGAACAACTCGGTGAGTGGGCCGAGGAGTTAGCGGTCTTCCTGGGTGGTCTCGGGCACTTGTTCGCGCGGCCGGAGCCGCGGGAGGTGTTCGCGGATCTGGTCGAGGGGCTGCTGTCGGACCTGCGCAGGAAGAACGCCTGGACGATGTCCGCACGCGCGGGCCACGTCACGCCGTCGCGGATCCAGAAGTTCCTCAACGCGGCCTCGTGGTCGGCGGACGCCCTGCTCGGCGAGCTGCGTGCCTACGTCGCCGAACACCTGGGCGACCCGGCCGCGACGCTCGTCCTGGACGACACGCAGGTGCAGAAGAAGGGGACCAGGTCGGTGGGGGTCGCCAGGCAGCACTGCGGGGTGACCGGCGACGTACGGAACTGCCAGGTCATGGTGATGCTGACCTACGCCGCCCCCGGCGGGCACACCTACATCGACCGCCGCCTGTACCTGCCCGCGGCCTGGACCGACGACCGGGCCCGCTGCCGTGAGGCCGGGGTACCCGACGCGGTCGCGTTCGCCACGAAGCCGCAGCTGGCGGTTCGCATGCTCGAACAGGCCCTGGCCGAGGGGGTGCTGTTCTCCTGGGTCGTGGCCGACTCCGGTTACGGCCGCGATGGCGGCCTGCGCGACTTCCTGCATCGCGAACGCCTGTCCTACGTGCTGGCGGTCCCGGTCACTCTGCCGCTGGCCGGCCCGCCCGGCAGCCCCGCCCCGGGCACCGCGAGGATCAAGCGCGCGGACCACCTGCTGCCCTACGCGAAGCGCCGTGACCAGTGGGAACGCCGCTCCTGCGGGGAGGGTTCCAAGGGTCTGCGCTACTACGACTGGACCTTGTTCGCGGTGACGGTCACCGGCCAGGAACCGGCCGACGGATTCGAACACCAGCTGCTGATCCGACGCTCCACCCACCAGAAGCAACTCGCCGGCGGACGGTTCGACTACGAGTACGCCTACTTCCTCGTCCACGCCCCCATGGGCACCCCGGCCGGTGCGGCGATCGGGCAGGCAGGCGTGAGATGGCAGATCGAGGAGGACAATGAGCAGGGAAAACAGCTCACCGGTCTGGACCAGTACCAGGTCCGCAAGTGGACCCCATGGCACCGCAGCATCACCTGCACGATGCTCGCCCACGCCTTCCTCACCGTCCAGAGTGCCCGGCACCCGAGCGATGCCCTCGAACTCCCAAGCGGCACAACGGACCTGGCCGCAGCCGCCCCCGCGCTCCCCGAGGTACCTGCGGTCCCGACCTCCCGCGCGCGCGAACCCGGCCCGATGATCCGGCTGACCCTCTCGGCCATCGCCGGACTCCTCGCCCTCACCGGCCTGGCCGTCCGCCACGACGACGCCGAGCTCCTGCGCCAGCACCACTGGCGAGTCGAGCACCAGACCGCAGCCGCCATCAGCCACTACCAGCGACGTGGCGACCCCCTGCCCGCACACCTTCGCCCAATCGAACCAACCCGATCACATCAGCAAGATCCGCCGCTGTAGTACCAGGAGTCCCCACATCTCCTGGGTGAGGCCCACTGGGTCCTTCGACCGTAGAACGCGGCCCTTGAGCAGGGTATGACGTAGTGCCAGGTAGGCGGTCTCGATCTCCCAGCGCTCGTGGTAGAGACCGACCAGGCGGTCTGCTGGGTCGGTGCGGTGGTCGCTCAGCGTGGTGAGCAGGCGGTAGGTTCCGCCGAAGTCGTCGCCGTCGGCGGTACGGGAGCGGATCTCGGCCTCGATCACCCGCAGCCGAACGCCGCCGATCCGGGTGAGGTAAGAGCCGTCGGGCAGCAGCGCAAGCACCGGCGGGCGGCGGGTGCTGGTGGCGCGGATCAGGAACTGGGCCCCCTGAGCCGCGATGTCTGCGAGCAGCCTGTTGCTGTCGAAGGCGCGATCCGCCAGCAGGAGCATGTCCGAGGTCAAGTGGTTGACCAGGTCGTGTGCGTAGTCGGTTTCGCCCTTCGAAGCGGGGCCGAAGACGGCGGCGATCAGCCCGCGGGTTCCGGTTTCGCACAAGGTCATCAGCATCAGCCGGGGGTAACCGGAAGGGCCGTGGCGGCGCTCCGTACGGCCGAGCCAGGACCGGTTGCGCTCGTGGTCAGGGACGTTCAGACTCCCGCAGCCGTCGAAGGCGACCGTCCGCCAGAGGCGGTAGCGCACTCCGGGGGTGGACGGCTGGGCCAACGGGCCCGCCAGTACGTCGAACAGCCGCTGGAACGGGGCAACGCCGATCCTCCGTCGCAGATCGCGAAGGGCCTTCTCCGACGTCTGCGGCACCGCAGCGGTCAGTCCGGCCACGAGCTTGCCCCACACCAGCCCGGCGCCGAGGTGCTCGAACAGCCCGAGCGCGAGCACGAAGTACACCCCGACGCGTGAGGGGAGACGGCGTAGCCGACGCTCGCGAGTCCCGGTCTCGTCCAACACCGCATCCACCAGCTCGGTCGGGATGACCTGCGTCAATTCACCGACATGCCCAGGCGCGAACACATCATCGATTCCGTACGTGACAGGATGTGCCACTGGGCCTCTGTTCTCTCAGGAAGATCTTGGTCGATCCCCTGGATAGCAGAGGCCCGTCTCATCTGGCGCTCGTGCTTGACAAAGTCAACCTCGATCCGTCAGCGGTGATGCCGCTTCCGTGAGGTGATCGGTTCACCCCGGTTTGTGCCTGTGGTACGGGTTCGGGGTCGTCGCGTGACGCTGCGGCTGCGCCGGGGTTCCACGTCTCCCGGTGGCTCGGTGCGGGTCTCCTCCGTTCTGGTCGTTGTCGGGGTGGGGCCGGTCGTCAGGTGATGGCCGGGAGAGCGGTGATCCTGGTCCAGGCGGTGGTGAACGCGGTCGCCCATGGCCAGGTGGATTCGATGCGGAGCCAGCGGCGGCGGGCGTGTCGGGACAGTCGGGCGGGCAGGTGGTAGAGCCGGAAGCGCATGGTGTCCGGCTCGGCCTCGGCGAGATCGGACTCGTCGTGCAGGCCGAGCAGGCGGAGCCAGGCGTCGAGATCGGCCGCCAGGTTTGCGGTGATGATCCAACTCTGGTTCACGGTCCAGGACTTCGAGGGCAGGTTGTGCAGGCCCATCGCCTTGTTCGTGCGGACCCGGTCCTCGACCACGGCGTGGTGCCGGGCCACCGCGTCGAGCCATTGCACCTGGTGGGAGCCGGGGATCCGGGTCATCTTGCTGATGTTGGTGGCGGTGACGCTGTACTTCCAGCCGGTCTTCTTCTCGAAGGCGGTCAGGTCCCTCACGTGCCGGCCCGAGGGGCGGACCCTGCGGACGATCAGGCGCATGCCCTTGAGCCAGCCGGGCCGGGTGTTCAGCCCGGTCAGCTCCGCGACGAAGTAGCCCTCCTGGACACTGCCATCCTGCTTCAGTGAGGTCTCCCACGCGGTCTCGGGCAGCTTCGCGATGGCCTTCTCATCGGCTTCTGTGATGGTCCAGCCGGTGGTGAAACGGACCGTGCGGCGGCGGGTGTTCAACGCGGCGAGGTGTTCGTGCAGTTCATGGCTGGCGCCGGCCCCGTCGACGCGGACCAGGATCTTCGCAGTCGCCTGGCCCGGGATCTGGGCGAGTGCGCCGGACAGGACCCGCAAGTGATCGGCGACCGTGTTCGAGCCGGCGTTGCCCGGTCGCAGGAGCATCGCCAGGCACTCGCCGGTGTTCGCGCACCAGGCCGCCAGCGGATGGAAGCCGAAGCTCTTCTTCCAGGTCGCGGTGGCACCCTGCTTCTTCGACTCCGCCGTGATGATCGTGGCGTCCATGTCGATGACTACCCAGCGATGCAGCCGTTTCCCCGCGACGGTCAGCCAGGGGAATCCACCAGGCCGTAGTTCCAGCAGGGTCCAGACATGCCGGCGGACCCGGGCCCGGACGCGGGCGATGCCGTTCGCGGTGGCGGTGTCCATGGCGGCCAGGGCGCGGCGAGTGGTGGAGTCCGATACCGGCGGACCGAATATCCGCTGGTGGTGAGCTTGCAATTGCTCGGCCTCGGACAGGTTTCTCGCGCCGAGCACGATCGCGACGGCGAGCTGGACCACCACCGGCGCCCGCTCCCGCCACCCCGCACCCGTCCCCGACGGCAGCACACCGGACAACGCGTCGGTCAGGCCGACCCGGTCCGCCAGCTTCCGCAGCAGCACCGCACCGGCATGCCCGACCAGACCCCGCCCGTCGGCCCGTACGGCGAGCCGCTCATCCCACCCTGTAGTCTTCGCCACCAGAAAGGTGCCCCCGCTCTGCCACGGCAGCTGTAGTTCGTGAGGTGTAGGGCGTCGTCGCTGGTCAGCGTGGTGGGTGGGTGCCTGTGGGCATGGGTACGGCCACCGGCATTGTGATCGTTTGTGACGACGAATCAGAACGCGGTGGCCGCAGCGGCCACGGTAGTGCATGAGGTGTGGGCCGGTTCCTTTGAGGTCCTCATGGGCCGGCTGGCCGGGTGTTTCCCTCGCCGGGAGACCCGGATGACCTGCCGGAATGTGGTCGAGGGGCTGCTGGTGGTGAAGGAGTCGGCGAACTGCTGGTCGCTGGCCGAGGCGATCGGGCACGGTGGCCCGCACGTCCTGCAGCACTTCTTGTCCCGGGCCCGGTTCGACGACGCGGCGATACGCCGGTCTGCGGCGGCCTGGACGGTGGAGCAACTCGGCCCGGAGGATGTGATGTTGGTGGTGGACGAGACGGGTGATGAGAAGTCCTCCACCGACGCGGCCGGCGCGGCGAGGCAGTATTCCGGGGCGCTGGGCGGGATCGGTCTGTGCCAGGTCGCGGTACACCTGTCCTATGTGAGCGCGGAAGGGCACGCGCTGATCGACCACCGCCTGTATCTCGGTGAGGCATGGGCCGCTGACGAGGAGCGCCGCGATCTGGTCGGGGTGCCCGAGGAGACAGGGTTCGCCACCAAGCCGCAGCTGGCCGGCGACATGCTCGCCGCCGCGCACGCCGCGGGCATCCATACCGCCACGGTCGCCGCGGACGAGGTCTACGGCGGCCGGGAGTTGCGTACCCGGATCCGCTCTCTGGGCTACGGCTACGCGATGGCCGTGCCCACCAGCCACTGCGTCACCACGCCCGGCGGCGGAAAGGAGCAGGTCACCGCACTGCTGAAGCGGATACCGAAGCGGGCCTGGATGCGGATGAAGACCGGAAACGGCACCAAGGGCGAACGGCTCTACGACTGGGCGGTGATCGACGTGGCCGCCGACGACACACCACCCGGCCAGGAAGCCGGACACAGCCACGTCCTGATCCGGCGCCACCGCCGCAGCGGTACCCTCTCCTTCTACCGCACCTGGCACACCGCCCAGCAGCCGATATCCATGCTGGTCAGCGCGGTCTGCCGCCGCTGGCGCGTCGAAGAGGACTTCCAAGGAGCCAAGGGCCTGGCCCACCTCGACACCGGCCAGACCACCTCCTGGACCTCCTGGCACCGCTGGACCCTCATGTCGATGATCGCCTACGCGCTCCTCGCCATCGGCGCCCTCCATGAACGCCGGCGCACCGCGGGCAAGCCCGACGACGAAGACGACATGGTGCCCGTCAGCCCACGTGAACTCCTCACCCTGCTCCGGAGCTTCACCCTGCCCCGGCCCCGCCAGGACACCGACCCCGCACACGCACTCCAGTGGTCTCACCGGCGCCGCCAACACCAGCACCGCGCCGCCAACTACCACCGCCACTGGAACAACGTCACCGCAGCAGCCGTCACATGACAGGAACCTCACACGTCACGAACTACAGCTGCCGTGTCTGCGCTTCAGATTCGATCTAGACACTCGAATCCTTGCAGGTCAGGGCACCTTTTGCGTGATCAGTCCCGCCCACAGGGCAATTCCGCTGAATAGCCGAGGTCAACTGGTCCTTAACTTCGTGGCATTGGTCGAGCATCTGCCGGTGGCAGTACTCCGAGGGCGCCCACGACGGGACGTTGCCGAACCAGCACGGCAGACACGCACACGCACGAGTGGTGAAGTTGTCGGCGGGGCAGGCGAGTTGGTACAAACGCGGCACGGGGTCCTCCGGGGTGTTTCGTGGCAACGAAAAACTCTCCAGAGGGCCCCTCTCTTCATGCCTCTCGGACCCCAGAAACACGCACTCGAACCCCTGAGCCCATCATCACCAGGCACTCAGGCATGAAGATCACGAACTACGGCTGGAGTACTAAACAGTCACACCCAATGAGTTTCTGATCAATAAAGCACCAACAAACCGACTCGAACAAGTTGACAGACTCCGCCCTACTGGCTCCGATAGTTATTGTCACTCGTCTCGTCGAGCGCATGGGTCCTGAAGGTGTATTGACCACCGAGTCCCTGATATCTCCCATAGGCGTCATTGATCTTCGAATTGGTATTATATACCGTTCGCCTGTCCGGGCGGGTGTACATCTCATGTCCCGAGTTATCGTACTGGCTGTACTTCGTATTTTTTTGGGCGTTGTAGTGGAAAGTGTAAGTTTGATTCGGTTGCAGGGCTTCAGTCTGTCCGAGCTCGATATCCCTAGTTTCCCCGCGCCCGTCGTTGATGTAACGATCCATGTCGGGGCCAGCATTCTGAAGCAGCAGACGCTTGCCGGAAGGGGTGTCAACCCAGAAGTTAATTGTATTAAGGTACGGGGCGCCATTCTGACCTGGGCGCCTTTCGTTCCGTACGTTACCTTCCTCCCAGGCCGCAACCCTCAGAATCCATGACGTCTTGTTGTCCCTGGTTTTCCAGCAAATTTCACCAGACGCATATTCAGTATTCGACGGCGTGATGTATGGGGTGCTGCAGCCGAAAAGATGAGAGTTCTCGCGGGGGGGATCCATCTGGGCGTGTGCGGTTGTGGTGCAGGTGATCGCGAGAAGAGGTGATGCCAGTGCCATTGCGAGGACGACGACTGGCGGGTTCTTGATTCTCACGGTTTAATACCGTCCTGTCAGAGGATTCGGCGGGGCGGGGCAGGTTGGTGAGGCGTTCTTCCCTGTGGCAGTCAGGCGATCGAGTTGGGACTGTCACTATTGAACCGAAACTCTTGAGGTTCCTTTCCGCGTGGCCGTGACCTGCGGCGATGGTGGCGATGGAGCGGCAGACCAGGAGTTTCGATCAATAGGTCGGGGTGCTCACCGGCGCCCGCGCTGTTGTTCGACTCAGGCACCGGTCAGGGCGTGTGGTGTCGGGGAGGATTTTATCGGGAATGCACATGGTGATTTCAGTCGGTCTCTGGGCATTCGTGCCCTGCTGGCGGTGTTGCTGCCAGCTCACTGCTTACTCTGGTAGTGAGCACGGGACACCTTCAGGTGCGAGATGGATGTCCTGTCGACCAGATGGCCTTCCCTGTCGACGACGATGTGTGCGTCCTGCAGGTCTGGGCATGAGCAGCCGGAGTTCCAGTGCCCTCGTTGCCGTAATGCCAGGGCGCAAAGGCGCGCATGCGAACTGCACTCCAGGCTGCGCGAAGAATGTAGTCGTGGGGCAACCAGACCGGCGGCATCACAGTCCGGACGGACGGGGCCAGGTCCTGCCGGGGTTCCCTGTTTTACGCGAAGGTGAGTTCAGCCGTACTTTGGGCCCGGATGAGACAGGCGGCGCAAGGTAGAAGTGTGTGCCCGGGCGCGGCAGCTATTGATCCGAAACTCCTGGTCTGCCGCTCCATCGCCACCATCGCCGCAGGTCACGGCCACGCGGAAAGGAACCTCAAGAGTTTCGGTTCAATAGTGGAGGTTATCTGCGGCGCCCGGGAGGTAAGAACTGGTTCGGTCTGCTGGACCGCCTTGGATGTTTACTTCTTGGAGGCCTTCGGCGCCTGCTTCTTGGTGGGGTGGATGACCTGGCGGCCCTTGGGCTGGGCGCCGGCGGGGAGCTGGCCGACTTCGGTAGCCGAGCGGGTCGGGGCCGCGGCGTCGTTCTGGTTCTGGGGTCGCACCCGTCGACAGGTGTCGCCCGGCACGGTGAAGGTGTGCGCGATGAACGTGCTGGTGTTGACCGTAGAGGGGCCATCGACCGTGACGTTGCGGACGGTCGCTCCGTTTCCCGTGGTGAGCTTTCCGTTCACCCGCTGCATGGCGTGACTGGCCGAGAAGGAGGCCGCGTCTCCTGCTGCGAGAGTCAGCTCATACTTGGTTTCCTCGGTCTGTTCCCGCTGCCACTCGTGGAAGTAGTTCACCCCGAATCCGCCCGTGAAGACGGCCGATGCGCCCTGTGAACCGGATGCCGAACCGGCATTGCCCGACTGGCTGCTACCGGAGTTGGTGGAGGTGGGACCCTGTTCGAAGTTGGGTGTGGTGAAGCTACCTTCGCTGGAGGTGTTACTATTCGTGGCAGACTCAGCTGCAGAGGAGACATTCCCGGATGCCTCGGCTGAGCCAGTGATGTTACCGCCGAGGTTGTCGGTGCTGCGGGTCTTCAGCTCCAGCTTGCGCGTGATCTTAATTTCCTTGTTGGTACAGTTGATCACTGCATTGCCCATGGACCTCGCTGCGGTGTAAAACTGCTCGGTCTGGTCCGGATCGATCTGGAACGAGCAGTTGCTGCCGCTGGTCTTGCAGTAGTCGAGGATCGGGCGGACCGATGCCATCGGCTTACCACTGGCATCGAGCGCCTGCGCCTGCGGCATTTCTCTGACAGGGTGCGGTACGGCCAGTGCGCTGGAGGACGTGACCCCTAGGAGCACGCCCAGTGCCGCCGGTACCAGGATGAGGCCACGCCGTCGGGCGGGGATCGACAAAACCTTCACCGGACACTCTCCTTGCACAGAGCGGTGTACATATTCACGTTTTCGGGCTTTACCTCGGGCAGCGACGCCCCGAACTGCTCGCAGGTGGTGTTCACTACGGCCGTAGCGTTCTGATTCGGCTGCTGCCGGAAGTTCTGTAGGGTCGTCTGCTGGTTGCTCATGCTTGCAACCCGGTCGGGCGTACCAAGGTACCGGCCCGGGTCACCGAGCAGGCCCGTCAGGCAGTTGTCCGTCGGGGTCTCTCCTGCTGGCGGCAAGGCCGACGGCTTGCACTTTGTGGCCTGCTTGTTGTAGTCCGCGATCTTCTGATCAGCGGTAGGCCTCTCAGTCGCAGCTGTCTTCTTGTCCGTCAGCGCTTCCTGCTTATCTACGGCGGTAGCCCCGCAAGGCGGTGCCTCTCCGCTCGGGCAAGGATCCGCAGGCCGCGCGGCACCGGAGGCCAACACGGGATGAACACCGACAGCATGGGCAGCCGCGACTGGTGCAGCGGGCAACACTACGCCCGCAATGGCCAACGCGGGCATGGCTACACGCAGAACAGTCCCCCACAGGGACCGGGCCTCTGGCATGTTTTTCCTTCACTAAGAGTGCATGTGGACAACATCCACATATCGGCTGGAAGCAGACATAACGTACAATGGGCATTCCTGCGCAACAGAGCGCCACGCCGCCGCTGGTCTGGCCAGTGACACTCCCAGCGGTAGCCGTCGCGGTGTGCCAGTTGAGGCTGCAGAGGGCGTGCTGGAAGATCCGCCAGTTCCTGAGCTTGCCTCTGTCTGAGAGGTCGTTAAGTCCGTTTCTGGGGCGTTGTCAGGTTGAGCGGGGGACCCTCCCTCCGGCATGATCATCAGGTTGATCGCCGCTGGGGAGGGGTCGTTCGTGGAGACATCGTCGTACCGGGGCTACCGCTATCCCGCGGACATCATCGGTCACTGCGTGTGGCTGTACCACCGGTTCACCCTGAGCCTGCGCGACATCGAGGAGCTGATGCTCGAGCGCGGGATCGAGGTCACCCACGAGACGATCCGGCAGTGGTCGATCACCTTCGGCCCCGAGTACGCCCGGGGGCTGCGGCACCGCCGCCCGGCCCCGGACGACAAGTGGCACCTGGACGAGGTCTTCATCAGGATCCGCGGCGAGCGCAAGTACCTGTGGCGGGCCGTCGACGCCGACGGCAACGTCCTGGACATCCTGGTCCAGTCCCGCCGGGATGCGGCTGCGGCCAGGCGGTTCTTCAAGAAGCTGCGCAAGAAGACCGCCTCGGTACCCCGGGTGGTGGTCACCGACAAGCTCCGCTCCTACGGGGCGGCCCTGCGCGAGACGATGCCCTCGGTCGAGCACCGCTCGCACAAGGGCTTGAACAACCGGGCCGAGAACTCCCACCAACCCACCCGCGAGCGAGAACGGTCAATGAAGTACTTCCGTTCCGCCGGAGCCGCGCAACGCTTCCTGGGGGCATTCAGCTTCATCTCGCCCCACTTCCGGCCCCGCCGCCACCTGATGACAGCCCGTGACTACCGACAGGAGATGGCTCACCGCTTCACCGTCTGGAACACGGTCACCGGCGTGCCCACCATCGGCTGACTTCGGACGGGTATCGCCGGCTGACACGTCCTGATCCGGAACTGACCGTTCAACACCCCACCAAGTTGACGACGCCTCCACAACGGCCTGCTTCCCGCGCACCGCGGCATCCCGTCCGTCGCGGTCCTGTTCGCGCTGCTGCACGGCGACCCCGCGTACGGGGCCACGCTGCACGAGATCGACGCGGGTATCGACACCGGGCCCGTGCTCGCCGAGCGCCGTTTCACTATCGGGCCCGAGGATCGCTTCCACCAGGTCATGCTGCGCGGGATACGGGCCTGCCACGCGCTGTTTGAACAGACACTCCCCGCTGTTGCCGAGGGTGTACCACTGCTGCCCGTGCCACCGGACCCGGACCGTGCGGGGGACAGCTACTACGGGGCCGCCGCGCTGGCCCGGCTGGGGGAGTACCGGCACCGTCCCGGATACGCCCGTGCCACCGACCTGGGGGCGTTCGCCGTGCACACGCCGGAGGTGGCCAGGGCGGTACGGGCCCTGGCAGCCGGCGGCGACGCGCCGTGCGACGGGTGACCGCCGGTTCCCCCGTCAGGGCTCGTACGGTGCCCGGTGATGCGGAGCCACCCAGGTTGCGCCCCGCGCGATGTGCAGCAGGCCCTCCGAGACAAGCTCGCCGACGGCCCTGTTCACGGTGTGCACGCTCACCCCGTACTCGGCGGCCAGCCGCGCGCGCGGTGGGATCTGCGGACTGATCCGGCCGGAGCCGATCCGGCGCTGGAGGTCGGCGGCGACCCGGTGCCACAGCAGGCCGTCGCCGTGGGCCAGGACCACCGCGGGCATGCTGACGACCCGGCGGCGCGCGGCGCCCTGCCGGGTGTGCAGTGCCCGCCGGGCGAACTGCGCGGTGGTGAGGGAGACCCCGTAGAGGCGGGCGATCTCCCCGACAGTAGGGGCGGGGGCGCGCGACTGCTGGAGAGCGTCCGCGACGCTCTGGTAGCGGGGACCCGGTCCCGATCGTCGCCGCGCGCCGACTGCGGGGCCGCTCATCGGCCGGCCCCGTTGGTGCCGTTCTGCCGGCCGGGGGGCTCGTTGCACACTATTCGTCCTCCCAGAAATCGGGCGAGCTGATGGAATTCCCTTACAGGGTGATGCCAGTTTCGAGATCTTGGGAAGGGCCGTAGGTCCTGGATTCCTGAGTTGATACTGAATGGGCCCGGCGTATTCAGTCGCAGTGTCCTTTTTCGGACACTCGCGCCTTTCCTTCGGTATGGGCAGTTCGGGCCATTGGTGGACCGCTCTGGCCGCATGACGACAGTCCGGAGGCGCACGGGGTGACCGGACGGCGGAGCGCACGGACCTGCGGCACATGAAAGGCAGCAGGTCCGGCATGTGTGCCGGGAGGAAAGAATTCGCCGAGGGTCTAAGTTCCCGTAGAGGACGGTACTTTGGTCCCGGAGTCCTGCGTGCTACCGGGTCCGCCGCCGATCCGCAAGGGCCAGACGCCTCTTACTGGCCCGGCGGGGCGAATATCGTGAATATGGCCAATGTTTGCCCGGGTCGTACTGCGAATTAACGAGAAGGCCCCCTGCCGCCGGAGAAGGTGAGCGGCTGCTGTTATGGTCCTTCTATTATTCCCGTGACACTGGAAGATCACGAACCCATTCGTAGCGAACGAGGCGCGGAACATGCGTGATCCCAGAGAGCGGACAGGAAATGTGGCGCCGCCTCGGTCTCGTGACAAGGGTGCGAAGCAGCGCGCCGCCGACCACAGAGGGCGTTTGTGAAGATCATCTCCGTGGCGACGCAGAAGGGCGGCGTCGGCAAGACGAGCTCGACCGTCAACCTGGGCGCGGGCTTGGCCCTGGCCGGGCAACGGGTCCTCGTCGTCGATCTCGATCCACAGGCTCAGGCGGGCACGGCGCTCGGTCTGAACCTCTCTAGCGAGGACCAGCTCGCCCGCTCGCTGGGCTGGGTCATCCAGGGCCGGCTCCAGGGTATGCGCATGGACCTGCCCGCCATCTGGTTCGACCGCAGCGAACTGCTCGCCGACTTCGAGGGGGCCGGTTCGCTGCACCTGCTGGCCTGCGAGGAGTCCACGATGACGGCGGCCCAGGATCTGATCCATAAGAAGGGGTACCAGGCGACCCCCGTGCTGCGGCGGATGCTCCTGGAGGTCGCCTCCGAATTCGACTTCGTGGTGATCGACACCCCACCCGCCGTGACGTCGATGTCGGCCACCGCGCTGGCCGCCGCCGACTACGTGCTCACCGTGTGCGTGCCCGAGTACCCGGCGCTCAAGGGGGCGGCGGCCACCCGCGGCACCGTGCGCTACGTGAAGGACCGCACCGGAGGCGAGTGTGACCCCCAGTACCTCGGAGCGATCATCAACCGGTCGAATCCGCCGTCGAAGTGGAAGATGCAGGAGGTCAACATCCGTAACGGCATGCTCGACACCGACCTGGCTCCCTTTCGGACGGACATCCGCGTGGACAACCGCATCAGCGACTCGTTCGCCTTCGGTGTTCCCGCCGTTGTCCGCTATGCCAGCCACACGCCCGGCAAGATGTACGGCGAGCTGATGGTCCAGATCCTCCGCAGGATGGGGCAGTCCCCGCACGAGTGGGAGACGCCGCATCGCATCGAGGGCGATGTGCCCCATGTCTGAGACGCCGCCTCCCGGCCGGGAGGCTCGGGGCAAGCGGCGCCCCCCGGCCTACTTCCGGATCCAGGGCAGCTCCCTGGTCAAGGACTTGCTGGCCGGGGCGGACGCGGTGGCCGGACGCTCGTTCCTGGGCTCCGGCGAACACGCCCCCGTCCCGTCCCCGACCGGAGAACAGGTCCGGGCCGCGGCGCCGGCCCCGGAGCGCGAGCCCGCGGGTGCGGCGGCCGCCGCACCCGCGTTGGCCGCTGTGCCGTTCGTACCGGGTGACGCGGAGCTCGGTGCACCGGTCGCCGGGCCGACCGGGCCGTGGGCGCACGGCGCCGTGCACACGAGTTACGCCGATGCCAAACTCCGCTCCTCCCAGTGGCGCGCGCACGGTTTCCGCATCGCGCCCGAGGTACTCGGCCGGCTCAAGGCACGGGTCAATCGCGACCGACGCACCACCGGTAACCCGCACCTGGCCATCGGGCACTATGTGGACGCAGCCCTGCGACATATGCCGGGTGACGTCGGCGCGCTCATCGCCATGGCCGAGGAATTCGGCACCAGCCACCTCTGGGACCAGGAACGGACCCAGCCGTCCACATACCGGGTCGGTCGGCACACGTACGCGCTGGCCTCCGGACTAAAGATTCAGCTCCAGGAGGCGGACTTCGGGCGGCGTGGCACGCAGGTGGTCTCCGCCGGGATCGAAATCTTCCTTGACGCACTGGAAGCAGAAGGCCCGTTGCAGAGGCCCGTCGCGAGGGGCTGACCCGGGGAAGGGAGAGGCCTTGCGTGCGCCCCTTCCGTGATTTGCCCATGGCTGCAACGATGACTGCAACGCTGTTACAAACGATCTGTCAAACGAGTGTTCCATCGATGTTCTCCGCGCATCGTAATTCCTTGTGGCATTAGATCCTGGAATTAATTTAGACGCTCTTGGTGATGATTTTTCAGGCCTTCCCAGAGGTGCCGCGGATTGGCCTGGCATGCGCGCTTCTAGTGACGCGAGAGTTCATCTCTTTCTGCGTTATCATCCTGTTCACGCTGGCCAACAGACGTGTGACGGAGGTGCCGCCCTATGTCCCTGCCCAGTGGAAAGCTCAGTAGCAGTGCTGTTGCTGCTGCCGCGGGGCTCAGCGAATCGTGGGCCTGGAAGGCCCGGGACCAGGGCGTGCTCAGTGAGCCGCATTTCGAGGAAGACATCGTGGCGTTGCGCGTCTACGCCTTCGTCTGCCAGATCGTCTGGCCCGGTACGCGTCGCCCGCGCAGCGCTCGCCAGGAACTGGAGTTGTGGCAGCAGTCGGCGGTCGACGCCGCCCGGCGGGCCGCGGCCGACCCCACCACCACCTCAGAAACCGCGCTGTGGGTGCTGGACGACTCTGTCCACCTGGTGACCTCGCCCGACCAGCGGGCCTCCTTCGACCTCAAATACCTGGGCGGGCGCTCCGCATTCCGCATCCCGGTGGGGCTGTGGGCGTCCCAGTTGCCCGACGCGGTGGCCGCACTGGCCTCGCGTCGGCGGCGTGGCGGGAATTCCGGGTCCGCGCGGTGAGGGCGGGGATCGTCGTACCGCTCACGGGGCCCTACGTCATTTCGGCCCCTCTGGTGACGGGGAGGCCGAAATGACGTAGACCTACGACGGCTCAGCCGTTGGGGAAACGCCGTGGTGGAGGTGTTCGCAGTCACCCGCCCGGCGTCCCAGGTCTTCGGAAGGCTTCGCAGGCCTTCCGAAGGAATCCGACGACCGGATTGCGCCCGGTCGTCTCGGCATTCGAACCGTTCCTGCCGAACACCCGAGGAGAAAGTACGAGAGTCGGCTTCGCCCTGCTCTCGTCGTACGAGAAGGCTTCATCATTTTGCACCACCGCCATGCCATTTTTCAATCAGGACGTGTCCGGCATGCCACCTTTCGGTCATCGTCAGCCGGGCGGACGGTCCACCGCCCCGCGCGTCTGACGGCCGCTGCTCACCGGGAAGCGGCCCGGTGAGCGCGCCCGGGACCGCCCGCGCGGAGGGCCTGTTGTGGACACCCGAACCCGGGCAGTGGCTGTCGACCACGACGGGCCGGATCGCCTCGGACGGCTACGGCTGGATGCAGGCCGTGCACTGGGTCGCCGGCGGCGGGCACTACCGCCCCCGCCGTACCCACGGACCCGCCTTCGGCGACACCACCGTGCGGGTCGCGAACGAACTCGTCCGGTTCTCCCCCTGCCGTCCCGGGGTCGGGCACCTCTCGCGCCGGCTCGGATTGAGCGAGCGCAGTATCCAGTACCACCTCCAGATGCTCCGTCAGGCAGGTCTGCTCGCCTACGTCGAGCGGGGCACCCGGGTCCGGTCCCAGGGCCGCCGTGCGAGCGAGTTCGTCCGGATCGTCCCTGCGGCCTTTGACCGCGAACTCGGTGTCCGCGTCGTCGGCTCCGGGGCCCGGCGCAGGCCGGTTGGGATAGCGGAGTCGGGGCGGGCCGAGATGGCCGCGCTGGGGCGCAAGGCCGTCCGTCCGGCCCGGCGCCCGCGCTGCCGTCCGGCCACCACCCGTTGCACCCCAATGGGGGTCGCTACTCCAAGTACTTCCCCCACCGGTGATACTCGCCTGCCCCCTGAGACAGCACTCGCCAGCGGGCGTTCCCCCCGCAGCGCCACCACCCCAGGACGACTCAACGAGGTCGGGCGCCGCTTCCGGCTCGCGGCCGAACTGATCCGCCGGGTCGGCTGGCTGGGCGGCTGTTCCACTCCCCGGATCGCCTGGATCGTGCGCCACGTCGCCGACGCCGGCTGGACCGTCGACGAGGTCCTGGCCTGGCTGCACGCCCGTGGCGAGGCCAACGACGTCCGGCGCCCCTCCGGACTCCTGGCGACCCTGCTCAAGGGGGCCGAATCCCTGCTCGACACCCCGCACAAGCGGGCGGCGGCCGTCGAGGACTGGCGCGACTCCCGGGCCGCCGCCGAGCGTCGGCACCGCAGCTGGCAGCCCGCCCCGAACCCACCGCGGTCCCGCGCCGTACGGAACCTGGTCGAGGCGGCGCTGGCGCCCCGGCCACTCATCGGACTCCGCCCCGCCCCGCCCTCAGCACGGCAGCGCTGCGGGCGGCAGTCGCTCGCTCCCGCCGAAGTGGCCCTGCTACGCGAGACGGCCTGGGCCGAGTTCATGCTGGGCGACAGCACGCTGGTGCGCTCCGCCGTATGGGCCTGGGGCAGCGAGCGGGCCGCCGAGGTGTACGGCGAGGCGCTCGTGCGGCGCGTGCTCGAGCTGGCGCGGGCCACCTCGCTGCTGACGCTCACCGATCCCCGGGGCGGGCGGCCGTGACCGCCCCAGCCGATCCCTTCGCGCGCGGCTTCGCCACCGACCTCGCCCAGGTTGCTCTGGAGGCCGCCCGCGCGGCGGCCCGGGCAGCCGGTGAGCCGGGAGCCCGGACCGCGCCGCGGGGCAGGGACCCCGCAGCCGGACGGGACCCGGAGCCACTGGGAGCAGTGGTGCGCAGCGTGGTGACCGAGCGGGCCTGGGCCCCGAACTGGGGACCCGACGACATACTCGCCCGCTGGCCCGAGATCGCAGCGGAACTGGCCCGGCACGTACGGGCTGTGGGATTCGCCGAGGCGGAAGGCAGGCTGGACCTGTTGCCAGATGCCCCGGCTTACGCCGTGCACCTCAGGCTGCTCGGGGACGAACTGCTGCGGCGGATTACCACAGCACCGGGCGGCGAACGAGTGCGGGAGATACGGGTCCTGGAACCGGCCGGGCCCGTACCGCGAGGCTCCGTACCGGACAGCCCGGTACCCGATGGCCCCGTACAGGGAGGCCGCGCGCCGGATGGTGGAGGCGAGCCCTCCGCGGGCTACCGCAGGGCACTGGCCGCGCACCGGGCCGGTCTGCGGGCCCGGTCCGGCGGGCAAGTCAGGCGGGATCGGTGGTGATGAGTGGCGCGTGATCGTGCCAGGTGCAAAACACGGAGACCGCATTCGAGCCGCGGGTGAAGGTCACTCGGATCCACTTGTCCTCCTCCCAGCGCTGCACGGCCCAGCCGGGCGCGGGCGTGGCCGTGACCAGGTTGGCGGAGTCCTTCCCGAGTGCGAGCGTGACGGTGCCGCCCTCGGTGACGCGGGACTGCGTGCTGATCGGCGGCGACACCGCGGGGGAGGGAGAAGCCCCCGGACTCTGCGGAGCGCTCGGGGTTCGGGCGCTCGCACCCGGCCGGGCGTCCGGATCCGGGGAGGGGCCCTCCGGGGGTTTCGCACCGGCGGAGCCCGAGGCGGCCGGGGTGCGCGACGGCGAGGGAGAGGCGGCGGACGGCATGGACTTCGCCGGCGGTACGGAAGACGGCGAGCCAGCCGTGATCAGCAGTGCCTGCGGCGGATCGTCGGCAGCCCCGGACATGACACTTCGGATGCCCCACCAGGAAACCGCGACGGCTGTTCCCATGGCCAGCAGCCATACGGATCTGCGAAGCAATCCTCTCTGCATTCCGACAGCGTAGCCAGCACCCTCCGGGCGGCGCAAAGAGAATCACTGCGGAGGCCCTGAAGTGGAGACCGCGAGCAGGGTCAACTGCGCTGTCGGGGCCGAAATTGACAAAGCTTTGCTGCCGTTCGCGACCAGGAATGCGTGACGTACACTTCTGGCCATGGCATGTGTGCTCGTAGTCGAAGACGACCTGTTCGTGCGCTCGGCCCTCATCCGTCATCTGACTGAATCCGGTCACGTGGTGCGAAGTGTCGGAACGGCAATCGAAGCATTGCGTGAGGTGACCGCCCAGGACATCGACGTCGTCATCCTCGATCTCGGCCTGCCTGATCTCGACGGCTCCGAAGTCCTGAAAATGATGCGCGGAATAACCGACGTTCCCGTCATCATCGCTACCGCCCGTGACGACGAATCAGAAATCGTGCGGCTGCTCAACCGCGGCGCCGACGACTACCTGACGAAACCGTTCTCGGTCGAACAGCTCTCCGCGCGGCTCTCCGCCGTCCTGCGCCGGGCCGGCCGGTCCTCGTCCGAAGACGGCCAGGTCGAGGAACCGGCCCTCATCACCGTGGGCGAACTGCGGATCGACCCCATCCGTCGGAGGGCGGCCCTCGGCGGCCAGATGCTGGAGCTGACCCGGCGCGAGTTCGACCTGCTGGCCTTCCTCGCCCACCGCCCGGGTGCGGTGGTCCCCCGGCGGGTCCTGCTGTCGGAGGTTTGGCACCAGGCCTACGGGGACGACCAGACCATCGACGTCCACCTCTCCTGGTTGCGCCGTAAGCTCGGCGAGACCGCTGCACGACCCCGCTACCTCCACACGGTCCGCGGGGTCGGCATCAAACTGGAGGAGCCCGGAACGACGGCGTGCTTCGGAACGAGCGCCCACAGCGCATGAAATGGGCTCTGGTACGAGTGTGCCTCGCGGTCACTCTTATGGTCGTCGCCGCCTTCGCCGTCCCGCTCGCCCTGACCGTCCGCGACATGGCCCGCGACCGGGCGTTCTCGGCCGCCGAACGGCAGAGCGCCGCCATCGGTCCGGTGCTGTCCATCACCACCGAACGCGAGCAGCTCGCCCGAGCCCTGGCCAGCACAGAGGCCGGGGCCGAAGGCCGGATGTCCGTGCATGTCCCGGGCATCGCGGTCGCAGACCTCGGTGGCACCCGGGTCCGGCCGCAGGACGTCGATGCCGCCGAGCAGCAGGGCCGCATGGTGCGGGTAGAGGTCTCCGGCGGGTGGGCGATCCTCCAGCCCACCGCGCTCGGCGCCTCCCGGATGGCGGTGGTCGAGGTGTTCGTGCCCGCGCGCGACCTCACCCGTGGGGTGCACACCGCCTGGCTGGTCCTGGCCGGGGTCGCCCTCGCGCTCGTCGCGGGCTCGGCCGTGGTAGCCGACCGGCTCGGCATCCGGATGGTGCGCCCCGCCGAACGGCTGGCCGAAGCCGCGCACGCGCTGGGCGAGGGACGGTTGGATGCCCGGGTCCCGGAGGAGGGCCCGACGGAACTACGCACCGCGGCCCAGGCCTTCAACCTGATGGCCGAGCAGGTAATCAGCCTGCTGGAGGCGGAACGGGAACTCGCCGCCGACCTCTCGCACCGCCTGCGCACCCCGCTCACGGCGCTGCGGCTGAACGCGGCCTCGCTGGGCGGCGGCCAGCCGGCCGAGCAGACGCGCGCAGCGGTGGCGAAACTGGAGAGCGAGGTCGACACCATCATCCGCACCGCCCGCGAACACCGCCCGTGCACCGGGACCGGGACCGGACCCGTCCCCGGCATCGGCTGCGACGCCGCCGCCGTGGTGCGCGAACGCCTCGACTTCTGGGCTGCGCTGGCCGAGGACGAAGGACGCCCGGTCCGCGTCGCGGGCACCGACGAGCCCGCCGCTGTACCAGTGGCCCGGGCCGATCTGGCTGCCGCACTCGACGTGATGCTCGGCAACGTCTTCCGCCACACCCCCGAGGGCACCGGCTTCTCCGTCGACCTGCACCGCGGCGGCGACGCGCTGATCGTGCTCGTCTCGGACGCCGGTCCCGGGATCGCCGATCCAGCGGCGGCGCTGCGTCGCGGCAACGAGGGCGGCCGGCCGGGTTCCACGGGCCTCGGCCTCGACATCGTGCGCAAGCTCGCCGAGTCCACCGGCGGGGAAGTGAGCATCGGACGCTCTGTGCTCGGCGGCGCGGAGGTCCGGGTCCGGATCGGCCACGCCCCCCGCCCGACACGCCGCCGCCCCCGCACGCGGCGCGGCGGGCGCCGGTCCGTAGCCCGCCACACGGTGTCCGTGGCGCCGCGCTGACCACCGCAACCCCGGGCCGAGTGGCCGGGGCTACCGGTCCGCGGCGTCCGCCGCCGTCGTCAGGCCCATGCCGTAGGCGACCACCGCGGCCTGTGTGCGGTTCTCTAGCTTCAGCTTGGCCAAGGCCCGCGAGACGTACGTCTTCACGCTCGTCCCCGCCAGGTGCAGCTCCCGCGCGATCTGTTCGTTCGTCATCCCCATGCCGATGAGCCGCAGCACCTTGCGTTCGCTGTCGCTCAGCGAGGCCACCTTCGCGTTGACGCTGTCGACCCGCACCGGGACGCGGCGCATCGCCTGCCGCACCAGGCTGCGCAGGATCTCGGGGGCGAAGACGTGGCCGCCGGTGGCCACCACATTCAGGGCGGAGAACAGCTCCTCGCAGCGCAGGTCCTTGAGCAAGAATCCGCTCGCTCCGGCCTCCAGCGCCTCCAGAACCTGGCCGTCGGCGCTGTAGGTGCTGAGCACCAGCACGCGCGGCGGGTCCGGCAGTTCCAGCAGTTTGCGCGTCGCGGCGAGGCCGTCGACGTGCGGCATCCGCAGGTCCATGAGGACGATGTCCGGCCGGTGGGTCTTCACCTGGATGATGGCGTCGGCTCCGTCGACGGCCTCGCCGACAACGTCGAACCCCTCGCCCGATTCGATCATCATCCGCAGGCCAGACCGGATGATCGCCTGGTCGTCCACGATTACCACATGGATGCTCACAAGGTGCGTCCTTCGTTCTCGGAGATTTCGGGCTGCCCCGGCAGCGGGATCACGGCCTGGATGCTGTACCCGCCCTCGGCCACGGGCCCCGCGTTGAAACAGCCGCCGACCGCCTTGACGGCCTCGGCCAGCCCCCGCAGGCCCAGCCCGCCCGAGCCGTACGCGCCCGGCCGCTCGCAGGTCCGCCCGTTGACGACCCGGAGGGAGACCGTGCCCGGCCCGTACGTCAGCCGGACCCGGACCGGCGCCCCCGGCGCGTACTTCGCGGCGTTGGTGAGCGCCTCCCGGCTGACCCGGTAGAGCAGGGACTCGCCCCGCGGCCCCAGGTCGCGCGGCCGGCCCTCGACCGCGTGCGAGGCGTCCATGCCGATGGCCCGCATGTTGCGGGTGAGGCCCTCCAGGAACTCGTTGCAGCTCAGGTGCCCGCGCAACGGCTCGTCCGGATCGTCCGGCTCACGCAGCACGTTGATGACGCCGCGCAGCTCCTGCATCACCGTGATGGCACCGTCCTGGATTGCCCCGAACTCCGCGGCCACCTCGGGCGTGAGCCCCTTCTTGCGCTGCGCGGCGCCCGCGCGCATCACCAGGTAGGTGGCGTGGTGGCCGACCGTGTCGTGGATCTCGAAGGCGAGCTGGGTGCGCTTCTCCAGGATGGCGAACCGGGCCGCGTTGTCGGTCGCGGACTCCGCGCTCGCCAGCCGCTCCCGCAGCCGCTCCTTCAGCTCCCGCTGGCGGCGCACGAGGAAACCGTAGAGCGCGGGCACCACGAAGTTGAGGACGGTGACGTACACCTGCCAGCGCGCGTCGTCCACGAAGTCGCCGACCAGCGGACGCGTGCACAGGTAGCCGAGGGCCGCCGCGCCGACAACGGCGCCGCGCCAGCGCCGCCCGTACACCGCCGTCGCGTACACGGCGGCAATCAGCGCGGTGCCCTCGTCGGACGCCAGGGTCGCGGCGAGGGCGACGGGCACGCACAGCTCGGGACGTGTGCGCCGCCACAGCAGGCTCCCGGCAGCCACCAGCGCGCACGCCGAGCTGGCCCAGTACCCGGGGAACAGGCCGGTCCCGTGGACGGCGCCCAGAGCCAGGCAGCTGGCCGCCCCCACCAGCACCGCCAGGGCGGCGTCCTGGAGGGTGTCGTGACGGGGGGAGGGCGTGTCGCAGCGGCCGAGCGCGCGCAGTCTCTTCTGGGCGAGGCGGTAGACGTGGGCGGGCATGCGGGTCACTCCAGTGGACGGTCTGCCGGGGCCGGCGCCGTCAGTCCGGCCGGCATGTGGACGGCGACGGTGGTGCCCGGGCCCGACGAGTCGAGGCAGACGCGGGCGCCGAGGTGGGCGGCGAGCCTGCCGATGACGTGCAGCCCGATCTGCTCCGACTCCATCCAGTCGGCGGACGGGGCGCCCTGGAGAAGCATGTTGAGGGCGTCGAGCCGCTCCCGGGGGATGCCGGTGCCCTCGTCGCGGACCCGGACGACGAGCCCCTGCCCGGGCTGCTGCTCGGCGGACACGTCGACCGGCAGGTCCGGCCGGGAGAACCGGGTGGCGTTGTCGATGACCTCGGCCAGCAGGTGCGTCAGCACGCTGACCGCCTCGGCCGGTACGGCGACGGCGGGCACCGGCAGCCGCACGACCGCCCGGGTGTACTCGTCGACCTCCGAGGCGGCGGCGCGCAACACGTCGACCAACGGTTCGTCACGGCCGTGGCCGCGGCCCGGCGCGGCGCCGGTGAGCAGCAGCATGTTCTCCCCGTGCCGCCGCATCCGGTTGGCGAGGTGGTCGAGGCGGAAGAGGGATTCGAGCGCGTCGGGGTCCCGTTCGGACATCTGGAGGCGGCCGAGCAGGTCCAACTGCTGGTGGACCAGGACGTGCGAGCGCAGCGACATGGCGGCGAGCCGCTCGTGGACGACAGCGCGCAGCACCACCTGGCGGCAGGTCTGCGTGACGGCTTCGCGCACCACGGCGTCGAAGGCCCGGGTCACGTCCCCGACCTCGTCGGTGGCGCCGAGGTCCACCGGGGTCACGTCGAGGGCCAGCGCGCCCGGGTCGGGGGCGCGGGACACCCGGGCGACCAGGGCGGGAAGTTCGTGCTGGGCCTTGAGCGCGGCCCGCCGCAGCCGCTGGAGGCGGCGCACCAGGCGCCGCGCGACGAGCACCGCGACGCCCGCGGACACCAGTACGGCGCAGGCCACCAGCGCCACGAGCGTGAGCAGCGCCTCCCAGGCGTGCGCCCGGGCGGCGGACGCCGCTCGCAGCGACTGTTCCAGCAGGGACGAGGAGACCTCGTGCATCCGGTCCAGGACGCGGGTGGCGCAGCCGCCCCACTCGGCGCGGGCGGGCCGTTTGCCGTCGGCGGTGCGGGCGAGCGGCGCCGCCAGGCAGCCGTCGTCGATCGCGGTGGCGCTCTGCCCGGGCCCGGCGAGGGCGTCGGCGGTAGCCCGGAACTCCCGCGCCGCGTAGCGCCGCTGGCCGTCCTGCTGGGCGAGGAAGGCGATGTCCTTCTCGGACAGGGCGGTCGTGTCGGGTGCGCCGTCGATCAGGGCGCGCTGCGCGGACAGCGCGGCGGTGCCCGCGGCCAGCGCGCGCACGGCCCGGGCCGCGTCGGTGGCCTGCGGGGTGGTGCCGTCCGCGGGGGCGAAGGCCAGGGAGCCTAGCGCTTCGACGGCGTCGTGGTAGGCGGCGACCGCCTCCGGCAGTCCGGCGGGCCGGGTGAGGTCGGCCGCGCGCGCGGTGGTCAGCCCGTTCAGCGCCGTGCGGGCGCGGGCGAGGCGGGGTGCGAGGGTGCGGTCGGCAGCGCTGGGCTTGGCGTCCTCGTGGAACTTCTCGATGGCCCCGTCGGTCTCCTGGCGGCGCCGGTTGACCTGGTCGGTGACCTTTCCCCCGGCCAGGGCGAGCGCGCCGCGCTCGTTTTCCAGGCCGCGGGTGACGGCCGTGGCCGCCATCGCGAGGTAGGCGCGGCGTTCGGTGACGACCGTGTCGTGGTGGTGCTCCACCGCGTCCCGCACGACGGTCACCGCGAGCCCGAGTGCCAGGCAGAGGGGGAGCAGGAGGACGATCGCCACCTGGGTGCCCAGCCGCCTGTGGTGCAGTGCGTAGGTGCTCATGGGTCCCAACGTCTTCCGGCCCGGGGTCCGGCCGTGGTGTGGTGCGGGTGCCGCGCGTGTGATGCGTTCGGTACGTGGTGCGGGCGGCGGCGCGTCCCAGGGTGGCAGCCGATCGGACCGCCGGCCGACGCCGAACGGCGTCAACCCCGGTCCGATAGTGGACAGCCCCGGGACCGACCGGCCCCAGCGCTCACCCGCCGTCATCGGCCGTCGCCGACGGCGGCGAGCCGGACCGCCAGCGAATGCTCGACGGTACGGACCAGCGCGTTCTCGACGGCGGTCCGGCGGCGGGCGTCGATCGGCAGGATCGGCACCTCCGGGGCCAGCCGGAGCGCACCGCGGACCTCCACGGACCGGTAGGGATGCTGCCCGTCGAAGCCGTTCAGGGCGACGACGAACGGCACCCCGCTCTCCTCGAAGTAGCCGACGGCCGGAAAGCAGTCGGCCAGCCGACGGCTGTCGGCGATGACCACCGCGCCGATCGACTCCCGCACGACGTCGTCCCACATGAACCAGAACCGGTCCTGTCCTGGAGTCCCGAAGAGGTAAAGCACGAGGGTGTCTTCCAAAGTCACCCGCCCGAAGTCCACGGCCACCGTGGTGGTCCGCTTGTCCGACAGCCGCGCGAGGTCGTCCACGTCTGCCGCGGCCGAGGTCATGACGGCCTCGGTGCGCAGGGGGACGGTCTCGGAGACGCTGCCGATCAGGGTGGTCTTCCCGACGCCGAATCCACCGGCGACGACGACCTTGGCGGAGGTGAGCGGGGCCGATCGGGTCACGGGGGCCTGGTTTCCGGGCGGGGGTTTCCGGGTGGTTTCGGGGTTGGATTCGGCTGGGGGAGCGGGCGCCGTAGCGGGGGAGTGAGCTCCGTATCAGCGTATGCAGCGCTCCGGGGGCCGTTCATCGACTAAAGGTGTAGGCGCATCCACCGAAGGTCGCCGTTGGCTGCGGGGTACGGGTACGTGAAGAGGGGTCAGGGGAAGAGCATCCGGGCCGCCTCGACCCGGTTGTGCGCGCCGAGGCGGGTGAGGATCTCGCTGACGTGCGTCTTCACGGTGCCCATCTGCAGGTGCAGCCGGTCGGCGATCGCCGCGTTGGATAGACCGGCGGCGAGCAGATCCAGCACCTCGTGCTGACGGTCCGTCAGTGACTCCAGTGCGGCCGCCGAGGGCCGCCGCACTGCGCGCGGGCGGTGGGCGACGAGGGAGACGACGTACGCCGTCATCTCCGCCGAGAAGAACGCTTGCCCCGCCGCGACGTACCGTACCGCCCGCGCGAGGTCCTTGTGCAGCGCGCTCACGGCCAGCACTCCTGACGCACCGGCCGCCACCGCGTCCGCCACGATGCGCGGACCCGGCGAGCCGACGAGGAGGACCTCCGGCGTACCCGGCACGCGCCGCAGCTCCCGGGTGAGGGCGAACCCGTCGATCCGCGCGTCGGCGTACACGACCGCGACGTCCGGCAGCAGGACGCGGATCCGCTCCCGGGCGGTGGTCTCGTCCCAGGCCTCTCCGATCAGGTTGACGTCGGCGGCCTGTCGCAGACCGTGCCGCAGGACCGCGCGCAGCTCGTGATCGCCGCTGACCGGCAGGACCGTGATCATCGCGTGCTGCTCCGAACGGGGGGAGGGGCGAGGAAGGGGAAGGAGGAGGGGGCCGGTACGGGGCGGCCGGGGGTTACGTTGACGGTACGCCGTGATCGTCGGGAGCCCGCTGTTGCTGATCAGAGTGCTGGTCATCGAGGACAACGTCATCACCGCGGCGGGCCTGGAACAGATCATTGGCTCCGCCGGGGACATGGAGGTGGTGGCCGTCGCCCGCGACGCGGCGGCGGCCACGGCCGAAGCGGCGCGGACCCGGCCGGACGTCGTCCTCGTCGACCTGGTCCTGCCCGACGAGGACGGACTCGTCGTCGCCCGGCGGTTGCTGGCGGCGCCCGAGCCGCCGCGGGTGCTCATCATGACGGCCTTCCACGACGATTCCCGGGTGCGCGAGGCCCTCGCCCTCGGGGTGTCCGGCTTCCTGCTGAAGGACATGGCGGTCGACGACCTGCTGGAGGGCATCCGGGCGGCCCGCGCCGGGCACTCCGTGCTCCACCCCGTGGTGACCCGGACCCTGCTCGACTCCCTGCGCGAGGACGACTCCGCCTCGGCGGAGGACCTCGGACTCCTGGCCACGCTCACGGACCGTGAGCGTTCCGTGCTGCGGCTGATCGCGCTCGGTCTGACCAACGCGGCCATCGGCGAGCGGCTCGGCGTCACCGAAGCGACGGTCAAGAACCACGTGGGCCGGCTCTTCGGGAAGCTGGGCCTGGCCAGCCGGGTGCAGCTCGCCCGGTTCGTCAACCGGCTCGGACCGCAGGGGATGTGAGGAGCGGCCGGGGGCCGGGTCGGTCTGGCTGTACGGGTCGGTCGGGTCGGCTGGCGTTCGCGCGGGGCGGTGCGGGACGGCGGCGGTCACCGCGAAGCCGTCGCCGTCCGGGCCGGCCGCGAAGGTGCCCCCCAGCAGCCCCACCCGTTCGGCCAGCCCGGCCAGCCCGTTGCCGCCGCTGGGCAGGGTACGGTCGGGCAGCCGCACGCCGCCGGTGTCGCGCACCTCCACCCGTATCCCCTCGACGTCGCAGACGACCCGGACCGTCACCGCCCCGCCCACCGCGTGCTTCGTCACGTTCGTCAGCGACTCCTGGATCACCCGGTACGCGGCCAGCTGGAGCGGTGTGGGCAGCACCTCGGCGTGCCCCTCCTGATGCAGCGTCACGTCCAGGCCGCCCCGCCGGGCATGGGCGACCAGCTCGGGGACTCGCTCGGCCGGGCAGGCGAGGTTGGCGGCCGGGACCAGGTGCAGCGCTTCGCGCAGCTCCTCCAGGGCGCGCTGTCCGCTGTCCCGGATCCGGTCGACGGTGCGGGCCGCCGCCGGGGTCAGGGTGGCGCGGGAGGTGGCGTCGAGGGCGTTGGCGGCCAGCACGATGTCGCTCACTCGGTGGGCGACGATGTCGTGCAGGTCGCGGGCGACCCGGGACCGCTCCCGCGCCTCCGCCCGCTCCACCAGGGCGGCTTGGGCGCACTCCAGCTCCCGGGCGCGTTCCCGGGCCTCGGCGGCGGCCCGCTCGTGGTTGCCCCACGCGCGCCCCGCGAACAGCGGTCCCAGGGTGAGCGCGAGGTCCACGAGGGCCTGCCGCGCGTCGAAGGAGAGGTAGCCGATGACCGGCGTGGCGATCGAGACCAGGGCTCCCGCCACGGCGAGGGCGGCCAGAGTGCGCCGGCCCTGTACCCGGACCCCAGCCGCGTACAGGGCCACGGAGAGGATCACCGGGGTGTCGGCGAGCAGGTGGCCGACCATGGCGAGCGTCGCGAAGACGACCGGACGGCCCGCGTAGCGGACCATGCCGACGACGAGCAGACAGCACAGGGCCATCGCGACGGCCGGCCGGTCGGAGAACAGGAGGCCGCCGGGCATGTGGCCCAGCCAGTTCCAAGCGCTCCAGAGGGCCACCGAGGGTGCGATGTAGCGGCACGCGCGCGGCAGGGACCGTATTCCGGCTGGGGTCTTGGGCATTGTCAGAATTAGAGCAGACCGGGCCGGGACAGAAAGGGGCCGTTGGCCTCGTCGCGGCCGGGACCAAAGTCCCGATGTGCCGGTCGTGTGGAAAGTCTTGCGGGCGGCCTTACGGCTGCACCGGAAGATATCCAAGGTGTTCCTCCCAAGTGAGGAGGAGTTCTCCGGGAACGACCGAATCGACCCTGGGATCGCCCAGGTCAGCGACGGTACGGTCGTACACGGGAGTGTCGCCCGTCCAGCCGTAGGTGAAGTGGTGGGCGGAATGATTGCGGCTCGGGTGCTCCACGGCGGGGGCCTCTCGTCTTCCCGGCGTAGCGGAGTGACAGGAATTCACCCGCCGGGCCCGCACGGGCCGAAGTGTGTCTTCTTTGGTCCGTACGATACCGGTGTTTCGTCGCATGGATGTCGACTGAGGATGGCCGGATATTCACCTTCCGTCATATGTCCTTTTCCCGGTGCCGATTTAAGGATATTTAAGGTTTTTTTGGATCACCGCTAAGGGCGGTTCGGCAAGACTGGTCCCATGGAAACCCCCATGGGACCAGGGGGTGCGCCCCGGGACGAGCGGGCCGGGACGACGCCGCTGGTGCTCGACACCGTCCGCCTGCCCAGCCGCCGCCGGCCCCCGCGGCCGCGGCTCCCACTGCGCGCGGTCGTCCTCGCGGCCGCGATCGTCGTCGCCGTCGTCCTCATCGCCGTCGCCGTGGGCAGCGACGGGTTCCGCGCACTCACCGACCCGGCCCGGCGGGGCGCCGGGGCCCCGCCGGGCCGCCACCGAGGGCGCGGGGCCCGCGACTCCGTCTCCGGCCCCCGGTCCGGCCGCGCACAGCGACCTGTCCGCCGGGCCGACCCGGACGCCGGGCCCGGCCCACCCGTCGCCCACCGCCGAACCGGCGGGGGAGCCGACGGGCGGGCAGAGCTCCGGCTCCGGTTCCGGTGCCACGGCGGACACGCTCGGGCCGGGTGACGAGGGGCAGTCGGTGACGCTGATGCAGCGCAAGCTCTACTCCATCGGCCTCTACCACGGCCACCGGTTCGGGTCCTACGACGAGGACACGACGGCGGCGGTGCGCAAGTTCCAGCAGTGGTCCGCCGTCGCTGCGGCCGTCGCCGCCGATCCGCCCGGCCGCTACGGCCCGGCCACCCGCGCTTCCCTGGAACGACTCGCGCCCTGAGCCGGACGATCTCCCTTCCCTTCCCTTCCTTTCTTTCCTTTCCTTTCCTCCGGTCCGTTCGTCATCCTTCGGCGACTCAGTGGGGCCGAAAGACGGAAGAAGACCGCCCGGTCCGGTTGGTAGCTTGCGGCGATGAACGCCTCCGCGACGCGCCCCGACCCGCCACCCGTGTTCCGGGCGGAGCACGTCGACCACTACTTCGTCACCCCCGGCGGCGAGGCGGTCCACGTGCTCCGCGACGTCTCCCTAACCGTCAACGAAGGAGAGTTCGTCTGCGTCGTCGGGCCCTCCGGCTGCGGCAAGTCGACCCTGCTGCGGATGCTCGGTGGCCTGGTCACCCCGTCGTCGGGCCTGCTCGTCCCGGCCCGCTCGCGGGACGGGCGGCCCGCCGCCGCCTTCGTCTTCCAGGACTGCGGAGTGCTGCCCTGGCTGACGGTGCGCGCCAACGCCGCCTTCGGCCTGCGCATGGCCGGGGTGCGGCGCCGCGCCGCTGAGGAGCGGGCCGCGCACTGGCTCGCCCGCACCGGCCTCACAGACTTCGCCGACGCCTACCCTCACCAGTTGTCCGGCGGCATGCGCCAACGGCTGGCCGTCGCCCGCGCCTACGCCTCCGGCAGCCCGCTGCTGCTGATGGACGAGCCGCTGGGCGCCCTCGACCCGCAGACCCGTCGGCTGATGCAGGAACACCTGCTGGAGCTCTGGCAGGAGGAGAAGAAGACCGTCGTGCTCGTCACCCACTCCCTCGACGAGGCCCTGCTGCTCGGCGAGCGGGTGCTCGTCATGTCCGAACGGCCCGGCGGCTTCGTCGACTCCTTCCCCGTCCCGCTGCCCCGCCCGCGCCCGTCCGGCGTCCAGGACACGGCCGCGTTTGCCGCGCTGCGGGCCCGGGTGTGGAGCAGCCTGAGCGGCACCGCCGCCGAACAGGCCAGTCCGGGGCAGGGCGGGGACCAGCCGCCCCGTCCGGAACGCCGGGCCCGCGAGGACTGCGCGGACCGTCCCGAGGCGCCCGGTTCTGAGGTGCCCGGTTCTGCGGGTCGCCGGGACGCCGCCAGCGCGGGACCGCGGCGATGAGCCGCCCCGCAGCCGCGCCTGAACGCCTTCCCGAACCCCTGCTGTCCGCCGGGGGCGGGGGCGGGGGCTCGGGCGCCGCCGAGGCCGTAGCAGCCGAGACCCGGAGGGTACGCCGCCGGGCCCGGACGGCCGTCCTGCTCGGCACCGCCGTGCCCGTGGGGCTGCTGGCGGCCTGGGAGTGCGCCGCCCGGCTGGCGCTCGTCGACCCGATGCTCTTCCCCGCCCCCTCCCGGACCGCCGCCTGCGCGGCGGGCCTGGTGGCCTCTGGCGAGCTCGGCGGCCACGCGGGCGCCACCGTGACCCGGCTGTTCTCCGGATACGCGCTCGGGGCCGTCGCGGGCGTCGCCGCCGGGTTCGCCATGGGCGTCTCCCGGTACGTCCGCGCCGCCCTCACCCCTCTCTTCACCGCGCTGTACTCCGTACCGAAGGTGGCGGTGCTCCCGCTGCTCCTGCTCGTCTTCGGGCTCTCCGAGACCCCGAAGGTGCTCTCGGTCGCCATCACCGTCTTCTTCGTCCTCCAGATCAACACCCTCGCCGGGGTCAGCCAGATCGACCCGCGCATGGTGGAAACCGCCCGCTCCTACGGCGCCCGCGGCCTGCGGCTGCTCCGCGCCGTGCTGCTGCCCGGCGCCGCGCCCGTGATCATGACGGGGCTGCGCACGGCCGCCGGGCTCGGCGTGGTGGTCGTCGTCGCTGTCGAGTTCGTCGCCTCCGAGAGCGGGCTCGGCTACCTCATCTGGAACTCCTGGACGCTCTTCCAGCCCGAGCGCATGTACGCGGGCATCCTCGCCGTGGCCCTGCTCGGCACCGCCTTCTCGCTGCTCCTGCTCGCCGCCGAACGGCTGGTCATGCCGTGGCGCGCGGGCGCGCGCTGATCTCCACCGCCCGCCCCCTCGCTGCCCCCCCCTGTAAGGAAGGACCGCCTCCGTGCGTCGCCGTCTGCTCCCCGCCGCCCTCGCGGTACTCGCCCTCGCCGCCGGCACCGCCTGCACGGCGGGCGCCGGTGCGCCGTCCGCCGGGTCCTCCGCCGCCCCGGTGGTGAGGGTCGCCCACGTCCCCTCCACCCTGTTCGCCCCGCTCTACGTGGCCGAGGCGAAGGGGTACTTCAAGGACGAGGGCCTCGACGTCCAGCTCCAGAAGGTCAAGACCGGCCAGGACGCGGTACCGCTCGCCGGGGCGGGCAAGGTCGAAGTGGTCGCGGCCGGATTCTCGGCCGGACTGTTCAACGCCGCCGCCAAGGGCCTGGACGTGAAGATCGCCGCCTCCATGGGTGCCTCCACCGGCGCCTCCCCCTCACCGACCACGCTGGAGGTGGCGAAGAAGCTGGTGGACTCTGGCGAGCTGACCAGGCCGGAGGATCTGCGCGGCCACAAGGTGGCCGTGGCCGGTGGCGCCGGAGCGGCCGGTGGCTACCAGCTGGCGGCCACGCTCGGGCAGGCCGGGCTCGGCATCGACGACGTCACCGTCGTCAACGTCGCCATCCCCGACATGCAGGGCGCCCTCGCCAACGGCGCGGTCAGCGCCGCGATGGCCCCAGCCCCCTTCACCACCGCCATGGAGGAGAAGGGCGTCGGGCACCCCCTCGCCATCCCGCCGCAGGGCACGACGGCGAGCGGCGCGGTCTTCGGCGGCGGCTTCGACGCCACGCCCGCCGCCCGGAAGTTCCTCACCGCCCTGCGCAAGGCCTCGGCCGACCTGCAGAACGGCGGAGCCACCCGCGAGGACGTCCTCGCCATCCTGGCCAAGGCCACCGGCCAGGACGTCGCGGTGCTGCGCGCCACCTCCCCGTACGGCTGGAGCCCCGACCTCAAGCCGGACGGGGCCCAGATCGCCGCGCAGCAGCAGGCCTACGCGAAGGCGGGCCTGCTCGACGGCGCCCAGCGCGGGGCCGCCGAACTGGTCGCGAGCGCGGCGAAGGATGGCTGACCGGAGGCGGGTGCGCGGGCGCGCGCCCAGCTCCCCGCCGTGGTCAGAACCGGGTGCGCACCGCGCTGCCGCTGCCGTACGGGCCGTAAAGGTCGAGCAGCCGGACCCGGGCCGTGTGCATCCGGTGGGCCCTCACCTGGCCCACCCAGTGGCCGACGGCCGCGCCGAACTGCGGGTCGGCGTCCATCTCCGCCCGGACGACCCGCGCGTCGAACTCCCACGCGCGCACAGGTGTCGCGGCCTCCGCGCCCAGCTGCCACGCGTGCGGCCGGTACAGCCAGGACAGCCCGAGCAGGTCTCCGGGCCCGAGGCTCTCGATCGGGGCAGCCCGGCGGCCGGGCACGTGCAGGTCGAGGGCGACGGAGCCGGTCCGTACGATCCAGAACCGATCGGCGCGGTGCCGCTCGTTGAACAGGTGGGTGCCTGCGGGGAATCCGGTCTCGTGGCTCAGTGAGGTGAGCCGGGCGCGGTCCTCAGGCGCGAGCGCGGAGATCCGGGTGAGGGATGAGGAAAGCATGGTGACCTCCCAGAGTGTGAGGTCGATTGTGGAACGGACCGCTCCGACGCTCCAGAGGCCTTCGGCCCTATTCGCTCCGGTTTGAGGGAACCGAAATGTCGCTGTATCGATCTATACCTGCGAGATCCGTTCGAGGCCCGTCCGAGATCCGTCCGTCTGCCCCGGAGCCCGAGTGAAGTACCGTCCCGCCACGCTCTGCGCGGCTCTCGTCCTGTCCGTCGTCGCCGCGCTGTCCGGCTGCTCCAGTGCGGGCGACCCCGTCTCCTTCGCGCCGAAGGATTCCGGGCAGTCCGCGAAGCCGAAGGAGAACACCGGCGACGTCCGGATGCCGACCCGTCCGCGTGAGTGGACGACGCAGCGGGAGCTGCCGGACGGGACCCGGGTGGTGCGCACCGACCTGACGGGGTCGAAGTCCGGCTTCACTGGCCGGGTGTGGGCCTGGGTGCCGAAGCAGTACGGCCAGCCCGAGTACAAGAACAGCGCCTTCCCGGTCCTGATGGCGCTGCCGGGCGCCGTGGGCTATCCGACGAACTACTTCTTCTCCAAGGAGTTCCAGCTACAGGAGCGGATGGGGGCGGCCGCCGACAAGGGCGAGAGCCTCCCGTTCATCGTGATCATGCCGGTCCTGAACGCCGACAAGGACACCTACTACGACGGCAGCGACATACCGGGACGGCCCAAGATGGGCACCTGGATATCGGACGACGTGCCCGACCTGGTGCGGGAGAACTTCCGTACCTACGCCGACCCGAAGGGCTGGGGCTTCTTCGGCTCCTCCTCCGGAGGGTACGTGGGGATGAAGATGGTGCTCCAGCATCCCGACCGGTTCAGCGTGGCGATCGCGGGCGGGCCGGACGCGGCACCCGACTCGCCGCTGTGGAACGGCCACCCGAAGGAGAAGCAGGAGAACAGCCCGTCCTGGCTGGCCGAGCAGCTGATCAAGAAGGGCGGCCCCAAGGTCCACATCTCCTTCCTCATGGGCACGAAGGAGGGGAAGCAGGAAACCGCCGGGGTCGAGAAGCTCCGCAAGGACGTCACCAAGGGGCCGATAGACACCCGGGTGACGTCCTTCGATGGCGGCCACGACGGGTACAAGTACACGGACACCTTGTTCACCGGCGACCTGAAGTGGATGAGCGGCCTGATGCGCGGCCCGGTCGCCGCCAAGTGACCCGCCACCGGTGATCCGTCGCCGACTGATCCGTCGATCGCAGGACCTTCGCCGGATGAAACGATCTGCCCGAGCGGCGTGCATTGAAGAATCGGGGCCATCGAACGGAAGGGGCATGCCCATGACGGCCATATCCGAGGAGCCGACCGGAGCCGCGCCTTCCGTGACGCCGGCCAACCGGCGGCCTGTACCGCCACGGGCCCAGCGTGCTCTGGCGGCGCTGGCAGTCACCGCGTTCGTGGCGTGCGCGGGAGTCGTACCCGCCCGGGCGGCCGGGCCCACGCCGACGCCGGGGAAGTCGCCGGCGCAGGGTGCGCCCTGGGCCGGGGCGAAGAAGGAGCCGCCCGCGGAGATGTCGAAGGCGGGCGGGGAGCGGCTGGGGCTGCCCGGAGACCAGGTGGGCGCGGGTGCGCCGAATCTCCCGGCAGGGCTCTCGGCGCTGTCCTGGGTGGTGGCCGACGCGGACACCGGCCAGGTGCTCGCGGCGAAGAACGCCCACTGGCATCTCCCGCCGGCCAGCACCTTGAAGATGCTCTTCGCGGACACGGTGCTGCCCGCGGTGCCGCGCGACGTGAGCCGCAAGGTGACCGCCGAAGACCTCCGAGGGATGGGCGCGGGCAGCAGCGCGGTCGGCATCGTGCCCGGCGGGACGTACCAGGTGCCCGACTTGTGGCGCGGGGTGTTCCTGCGCTCGGGCAACGACGCGGTGCACGTGCTCGCGGCGATGAACGGCGGGGTCGACAAGACCGTCACCGACATGCAGAAGCGCGCCACGGAGCTGGGAGCCGGTGACACGCACGTACGGAGCCCCGACGGCTACGACGCCCCCGGTCAGGTCTCCTCGGCGTACGACCTGGCGCTGTTCCTGCGGCAGGGCCTGAAGGACAAGGACTTCAAGGAGTACTGCTCGACCGCGTCGGCGCAGTTCCCCGGCGGGCCCGACGCCAAGGACAAGCCGTTCGGCATCACCAACACCAACCGCATGCTGTCCGGTGTCGAAGGGGTGGCCACGTACCCGGGCCTGATCGGCGGCAAGAACGGCTACACCACGAACGCGGGGAACACCCTGGCCGAGGCGGCCCAGCGGGACGGACACACGGTCGTGGTGACCGTGATGAACCCCCAGGAGAACCGGCGCGACCAGATCTACACGGAGATGCGGGCACTCCTCGACTGGGGCTTCTCGGCGGCCGGCAAGGCCACCCCGGTCGGCACCCTCGACCCGGCCGCCCCGGGCCCCGACGCCCCGGCGGCCCCGCCCGCCTCCGGTGCCACCGCCTCCGTCGGCTCCGGCTCCGGCCCGGGCCCGCTCGGCTGGACGGCGGTCGAGGCCGGGGTGGCGGCCGTGGCGGGAGGCACGGGCTTGCTGCTGGCGCGGCGGCGACGCGAAAAGCGGTGAAGGGCCGCGGTCGCTGCCCTGCGGCGGCCGTCGGTACGGAGCTCAAGGTCCGCGACGGGCGGGACTTCGGCCCCGGTACCGACGGGGAATGGCCCCTGGGTGCGATTCTCGGGAGGTCGGCCATAAGAGCTCGTAACAGGATCTTGGTGAGATGTGCTGGTCGGCCGTGACCAGTGTGACGATTCGGCCGTTCGCGGTGGTGTGGGTACTCGGCCGTGGATCGTGTACGACGACTTGTGGGCACGTATCGAGCCGCTGCTGTGCCGCCCTGGCCTACGAGGTCGGCAGGGCCGAGGCCGGTAGCTGACCGGCTGTGCCTGCAAGGCATCTTTTACGTGCTCTGCAACGACATCGCCTGGCAACTCCTGCCCCCTGAGCTGGGATTCGGCTCGGGCCAGACCTGCTGGCGAAGGCTGGAGCGGTGGCAGCAGGCCGGGGCCTTCGACCAGCTGCACCGCATCCTGCTGGCTGAGTTGAACGCGGCCGGCCGCCTCGACTGGTCCAGGGCCTGCGTGGACGGCTCCCACATCCGCGCGAAAAAGGGGGCACTGACACCGGTCCGTCGCCGGTCGACCGGCGGAAGACGGGCAGCAAGCACCACCTGATCTGTGACGGACGCGACACTCCGCTCAAAGTCATCACGACTGCGGCGAACACCACCGACGTCACCCAGACCCTCGCCCTGGTCGTGGGCATCCCACCGGTGGCAGGTCGTCGCGGCCGGCCCCGCCGACATCCCGAGGCTCTGCTCGGGGACAAGGGCTACGACTCCAACCGCGATGAACTGCGTAAACGCCGGATCCTGCCCGTCATCTCCCGTAAAGGCGCCCCGAACATCAAGGGCATGGGCAAGCTCCGTTACGGTCTGTTGGAACAGACCTTCGCCCTGCTCCATCGGTTCAAACGACTCGCCGTCCGCTGGGAACGCCGCACCGAACTCCACGACGCCTTCACCTCCCTCGCCTGCAGCCTCATCTGCTGGCGACGCCTCAACAAGCCCGATGCATGATCGTGTTACGAGCTCTTATGGCCGTTGGTCCCGGTGTCGTACTCTCATCGGTCCCGTGTGGACTGGCCCGGCACCGACCCGGTCGCCCCGGCTCAGCCCGGCAGGAGGAAGAAGCGGCCCAGGTGGTCGCGGGCGCCGTCGTCCAGGAGGGAGGCCACGTCGGCCGCCAGCAGGGCGGCGGTGTAGGTGATCTGGCCCGTGTCGAGGGCGGAGTCGGCGAGGACCACGAGGGAGGTCTGGTCGTCGACGGGGGCCATGCAGAGGTGGTGGTTGCGCATGGTGATCACGGCTGCGGCCACCCAGCCGCTGTCGTAGGCGTGCGAGGCGGCCCGGGTCAGGGACATCAGGCTCGCGGCGAGGGCGGCGAGCCGTTCCGCGTCGGCCTTGTCGGTCGCCTCGTCCGTGCACAGCACGAGCCCGCCCGCGGACAGCAGGACGGCCCGTTCGACGCCGGGGGTGCTGGCGCAGCGCTCGTGGACGGCGCGGGTGATCTCGGCGGCCCGCTGGTTGGCTGACTGCATGGGAGGTGCTCCAGGAGGAGGGGGCGGGGGAGGGGTCAGCCGGTGGCGGCCAGGGCGGGGCCGTGGTCGACGGGGACGGCGAGCCGGCGTTCCAGCGCGTGCTCCACCATCCGGATCAGCAGTTCCTTCACCGCGTCGCGCTGGCGGGCGTCGGTCAGCAGCACCGGGACATCGTCGCGGATCTGCAGCGCGCCCCGGACCTGGCCGGGGCTGAACGGCTGGTGCCCGCCGAAGCCGTTGAGCGCGACGATGAAAGGGACGCCGTTCTC
Organism: Streptomyces tatrensis; assembly: GCF_049310065.1. Taxonomy (NCBI): domain Bacteria; kingdom Bacillati; phylum Actinomycetota; class Actinomycetes; order Kitasatosporales; family Streptomycetaceae; genus Streptomyces; species Streptomyces tatrensis. The sequence continues at coordinate 63,537 of NZ_JBMDLB010000005.1, read as the reverse complement.
CTCGAAGTAGTCCACCGCGGGGAAGGAGTCGGCCAGCCGGCGGCTGTCGGCCAGCACGATCGCCCCGATCGCGCCCGTGACCACGTCGTCCCACAGGAACCAGAACCGATCCTGGCCGGGCGTGCCGAAGAGGTAGAGGGCGAGGGAGCCCTCCAGGGTGACCCGGCCGAAGTCCATGGCCACGGTGGTGGTCCGCTTGGCGGGGGTGTTGCTGAGGTCGTCGACGCACTCGGAGGCGGCCGTCAGGACGGCCTCCGTACGCAGCGGCACGATCTCGGAGATGCTGCCGATGAGGGTGGTCTTGCCGACGCCGAAGCCACCGGCCACGACGATCTTGGCGGCCGACCGGGCGGCGGTCGGGTCCGCCGTCGCCGTCAATTGGCGTTGGTATTGGTCAGATGCTGTGTAGTCCACTGAGGACCCTTTCGATCAACGCGGTGGACGGCTCGTCACCGGAGGGTTCGGTGACCGAGACCAGGCCCATGCCGGACAGGTCCGACAGGAGGACGCGGGCGACCCCGACCGGCACGGGCAGCCGGGCGGACACCTCGGCCACCGAGGTGGGCCGGACGCACAGCTCCAGGATGCGGTCGTGCTCGGGGTGCCCGGTGCCCGGCCAGAGGCTGGGCATGGTCTGCACCAGGGCCTCCAGCGGCAGCGACAGCCGGGTCACGGTCCGGCCCGCCGTGATGGTGTACGGGCGGGGGGCGATCGGCGCGGGGGCCGGTGGCGGGGGAGCGGGCGGTCTGACCGGGTCAGTCGGCGACTGCGGCATGGTCCCTCAGCGTGGAGCGGAGTTCGGGCGTCAGGACGTGGCCGACTCTGCGCACCAGCCGGGTCATCTCGTAGCCGAGGACGGCCCGGTCGGTGCCCGCGTGGGCCGCCACCGCCAGCAGCGAGCCGTCCGAGACGGTGACCACGGCCAGCACCCCGTGCTGCATCTCCAGCACCGTGCGGCTCACCGGGCCGGAACCGTGCAGCTCGGACGCCGCGTACGCCAGCGCGGCGAGCCCGCTGGCGATGGGCGAGACGAGATCCGGATCGGGCGACTGCGGGGCGGTGGCCCGGGCGAGCAGCATCCCGTCGGCCGAGACCACGGCCACGTCGAAGACGCCGGGCAGGTCGCCCAGGAACTTCTGGAGGACCCAACGGAACTCCCGTACCCGCTCGCTACCCTTGGGCGCGAGCGCCTCCCGGGCCGGGGCCGCCTCGATTGCGAACGGACTCATCTGCTCTCCTCCTCCTGCTGCGGTCCGGCGTCGGCGGAACGCTCCGCCCCGGCCGGACCGGCGTGGGCGATGCCCTCGTACAGCCCGCTCATCCGGCGCCGGATCTCCCTTGGGTCGGGACCGGGACCGGCGGCTCCCCGGCGGCCGGCTGGAGACGGGTCGGGGGCGGCGGGGGTGCCGGGCGCCGTGATGCTCCCGGCGCGCGACCGGCGCTGACGTACGGGCAGGCCCGCACTGGTCGATTCGTGGGCCGGGCCGCTCTCCGGACCGGGCGCGGGTACGGGTACCGAGACCGGTACCGGGACGTGCACCGCCCGGCCGGAGCCGTCCGACGGCACGACACCGGCGCCCTGAACGCCCGAGTGCTGCGGCGCGGCCGGGGTACGGGGGGCCGCCGGACCGGAGTCCGTGGGCGCGGGCAGCGGGCCGCCCACGCCGGGGCCGCCCAGCGCGCGGATCGGCAGCGTCGGATGGTCGGCTCCCGCGCCCGGGTTCGGGCGCGGGGCGGCGGCGGCCTTCGCGGCGCGGGCGCTGCCCGGGCCGGTCGGCCCGCCGGGGGTCCAGGGGGTGGGCACGGCCCAGCCGCGGATCACGGGACGCTCCCGGCCCGGAGGCCGCACCGGCGCCGGCGCCCGGCCGGGCCCGGGCCGAACGGCGGACGGGGCCTGCCGGACGAGCAGCGCCTCGGGCAGCACCAGGGCGGCGATCAGCCCGGCTGGGGTGTTCGCGTACAGCCTGACGTCCACCGCGTGCTTGCGGGCCAGGGCGCCCACCACGTACAGGCCCATGGACTCGCTCAGATTGTTCCGCTGTCCGGCGGGCTGCCGCAGCACGTCCTCCGCCTCGGTCAGCTGCTCGGCGCTCATGCCGATGCCCTGGTCCCGGATCTCCAGCAGCAGCCGCCCGTCCGGCATCCGCTGGCCGCTGACGACGACCCAGGTGTCGGGGCTGGAGAAGGAGGCCGCGTTGTCCAGCAGTTCGGCGACCAAGTGGACGAGGTCGTCGGCGGCGTAGCCGACCACGCCGAGCGGCGGGACCGCCCGGTAGGTCACCCGCTGGTACTCCTCGATCTCCGAGGCCGCGGTCCGGACGACGGCCAGCAGCTCGGTCGTCTCGCGCCGCTCGGCGGTGATCTCCGCGCCCGCGAGCACCAGCAGGTTCTCGCTGTTGCGGCGGATCTGGGTCGCCAGGTGGTCCAGGTGGAACAGCCGGGCCAGCTCGTCGGGGGCGTGCTCGCCGCCCTCCAGCTCGGTGATCACGGCCAGCTGACGCTGGACCAGGCCCTGGTTGCGGCGGGAGAGGTTCTGGAAGAGCTGGTTGACCTCCTCGCGCATGGCGGCCTGCTGCCGGGCGAGGCCGACCGCTTCCAGGTAGACCCGGTCGAAGGCGCGGCCGACGTCACCGATCTCGTCGCGGGTCCGCGGCGCCAGCACCTTGCCCTCCAGGGCGGCCGGGAGCTCGCTGCCCGCGCTCAAGTGCCGGGTCACCTCCGGCAGGTGCTCGTCGGCCACCGAGACCGCGGACCGGCGCAGCCAGCCCAGGCCGCGCACCAGGTGCCGGGAGGTGGCGAACACCAGCAGAGCGGCCAGCAGCAGGACCACCACGGCGATCACCAGGTCGGTCACCACTTGGTCGTACGCGGTCTCATTCTGCGCCGACGCCTCCGCCAGCACGCGCCGCTCGACCTTCTCCTGCAACTGTGTCAGCTCGTCGCCGGTCCGGGTCAGGTCCTCGTCCCAGGTCTTGGGCAGTGCCTTGGCGACGGTCACCTGGCTGGTCGCGGCGCTGCTGCCCAGCTTCTGGAGGGCGGCCGTCAGCGCGCGGGCCGGATCGGCGCCGAGGATCCGCTGGAAGGCGGCGGCCTCCTCCGGCTGCGCGTAGAGCCCGAACTCCATCCCGGTGATGTCGCGCACGAGCTGGGCGGCAACGATGTTGCCCTGCTGACCGGTGCTCAGCGTGCCGGGCTGCCCCGCGCTGGCCAGCACGGACCGCTGGCTGGTGACCATCGCCGTGTTCAGGGCGATCGTGTAGAGGGTCCAGCCCGCGCCGCGGGCCTGCTCGCCGATCCCGCCGACCTGGTTGTAGAGGCTGGCGATCGAGACGATGACCCCGCCGTACCCGTGCTCGACCTCGGCGGGGTCGGTGGCGCCCGCATCGGCGAGCTTGCGCAGGCCGAGGAGGGAATCCACGCCCGCGCTGGTCACCTTGCGCTGGCGTTCCATGCCGGAGTGCTCGGGCAGTGCGTCGAGTTCCTTGAGGAACTGGCGGGCCCTGGCGTCGGTTTCGTCGCGGCCCTTCTGGTCGGGGCCCTTGGTGCCGGCCTCGTCGGCGCGTGCCCGGGGGTCGACGGCCAGGTCCCGCTCCCGGGCGAGCGCCGTGATCAGCGAGGTGCCGGTGCGGCTGGTCTCCGCGATCCGCTCGGTGCCCGCGTAGGTATCGGCGACGTCCAGCGCGTCCTTGATGCGTAGCCCGGCGAAGCCCATGGCCGCCAGCAGCGGGACGAGGACGACGATCAGCATGCGGGTCGGTACGCGGAGGTCGGCGAGCACGCGCTTGCGCCAGGGCAGAGGTGGCCGGGTGCCTGCTGGGATCACGGGAGACCTGGTTTCGGAGGGAGGACGGATGCCGCACTTCACGTCGTGTTGAGGCTTGCGCATGCAACGGCACGGGACACCTGCCTTTGGCCCTTTTGGTGCGGGACCAAAGTCCCGAATATGAAGAAGGCTGGAACCGTTCTCCATCCGGGTGATTCGTCAATCATTGTCAATTTGCATCGGGGAAAGCAATCTGACGATGCTTAAGTCTATTTAAGAATTCGTTACGCAGATCCTAAGTCGACACGGGTGACAATGTGATCATGAACTTGACGGCGGAATTTCGCGGAGCATCGGTGGACCCAATGCAGCAGGAGAATCGGCGCACCGTTCTCATCGCCGATGCCGAGCCGACGTTCCGTGCCGGGCTGCGTCACGTCCTGGAGGAGGAGCTGGGCCGGTTCGAGGTGGTCGCCGAAGCCGCCACCCCCGCCGAGGTGACCCGGCTGCTGCGCAGCACGGAGCCCGAACTCGTCGTCATGGACCTCGCCCTGGCCCGCACCCTGGGGCTGCGCGCCGACCGGCTCGGCGGTCTCCTGCCGCGCCCGCCCAAGGTCGTCCTGCTCACCGGGGGCGGACACGAGGGGCTCGACGAGGCGCTGGACGCGGGCGCCCGGGGGTTCGTCACCCGCGACCTGGACGCCGGGCTGCTGGGCGCCGTGCTGTGTCACGTCCTGGCCGACGGCTGCGCCATCGCCCCCGAGGTCTTCGGCGGGCTCATGGAACGGCCGTCTGTCTGCCAGGCGCAATTCGCCCGCGCGCACCACCGCGTCCGGCTGCTCAACCCCAGCGAACGGCACGTGCTGCAACTGCTGGGGCACGGCTTCGAGAACGCGCAGATAGCCGAGGAACTCCACCTGTCCCGGGCGAGCGTGAAGACGTACGTCTCGCGCCTGCTGAGCAAACTGCACCTGGACAACCGGACGCAGGCGGCCCTGGTGGCGAACGAGACCGGGCTGGCGGGGCGGGGTGGGCTCATGAGTATCCTGCCCTAACGTATGTACTTATATATGTAGGGACAAAGGGCGGTGGTGGGCGATGGCCGACCGGTCTGAGGATCCGGCGACGATGACGCTGGACGTCGGCGGGCTCGCCAGTCGGCGGCGCCGCTCCCGGCTGGCCCGCTGGCGCGTTCCGCTCTGCGCGGCCGGTGCCCTGGCGGTACTCGGCGGCGGTGCGCTCTTCCTGGCGAGCGGCGGCGGCGGGCTGGCGGCGGCGGACCGGGGCGCGGGCGCCCCCGATGGGCCGGTGCGCCAAGACCTCGGCCCCGCCGGTGCGTCGGGATCGGCCGGTGGGCACGGCCCGGGCTCCGCGTCCCCCGGCGCCGGCTCGCCTTTGACGGGCCCCGGCGGGAGCCCGACCCCGCAGGGCAGCCCCAACGGGGCGAACCGCGACGGTTCCACGCCGCAGGGCGCGAGCCCCGACGGGGACGGCGGCCGCCCGGGCACCGACCCGGGCTCGCACTCCCCGGACCGGCCCGTGCCGCCCGGTCCGCCCACCCCGACGCCGTCCGACGACACCCTGCGTCCGGGCGACCGGGGCGCCGAGGTGCGCACGCTCCAGCAGCGGCTGTACGGGCAGGGGTTCACGTACGTCGAGGTCAGCGGCGAGTACGACGACCGGACCCGGCGCGGTGTCGTGCAGCTGCAGAGCGACCGCGGTCTGACGGGCGACCCCTCGGGCGTCTACGGCCCGCACACCCGGGCGGCGTTCGGCCTGGGCTGACGCCGCCGCCCCGGAGGGCCCGGCCGCCCCGGAGAGCCCCCGCCGCCCCGGAGAGCCCCGCCGCCCCGGAGAGCCCCGCCGCCCGGAAGGCCGGGTCCCCCGGGGGCTCAGTCCCCCAGCAGGTCCAGCTCGTGCGCGAGGACCGCTGCCCGCGTGCGGTTGTCCAGTTCCAGTTTCTGCAGCAGGCGGGAGACGCGCGCCTTGATGCTGGAGACGGACAGGAAGAGCCGGTCCGCGATCTGAGCGTTGCTCAGACCCGCGCCGACCAGAGCCAGGACATGGCGCTCGGAGTCGTTCAGCCTGCCCAGCAGCTCCGCGCGGCGTTCCGCGGGCACGGCCGCTGCCGTGCTCCGCGTCGCCTTGGTCATCAGGTAGCCGAGCATGTCCGGCGAGACGAGCGTGCCGCCGTGCATGACCGTGTCCATGGCGCGGTGCAGCTCCGTGCGGCAGATGTCCTTGGTCACGAAGCCGCACGCGCCCGCCTCCAGCGCCTCCAGGGCCCGGTCGTCCGCCCCGAACGTGGTCATGACGATGATCCGCGGCGGCTCCTCGACGCGCATCAGCCGCCGGGTCGCCTCCACGCCATCGACCCGTGGCATCCGCAGGTCCACGAGGGCCAGTCCGACCTCGTGCTCGCGGGCCCGTACGACCGCCTGGATGCCGTCCTCGGCCTCGGCCACGACCGTGTACCCGGGCAGGGAGCCGACGATGCAGGTGAGTCCGGACCGGGTGATCGGCTGATCGTCGACGATGAGGACGCCTACGTCTGGGGCCATGGGAGCCGTTCCTTCTGTTGAGCGGGCATACGGGATACGCGGATATGGGGGCATGCGGACATTCCGATCAACTGTTATCAGGCTGGGGCGTATTCGGCGAGACGGAGGGATCGGGATCGAGTGACCTGCATCACGCTTTAGGTCCAGTTAAGGAACTTAAGGACTGTTTGTCTGATCTGTCGCAAAAATCAGTATTTGACGTCAAGATCGCGTGTGGTGGATGGTCGATCCGTCCCCCTCCCATGCCGCCCGTTCGAACGGGAGTTCCTTCATGCGTGCCTCCACCGTCCTCGCCACCGCTGTCGCCGCCGTCGCCGCCGGTTCCCTCACCCTCGTCCCGGCCACCGCTGCCGTCGCGGCTCCACCGGTCTGCGCGCCGGGCGCCGCCGGAACGCTCGGAGTGGCGGGCGCCTACGCGGAGTTCGTGGAGGGCGACGCCGTCCGCTACGCCGACTCCGAGGGCGCCGTCGCCGTCGGCGGCAACGCCAAGTTCGGCGACAGCGCCTCCGGCCAGGGCTTCTCGGTGGGAGCCAGGCTCTCCGCCGCCGACCTGGGGGCGCTGCCCGGCGGCAAGTCCCTCGTCGTCGGCGGCGAGCTGACGGCCAACCAGGTCGTCATCGGCAAGGGCGAGGGCGTCTACCGCTCGCTGAAGGACGCCAGCCGCCCCGGCGGGTTCGCCATCGACGGCAAGCACGCCAAGGGTTCCCCGCCCGTCGACTTCGGCAAGGAGTTCGGCGCCCTGCGGGCGGGCTCGGCCTCCTGGGCCGCGGTCAAGGCCGCCGGCTCGGTGACCCGCCCGGAGGGTTCCAAGGCACTGCTGCTGACCGGCAAGGACGCCATGCTGAACGTCTTCAGCGTGGACGCCGCCGAGCTCCAGAAGGCCGACCGGATCGCCCTGAAGGTCCCCGCCGGATCCAGCACCCTCGTCAACGTGCTCGGCTCCGGCTACGACATGTCGGCGGGCCACCTGTACGGGGTGGAGCTGTGGGACCCGCAGACCAAGAAGTTTGTCATGGACGACTACGACGCCGGTTCCGCGCGGTTCAAGGAGATCCGCTCCCGGCTGCTGTGGAACTTCCCGCAGGCCACGTCCGTCAAGAAGAACCACACCTCCTGGCCGGGGACCATCCTGGCGCCCAACGCCGCCGTGCAGCTCGGCTCCGGGGGCGCCGGGCAGACCGGCCCGGGCCATGTGAACGGCTCCGTCATCGCCAAGCGCCTCACGTCCGTGCCCGGCGCCGAGACCCACCAGATGACCTTCCGCGGCTGCCTGCCCGGCACGGGCGGCGGCGGTACCGGCCGGCCGATCCCGCCCACCCCCAAGCCGAGCCCCACCAGCACCACCCTGCCGCCCGCTCCAAAGCCCACACCCACCCCCAGCGCGTCCGCCGGGACGAAGCCGGGCGGCGAGCCCTCCGCGAAGCCCTCGGGCGCCACCCCGTCCGGTCCCGCCTCGCCCTCCGCCCAGCCGTCCGGCAAGGCCGACGGCTCGCTCGCCACGACCGGCGGCGGCGTCGACTCCCGGATCGTGCTCGGCGCGGTCGGCGCCCTCCTCGTCGGCGGCGCCTGCCTGACCACGGCGGCCCTGCGCCGCCGCGCGGCCCGCCGCTGACCCGTCCGGCACCCCCTGAGCCGCACCCCCGCACCCCCGCACCCCGGGTACCCGCCCCCACGCACGGGTACCCGGGCCGGCTCCCCCACCGGCACACCGCATCCCCCACACCCGAAAGCGAACCGTCCATGCGCAAGCGCACCCTGATCGGACTCGCCACCGGCGTGGCCGCCGCGGGACTCCTCGTCCCCGTGTCCGTCTACGCCACCGACGCCTTCATCGACACCGCCGCCTCCTCCGCCCAGGCCGTCAAGGTCAGCCTCACCGGCAGCACCTGGTGGCTCAGCGGCAGCGTCAAGATCCCCGGAGCGGCGCCCGGCTGGAAGCTGGAGTTCGACGTCGCCTCCGGGCCCGCCCCGCAGGTCTATACCGGCAAGTCCACCGTCTCCGGCAGCCACGTCACCGTCACCGCGGACACCTACCAGGGCGGCGAGTTCACCTTCGGCGTCGATCTGGGCGGCAAGCACACCTCCTACGAGCTGAAGAACTTCAAGCTCAACGGCAAGGCCATCGACGCCCAGGGCGCGTCCTGGAAGGACGGCGACGGCGGCTCCAAGCCGCCGGTCCCGCCCACCCCGACGCCCCCGTCCCCGACCCCGACGCCGCCCACCCCCACCCCGACGCCGCCCACCCCGCACCCGGACGAGATGAAGCCCGGCGAGAGCTGGGTCTCGGACAAGGGGCTGAAGCTGACCGCCGAGTTCAAGGACTGGGGCACCTCAGGACAGCTGGACTTCACGATCACCAACACCGGCACCAAGGACATACCCTCCTGGTCCGCCCTCTACGGCCTGGAGGCGTGGCTGCTCCCGGGCGACTCGTGGGGTGACGGCAACGTCGCCGTCCAGAAGGTGCACAAGCGGCTCCAGATCACCGGCAAGGGCGCCCTGAAGGCGGGCACCTCGGCGAAGGTGTCCGTGGCCACCACCCAGCCCGGCCCCGACGGCCGTCCCCCGGTGGACGTGGGCAAGCCCGCGGCCTCCTGGCGCGGCGCGAGCCCGTTCATCGACGCCGCCGCCTACCCGGTACCCGACCTCGCGCAGATCTCCAAGGACACAGGCGTCAAGCAGTTCGTCCTCGGGTTCATCGTCGGCGACAGCCAGGGCAAGGGCCTGCCGCGCTGGGGCAGCGACGCCATCACCCCGAGCCAGCACCTGGCCAAGTCGATCGCGGACCTCCGTGCCTCGGGCGGCGACGTGGCGATCTCCTTCGGCGGCGAGAACGGCCACGAGCTGGCGGTGGACCACAAGTCCGCCCAGGAGCTGGCCAAGACCTACCAGGGCGTCATCGACCGCTATCGCATCAACAAGATCGACTTCGATGTCGAGGGCTCGGTCCAGACCAACGCGGCGGCTAACAAGCGGCGCGCCGAGGCGTTGAAGATCCTCCAGGACAACGCCCGCAAGAACGACACCTCCCTCCACGTGTCGCTCACGCTGCCGAGCCTGGCGTCCGGCCTGGTCCAGGACGGCAAGAACATGCTGAAGTCCTTCACGGACGCGGGCGTCCAGCCCGACGTCGTCAACGTGATGGCCATGATGATGGGTCAGTCCGTGCCCGACATGGGCAAGTACGGCGACGCCGTCATCATGGCGGGCGAAGGCCTGCACAAGCAGCTGAAGGAGTCCTTCCCGAACAAGTCCGACGCCGAGCTGTGGCGAATGGTCGGCATCACGCCGAACATCGGCAAGAACAACGGCGACGGCGGCCAGGGCGTCGGGGACAAGGGCGTCGTCACGGTCGCCGACATGAACAAGATCCAGAAGTTCGCGGCCGAGAAGAACATCGGCATGCTCTCGATGTGGTCCGTCGGCCGCGACCAGCAGTGCGCCGGCGGCGCCGTCCAGTTCGACAGCGGGTGCAGCGGGGCCAAGCAGCAGAAGTACGACTTCTCCAAGGCCGTCTCCCAGTACAAGAAGGAGTGGCGGATCGGCAAGTGACCGCCGCCGGAGAGGACCAGGTGTCACCCATCGGGGACACCCGGTCCTCTCCGGTCCACTTGCGCGCCGTCGGGCACGCCGTACGTTCGGACCTGACGAACCCGCACCCCAGCAAGGAGCCGTGCCCATGCCCCCAGCAGCACGGGTCGGTGACATGCACACCTGCCCCATGCAGTCCCCCGCCGTACCGCCCGTCCCCCACGTCGGCGGCCCGCTCATGCCACCGGGCGCCGTGAACGTGCTCATCGGCGGCCTGCCCGCCGCCACGGTCGGCAACCTGTGCACCTGCGTGGGCCCACCGGACACCATCGTCAAGGGAAGCGCGACGGTGCTGATCGGCGGCCGTCCGGCGGCCCGCATGGGGGACACCACCGCACACGGCGGGATCGTCGTCGCGGGACTGCCCACGGTGATGATCGGCGGCTGACCGCCACCCGGCAGGAGGACGGTGCGCGGTGTCAACCTTCGTCGGCAACGGTCCACCCGGGCCGACGGCCAGGACACCGGTCCTTGCCTAGGGTCGAAGCGGGCCGGGTCCGGCCCGTGGCCGCGGGGGCGGTGCATCCCGCGCCCCGCGGCCCCGCCCCGCGCAGCGAAGGAACCGCCCCGCATGACGCCGACGTCCACCTCCACGCCCACCCCCCTGTTCGGGGAGCGCCTCGACGTCGTGGAGGAGCGGCTGCGGCGGCTCTACATGCGTCACGAGTCCGGCATCCCGTCGGACCTGGTCGACCCGGACGGACCCGACGACACCGGGAACGGCCCGGCGAGTTCGCCGTCCACCCCCGTGTGGCCCGACGCCGACCGTCTGGCCGAGCTCGACCGGCAGGGCGACCGGTTGGCCCGCCTGGTAGCCGGGTTCGGCCTCACCGAGCGGGAGACGGACATCCTGCTCACCTGCCTGCTCCCGGAGATCAACCCGGTCTGCGGCAGCGCCTTCCGCTTCCTGACTGGGCTGCCCTCCTCCCGCCCCACCGTGTCCGTTGTCCTCTCCGCCCACGGCATCACCGTGCCCGAGGCCCTCGGCACCGGTCTGCTGCGGCCCGGCTCGCCACTGCTCACCGCCGGACTGCTGACGTACGAGGACGACGCCGCCGCCTTCCCCGACCGGCTGCTCCACGTCCCCGGCCGCCTGGTCGACTTCCTCGCCGGCCGCGAAGGGGGCCCCGAAGCGGGCGGCGTCCCCTGGCTGCGGGTACTGCCCCCGCACGCCTGGGCCGCACACGAGGCGGACCCCGAGGCCACCGGCGAGCTCCACGGGGCGCTCGACGCCGACCCGCGCCGCACCCGGTACCTGCGTCAGGGCATCCGCGGCGAAGCCCTCCCCGCCGCCCGCGAGGTACTCGCCGCCCTCGGCCTGGTGCCCCTGCTGCTCGACCCGGACGCGCTCGCCGCCGCCGACGCCCCGCCAGCCCGGCTCGCCGAACAGGCCGCGCTGGAGGCCCGGTTGCTGGGCGCCGCCGTCCTGCTGCCGGTACCGCCGCCCGGTACCGCCACCTCCGAACGCGTCGACCTGCTGCGCCGCGTCGTCGCCCGGCTCGACGAGGCCCCGCCGCTGCTGCTGCTCTACGGGGCCCAGCCCTGGTCCGCGTACGAGTGGGACGCGCCGCTGCCCGACGAGACCGACCTGCGCTCCGCCGCGGCGCGCAAGCCGCGCGACCAGCTCGGCGCCGCCGCCTCCGCCGCCGTGGAGCGCGTGCACCGCGGCTGCGCGCTGCGCGCCGCCACCCCCGCCATGCCCGAGGTACGGGCCGCCGCCCGGCTCCGGTCGGCCGCCGAACTCGGGGCACTGGCCCGGCACATCGAGCCCGCAGTCGGCTGGCAGGACCTGGTCCTGCCCGGGTCCGTACGGCACCGCCTCGACATGCTCGTGGCCCGCGTCCGCCATCGCGAGGAGGTGTTCCAGGACTGGGGCATGCGCCGGGGCGGCGGCCGGGGCCAGGGCACCGCGGCCCTCTTCGCGGGCGAGTCCGGTACCGGCAAGACCATGGCCGCCGAGGCGCTGGCACACGAGCTGGACCTCGACCTGTACGTCGTCAGCCTGCCGTCGATCGTCTCCAAGTACATCGGCGAGACGGAGAAGAACCTCGAACGTGTCTTCTCCGCCGCCGAAACCCTCGACGCCGTCGTCCTCTTCGACGAAGCCGACTCGATGTTCGCCAAACGCGGCGAGGTCAAGGGCTCCAACGACCGGCACGCCAACATGCAGAGCGGCTACCTCCTGCAACGCCTCGAAGCCTTCAACGGCCTGACGATCCTCACCACCAACCTCCGCTCCAACATCGACTCCGCCTTCACCCGCCGGTTCGACGAGGTCGTCCACTTCGAGAGCCCCGGCCCCGACGTCCGCGCCCAGCTGTGGCGCGCCCTCCTCGGCGAGGCGGCCCCCCAGGACCTCCCGGTCGACACCCTCGCCCGGGCCTACGACCTGGCGGGCGGCAGCATCCGCGCCTGCGTGGAGAGCGCCGCCTTCGAAGCGGTGGCGGCGGGCCGGCAGGTGACCGGCGAGGACCTCCTCGCCGGCATCGAGACGGAATACACCAAGCTCGGCCGCCTCTTCGGCCGGATCGGCTGACGCCGGTGCCCCGCGCCTGCGTCAGGTGTCGACCTTCGGCACGTGGATGTACTCGAACGATGCGGGCCGGTGCTCGGCCCCGCCGTTAGCGTTTCGGTGCCACGTGATCTGACGCGTTCCTCCGCACTCGCGGTCCCACGGGTGCCCTTGCAGCAAGTGGCTGCCTCCCGACAAGCCGAGATCGCATGGACGGGGCCTCTCGACGCATCCGATGCCCCGCCGCATCACGAGTAGCTAGGACAGCCACGACATGACCCACGGTCAGCACGCCGATGTACAGCCCTCCCAGGACTGGGAGCGAAGGCCCGTACAGAAGCCCGTTCCGCCGTCCGCACCAAGCGAGTCCCTTGCGCAGGGCGGTCCGGTGACGACGGGGGCGGCAGCGGCTCTGGGCGCCTGGGCGGAGCGTCGGGAGACACCGGGTGGTGGTGCGCTCGACGGGGCGCCCAGCGCGCCCCCGGCAGAGGAGATCGAACAGGCGGAGGAACTCGCCCTCGAGGCCGGCCAGCCCCGCGACTTCGCCGGGGTGGACAGTGCCAACAGGCGAGAACTGGCAGCGGGGCTGAGCCGGCCCGCGCCCGCGTCGGCCGGCCGCGCCCAGGTCACACCAGGAGTGTCCAGCCATCAGGCGGACGAGGCCGTGTCCTCCGTCACCAACGCGCTCCGTGACGGTGAGGCCGACCTGTTCCAGGATGGTGGGACCGACCCGTTCCAGCGCCCGTCCCGGATGGTCGGTACCTCCCGGGTCCCGGCACCGGAGGACCTGCGCAAGGTCAACGCCGACCACCTCGCCAGGGCCCTCGCCCTGGCGGAGGGCCTCCCGTCCCAGGTCCTCGTCTACGAACCGGAGTTCAAGGACGTCGGACGCATGGCCGTCGCCCTCGGCGACGTCGAGACCGCCACCCACGTCTGCGTCCTGATTCCCGGCATGGGCAGCTCGCCCGCCGACTTCGACGGACTCGTCCGCCGCGCCCGGGTCGTCTACGACGAGTGCCGCAGCGTCGACTCCGAGGCGAAGGCCGCCATCATCGCGTGGCAGGGCTACAAGGCCCCCCGGGACCTGCGCAAGGGCAAGGGCGAGGTCAGCGACGACACGCAGGCCAAGGAAGGCTCCAAGCTCCTCAACATTGACCTCGCACACTGGCGTGCCCTCTGGAGGAACAGCGGCTCGCGCAAGAGCGCCGGTCTGCCGGAGCTGCCTCAGATCACCGTCAACGGGTTCAGCTACGGAAGCGTCGTCGCCGGCTACGCCCTCATGCGGCGCACCGAGGCCGGCGGTGTCTCCGACACCGCCAAGGGTGCCTACGCCGGTATGAACCGGGAGATCGTCCATCAGGCCATCAAGCTCTTCCCCATCACCGCCGGAGTGAAGAAGCACTGGCAGGGCGGCACCGTGACGGAGGCCATCGTCGAAGGCGTCAAGAAAACGGTGCCCCTCGTCGGGATGGCCGCGGATCCCTCGCTCACCTCGGCCGCCGCGTACCTCGTCTCCCCCGTGAAGGCGACCGTCATGCGCTCCGTCAACCAGGCCCGCGCCGCCTACGGGAGCGAACCCCTCGGCGGCGGGGAAGCCGACTACCTCGTCCTCTTCGGCAGCCCCGGTACCGGCCGCCGTGCCCAGCACCTCAACATCTCCCCCCACCGCATCTTCGTCGCCGCCCACAAAGACGACACCATCAGCAAGCTCAACTTTTTCAGCATCGACCCCGCTCACGTCAGGTACGACCCCACCGGCAAGGTCACCCGCCTCAAGAGCACCTACACCAAGAACCCCGCCGGCAGCTGGACCGATGCCCATACCAGCTACTACGACCCGGCGAGTGAGGCCCAGCCGGAACTCGAATCCCTCACCAATCTCGCCCGCATCATCACCGGAAACCGGCACAAGGTCACCCCTTACAAGAAGCGGGACGGCCTCATCCTCGAAGGGCACAAGAGCCTCGTCGCGCGCCTCTTCACCAACCCCCCCACCAACACTCGGGTTCCCGGCCACGGACGGTCGGCGCCGGGGCAGTCGGCGGCACCGGCGAAGAGCGGGGGCAAGCGCAAGAAGCGCAGCCTGGAGGATGCGGGCGTGTCCGGTAGCCCGCAGGGGTTCGAGCCGGCAGCCACCACGGAGGAGGACCCGTTCGCGGTGATCGACCCGCTGCTCCGGGAGATCACCGTGTCCTCCGACGAGCGGGCGAAGTCCTCGGCGACGGTCGACCGCACGATCCGTGAGGCGCTGGAGGCCGAGAGCGGGTCGGCCGACGCACGGACGGTGAACCTCGGCATCCGGGTCACCGCCACGTACCACCGGCGCCTGCAGAACCCCAACCTGGTCGATCCGCGCGAGGTCGCGGGGAAGACCCGCACCTTCACCTTGCGCGAGGTGGTGCTCGGCGAGATGGACCGCGAGAACGACCTGACGAGCAGCGGCTGGTCCCGCTCGCTCGTCACCCCGCCCGGCGGGCTGTCCACGGACCTGTGGCGGGCGGTGCGCAGCGACGCCACCCGCCGGAGGGTCGGCGAAACGATCCTGAGTGACTCGCTCAAGGTCGTCGACACGCCGGAGAACAAGGCGTCCTACCTGAAGTTCGCGAAGGACCGGGTCACCGGCGCGCTCTCGAAGCTGTTCCCCGCTCTGGCGGACGGCAGTACCGTCGCGGACGCGGTCAGCGCGGCCATCGCCGGCGAGCACCTGCCGCAGCTCGTGGTCTTCAACGAAGAGGTGGTGCCCAACCTCGTCGCCTTCCCCTGCGGCGAGGACAGCCTGATCGTCTCGGTCGCCACCGGTGACGTGAAGGTGCTGCCGCCGATGTTCTACTCCACGGACTGGGAGCGGTTCGTCCGCGGGCACCTGTCCGCCTACGAGAGCGGCCGGGCCTCGTCCAGCGCCTTCAGGCCGAAGCGCGCGCGGCTGGGCAGCATGGGCGCGTCGCGGGAGATCCGGTACGTTCCGTTCACCTTCCGCGCGTCGGCCCAGGTGTACCAGGACCTGTGGGACGCGGGCCTGACCAAGGTGCGCAGGGAGGCGGACGCGCTCTCGTACACCCCCGAGGAGCAGCAGCGGGACGACGGCCTGCGGTTCAAGCGCAATCTGGCGTCCGCCGTGAGCAATCTGGCCACGGTCGTCGCGGCCGGTCTGACGGGTGGCGCGGCGCTGGCGGTCAGTCTGGTGGCCGGGGCCGCCGGTATCGCCTCCTCGGCCTACCAGGGCCAGTTGGGCGGGGTCGCCGACCGTGGCGACGTACGCCGGCACGCGGAGGAGGACGCTGCCCTGGGCATGGTGTTCGCCATCGGCGGCGCGGTGCTGGACGTGGCCGCCGCGGCGAAGTTCCTGCACGCGGCGACGCCGGGGGCGAAGGCCGCCGCGGCCAAGCAGCTCCGGTCGGTGATCGCCAAGGGCCAGGAGAAGATCCTGACCCGCCGGATAGCGGGACGCATCGAGGGCGGGCTGCGGGGGAAGGCACCCATGGAGCGCACGTCCGCGTACGCCTCGGCCATCGCGGGCAGCCCGGACCTGCCGACGGCCGCCTTCCGGCGCGGCGACGTGTGCTGGGACGCGGCGATCCGGATGGACGAGCTCGCCGGGGTGATCACGGCGGCGGAGGCAGCGCGGCTGCGCTCCGTGACCCGGGCTACGACCTTCGACGCGTTCCTCGGCGGCAAGGAGATGAAGGCGGTCGCCAACCCGGAGAGCCTGGCCCGCATGCCGCTCGGCGAGCGGGTGGCGATCGTCGGGGGCGCCGGCAGTGAGCAGCGCATGCTGCACGCCATGACCTCGACCGGCAACGGCAAGGTGGCCGGGCTCAACAACGCGGGCATCAACCCGCGGCTGAGCCCCGGCTACGCCGAGTTCGACCTGACGAGCGACGCGGGCCTGACATTCCGCGGCGACGGGGTGTGGGAACTGGCCGACGGGCAGCAGGTGCGGGTCTACGTGCACGCGGACGCCCCGGAGTTCCGCATCGAGTCGATGCGGCCGCAGGGCGCGGTGGCGCAGCTGGCGGAGGCGGACAGCCTGCTGTCGGCCAAGCTGCTGAGGTTCGCCCGCAAGGACGGCAAGATCAGCAAGCTGCTGCCGAATCCCAGCGAGAACTGCGAGAAGCTGATGGAGCCGGTCGCTACCTTCGCCACGCGGATGGGCTTCACCGACATCCGCTACGCGGGCATGGATATGTGGTCCAACGGCGGACGCATGACCCTCAACGACAACCACTTCGTGGTGATCGGCAGCAAGGGCGGCAAGGACTGGGTGTTCGATCTCTCGGCAGGCCAGTTCGCCAATAAGGGGATGCAGGGACTCGACGGACCGCTCATCCTGCCCATGGAGAACTGGCTGGCCAAGTACCAGCAGAGCACCACCACCAAGCTGATCAAGATGCGGGAGTTCAGCAACAGCGGCAGCGCGGCGACCGAGTTCAGCACCCAGTCGCCCCGCTGGGCGCTGGAGTACCGGGAGGGCACACAGCTGCTGACCCGCCCCACCTGGTACGACTCGGGCATGTCCGCACGTCTCGCGGACCGCACGGTACGGGTCTCGGTCAAGGCCGCCACCGTCCCGAAGGCGACGGCGACCGCGGTGGTCGGCGGCGCGCCCACGGTGGCCCCGGTGGTCGGGCAGCGCGCCGGGACCGTCGACGTGGTGTTCCCCGGCTTCCTCGGCGAGGTCGCGGAGGTCCTGCTGCACCCCAGGGTGCGGTTCCACCTCAAGTACGCCGGGCGGATCATCAAGTGCGTCCTCGCCCCGAAGCGAAACACGTCGGTCGTCCTGCGTGGCGGCGACGGCACGGTCGCGGAGGTCGGACCGGAGGAGACCCGGACCGTGGAGCTCCCGGTCGGGACGACCATCTCGCTGGAGGTCTTCCCCACCTACACCGTGCAGCTGGGCGACAGCCTGTGGCGGGTCGCGAATGCCGAACTCGGCGACGGTGACCGGTGGCGGGAGATCTACGAACTCAACAAGGCCGTCATCGGCGAGCTGCCCGCCGGGCAGGAGCGCAACCAGCGCACCGTGCGCCAGGTGTGGCGGATGCCCGAGTCGGACGTCGAGGCCAACCGCCTCAAGGTGAGCAACCACATCTCGAACCGCTGGTGGGACAAGACCTTCCGGGAGGAGGTGCAGCAGGCCGGGGACTCCAGCTGGGCTGTGGTCGCCGGGTTGCAGCGCACGACCGGCATCATCGACGACGCCGAGATGCACCGGCTCGTCGGCGCCACCTCCGCCCACGACTTCACCGACTTCCTGGGCGGGGAGGGCCAGGAGATCACGGACGTGGACAGCTTCGGCCGGTTGAAGCAGGGCTACCGCGTGACGTTCGTGCAAGTGGACGGCGGGCGGCAGGAGATGATCCACGCCATGCTCAGCATGGGCCTCAGCGAGCTGGTCGGCGTGCACAACGGAACGCTGCGGGCCGGACTGCCGGACGGCTTGTCGCGCGAGTACCCGCTGGGCGACACGTGGGAGACCCCGGACGGGGCACTCAGGTTCACCCCTGAGGGGGCCCGTCTCGCCGACGGCCGGCAGGTGCTGGTCCTGGCGGAGACGGCGGCCGCTTTCGACAGCGTCAACAGGCCGAGCGGCCACCACCGGACACCATCCGGGACCGCCGGTCCCACCGACAGCGGCACGACGTCGAAGAAGCGGGGCAAGAGGGCCGCGGGGCAGGAACCGCAGGCCCCGACGGGCCGCGGTGGCACGAGGTCCAGCCGCAGCGAGACGGCGTCGCGGGAGCTCTTCGCCAAGCTGACGCGGGGGGCGGACTCCATCGAGACCCGCAAGCTCAGGAGCCGGCAGTACTTCGACAACACCATCCGGGACGTCGTCGCTGGGCTGACGAAGGAGTCCGCCGCGGAGGCCATGCCGCTGGACGGCAAGTGGACGTGCGTGATCAACCTTCCCCGTACGCACGAGACCGTGACGATGAACAACGGCGCGACCTCGCACCGCTGGCAGGTGACCACCCGGGACCTGGCGCTCGGCGAGCCGCAGCGGAAGAATCCCACGATCTGGAACCGGTCGCGCATCGAGCTCACCGCACCGGCCGGTCTGTCCCGGCCGGTCGTCGACGCGCTCAAGGGCACGGCGGTCCGCGACGGGGTCGCCGCGCAACTGAAGGCCGATGCGACACGGGTCCTCGACGGCACGGAGTTCCAGAAGAGCTTCAAGGAGTTCACCGCTTCGCGCCTGCGCGGCACGATGGCCCGGATCTCCGTCTCCGCGAAGCAGGAGAACGCGCGCCTGTTCACGCGGGCGTGGCTCGCCGGGGCCCTGAAGGAGAACCTGGTCGAGTTCAACGGCAAGGTGGTGCCGGGCCTGGTGTCCGTCGGCATCGGCACCGAACACCTCCTCGTCTCGGTGGAGACGGGGGAGCACCACTACTGGCAGTGGTCCGACTCCGGCAGCTCGTACGAGTCGTTCCTCCGCAAGCACCTGTCGCGCTTCGAGGGCGACGCGGCGAAGGCGATGGACTTCGAGCCGGGGCGGACCAGGGTTGGGATGCGGATCGGTCGGCTGAAGATGCAGCCGACCGGTGACTCGTCCACCGCCCTGTGGCAGGCGGCCCGAGACAGGGTGCTGTCGGACCTCGACGGGCTCGTCTACACCTCGGCCGAACACGACGGCGAGGTCCACGCCCGGACCATGCGCGACCTCATGGTGGCGCTGGCCCTGGTGACGCTCCCCATCACCATCGGTACCGCCGGAGGCATCTCGTCCGCCATCGCGCTCGGCGCGGGCGTGGGGTTCGGGTTCGCGGAGGCGCACTACGGGGACCGGGTCGCCGAGAACGCCGACCGCGGCGACGTCTACCGGGAGGCGATGGAGGACGCCGCGCTGGGCCGGATCCTCTCCGTGGCAGGAGCCGCCGTCGACGCGGCCTTCGTCCTGAAGGCCATGAAGACGGTCAAGGCCAAGGTCGCCGGGGTGCGCGCCAAACCCCGCGCGGCGGCGCCCGTGGCCAACACCGCCGACCAGACCGCCGACCTGTGCAAGGCCGTGACCGAGCCCCGGCGCGCGAGGGTGCCCGTCACGACATCCTCCGCCGGTGACATGGCCGTGGAGAGCCAGACGTTCACCGACCTCGCCAACATCCCGGCAGCGGCGACCCGGGCCCGGCGGCAGGCGGTGACGCGGGGCGCGAACGATTTCGCGGCCGATGTCATCGAGTCGGACACGGCGTCGATGCTCCGCGAGATCTCCGGCGGCATCACGCGGCCGAACGGCAAGTGCTACGACGTCCTGAAGCCGGTCAAGCACTACATGGAGTCGAAGGGCTTCACCAACATCAGGTTCCGGGGCATGGGGATCTGGCAGCGCGGGGACAAGTTCCCCGCCAACAACCACTTCGCGGTCCTCGCCGACCACCGCGGCCAGACCTGGGTCGCGGACTTCACGGCCCACCAGTTCCCGAAGATCACCACACCGATCTTCAAGCCGGAGCCCGCGTGGGCCAGGGTCTGGCAGGAGAGCACCGAGATGAAGCTGGTCAAGTACAAGGACTTCGACTCCATGCTCGACGCGAAGTCGACCTTCGACTCGATGATCGGGCCGTTCGAAGCCATCGACGACGCCACCGTCCTCCTCACGCCCACGTGGGCGTCCTGAACAAAGGAAACCCCAGCTGATGCCGCTCGAACATGCAGTACAGCAACGCCGGACAGAAAGCAAAGGCATACGGAAGGAGGATGAGGGCACATCCGTCACCCCGAAGAAGGCACATCTGACACAACCGGAAATGCGCTCTCTTGACTGTTGGTCCGGGCAGGCGCCGGCCCATCAGGACTGGGCCGGAAGCCAGGAGGAGTTCACCGCACGTGTTGCTGCCGAGGAGGACAGGCTCGGTATCTTCCTGTCCCGGCAGGACGGGCCGCGCAAGGCGGCGCAGGCCATGCTGGACGCTCTCCATGGGGCACTGACCGCATACGCCCGCTGGAAGAATATTCCTGAAGAGAGCATCGACAGCTTGGTTCGCCAGGCGTTCTTCCAGGATGATCCGGGCAGTGCCGGGCAGACCGGCATCGACGGCGCCCATGCCCGCTTCGAATCGCTCCGGTCCCCGGGCGCGAACACTCGCGAGGTGATGACAGCCGTCTACAACGCCTCCTATGCCAAGATCTTCGGCCATGCGGGTGACCCGGACGTACTCTCCCTCAAGGGAATCATCGGCGACTTCTTCCTCAGCCCCGCCGCGGACATCGGTGCCGCGGCAGACTCCGTCCGCACCGCCGGGCTCAACAGCACCTACCTCGGCGCACTGGCCGACTTCGTCACCAAGGCCGCGGAAACCGGCTCTGGGAATCCCGACGTATTCTGCCCCCCATGGCTCGCCCAGTACTCCTCTGCGGACGATGCCGACAATTACCAACTGGCCATGGAGGGGCGGAAATTCCGCTCCAGCATTGAACATCCGCGGGTTTCCGTAGGTGATCTGCTCACCGCGGGCGAACCCATGGGGGACAGCGAAATGGAGTACTTCAGGAGCTTCGTCTATGCGTTTACCCGCACCGACCTGGCCACCACCACTCACACGGTGGAAGAAGCGCTCGCGAAGTACGGTGCGAAATCCCTGGCAGAACTCAGGAAGCACACAGACGTCGCCCTTGTCAGGGACAACTACACAACTGCAGAGGACGGCACTCTCGTCGTCGACAGCGTCGATGTCACCGCCGGCAAGGTGAAGTGGGCCAGGGTACCCAGGGACTCCCGTCAGCCGCAGGTCCCCGACGCCGACATTCCCCTGCCCTGGCGGACCGGCGAAGAATATTTCACCGTCGCCCCGGACTCCGCCTGGTACAAGGACGTACACGGCAACAAGGGGTACCCCGTGCGCACCGGCACCTCTGGCACCACCATGCGGATGCTCGTCAGCTACGGTGCCCTCGGCGCCCCGGGCGGCAGGCCCACCGACTTCCTCTACGCCCTCATGGCGTGGATGCTCCCCCGCCACGACCATTCCCTCTACGAAATCTTCCGCGGCGCCCAGATGACGGCGCGAACCGGCGCAGGCCCCTCCCCCCAGCGTCCCGGTTTCACTGGCGGCTGCACCTTGGACGAAGAGGACGGCAAACTCACCGGCCTTCTCCGGCTCATTGACGCACCCAACGGTCTGCGTGACGCCTACCCGCTGCTTGCCGCTGCTCTCGCCCAGGACTTTCCTGGCCGGCTCACCCCCGGAACCTGCTCTCCGGCACCCTGACCCGCCCCCCGCGGCCACTGCGCGGTGGATGCCCGAGCGCGGGCCCCCGCCCACCGTCCGGATGCCGGCGGCGCGGGCCCGCCGTTCCTCAGGCGGGCCGGGCCGTGCGCGGGCGCGCCAGGTCGTGGAGGGCCTGGGCGAGGAGCAGGCGCAGGTACGTCTCCTGCTGGACGCCGATGCCCACCCGGTTGGCGAACTGGTGCGCGGCCCGGCCCAGTACGTGGTGCGCGGCGATCGCCGCGTCCGGCGGGCGCCGGGTCCCCTTCCAGGCCGAGTCCGGGTACAGCTCGCTCAGCCCGGCGGGCGCGTACGCGCCCTCGGCCGCCAGCGTGGTCAGACGGGCGGCCAGCGTCCGCACCGAGTGCGACCACGCGGCGGCCGGTCCGGTGCCCCGCGCGCAGTGCGCCCGCGGGTCGGCGTCCTCGTGGACCGCGGCGGCCCGGGCCCCGTCGCCCACGGCCCACAGCCAGCCTGTCTGCTCGCGCAGGCTCGCGCCCCGCGCCCGGTAGGTGGACTGGGCCGCGCCCGCTATCCGCCGCCGCAGACCGGCCGCCACCGCTCCCAGGGCAGCCCCACGGCGGTGTCCGACAGGAGGTGCTCGTGGAAGGGCGTGCGGGCCGCGGTCCGGGTCCGCGTACGGGCCCGGAGCCGGGCGGGGATCCGGACCCGATCGTCGGGAATGGGCGCCAGTCCGGGGGAGCGCAGCACGGTCCGCGCGGCGGCGCGGGCCGCGGCCCGCTCGCCGGGGCTGTCGCTGTCCCCGTACGCCCGCAGCAGCCGCCGCAGTTCGCGCAGCGGAGCCGCGACGCCGTGGCTTCCCGGGGCGGCGGTGCGGTCGGCGGTGCAGGAGGGCACGGCGGGCGCGGGGCTGCCGGAGGCCAGGGCAGGAGCCCGGCCGCCCGGCGGCCCGACCCAGGCGAGGAGTTCACCCAGCTGGTCCGGGGCCTGGTCGGCGAAGGGCAGCCGCAGTTCCAGCAGACCGGCGGCGGCCAGCGCGTCGACGAGCGCGTCGGCCTGGTGCGGGGTCCGCCCGCCAAGGGCCAGCAGATCGGCGCGCAGCCCGCCGAGGGTCGCTCCGCCGGGGGCCTCACGCACCAGCCGCAGGCAGCTCCGCACCGCCTCGTCGGCCGGTATCCGGGAGACGGGCTCACCGGACTCGGAGCTGAGGAACCACAGGCGGCCGTCCTCCTCCACGGTGCTCGGGTTGACGCGTACCCCGAGGCGGCGGGCCAGCTCGGGGCGGGTGGCGAGCTGCCGGGCGAGCTGCTGGAGCATCCACGCGCAGGGCTCCACGACGCCCCGGGCGGCGCCTTCGGGCTGGTCACGCTCGGGCAGCGCGGCCCGGCCGTCCTGGCCCGGACCGTGGCCGAAGGACCCGTCGGCGGTCACGGTGAAGGTCGCGTACCGGCTG
The DNA here is from genome assembly GCF_049310065.1 of Streptomyces tatrensis. Classification (NCBI taxonomy): domain Bacteria; kingdom Bacillati; phylum Actinomycetota; class Actinomycetes; order Kitasatosporales; family Streptomycetaceae; genus Streptomyces; species Streptomyces tatrensis. The sequence continues at coordinate 40,496 of NZ_JBMDLB010000005.1, read as the reverse complement.
GGCCGGGTGGCGGCCCGGGCCACCTGCCGGGCCAGCAGTCGCAGTACGGCCTCCCCGGGGAGCGCGGCCGGGTCCTGGAGCCACCGGTCGAGCTGTTCGAAGACCTCGGGGCTGCCCTGCACCAGGCCGCGCCCGAAGCTCCGGCCGCCGACGGCGGTGCGCAGCGCGGCGGTGGTGGAGGGCGTCTCGGCGGCGTGGATCCCGGCGAGTTCGGCCGTGCAGAGCCGGTAGCGTTCCAGTTCGCCGAGCCAGCGATCGACGCGTTCGCACACCTCGTCGGGGAGTGCGTCCCACACCTGCTGGCCCCACACCCAGTCGTCCGGCGGCACCAGCCCGGCGAGCGCCGAGCGGACCGCGGCGACGGCGGGCCGCAGCCCGCTCGCCCCGGTCGTGGAGCCCCGGACCGCGAGCCGGGCGAGCAGCGCGGAGAGCTGCCGTCCCTCCTCGTCCAGCCAGCGGTGCGCCGGTACGAGGGAGTCGACGGCGGCCCAGGTACGGGTCGCGCGCAGCGCGGTCAGCTCCCCGGCCGGGACTCCGGCGGCCCGCACCGCGAACGTCGGCGCGACCCAGTGGCCCGGTCCCGGTCCGGATCCCGGTCCCGGTCCGGTGAACTGCCACGCTGCCCCGCCGAACTGCCGCACTGTCCTGCCCGCCTCGCCGTGATCCGAGAATCCCGATGGTGTCGGGATTCAATCTAGGCGCCGGATTTCTCCGGGTGCGGGGCAGAAGATGACGGTGTGTATCCGCTGGAGGACTTCCGGCTGATCTCCTCCACGTTGCGCCGCGGCCGGGCCGTGCCCCGGGGCCGGGGCCGGGGCGGGCGATGCGGCGGCTCCGGCGGCACGACCGGCGGGTCGAGCGGGGCGGCCCGCAGGCCGAACTCCCGGATGCGCTCGGTGGTCACCTTCGTGTCCGGGAGGCCGACGGGCACGGTCACGAGCAGGTCGAGGACGGGCCGGGCCGGCGTGCCCAGGCCCGACCAGAGCTTCGCGGCGGGGGACTCGGCCCCCTCCGGGACCTCGCGCAGCTTGAGGGTCGGCCGCTCCGTCAGCGACGTACTGGCGTACACGGACGGGGCGGGTGTCAGCCGCTCGGTGGCCACGCACCACTCCAGCAGGGTGCCCAGCAGCCGGTGTTCGTCGCGCGGGCTGTGGCCCCACACCGTCATCGCGTACCCCAGCCGGAAGGACCGGGCCGGCTTGCTGCGGCCGACGACCATGCCGTTCTCGTCGATGATGTTGGAGTCGCCCGACTGTCGTTTGCCCGTGTCTTCCTCGATGCTGTGCAGGAAGAGGTTCACGCACAGCCCCGAACGCCGGGCCGCCCATTCGGAGTTGGGCGTCTCGAAGGCGATCTCCGCGTTCACCCCGCTCAGCGGGCCGGCGCGCAGCTCGCGCTCCAGGGTGTCGTCTGCGTGCTGGACGATGCTCATGGGACGGTCAGCTCCTCCGGGGGACGGGCGCGGGGCGCGCGGTGGTGGGGGTCACGGGTTGGGTTTGATCTCTTCGGCGTTCGGGCCGCTGAGCGGAATCAGCTGGCCCGTGAACAGGGCGGTCGCCGTACAGGTCGTCGGTGCGGTGGGCGCGCTCGGCGGGGCGGGCGGGGCGGAAGGGCTGCCGGAGGCGGACGGACCGGTGCTCGGGGCTCCGGAGGGCGGGGCGGGGCAGTCCAGCTGGAGGGTGAGCTTCTCCTTCTCCTTGGGCGACACCGTGGGGGGCACGGGGACGTCCTTGACGCTGTTCGCCCCGAAACTCGCCAGCTGCGTCGACCCGGCCTTGAGGATGACGACGCCGGTCAGCGGCCCGGCCGCGGTCAGCTGCACGGTCTTGACCGACAGCCGGTAGCCCTTGGGCACCACGTACTCGGCGACCGGCTTGCCGGTCTTCGTGTCGGCCACCAGGGATTCCTGGACGTCCTTCTTCTTCGGAGCCCCCGCCGACTCCTGGTCCTTCTTCTCCTTCTCCGCCTTCTCCTCCTCCTGCTTCTTCGCCTCGGCGTCCTTCTTCTCCTCCTCCTGCACCGCCTCCACCTGCGAAGGGCCCTTGGCGGACTCGGACTCGACCTTCGGTTTTTTGCCGCCCACCGGGGAGATCCATAGCACCGCGAACGCGACCAGCGCCGTCACCACCGCGATCAGCGCCTTGAGCGCTGGCTTGGGCAGCAGCGGGCGCTGCCGGTGGGTGAAGGAGGCGGAGCCGTCCTCCGCGTGCTCCTGCTCGATGTGGATCACGATCGGCCAGTTGGCGGCCGTTCCGGTGAACATCGGGTTCAGCACCCGCGTCAGCAGGCTGACCCGGGCCTGCTCCCCGGGCTTGAGGACGAGGCGGGAGCGGCGCAGCGACACCTTCAGCGGTGCGTCCTTGGCCTCCGGCGCGACGCGCAGCCGCACCGTCGCCGTCGCGTTGCCGGTGTTCTCCACCACGACCAGGTTGCTGCTCCACAGCGCCCCGCTGACCCGCGCCCGGTCCGGCTCGATCTCCGCGTCGTGGAACTCGCCGACCTGGATGTCCGCTTCGGGCACGGCCACCGCGCCCGGATCCTCCACGGAGGCCACCCGGACGGCGAAGGACAGCGGGCCGGGCGCGAGCTCGCTGTCCCGGGGCAGCGAGACCGGGATGTTGATCTTCTCGTGGTTGCCGGGGTAGACGGGCAACTGCCCGAGATCGGGCTCGGCGTCCGGCCACCACGCGGGCGGCCCGACCAGCCGCAGCTGGTACGCGTCTACGATCCGGCTCTCGTTCCACACCCACAGGTGCGCGGTGAAGGCCTCGCCCGGGGTGATCACGTCCTCGGGGACGGTGAGTTCGGCTCGTAGGCTCATGTTTCCTGCCGGCTCAAGAACTGGATCTCGGCCATGGCGACCGGCATGTTCGGCTTGAGGCCCGGGTGCACGGCCTCGATCCTCACCTGGACCCCCATCACGTTGTCGATGCCCAGGTCGAAGCGCTGGGGGCCGGGCTGGCCGCCCAGCGTGATCTCCTTCTCCACCAGACCTTGGTCCGTGGTGGTCGCCGTCACCGTGATCTTGGTGGGGCGTCCGGTCTCGAAGAACTGGCCCGGAGTCTTGGACGCGCCGTTGACGATGAGCAGGGACGTCAGCCGGAAGGGCGCGTTGAACTGGGCGGTCCAGTACTGGCCCACCGCCTTCTGGCCGGTGCCCTTGGGCGCCCACGCCTTGTTGTCCACGCCGTCCGAGGCCAGGTTCGCCTCGAAGCCCTTGGTGGCGCTGGAAGCGGACACCTTGTCCGGCGCGACGGCGTACTGCGACAGGAACCGGTCCTTGACCAGAGGTACCGCCCGCTGCGCGGCCGCCGCCGCACTGCCCATCGACATGCCCGCCGCCATGCACACCGGCAGCGCGACGGCCACGATGCCCCAGCGGCGGTCCCAGTGCCACACGTCCGGACGCTCCAGGTACTCCTGCCGGATCCGCTGCCAGCGGGTCGCCTCCGGCGGCTCGGGTTCGGGCCGCAGCAGCGCCCCGCAGGGGTGGCAGTACGTACGGTTCTCCGCGTTGGGCTGGCGGCACTCGGGGCACAGCAGGAGGTGCGGGATGCCGTCGGCGGGGGTCGAGTCGGCCGGGGGGTACCCGGTGCCGGTGCCCGTTCCGGTCCCGGGGCCTTCGGCGGCCGCGGGCGCGTCGGGCACGGTGGTCCACAGCACCACCTCGCCGCTGATCACCTGGGTCCGCTCGGCGGCGGACTCGGCCGCCGGGGTCACGTACCCGACCGGGGCCGCCGGGTACCCGACGGGGGCGGCCGGGTACCCGACGGGGGCGGCCGGGTACCCGACGGGGGCGGCCGCGCCCGCGCCGGCCGGAGCGGTGAACTCCGATGGCCGCCGGGCGGGTTGGGGGCGGGCCGGTTGCGGCCGGGCGGTCGGCGGCGCGGGTGCGGTCTGCGCCTGCGCGAAGAGCGGGTCGGGGTGGAACAGCTCACCGGTGAGATCGGTGGTCCGGCCGTTCCGGGACCCGCGCAGCCCCTCGGGCCAGCCGTCCTGACCGGTCGGCGCGGTCCCGTACGACGTCCCCTGCGAGGGCACGTACGAGGGCGAGGGCGCGGGCGCGTACGTGGGAGAGGCCGCCGGTTCCGGGTACCCGGAACCGGCGGCGGGATGGGCGGGGCCGGTCGCGGGGTACACGGAACCGGGGCCGATGGAGCGGAACGGATCGGCCCCGGACGGAACCGGCCCGGCCGCCGGGCCGGGGTCCCCGTTCCGGCCCCGGTGCGCTCCTCTACCGGCTCCAGCTCCGGGACCGGCACCACCGTCGTCCGCTGCCGGACCCGGCCGCGCCGCACCGGGGTCCGGCGGTCCCGGACGCGACCGGCCGGGCTCCGGCCGTCCCGGGTCCACCACCCGGTTGCTCCCGGTGAGGTCCCACCCCATGTACGCCCCGCAGGACACGCAGAACATCTCACCGGGGTAGGCCACGACCCCGCAGCCGGGGCAGACGTCCTGTTCGGTCTGCACGTGCCAGCCGCGCCGTCCCGACTGGGCCGATCCCATCAGTACGCGCCCCCCGCCACGCCCCGCACGAGCAGCGGGTCCTCGTCGTCCTCGACCACGACCTCGGCCGCGACGTGCGCCGGGATCCACTCGCGCACCAGCTCCGCCACGTCCTCGGCGACCCCGGCCCGTCCCCGCGACATCCCGTACGGCAGCAGCACCCGCAGGTGTGCCCGTGCCACGCCCGGTACCGGGATGGACGCGTCGTCGGGCCCGGCGGCGCAGTGCGTGCCGCCCGACTCCGTCAACTCCAGCCGCCCGCCCAGCACGTAGCGCACCAGCAGGTCGAGGCCGGCCCGGGTGCCGCGCTGCCCGTGCAGCCGGTGGCCCAGCAGCAGTGCGTTGCGCCGCCCCTGCGAGCCCACGCAGACGGGCAGCCCGGTCAGGCTCCAGTCCAGCATCCAGGTGACGAACGCGTCCGGAGCGGTACGCGGATCGAAGTACGCGTCCAGGCAGTCCAGCGCGGTGATCAGCGGTGCGAGCGCGTCGTCGAACCCGGCCAGGTACCGGTCGGCGAAGTCGCCCTGCCGGTAGCTCTCCGGCAGGATCGCCCGCAGCGACCTGCTCCCCGGCACCAGTGGCGGCACCGCGGCGACGGCCTGCGCGACCACCGGGTGCGGCGGTGCCCCTGAGGGCAGTCTCTCCATGTGTTCAGTCCCCTCCCTTGTGCATGTCCGTGTCCGCCCGGCGGACCAGGTCGTCGTGAAGAAGGCTTCGGCTACCGGGCGTTCTTCACGGCGACCTGGTGGCGGAAGGAGAGGAAGAGCGTCGCGGGCCCGATGTCGATCCGGTCGGACGCGGGCATCCGCTCCCCCGTACCGATGTCGGCGGGGTACATCTCCAGCTTCACCACCGACTCGACGTCCTCACCGCGCGTCGCCACCGCGTACAGGTCGCTCAGCCGCAGCGCCCGGCCGAGCGGCCAGCCCGACCGGCTGCCGGTACCGGAGTCCGCCGTGGCGGGCAGCGGGCTCAGGCACTCGTACAGCGAGCGCAGCACCCGCTCCTTGACCTCGGCGCGGTCCGCTCCCTTGGCCGCCTCCACCTCGGCGACGACCGTCACGCCCTGGTAGGCGGGCCCGCTGACGGACACCAGCACGCCCAGCGGCCGGGCCGCCTCCACGGCGCGCGCGGCCGCGGCCAGCATCGCCTCGGAGGGCACCAGATCGCGCCAGCTGTCCTCCTCGCGCACGTCCCGCACCCGGGGAACGAGCAACACCCGTACCAGGCCCGCGCGTTCGGAGCCCTCGGGCTCGGCCACGCACTCGACCCGGCCCGCGTCCCGGCAGGCCGCCGCGGTGATCGACTCGTAGTCCTTCGCGGTCACCGCCCGGTCCTGGGTACGCAGCCAGTGCCCGGCCCGCTGCTTGAGGCCGTCCACCGATTCCACGTCCACGCCACCGGTCGCCGGTATCCGGTTCTCCACCCGGGACACCAGCGAGACCGGCGTGCGCAGCACGGTCAGCGTCGACGCCGCCACGTTGCCGCTCCGGCCGCCGCCGCGCCGGTAGCCGCCCGCGGTGATCCGGGCGCCGATCTCGGGCACGGCACCGTACTGGCGCACCTCGCCGTCCGGCTGACCCACCGCCGGACCGAAGCGGATGGCGCCGCTCACCTCGTCGACGGTGACGTGCCGGTCCCGCGGCCCGGACTCGGCGAACGACGGCACCGCCTTCCACACCTGGCGACCCGCCGAGGTCTCCACCGCCACCGCGCGCAGCGACCCGGCGACCACCGGAGTGCGGTGCACGGAGAAGGCCTGCCCGGGAGTGCCGTCAGAGACGCCCAGTTCGTCGCGCGGGACGCCCTCGCCCTCCACCGCGCCCGTCGTCCCGCCCACGGTGTAGGCCTCCAGGGCCGACACCTTCGGGGAGGAGGAGTACGGCGGCTGGCCCGGGGCCGCCTCGACGATCCGGCAGCGCAGCCAGCCCGCCTTGCGGCGCCCGAGGAGCGACGCGGTGTGCCCGTCGGGCACGTGCAGCACGATGTCACCCGGCCGGTTCAGTCCGCCGGTGCCGTCGCTCTCGACCTCGCAGGGCACCCAGCCGTCCCCGCACCAGGCCTCCCACACCCGCGGCGGGCGCCGCGGGTCCACGCCGACGCCGTCCATCCGGCAGTCCACGCGCAGCGCCACCGCGCAGCGCGGAGCCGTGTTGTCCAGTCCCACGAGCAGGGCGTCACCTGGGACGGGCGGCTGTGCGAAGCAGGTGACGGGCTCGCCCGACAGGAACCGCTCGGTGACCAGCTCGGGCGGCTGCCCGGCCCCCGCCGACCCGATGTGGGTCAGGGCGGTCGGGACGATCGCCAGCTCCCGGTCCACGGTGAACACCCGGGCCGGGGTGCTGCCGGTCCGGACGGTGGCCACCTCCGTCCCGGGCTCGACGACGACCGCCGCCGCCTGCGGCGCCGCGAGCGTGAACGTCAGCTCGGTGGTGGCAGCCTGATGGGCCGTCAGCTGTACGCCGAGCAGGTCGAGGAAGCCCAGCTGGACCTTGTCGGGTATCCGGTTGACCCGGTACGAGAGCTGGTCGACCATCTGCGCGAACGCCTCGACCAGCGCCACGCCCGGGTCGGAGACGTTGTGGTCGGTCCACTCCGGGCAGCGGCGCTGGATGAAGCGCATCGCGTCGTCGACGAGGTCTTGGAAGCGGCGGTCGTCCAGGTGGGGGCTAGGCAGAGACATCGCTGTCCCTCCTCTGTGGCTCGGTCAGCTGTCCCGCGGTGTCGCGAGTGGGGATCAGGTAGAAGGGGTGGACCAGGTTGCGGGGGCTGTTGGTGCCGGAGAGGTGGTACGCGACGTGGATGTCGAGCACCTCCTGGCGGTCGGCGGTCCGGACCACGCGTACGTCGTCCAGGACGATCCGCGGCTCCCACCGCTCCAGCGCCCTGCGCACCTCCTGCGCGAGCGCGGCGCCGGTGGAGGAGTCGAACGAGTCGAAGACCTGGTCGCGCACCGCGCAGCCGAACTCCGGCCGCATGGGCCGCTCACCCGGCTCGGTGTTCAGGATCAGCCGGACGGACTGCTCGACGTCGGCGGGGCCCGCGGCCATCGCGATCCCACCGGAGGGGCTCACGCCCAGCGGGAAGGACCAGCCGCGGCCGAGGAAGAGGTGGGACACGGGATCAGCCGCCGATCTTCGGGTCGGGGACGTGTGACACGGGGGCGCCTGCGGGCACGGTGTCTGTTCCTCTCGGTGAACGGAACGGGAACGGGAACGGGAACGGGGACGGGGACGGGGGCGCGGCGTACGGAGCGGCCGGCATCAGTTGATCTTGACGATCGGGGCCTTGAGCTCCGCCATGGCCGCGCCCGAGAACTCGGCCTTGGCGCCGTGCGCCTTGAGCTGCGTCGACGCGTTCACGTCGACGGTCACGCCCTTGACCGAGACGTCCTTGTCGGCCTTGATGGTCACCGACTGACCGGACAGCTCCAGGGGCCCCGTACCGGCGTCCACCGACACTCCCTTCGCCCCCTTGATCTCGACCTTGCCCTTGCTGTCGATCGAGATGACGGTCTTGCTCGCGTCGAGCTGGATCTTCAGATCGCCCGCGTCGCCGGTGATCAGGGTCGCGCCCATGCCGCGGCCGTTCTTGTCGATCAGCTCCAGCCGGTGGCCGTCCTTCGAGGCGAACGTCCGTAGGTTGGTCCTGCCCTTGCCGCCCCTGCCGCCGTCGACGAGGGCCATCGTGTGCTTGACCTTGTCGATGGGGTCGTCGACGGTGCCGACCACGAGCGGGCTGTCCAAGCAGCCCTGCTCGAAGACGACCGCCACGACGTCGTCGACCTCCGGCAGGACGACGCCGTGGCCGAGACTGCCGCTCAGCTGAACGGTCTCCGCCCAGGTGGTCTCGTACTTCTCGCCCAGCCACTCCAACTTCACCCGCACCCGGCCGCGCTCCTCCGGGTCGTTGATGTCGACGACCTTGCCCCGGACGAATCCCTGGATGCGCCGCAGGCCCCCCTCCGCGTCACCGGGCTCCCCGGCCGCCGTCCGGTCCACGCCCTCGTCGACTGTCAGTTCCGTCCGGTATCCCTGCACCGGATGGAAGTGGTGCCGGACCTTGGTGACGGTGAACCTTCCCTCGAACTGTGTGCCGAGGCCGGTCAGTGTGACCGCGGACCGCAGTCGCAACCGCGGCTCTCCGCGCACCACCGCGTGCAGCCGGACCAGCCCGGCCGCCACTTCCTGGGCCATGCTCTCGGCGACGGCGTCGACCTCGCTCCCGTTCCCGCGCGGCAGCGCCGTCAGAACCATGGGCGCGTAGTGGGAGGACGAGACCGGTGACTTCCACTTCCCGTCCTGGCGCGGTGTGTGCACCGAGGTGATCGCCACCTTCTTCTCGCGATCCCAGCCCCGCACCTCCACCGACGGGACCTGGTGGGCCAGCGACGCGGCCAGCTGGACGTTCACCAGGTTCTCCCCGAACCGCAGGGCTACCGGAGGGCCCTCGGGCTTCTCGCGCTTGCGGAAGTACAGCTTTCCCGCACGGACGTAGAGGTCCCGTCCGTTCTCCCGGGCCAGGTGACTCAGGAAGTCCCAGTCGGATACGGAGGGCTGGCTCAGGTACTCGTAGGAGAAGCCGGTGTCGTCGATGGCCAGGTCCGTCACCCCGGCGCGCTCGGCCACCTTCCGCACGATCGTGCCGGCCGTCATCTTGGGGTACGCGGCCGTCCGCCGCCCCAGCCGCAGCCGGTGGGACAGGTCCCGGGCCCGGATCACGGTCATCACACCACCGGTGTGCCCGGCCTGGCCCGAGGTCTCGGTGGAGGCCCGCGCCTCGCATTCGGTGACCTCGCCGGAAAAGAGGGACACGGGACCCGACGGCGTGATCGCGGTCAGCTCGATCTGGCTGCCCAGCGCGATGCCGGACTTCTTGAACAGCGACGCGTTGCGCGGGTCCCGGAAGCCGATCTCGGCCTTGGCGGAGGTACGCCCGTCCTCCTCCACGGAGGCCCAGGCCAAGACGGTGGCGACCTCGGGGAGGAAGGGCTTGCCCGCAACCTTGAGGTCCAGCCCGGCGGTGTGGCGCCCGGTCATGTGTCTGTCCTTACGTGTACGGGAGGGGGAAGCGGCGGGAGGGGCGGAGGCGGCGGCCGAGTTCCAGGTGCGCGTCCGAGGTCAGTACTCGGCCGGGCCGGGAAGGAGCAGAGTGCTGCCCGGCCGCAGTTTGGCCGGGTCGTCGATCCCGTTCAGCTCGGCGATGCGTCGCCAGTCGGTGGCGCGACCGCTGTGGCGGACGGCGATCGATTGCAGGGAGTCCCCCCGCACCACCACGCAGAACTGCCGGGACGAAGGCGATCCGGGCGCCTGCTGGAGGGGCGGGTCCGTCAGGTGCCCGGTCATACGCCGACCTCTTCGAGGACCAGCTCGCAGACCGCGCGCAGCGGTTGGCCCTGGTCGGAGAAGCGGGTGATCTGTACCGACAGCCTCTTCAGGACCATCCACTCGAACCCCGGGACCGTACCCCACGAGAGCTTGATCCAGGGGGGCGAGGACTCGTTGGCCTTGAGGGCCTCCTCGTGGGGTTCGCACCATGTCCTGAGTGTCTTGATCCGTTCAGCGACGGAGACGTGCGAATCCCCGGCGGAAGTGTCCGCCGGCCCTTCGTTGAACACCAGCGACATGGTCAGGATCTGCGGCTGGCTGCCGAGGAATTCCGGCACGGACGTGTGCGGTGCCAGACGGGTTGAATGCCGTGCCCACTGAGTCTCCTTGACCAGGTTCAGCTGGGTCGGATTGTACGGGAGCTCCATCCTCTTCATTTCGGAGCTGGGCGTCTTTGCGCTGCCGATCGGCGGCTTGTAGGCGAGCAGGATTGCTTTCATCAGGGCTTCTGTCCTCCTGGGGAAATCGGCGGGAAGGTGAAGCCGCCGTGGACGAACTCGATCTGCTCCATGGCGGTCTGGGGGGCACTGGTGTCGAGTTCCGGCCCCCGCCACGCGACGGGGTGCAGGCGCAAGAGCTCGATCTCGCTGATCGGTTTGCCCGCCGCGTCACGGAGGGTGATCTTGCCCGTGCGGGGTTTCGGATTGTTCAGACTGTCGATGACCCACTTGCACGTTCGCGCCGTACGTGACGAGACCGGCCGGGAGACGATGAAGGGCTTGTACCTGATGCGAGTGGGAAGGTAGTAGGGGGAATCGTTGACGCCGCCCTCGTACAGCTCGTCGCCCTCCATCCACAAGGAGAGCCCTGAAAGTCCGGTGAAAATGGAGAGTTCAGTTTCGGAATCCGGGAACGACAGGGTGAAGTTCGCGGATGAGATGGGCTGTTCGATCACGATGATGCCTCCTCTTCAGGGGATCGGATTCCCGGCGGGATACCCCATTCAGGGGCTGTTCCGGCGTGCTTCGGCGCGTACGTCTCACGCACCGATTCGCTGATGTCGTACGGCTGAACCCGTGGCGCCTGTAGTGCCTGTAGCGCCTGTGTGGAGATCGGCCGGAATACGGCGTGCCCATCGGGGAGCCCTGACGGCCGCAACGGCTCCGTCGTCGCGATCGGCCGGAACACCGCGTGCCCCTCGGCGAACTCCGACGGCGACACCGGTTCCGGTTCCGGGTCCGGGGCCGGCTGCATGAGCCGCGGGCGCCCCGGCGGGCCGAAGGGCGTGAGGAGCCACGAGCACGGGAGTGCCTCGTCGGTGACCAGTGGGCCGCGGTGGCGGGCGGCGCCGGAGGCGAGGAACGGGCTGGGTACGACGGAGACGGCGTCCGCCTCCGGGACGGCGGTTTCGGTGGCGTGCCCGAGCGGGCCGCGCCGGGGACCGTACGAGGGCGCCGTCCCCGTACCGGTCGACCGGGGAGCGCGGACGGTGCGGGTGGCGACCTGGGGGGAGCGGGGGGAGGAGCGTCGGGCAGCGGGTCCGGCGAAGCGGAACGGGGCCGCACCGGACGGGGCATGCGGCGCCGCGTCGGGGGCGCCGCCCGGCACGTCAGGTACCGGGGGATCGGGTCGGTGGCTCGGCTGCCGCATCCGCTTCGGCTTGGGCATAGGCATCGGCATCGGGGCTGGGGCCGGGGCCGGACGCCGCTGTGCCTGCCGGGGAGCGGGCGGATTCGACTTGTGGTGCTCGTGGTGCTCCCGCTCGTGGGGCGACGCTGCCGGGGAGACGGACCCACCGGCCCGTACACCGCCAGCGGAGCTGTGGTCACGGGGTGCCCGTTCGGTCGTGACCGAGTGGGCCGGTGTCTCGGCCGTGCTGGCCGTGCTGGGTGTGCCCGGTCGGGCCGGGAGGGCGGAGCGGGTGGTGTCGGCTGTGTGGTCAGGTTGGAGGGCAGGCCGTGCGGGGAGGCGCACGGCTCCGGCACGCCGGGGACGCGGTGCGTCGTTGCTCCCGGTACGGGGCTGGATCTCCTCGTCATGCGGCACGACGGGAGCCGGAGCGAGCGTCGTCGCGGGGACGGCGACCGGTCGCTCCGGCGCTGCCGGGACGCCGGTCGCAGCGCTTGCCGCCCGACTCGGCCCGTCCCCCCGGCGAGCCACCGGGCGGCGGGGCGCGGTGGGAGTCGCCTCGGGGACGGCCCGGTGCCGCGAGGCGTCCGACACGGACGGCGCGTCGTCCTCCCGGGCCTGTCGGGTCTGTTCGGCCTGTTGGGCCTCCTGGACGGATGCGGCGGGAGCCGGTGCGTCCTCGATCCGCCGTGCCGGGGCAGCACCGGGCGCGTGGTTGCCCTGGGCCTCCGGCACGAGCCCACCGGGGCGCGACGTAGTGGCTCCGCGTCGGCGGGGTGCGGGCAGCGTGGAGCCTTCGGCGGGCCACGGCCCGCCGAGCGGGACCGGGGCGCTGTCGGCCGTGGTGGCGGAGATCGTCGCGCCGGACGTGTCGACCGCGCGGCGCGGGGCTTCGGAGGAGGGCCGGGGCGTACGGGAAGCGGGGGAGTCGACGGGGTCCGAAGACCGCTGCTCGTCCGCAGGTACCCGGGCGGGCCCGGTCGTTCCGCGCTGACGCGTCGTACTGGTGGACCGACCGGGCCGGGACGACCGGGTCGGCGGGTCCTCCTGCGCGGAATCCGTGGCGTCGGTAGTGGCCGTGAGCGGCTGGGGGTGGACCGGGGGAGCGGTCTCGGCAGGGGCGGTCACGGTGGCGGGGGCACCGCCGGAGCGGCGTTGCCGAGGGCCCGTCACTGCCTCGGTGGCGGACCGGCCGTCGGTAGGAGCGGGCAGGACACCCGGCTCGGAGGCGTCGGCGGCATGCTCCGGGAGCGTGCGACCGTCGGCCGACTCCACGGCGGACGAGTCGGCACGGGACTGCCGCGCGCTGTCCGGCGGGACCGGGCGGCTCGGTCGGGGGCGGGCCTCGGCGGACGGACGGGAGGCGGTCTCCGCTCGGGAGCGGGGGGACACCGGGGCGGGGGCTACCGCTGCCGAATGGGCGTCATCGTGGCGGTCGAAGGTGGTGTCGCTCGTCGTGTCCACATCCGGCGGCGCCGCCTGGCGCTGGTCGGTGCTCGGCGTCGGACGGGTCGCGGAGACCCGGTCAGCCGCCGTACGGGCCTCAGCCCGGCGGGGAACGACCGGCCCGGCAACCGGATGACGGTGGTCCGCCGCGGCAACGGGCCGCGCACGGAGCACGGCACCCGACCGGTCCTGCGGCGCAGCCGTGCCGGGCTCCTGGTCCGACGTGTGCTCCGGGATGCCGCCCCTGACCGACGTGCTGGTGTCCGTGTCCATGTCGGTGTCGGTGTCCGTGCCGGAGCCCGTGTCCTGGTACGAGGCCGTCCCCGTCCCCGTATCCGTCTCCGTCTCCGGTCCGGCGGTCAAGACGGTGCTGGTGCTGGTGCGAGGGCCCGTGCCCGTGCCCGGGATCGCACGCGTGCGCCCGATGGCATCCGTGGCCGAGCCCGTGCTACTGCCGGTGACCGCCGGGGCCGTGCGCGCTTCGGGGGAGGTGGGGGACGGCTCGGCGGTTGCCCGGGCCGGTACGGGGTGGTCCGGAACGTTTTCGGGGGCACTGCGCGGCTCGCGGCGGAGGCGTCGCCGTACGGCGGTCCCGGCTCCCGCGATCCACCGGAAGGAGCGCAGCTCGGACGGCCGTGCTGCGACGGCCGGTGCGGTGCTGACGACGTTCGGGGTGGCCGTGTGCCGCTGCGCGGAGGTCGTCAGCACCGCACCAGCGGGTGTGGTCGTGCGTGCGGGCGGGGTGCTCGGCCCGGCGGGGTCGGCGGTGTGCTGCGGGGCCGAAGGGCGGGGGGCCGGGACCGGTGCGGACGCGATGGCGTCGTCGGACCGCGGCGCCGGACGGCTCCGCTGAGGGCGGGCCTCGGCGGACGGACGGGAGGCGGTCTCTGCTCCGGAGCGGGTGGGCGCCGGCCCGACGACGGGACGGCTGTCCTCCGCCGCTTCGGGCCGGCCCTGTGACGGAGCCGTGCCGGGCTCCTGTGCGGACGTGCGCCTCGGGGTGCCGCCCGCAGCTGCCGGGCCGGTGGTCGTCGCCTCACCGGCACCCGCCTCTGAGTTCACGGGCTTGGGCTCAAGCGCCCCGGTGGCCGAGCCCGTGTTCGTACCGACAGCCGAGGCACCGGGAGAGCCGGTCGCCGGGTCCGTCTTGCCGGCGGCGTCCGTGGCTGTGCGGGGCTTCGGGGCGGTGGGGGACGGCTCGGCGGTCGCCCGGGCCGGTACGGGGTGGTCCGGAACGTTTTCGGGGGCACTGCGCGGCTCGCGGCGCAGGCGTCGTCGTACGGCGGTCCTGGCCCCCGCGACCCAGCGGAAGGAGCGGAGCCTGGAGGGACGGGCTTCGCCGACTGTCTCGACCGGGGCGACGTCGGACCCCGTGGCCGAGGCGACCAGGCCGGTGGTCATGTCGGGCACGTACGCAGCGCTGGAGGCCGGAGCCTCCAGCGGCGAATCCGGAGAGGCCAGGACGGACGACGTCCTCGGCGGTCGGCCCGGGGCAGGGACGGGGGTCCCGGCGTCGGGCGTGTCTTCGGCCATGCCGGTCAGCGGTGCCGATGCGGCGTCCGCCGCTCGCGCCGCCGGGTCGCGGGGCTGCGACGTTGCGGAGCCTCGCGCTGCCGGGACGGTGCGGTGCGTCTCCTCGGCGGCAGCGCCCGGAGGGTTCGCCGCGACACCGCTGGAACGGTCAGCGACGGGTACGACGGCCTCCGGAACCGCCGCGGACACGACCGTGTCCGCACCCCGGACGGCAGCGGGCGCGGGGACCTCCAGGTGCTGCGGAGCGGGTGCCGCGGCGGTGGTCCGTGCGGGGGCCGTGGGGGTGGTGGGCGCCGGGTCGGCAGCGGTGGCCTGGGTGGTGCGCGGGTCAGCGCCCTGCGCGGTGCCCCCCGCGGGGGTGGTGGGCACGGGGGCTGCGGGAACGGTGGGCGCCGGACCGGCAGCGGTGGCCTGCGCGGTGTCCGTGGTGCTGGTCTGCGCGGTGGGTGGGTCGGTGCGGGGGTCGGTGCGCGACGCAGCGGGCGCGGTGTCCTGGGCGGCGTTCGCAGGGGTGCGCGCGGCGGTGTCCTGCGCTGTGCCCTGCGCGGCGGTGGTGGGGACGGGGGCCGCAGGGGTGGTCTGTACGGTGCGCGCAGGGGTGGTGGGCGACGCCGGGCGCGGCGCGGCCGGTTCGGGGACCGGGTCGGCAGGTGTGCTCGCGGGCCGGTCCGGGTGGGAAGCGGCCTGGGGAACGGACGGCGACGCGGCCGGACGTGGCCGCCCGCGCACCGTGCCCTCGTCGCCCTGGGCGCCCTCCGTCGGCTGCACCGCACGGGCTGCGCGAGCGGGCGTTTCCTGGAGCGTGGCATCCGGCGCGGCGGGGGCGCCGGGAGCGTTCGGGGTGGTGGTCCCGTACCGCGGCCTGCGGTGGAGGCGGGCGGTGGCGCGGGACGAGGCCCACACGCGCCCGAGGCGTTCGGGCAACGTTCCCCGCCGTGAACTCTCCTGATCCGGCGTCAGCCGGTCCGGTGTCGGGTGAACGTCCTCGCAGGACGACGTCCGGCCCCCGGACGGGGAAGCCGCAACCGCCTCCCCCGCCGGCGGGACCCCGGCAGGGTCGCTGTCCACAGTGGCCGGGGTCCGCCAGTGGAGCGGCGCGGCGACGCGCGGGGCCGGAGCGCCCACCAGCAACCATGCGCTCGATTCCGCGTCGAAGCGGAAGACCAGGGGGGCTTCGCGGTCGATCAGGGAGGTCAGCTCGCCGACCAGCCGGTGGTCCCGGAGCGACGCCAGCCTGTCGGTCACCCGCCGGGCATCGGTGACGGGCCGCACGTCCGCCGTGATCCGGTGGATCGCCTCCGGCAGGACCACCGGTACTCGCCAGGTCGGAGTCGCGGGCACGGCCGCGGACCGCGGCGTGGTGCCGTTGACTCCGATGGCCCGGTGCATGCGCTATTTCCTGTCGTCGAGAAGCTGATTGATGTCCGCGATGCTCTGGATGTACGCACGCCGCTGGACGTGGTCCATATCGAGCAGTTCGCTGTGGGACCAGTGGAAGTGGTAGGCGATGTACGCGATCTCGGAGCGCAGGTCCGCAGCCGCGTACACCTTCATCCCCCCAGGCGGCTCCCCATGTCCACATCGAATTCGTGCCGACATTCCGGGCATGTGGTTGACGCCACCGGAGTTCCGTCGAGATTGATCTTCTCGTAGAACTTCTGCAGGAAAGCCAGGTCGACGGCGAAGAAACTCCCCACCACTTCAGGGTCGACTTTCTCCATGGTGCCCAGGCTGGTGATGATCTGACTCAGGAGGACCACCGACAGATATGCGGGGTTCTGGCGGACCCGGATGTCGGTCAGCGAATCGAGCTCATCACGAGCGGTCGCGAGCCGCATGACGCCCGTCCGATGGGTCTTCCCGCGCTGATCCACGTACCCGCGGGGAAGGGTGAACGGGAACTCGGTCGGGCCCGCCGCAGGCAGGGAGTCCCTGCCTGCGGCGGTCGGTACGTCCGGGGGCGCGGGCGTCGAGGTGGCGGTGCGGACATCGGGGCCGGTGCGCCCCTCCGACAAGCGCCCCCTTCTCACGCGCCTGCCTTGAGTCGCTCGTCGAAGCCGAGAGTGACCTTGCCGTTCTCCGTGTCGTTGGGCGGAGTGAACTCCTTCAGGACGACGCCCTTGAACTTGGCCTCGCGGTGAATCTTCCCGAGCTGGTATTCAATGACCGTGCAGTTTCCCCGCTTGGCCCCGGCGCCTTCGTCAGCCCACTTCTGCAGTGCATCGGAGACCGGCTTGACGGTCGGCGCATTGGGATCGACCACGTCCCAGTATTCGAAGGTGCAGTCCCCGAGCTCCTGCTCCTTGAGGGGATGCAGGACGCTCGTGGACTTGTCGCCGATGTAGAGGTTCTTCCGCTCGTACTCGTACCCGTAGCCGGGGAGCGTCGGCTTTCCGACGATGCTCTTGATTTCGTGGCTATCGATCTTGACTTCGTAGCCCGAGGCTTCCGCCATTTTCTCTCCTTGTTAGATGTGCGGGTGTGCGGTCGTCGAAGTTTGAATGTGGGGGTTTACTATTCGCCTGACATCGAATCCTGGGCGATCCGGAAGATGACGAACTCGGCCGGCTTGACGGGAGCGACCCCGATCTCGCAGACGACCTGGCCCGAGTCGATCACCTCGGGCGGGTTGGTGGTCGCGTCGCACCGGACGTAGAAGGCCTCGTCCGGCGAGTTGCCGAACAGGGCTCCGCTCTGCCATTCGGTGGTGAGGAACGCGGCGATGTTGCGGCGGATCGTGGACCACAGGCGCTCGTCGTTCGGCTCGAAGACGGCCCACTGCGAGCCCAGGTAGATCGACTCCTCCAGGTAGTTGAAGAGGCGTCGGACGTTCAGGTAGCGCCAGGCCGGGTCGCTGGAGAGGGTGCGGGCACCCCAGATGCGGATGCCGCGGCCCGGGAAGCTGCGGATGCAGTTGATGCCCGCCGGGTTGAGCTGTTCCTGCTCGCCCTTGGTGATCTGGATGCCGAGGTCGAGCGCGCCGCGCAGCACCTCGTTGGCGGGGGCCTTGTGGACGCCGCGGGCCTCGTCGTTGCGGGCCCACAGGCCGGCGACGTGGCCGGACGGCGGCATCAGGAAGCCCTTGCCGGAGGACGGGTCGGCGACCTGGATCCACGGGTAGTAGAGCGTGGCGTACTTCGAGTCGAAGCCCGCCTCGTTCTGCCGCCAGTCGTAGACCTCGGTGGGGCCCATGTCCGGCAGCGGATCGAGGATGGCCATGCGGTTGGCCATGTTCTCGCAGTGGTTGATCATGGCCATCTGGATGACCTTGACCTGCTCGCGGCTGACGTTGCCCGCCTGGTAGGCGGCCATCAGGTCCGGGGCCATCACCATGGTGATGTCGTCGATGGCCTCCAGGCCGGACAGGCCGGAGCGGTCGTTGACCTTGCCGACGTACTTACCGACGACGTCCTTGGCCACGACCTCGCCGTTCGCGGCACCGGCCGTCGTGTCGTTGGCCTTCGGGGCGGCCGGGAGGGCCAGCGAGGAGGAGTCGGGCAGTGCCAGCGCGGTGCCGGTGGCGGCCGGGGCCTCCTCCACCATGACGTACTGGGAGCGCTCCTTGACCTGGGTCACCACGTACGCGGGGGAGGCCTTGTCGGCGCTGACGTCGAAGGACTCGGCGGCGGAGCCGTCCACCTTCACGGTGAAGGTGAAGGTGTCGCCCTCGGTACCGGCGTCGCCGTCCTTGCCGCCGCTCTTCGCCTTGTCGGCCGTGGTGGCGCCGGCGGCGCCAGTGGCCGGACGCTTGGCCTTCGGGTCGACGGGCTTCTTCTGTACGTCGACCGAGATGTCACGGCCTGCGGCGACCGGCAGCGCGGCGATGCGGAAGCCGCCGAGCACCCGGGCCGGTGCGGCGCCGACGGACTGGGCGCCGCCCTCCACCGCGTCCTTGCCGGACCCGCCGACGCGGACGACGTAGCAGGTGCCGCCGCCGTTGGTGAAGTAGCCGTAGACGGAGTGCGCGAGGTAGGAACCCTCGATGAACTCGCCGAAGGTCTTGGTGAACTGACCCCAGTTGGTGACGCGGACCGGCTCGTTGAGCGGCCCCTGCTCAGCGAATCCGACGAAGGCGGCCACTGCCGTTCCGACGCCCTCGACGGGGCGGGAACCGCCGACGGTTTCTTCAACGAATACGCCGGGGGACAGGTAGGTTGCCATCCAGCACTCCTTCTTGGTGAGTTGTCCCGAGGGTTGATCCTGGGTCGAGGGTGAATCCTGGGCGGTTCGCACTTTCCGTCGTGGGGGAATGGAAAGGTCTACCCGTCCTCCGGTGCCGGATGCGGCAGTTGTGCCGCGTCGCCTGGCGTATCGCCGGTTTCGGGTCCGTGGATTCTGTTCAGGATCATGGTCAACGGTTCGATGCCGTGTCAAACGAAAACAATAGATATGGCAGTTCGCCTGGCATTTGTCATCCGAGGTCTGGGGAGGATCAACCTTTGACCTACGAGGAGCCGTTCACGGAGCCGAATTCAGTTGAAGTCGTGACGATCAACCAGCGGGTCCACGGAGTCAACTTTCGCCTTTCCCACACGGTCGCCGGATCTCGGAGACTGGTCCCACCTGTGGTCGCGTGCGGCCGGGCACGGGAGACGACCATGTGAGGAGGACGGCGAGTGACCACTCCCGACTCGGAGGGCCAGTGCGAGGCCCTGGAGAAGTTCGGCACCGACTTCACGGCGGCGGCGCGTGACGGCAAGCTCGACCCGGTGATCGGCCGGGATCAGGAGATCCGGCGGGTGGTGCAGGTGCTGTCGCGCCGCACGAAGAACAACCCGGTGCTGATCGGCGAGCCGGGCGTCGGCAAGACGGCCGTGGTCGAGGGCCTGGCCCAGCGCATCGTGAAGGGCGACGTCCCGGAGTCCCTGAAGAACAAGCGGCTCGTCTCCCTCGACCTGGGCGCGATGATCGCGGGCGCCAAATTCCGCGGCGAGTTCGAGGAGCGCATGAAGGCGGTCCTGGCTGAGATCAAGTCCAGTGACGGGCAGATCATCACCTTCATCGATGAGCTCCACACCGTGGTGGGCGCCGGCGCGATCGGCGATTCCGCGATGGACGCGGGCAACATGCTCAAGCCCATGCTGGCCCGAGGCGAACTGCACATGGTCGGTGCGACGACGCTGAACGAGTACCGGGAGCGGATCGAGAAGGATCCCGCGCTGGAGCGCCGCTTCCAGCAAGTCCTCGTCCCGGAGCCCTCGGTGGACGATGCCATCGCGATCCTCCGCGGGCTGAAGGGCCGGTACGAGGCGCACCACAAGGTGGTCATCAACGACAGCGCGCTCGTCGCCGCGGCCACCCTCTCGGACCGCTACATCACCTCCCGTTTCCTCCCCGACAAGGCGATCGACCTGGTCGACGAAGCCGCGTCCCGGCTCCGGATGGAGATCGACTCCTCCCCGGTGGAGATCGACGAGCTCCAGCGTTCGGTGGACCGCCTGCGCATGGAGGAGCTGGCCCTGAACAACGAGTCCGACCCGGCCTCGCGCGAGCGCCTGGAGAAGATCCGCAAGGACCTCGCGGACCGGGAGGAGGACCTGCGGGGCCTGACCGCCCGCTGGGAGAAGGAGAAGCGGTCCCTCAACCGGGTCGGTGAGCTGAAGGAACGCTTGGACGACCTGCGCGGGCAGGCCGAGCGCGCCCAGCGCGACGGCGACTTCGACACTGCGTCCCGGCTCGTCTACGCCGAGATCCCCGCGCTCGAAGCGGAAGTGGACGAGGCCGCCGAGGCCGAACGGGAAGCCGCCCGCCTCCTCGATCCCTCCGAACAGATGGTCAAGGAGGAGGTCGGTCCGGACGACATCGCGGACGTGATGGGCGCCTGGACAGGGATCCCGGCCGGGCGGCTGCTGGAGGGCGAGACGCAGAAGCTGCTGCGGATGGAGGAGGAGCTGGGCCGCCGTCTGATCGGGCAGAAGGAGGCCGTCCAGGCCGTCTCGGACGCCGTACGCCGCACCCGCGCTGGGATCGCGGACGCGGACCGTCCGACGGGCTCGTTCCTGTTCCTGGGGCCCACAGGCGTCGGCAAGACGGAACTGGCGAAGGCTCTGGCGGACTTCCTCTTCGACGACGAGCGGGCCATGATCCGCATCGACATGTCGGAGTACGGCGAGAAGCACAGCGTGGCCCGTCTGGTCGGGGCGCCGCCCGGGTACGTCGGCTACGAGGAGGGCGGCCAGCTCACCGAGGCGGTCCGCAGGCGCCCGTACTCCGTCGTGCTCCTGGACGAGGTGGAGAAGGCGCACCCGGAGGTCTTCGACGTACTGCTGCAAGTCCTGGACGACGGGCGGCTCACGGACGGGCAGGGCCGCACGGTCGACTTCCGCAACACCATCCTGGTGCTGACCTCGAACCTGGGCAGCCAGCACCTGATGGACCCGCTGACCTCGGCGGAGGTGAAGAAGGCGCAGGCCCTGGAGGTGGTGCGGGCGAGCTTCAAGCCGGAGTTCATCAACCGCCTCGACGACCTGGTGGTCTTCTCCGCCCTGGACCGGGACGAGCTGGCGCACATCGCGCAGCTCCAGATCGCCCGCCTGGCGGCCCGTCTCGCCGAGCGCCGCCTGACCCTGGACGTCACCCAGGAAGCGCTGGCCTGGCTCGCCGACAAGGGCAACGACCCGGCCTACGGAGCCCGCCCGCTGCGCCGGCTGATCCAGACCTCGATCGGTGACCGCCTCGCCAAGGAGATCCTCTCCGGCGAAGTCCGCGAGGGCGACACCGTCCGCGTCCACGCCGAAGACGACCACCTGTTGATGGGCGTGGGCGTGCGGACGGAAGCGGAGACGCCGGAGGGCTGAGTGCTGCTGCTGGGCATAGCTGACATGTACTACAGCCGGAGATCTTGAGGGTCGGTGATCGGTGGGGTCGGCTGGTGGTCGGCCCAGGCCCGTAGGCGGCGGGGTAGGGGGTCACCGCGGCGTCGGTAGTGGCTGACGGTGGCGCGGGTTTGGTGGAGGCGGCGCCAGTACTCGCAGGTCAGGACGGTTTCGATGGAGTGGTGGGGGTTGAGGCGGGTGGTGGCGAGGCAGTGTCGGATGGTCTGGCGGGAGGGCCGCAGCAGCGGGCCGGGGATTAGCCGGTGGTCTCGCTCTCTCCGGCCGTCGGGTCTTTTCCCGGATCTTCCTCCTCGGGATCGGCGAGGGCGGCGTGCTGGACGGTGAGGAACGCGGTGGCGAGCATGCAAGCGGTGATGTGACGGTGCCAGGGCGTCCACTTACGTACCTGGTACTGGGCGAAGCCGACGAGCTGTTTGTTGATCTCGTTGTCCTCCTCGATCCGCCACCGCCCGCCGGCCCGGCTGATGATCTCGGTGAGCGTGGTGTCGTCGGGGGCGTGGATGAGGAAGTAGGCGATCTCCCGGTGGAGTTGTCCGTCCTTGCCGCGCCGGTTGGGGTGCAGGGATCGGCGCATCACCAGCCAGTGCACGAAGCCCTCGGACGGGGCCTCGTCCTTGACGGTGACCGCGAACGCGGTCCAGTCATAGAGGCGTTCACCCTTGGCACCCTCCCCGAGGGAACGGCGTTCCCACTGGTCACGGGTCTTGGCGTAGTGGAGCAGGCCGTCGGCCCGGCGCACGGCCGGCTGACGCGGTTTGCCGGGCGGCCCGTCGAGTGGCAGGTCGACCGGGACAGCGAGCACGTAGGGGAGCGTCCTGTCGTGACAGAAGGCGCGCAGTTTCCGGTCGCGGCCGTAGCCGGAATCCGCCAGCACCCAGCCGAACGGGACGCCGGCGGCCAGGGCCTTCTCGAGCATCGCGATCGCGAGTTCGGGCTTGGTGGCGAAGCCGACGGTCTCGGGCACGCCGGCCTCGCGGCAGCGGTCGCGGTCGTTCGTCCATTCCTCGGGCAGGTAGAGGCGGCGGTCGATGAAGGCGTGGGCGTTCTCGGTGGCGTAGGTGAGCATGACCATGGTCTGGCAGTTGCGGACATCCGCGGTCAGTCCGCAGTGCTGGAAGGCCACGCCGACCGACTTGGTGCCCTTCTTCTGCGCCTGGGTGTCGTCGATCACCAGCGACGCGTCCGGGGCGCCGAGGTGCTGGACCACATAGTCGCGCACGGCGTCGCGCAACTGGTCGGCGTCCCAGACCGAGCCGTTCAGCAGCCACTGCATCCGGTCCGGCGTCACGTGCCCGGCCCGCTCCGACAGCGTCCAGCCGTTCTTCTTCGGCAGCTCCGCCAGCAGCCCTTCGACGTACTGCGCGAACACCACCCGCGGCTCGGGCCGGTTGAACAACCGCCCCAACGAGCCGGTCAACATGGACAGTTCCGCATCCCACCCGGCTATCTGCTCAGCCGTCACATCCGTCATCATGCCCGGTCAACGACGCTGACAGGACACGGTCACAAGATCTCCGGCTGTAGTACCGGTACCAAACGCGACAGCGTCGCCACCTGCGTGCGCTACCTCACCGGGCATCTCGACCAGCTCCGCTACGACACCGCGCTGGAAGCGGGCTGGCCGATCGCGACCGGCTCGGTCGAAGGCGCCTGCCGGCACCTCATCGGTGACCGCCTCGACATCACCGGCGCCCGCTGGGGCCTCGACAGCGCCGAAGCCGTCCTCAAACTCCGTGCCGTCCACGCCAACGGCGACCTCGACGCCTACCTTGCCTACCACCACACCCGCGAGCATCAGCGCACCTACCCCAACCAGCACGACTACCAACTCGGCGCTTGATCAACAACCTTCCCTCGAAAGGATCCGCACCCAATCCCGTTACCGGGCAGCGAGCCGGCGGAGCGGACCTCGACGCGGTCCCCGGCGAGGTGGCGCAGGAAGCCTGCGGCCAATTGCGAGCAGCCTGCGTTGTGGACGCAGATGATACGGACGCGAGCGGGCTGGAGGGTGTCGGTTCTTCCCTTGCGGAGTGGATCGACAGGTGGTGCGGACAGCGGAGGCCTGGCGTCAGGGAGGGGGCCGGCGAGGCTCACATCAGTGCAGATTGGTATCAGGCCCTGCTGATGTGAGAGCATCAGTCCATGCTGACATCAGTCGACAATGAATGGATCCGGGTCCTGTCCGACCCCCTCAGGCTCCGGATCGTGACCTTGCTCGCCCGCGAGACGCTGTGCGCCACGCACCTCGTGGAAGAGACCGGCGCCGGGCAAACCAACCTCTCCAACCATCTACGGGTGCTGCGTGAGGCGGGAGTGGTGGAAAGCGAGCCGTGCGGCCGCTTCACCTACTACCGGCTCAAGCCCGACATCATCGCCCACCTCGCCGGCCAGTTCGCCGGTCTCGCCGAATCCGCCCGTACCGCCGCCGACAACAAGAGGGCCTGCCCGTGACCACCACCCAAGCGCCCGTGACCGCCGAGGAACCCTCGGTCGTCGCCAAGCTCTCCACCCTCGACCGCTTCCTCGCGGTCTGGATCCTGCTCGCCATGGGCTTCGGCCTCGGGCTCGGCCGCCTGATACCCGGCCTGAACGACGCACTAGCGAAGGTCGAGATCGGCGGCATCTCGCTGCCCATCGCCGTCGGCCTGCTGGTGATGATGTACCCGGTCCTCGCCAAGGTCCGCTACGACAGGCTCGATGCGGTCACCGGGGACCGCAAGCTGATGATCTCCTCGCTGGCCGTCAACTGGATCCTCGGCCCGGCGCTCATGTTCGCCCTCGCCTGGATCTTCCTGGCCGACCTTCCCGAGTACCGGACCGGCCTGATCATCGTCGGCCTGGCCCGCTGCATCGCCATGGTCATCATCTGGAACGACCTGGCCTGCGGCGACCGCGAAGCCGCCGCCGTGCTGGTCGCCCTGAACTCAGTCTTCCAGGTCGTCGCCTTCGGCGCTCTCGGCTGGTTCTACCTCGACCTGCTGCCGCGCTGGCTGGGGCTGGGCGACGGCCAGGGCCTGGACGTCCCGGTGTGGCACATCGCGCTGAACGTCGTCGTCTTCCTCGGCGTCCCGCTCCTGGCGGGCTTTCTCACCCGTCGTATCGGCGAGCAGAAGATGGGCCGCGAACGGTACGAGCAGAGGTTCCTCCCGAAGATCGGCCCGTGGGCGCTCTACGGCCTGCTGTTCACGATCGTCATCCTCTTCGCCCTCCAAGGGAAGACGATCACCTCGCAGCCGCTGGACGTCGCGCGGATCGCGCTGCCCCTGCTGGTCTACTTCGCCCTGATGTGGTTCGGCACCTTCGCTCTCGGCAAGGCCATCGGTCTGCCCTACGGCCGCACGACGGCCTTGGCGTTCACCGCCGCCGGCAACAACTTCGAGCTGGCCATCGCGGTCGCCATCGCCACCTTCGGCGTCACCAGCGGCCAGGCCCTCTCCGGCGTCGTCGGCCCCCTCATCGAGGTCCCTGTGCTGATCGGCCTGGTCTACGTGTCACTGGCCTGGCGCAAGAAGTACACCAACGGCTCTACGTCCGCACCCGGGAGGGAACACTGATGCGCTGCCTCGACTGCCACACCGCCGGAAAATCCAGCCCCACCGTCGGCATCTGCCAGGCGTGCGGCGCCGGAGTCTGCGGGACACATGCCCGCATCACCCTCCGCACCGTCCGCCACGGCAGCATGCTGGCCCCACCGACCGAGACCAAGGCCCGCACGATACGGTGCCCGGTCTGCACCGCGGCCCAGGCGCCCACCCTCGCCACCTGAACCACTCGACGGGGAGCCGTGAGGGGGTGTGCCCCCTCCTCCCCGAGGAGGGGGCACACGGCCGACGGCACGGCCTGCACCCGGCGGGCATACGAGAGCCGTCCCGGTGGCACGGGGAACGGCACCGGGACGGCTCCTCTCGGCGTAGAGCCACCCAGGCACACGCCAGGCGCTTACCCGGACTTCTTGACCATGGCCTTGCCCACAGCAGCACGTCGGTGGGCCCTGCTGACCGCCACAGGTCGGGCGGGACCGCCTTGGTCACGGTCAGCTCGCACCCGCAATCGGCATCGGGCCCGCAGACCTCACCTTCGCGGAAACGAAGGGAGCCCGTAGGCAGGTCCCAGACATCTGTCGGCCACGCCCAGCTCACGTCCTACGGCACGTTTCGGGCGTACTCCGGCTGCCAACAAGGGCTCCACCCGCCCGGCCACCGGCCCTCCGGCCCGCATGACGGCCTGACTCCGCACCATCCATGAGCCTCTGGGCATCAGCCGGGCCGGGGGCGGCCTTCCCTACTTGTATTCCGTCGGCTCGGCCAGTTCGAAGACCACACCGTTCGGGTCGAACACGATGGCTACCTTCTGTCCCCATGGCCTCACGGTCGGCTCCTTGGCGCTGGTGGCGCCCGCCTTGATGGCCTTGCGGTACGCCGCCTCCGCGTCATCGACCTCCAGGCCGATCCGGAACCCGTTGGCCGGACCCGGGGTCGCGAAGTCGCTGATCTTGCTCCAGTGCTCGACGGACAGGAGCACGCCTGCCTCCAGGGAGCCGTCCGAACCGTTGGTCAGCACCGTAAACGTGCCGTCGGGGTCCGCGAACGCCTCGTCCAGCCCGAATGCCTCCTTGTAGAATTTCACCGCCGCGCCGACATCATCGACCATGATCGTCGTACCTGCGTATCGCATGCGCCCATCCTTACTCGGGGGTCGGCCGTAATATCCACGGCCAATTCAACGCCCTGCATCAGCCACGCGCCACTGCACGACACCCACCACCAAACCCATCAACCAAACAACGCAATGAACCGGGTCTATCGGGTCTATCAGGAAGGAATCAGGTGTGATTCGTGATAGTCCCGAGAACGCATCAGCCCTGGCCCCCGGGTGGTCAGGGTTTCTGGTCGAGGCCGGCTGAGGTGACCCCCGTGGTGTGGACACACCTGACAATGGATCTTGGTGATCCAGGAAGGTGTAGATCCACATGGCACGGCCCTCGAAGTACAGCCCGGAGTTCCGGTTCGACGCGATCGCGTTGTGGCGGGCTTCGGCCGGCAGGCGGACGTTCAGAGACGTCGCGGCCGATCTGAACGTCAACCCCGAAACGCTCCGTACCTGGGTGCGTGACGCCGACGGCCGTCCGGCCGCGTCCGGTGTGCCGGGAGATGCCGCGGACGAGCTGGTCCGGTTGCGTGCGGAGAATGCCCGGCTGGCCAAGGCGGAGAAGGAATGGCAGCTCGAGCGGGAGATCCTGCGCCGGGCAGCGGCGTATTTCGCCCGGGAGATGAAGTGAAGACCTCCGCTTGGGACTTCGTCTCCGCCCACGCCGAGAGGTTCGGCATCAAGCGGATATGCCGGGTGCTGGAGGTCTCCCGCTCGGGCTACTACCGCTGGATCGCCGGTGCCGACACGCGGGCCGGGCGGCAGGCCGCGGAAGACGCGCTGGTCGCCGAGATCCGTGAGATCCACGCCGAGCACCGAGGGAACTACGGCGCGTTGCGGGTCCATGCCGAGTTGCGCGGCTTCGGCCACACCGTCAACCGCAAGAGGGTCGCGCGGCTGATGCGCAAGCACGGCATCGTCGGCCGCCACCTGCGCAAGAAGAAGCGGACCACGGTCCCGGACCGCCTCGCGCCGCCGGTGCCAGACCTGGTCCGGCGGGACTTCGCCGCTGCCGCGCTGAACGAGAAGTGGTGCGGCGACATCACATACGTGCAGGTCGGAGCGGTGTGGCTCTATCTCGCCTGCGTCATCGACATCCGCTCCCGCCGGGTGCTCGGCTGGTCGATGGCCCCGCACATGCGGGCCGAACTCGTCATCGACGCGCTCCAGGCCGCGGTCGCGGCCCGCGGCGGCAACGTCGCCGGAGTGATCTTCCACGCGGACCGCGGGTCGCAGTACACCTCGGCCGCGTTCGCTCAGGTCTGCGACCGGTACGGCATCCGCAGGAGCATGGGCAGGGTCGGCTCCAGCTACGACAACGCCCTGGCCGAGAGTTTCTGGCAGGGACTGAAGCGAGAAACGATGCACGGCAAGCTGTTCTTGACGATGCGGCAGGCGAGGCTGGAGATCTTCCAGTGGCTCACCTACTACAACGCCCGCCGACGCCACAGCGCGCTGGGCTACCTCTCACCGCTGGAGTTCGAACAACAGCACCACAAGACAGCTAAACTCTCACTCGCAGCATGAACCCCTGTGTCCACACTCCGGGGGTCACCTCAGTGCTTCGAGTACCTGCGCTATCTGTGGGATGACATCGGCTCGGACCTGACGATCGTGTTCACGGGCGGGGACGGCTGTTTCGAGATGCTGCAGAGCGAGCCGATGCTGGAGTCCCGCGTGTATGCGTGGCAGGAGATCGAGCCGATGCCGCTGGAGGAGGTCCTCTCCGTCATCCCGGCGTTCCACCCCGTGTGGGTGGACGCGGACCTGGACCTGATCGCGATGTGCGATGACGAGGCCGCGCACGGCAATTTCCGGGCCTGGGCGAAGATCACCCATCATCTGACCGCTGGGATGAAGGAGTCCGGGCGGATCCTGGATGAGGACTTGCTGCGGTGGTCCTACAGCAAGCTGCGCCAGCGTCCGGTGGTGGCCTGAGTGCTGGAGTGCCCGAACCCGCCGCCGGTCACGGTGGTTCTGGACCCGTACGACGACGTGGTCCACACCCGGGCAGCGCTGGCATCCCATGCTCCGCAGCGGGGGCGCCTCACCGTGCACCCCACTCCCGGCACCGACGCCGGGATCGCGCTGGCCTACGACATCCTCGCCGCCCTGGGCAAGCCCGTCCCCCTCACCGGCTACCGTCACCTCGACCCCACCCCGGCTTGGTCGATCGCGGCCGCCTGGATCCATTCCATCCCCATCACGCATCTGACCCTGCTGCGCGCCCACCTGCTCACCCCGCACCGCTTCAGAGACCTTCTCGCTCTGCGCCGGCGTACCGGTGTCCGCCTGGTTCTTGTGTGCCACCACCGGGCCATGCGGGCTTTTCTGGAGCGTGAGCTGCTGCAGGTGGACCACCGTGTCGCCGAGGCCTCTGTTCTGCTGCCCGGGGCCGAACCGATCACGCTGGAACGCCGGGCAGCCAGGCCGTTGGCGAACCGCTGGATCAGCCTGCCTTCCCTGACCACCCTCAAGGCCTTCGATGAGGCCACCGGCCCGTGCCGGTGTGCCGCGCCGCTGGCAGCAGACCGGGACTTCTTCCCGCCGGTGATGCAGCCGGTCACCGAGGCGGAGGTGGCTTGGCGCCTTCACCGCGCGACGGCGCACCCGTACCTGGCAGCTCAGCTCGCCGCGGCCGTATTCACTGCGGCCTCCACCACCCAGCTACTGAACTTGAATGTGTGATGTCGGTTTGATCGTGTCAGCTGGTCAGGGTCAGGCCGGTGCCTATGAGGCAGCCGTCGATGAGGTGCGGTCGGTACTGGGTCTTCTTGAGGCTGCGCTTCACGGCGGCGGCGAGCTGGTCGAGGTTGGCGGCGGCGAGGTTGCCGATGGTCCGTTTCACCAGGGACCAGATGCCTTCCTGAGGATTGAGGTCAGGGGCGTAGGACGGGAAGTGGAAGACGGTCAGCCAGTGCTCGTTCGCGGCGATGAAATCCTTCATCTGCGGCATGAGATGGGTGCGCAGGTTGTCCCAGACCAGGACGATGGGGCCTTTGAGCTGGTTGTGCGCCCGCACGATGAGGTCGCGGTAGTCCTGCCAGGTGAAGCCCTTGGGTTCGCCCTTGCGGCCCCGGTGGACGCGGAAGCTGTAGATCAGCCGGGAGCGGTCTCCGGGGCGGAAGCAGACCATTCCCGCCATCGAAACCCGTCCGGAACCCCTGCCCCGGACGCGGACTACCGGCGTCTGGCCGATGCGGCCCCAGGACCTCGCGCGTGGCGGCCTCAGCGACTGGCTGGCCTCGTCCTCGAAGACGATCCAGGCATCGCGGGCCGCCGCCGTGCTTTTACCTGCGGCCACACCTCCTTCTTCCACAACTCCACTGCCTCGTCGTCACGTTCGATCGCCCGGCGAGCCGGCTGCTGCCACGACCAGCCATGACGCTTCAGCAGCCGCCATGTCCCCTCCACCGTGTAGCTGACGTGGAACAACCGTCCGATCAGAGTCTTCACCCGGGCCAGTGTCCACCGCTGGTCAACCCAGCCATGGGCGAGCGGACCGCGCTCCAACTCCCGCTCCAGTTTCACGATTTGCTCTTCCGAAAGCCTCGGGCGTCCTGGCGATCCCTTCGACCGGACACCCTCTTCGCCCCGCTCGCGCCACTGACGGCGCCAGCGCTCCACCGACCGCTCGCTCACCCGCAGCGCGGCAGCGATCTCCCCGTTCTTCGCGCCGCTCTCGAAGCGACCGACCGCCTCCAGCCGGATCAGCTCTCTTGCAGCCCTCTTGGCATCGGTCAAACCGCCGCCCTGCGCGTATCTCACACCACACAACTACCGACCTAACTCAGACCCTGTCAGGCGAACGGCCCGACATCACCCAATCAAGTTCAGTAGCTACCGCCCGCGTGCGCGATCTAGGTGCCAACGGTGCGACGCTCACGCTCCACGACCACGGGCTGCGCCGGGGATGCGCGACCCATCCTGTTCCAGTCTGGGCCCGTCCGTTGTTGAGGGCGGCCGCTCTCCTGTGGCGAATCGGGGCCAGCGGTAGTGGACTGCTGTTCAGCGATCCGCTGGGCAGTACAGGACTGCCTTCCCTGCTGGCCTTCGCCGAGGACTGCAGGCTCCGCCCGCCCCAGCCTCCGTGCCCCAAGGTGCGCCGGACTCGGCGAGGGACGGCGCCGAGTCCGAAGGAGCCTGCGGGCACCGTCTGGCCTGTGTGTACTGCCCATTACGGGCCCGCGTGGGTGAGGGATGAGCCTGATCTGATGCAGGGCTGTCCGTACCCGCCGCCTCACACGCGGAAGACCATCGACAGGCGGAAGAAGGGATGGCTGCCCCCGGACTACGGCCTGCGCGAGCTTCGTCACCTGCGCTGAGAGCGGGTGGGAGCGGTTCGACCATCGGTGACCTGCCGATGGGTCTCCCGCAGAATCGGGCCTGTACTGCTGTCCTTGCAGGCGGCGTTCGGACCAGATCCAGTCTTCGGTGAATCGCCTGTTCGGCTTGCTGCTGGAGCGGTCTGGATTGGGCCGTAGGACTGTCAGTGGCGTGTGGGAATCTTCGGTTATGACCTTTCGGGGAAGTGTTCATATCGAAGGCATTCCGACGCATACGGGCGGTGTTCCATGGGTGGTGGACAAGCGCGACGCATACATCGCAAGGAGCCGCCCACTCCTGACGGCTGCCGCTGGTGCGGCGACAAGCAGGACCATCACGGTGCCCAGTGGGTCGCCTCAGTCGGCCTCCACACGTGGGAGCCTCCGACGCGTGAACAGCGGCTCAAGCGTATGCAGGCGCGACGCGCGGCGCGTCAGGCCGACCGCGTACGGCCTACCAAAGATGAGGCCCCGCGTTCTGCGCGCGAATGACCAGGGCGTCGAAGATTGCAGCCAGGGCGGCGGGGATGCGGTCCTTGGGAAGGTGAGCAGCGATGCCGACCATCAGGTCTTCCTTGTTCTGAGGCCCTTCGGCCGAGCCGGCCTTGAACATGGTCAGTAGCTGCGAGCTGAACTTTCCAGCTCGCAGTTGCTCAACCTCGTCAGGCTGCCAGGGACCGCGTTCGGTGTTCGGCTTCCACAGGGCATTGCCCGTGTTCGCCCAGTCGTCATTGGTGAACAGGTCCTCAAGCTCGTCGGGGGAGCCGAGGTAGAGGCACTCCTTGGTCAGGTCGAAGCCATGTTCCCTGAGCTTGTCGTCCCGAAAGACGTGCTTTTGGTTGGTACGACTGTCTTTGTCGACGACGAAGGCGACGTCACGGCCATGCTCCTTGAGGAACTTGGCGAATCGCAGCGCACCCTCGTTGCTGCCACCCGCCCAGAGGCAGATACCGGCGGACTGGATGGGAAACCCGGCGTGCTTTCGGAACATGATTGGGAATGCGGACGTCTCGGACACGCCCTCCACCGCGACGAAGAACCGCTCGTGCAGCAGCACGCTGTTACGAAACCCCAGCGTGGTCGCGATCGTCGACAGATGGCGACGCACATCCACATCTGCGCTGTCCTCGCTCAGTACCTCTGCCCGTACCTGCCCCTCGTGGGTGCGCAGGTGTACCACGGAGGAGATGTCGACGCCGTCGATCAGGTTGAGCGAGTGCGTTGCCACAATGACGCGCGCATTGGGCCGCGACGACTGCAACTGGATCAGCGCCATGATGCGCCGCTGGTGGGAATAGTCGAGGTGGGTGTCGGGCTCGTCGTAAACGAACACGACATCTGCGTCGGGTCCTTGCGTTGAGTCGTGCTGCCCCAGGTCGTTGCTGCTCTCCCAGAGGGCCAGCGAGATACGACGTGAGCGACCGGTTCCTGCCGACGAGAGTGGGAACCGCCGACCCTGCGAGTCCACGATGTTCAGCTCGACCCCGACCAGTGCTGGACGCACCTGCACCTGCGGGTCGAGCTCGACGGACGGCAGCGCGCACCGCTCGGCGATGTGCCCGCGGATGCTGTTGATGTCGGGTGTCAGCGATTCGGCCAAGTAGCCCTCAAGGTCTGCCACGCGCTTGGCGACCTCATCAGCCCGCGTGTACTCGCGCAGTCGGGAGTTGAGCAGGCTCTGGACCACAGCCTCGGGCGCCTGGACCGCGTCACCCTTGAAGTACACCATCGACGGCATCGCTGCGGCTACCTCGGAATCCGCAGCCACCCACTCTTCGAATTGCTCCATCTGCTGGGCCAGCTCCCGAAGAGGCTGCTCCCAGCTGTTCCTCACATTTGCCTGCCCGACGGGATCGACCCCGTGTGTGGCTGCCAGCTTCTTGAGGTTGGGTAGCTTCACAGATTCCAAGTCCCGCAGCCCGGGATCCTTGCAGACACTGCGTCGGATCTCCAAGAATGTTCCCGCCTCCGGGCGGAAGCGGCGGCGGATCGGCACGCGCTCTGGCAGGGCGAATCGCTGCTGCTCATCTGTGTTGAGGGTGAACTCGCCCGTCACGGTCGTCTGAGGCACTCGTGCGTGGGGTGCGACCGGCTCACCGTCGGGTGCCGGCTCCCGACGCCCCCCGTCGCCTACGTAAGTGAGATCGCGCTCGCTCAGGGCTGTCCCGTGAAGGAGAAAGTTCAGAGCATCCAGCAAAGCGCTCTTCCCACCCTCATTCTGTCCGGTCAGAACTGTCTGAGGCAGGACTGGAACATCGCCGATGTTCGCAAGGCAGCGGAAGCCCTCAACGGAAACGGAGCAGATCTGCACGCACGCCTCAACTCAACAACGATCGAACGGGTCTAATGAACTGTCTGGGAATCAGGCTGAGATCGGACGGTACGGGTAGCGGCCCTTGATGAAGCGGGCGAGGAACCCGCCTTTGCTGGAGGACGCCATCAAGGCCGCGTGCACGTCTGCAGGGACGTTTTCGTAGTGATGCGCGACGTGTGATTTGCAGTGGTTGGCGACAGGGCCTTCAGGTGGGGTTTTAGCTGGTGGGCGGGTTGTGGGGTGTCGTTCTTCTGCTGAAGGCCGGTGTCGTTTCCCGCTGAAGGTCTGCTGTCGCGTGTGTAGGGGTGGGTGGTTACCGGTGTTCGGGGCAGTGCCTGGTTCCGTACCACCGGTCGAGGTGGTCGTGGGCCTGAGCATCGCCTGTGGCGGCGAGGGCTGCCTGACGTCGCAGGAAGCGGGCGTAGGTGATCATGCCTGCTGCTAGGTAGGTCGTCGCGATGCTTCCGGGTATGACGATGGCGAGGTACAGGGCGTTGGTGTCTGCTGTGGGCGGGATGCGTTCAGACCACGTCACGCTGGCCATGCCCAGGGGGAGAAGGATCCAGCCGCGCATCATTTTGGGGCCGGTCCAGAAGGCTGTGTGCGTGTGGGCGAGCCGGCGGGGCCATGCCGTTCGTCCGAGGGCCTCGCGCCGCATTCGGAGGGCGGGGGTGAGGAACGTCAGGGCGTAGGTCAGCTTGAGGAGTTTGCCGGGGCGTTGGTCGAGGAGCGCGGTCCATTCCTCTTCGTAGCGCAGTGCCGGTTCTGCGTCGGGGATGCGGTGGGCTGCCCATCGGATGATTCTGCGGGCCAGCCACGGGCTGATGTCGACTGCTTCGTTGATGAGCAGCCCGGCGATGAGCGGGGCGATGTAGCGCAGGAGATCTATCACGCGATTCCCCATCCGGGGCTGCGCAGGGGGTTTGCCCGTGCGGGGGGTGAGGGGAGTGCGCCTCGTCGTTCGAGCAGCACTTCACGAACGCCGGCGGTGCCGTTCGGGGTGAGCCGATAGAAGCGCTTGCGCGGCACCCCGGGGGTCTGTTCCGAGGTCTCCCAGCTGCTCTCCAGCCATCCCGCTGATTCCAGGCGGGCAAGGATCGGGTAGACGCTGCCGGTGGGCTTTTTGGCGGCCTGAGCGATGGCGTACCCGTGGACGCCCCCCTCGGATACGAGCAGGACCTCCATCACGTCGAGCGTCGCCTGCGTGACCTTGAATGGCCTGTCCATAATATAACTCTAGCTATATAGAGTTAGGCTGTCCAGGGTTCAATAGGCCCCAACGGCAGGTCCTTTCAGGGGCCGGGCCTTGCTCGGGAGATCACGGTCTCTGACTGCTCGGTCTGCTGGGGTCGTCACTCGTTGGTGGGATGTGGTGCGGCGTGTCGGAGTGAGGTGCGTGGCCGTGGACAGCGTTTCCGGGGCGGGGATGGGCGTCTGCGGGAGGGGCTGATGGCGGACAGCGATGCCGGTGGCTTCACCGATTGGGTGGTGCCGGCTGGTGTGGGGCGGGAGGCGGCGGTCATGCGCCTGATGGCCCTCGATGGTCGCGGTGAACTCGGTTCTGCACATGTGCGGTTGACTGCTTCGGCTTTGGACGTGTCCGAGCGGACGGTGTGGAACTGGGTGGCGGTGGCCCGGCGTGAGGGGCGTCTGTCTGCTCGGACGCCTGCGCGGACTGGCGTGAGTGCTGATGTCCGTGCGCGTCTTGCAGTGTGGGGTGGGAACGTGGCCGCGGTCCACCGTGAGCTGCTCGCCGAGGCGACGGAGGCTGGTGTCGCGGATTCGGTGCCTTCTCTTCGTGCTCTGCAGCGCGCGGTACGGCAGGACTTGTCGGTGGGGGAGCGGGCGGGGTTGAAGGGCGGTGAAGCAGCCCGCCGACGCTACGACGTCTATGGCAAGCGTCCGCGGACTCATCGGAACGCGTGTTGGGAGGGTGATCACAAGCGGGTCCCGGTCCGTGTGGACGTCGAGGGCGTGGCGGTGTGTCCGTGGGTGACGTGGTTCATCGATGTCGCGACGAAGGCCATTGTGGGAGTGGCGGTGACTCCGCATCAGCCGGCCCGGGACGCGGTCCTGGCCGCGCTGCGCACAGGCATCAGTAGGCAGGATCCGTACGGCCCGTTCGGTGGCCTGCCAGGCGTGGTGCGGGTGGACCGGGGCAAGGAGTTCTTGTGCCGGACGGTGGAGCGCGCGCTGGGTGCCTTCGCGGTTCCGGTCCATGACCTGCCCGCCTATAAGCCGTATCGCAAGGGCACCATCGAGGCGCTGAACGACGCGGTCGAGGTGATGTTCCTGGTTTCGCTGCCTGGCTATACCCGCAGGGCTCGGCCGGTCGGTGCTCACCGTCCGGATCGGGTGGAGCACCTCTTGTCGTATCCGGAGTTCGTCGAGGAGCTGCTGAAGTGGGTGCGGGGGTGGAACACCAGCCACCATCCTGAGGGTCTTGCGGACGGGATGACGCCGTTGGCGGCGTGGGAGGCGGATCCGGTGCCGGTCGAGGACGTCGCGGAGGAGCGGCTGGCGTTCTTCGCGTTGGAGGACGACGGTCGGGTCCGGAAGATCACCACGAACGGAATTTTATGGCGGCGCCGTGCCTACATCGCGCCGTGGATGGCCGGGCACGTCGGCATGCGGGTCCGGCTGCGGTATCTGCCGCACTACGACGGGCGGATCGAGGTGTTCTCCGCCGAGGAGTGGGGCCGGCATCTGGGTAGCGCCTATCTGGCCCAGGCGGCGACGGTGGAGCAGCGCCGTGCGCTCAGTTCGGTCAGGGAGAAGAAGGCCCGCGCGCTGAAGGCGGATCTGAAGGCGGCGGAGAAGCTGCGCAAGTCCCGCTACACGGCCACAACGACGGCGTCCGTGCCCCGTCCGCGGCGCACGGTCACGTCTTCTCAGGCGGAGGCGGAGATCGCCCGGGCCAGGGGTGTGGATCTGGCGGCCCGGGCGCTGCCGGACTTGATCCCTCCCCGTGAGCCTCCGGCCTCGTGGGCGCGTCCGGTTGTCCGCCCTCGCCGGGCGGCCGACTTGCAAACGGATGCTGGACAGGCGGAGGCAGCCGATGACGGGCTGCCGGGAGTGGCTGATGTACGTGACGACAGCGGGGAGCGTTGATCAATGGCGACTGCTGAGCGACAAGGCCGGCTGCCCCGGGAGCGGGAGGACCACTTCATGCGACTGCCGGGCGCCCAGGTGGTCTCAACACGTGCCCTACTCATGGTCCGGGAGAACATCCGTGCCGCGATCGAGGCCAGAGCCATGATCTGTATCTACGGGCAGGCGGGCCGGGGCAAGTCGTTGGCGGTGAACACCTCGCTGCGCGAGCTCGCGCCGAAGCTGACGCGCCGGATCCAGTTCAGGGCCCGCCCCTCCACCCGAGACCTGCGCCACGAACTGTTCCATGCCCTTGGTCTGCAGGGCCGTCCGCCGGGGCAGCCGATCGAGTTCGACCGGATGCTGCGCGGCGCCCTGGAGGAGACGCACGTCCTGGTCTGTGACGAGGCGCAGTGGCTGTCGAAGATGTGCTTCGAATATCTGCGCTATTTGTGGGATGACATCGGTTCGGACCTGACGATCGTGTTCACGGGCGGGGACGGCTGTTTCGAGATGCTGCAGAGCGAGCCGATGCTGGAGTCCCGCGTGTACGCGTGGCAGGAGATCGAGCCGATGCCGCTGGAGGAGGTTCTCACTGTCGTCCCGGCGTTCCATCCCGTGTGGGCGGATACGGACCCGGACTTGATCGCCATGTGCGATGACGAGGCCGCGCACGGCAACTTCCGGGCCTGGGCGAAGATCACCCATCATCTGACCGCCGGGATGAAGGAGTCCGGACGGATCCTGGATGAGGACCTCCTGCGTTGGTCCTACAGCAAACTGCGCCAGCGACCGGTGGTGGCCTGAGGTGCTGGACTGCCCGAATCCGCCGCCGGTCACGGTGGTCCTGGACCCGTACGACGACGTGGTCCACACCCGGGCGGCCCTGGCATCCCACGCCCCGCAGCACGGACGCCTCACCGTGCACCCCACTCCCGGCACCGACGCCGGGATCGCGCTCGCCTACGACATCCTCGCCGCCCTGGGCAAACCCGTCCCCCTCACCGGCTACCGTCACCTCGACCCCACCCCGGCCTGGGCGATCGCGGCCGCCTGGATCCTGGCCACGCCCATCACCCACCTCACTCTGCTGCGCGCCCACCTGCTCACTCCGCACCGCTTCAGAGATCTCCTCGCTCTGCGCCGGCGCACTGGTGTCCGCCTGGTTCTGGTCTGCCACCACCGGGCCATGCGGGCTTTCCTGGAGCGTGAGCTGCGGCAGGTGGAGCACCTCGTCGCTGAGGCCTCCGCTCTGCTGCCCGAGGCCGAGCTGGCCACGCCGCAGCAGCAGGTGTCCCAAGCGGCGCGGCCGTTGGTGAACCGCTGGATCAGCCTGCCCGCCCTGACCACGCTCAGGGCTCTCGACGAGGCGACCGGCTCGTGCCGGTGCGCCGCGCCGCTGGCGCAGGACCGGGACTTCTTCGCGCCGGTGATGCCACCGGTCACCGAGGCGGAGGTGGTGTGGCGTCTTCACCGTGCAACGGCGCACCCGTACCTGGCGGCTCAGCTCGCCACGGCCGTGTTCACCGCGGCCTCGACCACCCAGCTCGCCACCGCGTACGTCCGCGATCTGGCCCCGGACGGCACGACGATCACGTTGCACGATCAAGGGTTGCGTCAGGGCTGTATGACTCACGCTGTTCCAGCCTGGGCCCGCCCCTTGCTGAGTGCGACCGCTCTCCTCTGGCGGATTGGGGCCGGCACCAGCGGGCCGCTGTTCAGCGACCCGCTGGGAGGTGAGGGGCTACCGTCCCTGACGGCCTTCGCTGAGGAGTGCAAGCTGCGCCCGCCTCAGCCGCCGCGCCCCAAGCTGCGCCGGAGCCGACATGGGACGGCGCTGTGCCTGAAGGAGTCTGTGAAGACCATCTGGCCTGTGTGTACCGCCCATTACGGGCTTGCCTGGGCCAGGGATGAACCTGATCTGATGCAGGGCTGTCCGCAGCCGCCTCCGCACACACGGAAGACCATCGAGAGGCGGAAGAAGGGGTGGCTGCCGCCGGACTACGGACTGCGAGAGCTTCGCCACCTGCGCTGAGAGCCAGTGAATCTGCAGTAGAAGTGGCCAGAACGGGCGGCTACGCTTCTGGCTTCCCCGTAGCGTCCGGGGCCTCTGCCCCGTACCGGGGTCGAAGCTGTAGGTACCTCTCCTTCATGGCGGGCCCGAGATGTGCCTCTATGCCGTGCCCGGGTTCCCCCTCGTACGGGAGGTCGTAGAGGAACGAGGTCACGATGACCTCGATTGCCCCGGGCACGCGACGCTGTGTCTCTTCCTCCAGGAACGCAAGGACCCGGCGCCAGTCGGGACCGTCCGGGGCGTCCTCCGTCAGGTACGAGCGGACGGTGTCCTGCACGACGTCCCAGAAGAACACGTGCGGGAGCAGCCTGTTCTCGTTGAAGACGTGGCACTCGTAGGCGTCCTCGAACCCGGGCACCTGAGCAACGAGGTCTTCCACGAGGCGTACGCCGGCAGCATCCTTCTCGGCAGTCCCGTCCGCCTTCTGCTCTTCGTTGTCGTCGGCAGCCATGTGCTGGGACGCTATCGCATCGGTTCAGCACCACCCGCCGCCTCATCTGCTTTGACCTGCGTGTACCTGGTCTCTCGTTCATCCAACGGAAGAGATGGCTGCGATCATTCGCAATTCCTGGTCAAGTTGTGCCAGGCGTGTGTGCAGGTGCCTTTGCAGTACATCTCCCTGCGTCGGGTGTCGGCGACGGTGAATACGGAGACGAGTACGCGGAAGGCTTTGACGTGTTCGTCGGCGGGGAGGCCTGAGAATCCGTAGCGGGGAGGGTTCATGCAGATCATGACCGAGGGGTTGGCGGTGGGTTTCACGCCTGACCGTGCTACGCCCGCGCGGCCGTCTTCGGCTGTGATGTGGGCCTGCATCGCGTACAGGCCGGCCTCGTGCAGTGCCTCCTGCCGGCGGGCCGGTGACAGGTTGGTGAACCAAGCTATGCCCTGCTCCAGGGTGCAGAGTCCTTGGGCGATCCCGTTGACGACTCGTTCGGTTCCATACCAGAAGGAGGGGTCGTCCGCGTTGTTCGGTTCAGTCATCGCTTGATCATTCCATGTGCTGGCAGCGCATGAGGAGCCCTCAATGCGACTGCGACGGTGTCGGGTCGTTGCATGAGATGTCATGGTGGCCGACGATTCAGCGCCGACGTCACGTGTTGTCAGTGGTCGGTGTCACTGACGGGTCGGTAAAAGGCCCAGTTCACGAGGTTTTTGATGGTGGCTCAGGCTTCACCGATCGCCGACAAAACACAGCCGACGTCTTGCTGCTGGTATGTGGGCTGTCAGCCAGTTTCTAGCTGGTGTTCAGATTGAAGCATGTGGGTTGGTGGGTTCGAGGTTGGGTTTTTTTGATCTTTGGGTGGGAGGGGGTGTCTGGTGGGTGGGCTCCGGTTGGTTCCGCGGAGTGTGTGACCGGGTGTGTTTGTGGCTGATGGGGGTTGTGTGGTGTCTGTGGGTTCTGGTGCTGGGGAGTCGGTGGTGTTGTGGGTGGATGAGAGTCTTCCTCCGGCTCGGATTGATGTTGATTCGCACCATGATGGTGTGCCGTTTGTGGGTCCGCAGGAGTCCCATGAGCCGGTGAAGGTGCTGGTGGGGCCGTATCCGGACATGGCTGAGGGTGATCTGATCAGCTTGTGGTGGGGCCCGCGTACGGTCGCAGTCGCGGACTACGCCTCTGAGGGCCGCCTGCCTGAGTATCGGGTGGGTGAGCACGAGGTCGGCAAGGCGGTCGAGTTGCATGTCAGCTGGCACGAGGTCGGGGCTGAGGGCCAGGGCCAGGGTCACGTTGTGACGTATGTGGTGGGGCGTAGTGGCGGGTCGGGTGTGTTCGTCGAGTTGCAGGAGGGTGAGGATCCCAGCTTCGAGGTGCAAGCCCTGTATTCGGGGTGGGCTCCGTTCACCCGGGTTGATGTGGTGGCCCGTGGGGGTGGGGAGGAGTCGCCGGCTCCGGAGGTTGGGGTGGCTTCGGAGGGTGTCATCGATCTGGCTGTTGTAGGTGATGACGATGTTGAGGTGGTTGTTTCTTTCCCGTTCTGGCAGGGCTTGGACGGGGGGGCTGAGGCTGTGCTGACGTGGGAGTTCGTGACGCCGGGCCGTTTTCCCCTGCCGCTCCAATGGGACAAGGGTGATGTGGTCTTCGACCGGCCGGGAGAGTCGTCGTAACGGTTACCGGCAAGGCCGTCGAGGGGCGGGTGGTCTTCCAGGTTCCGAATGAGAGACGTCGTGAAGGCTGCCGGCGGTTTTGGGACCTTCCGTTAGAGAGGTGCCGGGGTGGGAGTATCGCCTGTCCTCCCGGGCGGTTTGGATAGGACCACGGTGACGGTGGTGAAGGGAGTGGCCAAGTAGGCGGTAGCCGGATGTGATCCGGTAGGACACGGGGGTCGGGGGAGCCGGCATGCGTTCCCAACGGGCCGGAGGCCGAACCCCGTGAAACGGGGTGGCCTCCTCCTGCAGGAGCGCCCCGCTGCGGCCGCGAAGCGGGCCCGTTCCGTGCGGAGCGCGGCGCGACACGCAACCCAGCTCGAAGCGAAGCGGAGAGACCCGGCCGAAGAGCCGAGCCCCAGGGGCTCGAAGCCCGGGGCGGAGCGCAGCGAGGTGCTCTCCTTCGGGCGAGCGCAGCGAGGCGGTTCAGTCCCAGGCGCGCAGCGCCTGGGTACCCGCTCCGAAGCAGCGGGCCTTGGTCCGCGAAGCGGACCCCGCCGAGCGCAGCGAGGCGGTTCAGTCCCAGGCGCGCAGCGCCTGGGTACCCGCTCCGAAGCAGCGGGCCTTGGTCCGCGAAGCGGACCCCGCCGAGCGCAGCGAGGCGGTTCAGTCCCAGGCGCGCAGCGC
>NZ_JBMDLB010000004.1:0-119457 GCF_049310065.1 Streptomyces tatrensis | reverse complement strand
GCCGCTGTTCAGTACTGACCATTGACCGTTCCTCTCGGGTCTGTCCGCGGGGTGGTGGCACTTAGCACAGCTCCTGGTGGTTGCTGTTCAGCGAAGCCGGGGCTTTTGGCGGATGTTCGTAACGCGGGAGGCCGCTTCCAACGCTTCCTTGAGGCGCTCGTTCCGAAGAGCGAGGTGCTGGACTTGTGCTGCGGCCAAGGCGAGCTGACCGGTCAGATCGCGATTTCGCCGGCGGAGCTTCGCATTGCGCGCGACGAGCCTGTCGTGCTCGGTCGGGCCGCCTCGCGGTGCCGCGGGGGCCGTCCGGTGCTCGGAGATCTCGCGGGCGATCTCCGGATAGCGGCGGCGGAAGGTGGTGTTGGTCAGACCGAGACGGCGGGCCAGCATGAGGACACTGGGCCTGCTGTTGTCTTCCCCGCAAGCGTCCAGCACCTGCTGCAGGTGCTTGCGGACGAGGGCCTCGGGCAGGTCGGGGACTCGGCGAGTCATGACGGGACAGCTTCCTGTCCGTTCGAGGTCAAGAACTCCACGACCTCGCCGCGGCGGCCCTGCAGGAGTTCCCGGAGGCGGGGCGCCAGCATCGGCCGAGAGGCAAGGCGCTTGTCGATGCGGGCAACCTCGCGCTGCCAGGCGGCAACGTTCTCCGGGGTGAGCGCAACATTCCGGCAGGCCAAGGGGAGACAGCCTCCGTGAGAGGGGAGCCCTTCGCTGTTGCCGCGCCGGGCCTTCTCGCAAAGGGCCTTGGCGGGGTCGTTGACGCAGGTGATGTACTCACCGGGATAGACAGCAGGATCGTGCCTTTTCATGATTCTCCTGATGCGGTGCTTGTCTTTGGCGACCTGCCCCTGGAACTGGGCCCGGTCACCGAAGTTCTGAAGGCGTCGTGCGGCCTCTTCAGCCGAGGGCCCGGCGAGGCCGAGGTGCTGATGGGCATCGATCATTTCCATGTAGACCTCGCCGCGGGCGATGGCCTGCTCGCTCTCGACCTCGGCCCGGAACCCTGAGTCACTGGTTCCTGCATAGCCTTCGAACATCTGGATGCTGTGGTGGCGGTATTGCAGGGCGCCAGCGATGACGCCGCCGGGGCGCCGGGCGATGAACCAGGCCAGAGTGCGTCGGAAGTGGCTGGTCTTCAGTTTGATCTTGTAACCCTGGCCGGCCGGGATGATGTCGGGGTGGTCGCCTTCGGTGCAGAGTCGGTTCACGAAAGCGGTGAACGCATTGAGCTGCAGGTTGGTCGCCAGAGTGCCCAGCGCCTTGTTTGCGCCCGTCTTGTTTCCGGCGCCGTGGGGAAGGGCTGCGAAGAGGTAGTCCCGAGCTGTCGGCTGAAGCTGTTCGAGCATCCCGATGGCGCGGGCGACCGTCGCGTTGACGGTCCAGGTCGCCGGAACGCCAGCGACGTCTTCCTCACCCTTGAAGGCCAGGCTGTTGAGCTTCCAACGGTAGGGGCGGCCGTCCTCGTCGCATTTGATCTCCAGGCATCCGCGCTTGAGGTGCTTGATCTCGGAGTCCCGCATGCCACTGAGGAAGGCGATCACGATGTAGCAGGCGATCTGCAGATGACGGGCAAGCCGAGCGAGGCTGTTGGCCGAGTTGTGATGAGTGCTGATCGAGGTAATCCAGGGCTTCTCGCCCAGCCTTCCTTGGACGCTCTCGATGAACGTGCTCTCGGTGACGCCGACGATCGCCGCTGCTTCGTCGAGAGCCTGGCGATACCAGGACAGAGCGGAGTGGTGGCAGCCAACGAGGTGGGCTAGATGGGTAAGGCTCGGTTGCCCGTGCCAGCCCGGCAGCGGCCGGCCGGCGGAGACGTAGTTCCGAAGCAGCCGCTGTAACCGTGCCCCGAGATTCCTGCGCAGGTGACGGGGACGAGGGCGCCTTGCGCGGTTTCGGCGCCATTGCTGGTCGGCGTCGAGGATGTCGGGGGCGAAGTCGTCGATGAACCGCAGGGCCCAGACCAGCAGAGGGCCGAGAACTTCCTCGGGGAGGCGGTCGGTCTCATTGTCGCCCTGGCGGACCTGCTTCGATTCGCTCCAGCCGTCGAGGCCGAGGGGATCGAACCGGCAAGCCGTGCTCACCGAGATGCCTCCGCCATCGCCAGAGCAATCGCAGAACCCCACGGAGCTGCGAACGCTGTGTGCGGTTGTTCGGGAAGACGGCAAGGAGATGCCTGCGGTAGTCGTCGAGGTCGCCGGGTGAGAGTTCAGCCAGCTCGTTCCGCTCTGGTGACCACCGGCGGTCGAGCCACTTCAAGAACCGCTTGAGCCCGGTGAACTCTCCGCGGATGGTGGAAATCCGCGGAGAGTCCTCACCGTCGGGCGCTTCCAGAGACAAGAGCGCATAGAAGAGGCGCTTGGCAGCTGGGCGAAATCGCTGCGGGAGGGTGGGGAAGTTGAGGATCTGAGCCTTCTCGTGCGCTTTGAGCCCAGCGGGCGTCAGCCGCCAGACGTCGTGGCTGTAGCGGGAAGTGTCCTGCAGGTGAATCCCGCTCTTCAGCGGGCGGCCGTGCAGGACGTACGGGTCCTCGAGAGAGACGACCTCTGGGTGACGCGCGAAGGTGGCGGTACTCATGGCTGATCCCAGGGTGCTTCGACCAGGTCGAGGAGGGCGTCGGGCAGGGGCTGCTGGCGCTCTTTGTCGACTTCGGCCGGTGTGAACTTCGAGAGGATGTCGCGC
Source organism: Streptomyces tatrensis (assembly GCF_049310065.1). Lineage (NCBI taxonomy): Bacteria > Bacillati > Actinomycetota > Actinomycetes > Kitasatosporales > Streptomycetaceae > Streptomyces > Streptomyces tatrensis. The sequence continues at coordinate 116,781 of NZ_JBMDLB010000004.1, read as the reverse complement.
TTGATCGCGACCCAGGCGGGCCCGTAGCGATCCCACCAGGCGTCCTCACTCATGCGCTGCCGCATCGCGCCCAAGCCCTCCAGCAGGCCCAGAAGCTTGGGCAGGTGGGTGCGGGTGACCAGGCAGTTTCCGCAGTGGAAGCAGGCGAGGAATGAGTCGTCGCAGGTAGCACCGGTTTCTGGGTGCTGGTCATGGTCCTTGCAGGCCGTCCAGGCGGTGTCCAGTGCGCCGTCGGCGAGGTCGCGGGCGGTCGTCGCGGGAAGTCCGGCCTGTTCAAGTTGCTGTGGTGACTCTGCTGTCGGGATCACGGTGGGTTCGCCTCGGCGTCCGACGGCGGTCGCGTGAGCGTCCCAAGCCGCCTGTTCGGCATCTGCGAGGGCCTCGGAGACCACCTCTTCAGCCCAGTCGCGGGTGTTTTCATCTGGTTGCAGATAGTTCGTGAACAGCACTTGAGCCGTGTTGCTCTTCGCTGCCGAGGGGAGATGCCCTCCGAGCTGTTTGGTGCGGCGGGCGTCGACGCTGGTCTTGATCCTGTTGAAGGTCACTTTGAGCGGCGCCGGGCCAGCGGGAGACGCCTTGCCAGCCGCCTCGACCGTCACGTCTTTGACCTGGTCATTCTTCGTTTTGGTGGCAGGCTTCGGGTCCGCGAGGAGGGGTTTCGTTCGGGCTGCCGCCCACTTCGTCATGGAAGAGGCCGAGCCGTGGCTGAGGTCGATCTCAAAGGGGGCGAAGTGCTCGACCACCCTCCCGGCGCCCTGGGGGACATTGCGCCAGACGCAGAAGGCCGAAGATGAACCGCAGGCCGCACGACTGCGTGCCGTCAGCTCGAGTAAGAGCAGATAGAGGCCGCCAGGCGTATGAAGTTCACGGCCCTTCGGCCCGATCTCCCAGGTCACGGTCTCGAACCAGCGCTTGGTTCCCTTCCGGCGTTTCACCAACACGAGCTCGATTGCCCGGTCCTCCAGCCTCCGATGCCGGACTGGGAGTTCTTTGAGGGTCTCGCCGTTGCGTTCGGTGACCAGGGCCAGAAGGGCCAACAGGGGAGACACGTCCTGCCAGGTCAAGTGCAAATGTGATGCGAGAACGGCCCGCCGGTGCCGACTGCTGGGCCCGCCCGTCAACATGGGGACCTCGCCGGAGGCGGCCATGCCGGCGAGGACCTCGGCCAGCGAATGCTGCTCTGGCTCCAACGCATCTCGCTCGTCGTGCCAGCGCCGTACGAGTTCTTCGCCGGAGCGCATGCGCCGGACGATGCGGGCCGTGTCCGTTCGGGCGGCAGCGATCAGCCTCTCGAACTCGCCATCCGAGTATCCGCCGACTGGCACTCGCTTCGGTTTGGTCAGCCGCCGTTTGAGGGCGTCCCAGGCGTCCTCGGGCAGTCGGCCTTTCAGATGGACGTCTGCGAACTGGAGTTGCATTTCCCGCATGTCGTTGTATCTCGTGTGCGGTGACGCATCGGTGCGGTCGTGGAAAGCATCGACGTGAGCTCGGGTGAGTTCCTCAGGAGCGGATGGAATCGGATCCGTTTTGGAGAGGAACTGGGCCCAGTTGGCGCAAGCCCGCCAGCTCGTCTTGCTGCCCGAAAGGGTGCGGACGTCACCGCTGGGGCCAATTCGCAGAGCCAGAGCTTCGGCCAGCAACGGATGCCATCCCGGCGACGGCAATTTCCCGAGGTCATAGCTGGCGCGACGTTTGTCATCGCCATGGAAGTCGACCACCAACCTGCCCGACGTCTCTTCGCGGACCGGTGGGGGCGCTTCGTAGCCGTCTGGCGGAAGGGCGGACGGACGGCCTGGTCCGGTGCTGCCGCGGCCTCGGCGGGTCATACCTTCTCCCCGAGCTCGGCGGGCAGGCCCGCGGGCGGGGTCTCGTCCCCGAGGACGTCGACCGTCGTGTCGCGTGGGTCCTCCCAGGTATCGGGGACCAGAGCCATACGGGTCTCCATCTCCAGTTCCTGCAAGGCGTGCAGATAGATCAAGGTCGACAGAATCGAGGCGTGCCCGAGCCGGCGCCGGACCCAGTCCAACGGGTCGCCGAAGATCCGCTGGTAGTGCAGCCGCTGTGCCGGGTTCATGTCGCCGAGGGCAGCAATGTGCCCGCGCTGGAGTTGCTCAAGGGTGATGACGGCGAACGTGTGCCGCAGAAGATGGGCGTGAGCCCGGAGGTCGAGACCTTGTTCCTCGCACCTCCGGTTGGCGTCGGTGAACATGTCCTTCCAAGTCGATAAGGACAACGGCATGCCGCTCTCGCCGAGCCAGAACATCGCGGGCTCCAAGCCGTGCTCAGCGTCGATCAGCAGCCGCTGACGCTCGCGCGGGTCGAGCAGCCGGACGTCGACTTTCTCGCCGCGGTTGATCCCGCTCGAGTACTGGGCCAGGTGTGGCCGCTCCGGATCGAAGATCACGATCGGCCGGCGGATCCTGTCGTAGCGGCCCGCGTCCCGGGCCTCCTCGATAACCCATCGACGGTCCTCGGTCGCGTAGGCCGTCAGGTCCCGGCGGACCGAGGCCGGCTCATAGACCCAGCGTGCCGAGTTTCGCTTCGCGATCGCCTTGGGCAGCCAGGACTTGCTGTAGCCGGCCGGGCCGGGACCGGTGGGGACTTCGAGAGTGAGGCGGCTGGCCTGTTCCTCCAGCCGTAGGCCGGTGCGGACCGTCGAGTCGGTGAAGGTCCCGTTGCGTGGAGCCCACCGACCACGGAAATTGTCCCGGGGCAGGCCCTCACGGTCGTAGCCGAGGATGCCGACGTCCCGCCAGCGTCGGTAGGACGGCGCGGGCAGCCACTCAAGGACTTCGCCGCCCACGTCGTGGGCGTAGCTCGCCGGCACCGTGTCCTGCGTGGGATCCGGCTTGGAACGGCGCCTGCGACCCCTTGCCGCCTCGTGCTGGCCATCACGTCGGGGCCGCTGCGGGATCGGCACCTCCGGCACCCACAGCTTCTTCTTCGCGTAGAGGTAGAAGTGCTGCAAGTGCGTGACCTCCTGGCTCCACGTATCGCCGTCGATGCGTGGCCCGCCTGGATCACGTCGCCGCCAGTAGTGGTAGGCCGTGTGGTCGGCCTCTGTCGCATCCCGCCAACCCTTGCCACCACGGCTCCAGTGCAGGAAGTTCAGGCTCCTGCAGAGGGCCGACGCCCGGTTGAGCTGGCTGTTCAGCGGGCCTTCCATGAGGTTCACCTGATGGAAGTACGAGTTCAGGTCCGTGTCGTAGACGAAGCAAGGCGACAACAGGTACGGCGTCCCGTCAGGAATGCCCAGGTCATCAAGCCACAGCTCCCACTCATCCGGTGAAAAGCGCAGGTGCCAGGGCTGTGGCTCCGGCTGCGGCAGGTCCCGAGAGCTGTAGTGGACCGACCAGGCATCTTGTCTCAGCACCCGCGGACCGTACAGCTACCTGGACACTGACCAAGCGTGCACAATCCCTGCGCGTTGTGAATGAGAGCGGAGGCGTTCACCGGCTCCTGTCGGCCGTCGAGGCCCGCGTCCATGAGCTTGGCGCGCAGCGTCGGCGAGGTCATGCTGGCGATCGGCAGCCATTGGGCGCCAGCTACTTCCTCGTCCTGCAGGACGAGCTGCGGCGGCAGCTCGTCGGCGAGGTAGAAGGCGTATCGGAGGTCGTAGTGCCTATGCGGCGGCTCGCTGCGCTCGGGGTTGGCGTCGATCTCGTGGACATCGACGTCGATCGGCGAACCCAGGCATTGGGGAGTCAGGGTGAGCGCGCCGGCCGGGATGCCAGCTTCCTCCTCGAGCTCGCGCAGCGCGGCGGCGAGCAGGGAACGGTCCGTGTGCTCGAGATGGCCTCCCGGCACAAGGAGCAGCCCCGTCAGCCGGTGGCGAATGTGCAGCACGTTGCAGTTGCGGTCGATGACGACCGCACTGCACGTGACGTGGCCGGGCAAGGTGGTCCGGCTGGTCGCGTCGTCGGGCTGGTCGAGAGCGGCCAGGAGGTCGGCCAGGGCGTCCCGCTCGGCTGGGTGGTGGGCGAGGTAGGCCTCGACGGTCTTGCGGATGTGGGTGTGGCTGGGGGGCACGGAGGACTTCTCGCCTTCGGTGGGGGTGCGGTGTCCGGATCGGGGGTTTGGCGTCATGGTCACGGGTTCAACGCGCCTTCTCCTCGTGGTCGGCCGGCGGTGTGCTTCGCGGGCCGGGCACCGTGTCGGAGACCGCTGCGATTCCGTACTGAGCGGCCTGCGCGGTGAACATGCCCTGGTAGGGGCCTTCGTGGGCCATCAGCTCCGCGTGAGTGCCCTCCTCGACGACTTGCCCGTCGGCGAGGACGTAGATGTGGTCGGCGTTCATCGTGGCGGCGAGCCGGTGGGTGACGAGGACGACCGCGTGCCCCTGCTCCGCCAGCGACCACAGACCCTTGAACGCGGCGATTTCAGCGAGTGGATCGAGGGCCGAGGTGGGCTCGTCGACCAGGAAGAACCGGGCCATCCGGTACAGCGCTCGAGCGGTAACCAACTTCTGCCATTCCCCGCCCGACAACTGGACCCCGCGCTCGTAGCCCTTGATGACGATCGAGTTCCAGCCGTACGGCAGCTTCTCGATCAGGTCGAGTACGCCCGCGGCACGGGCTGCCTCGCGGATGGCGCCCATGTCACGGGGGCGGTCACCGGCGCCGATGGCCACATTCGCGGCGGCGGTCATCTCCCAGCGCGGGAAGTCCTGCGCCAGCACGCCGACCGACTCGAACACCTGCCCACGGTCCGCGTCGCGCAGCTCGACCCGCTCGCCCGACTCACCCTCCCACCACACGCTTCCCTCGCTGGGGAGGAGGATCCCCGCGATGATCTTGGTCAGGGTGGTCTTGCCGGATCCGTTCGCTCCGACGAGGGCCGTCACGGTGCCCGGTCGGATCTCCACGTTGACGCCCTTCAGGGCGGGTGTGTCGGCTCCCGGGTAGGTGAAGGTCACGCTCTCCGTGCGCACCGACTGGACGGGGGAGGGGAGGGCGGTGCCGGTCAGGGGGATCGCGTGCTTGCCCGCGATCTCGATGGCGTCCTCGGTGTCGGTGAGGAACAGCAGCTCCTCGTAGAGCCGGTTGACCTGCTGCACCAGGGAGGACAGGCGCGCGGTCGAGGTCCGGATGGCGACCACCGCGGTCCCCCCGACCGCCAGCGGCAGACCCCCGGCGGCCAGCAGCCACCACAGCATGCCGTAACAGCCCAGCGACGCCAGACCCGCGAAACCGCCCGCGACCAGGTCAGTGCCGGCCTGCGCCCGGGCCAGGCGCCGCTGCTCGGCCTCGGTCTGCCGGGACATCTCCTCGTAGCTGGCCAGCAGCTTCGTGCCAGCCGCGTGCACACGGATCTCCGCGGCGGCGTGGGGGCGGGTCAGGTAGGCCAGGAGCGAGGAGATCGCCCGGCGGTGATCGACCCAGTGCAGGCGGGAGAGGTAGTCACGGCGAGCGGAGCGCACCGCCCCCCAGCCCTTGGGCAGCGCGATGACCAGGAGCATGGGCAGCAAGGTCCAGTGCAGCGAGACCAGGACCACGGCGGCGGCCACCATGCCGATGACCACGTTGCCCACGCCGACCGACAGCCGGAGCATGTTGCGGGCGGAGTCGGTGCCGAACCGTCCCGCCTCCAGCACCCGCTGCACTTCCGGCCGCTCGGTGGCCTCGACTTCGACATTGGTGACGGCCGTGTAGTACCGGGCGGACACCGCCCGCTCCACCTGAGGCTCCAGCCGGCCCGACATGGCCGTCGACCACGCCGCCAGCACCGCCGTCATTACCGCGGTGACCCCGAGCACCACCAGCGACGGCAGTGCCTCACGGAGCTTTTCGGCGGTCGGCCCGGCGGCGAACAGCTCGGTGAGCACGCTGTTGACGGCCACCAGCCCCCACCCGGCCGCCACACCCTGCCCGAGCTGCGCCGCCACGACCCCGGCCAGGGCTCGCGGGTCGGTCTGCCAGCCGGTGCGCAGGACCATCACCACCATGCGCGGCATGGCGGCAGCCATGTGCCCGAACCCGAGCCGGGTCAGGGGGCCTTCGTGCCGGACGAAGGACTGGTCGTACCGCAGCCGCCCCCCGTACAACTCGCGTTCCGCATCCGAGATCGGGTCCTTGGTCTTGCTCTTGGGCCGCGCCTGCGCGGTCGTATCCGTGGGATCCGTTGCCTTGGCGGTCTCGCTCATGCTGTCCACCTCGTCGCTGCTAGCGCCGAGCGGCGGGCGCGGACGTTGGTCTGCCGAAGCCTCCAGGGCTGGAAGGCGAACCCGGGCGAGGACGCCTGGTGTTCGAAGTCGAGATGGCGATGGGTGCGGGCGGGGCCGGCGTTCATGATGTCCTCCAAATGGACGGCAGGTTGGCACTGGTGCTCTAAGAACGCCCCGCTTCCGTGGCCGTAACGGCCCCGGAAGGGCGAATGACTCGAACGTGAATGCGGATATCGCGCCTCGGTCGGAAATGGCTTGCCGGATGGCTTTTGAACTCACGCGTTCGAGTGGTTGCCGATCCGCGGCACCCGATCGGGGGCTTGCGCTGCCAGCGAAACTCGATCAGGTAGGCGATTTGACGGGGACGGCCTGCCGATGGTCCGGCCCGACTTCAAGGAGTGGACGGGGCAGGCGATGGAACCAGGCCTTGCCGCCAGGGCTACTCCTCGGCATCGTCTGGCCCCCTCAGGTCGATTTGATGGACAGCGGGTTCAACCACTCTCCGGCGCATGCCGAGGAAGCCCGTCTACATGGCGAGCTGAGGCGAGTCGGGAGGTGCTCGAACTGAAGTAGCGAGTAGAGCGCAGGCTCAGAGTCGGAGCAGCAGGATCTGGCCGACCTCCTGGAGCCCGCCTACCAGGCGCCGCCCGTGATCGTTTCCGGCGGCCGCGGGGCTTGCCAGACCGACGGCCGCACGAGGTTGGCCGGAAGTGACCGGTGTAGGGATGGGTCATCAAAAATCGCTTGCGGCCCTCAATCCGGTGTCGAGTGTCGGATGTATGTTCGCCTTCGATGGGAGGGGGGCGCGGCCCACTTCCGACGGCAGCCGAATGGCAAGATCTCGGGGTGAACTTGACTGTCACACAGGGGAGATGAACGGATTTGAACGCCACTTCCGAGACCGCTGCCGCGCCCCGTTCCGGTGGGTGTCACCCGGACTGCGGGCGGATCCGGTTCCTGGCGAAGGGCGATCCGGATTACCCCCATACCTGTTCCTGTCGGGACTGCCAGAAGCGCGGCGGGGCGCCGATGATGTCGTGGGTGGCGTTCCCTCTCGACGGGTTCGAGTGGACCGGGGAGGGGGGCGAGCCGACCTGGTTCGACACGTACCCGGGCAAAACCCGGCGTGGATTCTGTGGGAGCTGCGGCTCGCACATCGCGGCGTACGACTACGGCGACACCTGGATGGGCATCAACCTTCCCGCGCTCGACGAGCCTGATGGCGAGGGCCTCACCCCCGTCAACCAGTCCTGCCGCAGCGAGGCTGTGCCCTGGCTGGGCCAGGTCGAGGACACGCAGCACAGTGCCGCCGGCTAACCACAGGTCCCCGGGGCTTGCTGCAGGTGGGCAGCCTGCTGTGGCGGTCCCCGTCGGCTCCGAGGGGAGGTGCCTTCGGGGTGTCGATCATCTGGTGGAAGTCGTCCGAGAGCTCGCCGGTGGTGCTGGCGAGCTCTCCGGACCGGATGGTGGCGTAGGCGTAGCCCGACGGCCTTCCGCAGAGAGAGCGATCATCGTGGCCGCCAGGGCGAGCCACGACCCGTCGACCAGCCCTCTTGTGAGGCGGCCGTGCACTGGCTGCTCAGCTCGGAGGAGAGGCAGAGAGACATGCACTGGATCGTCATGTGGCCCTGGCATATGCCTGACCGTCTTCTGTTGTGATTCTGGCTGAGACGGATACTTCTAGCCGTAGAGATGGCCGATATCGACCGCATCGACGGGTTCGTCTTCGGCGAGTTGCCCACGCTGTAGTGCCGAGGGAGCTCCTCCAAGGCCTCAAAGTCATCCCGTGGCGTAATCTATTTGTTGCGACGAGTAATCGCTGCTGCTCCTGGCTGCGCTTGGAAGCTTGCGCGATACGCGCCGAGCGGCTGCGCATGATCGCTATCCGCGCAGCAGATAGGCTGTCTGTTTCGTAGGATCCCAGGGAGGCGACGGCCCGGTGACCAGCAGTTTCGTTCATTTGCACAACCACACCGAGTACTCAATGCTCGATGGCGCACAGAAGCTCAAACCGATGTTCGCTGAGGTGGAGCGGCAGCAGATGCCAGCGGTCGCCATGAGTGACCACGGCAACATGTTCGGAGCCTACGAGTTTCACCAGGTCTCCAAGGGATTCTCTGGAGTCAAGCCGATTATCGGCATTGAGGCCTACGTGGCCCCTTCCTCTCGGTTTGCTCGCCGGCAGGAGTTCTGGGGACCCGGGGGCCAGCGGGCGATGTCGGATGACGGCGAGGGGTCCAAGGACGTCTCCGGTGGCGGCAGGTTCACCCACATGACGATGTGGGCCCGCAACGTCGTAGGTCTCAAGAACCTCTTCTACCTGTCCACCGAGGCTAGCTACACCGGTCAGTTCCCCGCGGGCAAGCCCCGGATGGACATGGAACTGATCAGCGAGCACGCTGACGGGATCATCGCGACCACCGGATGTCCTTCTGGTGCCATCCAGACCCGATTGCGGCTGAACCAATACGACGAAGCGCGCACGGTGGCCGCCTCGTACCAGGATATTTTCGGCAAGGAAAACTACTTCCTAGAACTGATGGACCACGGCCTGTCCATCGAACGCGACGTTCGCGATGGTCTGCTGCGCCTGGCGAAAGATCTCCAAATCCCCCTGCTTGCCACGAACGACGCACACTACGTATTCGAAGACCAAGCAGACGCGCACGATAACCTGCTGTGCATCGGAGTGGGAAAGAATAAGGATGACGTTAAACGTTTCCGGTTTCAGGGGAGCGGGTATTACCTGAAGACTGCGCAGGAAATGCGTAGCCTCTTCAGTGAGATTCCTGAATCGTGCGACAATACTCTGCTCATTGCTGAGCGTATCGAATCCTACGATTCGGTTTTCGAAAACGTCGACGAGATGCCCCAATATCCTGACGTCCCCGAGGGTGAGACTCAGGAATCGTGGCTTCGCAAGGACGTTCTCAGGGGACTGGCCATGCGCTACGGAGATCCCATTCCCGATAACGTGCTCGAACGGTTCGAAACCGAGATGAGCGTCATCGGACCCATGGGTTTCTCTTCTTACTTCCTCGTGGTCGCCGATATCTGCAAGTATGCCCGCGACAACGGTGTACCGGTGGGCCCTGGACGAGGCTCGGCTACCGGGTCGATCGTCGCCTACGCGACCCGCATCACTGAGCTGTGTCCCCTCGAGCACGGCCTGCTCTTCGAGCGGTTCCTCAACCCCGAGCGCATCAACCCGCCGGATGTCGACCTCGACTTCGACGACCGCCAGCGGGAACGCATGGTGCGCTACGTCACAGAGAAGTACGGTGACGAGTACACCGCGATGGTGAACACCTTCGGCAAGATCAAGGCGAAGAACGCCATCAAGGACTCTTCGCGGATCCTGGGATACCCGTTCTCCCACGGCGAGCGCATCACGAAGGCGCTGCCGCCGGACATCATGGGCAAGTCGATTCCTCTCGACGGAATCTTCGACCCGAACCACCCGCGGTACGGGGAAGCCGGCGACATCCGGCAGATGTACGAGAACGAGCCCGACGTCAAGAAGGTCATCGACACTGCGAAGGGTGTCGAGGGACTGACGCGAGGCACGGGCGTCCACGCGGCTGCGGTCATCCTCTCCAAGACCAAGCTCACCGATCGCATTCCCTTGCACATGCGCGCCAAGGACGGCGTGAAGATCACCGGGTTCGACTACCCCAGTTGCGAGGACATGGGGTTGGTCAAGATGGACTTCCTTGGCCTACGCAACCTCGGTGTTATCGATCAGGCGATTGAGAACATCCGGGAGAACCGCGGCGTCGACCTCGCCACAGTCGATCCCATGGACAGCAGCAGCAACAAGCTCGTCATCCCACTCGACGACCGGAAAACCTACGAGCTTCTGGCCAGAGGTGACACCTTCGGTGTCTTCCAGCTCGACGGCGGCGGCATGAGAGCCCTGCTCAAGCTGATGGAGCCGACCCGATTCGAGGACATCGCAGCAGCACTTGCGCTCTACCGGCCGGGCCCGATGGGGGCGAACGCCCACACGAACTACGCCCTGCGCCAGAACGGCAAGCAGCAACCGGACCCGATCCACCCCGAGCTCAAGGAGCCCCTCGAGCCCATCCTCGGATCCACCCACCACCTGCTCGTCTACCAAGAGCAGATCATGGCCATCGCCCGAAGCCTCGCCAACTACACGCTTGGCGGCGCCGACATGATGCGGCGTGCGATGGGCAAGAAGAAGCCCGAGGTCCTCGCCGCAGAGTGGGACAAGTTCAACGGCGGCATGAAGACGAACGGCTACTCAGATCCAGCCATCAAGGCGGTCTGGGACACCATGCTCCCCTTCTCCGGCTATGCCTTCAACAAGTCCCACACGGCCGGGTACGGCCTGGTCTCCTACTGGACCGCCTACCTCAAAGCGAACTACCCGGCCGAGTACATGGCCGCCCTCCTCACCTCTGTTGGCGACGACAAGGACAAGGCCGGCATCTACCTCGCCGATGCCCGCAAGCTCGGCGTGACGATCCTGCAGCCTGACGTCAACGAGTCGGTCATGGACTTCGCAGCCGTTGGCGACGATGTTCGCTTCGGTCTCCTGTCCGTCCGCAACGTCGGTGAGGCGGTCATCGAATCGATCGTCGCCGCACGCAAGGCGGGTGGGAAGTTCACCTCCTTCCAGGACTTCCTCGACAAGGTCGAGTTGCCTGCGCTGAACAAGCGTGCCATCGAGTCCCTGATCAAGGGAGGCGCGTTCGATTCCCTCAACCACACCCGCAAGGCACTGTGCGCGGCGCATGAAACAGCCATCGACGCTGTCGTTCCGCTGAAGAAGGCCGCCGCCTACGGCCAGGACGACCTGTTCGCCGGAATGGGAGGGGGCGATGCGGATGAGAACGCCGGCTTCGGCCTCCAAGTCGAACTTGGCGAGGATGAGTGGCCCCGCAAACAGATGCTGAGCACAGAACGCGAAATGCTCGGTATGTATGTCTCCGCGCACCCTCTGGACGGCACCGAGAGCATCCTTGCCTCCCACCGCGACACCACAGTGGTGGACCTGCATGCCTCCGGTCGTACCGAGGGGATGGTCCGGTTGGCTGGGCTCATCAGCTCGGTGCAGTTGAAGGTCACCAAGCAGGGCAACGCCTGGGCCGTCATCGAGCTTTCCGACCGAGACGGGAGCATCGAGGTCCTCTTCTTCCCCGCCAACTATCAGCTCGTCATGGGAGCCCTGGTCGAGGACAGCGTGGTGTCGGTGAAGGGCCGAATCAACGACCGAGACGGTGCGATCAGCATCTCTGGCCAGGAAATTCAGGTCCTGGACGTCACGTCGGCGGAGCGCACCGGAGCAGCCCCGGTCCAGCTCGCTCTCCCGTACCACCGGATCAACCAGAACTCCCTGGCCGAACTGCGCCGGATCCTGGGTTCCCACCCCGGGCAGAGCCCTGTGCTCCTTTCGGTGCGGGGCCCGCAGAAGACCATCGTGTACCAGCTGCACACCCAGGTGAACGCGCTGACTATCGCTTCTGACGTCAAGGGTGTGTTCGGTATCGACGCTTGGCGAGGCATCGCCTGATGGCTGGGGAGCAGGACGGTGACCTGCCAGGGTTATTAGTCAGCGTCGAGGACATCGCGCCCTGCGCCCGCTGCGGCGGTGCTGCAGTGCTGAGGGTGGCGTTTCCATACTCCTGGCAGAACGAACTTGGCCAGGACGTGCGGGGAGCGAAAGAGGCGAGCCTGTGCTCGGCCTGTGACCACGCCGATCCTGCTGCCGCGGAACTTCTGGCGCTGTTCGCTGTCGACGATCAGGTGACGCTGGAGAACGCGCACACCCTGGCCTCCCTCACTTCCACCTGGGTGGAGCAACTGCAAACCCGAACGGTGGATACCAAGCGGCTCCAGGAGGAATGGGAGCTGTGGAGGCGGGACGAACTGTGATCCCCCAGGTTCCCTGCATGCCGCCCACGGTGCCGCGGGGACAAGAGATGGCCGAAGCTCCGGCACCGGCCCGGCGGGGGTGACCGGCCGCGCGACCGTCCCCGAGAGGCCAGCCCCTCGGGGACGTCGCGCGTATGGCAGGGAAGAGCAGGAGCCTCTACGGCCAGCGGTTGAAGAGCCCCCAGAAGGCTCCTGCATTCGCCTGCGTCGCTGTCTAACGCAGACGAAGGCGCTGGCAATGGCCTCTCACTTCGTCCACGACCGCGCGGGCCCGTGGGTATGCGGCGCGGTGCCGGTCGAGAACGAAGGCGAGATCGCGTAGCAGCATCATGCTTCGAGTGGATGAAACGGTCGGAAGCCGGATGAGGGCGATCTCTGCTGCATCGACAGCGGTGTCGAGGTTGCCGAGCTGGGCCTGAGCCAGGCTGTAGAGCGCTCCGTGACGGAGGGCGGAGCGCTGGTGGTCGCCGCCCAGCGGCGTCTGGGCTCTTGCCTGCAAGAGCTCGGCAGCCCGGGGCAGCACGATCAAGGGATCGGCAGTGCGCTTGGTGGCCAGAAGGACTAGGCCACGTCCGGCGATGGCATCGAGTTCGGTCCGGTCGGCGCAGTCAGCCCAGCAGAGTACTTCGACCTGGGGGGCCGCCAGTTCGAAGAAGCGGTTGCTGTCGTCGATCGATGCCTCGAAGGCACCCAGTTCGCGGGCGCTGGCGTGGGCGATGGCCTTTCGCGCGGCTACGAGAGCTCGCACACTCGGTGCGGCGTGCTCGGCTGCCTCAGTGGCCGTCGCCGCGAGTTGGACAGCATCAGCGGCTTGTCCATGGTCGGCCGCTTGTCCTGACATCTGGGCGAGGATGCTTGCGACGAGGGCATTGTCCCCGCCGGCGTGCGCGGCCCGCAGAGCCATGAGGTAGAGGCGTTGGGAGATGCCGGCAGCGAGTTCCTCGTGGTGCATGGAGGCCAGGGTCTGGCAGATCTGGGCGAGAGATCGAGCCAGGTGGGCCCCGGTTTCGGGGGAGTAGTCACCTTCTCTGAGCAGCTTCACGATGATCGGGATGGACATGCTGATGGTCTGTCTGGCGGAACTGCCCTCCTTGTCGTCGGCGGCCTGCGCGGAGGCGACCAGGCTGTCCACGATCTGCAGCGCAGACAGCGGAACAGCAGTGGTTGGCTTGCGTGGGACGAGCAGGCGAGGTGTCGGGGCGGCGAGGGATTGCCAGGCCAGCGTTGTCAGGACGGTTCCCGTGGCGGCCAGCACCACATGACGCGTAGGGGTGGCGTCCAGTTCCTTGAGTAACTGGTGGAGACCTGCGTTGTCCCAGGGGTGATCGAGTCCTTCGTGCGCGCGAATCACCTCGGTGACGGTGGTCGGCCCCCGGTGGGCCCAGACGCCATCGAAGGTGAGGTCCCTGCCCAGGGCGCTCGATAACGCTCGGACGACAAGAGCCGGGACGGGGCTGCTCGGGACGTGCCCTCGCAGCCACTTGTACGGGGTAGTGCGGTGGATCACGCGGCGGCTGCCGGCCTGGCGAAGCAGCCGGTTCACACGGTCGGCGAGAACTCCAGGGTTTTCCCATTCGGTCTCGGCTATCAGCTGTTCGAGCCGGCGATTGGGAGATAGCTCTTTTGAGCGAGCCATGGGCAGCCCTTCAACACGATGGTGCATCAGAGGGTGGCGGTGAACTTACATCGCGTGGTGCATTATCCCGCGTTGTTTTCGGGAAGTGGCTCGATCGTCCCTGCCGCAAGGGGTCTCCGGGGAGGGGTCTCAGCGGGTTGCACAGGTTGCACAGCATCCGGCTCTAGCGGATAGGCCGCCGCACCTTCCACCCTCGAAGAGCGCCCGCGGCCACACTCCGGGTAGCCACTGGACTGTCGGTGCGTCGGTGGGCTTGCTTGCTCTCCGGCTGCTCAAGAGGAGCCTCATGACCGTCATCGTCGGTTTGAATCTGAGCCATGACAGCGCCGCGGCAATCGTCGTGGACGGCCAGGTACGCGAAGCACTGGCCCTGGAGCGCACCACCGGTGTGAAGCGCGGTGTCGTCGCTCACCACGCCTACGCCGCCGCGATGGCCCGTCTGATCGACACCGTCCTCGCTGACCAGGGTCTCGGCAGGCAGGACGTCGATCACTGGATTGCAACCTCCACCGAGACCCGCAGCCAGGGCGAGGAGGACGGCCTGTTGGCGAGCCTCGGGCTGCTCACGGACCCGGCGTCGGCGCTGGCGCTGCCCCATCCGGGGCACCACCTCGCCCATGCCAGCGCCGCGTTCTACTGCAGTGCCGAAGACCGTCCGGCCGCCGCGCTCGTGATCGATGCCTATGGCTCGCGCATCGGCCCCACGGCCCGAGAGCAGGAGACCGCGTTCCTCTTCCAGCCGGCTGAGGAGCCCCGGCTGCTGTGGCGAACGGTGCGCCCGTCCAGCAGGATCGCCGGACGGCGCCGGGACGGCGACCTGTGGATCCCGTCCGATCTGTCCGGCATCGGAGAGGTGTATCGGGCCGTCACGCTCGCTCTCGGCTTCGCCGAGCGCGGGTCCACCTATGACGACGCCGGTAAGACGATGGGACTGGCCAGCTACGGGAAGCCCCTGTCGAAAGAGTCCCTCTTCATCCAGGTCGATGGGGGCCGGATCCGGTTCGACGGTGCCGCGGACCATCTTGCCGACCTCGGCTTCGCCACCCGCACCACCGACGGCTACCTACTGCGTACCTCTGAGAGCGCGGGAGCATTCGACCAGCAACACTTCGACCTGGCCGCCCAGCTTCAGCACGAGTTCGAGGCCGCCTGCCTGGCGCTGGCCGCCCGAACGATGCGCGAGGCCGGCACCCGGCGCCTTGTGCTGGCCGGTGGCTGTTTTCTCAACAGCGCCCTGAATACGCGCATCGCCGCGGAGCTGCAGCCCGAGGACCTGTTCGTGTTCCCCGCAGCGACTGATGACGGCAACGCCGTCGGCGCGGCTCTGTACGCCGATCGTGTCCTGCTGGGGCGCGCCACCCCCACCTCCGCCTCGCGGATGACCCACGTCTACCTCGGGCCGTCCCAGGTCACTGGCCAGCGGGACACCATTCAGGCTCTCGCGCAGAAGACCGGGCTGGAGCCGGTGACCCACGCGGACGAGCGCAGCTCAGCTGAAGCCGCGGCCGCCGCCGTCGCCCGCGGGGAGATCATCGGCTGGTTCCAGGATCGCGCCGAGCTCGGCCCGCGGGCCCTGGGCGCCCGCTCGATCCTGTGCCATCCAGGGATCACCGGGATGAAGGACCGCCTGAACGCCCGCGTCAAGTTCCGCGAGGGCTTCCGGCCGTTCGCTGCCTCAGTCCTCCAGGAGCAGGCCCTTACGTGGTTCGACCTGCCGTGCCCCGACAGCCCGTTCATGCTTCTGGTCTGCCCGGTCCGGCCCGACCTGGCGCCGCAGGTGCAGGAGATCACGCACGTCGACGGCACCTGCCGCCTGCAGACCGTGGCGACGGATCTTCCCGGCGGGTTCCGGCTGCTCATCGAGGAGTTCGCGCGGCTGACCGGCATCCCGATGGTGCTGAACACCAGCTTCAACGTCCGAGGGAAGCCGATCGTAGAGGACCCCGCAGAGGCGATCGACTGTCTCTTCGGCAGCCAGCTCGACCGACTGTTCATCGGCACGATTGAGATTCCCGCCCCCGACCGCCTCGAGCTGCGACCGGTCCGAATGCCGGCCGCCTGCACTGTCGGTCTCGACCCGGACGAGGCGCTGCTGCTCGACTTGGCCACCGGCGAGTACCGGCTTCGGGAGACCGCCGAGCGTCTCGGCTGGAAGCCGGACCGGGCGGTCACGATGGCGCTCGATCTACGGCGGCGGGGACTGCTGGGCTGGGACGCCATCCCCGTCTACACGGCCCGGGAACTGCCGATGGCGCAGTACGACCCCCACCACGGAGGCTGATGTGGCCGGCATCGACCTCGCCGACCCAGACCTGTTCGCCACCACCGGCGGGCTGGAGGAGCTGCGCGAGCTGCAGCGTAGTCGCCCGGTCTACTGGAACCCTGGGGATGCCAACGGATTCTGGGCGCTGACCCGGTACGCCGACGCCGTCGAGCTGTACCGGAGCCGCCGCCAGGTCTCCAGTCAGTACGGCATCCACGTCGGACAACTGCACGAGGCCGACCAGCCGGCCCGGGGCCGGATGCTGGTCCAGTCCGACCGCCGCGAACACAGCCGGATCAAGGCCGCGCTCAGCCGGGCCATGACGCCCCAGGCGCTCTCCTTCGTCCAGGCCCCGATGGCCGAGGCAGCGCGCACGGTGGTCGACGAGGCACTGCAGTCGGGCGACGTCGATTTCGCCACCACCGTGGCCACGCGGATGACCATGACTCTGACCGGCCTGCTCCTCGGGATCCCCGTCGCCGACCGTGAGCAGGTCGCCGAGTGGACCGCCGCGGCCTTCGGCTCCAGCTCCGGCCCGCTGCCCGCGGCGGAGCCGGCCCCGCAGGACCTGGCCGAAGCCAACACCGAGTTGTTCCTCTACTTCCAGCAGCTCCTGCGCGGTCCCGGCCCGGACGAAGGAGTCCTTGCCCGGCTGCGTGCCGACGATCAGGACGATCTCGGCCTGGAGCAGATCCTCTACAACGCGCACCTCCTGCTCGCCGGCGGACACGAGACGACACGGCAGGCCCTGGTAGGCGCGGCCACCACCTTCATCGCGGCGCCCGGGCAGTGGCAGCGTCTGCGCACCGACCGGCAGCTGCTCCCCGGCGCGGTGGAGGAGGTGCTGCGTGTCAGCGCACCGAGCCTGAACGTGATGCGGACCGCGCTCGAGGACCTCACCTTCGGCGGCACCACGATCCGAGCCGGGGAACGCATCACAGCCTGGCATCCGATCGCCAACCGTGACCCGAGCGTCTTCCCCGACCCCGACCTGATCGACATCGGGCGCCAGCCCAACCAGCACCTCTCCTTCGGGATGGGATCGCACCACTGCCTCGGGGCCTGGCTCGCGCGCCTGACCCTCACCTGCCTGCTCGACGCCATGGCCCAGCGCGTGTCCCAGCTCCACCCGGCAGGCATTTGGCGCCGGTCCCGCTCGCTGCGCACCTGGGGCTACGACCACCTGCCCGTCGCCCTGCTCAGCTGACCCGCCTCCACCCACTGCCGAAAGAGAGCACCATGACCACCTCCACGGTGTCCCCGGCCCCGGCCGAGCTCCTGGACGCGGACGAACTCACGCTGTCGCGCGTGGGCGCACGCGCCGGCGCGGCCGTTGTCCACCTGCAGCTCGACTTCGTCCCCGACGCCGGACAGCTCGAAGCCGCCTACCGTGCCGCTGCCGCGAGCCTGCCCGAGCTGCGCAAGGCCCTGGCTCTACGCGAGACCACCCCAGTGTGGCGAGTACTGGACGAGCCGCCGCCCCTGACTGTCCGCGACCTTGGCGACGTGCCCGCGGACACCCTGACGAAGGCGGTCGGTGCCCTGGCCGCTGCCTGGGGGAGCGCGGTCACCCAGCTGGATCCCGATCCCGAGACGCTGTCGCCGGCCGTGCGCCTGGGGCTGCTCACAGGCCCAGATGCCGCCGCTCTCCTCCTGGTCCACAACCCAGCCGCGCTGACCTTGGAGCAGCAGACACAGGCGTTGACCGCGATCCTGCACCGCTACCACGGGCCGGCCTCCGTCTTACCCGATCTGGATTCAGCCGAGCGGACGCCGTCGACCGCCGTGCCGCCGGCCCCCGCGAGGAAGGTCCAGGACGGGGCGCAGCAGCCCCAGTTCTGGATCACCGAGCCCACCCCGCCCGGCCGCAACACCGCCGCGCTGCCCCCGGGCGAACCGGTCCGGCTCCAGATACCGGTCAGCCCCGACCACTCGCTGGAGTCCCTGATCGGCGCGCACCTCGCGGCGGTGCGTATCGCCGCCGGCCGCCCGGCCCCGAACATCGCAGTCCAGCGGAGCACCAGCCACCGATTGATCGTGGCCAACGTCCCCGTGGCACCGACCGTGCTTCCCGGCCGTCTCGACTGCGAGCCGGCCGCCGCTGTCCGCGCCCTGCTGGGTGCGGCGCCCTCGGACACCCTCTACGAGATCGCCCGGAGACTCGGCGTGGTGGACGTCCTGGACACCCAGATCCTCGTCGACGAGCACGGGCCCGCCGCCGACCTGGCCGACCCCGAAGCCAGCGCGCTCGTGCCGCTGGGAGTCGCGGGGCTCGGACCGGTCACCGCCCACCCGGCCGACGCCACGGTACTGCTGCACCTGATCCGCCGTCCCGGCACCGGCAGCACCGAGCTGCAGCTCGTCTCTACACGCCTGAACCTGGCGCAGCTGCGTGCCCTGAGCGAGGTCCAGGAGGCGGCCCTCGCGCTGCCGCCCAACTCTGCCGAGCCCCAGGTCCTGCCACGACCGCACCAGGATCTGACGATGGGCGCCTGGCAGGGGCCGCAGCGCGCCTGGGACCTGGAGACGCCCCTCCACCAGCTCCTGCTGAACCAGGCACACCGGACCCCTGACCATGTCGCCGTGCAGGACCCTGACCAGCAGCTGACATTCCGCGACCTGGACGAGCAGGCCACCCGCCTCGCGGGCCGACTCGCCCGGCGCGGCATCGGATCCGGGGCCATCGTCGCGGTCCGGGCTCGCCGGAACGCGGACCTGCTCGTGGCCTTCGTCGCGGTCATGAAGACCGGCGCCGCCTACCTCCCGCTGGACCCGCTCGCGCCCGAGACCCGGACCGTGCACATGCTGCATGACGCGGACGTCGCCCTGGTGCTCAGCGACGCCACATACGCCGCCAGCACTCCCGAAGGCCCGTGGACGACTCTGGAGATCCGGCACCTGGCCAGCAGCGGCGCCGAGCCCGACGCGCACACGGAGCTGCCGGAGTGCACCGGCGACGACCTGGCCTACGTCATCTACACCTCCGGATCCACCGGTCTGCCCAAGGGCGTCGAGGTTCCTCACCGCGGCCTGGTGAACTACCTGCACTGGTGCGTCGAGCAGTACATCGGTGAGCGCACTGGCGGCGGCGCGGTGTTCTCGAGCGTCGCCTACGACATGGTCGTACCGAACCTGTATGCGCCGCTGCTCACCGGGCAGAGCGTGCTGATGATCCCGGAGAGCGCCGACCTCTTCCAGATCGCCGATGTACTGGCCGAGCACGCGCCGTTCGCGTTCTTGAAGCTGACGCCCGGCCAGCTCGACACGCTGGCCGAACTCCTCACCGCGGACCAGGCCAAGGCGCTGACCGGCATGCTGGCGGTGGGCGCGGACGCGTTCACTACCCGCACCTTGGCACACTGGCGCGACCGGGAACCGACCGGGCACGCACTGCTCCTGAACGAGTACGGGCCCACTGAAGCGTCCGTCGGCAATAGCGTCCACCCGATCGACGACGTCGCCGATTCCGGCGTGGAGCTCGTCCCC
Organism: Streptomyces tatrensis; assembly: GCF_049310065.1. Taxonomy (NCBI): domain Bacteria; kingdom Bacillati; phylum Actinomycetota; class Actinomycetes; order Kitasatosporales; family Streptomycetaceae; genus Streptomyces; species Streptomyces tatrensis. The sequence goes on along the minus strand of NZ_JBMDLB010000004.1, from coordinate 97,332 downwards.
ATCGGCCGCCCGATCGCCAACACCACCATGTACGTCCTCGACGAGAACCAGCAGCCGGCGCCCGTCGGAGTCCCCGGCGAGCTGTACATCGGCGGGGTCTGTGTAGTCCGTGGCTACCGCGGCCGGCCCGACCTGACCGCCGAGCGCTTCTTGACCGACCCGTTCGCCACCGCTCCGGCCGCCCGGATGTACCGCACTGGCGACATCGGCCGCTGGCTGCCCGGCGGGAGCATCGAGTTCCTGGGCCGCGTCGACCAGCAGGTGAAGATCCGCGGCTACCGCGTCGAACCCGCCGAGGTCGAGGCCGCCCTGACAAGCCACCCGCAGGTCGTCGAGGCCGTCGTCACCGCGGTCGGCAGCCGCCGCGAACTCCTGGCCCTCGCCGGCTACTACGTCGCGACCGGGCCGGTCGGCACCGGTCAGCTGCGCCAGTACCTGGCCGCGTACCTGCCCGAGCACCTGGTCCCCACCCATCTGATCCCCATACCCGCCGTCCCGCTCAACGCCAATGGCAAGGTCGACCGCCCGGCGCTCCCGGCCCCTGGCAGTTCCGGCAGCCACGCAACGGCACAGGCCGCCGTGGCAAGCGCCATCGGCCGGCAGGTGACCGATGCCCTGGACCCGAAGCAGACCGCCGAGCCTACGAGCGAGCTGCCCAACACGCTGGCCTGGACGACCGGTGCCGCCCTCCTGCTCGCCCGCACCCTCGCGCTCCCGGCCCGCGTCGTCCTCAACGCCGTCGACCGGTCCCTGAGCCTGGGCCAGCTGTGCTCCCGTGCGGCCGACGCCCACCAGGCCCACCACCCGGCAGCCCTGGCTGCGCCGGAAGGAGAGATGAACTGATGCCCATCCAGCCAGTGGACCGGGCCCGGCTCCTGCGCCGTCTCGCGGAGCTCGCCCGGATCGGCCGGTCCGACAGCGGCGGCGTGACCCGCCCCGGATTCAGCCCCGCGGACCTCGAAGCCCGCCACTACGTGATCCGCGAAGCCGAGAAATCCGGCGTGCCCACCGCCGTGGACGCCGCCGGAAACCTGTGGCTCGGACCGCGCCCGCACTCCGGCACGACCACCCTGGTCCTGGGCTCGCACCTGGACACCGTCGTTGACGCCGGTCCGCTCGACGGGGTCTACGGTGTGGTCGCTGCCCTGGAAGCCGTCGAGAACCTCGCGTCCCTCGACCTCGCGCACCCGGTCACCGCGGTCACCTTCGCCAACGAGGAAGGATCCTTGTTCCCACAGCCGTTCTGGGGATCGCTGGCCGCCAGCGGACAACTGCCCACGCCCGCCGCGGTGCCCACCGCCTACGACGGCACCCTGCTGCGCGACGTGCTCGCCCTGGCCGGAGGCAACCTCGACGCCGTCCACCAGGCCCGTCTGGACCCTGACCAGCTCCTGGCTTACCTCGAACTGCACATCGAGCAGGGCCCGGTCCTGGAACGGGAGAACATCACCATCGGCATCGTCGAGGCCATCGTCGGACGCGTCCAGCTGGAGGTCGACCTCCTGGGCGTGGCCGGCCACGCCGGAACCACCCCGATGGCCGGCCGCACCGACGCGCTCGCCGCCGCCGCGGAGGTCGTCCTCGCCGTCGAAAGTCTGCCCGCCACCAGATGGTGCCAGGTCGCCACCGTCGGCCGGCTCGAGGCTGCACCCAACTCACCGAACACAATCGCGGGCCTCGTACGCCTGACCGTCGACGTGCGCGACACCGACGAGGCACAGCTGCACCGCGCGGCCGACGAGGCGGTGCACCGCATCGAGAGCATCGCGCAGCGCCGCACGGTGAAGGCGTCGTGCACCCGCGCCGCCTCCTCCAAGCCGGTACTCACCGACGTGGTCCTGCGCCGGGCGATCGCCGCCGCGGCCGACCAGCGTGCGGTGCCGACCCTGACCCTGACCAGCGGTGCCGGGCACGACGCGCAGATGATGGCGGCCGTCACCCCCACCGCGATGATCTTCGTACCCAGCATTGGTGGCGTCAGCCACGTACCGCACGAGGCCACCACCCCTGAGGACCTGGTCCTGGGCGCGCAACTGCTCCAGGACACCGCTCTCGCGCTCGCCTCACGCCCGGGGAGCCTTCGATGACCCTCCCGCACATCCTCACCGCTCCGGCAGCTGTCCCGCTGGCGACCTGGACCAGCCAGCACGCGGGCCAGGTGGAGGAGGCGCTCGCCGCCGCCGGCGCGGTCCTGCTGCGCGGGTTCACCGTGCATGGTCCGGAGGAGTTCCGGCACTCCGTCCGCGTTTTCCTCGGAGACCTCCTCCCGTACGTGCACGGAGCCTCGCCTCGCACGCTCGTCACTGACGGCGTCTACACCAGCACCGAATGGGACAGCGCCCAGGAGATCCCGCCGCACCACGAGCTCGCCTATAACCCGCTGTGGCCGGCTCGGATCGCCTTCTACTGCGCGCAGCCGCCCGCCCCCGGGCAGGGCGGGCAGACTCCGCTCGTCGATGGCCGCACCGTCTTCGCCCGCGTCACCGCGGAGGCGGGCGAAGTCCCCGACCAGGTCACCTACATCCGGCACCAGACCGGCGCCGACGGGCCGGGCATCAGCTGGCGGCAGTCGTTCGCCACCGACGACAAGGACGAGATCAGCCGCTACTACGCCGAGCACGGCATCGACCACGCCTGGCTGCCCGGCGACACGCTGCGCACCGCCCAGACTCTGCCGACCGCGATTCAGCACCCGGTCACTGGCGAGAAGGTGTGGTTCAACCAGCTGCACCTGTGGCACGCCTCCCACGGCGGGCCCGAACGTGAGGAACTGTGGCGGGACCTGTTCGGCGACCAGCTGCCGATGCACGCGCGCACCGGCACCGGCGCGGAGATCCCCGCCGAGCTGCTCGCCGTGACCCGCACCGTCCTGCGCGAGGAGGCCCGCCAGTTCGACTGGCAACACGGCGATGTCCTGCTGCTGGACAACATGCTGACCGCCCACGGACGCCTCGCATTCCAGGGCGAGCGCACGATCCTGGTCGCGATGGGTGGACCGGTCACCGTCACCGACGTCAAGGCGGTGACCTTCCATGCCTGACCTGGACCATGCCGACCTGATCACCGCCCTTCAGACCGTCGCCCACGCCCATCCCGAGGCTCCCGCGCTGCGGCTGCCCGACGACCAGCTGACCTACCGAGAGCTGACCGACCGCATCCGCGAACACGCCGCCGCGCTTCGCCAGCACGGTCTGGCCCCCGGCGCCCTGGTCGGCGTGGACGTTTCCCGGACCGTGCCCGCGCTCCTGGATCTGCTGGCCGTCATGGCCTGCGGGTGCGCCTACCTCCCGCTCGACCCCGCACAAGACCCGGAGCAGATCACCGACCGGGCCCGGCCGCACTTCGTCCTCCGCAACGGCGCCCTCGCCCCATTCGCGCCCGACGAGGCCTCTGTCATCGACGGCATTGCCTACGTCATGCCGACCTCCGGCACGGCCGCGGCCTCGAAACTGGTGGAAGTCCCGCACCAGGCGGTCCTGCACAATCTCGCAGCCCTCAACCAACTCACCGAGATCACCCCCGAGGACCGGTGCCTGCTCCTGGCCTCCCTCAGCTTCTCCTCCTCGGTCCGGCAGCTGTTCCTGCCCCTGCTCCACGGCGCGAGCGTCGTGGTCGCCGATGAGACACAGCGCCACGACCCCGACGCCCTGCTTGCCCTCATCACAACCGAGCACGTCACCACCCTCGACACCGTCCCCTCCCTACTGGCCCTGCTGGCCGACACCCAGCTGCCGGCCGAGCTCGCCGCCACCGGGCTGAAGCGGATCATGGCCGCCAGCGAACCCATTCCCGCTGCCCTCGCCCGGCGCTGGATGACGCTGCTGCCCGTTGCCCGGTTCTTCGCGATGTACGGGCTGACCGAGACCGCCGGCATCGTCGCCGCCCATGCGGTGGCCTCGTCGGACCTGCCGGACGATGGCTACCTCCCGATTGGCGACCCGCTGCCCGGCACCCACATTGCGCTCTACCCGCAGCAGGAGGAGCCCGGTGCCGGGGGAAGTGGGGTGCTGGCCGTGTCCGGGCCTGGTCTGGCCAGCGGCTACCGCCGCCAACAGGACGAGCTGGAAGGGCGGTTCGTGACCCGCGACGGCCGCCGCTGGCATCTCACCGGCGACCTCGCCCGCGTCGACGAGACGGGCCGCACCGTGTTGACCGGCCGTACAGACCGCCAGGTCAAGGTGGCCGGGCAACTCGTCGACCTGAATGCCGTGGAGACGGCACTACGCACCCACCCGGCCATCCTGGAGGCCGTCGCCGTCCTGCTCACGGCCCCCGACCAGGGCCCACGCATCCACGCCGCCGTCCAGCTTCGAGCCGGACACCTGATCGACGACACCGCCCGGCCGCTGCGCCGACTCACCGCGCAGTTACGCGTCCGCGAGGCCAACTCGGCGGAGACCACGCACATGTTCAACGAGATCTATCAGCACCGCGTGTACGAGCGGCACGCCATCGTGGTACCGAGCGGCGCCACCGTCGTCGATGCCGGAGCGAACATTGGGCTGTTCTCCCTCTTCGTGGCCCAGCGCGCCGCCCAGGTCCTCGCCTTCGAGCCGTGCCCGCCCACCTACCAGCTGTGCGCCGCGAACCTTCAGCTGAACGCGGCCGCCTCCGTGCGCCTCCTCGACGCGGCCCTCGGCAGTCGCACCGGCACCGCTGAGATCACCTGGTACCCGGGGGCGACGGGACTCTCCACTCTCCACCCCGACCTGGCCGCCGAGGCCGCCACCTTGCACGCCATCGCCAGCCGCGAAATCGAGACGGGCGCGCTGGACGACGCCGAGGCATGGCGCGAGCAGGCCGCCGACATCATCGAGGGGAAGCTTCGCGGCCACTTGTTCCCCTGCCGGGTTCTGCGCCTGTCCGACGTGCTCGATACAACCGGGGTACGCGATGTTGACCTGCTCAAGATCGATGTGCAGAAGGCCGAAGCCGACGTCCTCGCCGGTATCGACGAGCGCCACTGGCCGCACATCCACCAGATCGTCGCCGAGGTCCACGACATCAACGGTCGGCTCGCCGAACTCGTCAAACAGCTCCGCACCCGCGGATTCCACACGGTCACCGAAGCCGACCCCATGTCGCAGGGCGCCGGCCTGCACTACCTCTACGCCCGCCGCCCCGGCTACATGGCAAGCCCCACCTCGCCGGCGTCCACCGCCTCGGGCATGGCCCACGAGACCATCCTCCTCGACGAGCACGACCTTGTCGCCTGGGTCGACGGCCGCCTGCCGCAGACCCACCGCCCAGCCGCCATCACCGGCCTGGCCCGGATACCGCGCACCCCCAGCGGAAAACCCGACCGCCGGGCCGTGGCGCGTCTGCTCGCGGCCACTCCCACCGCTGGGCAAGCCGAGGTCGGATCCCACGACACCGAGGATCCGCACTTCCAGGAGATAGCCGGCCTGTGGTCCGAAGTCCTCGGCCGCCCGGTCACCTCGGGGCAGCACTTCTTCCTCAGCGGCGGCACCTCCCTGTCCGCAGCACGCGTAGTCAGCCAGCTGCGCCGCAGCGGGCACCCGCAGCTGAGCGTGGGAGCCCTGTTCGATCACCCCGTCCTCGACGCGTTCTGTGCCGCGCTCGCCGGCCCCCAGGAGGACACCGCCCCATGACGGCCCACACCACCAACCCGCCGAGCGCCAGGAGCCGTCAGCTCAGCGCCGGCCAGCAGGGCATGCTCCTGCAGGCAGCCGCGACCGGCCCGGTCGCCCTCAATGTACCGACCGCCGTTCGCCTGACCGGCGCCCTCAACGTCCGCGCGCTCAAGTCGGCCCTGGCCTGCATTGTCCAACGGCATGACGTGCTGCGAACCACCTTCCCCGCCTTCGAGCCGTCATCGCTCACACCGGACCAGCTGCCCGCTCAACTGGTCCACCCTGCGGGCACGGTGCCGCTGCCCGTCGTCGACCTGGAGCCTGTCCCTGCCGCCGAGAGGCAGGCCGCGGCCCGCAGCATCATCGAGACCGAGGCCGCGCGCCCCTTCGACGTCGCCAGCGAGCACGGTTTCAAGGTCATGCTGCTGCGCCTGGGATCCGACGAACACGTGCTGTTCTGGCTGATGAGCCACCTGGTGTGCGACGGCTGGTCAAAGTCCGTCTTCGCCCGGGAACTGTCCGCCTTCTACACCGCACACACCACCAATGCCACCGCGGATGTCCCCAAGCTGGCCGTTGACTTCGGCGACTACGTCACCGAGACCCGGGGCCGGCCGCGCATCGCCACAGATCTGGCGTACTGGCGCGAGCAGCTGCGCGGCGTCGCCGACCTGCCCCCGCTACTGACGGTCGAGGAAACCGGAGATCCGCCGGGCAGTGCACGGGAGATCCAGATCCCGTCAATCGGTGTGCCCCACAGCCAGGTGCTGGCGCTCGCTCACCGCACCGGATCCACCGAGTTCATCGTGCTGCACGCGGCCTTTGCCGCAGCCATACACACCACGCTGGGCCAGCAGGACCTGATCATCAACACGCCGCGTGGCGACCGTCCCACCGCCGACTTCGAGGACCTCATCGGGTTCTTCGTCAACGTCCTGCCGATCCGCAGCCTCATCGACCCCACCGCCACCCTCACCGCCCTCATCAGGCAGGTCCGCGAGGAGGTCATCGACGCGCTCGACCACGCGGACGCGCCCATCGCCGAGATCGCCGCGCAACTCGCCTCCGACCACGCAGGCCGCATCGGCCCGCTGACACACCTCTCCTTCGCATACGACAACCTTCCCGCCGCCGATCTCACCCTCCACGCTGTCAGCACCGCCCCCTGGCCCATCGACCGAGCCGACACCAGGTATCCGTTCGAGCTGCACCTGTGGCCCGGCAACCAGACGATCGCAGGCCGGGCCACCTACCGCGCCGACCAGCTCACCGCCACGACCGCGCACCGCCTCATCGACCAGTTCCAGGCCGTCCTCGCCGCGGTGCTCAGCGCACCGGATACCGCCCTCAACCAGCTCCCCAGCTACGTCGGCCACCACATCTGGCAGTCCGCCGGCCGACAGACGCCGGCTGAGCTCACCCCCACCGAGCAACGCCTGGCCGCGGTGTGGATCGAGCTGCTGGGCACGGACGGCATCAGCGCAGACAGCCACTTCTTCAACATCGGTGGAAGCTCCCTGCTCGCGGCACTCCTCGTCGCGGCCATTCGCGAGACATTCGCCGCTCAGATCAACCCCCGCGACCTCTACCAGGCGCCCACCCTGCGAGCCCTCGCAGCCCTCATCGACGACCACACCGCGCCGGCGACGCCCGTCCCGCGCTGACGAAGGGAAACACCGTGACCACCGGACAGACCACCATCGCCCACCCGCGCCTGACCCGCTACCTGGACGGCTACCAGCGGGTCATCGGCGCGGACATCCCCACCGGCCCCGCCGAGCTCCTTCCCGCCCTGGACCGCATGACCCTGCACACCGACCCGTTTCCGTTCGCCACCGTCGATGACTTCCTGCCCGAGAACCTCTACCGCAGCATCCTGGCGAACTGGCCCTCGCAGTCCGGCTTCGACCCGGTCGCCCGGTTCGTCCAAGGCCAGCCCAAGGGCTACCTCGGCAACCGCAAAGAGCGCATCATCGAGAACTTTGCGGGCAGCGAGGCTCCGATGGCCACCGAGACGTGGAACCGGACCCGCCTGGCGCTGCGCCACCCCGAGTTCGTCCGGCCGCTGCTTGAGCGCTTCGCGGGGCCCCTGGAAGAGCACCTGGGCCTGGACAGGCTCAACGACCGGGACCAGCCCAACTTCAAGCTCTATGCCAACCAGGACACCGGCGCCACCGAGGCGCTCGGCGCGCACCTGGACGCCGCACCGAAGCTCGTGACGATCGTGGTCTACCTCCGACTCGAGGGAGACACCGACGAGACCAGCGTCAACCGCTACGGGACCTCGCTGTACGAGTGCCGTGCCGGGGAGCACGACTTCCTGAACTTCAGCCCCAACGCCGCGCACCGCACGGCCCACCAAGTGCAGTTCGCGCCGAACCGGGCCTTCATCATGCCCAACTCGCGCATCTCGCTCCACGGTGTTGCCGGCAGCCAGGACGGCGTCCTGCGCAAGACCCTGATGGCCGGCTACTGGGCCAACAGGCGGTGAGCCCCTCGGCGGCCCGGGCCCCGCTCGCGGCACTCCCGGAAGCCGTTGGCGCCGCCCGCCAGAACACCAGCACGGAATTGAGGATCCAGGTGACCCAGCCACGCACACTCTCAGCACCGCAGCTGGCCATACTCGAAGCGGGCACCATCAATCCCGATCCCGCGGCCTACACCATGGTCAGCGCGATCACCGTCAACGGAATCTCCTCCAGGGCACTGCGACACGCAGTGACGGACACCGCAGCCCGGCACGACGCCCTTCACTGGACTCTCGACCTCGACGATCGGTACCGGATCAGCGCCAGCACCGGGGCCGACCGGGCGCTCGTCCCCGCCGAGGAGACCGACCTGCGCTCCCTCGACCACGCCAGCGCCGTCGCGACGGTGGAAGCCTGGATGGCCACCCAGCGAGCCACCGCCTACGACCTCTGGGGCAGCGGCCCCCGCATCCGCTTCCACCTCTTCCGGCTGCCCGACAGCCCCGCCGGCCCCAGCACGGTCTGCGTCCTTACGACGCACCACATGTACACCGACGAGCACGCACTCCAACTGCTGTGGACTGGGATCGTGGGCCGCGCCAGCACACCGTTGGGCCCAGAGACCACCAGCTCCGACCTGCGCTACAGCCGCTGGGCCGAGGCCAGTGTCAGCACTGCGGCGGCCACCGGTGGACGCGCGGCCGCCGAAGCCGTCGCACAGCGCTGCGAAGCGTTCGAGACCCACCCCTACCCCGTGTACCCCGAACGCTCCCCTGACAAAGACGCCTTCCACGAGCAGATGCGCGCCCTGGGCCCGGTGGACACGGCCGAGGTATCCGCGCGCCTGGGTACAGGCCAGGCCGCGGTCTATGTCGCGGCCGTCGCCCAGGCCGTGGCCGAACAGACCGGGCACGGACGCATCGTGTTGCACATGCCGGTGAGCCTGCGACGGACTGCTGCGGAGGCCAGCATCGTCGGCTGCTTCGTCGCCTCCGCCCTCCCGCCCATTCGCGTCGGACCCACCGGCGACCAACTCGTCCAACACTGCCAGGAGGCCCTCGACTTCGCCTCCCGGCACGCCCACGCCCAGCCGGGACCGCTTAGCCGCTTGGTCGGACAACCGCAGATTTCCCTGGCCATCGAGCAACCGATCACGGTCCGCCGGCTCGGCCCGGTGATCTGGCGCCGCTACGCCGTACCTGACGCGGGACCGAAACATCCGCTGAGCCTGCAACTGTCTGCCGGGGCCGTCGGCTCAGGACGCCTTCGGGCGTCCTGGACATCGGCCACCCTCCAGCAGGATCAAGCCCGCGATCTTCTGGAACGTATCGCCGACCACCTGAACTGCCTGACTGTGAAGGGATGAAGACACGCCCATGGACCGGACCGATCAGCGGCAGGAGCCGCCCACGGACGACCTCGCGTGGCTACTGGATGCCTGCGCGTCCATCACCGACCAGGCCATCGACGCAGACGTCGACCTGTTCGCGCAGGGGCTGACCAGTCTCGGCATGGTCAGCCTCGTCGGTGCGGTCCAGCGCCGTCACGGCCTGCGCCTGGGTGCCGTCGACCTATACGAGCACCCCACCGTTTCGCAGCTGTCCGCGCTGATCGCGGGCCGGAAGGAGTCCGGTGTCTGAGCCCGTGGCCCGCCTGGCCGCGCATCCCGCGCAGCTGTCTCTGCTGGCAGCCCGTCGGCTAGGCAATCCGGCGGCGAACTCAGGCCGGATCTTTCGCCTGGACGGGCCCCTCGACCAGGGCCGCCTTGCCGCGGCCTACCGCGCCGCAGCCCAGGAGCACGATGCCCTCCGGCTGCACCTCTCCGACGCCGCAACCTGGCAGGCTGGCGCCCCGGCCCGCATCGACGTACGTCTCCTCGACCACCGGCGGAGCGGACAGCCCGGCAAAGCGATGCTGGAGACCATCCTCGACGACTTCCACCTCGACCTCGGCCGCCGCTACGACCTCGCCCACGGCCCGATCGGCCACATCACCGTGCACCGCGTCGCGGAACACACCTGGGTCGTCACCGAGATCATCGACCACGCCGTCGCGGACGGCCGCTCCATGAAGCTGCTGTTCAACACCGTGGCCGCGATCTACCGGGGCGACCAACACGACCGACCCGGCTCCTTCGCCCAGGCCCTCGCTGCCCGCACTTCCGATGAAGCGGCTGATGTCTACTGGCGCAGCCGGTACGCGGACTTCACCACAGCTCCGCCAGCCCGGCACTTGCCCGAGCTGGAGCCGGTGCCGACCGTGGCCCGGCTCCGTCTGCACCTGGCACCCGCTCAGATGGCCGTCCTCGCCCGCGCCGCCCGAGCGTCGCGCTCCACCGTGCCAGCCGTCCTGCTGGCGGCCCACGCCCACACCACGGCCCGCCTCCAGGGAACCGGAGACCTGAGCATCCACGTGGCCGTCGACACCCGTACAGCCGAGCACCTCGACACCTTCGGCCAGTTCGCCCACGTGCTCCCGCTCCGGCTGACCATGCCCTGGCACGCCCAACTGCCCGAATACATCCGCGAGACGCACCGCGCCATCCTTGAGGCACGCGACCACACGATGGTCACCCCCGACCAGCTGCACGACGCAGGAGCCCCCACTCTGGCCTCACCCGGCGCCACCGCGTTCGTCATGCAAGCGGTCGCTCCGCCCGGGGACCCGTCCCTGCCCGGCATCACTCTCACCCCGATCACAGCCGAAAGCACCCCCCAAGGCGCGGCGCTCAGCACCGTCGTGCGCACGCTGGACGACGGATCCACAACCGTCGAGCTCACCGGCCGGGCCACCGACCCGCTCGCCGCCAACCTCGACCGGTGGGCCAGCACCTTCCGCCAGTTCCTCCACACGTACGCCAACGAGCCGGCCACCCCGCTCTGCTCCGACCAACTGTTAAGCCCGAGCGACCGCGCCAGCGTCCAGGCCCTGGCCACCCCGTCGAAGAGCTACACCGGACCGCCGCTACACGAAGCCGCGGCCCGGCAACTGAGCCGGACCGATCGGACCGTCATCCTGGACACGGACAACGCCTGCACCGGCCCGCAACTGCTCAAGCTGGCCACCGCCACAGCCGAGGCGCTACAGCACGCGGGGGCCCGCCAGGGAAGCGAGGTCCTCGTCGGCGGACTCCGCCTCGCCGACCGCGCCGCAGCCTGGCTGGCCTGCCTGCAACTGGGCTGCACCTACATCCCCTATGACAACGACACACCCCCCGACCGGCCCGCCGCGCTGCGCCTGGACCTTGACGGTGTCCGCCCCACGCTGTTCCCTCCCACCGCGGACCAGACCAGCCTGTCGGACCAGCCCGCCTACGTGATCTACACCTCCGGGTCCACCGGCCGCCCGAAGGGCGTCGCGGTCGGCCTGGCCGCGCTCACCAACCTCATCCACGGAGAACAGGACCGGTTTGGCCTCGATGCCACCAGCCGGGTGCTGCTGGTGGCACCGCCGACCGTCGACCCCTGGATCTGCCACGTGACAACGGCGCTGGTCCTGGGAGCGACACTCATCCAGGGCGACCCCATCGGAACCATGCCGCTGGCCGAGCAGCTGCGGCACCACCGCATCACCCACTGCTTCCTTCCAGCCGGCCTACTCCGATACCTCGCCCCCGACGCGCACCTGCCAGACCTGAGGATGATCGCCTCCGCCGGGGACGGCTGCCGCAGCATCGACCTCGACCGGTTCGCCCCAGCTCGCACCTTCAACATCTACGGGCCCACCGAGGCGACCGTAACCGCCACCATCCACGAGTCCATCCCCGGAGCCGGCGACCCAGTGCCCATCGGCTGGCCCATCCGCGGACTGGCTACCCGGATCGTCATCGACCGGGCCGCCACCGCCCCTCCCGGAACCCCCGGCGAGCTGGCACTGACCGGCGCCGGCCTCGCCGAGGGCTACCTGGACCAGCACGACCTAACCGCCGACGCCTTCCACCACCTGCCGGACACCGCCGGCCAGTGGTACTTCACCGGCGACCGCGCCGTACGCACCCCCGCCGGGCTGGTCCATCTCGGCCGCATCGACCGCCAGGTCAAGATCCGCGGTCACAGAGTGGAGCTGGACGCCCTCGAAAACCAGGCCACCGGCACCGGCCTGTGCACAGCCGCACGCGCCCTGATGCACCTCCACGACGACTCCGTACAGCTGCTGCTCTTCGTCGAGGGCTGCCCCGACGCCGAGGAACTGACCGCGCGGCTCCGGCAACTGCTGCCGCCGACCCACTGGCCCCACCAGGTCCATCAGATCAACCGGATCCCCGCCAACCCCACCGGCAAGCCCGACGACGACGCCCTCGCCGCCCTCGCCGCGCCGCCGAGACCAGAGGCTCCCCGCTTCGGCGCCGATGAGGCGGTGCTCGGCCGGCTCTGGCACGAGCTGCTGGGCATCCGACCGCTCCCGGACAACCACTTCTTCCACGACGGGGGAGACTCCCTCACCGTCCTGCACCTGCTCACCCGGCTGCGTCAGGCCGGTCTCCAGCTCACCCCCGCTGACGTGTATGCCGCTCCCCGGTACCGGGATCTCGAACTCAGACTCACCGAAGACCGGGCCCGCAGTGCCGCTCGGCACACGAGCACGCGGTTTCCGCTCACCCCTACCGGCAGGTGGATGCACCAGCTGAACATCCCCGCCTGGCGGCGGTGGACCCTGCGTCACAGCATCGTCCTCGGCCACATGCCCTCCGCAGCAGAGCTCGTCTCCGCGCTGGAGCTGCTTGTCGAGTGCACTCCGGTGCTGCGCTGCCGCACCGCCCGGAGTGACCAGTTCCTCTCCGTGGTGCCTCCGTACCGCCCGTTGGTGACCACCGTGGCTGAGAACGTCTCCGACCTCGACCTGCGCCGGGCACTGACTAGAAGCCGGAGTGCCGTGGACCCGGTCACTGGGCGCATGCTCGCCGCGCTCGCCATCCAGTGTGAGGACGGATCGGGACGTCTCATCTTGTTCGCCCACCACCTGGCCGTCGACCCCTGGTCTTGGTCCGTGATCGGCCGGCGACTGGCTCTCGCCCTGGACAGAGCCGGACTCTCCGAGGACCACTCCTACCAAGAACTCGCCGAGCTGACCGAGCAGCAGACCATGGCCGGTCACTTCGACGCCGAGGCCGACCTGTGGCGCACGGTACTGGCAGGCGGACTCACCACGCCTAAGGCTCCGCTCGTCTCACGGCTGCGGCGGACCAGCGTCTCCTTGCCACCTCTAAGCGAGCTCACCCGGCGCTGGCAGCACACCCCAGCCGCGGTCCTCCTCGCTGCGACCGGGCGGGCGCTGGGCCACTACAACAGCGGCCTTCCCACCGTCATAGACCTGGAACGCAATGGGCGGAGCCACTCGGAACTGGATCTGAGCGACGCCGTCGGCTGGTTCGGGCTCCACCACCCCGTCCTTGCTCCGTGCCTGCCCATGGCAGAAGCCATCGAGCACCTGGCCGCAGAGCTGACCGACGTCCCGGATCAGGGCGCGGGATATGGAGCGCTGCGCTGGAGTGGCAGGACCGACCTCGGATCGGCCGTCGGTCGCATCGCCGTCGACATCCAGGACGCCGGCTCATCGCCGGACGATCTGGAGCGCCGCATCCAGGCGCTGGCTCCCGCCAACCCGGTGCTGCTCACCCCGTACCCCCTCGCCTTGACCTTCCGTGCAGGCGAGGGCAGCACCACAGCGACGCTGAGCCACGGCGAGACCATCTCCAGTCAGGAGGTCGCGGGCATCCTGGAATCCGTCAGCACGTCACTCGGCACTGCGGAGGCCATGAAGCCCAAGCGCCCGACCACAAGGAGGCAGCGAGCGTTGCGTGCTCCAGCCGGCGCCATGCAGCAGCTGATGCTCCACTTCGCCGCATGTGGCCCGCAGTCGGGGGTCTACCTGCCACGTCAGCTGCTCCGGCTGGCTGTGCCAGCCAGCGAGCAGGGGCAGTTCCTCCAGCGGCTCGAGCACTGGCTGAACGGTCTTGACGTCCTCCACCGCCGGTTCCACACCGAGGCCAGCACCGGCGGGCTCACCCAGCGATGGACACCGGACGCGAGGGCACACCTGCAGATCAAACCCGGCGATGAGAAGGCGGCCCGCGCCTGGATGGCAGCACCGGCCCACCTCAATGTTCAGCAAGGAGGCCACGGCGCTCCGCTCGCCGCGCTCACCGCCTTCACCGGCGACGATGATCTGCTCCTGGGCATGGAGACCCATCACGCACTGCTGGACGGACACAGCAACCGGCACTTCCTTCGCCAGCTCACGCTGCTGATAGCCGGCAGCCCCCTCCCGCCAGGCCCGTCTTCCGCTCCAGTCCTACGGCATCTGGGACGCGAGACAGCAGTCCGCGCGGCCGCACACCCCTTTCCGCCGCTCACCTGGGCTCCGAAGCCGCCCGACGAACACCACCTCGTGATTCCCGCGCAGACCGTACGCGCATGCCGCGCCCGCGCCGCGGCACAGGGCAGCAATCTCCGGGCCTGCCTGGCCGCGATGGCCGGACAGGCCGTCGCGCCAGACGAGAACACGGCGCTCTACCTAGTCGCAACCGGCCGCGACCCCCAGATAGCCCATGCCGACGACGCTTGGGGCATGCTCTGGTACTTCACCCCCGTACCACTGCTGCACGAACACGGGTCTGCCCAACTCCAGAAGCGGGTCTACGCGAGCGAGGCGGCCTCGCTCGACGACATCCGCAAATCCGCCTCGTCTTGGCGACAGTGGGACCCCACCTCGGCTGTCTCCTTCAACTTCAATACCTCGCCGAGAGCCGTAAGCGGCAGACGCCAGCTGACGGTCCTGCAGACCCGGGACCGGTTCCATTGGCCTCGGCAGATCACCGCGATCCTCCGTGACGACGACCAGATCGACCTGACACTGTGCACGCTCGACGGCGCATCCGCTGCCCCCCTGCTCCATCGGGCCGAGGAAAGTCTGCGGCAGTACGCAGCCGCGACGGACTCAGGGACTCGGGATTAGTCCCACTACTGGCCCTCAGACCGAGGCTGGCGGTCCGGCAGCGATCCGGTAGAGGGCGAGCGCTTCCGCGGGGCGGTCAGTCGAACAGCCCATTCTTGCGGCTCTCCATTCGTGCCAGCCGCCGCCAGGGCCGGGCCAGCCGCAGGCCAACGGCGATGTCATCGTCCGAGGCGTCCAGGTTCAGGTTCATGACAGCCAGGGCCGGATGGTCGGTTGCCGGGCAGCGGGCAAGCCATCGGCCGCCCGGGCCGATGATCCCAGCTGGGGCCGTGGAGCCGAACTGGGCGGGAACCGAGTAGCCGATCCAGTAGTTGAAGAGCGTTCCGTATGCCTGGGCGACGACGGCGCGGGCTGCGTCGTCGACCATCACCGACAGCAGGACGAGGTCTACATCGAGTGCCTCGTACTGTGCGAACAGCTCAGGAAAGTTCGCCTCGATACACAGCGCAATGCCGACCCTCAGCCCGTCGATCTCGAACACCACCGGCTCGCTGCCTGGGGAGTACAGACGGGTGGCCTCGGTGTGCGAGAGAATCCGTTTGTCGTACCTGGCAATGATCTCCGCCCGGTCCGAGACGACCACCAGGGAGTTCCGTGGGGGGGAGGGAACGGGCTGAGGACGGATGGTGCCAAAGGCCACCCACATGCCGAGCTCGCCGGCCAGCAACCGGATCGACTCCTCCTCTTCTCCGATGACATCCCAGGCTGCCTTCGTCCAGCTCGCCCTCCCCAGATCCCCCCGCGGCATGACATGTGGGTCGGGGTAGACGATCGCCCCCTCGGGGAACTGGGCCAGCCTGGCCCCAGCAGCGGCGGCTTCACGCATCAGGGAGCGGATCTGAGCCCCACTTGCCCGAAGGAGCGCAGGGTTGGCCGGGTCCTCCGGGACGACGCTCTGAGCCACCGCCAGCCGCAGGCAGCGGACCGCATCCGCATGGTGAGGCAAATCCCACGCTCGTGTCGGTGGGGAGGAGCTGACGGCGGAACGAAACACGGTCGCCTTTCCGGACGTGAGGACTCCGACCCGCACCCAGCAGATCGATCTTCACATCATCCGATGAATCGGAACTAAGGCGCAATTCGGGAATCTTCGAACTCGTATCCGCTTGGCTGGACCTCCGCCGAACGGGCGGTTGTGCTGGCATGCTCCAGGCTGGGGCGACCTTTGTCTGAAATCGCGCGTCCATCGCACTGGCAGGGGCGATGCCTACGGGGCCCGCAGGGGCCTGGGCGGAGAGGTGGGAATGCTTTCGCGCGCGCCGGGCGGGAGCGCGAAAGGCTCGAGGCGGGCCCTCTGGCGCTCAGGCGGAGAGCCAAAGGGCCTCGGCGTGCGGATCGGATATCACTCCGTACACAGCCTCGTCCCAGCCGGTCAGTAGCGCTGCGAACCTTGTGCCCATCTCGAAGTGCCAACTCTCGTACCAGTGAGACACCCAACCGCTGTGCTCCATCGCCGACGACAGCAGCATTCTGTTGGCGCGAACATGTTCAGGCAGGTCTTGGTCGGTCAAAAATGATACTTCGCCAGGATCTCTGGAATTGGCGTTCATGCGACAACCGATGTCCAGCTCGGTTCCGTCCAAGGAGGCGAGCGTCACGTCTACCGCACCACCGCAGCTATGCGGGGCGATCCACGGCGGGGACACGTGCCTGCCGGCCAGGGCGACAAGTTGCTCCGATGTCAATCCAGGATGATCAGTCTCTATGCGTGATAGTTCCTCACGAAACGACTGGCTTTGGCGCGTTGGGGGCCGGTAGCACTCCACTACACGCAGCCGGTGGCCGCGCTCGCGCAGGTACTCCTCTGCCATCCACAGTTGATCCACCAAGCCTGAGCGGATCAACGCAAAGGTTCCCGCGCTGGTGGCCTTGCGCCCGTCAATCAAGAATCGGTCGTCGTCGAGAAGTGACACTAGCGGCTCTGCGCAATCGGCGACCCTCACCGCCCTGACTCGCGGATCGGACATCGCGATAGCTTCCCCCGCGATCTCGGTCGTGCTGCGAGCGGCGACGGGGAGTAGATCGGAACTCTCGCTCATTTCGCCATGTCCCAGTCCGCGAGGATCCTGATCGTCTTGGCCGCAGCCGCCGCGGGGACCCGTAGGACGGATAGGTCGCCGCGGAGCGGGATGCCGACGAGAAGGTCACGCGGCCACGGGTCGCGGTTCCTGGTCGGTTGGGGGTGGCCGGCGTACTCGGCAAGCCAGCGGGCACCCGCTGAGAATGAGGCGGGTTCGGCCCCGGGCGCGAGTAGGAGGAGCTCGCTGCGCGGTATCACGCTCCCTCCCGGGAATCCGCGGGCGGGAGCGTGTGGGGGCCCACGGACCGCGCAGGGGTCCACACGCCTCGAAGTCCAGGCGCGCGCGACACGCGACGGACAGCGGCTCGGACGGTGAGGGGCGGGGGGAGCCGCGGGGTTCCCGAGCCGCGGGCCGGGAGTTCCCGCGTGGCTGCTGACCGTGCGGTTGCGCACGGAGGGGTGTTGCGCGTCATGCTCATGATCGCCCCCCTGTGACCGTCAGACCGTGAGACCCGGCGGTGTCCAAGTCCGTCACTGGGCAGGTTGGCGATCCGAGGGCGCGCCTTGGCGACGGGGCGCTCCAGGCGGTGGCGTGCAGCGAGCGAAGCTCTTCGGTCAGCTCCCAGTCGATGCGGGCGCCTTGCAGGTCCCGGACCATCTGGGTGCCCACCGTCCAGGCCAAGCCCGGCTTCTCGTACTCAGCAATACCCCGGCCCCGGCGCTCGATGCCGTGTGGGCCGAGCCCGTACACGGCGCCGTAGATGCCGTGCAGGATGGGCCGGCGCACCCACAGGGCGACCACGGAGCTCAGGCGCGGGCAGCGCTCGGCGGAGATGCTGGCGCCGTGCAGGCAGACGGGCGGGGTGGCCTCAAGAAGATCCTTCGTCCAGTCATCGTCCTGATCAGACGGTGACTCGGGACCATCACGTAAGACAAACAGCCACGCTTCGGACGCGTCGCGGGCGGGCGGTCCTGCGCAGATCTGGCACAGGAGTTCGCGCATCAGGTGGCGTTGACGCCGGGGATGGGGACGCCAGTTCTCAACCTTCCCGTCGGCTCCGGGATCGGGGTGCTCTGGCATCCGGACCCACAGCCCGCCTTCGCTGTCACGGTCGTCATCGCGTTCGTCGGCATACCCCAGGCTTCCGTCCCACCTGACGGTCAGGCGCGCGGGCTCGGGTTGTTCGGAGGCCAGGGAGGCGATGTACGGGCGAAGAGCAGGGTTTCGCGCACCGGGGGCGGTGCCGTCGGGGGGTGGGCACGTCATCGCGTCTCCCTGCGGGCGCAGGCCCGGAAACCCGGCGGCTGCCGCGAGGTCGACCACGGACGGGGCCCGATGTGCCGCACCAACTGCCTGGACTGCGGGGGAAGGCGCGGCGGGCTTGCGAGGGCTCATTCGGGCATCTTCCGGAGTTGAGGTTGAAGGGGTCTGGGCTTGTGTTGCCGTGGGAGGCGGCCGGTCACGCCGGCCAGTTCGACGTGCTGAGCGAGCGTTTCAGCGGGTTGCGGACCGCCGCCGGGCGGCCGGCGTCCGGTGCGTGGGAGCGGAGGTGTAGCGGGGCGGGCCCGTCATCCGGGCTCGTGGGATCAGGGCCTGAGCGGCAGTGGCCAGGCAGGCGGTGTGCCACAGGCCAAGCAACCCGGTGTCAGGCAACGGTGTCGTGATGACCTCGCGGGCCAGCAGGACGGCCTGCTGTCGGCGCGGGGTGGACGTGGGGCGCTCGCTGTCGGCGGCCAGGAGTTGCAAGGCCATGGCCTGCATGCGCCGCCAGTGGGCCTCGACGTCTTCGGGCGGAAGGAATCCGCGCTGCCGCCAGCGGCGGTGCGCGCTCCTGATGGCGTCGCTGACCTCCGCCATGGTGCAGGGCACACCATCATCCGGCGCTGCGGGAAGGTCGGTGCGGGGCGGGACGGGCAGGTCCGTACGTGGCAGGACTTGCGGTGTGGCTCCGCGGCTGCGTCGGATCCACCCTTCCGCCTCGAGCAGGGCGATGGATTCGAGCATGAGGGCGTTGTCGGTGACGAAAAGGACGGCCAGCCCGGATCCCCTGCGCCGGGGCAGGTGGGTCAGAGGCGGGTAGAGACCGAAGTGGACTTGGGCCAGGAGCCGGTTCGCGAAGTGCCGTACGTGTGCGGGCCGGGTCTGGGCCCGGCCCGGGACCATGATGCGGTGGGAATTCCCGCTCAGGTGCCCGTCGGCCAGAAGGTCGGCGAACGCGAGGGTCACCAGGGCAGGTGGAACGTCAAGGTCGGCGCCGACCACCGTGCGGTTCAGGGACATGCCGGCGGCGTAGCGGCCGCCGAGGCGTGGCCTGATCCACTCGGCGATCTCCCGGACAGACGGTATCGGTGGGGCGCTGTCGCGGATCGCTCTCAGCAGGGCGTACACCGCCCGCGCCTGCCCCTCGTCCTGTGTCGTGGCGCCGGTGATCAGGGCAGCCCAGCGGGTTTCGTCGCTGATCGAGCCGGCGGCCCGTGCCTGCCGTTCGAGGCTGAGCGGCATCCACGCGTCGGCGACTGAGCGGAGCACGGCTGCCCGGTCGGTAGGGCGTTTGACGGTCCTGCCCGGTGCGACGTACAGGATGCTGCGTACGGTACGAAGGTCCGCGTTCAGCCGGTCGTTAAACCCGTCGGTCGGGACCGTGCTGGCTCCCGTACCTTCCCGCACGGCGGCATCCGCGCTGACGGTGGCGCTTACCCCGCGGGGCGCGAGCAGCACCGGAGTGGTTGACGTGATCATGGTCGGTGGCCTTTCGTCCTGATCGGGGTTCAGATTCCGGTCTCGTCACGCACGAGCCACAGCCCTGCCCGGTGGTGGGCGTACCAGGTCAGCTGGTGTTCGTAGAGCCGGTCCGCGGGGGTGATCGCGGTGCGGCTGACGGCGACGACACCGCGCACGGGGCTGGCGGGATCGGCCAGCATCTGCAGAGCGCGGGCGTACGCACGGCGCAGCAGCGGGTCGTCGCTGCCGTGGGCGGCGTCCACGGTGTCGAGGGTGTCGACGAGCGGGGCTCCGACAACGGTCAGTCGTTGGCTTTCGGCGTGGCCGCGGGCGGCGGCCAGATCGCCGCTGGCTGCTCGGCCGGGCACGGTCAGCGCGTACAGCACGACGTGCATCGGACCGGGTTGTGCGCGGGCGGCGTGGTTGAGTGCGGTGCGGCGGGCCTGGAGGGCGCGGAGGTCGGGTGCCGGGAGCGGGTCGGCCGGCCGTGGCCGCCGGTGTACTGCCCGGGGCCGGAGTGCCAGCTGCGGGGGTCCGACGCTCAGGGCGGGCGCGTGGGTCGTGAGGGTGGGGGTGTTCACCGTGTGCCTTCGTCGGTGGTGTCGGGGTGGAGGGGGATGGTGCAGCGGACCATGCCGGTCAGGCCGTCACGCTGCTGGGCGTGGAAGCGCAGGTCGGTGATGTACTCGCCGCTGTCGGTCGTGCGCTTGCGGGTGGAGAGCCAGCCGAGGGACCGGAGGTGGTCCAGGAGCCGGCCCTCGGTACCTCCGGCACGACGGGCGGGTGCCTGGGCGTGGACGGAGGCAGCGCCGCTGCGGGCGGCGAGGTCGCCGGCCCACAGGGTCAGGAGCCAGCCGATCGAGGCGCCGCGGCCCGGGGCGGTGTAGACGAGGGAGATCCCCAGCCCCTGTCCGCGCCCGTACGTGCCGGGGGGCCGGCGGTGCAGGTGCAGGCATCCGATCAGCATGTCCTCGCGGTCCGAGATCTCCTCGAACAGGCCCACAATCTCGGCGCCCGGGACGGGCTTGTGGTAGGCGGTGAGGTGGTGGCCGGGCAGGGTGATGGAGCGGTCGGCGAGGTCTCGGGCGCGGTCCCCGACGAGAGCCCGGGCGGCGGCCCGGTCGGCGGGAGTGGTCAGCAGCCGTATCTCGTACAGGACCCGTTCCTCGGCGCAGTCACAGTCGCCTGCGCGCTGGCCGCTGGCCGGTGCGGTCCTCGTGGCGGTCACCGCAACACCTCTACGGGTCGGGCGGGCGTGCCCGCGGCGGCGGTTGCGGCCGGGCCGAGGAGTTCGAGGGCGTAGCCGATTCCGATGAGGTGGGTGGCGCTGCTCGCCGAGGCCGAGTTCACCAGCCGCTCGGTGCGGTAGGCGAGGTCCGCGAGCGTCAGGCCAGCCGCGCGGGCGATGTCTGCGCGACCGGGGTGCTCGGCCAGGGCCCGCAGCAGGAGCAGCCCGTCCGCGTCCGGGGCGAAACGCTTTCGCCGTGCCGGGAGCTGGGGTGGTTTGGCCTTGCCGTGTCGCAGGAGGGCGTGTGCGAGGTAGGGGCGCGAGCTGCGGGGAGGGCAGTGCACGTTGAGGCGCAGCTTGTGGATCTGGACGCGGACGGTTTCGGTGCTGAGGCCCACCGCGTCGGCGATCTCCTCATTGGTCCGGCCGTCGACGAGCAGCTGGGCGATGCGGCCCTGGGTGCTGCTCAGCGGCGCGCTGGTGATGGTCATGTGGTGGGTCCTGATCAGGTCGGTGGTGGTCACGGGGCCGGGCGCAGGAGCACGGGAAGGGTCTGGTGGCCGTTGCTGATCAGGGATCCCAGCGGAGTGAGCTCCTCGGCGGGAAGGGCGAGACGGAGGTCGGGGAAGCGGTCGAAGAGCAGGCTCAAGGCGGTGGCGGCTTCAAGGCGGGCGAGGCCCGCTCCGAGGCAGTAGTGGACGCCATGCCCGAAAGCGAGGTGGTCCTGGGCGGCCCGGGTGATGTCGAAGGCGTTGGCGTTCTCGTGCCAGGCGGGGTGGCGGTTGGCGGGGGCGTAGGAGGCCAGGATCGCCTCCCCCTGCGCGATGACCGTGCCGTCGGGCAGGGGGATGTCCTGGACGGCAAAGCGGAGCGGCAAGTGCTTGACGGCCGGCTCAAGCCGCAGGGTCTCCTCGATAGCGTCGCTCCAGCTCGCGCGCCCGGTCTTGAGGTGGTCGAGCTGGTCGGGGTGGGTCAGGAGCAGGGTGATGGCCTGGTCGATCAGGTTGACCGTGGTCTCGTACCCGGCGCTGATCATGAGCAGGAGGGTGTCGCGGAGCTCGGCATCGGACAGGGCCTGGCCGTCACCGTCCTCGTCACGGGTGGCAATGAGCAGCGAGGTCATGTCATCGCCCGGTGCCTCGCGCTTGGCGGCGATCAGTTCGTCCAGCGCGGTGTAGAGGTGGCCGGCGTTGGCGGTCTGCTCGGCGGCGCTCAGCGTGGTGTCGAACACGCCGTCAACAAGGGTGCGCAGGCCGGCGCGCTGGCTGTCGGGGACGCCCATGAGGTGGCCGATGATAGCGATAGGCAGGGGGTAGGCGAGGTGTTCGCGCAGGTCGACGCTCTGTCCGGCGGGCAGGGCCTCGAGGTGGCCGAGGAGGGTGGTGACGGCCTCTTCGATGACCGGGGCCAGGGCGGCGCTGCGGCGGGCAGTGAGTGCGGGCGCGATCATGCGGCGCAGCCGCCGGTGGTCGGATCCGTAGGCCGTGAACATGTTGTGCACCGCGACCCACATGGCCAGCGGCCAGTCCTCAACGCTGTCCTGGAACGCAGCCCAGTGGGCGCGGGCGTCTTTGGACACGTCGGGGCTGGTCAGCAGCCTCTTGAGGAGGTCGGGGTCGTTGATGGACCAGGCCGGTACGCCCAGGACGTCAACGAGAGCTGCGGGGCCCTGGGCGCGCAGGAGTTCGTACTCGCCGTGGCGGTCGGCGCCGGCGGGGTCCAGCACAATGCGGGGCGTGGTCGGTGATGCCATGACGGGCTCCTTCAGGATGCGGCGGGCAGAGGGAAGATGACCGGAAGTCCGGTGAGTGCGCGGTGGAAAGCGCCCGGGCGCCAGGTCAGGGCGGTGGGCGGGCAGGCGAGGTCCATCTCGGGCAGAGCGTCCAGCAGGTGGGTGATGGCCGTCTCAGCAATGAGGTAGGCGTGGGAGCGGGCCGGGCAGGCGTGCGGGCCGGTGCTCCACGACAGGTGCGCCCGGTCCCCGGACCCGCCACTGCCTGCCAGGGCGGGGTCGTTATTGGCGGCCGCCATGGAGATGACGACCGGCTGGTGCGCGGGCAGCACCGTCCCGTCAAGGTTGACCGGCTGCGGCGGGTAGGTGATGCAGAAGTTGGCGAGCGGTGGGTCGCGGAAGAGCGTCACGTCCAGGGCCTCGCGTACGGAGGCACCGCCGGCGTGCACCGTCTGGGAGAACTCCTCGTCGGTGAGGAGCCGCAGGAGCGTGTTGGTGACCAGGTTGGTCAAGGGCTCGATGCCGGCGCCGTACAGGGTGACGACCTGGTGGGCCATCTCGGTGTCGCCGAGTCGTGTGGGGTGAGCGAGGAGTCTGGAGGTGACGTCGGGGCCGGGGGTTCGGCGGCGGGTGGCGACGAGGTCGGCGACAGCCTGCGCGAGGATCTCGTTCCCGGCCACCGCGTTGACCCCGTCGAAGATCATCGCCATGCCGTCCGCGATGCGGCTACCGATCTCGTCCGGGCATCCCAGCAGCGAGCTCAGGACACGAAATGCGATCGGCCACGCAAACTGCCCCAGCAGATCGGCCCGGCCGGCGGGCCGGAACTCGGCGACCGTGCGGGCGCAGACCTGCTCGACGAGGGCCTGCAGCCGGTGCTGGTCGATCGCATCGAGCGCGCTCGTGTTCGCCGCCCGGTAGCGGTCGTGCTCGGCGCCGGCCGAGCGCAAAGCGTTGGGCCGGTACCCCATCATCGGCCGCACCGGGCACGTGTCGGGGATGAGCTGCTCCCAGACACGGGGGTCGGCGGGGAAGCGGCGCGGGTCGTTGAGGATGCGGCGGGCCTCTTCATAGCCGATGACCAGCGTCGCCGGCACGCCTGGGGCGAGATCAACGGGGGCGAGCGGACCGTACTGGGCGCGCATCCGCGCGTACGCGGCGTGCGGGGACGCGGCGAACTCGGCCTCGTACAGGGCAATGCGGTGCGGCGAGGCGGGTCCGGGGGCGGCGGTGGTCATGAGCGGCGCTCCAGGGGAGACGGTAGGCGGGTGAGGTGGGTGACCAGGGTGATCAGGGCCAGGAACGCGGAGCGGCCCACGCGGGCGTCGCATTCGGTCAGCGGGGTACCCGGGTCCAGGGCGAGGGCCTGGCGGATCTCCGCAGGCGGGTGGTGAGGGGCTCCGTCGAAGGTGTTGACGGCCACCGCGTAGGGGGTGCCCTGCTCTTCCAGGAGCTGCAGGTGTTCGTGCGAGGCCTCGAGGCGGCGGGTGTCGGCCAGCACCAGGGCGCCGAGGGCGCCTTCGGTCAGGCTCTGCCACAGCGGCCGGAACCGGGTCTGCCCCGGCGTCCCGAAGAGGTACAGAAGCAGGCTGCTGTTGATGTGGATGCGTCCGAAGTCGATGCCGACGGTGGTGGTCGTCTTCGCCGGGACGCCGGACAGGTCGTCCACGGCTGTGCTAGCCGCGGTCATCGGCTCGTCCATGCGCAGGGTCGGGATTTCGGAAATGGCTTCGACGAACGTGGACTTGCCCACGCCGAACCCGCCGGCGATGACGATCTTCGCGGAGCGCACGGCCGTGGTGGCGTGCAGTTCAGACCTTGGCCTGTAGGCCACGGAGCACCTCCCTGAGAAGGTCGATGGCGGGTTCGTCGTCGCGGGCGGGAACGGGGCTGGTGAGGTGGCCGCTGTCGATCAGGTCGCTGGCAAGGATGAGGACGGTGGAGGGCGGCAGCTGGAGAAAGGCCGCCATCTCGGCGACCGCGAGGCCGCCTCGCACCCCCTTCGCCAGCGCCAGCACGCGGCGATGATCCAGGCGCAGGGTGTCTGGTGAGGCGCTCGCGGCGAGGACCAGGGATTCCAAGCGCAGCCCCGGCCGGCTCGGGTGGGTGCGCCCGCCGGTCCGCACGAACGGCCTGACCAGGTCCGGGTCCCGCCGCGGCCCGCTCACCCCGCCGCCCCCTCGTCCCCGCCTGCCAGGCGGGACGCGACGTTCAGGTGGTCGCCGACGCGCCCGCCGAGCACGCCCATCTGATGAGTGATCGTGGCGATGTCGACGTCCGGTCCCGTGGTCTGCACGAGCAGCAGAAGATTCACCCCAGTACTGGTGATCAGGCACATGTGCTCGTTGAACTCCAGGAGGATCTGACGGACCCCGCCACCGGCGAACGCCTCGCTGTAGGCACGGGCGGACGCGCGCAGGCCGGAGGCGATCGCGGCGTGCCGCTCGCCCTCGTCCTGGGTCAGGGAGGACGTGCGGGAATGGATCAGGCCATCCACGCTGACCAGGACCGCGCACCGGACGCCGTCCAGTGCGCCGAGCTCGGAGTCCAGCAACCAACCCAGGCTGTTCGCGTGCGTGTCGGTGAAATCCATGGTCATGCTCCTTCGCCGGAAGTCGAATTGGTCCGTGCGCTGCGGGTTCCGGCCGCCCAGGCGGCCGCCACATCGGAGCGGCCGGGCAGAGCCGCCACGGTGGCGGCCGCGGGGCGCGGCTCGGAGGGTGTGCCGCGGCGCCGCACGGCCAGGCCGTTCGCCGTCCGCTCCGGCTCCCCCGGCACGTGCTGGGGGACTACGGCCGGGGCCGGGCCGGTGACGGGGACAGTGGTGAGCAGGGCACGCGGCAGGAAGACCTGAACGGTGGTCCCGCGGTATGAGTTCGGGGCGTCCACCTCGACGCTGAAGCCGTACTCACGAGCCAGGCGGCCGGCCACGACGAACCCGGTCTGCGGGTGGGCGCCCATACTGGACAGCGAGTGCGGCTGCCCTCCCACCAAGACCCGGCGGGCAGCCACCTGGGCTTCGGGACTCATCTGCAGGCCCGCGTCGTCGATCCGGACGGTCAGCCCGTGATGGCCCTCCAGCAGCCGAACCTCCACCACCGCGGACGCGGGCGAGTACCGCAGGGCGTTGTCCAAGAGCACCGCAAGGGTGTGGATGAGCGGGCCGACCACCCGGCTGACGACCGCGAGCTCGGACTCCTCGGACTTGATCCGCTCGAAGCCCTCAAGATGGCCCATGGCCGCGTGGACCACATCGGTCAGCGAAGTCGCCGGCCAGCGCCGCGACAACTTCCCTCCACCCAGGACAATGTGGCTCTGCGCGTCAAGCAGGAACCGCTGCAACTGGCGGTCGATGGCGACCAGCGTCGCGTACACCTCCTGCCCCGCATGCCCGCGCACACCGTCACTGATCAGACGGCTCGCGCGTGAACCAGCCATCACCTGCGCCGCCGCCAGGCTGCGCACGGCCGCCGCAGTCGCGTCCTGCTCCTCCTGGCGGACAGCAGAAACGGCACGGTCGGCGGCTTGGCGGACTTCAGCGACCTGTGCGCCCGTCACCTGGTCGGCCTCGTGCTGCAGTTGCCGAAGCGTCCGGGCCACGGAGTCGACGACGTCCCGCATCCGGTCCGCTACCAGCGAACCGGCCAGAGCGTCCGGTACGACAAAGCCGACCGGGGCCGCTGCACTGCGGCCTACGACGGCGCGGTGCAGCGCGGGCACGACCTCGGCGGCCGTCTGCGCCAGGAGCAGTTCGGTGGCCCGCCTCTGCCCGTCGAAGGTGCGGTTCTGCTGGTGGAGCCGGTCGGATCGCCGCCGCTCCGCCTGAAGGTTCCCCCGCAGGTACCAGGCCGCGCCGGCCCCGACGAGGGCGAGGGCGGACGGCACGGTGACCGCTACGGCGTCTATCAGAATGCTCATCAGATCCTCACGGGCGAACGGTCAAGTCGCAGCCCGGCACCAACGGGCTGGCTGGAGGACAGCGCCGCATACAGGGACAGGAGGGCGGAGCAGACCTCCCCACGAACCCACGTGCCGCCCCGTCGGTCGACGGGGCGCAGGGCGCTCCGGGGCTGCGGAAGTGGGCGGCACGTGGCAGTCCTCGTGCCGGTCGGGCACCTGCGGCCGGGCTGTTCGGTGGCCTGGTCAGTGCTGCTGGTCATGCTCCTCATCCGGTGTTTTGTGGAGTTGGGTGGGGACTGACGAGATCCGAGGACCACCAGGGCGCCCATCGCGGCGACGATCATGACGGTCACGATCCAGCCGATGGACGCCACGGGGCGGGACTCACTGACGAGGCACGGAACTTGCGAGGGCCAACACGGCGACCGCCACGATGAACACCAACACCCGCACCGTGTTTTTGGTTGGGCGCCAGCACTCCCAGCGGCCCGCGCCGGCCTCCCGGCCCACGACGCTGTGCGTCTCGGCGCGGGGTGCGGTGATCAGGTCTCGTGCCGCAAGAGCCAGCTGGCGCAAGTAGACCCGGGAAGGGACATAGCCAGCCGGAAGCTCAGCGCCGCTGAGCCTCCGTGCAATGTCCAGAGCTCCCCCCGGAGCCGTGACCGTGCCCAGTCGCATGATGTGGCCGCGCAGGCGCCATACGAGGTCGGCCACGTCCTGATCGGTCTCGGGCAGCGGCGAATCCTCGCCGAGGACCAAGGCGACAGTCTCGGCCGCCGAGGCGACGATGTCACGGTCGGCCACCCGCAACACGGCCCGCCTCAGGCCGAACAAGAAATCACCGGCCTGCGGACCTGACCCCCTAGGCACTGCGGAGCGGAGCACCATAACCTGCCTCCTGAAAGCCGAACCGGGTCAGCGCAGCGCGGATAGAGGGAGTGGCTTGCCGGCCAATTGGCCGAGCAGTGCACCCCTACGGGTGGATCGTTGAATTCCGCGGAGAAATCTCCATTCACGGCCAACGCGGTTGGTGATGCGGAATTCGTCTGGCTCAAGCCTGAACGCTATGGCGTCGCAGCGGTACGCCAAAACGTGGCCATTTCATGGCCATGTTCGAACGGGGCGGGCATCCAGCGCACGTAGCGCGCAGCGGCGCGAAGGCCTACGGATGGGATGAAATGGGGCCTATGGGCGCTGATTCTGGGAGCTCCGGGTGTCAGTCGCATGGCGTGGCCACCTTGCGGCAACCCTTCCTGGTGAGCTTGACAACCTCCGAACTCCCTCAAGCGTTATGAATTCGTGCCCGCAGTGTGCGTTCCGGTTTCAGGACCTTGGCCAACGCCGATCCCGTTCGCGAGCAAGCGCGGAAGCACGACGCTGGAGGCGTAGAAGCCGGTTCGGAAGGCAGCAGCGGAATCGGAGCGTTGAAGTTTGGTTGCTCGGGACTGGGCGCACGTTCGCACCTTCGAGATGGCCGCAAGATGGCCCAGGTTTGGCGTACCGGCGCCGTGGTGCCGTCCGCGAGGCTTGAACCGGGTCGACATCCCGGCCCAAGCCACAGCGCGTCTCAACGCAGGGAGACGAAGGTGCCGACAGCAGCCGAAATGATCCGGGACCAGGCCCTGGGGCCCCTGGTCGACCACTACGCCTTCGCGCTCACCGCCATGGAGGAGCCACTGGCGTGTATTCGCGAAGTGGTTCGCCGGTTACTGAAGGGCCGGACGAGCCAGACCCTGATCGACGACATCGTCCTTGTCGCCACCGAACTTCTGACGAACGCGCGCCGGCATGCTGGCGGGGCAGTGTCCTTCATCCTCGACCTCTACGAGAAGGGTGTCACCGTGGGCGTCGTCGACCGCGGAGTGGACACCAAGGCCATCCCGACGGCCCCTGCCTGCAACCTGAACGCCATGAACGAGGAGGAGACGGCCGCGATCGACGTCGACGAGCTGCCTGAAAGCGGTCAAGGACTTTACCTGATCTCCGCGTACGCCACCGGGTGGGGGGTGGAGCCGGTCGGCGAGGGCAAGGTCGTCACGGCCGCTCTCTGCATGACGGGGAGCGGGGCGTGAGCGGTAACGGCCTCGGAGCGCGCCATCTGTGCCGGGGGATACTCACCCACCCACTCGGACTTCACTGCAATGTGGCCACCAGCAACGTGCCTCCGGGCAGCCTGCAGCGCACCGACCAAGTCCTCGGCGGCTTGCGCCGAGCGGTCGAGCAGGGTGCGACGTTCATCGACACCTCCGATGCCTACGGCTACGGCCACTCTGAGCGGCTCATCGGGCGGTTCCTGCGCACACACCCGGATGTATCCCTGCACCTGTCCAGCAAGGTTGGGCACGTTCGCGGGAGCGCGGAACACCCGTACGCCGGCCGCCACATTCACCACCAGCTGGAGCAGTCGCTGGAGAACCTCTACGCCGAGCACCTGGATCTCTACACCCTGGACAGCCTCGACTTCGGACCTGGCGACCGATATCTGGGCACGGCGATCGACGTCATGCGCACGCTCCGGGAAGTGGAATCCATCAAAGCGATCGGAATGCGGGGGCCCTTTACGACGTACGGCGCGCGGCCCGAGGAACGGGAGGAACAGGCAGAGCGGTTCTTGCACCTGTTCCGCCTCATCAAGCCCGATGTGATCTGGACCCCGTTCAATGCCTTCACGCCGGCCATCACGATCGACGGGGAGGACCTCTTCGCCTTCACGGCTCGCCACGGCGTCGGCTTGGTGCTGGCAGCTCCGCTGGCCCACGGCATGCTCACGGGTAAGCCCACACCGCTGGCGGCCTCCCGCACCCCGCTCTCTCCGAAGCGAGCAGGGCTGGCGCCGCACCTTCTCGAACAGGTGGACGCGGGCCTTCACGTACTACGCCGCACTTTCGGCAACGCCCCCGGCACCCTGACGCGACTCGCTCTGCGTTCGTCCATGCAACGCGGCGACCAGTGCGTGGTAGTCGTCGGCTTCACCAACGAGGAACAAATCGACGAAAACTACGGCTGCCTTGGCGCGCCCCTCACCCCCTCCGAGCTCCGTCTCGTCGATGACGTCTACGCCAACTTCCGAGCCCACCTGCGCGACGCAGTGCCCCAAGCCCCCCGGACCGCGGGCAGGGCATTCAAGGAGATCCGGGCCTGAACGCGCGGGAGCTACCGAGGTGATTCGCCTTGCTGGCCACTCCGGTCCGGTTTGGGGTGCAGGGGGACGGAGTGCACGACACGCCAGCGGTAGGCAGGTGGGCTGGTGGTACGCCGGAGTTCGACGAGCTTCACGCTGGTGATGTCCAGGGCGACAGGAGCGAGGGCGCGAAGGCGTGACACGCTCTCGATCACGGGCTCAGCGGGGCACTTCCGGTTGCTGTACTGGATGCCCAGATGAGGCCGGAAGGCCGTGGTGGCGCCGCCGCCGGGCACTCCGGCCTGCCGGCCGATGTCGCCGAGGGCCGCGTGCAGAGCGACCAGCGGCGCCCAGGGGGTGAGCGAGTAGCGAACGGCTCCCCGCGAGCCGGTCAGGGGGTGGGCGAAGACGCGGAAGCTCGCCTGGGAGAGTCGCTCGGCCAGTTCGGCGAGTCGCCGCACCTGGTGTTCCGTCACCGTGTCCGAACCCCCGATGCGGTTCATTGTCACGTGCAGCCCGTCCGGGGGAATGGGGTCCATGCCCAGGTGCGCGAGTTGCTCTTGGCAGTGTCGTGCCTGCCCGATCAGGTCACAGGCATCGGGGAAGGTCAGCATCCAGTAGTAGGCGCGGCGGCCAGCGGACCACCCGGGTCGCGCCCAGTGGTCCGTCATCTGCTGGATGGCGGTGAAGGCCTGCCAGTCGTGCTCGACGATGAGCCCGGGGTTCACCAGGTCCGGCGGCGGGGTGACCGGAAAGGCCTTCGGGTGGACGTCCAGTTCGGGCGTCACGATGCTCCTCACTGCTGCGGCTACGTCGAGCCGCTGATGATCGGTTGGACATGGGGGTGCGAGCGCCAGGTCCGAAGCTCCTCGGCATACTCGCCCACATCCGCCTTGGCATGCCAGCGTCCGGCCCGCGCGTAGAGCTCGTTCGCCCTCTGCCACACGGATGTGATCGGCACGGTGGTACCCGCATGCAGAGCACTCCGCCCGAGTGCCATGGACTGTTCCACCTCCGGCTGCTTCCTCTGGAGCAGGGCGGTCGCCACATCGAGGCGGACAAGGGCCCGGCTCCACTCGGAGTCGGACTCCTCAACCAGGGTGTCGATCTGCTCGGCACAGGACAGCACGTCGTCCGTGTCGTCCAGGGCCAGCCTTGCGGTGATCACGTTGGCCAGTGTGCGGGCCGGGCTGTACGCCGCGAACGAGATACAGGACGTGATCCCACCCGGAAGGCCAGGCTGTTGGTCGGAGAGATCGAGGGCCCGGCCGATCGCGCGTTCCGCGCCCCGCCGGTCGCCGAGGCGGGCCAGCGCACGCGCTCTCCCGTTAGCCAGAAGACGGATCGCCTGGCCATCGGCCGGGCTCAGCTCAATTCCGGCGGCCGCCGCGGCATCGGCCTCGGCATACCGGTGCTGGTAATAGAGGCTGAGCGACCGGGTACCCGCGGCCCACATCTGCAACTGAGTATCTCCGATGTGCTTCGCCAAGGCCTCGGTCTCCGCGCAGTACGCCTCCGCGACCGCAGGTCCGGCCCCGGCATTGACGGCCATGTAGGCCAGAAGCCCCGAGGCACGCCCCGTCAGTTCGAACAGCTCTGCGCGTTCCGCAGTCAGATGCCGGCCGCTCAACAAGGTGTGGAGCGTGCTCCTGATCAAGCGCGTCTCGCCGACGAGTACTTGTGGCCCGGCTGTCTCGTAGCGGTCGACGATGCCCTGCAGCCGGCTGCGGAAGTGGTCTAACAGCGCCGCGTCCGCCCCGGACCGGGTCAGAGTGAGGGTCTGTGTGACGACCGTGAGCGGGTCGTCGAAGGCGCTGTAACCCGAGCTGCTCGGCAGCACCGTGGCGGACGGTAGTGCCGGCCGAGCACCGGGCCCGGTGCCATCGGGGGCGGTGAACAGCAGAGCCACGGGCTGGCCGAGGAGACGCTCCAGGATTCTGCGGGTGTCGCGCTGCGGCATGGTGGCAAGCTCACCGGCCATCCACCGGTCGAAGGTGCGGCGGGAAACGGAGATGTCCCCGAGGTGGCGCTCACCCGTCTGCTCGGCCAGCTCTCGGGCCGTCCTGGCGAAGTGCGTCCCGAACGTCTCGACCGTTGTCCAGTGCCGTTCCTGAAGCAACTGCCGAAATAACGTCATCCGCACCGTGTGCACCTCCGGGATCTGGCTCATCAGCCAGCTGGTCAAATGTCGGCATGTGTGCGCGCCGGACCAGCTCCTGGCCGGTAGCGGCAGCAACCGCGGCCGCGAACAGACGGCCTAGCCGCTGCGTGAACTCCCGACTCAGGAACCGCGGGCCGGCCCACCCCGTCCCGCCTGGAGGTCCACCGACGGCAGAGCGAAGAGCTCGGAGCACGACAACCCGAAGAGGCTCTCGAGAACGGCTTGGGTGATATCTGACGGCACGTCCTCCACATCGCCACACATCCACCGGTCGAACGTACGTCGGGCTATGGTGGCCCCGGCCAGCCCAGATCGACTGGATGTCAGTGCTGCCCTCCGCGCGGTCTGTTCGAAATGAACGGCGAAGACATCCCAGTTGCCCCAGCCGCGATCCAGCACAAGAAGGCGGAACCTCGAGAGCTGGGCCGACATCTCTGACCTTCCTGATGGTGACGGCTGCGGAGTGTACTTCCGGGCGCCGTGACGTTGGTCGCCATGCAACTATGCGCGTGGCCCTCAGTGTTAGCAACCCTCACTCTGCAACTTGCATATTCCAACTTGCAGTCTGTCCGCCATACTTGCCCCCGTGGCACACTGCACCGGACGAGCAACGGAGGACGGGGAGAGGGATCCGACGTGAGTGAACCAAGGTCCGCCCCTACCGTGCTCGCAATTGTGCTCGGCCGCCGCCTTGCCGCCTTGCGGGACAGAGCAGGTCTTACCGCGGCTCAAGCCGCCAAGAGCCTCCGCATCGCCCAGACGACGATCACGAGGATGGAGAAGTCCGAGACCTCGCTGAAGTACGCCACGGCGAAAATGCTTCTTGAGGTATACGGGGTCAACGCAGCGGAGACCGAAGAATTCCTGTCGCTGCTCGACAAGGCTGGCACTCCCGGCTGGTGGCAGAGCTTCAGGGACGCACTGCCGACCTGGTTCGGTGTCTACGTCTCGCTGGAAACAGCCGCAACGGAGATCGACTCCTACGAACCTGCCGTCGTCACCGGACTGTTCCAGACACCGGACTACGCGCGGGCCGTCCTCAAGCGCGGCTTGCCCCGAATGGCCCCCGAGGTGCTTGAGCGCCGTGTGCATCTGCGCAGTGTGCGCCAGGAACTCCTCACCCGTTTGAACCCGGCGCCTCCTCAGATCTGGGCAGTCATGGACGAGACAGTGTTCCGGCGGCCGGCTGGCACCCCTGAAGTCATGAGAGGTCAGATCGATCGACTGCTGGAGCTGGCTGACTACGCGAACGTGAGGCTGCAGGTCAGTCCCTTCAGCGCCGGCCTCCATCCAGGCGCATTCGGGCCGTTCACAGTTTTCAGGTTCGATATTCCAGAACTTCCCGATGTCGTCTGCACGGACAGCCTGAGCAGTGCCTCATACGGCGAGGGAAAAGAAGAGACCGAACTCTTCCAGACGGCTCTTGGGGAGATTGGCCGCTATGCATTGTCGAAGGATGACACCACGTCATTCCTCCGCGATATTCGCAAGGAGCTATATTCGTGAACTATGTCCTTAATGCCGCGTCCGAACTGGGAGAAGAGCAGTGGCTCAAGCCTTGGAGTGGAACTAACGGAGGGCAGTGTGTCGAAGCAAAGAAACTCGGAGACGGGAACGTGGCTTTGCGCCAGTCAACCGCCCCTGACGGGCCCGCTCTCATCTATACAGCCACAGAGATCAGTTCCTTCATCGCCGGGGCTAAGGCAGGCGACGCGGACTTCCTGCTCTCCTGAGCTAATGGGCACACCTCGCCACCAGAACTGAACCCGCTTGAAACCGGTTTGGGGCATTCGCGCCTCGACTTCGCCCCGATGCTCATGCGCCGCCTGTCGGCTGAGGTCTTTCGGGAGGAGGTGCGGGGAGGGCTCAGGGGCGGTACCGAAGAGGCCGGCGGCCGGGTCGAAGTTGGCGCGCCGGACCGAGCCCGAGGGTGAAGGCGAGAGAGCGGCAGCGGGTTGGTTGCTGCGGGCTTCGGAGCCGGCCGGAAGCCCCCACGATCTCCTTGGCCCTGCTGGGGCCCTCTCGCGGTCATCGAAGAGAAACGCCTCAGTGGCTTTCCTCCATCTTGATCCACGCCTCTGACATGGGGCCGACTGTAGCTATCAGAGTCTGTACGGTCCGGAGTCTGCGCTGCCGGCCCAGACGTACTGCCCGTCGAGTGTGACGGTCATACCGAAGTCCCAGATTGATGGCATAGCCCGCGCCGCCCAGAGCTGCTGCCCGGCGGCAACCTCCGCGAACAACTTGCGGGGGCCGCCTTCGTACGCCGCGATGTTGCCGGCGCAGTCGGTGGTAGCGGTCGCCCAGGAGTTGATGCCGTCGTGCAGGTCGACGGTGACCTCCTCGCCGGTGTCCTTGGTGGTAATCCGGATGTCCGGGTGCGACACCCGGAGGGCGAAGAGCAGGTGCGGGTTGAGGAGCGGCCGTAGCTCATGGTCGAGGCGGACTGCGCGGTCGGGCGGGCCGTCGCCGCGGACGGCGTGGAGTTCGCGTCCCTGGTCGACTCCGCGGCTGGGCATGAAGGTGGCGAGGCCCTGGACCCAGCCGGTCGCGGACTTTCCGTCGTCGGCGACGGTGAGTGCGACGTGTCCGAGCCTGCCCCAGGGGATGACGAGGCGGCCGCCCGGCTTGGTCTGCTCGATCCACGTCCAGGGGACGAGGTCGACGGCGTAGGTGGCGATCACCCTGTCGTACGGAGCGGACGCGGGCCAGCCGGCGTTGCCGTCACCTGTGTGCACAGCGACGTCGAGCCCGGCCGCCGCGAGTCGGTGCCGGGTGGCGTCGGCGAGGTCGGCGTCGACTTCCACGGTGGTGACTTTCCCGGCGCCAACGCGGGTGGCGAGGATCCCGGAATTCCAGCCTTGCCCGGCCCCCAGTTCCAGCACCAGGTGGTCGGGATTGGCGTCCAAGGAGTCGGCCATGTCGGCGACGACGGATGCGCAGGACGGGCTGGAGCTGGGAAGGCCGTCGAGGATCTGGGTGATTGCCGAGTCGTCGGGGCCCGCGTAGACGAGATCGGCCCAGCCGTCGGGGTCGGTCGCCCGGTCGACGGGCACATACGCGTGGCCGTTCCATGTCCAGAGCCGGTCGGAGGCGAACTGGTGGCGGGGGACGGTGTCCAGGATGGCGCGGCGGACCCACTGGGAGTCCGCCGGCCATGCACCCTGGGCGTCCATGGCGTCCGCGAAGGCACGGCGCCGCTGGTCAAGACGCGCGAGGGTCATCGGGTCATCGCCTGCGCTTACCGCTGCCCGGCCCCGGGTCGGGGGTGGAGACCTTGCCGTCGGAGTTGCCCGGCGGCGGCGTGCCCCCGCTCAGCGGCGGGTTCGGCGTCGCGTGGCTGCCGCCCCCGCCGCCGCTGCCCGTGCTTCCATCGCCCTTGCCCTTCATGATGTGCTCCCCTCACTCCGGTGTGGTCGTGCCTGGAGCGGACCCTGCCAGCCGTGGTCGGGCGCCGTGGTGTCCGGTGACTACGACACCACACGGCTGCGCCCCTCTGACCACGTTGCCCGGGTCCTGCATCGCGTATGCAGATCCTGCATACGCAGTGTGCCCACCCGGTCACAGACCCTAAGGTGGGGGCGGCAGACCAGCGCTTGTTGACGGAGGGCGCCCATGAGCACTGACCCGCTCTGGAGCTCCCGCCGTGTCCTGGACTTCGCCGAGCGCCGGCACGCGGGTTCACTCATTCGCGTTGGCAGGCAGGCCCGGGGCTGGCGCCAGAGTGACCTCGGTATCCGCCTCGCCTGCTCGCAGTCCACCGTCTCCCGCCTTGAGCAAGGCCGGCACTTCGACCTGCCCCTGCTCAAGCAGGCTGCCGCCGCGGTTGGTGTTCCGCCGCAGCTCCTGAGCACGTCCTTAGGGCTAAGTTCCCCACCAGCCCCTACAGTTGTCACATCCAGGACATCGGTCGAGGAGGATCCCATGCGCCGCCGTCCCCTCATCGCTGCAGCGGCGCTCGCCGTCCCTCTCAGCCTCATGTCGCGGCTGGAATCCGCGCTCGCCTCGACGCCTGAGCCCAGCGGCGCCCCCGCTCGCACGCTCGACGCCCGCCTGGCGGCGGCCCGGGGACAGTTCGACGCCGCCTCCCACGCCGGACTCCTGCGTACGCTCCCGAGCCTGCTCGCCGACACCCACCAGGCGGCGGCCGAATCCCGGCGGGACCTCGACTACGCGCGGCTGTCCTCGGCCTACACGCTCGTCTCCCAGCTCCTGAACAAGCTGGGCCAGTATCGGCAGTCGCGGCTGACCGCGGACCGGGCCACCTTGTACGCAGAGGTGTCTGGGTCCCCACTGGCGGCGGCCGCCGCGACCCGCGAGCTCGCCGCCGTACTCCGCCACCAGGGCCAGGAAGCCGCGGCTCAAAGACACATCGAGGCCGCGGTAGCCCGCGTGGAGGCCACTGGCCTCACCACGGACGCGCAGGCGTCCGCCTTTGCGCAGATGCTCTGCAGCACCGCCTATACGGCCGCGGTCGCCGGAGACCGCGACCAGGCGCTGGCCATGATGTGGGAGGCCGCCCGCGCGGCGCGCGACCTGCCCGACGTCCCGCCCGCCGGCCGCCTCTTCCCGATCACCCCGGCGTCCGTCGACCTCTATGCCGTCGGCGTCCACTGGGCTCTCGGGGATGCCGGGACCGCCCTCGAGGCCGGCCGCAACCTGCGCGCGGAGCAGTTCGCGACCGTCGAGCGCAAGGGCCGCATGCATACGGACCTCGCCCGGGCCTGGTGGCAGCGCGCTAAGCCGGAGCAGGCGGTCGGCGAACTCCTGGCCGCGGCCAGGCTCGCCCCCGGTGAAGTCCGCGATCGGCCCGCGATCCGGCAGATCGTGGACGACCTCTATGCCAAGCACCCGCACGTCGGCGGGGTCCGCGAACTCATCGCGGTGACCGCCGCCTAGCCCTGGGCGATGCGGGTTCCCGGGCCATCGCGTTGCCAGCGGCGCACCGGGATGGCTCAGAACTGACGCAGGTGGTGCTCAGTGCGCCCAGACTGATACGCCGAGCGTGCCGATGATCATGTAAGGGCCGAACGCGACGCGTCCGCGGAGGCGGCCACGCAGCAGGTTGACCATGGCGCTGAGCGTGAACATCGCGAAGGTTCCGAGGAACAGACTGGTCCAGCTGTGCCAGCCGAGCAGCGCACCCAGGGTCGGAGCGAGCTTCACGTCACCGAGTCCGACGCCTCCGAACGTCATGAGGAGGAAGACCGCCCCCAGTACGCCGGCAGCCGCGATGGATCGAAGGAGGCTGCCCTGCTCTCCATTCACCGCGGCACCCGCGAGCAGGACACTGACACCGGCGAAGGCTGGAAGGGTGAGGACGTTGGGCAGCCGATGTACCCGTGCGTCGATCACGACCAGTGCTGTCCCGCATGCGGCGATCCAGTAGTGCGCCGCGGCCACCCAGCCGGTCAGGCCGCTCGCGGCAATGAGGGCGAAGGCGAGGGCGGTCATTCCCTCCGGTAGAGCTCCTTCAGCGGACCAGGGCCTGCGGCAGGCTGCGCAACGGCCACGCGGTAGGGCGAAGAGCGGTACCGCCATAGGGGCCGGTGCGGCGCAGGCGGAGCACGAAATCCGCGGCGGGGCGCCGACCGGGACGGTCCAGGCGAACAGCAGGGGTCTCGTGGCGGTGCCGGCCACCAGCCCGACGAGCAGAGCGACGGTTGTCGTCAGCGCGATCATCACGGCGGCCCCAGCGTCGTCGTTCATCCCCGGCATAGTGCGAGGCCTTCGAGCCTAAGCGAGTCATGCGGCCAACTCGACCTTGTTTCAGGGTGGCTGCCGAAGACAACGACCAGGTCACAGGGTGCGCCCCGCGCCGGAAGTCGGTCGATCGTGAGGCTTCGGGCTCCTACCGTTCAGAGACAGCGGCGTAGCCGACCAGAACTGTCCATGGGCGGCATGTCACACGGCCAGCCACGAGAACACCTCTATGGGTGACGGCGCAGCGCGCACCGGTATGACGAAGGGGGTATGGGCCCATGACGACGACCGCAGGTCCCGACAAGTCCGTGGCAGCCGGCCAACCCGGGCGCCGCCAGGTCGTCTGGACCCGCGGGCGGCGGGTCGTGTTCGGGCTCATCGGCTTCGGCTCGCTCCTGATTGCCTTGACCGGTTTCATCGGCTCCTATGCGGCCGTGCGCAATCTGGCTATAGAGAAGGGATTTGGCTGGTTCTCCACCTTCTTTCCGCTAGGCATTGATATCGGCATTGTCGTGATGCTGAGTCTTGACTTGGCCCTCACCTGGATTGACCTGCGGTACCCGCTGCTGAGGCGCATCGCGTGGCTGCTGACCATCGCCACGGTGGGGTTCAACGCGATGGCCGCGTACCCGGACACTCTCGCCTCGATCATGCATGCGACGATTCCGCTGCTTTTCATCGCGATCACCGAAGCTGTCCGGCATGCCGTAGAGGCCGCGACGGCCCGCGAGGCGGGGCGGGAAGACTACGCACTCTCACTGGGACGTTGGGTCCTTGCGCCCTGGTCGACGTGGCTGATCTGGCGCAGCAGGAAGCTCTGGCCGAGCACGATCTCTTCGTACGAGATGGCGCTGGAGCTGTACCAGGAGAAGTTGGAGTACCGCCAAGAACTACGCGACACGTATGGGTGGCGTTGGCGGCGCAGGGCGGGGCGCGACGAGCTGCGGCCGCTGCGCCGTAGCCGCCTCGGCTACGCGGTCCGTCCTGCCGAGGAGCCGGCATCGACCTCGACGTCCACCCGCCTGGAGGTACCTGGGCTCGTGTTGCACGCACCTCGCTCCGAGGGGGGCCCGCCCCGCGGAGCGCTCTCGGCCCACCTGGAGACCAGCTCCGTCAGGACGCCGGCGAGTTCCGGTGCTCCTTTCCGCCCCCATGGGCCGGGCGGGTCCTCGGCGATGGCCGTACGTGATCCGGAGGCTGCCTTCTGCCCTCCTGCCGAGGGCCCGCCCGGAGGCGAGGCTGTGGTTGCGGAAGAGGAACTCGAGGTCGTCGTGGGCGCGTCGGCTGCCGACGCGGCTGTCGGAGATGTGCTCGGCGAAGGTATAGATGCTGACGTTGATGAGAATGCGGAGTTCGATCCCGAGGCCGACGGCCAGGTCGGTTCCCTGCCGGTCGTCGATGTGGGGGATCCTCCGGAGGGCGAGAGTAAGAGGGCACGGGCCGAGCGGATCTACCTTGCTCATCAGGAGGCGGGGGTCGAACTGACCCGTAGGGACCTCGCCCGCTGGGCTGGGTACAAGAGGGTGGGATCGGGCCGCACCGCCTACGTCGAGCTGGAGCGGAAATTCGGTCCGATCGAGGCCCGCGGCGATGAAGCGGGTCACCCTATCCACGAACAGCTGACACCCGCGCCCGCCTAGGTTCGTCTGGACCGGCGTGGCACGTACGCGACGCGTTGGTCGCGGGACGCGCCAGGCGGACGCTGCCACAGGCCGGACAGCGACGACAGGCCACCTTGGTGAACTTGGGGCCGACAAGGAGCCCGTCGCCGTCTCGGCGGTGACGCTCAGGCTGCAGCCCTGGCCGATCAGGGCATGCTCGGCCGACTCCAGACGCACGTGTTGCGAGTCGACTGTCAGGTCTTTCGCTTCGAGTCGCGGGATGTGGCCTTGGCTGCGCGGCACTCCGGGCAGCGGCACCTGTGGACGGTGTACGTGTGTTCGGAGCCGTGTGGCAGGTCTGGGTCCCGCCCGGCTCGCAGGGCCCCGTCAAGGTTGTCGCGGAACTCCGGGTCCACCCTGGCGTACCCGCGGACCTGGCCGGCGGTCACGCCCGCCTTCACGGCAGCCCGCTCCACCGTCCACCCTTTGACGATCCACATAAGGACCCGGGCGCGTGCCTCGACAGGGAAAGCCGCGGCGGCAGCGGCCCGGCGCGGCAGGGCAGTTTCCTGGTTGTGGTGCTGAGCGCACTCGCATCCGTCGCCAGCCCGGCAACCCCTCTTCCAGGTGGCGGACCGGGTGACGCCGTCATGGCTCTGACGTGGCCGAGGTGCGCGGATGGCTGCCAGGAGCTCAAGGCCACCCCATACCCGCCGCTGCACTGCGGTGCCGAAGGTGTGGTGGCCGTCGACCGGCTCCGTCGATCCAGCGCCCAGGTGACCACCGGCGGCCCACGAGCCGACCGTGGCGTAGCTGCGACCCGTCAGTGCGGCGAGGTCAGCGACTGTGTATCGGGCGCCAGGGTCAATGTCGCCGACTCGGTCGGCCAGGGGATGGCGGCGCACGGTGGCATCTCCTTCACGACGTCCAGACTCAGCCTCCGTCACCCTACTAAGACTGATCGGACGGTGTGGCTCTACTCGGAGGTGGGGTAGTCACCGACCTCCGTCCGCTCCAGCCAGGCCCAGTACGATCTCCGGGTCAATCTCTGAGGCCTTCTTCGACAGGTACTTGCGCTGATCGCGGGACAAGGGAAGGGCAACGTCTTGCGCGGCACGCAGGAGTACGGCTGCCGTCCAATTGGCTTCGACCGCGTGCAGGGCTTGGCTGATCGCGTTTCTGACGTCCGCGTTGGGTTGCTCGCCGATGGCCAGGCCGTAGGCCTCGGTGGCCCGGTCCGTGATCCGCTCGAACGCGCGTCTGGCGGCCGCGTCGTTGGGCCGGTCGAAGCTGTCGATCGGCTTTCGCTCAGCGTCCTCAAGGGCTTTGCCGATGCGGGCGACAACGCCAGGTCCGATACCCGCGATGTCGAGGAGGCTGCTCGCCTTGCGTGCGCCGGGCTTGTGGTAGGCCCTGGCCAGCTGGGGAATCGTCTTGATGCCCGCGCCCGCAAGGTACTTGGCGGCGCGGACCGCGAGATCGTCATCGCCGAGGAAGTGGATAATCGCGAGAAAAGGGGCCCTATCTACCGCGTTCTTGGCGTCCCGCCACTCATTTGTCATTTGGAATGATCCTCCTGGATCGCGTTGTGAATTGGCGCGCCTGCCTGGGTGACGGTCAGGGGGTCCGCCGGGTGTGGCCGCGGCCGGGCCCGTGCCCGGGGCGTGCGTCCCACCATGCGCGTACGGCCCGGGGCTCGTACCAGCGAGTCCGGCCGGTGGTGGCCACGAAGCCGGGGTCGAGGTCGGGCGGGAAGTCTTCACGGCTGTCGAACTGGGCACGGTGCCGGCGCAGAGCCTGGCCGAGTGCGGCCTCAGTGGTCTCGAAGAGCTGCGCCATGTCGGTGGTGGTCATGACCGGCGGCAGGCCATCGTTGGCGGCTTCCAGCGCGACTCGGGCCTCGGCCTCGTCGGTGTAGAACGCATGGTGGGAGACGAACTCGTGTTCCTCCGGTGCCTTCTGGTGGGGGTACTGCAGCAGGATCGTCTGATCAATTTGCCACAGCGACGGGACCTGACGCTCTGCGTGGTGGACGGCATGACGGGTCAGGACCACCCTGCGGAACGCGGTGGAGCCGCGGGCGATCGGGTACTGGCTGCTGTGTTCCTCCACGCGGTCGCTCTCGCTGTGGTCGGCGTCCAGCCATGCCAGCAGCACGGTGGCGTCGAGGGCGGCCCGGTTGGTGGCGAGCAGGATTTCGGGGAGCAGGTGCTTGACGGCCTCCAGGCGATTGAGCGCGGGTGGCCGCTTGTGGCCGAACAGGCGTGCATCGAGGTTCAGTAGCTCGCCTTTGTCGAGGCGGCCGTCGGACCACACCACGAGGGGGCTGCTGCCGTCGACGTGCACGGGGGTGATGTCGCCGGTTTCGATCACCACCGGATCGAGCCACGCGGACGGGTGCTTGGCCGCGTGGGTCCGGGCGGCCTCGGCGGTGTAGGCGAACCACGAGTGGTGGTTGTGGTTGGTGAACTCGATTCGGGCGGCGTCGTCGGGGATCGCCGGCGGCCGCAGTGCGAGGAGCTGGGCGACGTCGTACCGGCCGCGGTCCCGGTACGCACTCACCACGTCGCCGCGCACGTCGTGGTCCAGGAGGACGGCGAGGTCGCGGGTGGCCGGTCGGGCCATGACCTGGATAATCGGGGCCTTGCTGAGCAGCATGGGCCAGCGGTTCACGCGCCACCACCTGGGCGGCCGGGCCGCGAGGGCCGCGGCGTCCTCGGGCGTATCCAGCGTCCACCACAGGCGGTCGAGGTCTTTGGGCCTCCACCCTCCGGCGCGCAGGAGGGTGGCCAGCTCCTCGGCCACTGGGTAGGCACTCGCCGGGGGCATGATCTCGTCCAGGTAGACGGCCGCCTCGCCGGCGGCCAGCGGACGCCTGACGAGAAAGGGCATCTGCTTGTTGGGATGGTCGGTGAGGGGGTACTTGGCGTACTTGCCGAGCACCCACGGGGGCACGATGTCCTCTTGACGCACCCAATCCCGCCGATGGTCCCCGGGGTGCCAGTAAGGCGCTGCCCGTTCGACGGCGACCCACAGCCACCCTTCCACGTTGTCCACGTAGACCGTGATCGGGCGCTTGGGCAGCACCCCAGGGGCCGTGACGCTGCCCGTGGGCAGGTCCAGGTCGAACGGCAGGCGGCTGCCGACGTATTTGATCTCAGCCCAGTACTGGAGATTGATGTCCCGCCACTCGGGCTGCTCCCACGCCGAGAGCTCCTCAGCGGTCAACTCAGTCAGCGAACGCACTGTCATGACGCCTCCCTAAAAAGGTGTTGGGTTGATCCTGACAGGTTTTCTGGCCGTGTGCGCCGGGTTCTATCAAACTTGCGATGGCGTGGGCGGGGCCCCTCGCCGAAGACGAGTGGCCCGTCGCGAACATGCCCGCCACGGCCTGAGGTCGCCCCGCTCCTCATCAACGGCCTACGTTGGCCTTGCGGCTTTCGAGCTTCCCGGCTGGCGGCTGAACGGTCCCGCCATCAGAGCCCGTCCGCGGCCGATGGAGGCGCACGGGTCCTCATCACAAGCGGAGCGCGGTAGCCACCACGTGCCGGGCCGGTTCAGCCAGGCCCCTCCGGGTTGACCGCCCTTGAGGGTTCCGCAGCGTTTCAGACGGACGGACAT
This sequence comes from Streptomyces tatrensis, assembly GCF_049310065.1. Classification (NCBI taxonomy): domain Bacteria; kingdom Bacillati; phylum Actinomycetota; class Actinomycetes; order Kitasatosporales; family Streptomycetaceae; genus Streptomyces; species Streptomyces tatrensis. The sequence continues at coordinate 54,507 of NZ_JBMDLB010000004.1, read as the reverse complement.
CCCTCGCCGTCGTTCGGTTCGAAGACCGGTCAGCCAGGGCCGCCTGTGGTTACCCGCCGGATGCCGGAGGGGTCACTCTGGGCCCGGACGCAGGGGTCGCGCTGTACAAGAATGGGTTTCCCCTGCCGGAAACGAAGGGATGCCATGCCCACGACCAGGCTGCCCACGGAGCTTCGCGCGCCTTGGCAGACGCTGCCGCGCCGAGCTGCGCTCGCACACCGCCTGTTGGGGCCTCCGGCCCTGCACTGGTTCACCCGGCCCGCGGCGTGGGGCTTGTGGCTGCTGGCCCTGTCTGTGATCCGTGCCGATGGTCGGGTCCTCGCCCACCGGACCGCCACCCTCACCGTCAGCGGCCCCCGGACGGCGTGGCCTCGCAGGCTCGCGGTAGTGGGTGTCGGAGCTCTCTCAGTGGTGCTTGCCTCCGTGGTGATGGTCTTGCCAGCGGCCGTGGCCGTGCTCGTATTCGGTCCGATGCCGGCGTGGCTCCTCTACCCGGTACTGCTCGCTCCGGTGGCTGTACTGGTTGCTGAGATGCTCAGGATGCTCTGGTCCGCCCGCTCGGCAATGCCGACGGCGAAGGCGTTGCGTGCCCTGAGAGCCGACGGGAGTAGGTGGTGGGAGGCTGCCACCTTCGTCGTCGACGAGGAGGATCCGATGTCCGCCGGTCGGCTGGTCCTAGCCGCCCTCGCCTATGTAGACGCCCACCAGATCGGCTTGGTGGCCGTTCCCATGAACCAGAGGGTTCGGCGGGCCTACGAGCGACGCGGCTTCGTCCCCTGGCCTGGCGCCCCTCGCATCCTCTACAGGACCCCGGCTACCTAGAGCGGCCCATTCACCTTCGCCGAGGGATTGTCGGTGGTGGCGGGGACCATGTGGGTATGGACGAGACCAGCTTCCGGGCGGTGCCTGCCGACGGTGTGGTCCGGCTCTGCGAAGACATCCGGGCCCAGCTGACAGCCTGGGTGCCCAGGCTGCTCGGTGTGTACGTACGAAGCCGGCAACACGATCCTTGCGACGTCGCGCTGCTCCTCGACGCCGTCGCGGGGGCCGCAGCCTGCACCGGTCTGCCCGGCGACGCCGATACCGCCCTCCAGGAGCTACGCGAGGCAGCTGACCACGCTGCGGCGGCCGTCGACGAGAACGGTGCAGATATACGCGCCGAACTGGTCGCGGTCCACGCGGGGTGCCGGCGGGCGGCTGTGGCTATCGGCGTCCGGATCCCGGTGAGGTGACCGTGTTCCACTTCCAGTGCGGGGTCCTGGGTTCCATCATTAGGCGCACGAGTTCGCCGCCCTGGTCGTGGATCCGCTGTGCAACCAGGGCGGCTTCGTCGACCACTATGACGAAGGGTGGCCTGACGACTGTGGGGCGTGCCGGCGCAACACCGGTCGTGGCTGGGAAGTTTCGAGGCATGGTCACCCTTTCCTTTGGGGGCAGGGTATGACGGAACTCCAAAGAACCTGGAGATCCGGATGCCTCGGGGAGAGGGCCTGCTTGGGCCAGGCGGTTCTCCTGCGGGCGTTGGAGTGGTCGGTCATCACGCACTCGCGGCTGTAGGGTTCGCGGATTCGTGAGCAGCCGCGAACTCCTGACCTGCGGTGTCGGCGGTTGTGAGCAGTGCTGGCTGCAGGGTCCGGCGGCGGATCATGAGCAATCCGGCCCGGCCAGTGCGGACTTCGCGGGCGGATGCTTCGGAGAAACCGCAGGTCGCGGGATCCGTTGCTCACCGAACCGCGGAATTGCTCGGACAGTGCTCATGATCCGCCGACAGTGCTCACGAATCCGCGGAACCTACAGCGGCTTCGGGCGAGGTGGCTGCCAGAAGCGCATTGAGGATCGCTACGGTCTCGGGTGAGCTGTCGAGCCCTGTCTCGGTGGAGATGCGGTTGAGCTGGTGGGCGGTGCGCTCGAGTCCGGCTCGGTCGCCGGTCTCGCTGTAGATCTGGAGAAGGTCGCGGTACAGCAGCTCGGCCTGGATGTCGCACGTGAGTCCGATGGCGGCCGCGCTAGCCGCGGCCCGGAAGTCGCGTACGGACATCCGGCGTACGGCGAGTTCGTGGGCGACGTCCACAGTGGCGGAGATCATCTCCTGGATGTCGTGCTCGGCCCAGACGTAGCGGCTCTGGTCGATGTCGGCGAAGGGGCGGCCACGGACCAGGGCGAGGGCGTGGGCGAGTGCCGTGTCGGCGGCGTCGCTTTCGTGGTGCATTCCCTTGAGGTAGAGGTCCTTGAACTGGTGCCAGTCGGCGGTGACATCCTCCCCGAAGGCGTACACACCGTCGTGGATGGGTGGCAGGTAGGAGCCGTCGGGGGCGTCGGCGGGCAGACGTGGGTCTCGTCCAATCCAGGTCCGCAGCTTGCTGATGGCCGTGTTACGGGTGCCGGCGTAGACGCGCTGGCCGGGCCAGATCGCCTCGTCGAGCTCGTGCCGGTTGTGACCGGGGTGCAGGACCATCCAGGCTGCGATCTCGGTGAGGGTGCGGCGGCGGTTGGATTCCACACGGCCCAGGGCGCCGGCAACGTCGACCGGGCCCAGAACGCGGATCTGCGGGGCGGCGGGCGGGTCGGGTGGTGTGTTCAGCGCTGCGAGGATGCTGGAGGTAACGGCGGTGACCCGGGCCAGCGGCGGCATCGGTGCCGCCGGGCTGGATACCGGTGAGGACACAGCGCTGGCGGCCGTGGTGTCGCCGCCACCAGGAACGTGAGTGTCGCTCTGCATGGCGGCCGGGATGGAGGTCTCGTCGGCACCGGCGTCGTCGGGTACGTCGAAGGGGGAGCAGCCCCTCTCGCCGAGGACCTCCGCGAAGACGTTGTCGAAGTCGGCCGCGGATCCCCTATCGGTGTCGTCGCGGGTGCTACTCACGGCCGGGCTCAGGGCACTGGCCCCGTCATCGGGCCATGGCTCCGGGCCGTCGGGTCCGTTGGGCGTGTGCGCTGCGGCAGCAGGCCCGGCTCCGACGGCGGGCTTGTCCAGTCCCACCGACGGGGCCGTCGAGAAGTCGGGTCCGTCCGCCGAGCCGTCGGCCGGCCCTGCCGATGGCGGGCTGGTGTCGGGTTCCGGCTCTGGTTCGGTTTCCTCGCGGTGGGGCGTGGCCCCGGTGGTGGCGGGGGCGAGGGCGCTGAAGTCGGGGAGGGCCCCGGCGGAGTGGCTCGCTGATCGTGTGGCGACGTGGACCTGCACTCCGGGAGCCGGCCGGTCTGCGGCTGTCTGAGGGGCGAGTGCTGATCCGTCGTCGAGGAGGGATCCGGTGTCGGGATCCGTCGTCCAGGGCGGGGCGGGCAGATCGTCGGTGCGGTTGGCTGTCGACAGAAGATCCAGCAGGGGAGCGTATGCCTGATCCTCCAGGCGCTGCAGGATGACGGTGAGGTCCAGGCCCGGGAGTTCGACTTCGGTACCGGGTGCGGCGGGCACCACCCAGCTGCCTGGAAGTTGCAGGGCTTCGTCGTCGGCGGCGGTGATCACGGCGAGGGCGGTCCGTGGCCGGGAGGACAGCAGGTCGGACAGGTCACTGGCGTGCTGATGGGCCGGCGCGGTCGGGCACATGAGGATCTGGGGGGTCCAGGTGTCGCCGCCGTCGGTGTTCAGGCGGGCGGATAGCAGGCTGTCGGCGTCGGCCGCGGCCAGGGCCCCGCGTTGGAGGGCGTCGTGTGCACGCAGCTCGTCCAGTGCGGAGCCGAGCTGTGAATGGTGCTGGACGCGGCCGGGGAAGACCCCTTCGAGTTCGGCGCCGAACCCGGACAGGTGCAGGGTGGTGTCGTCGGTGAGCGCGGAGGAGGCGAGCTCTACCGCCATGCCGAGCATGACCGCGGTCACGTCCTGCGGGCTGCCGTCCAGCTGGAACAGGTTGATGGCTTCCAGATTGATCAGGACGGGATCGCCAGCGGGTGTCTCCCCGATGCTGACCAGGGCGGGGTAGGGGGCGTTGGTGTCGCGGGCCTCGTCGGAGGCCAGGAGTGCCGCGCCGCGGCTGGGGCACCACCAGACCGCGGGGTCGGAGTCGCTTGCGGTGAAGGGGGCTATGGCCGGTGACGGAGCGGACAGGTGGATTTCGAGGCCGCGTGGATCCAGGCGGGCCGCTTCGATCTCGGGGAGAGGCCGGCCGGCGCGGGCGCAGTTGGCTGCCATTGCGCGCAGGGCCCGGTGGAGGAGGCCGAGGCTTTCGGTGGAGGCGGTGCTGCGCATCTCCTGTTCCAGGTCGGCGCTGGCTGTGTTCTCGGTGGGCATGGGGATGCGCCGCTTGTGGTGGCGGCGGCGCTGCTGGTGGGCGCGGCGTGCGGCGATCACGGCGAGGACGGCGGCTGCGAAGAGGCTGGTGAATGCGGCGGCGGTGACGGCAACGTTCGATGTGTCGTCGTCGACGTCGGCTGCGGGGGTGTGCTGATCGGGGCTCACGGGGGACCGGTCGGGCGTGGATGTGGCGGGCGCGGACGGCGTGGAGGCAGGTGGCATGGGGTCCGGGTGGGTGTCGGAGCCGGCGCCACCGTGGTCGGGGCTGTCGGGCTGCTGGGCAGGAGCGGCGGGGGGCTGTTCCTGATGAATGGGGTCTGCGGGGGGTTGCTGGCCGGCGGCAGGCTGGTCGGCTTGGTTGGGCAGGAGCAGCTTCCAGCCGGGGTAGATCATGTCTGGGTTGGTGAGCATGCGGCCGTCGTCCTGCTTTTTGCCGTGGTTGAGGCGGGCGATGTCGTCTGCCGCGGAGGCGTCTCCGAGTTCGGCTTCGGCGATACTCGTCAGGTTTTCACCGGAGCGCACTGTGTGTACGCCGGCGGGGCTCGCCGGTGCGGCCTGGTCCTGCTGCTTCCAGTCCGTGGGCATGAACAGCTTCCAGCCGGGCCGAAGGACTCCACGGGCGGAGAACGTCGTGCCATCGGTCATGGTCCGCCCGTGGTTGGCCTGGGCGATCTCTGTCCAGCGTGCCGCGTCACCGAGTTCCTGCTGCGCGATCTTGCTGAGGCTGTCGCGGGGCTGAACGGTGTAGCTGGTGGCGGTGGTCGACGCAGAGCGGGGTGCGCTGACGGCGGCCTGCGGAACTGCGGGGGCGGAGAGGGTGGTGGGGGCGGCCGCGGGGGCGGCGGGCGCCGGGGCAGCCATGGCGGTACCGGCGGGCAGCAGGAGCAGGACACCCCCAACGAGGGTTGCCGCCAGGCGCTGGACGCCCATCGACGGCATGGACATACTCGGCCGGCCGCGCAGCTGGGCGGGTATCTCCAGCACGGTGCACACGGCAAAAACGGCCCAGCCGATCCAGCCGCCGGCCATGACGACTGCAAAAAACGGTGCGCCGAGGTTTCGGCCGGTCAGCAGCGAGGTGATCTCGTCCACCGAGACGCCATGGGGCAGCAGCACGCCGGTGAGGAACCAGAGCAGGGCAGGCATCGCTGCTAGCAGAGCGACCAGGAGCAGGAGGCTGGCCAGGCCGCGGATCAGGTTGACGGCCCGGTGGCGGGAGCGGCGGGGTGTCATGGCGGGTTTCACTCCTCGGGAGCGCCGACGCCGTGGAGCAACTCGGCGGAGGCGTGGCCTTCGACGTTCAGCGAGGGCTGGCCGATGATCTGCAGGAAGACGGTCGGGCGTCGGGTGGTGACGGAGACGGTGATGGTGGTTCCGTTGCCGTCGACCGTGACGGTTCCTTCCACCCCGGCGGCGGCGAGATAGGAACGTGCCTCTGCTGTGGCCTTGGCCGGATGGAGGGCGACGGCGTCGCCGGGTACGGCCTGGGACGGATCGATGGCCTGCGCGCCGGCCCGGGCTGCCTCGGCGGCGAGCGCGTCGGCGTGCTCTAGGTCTCGGAGCTTGCCGCCGAGGTCGTAGGCGAGCCCGAGCATGATCAGCAAGGGGATCACCATGAGGATCCACCACAGGGACATCGACCCGCGGTCGTCCTGCGGGTCGAGGAGCGTGCGAAGGCGCGGCATTGGGGTCATCGCTGGCGGTACCTGTCGATCACCGAAGTGAAGGCCGACTCCACGGTTTTCGATCCAAATCCAGGGCCGAGGTCGGCGAGCGCGACGGTGCACCGGACGCGGGCGGTCACCGCCCCGTACTGGCCCAGGGGTGCGGAGAAGCCGGAGGTGTCCACGGTCACGGACGTGGTGGAGCAGTGCAGCCTGCTGTCGGCGAATGCCGCCTGCGCCGCGGCGGTGGCACGCGGGTGGGCTTCGCCGGCGGTGCGCGCGAGGGATGCTTCGCGGGCGGCGTCGGCGGCCGCGGCGTCGACTGCGTTGCTCGCGGTGACGATGCGGCCGGCGACCATGGCCAGTGCGAAGAACAGCAGGACGGCCGGCACCCACAGGACGAACTCGACGGCGATACGGCCCTCGTCGTCGTCCGGGTTCCGGCGCGTGGGCGGCATCACGGGTTGGACCACCTCTCGACCGGTCCGCTGGCCCGCCCGGTCACGGTAATGGTCAGGCCGAGAGCGGACTGAGCTCGGCCGGTCACGGTGAACTCGATTCGTTCGGCGCTGCTGTTGGCGCTCACTTGGGGAGTGAGCAGGGTGTCGCCGACGCGACGGAAGACCGCGTCGGCACGCGCGATGCCCTGACCCGAGGTGCTGCCGTAGCCGCGGGCGCCCGCGACCGCCTCACGGGCCGCGGTGGTCGCCGCGGTCTTGGCGAAGTAGATGTTGCAGGTGTCCACCACCAGGAAGACAAGCAGGAGGGCGGCGGGGAAGCACATCAGCATCTCCAGCGACGCGTCGCCCTTGTCGTCGCGCAAATGTCTTCCCAGTCGGCGTGCCCAGCCGGGGTAGGGCATCACAGGCCCTTCATGCCGTCGAGCTTGCCCTGGCCTAGCACCTTGAACGCGGCGATGGCGATCGCGGCGAACGCGACGACTCCTACGATCCACATGATCATCGAGATGTTGTTGTCGCCGCGGTCGTCCTCTTCGCGCAGCACGGCCAGGTGGTCGTGGACGAGCGAGGTGAGGCGCAGCACGGCGGCATGGGCGGCGACGGCTACGCGCAGGTTCAGGTTGTTCACGGGGGCGCTCCCTTTGGGTGTGTTCAGACGGAGAAGATGCGTGCCACGGCTGGGAACCCGAAGAACACGAGCAGCACCATGGACAGCAGGGTCACGGGCACTACGAGGCTTTCGGAGGCGGCGTTGGCGCGGGCCTGGTCATCGGAGGCCTGCTCGTCTGCGAGGCTCTCGGCACGGCTGCGCAGCGTGGAGTAGATGGCGGCGCCGTCGGTGCCGGCGCTGCTGACGATGTCGGCGATGTCGGCGGCGGCCGGAACGTCGAGCTCCTCGGAAATCTGGCGCAGCGCCTCCCAGGCGGGGGCACGGTCGAGGCGTGCGCGCAGCAGGGCCCCCTGGATGCGTTGGAATACCCAGCCACTGCCGACCTCGGCGGGGCGTTCCAGGGTGTCCTGGGCGCCCGCGCTGGAGACCCGCTCCATCGCGGCGAGTTCGGCGTACGCCATGACGGCCTGGGTCGCCTCGGCGCGGGCGCGAGTGGCGCGCTTGGCGAGCCGTGCATCGGGGACGAACCACATCGCCGAGCCGGCCAGCAGGCCGACCAAGCCGGAGAGGATGAGCGGGAACTGGACGCCGGCCATGGCGACGATGAGTGTGAACAGGGAGGGCAGCAGCAGTCCTACGCCGAAGTGCAGCACCTTCGCCCCGAACAGCTCTCCGACCGATTCGCCCACCAGGTTGAGTTGCTTGACCGGGATGGTGATGCCGGGCCAGTGGCGTACGCGGTCGGCGACCGCGTCCCCGGCCCGGGTCAGGACCGGCGGCTCGACCTCGCTCTGATGGGACCGGGGGACGGAGCCGGTGCCGTGCAGGCGTTCCATGGCGGGTCCCAGGGCGGGGCCGGAAGGGAAGAGCTCACGCACCAGCAGGATCACGCCGAGACCGATGCCGGCGCCGATGAGCAGGGACAGCGCGATTGGTGTCACCGGACCCCCTCCATCTGATCAGCCGGCTTGGCCGCGGGCGTGGTGGGAACGCTGTGGCCCATGAAGCCGGGCAGCGTGGTGGTGGCACCGAGACGGTTCATCCACCAGAACAGGGCGACCACGGCGGCCATCAGCACGAGCATGACGATCATGCCCATGGGTGTTCCGTACGGCTCGACCTGCTCTTTGTTGAAGCTGGTGGCGATGACCACGACGACGGTGATGGCACAGATCCAGCGGACCGTGGTGCGGTGCCGCGCCCGGTAGGCCTCGGTGTCGCGGCGCCGGCGGACGATGTCCTTGGTGCGGTTGCCCAGGTCGGACAGGACATCGGCCAGACCCGGGCCGCGGTCGCGCATGCGCAGCAGCAGGGCCGCGGCGACCAGGTCCGCCCTCGGATCGCCCAGGGCCTGGGCGAATGCCGTCAGGGCTTCACGCGGCTCTATCCGTGAATGCAGCCGCACCGCGAGGTCGGCGACCTCCCGCTCGATCGGCTTGGGCGCGGTGCGCACCGAGGTGGCGATCGCGTCCTCGATCCCGATGCCGGTCTTGACCAGGTCGGACAGCCGCTTGGTCCACTGGGCGAGGGCCTCGAGGCGCTCGATCTGCTCGGTCGCGCTCCTGTTGGGGTTCAGCAGCCACGGCAGGAAGAACACCGAGAGGGCCATGATCAGCGCGGAGGGCAGCCATCCGGTGACCAGCCAGATCAGCATGGCACCCGCGGCCGCGCCGCCGATCTGTAGGCGCAGCATGCGTCGTGCCCTGGGCGGCCGGCCCTGGCGGATCCTCACCGGGCGGGCGGAGGCCGGCGCAACCGAGCCACGGAGCCCGGCGACGACCAGGAGCAGGCCGGCCACCATGCCTGCGGTGACGAAGCCGGCGATCAGCATCCCCATGGTCAGGCCACCTTGCCGCTCGTACGGGACGTCCAGGTACCGATGTTCTGATACGTCGACAGCCAGTCCGGGTTGAAGCCGGCGCGGATCAGATCGTCAAGGCAGGCGGGCTGGATACCTGTGGGCACGGCCCGGCCGTCGGGACCCGGGGTGAAGATCCGGTTGAACGCAGGGGCCCCGCTCAACTCGCTGAACTCGCCCGTGACCTCCAGCACCTGGTGGACGAACCGTTCCTTGGTCCCGCCCTGCTCGGTGCGGTCGTCCATGTGGATGTGCACCACGAAGTCGAGCGCCATGCCCGCGGTGAGGTAGGCCAGTTCCTGCGTCATGCCGCCGCCATGCTGGATGCACAGCTGGGCGATCCGGGCGAACACGCCGTCGGCGCGCTTGACGTGGATGGTGCACATCGAGCCACCCTCGCCCGCGCTCATCGCCTGCAGCATCGGCACGATCTCCCGCGACCGGACCTCTCCGACGATCATGCGGCGCAGCATCATGCGCAGCGACGGCGCGATGAGATCGGCGAGCTCGATCTCGCCGGCCTCCCGTCCGTCGACCCGCTCGCCGTTGCCCTCCCGCGCCTCCATCGGCACCACCTGCTCCAGATGCCCGACCTCATGGAGGAAAAGCTCGAACTCGGTTTCCAGGGTGCCGACCCTTTCCTGAGGGTCGATCTCCCTGGCCAGCGCGATCAGCATCGTGGTCTTACCGACACCCTGCGTGCCGGAGATCATGATGTTCTTGCGCGCGGCCATGGCGGCCCTGAGGAAGTGCAGCAAGGTTGCGTCGATCGTGCCGAACTCGACCAGCTTCTCCAGGCTCGCGTCGCGCACCCGCTGCTTACGGATCACGACATACGGGCGGGGCGTGACCTCCGTCATGGCCTGCAACCGGGAGGTGTCCGACAGCCGCAGGGCCAGGGTGGGGCTGGCCTTGGACAGGCTGCGCTCCCCGGCGCCGTGACGCCGGGCGAGCATCTGCAGAAGCTCAACGAGTTCCTCGTCAGACTCCGCGATCGCTGACACCCGCCGGTTGGGCTGGGTCGCGTAGTCCACCCACACGTTGTCGCAGCCGTTGATCAGGATGTTCTCGACCTGCTCGTCGTCCAGGTAGGGCTGGAGGCGGCCGTGTGCGAACTGCAGGTCGAAAACAGCCTGGGCCAGACCGGTCTCATCGGCGGAGGTCGGAGAGACCTGCCGGGATGCGGAGAAATCGGCTGCCCAGCGGGCCACGAGATCCTGAATGATCTCCCAACCGCGCTGCTCGGCCTCCTCGGCCGTCATCTCCTTGCCGGCCGACTCCTTGTAGGCCTGGTACTCCGGGGCCATCAGCGCACTGAGTTCCTCACGCAGGGCACGGACGGTGCCCCATTCCCACAGGGCCGCGCGGCCCGCAGCCGCGGGCGCGCCCGGAAGCGCCGCCGCAGGCAAGGCTGAGGCGGACGAGATCTGGACGCGTGCATCGGGGGCCGGGGGCAGCGGCTGGAACGGTCCCGGGCCGGGGACAGCGGGCCCGGGGAAGAGCGGCCTACCTCGCGTCATGAGCGGCTCCAGTCAGTCGGCGCAACAGGGTGGTGGGGCGTTGCCCGGCCGGGGCGTTCAGGCGCAGTCGCTCCTGGACGGCGAGCGTCTGCAAGGTGCGGGACATCTCCGCGGCCTTGCGCATCAGCGGCGTGCCGGCGAAGCCGCGGCCCCCGTCGCCGCCGTGGGTGAGGACCCGCGCGGTCTTCTCGTCGTACGGCAGCTGGGCGATGACCGGCAGTTGCAGCTCCTCCGCGAGGTCGCGGGGCCGAAACGGTCCTTCGCCGACAAAGATGAGCCCGAGACGGCTGCTGTCCCGTCCGTGCACCTGCAGAGCGGCGCGCAGGGCGTCCACCCGCGGCTTGGCCGCGTGGGCGGCACGCAGTGTGCCCCGGACCACGATCGCGGTCAGGTCCGCGCTACGGGCAAGGGCGCTGGCGGCGCCCGCTGCTCCGGAGCGCCCGAGGTCGACGAGGATGTCATAGCCGCTTTCGCGTCCTTCGAGGTCGCTGAACAGTTGGCTGAGACGGGGCCAGGTCTGGTGCAGGCCTGCGGCCTGGGCGGGACTGAGCAGCCCGGGCAGCAACAGCCGGTTGGCGTCGGTCTCCGGCTCCGACAGGTTCAGCAGCTGCTGCCAGAACACCTCTTCGAGGTGGCCTCGCCGGTCGGCGATCTGAAGATGGTGCAGGCCGCGGTCGCCGAAGACCCTCGACTCGAGGTAGCCGGCGGCCACCGACCCACCGTCGGGGTCACACTCGGCCAGTACGACCCGCCGGCCGTCCGGCAGCGGCCATGTCAGCAGGGCTGCGAGCGCCGTGGTGGTGGCGCCGGGACCTCCGCTTGCTCCACAGAACGCGATGACCGTCACGTCAGCTCCCCGCCGGGACGATCACCAGCGAGACATCGCCGGCTGCGGCCCAGGTGGCGAGCTGTGTTCCATTGAGCTGGGTGACCGCGAGGTCGACCACGCGGTCGCCGGAGTTGCCCGGACTGCCGACCTCGATCACCGTGGCCTGCAGGGTCTCCCCGGCCGTGTTGTCGCCGGAAGGCCCGGCGGCCGTCCCCTTGGGCGTGTGGATCACCTTGACCTTCTGGCCGGGGTTCAACCGGGTCGCCGGCAGCCGCGCGGAACTGAGGGAGACCCCCACGAGCTGCTCGCCGGCCTTGACCAGCGGCTTGTCTGTGACCGAGGACGCCGTCAGCAGGCTCCCGCGGGACAGGCCTACGACGGTGCGCTTGCCGATCAGCTTCTTCAGGTCACCGGCCGGAACCGGCGTGAGAGCCGGATCGGTGGCGATCTGAGCTTCGATGAGGTCCTCGGCCTTCAGTTCGGCGCCCATGGGCACGTCCCGGGCAACGGCGATGACGGGCTCGCGGTGACTGGTCACCGTGTACAGCCAGCCGCCTGCTGCTCCGCACACACAGATCACGGCCGTGCCCAGCGCGATCCAGCTGGACCTGCGCCGGCGGACGACGGGCTGGCGGACCAGCGGCTGCGGGGTCGGCGCGGGGTGTGCGATGTCGGGGGGTGAGGGGCTGGTGGTGGTCATGAGTGGCTTCCTTCGCGGTGCGGGGACATCAGGGCTTGGAGACGGCCTGGGCCTCGCCGATGCTGATCTGGACGGGCGCGGCCTCGCGCGTAGTGGTGATGTCGCCCTGCTGGCCGCCGCCGGTCCAGTGGACGGTCCAGGTCGTGACGGCCGTGACGGTGAAGGCCTTGCCGGGCTGGGAGTTGGATGTCTTGGTGTAGAGGTGGCCGCAGTCGGGGCTGCTCTGCCCGCCGAACCGGGGCTCGTACGGCGTGCCCGCGGTGGTGCACACCTCGGACCCGCCGTCGCCCGTCGTGTACGCGATGTGCTTCACGTTGGCGGTCGCGGTGACGGTGATTCCCGGCGCGGAGGCGCTGGCGGTCACCGGCCCCCAGGTGCGGGGGGCCTTGCTGTTCCAGATCCACACGGGCATGCCGACCAGGCCTGTCTTGCCGGCCTTGGGCGCGGTGCCGATGTCGGCACCCAGCAGCCTCATCTTCTCGACCGCTTCCTGCGCGAGCTCCTCGGCACTGGGACCGCCGCCGAAGCCCGGCGGCGGGTTCAGGCTCCATGTGCCACCGCCCTGCAGTTCCCGGCCTGCTCCGGGGCACGTCACGTTGTAGAGCTTGCCTTTGGCCCGCTCGGCGGGATCGGCCGGTGCTCCGGTGCCCCACTCCCAGTCGGCGGCGCCCTCGGCGGGCTGCGGCTCGAGAACTTCCCAGTAGCACTCGCCGACCGGGTTGAACCAGCCCATGTCCGCGTCGAAGCAGGGGACCTCGCCGATGTCGTTCCATGTAATGAAGCATTTCGCGGATCCGCCGCCACCCGGCTTCTCGCCCGGCGGCTTCGGCTTCGGCGTCTTGCCCTTGCCCCCACCCGCGTTGAGGTCGCAGTCCGGAACGAGCTCGGGGCATTTGACACCGCCGCCGGGCTTTCCGTCGCCGGGCTTGTCGACGCCGGCCGCCGGGGAGGCCCAGAGGCCCAGGTGCAGGGGTACGGCCAAGGCGGCGGCCGTGAGGAGAACCCCGCGGCCGCGCAGGCTCAGCATGTCGAGTCCTTGTCTATCGTGGAATCGGTGATCATCCACCGGCCGCTGCCGTACCTCGCCATCGAGGTCTGGACCTTCCGCCGGTTGTCGTCGAGTTCGGACTTCTTGCCCGTCGTGCGGTTCTCCGGGACGAAGGAGCTGCTGTCGACGCAGTCGACGATCGTCGCGCTCTTCGACTCGCCGCCCAGCGACAGCGTCACAGCGGGGTCGTCCTTCAACTTCGGCTCGCCCTTCACCACCAGGTCGTTCTCCTGGTAGTAGAAGGCCGCGGACCGAACCTTCGACAGGGCCTTGTCCGCGGCGAACTTGTCCAGATCGGAGCCGTCGAACGAGCCGGTGCCATAGATCTTGACCTGGGCCTTCCACATGCCGCGGTAAGCCGCCAGTACTTGCTTGCGGGCCTCCTGATCCGGTCCAGCCGACGGCGATGCGCTGGTCGGGGCGGGGGCAGAGGACGGCTTCTTGTCGGCCGAATCCTTGTCGTCGCCACTGCAGCCGGCCGTGAGAACGAGGGCGCTCAGTGCCACCACCACCGCGCCCGCGCGGGTCATGCTGATCTTCGGAGTGCTTGCCTTGACGGACAGTGCCATGGACATATCCCTCTCAATCGTGGTCGTGACGGTGCACCATCCGGCAGCCCCGGCTAAGGTCCGGTCCTACCCGGTCAGGCGCGTGCGAGCTAAGGAGCGTACGGGGCCAACCTGCCTACAGGCATGGTCATTTCGCGCCGCCGACGTCAGCGCGAAGGCGCCGGGAGCGCGGCATGCCGCGTATGGACGGCAGAACGGACCACCACCTCGTACGGTCTGCGGAGTGCCACGGCGGCCTGATGAAGTAGCCGGCCCTCCGCTGCGGCAAGGCCCCGCTCGGTCCTGGACCATCGGGCCTGCGGCACTCCCAGAAACCGCGCGAGCTCGCCCTGGCTGAGGCCCGCCTCCACCCGGAGGCGGGCAAGATCCGCAGTGTCCACCGGTACGAGCAGGGCGCACACCTCGACGCCAAGTGCCCGTGCGAGCGCGGTCAGCGTGCTCAATTGTGGAACTCGACGACCAAGTTCGTACAGGCAGATGTGCGCGGAGCTCAGGCAGGGCTCGTGCCGGGATGCGGCCAGCGCCAGGCCTTCCCTCGACAGGTTCGCGCCTCGCCGCACGCTCAGCAGGGAGTCCGGAGCGAAGCCGGGCACTCCTCGACCGGCCACTGGCACGTCCTTTCACGAAAACGTCGGTCGCCCGGCCCTGCGCGATCCTCATGACAGTTGGCACGGCACGCATGCGACACCCCCTTCCCCCTCGCAAAAGCACAGCCTGCGACCACGCCGCTCAGCCATGAATCTGAGCGGTGATCACCCTGAATCTGACACCGGTCCCCGAACCCGTCAAGATCGTTAAGGTATGATTTGTTCGATTTGACCCTTCGGGTAATCGCCCGCGACCAGCGGGCCGTGAGCGGCCCGGACGGACGTCACTTCGGCTCCGGCGCCGTGGGCGTCCCGGCCCGCCCACGGGGCGCTGCACGGCGCTTCACGAACGAGGCAGCCGACGCGGCACGCCTGTGGACCACCTCGACGATGGTGAGCGACAAAAGGAACACGTACAGGCATGCGCCCGCCCCGGCGCAGAGCGCACCCAGGGCGGCCGGCAGCACGACCAGACGCCCCCACGGTGCAGGCAGGTAGACGGCTGTCATCAAGGTGCCTACCAGGCTGACGGCGAGCAGCGTGAAGAGCGCGACCCGGCCGACCGCGCGCGCCGCGGTGACGTCGGCGGACGTTCTCCACCCGCCGGCCCCACGCCACAGCAGCCGCCGCACACGCGCGATCCGGCTGCGCCCGGCGGCAGCAACCTCGGAAACTGGCTTCATGCGCAGTCCCTCCCATAGCGAGTGACACCGTGCGCCGGGGCCGGGCACGGTCCGAAGCGGCCCCGCCAGACGGAAACCGCCCGGACGCGTCGTACTGGCGCCGGGGTGTCGCCGTGCTGCGCTGGCTTCTGGCCGGTACCTGTGGTCACTTGAGCCTCCTTCAGCGGGGATCGATTCGCCTATAGAGGTGTGAAAGTCAGGCGCCGTGTGACATACCTGATGGACATTTTCTCAGGGTGGGGCCCGACGCGAGGCGGCGCTGTCGCATGCCGCTGAGGTCGGACGGTCACCGAGAACTGCTGATAGCCGCCCCGCAGAGCACGTACGCATCTAGCCTGGCGTTGTGGATGACTTCTTTGAGCGGGTGATGTCCCGCACGAACGCCTGGCCAGCGGGTCAGGCGGACCTGCACTGGCACATCCTGCACGAGCCGGCCGTGGTCGAGGAGCAGTTCTGCGGACCGTACGAACAGCTGACCACTCGCCCAGGGCTGCGCCGGGTCGAGGCGCGCTGGGTACACACCACGCTGATGCATGGTGGCCCGGTGGACGAGTACAAGCCAGGCGAAGTCGAAGCCATCATCGAGCGCGTCACTGAACAGTGCAAGTACATATCCCCCTTCGAATTGACATACGACCGGCCGGCGGTTGGCGCCGTGGCAGTGGAAATGACTGCACGGCCCGGACATCAGACGCGACAGCTG
Organism: Streptomyces tatrensis; assembly: GCF_049310065.1. Taxonomy (NCBI): domain Bacteria; kingdom Bacillati; phylum Actinomycetota; class Actinomycetes; order Kitasatosporales; family Streptomycetaceae; genus Streptomyces; species Streptomyces tatrensis. Next base: position 39,047 of record NZ_JBMDLB010000004.1, on the reverse strand, counting down.
TGGGAGATCACGACCTCGGTCGACGCCGAGGTGACCGGTGGCCGGTTTCCCCGGATGCCCGCCGCCTACTACCCGCACGCTTCGCTCGCCTACGGAATCGCTGGCCCCAGACGCGCGGACCCGCTCGCCATGAAGGTACTCCTCTCCGATCACTCCAAGGGGCCCGTGCCCCTACGCGTCGACCGGATTTCCCTCGTGGCCCAGTCGCACGACACCCGGGTCATCTCCTGGCGGCACTTGGCCGACGTCTCGCTGGGGGGTGGGAGATGAACCTCGAAGACTTCACGACGGTCGATGCGGCTACGGCATCGCGGGTCCACCTCGCGCTCCACGGGCCCTTCATCGAAACCCTCTCTCCTCGTGTCCTGCCGAGTGAGCCACCCGCTGAGGTCTGGTGCCACGAAGGCCTTCACCATGACGTGCTGAAGGCCTCGCAGGCCGTGCACGAGGCTGCCCATGCAGTCCTCGCCCGGAGCCTGGGGGCGACGCCCGTACGTCTCGAGCTGGCACCGGGGCGGGACACCCTGGTCGGTGGCGGATTCAGCGTCCAGTTCGACCAACTTGATGCGCAGCACGCCACGGTTATCACCCTGGGCGCCGGGCCTGCCCAAGCCCGCTGGCTGTGGGAGCGCGGCTACACCCACCCCCAGCTGCACCGCTGCGTGATGGAGTACTGCACGCTCGGCGATGTCGCCGACGTGAACACCTACATCGCCGAAGGCCTGCTCCTCGATCGCGAGCAGGCCTTGCGGGACGCCGAGCGGATCCTTGCCGCGCCTGGTGCTGCCCGCGCGGTGGAGGCCATGGCCGCCCGACTACTCGCCGATCTTCGACTGAACCAGCACCAGCTGGATGAAGTGCTTGACGAACATCGACTACCCTCCCCTCCTCCCGTGTGGGTACCTGGCCGACGCCTGCCAATTACTGCAGCCCCAAACCGATCCACCACTCCCCGGGAAGCAGGGCGCTGCCGAAGCGAGACATCGCGCCGGCCTTCTCCGCGGTGACACCTTGACTCCAGGGGTAGAACCGACGCCGCCGGGACTCGTCGGGCGCCTACGGCCGGACAGGCAAGCGGTCGTACGCCGCCATGGTCAAGGTGCCCTCGTTCACCTTGACCTCCGCTCCGCCGCTCTGCGGGCGAGGGGAAAGGGGTTGTCGCTACGAGGCCACGTCGTTCACGTGTTCGCGGCGCACCCACAGCCACATGCGGTAGAGGACTGGCCGGCCGAACCAGCCGATGAAGGCGGAGCCGATCACGACGGGTGCCCCCCGGCCAACCAGTCCAACGGAAGTACGGAACGCGATCTCGAGTGGCGGCTCGTAGGCCCTGTTCGCAGAGTTCCCTCGGTGCCCCTCAGATCACGAGCCGGGTCAGCCCTGCCATGACGTCAGGGTCGGCGCCGTCGAGAAGGATGGCCAACTGAGGGAACAGCATCAGAGCCACGACCTCGGTCGGAGCGTAGAACCAGGCGCCATCCGAAGCAAGATCTGCGAAAGCCGGTGCCTGGAGAGTGAGTCGACCATGGCGATCGCAGTACACGGCGGAACTCGCCGGCAGGGTGACTGAGCCACCGCGCCCGATCGCCTCAACCAGTCGGCCGCCTCGGCCGCAGCCCACCGCGGTGATCTTCCCAGCTGCGATCTGCCGCTGAAGAGTTTCGTGCGCGTACCCGTGGAGGGGGAAGGGGTAGAGCCGTATCCGTTCGAAGAGCGCGGCGTTCACCGTTCCCGTGGTCTGAGGGGCGTCGTCGAGGAGTGTGACCGGCTTGATCGCCACTCGGGCGCCGGCCCTCGCCAGTACGACATCCCCATCCAATGCCCGCCGCACGACCTCCGCCATGTCCGTGCGCACCGCGGACTCGGAGGGTTTGGCTCCCGAAGCCTGCGCCCATCCCGTGGAGCCGACGGTGACGGTGACCTGGACGGAGGCCTGGATGCGCGGGCGCGGTACGGAGTTCACCTATCCATGTTCGGCTGTCCCACTGACACCGTGCCCATCGGGGACCGCGGCTCACTCTCATGCCTGCCGGATCGACTGTGCGTCCGGACTGCGGAGCATGCCGAAATCACCGAAGTGTTCCCTCGAACAGCGTCTGGGCGCCGGCCCGCAACTCTGCCTGGACAGCCACGGGGCCCGGGACGGCGCGAGAGGGCACCGATACGCGGACCAAGTGGGTGGCGGTCCGGTGAGGAGCGATGGGCGCATCCTGATACCCAAGGCCCGCGGAGACAGTGTCGGCGGTGAAGAGGTCCGTGCCGACGAGGATTCGCAGGGTCACGCCCATCCCGGATCGGGGTTTGTCGGTGGTGTTGCGTACGGACAGTTCGAGAGTGGCGTCGCGCCAGCCTCCCTTGTCTTGGTCCAGCTGCAGTGGGGAGACCCGGACGCCGGCGGAGGACCACTGGCCGAGTGCGAGTCCCGAGCCTGGCGGTGCGGTGCTACCGGCCGAAGTGGGATGGGTATCGGTGGGGGAACCGGTCAGCTTCCCCTCGAAGAAGACAGCTTCGGCCTGGGCCAGGCCGGCCTGGGTCGCCTCGAGGGTGACGGTGGCCCGCTGGCCTGCCGTGTGCGGGGGAATCGCTATCCCGAGGTTGGCACTGAACGTGGCGCCAGGCTTCACCTTGATGCCGGCGTCCGGCTTGGGGAATCCGGCGAGGTTCTGTTCGGTGAACGGCACGGTCTCGAGGCCGAGCTCGCCGATACGGACGGTCACCGTGATATCCGGGAGCAAGGCAATCCCGGAGCTGGTGTTGGTCAGGTCGACCTGCATGCGCGCCGCGGACCAGCCGGAAGGCAGTGACCCGTCCGCCGGAGGGGAGGTCGCGCCCAGAGGGTGCACGACTGTCTTCCAGGTACCCCGAGCGAGCTGGTGCTCGGAGCCGAGGTCCACGATGCCGGCGGGCAGTCCGGCTGGGCTGACGGTGGGGGATCCTGCATGGTCGCCGTCGACCGTCGTGCCGTTCTGGCCGCATCCGGTGAGGAGGGTGACCAAGAGTGCCGTGGCGCAGTTGACGGCCAGCGCGGCGATCTTCATTTGCGAGCTCCGTTGATGTGTGGGGGGTGGAGGGGGCTGTGCCGATGCACGGAAATCGGAGTGCTGATGATGCGAGGCTGACTGCCGCCGCTTTCCTCTGCCACGGGGAAGTGTTTCCCGCCGGAGGGCGGAGCCTCTGTCGGTTGCTCAGTCTCCGATGATTCCGTCGGCACGACGGCACAGGCGCCGAGTGTGCCGCTGGTGGCCTGAAGTGTCAGGGGGTGGCCGGGATGGCGATCAGGTAGTACTCGTTGCCCTCGTCGTCAGATACGAGCACGGGGTGGCCCTGATCGACGGCGGTGAAGACGCGGTCCTTGAAGTCATCGGCACGGCCGTGCGCGGTGAGCGGAGCCTTGAGGCCAGATCGGACAGCCTCGTAAGTCGCGGGCTGAGGCCGGTGTGAGTATCGCCCTCCCTTTACCTCCGTGATGGCCGCGATGATCTCTTCGTCGCTGATCGTGGAGTCGTAGCCTTGAAGCCGGGCGAGCTGGCACGTGTTGACGGCGAGGATCTGACGGTTGTGCCTGTTACACAGTTGCCCGGGGGTTCCCCGAGGGTGGAAATGAACAGCAGTGTTGATGGACGTGGGCAACGCAATCCTCCGTAGCGGGTCCAACCTGTGCAGCTGGTCGTGCTCTGGCCTCCGGCCAGGCCGATAGCCCCCAGTCTACGCAGATAAAAGCAATTACGCAATCAGATCATGGTGTTGGTGTAACTGCTGCCGCCGGCTACCTCAAGTCGAGGGTGTTCGGCGACCGCGGCCTGCGTCATCTTCAGATCGCCGACCGGTGAGGCCATCTCTGGACCGTACAAACTCCGATAACCCGCGATCGGCGCCCTGTCGACGGTGTGGATACTCGACTCTAGGCGGCGGTGACGGCGGCGTGGACGACACGGGAGAGCCCCCGGCGCCGCTGGCGCTTGGTCAGCCCCTGGACGCTTTCGGCGGTTTCGTGACCCGCGGCGGCGGTCAGGCCGCAGACAAGGCTGTGAACCAGCTCCCTGCGCTCACGACTCGGCGTGATCGTCTGGGTTGCCGCCGTCAACGCTCGCACCAAGGGTTTGGTGGTTGCGATGTACGCCGCGTAGAAGCGGGGCTCGCCCTCAGCTGCGACGGCGGTCAGTACCCGCATGACCGGAAGGTGGCTGCTCCACCCGTCGAGTACGGCGTCGACGAGGCGTGTGGACCCGGAGAGGCCGTCTGAGGACCAGGAGCCGTCCTCGAAGGCGCCGAGCGCGGCCTTTGTCTCCTTGGCCAGGAGTCGGGACGCTTCGAGGATCGCGTCCTCAACGTCGGCGAAGTACTGGTAGAAGGTCGCGGGCGAAGTGCCCGCCGACTGGGCGATGTTCGCCACCTTGACGTCTCGATAGGAGTGCTTGGCGAGGAGTTCCGTCACCGCGTTCATGAGGTTCTGGCGAGTCTGGAGGCCGCGCCGACTGGGCGTGCGGCGAGTGGCGGAGCGGGTCCTGACGGGGGTGGGCATGGTCGTCTCCTGAGTTGAAGGGAGGGGAGTCGTGCGGGTCCGGGGTGCTGCCGGGTCCGACGTGGAATCACATTACAGGTAGAAACTCGAATACGCAACGGATTGGTTGTGGGGTGTCTCAGTAGTCCCCGCGCTCGACTTGCGCTCGCGCGGCCACGGCAGCCGCGTCCCCGGATACAGAGTGGTAGGTGTCGGCCCACCGGCCGAAGTTGAGCTCGCCGCCGTCCAGCTCGACACCGGCGACGGCGTGCTCGCCCGGAATGACACCGGCGACCAGCAGTGCGTCGGCGCGGTCGTATCGCAGGCCGAAGACGGTGAACACCTGTCCTGTGCTGGGCGGGTCCGACTGTGCTGGGGGGGCCGGACGGGTCCAGGCCGAGGTAGACGAACATCTCCTCTACAAAGTCGGCAAGCTGCTTGGCGTCCGGTCGGCGAGCGGAACCGGCATCGCGCAGGGCGCACCACGCGCGGAAGAGGGAGACCGCGGCCGAGCCGCTCGTGGTGGGGTCGAAGTGCAGCATTGATCTCTCCGAGGACTTAGTGGTCGGCTCCGGAAGTCCTTCGGGGGTTGATCATGCTGCGAGTGCCGTGGAGGATTCCTCCAGTAGGTCGGTGCCTGCGTGCCGGTCGAGTCTGGCCAGCAGATCGTCCAGGTCGGAGGTGGTGAACTTCCACTGGAACGGCTGTGCCGTGGTGTTGTAGCGGTCTTCGAATCTTCGGAGACGGTCCCTGACCTGGTCGAGGTCGGTGAAGTCGTTGGGTGAGACGACCTTGCGCTGCACGATGGAGAAGAAGATCTCTATCTGGTTCAGCCAGGAGGCATGGACGGGTGTATGGACCATGACGGCGTTCGGAAACCTGTTGGCCAGGCGGTCTATGGCCGACTGGCCGCGATGTGAGGAGCCGTTGTCGACGATCCAGTACACGCGTCTCGCGCTGGCGTAAGGCTCGCTGGTCATCACCTGCTCGACCAGTTTCATGAACGGCACGATGCCGGTGGTCTGTTCACAACGGCCGAAGACTTCGGCCCGGTGGATGTCGTAGGCGGCCAGGTAGGCCAGGGCTCCGCCGCGCCCGTAGGTGTGGTTGACGCGCATTGCGCGGGCCTGGCCGGGGGCCAGGGTGGGGTGGCAGCGGGCCTGGATGGAGGTCTTCTCATCCGCGGAGATGACGAACTCGTCTTCGCCGAGCGGGACGCTGTCGAAGGTGCGGGCGTAGAGGTCCAGGACCCGTTGAGCGGTGGCGCGGAAGCTCGGGTCGCGGATGAAGATCCAGGAGCGGTGCTGCCAGGGCTTGAGTGCGTCGTCCTTGAGCCAGCGGCGCACCGTGGAGGCGGAGATCGTCTCGGTGATGGCCCGGGTGACGGCCTCGCGCGCGAGCTCGGGGCATGACCAGCGGGAGAGCGGAGTTTCGGTTTCGGTGGGCAACTGGCAGGCCAGCGCCTTGATTTCGGCGATTTGCAGCGCGGTGAATGTCGGCGGTCGTCCCGATCGCTTGCGGTCGGCCAGGGCAGGCACCCTGCCGGCTGCGAATCGGCCGCGCCAGCGGCGCACGGTATCCACGTGCAGGTGGGTTTCGGCGGCGATCCGGGCGTTGCCGCGACCTCGTGCCGCCAGGAGCACGATCGCCGCCCGCTGGCGTGCCTGGTGCGGAGTTTTGTGGCCGTAGGCCATCTTCTTGAGTCGGTGGCGCTCGGAAGCGGTCAGCTCCACGGGCACGGCAGAGCACACGGGCATGGAAGGAGAGCGGCCCATCTCTCGGGGCGGTGAACGGGAGGGACAGCTCCGGCTTCCCTCACCGGCGCAGCCCTCAAGTCCCCGGTGGCCAGGGCGTGCCCGATAGGTCGTTGACGAACACGCCCCTCGGGGGTCAGCTGGTGACGTACTGCTCGCGGTACTCCGCGGTGGGGGCGATGGGCGTGATCACATCGATCAGGACACCGTTGGGATCGGCCACGATGAAGTGTCTTTGCCCGAAGTCCTCGCTGCGCAGTTCAAGGATGGGGTGCAGCCCCTCGCTGGTGACGAGCCGTTCCCATTCCGCGTCCACGTCCTCCACCTCGAAGTTGAGCAGCATTCCCTGTGCGGGGATCCGGTGGCCCTTGGGAACCGTTGGGTGGCTGTGGTCGAGGAGGGCGAGCTCGTACCCGGGGTCTCCCGGCTGGCGCAGGCTGACGTACCAGTCGGCCTCGAACGTCGTCTCGAACCCCAGCAGCCGGGTGTAGAAGTCGCGAGACTCTCGCAGCTTCGCTGTGCCGATCACGGGATAGAAGCCGGTCAGCTTCATACCTGAACCCCTTTCACATACCATTAGTATGCGAATGACGGTATTCGCATACCGTCGGTATGTCAACGAGGAGTGGGATGGGCATCCGGGCACAGCAGCGGGAGCAGACCAGGCAGGCGCTGCTGCGGGAGGGCAGGCGCCTGTTCTCAGGCAGCGGCTACGGCGCGGTGGGCCTGGCGGAAATCGTCCAGGCAGCCGGGGTGACCAAGGGCGCGCTCTACCACCACTTCACCGGCAAGGCGGACCTCTTCCGCGCCGTCCTGGAGGAGATGCAGCAGGAAGTGGGCCGGCGCGTGGCGGCGGCCGCCGACGCCTACGACGATCCCTGGACCCAGCTGACCGCCGGCTGCCAGGAGTTCCTCACCGCGACCACCGATCCGGACATCCAACGCGTCATGCTGGTCGACGGGCCTGCCGTACTGGGATGGAGCCAATGGCGGGCGATGGACGAAGCCGCCTCGGCCCGCCACCTCGCCGACGCGTTGTCCTCCCTCATCGACGCAAGGATCATCGCCCCGCAGCCAGTCGCACCACTGGTCCACCTGCTCTCCGGGGCAATGAACGAGGCCGCCCTGTGGCTCGCATCCTCCTCCGACCCCGAAGACCTGGACCACACCAACGCCGCGCTGACGCAACTGCTGCAGGCCCTGCGAACCGGTTGACTTGATGACCACACAACAGGGCGCAATCGCTCCGCGATCGACCATGCACCCCACACGACCTGTGCTCAAGTCAACCCCCGAAGGACTTCCGAAGCCGACCACTTAGGGGAAGGGCGGTGCCGGGCGGTTCGCCCAGCACGGTGTGGCAAGGGACGGCTACGCCTGGGTCGGCTGCGCCTTCGGGTTCGGGCGGGCATGCGGTGGGTGAAGCATGCGCGTCGGCGAAGGCGGGCCCTGGGCTGAGGGCCAGGCAGTCTGCTGTCCGTCCGCGCAGGACAAGGGTGTCGCCGTGGTCGAGGAGCAGCATGGTGCATAGGGCGAAGGCCCCCGCCACCAGGAACGCGTCCAGACCGGCCGCGGCAGCGCCCCACCCGGGGCGGGATTGGGTCCCTATGCCGTCAGCCGGCTTGTCCTCGTCCCGCCTGCGCAGGGCGGCACAGGCTCGGCTCCGGGCGAGGTGGCGCACCTTGGCTCCGAGGACGCAGAGCGGAGCGACGACCTCGCCGGCTGCGGTGTTCTGCTTGAGCAGCCAGCGACACCAGGCCGTAGACGGTGTCCAGCGGCTGGCAGTGGCGGGGCTCGTGCGTACGGAGAGGAAAGTCGTCGGACATGGCTCTCCTCTGCTGAAGACGAGTGGGAGTTCGGCCCTGATGACTGGGCCACGGGGCCCTCTAGCCGGGCGGGACAGGGACCGCGCGGCTAGAGGGGAAGCACGCCTACGCGGGGGCGCCGTTCTGAGGCCTTGCCGAGGGGCGGACCCGGGCGCGGCGCAGCCGGTCGGACCACGGAGCGTCGGCGGGCCCAACTACGTGCTCGGGGATAGTGATCTCGTAGTGCGGGCAGCTGCCGGGCTTCAGCGCCTCAAGAGCGGCGTGCCGGTGGGAATTCGGGCACTGTTGACGCTCGTGCTCGCCCCTCCAGTAGCGGACCGTCAGGGTGTGGCCGGATGCGTCGTCGCGGGCCTGGCTACGCCGCTGCTCCCGGAACCGCTCGCCCGCGTCCGGGTCCACCCACCAATTCTCGACCTGGCCGGAGTCGGAGATGCCCCGTCGTCGCTCGGCATCGCGCCTGCTCGGCTTGAGCTGGTGGACCTGGTGAGAGAGGACCCGCACCAGGGACCGCTTGTGCTGAGTCAGCAGCTCCCACAGGGTGCGCACGTGGCGCGTCATCAGCTCCTGGCAGCCCTGGCGCCCCGACCCGCGCCGGTACCGCTCGGGGTTGTCCGGGTCACGCAGCCGGGTCTCCGGCTCCAGGGTGTCTCCGGGACGCGCAAGCAGCGTGTCGTAGGGGGAGAACGGCAGTGTCAGCAGCGACTGGTCGCACGTCAGTGGCGTGACCCACGTCCAGCGAGCGTCATCGTGTGGGGGTTCCACCGGCTCCAGGTGCCGGTCCGGCCGCAGAAGGAACCAGCCGTCTTCCGCCCGAGGTGACCACGGACCCCAGACGTAGCCGACGATGCGTCGGCCGTTGGGCAGTTCGAGGGGGGTGTCGAGGACCAGCATCCCGCGCGTGGCGGGGAGGTGGGCGGGATCGAACGGGGTCGTGGGATTGTCCGTCCGACGCACCACACGGCGCAGCGCCATCTGGGCGAGGGAGTCGCCGATCTGGAAGAGGCGGGCGGAGGAGGCCCGGTCGGCTTCCTGCCGCAGCTGCGCCACCACGGCTGCCTCCAGGCCGCCCGGATGCCCGTACGGCGCCAGGCGTTCACGCTCCCTGCGGTGCGCCTCCGCCTTGGCCAGAGCCCAGTCAAGGCTCTGGCGGTGGGCCTCGACGTACCGGCGGCGCCAGGTGCGGATACGGTGCCGGTCGGGTGTATCCCAGACGGAGGTGTCTGAAGCTGTGAGGGCGCCGCCCGGACCCGCGCCCTCCTCCGGGCGCAGCCCCAGCGCCCGGAACCGGTGGACCTCGTCATCCACGTCGTTCACGACCCCGGCAGTGGTGTCCATGACCATCCGGTGGTGCTTGTCGCCCGGATCGAGCGCCCACTCCAGACCTGCGAGCTGCGCTATGACCGCCTGGACGGTCTCCGGATCCGTCGACGTGATGAAGTTGTAGAGAAGCCTTTGGACCGTGTTGGAGGGCGGGTCGGCAGCCGCGAAGCGCAGTACACGCTTGAGGAACGGTCCGCCCGGGCCGCTCTGGCGACTGGAGAGCTCCAGCATCTGATCGGCCGCCTGGTGCTCGTCCAGCGCCGTGATCGCCAGGTGGTCATACATCTGGCGGAGGACAGGTATTTCCTCACCTGCGCCGATGATGCCGTTGATGGCCCCCTGGACCCGCGCGAGGTTCGCCGGCGAGGGCTCGGGGTTCCCGGGCGGCTGGACCAGACGGGCAGCGGCGGCGTGGATCTCGCGGTAGAGCCGCAGCTGAAGCTCGGTGAGGATCAAGAGATCGTCTCCCCCGACAGGGACCCGCTTTGCGGCCGCCGCGACGCGTGTCAGCAGCTCGGCATCCGATACAGCGGGCAAGTGGAAATTCATGTCATCTCTACCTGGGCACAGGGGACTTGGGGAGTTTTCGCGGTGCCGTGCACCAGGCGATGAGATGACAGTACGTATTGAAATCTAAATACGCAACACTTTGGGTATTGGTTCGGCCCATACCCTTCGGGACCCTCTGGTGGGGGCGTGTACCCAGGCGCCCCCACCAGCTCGTCTCTTCCGGTCAGGACAGGTAGTCGGCGACCATCTCGGCGAAGTCTTCCGGCGTGCGGACCTCGACGCCGAGCTCGGCCGCCTTGACCGCCTTGGTGCTCGGCTTGCCACCGGCAGCTGGCGCGGAGATCAGGATGGACGTCTTGGCGTTGACGCTGCTGCCCGCGCGCCCGCCGGCCTTCTCGATCAAGGCGTTCATCTCGGGCCTCCCGTAGGCCGCCAGCAGCCCGGTCATCTTGCCGGTGACCACGACGACCTTGCCGGTCAGCGGACCTGCACCCGAAGCCCCCGCCGGCTCCTGGGGCTCGGTCATGTTGACGCCCGCAGCGATCAGCTTGTCGATGACCGGTGCCAGAGCGGCGACCTGCTCGATGACCACCGGGGCCTTCTCCGGGCCGATGCCCTCGACGTCCTGCATCGCGGCGGCGTCGGCCTGACGGATGGCGTCCATGGTTCCGAAAAACCGGGCGATACGCCGGGACATGCTGCGCCCGGTGCCCAGGACACCCAGGGCGCAGAAGACCCGGCTGAGCGGGAGTGCCTTGGCGGCCTCGATCTGCTCGGCGAGCTTGGCGGCCCGCTTGGTGCTTCCCGACGCCGCGGTGAGCTGCTCGGCGGTCAGGGTGAACAGATCGGCGACGTCGGCGACAGCACCGGCCCCGACCAGGGCCGCCACGTACGTCTTGCCGAGACCGTCGATGTCGAGCATCTCGCGTCCGGCGGCGTACCCGATCAGTGCCGGGAGCGCGCACGCGGCCCCCTGCGCACACCGCCACCGCTCCTGCGCCTTGTTGATCTCCCCGCCGCAGTTGGGGCAGACCTCGGGCAGCGCAACCTCCAGTGCTCCCGCTGGACGCAGCTGGACCACCGCCCCCTGCACGCGGGGGATGATGTCGCCCGCCTTGTAGACGGTCACGGTGTCGCCGATGTGGAGGTCCCGGCGGCGGATGTCGGCGGGGTTGTGCAGCGTGGCCCGGGTGACGGTGGAGCCGTCGATCTCGATCGGGGCGAGGATCGCGGTCGGCGCGAGAACGCCGGTGCGGCCAACTTCCCAGACGACGTCCTCCAGCACGGTCTGGCGTTCAATCGCCGCGAGCTTGACCGCGATGGCCCAGTGGGGGAAGCGGGAGCCGATACCGGCCGCCGCCTGTTCCGCCGTGTCGTTCATCTTGATGACCACGCCGTCGATCCCGACGGGCAGTTCCCCACGCATGGCGGCGATCGCGTCCACCCGCTCCTGCGCTGCGGCGAGGTCGGCGACGACGTGGAGCCCGGCCGGGGAGTCCGCGGTGGTCTGGATACCGGCCGCGGCCACGGCCGCGAGGGTCTGCGCATGGGTCGCTCCGGCGGGCAGGTACGGAACCGCGTCCAGCTCGACCGCGCCGTAGGCCCAGAACGTCATCTGGAGCCGGTACGGCCGGTCCTTCGCCCTGAGCGTGCCGGCCGTGCCGTTGCGGGGATTGGCGAAGACCTGCGCGTTGTGGGCGGTGCGCACCTCGTTCGCCGTATCGAACTGGTCCTGGGTGAAGGCGACCTCGCCGCGGACCTCGATGGTGGCAGGCTCGGCCAGCTGCTCGGGCAGACCGTCGATCTGGCCGATGATGTGGCTGATGTCCTCGCCGTGACTGCCGTCCCCACGGGTGATGATCTGCACGAGACGGCCGCCGCGGTAGCGGGCGACAACGGCAGCGCCGTCGATCTTCGGCTCGACGGTGAACCCGCCCTGCGGCGCACGGCCCAGCCGGCGCTGGACCGACACGCCCCAGCCCACCAGGCCCTCGGCGTCGAAGACGTTGTCCAGGCTCAGGAGGCGGGTGGTGTGCGCGACGTCGCCGACGGGCGCCGCACCGTCTGCGACGAGGCCGGTGGGGGAGTCCGGGGACACCTCGCCGGGGTTCTCCTGCTCCCAGGCCTGTACGGACCGCCGGAGCTGGTCGTAGGAGGCGTCGTCCAAGGCGCTGTCGCCGTCACCGTAGTAGGCCTGTGAGGCGTCGCGAAGGAGCTGGAGCGCGTCCTCGTACTCGGTGCGGCTGGACACGGCGGACTGCGCCTGATCGGCGGGAAGAGTCGTCATGAGGGTGATCCTCTCGTAGGGGTCTGACAATGAGGGGCAGGAGCGGGAAGGGGACGGATGGCCTTGGGCAGGCCGAGGTGCCGGATGTGGCGGCGGGCGCGGAGGGTCTTGGGCGCAGAACCGGGAGCGAGCGGTCCTACCGATCCGACACGGAAGGACGGCGGCTGGCGTTGCCGCTCCTGCCCCGAACCTCTGCTCAGGAGATTCGAACTTGGATCGCCCGCCCTCAGCGCTGATCCGTACTACAAGTCGTGCAGGAGGAGGCCGTGGGCGCTGAGCACGGCGCGCAACGTGGCAGCCTCCAAGCCGAGTTCGGCTGCGGCGACCTCCAGGGCGCCGGTGCGCATTCGGTACCTGACCTCGTCGGCAGCCTCGCGCTGTTGCGAGCGCAGCGCCACGGCCTCTTCCCTGGTGCGCACGTGCAGACCGTCGACGGCTTTCAGGTTCCGGTCGATGACCTGCTGACGAATGCCGTACCGGTCGGCCAGCAGAAGCGGCGCGTCTCCAGCCTCGTAGTCGCGCTGCAGTGCTGCCCAGTCCGGCGAGGTTTTGCGGTGCGCCTTACGCGGGGCCTTCGGCGGCGCCCACAAATCCTCACGGCCCTGCCCAGCCTCGGCCAGTGCGGCGTACAGGGTGCGGGCGCTGGTCTCGTATGCACGGGCCAGTTCGGCCCCGGTTAGGTGCTCTTCGTGACTGCGTCGGATGAGCGCGGCGGCGTCGGGCAACATGCCGGTGGCCGGGCGGCGCATTACGTCGGGGGTCGTAGTGTCGGTCTCGATACGGCGGGCGGAGCGGGCGAGCTGACGGTACGGCAGGTTCCTCACGAGGGTGGTCCTCTCGTAGAGATCTGACAACGGCTGGTCACGCGGACGCAGCCCGTAGGCACGGCAATAGGCGCCGCCCAGGGGGGCGGTCGGGTCAGGCCGGGGTAACGGGTCTGGCGAGAGAGGCAGGCCGTAGCCGGATTCCGAGCCGCGGCAGACTGAGGCGAGGGGGCGGTGGCCGGCTGGCGGGATGCAACCAGCCACCGCGCCGGGTCAAGAGGGCGGAATGAACTGCCACGGCCAAAACGGGGGGCGGGTCTTGGTGGGGTACGGCACAGGACGGACCTGCTGCTCGGCGATCGCTCGCCTGGCACGCTCCTGGACTGCCTCCTCCAGCAGCCGGGGGTGCTTCAGGGCGTCGCCGCAGGAGACGGTCACCTGTCGGCCGAGCCTCCACAGCTGGGCGCTCACGGCGCAGCACGCGGCGTTGAGGGGGTCTAGGTCGTTCAGCCACCAGCGGTACTCGGCGGGGTCGGTGCCGAGGGAGCGCATCGTGGCGGCAGCGGCCCGCGCCATCGTGCCGGTCCCGGCGGCGGGTTCGAGGAGCAGCTCACCAGGCCTGCGGTCGGTGGCGAGAAGGATGTCGCCGAGGTTGTCGGCGGCCACGGCCGGGGTGAAGAACTCGCCGGTGGCTTGCCGTTCGCTGTAGCTGCGCATCCGGGTGATGAGCAGTCCGAGGATGTCGTCGGATTCGGCGCGGGCGGGGTCGGAGCAGTACTCCAGCAGCCCGGCGCGCACGAGGACCCGGGCGTAGTCGGACAGGCCGCGGATGTCGGTGTCGGTGGGGTGGGAGAGCCAGTCGTGGAGCGGGCGCGCGGCTTCGGTCAGGTCCGGGTCGTAGCTCCAGAAGGTGTTCCAGCCCGCTCGTAGCGTGTCGACGAGCTCTTCGTCGTCGAGAGGGATCAGGAGCGGCCCGTAGTCGCAGCCGTCTGGCCGGGAGGGGGCAGACAGGGCGAGCCCGGCCAGGGTGCCCACCGCGATGGCCCGGTCACCGGAGCCTCCGCGGTGGGAAGTCCACCAGGCGTGCGCGACGTCGGCGATGGCGTGGGCGTGGTCCCGCCCGCCTCCGGGCGCCATGGCGCGGCGCAGTCCGGCGGGCGGGATGCCGTACAGCGTCACGTCGAGCTGCCCGGCCCCTGCTCGACGAGGCGGTCGAGCTCGGCGACGAACGGCGGCAGAAGGGTCCGCTTGGGTCCCCGGCGCCGGGAGCCGAACGGCCGCAGCGTCCCGGGATGGCCGCTGTGCTGGAAGTCGCTGTCGATGATCCAGGTCGAGTCTCCGGGCATCCGCGAAAGGCGGTAGGCGGCCTTGTTGAGCAGCGCGCTGTGTTCAAAGAGGAGGAGTTCGGCGTACCAGCCGGTGACGGCTCCGGCCTGGCGCTCCTCAAGCACCGGCACGACGCCGGTGTGCTCCACGACGGCGTCTTCGTCGGGGATGGTGGCAGTGAACGTCCTGGCGGCGCGCAGCGGGGCCAGGACTCTTTCCGCGACCTGGTGGGCTTCGGGGTATCCGATCGGGTCGGCGACCAGGCAGCGCCCGGCGAGGGCGAGCGGGTCGTGGCTAGCGGAGTGGGGGAGCTTCAGGGAGGCGAGTTCCCGCAGCAGTGCCTCGTGTCCGAGGGTGGCGAGGTACCAGTGCTGCTGATCATTAGTGGTGGGGGTCATGGTGTTCATGGGGCCCTTCTTGTGGCGCCCTTGGCGGGCGCTGAACCGCCGCCGGTTGGCGGCCCGTTCGATGCGGGGCGGGAGCGGGAGCCGCCGGGGTAAGGCCCCGGGTTCTGGCTCCGGTGCGGGCTCAGGTGCTTGTCTGCTCGGCTTCGTCGGCCTTGAGGTCTTCGAAGTAATCGCGGGCGCTGTCGACCATGGCGGGGACGTCGCACTCGAAGGACTGGGCCGCGTCCAGGAGCGCCGCGAGCATGGCCGCCTCTCGTTCGGCCCCGGCGGCGGTGACGGCGCTCACGGCCGTGAGGCTGCCGGGGGACGCCTCGCTGCGCAGTTCCTCGGCCGCCTGGTGGAGCTCACGGGGACTGATTCGTCCGTCCGTCAGACAGAAGAGGTTGACGACCAGATCCCCGATCACGCGGTCGGCGCTGTGCTGGTCGTCCACGACCCGGTCGCTGGGGATGCCGAAGGTGACCTCGGCCATGGCTTCGGCCGCGAGGATGCCGAGCCGTACGCGTTCAGCCCGCTCGGGCATGGGCAACAGGGTCGCGGGGGCTTCCTCGTTGTAGGCGTCCAACGCCGCCTCGGCCCATGCGGCGTGATCCGTGGTGCTGTATCGGGACACGGGAGGCGCCTTGAGGTAGTTGTCCAGTTGGCCCACGACGAAGGCGATCTCGTCGGGGGTCATGGGCTCTTCCATGGATGCTCCTCCGGAGTGGTGTCAGGGTGCGGTAGGTGAGAGCGCATCCGGCGCTCGATCACGATCACTATAATGCATATTGAAAACTAGATACGCAATACATCAGGCAGTGTGACAGGCTTTCGTTAACTTCGGGTACTCAAGCGCGGGCATGCCGAGGACCGTTCTCGACCGCTCGGCCCGGCTACGGCCCACCGGCAGGGCGTAACGGTGGGTCCCCGGGTGCCGTGAACTCCGGGCCCCGATCTGCTCCAACGCGGTGCGCAGCCAGGCGCGCCGGTCGTCTCCTGCAGGGCGCTCCGGGGCACCCAGCGCCAGGATGCGCCGCTCGAACCCGTCTGCGCCGCAGTCACCGGCGACGAACTTCGAGATCGACCGCGCCGGGAGGATCTGGCCGTCCGGCAGCACGGTGACCGTCCTCGCCGTGCTGCGTCCCGTGTAGGTCGCAGAGAGGGCCTGGTAGATGATGCCGAGGTGCCCTTGGGGCGAGCCGGCTGTGCGCCCGTCTGGCAGAGTCCGAAGCCGTGCGACAGGGTCCGCGTAGGTGACCACTCCCCGCACGCCGTGGCCAGCGGCCAGACGCAGGGCTCCTGCGACCGCGAAGCTCTCCCCGTTGCTGGCCACCGAGGGAGACAAGCACACCCTCGACATCTCCAGCGCCTCCGTGTACGGCTCCAGCGAAGGGAAAACCCTGGTCAGAGCCCGACGGCTCATCGGGACGCCCAGGACGACGACGCCCACCAGCAGTCCACCGCCGACCACCTGGCCGTGGTCGCCCCCTGCGGCCTCGAGGTCCACCAGCCCGAACCGGTGGACTGCCGGCGGCCACCCTGAGAGGTAGTGGTTCGCCTGGATGTATGCCCGGGCGGGAGCCTCCGCCAGCTCGACCACCTCGTAGCGTCGCCGGTCGAAGCCGCCCTGCGACGTGTGACGCCAGGTCGGCACTCCGCCACTCCACCGCTGCGCCCAGCCCTCGGCTCGGCCGGCGGCCACGGCCTCCCACTGCGCCGGAGCGGGGCCGAGCGGTGTGCTCACCGCTGCCGCCCGGCCTCGCCGCGCGCTGGGCCCCATCAGTCGGGCGGGTCTCTCGGGGTCTGTGGTCACGTTTTCCTCCTGGGCGTAGGTCCTTAGTTGGATCCCTCGGCTGTGGCTAGTCGGTGAGGCGGTAGGGGTGGCCTACCTGCGGCTCGTCCCCGTCGGCGTGGACGTTGTGAGGCCATCGGCACGCGACGGTTTCGATGTGCACGCCGGGATGCTCCTCACAACGGACGCGGTTGTTCGGGGTGACCTCGAGGAGCGGGATCGGGATGACCACGGTCGCCACGGACCCGATTTCGGCTTCGTCGTCCGCGTGCTGCTCCAGAGCACCGGAGAGCCCGGTGTCTCGGATGTTGAAGGGCTGAGTCTCGCCATCGTGGTAGGTGACAAGGGCACTACTCCCGTAGCTGATCCAGCCGGAGTCGTCCCTGGTCGGTTCGACCGTGACCGAGGTGACGGCCTTACCGGTCGATTCACGGTGCTGGAGTGCTTCCACCGCTGCGTATGTGAGCTTGCTGATTTCCATGCTCAGTTCTCCTGTCGTGTAGTCAGGTGATGCGCTCAACGTGACCGAAGGTCACGGCCTCGGCGGCGTCCCGGTTGAAGCCGCGTTCCCCGGCGTGGTGGATGAACGGATAGGTCCCGAGGGCCACGGCCACGACGGTGTCATTCCAGCCAAGCTTGACGAGCTCGCCCTCCTTCGCCTTCCAGTGCTCAAGGCCGGCGATGGAGTAGGCCCACAAGCCAGGTCACTCCGCCACTGAACCGCTCCGCTCAGCTCTCGGCACGGCCAGCTGCCGCGGCCTCCCACTGCGTCGGCGCGGGGCCGAGCGGGGTGATGTGGGGTGTGGAGGCTCCGGCTGCACGCGGCCGGTCCGAGGCAGCGAACGAAAGAGGGGTGCCCGGGGCGCTGTTGTGGGTGCGGTCGGTGGTCAACGTGTTCCTCGTGAGGGGGGCGGTGCCGGTGGGGTGTCGGCCCAGCGGGCGGGCAGGGTGGTGTCGCCGTCTTCCTCGCGGCGCTGGTCTTTCAGGTCTGCGGCGCGGACGCGTCTGCGGTGCCACTGCTCGGCGGCGTGGCCGCTCGGTCGGCGGCAACGCCGTCGGGGCGCGGCTTCACACGTGGGGCATGCCAGGGAGGCCGGGCAGGTGTCACCGATGTCCTCGCCGTCGCATAAGGCGCAGGGCCGGGACGTGGCCGGCAGTGTTCGAGCGGCGACGTCGAGGAGAAGACCGGCCGCGCGCCAGGCGCGTTCCTCCGCAGACGTTGACGGCGGCCCGAAGCTCTGGCGGGTCACGACCCGCCCTTCTCGGCTGCCGGGTCCGCGCGTACGAAGGTCTTGCCCTCGGGCCAGATCGCGATGAGCTCGTGATGGGACAAGAACTGCCGTGCGAGCGGGTCCGGCTCGGTGGTGAACAGCAGCGCGCGTCGGGCGGTGGAGAAGAGCCGTTCGCAGTCGCTGAGCACTCCATACGCGCGGATGAGCGCGCGGTAGTGGGAGCTGTGGCAGGCCATCACCAGTTCTCTGGCGGTCTCGTCGAAGAGGTCGGTGGACGCCAGGGCGGGATCCGTGACGACGCGGTGCCGCAGGACACGGTGTCCCTTGGCCGTCAGGTGGAAGAGGTAAGCGGTTAAGGACCGCGTTCTCCGAGCGGTCGGCCTCCTCGATGTTGGCCCGGCCGGGCTGGGGCCGGGCGGGATCGAAGGGAGCCAGGAAGGCGACGTGCGGGCGGTCGGTGGTCATGGTGCGGGTGCTTTCGGAGTCGGGTGAGGGTGCGGTCCAGCGCTGGGACGGTCTTGGGCCGTATTCGTTGTGGTGATGTGAGGGAATGAGGGGATCCCGGCGCGTGCCACGGGCGAGCAAGCCGGGGACATCGCGCAGTGCTCCGCAGACGCCGGGCAGGCGGGCGGAGCAGCAACGGCGTCTCGCGGAGATCCGGAAGTGAAACGCGGCGGCCGGGGGCCCGTCTCGTGACGGCGCCCGGCCTGCGGTGATGACCTGCCTGCGTGGGGCGAGCGCTACTCCACCGCACACCTGCGGGCCGGGGGCGGAAGCGGCGGGGACAGGACATGCCCGCCCTGCCCCGGGCAGACCGCGGTCGCCAGCTTCGATCACCGCTCGGCGACGCCTTCTAGGGCAGCGGCGCCCAGTCGAGCTTCGAGTACCGTCGGCCGAGCTCGTGCGCCGAGTACGTGAACGGACGCCGGTCCTTCTCGTGAACCGTGACGCTGATTCCGTCCGGAGAATCTTCGAGCCCATCGACCCAGACGTACTCGAAGTAGCCGCCGGCTGCGCTGTAGTGCATGAGGCGGTCCCCAGGGGCGACGGGGGCTCGGACTGTGCCGCCGGTGTACCGCCTGTAGGGCACGAGGACCTGTGGGACCCCCTCCGGCACGGCCAGGGCCCGGTCGGTCAGCCTGTCGGTCACATGCTCCCTGATCAGCTCGTACAGGCTCCGGGGCGGCGGGTTCTCCACCGCAAGTGAAACGAAGGCCAGCCGCAGCCCTTCGTCGTCCTGGGCGGGCGGGCGCTTGCGGCTGTCGGCGAGGGTGAGGACGTCTTCGGCGTACTGGTGGGCCAGATGCCCCCGGTGCAACTGGGCGGTGGCGGGGGAGTTCGCGGCAACGCACGCGGGGCAGGACAGTGGCGCCTCGGAGACGCGCGCCGGATCGAGCTTCTCGTAGTGCTGGACGACCGAGTAACGGCCCGCGTCGCAGACGACGTCAATCAGGAAGCCGGTATGGCTGTTGAGCAGGCCCTCGTGAATGGCGCCGTCGTGGCCGGTGATGTTCTTGTGTTCCATCTCGTCTCGACCGCCCCAGAGGGCAGCGTCCTCGCCTTCTATGTGTACATCGTGTGGTGGCTGGTCGCCTGCGGTGAGGCGGCACGGCGCGGTGCTCGCGGCGGCATCGCGCCCGTGCTGCCCTCCTCACTCGCTGAGGTAGAAGGTCACCCCGCGGCACACGAACCGAACCGGCCCCGTCGCGTTGATGATCAGCTGGTAGGCCTCCTGCTCAGAGACCGAGCCCGGCTCCGTTACGATCTCGTCGAACCGAATCTGGCCCTGGAGGTAGCGGACCAGCTCGTACTTGGCCATCGGGCCGTCGAGCGGAATGGTCGCTCCCATCGGGGGGTGGGAGCCGGTCAGGCACGGCCCGATCCACCCGGCCGCGAGCTTGACCGGCGCCGGGAGCGAAACCCGGCCCGCGAGGTGCCGGGCGACGGCCTCGTGGACGCGCTGGTCCCACATTCCGTTCCATACGTTGCTCGTGTTCCTGGCTTCCTTGTCGTACGCCGCAAGAGCCCGGCGCATGTTGAGGTACTCGGTGTCCTTGCTGAAGTGCTGGGACGTGGCCCAGCTTCCGGTCTGTTCGAAGCCGTCGTCCATCGACTGTCCGTCGTGCTGACGGCCGACGATCCAGTGTCCCCGGGACTCGTCCACACCGAGCCACACTCCCTCGAAGGCACCGGCCCACTTGCCCCGCGCCTGATGAACTACAGTCCAACGCCCGTGCTGCTCACCGGTCTTGATGCGCATGTGTGTCTCCTGGACTGTCTCGTCGGTAGGGAATGGCGCGGGGCGCTCAAGCCTGGAGGCGAGCGCCACCAACTGAGATCAGACTACATAGATAAAAGCAAATAGGCAACAGTGGTGCTCTGGGGGCACGGTGCTGTCGGGCATCGGCTCGGATCCCGTCGGCGAAGGAAGAAGCCGTCAGGAACGAGACGGAGATGCGAGCTTCCCCGAAGCGGGGCCGGCGCCCGGCTGCAGGGCGGGGTAGGCGGTGGCCAGCACTTCCTCGGCGAGGAGGGCGGGCCCGCGGGAGTAGACGAGGATCTCCTGCCCGTCTCCGGACTGCGCAACGACCAGATCCGCATGCCGGTCGGCGACCCGGTGTACGGCGTGGCGGAGGTCCTCGTTGCCGGTGAGTAGGAGCCTGCCGGGCCCGAGGGGATCGGAGGCGAGACGGGCGAGGTTGATGGAGCCGGGCGCGAGACCTGCGGTGCGGGCGGCGAAGTCCAGGCTCGCGTAGGCCTGGACGACGTCGGGGCAGTGCCGGCCGGCTCCGCGGCGGACGGCCACGGCGTGGCTCCGGCCGGCAGTGGCACCAGCGGGGGGTTCGGGGTCGAGCAGGTGCAGAGTGCGGAAGGGGTTGGAGAGTTCGTCCTCGACGCCCGCTACGGTGCCGTCTCGGAGCGCGTACATGCTGACCAGGCAGGCGATGTCTGAGGCGAGTACCGATCGGGCCGGAGTCTTGTGGCCAGCGGCTTCGGCGGCGGCCGCAAAGCGCTCCTGCAGGTCCGTGCGGCTGTACCGGCTGATCGGGGAGTACCCGAAGAGGTAGCGCCAGCTGGGCACATGGCACTGCTCGGCGCTCACCAGCCACCAGTGAAGCAGCCACAGGCTCGCGTCGTACTCCAGGAAAGGATCCGCTCCGGTCTCGTCATCCAGGAGCCAGTGGGCCCGGTCGGTGGGCACCAGGTCGCGGCCGTCCCTGGCGGCCAGCCCGAAGGCCTGCGACCAGAAGGCCATGGCCGGGACCATGCTCGCGCCGACTCCGAGCACCACGGTCGCGTCGGGCCGGCGCAGGGCGGCGGGGTCCTGGAGCAAGGCGAGGTAGACCTTACGGAGCCACCCGCCGCGGGGCGGGTATCCGCGGTGCCGGCCGAAGGCGGGCAGACAGCCAGACATGGGAGTGCGGTCATAGCCGGGGATCACCACTGCCGCTCCTCGTAGGCGGCCTCCACGACCTCTTGGAAGTTGTCCATGAAACGTTCCTCCTCGGCCGGAGCCAGGCCGAGTCGTTCGGCCATCCTGCGGTAGACCTCCCCGGTTCCCTCCACGCCCGTGTCGAGCACCTCCTCAAGGGCGTCCGTGAAGGCGTCCACGCGGAGCTCGGCCTCGGCGATGGTGATGTTGTAGACGGCGGCGAGGCGGCGGGCGCCTTCGGCCCTGCCGTTCATGTAGCCCATGGATGACTCCCGGTGGGTGGGGCGGACAGGCATCTCAGCACTCACGAGGAGCCGTTCTCAGGGGCGTTGTCGATCCAGTACAGGACGCGGTCAGGGAAGGCGGCTGCCGGTGCACGCTGTGGTGTGCCGCCGGTGCCGTCGGCACTGATCCCTTCATGCCAGTGCACGGTTTCGGCCGCGGTGCGGGTGACGCGGCACAGCACCGGCTCTCGCAGGCTGCCGGGAGGCTGGGCGAGCAGGAAACGCATGTTGCGGTGCGGGGCGCGCTCGGGCAGGCCCTCGGAGACGGGCGCCGCGTGGCGGTGGGCGCGCAGCCAGTGAGCCCCGTCGGCCGCGTAGGTCACACCGCCGTTGCCGCCGTGGGACATGACGGCGTATTCCAGACGGACTGCGTCGGCGTCTCGCATGGCGATGATCATGCGGTCGACGGCGGTGATGGCGGTTTCCCTGCTCTGCCCGCCGTCGATGAGGAGGGCGACGATTCGGGTGCGTTCGTCGTCAGCAGCCTGAAGGCGGACGCGTCGCGTGCGGGCGGCCTGCGCGCGCAGCGGGTCGGTGTTGGTCACTGCCGTTCTCCGTCCCGGTTGAGGTGGATGTGGACGGCGCGCTGCGCCTTCGTCATGGCCCGACTTCCTGCGGGGTGGATTTCAGCCCCAGTTCCTCCGTCGGGCTCGGCCCGCGGGGCGCGGGCCCGACGGCTACCTGATAGCCGTGAGGGCGTCCAGCAGCTGCTTGGTGGTGCCGGTGGCGATCGCGACGCGGATCATGTTCATGACGTCGTCGCGGTGGCGGGCCATATCGCCCGCCTGGGCGAGGGTTTCCTCCGCCAGATCGGGCTGCGCGAGGACGTCTCCGCGCCCCACGACCGCCCGGGGCCCCAGCTCCCAGACGAGAGTGTTGACGGCGGCTCCGGCGGCGGCCAGGTGGTCGACTTCGAGCATGACCCAACCGCGCTCCGCCGGGTCCTCGCCGTTGCGGCGCAGTTCCTGCGCTGCGGACCGGAACAGTCCTCCAGTCCCGGCAGCCGGCTCGAGCGCCGACTCGCCGCGCTCGTGGGGCCGCCCTTCTGTACCACCGTCGTTGGCCAGCATCGCGGCCATCAGGGCACTGATGTCGGGCGGGGTGTGGTACTCACCGAGGCTGCGCCGGGAGTGGTGGTGGCGCAGGCTCGTGATGACCCAGGACATCAGGTCGATCCGAGAGCGTTCGGCGGGGTCGGTGTCTCCGGTGTGCTGGAGGATCCCGTGGCGCAGCGCGGCCCGGGTCACGGCCTGCACTCCCGCGAGGTGGGTGTCGTGGAGGTCTTCCCTGGTCCAGTCGAACAGGGGGCGGGCGGTGGCCCACAGGTCGGGGCGAAGGCGCCAGTAGTAGTTGGCGCTCGTGGCCAGGCCGCGGACCAGGACGAGTGGGGGTTGTGCGGCGATGTATGCGGCGAGCGGGTCGGCGGCCTCGGCGCCGGGGGACTTCTGGGGCCACAGGGCGAGGGCGGCGACGACCCCTGCGGGGATGTCCAGCCGGCTGCCGCCGGCGGCGTACCAGGCGTCGGCGACCGCTTCGCCGAGCACGGAGCCGGGGCTGCGGTTGACGGTGATCGGGGGGCAGTCGGTCGTGCCGGCGTGCTGGGCACAACTTGGATCGGTGCAACTCCGGGCCTTGTGGGTGAGTACCCGATCAACGGCCTCGATCACGAGGGCGGCGGTGGTGTTAGCAGACATGAGGGTTCCAGGGCTGAGGTGGGTCTGTTGGTCAGGAACGGGGAGGCCGGGTCGGTCCTCGGGCGGGAACGCACCGTCCGAGGCCCCGGGCCCTGCACGTTGTAGTGACGGATGCGTTCGAGCCGAGACGGAGACCCGGGGCGTGTTCATGGTGAAGGTGAGGTGGCGGCACTGCGGGCGCGGTGCCGGGACGGCGAACAACTACTTGGCCTTGCCCTGGTCGACCCTGTGCGCCTGGGATGCCGCGCGCATGACTTCGTCGCAGTCGAGGCCGAGGTCATCGGCGTAGGCGCGCAGATCGTTGAGCAGCACGTACAGGGCCTTCGAGAAGGTGGGGTAGAGGTCGTCGGCCATGTGCACGCGGAGGGAGGCGGCGGCGTCGCTGGCGTGTACGTAGTTGTCGAAGAGGTGGTCCCCGGCGGCCGAGCCGTCGGGGTTTTGGATCGGATCGATGGACGAGGCGAGGTTTGGCATGGTGGCCAGCGGCCGTTCATCGAGCCGCGCCCTCGCGTCGCCGTCGAGGCAGCGTTCGATGTCGGCCCGCATGTGGCTGGCCAGGTGCATCAAGTCGGTCGTGACGTCCACCAGGGTCAGCCAGACGTCGGGGCAGCTCCGCCGGTATGCGAGTAGGGCGGCATTGACCTCGTGAACGGCGGCAACGGCAAGCATGGGAATGCTCCTGAACGGCAACAGGGGGTGGTGCGGGCTTGAAGCCCGCAAGCAATGCAATCAATCTACTTATTGCAATCCAAATAAGCAATATATGGTGGGGATTGGAATCCGGTTGCGGGCGGAGCGACCACTCGGCTGTCCCGCCCTCAACCGGACCCGCAGGCCCCAGTGCCTCACCCAGCCGCGGTGTGCAGCCCTGCGCGCTCGCGGCTCCACGGGGGCCGCCGGTGCGGCATCGTGCCGACGAATACCAGCAGTGCCATCAGCGCCACTCCAGCTCCTGCGATCGCACCGGCGCTGTTGTCGGGCTGCAACACCCACACGCCCCCCAGGGAGGCGGCTGCACTCGGCAAGCCCCACCGGTGCGCCCAGCGGGCCACCCGCGCCGGTTCGAGCTCTCTCCGCGGTCAATGGGCATCAAGTCCTCCTCAGAAGTCCGATGTTGGTCGATACCTGCATCCGTGGTGGAGTCCGCGGCCCGGGCGGCTGGGCCTCCCAGTCGCGAGGGGTGTTGTCGACGTGACGAGCGGGGCGTGGCAGCTACCGTGAACGGTCTTTGCCGGGCCTTCTCCGGCGACGGCAGGCTGCCTATGACCGGATAAGAGTAGGTTCGGCCTCGGTGGCGGTGAGGTAGGTCTCCAGGCGGGTGATTCGTTCCTGGGCCTGATCACGGAGTCGGCGGGCGGCCTGTAGGTCGCGCTGGGTGGAGGCACGCCGGTCGGGGGTCCGGTTCTGGGCGTATGCCCGGTCGGCGTCGGCGACGCGGTCGGTGGCGGCCTCGTGGACTGTCAGGACCGCCCGGATGACTTCGTGGGTGCGGGCCACGACCATGGTGGATGCCGGCCTCGAAGTCCAGTCGCCTGCGCGGACGGTGACGGGGAACTCGGTGGTGTCACCGCCGCGTGCCAGGGACAGACCCGGCGCCTGGACCTCAGCCCCGTCGATGGTGAGGATCGGGTCCTGCCTGACCGGAGTTCCGTCATGGCGCGGCCGGGTGCTTCCGTATCGGCCGAAGGTCAGGCCAAACCGGGTAGGGGTGAGAGCGCGGACCTTCTCCGACCCAAGGAAGATGTCGCCCCACTTCTCGTCGTCGTAGGCGGGGTAGACGGCCACCATGCCAGCAACCTGGCTGCCCTCGACCGTGTACACGCACGCGGCCGCATGGTGCCGCACCATGTTCAGCTCTGGGCTGGTGGTTTCCAGGTGCTGGACACGTACAGGTCCGAAGATCGTGACAACGGTGGTGGTCTGGGACATGCGGGGCTCCTGAAGGCGCGAGACGCAGTGCGTCGGGGTGGCGGGGGGAACGTCGGGCGGGCCGATGGCGGCGCCAAGGGCATGGTGGGTCGCGGGGCGGGATCCGGACATGCGGGGCCGGGCCGACCGGAGCCGAGGGAGCTGCCGGGCGGCCCGGTGCGCTGCGCGGAGGGGCCTCAGTAGATGAGGCGGCCGTCAGGAACTGTCTGTCCGATCAGGCGCCAGGGCGGGCCGTCATTGAGAACGCCCATCGGGCACCGATCCGGCCGATGCGTCGACAGATCGGCCTCGATGGCCGTGTACCAGTGCTGCGTGAGCGGGCATCGCGTTCCCCGTGCGCATCCCGGCCGCTCTGCGACGAACAGGTGGTACACGTCCGGCGAGATGGGGAGGGAATGGCGGAACGAGTCGACGATGCGCTTGCCGTAGGCCGCTTGACTCTCGCCCTGGTAGCGGCGCCAGACCTGCTCGCCGTAGACGAACTGGGTCTGGCCGCCGCGGTCGAGCCGCCAGCGCAGTGAGGAGCCGTAGCGGGGACTGTCGGGGGAAGACTCGTCGGCGCCCGCGGGCACCGCTCCGGTCATGTCGAGAACGGTCTGGTTGGTCCCGGCGAACGCCTGGGGCACGGCCAGCGCCCAGTAAGTGGTGGCCCTCTCCTGCCACTGGTACGGCCTCCGCCGCTCGTACTGCGTCCCCGCCTTGCGGCGCTTTATGAGCGGCTTGTTCCGCTTCATCTGTATCAGTCCCCCGGATGCATTGAGACGGCGCGGCGTCTAGAGCTGCGCTCGTCAAGCGGGCTGGTGTGGTGGGGCGTCACCCCGATCTGAAGATGACAGTACACATAGAAAACCAAATAGGCAACGCTTTGGTTGGTGTTGTCCCCGCCGCGCCGCGCGAGCTCCGCACCTGCTTGGAACGGATCCCAGACCAGCCGGCTTTCGACCGTGTCCTCGATGCTCTCCAGGTCAACCCTCGTGCGGGATCCACTGGAAGGTGGGGCTCTTGGCGGTTGTCGCGGATCACTGTGACCGTTTCGACGACCGGCGGGCCGGGCCCGGTGGGCGGGGATGCAGGTGAGCGTTTCATGGCCCTGGATGTAGGCCCTGAGGTGTCGCGCGCCGAAGCCGCGGGTGGGCGGCGCGGACCCGGTTGCGGACGGCGGGGTCCTTCGGGGCGATGTACGGCCGGTTGGCTACGCATGCGGGGAGGGCGCCGGCGGCCAGAAGGGGCTCGGTTTGGGCCAGTACGGAGTCGGTCACGGCCACGTTGGCGGGACAGGACAGCAGAGACCCGGTTCGGGCTTTCGTAGAGGGGGCATCGAACTCTCCAGGAGCCGGTAGGCGGCCTACGTGTCAGGGTCCAACCTGTCACCGCTGCCAGAGGCTGCCCGGAGACCCGCGGCCCGTGCCCGACCGTAGCGGGCCACCCGCGGATCGGCGGAACGCCGGCCATGTGGAACACGGCGACGCCGATTTGTCCGGTCCCGCAGGCAGGGCCGATCATCCGGACGTCGGCCGGCACTCATTCCAAGGCCGGCGCCAGCGAGAGACGCAGCAGGAGACGGGCGCCCCTGGGTGGCGTCTGGCACGGGGAGCGACCGGCTACAGGCCCAGCTCTCGGAGCGCCGCCAGCATGTCGAGGGCGCGCTTGCGCTCAGGGGACACCCGCACGCGGCGGATGCGCTTCGGATCGGATGGGAGCTGGAGGCCCACGGCTTTGTCCTGTGTGTCGCGACGCAGCTCGTACTGGGCTGGCGAGAGCATCCAGGCGTCCCAGTCGTCGGCCTTAAGCCCGGCCCGCGTCCGGTCCTGTTCGGTGGGCGTGATCGCGGGGCAGGAGCAGGCAGGGTCGTCGCACGGACGGCCCGCCGGGTGCTGGGAGATGACGCCGCTCGGACGGTAGGTGGCGGTGGCGCCGCTGAGCATCGGGCATGCCTTCTCCGAGTACATCAGGCACGGCGGGTGAAGTCCCGGTTCTGGCGCGTACCCGGCGCTCACGTCCTGCGGACGGACCAGCACGTAGAACCGCCGCTCCAGCGGCAGTCCGCAGATCTGACACAGACCCTCCTCGAAGGCCCGCCTCCGCCTACTTGAGTCGAGCCCGCCGAACACCGGCATGCCGTTGTGTTCGAACGAGACGTAGGGGACGACCCGGCCGCCATGGGTGGGGCGGTGCGCGCACATCGCGGGGATGGCCGGGCTGCTCATCGGGGATCGCCAGCGGCAAGGCTCCAGGACGGCGGAGAGGGCTCGACCATGTAGGTGTAGGCGGTGTCATTGGCATAGAGCATGCCGGCGACGGGGAGATGGCGATAGGCGCTGAGAAACTCACCGATGGTCAGTGCGGTGTGGTTCGAGTCGTCGGGGTATCGGCCATCCCCAAGAGGGACCAGTGGTTCACCCTGGTACTTCGGCCAGGTGTAGGCGGCGAGGAGTTCGGCCTGGCCCCAGCTGGTGGGGTTGGGTCGGATCTTGATCAGGTCGGCGGCCGCCGCCAGCTTCCTGGGCGACTCGATGGGTGGCGTCCGGCGTGGGTGGGGGCTGCTCAGGCCCATGTCGATCTCCCAGTTGGAGGCGGGCGCTTCGGCGGCCCGGGGGTGGGGTGGAAGGCTGCGGACGTTCGGCACGCAGCAGCGCCGCGGCCTCGTGGCCGCCCTCGCAGCGCCGGTGAGGCACGGGGTGCGAGGTTGTGATTGCCACGGTGGCCGGACAACCAGATGTATTCATATTACACACCGAACATCGAATACGCAACGTCGATGTGTGGGGTACTCCCCCGGGGCGCTGCCGACTGCCGCGCTGCGGGGGTCTCAGTTCAACTCGTGGTGGCGGGCTGCCGCCGGTTTCCCTGGCAACGTCGGCGGGGCCAGAGACACCCCCTGGCTATGCCCGAGGCTCGCGCGCGTCGAAGTTACCCGACCCTCGGCGGCTGCGGACGAATTCGTAGACCGTCCGGCGATACCAGTGGTCTTGGTGGACTGAAGGTGTTTTGCCGTCCTCGGCGGTCCGGTCCGCGAATGGGATCTGGCCCCTGCTGTGGTAAGCGGCGATCGTCTCGCGTGCGAGAGGCTCGCCGCGCGTGGCCATGCCCACGACCTCCGCGACATCGTAGATGTCCAGCAGGTCCAGGGGGTCGCCTTCGGGCAGCGGGCTGCGTAGAGCCGGCCCAGTGCCTTTGAAGGCTGCCCAGACATGCGGACGGTGCTCCTCTACCCACATGTCGACCTGGCCCTGGTCGTACACGCGTGGCCGTGTGCGCAGCGGCGCCGGGAAGGTCCGACGGAGGACTTTGTGCCCCTCTCGCTTCTCCTTGGTCTTGACCCACTGGAGAACAGTGTGCTCGGAGACGTCGTACCGCAGGCCGATCGCCTCGGCGGTCAGCTCGGCCGGCTCCGCCGGGGCTTTGCCGGCCTGCTCAACCTCTGGGGCCGGCTCAGGCTGCTCGGCCAGGGATTCGACGATTCGGTCCGTCGCCAACGACTCGGCCCGGACATGGCCGGTGAGTTCCTCGCGGCGCTGAGCCGCGGCCCAGGACCGCCGGCGATTGGCGCGGACCCACTCGTCTACCTCGGCGGCGCTGTAGCCGGCCTCGCCCGCCTGAGGGAATCCCTCAACGCGGGTCCATCCCCTGGCCGTCTGCCCGCTGACCCGATAGGTCTTTGCGAGGGCCTGCGCGTCTACGCGGCCTGTTCGCGCGGTAGTCACGTTGTTCGACAGGTTATCCGCGGCTGCAGGGGCCTGGTCGGCGATCGCCGGTCCCTCTGCCTTCGTCTGGCGGCGCATGCGCCGCGGACGGTTCACGAATTCGTACGCCGTCTCCCGGTACCACTTCCGCTCCGTGACCTCGGGCTGCTTGCCGTCTCCGGGAGTGCGGTCGGGCCCCGCCAGCTTCTTCTTGGAGATGTACGTCCGCAGGGTGCCCTCCGGCACCGGCTCTGTCCGCCCGAGGGCCTTGCCCTCCCAGACGCAGATGTCCGACAGGGTTACCAGGTCCTTCGGACCACCCTCGGGCAGACCGAAAGGGTTGTCCGAGTCCTGCCCCTGCGCCCAGTAGACCGGGAGGGTCTCGTGCAACCACTCATCCACCAGCGCGGCGTCACGAACCAGGGTCCGTCCGGGACCGGACGGCCAGCCGTCGGGGAAGCCTCCGAGCGTGGCCCAGTAGGCCACGTTGCCCTCGTTGACCTTGTACCTGTTCGCGATGTCCTGCGAGGTCACCAGTTCACCAGCGTCGGCGGGGATCACCATTACTCCTTGTCGGACTGGCAGTGAACCAGCAGACCGCGGTCGCAGCCTCGCGGGTGGAGGCCTGGGATGAACGAGCATGTGGTGCTGCCGGCATCGCCGGCTCCTTGTCGGCGCCGGCACCCTCGGTCACGCAGGGACAGACGCTAAAATACAATACGTGACTAGGATACGCAACGTTGTTGCCGCGTTGCCCCCGTTGGCGGAACACCCAACGGGGGCGCGTTCGGGGCCGAGCAGATATTCTGCTCGGCCCCGAACGCACCCCCGACCTTGGACATGCGGTGTGCCTCATCCGCGCGAAGTCGTCCGCTTCGTAGCGACTCGCCCCATGGGCGAGGGCCGCTGCCGGCGCCTTCGATTGCGGGCGAGGCCCTTGGCGATGACGGTGTGTCCGCTGCGCTGGTGATGCCCTACTGAGCGTCGTCGCCGTGACTGGAGATCAGAGGCAGTTGTCCAGCGAACGAATCCGTGTCATCGGTCGGCCTCGCTCGGGGCGAACAGGCGTGGGCCATGGGCTCCTCGCTGTGACTCCGTGAGAAGTTGATGACGCTGGGGCGCTCGCCGGGTGAGTACGTGAAGTGCCACTTCAAGCCTTCCCGGTCTGTCAAGAGCCGATGCTCCGCACTATCGGCCGGTCCGATGTGCTGTACCTGCATGACGCGGGCGTGCGCAGCTTGGTGGCCAGGGTGACTGCGATGGCTCTGCGGATCCCGTGCCGGCGGGCCCACATCGCTCGCTGGTGGGCGAAGGCTTCGTGGCTCAGATCGCCTTGCGCCGGGGTGTCACCGGCGATCGCGACCGCGCGAGCGGGCCTGTGCACCCATATTTCTGATTGCGCAATCTAGCTGACGCCGCCGACCCAGAGGACACGAAACGCGGCCTTGAACTGCTCGTGCCGGCGTCGAGCGTCGGGGAGGGCGCGCTCCAGGCGGCTGCGGAACTGCGGGCCGTGGGACCGGCCTGCTGGACGGGTCCCGTGCACCAGTTCATGCATGAGGACGTACTCCAAGAGCAGGGGAGGGAGCTGGAAGATGGCCCAGTGCAAGGTCAGCAAGTGGTCCCTCTCCTGGTAGATGCCACCGTGCCTGCGGCCGAGATCCCGGACCGCAAGATGCGGCAGGGAGCGGCGTGTCCGTAGACGGGACCAGCCGGCCGGCGCTGCCGTCGCCAGCCACGCCTGACCCGCACGGGCGTACCAGTCGACGATGGGCCGCGCGCCGTACCGCGCCAGGTCACCGCGGTAGGCCACAAGGAGGCCGGTGTCGACGCCCTGCCGAAGGTGAACCGATACGGGCGTGTCGACCAAGTAGAGCCGGACCGGGGTCCCCAGCCAAGTGAGCGTGCATCCGTCCGAGAGGCGCTTTTCGGGATGCAGTGGGGCCCGCTCGGCCATGCGGCGGGCGTGGAGTTCGAGGAGCAAGGCGTTCTGTCGGACGAACTGGATGATCTGGTCCGGAGTCGAGGTCGGCAGAATGCGGACAACGCGCCGGCCATCCGGCCGCGTCGTCAGTGCGTGCTGCGCTCGACGGTGCGACAACACGACATCGAAGGTGCCGGCAGCGAGAGTACCGTCAGCCTCCAGCGCCGCGGCAATGTCGCGGATGAGCGTGTCGGCCTCGGCGGAGTCCGGGCCGGCGGTTGGTGTCATGGACGGATGGCTCCTCGTACGGTCAGGGGTTGCGGTGCGCGCCTGCAGCTGCGGGCAACGCGTTCGGCGGCCCGACGGGAGTCGCCCCGCCAGGACCGCGCGGCCGGGGTGCTAAAGGGGACTGGGTATCTCGCCCCAGACGTGAACAGGGCCCTCGACGGGGCGTAGGGGCATTCCCTTGGGGCCGTTGTGGTGGCCGGCGATGATGCGTTCGGCATGGGTGCAGCCGTTGGGGTGGGCATGCGAATTCAAGCAGCGGTTGGGGCTGCGATAGGGGGCAACCTTCCAGCGGAAGGCGGTACTCGGCTCCCGGCGTGGCTCGCTCGCCTGCTGGTCCATCTGAGCAGCGGCCGCCGAGGGCCGGTGACGAGAGAGCAGTCGAACGACGTTGACGTCGCCTTCACTTAGACCTTCTCGGCGATCACGCTTGCGCCCGGCCCGATCGCGGTGGACCACCTCCTCCTCGGTCCACGCATGCTTGCCCTTCTGGGCCATGAGTTGCCACGCGGTGTACACGATCTGCGCCCAGGCGCCCGTCGTGCCCAGCGGTGTACTGGACTCGGGGAAGCGTTCGCCCGCGAGCAGAACCGTCTCGTTGTCCCATGTGAGTTCCGGCTGTTGACGGCAGAACTCGGCTAATACACCCGCTCGGACGGCGGTGCGCTCGTCCAGTGACAACAGCGCGTCGGGGTTGAGGGTGTCGTAGATCCGTCCGGCCGTGTAGAACGTCATCCAGATGCCTTGGCGCCCTGGTGCGAGCAGCCTGCGGCCGTGCACCGTGTTGGCGAGCCACTGAGCGGAGCCGCCCAGGACCTGATCAGGGCTCCACTGGGACCAAGACACGCCGACGATCGGAGTCGGCACGCTCATGTCGCAAAGGTGCTCGGGAGCATCCGGTCCGCCGGCCTTGCGGTCGTACGAGCCGATGGGTGTGGCGAAGACCATCAGGCCACTGGGAGAAGGTGGACGATCCACTGCGATTGCTTCCGTCGGCGCCGTTTGCCCCGCCGCGACCGCAAGGCCGGTCATGTCCTCGTCGGCGAAGTAGAGACGGGCTTCGCGAAGCCGCTGGGACTCTTGTCCGCACAGCACCAGCGAGGCGGCGGCGTGCGGGTCCGGGGCGTCGGGGAGGTAGGGGTACAACGAGGAACTCCCGCGCCGCAGCGCCTCGGCCATGCTCAGCAGCCCGAAGGGCGTGCGCTGGTATTCCTCCATGGCCTGGCGTAGTTCGGGAAGGCGCCCGGGCTCGGGGGGAGTCCAAGCGTAAGTGTCCGGAGCCGGTAGCGAGCCGTTGGTGGTCATGATGCCTCGTCAGTAGCGTGTGCGTGTGCGAGAAAGCAGGGGCGAGTAGCCCTCGGCGACTCCAACAAGCTACAGCGATAAAAGCAATTACGCAATATGCTGCGATCTTTCGGTCGCGCCACGCGCGTATCCGTGAGCTGCCTTGGTGTCGTGGGGATCTCCCAGCGCGGTGGCGAGCGCGGAAACGAGTCCCCGCAGCTGGAGGATGAGGCTGTCGCGGGTAATCCAGTCCAATGCCGCGTCGCGCCGGTGTCGCACTGAGGCAATCTGCAGGGCCAGATGCTCTGCAACGGGCACGAGCGCGGCCTCGCACAGCGCGTCGACGTCCGCGGCGGCTTGCCTTTCCGGCAGGCCAGCATCGGCAAGCCTGCTGATCATGTCGCGGCGCTGGCTCATCAGGTCGGCATGGGGGCGATGCCGGCGGCCGTGGGCGGTGTTGGTCATTCTGCGTGGCTTTCTGGACGGTGCCGGCGGAGATCCGTTCGGCTCCCCGCAATCAGGGGGCGTCGGTTGGTTACGGCGGCTCAGGACGCCGGGGTGTCACTGCCTGGCCCTCGCCGCCGTGTCGTCAGGCAGTCGCGTTGACCGGCTCCGGGGTCGCGCACAGGACCCCGCTGTACTCCGCGGTCGCCGTGGTGTCGCTCTCCTGAATGACGCGAGGTCTGTCCGTCGCCAGGCATCGCCGCGACGTCTACGCACATCGGCGCCGCTTCAGCAGCGACGGTGGTGAGCACCGCCATGGAGGCGGCGCCGATGTCCGATGCGAATTACGTCGCCATTCGGGCCGGGGGGTCGATCGCGACGGCGATGTCGGGAACCTGCGGCGGGATTCTGGCGGCCGCGGCGAGACAAGTGGAGGCGTCGGTGTGGTGCGATGCGGCAAGGCCCACCGGTCGGCGAGCACTTGTTGGTGATGGTCACAGAAGACCGAGGGTGGGGTAGAGGACGGGCGTGTAGAGGTCGACGACGCCGTCGGGCCACCTGTCGTCGCGATGCGCCTCATCGAGGCGCACGGTCATCTTCAGGTGGAAGAGCGAGGGGTCGAGGACCGTCCCCTGCCGGTTGTGAAGGCAGTCGACGACGCGGTCCCCCGCTCGAACCTGGGTGATCAGCGCGAAGTGGAGGGCGCTCTGGGCCGTGGCGTAGGGGGCGACTTGGTCACGCAACGTGCGGTAGCGGTCCGCTTCGCCCTCGGAGGCGATGCCGCGCACCACGGACATCTCAAGCCGGCCGACCTCGTCGGTCAGCTGCTCGTAGTCAGGGAAGGCGGCCCCCTCGTCGTCGCGGGCCAGTAGGTCGAGGGGCTCGTCCCAGATCGGGCATGAGCGCGGGTCCAAGATGGTGGCGGTAAGGATCGCCACCTGGACCGCGCCGACTTGGTACACGCGGCGCACTACGCCCTGGCGGCCCTTCAGGTCCGTCACAGTTCGGCCCAGCCAATCGGACGTGGCGAGCGGGGCGGGATCCGGAACAGAATCGGGGTTCACGTGCTACTCCTCGGGTGAGGCGGACAGGGGTCACCAGACCAGCCGATCGGCGTTGCGCCGTGGTTGGGGATGAGGTTCCTGGGGGCGGGACGGGGGTCGGTCAATGCCGGTACGTGACTCAGGAGGGGCGCGGACTTCTCCGACACGCGTGGGCTTCGTTTGAACCGCTGTGTGCTGCCGTTGCGACGAACCTAGTCACTAAGACTACATAAGTAAAAGCAATTAAGCAATCTCACTTATGGCGTCTCTCAGCCGGTCTTCTGCAAGCCGGCGGCGGACCGCTTCGGCGATGGCCGACCAGACTTTGCCCCGGGCGGGATCCGCGGGAATCGACGGTTCGCCCTGCACCCCTCGGATGGTGATCACGGTGTCCCCCTGGGGCGGCCGGATGCGGTGGACCAGGATCACGGTCGGAGTGCCGTGCCCGGGAATGTACGCACCCGAGGTGTCGATGACCCACCTCATGTCGAAGGCCGGGAGGAACTCCTCAACGAACCGACGGCCGAACTCCCGCTTCATGAAGGAGTTCGAGGTCAGCTGGGCCACGTGACCGCCAGGGGCAGCAAGTGAGAACATCAACTCACAGAAGGGCAGGGCCAGGGGGAACTTGCCGGCCGCGACCCGCGGGTAGGCCTGGCGGATCAGGTCGCGTTGCCGCGCGTCGGCAACCACGATGTAGGGCGGATTGCTGACGACTGCGTGATAGCCGCCGCGCCCGAGAAGCGGTTCCTCGCGGTCCAGCAGCGAGTCGGCGCAGGCGACCCGCACCTCCCAGGTCCGCGGCAGCTCGCGGATGCGCACCCTCATGACGGACGCGCTCGTCGCGAGCAGCCGGTATCGCGCGAGTAGGGCCGCGTAGGGATCCACGTCGACGCCGTGAACGGAACGCAGGGCGCGCTCGATCGACGCTTCATCGCTGATGTAGCCGCCGTACGTGCGGCCGCGGCGACGGTAGACGCGGGCGCGGTGAAACGCCTCCACCAAGATATGGCCGGTGCCGCAGGCGGGATCGATCATTCGGACCTGCTCCGGTCCAACCTCGTCAGTGGCTGGCTCCAGGGAAAGCTCCAGGAGGAGTTCGGCGATCCATGGCGGGGTCTGGCACAGGGCCCTCGACCGGCGGGCATCGGCAGACAGCGCCTGATAGGCGTCTCCGAGCCTGACGCCATCGACTCTGTGCGGACCATCGTTCAGAAACTCCCCATCGCCCCAGAAATTCTGGAGGGCGGACCATGCGGCCGAGCTGAGATCGGCCGTCCAGAACAAGGCCACCTGCGGATCGAGGAAGCCGGCCATGGCGGAGTGAGCTGACGCCAGCTCCGCGATCACGCGGCGGACAGCATCCGGCGAGTTCGGAGGCTCGGACGCGGAGACCATCGCGTTGCGGACGCAGTGCTGGGCTACGGCGGTCACGTGGGCCCAGGACACCGCGGCCGGCAGGCCTATGCCGTCGGCCAGGTACTGAACGAGACGCTCATTGGCGCGAGGAGACGGTGCAGCAGTGTTCATGGAGATCGTTTTCCTGCGATAGATGTGAGGCGGAGAATGGGGGCTGCCGGCTGTCCGGTGCCCAGGTCACCGTGAGACGAGAAGAGCACCGTCGGATAGCGAGGTGGTCATGCCTGCGCTACGAAGCAGCGCAGAGCAGAGGTAGCGCAGACCGCCGGCAGACCACGGCTCGGCATGGCCGAGCCCGGCCTCCAAAGCCGCGTCCGGTGACCACCAGACGACCCTGACGCCTTCGCGACTTGGCTCGACGAGTACCCCACTCCCCTCACACGACAACCGGTCCGCGAGGTGGACATGCGGCGCCAAGATCGCAAGCACCTCTCGTCCGACCTTCTCGTGGTTCCGAGTGGAGGAACCGGGACGCACCACCGCGCTGAGCGGTCGGTACACGGAATGCTCGTGCGCATGGCGGACGATGACGATGGCCCGGCCGGGCCCCGCCAGGGTCCGGCTGCGCCCAGCAGCAACACAGAGCCTGCGAACGTCCTGCCTACCGAGGGCAGTCACTCCGTCCCCGGCATGATCCGGGGCGTCGTAAGCCGCGTAGTGCTCAGCCCGGACGAGAGTGAGAGCGTGCGATACGTCGCGCATGCGGTGGGCGATTTCGGTGGCGCCCGGGTCGCTGCCGGCCGAGTAGTGCCACAGCATGGCGACCGCGCGAGATGCTGGTGCCCGCTCGGCCCGGTCCACACTAGGGTCGGCCGAGCAGCTCCGGATGAGCCAGTCGATGACCTGGCCCGCGTACGGCGCGGAAAAGGGTGTGCTCTGGAGAAGTTCCAAGAACTCCAGCGCATCGGGTTCGGGTAAGCGAAGCTCCATCTGCACGGCAGATCTCCTCGGAGGGGTTGGGCGAGATGACGCGAGGGCCTCAGGCGTCCCGCAGCTCGGCTTCGATGATTGCCATGAGGAATAGGGGGACGCTGCATCCCACTTACAACCGAGACTACATGTATATTTTCAATTAAGCAACTCTAATCGGGGATCGGGGCTCGCGTTCCCCGAGAAGGTGCTCCCGAACAGACGCGAATGGCACAGTGGCGGATGCCAGTCAGTTTGCGACGCCGGCTATCACTTTGTTTTTGAGGATCCTCGCGAAAGGCGCAGGCGGATCTCCGAATAGATTGTTGCCCGAAACCACATCGGCTCGAAGACCTCAGGGCGCTTTCGGTCCTTCGGAAAACGGTCTGGAGCGGCAATCTGTTGGCGCAAGAGATACGCCTGCATCGTGCGCCGCTGTGCAGGCTTCCCGCTGAGCGCGTTCCCGCGGATCACGCCGTACTCGCCGATTCCCAGCAGATCCTTGGGATGCCCGTCCGGTAGGGGCACCACGAAACGGGGTTCCCCCCCGGTATAAGCCGTCCAAACGCGAGGCCTGTTGACGCTCACCCACCCATCCACCGCAGCCCTGTCCCAGCGCCCCTCCGCTACAGGAAGGGGGAAGGCGGTCGCCACGACTTCACCCTGGCTGGAACGACGTTCCTTGGCTTTGGTCCACGCATCCACAGCCTGGTAGCTCATGTCGAATCTCTTCGCCATCTCCGACCGGCTCTCCAACACCGGCGCGGGCACGGATACCTCACGAGGCGTAACAGCCTGGGCGCCGGAAGCCCTGTCGCCCAAAGGGGCCTCCGCCTTGGCCGGCCAGTACTGAGGCCTCACCGCCTGCACCCAGGCGTCGACCTGATCGAGATCCCGTAGCCCATCCGCGTCGGCGGCCGGAAAGTTGGCAAGCTTGATCCAAGCTGCAGCGTCCTTCGGCAGTACACCGAACCGGGCGCTGATTCCCGCGTCGTCGATGCGGCGACTTGTCATGGGCGATCCTTGAGGAAGGAGGGGCGATCGAGCTACTGGGCAGAATCCTGCAGGCCACCATCGACGTTTGCTTTGCTCGCGGAGCCGCGGCGCCCGAGCGGACGAAGCAGGTACGGCAGAGCAGTCCCTGGTGCCCACATCTGCTCGTGTACTGCCGGCAGCTTGCCATCGTTCGGAAGCCGGTCCGGCCGCGCCAGCAGCCCACGTGAGAGGTACGCCCGGAGCGTGGACTCCGCCGTCGGCTTCTCCCGGCCCTGCTCGCGCGCGTCGAGTTCAGCAATCTTTTTGAGGGTGAGTAGGCCTGAGTGCTTCTCGAAGTACTTCTTCAGGTACGCGCTCGGCTCACGCAACTCGTGAGCGGCTGCCGCAACTGGAGCAGCCTTCCCGCGCGAGGCCTGACGGGGTGTGGCAAGAAACGGCAGCGCGGCCCCAGGGGTCCACATCTGCTCGTCAACCGCAGGCGTCTGACTGTCTCCCGGAACACGATCGGGACGGGCCAGCTTCCCCTGCGAGATGTAGACCCGCAGGGTCGTCAAAGCGGTCGCCTTCGGCCGGCCCTGCTCCCGACCGTCGAGCTCGGCGATCTCCTCAAGAGTGAGTAGGCCCGGGTGCTTCTCGAAGTACTTCCTCAGGAACTCGCTCGGCTGCACCTCAGCGGCCGTGGCCTCGGTGGATGCCGCTGAACTGCGCCGGCTCGTGGGGCGGCAGAGGTACGGCAGCGCGGTCTCGGGCATCCACATCCGTTCCTTGACCGCAGGCATCTCGTCATCGCCGGGCTCACGGTCGGGGCGGGCCAACTTGCCCTGCGAGATGTAGCTGTTCAGGGTGCTGAGCGCGGTCGGTTTGCGTCCGTGCTCCTTGCCGTCGAGTTCGGCGATCTCTTCGAGGGTGAGCAGGCCGGGGTTCTCCTCGAAGTACTCCTTCAGGAAGCTGCTCGGCTCCCGCTGGTCGTGGACAGCGGTCTTCCTCCGGACGTTGCGCCGGCGGGTGATGTAGTCGTAGGCCGTCCTCCGGAACCACATATCCTGCTCGACCGCGGGGCTTCCCCCGTCGTCGGGACGCCGGTCGGGCCGCGCGAGGATGTCCTTGGAGATGTAGGTGCGCAGGGTTGCGACGGGCGTCGCCTGGCGGGAGAGGAAGCGGCCCTCCAGTTCCCCGATCCGCTTGAGCGGCATCAGGTCATTCGGATCGCCGGCAGGTAGCGCGGTGGCCTTTTCCTTCTGCTTGGGGTGGGCCACGACCCAGGCTTCCGGCTTGTTGTCGAGGACCCACTCGTCGACGGTGGCCTCGTCGTACAGCTGGGTCTTTCCCCAGCCCTTGCCAAGAAAGCCGGGAAAACTAGGTTCGAGGGACCAGGAGGTCGCGGTCGAACCACTCACACCGTAGCGCTTGGCGATCTTCTCGAGGGTCGTCTGCTTGATCGTTGAGTCTGCGGGGATCATCGTGTTCTCCAGGGCCTGCGTGGCCTGTTCGTCTCCTGGCGGCGAACGCCGGCGAGAGATGCTGTCGTACCTGGCCAGCGGCCCCTTCCCGCGGCGCCGACAGGGTGGTGCAGGGAGAGACCAGGATCGCAACCTACAGCGATTCGGATAATTAAGCAATTCGCATCGATGTGGCGTGGCGGAGCCATGTGCCCCAGCGTGCGAGCGGGCCCGGGAGCGCACTTTTCGGCACATAGACCACACACCCTGGGCGGGCCCGGGAGCAACGGCTTCTCCGCGATTCAGCGACGATCAGGTGGCGAGGTGCCGCTGCCGCTTCCTTGCGACCTTTTCGTCCCGCGCCCGCTGCAAACTGCTGAAGGTCTCGCTGCCCTGCGCTTTCAGCAGCATAGGGATCCGATTCGCCGGAATCCCAACCTTGTGCGATTCGCTCGTCACGGACAAGAGGTCAGACTCTGTCTGATCTGCATAGCCAGCCTTCTCCAGCTCTGCAACACCTGGGAACACATCGGCATGACGCTGTTTCTGCAGATCGATCAGGTGATCTTCCGTGCCACCATAG
>NZ_JBMDLB010000003.1:0-94914 GCF_049310065.1 Streptomyces tatrensis | reverse complement strand
TCCTACCTGCTGCATCTGCGCGATGACGTGCCCGGAATTTGGGCACCGTGGACCATGGCCTTGATCGGGGGCGGTCGCCAGAGGGGTGATCGGAGCCTTGAGGACACCCTTCGACGGGAGCTCGCCGAGGAGGTTCCCGGGCTTCGCCTGGAAGACCTGGAGCCGTACGCCGTGGAGGAGGCCACGAGTGTCGACGGACTGCGGGTACCCGTCAGGGTCTTCTCAGGCCGATGGAACGGCAATCCCGACAGCCTCGAGCTGCGCGAGGGCGTACTGCTGCGCTGGGTCACCCCAGACCAACTGGACAGGTTGCGCCTGAGTTCCGGACTCGGCGATCTCATCCGCCGTCACGCGGACGAACACCTGGCGGACGTACGGCCTGGCGGTCTGCCGCCGGTGTGGGACGGCGGAAGCCGGACCGTGCTCAACGGCATCGGCGTCCACCTCCACCTGGTCAACGAGGAGGGCCGTGTACTCCTTGGCCTTCGTCACCCCGGTGTGCGCTACGCGGGGAACACCTGGCACTACCTCGCGGGGAAGTGCGAGCGGGAGTCGGCGCTCAGCTGCCTGGTTCGGGAGGCCCGTGAAGAGGCGGGGCTGGTCATCGATCCTGCGGACGTGGAGCTGCGGCACGTCGTGCACGTCATCGACACTCCCGGCGGACAGCCGCTGATGCAGCTGGTCTTCCAGGCCCGTCGCTGGGAAGGGATTCCGGAGGTCCGCGAGATCGACAAATGCCTGGCCTGGCAGTGGTGGGACCCCGCTGATCTGCCGAAGCAGATCATTCCGTACACCCGCGCGGCCATCGAGGGGATCGCCGCCGGCCGCGCCTACACCGATATGGGGTGGGAACGGTGACCGGGCTCCTGCACCTGCGTGTTCGCCCGGAGAGTCCGGAGGAGATGGTCCGTGTCCAGCGCTCCTGATGCGCGTGCCGCCTCCGTGCCGTTGTGGCGGCACCGTGACTTCCGCCGCTATCTGACCGGGCAGACCGCGAGCGTCGCGGGCAGTTCGATCACCTCCGTGGCCCTAGCGGTCCTGGCCGTGGTCGACCTCGGCGCTACACCCGCCCAGGTGTCCGCGATCGCGTTCCTCGGCCAGCTGCCGCCGGCACTTTTTGCGTTGCACGCGGGGGCGTTCGCGGACAGGTACGCCAAGCGCAGGCTGATGATCACGGGTGATCTGGTCAGCGCCGCGGCCCTCGCGACGGTTCCGGTGGCTGCGGCCACCGGGACGCTGACGCTGGCCCACCTCATGGCCGTCGCTGCAGTGCAGGGAGCCGCTGGGGTGATGCACGACGCGGCGGCGATTAGTCTGCTGCCGGGGCTGGTCGACCGGTCGCTGATCCAGCGGAGCAACAGCCGCATCGGTGCGCTGTTCGCGCTCGCGGCGACAGGCGGCAGCAGCCTCGGTGCCGCCCTGACCGGACTGCTCGGCCCGGCCCGGGCCCTGCTTGGCGACATCGTCTCCTACCTGTTCAGTGCCTGGTGCACGGCCAGGATCCAGGCCCGCGAGAGTGTGCCGGCTCCGGCCGCACGGCGCGGGCTGCGGACGGAGATCGCGGAGGGCTGGCGGTACGTTCACAGTGACCCCCGCCTGGCGGTCCTCACGTGGGTGAACGCGTCCACGTCCCTGGCGCTGGCCCTCCTCAATACGCTGTGGTCTCTTTACCTTTTGCGTTTTCTGTCAATGGCTCCGACCGTGTTCGGTGTGGTCCTGGGCTTCGGGGCGCTCGGCGCGGCCGCCGGAGCCCTGGCCGCCCCAGCCATCGCCCGGCACGTCGGGCCCGGTCCGATGATGTTCGGCGCACTCTCCCTCACCCCGCTGACGCAGCTCCCGCTGCTCCTCGCGTCCCCTGGCACCGGCTGGGTGATCATCATCGGCGCCACCCTGTTCGTCCAGCTCGCGTGCGCCGGCGCGGCCGGGACAACTCAACGTTCGATCAGGCAAATGATCACCGAGCGTGGCATGCAGGCACGGATGCAGTCCGTGAGTACCTGCCTGACCTCGGCAGCGCGGCCATTGGGCGCCCTTCTCGCCGGAGCTCTCGGCACCTGGGCCGGAGTCCGGCCCGCCCTGGTCACCGGTGCCCTGCTGCTCGTCGTCCCCTGCGTGGTGCTCGCCCGTTCGCCACTGCGTGGCCTGCGGACGATGCCCGAAGCCTCCGCCTCTCCGGATGTTCTCCTCCCGGCGTTGCCCGCTCCCGGGCGGGCACGGGCAGCAGAGGCCGACCATGAACGCTCGATGGACGGAGGAACTCCATGACCAGGTCGAGCAGTCACAGCGCCGACTCGGCGCCCGCCGCCTCGGGGGTGGACCTGGATTCCGCGGCCAGCCGAGCGCGAATGGTGAACAAACTGGAGGAAGCTGGCGACCTTGCGGCCGGCCCGGTTCATGACGCGCTGCTCGAGCTGCGCCGCGAGGTGCTGATGAGCCAGGCGTACGTGCGCCGCTCGGCCCCTGACGAGATGCCGCCGCGCTGGGAGTTGCTGGACTGGACGCGGCCGGGGGACCGGGACGAACTGCGGGAGCTGCTCCACAGCGGTGGCAGTGTGCCGGTCCAGCACGCCGGCGAGGTGATCCTCGGACGGGTACCGGGCCCCCGCTCGGGGGGTTCGATGACCGCGATGTCGAGCACCATGGGCATGACGGCGCCCTTGCTCACCCTGCTGGACCTCCGTCCGG
This sequence comes from Streptomyces tatrensis, assembly GCF_049310065.1. Classification (NCBI taxonomy): domain Bacteria; kingdom Bacillati; phylum Actinomycetota; class Actinomycetes; order Kitasatosporales; family Streptomycetaceae; genus Streptomyces; species Streptomyces tatrensis. Next base: position 92,229 of record NZ_JBMDLB010000003.1, on the reverse strand, counting down.
GCCAGCGGTTCCTGGACGTGGGCACGGGCGCCGGGGTAACCGCCGCCGTAGTCTGCTTCATCTGCGGAGACGCCGGTGTCGTCACCCTCGACGTGGACGCGCACGTCGGCGACGCCGTACGAGAGCGATTGGCTGGCCTCGGCTACCGGCCCGCGGTCGTCACCGGCGACGGCGGGCAGGGCTGGCCCGGCGGAGCACCGTACGACCGGATCCTCGTCTCCTTCGGCCTCCCGTACGTCCCGCCGGCCCTGATCGCACAGCTCGCGCCCGGTGGCCTGGCGCTGATGACGGTGAGCGGCACTTCGCCGTCCTGGCCCGGCCTCGCCGTCATCACCAGGACCCCGGGCGGACGAGTAGAGGCCAAGCTGCGCGCGGTGGAGTTCGGGCACCGGGCGGGCGCCGGCTTCGACCAGGTTTTCCTGTCGGCAGCCTTCCGTGAGCGGATCAGCACCGAACCGGGTCAGCCGCCTCAAGCCGCCCGAGATCGGCGATCGAGGATTCTGGACAGCTCTGGGCGCCCTACGGCCCGGCCTCGTCCGGAACTTCGCCACCGAGGACCTGACGATTGGTTCACCCGGCTGCGGATCGTGGATGCGGGCGCGCCCGGTCGGCTACCGACGCTGGGAGGTCACGGTGGGCGGACCCCGCGACATCTGGGACGAGCTCCACACCCTCGCCGCCCTGTGGCGTACGGCCGGATCGCCCGCCGCCTACCGCATCGAGTTCGACGCCGACGGCACCCAGCGGGTGACCACCCGCTGTACCACCCTCGCCTGGACCCTCCCCGCCACGCCTCCAATTCCTGGAGACGCCACATGACCAGCCACTTCAGCGAACCGGCACCCCCAGGCACGGGCCAGGCGCTCTTCGGGGCGACCGCCTGCGACTACGCCCGCTACCGGCCCGGTATCCCGGACGCAGCTGTACGCCTCCTCGCCGCAGCCCTGCACGGCGTGCCGGCACCGACCCTCCCCGACCTCTACCCCGAGGCCGGACCCACCTGGCAGGCACGCGTCCTCTACCTCGCGGCATACCCCGCCGCGGCGAGCGCACCGCTCGCCGCGCTCCTGGCCGGCGCCGGGAAGCGGTTGTGGACCGTTCCCGACGAGATGATCAACGCAGCTGTCGACATCAGAGAGCACATCGACCGAAAGTGGGCAGCCATCTTGGCCCACCGCTCGGAGGCCGTCCGTGGCAGATCGCTCCCGGCCCTACTGAGCCAGCTTCCGGCCACCGAGCGGGAGGTACTGCTCGGCACGGAGTGCTTCATCCGCCGCGACCTCCTCTCCCCGCACAAGGATCTTCACCAACTGCAATGCTGAACAGGCAAGTTGGATCCGGCGCACTGCTTCCCTGTTCCCGATCGGAGGCCCATGTCCGACCTGACACGGCGCAGCGTCCTCGCCACGGCCGCTACCGCCCTCCCCCTACTGCCGTTACCCCCAGCGCATGCCCTGCCCAAGAGCACGATCGGTGAGGAGGACCTGGCCGGGCTGGAGGCCGAGGGGAGCCGGCTGACCTCTCTGGTGACCGCCGACCGGCAGCAGACCCGCACCGAACTCGACGCCCACCTGGCCCGCGTCACTTCCGTGATCCGCCACGCCTCCTACCGTGCGCAGGCCGGAGCCCGCCTGCACGACCTGGCGGCCCGGCTCGCACACAGCGCGGCCTGGCAGCGCTTCGACACCGCCCAGCACCCCGCCGCCATCCGGCTGTGGAACTCCTCTCTGCGCCACGCCAACGCATCCGGCAACGACGATCTGGCCGCGTTCGTCGTATCGGATCTCGCCTACGCGAGCCTGTGGCGAGGCGACCCGAAGACCGCAGCGGTTCTCCTTGAGGGCACACTGGCCTCGGCCCGCCATCCAGCGGCACGGGCCCTACTCCACCTTCGTCTCGCCCGGGCCCGGGCCGACCTCGGCGACCACCGTGCCTGCGGACGTGCCATCGACGCGGCCGAGGCCCACCTGGCGGCCCCGCTTCACGATCCGGCCCCCGTGTTCTTCGCCTGGCTTTCCTCCGCCGATCTACTGGTCGACACGGGACGGTGCCTGGCCCAGCTCGGCCATACCCGGGCCGCGCGCCGCAGCATCGACGACGGGATGGCCCTGCTCCCTGCCACGCGCCGCAAGTCCGTCGCCGTGTTCACCACCTACCAGGCAGAGAGCTACCTGCGTACAGACGAACCCGAACAGGCTGCCCACTCGGCGCTGCGAGCCCTGCATCTGGCCCGGAGCATCGACGCGCCGCGCTGCGTCAGCGCGCTCGAACAACTCCGTCCGGCATTCGCCGGCTACCAGCGCATCACCCCAGTTGCCGAATTCCTCCACGCCTTGGCACCACCGTCCTCAGCCGTCCGGGCATCCTCCACCTGATCTGCCCTCGCCGACCCAGCGCGGTGGGGGCCCGGTCAGCGGTGCAGTGCCCGGTGGTGGGCCGCGGTGGTGGCGCGGCGGCTGCGGTGTGGGGCGATGGCGTACTCGGCGGGATCCCCTCCAGCCAGCCGCAAGTACAGGCTGTGGATGCGCTGGTCGAGCGCGGGTGAGGAGTCGGCGTTTGCGGCCGCGGACCGCGGCGACGGTGTGCGTGGCCGAAGTCTCCGCCAGCGCTGTCCGGAGAGACCTCTCGCCCTCCGAAATCGACAGCGCGGCAACATCCCCGCTCTCCGCGCCAGATGGAACCGCTACGGGGCGACGGGAGCCAACCCCTTGGCGTCAGGGCGCCAGAGCGCCGGACCAGTGGGTTCCCTCGTAGACGGCGGCATCGGGGACCACTTCCAGATCCAGGAGAGCCAGGCCCGCCCTGGGCACGTCGAAGACGTAGGTGACCGTCGCGGATCGGCCGGGGGCGATACTGCCTTCGAAGTCCGAGTCGGCGCCCTTGGCGCTGTCGTAGACCCGTTCCGCCTGTTCACCGGCCGTCCCGTACTTGGCATAGACGCTGACGGGAGAGGTGGGGAACAGCTCTGGTGTCCCGTTCTTCACCGTAATTTTCCAGGCCACTGCCTGGTTCCCCGCCTGGTGGCCCGCGGAGGTGTCGCTGGGGCTGAAGGGTGTGGGGGGTACGACGGTGACCGCCAGCCCGTTTGCGTAGGTGTACGGCTGCCCCCAGGCAAGGCCCGAGAGCACGGTGGCCGGACGGGCTGCAGCGCTGGGCCCGGCGAAACCGGCCGTAGCCACGAGCAGACCTGTGACCACGATGACGGCGGCCATCGGGCACCGGCCGATGCCGCGTTCCCCCGGGCGGTGAGTCGAGTCCATACTCCAGGGTCCGCCTGCCCCTCGCAGAGCGCACGGCGAAGTCCGGCCGAGCCCCGGGGAATGGCTCGTCAACGCGGTCAGGCGCCGGTGCAGCGGGCTCCGAGAAAGCATGATCGGTCCCGGCACCCACTGACCCCACGCCAGCGAGCCCAGCGGTACGAAGGCCCCGTGTGTGGCGCCGCCTGCCGTGTTCCGTTCCGAGCTCGCGGTGCCCGGTCCATGTGCTGCCGCTGTCTGGGTGGATCGCCGAGCTGTTCGACTGCTTTGTTCCGGTCGGTTCGTTGGAGGGACATGAGTAAGAGCCAGAAGGGGCGCAGGCACCGTTCGGTGAACCGCACGCCCCGACCCGCGGGGCCGGCGTCAATCGGCTGGCACAGGCCGTCGCAAGTCGCGCCCCAGCAGCCGTTCCGCCTCGTTTCTCGGGAGCGCCCCCAGGACATCAGCGGGCGCCTGTACTTCGCGACAGCCCGGCTGCGTGTCGACGACGAGATGATGGAGTTTGACCTGCTCGCCTCCCTCTACGGCATCGTGAGCGGGGAGGTCACCGGCGACTCGGCGGCTCTGCTGACCGCCGCGGTCTTCTCGTATCTGCAGCAGGCCCCCGTCGAGATCAAGACGGCGGTGGCACACCTCGGATGCGACCTCACCCGGTCGCCGACCGCCATGCTCGACTCGTTCCGTGCCTTCGTAGCTGCTGGACTCGTCGGGCGTGACGAGAACGGCGGATACGTCCACCTCGACCGGCAGCGGGCCGTCGGCCGCCAGCGGGGCGGCGAGGACGTCCCACCGCACGCTCATGTCTCCGAGTCCGTGAGCCCTGTCGAGCCGGACGGCCCCGTCTTCTACAACAAGGCCAGCGTCGGTGGGCTGGGGCATCACGCCGCCGCGACGTGGAAGAGGCTGAAGGCGATCGGGAGCGCTGGAGCGACGCCAGAGGACCTGTCGACAGCGGTCGGATACACCCTCCCCACGATTCGCAAGCACCTTGCGGGCCTGGCCCGATACGAGCTGGCCGAAGAGACCGGGGGCCGGTGGCGCGCCACGAAGGTGAACCAGTGGGAGGCGGCCCGCGAGCACGGCCTTCCAATTCGCAGCAGCGTCTGACCGGGCTGCCGGGAACGCCCCCGCGGCGGCCCGTGCAGTACCAGGGTGACCGCAGGGCGAGGCCGGCCAGCGCCGCTGAGGTCGGGCCAACCCGCTTGCGCCGGGGTCCGGAAGGCGGTCTGCGGGTCTAGGGTGTCGCCTCGTGACGATTCTGATCGTGGGTGCCTCCGGGTTCCTCGGGACCGAACTGGTCCGACAAGCCGTTCTGTCCGGCCGCACGACAGCCGGGACCTACGCGACCACACCAGGGACCGTCCCGGAGGCGACCTGGCACGCTCTGGACCTGAGCGATGCCGACAGCATGGAAGCGGTCGTGGCCGAGACCAGGCCCCGCGTCATCATCAACGCGTCGAGCGGCGGCGCGCGCTGGCCGGTCACGGCCGAAGGGCCGGTACGTCTGGCCATGGCGGCGGCGAAGGCCGGGAGCCGGATGATCCAGGTCTCCTCCGACGCCGTGTTCTCCGGCGCCGCCGCCGTGCCCTACGACGAGTCCCGTCTGCCCGACCCGATCACCCCGTACGGTGCGGCGAAGGCGGCCGCCGAGACCGGAGTCCTCCTCGTTCATCCGAACGCTGTGGTGGCCAGGACGTCGCTGATCATCGGCGACGGTCAGTCCGAGCACGAACGTACCGTCCACGGCCTTGTCGCCGGAACCCGCGAAGGCGTCCTGTTCACCGACGACGTGCGCTGTCCCGTCCACGTGAGCGATCTGGCAGCCGCCCTCTTGGAGCTCGCCACGGCGGACACGACAGGCATCCATCATCTCGGCGGCGCCGAGGCGGTGAGTCGGCATGACCTGGGCGTGCTCATCGCCAGACGCGACGGGCTGGATGTCTCCCGGCTCCCCGCGGGACTGCGGGCCGACAGCGCTCTCCCCGGAGGCATCGAGATCCGCCTCGACAGCCGCGCCACGCAGAGGAAACTGCAGTCCAAGCTCCGAGGCGCCCGCGAGTTCCTGCCCCCGCGAGGCGAGACCCCGAAGATCAAATAGTCCCGGATAGGGAGCCCGGCTCGAGGAGGTCTGATGATCGGTTCCGTGCATACGGCTGTGGACTTGCGCCACGTGCCGGCTGACCCGGTTCTGGTCCGCGTGGAGCAAGGCCTGAACGTGCACCTGGACCGGGACACCGTGGTGCGCAAGCGCCGCTCCCTCGGGGCCCGTACAGAGCGGGGGACCTGAGTACGGATCGAGCGCCGCGCCTTCGAGCGGATCGGCTTGCTCGGCGGCGTCGGTGAGCGCCTGGTGAACCTGGTCGTGCTTCAGCAGCTCGGCCCCGACCAGCTGACCGAGCCGGAACCCGGAGCGGTTGAGGTGGTCGTTGCGGCCGGTGCGGGCCGATGCCACCGCCATGAGTCGCCACGCAGCGCCGCGGCGGCGTACGCGGTGTCGTCCCGCAGGCCGCGCTCCCGGGTGGGGCGGGGAAGCCGGCCCCGGCAGGGCGGCCCGGCAGCCGCGTTGTGGTGTCCCAGTCCAACGTGCTCCAACTCCAGCGCGCCCCAGCGCGGCAGCCGTACCGGGCTGTCCTGGTTGCCTGCGATCCGGCAGTGCCCGGCCGCGGCGGGGGTGCCGGGCGCGACCGCGGTGGACCAGCTGGCCCCGTACGTCGACCTGCCAGCAGAGCCGCCCCGCGCCCTGCACGTACCGGCTCGTCCGCCGGAGGGGGTCTGCACGGTCAGCGTCGCCGGGGTGTCCAGCAAGCTGCCCGCCCGACGCACCCGGCAGAGCAGCCCCAGTACGTCCGCCCCGGTCCGCACCTGCCCCAGGTCCGTGTCTGGGTGCTGCGTTAGGTCGATGCCCGGCAGCAACAGCGCCTGATCCGGCGGCGGACGGTCGTGGTCGTCGAGATCGAGCACCACCAGGCCGGACGGCCCCGTGGCCACGCCGACGCCAAACTCCCGGCCGCTCCAGCAGCGGTGCATCAGCTCCCGCGTCGCCGCCCGGACGCCGTGGCATTACCGCCCGGCGTCGCGGCACGCACACCCGGCTGCGTCGGGGAAGCCGCACGCCGGGCGCGCTCCGGTCGATGGTGGCCGGCACCGGCGGCAGTCGCCCGCCGGACGCTTCGACCCGGGCAGTAGTGGGTGCACCCACCACCCCCGCTCACCGCATCGCAAGGCCGACTCCAGTCCCCCGTTCACGCAGCGCTCACCGTCTCCCGGCACTCGCCCGTCGGCTGCCGCACGCGGATCTGATCGTCGAGGGGACGCGCCGCCAGCTCGGCCATCCGCTGCCGCCATCCGCCGACCTGCTCGGTAGCCGGCGGGCGATCCGAGGCCCGGACCTGGCCGAGCCGCTGGGCGAGAAGAAGCTCCGCGGAGCGCTGCCGCGCCTGCTCGGCCGCCGCCCGGGCCCGCAGCTCACCGCCGCGCCGCGCCCGCTCGACGGTGAAGGCCCGATCGGCTTCCGCCCGGGCCTCCGTCGAGTCCAGCAGCGCGTCCATCGCGCGGGCCCGCTCCGCCCGCAGCAGCTCCTCGGCCAGGGTCCGCGTCTCCCAGGCCACCGCGGCCTCCGGCATTCCCTCGCGCCGCAACCGCCCCGTCACCCGGTCGACTTCGCCCTCTACCCGGATCCGCCACGCGGCCAGCCGGCCTGCCACGACGCCCAGGTCCGTCACCGGACCGCTCACCGCAGCCGCTACCTGCGCCGCCTGCTCCATAGCCTCACGGGCCGTGCGGTTCTGCGAGCACACCAGGCACAGGCCCCCCGCCTCCGGGACCCCGCAATCCAAGCACGCCCGCGCCGCCAACTGCGCCTTTGCCGAGGCGAGGTCCCCGCGGTCCTGGGCCCAGGCAGCCTCGCGGTGCGCCCGCTCGACCGCGGCATGCTCGCGCCGGACGGCGTCCCGCGCGGCCCGCAGGGCGACCTCCCGGCTTAGCCGCCGCTCGACCTCCGCCCGGGCCTCGGCCGGCGCCAGGCGTGGCAGCTCGGCGCCCACGGCCTGGACGACCTGGTGCCGCAACGCCCGCCGGTCCCCAATCAGCAGTTCGCAGCTCGGGCACACCAGTCTGGTGTCCATCCGCACCTGGTCGTCGCACGCCATCGCGTAGCACTCCGCCCGCTGCGGCAGACCCCGCGACAGCAGCCAGCCGACCGGCTCGCGCACCCGCTCACCGTGCTGAGCAGCGAGCCGCCGCTCCAGCCGCTCGGCCAGCAACGCCGGCGCCTGCTCCGAGCCCACGATCCCGGCCAGCCGCCGCAACTCGGCCTTGAGCGCCACCCTCACGCGGGTGCGCCCCCCGGCATGCCGGATCCGGGCCCACTCCAGCCGCACCGGGTCCAGTACTTGCTCCAGTTCCGGCGGTAGCGACCACCGCAACCGGACCGGTTTCACCGCGATCAGCTCAGGACACGTCTGCGCTTCCCCCGCTCGATCCGGTTGCTGTTCCCCGCGAAGCGGGCCACCCCGCCGACCGAACTCGCCGACGGCGCCGATACTGCCCGGCCCGGACTTGGTCATGCGCTCGTACGCGTGCTCCGGCAATGGCGGGTACTCAAAAGCGGCTTCGCCGGAAAAGCGAGACGAAGCAGCATCAGAACCACTATGAGGAACCACCGGAGCGTGGTCGGCGTGGAGCAGTGCACCAGCGGCCTCCTCCCCGGACGACCCGATCTCTTGTTCGTCCACGCGTTCTCCCAGGTCAGAAGCACTTTCGGGCCCGGTCTCGGGGGCGTCGGAAATCTCCTGATCCCTGAGTGCACCATCACCGCCGTCGGCCAGGCCGCCGTTCCCGACCTCGAAGAACCCCTCTTGGGTCCAGCCGCCTCCCAACTCCCCGGGTTCCCCCAACCCCGCCTCGTCCAGCCCCGAAGCGCAGTGCACGCAGACCCGCTGTTCCTCCTGCGCGACATCCTCAGCCCGCTCGTCCTCGGCCAGATCGGGCACGCCCCGCAGCTCCGGTCCGGCACTCCGCCCGTGGGCTGCTGCCACCGCCGGCACCATCATCCGAATCCGGGCCCCAGACACACCGCGCCCCCGGACTTCCAGCACCCCTTGCCGGATCAGCCCGTCCACCACCCGGGCCGCCTCCGCCGCGGAACACCCCAACAGCCGCGCAACCGTCGCATCCGCACGATCACAGCCAGCCGCCACTGCCCCGCCCACGAGGCGCACCCGACCATCCGGCCGGGCAGCCAGCACCAACCGCAACAACCCAAGCCGTTCCGCAGCAGCCCCCCGCCCCTGCCGAGTACCCAGCAGACCTGCGGGTGTTGGCCGCTTGCCCAGCGGCGCCCACCCCGGCGCGAACAACGCCTCACACAACGACAACAGGACCGCCAGCTCGCGCTTCTCCAGAGCCAGAGCGCGAGGCCCACACCGGGCCTGAGCAGCCGTCAGGGGTAGTAGCTCCCAGCGAAGACCGTCAACCCGACGCACCCCGTCCACCGCCTTCGTCACGACCTCCGTCGCCACCGCACCACAAGCACGCATACCAGGCAGCACGCGATGATCGACATAGGACTTCGAGACCCCCAGCCACCGGGCCAGCTCCCCCGCGCGCAACTCCAACCGCGACTCCCCCGCTGGCGACTTCGCCAGCAGGATCGCGGCTCCCAGTACCTCGGTCAGTGGGCGCTGGTAGAGCGCCCGCTCTGACAGAAGGGCATCGAGAGCGCTTGAGAGGCGCTGTCTCATCCCCGGGCGGATTACGAGTGGCTCGGGAAGTCCTTCCCTGTCGGAGAAGCGGGGTGTGCTTGGCCACCGAGGATGAGTCGATGTCCGTCGACCACCCTCGGTTGACCTTTTTGTTCCGATTTGGGCATCGTCCAGAGGAGACTCGTTCAAGCCTCTTTTTGGCAATACGGGACTAGCCCTATGGCTGGCGGCTATGATCTGCTCCAGAACTGCATAGGGATGAAGGCACAACGCGACCGACCGCTCGACCAATGGACGGAAAAGTCCTGGTCAGCGGGGGTGTAGGTGAGATCCGCTCGAGGGCGGAAGGGTCAGGTCAGGTTGCCGTTGACTTCTCCTCCCCTTGCGGCATGCGGGTGGCACCGCAGGCTGCGAGCGCCGACCAGGTCGGCTTGGTGTGGCAGACATGGAAATGCTCGAGGTGGCGACCCCGAGTGGTGGTGATGGGTGACTTGGCGAAGTCACCCGGTGAGGCGACCCGTTGGGTCGCCTTTTCGCTTTTGCCCCGAGCCTGAAGACCACTTGCCTGTGACCGTGGCGACGATCCCAGCGTTGACCTTGCCGAGGCATGGCGTGCCTCGAACTGGCCCGAAGCTCGTGAGTTCAGCGTCTCCACAGGTCGGCATCCGGCGAGGAGAGCGCGAGCCCTACTCTCCGGAACCACCCCGTGCATCACACCAAACATCACGGGGCACACACTATCCTTAAATGGATCTGCTTGAGGCTGAACCTTTGGAGCGTGTCTAGTGGCAAGGTTTTCGGAACGGCTCTGGCCGTCACAGCCTGGCGCGATGCCTGGTGTGGAGGATCAGGACCTCCGGACGTTCGCCGCGTACGAGCCGGATCTACTTCGGGGGCGTCAGCTCCGCCTGTCAGCCGAACTCGCTGCAGAGGTTGCCGAAGTGGACCGGCTGGTTCGTGCCTTCAACGACGCCGCGCCTACGAGCCCTCATCTGGAGTCCCTGGCCCGCTTCCTTCTCCGATCGGAGGCGGTGGCGTCCTCACGCATCGAAGGCGTGGTGGCTTCCGCCCGAGCGATCGCCCACCTCGAGTTGATGCTTGCAACCAAGGCCGGCGATGATCAGCGCACTCACCGCGGCATCAGCGACAGTGCACGCGAGGTGGTCAACAACGTCCTGGCTCTGCGTCGCGCCGTCACTGCGTTGTCGGAGACCGAGGCAGTGACGGTTGAGGACATCAACGGCCTGCAAGCCGCCCTGATGGTCGAAACCGAGCAGGACGAGTCGTCGGGGTACCTAAGGACCGTTCAGAACTGGGTCGGAGGCAACGCCTACGGGCCGCACGGGGCGGAGTACGTGCCACCCACCCCTGAAGCGGTAGGCCCGCTCATGGACGATCTCGCCGCCTTCATCTCTGAAGATCACCCTCTCCCTCTCGTCCAGGCCGCGCTAGTCCACGCGCAGTTCGAAACGATCCACCCCTACCACGATGGCAACGGTCGAACGGGTCGAGCCCTGATTCACACGGCACTCGCCAGGCAGGGCCTCGCAGTTGGACATGTCCTCCCGATCTCCATGTCTCTCCTGGCTCACGCTCGTGAGTACATCGCCGGCCTCAACGCGTTCCGATACGTGGGTGAGCCCAACAGCTCCGCCGCGGCCGTTGGGGTTGATGCCTGGATTCGTGTGTTCCTGGCCGCTACTCGCGACGCCGTCGCAGAAGCTCGGCGCTTCACCGACGAGCTAAGCCAGATGCGGACGGCCTGGTACGCGAAACTTGCCCACTACAGGGAAGGCCAAGGCCTTCGCGGACAGCCTCGAAAGGGCTCTGCAGTCGTGCGATTGATGGAGCAGCTCCCCGGCGTGCCGATTGTGACCGCGAGGGCTACGCAGTCGCTGCTCGGCATCTCCTTCGTCGCAGCCTCGAACGCCCTGGAGGAACTGGCTGGGGCCGGAGTCGTGCACGTTAAGGAAGTGGAGCGCGGGACACGCGCCTACTTGGCCACCGACGTGCTCGACTTGATCAACGGCGCCGAGCGCCGACTGACCTACACGAAGTGGGACCTTCCGGAACTCGACGCGTGGGTGTGACGGTTTCCTTTAACCTGGTGCGGCCCCTGTTAAAGGGAAAAGTTACTCTAAGTAGCAGATTGCTTGCCTGGTGCCACTCGCGGCACACCCGGGCGGTGCACCGGTAGCCCTCGGCCCCTGCCCCACAGATTAGGGGCAGGGGCCGAAAGGGTGGCAGGTGGACTGGGTCCGCTGATTACTGAATCGTCGTGACCAGGTGCTTCTGGAAGAACTCCGACAGGTGCGTGCGCTCTCCCGGCAGGCCGGCTACGTACTCAGCAAGGCAGGCGCTGACGATCTCGAAGGGCTTTGCCTGAATCCCCTGGATCGAGTCCATGAGATCCATCATGCGGGTAAGACGAGCGTTGACATCTTTTCGCAGGGAGCACACGGGCCGGTAGTTGTCCATGTTGGCGCTCTCGGGGTCACTGAGGATGTACCTGCGGTAGGCAAGTCCCTTCTGGGCGAGCTGCCACACATAGTCCCGCTCGTCCTCCATGGCGTCCATGTCGATGCCATCCGGGTCGAGCGGCCGCAGCACCGGCTCCAGAGCGGCATCGACGTAGTGCGCCGGAGTGAGCTTCGGACGCTGGAGCGTCAGCATCTTCAAGAGAGCCATGTCGGCGGTGCGCTGGGTGCCGACCTGGTCTGCCGTGAGGCCGTAGAGGTTGATGTTGCGGTTCTCAAAGGGAACTGCGTTCAACTGAGAGGCGCTGTAGACGGTCAACAGCGAAGCGTAGCCCGGTGCTTGCTGTGCCAACTCGAGCATCACTTGTTCATTGCGCTGGCGCGGCTCGTCCGGGTTGAACGGCTCGGCGGGCCTCCGTCGACCAGGCCGTCGGGCGGGGAGCCCGGACAGGGAAGCCGAGGCGCGCAAAGCAGGCGCGGCATGTCGGTCAACCCTGGCCAACTCCGCCAATCGCTCGGCGGGCGCCTCCTGCACTTCAGCACCGGGCCGACTGGAGTCGCCTCCCAGTGACAGGGGTTCACTCACTGATCCGGTGCCCGGCGCTCCCGACCCGTGCACTACCGTCCACTCATCCTCAGCCGAATTGTTGTCAGGGTGGTCAGGCTCACCCCGAAGAGCGGAGGGACCAGGTGCCGGAGCCGGCGGCGCGGTGGCGCCGCTAGCAGCGGACGAAGACTCAGGCCCGTCCGCAACGGAGCTGTGCTCCGTCTGTTCGCCCTGCTGCGGAGGGACCACGGCCTTGGTGGTGGTCGCACTCGGGGGCACGAAGGCACGGACCGGGCGGAAGTCGTCCTCGTCTTCGTCATCGTCGTCGCCCCCGAGGTCCAGGTCGGGAACGATGAGATGCTCCTTCTTGTCCGCTGCCTCGCCCCGTTTGGCGTTCGCCCTGGGGCCGGTTCCAGTGGCCGTCGTGCCGGCGGTGGACTTACTCATGACGCTCCCTGCATCTGCTTTTCACGGAGTTCGGCGTTGCGCTGGCGCACCCGGGTGATCACTCCTCGTGCCAGGTTCGAGTAGTCGTCCGCGAGATTTACGGCCGATTGCGCATCCACGTAGCGCCCGTTCTCGTCCCGTGGCCGGGGGACCAGCTCGCCGTTAGCGTCACTGAGTTGGCCAGTGGCCGCCAGTGCGAACTCTCGGGCTGGTCGACCGTGGTTGCGGCACAAGGTTGCGATGGATCGGGCGTCCCGTACGTACTCGTCCAGAATCAATCCAGGGTCCATGCCAGCGTCTGTAAGCAACTTCTCGATCTTGGCACGAACGTTGGTCAGCTCTGTGGTCGGCTCGCCCTTCACTTTTCGGAAGCCCAGAAAGGCGATCGCGGTGAGCTGCGCCTCAGGGTTGAGACGACGGTTGGCGCGAATGAGCCGTGTGACGGTGGACAGGCCTCGCAGAGCAGCGTTGTCCGTGTTGTGGATGGGCGATACGAGATGAGTGGATGCAGCCAGTCCAGCTCGCTGAATGGCCTTGTCGCCCGGTGCGAAGTCGAGCACGATCCAGCGGTACAGGTGGGAGATCTGCGCCAGAAGGAGAGCCAGTAGGAGGTATGCGGCGATGGCGTGAGTGTCGGCGAGCTTGTTGATGCGGCCGGCGATGTCGGAGCAGTGCCTACCCGAGATCGTTGCATCCAGGAACGGTCGAACGTTCTTGACGACCTTCAGCGGCCCGTCGTGAGTGATCGCATCGCGCAGGGCCTTCCCGTGATCGTTGAAGACCGTAGCGTCCAGGCCTAGATCAGTCCTTCCGTCTCCGTTGGCATCAATCTCCATGTAGAGGACCGGCAGAGCTGACTTCCCCTGGCTGTCACGGTTGGCTTGTTCCTCAGCCAACATGTAGGCCAGGTTGGTTGCCAAGGTCGTCTTTCCCTCACCGCCCTTGCCGATAGTGGAGCCGATGACGTTCCGAAGGTAGGGCCGTAGCTGCTCAACGAGCGTCGCGAGCATGGCGTCATCCGACATGTCGTCAAACTCGGCGATCGCATCGAGGCGGCTCTGCAGTTCGTTGTACTCGTAAAGTTCCAAGGCTTCTCCGCCGTCGCGAGATGGTCACGAGAACCACGCGCTGGCTCGCCCACAGTGGATGCTCTGATCCTCAATCGGCCCGCGTGTCCCTTCATGTTCGGGCGTGACCATACACGGGGCAGCAAGCTCGTGTCACGTCACGTCACATCAACCTGCCTGTCGGCGCGTTGCCGCCCACAAGATCATTCTTTACTGTCCGTATTTCTCGCCTATAGCGGAGCCGGAATGTGCTCGATTAACTCACCAGGAGTTCATCTGCGCACGCGATCTACATGAAGGCCGAACATGCAAGGAACGCCTTGACTGGTCAGGTGAGTGCCTGAGTGAGTAAGTGAGTGACGTATGTGACTTTGTGAAACATGCAGGTCAGAGGCCATTTTGCGATTTCTTGAAGGTTGACGGGAGGTGAGGGAGGATGAGTTCAGTCGAGACGCATCGTCTTGTTCGAGGGGCCGTGGGCGGGTGAGCCGTGAAATTCCAAGAGGGATGAACGGCCAACCGGCGATGAAGCGCCTCACACGCCGATGTTGTCGGGTGAGGGCCGCCGGTCTAGCTTCGAATCCTTTCAATGTCCATGAAGTGGCCCGCCCTTGGCTGCGTCTGAACAGCGGAGACTTGCGGGTCCCAGCGGCTGGCATCTACTCACAGGCTTGAGCCCGGAACTCGGTGGTGGGCTCCGGGTTGGTCACCATCGTCTCGGCGTTGGACGTCACAGTGGGAATCGCGGGGTCTGCAGTGAACCTGGTCCACGCCTGCCGCCGGCACATTTGCCTGCGGCCGGTGGCGCCGGCCGAGTTGCCGGTGCTGCGTGAGGTCTTGGAAGCCGCGGAGTAGCCGGTCGGGGGTGCGACGAGGTCCAGTGGGCGGCGGCGAACCTGGATGAAGGCGCAGGCAGGCTGTCCTAAGTGGTGGGCACGGGGTCGAGGCTGTGCGGTAGCCCCATACGGCGCCCAGACGTTGTGCGCCGCCGACCGCGGGGAGTGGTCGGTGGCAGGGCGGCCCAGGTACGTGACCGACTCGAAGAGGCCGGGTGGCAGGAGAAGCTGCTCGCTGACTCCCGACGGGATCCTCACTCGGTGGTCTGAGCGGCAGAGAGCCCGGTCCGCGTTGCTCAGCGCGGGCCGGCTCTCTGGTGCGTGGAGAGGGTGGCGTTTGGTGGATCAGGTCGCGGTTCGTTGTAGGCGAGGTGGGCCAGGAGGAGAACCTCGGGGCGGCTGAGGAGGTCGTCGGGGTCTGGTGGGGGCCCGGTAAAGGGCGTGGGCGGCCTCGAAGAGGGTGAGCAGCTTGCTGCGGGAGAGTCTTCGTCGATGTCCGGGCGCCGGGAACGCCGGTGTCGAGGGCCTACACGGTGGTCGCGAGGCACTCCATCAGCAGCGCGGCTCAGGGCGGCACGGCCGCCTAGGAGTGGTGGGTTTGGTTGGTGAGATGCAGCGGCACACCGGCACCAGCGAGGATCCGGAGAGACCAAGCAAGCAGTCGCCACAGCCCTTGCGGTGCCCTGTCGTCGGCGGCAGCCTCGGTGGGGGCCCAGGTCGCCGTCGCCGAGGGCGATGAAGCGGAGCCAGAGCCGGCCGTCGCTGGCGTGCAGGTCCAGGGTGTCGGGGTGGGTTCTCCTCCCGCGCCCGGCGGGCTGGGGCGCGCCGGAGCCGGCTGGTGGCCAGGAGGTTGTCCAGGCCGGGCAGTTCCCGGTGATCGGGGTCGGTGGGCTGGGTCCAGCCGGTTTCGGTGCGGGCGTGGACGGTGTAGTCGGCGGCGGGGTCAGTTGCCGCGTGTGCCCATGTCCCTCTTCACGGCCGCCGACCACAGTGCAGCATCGAGGTACCCGCCGACGGAGAGTTCTGCCGCTCCGGCGCGGGCGTTGAGCATGCTCTTGGTGATTCGCATGGTGGTGGGGTTGCGGCGGACGATCGGCTTGACCCATCGGGCGACGGCAGCATCCAGGTCGTCTACGGGTACCACCTTGTGCAAGATGGCCAGCTGCTGTGCTTGGGCAGCGTCGAACGACTCGGCGGTGAGCAGCAGCTCACGTATCTGTGCCTGGCCTGCCTCCACGGCGAGGCGAGGCAGGGCGCCGCCCCAAGCCGGCGGGAGGCCGAGCCCGACCTCCGGCATGCGGAAGCGGCAGGTGTCCGTTCCGACGCGCAGATCGCAAAATATTGCCAGGCCCAGTCCAGCACCTAGGACTGCACCGTGCAGCCGGGCAATGCTCACCACTCCCAACTGCGAGAGTGTCGAGCACACCCGCTGTGCTTTGTCGTTGAGTGCGCGTAGTTGGGATCCGGATGGGTCGATCTCCAGCAGCGTGGAGAACTCGGAGCGGTCGCCTCCTTTGCAGAAGTCGTCGCCGGCTCCGGACAGCACCATCACTCGTATGGCCGGGTCGTCCTCCATGGCACGAAGGACCTGCAGCAGTTCGGTGAGCATCTGGCCGTCGATGCTGTTGCCCGTCTCGGGGCGGTTGAGTTGGATGTTGAGGATGGGTCCTTCGGCTGTTGCATGAAGGGTTTTGAAGTCAGCGGGCATCAATGCGCTGGCTCGCTTCGTGTCGGGGTACGGCGAGGGTGAGGTGCAGGGAGGTGATGCGGCGGAAGACCACCCGGGATGCCCACTGTGGGGGGGCGCTCAGACGCAGTTGAATGCGTCGGCGAAGAAGCGATGTGAGCAGGGTGGTTGCTTCCATGCGGGCAAGGGCGTTGCCCAGGCAGTAGTGGATTCCGGCGCCGAAGGCCAGATGCGAGGAGAAGCGTGTTGCAGGGGCGACCTCGGCTCCGACGCCCCGCCGGCGAACGTCGAAGGCGTGCGGGTCGGTGAAGTGTTCCGGGTCGTGGTGCGCGGCGCCGATCAGAATTTGCACCGTCTCACCCGGGGCTATGGCGACTCCGCCAAGTTCGGTGTGGGCGGTCGCAACGCGGCTGACCAGGTGTATGGGGGCGTCATAGCGGAGGGCTTCGTCAACGGTGTCCGGTACGAGATCAGGGTGCTGACGCACGAGGTCTAACTGCGTGGGGTGCTCAAGCAGCAGTCGCACCGTGCTGGTGATCAGGTGTGACGTGGTTTCCAGGGCGGCGAGGATCATGAAAAGGGCCAGCGAGTGGACGGCGGCGTCTGTAAGGACGGGGTCGCCCTCCAGGTCGTCCCAGGTGCGGATCCAAGTGGAGACTGGATCATCGCCGGGAGTCCTTCGACGGTCCTGGATGAGGTTGGTGAAGTACACCTGGAGGCGCGCTGTCGCAGCGTCTGAAACGCGTACTTCACTGGCAGTTGGGAAGAGCTCCTGCGTATGGACCTGGTCGTGGGTCAAGTCGCGCAGGAGTTCATGATCTTTTGAGGGAAGCCCCATCCACTCACCGATGATCATGATGGGGAGCTTCTCGCTGACAAGCGCGACGAAATCGGCCGGCCCGCCCCGCAGCCGATCGGTGAACTCATCGAGGAGTACTTCCACCGCCCCTTCGGTGACGCGGTGCAGGTCAGCGAGTGTGCTCTGGTTAAAGACGTTGCCCAGCGGCCTGCGCATCTGAGTGTGGGCCGGTGGGTTCAGGAGGGGCAGCGTCTGGCTCATCTGCAGCGAAGCGGGGGAGCTCCACCGTGCGGCAGCGCCCTGCTGAATCCGCCATGCGCGGTCCGGGACCGTCCACTGCTTGTCGCGGAGAACCTGTTGAGCCAGGCTGTACGAATTCACCAGCGTTCCGCCCCATGGGGCGGGGATGACCTCTCCCATCCGTCTCAACTCGGCGTATATCGGGAGCGGATTCGCCTGGCCGGCACTTTCTCGAAGTTTTGAGAAGAGTGAAACAAGTTCACGCCGCTGACTTTTACGCGGCGTAGTAGTGGCGGAACCCAATGTGGCCTCTTCTCGCAAGATCAACATCTTTAGCGGTGCGAGCATACCCCCACTGTTGAGTGGTTATGCAAGAGACGCCGACTGTGAATGTTGCGTGGATCACATTTTACGCTTGCGAGGGCGTAGCTCGAGCGTCCCGCATGGCCCGTATGGCGAACCAATGGCTGAAAGTGTGGGCTGGCCGTCGACCCGTTTTCGCCAAGGCGTGAGCGTCATGGGCGGGATTAGAGCAGCTGGTAATGTGCGTGCTTCGTTAAATGCTCTTCGATCCAATCCGCTACTCCATCGGGGCGGTAGCGAGAGTAGGTGGGGGAAGGTGGGTCATGTCCTGAGGTCAGGGTCGTCTTACTCACTCTTCAGCGGCATTGTCTTGTGCTTCGCGCTCCCTCAAGAACTGCGTGTAGAGCATTTCTCCGCGATTTACGGAGAAGTCAATGTCGGGGAGAACCTGGGCGGTTGCAATGGCCTTCATCAGGTTCTTGTATCCTGTCAGTACGTGCCGCTCTACGTTCTCGTAATTCCCGTCGAGGACGCCTGCAGTCAGGATCAGTCCAGTCCAGAAGCCTGGGAGTTGTCGAGCCTGCTCCTCTGGGTCGACGTGGGGTCTGATTTCGCCTCTCTCGATGGCTGTCCTGATCTGCCCGGTGTTGAAGGTGACCCAATCTCCCCACGGTGTTCCGTACTCTTCCGTGGCGCCTGGCTCGAAGGAGAGCCTCAGTGCCGCAAGAATCCGGTCCTCGGTGCGCACCCTGTAGGACAGGATCATTCCAATGTCGACCATCTCCTGAACCATTAGGGTTTGATCCCGCAGTCCATCCCAGGTCGAGTTGAATGAAATATCTGCAGCTACGTCCTTCTTGCCGTTCGGGTAGTATTTGTAAAAGAAATTCTTGCTTGACTCGCCCTCTGCGATGATGTCGTTGACCGAGGTGCCTCGGTAGCCATATTTGATAAACAGTTTGGCGGCGGCTGCGGCGATGCGCGCCTGGCCGTCGATTGTTCGCTGCTGAATTTTGCGCGTCTTGGGTGTGGTGGAAGTAGTGTCGGGATTGGAGTCGGTCACGAGGTGTACTTTCTGAGGCATTTCGACGCCCCTTGATGGAGCGCTGAGTGTGGCTTCGAATTTTCCTGGTGCGGGCATCTATATGAAGATTGCATGCAGGATAACGGTCTCTAGGTGCCTGCCGCAGTGCAAGCATGTGACAGGTGTACAAATTTCGCTCGGCGTTCTCGCTTCGAAAAATTCCAGGGAGTCGCATTCCGCCGGACATATCCTGTATCCGGAGAGCAGCGCGGCAGTCCAGCTCCCAGCCTTGAGCAGACGGTGGATGTCGAAAGGGTTCGTGTCTGGGGACATTCTTCCTCCGCAGTGAGACTGAGAGATCGCCTGGAGTACCCGGTATCTACCAACTGCCCCCAACGGTGGCCGGCGCTCTTCCTTGAGGGCGCCGCCGTGCCGAACTGACTGGTTTCCTGGGCGGAGAGCTCCTTGGGACGGGTGCGGGGGAGGAAGGGCGCTGCGGCGGATCACTGTCCGGGGACAGGCATGCGTCAGGCACCTCACGCAAGGCGCGGAGTTGAGGTGTCGGGGTGAGGTGGCGGGTGCCGAACCGTCCGATTTGCTGCCGATCGGCATCCATTGGGCCTCCCTGCGCCGGCGTGATCGCTAGTTACTTGACGTGTCCGTGGTTAGAGTCCCATGCTGGGCGCCGAAACGGTAGACCAAGCAGTCCTCATGAGGACCATGCAGACTCGGGCAAGTCGGTCATCTGATGCCTCGTGGGGGCGAGGCTCTTCAGATGTCCGGGAGTCACCTTCAGGTACTCCACTGAGCAGGTGCCTTACTCTGCAAGGGATTCGAGACCTCGTGAGGTAGCGGGGCGAGAGGGCGTGGAGGTCCCAGCAGGAAGGGGACCGGTCAGTCTCAATGAGTCGTACTGGTCCTCGGGACGGGAGGTTGCCGGCTTGAGGTGATCGTGCGCCTTACGTAGTTCACTGCTGCTGGGAAAGGATGCTGAGCGATGGGGGACCAGGCGCTGGAGTGCTACACGAACCCACAAGCGCCGGGACTGCCCGGCGCAGTGGAAGGCTTCGTTACCCCTCCGCAGGTGGATTCCGGAGACGAGGAGGACCTGTGCCAGCGGCAACTCGGCGCCGCCCCGGCATGCCTGACCGTCTCCGGTGTGCGGCGCGCTCTGAACCAGCTGTCCGTTCACTCCTGGACGAGCGCCGGGCGCTCGGCAGAGGGTGCTTGCGCGACAACTTCCGGACTGCGGTAGGAGCGCTCGATGCCAACCCTGGGCACCCTGCCCACCCGCCAGCCTGAACTCGGACTGACCTTGGTCAGCAACTGCTCTGCTTCTGCTCAGAGAGCAGAAGTGAAGGGCGTCCTCTCCGTGACCCCGGAGAAGCTCCTCGCTGAAGGGGTGCCGTCCACGCTGGCCGACGGTGTTCTCGTGCTGATCGCCGGCACCGTTCCCTTCCGCCTGCGCGGCCGCATGACCACGGTGCTCGAGGTGCTGCTCCAGCGTATGAGCCGTGAAGGCAGCGCCGGCCTCATCGTCAACGCTGCTCCCAGCTCCCGCCAGCCGTACCCTCAGGCCATCGTGGACCTGGCCGAGCGGCTGAATATCCCACTCCTGGCCACCACCGCATCGGCGGAACAGTGGCGGGGCGTACACGAAGGCATCCAGCAGTTGCGGCTCACGTTCGCCGAGCGGCGAGCTGCCCAACTCGCCTCACTCGTCCAGGAGCTGCCGGCCCAGCTCGCCGACCAGAGGGCCATGCAGCGTATCGCCGACTGGCTCGCCCGGGCCCTCGACGTGCAGGTCATGGTCAGCGAACCTGACCGAGTCCTCGTAGCGTCACCGGCCACCGCTGCCGAGGAACTCGCGCAGGCCATCATCCGCCAATCCGTCGACGGAAACGGCCCTGACCCCAGCTCGGGGCCGCACACCCAGCTCATCTCGCTCGGTCCTTCCTCCGCTGCGGACACGGTCCTTGCCGTGGCCCGGCGTACGCCATTCGACGACGCCGATCTGTTGCTGCTGCAGCATGCCGCGAAGCTCTTGGGGCTGGTGGACCAAGCACGTCGCGAGTACAGAGCAGCCTCCGACGCCTCCCGGGCCGCTCGCAACGCCGCGGTGGAGCTCCTCCTGGACGGCGAGGTCTCCAAGGCCCGCCGCGTCATGAGGAACCTCGATCCCGGACTGCTCGATCCCGAGACGGCCCGCGTCTTCGTCGTGGAGACCTCGCCAACTCGGCGCGACGCCGCTGCGCGCCGCTGTGAAGCCGTCACGGCAGGCCGCGCCCTGGTGGTCGCCGACTCGCGCCGCCAGGACCGGATCCTGGTGATCCACCCGGTCCAGGCCGGTGAGGCAGATGACCGGGTGGCCGTCGAACTCACCCGGCTGGTTGCGGCGTTCGGGGCCGAGGCCTCGCTGGGAGGCAGCGGGGTTTACTCCCTGTCCCTGCTCGCCCATGCCCTCCAGGAAGCGAAGACCGCCCAGCGTTTCGCCCTCCACCAACCGGACTCGGTGGCCCTCTCCGTGCAGGACACCGATCTGGTCAG
This sequence comes from Streptomyces tatrensis, assembly GCF_049310065.1. Classification (NCBI taxonomy): domain Bacteria; kingdom Bacillati; phylum Actinomycetota; class Actinomycetes; order Kitasatosporales; family Streptomycetaceae; genus Streptomyces; species Streptomyces tatrensis. The sequence goes on along the minus strand of NZ_JBMDLB010000003.1, from coordinate 71,296 downwards.
CCTCCTTCCGGCCCATGCCGCACAGATGTGGGCCCGCCGGCTCCTGACCCCCCTCATGCAGATCGACACCCAGTGGGAACTGCTCCGCCAGACACTTCCCGCCGCCCTCGCCTACCCCTACACAGTCGCGGCGCGTCGTCTGGACCTGCATCGCAACACCGTCACCCGGCGAGTGGCTCGCGCCGCAGAGCTGTTGAACAAGGACTTCTCGTCCCTGACGGACCGCATCACCGTGGCCCTGGCGCTCGAGCTCGTCACGCACCGAGAGCTGCCCGAGCCGCCCGCCGGGAGCCTAGAGACCGAGATTTCCACCCTCCACGGACTACTCGACGTGCCGCAGATCCGCCTCTGGGCCGAGGCGCTGCTCAGATCCGCCCGCGCGGACAGGCGCGGTCTGCTCACCACGGCGACGGCATGGCTCACCTACGACGGGCATCTGGAACCGACTGCACGCGCACTGGGCCTGTCGGAGACGACCGTCCGCTCACACATCAGGGCACTGGAGGGCTACATCGCCCGTGACCTGTCCGGCCTGAGCGGTATGCGAGACGTGCTGTTCGCCCTGCACCTGATAACGGGCGCGCCACAGCTCCCCGACACCTCCCTCGAACTGTGCGTAGCCGCTTGAGTCGACAGCGGTCCCGGTCGTAGCTCCTCACGCCCAAGCGGAACGGCTGCCACGGCCGGACCTGGCGGAGAGTTCCTCCTGGCCACCAGCCGTCGAGGATTGAACGCGGACGAGCGTTGTCTCGCCGCCGCACGGCGAACTACAGACGGCGCGGTTCAGAACTGGAGCCGCAGGAGATCGCCGGAACGGTCCTTCCCGTCAGACAAGCCTGATATCGGCAGTAGTACCGGATGACAGCTGCAGATCACGGATTTGTTCCCTGCCTGTTGGTTCATTCCCGTCAGCTGCTCGAAATCCGGTCGGATTTCAACCTGTGCACCGCCGGCTGCGGAGCACTCTGCCGAGCTACGGACGGGTCCGTACGTGATAGATCAAGGCCGAGATTCACCGCGTCCAGCCGCGAGAACGGGAAATTCGTGCCGTTCCGTTCGTGGACCGTGCGCTGCAGCGGAAATGCACCTGATGGGCCGCGGGCAGGTGTCACGGCCGTGGCGGACTACATGGATGCGATCCAGGTCAGCCCAGGTAGCGCCAACCGTTGAGCCCGTTCCGCGCTCCCGGACGCCACATGGATGTATGGCTGAAATGCTCCCAATAGTTGGCTGGAAATTGCGGGAAGTTCTACATTTCAGAGCAGTCCGCGATCGAGCAAGTGACAAGGTCAATCACCTGGTGAAACGCGTCGAGTTGACGGCTCAAGGGCTCAACGAAAAGGAGGCCGACTTTCCTCAGGTGGGGTTGATGTGCAGCTCCGCAACGCAGGAGCTTCATCGTGTGCACCGCAGATGTGTATGTGTGGCCGGTGGTGCAGGAACCCTAGGCCAAAGGGATCAGTTTGTGCATCAGAGGAATGGTGGAGCTTTCCGCATACGCATAGCGTTACCGATGCGAGCACAGCCAAACCCGCTTTCCGAGGTCTAGCAACCACAGCGAAACTCGCGCAGGTGCCGGACCACGGGGGTGTGCGGCACGGAAGCGGGCTCGCAGGACATCGAAGGCGTGCATGCGGCGATCCGGTCGCCGGAGAAAAACCGGAAGGCGGGTGCCGGGGGAGTGGTTGGAGCCACCACCACCGGATCACCCGCCGCCAGCACGAACCAGGCCCTTGCCGGGGCCTGTGCAGTTCGACTCTCAGCAGAGTCACCACCAGCAGATCCGAAGAAACCACCGGGGTCTCGCCGACGTTGCACCACGTCGGCGGAGCCAGGATAGACCAGCGTGACCCGCTGCAACAGCGCGGACGTGAGTCTCCTCCTGGCAGGCCCCCCGACCCATCGGGGCGAAACGAATGAACAGGCACCTGCCGGCCAAGCCCGCACCGCGGACGAACGCGACGGCTTCCTACGGCAACCGATGCTCCCTCAGGGAGCCGGGCCCTACCCGAGACCTCATCGCCACCGGGCTCAGCGGCTAGCACCGCCCTGCCCGACGGCGCGACCGAGCTGCCCACGGATTTACCAGATCCGCAGGCGGCCACCGCCCGGGGAAGTAGCACTTCCCCCGAGCGAGCGGCGCGCGGCAGGAGACAGGCGGCCTCCCAGCAGCTGCTCCTGCCGCGCCGCACACTTCCTCACTCCTCGCGATCGCGCCCGGCCGTCGCCGGCCCGCGGGGGCGAACCACGCCCATGGCGTCTTGCCCGCGTCGGTGACCGCGAAGAAGCGATCCCTGCGACGGAGGTTCTCGACGCCAACGGGCGCAGAACGGAATGTCCTTGATCCACCACACGCCGGAAGCCACCCATGCCGAGATGCAAGAACGGCTACGGGTGGCCGGCGAGGAGCGCCAGATCACGGCGGTGTTGGCCCCGCTCCGTCACCGAAGGCGCGCTGAGCGCGCGAAACGCACCAAGCAACTGCGCCGCACCCTGCGAAGGGTGCGGCAGACGATCCGACGTCGTCTCCACACGGCAGTCCATCCACCTCGCACGGGCACCGGCAGGAAGGTATGACCCTGATGCACCAGCAGCCCGATGGCTCCTGGCCCCCGCCCTCGCCGTCCCCGCCCTCCGCGGGCGACCGGCCCACGAGCCGGCGGATCCGACCCGCCATTGCAGCCGTCGCCGCGGCCGCGCTCCTGGCCGGCGGCGGCACCACGGCCTGGGTTCTGGCAGACTCCGCCGACCACCCGTCCAAGACATCCTCGCCCCCCGGTGCCAAGGCCAATTCCGAGGCCTCGACGAGCTCCGGGACGGTGAAGATCCCTCGGGGACCATTCGCTCCGCGGAACCTTGCTGAGGCGTGGAAGACGCCGGTGGTCACCGGCGACATTCTTCGCACCAAACTGATGGGCACCTGGCGCACCAGCAAGGCGTACTACGTCGGTCGGGGGAGTGGCCTTGAGGTCCTGGACCTGGCCACCGGCCAGTCGCTGGGCCAGATTGCACCGCCCGAGCCCGGCATGACTCCCTGCGGGATGTCCGACACGTTGAACCAGGACGGCTTCGGAGCGGTCGCCTGGCTCAGGGGAGACCCTGAGAGCCCCAGGGCCAGCTGCGACCAGATCTCGCTCGTGGACACCCGCAAGGGCAACGCGATCGTCTGGACCACCACGGTGTCCGGCGTCCCTCTTCGGGGAAAGCCGCTGACCAACGACACCGTCCGGCTCGGCTGGATGGGCGACGTACTGGCGGTGATGAGTCCCAACACGATCGTCGGGCTGAAGCCAGACAAGTCCACGGCATGGTCCTGGCAGAACCCTGGCGCCCAGGCCGGTGCCTACGTCCTGAACTGGGACATGACCGTCGCCCGTGACCGGATCATGGTGATGCTCGGAACCGAGCAGGGTGCCGACTGGACATACGAGGTCGCCACTCTCGACAATGTCGGGCGACAGCTCTCCGCCGCAGTCCCCCTGCCGGCGCCCAAGGACGGAGCCGTCGACCTGGTCTCCGCCGCGCCGATGACGGCTCTGGTCCGGCCGGACCACTTCGACCACCAGACAGCGCCCGAGCTCGTCGTCTTCAACCAAGACGGCGGTATCGCCCGGCGCATCAAGCTCGCGACCCCGGTCGGCCCCGCCCGAGCCGGCCAGCTCAACCTGCTCGGCCGCTCGGAGCGGTACAACATCCAGTTCGCCGCAGGCCGCGCCTACGTCACCTCCGGCGACCCCCTGGACCTGAACACCCCCACACACATCACCGCATTCGACATGGCCAGCGGAACGGCCCTGTGGAGCCGTCCCGTCGACACCGTCACCCAGCCCCGCTTCATCGGCGCCGACGACGACAGGGTGTACGTACTGGGCGGCAAGGCCGCAAAAGACATGGCCCTCTACGCCTACGCGGCCGCCGACGGCACCCGAACACAGATCAGTACCGTCAAGCAGCCCAACAGCCTCCTCATGCTGCAGTCCCGGATCATCGACTACACCCCCGGCAACCTGGCCATGGTCGACACGGGCAGAGACACCGCCGGAGTGTTCATGTTCCGGGCCCCCAGCACCTGATCGGACCTGATTGCCCTCGGCCGGCACCGCGCGAGGCGGACCCCGGTAACGCAAAGAGCCCGCTGAGGGCTCGTTCGGCGACCCCGGTCGCGGCGGTCCGAACCGCCCCGACTTGCTGAGGTACCTCGCTCCACGTCGCCCGCTGCGGCTTCGTGGACCCCAAGACTTCCGGTCGGCAGTCCTCCGCCGACCGGAACGACGCAGCCGGGCCGCCGTTCACACCCCCCGAACGGTCCTTAGCCGCCTCTCAGCGCGGCACGGGCCCGGCTGCCGGTGGGGACACCGTCTCCCCCGACGGTGTCCCCACCCATACCCGTCCGGCGCAACGAACCGCTGACGCCGGCCGCCCGCCAGGCACGTCCCCACCAGCCTTTCTGGAGCGTCTGTGTCAGCCACCACCGCCCCCTTCACCATCCGCAAGGCCCCCGCACCGCCCGGACACCAACGCTGGCCCGCCGCCGTCTGGGCTCTGCTCGCTACCACGCTGCTGGCACGGGGCTTCGGATTCGCCTACCCCTTCCTCAGTTATCACCTCCGGCACCTGGGCTTCACGACCCAGACCGTCGGCCAGGCCATCGCCGTCTTCGGGACTGGCTGGCTCCTCGGTCAAGTCCTCACCGGCTGGGCCTCCGACCGGCTCGGCCGCCGGCGCACCCTCGTGGCCGCTATGACAACGGCCGCGCTGTGCCTGCCACTCCTCGCGCAGGCCCACACCGCGACCGCCGTGTACGCCGGATCCCTGATCGCGGGCATCGTCTACGACGCGCCGCGGCCGGTGGTCTCCGCTGTCATCGCCGACCTCATCCCTGACGATGCCCAGCGCGCGGCGATCAACGGATGGCGGCACGGGACGGTGAACATCGGCGCCGCGATCACAGGCGCTGTCGGCGGCCTTCTAGCCGGACAGCTCGGATTCGAAGCCCTGTTCTGGTTCAACGCGGCAGCCTGCGCCCTGTGCGCACTGATCGCCCACCGCTACCTCGCGGCCGACGCCCCGACCGCCACCTCCAGAAATCCCGCCAGTAGTTCTCTCCGCTCGGCCCTGCGCGACCCGCGCCTCTGGCTGCTCTGGGCCGCCAGCAACGGCGCCCTGATCTGCGCGGCAGGCATGTTCACCACCCTTCCCATCCTGATGGAACACGACAACCTCCCCCCATCGGCCTACGGCTGGACCCAGCTCGCCAACGCGGCAGCGGTGATCGCCCTCACCCCAGTCCTGACCCCCTGGCTCAGCCGCCGCTGCGGACACCAGCGCCCCATGCTCGGAATGCTCTCCGCCAGCGCCCTCCTCCTGGGCGCGGGCATGGGCAGCGCAGGCCTCGCCGACAGCACGATCGGTTACAGCCTCGCCGTCATGGTGGCGGTCCCCGGCGAGATCGTCTTCTTCATCGCAGCCTCCGACGTCCTGAACAAGATCTCGCCCGCCGACGCCCGAGGCCTCTACGCCGGCCTGTGGGGATCGACCCTCGCCATCGGGGTGATCATCTCGCCCGTTCTCACCGCCACATCCCTGACCACGGGCGGAGCCACCCTTGCAGCGCTCACCACACTCGCCTCCGGCGTAGCGGGAGCCGCCCTGTGCCTGCCACTCAGCGGGCTCACCCACCGCCGCCCGGCCCTCACCGCGCCCACCACACCGGTTCCGGCCGTCACCTGACATCGAGGAAGATCACCATGAGCCTGACCACCCTGCACCCCAACACCCGCGCGCTCCACAGCTCCTGGCACTCCTCGGTAGCCACCCTCCCCGCCGAGCGCCGCCCGGCAACCCCCTTCCACAGCCGCGCATGGGCCGCCGCCTGGCAGACAGTGCGCACCGAACACGTACGCGGACGCCACCACCTCTTCCTCCAGGACGGCCCGCGCCAGCACCGCCTGTCCTTCTACCAGGTCAGCAACAGCCCCCTGTGGCGCGCGGCCGAGAACCGGGCCGGCGTCACCCGCCCCAGCTTCGACGCTGATGTCCTGTACGGCCCGTCGGTCTACGCCGAGTACGGAGGCCTACCCGGCGCGACCGTCCCTGTCCTCGCCGAAGCCGTCGACCGCGGCCGCGCGCTCGCCGCCAGCCTCGGCAGCGAGGCCCTGGTCATCGCGAACCTCCCGCCCGCCGAACGTACCCTGTGGCAGCAGGCCCGCACCCCCGACGCCGAAGTCGTCCTCTCCTGGGCCCACCGTGCCCGCGTGGGAGCTTCCGTCGACGAGTTCGTCGCGAACATCCCCTCCAGCGAACACGGCCGCGCCTTCCGCCAGCACCACCGCCACGGATCCGAAGCCGGGCTCACACTCAAGATCGCCCAAGGCGCTGAACTCCTCCCCGTCCTCCCAGCATTCAACGCGTTCACCTCGACCGCGGGCGACCGCCACGGCACCGCCCTCTACGGCACCGACATGCTCGCCCCGCTGACCCGGGTACCCGGCGCCGTCGGGCTCCTCGCCGAACGCCACGACGGAACACTCGCCGGCGGCTTCTTCGGCTTCCGCTACGGCTCGGCGCTCTACCTGTGGACCGCAGCAATCGACCAGACCGGCCAGGACGACCTGCACACCTACGAGTGGCTGATGTACGAGAGCGTTCGCTACGCCGCCGCCACCGGAGCCGCCGTCCTGGACGCCGGCCGCGGCAACTACGCCTACAAGGCCCGCCTCGGAATGCTCCCCGTCGCCCTGACCTCCGCGGTCTACCTCACCAACCCCAACCCCCACCTCATCAGCCGCCTCGGCGCACTGCACACCGGCATCAACCAGCGCGTGCTCAGGGCCTGGAACACGGCCTGATAACCCGAAGAGAGGCACCACCCGCGTGGACAGCACCGACATGACAGCACCGCTGCTGATCATCCTGGGCGCCGGCAGCCGTACCTGGCATAGCGACGTGCTGAAGCACATCGCCGCCCTCCACCCCGTCGCCCTGCTCGACGGCCGGCCGCCCAGCTGGGCTCACGCCCACACAACCCTCTCCATCACGGTCGACCTCACGGACACCGAAGCCGTAGCCAACGCGGTCAGCACCCTCGAAGCCAGCCGCGGAGTCGCCGGAGTACTCACCTACATCGACAGCCACATCATGCTCGCCGCGCAACTCGCGAACGGCTTCGGGCTGCCCGGCAATACCCCCGCCGCAGTGGAAGCCTGTCGCGACAAGCACCTCATGCGCTCCCTGCTCGCCGCCGCCGAGATCCCCTCCGCCCGCTCGTACATGATCCCCGACGCCGAAACTGCCGTGGAGTACGCCGTACTGCTGGGCGGGCCGGTCGTCATCAAGCCCCGCAACCTGAGCGCCGGCACCGGTGTCCGCCTCGCTGACACCCCTGACCAGGTCCGCGACGCCTTCCATGCGGCCAAGAGCGCGTCCCTGGCCGACGTCGAGCGCGCCGGTAGGGCCGGTGTCCTGATCGAGGAGTACCTCGACGGCCCCGAGGTGAGCGTCGAATGCGTCGTCCTCGGCCACAACACCATCCACATCGCCGCGATCACCCGAACCCACCTCGGCGACGACGTGGCCTTCCAGCACGTCGGCCACCTGGTGGACGCCACCGACAGCCTCTTGGCCGCCCCGCAGATACGAGAGGTGACATTGGGCGCCCTGACTGCCGTCGGCATTTCAAGCGGCGTAGTGCACGTGGAGATCCGGCTCACCAGCCAGGGCCCCCGCGTCGTCGAGATCAACGCGCACCTGAGCGACGACCTCGTTCCCCACCTCGTTCACCTCGCCACCGGACTCAACCTTCCGCAGATCAGCGCGGACCTCGCCACCGGCAACAACCCCGAGCTCATCCCCAGCCGGGGACAAAGTGCCGCCGTCCGTCTCCTCTACCCCGCTGCCTCCGGGCACGTCATGGCCGTGAACACAGGCCTCATCGCCTCCTGGCTCGAGCGCTTCCAGCGCATCGCCGCCCCCGGCAGCCGCGTCACCGCACCACCGTTCGCCACCGTGCTGGACCGGACCGCGCTCGCTGTTGTCACCGGACCCGATCCGTACACCTGCCAGCAGCGGCTCCAGCTGGTCGAAGAGCGCAGCCGCGTCCAAATCCAGGCCACCAGCCCCGCCCGCGTCGCCTGACCCGCACCACGCCACCCGCCCCACACGACACAGGAGTTCCCCACCATGGCCCTCGCCGCCCCCGCCCCCGCGGCGGCCCCGCCCGCGCACCGACGCGGTGCGGTCGCCATCGTCGCCCCCACCGGCGCCGGCGACCTGTACGCACCCGCGCTGGCCCAGCACGGCTGGGGCGCGGTAGCGGTCACCGTGCCGGGAACCGATCCGTCCAGCACTGCCGACGCCTACTCCCGCATCGTCGCGCACCGAGCCAGCGTGCGACGCACCGCCCAACAGCTCGCGGACCTCGGTGTCCAAGCCGTCCTCGCCGGATCCCCCGCAGGTACCGTCCTCGCCGAACGGCTGGCCGCCCGCCTCCACTTGCCCGGCAACGACCCCGACACCGCCGTGATCCGCCGCGACACCGGCCTCACCAGCGCGGCCCTACTCACCGCAGGCATCACCGCCCCGCGCAGTATCCGCACCACCCGGCTCTCCGAAGCACTGGAATGGTCAGCCTTCACCCAGGTGCCCGACCTCGTCCTCGAACACCCCGACCCCGTGAACCCGGGCGCCACCCTCTGCCACACCCCGGACGACATCCGCTCCGCCTGGAAGGCCACCCACCACTCCGGAAGCCAGCCGCTCGTCCTGCGAGAACACCTCCCCGGCACCCAGTACCTCATCCACACCCTGACCGGGCCCAGTGTCGACGGATCCACCGACCACACGATCACCTCCATCTGGTCCGAAATCCGCACACCCCACCAACAGGGCAACCGCTTCGATCTCCTCAACCGCCGAGGACTGCTCGCTCGCGCCCTCGCCCTCTACACCATGCGCGGGCTCACCGCCCTCGGCGTGCGCTACGGCCCCGCCCACGCAGTCGTCACCTTCATCCCCGACCGCGGGCCGGCCCTGCTGTCCCTGCGCACCGACCCCTACGCCGACGTCGACTCCGAGCTGCTGCGCCAGGTCGCCGGCCACGACCCGATCCGCGACACCGCACTGCTGCTCACCTCCGGACAGCGGCAGACGATCCCCCACCAGCCGAGGAACGCTCACGTCACGAAGGTCGCCCTCGTCCCGCACTTCGACGGCCTCCTCGACCCCTACCTGCTGCGCACCCTCACCACGCTGCCGACCGTGGCCGCCACCACCGGACTGCACGCAGGCGACCCGGTACGGGCGGGCCGGGTCGCCGGGTGGCTCCTCCTCGTCGCCGAGGCCAGCAGGGCCATCGACCATGACCACCGAGTGATCCGAGCCGCCGAGAATCTCGGGCTGTACGGGAGTCCGGCATGACACCACTGCCCGCAGCACAGACCTCGCCCACCCCTCGAGCGGTCTCGCACAGCGCGACCGGCACCTCTCTCCTGAGCCCCGGAGGCCAGTTGTGACCGACACCCTGGCGCCCCACCCGGCCCCCGAGCGCGTCCCGGACACACCCGAACTCCACATCGGGGCGCTCCCCTCGGCCCCAGAAGCGGACACCACCCGGCTGCTCGACCTCGCCTCAGCCCTGCGGGGCGAGGCACCAAGAGTCCTGGGCTTCCCCGGAAACCTGGCCTTCGACTTCAGCGACCTCGGCCCCACCCTGTCCATCTTGACCAACAACGTTGGCGACCCGGCCAGCACCGACGCGAGCGGGATCCACACCAAGCCCTACGAACAAGCGGTGGTCCGCTTCCTCGCGGAAATGGCTGGCGCGCACCCCGACGACACCTACGGCTACGTCACCACCGGGGGCACCGAAGGCATCCTCTTCGGACTGGCCACCGCACGCCGGCACCTGCCACACGCCACGGTCTACACCTCCGACCAGGCCCACTACAGCGTCGCCAGGGCCGCGAAACTCCTCGGCCAACAAGTCGTGACCCTGCCCAGCAACCGCGACGGCACCCTGGACCCTGACTCCCTGCGAGTCACGGCCTTCCTCCACCGCCGGCTGCGCCCGCACGCGGGCCGGGGCCCGGGCGCCATCGTCGTAGCCACGATCGGCACCACGATGCGGGGCGCCTACGACGATGTCACCGCCCTCCGCACGGCGGCCTCAGCGGCGGGCGAGGTCTACATCCACGCCGACGCCGCCTCCGGCGGACCGATCGCGGCCCACGCACCCTCCAGGCCCCGCTGGAACTTCCAGCACGGGTCCGACTCGATCTCCATCAGCGGACACAAGATCATCGGATCCCCCGTGCCCTGCGGCGTCGTACTCACCCGCAAGGACCTCGTCGACGAACCGGTCATCGCCAGCGAGTACACCATGGCCTCCGCCCGGACCCTGGGCTGCTCCCGCAGCGGACTCGCCCCCCTCCTGCTCTGGTCCGCCCTGCGCCGCATGGGCCACGCAGGGCTGGGCGCCCACATCACGCGCTGCCTGGAGACCGCCCAGTACGCAGCCGACCAGCTCACCCGGGCCGGCGTCCACCCCATGCGGACCACCGACTCGCTGACCGTGACGTTTGACCGCCCCGCCGACTGGATCATCCGCAAGTGGCACCTCGCGATCCAGGGGCACACCGCCCATCTGGTCACCGTCGGCCACGTCACGCGGTCGGCCATCGACGAACTCTGCCGCGACCTGCGCATTCCCTGACTGGCCCCGCCCCACTACGACCGAGGGAGACCGCGGTGCCTTTGGACCACGCACCCAACGCCGGAATCCACGAGACGATCATCGTCCTCCCCGATGGCCGCGTCCATGCGCAAGGCCTCTTGCAGGCCGCAACCGAATCGCTTGAGGTCCTCATCGGGCGGGTGTCTGACCCTCTGCGCGCCGCAGCCCGACGGCAGGAGCACCCGGTCCTGCTCAGCATCGGTCACGCCGATGGCCGCGTCGAACAGCACCAGATCTCTGCCGACGGCTCCGTCCACCCCACAGACCTACGCCCCGACGCCCATGGCGTCCCCGACCCGGTATGGAGCCGGGGGATCCCGGAGGACACCCGGCTCCTGGACCACGTGCGAGCAGCCCAACGCGCCGGCCAGTGGCGCGCCGCACAGCTGGCCACCCACCGCGCCACCCAACACCTCATTGCCGAGCACGGACGCCAACACCCCTACGTGGCACTCGGGATCGAACTGCAGGCACATTTCGCGCTCATGGCCCAGGACTTCGCCGCAGCGGCCGCCCTGTCCACCGAGGCTGCCCTTGCGATCCACCGGCTGGACGGCCCCCCGGCACAGATCCGCCACGGCCTGGCCAACGCAGTGGCCGCCTGGATCCACTCCGACCGTGACACCCGCCCCAGCGGGCCCGGCTTCGCAGTCGCCCACGCCGTGATCCGGATAGCCCCCGGCGACCAAGCGTCCCTTTCCGCGCTGCTACGACGACTCGACAAGAAGGCAGGACGCCCATGAAGACCCTCCCTTTGCCCCGACGCCCAGCCCAACCCCCGCGCGCCCAACGATCGGTCCCCCTCACACCGCCGGAGACTCTCCGGCCGCGCTTCTCCGACGCCCTTCTGCCCCACCCCCAGGGCTCGACCTGCCCTCCGAGACCGAGCTCCACTCCGTTCTCCGAGCCCCCGACTGACCCGGAGAACGAAAGAGACCCAGCCCGCCTCGGGCTGGCGGCCGGCAGTTGGCTCCACCACCCATTCCACCTCGCGGCGATCACACCTACAGACGGGACCGCGCTGGCTACGAGCCTCGGTCGACGACCGGAACTGGAGCGGGGCGCCCGAGCCGACGTGAGCGGCGCGGTACTGCGTGAGAGCCGTCGGTCGATCCCGGCATCTGGCCCCGCCCTGCCAGATGCTGTGCCAGGACCGGCGACATGGTGATCCTCGGGGTACGAATCGAGTTCTACGACAAGGTCGGCGACATGGGGGAGCGGTCCCAGAACATGCTGGGCGCGATCTTCCGCGATCATGCGTTCAGAGCCGCAGACGTCCCCGCTGTGGGCGAGCTGTTCGCACTGTCCGCTCTGCGTGTCGGCCCTCGCGAACATCACGTCGGCGTCGACTTCACCGGACACGGCCCGTTCCTACCCGTGCGCCTTGTTGAGCACTACCCGACGCCCATCGACGATGAAGGGAACACGCCGCCATGGTGGGACAGGCCTGCAGAACCGTCGGCAAACGTCGTACTCCACACCACCATGACGAACGACCCGTTCCTGCGACGCAAAATGATGGAGCGCTTCGCTGCTCCGTACTCGGGCTGGGCCGGCCTGTTCTCCGCGGATGCAGAGTTGGGCCAGCTGTGGCGGGAGCTGTGCACCTCATTCGGAAACCGCTAGGGGGTCCGGCGGCCGGCTCGATTTAGCCGCAGGGCTGACCTTTCGTGCGGCCGGCCGGGTGCTCGGCGGCATCAGCCTCCTCGTCCTGCCAGCTGGACCCGGGCGCGCCTTCCGCCCCCCCGTCAGGGACTCTTCCCCGCTACAGCAGCCCGCCGAGGGTGAAGACCCGCTCGGCGAGCCGTCCGCGCAGCCGGCCCTGGCCGGTGCCAGCTGCGGTGAGCCACTCGGCGTCGACCAGCAGTGCGGCGTGCTCGCCGACTTCCCCGGGTGCCACACCACAGAACGCGGCCGCCTCCTCCAGAGAGAGTCCGTCCGCACCAGGTTGTCCGAGGAGGCCATCGGGTTGCGTGTGGGCGGCGGTATAGACGGCGAGGAGCCGGGTGGCGGCTCCCAGCTTCTTCTTGCGAAGCTTCCGGTCACCGACGACCTTCTGGGCCCATCCGGAAATCCTGCCGCGGGCGTCCTTGCCGAAGGAGAACGGCCGGTCGCTTTCCGGCTGCAGGCTGGGAACGGTGAACGCGGTGAAGTCCTCAGGCCGTGAGGCCAATGCCTCGGCAACCGTCCCGGGCAGGCACAGCCAGCCAGCGCCGACCAGGTGCTCCAGTGCCTGGTCAGCGCCGTGGGTGAGCCAGCCGGTGATGTCCTGGCCGGTGATGTTCCCGGTGCCGTCCCGGGCCGCGCGCAGGGTGAGCAGGAGGACTAGGAGGTGCACGTCCGGCTCGGGGCGCGGGGCGTGGGTCTGGACGTACTCAAGGACAGTGCGTGCGTGCACGGAGTGGTTGCGGGTCAACAGCCGCTCCACCACCGGTCCATCCGCGTCGCCGACGGGGAGTCCAAGGCGGTTGGCGTGCATGTCCCGGGTGGCCTGCGCGGCGCCCGCTGCGCGCTTGGCCTCGTGTCGCAGCGAGGCGTCGCCAGTGGCGTCGGCCCACGACGAGAACGCGCGCGCCTTGCGGTCGTGGAGTTCGGCGAGGAGAGCGAGGTCGGGCACGGGGTTGCTCTGGTAGGCCCGGAACGCGTCGCCGAGCTCGATGAGCTCCACGCGCAGAACGTCGGGCTGCAGGTCGTACGGCACGATGCGCTGGGCGACCTTTCCCCATCGCTTGGCCCGCCGCGGCGTCTTGGACGCGGCGGCGGTGCGGGCGCCGGGTACCGAAGCTCGTTCGGCGCCCACGAGCGCCCCGCCGGCCTTGAGAGAGGCGGGGGAGCCAGCGTGGTCGGAGAACACTGCCGCGGCATCCACCGGTGCCGCGGCCGCTGGCTGCTTGGGCGCTTCAGCGGAGGTTTCGGTGCTGCCCGAGGCGGGGCGGAGCGGTGGCGGGGCGGTGTCGAGGACGCGGCAGTCGGGAGTGGCGGCCGCGCAGCGCGCGCACATCTCCGCGATCCGCCACAGCCGCCCGGCACGGTCCGCGGTCACCGCCAGGACCGTCGGGCCCCCGCAGCGCCCCGGTCCCGTCGGTGGCCGGACAGCTTCAGCTCGTCGGCGGGGGAGGGTGGCTGGGTCGGGGGTGTGCCATGAACAGTCGGCTGTGCGGCAGGCGCAGCAGGCGTTGGATCGTGGGCCGCCAGCGGTGCGGATCTGGGCGAGGTGGGTGTTGAGGTGTCCGACCGCGGCCTTTCGGCCTTCGGCGGTGCTGGGAAGTCGCTGTTCGGAGCAGGCCGGGCGGGAGCAGGTGAGCCGGACGGTGCCGGCGGAGGGTCGTCCGTGGGGGTCCAGGCGCACCACCCAAACCCGCCCCGTGACCTGGTCCTCCTGCGTACCGGCCTCCACCGCCATGCGCGTACTCCCACGTTGCTCGCTGCCTGTTCCGGGCTGCCCCATCATCGGGGATGTCCGGCGGTCAACACCGGAAGAAGACCGAGGTTTCACCCCGCGCGTCCCACGAGCACGGCGGCAGTGCACGCGAGGAGTCCGCCCAACCACCGAGTGGGCGGACGACCGACCGGCACCGTCGGCACTTCTCCAGGGCGGGCCGGTCAAAGCATGTGGCTGTTAGCCAAGTGTCACGCGGCTTGACTGAAGCGGATGGCGCGAAGGTATGCGTCAAGGCGGGCCGCCAGACGGGCATCGTGTTCCGCATCGCTGTCGGCCGGGACATCCGAGAGCCACCCGCTAACGGCATCAGCGTCCTCGCCCCCGTAGCACTCCTCCACAATCTCTGCGAACGAAGCGTCGGGGTGTTCCAACAGGGTCAGGACGGCGTTCACCACCAGATTGTCGATGTCGTCCGCGTGCTGCTGTCGGACGGTCTGGGCGGAATCGTCGACGGCGGCGTTCACCGCAGTGGACACCTGATCGCGGCTGTAGCGCATGCCCTCGTATACGTCGGAGGTGTCCTCGACGTTCTCACCCCGGCCGGCGGCGGCCTGCGCGGCCACAATCTCGACGTGGCGGGCGCAGACGTCCGCCCATGCCGCGCCGGGGCTGTCGAGATACGTCAACGCGGCGGCGGTCACCCAGGTGAAGCGCTCGGCGGTGTCGCTACGGCCCGACTCCTCAGCGGTCAGCGCGATTCCGGATCCGAGGGCGGCGACGACATCGAGGTGGGTGAATGCGTTCGTAATGACTTTGGTGCTCACTGCGATCCTTCTTGGTTCGGCTACTGCGATGTGATTCAGCAGCACGAGGGGGCTCACAACGGTCTCGCCAGTCGGTGACGGAGCCGGTGTCTCGTGTTCGTGTTCAGGCGATGGTGGACAGCGCGGACAGCATGAGGTCGATTCCGGCACCGCAGATGCCAGCCGTGACGGGCGTCAGCGGTGAGGCGGGACTGTTCACTGTGCGGGGCATCACCCAGCCCTGGAGCGGCCCGCCGTCTGTGTCCGCGAAACGGACTAGGCCGTCCTGGTCGGCCTCGACGGCATGGGGGAAGGAGGCGAGGAGGCGGCGTGCCACACCTCCGCAGCCGTGCGGCGGGCGGCTCCGTACACAGCCCGGGCCAGGGTGCGGTGGGAGGAACGGGACGATGACCCGCTCCAGAGCCGCCAGGTTGCCTCTGAAGCTCAACGTGCCGGTGGCGGACAGGGCGTGCAGGGTGACTGTCGTGGTGGTGTCGCAGTGCTGCCAGGACAGGCCGGTGATATCGCCGGGCCGGTTGAACTCCCGTGCAGCGATGTCGCGGGCGCGGAGGAGAGCCTTGATCTCGGAGAGGTGCTGGCGACGGACTTGGCGTTGCCGAAGACCGGGCCGGCTGTTGATGTGGTGGTCGATTCGCGGCAAAAGGGAACGCATGGCCGCACTGGCCACCGCTGTGGGGGCAGTGCCCTCGATCGTGAGCGAGGTGACGGAGTCGGGCTCCGGAACTGTCAGGGTCGTGTGACCGCTGTCAGTCAGGAGGACGAAGCTACGCTGGCCGTTGCTCAGGCGCGTAGCTGGGTACCCCTTGAATGCAGCCGGGCTGACGGTCCATTCAGCGTGGTGGCGCTTGGGGAGCAGCGCGGCGACGTCGGAGCCGAGCATTGTGAGGCCGGCCGAGGTGGTCTGCATGGTCTTCCTTGGTGCAGGAGAGCACGGAGCGTGGGGCGCGCCGTATGGGGCCGCGTAGGTCGGGGCCGCCGGGGATCTCTTGGCGAACATGCCGGCTGGGCCGGTCCGATCTCGGCGGAGTGTCCTTGGCTTCACCGGGGCGCACGACGGCGCTCTCACACGGCTGATGTGGGTTGGTGGGGCTGTACAGGGTGCCGCGCCGGGGCGCGGCACCCTTGTCGCTACGCGGACAGCGAGGCGAAGGCCGCATCGGCTTCGAGGGCGGCGTTCATGCGTGCCTGCGCGGCTGCCTCCCGCTGGCGCAGTGCGACCACCGCTTCGACTGGAGCCTGGCGTAGCTGGTCGACACGGCTTTTCCCAGCGGCCAGCCGCAGTGCTTCCACTGAGACGTGGTCCCGGTAAGCGATGGCCAGGGCCCGGATGACCGCACTGATCCGTGCGGAGGAGGCGGCCGTCAGGGGCCGGTTCAAGGAGACGTCCGCCCTCTGAATGCCGGGGATGATCTCGGGCAGGGCCGGGGTGAGTTGCTGAAGATCGGCGCAGTTCCAGGAGCCGCTCACCCGAGCTCCGTTGACTGTCGGCTCGTCTTCCCGCCCGATCCCGTCGAGTCGGCGAGTGGTCCCGAGCAGTACGGTCACGCCGCCGGGAAGTGCGTCGGGGCTGAACCGGTCGGGGCCGACCGTGAAGGCGCCGCGCACCGTGGCACCGTGCGTCACGGTGTACGTGATTGTTCCGTCGTGCGGATTGAGCTGGGGGCGGGCGGAGAGTATCCGTGTCTCGCCGGTGGCGGGGTCGTGGAAATCGATGCGAACCGTGTCCGGCATCGTGGGGAGCTGGGGGGCGGGTGCCTGGGCGATTGCCTCCAGCCGCTGGAGCTGGCTCCAGTGGGGCGCGATCTGGGCGCGGATGTCGGCCAGTTCACGTTCCACCGCTTCTCGATATGCCCTGGCCGGAATGTCGGGCTGCTGCTGGGCGTGGCGTGCGGCAGCCCGAATGAGGCCGTCCCGGTTCGGTCGGGTAGCCCAGTGGGCGACGATGGCTCGTACGACTTCTGTCAGATGGTGGCGCGTGGCGAACGGTAGGACGTCCACCGTTCCGTCCGACCGGACCCACTGGCCACGCACGTTGAGCTGACGGTTCGGGGTAGAGGCGTCGACCGAGAGCGGCCCGCATTCACCGCGTACACGGGTGCGGCGAATCCTGGGCTCGTTCATCCGAGCGTTCTGTGGTCCGCCAACGGGATGGTCGCCGTACTCGATCCGGACGTGACTGCTGTCGGAGCCCGGCACCGTCTCGGGAATGACGATGAAGTTGCCCCGGACCCCATGGCCGTTGAGGTGGTAGCGGGCCCGGCCGGTGAATCGGTCGAACGTGCTGCTGGCCGGAACCGGGTTGTCGCCGATGTGGAGCTGGATCTCGGTGGGGGAGTGGAACGGCAAGGGGTTCTCCTGGATTGGCGTTGGCCCTTGGGGTGGAGCACGAGACCGGTGTGGGGCCCTGTGTGCCACCCACCCGGGTTGCTCTAATTCTACTTAATGCATGCCAATTAAGCAATGCCACTCGGTGTCTCGCATGGCGGCACCCCGAGGCCCTTGCTGCTGTCAACGGGCTGGCATCCCGCCGCGTCAGCGCTATGCGCCTCACGATGTGATCACGGCTCGGTAAAGCCCGGAGATCGGCCAGCGGGACACGGGCGTGCGCACCTTGATGGATGCATGAGCACCCGTCCGGGCCGCTCCGATCATGGAGGCAGAATGACCACGGCGCCCACACGTACTCACGCCGGCCTGTTCGCCGAAGGCCGCCCTGCGGCAGTAGGCGCCGCACACCGTGCCAGGTCCGCCGTAGAAGGGCTGCTCGAGCAGGCCGAACATCTCGACATCAACAGCCCGATTGCCACCCTCGCACGCTGGCGCGCCGCCGCACTGATCGTTATCCGGACGCTCTGCCCGCCCGATCACATCGCATGGCAGATGCTGCGCCCGGCAACACCCTGGTCTCTGTCCGCCACGGCCGAGGGGACCGATCGGGAGCAGGTCTTTGCCGAGGGGTGGTCAATCACACTCGGCGTACTACAAGGCCTGCTCCCCTCGCTGATGGGGTCAGAGCCCAACCGGCGGGCTCTGGATTGTCGGTCCGTCCAACAGGACGAAATGGATGCTTGGGCGTCAACCTCCCGTTCCGGGCCGTCGCCCGGGATCGAGCTCGTCGTGCTGGGAACTCCACAAGTCCGCGGTGCTCAAGGCCCCTGCGAATCCCGGCGCATCTCCCGGCTTACCGAGTCCGCCATGTGGCTGCACCTCAACCCGGGGAGCGACCGCCACGCTCTGGATGGGGCACTGTGGCCCGGCCGGAGGATCCGCGCCGACAGCCGCAACACCGCCATGAGCCGCCTGCGGGCCTGGCTCGGACCCGCTCACTTCCCCAAGTGGACCGTGGAGAGCCAGTACATTCTTGCCTCCTCGGTGACCAGCGACTGGCAGCAATTCCAGGAACTCGCTGCTCGCGGCCAGGATGACGCGTCACCAGGCGGTATCCGCGATCTGCGAGCTGCCTTGGATCTTGTTGACGGCCAGCCTTTCGCTGGCGTCATCAGCCAGGGTTGGTACGAGTGGGCAGAGCCGTATGTCCAGGAGATGACCCGGGCAATCGCGCACGTTGCCCAGCAGTTGGCACACCAGTACCTGGAGCTCGGTGACCTTCCGGCAGCCCGGTGGTCGGTCCAGAGCGGCTATCTGGCGCTGCCAAAGGGGCTGCAGCGTTTCGAAGCCGCAGCCGATGCCATCGGAGCACGGTACTCGGATCCCGACGGCCTCCGGTATCTGGCCGGACAGCTGATCCGCAGACCATTCCCGGAGGAGGATTCTGTTCAGCCTTTCGCGAGTTGAGCGTGCTCGGCGGGTCCGGTGCGGGATACAGGACATGGAGGGCCGGCCAGCCCCGGTGCAGTCGGTCGGGGCTTATGTGCGTCTGGCCCGGAATGAAGCCATCCATCTCATGAGATGGCACACCGCGGAAGGGACGTGCCCGGACCTGGCCCCACATCGTTGGCAGCGCTGGATGACACACTGACCGCGGATCCGCCGGACGCGGACGCCACAACGAGGGGGATCAATGGACCGCAACGAAACGCCGGACAGACAGACCACAGAGGCTGCAACGGGGACCGCTGCACTGGACGAGACGCTCTTCCTGCCCGGCCGGATAGACATTCCTACGGGCATGACCAAGGGCAGTGGCACGAAGTGGCCCACGACGTCCGCTGCGCGGATGGCGCTGATTCCCCAGTTCATGGAGCCCCTGGGGCTCCATCACACTGACGACGACGGCGATGAGGCCGCCGGCGAGCACTGAAGGCCGCCTCCGCCGCGAGGAGATGGCCGGGCCGTATGCCTCTGGTCAGGGGGAACATGCAGATGGCAGAGGCTGGGCCAAGGACTCCTCGTCGCGGACGGGCTGCATGGTCCACGCGCACGACCCACCGGGCGCTTCTCTCCGGTACAGGCGCACGAGCAGGAGGTCAGCTCGTCCAGGTTTTGAGCCGAGTGGCTACTTCCCGCACTGGCAGCCCGTCCCTGGCTTCGCGGGCCAGGGGCAGAACGGTGTCCAGGCCGGCCGCGACCGGGAGGCCGCAAGCCGAGAGGTAGGCCGCGGTGACCGTGGCGGCGAACAGCAGGTTGCGCATTTCCAGGCTGGGGTTCCTGGCCAGTTCGCACAGCAGCGCCGCGGCCTTGTGATGGGGCTCGGGGTAGACCTCCTGGTCCAGGACCTCGGCACGGTGGCGTGCCTCCGCGGCCACGGGCACCCCGTAATCGACCACCAGCGGGTCGCCTGGAATCTGCTGGGCCACTGCCAGGATCCAGGCGAGGTCGATCTTCAGGTTCACGCGGCGTCCCTCGGCGCGGTCTGCGGCAGCCCGTCCGGGAGGCCGGGATACCGGTCCTCACCGAGCTCCGAATCGAATTCGCCGGCGTAGGCGGCCAGGAACGCTGAGGCGCCGCCCATGAAGGCCGCGCGGGACTGGTTCACGTCCTGCTCGATCAAATCCGCCACGTATCGCTGCAGGCTCAAGCCACGCCCTTGGGCCCGGGCCTCCGCGGCCGCCTTGGTGCTCTCGTCCAACCTGATGTTCGTTTGCTTCGCCATCCCATCACGATAGCTAGCAGGCGGTACCGGCCGCTAGCAGACCGCCGGATCGCCGCGCCTCTCTGTCGCCGGTGTGCTGCCAGCTCACTGCTGGGGCGGTCCCGGCCTGGGTGCGGGAAGTAGCGCCGCGACGGCCATGCTGCTCGCGATCCAGACGCCGATTCCCGCTGCGAAAATCCCCATGCCCGAGATCTGGGACCCAATGGCGAGAAGGGCGCAGGACAGGGACCCGCTGAGCAGACCGGCTGTAGAGGCCAGTTCCGCCACCCGTCTGCCGCGGCGCACTACCTGCTGGACCAAGTCCTCTATGACCGCTGCAGCCGTCGCCAGCGCCGGACCGGTTCCCATGCCCACGAGAATCGCCACCCACCACGGCACCGCACTCCAGCCCAGGAGCACCACCATGATCACCGAAGCGATCATCAACGCCGCGAACACCCCGACCACGCTCTCGCCGCTACCCGACCCGTGGGCCTCCTCATGCCGCGCCTCCAGCCAGGAGCCCACCGCAACGTAGCCGCCGGCCAGCAGCCCGACCAGGACGCTCATCACCGCCGAGAGGCCGGTGAACGTCATCAGTGCCCGGCGACCAACGCGGCCGATAAAGCCCCAGCCCTCCAGGACGGTGGCCGTGAGCCCCTCTCGGGGCTGCGCCCAGAGGCGGCAGCAATCGTCGCGACCGCTGTCGGGGCGGGAGCGGTCCGGGACCGGGTGTCAGTTCCAGCCGCGACGGCAAGGGCGACGACCGACTCGGCGACCCGCAGGGAGGTTACCGAAAGGGCCTGAAGTCGGCGGGCGACGTCCTCCGCGTTCGCGGGCCGGCGCCGGGGGTCCTTGCTCAGCAGTTGTGCCACGAGGAGCTCGAGGTCAGCGGGGACCTCGGGCCTCAGTGAGCGGACCGGCACGGGTGCTTGATGAAGGTGCTGGAGCAACACCGGCCATCCATCACCGGTGAACGGCGGAATGCCGGTCAGCAGCTCGAACAACAGGCACCCCAGCGAGTACAGGTCGCTGCGAGTGCCGAGCTCAGCGTCCCCGCGGGCCTGCTCAGGAGACATGTACGACGGGGTCCCAATCACTGCCACGGTCCCGGTCAGAGCATGGCCGACCGCATCGGCACGCCGGGCGAGCCCGAAGTCGCAGACCTTCACCCGGCCGCCGGCGGAAAGCAGGACGTTCGCGGGCTTGATGTCACGGTGTACCAGTCCCGCGGAGTGGGCGGCCTGCAGGCCGCGGGATATCTGCTCCCCCCAGGCCACGACATCACCAACCGCCGGCAGTCCGCTGGCCACGACCTGCCCGAGAGACGGCCCCTCGACCAGCTCCATCACCAGATAGACGACCACGGACCCGTCCACCACGGCCTCGCCCACGTCGTGCACGGTGACGACGTGCGGATCGCACAGCGCGGCCGCAGCCCGAGCCTCACCCTCCAGCCGCAGTGCCAGGACGTCGTCCTCGGGACGGCTGAGGACCTTCACCGCTACCTGGCGCCCGAGCCGCTCGTCGACCGCGCGCCACACCTCGCCCATCCCGCCGGCTCCCAGACGGCCGACCAACCGGTACCGGTCCGCGAGAGTGATGCCGTGCACGAACTCCTCCTTCCGGCCGCCCCTCAGGTCGGTCCGTGCCGCACGGGGCCGTGTGCCCGGTGTCGGGGCGCAGCCTACGTACACGGCTCAAGTACGCCTCAGCGGAAGGTGGGTTCGGGGTTGCAGTCCGGCCGGACTGCAACCTGATGGGCACCCCGACGCGGATCAAGGTCAGTCGTCTGCAGCGCGGGCATCGGAGACTCGACATGACCTTTGAGTCGAACATTTATACGATAAGGGTATGAAGAACGCCCCTTCGCATGACCCGCCGCCCGTCCGGGTGGTGCTGCCGGACGGCCAGGCCTTGATCGGGGGGTTGCTGGGGTGGTCGAGGTCGCCCGCGGGTGGGTGGTTGGGCAAGGTGACGATCACGGTGTGGCAGGAGGCGGCCAGCGGCTGCGTTGAAGCGGCGCAGCAGCAGGTCACCCTCCCGGCCGCCTACGTACGGCCCGTAAGCGGCGTCTCCTACCACGCGGTCAGAACCGGGGGAGCCGCAGCAGCAGGCATACCCGGACCGGACCGGCCAGCGACTGCCGCACCGGCGTGGCCGCCCCCTGGGGACCGCTGGGTCGTGTGCCCGAAGGGCATGATTCCCGACGCCCGGCTGGTCCACCACGCGGACTGCTGGCTCCCAGCCGGGGGCGAGACCGTCCTGACCGGCGACCAGGCGCGGCGGGTACTCGTCCAGCCGGGCGTGAGCGCCTGCGACATATGCGGGGTGGACCGCCTTCGGTCCGGCGAACGGTCCCGTTCTCGGGCGCGTCAGTCCCACAGCGGTGGGGTGTAAGGGCGGGCGATTCTTACTCTCCGGAGCCGTCTCCGTCAGGTTGGTGGTCCGACCCAGGAGAGGACGTACCCCTGCCAAGTCGAAGCCTTCCGAGCAACGGCCCGGCTTGGTGACTACCGAACGAGGGAAGCATCCGGCCGGAGGTGCTCGATGGAGTACGACCTGGTCGCGGTATGCGATTTCTGTCTGCAGTCCATTCCTGACGGGGCGGGCATGGTCGAGGTCGACGTCGCGGCTGCCGAGCGTGCCCTGTCACGCTGGCGCGCGCGGGCCGGCGCGGACGCGAGCGCGGTGTTCCGCACCACCCCGGGGGCACGGCCGGTGGCCTGGGTGACTCGGCATACGGCCTGCGGAAAGGGCCCTCGCTTCGCATGCACGATTGCGGTACATCGCCTTCGCGCGTGGACTGATCTGTTGCGGTGGGGAGTCCATCTCGCAGACAAGGCATTTGCTCAGGCCACGGACTGGCATGACTTGGTGGAGCGGGCGCTGGATCCCAGGAAGGCGGCGGTCAGCGGCGTCCTGCCGAGCCGGCCCCGGCCTCTGGCCGGCGGGCCGATCGGCGACCCTCGACTACGGGGACTAACAGACGAGGAGTAGTCGCCTGGCTGGACCGGGACTAGGCCAGGCCCCCGGCCAGTCCCCGTGCGGCAGCGAGCGACAGCTATTGGAAGGGGAGACGGGCCCGGTCGGGTCGCACAGTCAGAATGAACGGGGCACGCCGGTCGGTACGGTGCCGTAGGGTGCATCGACGGCGGCCCAGGGGCGAGCGGCCGATCGGGCTCAGGGGGAGATGTGGCGTTCAGTTCGCGGATTCGAGTCTCCCGCGATGCCCGCGGTGAACCGGACTACACCGCGCCTGCCGGTGGGATCGCGATGGGCACCGCATGGATCGCCTTCAGCGCGGCCGCATACTTCGCGCTGGAGTCCAGGCTCTGGCGCGACCACCGGACGACGGCGTACGCAGTCATCGCCGTCGTCACGGCCGTCGCGACGTACGCCGTGTTCTTCGCCGCGAGGACGGTGTTCCGGCGCTTCGGTGCGCACTGGTGGCACATCGCTCTCGCCACCGCGGTGCTGTGCTGCGCAGGCGCGGCGGCGCCGGAAGCCGCCGCCTACATCTTCCCCGACCAGATGGCCCGGTATCACCGGGAACTCGGCGGCCCAGGGCACTGCCTGCACGCCACCCCGTACGCGAGCGAACGCGAGTTCCCGAAGGCATCACAGATCACCTATGACGACGGGCTGGAGCGGATGACCGTCACGCCGATCGACAGGGCGCACCAACCGCTGGTCCTCGAACACGCTGTCCGAGGTGGGCTTCACCGGCTGACCCCGGCCGATGCGACGTCCACCCAGATACTGGGATCCTACGGCTGCTGAGGCCCTGCATCAGAGGACAGAGGGCGCGTGTTCGACAAGTGGCTCAAGCCGCAGGACGTGGACCAGCCCGAAGGGCTGCTGGAGTACCAGCTGCTCGCTGACGGTGGGCTGCTCGACGATGACGAGCTCATCGGACAGCTTGGCCACGAGGTGATGCGTAATTACCTGGCCCCCGGCGAGCTCGCCAACGTTTTCGACGACCTGGGTGCGCCAGAGGTCGCGGGCTACCTGCGGGTGAACAAGTTCCCCGTGGACCGCAAGATTCGGCACGGGGACTTCGGGGAGATCGTCACCGGCGCGCTCTACCGGAAGGTGCGCCGTTGGTGCGTCCCTGTCCTGAAGCTGCGCTACAAGCAGACTCCGGCGCAGGCCGTGCAGGGCACGGACGTGCTGGCGTTCCGTTTCCGGCAGGACCCCCCGGCGATCGCGGTGCCGGAGGTGAAGACCCGCGCCTCCCGGGACAACAGGGTGGGGGAAGAGGCGTACGACAGTCTGGAGAAGGTGCTGGGCCGGCTGGACGAGAGCATCACCTTCCTCATGGCGCGCTGCAACGAGCGCGGGCAGGTGTTCCTCGCGCGCCGGCTCGGCGCGCTGCTGCGTGAGCCGGGACGGCGCCAGGTGGAGCGGCACATGCTCTTCGTCCACGACGCCAAGACGTGGAAAGAGGACATCGTGGCCGGGCTCGGCGCGAAGGTGACGCAGCGCACCGAGCTGACCGTCGTCAAGATCGAGGCTCTTCGCGAGTTCATCGGCCGGGTCTATGACGCTGCCGAGACCGCCCCCGGCAGCACCACCAGCAGCGGCAAGGGCAACGGAACGGCGGGAACAGCGTGAGGGACGACGGCGGGGCCGTGCGGCGCCTCGGCGAAGAGGCCCTGGCCACGGGCGAGGCGTCCGCGTCCCTGCGCAGCCAGCTGCGCTCCCACGTCCTGGCCAAGCAGATCAGCACCGAGGGAACGGCCGAGTACACCTACGACCCCGACGCGCTGCGCCGCGGCCTCTCGCTCGCCCGGCTTGGGCAGCTCGCCCGAAGCCCGCGGGAGCGCCGCGCGGAGCCGGGGCCGCTGCCGGACATCGCCCAGGCGTACGCAGACCTGGCCGCGCGGGCGGGTGAGCCGGAGGCTCGGATCGAGCTGCTGGCGATCTCGGCGACGATGTGGGGTCTGGCGGGCTACCAGGCCAACGCCACCGCCATCGCCCGCGACTTCCAGCGGGAGGTCGGGGAGCTGTTCGCCTACGGGGACATGCCCGATTCCGAAGGGCTGACCGCGGCCGCTCCGTACCGGATCGCCGCGGCCGCCGCCGCGGTCCTGCAGCGCGACATCGACGCGGTCGCCCAGCTCGGCGCCGCCGCCGTCAACGAACTGCCGCTACTCGGCCGTGAGCTCACCGCCGCCATCGCCGCGGGCCGGGCCGAGCAAGCTGACCTCGCAGTGTTGGCCGCCTACGGCCTCGTCGGCCGCTCGGCGCGCTCGCTGGCCGCGCTGTGGCGTACCGGTGACCGTACGGCCGGCCGGGCCGCGGTCACCGACCTGCAGCAGGCCGCGGGCATCCTGCTCCAGGCCTCCGTCGTGGACACCTGGACCCTGGTGGACTCCCTCGCCCACGCCGTCGAGGACATCGTCGCGACCTCCCCGTGGCTCCTGCTGCGCCGCGCCTCCAGCTGGTCCAGGACCTGGGAGCGCTACCTCAAGGCATTGATCGTCTCCGACCGCCCGCTCACCCAGGTGTGGCCCTCCCAGCGCACCGCCCTCGACGCCGGCCTGCTCGACGCCCGGGCCCACAACCTCACGGTCACCATGCCCACCTCCGCGGGCAAGACCCACATCGCCGAATGGGCCATCCTCCACGCCCTGACCGGCACCGATAAGGGCGACGACAGCCCCCTCGGAATGCTGCTGCGCTACATGGACCCGCCGCTGGCCGTCTACGTGGTGCCCACCCGCGCACTGGCCGCCCAGGTGGAACGGCACCTCGCCGCCAGCCTCGAACTCGTCGGCCTGCGCGTCTCCTCCCTCTTCGGCGGCTCCGAGCACGTCCGCTACGAGAATCACCTCCTGGACTTCACCGACGTCCTCGTCGTCACCACCGAGAAACTCGACCTGCTGCTGCGCAACACCCCCGAACTCGCGAGCCGGCTGCGGTTGGTCCTCGTCGACGAAGGACACTCCATCGACCGGTCCGCCCGCGGGCTGCGCCTGGAGATGGTCCTCACCCGAATCCGCCGGACCACCCCGCTCGCGCGGATCGTCCTGCTGTCGGCGGTCCTGCCCAACGGCGAAGACATCGCCCGCTGGCTGGAGCCCACCGCCGAAGGCAGCAACCACGCTGAGACCGACTGGTCGCCGTCCCAGCTCCGCACAGGGGTGTTCTCCTGGTGGGGCCAAGAGAAGGACGGGCAGAGCGGCGGTATCCAGTACGGCACCGCCCAGGGCGACGACTTCTTCGTGCCCCGGGTACTCACCCGCCGCCTCAACCGCACCCGGCTGTCCCCGCGCGACGCCAAGGACGTCGCGGCCGCACTCGCGCTGCACTTCGAACGCCTTGGCCCCGTACTGATCTCCACGACGCAGCCGGCGTACGCGCAGGCCACCGCGCACGCCCTGCAGAAGGCGCTGGGGAAGACCGGCAACGCCGTACTCGGCACGGACTCCTCGCCCTGGCACGGGCCCACACTGAGCGAGCAGCGCCTGGCACTCTCCGAGAGGATCGCCGAACACCTCGGCGAGGAACACGACCTCACCACGATGGTGATCCAGGGCATCGCCTACCACCACGGCACAGTCCCGCAAGCCGTCCGTCACCTGCTGGAGCGCGCCTACCGCGACGGCGCACTGCGGGTGCTCTGTGCCACCAGCACGCTCTCCCAGGGCATGAACCTGCCAGTCAAGACCGTGCTGGTACACAGCACCTGGCGCAGCAAAACACAGATCCCCGTCCGCGAATTCTGGAACGCCGCCGGCCGTGCCGGCCGCGCCTTCCAGGAGACCGAGGGCCACGTCGTCCTCATCGCGAAGAACGCCAAGGACGCCCGCGACCTGCGGCGCCGCTATCTCGACAAGGGCAACATCGAGCCGGTCCTGTCCACCATCGGTGCGCTCTACCATCGCCTCACGGTCGCGAGGCTGGGTGCCCGCCCCGCCCCGGGACAAAACCTCACCGATCTCGAACTCCCCACACCAGAGCTCGACCTCCCCGAATCAGAGCAGGAAGAGCTGACCGACTGGGCGCAGGCCCTGGACCTCCAGCTCCTGACGATGCTCGCCGAGGAGGTCATCGACACCCCCGACCAGCAGCTTCTGGAGGACGCCGCGCACGATCTGCTCTCGCACACCCTGGGCGGTCACCAGATCGGCGCCCAGGGCTGGTCCCTCAAGCCGCTCGTCGGGTTCACCGCCAGCCGTGTCGCAGCACTCGCCCGCCAGTTCCCCGACCCGGGCGCCCGTGCGGCCGTCCTGCGCACCGGGCTGAGCCTGAAAGGCGGCCTTGAAGCGGTTACCGCCGCCGAAGGACTCGCCCTCGCCCTCACCGTGTTCCCGGACTTGCTCGCCCCCGAGGGATGGCGGTCCCTGCGGGAGATCGTCCTGACCGCCGCCACCGGGATTCAGGAACTTCGCCGTAGCGCCACCGCCAAGGGCCGGCCGTTGGACGTCGTCGTCCAGCTCGCCACTGACTGGATCAACGGCGAGACGCTCCATGAGCTCCACACCGACTATCAGCTGGTCCTCAACGCCAAGGACATCACCGTCACCGCGTCGTACATCGACGAAGTGATCGTCCAGGACCTCGCCTGGGTCGTCTCCTCGATCCTCCAGATCCTGGAGACCCGCCACGGCATCACCGTCGAAGGCCCGCTCGCGGCCCTGCCGGCCATGCTCAAGTACGGCGTCGACACCGCGCCCGCCTGCTACGCCGCGAGCCTGGGCATCACCGAGCGCGGTGCCGCGATCGATCTGGCCGCACGCTGCCCCATTCCCGAACCGTCCTTCACCGACTTCACCGGCTGGCTCTGCGACCTGACCACTGACCAGATCACCGCCATCACCACCCCGAGCGTCGCGGCCCTGCTCATCCGCAGCGCCGAGCGGCGCAGCCCCCGCACCGTGCAAAAGACGATCCTCAGCGGCCGGGGAACGTTCACCACCCCCCTGCGCGGCGTCCAGCATGCCGACAACGTCTGGCTCCTCGCCAGCCTCCCGGCGGGAACCCTTCTCGACCTGGTACGAGACCTACACAACCCGGCGGACCCAAACGCCATCCGAGTCGAGTACCAAGGTCTTCGCCTCGGCTGGATCGCCATGGGCACCGCCAGGCCCCTCGCGCTGGCCCTCGACGACCAAAACGCCCCCACGGTCACAACCATCCTGCGTTCCGACGCCCAAGCGCTCGCCGACAGTGCCGGCATCGAGCAGTTGACTGCCCACGATCAGGTCGAGCTCACCATCACCCTCGGTCCCGCCCTGAGCGGATTCCATCACCAGGGGTAGGGGCCAGCTGAGGGGCCGGGACGATGCGATGCGGTCCTGACCCCGGTCCGGAAACCTACGCGTGGGGCCGGCGCAGGTTCTCCTTGGACGACAGCAGGCCGAGCACGGCGTGCTCACGGTGGTGAGCGTGCCAGCGCTCCGCCAGCTTGCGATCGGTGAACAAGGCCAGGCCGCGTGCGGTCTCCGAAGTAAGCTCGACGGCGTCCCAGCCACCAGCTTCGCCCGCGAACTGCACGGCGATGTCGTGGAACCGAGGGCCGCGGAAGTAGGAGACGTGCGTGTCGCTGGTGTCCAAGGGCTGTCCGGTCTCGTCGGAGACCAGGGTGTTGGCCTCGTTGCGGGACTCGAAGTAGCTGTTCACCTGGGGCTGGATCTCCGTGCGCATCGCGGCGAGGACGCGTTGCCTGTGCGTGGGCGCCTCCAGGCACTTCTGGTAGGAGAAGGCGACCTTGTCCCCGTTCACCAGAACTGCCTCGGGCCCCTTGTGATTGCCGCGCGGCGTGGCGATGACACGGAAGTAGTCGACGCCTGGACCGACCTTCTCCGTTGCGTCGGGGTGCATGTTGAGCAGGTCCCGCAGCAGCAGGTCGTCGTCCTCCTGGTCGACGACCTGCCCGTGGCCGTAGCGGGCCAGGATGTCCTGCACAGCCCCCTGGCGCGCCTTCTTCGTGGCGTACCTGCGCGGACCAATCCAGACCTCAGCCACTTCAACTCCTCTGCTCTGAGGGCCGACAGACGCCTCACGCTAGATCACCGGCCCATGCGGTGGGGCGGTCCCTCGGCTTCTGCCATCCCCACGAGGACTACTCCTCGTTGTTCAGGCGGGCGATGTCCGCCGCGTACGCGGCGGTGCGGAGCGTCGAGGTACCCGACACGAACAGGCCGGCGCCCCCGATAGCGAAGGGAAGAGAGAGCAGCAGGCCGGCGGTGATCGGGCCCCAGTCGCGCGCGCCGTCGCAGCTGTCTCCCTCGTCCACGCGGTAGGACTCGCGGAGATATCCGGTCTCGTGGAAGGCGCGGGACTTGCACTCGATAGCACCGCGGTGGCCGTCGACGCTGAAGGGGAACACGAGCAAGTACCCCAGCCACAGCCAGATGAGTACGGCCACGGCCAACAGGCCCCGTCCCCAGCCCTGTTCACGCAGGCCCCGCACCCGGAACTCCCTGTCGTACACCTGCGCCAATGAGTTCATAGGGGTGACGTTCATACGGGTGAACCTAACCCAAGCGACCCTTGACCTCGCCCTCTCGGCTTCGGGATGACCCACCAGGCCCTTGATCGAGGACTCCCGGCCGGCCCGGCCGCCTGACTCCCGCTGTCGCCCGCGGATCACGCTCGCGGAGGACGGCCCGGCGGGGTCTGGAACCTGGTGGTCACGGTGCTTCTGGAATGAGGCGGTCGTCCCACGCGAACACGCCGGTGCCCCTGGCCCAGCTGAGTCCGTGGACGCCGACCGGCCCCAGCACGCTCGGGACATCCGCCGCGGTCTGCCGGGGCTTGTGGAAGCGGGTCACGTACCAGACGCCCCGGATCGGGTTACGGCAGTACTGGCCCGCCGCAACGTGGCACTTCGGGCAGGGAACCGCGGCGCAGGCATCCCAGGCCTGCCGGAGAGCAGGTGTGACATCGGCCGGGTCGTGCCCGGTCGTCTTGGACGTGAGCGCGAAGTACTCCATCGCCTGATGATGGCAGTGGGATCAGTCTCCCGTCAGCCGGATGTGCCACCCTGCCGACGTCCCCCAACCCGTGCCCGGTCAGCCCTTGTCGGTGACGGGACTCGGGTGCCCGACTCCGTCCCGGAAGACGGCGCCGGCACCGCGGGCGTGCCGGGGGCCGGGTTGAGGCGGAGCCACGCCGTCAGGGCGGCCTGGAGCTCGGCGACCTCCCGATGGACGAGGGCCTCACCGCCGGCCCCGACATGGAGGCGTACTTCGTCGGCGGTGACTCGCCAGCCGATCGCCCGGTGCGTCGGCGAGGTGATGGCGGAGCCGCGGGCGAGCACGCGAAGCGCTCCGTCGATCCGGGACGGAGGAGGTGCCGGTGTCCGGTCGGCGCGGACGAGATGCTTGGGGCGCTCCGGCAGGCCGATGGCCGTGTAGAAGTCGTCTACCGGGAGGCGCTCAGCCGTCGTTGTGGATACTGCGCACGACGGCGACGACGGCGGCGCCGAGGTGCCCCAGGCTGTCGGCGGTGGACACGCCGGTCAGGAAGGTGCGATTTGCGTCGCGGAGGTTCGCCGCGACGTACAGGTGGCCGTCGTGGACGGCGAGGGTGTACCCGCCGGCCGGGCCGTTCCGGTGCTCGATGGATGCGCCGTCGTGCCACTGCCAAGGCGTCGAGGACCAGCCGTCGCCGAGCAGCCGGGCGGCGGCGCTCCCGATGTCGCTGACGCTGAACCGCTTGGGGTCCGGCACATTGCCCACTGCAGTGCGGAGCAAGGCGAGCACAGCGGCGGCACCGCGCGCACTGGTGATCTCGATGGCCGGCGAGGAGATGAGGCCGTCGTCGCCTGCCCATAGCACCGCGTGGCCGCCATCCCAGCGGATGTCGGCCACTCCGGGGCGAGAACCGTAGGCGACCGAGGCGCCCCCGCCTACCGCCTCGGCAGCGAGGGGCGTGAATTCCCGGATGGCTGAGCGGGCCTGCACTGTGCGGGTTTCCAGATCCGCCACCAGACTCTTCCAGGCCGGAAGGATCTCCGTGCGGATGGCGTCGGCGACCGCTGCCGGGTCGCCTATGGTTCCCAACACCTGCCCGTCGTAGTCCGTGCGCCTGCGCCACACCAGGTCGCCCCGGGAACGGATCTCCACGCGGACCTTGGTGCGCGACCGTATCGGCGCCGTGGTGGAAACAGCGAGTGCGATGCCGGGACCGTCGAGGACAGCGACCGTCGAGGAGTCGCAACCTGACGTGCTCCAGCCGGGCCCCAGCAACTGGGCGAGCTGGGCGGCGTACTGAAGTGCGTAGCGAGCAACAGGCATGAAGGGCTCCTGAAGAAGAGGTGAGGGGTGGGGCGCGGGCGCGGGCTACTTCTGGAACGGGTGCCAGGAGGCCGCGGCGCGGTGCGGGAAAACGGCGGCCACGATCGCGGGCCAGTCCGCGCCGCTGTGCGCACGGGGCGATGCCGGACGGGCCGTCCAATCCTGCGCGCCGGTGTCGTCGGCGAGAAGCGCCTCACGGAGGCACTCGCCGCACAGATCGGCGACGGGAGAGGGGTACCGCCGGTCGTCCTCAGCGGGGCGGGCGGGGTGCAACAACGCGTGGCGGGACGCCGCCTCGAACAGCAGCCGGGACCAGTCGACGGCGCCGGCCGCGCGCTCGACGATCGCTGCCGCGGCGTCGACCATGTCGTGGTA
This sequence comes from Streptomyces tatrensis, assembly GCF_049310065.1. Lineage (NCBI taxonomy): Bacteria > Bacillati > Actinomycetota > Actinomycetes > Kitasatosporales > Streptomycetaceae > Streptomyces > Streptomyces tatrensis. The sequence continues at coordinate 39,702 of NZ_JBMDLB010000003.1, read as the reverse complement.
GGTGCTGGTGGGCATGGACTCACACTGACGAGTCCGGCCGTTCCAGCGCTGATTGCCGAGGACGTCCTGGGTCAGAACGTGCACGATTGCTTCGCGGTTGGGCATGGATGACTTTCTGGCGTGGGAGTAAACGGCCCGACGGCGCGGGCTGGGTCAGTGGCGGAGCGCGGCGCCGTCGAACCATGCGTGGTGCGGGACCTGTGTGCCGGGAAGCAGCCCCGAGATGACGGGGCATGGCGCGAACAACACGTTGGCCAGACGTACCTCGGTGGCGAGCGGCTTCAGCGCCGTACGCATGTTCAGGAAATCCTGACCGATCAGAGGGTGCGCCGGAAGGTACATCAGGAGACCGGGGTCGGAGACGTACCCGAGCTGCCGATAGAAAGGCTCAAGCACGGGGGCGTGGATGAGCATGGACAGTCCCCAGCCGGCATGTCGGTAGCGCTGTTCGGCGCGCCGGATCAGGGCGCTTCCGATACCTCGCCCGCGGTACTTCGGGTCGACGGCCACCCCCTGGATCATGGTGATGCGCTGTACGAGGGCCAGGGTCATCGGGGATCCGAGAAGGCCTGGATGTTCCACAACCCAGTCCGGCGGTCCTGCCAGCAGTGCGCCGACGGGCTTGCCTCGCTGGTCCTCCGCGATGAGGCAGAGGTTGAGGTTGTGGGACAGCGGCGGTTCGTGCTCCATTCCGAGCATGAACCGGGCCGAGTTGAACGGCGAAGGGTCGTCGGGATCGGCTTGCCGGATCAGGGTCATGAACGCGTCGAGATCGCGGTGTCCCGCGTCGCGGAAGCGGAACGGGGGGCGAGCGCGTCGAGAAGCCATGCGGGCGGTCCTGTGGTGTTGCGGGGGGACGGGCGTCTTGGCGCCCCCGAGGTGCGCGGCGAGTGCCGCAGCCAGTAGCCTGAGCCTACGGCGTTAATTGCAATTAAGCAATACTGTACGGCTGGACGTGCGTGATGTTTCGGGCAGGATGGATGTGCATCCTCTTCAAAACAAGCCCTTCTGCCCTGCTTCCTCAGGCTTCTGGCGCTGTCGGGGCCTGGCCGCTGCAGCGGGTTCCGCGGAGGATGCCAGAGCACCTGCCCTGCGCCGACGCAGCTCGTCTGCGTTCGCCCGCCGGACGACGGCCTGGTCGTCGGTGAGTCCTTCGAGGTGCTCCACCGAGTAGCCGACCGAGGGTTGCTCCAGGTGGGAACGCAGTCGAGCCATCAACGTGGTCCGATCAGGGCCGCAAGCGGTGAGGATCGCCACGACGGCCCCGGACGGGTGGCGTGTGTCGTGCAACATGTAGCCAGCAGGCCGCGCCTCCGCAGGGAGGTCCTTCACCTTGTACGCCGACAGGCGAACGACTCCGAGCCCCGTCAGGGCCTGGTCGACGGTGTGGCTACGCGTGGCGCGCACCACGACTCGGGCCGACGTCAAGCGAGCCCTGCCCGGCGACGAGTCGGAGCGGTCGCGGGCGGCCCTGCTGGTTTCGGCGTCTGGCATGGAATGACTCCTCTGGTGATGACTGCCTGGGCGGGCGGCCACAGCGTTGAATGGAATTCGGGATCCGACGGGTCAGCTACAACGAATCGCTGTCGGACGAGGGCGCCGTGGCCTCCCCGGGCTCGAAGCCCGGGCAGCCCTCGTGCATCGCTATACAGGCGTGCACGCCCAGGATGGTGACGCCGCCTTCAGCCGTGGCCAAGAGCGCGAGAGCCTTCGCCAGGGCAACCCGCGCCGGCTTCCGGTGGGCACCACCGAACAGCAGATCGTCTCCGTGTGCCGCGATGGTGTCGAGAAGCTCTTCTCGCATGCTGTCGATCCGCGCGTTGGAAAGACGGCTCTGCTCCTCGATAGCCAGGGGAACGAGGAAACACAGGAAGTCGGCAAGGCCGGTGCGAAATCGACGGTCGGGCACGAGAGAGCGGACGGCTTCGTCCGTGTGGTTCGAGTCGCTGACCCGAACCACACGGCCGAACACGCCGAAGCTGCTACTCGGCATGGTTCGCCTCACCTTCGGTCCGGGCGCCGGCTGCGCGGTCAGGGTTCAACTCAACCCTCACCGACCACCACCTGTACGTCCGACATCTGGCACGTCACGCCGCGCACGGAGTGACGCTCCAGTCGGCCGTTCATCAGATCGACGACCGCGCCGCACCCGGCGGACGGACAGCGAACGGCCATCATCCGTCCCTCGTCGTCGAAGAGGGGCATTTCGGAGGCGAGAGCCATGGCGGTCTGCTCGCCCTTTAGGCGTACGGAGAAGGTCACCGCGCCACCGGCCTCCACACCATCGATACACGACCGGCACAAGGGTTGCCTGCGGGATCTGGCTGTGGCCTCTGGCGACGGGGCCCCGCGGTGACCATCCGGAGAGGTCCCGGGCGGCAAGCCAGTCTCGGGGTCGATCGAGAGGCTCAGAGCGGTGTGCCGCTCCAGTTCGTCAAGGACTGTCGGGCTTCCGCAGCAGGGGCAGTTCATCAAATAGAACAAAGTGTCGGCTCTCTCAAGCGTTTGAGGGGCGTAGGTGCGCATGGGGCGGCGCTGTGGCGTCTCTGGTGGCCGACTGGGGGTGGTGGCCGGGCACCAGGGGCTCGTGGTGCCCGACTGGGGGTGGGCTCCGGGTGCCCCTGGGGGGTGGGGCCGCCCGGGAGGCGGCGGCCGTCATGGCGATGGCTTCCGATGTCTCGGGCGGGACGCGTTTGGCTCAGGCGGCATGGGGCGGGCTGGGACGCGACGCGGGGGAGTAACGCGAGTACGGGGCAACATCGCTGGCTGTGGTGCTGGTCAGATAGATCGTTCGGCTGATGGTCTCCGCGGAAGCGATGCCCTCCCGCAGACAGAACCCGACGGTCTTCAGGACCGAGAGCGCTGGCACGCGGGACTGGGTAGCCCAGTCCGAATGCGGCCAGCGAGTCTCCAACTCGTACTCCGCAGCAAGGCGGGGGACTCCCCGAAGGAGCTCGTTCCCGACGAGTTCGAACGGCTCGGGCCTGACAGCGAACCTGCGTCCGTCGGGTGTCTCGCCGCAGCTCTCCCATCCGTTTCCGCTCAGAGCTGTTCGGGCCGAGGCCATCAGGTCCACCCACTGCCTGCGCCGTGCGTTGAAGGCGTGTCCGCCCATGGGCAGCCGTTCGACACCATCGACGACAGGACGGACCTGAAGGGCGCTGAGGTCGTCGGGGACCGCATAGAGACGTACGCCAGTTCCGGGCTCACCACCCAGCAGTACGTGGATTCCGGCTTGCCGCAGTGCGTGGGCTCCGCGGTCGATTGTCTCCGTCATCTCGAGCGGGATGATCCGCCATCCTGACGCCGGTCCGCATTGCAGGGTCAGGATGTGTCCGAGTGCCGTTCCGAAGCACCCGTGAGTTGTCCCGTGCAAATGGAGACGGAGCACGTCCAGGACACCGTTTGCCGGCATGGGCCGTCCGTCACGGAACGGGCCACCCTCGCCGCTGAACTGAGCCTCGTAGGTCTCCAAGAGCGGGCTCGGGAGGCCTACGGCTTCAACTGCCGAGTTCATGGTCAGGGGAATCGGTGGCCGGAGCGGGCGGTAGGGGGTGAAGAGTGCGGACAACGCGCGAGCATGCATGGAAGCCTCCGGGAAAGTGGGAACAGGAGAGAGGGGGAGTCGACGCCGAGTCAGGCGTCGACACGGCGGAGGTGCAACCAGGAGGCCTGGCTTCTCGTCGCGCAGCGCGACATGGGCGCGGCACCCCAACGGCCGGAAGGTCACTGGGGATCGGGTGGCATGAGCGCCGTGGGGCTCGCACCCCGCCCACGGCGCGGGGCTGCTGCGGTAGGTGACGGCCCGGTGGAGCATTTCCGTCAGGGTTGGCTTCTGTTGCTCCGACGACGGGGCCTGCGTCGTTCAAGAGGTATGTGGAGTTCAGACGCAGTCTCCTTCCATCTCGGAGCGCCAGGCGCGCTCCTCCCACCTCTTGAGAAGCCGACGGGTCTTGCGGTTGTGGTTGCGGCGGTTTTCGCCGCGCATGCGACGGCTGGGGTAGTGCTCGAACTCGTCGCGGTTGTGGCTGAGGGGCTTGAAGTTCAGAACAGGCAAGGTGATTGCTCAATCGTATGGGAGAGGGTCGCCCCCGGCGAGGCGTTGTGGCGCCGCTCCGAAGCGTTGACTCAATCTTACAGACATAAAAGCAATTACGCAATCATTGAAGTCGTCGTTCTGGGAAAGGCGTCCGCTGTATGTCACACGGACTCGCCTTTCGACACCTCTATGGGCAACCCAGCACGTTCACTGAGGAGATGCGTTGTCCAACGACCTGATACCACCGCCCCGACGCGCCAACCCCTACGAGCTGTCGGACACCGAGCCCTCGCTGGATGAGCGAATCGCATGGCGCCGGTGGGCCACTCGCGAGCCTGTCTCCATCGCTCGGAACGAGGTTCCCGCGGCTGGCCCGCTCATACCGAACGCCAACGCTGTCCAGGCCGCCGGCGAGGCGCAGATCATGGCCGCCATCATGTCCGAGTACGGCATGCACCGACCCTTCACCACCGCAGGTCCCTACGGCATCACCAGCGTGACGCCCCACCCCAACAGCCTGACGGTCCGGATTGCCACCAGCCAGCTTCCACGATGGGCCCGAGCCCTCGCCACGGCGCTGGACCTCCCCGGGGCCGCTGGCCTGCCGGTGGCAGCCACGAACGACGGGATCGCCCTCACCGTGCGCGGCGCTCGGATCGAACTCACGGAGATCTCTGAGGCGCAGTGGCGGGACGTCGCAGCGAACACGCCTGCCGAAGTCCGCGCCCGAATCCCCCTCGACCACGCACTGGCCCGGCAGATGTCGGCCACACTGCGCCGGGTCGGTCTGCTGTGGGATGTCGCCCAGCGATGCTCGACCGTCGAGCTGCTCTTGGTAGAACATGCGGGTGCGACGTACCTCCTGGACGCATCCCCCGGCGCCCACACCCTCAGCGTGATACCGCTCTGGTCCGCGCTGTCGCTGCCCCTGGAACTGTGGCCGTCTCCGCCCGCTCCCACCACCATCGACCCGCGAGCCGCGGTGCTCGCAGCAGTCAACGCGGCACAGCCACTCCGCCCTGCGAGCGACCCGGCGCTGGCCCTGTGCCACCTGGCCGGCCTTGAACCGGCGGAGGTGTCCCTGAGGGCAGCTGCCCATGCGCTGACCATCGCCCAGTCGGTCCTGACCGACAGCTCCTACACCTCGGTGTGGGACGGGGGAGGATGGGCTGGAAACTGCCGGCGCCGGCGCAGCGAGGGATTCGTTGCACACGAGGACGACCTACTGCCACCCGGGACCGAGGCCCTGCTCATGACACCGCAGATCGACGTCGTCGAGCTCGGGCACATAGCTCTCCTCCCCCACCACACGGAGCTGGGACCCGAGGAACTGACGGGCGATGAGGCCTACGAGGTACCGCACTCCTGGGGAACCAGCGCCTACATCGACCTGCTGGACTGGGCCTTGGCGGCGACAACGAGCCCACCGCCCGTGACGCCGTCAACGGGACTCGTGGCTGTCACCGACGACAGCAACCTCAGGGCCGCGGCGGCACGAGCCGCAACACAGATCACCGAGGCACACGCGGCAATCGAGACTGCGGCCACGCACGCGAATCTCCGACACGACTGCACCAACCGGCTGGCCCAGCCCGAACCTCTCGCTGCGAACGCATCGCCGACCACCACCGACCTGATCCTCGCCGCCCACGAACATGACGTCCTGAGCATCATTCCCTTGCTCGAATCCCTCACCTACCTCTGGGGGAAGGTGATCTCCACCGCCGGCGCGAGCGACGGGCACTGGAGCAACGACGAGCACGGCGAATTTTCCAACAGCTTCACCGGAACCATCGGCGACTGGACAGACCTGCCACCCGCCACGCTCAGCACCGAGGAGGCGAACACCAGCTCTGTGGACACCGTGGAGTTCCGCCGCCACCTCGGCGCGCACCGCGCCGCATTCGACCCCTTCGTCACCTGCTACCTGGCCGCTGCCGACGGTGCCATCGGAACCCAAGACTTCGAGGACCGCCACCGCTCCGGCATCGAAGCCCTTCGGCGGGCCGATCTGGCCGCGCTCCAGACCCAGGACCCTCGGCAGCCGCCCCGTGACAACGAGCGGTTCCTCCACTTCCTGGCCAACCTGCCGCTCGACCTGCACGAACTCCACGGATGGTTCGACACGGCATACCCGGCCGGTGAGGAAGTCGCCTAGCCAAACGAGCCCGGGGTGCGAGGCCGAGGCGGGGAGCGGCCCGGGTTCGGTCCGGGGCGAATGGAGAGGGCGTCAGCCCGCCCGTTGCGGGCTGACGGCTTCGGCCTGGGAGGGGCAGGATGCGTGCTCGGCATGCGAAGGGGCAGCGACTGGTTACAAAACGCGGGGAGTCAGCGGCCCGGAGTCGGGCGAGATGTGGTGGGAGTGACGGAGGACGCCCGCCTGCGGGCCACCACCGCGTTCAGTGCCGACTGCTGGGTTCATGTGACCAGGCGTCCGTTGCGGTAGCGCGCGGATGTCGGCAGCGAGCAGCCGGGGAGTAAATCGGTGACGATGCTCGCCGGGGCCCCGGGGACTGTAGCGAGTCCGATTCCGAGATCGAGACGCTTGATGGCGCTCAGGTGGCCGGGCATCTTCCGCTCCTGCAAGGCAGGGCCTGGCAGGGCGACGATGAGACGTTCCTGCCCAGCGGTGTAGCCGAGCCGCGTGTAGAACGGGGTCAGCGCGGGTGGGTGTTCCAGAGTCAGCAGACGGATCCCCGCGTGGCGGCCGTGTTGCTCCGCCATATTCAACAGCGCGGTCCCGATGCCGTGGCCGCGGTGGCTGTTAGCCACTGCCACGCCCCCGATGTACAGCACGCTGCCCACCAGGGACGAGCGCTGAGGATGAGTCTCGGTCCAGTGTGGCGGGCCGGCTGCGAGTGCGCCGACGATGCGGTCACCGCTTCGGGCGATCAGGCACAGGCAGTCCCCGTGCGTCAGCCTTCCCGGCCTTAGGGCCAGAGCTGCCAGAACGACGGGCGGCAGAGGGTGTCCGGGGTTGACCAGGGACAGAAGGTCAACGAATGAGTAGGCGTCACGGAACCGGGCGCGACCGATCCGGAATCGGGGTGATGGACCGGATCCGTCGGGGAGATCGATTTCGGGCATGAGGGATTGGGTCCGTCCGAGCGGGAAGTGGGAGATGCCGTGGGGAGCTGGGGTGGGTGTGCGTCAACCCAAGGGAGAGGAGTGGGGCGGCCCGCACTACCCAAGCCGCCGATCTGCATCCACGTATGACGTATGCAACGTGTGGGGTTTGACTGCCCGGGCGGGCCGAGGGACGGCCCGCCCGGGCAGTCGGCTGCTCAGGCGGCCAGGGTCGCACGAGGGCCGTGCGAGGGCCGCTTGCGTGCGGAACTCTCGCCTGCCGGAGGGGTTGCGCGGTCGCCGCGCACCATGTCGGTGAATGCCACGCCTGGGCTGAAACGTACGTTCTTGCGCTCCGGGATCCGGATCTCGCTGCCGGTCTGGGGGTTGCGTGCGCGGTGCGCGGGGGTGTTGACGGTCTGGAAGGTCCCGAATCCTGTGACCGAGACGGTATCGCCACTGATGACCCGTCGGATCAGGGTGTCCAGTACGACGTTCAGGGCTGCGGCGGCGTCCTTCTTGGAGATGTTGCCGTTGGCTGCGATCTCGTTAATCAACTGCTGCTTGTTCAGCTTCTTGTTCAAGGTGGGCCTCTTGGATGTGGAGCGTCTGCTTTCGGAGACGTGGCGTACACCTCTCCGATGCGTCTAACTGTACTGCTTGCAATCCAATTACGCAACAAACGAATGCGGTCTCGCTCCGCCCGGCGGCGCGTGCGCAGATCGGTGCGTCGAACGATCGCGGGGTGCGTCCGCGCGTCTGGGCGGGCTCGGGCCTGTGGGCGCGGGGAGGGGGCTGGCCTCGCTTCGCGTGCGGCGTCGTACGAAGGTGCGGCTAGTGGACAGCAGTAGCGCTGCCGAGTCTCGGGTGGCTCGGGCCGTGACGGACAAAACCCGGAAGAGTGGCTGGGGTCGGTGCGGGTATCGCCGTGAGGCCGTGGCCGGCCTCACGGCTGGGCGGCCTCCCGCCGGTTGAGATGAACGTGCCGCGCTGCGGTCCTGCACGGGTTGTGGCCGAGGTCCCAGGCGGGGCCTCCATGGCTGGGCGCCGGGGAAGGCTGCGCGACGCGCCGGACGCCGCGGGAGTTTTGTGAACGCATGGGCGAGCGGTGAGGCCGGTCCTTTGTGCATGTAGAGAGAGCTGCATCGAGAAGCCTCCTGACCTGGCATTTTACCGCTCTCGATACCGGCTCCAAGATCGGATATGCCGGTTGAGGGACCGGCTCATACGGACTCACCGAACAGTTAGTTCAGATCGCCCAGTCTCTATATCCGGACCCCCAGACCGGCATAGATGTCCCAGGAGTACATGTCCTGCTAGTTCACGGATCCTGCACGAGGTAACGTGATACCTGTACTCATGGGACATGTCGAGGGACCGGAGACTCCCGATGCCGCGCTCCGCGCACCAACGGCACGACGGCCGCGGCGAGCCACAGACCCGCTTCGGCTACGTCGCCTCCTACAGCACCATCGACAACGCACGGCTCGAGGCCCTGGCCGCGGTGCCCAAAAAGGACGGCGGACTGACCGACCGTGAGTTCCGGATCCTGCAGTGGTTCGTGGGGGCCACGCCCGGATACGACCAGCCCGTCATGAAGACCACGGCGTCCATCGCCAAACGCAACGGGATGACGGGCGACGCGCTGGGCAGGATCATCCGCACCCTTGTCAAGCGCAGGCTGCTCTTCTTCGCGGAAGAGTTCGGCCGCCAGAAGTTCTACAAGGTGACCCCCTACCTCGCCAGCCAGGGGTCCTCCGCCGAGCAGCGCGAAGCCATCCGGGCGTACAACCCGCCCGACATCCCAGGCCTCGGGAACGGGCCTGTCAGGGGGGACGTGTCGTGATGAACGCCGATGACCCGCAGGCACTGGCGCGAGAAGTCCTGCGTCGTTCCGAAGACCTCACCCCCAATCAGCGCCTCATGCTGCAGCTGTACGCCATCATGCCGAAAGAGCCGGGCGGTGCGGTACGGAAAACGGCTCGCGAACTGGCAGAGGACTGGCTCGGCTGGACTCCGAGCCTGTTCTCCCGCGTCCGCGGCCAGCTTGTCGAAGACGGGTGGCTGGAGTTCGTCGACAAGCTTTCCAACTCTCCCATCTATCGACTCGGCGAGCGCGCCACGGGCCAGCGCACAGTCATCCAACTCCGCTCCCGCACAGCCTGACTCGTCGGCAGCGGCCCGGCGGGCGATGGTCGGCGCGAGCCGGCGCCAAGCGACACCTCGCTGCCCAGACGGGCCCGTGCAGGCCCGCTGGGGCGGACCTGACAGATCATCGGCGAGCGGGCAAGATCAGACGCTATGAACGCTGGAGAGATACCTGAGCATCCGCCGATCTACGACCGTCTGGTCAAGGAGCGCGGCGACGTCCTGGCCGAGACGCGGAACGCGGCCGAGCAAGCACAGCTTCAGGCGCGGCAGGCACTGGACTGGAGCGGCCTGCGACCGTCCCCTGAGCGGAGCGTCGAACAGACAGGGCGCGCCTTCTCCGACTTCGGCTGACGGACGCCTCGCCCTCATGTCCGCTTCCGGCGCCACCACCAATGCCCGGCCGCCGGGCGCAGCGCCGGAGGATCTGGAACGCGGGGCGGAGCCAGCAGATCCGGAACCAGGCCCACCCGGGCCGGGTGAACGCAGACTGGGACCTCGTTACGGGTGTACCTGTGTCCGTCCTTCTCGTTGAACGGCAATGCGATGCTACTGGGACGGTCAGCAACCACGAACCCGTGGCGCGGCAGCCGCAGGGCCGGGCAAATGCCGCAGCAACGGTGGTCGGACTCCGGGTCAATGAAGGGCGGCTCGGACCCGGAGCGTCCAGACGTCAGCGCTGACCGGCCGCGCGAAGGACGAGTGCCCTTGCGGGACACCCGTGGCAGGTGGCCACGTCTGGACCTTCGTCCACATCCTGCCCCTCAGCGGTCACGGTTATCCGAAGGGGCAGTCCGGCGATGCCGGCCTGTCCCCTTCGTCATCGCAGGGCGGTCCCATTCCGCTGGACGTTCCGACTTGGGCTGCGGCGGATACAGCACCGTCTTGGCGGTGGCCAGGTTGACGGCGATGCTTAAGGTCACCCACTGCGTACCGTCGAACTCCTGAATGGCGCGAGGCGCGTTCGGGTCGACATGGGCTGCGCCGAGTGGTCCGTCGGTCAGGGGTACAGCACGCAGCCGGCCCGTGGCCCGGGCCCGCCGTTCGTCACGCTTGCGCGCCCAATCCGCCAGCGGCTCGTCTTCCATGAGGCCAGAATGCCGCATCTGGTCCTGGGCTCGGGCGTTCACACGGGATCAGCCCCCTGAAGGGAGGCTTGATCGAAATTGCGCACGAATCAGCACGACGATCACAACCTCTTGCCCACGGGGAAGGTGTGCCCTGCCACCTTCCGTGAGCCGGCCCAAGCTCAGGGGAGTAACGACTGTCCGCCGGAGTCAGCCGGCCGCAGCGTCCCCCGGCTGATGGTCGCAATGCTGCTCGGCCCGTACGAGGCGCTGGTCCCGCTGTGAGGCGCATACGGACCACATGGCAGGGTCTGGGCTCATGGATGCGAACGCTTGGAAGTTGTCGGTGACCGGGGAAAACTGCCCGCCGTGGTGCACGGCCGATCACAGCGGGGAGGACGCTCGCCTGGACACGATCATTCATCTCTCGGGGCCGGCGGCGGTGACATTCCCGCCGTTGGTCAGCGGCGAGCAACTCACGGGGGTGTTCGCGACGTGCGCGAGTGAGACGTTCGAGGGGCACGGGCGGCGGACGCGGATTGATTTCGGGGTGCAGGACCAGAACGGGAACGACCTGTTCAGGGACTACGTGCCGGTGCGGACCCGCGCCGAGCTGGACGGGGTTCTGGCCGACCTGGACCGCGTGGGTGAACAACTACGTGCCTGGCGCGAGCGGCTGCCCGAGGCCCCAGGGGCATGAGACCGATGGTCCCTGCCCACGCGGGTGGGGCAGGGGCGGCCGGTCTCCTGGACTGACCAGATGCCGCGCCTCCCAGCCGGCGAAGACGATGGCGCGGCGCGCCGTCTCACGCACGCGATCTGCACCACGCCCGGTGCTCCGCCATCGGTCGCCCCTGTGGAGGAGAGGTTCTTCCAGCAGGACGCCGACCAGGTGGACGGCCTTGCCGAGGCGTTGGCGCCCTGGCCGCGGGTGTGGGACTGGGGCCCGGCGCTGGACGCAGCGCGCCGCCTGAAGCCCGCAGGCTCTCCGACCCTGCGAGCCCCCGTCCTGTAACTGGTCAAAGCGAACACCGCCCTGAACGTCGAGGACCTGGAGCAGATGCCCGCCGGCCGCGCGTCGGCAGCGGCCGCCGCACTGGTCGACGCCGAGGAGGCTGGCGACGACGGCTACGCGATGGTCCTGCACCACCTCGTCGCGGCCGACCCGGACGCCCCTCAAACTGCTGCGGTTCACGCAGCTGTCTGCCGGAGGGCACGCAAGATGGCGACCAACAGGGTGGTGGTGTCCGCCGCGTACGGCATCTGCTGGTCGTAACTGTCGTAGATGGCTTCGTACCCGTCCGGTGTGCGGACAGTGGCCAGCCACCCGGCGTGCTCTGCTGGGGTGTGAGAGACCGAGACGTCGTCTCCGGCGGAGGTCAGGCCACTGATCGTGATCTTAGCGTTGTCGTCGCGCAGAAGAGTGACGAAGGAGTCCGCTCGGTCGACGCAGTGCTGCGCCCTGATGTCGTGCTGAGCCAGCTCGGCCCGGAGATGACAGCTGACGCTGGATGACGCTTCTATCGTGGCGGTCAAGGTGAGCCTTCCCAGGGGTGTTGGTGGTGTGCGGCTGCGGGCTGCCGCTGGGGCCCGCACGCCTTCGGCGGGGCCAGGCAGTCAATGGGCGACCCGGTGTGAGCGATGAGCTCACCGCCGCTTGGCGCGGATGCGATGGGCGGACGCGGGAGCGAATCACTGCGCTCGAGAGCTACCTGCTCCCCTCGTTCCCGACGTTGAGGTCGATGGTGAGGCGCTCACCGTGTTCGTCTTCGACTTCCAGTACGGGCGGCCATGCGTCTGTGGCGTAGCTCCGAAGCTGTTCGTAGGCGAGCCGTGCCGCAGCCAGCGGGCTGGACGCCTCGAAGTCGTTGTGCCACGTGACGGAATAGACAGACTCCGGCGGCGTCTCAGCGGCGGCTTCGGCACGCGCCACGACATCTGCACGGATGACGGCTACTGGCCGATTGCGCAGGACCAGGGTGCACGGCTCGTCGTCGTCAGAGGGAGCCAGGCAGATGAAGCGCACGCCGACGTCGGCGACGCGGCCGTGCCCGGCGAGCGTCCAGAGTTCGAGGCCCTCGCACTCCTCGCACCCACTACACGGGCAGTCACGGACCGCGTGCGGATCGGCGGGGTACGGAGCGGGGACGTGCTCGGTAGGGCGGACGCCGGTTCCGTCGGAGAACTCGGCGACCAGTAGGTCACCGGCGCGCACCTCGTGGGCGCGGACGGCCACGGCGTCGTCCAGGGTGAGCCCATGGGGAAGGGGAAGGAAGTCGTCGTCGGCCGGCCGGTTGTTGAGGGAGAGTACGCCGGAGCCATCGGAAAGGGGCAGAGTGCGCATGGCTGGAGTCTCCTTACGGTGTCGGGTGTTCATGGACTGACAGGGGCCGGGCGGTTGGGAGGATGCACGGTCCGGAGACACCGACAGCACCCTCGGACCAGGGCTGTCACTGCCTGCGCTCGTCGATCTTCTCCGCTATGGCAAAGACGCAGTAGAGCGGGAGGACTATCAGGAGGTTGAAGGCGAGGTGTCGAAACGTCACCACGATCAGGTGGATTCGCTTCAGCACGAGAGACCACTTCGAGTCGCTGGGAGGCTGGGGCTTACGCACAGGACTTTCCTCTACATGAGATCTTGATGGAGTGCCGGGCTGCGATGGGCACTATCGGGTGTTGTGGCGGCCTTGGGCGGCGTGGCTGGAGTCGATGAAGAGCAGTCCCAGGGCAACCCCAAGGAGCTCGATCACGGCACCGAGCGAGCCCGGGAGAAGGCCGGGTGACAACGCGAGGCTCGCGAGGACCGCCCCTCCTAGGAGTGCCCCGCTGGGGAACTGGGCGGATCAACCGACTCGATTCACCTAACCATACATAAGTAAATGCAATTATGCAATCTACGTCAGGGTTGCCGGTCCCCGACGGGTGGCCGCACGTCCGGCCGACGCGCGGTGTCCTGCAGAGTGTCGGCCGGGTCGGGAGGTTAGCGGGAGACTGCTGGCCATGGATGCGGAGTCAGTGGCGGTGGAGTTGTACGGGTTGCGGCCGTCGGAGTTCACCGCGGCCAAGAACGCCTGCGTTGCTAAGGCGCGCGAGGCTGGGGACAGGCCGCTGGCCGCGGCGATCGGTGCGTTGCGCAAGCCGACGGTCGCGGCGTGGGCAGCCGGCCTGCTGGCCCGCCACCGGCCGAAGGAGGCGCAGGGCTTGGTCCGGCTCGGTGAGGCGCTGCGTACGGCGCACCGGACTTTGGACGCTGGGCAGCTACGGAAGTTGTCGCATGATCAGCATGTAGTGATCGGTCAGCTCGCGCGTACGGCACGCGCCCTGGCCACCGAGGCCGAGCAGAGCGTGAGCGAGCCGGTGCTGCACGAGGTCGAGCAGATCCTCCACGCGGTCCTTGCCGATGCCGATGTCGCTGAGCAGTGGGTGGGAGGCCGGCTGGCGAAGGCTCCGGACACGGTGCCGGGGTTTGCCGGCCTGGAACCTCTGCGCGGCGCCACTTCTCCACGGCGGACGCGGGAAGCATCAACCGGATCCACGACGAACCACGTTCGGGCCTCGGAACCGGAAACGGACAAGCGGGCGGAGCGGGCGCGCCACGAGCGTGCGGAGGCGGCCAAGACGGAGTTGGCCCAGACGCAGGCGGAGGCGGACCGCCTGGCGGCGGCGCGGGTTGCAGCACAGGAGTTGACCGACCAGGCGGCCGCTGCCGTGGTCGCAGCTGAGGAAGACGTAAAGGCAGCGAAGGAACGGCTCGAGACAGCACGGACGGCGAGCACGGACGCGGCCGCCGACCTGCGTGACGCCAGCCGCGCGGCAGCCAAGGCGCGGGCAGGGGCGGAGACGGCGGCCCGGAAAGTCGAGAAGCTCAGAGAGTGAACCCGTAGCGCGGCGGAGCTTGTGAGTCCGGAGCGATCACGACAGCGGTGCATCGTCTGCGGGGAACCCGTTCCACCAGCGGGAGGAGAGCCCTTTGAATAGCCGGTATTGACGCCAGCCGAGGCGCTATGACCGGGTGCCCTGGCCTTCGCGGCCCGCGTGCCCGCGCACGCCGACGAGTGCACGTCAAACTGAGGCCATTGTTGATCCAGGCGCCGATGGTGGGCTCGCCCGGCGGAACTGAGCGGGCTAGCAGAGGGGCACCCTGGGCGAGCTCTCCGCCCGGAAAGCTCGCCCGAGGTTGCTAGAAGCCCGGGTCCGCGGAACGCACCGCCCCCGAAGCTCGGCTCGCAGTCCTTTTCGCTCACCGCCGCCACCGCGCGCGGCCAGCGCGCGCGGTCGTCTCTGACGTCAGGAGCCGGTGGGATCCCAGGCGACCTTCCATGCGAAGACCAACGCCCGCAGGGTCTACCAGGTCACCCCGCGCCGTCACGCCCGCGATCCTCGGGTCGGACCAAGTGGCGTGGTCCAGGCGGTGGGGACGGGATGCTGGGGCATGACGTCGGGGACGAGGAAGTGTGGGGGCTGGATGACGGGCTGGTCGTCGGTCAGGGACCAATCGTCGGGGGACACGCAAGACCTGGCTACCTGGATGCCGGCTCCGGCGGTGCACTGCGGGTACATCGGCGAGTGGGTTCTCTAGTGCTGTCAACCCATCTCAGCAGGTCAGCACTGAAGGAGCGGTTGCGGCACGTTAGGCACTACGGCTGAGACAGGCACGACGGGAGCACGGTCCGCTCAGTACCGCCAGCGCTCCCAGAGATGCCACTTCGTTTGCTCCTTGAGATGGTGGCGCCGGAGCCACCAGGGCAGGCGCCGGTGAGGGACGAAGGCCCAAAGGTCGTCGTCGGCCTCGTTGCCACGCGGCTGGTCGCGCAGCAACGCCAGGCATTCCTGATCGACCGTGTGGTGCAGCCGAGCCACATGGGCGAGGGCCACCGTGCCCTGCCGGCGCAGTTCTCGGGATTCCGCGCCGAGCGCGCGGGCAACGCGCGGCAGGATGACTTCGGGGTCGGGGTGGTTCAGGGCCAGGCCGATGACGGCAGCACCAACGTGCGGTTCGCCGCGACCGAAGGCGGCATCGACTTCCTCTGGCCTGTCTATCCCGATCAGCCCGGTTCCGTTATCCCAGCTGACGGCCCCGCTGTGAGCCGCTGGGTCGCTCGACTCGTATCGCACGACCTGACCATAAGCCTGGCGGTCTGCTGGGAACACACTGCGCGCCGTCGAGCGGAGGGCCAGCAACCTCATCCGACGGTGGCAGAAGGAGTCGTTCATGGCAAAGGTTATGGTCCGCGGTTGGTGTCTCGCATGAGCTGTGCCATGGCCATGCGGACCGTTGCTACCTCCTCAGCAGCGGATTCCGCGGCTGCGGCCAGCTGGTCGCGTTCGGCGGTCATGCCGGCGAGCTGGTCCTCCAGCTCCTGCTTGGCCGCCAGGAGCGCGTTCACCCGTGCGGTCAGCTCGACCGTGCCAGCTTGGTCGAGCTGGTGTCCCAAGTTGCGCTGCATCGCTTCCCTGAGTTGGTTCCGTTCCTGACGGACTGCCCGAAGCTCGTTCCTGGCGAGTTCCAGGTCGACAGCCAGGCTGGCTGCGCTGGCCCGTGCCCCGCTGGTCGCGTCACGCGCTGCCTTACGGGTCTGGCTCTTGCGGGCGTTCTGGATGTATTCCTTGATTTCCGGTTGGTAGACCAGCCAGTTCGAGACTCCCGCCGCGCGCGCCACGGCGAGCATGGTGATCGGGTCGCCCTTGAACTTCATGTCGTCGACGGCGGCTATCACCTTGGCCCGCTTCTCGCGGCTGTCTCGTTGTCGGGCTGCGCGGAGCACGTCGCCGCGCGTTCGTGGATCGGTCACTGAGGGTCTCCGGTGGGTTGGCCTCGGACGACACTCACGGGCAGCAGCGAGCGTCCTGCGGGCAGGGTCGGCCGGCTTGCGGGAGTGCTGACGCCGGCTCCGGCGCGTGCCTTGCGCAGGACCTTCGCTGCTTCTTCAATGGCGAGCCGCTCTTCCTCGGGCAGCGTGGTGAGCAGGTTCTTGAGATCGGAGATGACGTTGCGGTAGTCCCCGATCTCGCCATCCATGCCGTCGATGATGTAGGCGGCGGCGCCAGACATCGAGGCGATTTCACGGCCTGCCTTGAGTCGGCGAACTTCATCCTCAATGGCTGGGAGGTAGGACGGGTCGGGCCGGTAGAACGAGCAGCCGGCGCACTGGAACCTCATGTGGCAGGCCTGCCCGCCGGCCTTCACGTTGGTGGGCTCTTCGCAGTTGCCGTAGGGGACGGCGACCGACTTGCGCTGGTATCCCAAGGCCGTTCCTCCGGCCTGGGCGCGGCCGGTGCGGTCGAGAACGTGCCGACGCATGGTGTCAGCGGCCTCGCGCCGACGTTTGAGGGACACTTTGTAATATCCGCGGGTCACATCCATGGAGTCGTGGTCCATGAGTTCCATGAGCAGTTCTGGCGGGACACCAGCATCGGCGTGCCGCTGGCAGTAGGTGTGCCGGAGTGCATAGGGGAAGATGCGGCTTCGGTCGAATGGCAGCAGGACGCCATTGGTGTCGGGGATCTCGGCACGGATTTCGGGGATCCCATCCGCCCATGCCCGGAAGTTCTTGGCGATGTATGGAGTGGGGAGGTGCGTTTTCCCGCGGTTTGGAGGGAACAGATAAGCTCCTTTGCCCGTGGGGTAGCCGAGTTCCGTCAGGCGACGGCGCCAGGTCAGGATCTCGTCCACCGTTTCCTGGAAGATCGGCAGTCTGCGCCCGAGTCTTCTGGCTTTGCGGTTGTCCCAGATGAGCTGCCATTCGTCGTCGTCGCGTTCCAGGCACTCGAAACGTGCGCCGGCGATCTCGTGGGGCCGACGGCCGGTGTCCCGGAGCAGGACGTAGACGGTCCGGAACATCAGGTGTACATCCTCGGCGCCGAGACTGCCGTAGGGGTAGTGAGTGCCGATGTGGTCGAGGTGCTGGTCGAGCTGGGTGATGACGGATTCGGGGAGTGCTTTTCCGCTGTCCTCTTCGTCCTTGATGGCTTTCTTGATTGAGTGATGCTTCGGGTGCCGGGAGAAGGTCGCTGGCAGCGGGTCGAGGAGGCCTGCCAGGCGGCCGAACCCGATCACCTCGATGAAGGAGGAGAACAACTGGCGTCGCCCCTCGGGCGTGTGGAGCTCGCCGTCGTCCTTGCGGTACTGCGTGCAGGTCTCGAAAACTGCGGTCATGTCGGCGAACCCGAGCGCGCTCTGGTCGGCTCCGCCTCCCGGGCGGTAGCTCAGGGTGCGTGACGCTACCTCGCATCCTTTGACCCGGTCACGGAGGGCACGTGCGGTTGGCCTGGTTGTCCGGGCCCATTCCATCGCGGCGTCCCGCAGCCACGGCTGCCGGATGACGCCGAAGTCGATCGTGCTCGCTCGCACGATCTTCCCGCTCTCGCTGTTATTGGACCGGATGCCTGTTGCACGCAGGTCCCACTGGAGCCGATCCGTTTGGTCTATGCCTTGGTGCTTCCATAAGGCCTGGGTCAGCTCGTACTTGAGAGCTCGCAGCAGGGCGTCACGAGTATCCCTTCGGGCTCCGCCGAAAGCGGTGCTAGTGGCGTGCTCGGTGAAGTCTCCGGTGAAGAGGGCAAGGCTTGGCCATCCGGTGTACTGCATGGCTGCGAACCGGACGGGATCGAGTTCGAGGACCCGTCCCTGGGTGTCGCGCTGTTGCAGGGTGAATAGAAATTCAAGACGTACCGTCTCGGTCAGGTTCGCCAGGGAGAACTGGTGTGACCCGAGATAGGGCAGCTTGCCGGCAGCCCATATCTTCGCCAGATGCGCAGTAGGTGGGCTTCCTGCTTCGGCCGCGGAATCTCCATACTTCCTTCGGTGGTGCTGGCAGAGTCCGTAACTCATCTCTTCGTGCCCACAGCCCGCGACATGGCATTCTGGTCTCTCGGCGTACGAATTCTGGAGTTCGGCCCACTCCTCCAGGACAAGACGCGGGTCTTGCCGTCGGTGCTCGTTCCAGAGGCCAGAGTGCCCCCGGCATAGGCCGGTCGATATCTTCTCCCGGCGGCATCGGCCCCCTGAGGCTGTGCAGGTGCCGTTGTGAAAGCCGACCTTGACTCTGCCCGTCGGCTGATACTTGGCGTTGAACTCTGCCTCGGTCAGACCACTCTTCCTGAAGGCAATGCCACAGGTCGAACACTTCCTCGTGGCACTGACCGAAGAGCACGCGGCGGTGCTGCACCGGAAGGCCCGGCTCTGCGGGTTATCCGGGTCGGCGGTGAAGAGCAGTCGATCGCGATCCCACTCGCCGGGACGCCAAGTGGGGTCCACAGCGTTGCGTAGCCAATGCGTCCATCCCGGCAGCATGGAGGACGCGCTCGGCGTCTGAGTGATCGGTACGGGCGCGAAGACCGCGCTCATGCTGATTCCCTCCTCGCTACCTGGAGGTTGTGCACCCGGCGCGCGTGCTCGCGTTTCTCCTCGTTGGTCGCGTGCAGATACCTGTTCATCGAGTGCTCGGAGACGTGCCCGGCGAAATCCTGCGCCGTGTCACGCGGCATCTTGTCCTTGATCCAACGGGTGATGGTGCCGTGGCGGACCATGTGCGGATGCCCGTGGAGACCTGCCTGCTTGGTGAGCCGCTTGAACAACTCGTAGGCGTTCGGGTACTTCATCGGATGGCCGAACGGAGCGGCGAACAGGTTGACGAACACCAGGTCGCTCACACCCGCGGCAGGGACCTCATCACGCTCGTATCGGTAGTCGGCGTAGAAGCCGGCGGTGTCCGGGGTGACGGGAATCCACCTGGACCTGCGGGACTTCGACAGAGCTCCATTGGCGTTGTTGTCCCGCCGGACGATGTGGATGTGCGCTCCAGGAACCCTGCAGCCGAAGGCACTTGAGTCAGGCATCAAGTGCATGTCCTCACGCCGCAGCCCCAGAGCCTCGCCGATGCGGATAGCCGTGTCCCGAAGCACCGCGAGGAGGAACCGGTCACGGGCGTGCCGCGCGCAGGCGATCATCTCGCCCACCTGCTCATAGGTCAGCCATTCGAAACCCGGGACGTCGATCCTGAACTTAATGGTCCTGACCAGCACGTCTCGCTCGCTGCGGTCCGGCCCCGAGCCGAAGCCGTCGGGCAGGTGCACCAGGAATTTCGGCTCGGCGAGGAGGCTGACCACAGAAGCGGGGACGACCTCCGGCCGGTGGAGTGCCAGCCACTGCAGGAGCTTGCAGATCGTGCTCACATGGTCGTTCGCTGTCGCCCGGCTGCGATGCCGTGGAGCGGGATCCGGACGCCGCCCTTTGGGAGGAAGCTGTTCTTCGACCAGCCAGTGCAGGTATCCGGCAAGGTGCTGGATCGTGGGCCGGGTCCAGTCGATGGCCATGAACTCGCAGTAAGACAGGTAGAGGGCGATATGGCCCGCGTACTTACGCTCGGTGTTGATCGAGGAGTCACGCGCCCTGAGACCATCGAGGTAGTGGAGCGAGTGCTCGTGGATCCGGAAGCCCTGGTCGATGATGACCCAGCGGGCCACCCCAGTTGCCAGCCGCGCCCTCTCGGCCCGGTAGGAACGGTCGGGGACAGATATGCCAAACGTCACTGAAAACCCATCTGATACTCGTGAGGTATGTGAGCATCAGACCACTTGCCTCACGTGCCAGAGCCGCTGCCACAGCAGAAGATAAAGTGGGTGGCGACCAAGCACCGGTGGGCGCTGTCCCGGGCTCGCCCAGCCTCTTCGGGAGTCGGTGGCTGGGAAAGCCCAAGGGGCCTCTGAGCAAGCCCGGCCGCACGACGGGCTTGCTCAGGGCCGGGGGCCCGGCGGGTCAGCGTCGGTGGCGCCAGTGCTGGTGGACCTTGAGGACCTCGTAGCTCCACGCGCTGTGCGGGCGGGTGCCGGGCGGGGGCCTCCAGCCGAGCTGTTCGGCCACGGCCGGGAAGCGGGGGTGCATCTCGCGGTCTCCGACCGTGACGAGGGCGGACAGGAGTGGTTCTTCCTTGCGGCCGTCTTCGTCGACCAGCCACAGGAGCACGCACTGGTCGTCGGCGTGGAGGCGGGGCAGTCCCGGCAGACGCTTGTGGATCTGGGGCCAGGTGGTGGTGGAGCCGGCCCGGGCGGTCTGTTCCAGCAGCGGCCGCAACTCGGTCGCGATCTCCCACAGCTGCCCGGTCTCCAGGAGTGCTGGCTGTTCCCTGCGGGGCGGACGAACCTTCGCGACTGGCGCCACGACCGGCGTCAGGTCCGGGGCCGGAATCGATGTGGGTGCCGATACCGGGGCGGGGGCCTGGGGTGGTGCAGAGAACCGCCGGGGTGCCGCAGGGGGCACGATCTTCCGGCGCGGCGGCCGGACCACGGAAGCGCCGGCCGGGGCAGCATCCGGCCGCACCCTGGGCGCGACGCCGGCTGCCCGCTGGGGCTGTGGCGGAATGGACTTCGGGGGAGCTGAGGCGGCCTGGCGGCGCTCTTCCTCCTGCCACCGGCGGGAGCCCAGGATCTCCTTCAGGTCCCTCAGCTGGGCCCGCTGCTCGCGGGTCTCGCTCGGCGGAGCTCCGGCCGCCTGCTGCCACGCCAGGGCGTACAGGTCGGCGGCGACCGCGACCACGTACCCGTCGACGGCCCGCTTCAGCTCGGTCAAGGTGTGATTCAGCGTGCGGCGGACCGTGGCGATCTCCATCGCGGTCCTGGGGGCCCGACCTGTGGTCCGGCGACGGAAGTCCGTCTGCCACGCCGCACCGCCGCTGAGCCGCACCCGGTTGTTCCCCAAACCCGTACTCCCCCCGAGCTGCACGACAGATCCCCAAACGGTCGGGCAGCACGGCGCCCACACGCAAGAGACTGGCCAGCCAACAACGCTGTGCGGCCGGTCTCCCGCCGCGGGTCGGCCCGGGCGGCTTGCCCCGGTGCGGCCCGCCCCCATGCTGCACGGTCGGATACGGGCCCGGCCGGGGTTGCACCGGAGCCTCCACCTCGTTCACGCCGATCGCGCCCCGAGGCCCGGATCCCGCACGGCATCGAGACCTTCCTCCTCCGCCCGGCGCAGCTCCAGCCGGCCCGCGGTGCTCCAGCCGCGCTGCTCCCAGTAGGGGTGCGCGCTGATCAGGCAGGACAGGCGGATCAGCGTGCGCCGGAGCTCCGCGGTGTGGAGGGCCGGCTGGAGGGCGAGCCGACCGGTAGATGCGGATCTGCTCTCGCTGGAGGTTGATCAGGTGCGGGAACGGGAAGTGTGTGTTGGACCGTCTGATGAGCGCTCAGTGGGGCGCGCGCGGCCCCGGCTTCCTGCCGGCGGACGGGATCGGTCGGGCCCACGAGTCGGGGATCGGGCGCGGCGGCATGATGTCGGGCACCGGGTGCATCGGCGGTTCGATCAGGGCCCGGTCGTCACCGCTCAGCGCGCGGGCGGTGAAGCCGGCGGTCCGGACGTCGTTGACGGGCGTGAACGTGATGAGCGTCCCGACCGGCAGCGCCGCGGCCTGCTCGATGACACGAAGTAGCTCGTCCGTCCAATCGACTGGTCGACCCCTGCGATCCATGCGTTCCGCCCCGGGCGGGAGGTGGAGGGTCAGGCCGCCGGGGTGGCCGGTGACCTGGAGGCTGAGGCCCATGTCCGAGGGGGCGACCGCGGTGACCTTGTCGGCCCGGATCCGGATGAGACCGACGCGAAGCCAGACGCGGGAGCGCCCCGCGCTCACCACGGCAGGGTCCGCGGGGCGGTGGTCGGCCGGGGGCCGGCGGTGGTGTCCATGCAGCCACGATCCCAGGCCCGTCGCGCGGGACGGAGGGGTCTTCAGGAAGAGCCCCGGGAACGGGGGCAGATCTACCAGTATGTGCCGCTATGGCGTCCGATACGTATCGCTAAGTTCGCTCGCTACGCATGAGACGTAGCGAATGATTGCTGTTATGTGTAGCGTGTGGGTTATGGGCGAAATTCAGGTTGTCGAGGAGAGCCACATCGAAGATGTGGCGCCGGATGCTCGCGCGGTCCTGCTGTGGGAGTTGTCGGACCAGGTGCAGTTCGGGGACGCGCAGGCGGGGGGCGGGGTGTGGGTACAGCGGGGCGTGGAGATGGACCTGCACTGCGTGGGGCATCAGGTGGGATCACTCAAGCTGCCCGCGTCTAGCTGGGGAAACGCCAAAGACGGCGCGGAGCAGGAAGCGGCGAGCATCGCGCCGTGGCGGGGCACGCTGGAGCACCTCGCGCGTGCCGAGTACCTGGATGCCAGGGTGCGCGGGGGCGAGTACCTGGTAGTCGAGTACGACGACGCGTGCGACGAGCCCTTGCAGTGGGGGCGCGAGCGCCGCAAGGAAGCCGAGCAGTCCCTCAAAGGGTGGTTGGGCGATGCCGCGCCGGCGGACGACGTGAACCTGTTCGCCGCGGCCGCGGAGCGCCTGGAAGCTCTCCGGGTGGAGAACGGCCGCGAGCTGACGGCCGCGCTGGCCGCAATGCCGGACCCGGGGAGTCGGGCGCCGATCGCTGCGGAGTGGGAGTCCGCGTGGGCACGGCGGTTCCATGCCGCGGGCCTGCCTACCAGCCTGAGGTACTTCACCGCCGTCCGGCTGCTGGAGGCCTGGAAGATGACCCAGCCGGCGGTCAGCCGAGACAGCGTGGTCCGCCTCGCCCTGGCGTCGGACGTCAGCAAAGCCAAGATCAGCGGGCTCACGGGCGTGGCACGCACCACGATCGACCGCATCCTGACCGCGGACACCCAGGCCGGTTGAGCCGTGGACCGCGTCTTCTACCGGGTGCAGTGGGCCGACTGCCCTACCTTCAATGCCAACAACGCCTGGTCGGCCCCCTGGGGGGCCACGCGCAGCGACGACGGTTCCCGCACTGAATGCCGGACCTGTGACGGGACCGGCCGATCCGACAACGAGGAGTGCCCAGACTGCGAGGACGGTTGGGACGACTGCGTTCGGGGCTACTCCTGCTGTGACACCCCCGCGGAACTCCTCGGCTACTTCAGCGGTCCCCGCCCGGCACCCGAACCCACCGACACGGTCATCGTCTTCGAAGGCCGGCAAGTCGGCGCCGGCTTCGACGGCGAACCCACGGCCATCCCCGGGCGCGTCATGGAAACGCTGACCTGGACCGCCTTCGCGGCCCGCCACAACACGGCACCGTAGTCAGGATCTGGATGCTCTCGCGATGACCGGCCGCCGGCCGGGTCGCTGTGATTCGAGGAGGATGCAGTGAACGCAGTCTCGAACTGGACTCAGCTCGTCGGCGCAGGGGTTCTGACCCTCGCCGCATACCTCAAGCGGTGCTCCGTAGGCTTCAGCACTTCGTAGCTGACTCCGGCCGTGCTCGTTGCCCGAGGCACCTCGCATCCCCCGTTCGGCTCTTCCTCGAACGAGTGCTCTTCCCTGTCTCGAGTGGCCGAACCGTGTCCAAAGGCCAGGCCGTGCCCGGTGCGCGTTCTGTGGCCGTACTCCCAAGGGCCGCCGGGCAACCGTGCCCCGGAACGGCCGTCGGGACCTGCTGGAAGCGAAGAAGGATCGTAGCGGCGGCCACTGACAAGCTCGAAATGCGTGTGGGGGACAGCTTCGTGTCGACCGTGGCGGCTTGCTTGGATGTCGCCGGACCCGCCGCAGGGCGCCCGTTCACAGCGGGGCCTCGGCTTGGCCTCCCTGTCTGTTACCGCGATTCCGGAGAGGCGCATCATAGGCGACGATCACCCACCACGGCCTGACCGGTCGGTGTTGCAGGTGGTGCGGACGCCAGGGTGCTGGCGACTGGTCGTTGACTGGAGCCGGCGGCCGACGTCGCCTTTCTGTCCTTCGGGCATCAGGGGAGTGCTGGCCGGGCTAGGGTCGTGTTCAGTCCGCGCCGACATGGGTGCGCGGGTTAGGACCGGTGCCCAGCGCGCTCTGGGGCAGTACGACCGGGCCGCCCCTCGGGCCCGGCACTCCGATGACGGAGTGCCGGGCCCGCGCTTTTGCGTACGGGCGGAGTGCCGCTGCGCCGTCGGGTTGCCCGGGAGCGTAGATCCCCGAGAAGTCCAGCGCGGTGTCCATGCGCGGACTCTCCCACGGCACTTGGACCGAACGGGTGTGAGTTGGCAGCCGCGGTGGAAGGGGGCCTTGATGGGACTGACAGCCGTGCACCCTGATCGAGGCCGTCTGGACGCGACCCTTCCAGACCTAGGATGCGCCTGGCACTGGGAGGCGATCCATCGAAGCCGACCGCCAGCTGCGCTGACTTGCCCCGAGTGCGGGCACCGTGTCCAGGCCAAACTTTCCCCGCTCAAGCTGCGCTACTTCGCTCACTTCCCCGGGGCTGACCTGTGCGCCCTGGCCGAGGAGTCGATGGCACACCACCTCCTCAAGCTGGAGCTGGCGACCTCGGCGCGCCATGCCGGGTGGGAGGCAGAGCTGGAAGTCAGCGGCCCGGGCGGCGTGTGGCGAGCCGACGTCTTGGCCGCCGCTGGCGACCGCCGGGTCGCGTTGGAGGCACAACTCGCCCCCATCACACCCGACCACATACTGGGCCGAACGGAGCGGATGGCTGCAGACGCAGTGCCCGCAGTGTGGTTCTCCGACCGCCCGAGACCTCCCTGGCTGGGAGTCGTCCCGTCGGTGCGGCTGGCGCCCGCCGCGGCGGGCCTGGCCGTCGTCGAAGGCCTGGGAGTCTTCGCCGACTCCACCTGGACACCGTCACCACCAATCCCGCTCACCCGCTTCATGACCCGTCTTCGCACTGGTGAGCTCAGCCCGCACCGGCCGACGTTCCCCATGGCTACACCGGCGCGCGCCCTGGCCACGGTCTTCACGACCACCGCGCACATCACCGCCGAGCGCTCCTGTGCCGAGCGCCAGGAACAGGAGAAGCGGGAGGCAGCCGACCGCAGGGAACTGGAGAGACAAGCGGCGATCGAGCGGGCGCGTGGGAAAGGCCGTGACCTCGAACTGCAACAGCTGCGCGCGGCGTACCGGAAGGACGAGAAGGAACGCCAGCGCGAGGAACAGGAGCAGCAGGCCGCCGAAGACCGCCGCCACGGGGCCCGTGACGACATACGCCTCACGGAACTCCTGGCGAGGAACGATCACACCCGCCAAGCCCTGGTCCGGCACTCCACCCGCCTACCTGGCATCCGCGAGGCCATAGCCCGCCTCACCCGGGAGCACGGCGTCGCCGTCAGGATCGGCGACAGCGTCGGCGACAGCCGATACGCCGCCGGCATACCGCTCGTGGCCACGGACGGAAGCCTCCTCGGAGTCTTCGACCCGCTGCCGCAGTCCTCCTCGCACTGCGCCTTCCTACGGGACGTCGGAGCACGCCTTGTCTTCCCCGCAGAGGAGCGCCGAGCACGATTCATCGACCTGCTGCGGCAGGACCCTCCGACCCTGGACTACTGGACCGCCGTCGTGCGCCCCCGCGACGCGCGGTAAGGCATGTCTATTGGGGTCCTCGCAGGCCTCCAGGAAGCCCGGCACGATGATGCGGGCGACCTTGATGCCGCCGTCGCGGTTGAGCCTCAGCGCCCGGCCGATGTCCTGGACGATCACGACTTGGGAGCCGCGGGTATCCGCGAAGCAGATGGCTTCGACGCCGCGCCGCAGTCGCCGGTGATGTCGACGCCTTCGCCGAGGACGCGTACGGAGGGTTCGGACAGAAAGCAAGACAGGTGAGCCGCTGGCTCGAAACTGCTCAAGCCTGGCCTGATCTGTTCGAACTATGCGACGATCGGCGGCATGAGTCGCGGATCAGGCGAAGTGCCCGTTGTCCATGCCAGAGTCGGCCGCCCGCGCACCGCCCAGGACCAGCCGTACGGCGACCGTCCGCCCCGCGAGGTACTCCTGCAGGTAGCGGCAGAACTGTTCACCGCCCAGGGGTACGGAGTGACCACCACCCGCAATGTCGCTGAGCGGGCCGGCCTACGCCAGGCGACCATGTACTACTACTTCAGCGGCAAGGACGAGATCTTCGCAGCACTCCTGGAAGACACGGCGGCCGCCTCCCTGACCCGGGCCCGACGGCTCCTCGGCGAGCGTGAACGGTCCGCCGAGGAGCGCCTGTGGGAGCTGTCCCACATGGAGGTGCTCGCCCTGTGTGCCGACCCCTGCCCAGGTGCCCTGTACCTACTGCCCGAAGCCAATTTCGAACGCTACGCGCGCTTCCACACCCTGCGAAATCATCTACGCGAGGCCTACCTTGAGCTGTTGAACGACACCGCAGCTGGCCGCGAACTCGGAGCAGACGAAGCCTCCCTCAGGATGCGCAGGGATCTCCTATTCACCCTCGTCGAAGGGGCAGTCCTGACGCGTCGCTGCGATCCAACCCGGTCGACCGCAGAGCTGGCACAGGCGACAGCCGATGCGGCCCTGCGCATAGCGGGCGTTGCTGTGGCTCGGGTCTAGGCGATGTTCGACGGCCCTCGTGGCCGAGGCCGTCATGCCTCGACGGCACTGAGTGCGGCGTTGGCGAGGGCTTTCGCGGAGGCTGTCCGGCCCGGGGGCCTGACGAAGGCGCCCGAACGGTTGCTTCGACCGCGAATGACGGACACCCGCCCCCGCCGTGGCACCTACGATGCCCGGGTGGCTTCATACGCGAAAGACCCCCGATGCATCGCCATGGCCGAGGCCCTGGTGCCGCTGCTGCGCCGGTCCTGCCCCGAGAATGCGGGCGGCTACGGCGGCTCATACCAGGTGAACCTGGGCGATGAAGAGGCCATCGGGCTCGGCGGGGTGGAACTGATCCGGGCCGCGATGCGCAAGGCGGCCCGGCAGCTGGGGTGGAAGGCGGTCACGCTCGGGATGATCGGGACCCGCCACGGCACCATGGTCGTCGTCTCGGACAACCGGGAGCTCCCCGAAGAGCACAGAGCTGTGGTCGAGGCCGTGATGGACGACAAGATGCGGGCCGCCCTGCACAAGGTGTGGGGCGAGCCGGGCCCCGCCCCCGTACAGCGCGGATCGGTCCCGTTGATGACGCAGGAGTTCCGCGCAGCCGTAGCCCAGACCAGCTCCTGACCTCTACCAAGAGGATCCTCAGCTCCGAACGGGTACATGTACCGGTATGACGCGCAAGCGGATCCGGTGGCCGGCCGTCGTGGACCGGGCCCGGGAGATCGTGGAGAGCTACGAGGGCGGCGTCACGCTGCGCCAGGAGATGTACCGCCTCGCCTCCGAAGGCGTGCTGCCGCACACCCCGTCGATGTACCGGCACCTGTCCTCCCACCTCGCCCATGCCCGCCGCGAAGGCCGCTTCCCCGACCTGATCGACACCCTGCGCGAAGTCCACGTCCCTCCGGCCTGGCCGGACGCCGCCGCCTTCCTGCGCGAGATCCCCGAATGGTTCGGCCTGGACCTCACTGCTGGCCAGTCGCACGCGCTGTACGTCGCCGCCGAAAAGGACACCCTCCGCCAGCTCCTCACCGGCTGGCTCGCGCCGTACGGCATCCCGGTCCTGGTGGTCCGCGGCTTCGGCTCCCAGTCCTACGTCGACGTTGTCCGCAACCGCGTCGCGGCCGACACGAGAGAAGCGGTGCTCAAGGTCGATCGGTGATTTCGACTGTAGTGGTGAGGATGTCGAACGCGATTGGACGGCGCGCACAGCCTGCTGGAGCCACACCGAGCGGGTGCTGCTCACCTACGACCAGGTCGTCCACGACTACGAGCTCCCCGCCACCGAGGGTAAGCGCGGCGATCCCCGGTGGCCGGCCTTCGCACGCCGCTACGGATTCGACATCGAGCGCCCCGTGCAGTGGGAGGTCGAGGCGCTGGAGCCGGAGGAACTCCGGCGCCTGGTCCTCGCCGCCGTCGACCCGTACGTCGACCGCGACATCCTGGCCCGGCAGGTTACCCGGCAGGAAGAACAGCGCCGTGCCCTGGCCTCCTTCGTTCGAGGCTGGGGTGGGGCGGGCGGGGCGTCGGCCTAACGCTGCGCGGGCGCTTTCATGGAGCGGAGCTCGAATCGGTGCTGTTCATCGCGGCACGGGCCCACTGGAGTCCAGTTCCGTTCGGCGAGATGTCCCCCACCTGCTGGAGCACAAGGAGATGGCTGCCGGGAAGAGCCGCTGTCGCCGTCATGGCGGACAGCAGGCCGTCGGCCAGCGCGGTGCCGTCCCTTTCGGTGAGCGGCTGGGCGTCCGAACTGTACGGGCGCGCCTGATGGTGGACCTCGTCGCCGCCTTTGACGACGAGCGTGAGGTACTGGGACGACTGGCGTTCCCATTTGACCTGCACGATGGTGTCGGCCCGGACCACCCGGCTGCCGGAGATGATGCTCTGCGCCCTCACCCACACGTCCTGCATTCCCATGAGTCCCTGCCCTCCCGTACGCCTGCTGCATCGACGTCCTGATTCTGCTGCTTCGCGATCAGCGGCGGAGCAGACTTGAGGGAAGACCAGCCGAGCAAATCGGCACACGGCACGGGCCCGGTCCCCGACGGATCGGAGGAACCGGACCCGGCTCGTACGTGTAGCCGAAGACCGCCACATGGGCTTCGCGGCTCCTACGCGCTGGCGGCTAGCTGGCCGTTCGCGCGCGGCACCGGGGCTCACCACCTGCTTGTCTTTGTCTCGGTCGTCTGCTGAACGACCGGGTGAGCGTGACGCACTATGGGGGCTTGGGGACACACTGCCGCTTCTCCCAGGTCACAACTCCCGGGATTCGGCCGCCTACCGGCTCTTCGCGCTGCGGCTGTGAAACCGCCATCCCTCAGATCCCAGACGACTACCAGCGTGGCCCAGTGTCGTCCAGGAGGAAGCCAATCACGGTGGTGTCCCGTGCCAGTGGCGCCACTCGCGCAGAGCCCGGAACGTCACCCTGGAGAGCGACGCCGGGGATGGGGCCCAACCGCCTGAGTGGCGGCGCCTGCAACGCGGCTCTCCAGCACAAGGGGTGCAACGCGCCGTGTCACATCTCTGACCGGCGCATTCACCCGCGAGGCAGAGGCTTTCCGGTAGGAGCGTTGCACCCAGCGGGCAGGGGAGGGGCTATGCGGCGGGTGTGTAGGTGACGGTGTTGCCGCCGCAGCCGGCGGAGATGTCGAAGAGGCGGTCCTGCTCGTCCTGGTCGACGGCGAGCTGCCAGCGGAGCTTGGTAGCCGTCCACTCCGAGGCGTACCGGCACAGGGCCTCCGACGCCGGCGGCAGCCACTCGAACGGGTCCTGGTCGGACTTCTGGCGGTTGGAGCGGGCGGTGACGGCGACCAGGGAGGATGCCTGCTGTTGGTCGTTGGCGTACGCCTCCCGTCGCGCCGCCGTCCAGGCGGCCGCTCCGGAGTCCCAGGCTTCGGCCAGGGGGACCATGTGGTCGATGTCCAGACTGGTGGCCGAATTGACGGTCTGCTCGTCGTAGTACGACCACCAGATCCCGCCGGTCAGCGTGCACTTCGGCCCGACGACCGGGGCCTCAACGGCCTCGGCGATGAGGACTTCCTTGCGGGTGTCGCAGCCGTCGGTCTTGTTCTCGCCGGAGTTCCAGTGCTTGAACGCGTCGCGCTGGTAGCCCTCGCGGGACTCTGCGGCGACGTGGAGCGCGGAGACGGCGACCCCGATCGGTAGGACCTCGGGGACGGCCGCCGCCGCGTGGGCGGAGGAGGGCAGGGTAAGGGGGAGCGCGGTCAGGGCCAGGGCCGCGGCCGCGCGCATCACGGTGATCATCACGGGCCTGGTTGTACCGGCAGGTGTCCGGCCGGCGGACCGATCGTGGGAGTGGATCACCCGATTGAGGAGCAGGATTCACCGGTGAAACGACACTCCGGCAGCCACGTCGGCCGGTGATCCGCGTGGCCTCCTGGAATCTCGGCTGGCCAGCAAGGCCGGGCACCAGCGCCTGGTCCTCGCCGCCGTCGATCCGGACATCAGCCGCGGCATCATCGCCCGGCAGATCGCCCGCGAGGACGAACAGCACCGCGCCCTGGCCGGTTTACTCGAGGGTCGGGGTCCCAGCAGCGGAGCCTCCGCCTGAGCATCGGCTGCAAGATGGCTTTCTATACGGGACGCAACACACCTTGCACTGCGCCTCTGACCTGGTCGATTACCCGTGAGTGAGTGAGTCGGATACAGCCGTTTCGTCTTGTTCCGACGGGTGTGTGAAAAGCGGATGTGTCCGCTGCCGAGGGATCTCATACTGGGTGGATCAAGCCATCACGAGCGGCGGGATCTCGCCTCGTCCGGGTCAGGTCCGTCGTGAGCGCCGAGGGCAGTGTCGCCCTTGGAGAGGAACGCGCCGATGCTGTTGCTGTCCGTGGAGATCGAGACGTTCCGGAACTTCACCACCAAGCAGACCATGCCGGTGGAGCCCGGTGTCACGTGCCTGATCGGCAAGAACGAGTCGGGCAAGACGACCATCCTCACCGCCCTCCACCGGCTGAACCCGGCGAACAACCCGGACCGCTTTCAGGTGACCACCGACTACCCGAGGCGTCGACTCGCGAGGGACAAGCGGGAGAAGGACCTGGAGGACGCGGTGCCGGTGCAGGCCACCTTCGCACTGGAAGAGGCAGATCTCGACGCCCTGGAGACCGCACTCGGCGTCCGGCCGCCGACGTCTACCCGGGTGACGGCGCTTCGTACCTACGGCGGCTTGCTGTTTACCCAGCTCGGGTGTGACCTCGACGTCGTCCTGGACCAGGTCCTCGACGACGCGGGGATCAACGACCCGGGTGACAGAACCGCTCTGACGGAGAAGCACGAGTCCGTCGCCGCCGCAGTTGCCGCGGCGAAGGCCCACGCCAAGGAATTGAAGGACGAGAAGAGCACCGCGCGGGCCAAGGCGGTCGAGAAGATCGCCGTGGAGCTCAACAGGTACAAGGTGTTCGTGGAGGGCCACCTGGACCGCGACCAGAACGAGGCGGTCATCAGCCTGCTGCCGAAGTTCTTCTACTTCTCCACCTACGAGCTGCTCCCCGGCCAGTGCGACCTCCACGCACTGGCTGTCCGCAAGGAGAGCGGCGCGCTGGTCAAGGGCGACGAGACCATGCTCTCGCTCCTGCGGATCGCCGGCGAAGGCCCCCAGGACTTCCTGGACGACGACTACGACAGCCGCAAGGCCGAGCTCCAGGCGGCCAGCATGGACCTGAGCGAGCAGGTCTTCGAGTACTGGAAGCAGAACGACGCGCTCACCGTGGTCTTCGACACCGACTTGGTCCCCATGCCGCCGGACCCGAGCACCGGCCAGCCTGTGGACCATCACCGACTCCTCAAGGTCGAACTGCGCGACGAACGGCACGGGGTGGAGACGAACTTCTCCACCCGCTCGACCGGCTTCCAGTGGTTCTTCTCGTTTCTCGCCGCGTTCAGCGCCTACCGGGACAAGCCCGAGCGGGTCATCGTGCTGCTCGACGAGCCCGGCACCAGCCTTCACGGCGAGGCACAGGGCGACTTCCTGCGCTACATCTACGGCGAGCTCGGAACCAAGCAGCAAGTCCTCTACACCACGCACTCCCAGCACATGATCGATCCCACCCGGTACGAGACCATGCGCGCCATCCACGACCAGGCCACCCGCGAGGACCCGACCCTGGGCGTCGTCATTACCCCCGTCAGCCTGTCCGCCGACCCCAAGACGATCCTCCCGGTCGAGGCGGCGCTCGGCTACTCCGTCGCCCAGCACCTCTTCCTGGGCTCCGGTCCGCACCTCATGGTGGAGGGCAGCAGCGACTACGTCTTCCTGCTCCGAGTGTCCGAGTACTTGATCAGCCAGGGGCGTACCGGCCTCGACCCCCGGCTCTCCATCATTCCGGTCGGCGGCATCGGCACCATGCCCGCCTTCGTCGCGGTTTTCGGCCGGCGCCTGGGGGTCCGTGCCCTCATCGACGGGGCGGAGGGCACCAAGTTCACCTCCAAGGTCTTCGCGGCCGCGGAGGCCGTCGGCGTCGACCCGGCCCACATCACCGTCCTTGGCCGGGTCGACGGCCTACCGGACACAGCCGACATCGAGGACCTGTTCACCACGAAGGACTACCTCTGGCTCTACAACAAAGCCACGAGCAGCAACCTCCTGGAATCGGACCTGGTCGACACCAAGGTGCCCACCGCGATCCTGATGCGGCTGAAGATCACGCGTGAGAAGCGCAACCAGCCCGGGAAATTCGACCACGTCGGGGCCGCGCACCAGCTCACCAGCGACCGCGATGCATTCTTCGCACAGGTCGACGACGAGACGCTGGACCGGTTCGAGAACCTCTTCAGGGTGCTCAGCACATCCTCCTGAGCACCCGTGCGGCGCCGGCGCAGACCAGCGGCCTTCCGGGAGGAGTGTCCCGGAAGGCCGTGTGCGCTAGTGCCGGATCAGGCAACGTTTGCCCTGTTGTGATGTGACGCGCCGTCCGGGTGCCGTGCCGGATGGCTTGTGACGGTCACCCTGTCCGGGTGGCGATACGTGTGCAGGTCCGTGAGATCGATGATGATGAGGGCCGGCGGCTGCTGCGGATCATCCGCAGGGGCACCGGGTCGGTGGTGACCTGGCGGCGGGCCCAGATGGTGCTGCTGTCCGCGCAGGGCATGCCGGTGGCGAGGATCGCCGAGGTGTCGTTCACCAGCGACGACCGGGTCCGCGACGTGATCCACAACTTCAACACGGACGGCTTCGACTCGCTGTATCCGAAGTACAAGGGCGGCCGGCCGAAGACGTTCACACTGCCTGAACGCCGCGAGATCAAGAAGATCGCCAAGTCCAAGCCCACCGAACACGACCTGCCGTTCTCGACCTGGAGTCTGACCAAATTGGCGGACTTCCTGGTCGCCGAGGGGGTGGTCGACGACATCAGCCACGAGGGCCTGCGCATCCTGCTCCGCGAGGAAGGCGTCTCCTTTCAACGGCTGAAGACCTGGAAGACCTCCCGCGATCCGGACTACGCGGCCAAGAAGGCCCGCGTCGAGCACCTCTACGCGATCGCCGACGGTGAGGTCATACCCGAGGACGGCGAGCCCGACGTCATCTTCTGCATGGATGAGTTCGGACCCCTCAACCTGATGCCGCACCCGGGCCGGCAGTGGGCCGAACGCGGAGGCAACCGCAAGGATCCCGACCGTGAGCCCCGCCGGCGGCGCCGGGCGACCTACAACCGCTACGGCGGAGTACGACACCTGTTCGCCGCACTCGACCTGGCCAAGGACAAGCTCTACGGCCACATCAAGCCGATCAAGAGGCGGACACAGTTCCTGGAGTTCTGCCGCTACCTGCGCACGCTCTACCCGCGAGAGGTCCGGATCGCGATCGTCAGTGACAACTTCTCCCCGCACCTGACCACGAAAAGGTGCCAGCGCGTCGGCACCTGGGCCGCGGCGAACAACGTCGAGATGGCCTACACCCCGACCAACAGCTCCTGGCTCAACCGCATCGAGGCCCAGTTCACGGCCCTGCGCTACTTCACCCTCGACGGCACGGACCACGCCGACCACAAGGAGCAGGGCAGCATGATCCGCCGTTACATCATCTGGCGGAACAAGCACGCCACCGACGAGCGTCTGCGGAGAGTTGTGCGCAGGGCGAATGTCGCCTGACGTGCAAGACCATCACGTGGTTGCAACTCGTGGCTCGGCGTTGACGAAGCCGAGCCGTCGGTTCATGCCGATGGCCGAGGCGTTGTCAGGGTGGTGGAAGGTCCGCAGCCAGTGCATTCCGTGAGAACGCGCGAAGCCGATGGCCAGGAGCTTCATGGCCAGCGAGATTCCCCTTCCCCGATGGCTGGCCAGCAGCCCGGTCATCTCGCTGAGCGCGTGCCCTTCGGGTTGGAGCGACGTGGTTGCCATGCCGACCCATGACCCACCGTCCAGGGCAAGGACGACACCTTGGGGATCGTAGGTCGGAGTCTCGATGCGCTGGGCGAGGTACTCGTCGAACGTGTAGAACTCCCCTCGCTCCGGGATGTCGGCGGAGCACGTCTTGTTCAGGTCGTAAAGCGCACGCCGATGTTCAACCGTGTCGCCGACAGCTGCCATGGTCGTGAACTCGATACCAGCCTGCTGGCAGCGTCGGAGGTACGGCTTGAATCGGGCATCTTCGAACGCATCCAGGTCGAGCTTGAGCCGAACCCACTCGACGGCCATGAGGGCACCTCCAAGATCACCAGCCTGAACAGGTTCTCGAAGGCTATCGATCAAGGGCACGTCACATCACAGCAGGGCGAACGTTGCCTGATGCGGCACTAGTGATCCTCTTCGCATGGGTCGTGTCCCCACCGCAGGAAACCGTGCGTGCGGCCGACCTTGATCTGCCCGTGGTCGAGCGTACGGGGTTGACACTGTCCCTGGATCGAACTTGCAGATCGCGAGGGGCCGACCCGCGACTTTCATGTCGACGATGGACTCGGCGCCCAGCATCTCGTCAACACCGCGCCGTCGCCGCTTCCACGATGGTTGGGACACCTCGGGCCGGGTGTACTAGCAGGTTGCACCAGATCACTTCAAGTCAGATGAAAGCGTGATGATCGGTCCGCTAGCGTCGGCTGCGGCGGCGCCACGAGGAGCCCCACGACGCGTCAGTTCCAGGGGGGCCTTTCTATGGTCATCGACTTCTCCACCTTCGGCTCGGGGCCTGCCCCGACACCCATCGACCCGCGGGTGCTGTTCGATGCGCTGCCCGGACGGGCCGCGCAGTATGAGTTCCTTCGTGATCCGCAGGGGCAGGTCCTGCAGGCGTGGTACGACCGGCGCTCCGAGAAGGACCTGGTCATCAAGCTCAACACCGGTGGCGGCAAGACGGTGGTGGGCCTGCTGATCTGCCAATCGAGCCTCAACGAGGGCGAGGGGCCGGCGCTGTACTTGGCACCCGATCCGTTCTTGGCCTCGCAGGCGATGGAGCAGGCCGTCGAGCTCGGCTTGGAAGTGACTGACGACCCCCGATCCGGCCGTTTTGTGAGCGGCGAGGCGATCTGCGTGCTCAGCCTCCACCGGTTCGTCAACGGAAAGAGCGTCTTCGGACTCCAGGGCGACGGGCGGCCTGTCGTCGACGTCGGCACCCTGGTGGTTGACGACGCCCACGCGGCCCTGGCCACGGTGCGCGAGAAGTTCACCCTGAAACTCACCCGAAGCCAGCACGAGAAGGAGTTCGGCGAGCTGCTGGACTTGTTCGCCGCCGACCTGTCTCAGCAGTCGGAGATGACCTACCTGGGCCTCACGACCAACGACTACTCCGCTGTGGCACCCGTGCCCTTCTGGGCATGGACCCGCCGCATCACGGACGTCGGCGCGATCCTGAACACGCTCCGGGACGACGACGAACTGAAATGGTCGTGGCCGCTGATCAAGGACGTCCTTCCGATCTGCCGCGCCGTGTTCACCAGCGACACGCTGGAGCTTCAGCCGCCGTGCCCGCCGATCAACAAGATCGCCAGCCTCGCCCGAGCGCGGCGCCGCGTGCACCTGACGGCCACCCTGGCCGACGACAGCGTCCTGGTGACCGACTTCGCGGCCGACTCGGACACGGTCGGGACTGCCATCACGCCGGCGACCGCCGGGTACCTGGGAGACCGGCTCATCCTCGCACCCCAGGACATCAACCCCTCGATCACGGATGCCGCCGTACGCGACATGGCGGCCAAGCTCGCCGAGCGGGTCAACGTCGTCGTCCTGGTCCCCTCCCACCGCAGGGCCAAGACCTGGGAGCAGCACGCCCAGATCACCGCCTCGGACTCCCAACAGATCGGGGCCGCGGTCGACGCGCTCCGCAAACGGCACGTCGGCCTGGTGGTGCTGGTCAACAAGTACGACGGAATCGACCTGCCCCACACCGCCTGCGAGGTGCTGGTCCTGGACGGGCTGCCCCAGTCCTACGGCGGCCAGACCCGGCGTGAAGCCGTCGTACTCGGCGACTCGGACGAGATGGTCAACCGGCAGCTACAGCGCATCGAGCAGGGCATGGGCCGCGGGGTCCGTTCGGTCAACGACTACTGCGTGGTCCTGCTGATGGGGGCCCGCCTGTCACAGCTGATCACGGCGCCGAAGTACCGCTCTCGCTTCAGCCCTGCCACGCGCGCCCAGATCGAGTTCTCCCGCAAAGTTGCTGCGACGCTGACTGACCAGCCGCTCGAGAAGATCGAGGGCGTGATCGCGCAGGTCTTGGACCGGGATCCGGGCTGGGTCGCTGCCGCACGCGGCGCACTGGCCGAGGCCACCTACCCCACGAGCGCCATCTCTGCGGTTGCCGCTCCCGTCCGCCGAGCCTTCGATCAAGCCTCGCTTGGCCAGTACGCCCAGGCCGTCACGCACATGAGCGCGGCCGTTGCCGCGGCCAAGGACCCGACCGAGCGCGGGTTCCTCCAAGAGCAGCTCGCCGCCTACCAGCACTTCACTGACGAGCCCAAAGCTCAGCAGACCCTGGTCAAGGCACTCGTGCACAACCCCGCGATCCTGCGGCCCATCGGGGGAGTCAAGCCCACCCGGATCAAGCCCACGGACACCCAGGCGGTCCTGGCCGCCGGCTACCTGGCCAACGCCTACGCAGACCGCAACGAGCTCCTGGTCGGCATCGACGTCCTACTCGACGAGCTCATCTACCACCCGAGCCAGAAGAAGGTGCCCGTCTTCGAGCGGGCTCTGGAGCGCCTGGGGCACCTCCTCGGCTTCGAAGCGCAGCGCCCCGAGCGCGCCACGGGCAACGGCCCGGACGTCCTGTGGGCGATCGGTGACCTGAAGTACCTCGTACTGGAAGCCAAGTCAGGCGCAACCACGGACAAGATCTGGCGCAGCGACGTCGCGCAGCTCGCCCACTCCATGAGCTGGTTCCAGCAGACTTACGACCAGTCCTGCAGCGCCACCCCTGTGATTCTGCACCGAGTGAACACGCTGGAGTACAACGCTGCGGCTCCTCCCGGCACACGCATCATCACCACCGAGACCATGGCCAAACTGAGCGAAGCTGTACGCAAGGCGACGCAGGCGCTCGCCGACGCGGGCAGCTGGAGCGACCCGGAGGCCGTGGGCGAGCAGTATGGAGCTCACCGCCTCCTGGCACAGGGCCTTGCCCAGCGTTTCAGCGTCAGCCCCCGCTGACTCAAAGCAAAGCCATCAGACAGTGTCGGCCTGGACCTGTGGCCCAGGCCGACGCCGCAGGCTAGGCCCAGTCCACGCCCAGCGTCGCGAGCGAGGCGAGCTGGTCGGCGGTGAGCTTGTCGCGTCGGGTCTTGGTGTTGGAGACCCACACGCCGAGCTTCACGATCACTGGCTCCGCCTCGCCCTCGACCGCGATCTCCTCGCCGTGGGCCCTCGGGACCGGCCGGTGGGCGCCTTCGCGCTCGACCCACTGCGTGAGGGCTGCCAGGCCCCGCTGGAACGCCTGCTGCGCCTTGCTCGGCCCCTCAGCCCCGCGACTGGCCGCGGGGGCGGGAGGGGGCGCCTGGTCGGGCTGTACGCCGAGCTTGGTCAGCCGTTCCTGCTGCTCGGGCAGGAGCCGCGCCCAGGTGGCCGGCTGCTTCTGATGCTGGAGCCACTTGCCGACGTCGTCGCCGTCGAAGACGACGCCCGGAGCGATGTGGGGCAGGACGCCGTCGGCGTCGACCAGGTCCGCCAGCACGCGGTAGTGCCGCTGCCAGTCCAGCGGCCACGGGCAGTCCCAGTCCTTGTCGATCGCGGTCAGCTGCGCCGCGCGGGTCATTGCGGTGTCCTCGTTCTTGCCGAGGCCGTTCTTGGCACCCTTGCGGCGGAGGTTGGCCATGTGCTGGCCGATGGGCACCATCGCCTCACCTTCGCCCCAGACGGCGTCCTGGCGGGGTGCGAGGTGCCCGGTGGCCCGCCGGAAGGACCGGAGCGCGGCGAGCTTGGCCTCCCACGCCTCCTCGCCCGGCTCCCAGACCATCCCGGCCTGCGGCGCGTCGAGCAGGGTCTTGCGCCGCTCCTCGAGTTCGCCGGCGCGCAGGGCTTTGCGCTGCTGGTGGACCCATCGGCCGAGGGGGAAGTCCTTGGTGATGCCGACCGCGGTCTCGGTGTCGTACGGCACGGCGTAGAGGGCCGTGATCTCGTTCGCCGCCCGCCACCGCAGCAGGGCCTGATAGCCCTCCAGCCACACCAGCGACTCGGGCCGGTAGACCCGGGTGCGCAGGAACGCCGCGATGGTGGCCGTGTCGCGCGGGCTGGAGAAGTGGAGCAGCGCGGACTCGGCGGCGGCGTCGGTCCCGTCCTGGTCCACGTCGGCCTCGCTGCCGGCGCTGACGATCCGCCCGTCATGGTCCCGCTGGATGTGGACCGTGTGCTTCCCGCTGGTGAGGGCTCGGGAGGCGAGCTGCTCGACGAGGCGCTCGTCGTGGGAGCGCAGGCCCTGGAGCACGGCGACGAGGGGCTTGTAGCTGGCGGAGGCGACCATGTCTTTCGGGTCCTCCCCGGCTTCCAGGAACACCGGCACGATGATCCTGGCGACCTTCGTACTGCCGTCGCGGTTCAGCCGGAGCGCGCGGCCGATGTTCTGGACGATCTCGACCTGGGAGCCGCGGGTGTCCGCGAAGCAGATCGCCTCGACGCCCCGCTCGCCCGTGATGTCGACGCCTTCGCCCAGGACGCGGACAGAGGCGAGGAACGCCCGGTGTACGCGCCGGTTGTTCGCGTCGATGCCGTTGGCGAACTGCCGCAGGACCTCGCGCCGCTCGGAGACGAGGTGGTCGCCGCACAGCCAGGCCGACCACACCCGGTCCGGGGGTACGTGACGGCCGGCCTCCAGTTCGTAGAACTCCGCGTCGATCGACGACGTGGGGAGCTTGCCGGCGGCGGCTAGGTCGGCGTCGGACGCGTCGTTCATGTACAGCTCGGCCGCGGTCTCGGGGAGCTTGTCCGCGAACGCGCTGGCTTCCTCGACCTTCTGGTGGAAGGTCATGACCGTACGCAGGTTGTACGCCGAGGCGTGCTCCAGAAGTGCGGTCTGCAGGAGCGCCAAGCGCCGGCCCCGCCGCGCCTCCTCAGACTCCCCGAGGACGGGCGAGGGGTCCCGGATCTCCAGTACGTCGATCTCGAACCCGGCCAGGATCTCCCTCTCGATCGCCTCAGAGAGCCCGAGCTCTGCGATCCAGGCCCCGTATGTGCCCTCCGGGTCGTCTGCCATCGACGCGATCTCCGCCTCCTGGCCGTCCGCGCCCCGCTGCGGGCGGGCTGCGGCGAGGATGCGGGGTGTCGCGGTGAGGTAGAGCCGGTAGTCCGCTGGGATGCGGGTGTTGTCGTGGATCGCCGCCCACGGACGCCCAAGATCACCAGCGGTACCGTGCGCCTCATCCACGATGGCGAGGTCGAATGGGGTCATCTGCTGTCCGTAGAGGCGTTCTCCGCCGGTCAGGGCGGCTTCCAGGGGCCCGCGCGTCTTCTGTTGTCCCTGGGGTCCGTCGGGGTCTTCGCGGTCGGTGAGGGAGGCGTATGTGGCGAGGACGATGATGGGTCCGGTGGCGGCCCACAGGGCGAGCTGGATCGGGTTGGTCGTCGTGCGCACGCCCAGCTCGTTCAGGACTGGGTCGTTTTCCAGGGAGCAGACGGCGACCATGGGGGTGCGGTGGCCGACGAGCCGCCATGCCTGGGCGGTCTGCGCGA
>NZ_JBMDLB010000002.1:0-70592 GCF_049310065.1 Streptomyces tatrensis | reverse complement strand
CGCGGAGCGGGATACCCGGCGGCAAGCCGCCGGGAAGCGAACGCCTCCGCTTCGCTTCGGCGTATTCCCGCGCAAGCGCGGGAATGGAATTCCGCGAGCGGAATTCCCGAAGGGAATGCAATTCGCGCAAGCGCGAATTGCGGGGCACCCGCGCAAGCGCGGTCGCCTGGGCTGGCTACGAGGGGAGGTGCATCACGTGCGAGCCTGTGTAGGGCTTGGGGTTACTGCCCACCACCCCAGCAGCGGGAGTGACGGACCGTCGGCCTGATCGGGTGCCGGCCCCACTGCAGTGACGGGCTCCGCTGCGCTCCACCCGAACCCCTCCCCCATCATCGAAACCGGCTGCTCACGTTCATCAATACCCCGCCAGCATACCCTATGAACCGCACGTGCGGGGTGAAAATCAGCCAAGTATCAGCCTCCAGGGCGAACCTGCCGCGCGGGTGATGCATCACTGGACCTGACTGTGTAGAGTTTGTGCTTAGACATCACCACACCGGCCCACCACTCACCGCGCCGGACTTTCTTTCTGATTGCGCACCGCATTCCGCGAAAAGGAGACACGGGAATGGCCGTGAAACTGCGTGAACACCAGATTGAGGCCGTAGCCGCCATCGTGCGCGGTCTCGATATCCCGCCGGGCGGCATTCCCGTTAACGGCCTGCGCGGGCAGGTGCACGCCGCGTGCGGAACGGGAAAGACCATCATTGCGGCGGCTTCGGCAAAGCGTCTTGTTCCCAAGGGCCGCATTCTCGTCCTGGTCCCGACGCTGGACCTTCTGACCCAGACGGTGCAGGCATGGCGCGGGGCCGGGCACACGGGGCCGGCGGTCGCGGTATGCAGCCTCTCCGACGACCCGGAGCTGTGGAACCTCCAGGTGCGCTCCACCACCAACCCTGTGCAGCTGGCCCTGTGGCACAGCACCGGGCCGGTCACCATCTTCGGGACGTACGCCTCGCTGGGTGTCCTGGCTGAGGCTTTCGAGGGCGCCTACGGCCAGCAGCTGGCCCCGATGGACCTCACGGTGGTCGATGAGGCCCACCGCACGTCGGGCTCGATGGGCAAGGCGTGGGCCGACGTCCACAGCCAGCGCGTCATCCCCTCGCACCGCCGGCTGTACCTGACGGCCACGCCGCGGATCTGGGAGGAGCGGCTGAACCGCGAGGTCGCCGAGGGGGTGCGTGACCCGCTGCCGCGCGAGATGGCGGCCTCCATGGACGACGAGAAGGTCTTCGGACCGGTCCTCTACAAGCTCTCGTTGGCGTCGGCCGTGTCGCGGAAGCTGCTGGCGCGGTATCAGATCATCGTGCTGGAGCTGAAGGACCCGGTCGTCACGCCCGAGCGGCTGATGGGCGAGGACCGGCACAGCGAGAAGGTGCGCGGTGAGCGCCTCGGGGCGCTCCAGGCGGCGCTGCTGCACACCATGGAGCAGCACCAGCTCCAGACGTGCATCACCTTCCACCACCGGACCATAGAGGCTTCGGCGTACGCGAAGGGCCTGGAGCGGGTCGCCAAGCGGCTGCACGCGGACCAGCCGGAGAAGTACCCGTCGAAGATCTGGGCGGACTGGCTGTGCGGGGAGCACGTCCCCGAGCGCCGGCGGGGCGTCCTGGACGAGTTCGGCTCCACCGCGCGGCGCGCGGTGCTCTCGAACTGCCGGGTCCTGGGTGAGGGCGTCGACATCCGGGCGGTGGACTCCGTGGCCCTCCTGGACCCCAAGGGCGCCCCTCACGACATCGTCCAGGCCAT
Organism: Streptomyces tatrensis; assembly: GCF_049310065.1. Taxonomy (NCBI): domain Bacteria; kingdom Bacillati; phylum Actinomycetota; class Actinomycetes; order Kitasatosporales; family Streptomycetaceae; genus Streptomyces; species Streptomyces tatrensis. The sequence goes on along the minus strand of NZ_JBMDLB010000002.1, from coordinate 68,843 downwards.
CGGCCGGGCGCTGCGGCAAAAGCCGGGAGAGGGGAAGCTCGCCTCTCTGATCGTGCCGGTATTCCTCAAGGCCGATGAGGAGCCGGAGGATATGTTCACCTCGGGATCGTACAAGCCCTTGGTGAAGGTATTGGAGGGGCTGCGGGCTCACGATGAAGAGGCTGTGGAATTGCTGGCGATTCCGCAGGAGCCGCAGAAGGACATGGTGCAGCCGTCCGAGTACATCGGTCCGCCGCCCCAGGACGGTGAGGAAGAATCCCGTCTCCTGCTGCGTTTTGCGGCTCCGCGTGATCCGGTGATGGTCGCGGACTGGGTGTCGTTCAACGTGATCGACACCGAACGCCAGGACTGGGCGCGCGGCTGGTCGGCGCTCAAGACGTTCTCGGAGCGTGAGCTTCACGCCCGGGTTCCGTACGGGTTCAAGGAGGGCGCGTTCCCGCTCGGGGCCTGGGTCGCGGAGCAGCGACGGGCGTACGGGGCCGGGCAGATGACCGGCAGGCGGGCCCAGCGGCTGGAGAAGCTGGGCATGGTCTGGAGCGTGGCCGATGAGCGGTTCCAGGAGAACCTGGAGGCCGCCAAGGCGTACTTCGAGGACCACTGGACGCTGTGCGCGCCCCGGTCCGCGACGATGCTGGACCGGCCGGTGGGGCAGTGGCTGTCCAACCTGCGGCGCCCGGGTGCGCTGGAGGAGCGGCCGGAGTGGAAGACCGCCCTGGAGGCCGTGGACGAGCACTGGAACCCCGCGTGGCCGGCGGAGTGGCAGCGGCACTACGCCGCGCTGCGCGAGCTGCTGACGGACGAGGACGACCACTCCGACGTCCTGCCCGGCTTCACCGTCCACGGCATGGACGTCGGCAAGTGGCTGGCGAGGCAGCGTCAGCACACGGTCTGGACGGACCTGATGGACGGGCAGCGCGAGCTCCTGGAGGCAGTCGGCGTCGTGCCGCTGCCCCCGGAGAAAGCGGAGCCCGCCAAGGCCCCCAAGAAGGCCGTGAGCGCCTTCGAGAAGGGCGTGGCAGCCCTGGAGCAGTACAAGGCCCGCACCGGCTCTGTGACGGTCCCCAGGGGTCACGTAGAGGCGTTGCCGGACGGGTCGGAGGTCAAGCTCGGGGTGTTCCTGTCCAACAGCCGCAGCCGCCGGGCCAAGCTGACCGCCGACAAGCTCCAGGCGCTCGCCGCGCTCGGGCTGGAGTGGGCAGCGATGGAAGGGGCGGCGTGATGACCGCAGGCGAGCAGGCGCGGGCACAGGTCGAGGTGGCGGAGACGGAGTTCGGCAGGGAGCTGTGCGCCCGCCTCCAGTCCTTCCAGGACCAGCACGACCAGGCCGTGCGCGAGGGCGACGCGGCCCGGCTTACGGGGACCTGTCCGGGCAAGCACGGCCGCTGGGGACGGATCTGCGTCCTGCCCGACGGTCATGAGACCTCGATGGAGGAACCGCACTGGGGCCGCAACAACGAGGGCCGGCCGATCGCGTGGGTGGGCAGCGCACCTGACGACTGGTGAGCGGCGGTGAGAGCGGCGACAGGGCCCCGGGGCGCAGGAGAGGCCCGGGGTCCTTTGCGGTCCGGGGCCAGCGGCACCACCCCCAGGCCCTACACGCACTTGAGTGCGATGCCCGGGGGTTCTGAGCTGCGACATCGGACTGGTGTGCGTGTAGACCCTGGGATCCTGGGCTGCTCCCCCGGCGAACTACGCCAGATCGCGGTCACGAAGGGCGTTGACCGGCCGGTCAGCCGTCGGCTCGTTCCTTCTCGATCGCGTTCATCCTGCGGACCATGCTGATCTGCGCGCGGACCATCGTGTCGAACATGGCCTCCGGATCGCCGTCGGGTCCGGCGCTCGCAATCAACATCGAGGCGACTTGGCTGGCGAGGACAGTGACGACGTCGGCCGTCCCCACCGGTCCGCGGACCTCGATCAGTTTGCGCACGGCGTCGTCGATGCGGTCCATGGCCTCCTCGCCCTGGAGGAACAACCCGAGCCGCTCGGCAAGGAACATGCGGACGACCGCCACACCGTCGGCCAGGGCGGTGTCCACGTTGAAGTCGGCGCGGGCCTTCTCCGACTCCTTGAGCACGACCGGGATCGTGTACGTCCGCTGCTCCGGGATGAGGCCCTCCTTTCGCCACTTCGCGTACGGGATGGGGCCGACGGCGTCACGGCGTGCACGGTGTTCGTTGGTCGGGCTACCGCCCGCGGTGCGGCAGGCCCGGCCTGCGGCCGCCTTGCAGGTCGGGCATTCGACATGGCGCATCCACGAGCGCACGAGATCCATCTCGGCGGGGGAGCGGAGGTGGCGCCGCCACTCGCCGCCCCACGGGATGCTGTCCGATCCGTTCTCCACGCCCATTACCCCCTGGGTCCGGTGGTGTGTGCCGTCGTCGGCGCCGTTAACGACCGTACCGGCGGTGGCGCCCCTCAACGGTCGATCGGAAAAATGCCGTTGCCGCCGGCCTCCAGCGCGTACAGCTCGTAGGGGACGGGTCCGGTCTCGGAGTCCCGGTCGGCCGTGCCGATGCGGGTGAACCCGGCTTTGACCAGGACGCGGCCGGAGGCGGGGTTGTCGGGGTGGTGCATGGCCTCCAGCCGGTCGAGGCCAGCTGCGGTGAAGGCGGCGGTGACGACCTGGTGGGCGGCCTGGGTGGCATAGCCGTTGCCCCAGCTGTCGTCCCGGAGGATGTAGCTGATGGTGCCCATGGACGGTGTCCGTCGCCGCAGGGCGATCAGGCCGATCACCTCGGCTTCGTTGAGGATGCCCCAGCTCCACTGCGCGCGCGGGGTCTCGGCAGCTCGGGCGAGGCCGGTGCGGATCTTCTCGTGGGCCTGGTCGAGGGTGAGGGCCCTGCCGGTGGTGTGCCGGATGGAAGCCCCGCTGTAGATGCGGGTGAGGGCGGGGGCGTCGTCGAGGGTCAGGGTGCGCAGGGTCACCATGCGGCGGTCAGCTCCTTCGCGGTGGGACGGTCGGCGGGGGCGGGGGCCAGGTAAGGGTGGGCGGTGGATGTGCTCAAGGCCGATCGGCCTTGAGCACATTCGTGTCTGGGTGTTCATCAGAGGCGGCGGCGTCGCACTGGAGTGTGTGCAAGGCCCTGGGGTCCTGCTGCCTCCCTGGGAAAGCTAGGGGGCAGCTGGGAGGGGTTCGGTGAGGCGGTCCAGCCGCGTATAGAGGGCCCGTACGAGGCGGGCTCGGTTCTGGACGCAGCGGGCGGTGCCCTTGAGCGGGGCGGACAGGCGGCCGTCGGCTTCGCGGAGAACGACTTCGGCGAGAGCGCCGCGGCCGTCGCTCTTGGGCAGGGCGGCGGCGTGGCGCCGGACGTCGGAGGCCACGGCGCGGGCGTGCCCGGTGAGCTGGAGGGCGATCTGCTCGTAGTCGCGGGGATCGAGGTCCGGGTCCTTCCACGCGAGCACGGCGGTGACGAGCGCTTCGTGCGGGGCGCGGTCCAGCGGGAGTTCGGCCTCGATCAGGCCCTGGGGGTCGTAGAGCACGGCGTAGGTGTCGCTCATCGGGCGCCCGCCGCGTCGTCGTCCTGGTCGTGGTCGCCGGGGTCGGCGTCCGGGGCGGGGGCGGCGAGGAAGCGGGCGTAGCCGCGGTCAGCGCGCGCGATCAGCGCCGGGGAAGGCCGGCCGTACTCGGGCGGCTGGAAGCTGGGGCCTTGTGGCGCGGGGCTGGGGGATGTGGGTGCGCTCATGGGGCACCGCCTCCGTTGCTGGGGTGCGTCGGTGTTGTTCGACGCTACGGAGACCACCGGTCATTCCTCAACAAGATTGCGGGAAATTGCGGAACTTCACTCCAGGGCGTCCATCGCGGCCTGGATGACGGCGCGGGCGTCGTCGCCGTAGACGGCCATCTCCGCGAGGCCGGCGAACGCCTTCGCGTAGTCGGCGACTTCGCGCGGCTGCGTCACCTTGATCTCCGCCGTCAGCGTCTCCACCACGGCCGTGGTGTCGTCGTGGACGTAGAACGCCTCCAGCGGCCACACGGTGCGCTGCGCGGTGAACGGGATGACGCCGAGCGAGACGGAGGCGAGCAGCATCACGGCCAGGAGGTGGCGCAGCTGCCCGCGCATCGCCTCGGGATCGGCGGTGCGGTAGCGCAGGACGGACTCCTCGAGGAGGACGACGTAGAGGTGGCCGCCTTCGTAGAGGAAGCGGGAGCGGGCGACCCGGGCGGCGACGGCTTCGGCGACGTCGTCGGGGGTGCCCTGGAAGCGGGTGATCTGCTGCATGAGGGCGGTCGCGAACGCCGGGGTCTGGAGGAAACCCGGGGGCACGTTGGAGACGTAGACCCGGCAGTGGCGGGTCTGCTCGTGCAGGGCGTACCAGTCCTGCTGGACCTGGCGCATGCCGTTGCGGTGCAGGCGGCGCCACTCCATGTACATCGAGTCGACCGCGCGGGCGGTGGCGATGAGGTCGTCGGCCTGGCCGTCGGCGCCACACGCCGCGCACCAGGTGCGGATGTCCGCGTCCGAGGGCAGGATCGCGCCCTTCTGGATTCGGGTGGTCTTCGCCGGGTGCCAGCCGCACCGGGCGGAGAGGTCCTTCCCGGTGAGGCCGGCGTCCTTGCGCAGGTGCAGCAGCCGCACGGCGAGCGCCTCGCGGGCCCCTTGAGCGCTGGAGGATGGGGAGGCGGTCGTCATGAGGTGGCGGCCCTTGGTTGTGCGTCGGTCAGATGCGGTAGTCGGCGTGGTCAGTGGCCAGGTCCCACACCGAGCGGAACGCTTCCGCGCACAGCTTGATGGCCTGCGGGTCCTCGGTGTGGTCGGGCTCCATCGCCTCGCCGTCGCCGGAGAAGATGTTCCACCGTACGACCCGGTCGTCGATGAGCCAGAAGTCGTTGCCCGGCAGGGCGAGGGCGGAGGCGCGGCGGCGGGGCAGCCAGCGGACCTGTTCTCCGGCGCGGAGGTTGGCGTCGGTGATGGCGTGCTCGAAGCGGATGTAGTCGGTGACGGGCTCGGACACGACCCGGGCCCGGTGGACCTTCACCCCGCGGGCGACGGTGCGCTCCACCAGCGGCAGCCACCCGCTCCAGTACGCCGAGTCGTCCGCGGGAACGCTCCCGTCCCGCAGGAAGGTGTCGTAGACCTCCCGCTCCTCCCCCACGGCGTAGGCGTCGCGGAGCTCCAGGTGCAGGGCGTGCCGTTGGGCGGAGTCGAGCAGGTCCTCAAAGCTGAGGGCCGGCGGCTTCTGCGGCATCACATGCCTTCCTGATCTGGTCGATCATCCGCGCGGAGAGCCGGATGACTCCTTCGTCATCCGCCGGCGGACTGTCCTGGCTGCACGCGGCCCGGGTCGCCGCGTCGGCGAACTTGCCCTGCAGAACCAGTTCCGGCCCCTCCGCGGCTTCGGTGTCCACCCACACCGCCGGGCAGTTCCCTCCACCCGAGTTCGGGTCCGTCCCGAAGAAAAGTAACGCCATGATCGCCTCCGGAGAAAGCCAGTTGCGTGTAGTTGCGCACCGACCGTCCCGCAGGCCGGAGTCGGCGTCAAGGGCCCCTCTCCGGCCGAGGCAACACTGTCGACGAGACCGGGGCGCGAGCTGACCCACGTCCACTACGTTCTCGATCACAACCGCTGACACCGGAGGACCGCATGGCCGACGACACCACCCAGGGCACCGCGAGCTTCATCTCCGAGATGGGCGTGCTCAAGCGCGTCGCACGGACCGGCTGGTGGTTCACCGGCAACAAGCAGCCGGAGTCCGTTGCGGAGCACTCCTTCCGCGTCGGGGTGATCGGCTCGGTGCTCGCCATGATGGAAGGCGTAGACCCGGCCCGGGTCGCGCTGATGTGCCTGTTCCACGACAGCCAGGAGACGCGGGTCGGGGACATCCCGCACATCGGCCGCAGGTACATCAAGGCTGCCCCGAACGGCGAGGTGACCGCCGACCAGGTCGCCAACGCCCACCCGGCCGTGCGCACCGGCGTGCAGAGCGCCGTCGACGAGTACGAGGCCGGCGAAACCCCGGAGGCGATCGTCGCCCGCGACGCCGACAAGCTGGAGTGCCTGGTGCAGGCGGTGGAGTACCGAGAGCAGGGCTACAGCCTCACCCAGAACTGGATCGACACCAGCCTCGCCTCGCTCAAGACGCCGTCCGCGAAGGCCCTCGCCGACGCCGCCCTGAGCATGGACTCGCTCCAGTGGCAGCAGAACTTCCTGCCCTGATCGGCACCGTCCCCGGCGAGGCCCCCGGCGCTGCCGGGTGCCTCTTGCCGTTCGGCGCGGGGAGTGCCGGAGCCGGCCACCGCGTGACCCGCGAGACGGGAGGGCGGGACGCCGACGCTGGCGGCCCGCCCTCCCGTCACCTCCCGGCGCGCTCGTAGCTGACGATGGCTTCGCCCAGGCGACGCTTGATCTGGGCAGGCAGGCCGCTGTTCGAGGTGTCCATGAACGACCCCTTCTTGAGCGGGTCCGGGGCGTAGGAGGACACGTACTCCCCCTCGCGCTCGGGGCGGATGTCGTTGTCCAGCCAGAAGCGGGCCGCCGTGCCGTCTTCCAGCAGCAGGACGGGCGACTCCATCCAGTCGTCTTCCAGCTCGCCGTCTTCGCTGCGCCGGCGGCCGGAGAGATCGACGAACTTCCAGCAGCGCTGCCGCGCGATCTCACGGAAACGCTGGCCGTTCGCGGTGTACCCGCCACGGAACAGCGCGGGCTTCACCTGGATGAGGACCTCGGAGCCGTACGGCCTCAAGCGCTCTACGGCCTCCGCCAAGAGCTGCTGGATCTCCGCTGCCTCGCCCTGTTCCCGCTCGGCTCGCCGCTGGTCAGCGTTCGCCCAGGAGTCGGCGCGGGCGCGTGCTGATCGAATCTCATCATCAAGACCACCCATGGAGGGCAGGGTATCGGCGGGAACTGGCCTTTGGGAAAGATGAGTTGGCAGGCGGGGCGCCGTCAGGCGGCGCGTTCACTGAACAGCGCGAACCCAACCGGGCCCCGGGGGCGTCATGGCTGCTCCCCCGGGGCCCGCGGTGTGTCCGACTCGGGTCAGTTCGCCCCGGCTGCCGTGGCGGCGGCCCACGCCGCGGCTTCGGTCTCGCTCATGAGCAGGACCTGCGTGGGGTGGGCGGTGGAGCGCTGCACGGTGTGGAAGCGGCCCGGGTGGGTGCTGCTCTTGGGGACGGGGGTGATCTGCGGGGCCGCCTGGCTCCAGGTGCGGGTGGTGACCCGTCCCAGGAGCACGGTGGAGAACTGCTCGCGTCCCAGCGCGGCGCTGTGGCTCTGGGCGCCGGCGAGGATGTGGATACGGGCCGCGCGCCCGGCGAAGAGGATCTCCTCGTACGCGGCGACGGCCGGGGACGTCTTCGGCTCGCCGTGCTGGCGGACCTTGTCCCAGTGGCGGGCCAGCTGCCGCAGGGTGTGGTCGGCGGACTCGAGCACCACCGTGACGCGGGGCAGGTCCTCGGTGTCGCCGTGCTTGTCGGCGTGGCGGATGCGGTGCTGGAGTTCGGCGAGGAGGCCGAGAAGGGCGTCGTGGATGTCGGCGATGTCGCGGCAGTAGGTGACCCCGGGCAGCCCGGACGCCCACGCCTGGGAGATCCGCTTGGTGTCGAGGATCAGGGCGTTCCCGCCGTGGTGCAGGAGCTGGGCGGTCAGGGTCCGCAGAACGGTCGAGGTACCGCCGCCGGTGCCGGAGCAGACCAGGACGTGCGGCGAGTCGATGTCCAGGTCGATGCAGACCGGCTGCTGGTCGGTGCCGAGGCCGATGAGGACCTGGGAGGCGGGCAGCGCTTCCAGCTGCTCGCGGACGCCCGGGTCGGTGAGGCGCAGCTGCTGCGGGATGGTGTTCTTCTGGGTCTTCCACATGGTGGGGTGTTCCTTTTCTGTGCTGGTCCTGGTGAACCGGGTGTTCTCCAGGGGGTGGATCGTGTCGGCTGATCCGGACAGGGCCCGTTCAGTCGAGGTCGGTGGTGCCGGTGGCGGCGCGGGGCCGGTTGCGGGCCCACTTCTTGAGGTCGCCGATGCGGTAGAGGAGTTCGGCGCCGCGCTTGTCGGCGACGGGCGGGAAGGCGGGGTCGTTGGCGCGGGCGAAGCGCAGCGCGGCCAGGGTGATGTCGGGCAGGTGGTGTTCGGCGGCCTCGCGGAGCCCGACCGCCTGGTCGTCGTCGACCACGGCCGGGGCCGCCGGCGGCGTCGCCGTGGCGTTGGCCGCGAGCTCGCCGGGCGCGGCGGCCGGGGCCGGAGGGAGGTTCCGGGCGTTGGCGGGCCGGTCCCCGCCCGCGAGTTCCTCGGAGGCCGGCGGGAGGCCGGGAACGGGGGCGGCCGCGGCCTTCTTGCCGCTGGTGGCCCACTCGCGGGCTTCGGCCTCGGTGAAGAACAGGATCTGCGTCTCCCGCGCGGAGCCGCCGCTGACGACCTGGGCGCGCCCGGGGTGCTTGGTGGACTTCGGCGCGGGGTGGACCTCGGGGGCGAGCATCCTCCAGGCGTTGAGGCTGTAGCGGGCCAGGATGCGGGTGGAGAACTGCTCGCGGACCTCCGGGCCTCCGAGGGCGCGGGCGGTGGCGGATTGCGCGACCAGGAGGACGTGCATGCGCAGCTGGCGGCCCATGTAGAGGATCTCGTTGAGGGCGTCGACGGCCGGGGAGACCTTCGGGTCGCCGGACTCGCGGGTCTTCTCCCAGTAGCGCGCGAGCTGCTTCATCGTCGCGTTGACCTCTTCGAGGAGGATCAGGATGCGCGGGCCGATGTCCTTGGGGTCGGCGTCGATGCCCAGGGCGTCGGCGACGCGGGTGCGGCGCCGGCCTTCCGTGCCGAGGGCGATGAGCTGGTCGTGGATGTCGGCGATGTCGCGGCAGTAGGTGACTCCGGGCAGGCCGGACGCCCACGGGTGGGAGATCCGTTTGGTGTCGAGGACGAACACGAGCGAGCCGTGGTGGAGCATCTGGCAGGCGATGCACCGCAGGGTCACCGACTTGCCGCCGCCCGTGGAGGCGTTGACCAGGATGTGCGGGGATTCGGCGTCGAGGTCGACGGTGATGATCCGTCCGGCGGAGCCGATCCCGATGACGGGCGCGGACTCCTTGGCGGCGGCCACGATCTCGCGGACCTTGGGGTCCTTGAAGGCCGCCTTGGCCGGGGGCTTGCGGGTCTTCTTCACCGTCAGGTACGTCTCGCGGCCCGCCAGGTGCCAGGAGAAGGTGACGCCCTCCAGGGCGAGCTTGGTGGTGATGATGTCGACGACCAGGTCCTTGGAGAAGTCCAGACGGCCCGGCACGTCCACGCGGATCACCGCGTCGTCCTCGGAGAAGTTGCGCGGGATGTGGAGGTAGCGGCGCGGGTCGGTCTGCTCCGGCAGGCGCAGCGGCAGCGCGAGGGCTTCGTGGAGCGGGAGTACCCACTCCCGCATCAGCTCCCGGCGCTTGCGGGTGAGCGCGAGGTAGGCGGCGGTCCCCACGGCCGCGGTCGACGCGGCGGCGATCCCGGGCTGCTCCAGCGCGGCGAGCGCGGGTTCCGGGTTGGCCCATATCTCCTGGGTGGCGTCCTGGTGGACCCACCCGGCCTGGTAGCCGCCCGCGCCGAGGGCGGCCAGCGTGCTGATGCGGAAGGTCAGGCGCTTCCATCCGGCGCGGTAGGAGGAACGCGAGACGTGGCCTTCGACCTTCGGCAGGACGCGGGTGCCCGATCGCCAGAACGTCGCGTCGGTCCGCTTCACCCCGTCCATCGGTCGGCCGGCCAGGAACCGGCCGATGCCGACCCCGATGACTTCGGCGGCCTCTTCCACGAGCTTGTCGAACTTGGTTTGTGCCATGGCGGTGCCCCTTCGATGTGCGTCCAGGCACCTCACACCCGGAAGCGGGCTCTGGCCCGTAGTCGGTGGTGACGGTGGGTGTCCGTCAGGGCAGGAGGATGCGGTGGCGGAGAAGGTCGAATCCGGCGCGCCCATGCATCTGCCTCATGATCCTTTTGGTCCGGGTGTTGACGCCTTCGGTGCGGCCGTTGTGGTAGGGCAGGGTGAGGCCGGCGTTCACGGCGGACCGGTCGATTTCGAGGCCGTTGGTGAGACTGCGCAGGTGGGGCAGGTCGAAGGCGCGGGCGGCCGTGATCCACTCGGTGAGTTTCACGTCGTTGCCCTCGGCCGGTTTCAGTAAAGCGGCGAAGCCGCAGACGAGATCGGCGAGTGCAGTCATCTCCGGGCAGGCCGCGGCGATCTTCTCCACCAGGGTCGTTTCCTTCGGACGCAGGTTTTCGGGGTCGGTGAGCAGGAGGCGGCTGGCGTGACGCACCGTGGTGACGGGGCGGTCGCCTTCGGCGCGGCCCTGGTTGAGGTACCGGACCAGCAGATTGGCGCTGCCCGTGTAGCCCAGCTCCCGGATCTCTTCGAGGAGGTGGGTGACCGGGACGGCCGGTTCCTCAGCACGGCGCCGTCGCAGGTGGTCGCGGTAGGGGTCGACGAGGGTGGGCCGGTAGGTGGGGGCGATGCGCAGGGCCTGGGGCTCGGGCATGCGGGCGTAGCGTTTGATGGTGTTCAGGGCCAGGCCGAGGCGGCGGGAGCAGTCGAGCAGGCCGACGCCCTGGCCGAGGAGATCGTGGACCTTGTTCCAGCGTTCGCGGGTGGTCTGTTCGCGTACTCCGCCGGGGCGGGGCGGGTTGATGGTGGCCCAGCATCCGGCATGCGCGCGGACCTCGAGCTGGGCTTTGTCGCAGAGGTTGCGCCAGAGGTGCCATCGGTCGCTGACCTGCACCGCGTCGGGCAGGGCGCGGCGGACGGCCTGGGCGTAGGTGGCCGAGCCGTCCCGGCACACGACCTCGACCCCGGGATGCTCGCGCAGCCAGGACTCCAGGGTGGCCATCTCGCGGTCGGGCAGGACCGCGACGCGTCTGCCGGTCTCGGCATCCGTGATGATCGTGGCGTAGCGATGGCGGCGGCGCAGGGCGAAATCGTCCACGCCGATCACCCGCGGGACCGCCTGCTTGGGCAGCGGCAGGCGCCGCAGATGGCGCAGTGCGGTGCTGCGGGAGACGGGCACGGCCAGCAGAGCGGCCAGGCGTGCGGCCGCCCGGCCGCATAACTCCCGCGCCACCTGCGATATCTGCCCGGCGAGACGCACAGTGCGGCGCTGATGACGCTTCAGCACTCCGGGAATCTGCTCACGGAAGGTCTGCCGGGAACAGCCCAGAACCGGACAGACCAGCCTTCGTACGCGCAGGTGGACGACGACCGGGCGGCCGTCGACCGGCACGTCCCACACCGTCCGGTGGTGATACCCGTGCACCCTCGCCGTCGGCGTCCGGCACACCGGACACGCCACCGCCACATCCCGCGTGCGGGCCGTGACCACCACCTTGCCACCGTCGTCCCTCACGTCCTCGACGACCAGTGCCGACAGGCCGGAAAACACCGTCCCGATAAGGGAGTTGACATCCATCACAAGATCATGATCGCGGATGGCTACTCGGCGTCACCACCGACTACGGGCCAGAGCCCGGAAGCGGACACCCCCTTTCTAGGAGCTCGGGCCTGTGGATACGGTCCGGCGATTTGCGGGCCAGAGCGCGGATTGGTGAACGGCCTCGCGGACCAAAAATCCGCAGACGCCACGACTGTGTGGCGCGGTCGGTACAACAGAGGGAGCAGGACCGATCTATGGGAAGAGGGACCGATGACCGAGCACGAACAGCGGCGCAGGCGGGCGCAGTTGGACCAGCGGGACACGGACGTGCAGGAGATCTGGGGCCGCGAGATCGCCTCCCCCGGCGGGCCCCTGCCCGGCGCGGTGCTCGAGGTGCTGGAGCACGAGGACGGCTGGGTCGGGCACGTGCAGCTGGTCACCGGTCGCCCGGCGAGTGACATCGACAAGGCCGCGGCCGCCATCGAGGACGCCTTCGACCTGCTGGTCGGATCGGTCGTGGTCGACTCCGGCGGCAGCGGCGCGGAGATCTGGGCCTACCAGCGGCCCTCCGCCGCCCGCCACCGCCGGCTGAGGCCGATGAGCGTCCGACAGCGCGGGCAGCTGGACGACGACGGCCTGTTCGACGGCGACCGTGCCGAGTTGCAGGACTGGGCGGCCAAGTACGCGCGCGTCTGGAAGGCGATGCGCGAGGGCGGGGCGGTCGACATGGAGCGCTTCCTGCGGCGCCTGGCCCGCCTGGAGGCCGGGCTAACCGATGCCGCCCACTACGCCCGGCACGAGGTCCTGGTCGACATCGTGGAGAAGGCCGGCCTGCCGTACGAGAGCCTGTCCGAGGACGTCGCCTCCGGGATCGGCATGAAGCGCCAGCGCCCGGGAGGACAGGGCTGATGACCATCACGGAGGTGTGGGTGGAGCTGCACAGCGAGGCCCTGGGCGTCCGGCTGGTGCGGGCCGACACCATCGAGCAGGTGTGGTGGGACGTGAAGCAGCCCGCGCACCTGGCCGTCGCCGTCAGCGGTGGGCAGGAAGTCCGCCAGGACGTGCGGGCCGGATTCCCCGCCGACGACATCGAGGAGGACGAAGCCGCGGACCTCTGCACGACGCTGGTGGAACGCATCGCCGAGGCAGCCGCCCACGGCGGCCCCCGCATGGTGTGGATGACCCGTGACGAGACCACCAAGGGCGTCGCCTGGGACCGTGGCCCCCTGAACGACCGCAGCGCCCGCTGACGAGCGGGCACACACCCGGGCCCGGTCCTCCATGTGGAGGGCGGGCCCGGCGTCATGAGGTCAGGGAGTGTCGCCGGAGTAGTGGAAGCGGCACACCACACCCGGGCCGCCCGACGGGCGCGGCTCGCCGGGGAGCGGGTCGTACAGCGCCCGGCCGCCGGGCCACCGCCCCAGCTCGGTCATCAGGGCGACGCCGTCCTCGATCTCCTCCCGCCGCCATCCCGTGACGTCGAGCAGCAGGCCGTCCAGCGGGCCGCCGACCAGCACGGCGTACGTCTGGTGCGGCAGCGGACCGGGGTTGGGGTCGTCGTGGTCGTGGCCGTACACCCGGCCGCGCAGCAGCTGCTCGTCATCGGCGTTCATCCGGCCAGCCTCCCAGCCACCACCCACAGCAGAAGACCGGCGGCGCCCGACAGTCCGGCCCCTCCCGCCCTGCGGGAAGGCACCTCCGGCCCCTCCCACAGGGCGGGCGTCAGCCGCAGGGCAGACGGTCGGGGACAGTCCAGTCGATGCGCACTCCGCGGCGGATCAGCGCGGTGATGCTGTCGACCTGGCACGTGGGCGGCTGCTCCTGAGTGAAGCGGCGCAGCGCCCGGTGCACGCCGTCGCGCAGGTGGCCGTCGGTCATCGTGGGCGCCTGCTCCTGCAGTTCGCCCAGGAGCTGTCCGGCGCGGGCCGCACGGGACAGCGCGGCGTCGGCGAGCGGCCCTTCGGCGAAGCCGTCGCGTACGGACAGGCCGGGCTCGATGAGGGTCATGGGGACGGTCCTTTCCGCCCGGCCGCGCTGGTCTCCCGGTTGGAGACGCGGTCGCGGGACCGGGCGGGAGGGAAGGTAGAGCACCGACTTCGTTAGCGTCGCGTCCTGGCCGCCGGCCCCGGGCGGGAGCAGACCTCTCCCCCACGGCTACTGCGTGGGTAAGAGGTGTCGTCGGCGCGGACAGGCTTGCCCACGGGGTCTGACCAGGGACAACGGGCGGTGTCCGATTTGCCGGGCTCCCACTGCCGGTCACACCTTCGGTCCCCCGCCGCAAGCAACCCTCCAGGCAACTGTTCAGCCCCCTTCTGGTGCAACCCTCTCCGCGGCTGCCGTGGGCCGGGGAAGGCACAGGGTTGGCCAGGCCGGCTCCCACCGCCAGGCCGCCCACCGCTCCGCCTGCGCGAAGACGCCGGAGCGTTCGGCGAGCATCGCCAGGACCTCGCCGCGGGCGTCTTCGACGGCCTGGTGCTCGGTGTCGGAGACGATGCCGAGGCGCCGCACGTGCGCGTACTCGTCTTCGTCCTTCCACTCCCAGCGGGTGAGGTCGGGCGCGACGACCAGGTCCACGGTGAGGTCGAGGGTGTCGAACCCTGTGTCGGTGCGGCGGGTGGGGTGCTCGAAGTTCACGTACCAGTTCCGCAGCCGGCGCCCGTCCCCGTCGGGGACGAAGAACGCGTTGACGCTGAACCACGACGTGGGCGGCTTCCACAGCAGCAGGTCGGTCTCCTGCCACACCCCGGCCGCGAGCTCCCACTCCCCCGTCGCCATCGCGTCGAACGCCTCCGTGCGCACCGACCGGTCCCCCTCCGCGCGGGCCTGCGCGTACAGGGCGGGCCAGCGGGCCTGCGCTCCGGGCGCGCAGGCGGTCACCAGCGCCTCGCCGGTGTCGGCGACGACCCGCAGCGCCTGCTCGCTCCACACCCGGCCGGAGCGGTGGACATCGCGCCGTACGACCGTCTGGCCCGTCTCAAATCCGCGCACCGCGTCCCCTTCTCCGGTCCGGGCCATGCTGTCCGGCCCGGCTTGCCCACCTCAGCCCATCCCGGCCGGGCTGGGCAAGCCGCCGTCCGGGGGCGGCTTGCCCAGCCAAGCCTTCGGCTTGCCCACCCGACGGATCGGTCACCAGGGCAGGCGTGACCGATCTCCTCGGTCCATCGGTCAAACCGCACGTCAGGCGCCGTGACCGATCCATGCAACTCCTCCGCTGACCGGTCACCGGCCATCGGTCAGCCGCGGCCTCGCCGGGAGACTCCTCGCCGGGCCGTGACCGATGCCCCGTCCGACGTGCTCCGGCCGGGGTGGGCAAGCCGCCGTCCGGGGGTGGCTTGCCCAGGGTCCCCTTGGGCTTGCCCACTCCCCCGGAACACCCCGTTGCGGCCGTGCGCGCCGGGTAGCCTCCGGGCACAGTGCGCTGAGCTTGGGGGTGGGCGTTGAAGGTCACGATCGACACCGAGACCGACTCGTACGAGGACGCGATCCGTGCGGTGCGCACGGCCTACGGGAAGCCACAGCCCGAGCCCGGTGGGCGGCCGGTGGTCCTGCCGGAGGACGTGGTGTGGAGGCCGCCTGGCCGCTACGAGCACCCTTGGACGGAGGAGATGCTGCGGATCTGGGTGAAGGCGCTGCACACCGTGGAGGAGCTGGATCTGGTCTGGCGGGTGTGCGCGGAGCCCGGCCCGCCCGGCCTGCGGGGCCTGGTCATCGCGGAGTACGTGTCGCCGCACCTGACGGGCAAGCCGGCCATCACCGCGATGGGTCTGGTCAGCAGGCGCCTGAATGCGGCCGCACGTGAGCTCTGGGCGTGGCAGATGCCCTTCGTGATCGACGAGGCGAGGCGGACCCGCACCGTGGACCGGCAGGTGGCCGCGATTCTGCTCGATGCCCTCGCCGGACACCCCTTGTGGCCCCGGCTGCGCCACCACAGCAACCCACCCGCGCTCGGCACCTGAGCCCAGACGTCTCCTGCTGGGCAAGCCGTCCTCGAAGGCCGGCTTGCCCAGCTCCCCGGGGCCGCGCAGCTACCCGCGGCGCCTGAACAGACCCCGGGCCCTCGATGTCTCCGGGTCGGCCCCCGTTCCCGCCGCGACGTCCTCGGCCTGGCGGCGCGCCACCCGCTCGGCCTCCGCACGAGCAACGGACTCCTTCGCGCACGCCCCGCACAGGTCGTCCCAGTTCCCGGGCCACGAGGACTGCCGCACCTGCTGCCAGCGTTCGTCGGAGAACTTCGCCCCGCACCGCGTGCACACCGGCCGCTGCGCCTCACGCTCCGCAGCCTTGCGTTCCACCTGCCGCCGGCGGGACTGCTCCTCTTCCGTCCGGTACAGCCGCTCACCGTCCGGGTTGTCCAGGGCCTCGCCCAGCGTCTGCCACTCATCGCGCCCGAGCCGCCGCCACACCCTGCCCGCGGCGCCGGCCGGGTCGGCGGTGATCCGTTCCAGCTCGGTGACGACCACGGGCACCGCCTGGTGGTAGTCGACGGCCGTGAACCCGGCCCACGGGTACGGGGTGCCGGCGAAGTAGCGGCGCGCGGCCTGCTCCAGACGCCGCATCCGGCTCTCGCGCTGCGCGGCGGTCTTGCCCGTGAACACGAACGCCACCGGCACGTAGCCCTCGCGGCCGGTCGCCGGGTAGATCCGCGACCACAGCCGGAAGTCGTGCACCGCCGCACCCCGCCGCCGCGCCGCCTTCTCCCCGTCCGTGTCGGCCTTCGGCGCGAGGAGCTCGAACCAGTCGCTGTACCGGCGCAGCTTCGCCGTCAGGTCATCGACGGGCTCGGTGACGCGGTCGACCTCCAGGAGCATCGCGGGCAGCCCCGCGTCCGGGGCACGCATCGTCAGGTCGGCGTACTGGGTGTATCCGTACGGCAGCTTGTGAGCGATCTCCGTCTGCCAGGACAGCGGGGTGCCGAACCCGGCCCCGGTGAGGACCGAGGCGGTCATCGTCACCGCGGCCGCGTGTTCGTCGAAGCCGTCACCGTCGACCGGCTCTCCGTCCTCGTCGAACTCGAGCTTGCGCAGCGCGGACATCCGCACGCCCTTCGGGAGCAGCTGCTTGGCTTCCTTGTGTCCTCGGTCAGTGAGCACCCACAGCTGGTGGTTCGACTCCAGTCGTGTCTCCACCCGGACCTTCCCCTCCTCCTTGAGGGCGTTGAGGGCGTCCCTCGTGCACCGGTCGTGCCGGTCGCCGGGTCGCAGCATCCGCCACAGGTGTTCAGCGGTAGCCCTCTGGAAGATCCCCAGAGCCTTCAGCACTTCCTTCTTCCTGGTGTGGGTCGGCTTCCATGTCCCCTTGGACCTAGAAGGGTTGTCGAACGTGTTGGAGACCCCTGACTTCCGGGGCTGACCTGCGCCAACGCGCTTGGCGGGCGAAGTGGCCGTGGAGGGGGCTATGGAGGGGCCCGTGGAGGGGACCTGCGGGACCTGGTCGACGTCCTCGGAAGGCCGGCGGGCACGGGCGGCGTGGTGCTCGCGAGCGGGGTCGGGTATGAGATCGGCGGGCACGGTGTCCTCGGTTTCTCCGGCCTGCGGGCCGGGTCGGCGGTCGTCCGGCCCGTACGCGGATGTGCGTACGGGCCGGGGCCACCGTGAGGAAGCACCCCTTGTCCGCCGTCTAACCGTCAGCGACAGCAGCTGTCCGATTTCCCCTGGACTAGCCCCTTGTCGTGTGGGTTTGTCCGTGATCGACGCCACAGGAAACGGGTTCGTTCCCGGAGCGCTGACTCTGTCCACAGGCTCCCGCTCTGAGGATCTGAGCACCAGGCCGGGAGCAGCAGGTTCCCGGCCCGCGAACAGCAAGGAGCCGTCATGGAGACGACGTCGCCCAAGGTGCCCCAGCTCGCCCCGGAGCAGATCCTGCGGGCCGCCGACTACGTGGAGCTGGTCTGGCAGGAGCAGGGCAGCGAGGAGGACAAGGCCGCGCTCGCACAGTTCCACGCGGACGGGCCGGAGCTGGCGCGGCTGATCGGTGAGTTCGGTGCGCTGCTGCTGGCCGACTACATCACCGCCGTGCCCGACGAGCACGCCGACTGCGAGTCCGCGTGCGTCCTCGGGCAGCTGGTGACCGTGGTGAGCCGCTACCTGAAGCGGTGGTGCCTCGCGGGCGGTGGCGCGCACACCGCGTGGATCGCGGCTGGGTTCCTGATCGAAGTGATGCAGGAGGTTGATCAGGTCAGTCAGTATCTCGCTGATGTCCGCGGCGACGCCGCCCGGTGGCCGGCGGCCGCGGCCTGAGTCGGCCGGAGGCCGGGGCGGCGCCCGGGGGCGGAGATTTCTCCTCCCCCGGGCGCTGCCCCGTTTAGGTGGGATGCCAGAGGTAGCGAACCCGGTCAAGGAAGGATGCGGGCACCCGGCCGCGGCGGACATCCACCCGGTGCGCGGTGGCGGCCACCGGATGCAGTGCATCGCCTGGACGATGTCGTCCACTCCCGCCGCGATGCTGTGCATCGGATGCCGTGCATCGCCGGGGCATCGGGAGTGGCGGGTGCGGTGGAGTCCACCGGGTGCGGTCCACTCCGCACGATGTCGCGCACTCCCGCACCGGTGGTGCGCACCACCGACGCGCACGGTGCGCACCGTGGTGCGGTCGGTGCGCGCACCACCGTGCGGGCGGGCCCAGCTGGTGCGCGCACCATCGCCTGGCGGTGCGCGTCGTGGCGCGCGCGGCGCGTTCCGGGCGGCGCGCGGAGCTCCTGCGACGAGGGCCCGGATCGAGCGGAGTTCCTATATCACAGACCCCCTTGACCGAGGTCCTTTCGAAATCCCATATGCACGTTATGCGACCTCGTTATGTGTGGCAGATCACACGATGCGGGCGTGAGGGTGGGTCCGGTGGGTGCGCTTCGATGTGCAGCCCAAGTGGTGCGCACCTGCTCGGCCAGGTGGTGCGCGGGTGCGCGCACCAGGGCTCGCCGGTGCGCGCACCATCGCCCTTCCGCGCGCGCACCACGGTGCGGTGGCCGGCGGGTGCGGCGCACCTCGATGCGCACCGGTGCGGCGGCCGGGGGTGGACGACATCGCGGTGCGCGCACCGGTGCGCACGATGCCGCGCATCGTCGCCATCCGGTGCGCACCGGATGCCCGGCACTCCCCCACCGGCCGATGCTCACCGGAGTGGAGTTCTCTCCCACCCGATGGACATCGCGGTGGGCTCCACTCTCCACCCGGTGGATCGGCCCGCCCGGACTCGGATGCGGTGGAGTCCACCGTGCCCGCTCATCCCCGGCGACGCGACCGCGCGGGGCCCCATGCGGAAGGCCGGCCACCGGGGTACTGCCGTGAGCGGGAGCGGTGTCGAAGAGGCGGCGGCTTCGGTGCCGGGTACAGCGCCGCGCGCAGCCGGGCCGCGTCGGCGAGCTCGGCCAGGCGCTCCAGCCGTTCCGGTGAGATGTACGTCGGGATCGGGTTGGCCATCGGGGCCTCCATGGTTCGGCGGTCATCCCCCGCACCCTCGCCCGTCCCGGCCGCGTCCAGGTCGTACGCCGCGGCCGCGTCCCGGCTGCTGGTACGGCGACTTCGCTGTCCGTTCCGCAGGACGGCCCCGGCCCTGCGGCCCGGCCGGGGAACCGAAGGCGTACACGACGGCGCCCACGGACACGGGGTCCGTGGGCGTCGGCGTAGGCCGGCGGTCAGCTCGCCATCATGGCCTGGAGGTCGCCCAGCGACAGCTCGTTCGTGCCGCGCTCCGCTGCCTTGCTCTGCGTCCAGGCCAGGATCGCCGGGTGCGCCTCCTCGTACCGGGTGCCGGCGGGCGTGGTGCCTCCGTCGTTGCGGGCGATCTGGGTGAGGTAGGCGGCCAGGGCGTGCGGGCCGCCGCCGTTGTACCCGATCTCGTAGCCCACGCCGTGGTGCTGCGGAAGGATCGACAGATCGCCCTTGTCCGTACGGGCCCAGAACAGGCCGCGGCCGGTGTGGAAGCGGCTGAAGATGTCGTCCGGTCGCAGTTCGAGTGGGGCGTACGTCCTGTAGATCCACTGGTCGATACCGCCGGTGCCCGTGTGCTTGAAGTGCTCGCCCACGACGGGCAGCCCGAACTCGGGGTCGTAGAAGGTGCGGCGGCAGACGCAGCCCGATCCGTTGATGGCCGACGGGCTGTTCTTGTCCTCCGTGACGCACGGGTGGAACAGGGCCGGGATCTTCGTCGGCTCGACGAGCGTGCAGTGCATCGCGTTCGGCTCGCAGCGCACCAGCCTGCCCAGCCACTCCTGGAAGTGCGGCGTCACGGTCTGCTGCGCCTCGATCTTCAGCTCGGCGTTCAGCGTCGACGAGGCGGTCCCGTTGTGGGCCTGGGTGTAGAGGACGAAGTGCAGGTAGCTCTTGGTCGGGTCGGTCAGGTTCAGGTCGCGGGCCTCATAGGTCACGTGGCGCTCCAATGCGGGCTGTGCCGGGGCGGTTCAGGAGACACGGTGTTCGGGGCGCAGCGTGAGGCCGCGGTCGAGGAACCGGGCGGTGTCCTCGGGCTCGAGTCCGAGGGCGCGGGAGACGGCGGTGCCTTCGTCGTCGCGGTCGAAGGCGAGCAGGATCTTGCGGCTGGCAGGGTCGGCCATGGTCCGGCGGGCGGCTTCGACGGTGTGGGCGACGCAGCCGGTGGTGCCGTCTTCGACGATGTCCCGGCGCGTCTTGTCGTCCCAGACGTTCAGCTGGAGGTTGGCGCCCTCGGCGGAGCAGTCCTCCTTGGAGTCCGCGCCCAGGACGCAGCGCCCGAGCATCGCGGCGTGGGCGTGGCGCTGGAAATAGACGGCGGTGCCCAGGAGCCGGTCGACCTCCTTCTCCGTGTTCTCCCGTGCCTGCTCGGGGCTGACCCACGGGTTCTCCGGTTCGCGGGGCTGCACCCGGATTTTCAGCGCCCTCAGGTTGCGGGCGAGGTCGTCGGCGATGCTGAGCAGGCCCACCAGGTTCACGTCTCGGGGCTGGCGGGGCGGGGGCAGTTCGTCGGGGTAGTTCTCCAGCGGTTCCAGCGGTTCGTGCAGGTCGGTCAAGGTTCCTCCCGTGCCGGTGCCAACGTTCCCGATTCTCGATCCGGTCTGCCGGGGCTCGCGGGTGAAGTCGCAGATCGGCCATGCGCTGGCCGGTTGGCGTTGTTCAGCCCGCGCGGTTCGGCCCCCTGCCTTGGTCCGGCTGCGCCGTGGGGTGCCGCTGCTGCTGGCCGCCCGGGTCGGTGGCCGGTGCCTGCTGAGTCGCCTGCTTGGTCTGGTCGGCCTGCTCTTCGACGGTGCGGCTGCGGGCTTCGGACGCGCGGGTGAGCGCGGCGATCAGGGCGAGGTTCTGCGGTGTGGTCATCCACGTCGCGGGGTCTGTCGTGCGGCCTTCCAAGTACTCCTGCGGCATCGCGGCCTGCTGGTGGGCGTGGATGGCGGCGGCCCGCTGCGCCGGGGTCAGGGCGGCGTCCCGGCCGGTGTGGTCGACGGCGTGCGGCGCGGCCTGGTCGTGGTCGGGGTCGGGGTCGGGGGGCACAGCCGACGCGGTCGCGGTCGGCGCTTCGTCCCGTGCGGCGGGCGGCGCGGTGAGGGCGGCGCGGATCGCGTTCTGCAGGGTGAGGCTGGCGACCCGGGCCCGCTCGTACCGGGTCGACTCCCGGGGCGGTTTCCCGTCGGTGCCCGCGATCCACCAGCGGGCGGGCCAGGCGAAGTCGGCGGTGTAGGAGAGCTGGTCCGGGTCCGGGGTCCGCCGGCCCTTCTGGGGCACGGTGAGCTGACGGCTGTAGCGCTGGAGAGCGCCGTCGGCGATGTAGCTGTCGATGCCGGGCACGTAGGCGCGGCCGCGCAGGGTCTCCAGCAGGTGGCGGCGCGCTTCGGCCAGGACGTGGCGGCGGGCGTAGAAGTTGCGCACGGTGAAGACGACCGCGGCGACGTCGACGATGGCGAGCGCGGTGTCCACGCGCGGCCCCACCCGTGCCCGGATCAACTTCCCAGCCGCCTGGCACCGCTGAAGCAGCCCGTCGACCATCCGCTGCCCGAACTTCAGGAGCGCAGAGACCCGCCACCACGCGAGCAGCAGATCCAGCGGGCGCGGTGTCTTCTTCTCCGGCCGGGTCTCTTGCGCCGCCCACCATCCCAGACCGTGGCGGGCGCGCTCACCGGGCAGCCGCCCGTGCTTCTGGATGTAGTCGTCCGTGATGCCCTCCAGGACGTCCTCGATCCGGCGGCGGCGGGTGGCCGACCAGTCGATGAGCTCCTGGTCAATCCCGGCTATCTCCATCACAGGGCGAAGCCCCGGCGTCACCTCCCGGGGCACGGTCGCCAGCCCGAGCTCCTCGCACACCTCGGTCGTCATCTGAAGGGTGTAAAGCGTCCCGGCGGCCACGACGTGCTGATAGGCACGGACGGTGTCGAGCGCGTACCAGGAGCCGTCCGGACGCTGCACCCGGTTGGCGATCAGGCAGTGCTCATGCAGGAGGGGGAAGCCGTTCCTGTTGTCGAAGTGGCGGAACGCCGCGACGACCAGGGCCGGGGCCTTCGCGCGCTGGCGCCCGGACGCCCACCGCGTCTCGGCGACCTCATCCTCCAGCCACTCCAGGGTCGCGGCGACGGCCCGCTCGTGCGCCCGCTCGATGACCCGGCGCGTCCTCTCGTCCCCCAGCGCCCACAGCACAACGAGGGACGCCTGCGGCCGGAACACGAAGTCCAGGGCGAGCAGCGGCGTCTGACCCCGTTGCTCGATCTCCTCGATCGGCTGACCGAGGACGGTGGCCCGCCGTGCCGTCTCCGGGTCGGCGCCGTCGTCCAGGAGCTCGCGCTCCATGCGGTCGGCGTCCGGGTGCCGGCCCTCCCCGAACAGAAGCTCCATCTGCCGCTCGGTCACCGTCTGCCCGACGGTGAGCCCCAGCGCGGCCAGGCCGCGGCCCCTCCACCTTCCGGGCGGGAGGCCGGCTTGCTCCTGGGCGTCCTCCAGCGACTGGCCGACCGGACGGCGGCCGTCCCCGAACGCGACTCCGCGCACGTAGTACCGCCAGGCGTTCCGTCTCTGGATCTTCGCGACACTCAGCATCCCCACAGGGGACACCGGCTCTGACCTGCGGAAAAGCCCGATCCCGTGGAGCGGGACAGTTCACCGGAACTTCACGGCCGATCCCGCCTGGCGGGCGTTCGCGGCGGCGCCGTGCCCGCCCGGCGGACACCACCAGGGCCATGCAAATGCTGCGCGGTCCCCAGCCACACACACCTCATGCGCCACGAAAACCGCAAGTAGACGACCCCACCGTCAACGAGCGCACATCTACGCACTGCTCCCCCACCCAACGGCCAAAGACGCCACCCCTGCACCACGTCACCCACTCTCCGCCCCCGGCAACGCCGGGGGCTTCTTGCTGCCTGGAGGACCGACGTGCCCACCTACGAGACCATGACCCGCTTCAACAACGACCTACGCCGCCTCACCCCAGAACAGCGCCGCCGCTTCCGCCGGGCCGTCCACGCCTTCGTCCACGACCTGCGCGCCGACGGACGCTTCCGCGCCGGCCTCCGCATCAAGCAGGTCAGCGGATTCCCCGGCGTCTACGAGCTCACCTGGTCTGCGGGCACCGGCCCCGCAGGACGCGCCACCTGGCAGTACGGAGCTGCGCTCCGTCCCGGCACACCCCACGTGATCTGGCGCCGCATCGGCACCCACGACATCCTCACCGGCCCCTGACTCGAGGGGCTCGCAGCTACTTTCACGCGTGAAACCGCACCGGCACAGCAGCGATCATGAAGTGCCAGCACCACATGGACTGGCCGTAATCGTTGGGCGGGACATGAAGCACTCCAACCCCCTCCTGGACCCGCTGGCCGAAAGCGCGGTGATCGCCGTGTGCGCTCTCGCCGACGCCGCCGGACCCGACCGGTGGAGCAGCGGAGCCGTCGAGGACGCGGCCACCGCGCTGGAGGTCCTCGCCGGGGCGCTGGCCGATCTCAGCCCGGAGGCCGCCGAGCTCCTGGAGGTCGTCCCGGCCGCCGTCGCCGCGCTGCGTGAACGCGTGGAGCGCGCACCGGCCGCGGCCGCGCCATCCGGTCCGGCCGACTGCGTCGAGGACCCGGCGGTGCTGAGCACAAGACTGCGCCGGGCTCTCGCCGGGCACAGCCTCACCGGGCACCGGGTCCACCAGCTCGGCCCCGCCCTGCTGACCATCACCCTGGACGCGGCCCACGCCCAGGCCCTCGCCGTACTCCTCGCCGCCCGGCGTGAGCTCCCCCGCCAGGCGGCGGCTGCCGAGGACGAGCTCCGGTGGGGCGCGGGTCCGGCCGAGACGGCTGCGGCATCGCTCGCGGTAGCCCTGGCCTCCTACGGGTCCGGGACGTACGCCCGGGTCCTCGCCTCCGGCCAGGTCACCGCAGGGCTTACCCCGACAGCGGCCCAGCAGGTGACCGACGCGTTGAACACCCGCCCGGTCTCCACCGCCCCGCCATCACGAGCCCGACGTCGCGGGCTCGGGCACGGATGGAAGGGCATCGACGCAGGGCGTTGACCTCGGCAGCAGCAGCACGACATCCTCACCGGCCCTGGCCATCCAGCGCGACTGCGGGACCCGCAACGGCGTGGGGCCTGAACGCGAGAACCCGGACCGCGCGCGGCGCGGGCCGGGTTCTTTACGGCGTAAAGATGGGTCAGTCGTAGAGCTTCATCGCCCGGCCGACCTTGACGTAGGCGGTGGCGGCCTCGGTCTTGGGGTTGTAGAGCGTGACCGGGAGGGAGGCTGAGTACGACTCGGGGACCTTCACGTCGTCGCGGATGGTGGGCTGGACAACGAGGTCGCCGTACGCCTCTCGTACCTGCCGCTCGATGTCGTAGTAGACCTTGCCCTGGGAGATGCCTGTGACGCCCTCTCCTATGACGATCCAGTCGAGCCCCTTGCGCATGCCCATGAAGCCGAAGGACTTGTGCAGATGGGCGATCTTGTCTTCGAGCGCCGTCAGTCCGCGCGCTTCCTTCTCCTGGCTCTTGGTGCAACCGACGATCTCGGTACCGGCGATGAGTGCGCCCTGGGTGCCCAGATCCAGGTTGCCGGGGCAGTCGAGCAGGATGACGTCGAACCGTCCGAGCAGCTGCGGGAGTAGTCGTTGGAGCCACATCTCCCGTGCGGTGACTCCCGCGAGCTTGACGCTGAGGGTGTCGAGCTTGGCGGATTCCAGGATGAGCCAGAGGCCCGGGATGGGCTTGCCGGTCTTGCTGTGCCGACCGGGTACGAGCGCTTCCTCAAGGGTGCAGAGCTCGTCGATGACGTCGATGAGGGTGGCCAGGTTCTCGTCGGCATCCGGGTTGTCATAACCAAGGAGGCGAGAGACATCCCGCTGCCGGTCCAGTCCGATCACGCAGACTGTACGGCCGTGCGCGGCGGCCTGCTCGGCGAGGGCTGCGGCCAGGGTGCTCTTGCCGGAGCCGGCGGAGCCACTGGCGAGCGTGAGGACGCGGGTGGTGCGGCCCGTGTCGGGGGGTGGGACCAGGGTGTCGGTGCTCATGTGTCCTCCGCTCTACGCCGTCGGAGCGGGCTCGGCGTCGGTGGGGTGGTAGTCGGTGTGCGTCTCCAGCCAGTCCGCGTACGCGCGGGCGTGGGTGGAGTCGGTGCCGCTGGCGCGCGTCAGGTGGAGTTCGCAGTGGGCGAGCGCCAGCGCGAGGGCACCCTGCTTCTGGCGGTCGGTGCCCTCCTCGCCAGACAGGGTTGCCAAGTCCAGCGTGGAGGATCCCACGCCGGCTTCGGTGAGCCACTGCCCGGCGAGCGCAACAGCTTCGTCGGGATCGGCCGGAACTTGGGCGGCGACGATGGAGAGGCGGGCGAGGTCGCCGGCGCCTGTGGCAACGGCGAGAAGGCAGGCTTCGCGCCTGGCCTTCACCTCGATGTCCTCCAGCGGGGCGCGGAGCCCGTCACCGGATCCTCCCTGGGCGGGCACCTTGCTGGCCTTCTTCGGCTTGACCTGCTTCCCAGTCGCCGGATCGGCGGCGCGGTCCGCGGCGCGCTCCGCGACTTGCCACGCCTTGAGCTGCTGGTCGCGGTCCTTGATCTTGCCGAGGTCGCGGGCGAGCTCGATGGTCATGCCGGGGGCCCGCGTCTCGAGCGCCTGGCGGACCTCAGGCTGAAGGTGGTGGAGGCGACGGCGCTGGGAGACCCACCCAGCGGTCTTGCCCAGCTTCTTGGCGACGGCGTCGTAGGTGCCGAGCTCCGCCTTGAGCTCCTCGATCGTGGCGAGCTCTTCGAAGGGCTTGAGCTCCTCACGGGCGATGTTCTCGGTGGCGGCCGCGACGAGGATGTCCTCCCGCGTCTTCAGCTTGATGCCCACGTGAACAGGCAAAGCCGCCAGCCCCGCCTGATGTGCGGCAGCCAGACGGCGGTTGCCGCCGATGACCACGTACGCCCCATCCGGGAGCTCGGCCGCATCCTCTGGGAAGGCAGCCCGGAACGTCTCCACAGGGATGACGAGGCACGGTTGCAGCACTCCCGTCGTCTCGTAGGTGTCCGCGAGACCTTCGACGCCTTCCATGTTCCGGCGGGCGTTGCGCGGGTTGTGCACAAGAGAGCTGAGGGGCAACTCCGGGGTGGCGTTCGCACCGTCGGCCGACGCTCCTTGCGGGTTCGCCGCAGCTTCCTCCTGCGCCCGCTGGGCCGCGAGCTGCTTCCGCCGCTCCGCCAGGGAGAGCCCGTCGTTCTGTGCGCCGGCCATTCGTACTCCAGATAGGTCTTGCTGCTGTCTCGGCCTGGAGCTTAGCGACCACCAGGGGTGGGCCCGTGACATAGCGCGGTCTTTACGCCGTAAAGAGCGAAGACATGCCGGGCTCGGCGGCCCCCAGCCACTCCGTCGAAGGCGCGAACACGCCGCGGGACTGGCGGATGTGTCCGCACATCAACCCGCCGTACAGGCGCCGCGGCGGGGAACATCCCAGGCAGCCCGAGACGGCGTCTTCTTTACGCCGTAAAGAAGAGTCGGGCGGCGACCTGGCCTCGCCACAGGACCCCTGAAACGCGAAAAGGCCCGGCCTCCCGCGCGATTGCGGGAGGCCGGGCCTTCGGCGGTTCGGCTGTCAGCACGCCCAGGTTGCGGGCGCATCTTCGTCGGGGTTGGGGATGCCGGCTGCGGTCACCAGGGCGGCAGGGTGCCGCAGGACGGTGATCGGGATGGCGCCGGGCTCGGCGGCCGAAGCCCAGACCATGCGCCAGGTGTCGTCCCACTCGCATCCGCAGCCGTGGTCCGGGTGCGGATGCCGTAAGAACACACCCCAGGTGAGAACGGCACGTGGAATGCGGGGGATGAGCACGGAGGGGTCGTCGCCGGGGTAGAGATGCAGGTTCCGCCAGCCGTGGACCCTGGCCATGTACGCGGCGGCGGCCTCGATGACGTCGGCCCACCGCTGGTGCCCGAGGACGATGAAGGCCACCGGGTAGAGGTGGTCTTCGGTGGCGTCGTCGATCCCGGTGACGTACAGGTCGCGATGGGCGATGAAGCCGCTGTCGGGTGCGTCGTCGGCGCACGGCGTCCAGAGCTGTTCGACGGGGTGCGGGGTGCCGTCGTCGCCCTCGCTGGTCTCGATCTCGTAGGGGGCCGTGGTGGTCATGCGCTCGCTCCGGTGCTGGTGTCGGCCGCCTTCAGGACGCGCGGCAGATGGACGTGGAGGTGTTCGACGTCGACCTGGCGGCCGCGGGCGCGGAGTTCGCGGGCAAGCAGTTCGGTGAGACCGGATGCCCTGTGCCTACCTCCTGCACAGCCGATCGCGATCCGGCGGGGGCCGGCGGGCAGGTCGGCGTAGTCGGCGAGGTTGGCGAGGAGCTCGCGGGCGCCGGGGGTGTTGAGGACGACATCCTGGACGCGGGGGTGGAAGCCGTCGAGGTCGAGGATGTCCCGGGCGGCGGCCGGGTCGCGGAGCCGGTCGCGGACGTCTTCGATGCGGTCGGCGGCGGGCGGGACAGGGGAGCCGTCCGGGCCGGTAGGCAGGTGCAGGTAGCCGAACGAGATCAGGCGGATCGGGTACACGAGGGGACCTCCAGGTCGCGGGGGAGGGGGTAGGGCTGACGGAGTGCTTCTGGCTCGGGGTGTAGGGCGGTGACCGGCGGCAGCCACAGGTGGGCGCAGTGGCGGCAGCGGTGGTAGTGGCTCCATCCGCTGTGGTCGGGCCGCTGGGTGAACCGTGTCGAGCGGCTGATGCGGGTGCAGGCCGGGCATCGGGACGGGATCGCTATGTCCTCCCGCTCCAGCCACTCGATGGCGATGAAGGTGGCGGGCTGCGCGGTGGGGGCCTCGGGGACGGCGTCCTCGACGTACCAGGCGCAGTCGTCATCAGCCCTCGCCCTGACGGCCTGGATGTGGGTGCGCTTGGTGCCGAAGCTGAGCAGGTCGGTGAGTTCACTGGTGGGGACGATGAGCTCCCCGAGCACCCGCCGGTGGTAGGCGCCGGTGACGGCCAGGACCGTGCGGTCGGTGAGGTGGCCCAGGGCCAGGAGGCGGTCGCTCTCCTCGCCCAGTGCGGCGGCCGGGATGCCGTGCAGGTGGTCGAAGCCCGGCTCGGCGCCGGACAGAACGAACGGCTCGCCAGCGGCGGCGTCGGTGAAGGCGGTCACGGGATCTCCTTGAGTTGAGGGGGGTGGCGTCCGGGGCGGCCGGGCTCGTGGCCAGCGGCCGCCCCGGGCCGGACATGGGTGAAGCAGCCCGGCACTGGGGCGGGCCGCTTCGCGGGCGGTGTTGATCGCAGCGACGGTCAGCTGCTGGTGTCGGTGACGACGAGGAACTGGTCGGTGGTCAGGTCCATCACGACGTGGGCGTCGATGCCCTGGGCGCGCTGGGCGGCGGCGTACTCGTCGGCGGGCCAGCAGCCGCGGGGGTGGCCAGCGGGGAAACGCTCCAGGACGGTTCGGGGCGCGGCGGTGGTCATCGGTCGTCGCCGCCGTGCACGCGCTCGTGGGTGTCGATCAGGGTGGTGATGGCGTCGGGGTTGTCGGCGAGGCCAACCCACGTGCCGCGCGTGGTGAAGACAGGCACGGTGTCGATGTCGGCGTTAAAGATCACGCAGTAGTCGCCGTACCGGTCGATGACCATGTCGCTCAGGACCAGCATCGGCGCGGTGTCCAGGACCTCCAGGACTTCCACGGTGAGCCGGGCGGGCGTACCGGGGTGCTGAGGCTGGACCAGGTCGCCGGTGACGCGCAGCAGGTCGCCGGGCTGTATGCGGGTCAGCAGCTCATGGACGATCCCGGCGGCCGTGCTGGTGCAGGAGACGACCGTGTCGGGGGCGTCCTCGGGGAGGGTGTCCACGTCGACGGGGCACACGGTCAGGTCGAACATCGCGGTGCCGTGCGGGCCGGGGGCGGGGATCGCGTCGACCCAGCCGTCGACGGTGCAGTTCTTGGTGTCCATCAGCTGGCCTCCGCCAGGGTCTCGGTGGGGCGAGGGGAGCGGGGTCGGGGGGTGCGCTGCGCGAGCACCAGGAGCTCGGCGTTGCGCTTCTGCTCAGCGGGCGTGAGGGGCCGGGCCTTCGCCGCGCCGTGGCGGTGCCAGAGCGGAGAGGCCGGCGGCTCGGGGTAGGCGAGAGCGTGGTCGACGTCGCGGTCGGTGCTGCTCATGGGGGCCTCCGAGGGGAGGGGTTCAGGCGTGGGTGGCGCGCTTGGTGCTCTTGGGCTGGGTGTCGGAGGCGAAGCGGCCCTCGCGGCGGGCCTCAACGGGGTTCGCGGCGATCCAGTCCTCAGCGCACGCCTTGTGGACGGGCTCCCCTGCGTGGGAGCGCATCGGCGTGGGCTTCTCGCACAGCACGCAGGGGCGGTCCTGCCAGCGGTCGTAGTGCTGGCTGTCGCGCCATTCGAGGAGCGCGCCGGGAGCCGGGACCAGGCCCGGCTCGAACGGCGGCTTCTTCTTGGCTCGGGTGGTCACGGCCGGAAGCCGGGCAGCTGCTGGAAGACGCGCTCCAGCAGGTCCGGCTTCGGCTTCCACGGGACGACCTGTCCGCGCGCGGGGACAGGCAGGGGGAGCTCCTGGACGTCCTGGAGCACGAGGTGCCAGGCCCCGGGGTGTGCCCACGGCGAGCAGAGCGGCGCTCCCTCGAGGTCCTGGTGGCAGTCGGTGATCCGGGCGACGCCGACGACCGCGCCGGTGACCAGCTGGCGGTCGCGGATCGTGCGGCCGACCAGCGGGACGCGCAGGGCGGGCCGCTCCACGGTCTGGCTCGTGTGCAGCAGCACCCAGCCGGTCCGCCACCGGCCGGGCCGGTTCTCCACGTCCTTGGCACCGGCGAGGATGCAGGCCGCGTACGGCTGCCGGATGCTGATGCCGCGGATCCAGTCGCCCTCGGGCAGGGTCGCGATGCTCATGCGGCCCGCCCCCACACCGCCGTGCCCGGACGGCCGGCCCGGCGGCCGTTGATGGACGGCACCGTGACGTGCTGCGCCGTCGCGAGGACCGCGCGGCCGGAGTGCTTGCCGTCGTAGAGGGCGGCATCGGCGGCCCTCTGCAACGCGGTGAGGTCGCGGGAGCCGACCGAGGCCGGGGCCGCGGCGCCGACCGAGGCGGCGACGTCGACGGTGCGGCCGTCGTCCAGGGTGACCGGCGTGTGCAGCATCCGGACCAGCTGTGCGAGGCGCTGTTCACGGCGGTCGGAAGTCAGCTCCAGGACCACGGCGAACTCATCACCCCCGAGCCTGCCGATCGCGGCGCGCGGGCCCGCCCACGCGGTCAGCCGTGCGCCGATCGACGCGAGGACCGTGTCCCCGGCCGCATGTCCGAGGCCGTCGTTGATCTGCTTGAACCGGTCGGCGTCGACCATGACCACAGTCACCTTGTCGCCGTGGCGAGCCAGGAGCCGGCGGGCGCGGGCGGTGTAGGAGTCGCGGCGCAGCAGGCCCGTCAGCGGGTCGCGCTTCGTCGCGGCGAGCTTCTTGTGCAGCGCGACGGCGTGGACCACCCAGCCGGTCAGCGGCACGGCGGCGGTGGTGATCATAAGGGTGTGCGGGCCGAACCGGCCCGTCGTGTGCAGGACGAAGTCCATACTGAGGTCTCCCTCTCGTCTCGTACGGGATGGGGAAACCCCGGGGCGGCCGACTGGTTTTCCGGCCTTTGGCGGCCGTCCCGGGGCGAATTCACATCAGGCTGTTGGGGTTGACCCACGCCTTGGTCGTGGCCTTGTGCCAGTCCAGGACCCAGTCGGGACGTAGGCCGCGCGCGGCCCATCCGTCGCTGGAGTCGTCGGGGGCCGGGAGGCCGGCGGACACGTGCTGCACGGCCCGGTCGTAGGCGCTGTGCGCGGCGGCCAGGGCCTCGCTCTCACCGGCCGCGCGGCCGGTGAAGACGTGAAGACCTCGCCGTTCCTGGTCCGTTGTGTGGTGTATCGGGACGTCGACCTCGTATCGGCGCATGACGTCCAGCTCCTTCCGTGTTGAGGGACCACCGCGACCGCCCCGGCCTCCGTCGTGCGGGAGGCCGGGGCGGCACGGAGCGTCCGTCAGGCGCGGTAGGTGGGCGGGCGGACTCCGGCACGGAGTTCGCGGATGAGCGAGCAGGGGCCCTTGGTGGCGCAGTACGCGTCGTCGGTGTCCGGGAGTGCGTTGCCGGTGGTGCCCCACATGTCGCGGGCGGCCGCGTTCACGGCGCGCAGCATCTCGCCGTTGTGGGGGCGGCAGGCGCTGTTTTTGTCGCCGACGCCGTGCCGGGCGGCGCTGATGAGGTGCTGGCGGGCCTGGCGGGCGGCCCAGCGTCGGCTGCTGGGGCCGGTGTTCTCGTGGACATGCCCGCTGTCGTGGAAGGTGTCCAGGTGGCAGCCGGTGCAGTGGTGGGTGACCAGCTGCTGAGGCTCGCTGTCGGGAAGCCACTTGCCTTCGAACTCGAAGACGATGACCTCCGCACCCGGGATCTCGGTGTGCGCGAAGGCGGTGACGAGGCCGACGCCGTCCGCGATCCCGCCGCGCCCAGCCCAGTTCCAGAAGACGCGGGGAAGAAGGTCGTCCCAGCCCTTGCCGTGGGGCCACTGGGCGTACATGACGCCCTGCGAGGCGTCGAAGGTCGCGGTGCCGTCGACGTTGTCGCGCTGGTACTGCTCGATCTGGGCGATCGACCCGAAGTAGGTCGCGGAGAACTCCTCGGACTCCAGGAAGATCAGCCCGTATCCCTCGGGGCGGGTGTCGTGGCCGTTGTCCTTCAGCATCTCCACCATGTCCCCGTAGCCGGGGTTCCCGGGGGTGATAGTGGCGACGAGCGGCAGCCGGTACCGGTCGCAGCTGGTGACGTGGGCCGGGTTGGTCTCGCTGACGTGGTGCGCGGTGCCGTACGTGTTCGTGATCGTGATGCTCATGGCTGGGTGTCCTTCCCGGGGTAACAGCGGGCGCCCGGCGTGGCCGGGGCGTGGCGGGTTCGGGCTGTTCGGTGAAGCACCGGCGGTGCGGCTCACCCGCGGACCGCGTCCGCGTACTGCGCCTCCAGGTCCGCGCGGCCCTCGGGGTCGTCGTCCTGGAGGGCGTGGTCGTCGGCCTCCTGGTCGACGTCGTCGGGCCCGCCGTGGACGGTGCAGCGCACATCCGGGTCGGTCATCAGCTCGCCGGTCAGCGCGCGCAGAAGGTCGGTGACGTTGTAGGCCGGCGCCCACGCCTGGCCCTCGCATTCGGCGTCGGCCGCGCAGCCGACCAGGATGTCGAAGCCGACGTCGCCCTCGCCGTCGATGTCGTTGCGCTGGGCGAGGACGATGCGGTCGGCTCCGAGCCGGATCTCCGCGACGCGGTCGCCGCCGGCGAGCGGCGAGTTGTCGCGCCAGCGCCACATCGGCAGGATCTCGGGGCCGAAGGTGCGCCGGACCAGGAGCAGGTCGCCCAGGCCCTCGCCGTCGTCCCAGCCGAGATCCGCGCGCCGGGCATCGCTCAGCGGCTTCAGCAGCGCCTGGAGGCGGTAGACGTTCTCCGCGACGACGACGTGGTCGAACCCTTCGGCGGGCAGGCCGGGGAACGCGTCGACCATGGCGGCGTGCTGCGCCCGTACGACGTGCTCGGGCACGCGACGGTTCGCGGGCCGGCCTTCCTGACGCTCCAGGCACACGGAGAGCGGAGTCGGGACGACCAGGGCGACCGTCGGCACGCCGTGTCGGCGGGCGGTGGCGATCAGGTCGGCGCGCACGGCGAGCTCGCAATTCGTCGCGTCGACGACCGTCATCTTGCGGCGGGCGAGGCGCGCCTCGAGGACGGCCTGGAGCGCGAACACGGCGTCGCCGGTCGATTCCTGGCACCCGGCGTCGTCGCTGACCAGGGCCCTGAACCGGTCGAGCTCCAGGACCTGCGTGGCGGGCCAGGTGGAGGCCCACGTCGACTTGCCCGAACCGGCCGCGCCGATCAGGCACACCAACGAGGGCTCCGGGATCGTCGTGTCGACGGGCAGCGCGTTCTCCAGGCGGAAGGTGGTCATTCGGCTTCTCCCTGCGGGTCAAGAGCACGGGTGGCGTAGTGGGTCTGCAGGCCGGCGTTCTCGGTGATGAGGGCGGCGGCCTCGTGCAGCGGGCACGACATCTCGCCGTCGCGGTCCGGCTCGATCCGTCCGGCGGCCTGCGCGGCGACGGTGAGCAGCTGCGCGAGGGAGCCGAAGACGCCGTCCTGGCGGTGGTCCTCGTGGTGGAGCTCGCGCAGGATCTGCGCGAGCTCCTGGGCGCCGACCTCGCCGGTGAGTTCGTCCTGGATCTGCTGGAGGGCGAGCTGGACGATCCCGGCGGAAGCGCGTACCCGGTCCAGGCGGGTGCGGGTGCGGCCGGTCATCGGCTGGTGGCCTTGGTGGTGGCGACCAGGGCGGCGACGGTTTCCCAGCCGTGGTGCCAGGCGCCGTCCAGGTGGAAGGCCCCGTTGATGCCGAAGTCGGCGAGCTTGTAGAAGCCGCCCTTGCCGGTCTTGGTGGCGATCTTCTCCAGCAGGCCCTTGCCCGGGACGCGGCGGTCCGCGGCGTAGTGGGTGCCGAAGGAGATGGCGAGCGCGGCCGCGGCGGCGGCCGGGTGAACCCGGATGCCGAGCGCGCGGGCACCGGCCCCGGCCACGATCGCCTGCGTGGCCGTATAGGTCAGGCAGTGGTGCAGGCACGCGGAACGGCCGCCGGCCGTGCCGTGGGTGGTCTCCTGGCCGGTGGCCGGGTCCTTGAAGGTGACCGGGTGCTCGTCGGAGGCGCCCTTCACCCGGGCGCAGAAGTCGTTCTGGACCCAAAAATCACCGATCGCGCTCCCGGCGCGGGTCAGTCCGAGCAGGGCCGCGAAGACTGCGGGGCGATGCGTCATGCTGGATTTCTCCTGATCTCGATGGGTGAGGGAGCGGGCGGCCGGCTCTTTGCCGATGCTGCGGCCGCCCGGTGGTACCCCCGTCCCGGCCTGTGCGGCCGGGACGGGGCTCGCGCTACGCGGCCAGCCGGTGAGCGGCGGGTGCCGAGGGCGCGAAGTAGCTGCTCGGGTCCACCGGGGTGCCGTCGAAGCACTCGATGCAACAGCCGAGCTTCTTGGAGAGGCAGAAGTAGAACCGCCGCCCGCAGTCGCCGCAGGTCTGGCGTGCTGCCATCGCCTTGTCCAGGGCCCATTCCTGGGCGAGCGTCGGCGTGCGCTTGGGCACCGCCAGGTCGACGCGGAGCAGGAAGCCGCGGGTCGGGTGACGGCAGGACCACTGCGGGCGGGTCGCGCACAGCCTGCACCGCAGGATCGCGACCGGGCCCTGATTGCTGCCGGGACTCAGCTGCATGTCCCGTAACTTCCGTCTGGTCACGAGCCCTTCGGGCACTGTGCCGCGGTCGAACTCCGGCAGCGCCGCGTCACTGCGCGGCACCCTGGTCACCTCGCGGCGGCGGCGCCTCGTTCGGCGGCGCGGCATCACCGGCTCCAGGTGCCGGGCAGCCGGTCGGGGCGATACGGGTAGCGGGGTCCGGGACGCTGCGGGCGGGGCCGGCCGATCCGGCGGCGCGGGCGGGGGATGAGCACGAGCGATCTCCTCCAGTCATCGAGCGGGCAGCGCTGCGCCCCGCCGACGTCGTGCTGGTGTCGGCGGGGCGTAGCGGTGGTGCGGCTGGGTGGTGCGGCGATGCCGTGGGCCGTGCGCGCGGGTTGCTCAGCCGGAGGTTGCCGGTGCGGGCGCGGTATGGCCCGGCCGGGGGGTGGCCGGCTCCTGCCCGGGGGTGCCTGCCAGGTGGGTGCCGATCAGGTAGCCGATCACCAGCCCGCCGATACCGAAGACCTTGTGGCGGTTGACCTTCCACCAGGTCGGGGCCGGGGGCTCGGTGAGCACGCCTATGACGGTCGGGGCTTTCGCCAAGACGGGGTCTCCTTCTCATTCGCGGACGGGGGCGGTGCGTGCGGCCAGGCGGCCTGTCCGGCCCTCGCCGGACCCCGGGGTGCAGGGCGGGCGAGGACCAGGCAGGGCGTCGGGTCAGCGGGAGCGGCGAGTGCGCCGGCGGCGGGTGGCCCACTGCCGCAGCCGGTCGACGGGGCCGGGGTGGGTGTGCCGCCAGGCGGTGTCGAACACGTCGTCGCTGGTCGGGAAGGACCGGGACTCGCCGCAGCTGCACGTCCAGGCGTACGGCTCGGGGCGGGTGTCGTCGCGGGTCGCGGTGACCTTGACGGTGAGGCCGTCGTGGCTCCCGTGGAAGGTGCCGGTCCAGAACTCGGTCTTCGGCATCTGCGGCTTCATGCGGATTCCTTTCGGTGCGCGGTGGTGGTGGACGGGGTAGTGCGGTCAGCGCTGGAGCGGGTGGACGTTGTCGGGTTCGTCGTCGAAGTCGTCGCCCGCCGGGGTGGGGGCGGGGAGCGTGGCGTGCAGGTGGAGCGCGGGGCTGAACTGGTACTGCGGCGGGTGGTTGTGGACGATGGGCCGCAGGCTCAGGCCGCGCAGGGCGAAGATGCTGGCCAGGGCCCACATGAGGGCGGCGAGCCCGGTGGCGGCGGCGCGCCCTCCGGCTGGGGCGGTGGACCAGATCATGGCGAGGGTTCCGATGCCGAACAGCAGCCAGGCGATGCGGGCTCCGGCGTTGCCGAGGAACCCGCCGACCAGGCCGAGCAGGCCGGTGAGCTGCCAGAACGCGTACAGGGCGGCCGGGGCGACGGCCAGGTGCGCGGCCTGGGCGGCGAGGAACACGCGGACGGGGTGGTCGACCGTGCCCCACAGGCCGCTGCCGTCGCCGCCGCTGGTGGCCGGGACGGCGGCCAGGCCCTTGAGCGCGGCGGAGGCGAGGTCGCCAGCCGCGTCCAGCATCAGCACGATGAGGCTGAGTCCGCCGAACAGTGCCGCCGCCTTGATCCAGTTGGCGACCTCGTGCCAGCTGCTGTGCCGGACCTCGAAGACCTCCTCCCACCGCTGGTAGAGGAAGCCACCCTCCTCCCACGACTCCTTCCACGCGGCGCGCAGCCACGCGAGCCGCCCGGCGGTGTGCTCGGGGGCCGGAGGCACGGGCGGCAGCTGGTTGAGGAGGTCGAGGAAGGACGGGTTGTCCTGGCCGTTGACGGGCTTGTCGTTGTGGGTCATGGCGTAGCTGCTCCTTCTGCGAAGAAATCGGTGAGCGGTGCGGGCTGGCCGGAGCCGGTCAGCGGATCTCGTTGCGGGTGCGGGCGAAGAACGCGCCGCGCGTGGTGCTGTTGTTGTGGATCTCGGTGTGGTGGGTGACCGGACCCTCGAAGACGTTCTTGGTGACGGCCGCGCGGGCCTTGCTGATCGCGCCGCCGATGGCGGTGGCGGCCATGGCCAGGCCCGCGAACGGCAGGGTGACCATGAGGACGCTGTTCAACGTGACGGAGGCCAGGCCCTGGAGCACGAGCCAGGCCCCGCAGCCGATGCCGGTGATCCCTGCGCCGACGCCGATGGAGGCCACCGCGATCCCGGCCGCCCAGGCCGGGACGATCCGGTGGTCTTCCTGCTTCACGGGCGGGGTGGTGCCGAAGGCCGGCGGCTCGGTCTCGTCGCGGAACGAGGTGGGGTGGTGGAGTACGGGCTTGGCCGCCCAGGCGTCGATCAGGCGGCGGGCTTCGGCCGCGGCCTCGGACTCGGGCATGCCGTGCTGGGTGTGCAGGGGGTCCATGGGGTGTTCTCCGATCACGCGGAAGGGGAGCGCCCTCCTGGCCGTGGTGGCCGGGAGGGCGCGTGGGGGAGGGGCGCGCGACGTCGAAGGGCGTCGCCGGAGCGTGTCCGGCGGCGCCCTTCGGCGTTGCGTAGCAGGGGAGTTGAGGCTCGCGGGTGGGTAGGCACCGCCTACGCGCTGCGGGCATCCTCGGACCAACAGGCGTCGGGAAGGGGTTGGGGTGGAGTTCGTCTTCCAGTGCGGGTGGTGCGACGGAGACAACTTCTTCGTGGGCAGGCAGGTCGGCTTCTGGGTCGACAAGTGGGAGGTGCCCTCGGAGTGGGACTGCCGCTTCTGCGAAGGGCTCAACTACACGCCGGACCCGCCCTGGGAAGAGGCGTAGTCAGAAGCTGGAGATCAGTCCGGCGAACGAGGCGAGGCCGCTGTTGATGGCCGGGGCCAGGCCGGTCGCGGCGAGGGTGAAGCCGAACAGCGTGCAGGCCAGGGCGGAGCCGACGCGGACGTTGCCGCCCTTGATCAGGACGAAGACGATGATGCCCATCAGCACGGCGGCGGAGATGGAGAGGGCCACGGTGGTGGTGCTCCTTCACAAGGGATCGGGTGGGGCCGGCCGTGCTCGGGCAGGCCGGCCCCGGGAGTGGGTGGGTGTGATCAGGCGTCGGTGAGGCTCTTGATGGCCTCCAGCGCCTTGCGGGCAGAGACGACCTCCTGGCGACTGCCGTCCTTGGAGCCGCGGCCGCCGCCGCCCTTGCCGCCTCCGCCGCCACGGCGGCGGGAGCCGCCGTCGTCGCCGTCGTCTTCCTTGGGTTCGGGCCAGAACTCGCCGGGCCGCACGGGCTCGTTCCAGTCGAACCACAGGCCGCGCTTCTCCAGCTCACTGACCTCGTGGTCGGTGAGGTGGTTGACGTCGTCGGGGAACAGTTCGGCGAGGTCGGTGTCGAAGTCCGCGTACAGCGACCGCATCAACACCGCGCGCCCGTTGTCTAGGACCATGATGGCGACGCCGCCGGTGCTGACCCCGTTCTCCGGGTCGGCCTCGCCGCGCATGGCCCGCTCGATCGCGGACCCTTCCTGCTGGGCGTAGCGGGCCGGGATGGTCGGCACGTCGTAGGCGTTCTCCATCGTGCCCTCCGCAGCCTTGCGGGTGGCACCGGGCGAACCCATGTTGAAGATGGACGGCCGGCTGTTCTGCCGCAGGTTGTCCTTCATCTCGGTGGAGAACCCGTTGTGCGCGAACGGCGACTGCCCGGCCGGGTTGAAGCCGATCCCGTACTTCAGGCCGGTGACCGTGAGGTCATCGCCGTCCTTCTGGATGAACTCCCCGAAGTCCCCGTCCTGCGCCGCGGTCATGAACTCGTCCGCGAACACGTTCAGCTGCCGGTAGGGGCAGCGGGCATCGCCCGGCTTGTAGTCGTGCGCCTCGCCGTCGTGCGGCCAGGGCATCTCCGCGCGGATCTCGCACAGCGCCTTCGCCGCGCGCAGCGAGCGGGCCATCCACAGGGCGTTGGAGCCCTGCCGGTCGATGTACTTCCCGAGCACGGTGGTCTTCTCGTCCTTGCGGACGGTGGAGAGCCACACGACCTGCCCGGCGAGGGACATGGCGGCCATGTCGATCGCGAAGAACTGCGTCTTCCCCGACCGACTCACACCGAGGATCAGCCCGTGCCGGGCGGCGTTCTTGTCGTGCTGGAACACCATGTTCTTCACCGGCTGGCCGGTGATGGTGTACCCGCACACGTACATGCCCTTCGCGTCCGGGGTGAGCAGCTCCCGGGTGGCGGGGAAGATCGCGGACAGCGGGGGCTTGTCGAACGCGCTGATGAGGAACTCGATGCCGTCGATGAGGACGAACACGCAACTGTCGTCCTCGGGCAGGCCCAGGCCGCGGCAGACCTTCGCCAGGTCGATACGCGGGGACGTGGTGGCGTCGGCCATCTTCGCCCGGTAGAAGGTGACCCCCCGGACGCCGTCGCGGGTCTTGTGGACCAGCTCGGAGCCGGGGGCGCCGCCCTTGGGCGAGCCGACCTTGTCCGTCCAGCGCTCCTGGTCGGTGGGGGCCTTGCGGCGCCGCTGGTTGGCGTCGGGGGTGATGTGGGCCTCCAGCCAGCCGGGGCCGCCCTGGCGGCCGGGCTGGATGGCGACCTCCGCCAGGACGACGTCGCCGGAGTGCACGGCGAACGGTGCGGCGACGGCGGCCTCGGTGAGGCCGGTGATCGGCCGTCCGGTCTCCGAGGCGCGCAGCAGGATCGTCATGTCGTGCTGCTGGCCGGGGTGCCGGGTGGCCTTGACGATGTGCGTACGGCCGGGCATCCCGGCCTGCTCCCACAGCATCCGCGCGTCGCGGGTGAGCAGGTCGGCTCCGTCGTCCTGGACGACCGGCTCCTCGAGGACTTCGACGGGCGCCGACTGCGGGACGGGCGCGGCCAGCGCGGGGCGGTGACGGCGACGGGCGTGCCGGGAGAAGGGCATCACCAGGTAGCCGGCCGCCGCCCATGTGGCCGCGAGCAGCCCGTCCAGCCAGTACGGGCCGAAGCCGCCGGTGTGCCCGGCGGTGACGTCGATGGCGGCGGCCAGGACCAGCGGGGACCAGCGCAGGATCTTGCGTCCGGCGCCGGGCTCATCGCTCTTGGCGGCGAGGAACCAGCCGCCGATCCCGGCCGCGCCAGCCAGCTGCACGACCTGGTTGACGGGGCTGTCGGGGTAGATGTTCGGGGCCACGGCCAGCACGGGCGCGGCGAGGGTGTAGGCGAGGCGTTCGAGCGCGACGCTGCGCGGCGTGGTCATGGCTTCTCCTTCGCAGAACAGCCGCGGGCGGCCCCGCGAGGTGTGCGGGGCCGCCCGTGGCGGGGTGGGTGGGGGAGGGGGTCAGCGGTTGAAGAACCCGGGTCGGGGCGTCTTCTCCCGCCGGTTGGAACGGATGTCGTCCAGCGCGCCGTAGAGCTTGGAGTGGGTGCGCTTGGTCTCGTGGGTGAGGTCGGCGGTCTCCTGCGCCGTCTCGTACAGCTTCTTGACCTGCACCCCGGCGCCCCCGAGGGCGACACCGACGTTGCTGGTCAGCTCCACGAACTTCGGGTCGAGTTCGGCGTTGTCGACGTCGCGGGCCGCGTCCTCGGCACGCTTGGCGTTCCTGCGGACGCTGCGCACGAGCTCCTCCAGGCCGAGCCCGGCGTCATCCAGCGCGCGCCCGAGGGCGTCGAGCTTGGCCTGGACGGCCTTATAGCGGTTGTCGCCGTCGGCCACGGCGGGTGCCGCGCCGCTGGGGCGGGGTGCGAGATCGCTGCTCATCAGCGGGTTTCCTCCCTCTGCTTAGTCGTGGTGGGCGGCGGCGGACACGTAGTTCAGGCCCGCGTCTTCCTTCGCGGCCATGTCCTCGCCGTACACGCGGGCGACCATCGCGGCCGCGAGCTTGGCGGCCTCAAGGGCCAGCCCGCACTCGGTCGCGCACCGCTCCGCCTGCTGCTTCATGCGGGCCGCGGAGTCGGCCAGGTCCGAGATCAGCTCGGTGACCTCGGTGGTGACGTTGTGGTCGCCGACCAGGTCGGTGGCCATGTCCCGCAGGGCGTCGGCCACCTTGTCCAGGGCCTCCGCGAGGGCTTCGGCCCGCTCCTGGTCGGAGGCGGCCTGGATGGCGATGTTCGCCATCTCCACCAGGTAGTCGTCGAACGTGATGTCCGTACGGTGCTGGGCGCCGAGGCCGCCCCCGCCGGACGGCCTGCTGACCTGCGAGCTGCTCACGCTGCTCCCTTCCGTGGCTGTCGGCCGACTGGTGCCGGGCCGTGCGGTGTGCTGCTCCGGCGCGGGCGGCAGGCCCCGCACGCCGGCCGTCAGGGCCCCAGGAGCGTCGGGGACGATGTCCGCGTCGACGATGTCGTCGCCGCCCGTGGCGCCGGTGCGCGGCGGGCTGGTGGGATGGTCGGGCCACTCCACCGTCGGGGTGGAGTCCTCCTCACCGAACGGGCTGTCCGCCGGACGGCCACGCCGACCGGCGCGCCCCGTACGACCGCGCCCCGTCCGACCTGTGCGCCCGGCGCGGCGGGAACGTCCGCGCCGACCGGTGCCGCTGCTGGCGCCGGTACGCCGGCGCCGGAACCAACGCCGCTTCTTCCCGCCGTCAGACGCCCCGTCACCGGCCGTGGAATCCGTCCCCGGCGTATCACCCGCCGTGCCGTCCTTCGCGGCGCCGGAGGCCCCGTCAGGAGCGTCCTTGGCGGTCTTGGCGTCCTTGCCGTCGGTGCCCTTGGCCTTGGAGTCCTTGTCCTTGGTCAGGTTCACCTTCTCGGTGCCGGCCGCCTTGGCGTCCTTCGCCTCCTGCGCGGCCTTCGCGTCGGCACGCCGCTTGTCGAAGCGGCGCTGGGCTTCCTCGCCGACGGCCTTGCCCAGCGTGGTGCGGCCCGGGTCGGCCGACGCCGCGGCTTCCCGCTTCGCCTTCCGCGCCTCAGCCCGCTGCGCCTTCTTGGCCCGGCGGTCCTCCCACGCCTGCTGCCGCTGCGCGCGGCCCTGGTCGCGGTCCTTGGACCGGTCCGCGACACCGGCGGCGTGCCCGGCGCTGCGCCGCTCCTGCCGCCCGGCCTGGCGGACCCCGGCGCGCTCCTGGCGGCCGCGGGCCCGCTCGATACGGGCGCCGGACGACTGACTTGCCCTGTCGTCCTTCGAGTTGCCCCGCCCGGAGCCGCCAGAGCCCGTCTGAGAGCCCTTCGAGCCCCCGGACGAACCGCTGCGCCCGGAACCGGCTGAACGGCCGCCAGAGCCCGACTGAGGGCCCTTCGTGCCGCCCTTGCCGCCGCCGCTCCCGGACCCCGAACGGCCGCCGGGGCCGCCGGAGTTGGAACCGCGCGAGCCGCCAGACCCCTTCGGCCCGGCACCCGAGTTATTGCGGGACGGCCCGCTGCCGCCACCGCCGCGCGAGGACCCGCCCCCGCCGCCGGCCTTCGAGCGGCCCTTGTCCGCACCCAGGCCGGAGGAAGACGACTTCGTACGGTCGGCATCCGCCTTTCCGCGCGCCGCCGCCTTGTCGCCCTTCGCTTTCATCATCGCGGCGTGGAGCTTTCCGTTCTGCTCCATCATCGCGACTTCCTGCGCGGTGCGGCCCTCCAGCAGCGCCGCCTTCCGTGCTATTTCAGCCTCACGGAAAGGCGCTTCGCTTTCCTGGTTGTACCGCGCCATTTCCAGGCGAAATTCCAACCAGTCACCGAGACGGTCGGCGAGAGAACGGGGCTGCTCGTATTCGCCTTCCTCGTATTCGCCTTCATATTCATCGACTTCCGGCGCGGCAATTCCCTCGGAACGCAGCGCCGCCGCCGGATTGGGAGCAGCCGGAATCGCGGGAAGCTCCATCGTGGTCTCCTCCGGACTCTCCGGGGGAGCCGCCGGAATGTCTTCCGGCGGCGGAATGGTGTCGATGAAATCCGGGATCGACGGCAGCGTGTAGGTGGAATCGCCGCTCCACGGACCGTGGACCAGGGTCCCGCCGCCGGTGTCGTCGGACTCGTCGGACACGGGGCACCTCCCCTCCTGGGGACTTGACAGACAGTGGGGTCTCGTGTGCACGCGCGTGCACGTGCACGTGTGCACGCTTTACGCGCGCGAGGCCCCGCCGGAGCCCGGCGGGGCCTTCATGGGGTGACGCTCAGCTACGCGGGCCGTGCTGCTTCAGGACGGTGTCCGCGTACTGCATGAGGTGGTCGAACAACCGCGGGTCGCCCGCCTGCCGCTTCTCCAGGACCAGCTTGAAGAGGCGGCAGACCAGCGTGAATGCGGTGACGACATCACCGCGTCCCGCTTTTACGTCCCGGCTGATTTCGGTTCGAGTAACGCGGAGCCAGAATTCCATCCGGCCGATTTCCCCGCGACTTTCGATCGCCTTGCGCTCTTCTTCCTGCAGCCAGCCGTTCCGCCCTTGGATCGAGCGTTCGGTACTGCTGAGGGGGCGCGTCACGCCGACTCCCTCTTACCGAGGTCGTAAATCGACGTGGGACCACCATAGCCGGAATTCTGGTTCTGCGCACCCTGTTGGGGCGGCGGGGGTGCGGCCTGGAGGGTCGGCGGGTTCTTCTTCCGCTGCCTTTCGATCTCCTTTTCCTTCCTGTCCTTCGCCGTATTCACGACGGATTCGTCGTGGGCGCGGCGCTTGTAGGCGCTCTTTTCCAGGCCCTCGGTCAGGTTGTTGAGGTTCTTGAGCACGTTACCGAGGGCCTTTTCGACGGGCATCGCGCGCAGCCGGGCGTGGTACCAGCGGTCGCCCTCCACGTTCGTGCCGCGCAGGTGCACGCGGGTCTCGAGCGCGAGGGTCTCCAGGTTCTTGCCGATGTCCAGCAGGACCCGCTGAACGTCGGCCAGGTACCGGGCGGTTGCCTCCGGGCTCTGCGCCACGTCGCGCAGGGGGGAGTAGTTCGGGTCGTTGCCGTTCATGCGAGAAGACCTCCAGGTCTCGGGGGTTGGGGAGGGGGAGTCCGTCCCCGAGGCTGTTGCGCGGGGTGGTGATCGGAGCGATTTCGTCCGCGCCCCGCTCGGGGCGGGGTGCGGGCGAGCGGCCTGCCGGCCGTGGCCGTCACCGGTCCGCGCTCAGGGTGCGAGCGCGGACCGGGGGCGACCATGTGCGGCAGGACGGTTGTGCGGGCGGTCCGGTCAGCGGACCGTGTGCTGCTTGAGGGCGACGGCGATCTGTCCGGCGCGGTCCGTGGCGATGGTGCCGCCCTCGGTCCGGACCGCCTTGGCGATGTTGGACCGGTTCAGCGGCTCGCCCTCGGTCCGGAGCCGGTCCAACGCGGTCCGCTCCTGGTCCGTGAGCGTGATGACCGTGAGGTCCGGACCGCTGTCCTCGCCCCGGTCCGGACCGGCAACGCCTTCCGGGTCCTCCTGGTCGCCCGGTCCGGTGCGGTCCGGCTCCTGCGGTCCGGGACCGGCATCGGCGGTCCGGACCGTCACCCCCCGGCTGGCTGCCGGGCCCTGGGTGGCGGGCACGGTCCGGGACCCACGGTCCGGACCGGGTCCGGTCCGCAGGTCAGCGCCCTGCGGTCCGGCCGGACCGGCCTCCAGGGCGAGCGCCGGTCCGCCGGTCCGGTCCGTGGCTCCTACGGTCCGGACCGGACCGTGGACCGCGTTTCGGTCACCCGGACCAGACCGGACCGGATACCCGCCGTGCTGGACCGGGCGGACCGGAACCAGGCTGTCCAGCGGTCCGGGCCGGTCCGTGCGGGTCAGGGTGAGGACGGTGGGGATGGCGGCCGGTCCGTGGTCGTCTGCCGCAAGGCGGGGGACGACGACCCGGTGCCGGGCCAGACCGGTCCGGTCCGCCTTGCGGTCCGCGAGCTCGGCGGCGGCTGCGGTCCAGGCCCGGTCCAGCGTGGTCAGGCACGGGTCCGTGATCGCGAGCGACCATGCGGTCCAGCTGTGGACCGGGTAGCGGAACCAGCGGACCGCCCCGATCGACGGGCGGGCCTTGGCGACCTTGCCGTCCTCACGGAGCTTGCGGCGGTGGATCAGGGAGGCGTACAGCTCCCACAGCACCATCCCCACGATGCTCATCGCGGCGAACGCCACCGCCTTCGGGGTGAAGTGCCAGTAGGTGATCTGCTCCGTCCAGATCCCCGCCTTCGCGTCCCAGACCCGGCTGCCCTCCTTCGGCATCCCGGAGGCGTGCCAGAAGTTCATGACCGCCGCCCCGAGGGCGAAGATCCAGGTGCTGACGCGGTAGAGGGTTCCGGCGTCGCCGCCCTGGCGGGCCTGGTGGTACATCCAGCCCACGAACGCTGTGCTGAGTTCCCAGGCGGCGGCGAACAGGATCGTGAAGGGGACGACCCAGCCGAGGATGTCCTCGGCGAACCCGGCCTGGCCCGTCCACGCGACGGCCATCGGGGCGGTGATCGGACCGATCACCATCAACCGCTCCGCGTTGACCTTCACGAACTGCTTCACGCGGTCGGACACGGCCGGCTTCCCGGCGCGGTCCGCGGCCCGCAGCTCCCGGAGCTTCGCCTTGCGGGCCTCCTTCGCGTCCCGGCGCTCCCCTTTCGCCTCAAGCTTGAGGCGCTTGCGCTCCAACGCCTGCTCCGTGCGGTTGGTGGCGCGCGCCATGCGAGCGCCAGCCTCGGCCACCATGTCGTCGGCGGCCTTCAGCGTGACCTGCGCGTCCGCTTCCCGCAGCCGGGCCTGCGCCAGCGCCTGCTCGGCCTCCTTGAGATCCGCGTCCCGCTTGGTGCGGGCAGCGGCCAGGATGCGCT
Organism: Streptomyces tatrensis; assembly: GCF_049310065.1. NCBI lineage: Bacteria > Bacillati > Actinomycetota > Actinomycetes > Kitasatosporales > Streptomycetaceae > Streptomyces > Streptomyces tatrensis. The sequence goes on along the minus strand of NZ_JBMDLB010000002.1, from coordinate 24,348 downwards.
CGGCCTCCTCGCGGGCGGTGCGGGCCAACCGCTCGGCGTCCTCGGCCGCCGTCGCCCGCAGCCGGCCGATGTCCTCTTTGGCCAGCATCCGCGTACGCGCCGCATCCGCACGGGACGCCTCCCGCTCGCGGGCAGCGTCCTCACGCAGCTCGGCAGCCGCCTTCTCAGCCCCGGCCTTCACCTGCGCGGCCTGGGCTCCCGCGCTCTCGCGCAGCCGCTCGGCCTCGCCCCGCGCCTGCTCCAGGAGCTCGTCGGCGTCGGTCGCGGCGCGGGTGCGGGTCTCCACCGCGGTGCGCTCCGCAGCCGCCAGCAGCTCGGTGCGCACCGTCTCCGCGTCGGCGAGGGCCTTCGCGGCACTCTGCGCGGCCTCGGTGCGGACCTGCTCCGCCTGGGCGGTCGCCGTGGTGGCGACCTCCTGCGCCTGGCGGTGGGCGTCGGCGAGCAGCTGCTCGGCAGCCGCGTTGGCACCGGCGAGGACCTGGTCGGCCTCCCCGGCCGCCGTCGCCGTGACGGCGTCGGCTTCCGTGCGCGCGTTGGCGAGCAGCTGCTCCGCCGTCGCTTCGGCGGCGGCGCGGACCTGGTCGGCGTCGGCGGCCGCGGTGGTGGCGGCCTCCGTGCGGACCCGGTCGGCGTCCGTCGCGGCGGCGGCCAGGAGGCGGGCCTGCTCCGCGTTGGCGGCCTCGGTGATCGAGGCCGCCTCGGTGCGGGCGCCGTCCAGCAGCTCGGTGGCGAGCACCTGGCCGTCGGCGAGGATGCGCGCGACGTCGTCGGCGGCCTGGTCCCGGAGGTCGGCGGCGCGGTCAGCGGCGTCGGCCAGGACCGGGTCGGCCTCCGGGAAGACCAGCGGCACCGTCTCCTCGGGGGCGGCGGCCTGGGCGGGAACGGAGGCCGGCGTCGCCGGTGCCTTGGCGCGCCCGTTGCGGGGCTTCGGGTTCGCCGCGGGGCGCCGGCGGCGGGCGGCGGGCTTGGTGGCCACGGAATGTCCTCTCTCTTCCGGGCGCCTCCGAGAAGGGGCACCGTGGATCTACGGCGATGGGTAAGGTCGTCACCAGGCCCTCCGGGTCCCCGGCAGCTTGAATGCCGGGGACCCGGAGGGCCGTTGTGCTGAGACGGTCAGCGCGGAGCAGCCCAGGGTCAGACCGCCGGCTCCTGCGCACGGGCAGTGCCGGGGCCGTAGGTGCGGGCGAACCGGGCGCCCGCGGCCAGCAGGGCCGTGACGTCCGCGTGGGTACGGTGCTGTCGCTCCGACCACGGCGTGGCGCGGGCGGTGTCCGATCCGGTGTGGGCCCGGATGACCAGGTCCAGAACGTCGGACCCGATGGAGGCGGTGTCCGTGTCGCCGTCTCCGCCGGCCTCCCCGATGTGGCGCAGGGCGGTGGACAGGGTCCGCTGCGGGTCCTGGCCGATCTCGTCGCGGACCACGCGCAGGAGAGCCCTGACCATGGCCTTCACCGTCATGGAGTCGTCGTCGGCGAGGTCCGCACCGTTCGACCAGTCCTTGCCGTGGTCGTAGGTGCGCTTCCAGCCGTCCTTGTCGAGGAGGCCGATGGTGGCCTCCAGGTGGCGGGCCACGGCCTCGCCGGAGGACTCCTCACCGGACGGGCCGGTCCACAACGGCCGGTAGGAGTCGGCGGCGAGCTCGTCGGCCCTGCTCAGCGTGGGGTCGGTGAACACGGCAGCGGCGGTGGTCGGGGCGTTCGTCGTCGTGGGCATGCGAGCCTCATCTCGGTTCGGTGGGTCCGGGCTGTCCGGCTCCCCTTCACCGCCCGGCCCGGCCGCCGAGGTTCGGCGCCGGAGCGGGCGGTTCAGGCAGCCGTCAGGCCGAACGCGCGGTACTGGGGGAACTAGCCAGGTCCGCCCCCTGGAGGAGCACGGCGGCGTTGGTCTTCCCGCCGCGGGCCGTGCCGCCGATGAGCGCGTGTGCGTTCGTCAGCCGGAGCGGCAGCGCGGTGTCCACGGCGCCGGTGGGCCGGTGCGGGGGGACGATCCGGCCGTCGGGGAGCAGCTCACCGGTGTCGTCGAACAGCACCAGGGCGTTGCACAGCAGGCTCCAGCCCTGCTCTGGGTGGGCCGCCACGACCTGTGCGGCCTCGCGGTCCGGGCTGGCGGCCGACGGGCACTTCGGGGTGTGCGTGCACAGCGAGTCCGGCAGCGTGGTGCCGGTCGGCGCGGTGTCGAGCGGGGTGCTGGTACGCATGGGCTCTCCTGCGGGGGTGCGGGCCCGAGACTCTCCCGGGCTGGAGGCGTGCGAAAGGCCGGCCGCCCGTGGTGCGGGCGGCCGACCTGGTGGAGCGGCGTGGTGCGGGACAGGAGTTGGGTTTCCGTCCTGCGGGGCGGGCTGCTCAGCCGCGGGTGCGCCGGCCGAAGTCGTGGTTCTCGTTGGTCCTGCGGACGTCGTCCTCCAGGCGCTTCTGGTCGGCGTCGCTCACGCCGCCGACCCGGCCTTCGCGTTCCGGGCCCGGTTGCGGGCGGCGCGGCGCTTCATCGCCCGCCTCTCGTCCTCGGACAGGCCGCCCCAGACGCCGGAGTCCTCGCCGGACTCCAGCGCCCACTGGAGGCAGTGCTCCATGACCGGGCAGCGGCGACAGACGGCCTTGGCTTCCTCGATCTGCAGGAGTGCCGGGCCGGTGTTGCCGATGGGGAAGAACAGCTCGGGGTCTGCCTCTTCGCGGCAGATCGCGTGGTGTCGCCAGTCCATGCCGGTCACCGCCCCTGTCCGCTGGAGGCCGTCTCGGCCGTGCGGGTGAGGAGCGAGGGACGGGTGTATCCGGTCGCCACCATGTCGGTGAGGACCCGGCGCGCACGGCGGCCGGCCTGGAGGGCGCGGCGGTCGCCGTCGGCGACGAGGTGCCGCACGAGCGAGTGGAAGGAGTCGGTCTCGTCGCGCTCGGGGCCGAGGTCGGTGTCCTCGCGCTCCATGTCGTCGAACTTTCCGGCTCGCGGTGCGGGCGGCATCAGGGAGCGTGCCATGCTGATCTGCATGTGGGTCGTCCTCTCCAGAAGGTGACCGGCAAGACAGCGCCGGGATTAGGCCCCCGGGGCTTGTCGCGATCGCTCCCCCCGTGGGGGAGTTGACTGCTGTACGAGCAGCCACGGCCCCGGCCGCCCCGCAGTAGAGGGGGCGGCCGGGGCCGTGGGCGTTCGTCTCGCTGTCCGAGTCAGAACTGGATGCGCATCCAGGCCGGGAAGCGGCCGGCGCACCGACCGCAGTGGGTCCGGCGGAGGACCTGGCGCCATCCGGCAGCGGCGGCGCGGACGAAGTTCAGCTCGGTGGTCCCGCAGTTCACGCACTCGGGCTGCACAGGAGCCCCTTCCGCCGGACGACCGTTACAGGCGTGCCTGCCCAGCTCGGCCTGCCGCCGGTCGTGGCGTTCCAGGTGCTCCGGCTTCAGCGGGAGCTGGGGGCCATCAGCCGGGCGCTCCCCGTCCGGAAGCTTCTTCCGTGCGGCGTCGGTGTCGCCGACCTGCACCTGAACCGCCTTCCAGTCGGCCACACGGCCGGCTGGGGTGCGCTCGGCACGAGCCCGCAGGGTCCGATCGGTCTGCGGACTGAATGCCTTGGCCAGCACCGTGGTGGCTTGGCGACTGGAGGCTTCCGTGGCGGCGTCGGTCAGGGCCTGGCGCCACTCGGGGATCGTCATGTCGAACTCGATCCGGCGGTTGCTGCTCCGGCAGTGGAGTGCGGCGGCGACGTCGGCCTTGCCGGTGTGATGAGGGACGAGCTTCTGAACCTTGCTCTGCATGCCGGTGATCGGCACCCAGGTCCCGCAGTCCTCGCAGACCAGAACGGCCTTGAGCGGGTCGCGGAGGTCGATGTGCGACGGCAGGATCTGGGAAATCTTGATGGCGGGGAGGGCGCTGACCCGCTTCGTGCGGGTCCGGCGGAGACGTTCCTTGGCGGTGGGCACCGCGGCGGTGATGGACATGCGGGATCTCCTCATGTGCGAAGGGGTTGGGATGCGTCGCGGTGCTCTCTCCGCCCGCCAGGCTGCACGGGAAGGTCCCGGCGTCCTGACGGACGGACAGCGCAAGCGCTGCGACGTGCACTAGGAAGTCGAGAACCCGGGGATTTGCTCTTGCCATCAACCCGGCCCCCTCTTGCGAGGCGGACAACTTCCTACGGTCTTGAGGCTGGCGGCGTGCCCAAAAGTGCAGGTACAGCGCCAGTTACGCCCTGCATTCGGCTACTCACCGCTTGCTGGCGTACTTCGATTGAACCTTGCTAACCCCCCTCGGTCAACCTGTCTAGCTAACTTGTTTTCCAGACCAGCTCTGACCTGCTGTTTTATGGCCCACGTTAAACGACCGCGAGTCTCGGCTTTCGAGAAACAACTAGACATGCGATGCTGTGCGAACCGGGCAGCGAGATCCGCTGACCGCACGATGCGCATGAGAGGGGGAGCAGTGGCCACCAAGCAGAAGGAGCCCGGGAAGGTCGAACGGATCGCATCCGAGATCCGGGACCGGATCGAGCGGGGCGCACTCGCACCTGGGTCGCGCCTGCCTGGCGTGCCTCAGCTCCAGCAGGAACACGGCATCGCCTACCAGACCGCGCGCGACATCTACGGCCTGCTTGAAGACGAGGGCCTGGTCTTCTCTCGGCGCGGCAAGGGGACCTACGTCTCGCTGGTGATCGACAAAATCGTGTCGGACCGGACCAGTCGGTACCTGCCTGGCTTCCGTGAGGCCGGCGGCGCCGTCGGTGCCTTCGAGGCCGAGATGCGGGCGAAGGGTTTCGACTTCAAGAACGTCGTGACCATCGCCAAGGACGTGCCGCCGAAGAAGGTCACCGGCATCTTCGAGATGCACCACCGGGCGAAGACCCTCAAGCGCGAGCGGATCATGTCCGTGTTCCTGCCCGGCAACACCGAGGCGCTGGAGGTCGTCCAGGTGGCGACTTCCTGGTTCCCCCCAGACGTCGTCGACGCCTGTCCGGCACTCACTGAGATGAAGCCCGGCGTAGGCGGCAGCAAGAGCCGCATGGCAGAGGCCGGATTCGCGCAGGTGCGCCTCCGGGAGGAGATCGAAGTACGGTCTCCCACTCCTGAAGAAGCGGCAGCTCTCGGAATCGCGGCCGAACAGGCCGTTATGGAGATCACTCACAAGGGGCTGACAGCCGAAGGCCGGGTCGTGGAGATCTGTCTGCACGTGCTGCCACGCGCCAAGTGGCGACTGGCCTACGAGTGGGCCATAGACACTCCGGGTACCGGCTGACCAGCGAAAAACACCCAAACGTCCGTCAAGACAACAGCAGGGAGCATTCAGCACATGGCTAGCAACCGAATCGACGACAGCGGCGTGATCCTGCGGGACGCACGCACCCGGTACACCACCGACCAGCGCGAGGAGAACGGCGCCCGCGGCGCGTTCGACGCTGAGCTGCGTCGGTCCGGCCGCAGCCCTCGTACGGAGGTGACCGTCAGCCGCGTCGCCGCGCCGGCGGATGTCGCGGAGCTCCTGGGCGTCGACGGCGAAGTCGTCGTGAGGGCTCGGGAGATGTTCGACGGTGAGCGCGTCATCCAGCTCGTCACCACGTACATCCCGGCCGACGTCGCGGAGGCCGCCGGCATCGAGCAGGTGGAAACCGGCGTCGGCGGCATCATCAGCCGCATGAAGGAATCCGGCTACGACCAGGGTGACACCGCCATCGAGGACATCGAGCTCCGCGAGGCGACCCCGCAGGAGGCCACGCGCCTCGGTCTGCCCGAGGGAGCTGAGGTCCTGACCATCAACCACATCGGCGCGACGGCTGATGGCCGCGTCGTCGAGGTAACCCAGCACGTGCTGGGGAAGGGCTGGAAGTTGCGCTACGCCGCTCCTCTTGCCTGATACACCCCCGCAAGCGGCGTCCCGGTTCCGCCGGGGCGCCGCAGCCGGCCCCTCTGGACTCCTGGGAACGGACCCCCGCATGAACGAGCAGCGCCTCACCGCCCCCGAGCTGGTGGACGAACTCCGCAGCTCCCTGGATACGAACACGGGGTGGATTCCTGCGCTCTCGGGCACCGACGGACCGAACGGCCTTTCCGCAGGCGCCAGCCTCACCGAGGTAGCGGAAGCGCTGCGGGACTTCGCCACCGCAGACATCCCGGCCTCCGTCGCTCGCCAGTTGAAGCGCGCCGCCGAATCGGCAGCGTCGGCCCTCGCGGGGAACGACAGCAACACGTACGGGCACCTTGGGACGGCGTACGCGTACGTGCTCCAGGCCCGACGTGCTGCCTCGGAGATCACGCCGTAGAACGCAAGGAAGATCCGCTGATTCCGATCCCCATGACTGCAGCGAAGGAGGAGCCGTGGAGCACCATCTGCTGCACTCGGCGCTTCTCCGATTCGCCATCGCCGGACGGAACTCGGCATCCGCCGCTCGCCTCCCCCTGGGACGTGGATCGACTCGTGTGAACGGCACACACCGTGCGCCCCTTGAGACGCTGCGCAAAGTGACGACCACCGGTGACATCCGGAATGTCACCGGCACTTGTCACCTCCGCGCGATCAAGGGGCCGTGCCATGCTCGGCCGCAGAAGGGCCGGCCTCCGCTCGGGCATCACCCTGTCGGGAAGGCTGCGCCGCAGGTCCGTACGGGGAAGGGGATCGGCGATGACTGACGAGCGTCCTGACTGGGCTCGCCGGATGGTGGAGGAGCGCGCAGCGCGTGACTGGTCTCAGACCGACGCGGTGCGAGCGCTGATGGTCCGCCTCCCCGACGACCAGGTCGTGAGCGAGCAGGATCTGCTGCGGCAGTGGAAGCGCTGGGAGGCAGGCGCCGCCCAGCCGGTGAAGTACAGGTCGGTCATCGCTCAGACCTTCGGCACGACCACCGGCGCGTTCTTCCCCGAGAAGTCACGCCGGGACGGACGCGCGGAAATCTTGCAGGTCAGCGGAATGGACACCGTCGACATCATCGCCCGGCTGCGCGCCTCGGACGTGGACGTCGCGACGCTGGACGCGCTGCGGATCACGGCGGACCGGCTGTGCTGCGAGTACGCGTACCTGCCCGCCGACCAGCTGCTCCTGGAGGGCAAAGCGTGGCTGGCCCGCGTCGTCGGCCTCCAGCACCAGCGGGTCAGCCTGGGGCAGCACCGCGAGATCATCGCACTCGCGGGAAAGCTGTCGCTCCTGGTGGGCTGTGTCGAGTACGACTCCGGTCGGCCCCGCGACGCGGAGGCCACCCGGCAGGCCGCACTGATGCTCGGCCAGGAGGCCGGGGAGCTGAGCGTGCAGGGCTGGGCGCACGAGATGAGGGCATGGTTCGCGCTGACCCGGGGCGACTACCGCGGCGTCATCGCGGCCGCGGAGGCCGGCATCGCTGTGGCGCCGACCGAGAGCGTCGCCGCGCAGTTGTACGCGCAGAAGGCCAAGGCATGGGCCCGGCTGGGCGACCGGTCGCAGACCGAAGTCGCGCTCGACAAGGGACGCCAGATCCTCGAACTCCTGCCGTACCCCGAGAACATCGAGAACCATTTTGTGGTCGACCCCGCGAAATACGACTTCTACCGCATGGACGCATACAGGAAGTCCGGCGAGAACCGGCTTGCGGAGCAGTTGGCCAACGAGGTCATCCGGGCGGGTACGGATTTCGACGGGACGGAGCGGTCGCCCATGCGGATTGCGGAGGCTCGCGTCACGCTCGGGGTGGTCGCCGCGCGTGAGGGTGACCTGGACACCGCTCTCGCCTACGGGGAGCGGGCCCTGACGGGGGAACGGAAGTCGCTGCCCAGCCTCGCGATGGTGGCCGCCGACCTCGGGCAGGCCCTCCAGACGCACTACGGACACGCGTCCGAGGCCCAGGAGTTCGTCACCCATCTCCGCGAACTGCGGGGTGGCCAATGAGCTTCCCATGTGGCGGGCAAATTACGTCGCGCTTCCTGTCTGGCGGGCGCGGCATTCCGGGCACCTCGGACGCTTCGCGAATTCGTCCCACAGTTCTGTCCGGTCGTGCGGTTAGGCTGTGCCCAGAAGTGATCCATAACGACGAGAACCCCAGCGACCGGGCATGGTCTGCTGGGGCTTCTCGAACGGGGCTAAGCCTCGTTGGGCGACACACCTTGATGGGAGGTGCTCGCGGGATGAAGGTTACCCGCCTGCGTGGAACTACACGCGCAGCTACGCCGTTTCATCATCGCGATGATCACGCCATCGGGTGCGCCTTCGCGTATGCCGACGCCGGCCTTGGGATCAAGGGGGTCGGGGTGACGTAGCGCCACCGGCCGCGCGCGCCAAATGAGTGGACTGCAATCCACTTCGGCCTCGCGCGGCCCTTCGTGCCGACCAGATCAACATCTAGGTCGGCCGCCCAGTCCCCGGTTCCAGCCGGTTCTGGGCTCCAGCTCATCGAGCTGGGTCTTCACATCACAGCACCGCCCGGTCCGCGAGGACCAAGCAGCAACACAACGCACGCAGTGGCCCCCCTGCAAGGGGGCTGCTGCATCGCAGTACCGCAGTGGCCCCTCTGCAAGGGGGCTGCTGCACCACAAGCAGTACCGAAGTACCGCCACCGTTCCGCCGGCCCCGGCAAGGGCCTTTGGAACATCCGTTCGAATCACGCAAAGGAGAGAGGACTCGCCTCTGGTTCTTCGTCCGGTGCCCGCTCCTCACGGAGGGGGCGCCCCGCCAGTCCGAACCGGTCCCCGTCAGGGGGTCGGCCCTTGTTGATCTATATGGAAGGCGGTTAACGCCATAGTGCACGAGCTCGGGTCGTCTTGTCAGGTCGACCACGACCAGGTCAGTACCCCCTGTGGGGTGATTACCGCAGGTTGTGGTGTCCCCTCCATTGGGAGTGTGACGTACATCACACTCCTTGATTGTCACGCAGATGCCGCTGAGTCGGCGGACCTCCTGACCTCGGGGATGAGCGAGGAAGCGGCGTCGGCCGCCTCGCTGGACCACCGCGTCGACGGCGTCGTCGACAACTCCGACGGCGACGTCCGCGAGGGAGCCGTCCCGTGTGGCGGGACGGGTTCCAAGATTTCTTCCCGCCGTGCGGGAGGGGCGGGGGGTATTGGCGCTCGCCGGGCTCTGTCCACAGGCCGTCTGGTGCAGGGTCAGCGAGTGGATGACGGATCGCGCGTTTTGGCTGCTCAGGGAGGTGTCCGCTTTGGCGTGTACACCGGCCCGATGACGACTACACAGACGGCTACGGCCCTTGAAGCCCTCACTTCTCCGGTCGGGACGGTGGGCCGATGATCGCCCTGGCAGCACCGGCCGCCGAGCTGGACCACCTCTTCGACGACTGCGTCGACGGGGCCCTTGCGATTCCCGGGCAGCGGAGCGCGCTCCGGTCGGTGCCGGCCTCCGGGAAGCCGGGCGGCGGCGGCCTGGACGACCCGCTGCGTCTTGGCCGGACGATGCGGCTGCGGCTCCTCGCCGCGGTCCAGGCGCTGCTGGCGGACCCGGCGATCGCCGGGCTGAAGGACACGCCGAAGCTGGCCGCGGTGGTGCTGTACGCGAAGTCGCGGGCGCCGAAGGGGGAGGAGGACGACCTCCAGACCTCGATCTGGGGCGCGGAGCTCGGTCGGTGGATGGGCGTGAAGGAGTCGACGGTCCACCACAAGGTGCTGCCGGTGCTCCGCGGCTCGGACGCGGTGCACACGCAGGTGGTGCGGGACGGGAAGGGGCACCCGACCGGGCTGGACTGCCTGGTCATGCCGCTGTGGCGCGCTCATCACGGTGGGGGAGCGGGGCACCCGCTGGCGCTGACGAAGGCGGAGCTGGCGACGCTGCTGCGCCTCCTGGAGGCGTTGTTCGGGCACGGCTGGACGCCGAAGAAGGGGGAGCCGACGCCCCCGGGGCTGCTGGCCGGCCGTACGGGCAAGGGCGCGGCGACCGACCGGCTCGGGCTGCTGCTGATGGTGCTGAACACGAGGGCGTCGGGCTGGCTGCAGCTGGTCGGCGGCTCGGTGAAGAAGCGTGAGGGACGCGGGGCGGCGACGCTGGCCCGGCTCCTGGGCTGCTCGCCCTCGGGGGCCCGGAAGGTTCTGGCCCGGCTGACGGAGGCCGGTGTCGTGGCACGGCAGCACCGGGAGACGTCGACGCGGATGCGCGGCCGGGCCCGGGTCATGCTGCTGCCGGTCGCTCGCGCGTACGGCCGCTCCGTGGCCTCTGTGGAGGCTGTTTCGGGGTCCGGGTCGGTGTTTTCGGCGCGTCCTGATGGTGCGTTCGGAGATCATGCTCCGGCCGGTACGGACGGTGCCCTTGGTACGTCTGGGATCGGCGGTGCTGGGGGCCCCGGAAAGGCGGCGGATCAGGAGCGTCCCGATGGTGCACAGCTCCACGCAGACCACGCTTCTGGGGTTACTGCCGTAGTTCCCCCGCAGCTTGATTGTGGTTTTTCCGGCGAAGGCCGTGGGGCTGAAGGCCGTCGGCCGGAGCGCGTGTGCGCGGGCGAGGACCAGGCCGTCGACGGCCAGGCCGACGTCGCCCGGACCGGGTCGCCGGTGGCGGAGGACGGCCCGCTGCGCGGGGAAAAGCCGAAGGAGTCCCCGGTCGATGAGCAGGTGGGGCAGCGCACTGCCGGGGCTGGCGCCGGTGGCCGGCCGAAGGCCGCGGGGTGGGAAAAGGCGCAGCAGCAGAAGCGGGTGGCCCTTCCGGCTGATCTTCGTCTGCGGGTAGCCCTGGGGCCGGTCTCGTGGCTGTGGGAGCGGCTGTCCGGGTGGCAGCAGGACCAGGTGGAGGCCGCCGCGAAGGCGGAGCTGGCGCACCTGGCGGGCCTGGGCGTGGCGCCGGAGGGTGCGCCCCGGCTGCTGGCCGACCGGCTCACCGACCGCCTGGAGGAGACCGGTGGCGAGGCTCTGGTCACCGGCCCGTACGGGTGGCTGATCCGCCGGGGCCTGCCCCAGCGGCCGGCCTGCTCGCACCGCAAGTGCGACGACGGGATCCGGCTCGACACTGGGGAGGACTGCGAGAACTGCGGCAACGTCCTCCACCTTCGCCGGGCCCGCCGCGCCCGGATCGGCGCGGACATCGACCGAGAGCTGCCCGGCCTGGCCGACGGCGAGCGCCGCCGCGTCCTCGAGGAGCGGCTGCGCGATCAGGCCGCCCTCGACGCGGAGGACCTCGCCTGGCGCCAGGAGCAGGCCCGCGCGGAGCGGGCCCGGCGCGATGCCGCCCGTGCGGCGGCATCCGAGCAGGCGGAACGCGACCGCCAGGCCGCGGCCGCTGCCGACACGGTCCGCCAGGCGCTGGCGTGCGAGGACTGCGGGCGCGGCCAGGCGGCCGGGCTGTGCGAGGCGTGCGACCTCCGCCGTCAGACCGAGGCCCTGATCGGTGAGGCCGGTTTCCTCGCGGCGGCCGGGTCCGCCGACCTGAGCGACCTGGGCAGCGTCGCGGCCGCCGTGGCCGGGGCGCGTACGGCCATCGGTGACAGCACCGCCGCCGCGTGGCAGGAGTTCCTGGAGATCACCGACATGGCCACGCTGGAGGCCGATCCGCAGGCCGCTGCGGACGCGTACGCGTTCCTCGCGGTGCAGGCCGCGCAGCAGGCCGTCGGCGAGTACCAGGACAACGCCCTGGTGATGCTGGGCCGGACGGAGGAGGCCGAAGCCGAGGCCCGGCGGGCGTACAGGACCGAACAGGGCCGCCACTGGTTCAAGCACAACCCGAACGGTGCGGATGCCCGTGCGGCAGCGGCGAAGGCCGCCGACGAGGCCCGGGAGCGCGTGGCCGAGCACCTGCTCGCGGCGCGGCTGGAGCAGCTGCGCGAGCAGCAGGCGGCGCGCACAGAGACGGTCGCGGTCGCGCCGTGGACGGACCGGTTGCCGGAGCTCGCCGCACGTCCGTTGGACGGCGGTACGTCCGGGCCGGTGATCGCGTGAGTGCCGAGCTGAGCGGCGTGGATCTCGCGCGCCAGGCTCTGGCCGCGGCCCGGGAGGCGGCGAAGAAGAACGGTGCCGCCCAGTCGAAGAAGCCGAAGCGGCGCACCGGTACCGCCGTTCCCCGTGACGGGCGCGAGCCGCTCGGGCTCGGCAGCGCGATCAGCCGGATGATGACCGAGCGCGGCATGGTCGTCCCGGCCGCCGGCGGCAGCGTCCTCGCCCAGTTCGACGCCATCCTCGCCACGGCCGCGCCCGAGCTCACCGGACGCGTGAAGGCGACGGCGTTCGACGTGGAGAGCGGCCGCCTGGACGTCGCCCCCGACGCTCCGGCCGTCGGCACGCAGCTGCGCTGGAGCGCGCCGAAGCTGATCGCGGCGGCCAACGAGAAGGTGTCCGGCGCGAACGTCCGCACCGTTCACGTCCTGGCGCCCGCGAAGGCCGGTTTTGCCGTGGCGGCCGACGCCCCGGCCCCGGAGGCGACTGTGCCTGCCGTGCCGGTGGAGCGCCGGACGCCGCCCGAGGGGTATCGCCGTGCGATCGAGGCCCACCGGCAGGCCGCCCGGCCGTCCCTGGTGGACCCGGCCATCGCGGAGGCGGTGGAACGGCAGTCCGCCGCGATGCGGGAGCTGTCCCGCCGGGCGTTCCCCGAGCCGCCCACCGTGCCGGACGATGCGCCGGCCCCGATCGACCAGGCCCGCGTCCAGCGCCGCCGCCAGGCCGCGGCGACCGAGGCGGCCGCGCTGCGCCGGGCGCGGCAGGAGCGTGCGGGCACCCTCGTTCCGCAGGCCGTGGCACTGCGCACAACGGCGTGAACGGCCTGTCCGGACGGCGCGTGGGTTCGTGGTTTCACGCGGGAAACAACGAGCTCGGCCCGGGGGGCCGGTGCCGCTTCTGGGGGCGGCCGTACGGGGCCTGCACTGGGCGAGGAGTTCGTGCGGGGTCAGGGGCTCTGCGTGGTGGCGGGTGCGCCGTCCAGGGAGTCCAGGAGTTCACCGAAGGTCATCTTGGGGTCGCCGTACTCGAAGGTCATGCCAGCAGCCAGCGCCTCCCACCGGCCGGTGCTGCGGCCGCAGTGCTCCAGCAGGATCGTCAGCGCGACCGCGGGTTCGTTGCGGGAGAGGATCTCGTCGGCGGGGATCTGGCGCAGGTGCTCCAGCGTGTGGTGCCGGGACTTGAGCAGGGCCCGGTAGACCTCGGAGCGGGCGAGGATGTCGTCGGTGGCGGGGGAGTCGAGCCAGGACTGCAGGACGGCTGCGGGATCGGGGTGCTTGTCCAGTTCGTCGTCGCCCAGCAGCCGCAGTACGCCGTCGTCTTCGTCCTCGGGGGCCGGGACGGCGGCCGCCGCCTCCACGAGCCAGGCCGGGCCTTCGATCTTCTCGGCGATCCAGGCCAGTTCGGCGGGGTGCAGCATGTTCAGGGTGTCGGTGACGGCGGCGTGCGGGGTGTGCGGGTTGGCGGCGAGCGCGGCCAGGATCTCGGCACGGCGTTGCTCGTTGTGGCGTTCCAGCAGCCGGGCCGGGTGGTCGTGGTCGGCGGGGAGGTTGCCGTCGTAGACGCGGATCAGGGTCCGGCTCGGTGGGTGGGAGACGACGGCCGGCTGGTCCAGGGTGGCGAGCTGGGCGCAGGCGCCCGCGAGGTGGTCGGGGTTGGTGCTGAGGAGGGCCAGGTCCTCGGCGAGGTCCCGCACCCGCCCCTCGAACTCGTAGTCCGTGTCCTTCTTCTCGGGCAGGGTCAGCAGCTGGCCGCGGACCACCGCCTTGTCGGCGGCCTCGGCCAGCTGCTCGGCGGCGAGGTGGGCCAGGCGCGGATTGGTGTCCACGCGGCGGGCGATGTGGTGCAGGGTCCTGCGGGCGGTCACCTTCGGATTGGGCAGGTCGGCCAGCTCGGGCAGGCACAGCGCCGGCAGGCAGGCCAGCAGCAGCTCCTCGCTGAGCGCGGGGGCCGGATCGGCGGCGGGGAGTTCTTCTTCGGGGTCCTCGCCGGGCAGGTAGCCGGCGGCGCGGGTGCGGGCGTCTTCCGCGGCCTGGATCTCGGCCTGGTCCAGGAGCAGGTGCTGGACGGCCGCCCCGAGCGTGGGATGCGTGACCAGCTGCGCCCACCGTTCGGGGCACCGGGCGAGCATCGCCCAGGCGCTGCGGCCTCCCATTTCCATCGACCAGTCCTTCCCGTACGAGGACATGGCCTCCCAGCCCTCTTCGGGTTCCGGGTGGAGCAGGTACGCGGCCAGCGGGGTGAGGGACGCCTCGAGGACGGCGTCGAACAGGGCCTGCGGCACCGGCGGGGGCGGCACGGTGCCTTCCTTGCGGGTGTACCGGTCGGGGTCCCAGTCCGCCACGACCCGCTCCACCTCGTGGTCGGCGAGGCGTGGCAGGAGCCCGATCGCGGCCTCGACCTGCCCGGGGTGTCGGGCCAGGCCAGCGACCAGGCCAGGCCACAGGCGGCGGTGTCGCAGGATGGCGGGCACGTCGTCGGCGGTCACCGTGCCCTCGACGGCCAGGGCGGCGAGCAGCTTCTCGTCACCGTGGACCAGGAGTCGGCCGCGCAGCCGCTTGGCGGAGGTCCGGGCCAGCAGCGCGGGCAGCGCCGCCTTGAGGGCTTCCTCCCGCCACTGGTCGCCCCGGGCGTCGAAGCCGTCCGGACCCATCGCCGGAGTGCTCAGGGCCTCGATCACCGTCTTGAGGGCCTCCTTGGGAAGGTCCTGGCTCATCGCGAGATTCCGCCACAGCGGGTACGTACGGGCGTTGACCATCCTCGGATCCCCTCCCACACCTGACCCGGCGTCATTGCCCGGTCGCCATCCGTGAAACGACCGTACGGCGCGCCCGGGTCTGAGCGGGCAGGATCCACGAAGTCAACTCGGCTACTCGTTCGCGGTGCAGGGCGATCCCGTGGGCCGCGGCCGGCCCCGATGAAAGCCCGCAGTCTCCAAACCAGTGCGGCGGCGCGGTTCAGATGGCGGTGTCCGTCTCGCGGAGCTCCGGCTGCGCGGTGTCCTCGCCGGGGACGGGCACGGCCTGGTCGTCCTCGGTGGACCACAGGGCGCGTCCGAGGAAGTACAGGCCGACCATCCCGGCGTAGATGAACATCCCCCATCCGAAGATCAGCATGAAGACGTTCGCGTCGCTGCGCGGGGAGCTGTAGGCGACGCCCTGCATGGTGGTGAACAGCCACGGGAACCACGCGGAGCGTACGAAGCCCGGGTCGGCGTACCGGCCGCCGCCCCGGCGCCACGCGAGCAGCGGGACCGCCGCGAAGCCGACGCTGGCCAGGCAGTACATGAGGGCGAAGAAGTCGTTGGCGATGAACTGGTGGCCGTTGGTGATCCCGAGGTAGGCGACCCCGGGCAGGAAGAGCGCGACCGGCACCCCGAAGCCCAGCACGTCGCCACGGTTGATCTTCGCCACGCTGTCCCCCTGCTGTCTACGTCTCACCCGGCACCGTACCGGCCGCGTGCCGCCGGATTCGCCGATCGGCAGGAAGGGCCAGGAGGGCGGGGCCGGCTACTCGCGGCGCGCGAGCTCCTCGGGCGCGGGCACGTGCCGGGTGACGTGCGGCTGGCCGCTGTAGTCGACGGTGATCGTGTGCCGCAGGACGTCATCGTCGGCGTCGTAGAAGATCTGCTCGATCTCCAGGCAGGCCCGGTCGGTGGAGATCCCGAAGTCGCAGGCCTCCTGGTCGTTCACCTGCCGGGCCCGGGTGCCGGTGACCATCCGCACCGTCCCGGCCGGTGCGCCCGGCGGGAGCTCGACAGCGCCCAGCCGCGCCCGTGTCGACCACGTCTGTGCCTCGCTCTGATCCGCCATGGTCGCCACCGTAGCGAGCGCGCCCGGCCGACGGGGCGGTCTCTCGGCAACTCGACCCGCCATCTATAAGTCTCACACGGCGTTTCCGCAGGTGGAGGGGGTGCGCGATGAGCCTGTCAGGTGTGAGCCAGGGACTCCGGCACCCCTTCGAACCGTCCATTTTCCACCCGCCAAAGAATCCGGATGGGTTAAAAAAATGGGTTAAACGCTAGGGTAAACAGTGCTAGGGTGGGGGCACGAAAGGAGATCCACATGGCATCCGAGGAAGAGCTGTTCGCGAACATCGACGCGCTGCTGGAGGAAGAGCCGCAGCTCCCGCCCCCGGCGGAGCGCGCCCGGCTGCGTGAGGCCGCCGGCATCACCCAGGCCCGCCTCGCGACCGCGTTGAAGTCGACCGTGCAGACGGTGAAGAACTACGAGAACGGCCGCTCCGAGCCGAAGTCGCCGCGCCTGGAGGCGTACCAGCGACTGCTGAACGGGTGGGCCGCGAAGTACCCCGCGCACGCCGTCGCCGCTCCGGCCGCCGCGCCGCAGCCGGTGGCGGTGCCGGAGACGTTCACCGGTCCCGCCCCCACCGAGCCGGAGGCGAAGACCGCCGCGCCGGTGGAGGCGCCCGCCGCCCCGGCAGCCCCGGAGCGCCCGGCCGCCCGCCCCGCGACCACCTCGCGCCGACCGGCCGCGAAGAAGGCAGCCGCGCCCGCGCTGGACCCGCGGTTCCCGAACGGTCCGCTCGCCGTCCTCGATGGCGACGGCTCCGCGTACGGCGTGGGCGGCATCGTGCTCGACTGCCCGGCGACCACGGTCGTGGAGCTGGTCGAGTGGACGCTGCGCGAGGCCGGCCTCGGCGCGCCGAAGCTGCACCGCAACGGCAAGGACGCCGACCCCCTGATCGTCCTCACCGCCGCCGCCGCCGTGAAGCTCGGGCTGCCCGAGCGCCTGGAGGACCGCCGCGGGCTGCGCCTGGAGGAGGACCACCCGGTCGTCAAGCAGGTCATCAAGGCGAAGTGGCAGCTCACCCAGCGCGGTTTCGGCCCGTGGGCCCGCATCTATCGCGCGGCCACCGGCGCCCAGCGCCAGTGCGTGCAGCTCGCCATCCTGCCCTGGGACGCGCTCGACACCCGCTCCTGGCCCGGCGTCGCGGACATGGAGCCGGCCGACATCGCCCAGGTCCTCGGCCTCTACGCCCAGCGGGTCAGTACCCCGCGCGGCAGCACCGCCGTCTCCGGCCTGGAGCTGATGACCGCGCTGCGCCCGCCGACCCGCCCGGTGCGCGACGAGGAGACCGGCAACTGGGTGTCCGGCCACAACCCCGGCAGCCTCGGCACGGAGCCGATGGACCCCGCCCCGCCGGAGGGCCAGATCGAGCACCCCGCCGTCTTCAACATCGGCTGGAAGGGCGGCTTCCTCCGGGAGGAGGCGTTCCAGTGGGTGCGGTCGGTGGAAACCCTCACCGACGAGGAGTGCCTCCTCCCCTACGCGGTGGGCCTCGACCTGAACACCGCCTTCCTCGCGGCCGCCGCCCGGCTCACGGTCGGTTTGTCGGCCCCGGACCACTTCGTCGGCCCGACCTTCAACCCGAAGATCCCCGGGTCCTGGCTGGTCGACCTGTCCCATGTCGAGATCGACCCGCGCCTGCCCTCGCCGTTCACCCCGGACGGCACCCACCCGACCGGCCCGGCCTGGTACCAGACGCACACCGTCGCCTACGCCCAGGAGCTCGGCTACAACGTCGAGATCCTGGAGGCGTACCTGCGCCGCGAGACCGGCGCGTACCTCGACCCGTGGCACGACCGGCTCAAGGACGCCTACGTCGACACCCTCGCCGACATGGGCGTCACCAAGGACCTCACCGACGCCCAGTTCCTGGCGGCAATGGAGCAGCACAAGCAGGTCGACCCGGTGCTCACCGCCGTACTCGCCGCGGTGAAGGGCACCATCAAGGGCGGCATCGGGAAGCTGTTCGAGAACCCGCAGGGCAAGGGCCACAAGGACGGCGAGCCGTGGCCGGCCATGATGCGGCCGACCTGGCGCCCGGACATCCGCGCCGCCGTCATCAGCAAGGCCCGCATCAACATGCACCGCAAGCTGGCGAACATGGCGAGGATGACCGGCCTGTACCCGCTGGCCGTGCTGTCCGACTGCGTCGTCTACCCGGCCCCCAGCGCCAGCCCCCTCGACTTCCTCCCGTACGCCGCCAGCGGCAAGCCGCAGCCCGGCGCCTTCCGCCTCGGGCCCACGCCGGGCCTGGCGAAGCTGGAGGGCGTCCAGGAGATGGCGTGGGCGGTCGACCTCATGGAGAAGGGCCTCAACCCGGCCCGCCACATCAAGGGCGGCGACGCCGTCCTGGACGAAGGGGAGTAACCGGTGGGGGAGATTCAGGACGCCATCGAGCGGGCCGACCGGGAGGGCTTCACCCGCGAGCCGCCCAAGACCCTCCAGGGCCGCATCAACTACCTGCTCAAGCAGCTGGGGACCACGAAGGCGGTGGCGGCGGAGCTCGGCATCACCGCCGACTCCGTCAACCGCTACCGGCGCGGCGCCCGCAAGAACCCGCCCAAGGACATCGCCTCGAAAATCGACGACGCCGTCCGCTCCCGCTGGCAGCCCCAGGTGCGCAAGCGCCGGCACAAGAAGGCTGCCGCCACAGGCATCAAGGTGGAGACCCGGGCCCGCTTCGGCTACCACTCCTCGGAAGGATCGACGGACGACGGCCGCTTCCGCCGCCTCACCGTCAAGCTGCCCGCGACGTACGCGCAGCGCCTGTTCGACGCTCGCGAGACCGGGGCCAGCGACCAGGAGATGCGTGGGATCATCGCCGAAGGGTTTAAGGAAGTCTATTTCCAGGACAATGGCGGCCGCGCTATGGGACTGTCGGACGTCGCCATCAATGACATCGACTACCTCGATCTCGAATACTGAATCGGAGCGGAAAGCATGACCACGCAATTCCCGCCCATCAGCGCTACAAGAGCTCGCTGACCGCTGTGGACGACGAGGCCGTACGCCTGGCCACCGGCCGCCGCTACACCCGGGCCCTCAGCCCCGCCGCCTGACCCCGGTCGGTACACCACGGGCCGGGCCCCGGCATCGCAACTGCCGGGGCCCGGCCCTCGTGCCGCCGCTCACCCCGTAGGAGGGATCTGCTCATGACCGCATCCACCGCGATCCGGCGCGCGTACGGTGAGGTGACGACCCGCCGGGAGGACCAGATGAGCGCGCAGCCCGACCACGCACCCGTCACGCCGTATGCCCCCGCACCCGGGGCGCCGGCCGAACTCCTCGCCCAACTCCGTGCCGACCGGCGCGCGGAGAAGTGGGTGCCGGCCTTCGAGCGAGAGTGGGCCGCCGCCCTCGAGGAATCCCGGCGCACCTTCTCCCTGGCCGGGCTCTACGAGGTCGTCCAGGACTGGCAGGGCCGCATTGCGCACGCCCCGGCCGTCGACGCGTTCGTCGCCTCCGGCTACGACGACAGCGACGCCGTCGACCTGGCGGAGCTCCGCCGCCGTCGCGGGTGAACCCGTCGCCGTACGCGGTCCGCGTCTCCGCCTCGGCCGCCAAGGTCCTCGACGCGCTGCCCGAGCACGCGGTGGACACCGTGTGGGACATCCTCGCTGCGGCCGCCGCAGACCCGTGGGGCTTCCGCCAGTTCGACACCGACGACGAGGAGGGCGAGGACGTCCGCTACGCGGCCGTCGGCCAGCTCTCCGTCACCTTCTGGATCAACCGGCCCCTGCACAGCCTGACGGTCCTGAACATCGTCTGGCTCGGGTAGCCACCCGTGACAACGGCCTGACCCCGGCATCGCAACTGCCGGGGTCAGGCCGTTTCCGATCGTAGCCACGCCCGTATCCACCAGTAGCCACCCTGGCGGCAACGCGTATCCGCGCGCAGTTGTCACCAGGCGCCGCGGGGGCGGTCGGCCCCGAGCTGCACCTCGCGCCGGCACTCCGGGCACTCCGGCAGACCCTCAACCCGGCGCGGCCGGTCGTCCTTCGCCCAGCTGAACCCGCACAGCGCCGTGTGCGTGACGCCCCGGAAGGATTCGTCCTTGGTGGCGTGCGAGCCGTAGCCCGGCACCAGCCAGGTGAACGTCGCCTCCCCGTCGTACGGGGCGCCCTTCGGCCAGACGTACACCGCCTCGGTCGTGGTGCAGCGCATCCGCACATCAGGCCCCGTCCAGCGCTTGCCGTACCGGAGCTCCGAGCTGGCGTCGACCGCGTCCGCGAGGCGCTCGAAGGACAGGTCGTAGTCGTTCATGTGCTTCCACTTGCCGGGTGGCTGCTCGCGCATCAGCTTGCGGAACATCAGCAGCAGCCGCGCCAGGTCGTGCTGATCGACCCGGACCGTGTTCGTCTCCGCGTCGTGGCCGTACGTCGGGTCGTGGGGCTTCTTCGGCATCGGTCCTCGTTCGCGTCGCTCCGGCGGCCAGCACCCGCCACAGGGCCCGCAGGGCGGCCTGATGCTCAACGACCCGGGCCCGCCGGAGCCACGCCGACTTACGCCGTCCGTGCGCCGGCCGAACCCGCGTGGGCCTCGCGTCTCAGGCTGGCGGCGGCGTCGCGCCGGGCAGCTCCCCGGCGAAGTCCCACCACTGCTCGATGGTCCACACGGCCGCGCTGGAGCGGTCGGTGGACATCCGCAGCCACACTTCCTCGCCGCCGGGCATGAGGGCCACCTCCAGGTGCGGGTCGTCCCAGGTGCCCAGCGGGTACATCCACTCGATGCCGTCGGGCCACTTCCGCATCGCCACCGTGCACACGCTCAGTGCCGCGGCGAAGGCGTCCATCGCGGCCTTGGGTATCCGCACCTCCGCCGGCTCCCGCTCGATCCCAGCCACCCGGCCCCCCTGCGTCGTGCGGCAGGACACGCGCCCGCCGTCGCAGATCAGCCTGCCAGACCCGCCCACCCCGCCATAAGGCGACAACATCCGTTGTCGCCAATCCGGGTGTCAGCTGTGAGGTCTATATGCCTCACACCCCGTTTTCCCAGGTAGACGGGGTGATCTGTGAGCCTGTGAGTCTGTGAGGCGGGGGCTCGCGGCCGCACTTCCTCGCGCCCTGGTGGTGCCCGCCGGCGCGGAGGACGATGGAGTCGTGGGCGAGCACAACGAGGACCAGGAGCACGGCGCCGAACCGGCGCGGCCGCCGCTCACCGCGGCTCGCGCCCGGGAGATGACGGCCGGGCTGCGCAAGGCGATGGACGACGTCCGGCGCTCCGTGGCGGTCCTCGCCGCCCGGGTCCGCGACGCGCACGCCGCCCGGATCTGGCTCCCACTCGGGCACAGCAGCTGGGAGTCGTACTGCGCCGCGGAGTTCGGGATCAGCCGCGCCCAGGCGTACCGACTCCTCGACGTCGCCCGCGCTCTCAACGCGATCCACGGCGCCGTCGCGGCCCACGCCGATCCGTCTCGCACGCGAGACACCGGCCCGGCCGCCGCAGCCGCGCTCGACTACGGCCTGTCCCAACGCGCCCTGATCGCCGTCTCCGGCCGTACGGACGCCGTCGCGGAGCTGATCACCCACCGCCTCGCCACGCTCGCCCACAGCGGCCTCCACGCCCTTGATCAGGCCACGGTGCGCGCTGTGGTCCGCCAGGCCGTCCGCGACATCCGCACCGCGCCACCCTCGCCGCCCGCCGAACCGCCGGCGGACCCGACCGTCGCCGAGCTGCGCCGCGTCGTCGACGACCTCGCAGCCAGCAGCCACGCGATCGGCGAGCTGATGCTCGAAGTCGCGCCGGCCTACCTCTCCGACATCGAGGCCGCCGACGTCCTGGCGCTGCTGTGCGAGCAGATCGGCAAACCCCTCGAACACGGTCTCGCCGCCCGCCGCTACGCGATGTCCGGCGACCGCCGCGCCCTGCACGGCACCGTCCTGTGACCGCTGCTCCTATGAGCCACACACCCCGTTTCCCCTGGTGGGCGACTGTGCTGTGAAGGTGTGAGCCTGTGAGGCAAGGGCCTGCAGCAGGGTCCACGTGCTGCTCCTGGTGGTGGTTGTCGAAGGGCAGCAGCACCAGTGACATCGGATGCAGCACGGTGGTGCAGCACGGTGGTGGTGGGAGGGCAGCAGCACGGTCTCCTGGGTGCAGCGCAGCATTTGCATGGGCCAGGCGGGACAAGGCTGCTGCTCGGGCAGCAGGCCAGCCCCGGCCGGTGCAGCAGACCGGAGCTGCACCGCCCGCTGCCGACTGCTGCTCCGGTCCTGCTGCACGGGTAGCAGGACCGGCCCCGGCCGGTGCAGCACGGCCAGCTGCTGCCCGCTGCCCGAGACTCTTGCTGCAAGCCCCAGATGGCAGCAGGTTGCCCTGCTGCTCCACGACGGCGGAACCGTGGATCGCAGATCTGCGATGTTATGCGCGAGATCTATGCGCGGCTGCTGCATACAACGCGACGTCCGTGCTGCTCGCTGTCCCTTCCACCTGGGGCTTTCCCCTCCAGGGGAACGATGTACGCACTCGCCGGGCCACTCAGCGCGTGTCCTGGAGAACCAGAACAAGACGGTTCCCCTGGTGATACCGACACCGGCTCCGTGCTCGCCCCCAAGAAGCGCGGGCGGGCCCGTGGACATGAGTACGGCGCCACACCCGAGGGTGTAGCGCCGTGGTGCCGAGGCCCGGCGGTGGTCAGCGGACGCGCTTGAGGCGGGTCGGCTTGGTGATGGGGGTGACGTTCCCCTTGGCTCTGGCTTCGGCCTTGCGGGCTTTCTCGTCCAGGTGGAGCTGGAAGCGGCGTTCGTACTCGTCCTCGAAGTCGCCGACGTCCAGGCGCATGTCCCGGGGCAGGGCCTTGACGGCGCGCTGCTGCTCGCGGGGGTCGTTGAAGGCGGCGATCATCGGGTGGAGCTGGAAGCGTCCGCGGCGGACCACGGTGACGAGCCGGGCGGCGACCAGGTGCTGCATGGCCCGGCTGATCACGCCGCGCTCCATCGCGAGGCCGGCGGCCAATTCGTCGTGGGTGGCGACGACCAGGCCGCCCGGCTCCTGCTCGCTCATCATGTGCAGCAGCAGCGTGTAGGCGGTAGGAGGCAGGCGCGGCACGTACGCGAGACCGTTGAAGCTGCCCCACAGCACGTTGCGGCGCGGCATCCATTCCTCTGCGGCAGCGGACGTCATGACGTGGCCTTCCCTTCCCCATCCGACTCCTTGCGCACTTCCAGCTTCGCGCCCGGAGCGGCCATCGCCCGGAACGCGTCGGGCGCGTCCGGGTCCTCCATGATCTCGCGCAGCAGGTCCAACTGCTCCACCCTGTCCCCCATACCCGCCTTGGCGCGCTTCTTCTCGCCCTTGCGCGGCTCCCTGAGCCCTCCTCGCAGCGAGGCGGCCGGGTTGAGCTGGTAGACGCCCCGCTGGACCTTACGCAGCGCCCCGTCGGCCTCCAGGACGTTGAAGACGCGGCTGATGTGAGGCCGGCTGTATCCGAGATCGGCGGACACATCCTCGTGGGTGGCCTCGATCAGCCCGCCGGGCTTCTGGGAGCCCATCAGGTGGAACAGCACCACGAGCACGAACCGGTCGGCGTCGTAACGGACAGCGGCCCAGCGCATGAACTCCAGGCTGTCCATGGAGAACGCCTCGCCGATGAACCCCGTGCTGGAGCCGACGGGGAAGACCTGGGCAGCATGTCCGGCGGGCAGCTCAAGGGTGGAGCCGACGGACCGGTTGTACGCGGTGGGCGGCGGCTTCGGGCGGCGCCGGCGACGGGACGGCGCATCGGGCAGCTTCGGCGCTGCGCTGCCGTCCAGGGGCCCTGAGCTCATGGGGTTGCTGCCTCCTTGATCGTCGTGACGTCAGCACCATAGCGGAGATCCGTGGCAGTAGTGCCACCAAAACGCAGCAGTGCCAACACGAAAGTCACCCGTACGTCAGCCCTGGACTGACCATCGGGTCCGAGGCGACTCCGAGGGCACCGCTGACGCACCGTGCGTAGATCCGTGGCAGTACTGCCACGAAACGATGTTGATGGGTCAGGACCGCCTGACATCCCGACCGAGATATGTCAGTCCTGGGCTGACATATCTCTCCAAGCCCAACGCCGTGACCTGCGAAAACGTGCAGCTCTTACCTCTAGAGCGTGCGCGCGCGTGATACCGGATCTCCCCACCGTGATCAAGTACCGCCACGCCGTGGGATCCGCCCCTCAGCAGCAGTATCAGAACCCGCCGCACGGACCCCGTCGTGGCGCGCGCGGCTTCGCGTGCGGCGCCGCGACCCGGTGCGGGTCGTGGACGGCAGCAACGGCTCTGAGTCTCGGGTGGTGCCAGCTGTGACGATCAAAAACTCGGAAGCGTGGCTGGCGCCGGCGGGTGGTTCCGCCGCCCGGCCCCGGGGGGCCGTTCGGCTCCGGTACCTCCGCACGTCGAATTTCGACGCTCGCATACTGGGGCTTCCGTTCTGTGGCTAAGCTATTCATGGCCACGTGGTTCTGAATTCATCGGGTGAGTTTCAGGAAGGGGTTAGGGGTGGTGCAGTGATGACCCAAACGCTACACACCCGTACTACCTGATGCATCATGCTGGCTGCACGTTCGCTCACTCGGGTGATGCGTGGACCTATTCCGCCCCACGGTCGCGGATTTGCGTGTATGCTGGCGGGGCATTGATGGACGCGAGCGGCCGGTTTTGAGGATGGGGGAGGGGTTCGGGTGGAGCGCAGCGGAGCCCGTCACTGCAATGGGGCCGGCACCCGATCGGGCCGACGGTCCGTCACTCCCGTTGCTGGGGTGGTGGGCAGTAACCTCA
>NZ_JBMDLB010000001.1:0-50510 GCF_049310065.1 Streptomyces tatrensis | reverse complement strand
GAGCGCTACGCGCTCAGGACCGAACGGCCTCGCTGCGCTCGGCCGGGGCCCTTCGGGCCCGGCTCTGCGCTTCGCTCCGAGCCATGGCCGGCCCTTCGGGCCGGGGTCCTCCGCTTCGCTTCGGACTGCTCGAGTTCCGCTGCGCTCCACTCTCGACGGGGGCGGGCCCGGGCGCGCTTCGCGCGGTAGGTGACCCCGTTTCACGGGGTCCGAGCCTTCGGCCTGTTGGGGTGTCCGCTTCGCTCCCACCCCGGACCCTTCCGGCTTCGCCTCCAGGCTTTAGGGCCCGCTACGCGGTCCCGGCTGGCAGCAAGAGGGGCGCTAGTCACTTCATCCCCGGGTCCTGGAGTGAGCGCAACCGTTGAATCCTGTCCCCAGGGTGTCGGGGTCACTCGTTCGTGCCGGGTTCCAGTATAGCGCATGCATCAGGATGATGCAGCATGTACCTTTGGAAGAAATTAGACGTAGGGTCCTGGTTATTCGGTCCAGGCTTTCCAGCCGTCGACGCCGGAGTCGCACTTCCGCGATCAATTGCCCTTTGATGAGCACCCTCTGGCGACTGGTCAGGAGAGCTGAAGGAGGCGAATGTTGCGGTCACAAATGCGCGCTCCGTCTGCGACCTGTGGCAGGGCGTCGACGGAGCGCGCACGCGTTAGCGGTTGCTGGTGCTCATCAGATGTGCGGCTACTCGCGATCCGAGCTCGCCACCGATGATTCCCGCGATGAGCGCGATGACGAATTCAGCAAAGCCGTCAACGGGGAGCACGATCAGGGCGAGCCCGGCGAGTCCCACAGCTCCGGCCATGTGGGGGCCGTGGTTGTTGAGCAGTGCGGCGAGGCGGCGAGTGGATGCGGTGGAGTTCATGCTTAAAGACTACGGGATTACTTCCAATTACGCAATACTCGGAGGGCTGCCACTCCGGGTGGTGGGTGCTAGAGATTGTCGCGAGGGGCGGCGCTGCTTGGCCGGCTCTGTCCCCGCCCTGCGGAGACCTGTTCACCGCGTTCGCTGCGTCATCCAGTGTCTGTGAAGCGGGCACAAGCTAGGTCAGCACACAGCACGGCAGTGGACAGGGAACCAGAATCCCTTTCGGCGTACTCGATTTCTGCTCGCGCATCCCGTCGCCGCACAGTCAGGGTTACATCGGCATCCAGCGCTGTCACCAGCGCTGGATCGTCGGTGTCCACCGCAGCCACGACAGGCACATGCAACACTCGCGCGATGTGGGTCAGCGCCTGTACCGCCGCGGGCAGCGCGCGGCCGGACAGTGGCACGGCCGGGTCGTGGGCCCGTTGTAGTCGGTCAACGACGACCAGCGCCAATCCTTCGATGTCTCTTGAAACCTCAGCGATAGTTGATGCCGTCGACCCTGCCCCGTCGTCGATGTGCCACACCGAACCCGCCAGGCCCGAAAGCTGTTCACCCACGGCAGCCGCTCGCTGCTGATCTTCGTCGGTTAGCTCGCCTGTTCGCAGAGCCCGGTAGTTCACTAGGGCCTCCGCCGCGATCACCCGCATCGCTACATCCGCCCGAGTTAGCCCCGAAGCCGCGTAGAGCACCGGCCGATGCCGGCGCAGCGCCGTTTCCCTGGCTACCGCAGCGACAAGCAGGGACGGCCCCGAACCGGGGGCGCCTGCAACGAGGGTCAGCTTCCCTGGCATCAGCCCGCCCACGAGCTCGTCCAGGGCGTTCAGGCCGAACCGCGCCGCCTCACGCGACGGACCGTCCATTCCCTGGGGCGCCAGCACTTCCTGGAGCACGTCGCCCAACGCCGATACAGACCGGCGGCGCACGGCGTCAGACGGTACGGAACGATCGGGCATGGAGGACTCCAGAAGACAAGGCGCAGACGCTCGGCGCACGCCGCTACGGCACATCGACCTGTAGCAAGAAGAGGGGCGGCGCTCGTAACACTAGTCCCTTAGCGGGTACATACGACAGCCCAATCGACATTGTGTAATTGCTTTTATTGCTGTACTGTGTGAGTTGCGGCCAGCGAGGCCGACCTTGCCCGAAGAGGTCACGTTAAGGAGCTGGGAACATGAGGAAGTGCAGCCAGTGCGACACCAGCAATGGTCCGCAGGACAAGAACTGCATGGTCTGCGACTCCCCCTTTCCCGCCTCCCGAGTCCGCATCAACCTGACGGGGCGCAGATCGACCGTTCGGCGCGACCGGCCCGGCCGCTGATCCGGCCGACACGGGACAGAATCAGGAGCTCACACCACATGATCACGAACACCACCGAGAAGCTGCCCCTTCAGGCCAACGGACATGAATTTCCTGGGGTCAACGAGGTGGAGGTGATGTGGTACGTCGACACGCCATTCGTACACACCATGACCACGCTCAACTGCACTGTCTGCGGCATGTACCCCAAACAGCAGGTCGTCGACAAGGCCGTCCAGGTGCTTGACCCTTGCCCCTACCCGAATGGCATCATCACCAAGATCACCCTGAACGTGACGTCCGGGAAGATCATCGTCGCGGCCGACCTGCGGCCCATCTACGACTGGGACAGCCGCGCTGTCCCCAGCATCAATTCGAGTCTCGGTATGGCCCAGGCGTCGGAGGCCATGGCCGCTATCGGCTGCGCCTACGGCTTCGTTCTCCACGGTGCCGGTCTGTACCGGACCGGCCCCGACAGCTACGTCATCGCCAACCCGGAACTCGACCAGTACAGCGACCCGGTGCTCCCTGAGGACGACTGTCTGGCGGACATCAGCGGCGCGGTGTGGGCCTACTCCATCGCAGACTTCGAACACTGGAAGGCCCGAGGCGGCGACCGCGCCGCACTCGACCGGCTGCACACCGTTGTGGACGTGCCACCAGGGGCCTACCAGTTCACCAACCACCAGGGTGAGCGCGACTTCGTGGCCGACTCCGCCGACACTGTCATCTTCACGCACATCGAGCGCATCGCCTGATGCCAGTCAGCTGCGCCCCATTTGGAGCGAGGACTCTCCCCCTGGGGCGGAGCAGGAGGACAATCTCCTAGGGGCGCCGAATTCACCGCCCGCCATTGATACCGGAGGTTCAATTATGCAGACGCTCAGCGCCGGCCCATGGCGCCGATGGTCTTTGTTCTGGGGCGCGCCGTGCGCGGTCATCGCGCTCGGCACTGTGTGGCTCGCCGTCGCGACAGGCGTTCGTTCGACGGCCGCAACCGCCATGGTGATCGTCGGCGCCCTGGCCGCTCTCTTCACGTTCGTTCTGTCCATGCCCCGTCATGGCAACCGTCGCGACGAGGGGTGATCTCTCCTCCCCGCCCCACCCGACCGGCCGCTCACTCTGAGCGGCCTCTCGCATGTCCGATTTATCCACGCGGGCTCAGCCCGCCCCCACCCGCCCCGGCAACGCACCCACCACACCCGTCGACACCCCTTCCGCTATCGCCGCATCACCCAAAGCCCCTACCGAACCCAGCACCCACCCAGCCACCTCACCCCCACAGCACCCACCCCCGAACCACCTCACCTCCCACGGCACCACGCCCAACCACCTCGCCTGGCCATCTCTCCGTTTTCAACTCACCGTGTCCCCTTCGTCAATCTGCTCTCCCCTGCTCTGCTCCGCTCTTCTTGCCCTCCTACTCCTCCTCTCCAATTCGCCGGCCTCTCTCACCCCATCTCGCCTTCCGTTCCTGCCTAACTAGCCCTGTAGGGAAGTAGTCGGCGTTCCGCGGCCCTTCAAAAGCATGGCCTGACCTGGTCTTTTGACCCATTCAGAGGTTGGTCCCGGTGCGACCAGAGGCGCGACCAGGAGCGCGACCAGAGGCGCGACCAGGAGCGCGACCAGGAGCGCGACCAGAGGCGCGACCTCGTACGACCCGGCGCAGACGGACGATCAGCCGCCGTCCCTACCTGACGCCGGCCGCATGTCTCGGGCGACCTAGGCCCGGCTCACCTGACGTGCGCGGTGTTGCACCCGTTAGGGGTGAATTCGCCTCCCTGGATCGCTGGACGCACGAGGTAGACCTAGATCACCCCACCGCCGCCGTGCGGCCACCGGGGAGATTCCACCTCCTTCGCCGACCAGGACGGGCCTCCTGCTGAGGTGTTTTCTCCTCCGTGCCTAGTTCCGATCATGAAGGGTGAATTCGCCCCTCCTGGAGGAGGGCGGAATCACCTCCGGCGGCCGGTTGCCAGCTCGGCGGTTGGGGGGCGGCGGTTCCTCCCTGGCACACGGCGTGGCGGCTCCGAGGGTGGTGCTCCGGGTTATGCAATCAGGTCGACCGGATGCAGGCAGCAGCAGAGGTGACGTTCGCCGCTGCTGTAGGTGTAGCCGTGGCCGTGGCAGTCGGGGCAGTTCCGGTCGTGCTCCTGCGGGACACCGGCCGTGCAGTCGACCGGTTCGGCCCAGACGGGCACGAAGATGTCGTCGCCCTGATCGTCCCAGGTGAGGGTGGCCATGACGATGCCGTCTCCGCCGCAGCCGCCGGGACAGTTCGGTTCGTGCGGTTGGTCGTCCTCGTCGCCCAGTGCTTCGAGATACGTGTCCAGCAGGTACTGGCGGGCGTTCTCTTCGGTCGTGCGCGGGTGCCCGTCGAGTTTTCGTACGTGGTGGCCGGCCTGAGCTGCTGCCTGCTCAGCGGCGTGGTCGGCGGGTGCGAGTGCCGCCGCCTTCCAGAGCAGGAGCCCGCGTGTGACGTGGTGTCGGCGCATCTGGGCGTACGCATCCGTGGCCAGGCCGCCGTTCTGGCATGCCTTGGCCACGGCATACGACCGGAGCATGTCGCGGACGAGCCGGGACTCGGTCGGGTAGCGCGAGGGCAGGGCGGCGGGCTCGGCCTCCTGGTCCACGGCAGAAGACATGAGGGCGGCTCCGGGCCGGGGGCCGGCGTGGTGGTGCAGGTCGGCGTAGGTGGTGCGCAGATGGTCGATTCCAGAGCGACGGGTGGTTGGCAGGTGGAAGCCGTCGTGGGCGAGGAGTTCGGTCCCCAGTCCGCGTGCGGCGTTGTGGACCTCGGGATCGTGGGCTCCCCGCAGGGCAAGGACATCGTAGAGGGCGCCGAGGTGGATGAGGTGGGCTCGTCTGATCCGGTGAAGTTGGTCAGTGCGGTAAGTGTCGGGGTGTTCGAAGGTGTCGTCGCGCTGCAGGTTGGCCCAGCGGGCTTCGAGGATCACGCGCTGGACGGATGCGCGTTCCTGGGCGTAGGCGGCGATGGCGTGTTCAGGCAGGTGCGTCGTCGAGATGGCCACGGGTGTCGTTCCTGTTCGGTCGGGAGGGAGCGGTGCGCGGGCGTGATCGCGATGCAGGTGGTTGTGGTGATGCCGTCGAGCCGGCCCTGGTCGTCGTAGGCGAGCTCGAGTTCGAGGCTTCGGTGGTCCACGTGCGGGCGCGGGGCGAGGCCGCAGGTGCTGTGGGCGACGTCGCCAGCGGTGTGTGGCGGGTTGGCAGATGTTCCTGCGGCCGAGGACCAGATCGACGAGCCAGTCCTGTGTGGCGGCGCTGTCCGCGCGCCAGGTGCACGAGGGAATCGGCAGGGCTGGGATCGGTTCGGTGTCCGTGGGCTGGTCATTTGCCTCTGGTGTCTAGCGGGGGTCGTGGATCGGCGAAGGGCCCGGCGAGTGCTGGGCCCTTCGCCGGTTCAGGTTCAGAAGTGGTCGCCGACTTCGACGCTGTCGTATTCGTCGGGGGTGACGGTCTCCCAGCCGGTCTCGTTGCCGTCCTGCAGCTTCAGCTCCCACTTCGCGGGGGTCCGGTATCCCTTGAAGACGGGGACCGCGGTCATCCCGCAGGGAGCGGAGGAGTCGTTCTTCCCTGGTGTGCTCGGGCCCGGGGCGGAGTGGGGCGGCGTCTGCTTGGAGGCGTCGCCGCGGGACGGGTTCGATTGGGGCTTCGGCTTCGGCTTCGAGGTGTCGGTACGCGGCCGAGGCTTCGGAGGATTCGGGCGGGAGAGGGTGGTGCGAGAGGTCTGCGAGCGCGCGGAGCGGCAAGCGGCCGGCCGTTCGACGTTCTCGTAGATCGGGCCCGCAGCGGGCCGGACGCGCTTCTCCACGACCTTTCCGTGGTCCAGGTCGGCGTCCCCGCATCCGGTGAGGATCAGGGCCGCGGAAATTGCTCCTGCCGTGGTGATGGAGCGCAAAGCGGTGCGGTGCATGGTGAGTCCTTGAGGTCTGTGGCTGATGTGGTCAGGCCGGTGGGCGGCCGCGTGGCGATGTGCGGCCGCCCTGCTTGTCTCAGGTGCCGGGAAGCCCAGCGACCAGGCGGTTGTAGAGCTCGATATTGGACAGAGCTAGCGGGTGGGCGCCGGCGGCGCTGACGCCGATGTTTCCGGGGAGTCGCCTGAGAAGGTCGAACCGACGCTCCGCACCGAACGGGACGAACTGCCAGCGCACGTTTTCGTGGGCAGTGGCCTGGAGGAAGTCGCGGGTGGCCGGTTCGTCCTGCGGCTCTACATCGGTCTGGAACACGACGAAGGCTGGGATGGACGCCTGGTAGGCCGTGGATGCGCGGTAGTGGGTGCGGACTGCTTCCATCGCCGGGCGGTATCGCGGTGTACCCGTGCCGCCCAGGAGTTCGTGCAACTCGCCAACGCGGCCCTGGTGCGCGCCGAGAGCGTCTACAAAGGCCTGCCGGCTCTGGAAGGCACCGCGTCGCGCGAACGTGTACATCTCGTCGGAGAAGAAGCCGACCGGAACCTTGCCGTCAGCGTCGAGGTGTGCGGAGAGGCTGAGGACCTGGTCGCCGAGTCGTTGGACTGCCCCGCTCTCGAAATGGTGCCTCATGGGGGCGGAGCGGCTGAACAGGAAGTAGACCGCCCTGCGGCTGCCGATGAGTTCTCGGGCTCGGAGGCTCTTCTCGGCGTCCTTGTACATGGCGATGAGGTCGGGCGCGGTTCCGGCTACCTTGTCGAGGCTGATGGCCGACGTCTTCTCAAGGGAGTGGGTGGCGGGCATGACGGACTCCTGGGTGGGAACGGCGGTTGGTCACTACTAGAGGTGTGCTTCGCAGCGTCCGTGTGACATCGCGGCGTGATGTTTCTCGGGCGAGTGGGAGGGGACGTCACCCCGTGGCATCGGCCCGTGTTCCCGTGCGGTCAGTGGGCTAGGAGCTCGTCGAGGATCCTGTCGATGTCGAGCGCGTCGGACTCGCCGTTTTCGGGCACCGCCTCGTAGGTCTCATCGAGCCACGACGTGACGGGCGCCACGAGGCCTTCGAGGCGTGCGAAGCCGTCGGGGGACTCCAGCTCGATGCTGAAGCTGGGGTCTTGGGTGGCCCCGATCGGGGTGATCTTCACGTCCCCGATGCCGGCGGGTGCCGTCATACCTTGCGCCAGCAGCTCGCGGGCGAACGTCCATAGGACTACCTCGTCGGGCAAGACGTCGAAGGAGAACTGAACGGCGTAAGGGTCGGCGCTCAAGTAGTAGAGCCTCACGGGCACGGGGACTCGTGTGCCGTGCCTGCCCACGAGCGTCATATGGATCTTCTTTTCCAGACCGGGAAAGCCCATGGATGATTCCTGTTCTTCGGCGTTGAGAGCCCGCCGATGACGGCGGGGTGGGGCGGCGGTTGGTAGCAACGCCCTGCAGTACCAAAAGACTACCGCGCTATTTCCATTTAAGCAATATAGAAGTGCCTCCTCTCCCGTCTCTTGGGAACTTCGCCGGCGAGGCGCTGTTTGGGTGCGAAGGCCGGGTGGTGGATCTTGAACGGCAAGATCGGTTCTCGCAGGTCACCATCGGTTCTTGATCACGTCGCGCTTTGAGCCTGATCGGCCGGGGCCGCTGATCATGGCCAATCAGGATCCGATGGACGCCGATCAACCGTCCATTCACCGCAGGGACTCGATGGCCTCCTCCAGCGCGGCCAGGTAGAAGCCGCGAGGCGCGCCGTCGAGTTCCCTGATTCGCTCGGAGGTCAGCTCGACCTGCGCGGCGTCCAGTTCGCGCCGTACGGCTTTGCCGAGCTCCCGGAGACGGTGGATGTCGCTCTTCTCGTCCCAGCGGCCCCAGCGCTCGGCGTCGAGGGCCCGCAGGTGCGCGTGGAGCTGGTCGTAGGTGAGATAGGCCGGGTTCTTCTCGAGCATGAAGGCTCCGCGCAGGACCTGGAGGATCGTCGGCAGTTCCTCGGGCCTGTCGTGGTGTGCAGCGGGTGTGTCAGCGGCCAGGAGGTCCAGGAGTGTCCGCCATTGGGCGTCGAGACTGGCCTCGGAAAGGGTGAACGTGAGGTCGGGCAGGCCCGCGGCCGCGCGCTCGGCGCCGACCTTGGCCGCGTACTCCGCGGTGACTTCGCGGACCTTGTACCGCATCGGGCGGTCAGGCATGCCGGGCAGGCCTTGCGCGTAGATCTGGCCGGCATCGTTGACCTCGGTGTGAGTGGCCGCCCTCAGGAGGTCAGCGCGGTAGCCCTCGGCGAGTGCGCCGGCGCCCAGGAGTTCGGTGACGTCGACGCGGCGGCAGGAACCGAGCAGTTTCCCGGACAGTTTCGGGCCGACCGCCTCGCCTAGCCAGTCTTTGGTGCCGAATTGGCTTCCGCCGATCACCCAGATTCCTTCTTTGCGGCCGACTAGAAGCAGCCGGATGAGCAGGGTCTTCGCCTGGGGCGAGAGCTGGGCCCACTCGTCGACGAAAACGACGATGGCGGGGTGTTCGGGCGAGACGCGCCACTTGTTGCCCCAGCTGTAGCGGGCACGTAGCCGGGCTCGGGCAGAGCACAGTGTGAGGAGGAACTGCAGGGTGGCGACGATCTTGTCGTCATCCATGCAGGCGTCGAGGGTGATTGCCTCGCCGAGGTCCCCGACGCCGGTTCCGACCGGGTCGAGGTTGAAGGCGACGGCGTCGCGGCAGGCGGTGACCACTTCGGCCAGCGCCAGCATGACGCCGCTCTTGCCGGCGCCGGAGTCGGCGACCATCAGAAGCATCAGCCCTGCGAGGGCGAAGGCGAGCTCCCGGGTGTCCATGGAGACGCCGTAGTCAGCTGGCTCGGTGATCGACATGGACAGTGGGGCGCGGTACGGAACGTCGCCGACGAGCTCCGGGCTGAAGGCAGAGCGCTGCATCATGCGGATGGTGCAGGCGTCTCCTGCGTCAGGATCACCTTCGATGAGCAGGCCGTTGCGGCGCAGCTTGAGCAGGGTGATCAGGCCCTTGTAGGTGTCGTCCTTGTTGAGGTCGTCGGGGGTGCCGGTGTTGAACGTGACGCGAGCAGACCATCCCCAGGGTTCCCCGGTGACGTCGGTGACCTGGTCGACGTCCTGGCCTTCGTGCAGGAGGGCGCGGAGCAGGGCTTCGCCGGCTTCTTCGGCGGTGGATGCCTGGGCGATCGGGAAGGGGGTGCGGTCTTCCTCCGGGCCGTCGCCGCCGGGGGCGCCGGCCGTCGTTGCGTCCTCCGGCGCCGGAGGGTCCAGTTCGGGCAGCAGCAGGTCCTCGGGGATGGGACGTTCGACGAGTTCAAGGGGATGGTGGGTCAGCCACCCTCCGCCTATGGCGAGCATCGGGACAGCAGCGAGCAGGCTCGCGGGGACGCTCGCGGCCGCGGTGCCCGCGGCGCCGAGGGCGGGAACGAGGGCGGTGAAGCGGCCGAGTGCCATCAGGGAGCGGGCCCTGCGGATCTGTTCTTGCGACGGCTGGTCGGCTGTGAAGGGGACCGCTTCGAGTGCGGTGAGCCCGTTGCGGTGGCGCCGGATTTCCTGGCTGAGGCTGCGGATCTTCTGCTTTTCGGACGCTTCGATGCCATAGGCGGCCGCGTCTTCGAGTAGGCGGTTGAGCTTCCTCTCACCACGGCGGATGGCGCTTCGTGCTTCGTCCCGGCGGGCTTGGTCCGCTTCCAAGGGCTTGTTGATGATCCTGCGGCGGATCTCATCGTCGGACATGTAGCCGGCGCGTAGCCAGTAGCGGGCTGCGGAGAGGCCGTGTCGCAGGCCGGGGAGAGTGTGTCGGGCGATGGCGGCCGCCGCCGTGTGGGTGCAGTGGGCCACGAGCCGGACTGCGATCCGGAGTCGCTGGCGGATGCCGGGACGAGCCGTGGGTGCCTGCTCTTCTTGCTGGGGGCCGGAGTCCTCATCGTCGACGAGCTCGGCGAACACGAGTTCGCCGTAAGGGGCGAGCTCTGCGCTGTCCGGCGCGGCGTCCTGGGGGCGGCGGTGCATGCGTGTGGGCTCCTCGAGCAGTGGTGCGGGGCGGAAGCGGTCCGCCGCTCACGTGCGGGGCAGGTGCGCGGATCACCGTCGGCGTCAACCGCCGAAGATCCAGAGGCCGACGTTGTTGCCGGTGAGTGTGGTGGCGCTGACGATTACGCCCATGAAGCCGAGTGTGGTGCCGTAGCAGACGGCCGCGACGGTTGCTAAGGCCATCTCCTTCCAGTCCCGGGGCTTCCCTTTCGCGGCGTACAGGCGGATGCCGTACCAGACCAGTCCGCACAATCCGATCCCGGCGCCGCCCGCGGACACGGGGGTTACTGCCGAGCGGGGCGGATTCACGTTGACGGTGGCTCCGGCTACCCCCTCCGCCGCTGTCGCACCTGCCACGTTCATGACCTGGCGCGCGGCGCCGGCGGCCTCACCGAGGACGCCTCCGGAGTTCACCGTGACCAGAAGGACGAAGATGAAGACGAGGAGGAACGTCTTCCACTTCTTGAGGACCTTGTACTTGAAGCCTGCGACGACGGCCGTGGTGGCCATGGCGCCGAACAGCAGTGCGCCGAAGCCGGCGTTGGCGGTCGAATTGTTGAAGAGGTCGATGGAGAGGTACATGCTCAGGCTCCGGTAAGAAGGTGTACGAAGGCGCGCCAGGTGAGGATGGCTGCGCCTGAGATCAGGGCCCAGATCACAGGGCGGGTGATGATCCAGCCGAGGCGGGAGCGTGCGAAGAGCCAGGCGAGCCGTCCTGCGGTCTTGACGGTGGTGATGGCGGCACGGCACACCGTCCCAACCGGACCGCGGACGGCGGTTCCGATGCCGATTGCGCCAATGGCCCCCAGGACGACACCTGCCGTGACCAGGGGTGCCGCCGGCCCCCGGACCGTTGCGGCAGCGGCCACCCAGTGTGAAGCGGGGGCTCCGTGGATGGGCACAAGGTTGGCGACCGCGAGGCACAAGAGGTTTCGGGCAATCTGTAGTCGGCTCCAGTCGACGTCATTGCCGTCGGCATCGGTGTTGTGCGTGCGTTCGATAATGGCGGCGAGCAGGTCGGTCCAGCCCAGCCCGAACGCGGCTCCGGCGAACTTCTCGACACCGCGGCTGAGGACTTCGGTGAGGTCGAGGCCAGTGTCAGCAGGAGTAGGAAGATGGTCTGGCAGCTCGGGAGGTGGGACGGTGCCAGTGACTGCGCAACGCGTCAGGCTGGGGTGGGCCAGAGGGCAGGTGTTGCTGAGTAGGCAGCCCATGCAGCAGCCGGCCGGCGTGCCGAGGGGGGCTGGTTCTCCCTGGTTCTTCGAGACGTTGATGTATGGAGAGGTCATCCGTGGCCACCCGTTTCGGCCGTGGGCGTGGAGGTCGTGCTGGGCCGATGGTGCGTGGATGGGGTCGAGGTGCTGGTGACCACGTACAACCCGGCCCTGCGGCGGTGCGGGGTATCCGTACCGCTCACGACAGGCTCGGTTCGTCCGCTCGGTACGGCGAAGGGTGTGAACGCTCCTCCCTGTCGGCCGTCGGCATGCCGCTGGCCCGGGCTCGCGTCTTCAGCAGCCGGGTTGAAGCCCGGGGGCAGCATGGGCAGGTGGCCGTGCAACGCGTGCGGATCGGCTCCGGTGCTGGTCGGGACGATGGCTGTGGTCGGCTGGGTGGATACGTGGCACAAGTCCGAGCCGTCTGCTCCGGAGCGGTGGGCTTCTCCCTGGCTCGTGGGGCTGCAGGACACGTAGATCGTTTCCTCCCACTGCTGACCTCTCTGTGCGGCGTGCCGTATTTCCTTCTGCCGGCGCGCACGCTTGGCCTGGTCTTCCGTCTGTGCTTCCAGGCGGCTTGCGCGGTCGGTGGCGGACTCCTTGCCTTCGTAATGTGTCTGGGCGAGCCTGTGGTCGTCACTGGCGAACAGCCACTGCAGGCCGATCAGCCGTAGGCGAAGAAGCGGTCGTCCTCGGTCGGGGCGGTGGGTCATGGTGAGCTGGCTCCTGATCTCTGGAGGGGAGTCCCGTCCAGGCCCGGGAAGAGTGGGCCGGCGCTCCCTGTGTGACGCTCTGGGGCCGTCGATGGGCTGGAGCGGATGTTCAGATGCGAGCGAGGTGCTGTCCAAGCTGGTGCAGCGCCTCGGCGTTGAGGTAGTTGGCGAGCTCCAGTGCACGGCTGTCGGCGATCGTGTCCCCGTCCGTGCGGACCTCGTCGGAGATGCTGCGCTTGCTCAGCAGCTGCCGCTTGGCGACGAGGCGTTCCACCGCCGCGCGCTCCTTGGCCTCGAGCACCATCTGCGCTGCCTCGCTTTTCGCACCGCTGGGGCGCTCGTCTTCGTACTGGTCGTTCCGGTGTGCCCGTTCCGCTCCGACCGGGGCATCGCGTTCCCCTGCCCGATCCGTTCCGCTTCGCTCCGCCGTGCGGCCGTCGGGTGTTGCTGCATAGGGTGCGAGTTCTGTTGCCGGGCTGCTCGCACCGGCCGAAGTACGGGCCGATAGGGCGCGATGGAGTGGAACGCGGGGAGTTGCCTGGTCCGTCGTGGGGAAGTCGAGTGGAACGGCGGCTTCGCTCCGGCCTGCTGCTCCGGTGCGTGCTCCGGCGTCTGGGGCTGGTGCCCGCTCTGTTCCGTTCGGCTGTTCCCAGATGGCGCGCCTTGTTCCGTCCGGTGCGTACTCGATCCGGTGGAACAGGGGGATCGCCCCAGGGCCGGCGCCGCCGCCGGCGAAGAGGCTGGCAGTCGGAACGCGGGGGATCACGATGCGGTGCAGGGTCGTCCCGGAACGGAGCGCGTTCCGGTCGGCCAGCTCGGCTCGGGCCGCGTTCCAGGCGCGTTCCAGGGTGGAGAGCGACGCGTTCTCGATCGTCAGGGACCAGGCCGTCCAGGACCGCACTGGGAAGCGGAGCCAGCGGATCAGTCCGATCTTCGGTCGTGCTCGGGAGACCAGCCCTTGCTCGCGCAGGTACTCGCGGTGGACCAGAGAGGCGTACAGCTCCCACAGCACCATGCCGACGATGCTCATCGTCGCGAAGGCGACGGAGGCCTGGGTTGGCCGCCCGCCGGGGCCGCAGTGGTGGGCGTAGTTCATGGCGGCCGCGCCGGCCGCGAACACCCAGGTCATGATCCGGTAGACGGTTCCGGCATCTCCCTGCTGCCTTGCCTGGTGGTACATCCATCCGGTGAAGGCAGTGGTGAGCTCCCACGCGGCGGCGAAGCCGAGGGCGAAGACGGTCCACCACCCAAAGGCGTCCTTGGCGTAGTCGGTCTGGGACCACCAGGCCACGGCCATCGGGGCGAGGATGGGGCCCGAGACCAGGACGCGGCGGGCCTGGTTGCGCACGAGCTCACGTGACCATCGGTGCGTCTGCGCGAGTCGGTGGGCGAGCGTGGGGCGCCCCTTGGACCTCCTGTGTTCGATGCGTTGCATCGCACGCCGGTGGCGACCCTGCTGTCGCACCTCTTTCCGTTCCTGCCTGCGCGCTGGACGCGATCGTGCTCGCGCCCGGGCTTGCGTGGCCTCGGTGAGCAGTCGGTCGGCCTCGTCGCTCTTCTTCGTTGCCTCGACGTGGCGGTGGGTGGCCTGCTCGATCAGGTCTGCGGCTCGCTGCTCAGCGGACGTGACCATCGTTGCCGCGGTCCTGCGCAGGTCCTCGGCGTCGCGGGTGGCGCGCTCCCGCTGTGCTGCGATGTCCAGCATCGCCTGACGGCGCAGTTCCGTGTCGGTGTCCGCCGCTTCCTGGCGGATGCGCGTGGCTTCAGCCTCAGCGCTGCGGAGCCGGCTGGTGGCCTGGGCTGCTTCGAGCCGGGCTGCGCTGCCGAGCTGGTCAGCTTGAATCTTGGCCTCGTCGAGGACTCTGTCGGCACGCTGCTGTGCCGTCTCATCGGTGGTGCGCGCCCGGGTTGCCGCGTCGTCGAGGACACGCTGGGCTTTCGCCTCCGCGGCGCTGATGATCTGGGTCGATTCGCGAAGGGCGGCTTCCTTTGTCGCTGCGGCTTGGTCAGCTGCGCTGGCCGCGGTGATCGAGCTCGCTTCGCGTGTCCGCTGCTGGATCTCCCGTGCCCTGTGTTCCGCCTCCTCGCACACGCGGGTGGCCTGGACGCGGGCGGCAGAGAGACAGGCTTCGGCCTGCGTCATCGCTTCGGTCCTGATTCCCTCGCGCTCTTCCTTCGCCAAGTCGACGATGTCGGCTGCCCGGTCACGGGCGTGCGCGGAGAGCACCAGGACGTCGACTGCTTCCGGGGTGGCGAGCCCCTGGCTGGAGATGTCCGCGGACCGCCAAATGGTCGGGGCCGGCGAGGTCTTCGGGGGCTGGCGCCGCCGGCGACGAGCCTTGCTGCTCACCGTCGTGCTCCTTCTTCGGGGCGTGCGCTGTCCTGATAGGTCTGGCGCGGTGTCTGGGATGGCGTGAGGGGATGGCTGACACTGCGACGGTGGCCTCCTTCCCCGGGCTGGGGCCGACCTTCCGTGCCTGTGCTGCTGGCTGTTCCGGGTCCTGCGCCGCGTCGGCGTCGTAGGGGCCGAAGAGCGCTTGGTCCAGGAAGGCCTCGTTTGCGGTCGGGCCGTCCAAGGGCGGGTTCGTCACGGAGCTCATGAAGTGTTCGTCCGGCGTCCGAGCGCGAAGAGACGGGCGCACATCCCGTGTTTGTGGGCGTCGGCCTGGTCGTCGAATCCGTAGTGGGCGAGCAGGCCAGCGTCGATGGTCAACTGGCAGGTGGCCGGGCGGCGGAGGTGCCCGCTGTGGACGCCGCGTTTGCTTTGGAGGTTGTTCTCGTTCTTCGTGAGTGTCATCGCGTTACTCGCAGAAGTGACAGAACGGGGGAAACGGCAAAGAAGGCGCAGTCGCGCATCGACTGCTGCTCGTAGCCGAGATTGCTCTGCAGGGACACCGTGGAAGTCACTGCGGCGCGATGAGGCGCCCATGACGGACCTGGCAGGCTGCCCCTCCGTGGCCGATGCACCTCGTCAGAGGTCGCCGCGCGGGCGGGGCCGGCTGTTCTCGTCCACGTTGTTCTCCGTCGTGCGGGCCAGCTCCCGCCGCGGGAGCTGGGGCCGGTCGTGAAAGTGCACGCTGGCGGAATCGGCGGCGCTGCCGACGGCGGTCTCCGTCCGTACGGGAGCGGGCTGTTCGAGCCATTGGCGGTAGGCGTCGGCTTCCCTGCGGGCCCGCCCCCACAGGATCAGGAGGACACCCACGAGAGCGTCCAGGCGGGGCTCAGTGCCGTCCTGCGGCAGTCTCAGCAAAGTGACCGGCGTTTCGGCCTTCGCCTGCAGCGCTTGCATCAGGGTGTGGTTGAGGGCGCGGAGCTGGTCGATGTCGGAGGAGGGGGCGGGGGGCGGTGTGCCGTGCTCGGTCATGCCGTCCACCCCGTCACCAGCCGGCGTTCGCGCGTGAGGGTCTGGTAGTCACTGGCGGCTGCCCGGAGGGCGGTGTCCGTCGCATTGCGAACCTCCGGCTTGAGCGACAGCCGCATGTAGGACTGGGCGAGCTTCGTCACCTCGCGGGCCGCGCACAGTCGCTTGGAGCGCTGCTCGGCCGGGCGGGCGTCGAGAGCCTCGGCCTTGGCCAGCCGCTCGCGATGGGCTTTGCCCAGAGCCAGCTGGTCTTCCTCGGTGGCTCCGCCGCGCACCATCAGGTCGCGAGGGTGTTCGGGATAGCGCAGGGCGAGTTCGAGGCAGGCAGCGACGACGGGGCACGGCGCGCAGTATCGGGCGATGGTGCTCTCGCGGCGCCTCTGCCACTCGTCGGTCGGCTCGTCGTCGGCCTGCTGGAAGGCGTCGACGTCTTTCGTGCCACTGCAACGTCCGAGCAGGAGCGCCTCGCTCAGCCTGGGCTCACGCATCTGGCCTGCGATGAGTCGACCGTCGGGGCCGGAGAGGTAGCCCCCATCGGCGAGGGCGGCCACCGAGTACATGCCGGCCAGCGCGGTCGCGATCTCGCCGTCGGTCTCGTCGTCGGTCTCGTGCAGTAACTCGTATGTCGGACTGGTCATTGCGTCGTCTGTCCTTCGTAGGCGGGATCGGGTGGCGGGCATGTTGCATCGCCCGGCGCATCCAATCTGGACTATCTGGAGTACTCCAGGTAGTCCAGATGGTGCAGTGCTTTCCCGATCCCGTCAAGTGGCACTGCCACGACGACAGCCCTGCATGCCCCCGCACTTGCGCGTGCGGCAGTATGTGCCACATGGCCACGACCCCGACCAGCAGGCTCAGTCTCGCCGACCAGCTGCGCGCTGAGATCCTCAACGGCGTACCCGGCCGCGCGCCCGGCACCATCATGTCGGGGCGCCAGCTCGCCGAGCATCTCGGATGCGCACGCAAGACGCTGATCGGGGCCATGCAGATCCTTGAACAGGAGGGCCTGATCAGGCCCGTCCCCAAGGTCGGCTACGTCATTCTTTCGCCGGCTAACGCCTTCGCCGCGCACATCGACGCGGACGGCCGCGTCCGCCCGAACCAAGCGCAGGCCGGCGATACGGTCGAGCTGGTCACCACCACCGTACAAAGGGCGCCCGACGTAGTCGCGGCGGCACTGGGAGGGCCGAAGGAGATGAGCGTCGTCCTGCGCCAGAGTGTCCTCGGGCGAAGCGGCGTTCCTTGGGCGGTGCGCGAGCTGTTCGTTCCGCGGGGTACCGTCGACACCGCAGCCCGGCTCCTGGAGCCAGACCTCGTGGATGAAGCCGCAATCCTCGATGCGGCCGGCCTGGAGGAATCCGGACACCGGCACGTCATCTCAGCTCGGCTGGCGACCGGCCAGGAGACTGCGTTGCTCAAGTCCCGCACGGGTGTCGCACTTTCAGTCCAGCGCGTGAGCTACAGCGGGTCGAAGGCACGGAGTTGCGAGTTCACGATCATCCGCGCAGATAGAGTCACTTTGACCGATCAGTCTGGGAAAGTGCCTAACTATGGCGAATCTGGGGTGGAATGATCCCTGATCAGCGCGATGTACGGCTTGTACCCGTCCATCGACAGGCTGTGCACTTCCGTTGCCGTTGGGGATAGGGTGACCCTCGATTGATCTACTGCTAGCCCTGACAACACGATGCCCCCGGACCTTGAGCAAGTCCGAGGGCGTGTATCGAGTTCGAGAAACCGAATAAGGCGGTGTCTCGTGGTGGAGCGTACCCGCACCCACACGCAATTGCACAGTCAGCCCGGCTTCCTCGCCGCGCCCAAGGCGCCGACGGACCGGGGCTTTTTGCTGTGCGGACACCGCTCATCGCTCACCGCCCTGATCGAGGAGGGCGGGATGTCGTAGAGATGCCGGGCGGGCGCCCCCCAGCAGGGAGCGCTCCTCGCCCTTCTGTGCCGCATCGGAGTTAGCAGCTCCCATGCAGGCCCTCACCGCTCATTCGGAGTTACCAGCCCCGTCGAGCGAAGAACCAGACCGCGAGGTCTGGATGATCACTGCCTCCCAGCAGCAACGGCCCCGAGGGGCCTCATTCATCCCTGGATAGCACCAGGGAGGAACCGGAGTACATCTTGCAGTACCGCGATGCCTTTTGTCAGCTCAGCAGCCCTCCAGGGCCGGCGTTCTCGGCCATTCGTCGATCAATCGCCACCTCCCAGTCACACGACGTGACGGCATTTCGCCCCGGTGTGCCCGAATCGGGAGTCTCGTTCGCTTCTGCTCGTCGCACGGGGAGGGGCCACCTGCCCAGCAGGTCATCGGCGTCCGCACCGTGCCCAGGTGGCACCGCGCGCTGATCCCGCTCCCGCGGTCAAGGTTTGGGTCCAGGTCCCCTTCGTCCTGGTTCGCCTTGGCCACGGGCTGTCCGCGCTCGTCTGCACCGCATGCCGTGCTTCAGGAGGCGCGCGTCCGGCACCTCCGGGTGCACTGATGACGCCGCAGGGCTGACCCCCTCTGATCGCAGCCGAGCGTCTGGTCCTGTCTGCAAGGCCGTCTTCTCCGTCCACCGGAGGAACGGCACCTCGAGCACCCGTCGACGGGTCGTCACCCCGCCGACGACGTGCGGGAGAAGTGTGTCCAGATCTGTAATCCTCACCACCGCCGAGTCGCCCGGTCCGGTCCTGCCACGGCCGACGCCGGCCCATTCCCGCGTGCCCGGCTCGGATCGACCGATACGGCGCCAGCGCGTCAAGGTGCCGATGCGCCTGGTTGAGTGCTCTCACTACGCCGACGTCGCTCTGGCCGTCTACATGAAGATCAAAGCCCTGGGCCAGCGCCCCGAGGGCTGCACTGCCGGGACCACAGTCCTTGCTTCCTACCTCGGGCTTTCGCGCTCGTCCGTCGAGCGTGGCATCGCCCAGCTACGCAGGCCCGGGCCGGATGGCGTGATCGAGCTGCCACTGAACCAGCGTCGCTCTCTGCCAGGTGGTTCCGGTACCACCGCCCGGCGTCGCGTTCGACCCATGCGGCGTGACGAGCGTTTCATCTGGCTGCCCGTCGCCGCCTGTGAAGATCTCAGTCCGCGGGAGCTCCGCGCATTCGCCGTGCTCTCCTTCGCCCAGGCCCAGCGCATCCCGCTCACCGAGGGCGAGCTCGCCGACCACCTGCACCACCACTCCGGTCCTCGTGCCGGCAGCGCACTGTCTGCGTCGGCCGCGGGGAAGGTCGTTGACGCGCTCGAAGGGTCCGGGTGGATCACTGTCCTTCGGCGGAGCGGAGCACAGGGCCGGCATCAGGTCATCGCCCACGACATCCCGTCGGCTCCAGGGGCGCCCGCGCCCGCCACAACGGTGTCAGCGTCTGTGTGCCCTGATGAGGGATCGGGTGTGGCGGCTGATGAAGGATCGCTCGCGTATAGGGAAGACCACAGTATTGACCGACCTGATGACGAGCGACCTTCCTCACCCGCCGTAGGCGAGCTACAGGTAGTAGAGGGCGCTCCTCCTGTGGATAACTCCAGCCTTCTCCACGAGGCAAGTTGTGAAGACGAGGACGACTTCGCGCTCCGCGCGGATGAGGTACTCCCCCACGCCCAGGACGGCCAGACCCTCCGGGCACGCTACAACGGCCCGTCGCTGACCCTGCACCCGCGGATCATCAAGGTTCTCGAGCCGGTGCAGCCGCTGTTCCGGGAGGCGAATACGTTCATGCAGCGGCGGATTGCGCGCGAGGTCGGCCGTCAACTGGACCAAGGCTGTGACTCTGCCCGGCTCCGCCAGCGCCTGACGGCGCGATTCGCCAGCGTGTCCATGACGGACATCAAGGACCCAGCCCGGTGGCTGATGGGCGCGGCTCTTCCGCGCTGGGGGTGCGGTCACCAGAGCTGCGAATCCGGGGTGATGTGGCCAAGCGGCGAGGCCTGCGCGGCCTGCGCCGACATCGTGGCCACCCGCCGGCGGGAGCGCTTGCGGTTCGAGCGGATCGAACTCGGCCAGTGCCCCGATCACGGCCTGGGTGGACCCGGTATGCCCTGCCCGACGTGTTTTGCATCAGGCCCTGGTCACCGATCTCTCGAGCGTGAGGTTCTGGCTTCGCCCCGCCCCACATGCCAAGCCTGCGGGTCCCGAGTTCATCGGCTTGCCCCGGGTCTCGGAGACCCGCTCTGCAAGCCCTGCCGGGAGCAGTTGCCCGCGCCGATCCCACCGCTCGAGCCGGTGTTCCTCCCCACTACGCCCCGATGTGTCGGATGGGCTGCGGAAAGCTGCGACCGACCGGCACTTCCGACGAGAGCTGTGTGCGCTCGACACCGCACCAGACAACTCCTCGCCGAAGAGCCGGGACGATGAGTTGCACTCCGTCCGCCCGCGTGCGCACCGCCGTTCACGAACCACGCTCGGGCCGGCGCTCGCGTGCGCCTGGCCGGGTGACCCGGGCTGCCCGAAGCACCAGCGTCCCTCTGCCGGCCGGCGCACGGTGCGCGCCGGACCGTTCCAGGAGCGCACCTCGCTGTCCGAATGGTGCGCACCTGTTGAGCCCGCAAGTCGATCGCGTGCAGCCAGCGCACCGTGTAGGGCGCCAGGCGCACCGGCGGTCAACCATCCGGAGCACCTTCAACGGATTACCGACGTGACGTCCGGCAGCACTGCCTGAGGGGCGAGGGATCGTCACCATCGGTGAAGAGGATGGGCTTGCTCGACCGTGCTCCGCACGCCGAAGTACCCCTTGTCCAGGTTCGGAGCCGCACGGCTGCCACCCCTTGTCCGAATCTCGGAACGCCTTCTTCCGCCCCTTGTCTGCAGCTGCGGCGTGGTGCGTCGTTCCTTGACCAGGCTCG
Organism: Streptomyces tatrensis; assembly: GCF_049310065.1. NCBI lineage: Bacteria > Bacillati > Actinomycetota > Actinomycetes > Kitasatosporales > Streptomycetaceae > Streptomyces > Streptomyces tatrensis. Next base: position 30,280 of record NZ_JBMDLB010000001.1, on the reverse strand, counting down.
CTACCGGTCGGCTGGCATCCCGCCTCGGCATGACGCGGCTGGGTGGCGGGGATTCACGACGAGGGGACTGCACCCACGGTTGAGCCGCCTCCGCCATCACATTGTGTTACTGGATGCTGTTGGGCGCTCCCTCGGTCTGGGCCCGCGCAGGCTGGGATGACGTGATGTCGTGCGCCGGCTCTCCCTTCGGCGAGGCGCAGGGTTCCTGGGTGAGGAGCCGCACGGTGCGCCGAAGGAGTCCGCTGGAGCGCCAAGGCTTCCGCGTCCACTGAAGCCCAAGCGCACTGGTGCGCCGGGACGGGCGCACCGTGCACCGCACCCGATCTCGCCTCCGTGCGCCTTGGAGAAAACGTGGGGCGCGCACCGTGCGCGCACCACTAGTGCGTCTGGGCGCCGCGGCGTGCGCCGCACCCGTACCCCTTGTCCGGGTCGCGCACTGGTGCGCGCACCTCGCACCGAGCCCCTTGTCCGGTGCGCCCGGCGCTGCGCGATAGCCACGTTCTGCCTTGACCGTCCGCCTCGGACTGCGCGATCAGACCGCGGACAAGGGGCTTCGAAAGATCGTCAGCGGCATCCCAGCAGATGACGAAGGACGGTCTCGGATGTCGCACCGCACAAGCCACCTCAGCACCCTTTCCGCCTCGGCCACCGACGAGGGCTCCAGCACTCTGCGGAGCCTGAACCACGACTGGGCGGCGCTCTCCAACGACCTCCGCGCCTGCGATCTGGTCGCCACCTGGGCAGCCGAACACACCCTGTTCGCCGGGACCCGAGCCCCTCAGGACGTGGTCGACGCGATCATCGCCCTGTACCGCCGCGGCGCCTGGGAGGAACACGACCAGGCGATGGTGATCCTGCTGCAGCGCGCCAAGGGTGTCGGCGCCGACCAGGACCTGGCCTGGCGGACCGCGGCTCGCGTCATGCTGCCGAAGGTCGTCGCGATGGCCAAGTCACAGCAGCGTGAGGACGCCCGGTGGGACGACACCGTCGCCTCGATGTTCAGCGCGCTCTTCGAAGTCGTGGGCACCTACCCGCTGGAGCGCCGCCCCCGCGGGGTCTTCGCGAACCTCTCGATGGACACCCTCGTCCTCGCGCAGAAGACCATGGCCGCCGACCACGACAACCGCTCGGCGCTGCGGGACATCGGGAACTCGCTGCTGCCCCTCGCCGGCGACCGGTCCGCCGCGCTCATGCCGACCCCCGAGCCTGACCCGGTTACGCAGGTCGCCCTGGCCGACTGCCTCGTGCGCGCCGTCGAGCTCGAGATCGTCAGCAGCGACGAGCCCGAACTCTGCGCCGGGGACCCGCGCGCCGAACTGCTCTCTCTCGTGATGTGGGCGGTCGACATCCAGGCGCTCACGATCTCCGACGCTCAGCGGATCGCGAGCTACTACCTGGAGTCCTCATCTCTGCCCGGGCGCACCCCGCGAACCCGCCGGTCGATGGGCAGCGAAGGTGACCGCCTGCGTCAGCGCGCCAGGCGGGCGGTCCAGCCCCTGCGCCAGGCCGTCCGGTCCGCCGCCTGAACTTTTTCCCCTCCTGCTGTCACACGGCGGCCCAAAAGCACACCTCTACGGGTGATCCGCGCACGGCCACCTGATCACTCGACTTCACGGGAGCAGATCCATGAATGCCGCCCATCCCACCGCAACCAATCCCTCTGCCGGCCTGCTCGCGGACGACGACGAAACCCGCGTGGCCGTCGCCCGCATCACCGCTACCCGCCTGGGCACCGCGCTGGTGCGCGATCCCCTCGACCGCAACGTGCACGACGAGATGCGCCGCTTCCTCGAACACGACTCCGAGCCTGCCCTCACCTCGTGGGAGACGCTGAAGTCCCGGACCCCCGAGCAGCTGAAGGCCCGCATCTCCGCGCTTCTGACGGCCCAGGCCCAGCGGAGCAGCGCGTGAAATGGCGCCGCCCGCGAGAGGGGCGCCCGGACGGCCACAGCGACAAACGTGAACAGCCTGCGAGCGGTGAACCCGACACCGGCGAGATGGAGACCGGGTGGGTCGCCACGACCGTAGCCCTGTCTGGGATGACCACGCTCGTGAGGGCTGGAGCCTGGACCCTGATCGTCTCCGGGCCGCTCCTCGGGCTTCTCGGCTTCCTGAGTTCCCAAGGTCCAGTCCAGGGCGCTCCGGCTCCGACGGTCTCGGCCGCGGCGTCCGCCTCCGACACCGGACCCTCCGGCTTCGCCCAGCTCTACGTGACCGCGTACCTGGAAGCCGGCCGGGGCAGTGAGAGGAGCCTCGCGCCGTACTACTCCGGTTCGGTCACGCTGACCAGCGCGCCCAACTCTCGGGGTTCAAGCCGCACCGTCGCCGTGGCCAGCAGAGAAGTGACGTCCGGCTACTGGAGCGTCACCGTGGCGGCCCGCGTTCTCAACCGGGACGGCAAGGGCACGGTCACGGACGCGGGTCTGCAGTACTTCCAGGTGCCAGTTCAGGTCGTCGGTCCCCCGCCGGCCGGTGGAGCATCGCAGGCTCAGGCGGTTCTCGGGTACGCGGCTACGGATTTGCCTGCGCAGGTAGCGGCGCCGGCGTCGCTCACTCCGAGCGCGCTCGGCTATCCGACCAGCCGCGGCAACAACGCGACGGATCCGGCGAATCAGACCGTCTCCGGATTCCTCAGCGCCTACCTCGCGGGCAAGGGCGACCTCACCCGGTACACCTCTCCCGGAATCACCCTGCTGCCGGTGACCCCAGCCCCCTACGGGGGCGTCAAGATCACCGAACTCTCGGACGACTCCTCGAAGGCCTCCGACAGCGCCGTACCGGGCGACGGCAAGAGCAGGCAGGTGCTGGCGAGGGTCACGGCTACGGACTCCGTGGGCGCCGAGCACCCGATGAGCTACGCGCTGACCCTGCGATCGCGCGGAGGGCGATGGGAAGTCGCATCGCTCCAAGCCGCGCCGGTCCTCCAGGCCGGCAGCGAGCCGGTGCTGCCCACGGCGCCGACCTCCATGAACTCCGACGCCCCGCCTTCCGCAGGAACCCAGGCCCCCGCCTCGCCGACGCCCACAGCTTCCTGACCTCAACACCCAACGGAGGAAACCATCGTGTACACCACTGGCCCCGACACCGTCGTCCTGGCGGGGGACATCCTCACCTGGGCCGACACCAAAACCACCGCTGTAGGCAACCTCGTGACCGCCGTTGCAGCGGTCATGGTGGTCATCGCCATCATCAGCGCCTACTGGCGGACGAAGTCCTGGGTCGCCACCGCCGTGGCCTTCCTCCTGGGTGCCCTCGTCCTCTGGGGCATCGCGAACATGCCGTCGCTGCAGGGCAAGGTCGGGTCGGAGATCAATTCGGTCGGCACCCGCACCGTGCAGGTTCTCGATTTTCCGGCCATCGATGACGGCCTGGTGCGGTGAGCGCCGACGAGGAGGAGCTGATCGGCCACTCGTACACCCGGGCCCGCAGGCACCCCTTGGTCATCGGAAAACTGCCGGGAGCCGGCCGCCTTCCGGGCGGCCCGTACACCGTCACCCAGATCGTGACGATGGCAGGAACGTTTCTGTTTCTGGTTCTCACCCGCCAGCTGTGGGCGTACTTCGGCATCGGAAACGCCTTCATCATGATCGCCGCTCCGTGGGGCTTGGCCTGGATCCTGCGCTACGCACGTCTCGACGGACGTGATCCCGCCCGTGCCGTGCGGAGTCTGATGATCTACGCCTCCGCCCCGAGCGGGGGCCGGCTCGGCGGCAAGCCTCAGCGCCGGATCCGTCCACGGCTCGCCATAGGCCGGTGCACGATCCGCCTTTCCGACCCGTCCATCGGGCCGGCCCCGACAGCTGGTGCGGAAGCCGTTGATGAACGGGCGTCCACACCGACACACGGGGGCACCACGCAGCGCGGCGCTTCGGCAGCGACCACCCCCATGCAGCCCGGCCCGGCCGCAGGCCTCCCTGCGGCCGGGGCCGGCCCGCGGCCACAGGCCCGCACCGGGCTGCAGGCCCTACTCGCCTCACTCGAAGAGCGCTGAGCCCCAACAAGGACATCCACGAACTGCGTAAGGACTTGCCATGCGTCTGCCCATCCGGCACGTCAGCGGCCATCTGATCTGGACAAAGCACGCTGCCGTGTGGGGCGTGTGGAAGGTCGACAGTGAGAACTACACCCATGCCTCCAGGGCGACAAAGCGAGCGCGTCTCGACGCGCTCGAAGCCCTGTTCAAGTCGTTGCGCGGCGAGGTACTCCTGCTCTCCCTGTGCCCGCAGGTGGACGCCGCCTCCGTCGTCACCCGCATGACCTCGGGCGTTGATCTCGACAAGTCCCCCGACTACATAGACCTCGCGCTCAAAGTCCTTGACCAGCTGGAGGAGTGGGACCTCACCGGGCGCGTCGACTTCATCGCCATGCCGCTGGTGAACGCCGACTTCAAGCAGACGGCGAAGGCCACGGCTTCCTCCGCCCACGCCGAACTCCTGGCCACGCTCGGCCTGCCAGTCCCGCCGGTCAGCCGGGCCGAGGAGGAAGTCCGCTTCAGCCAGGCACGCCGGCTTTCCGCCGCATGGCCGACCGGCATCAAGCTGCGACCGGCCACCGAAAGCGAAATCCTGTGGATCTACGGACACAGTGCGCGCCGCGGAATCAGCGAGCCGATGCTGCCGGAGGAAGGTACCCCCCGAGCCCTTCGCGGCCGCGGGCACACCACCACCGCCCACACGCAGGTGGTCCTCGACGAGGGCGGCCGCGGTGACCGCTCTTCCAAGGCCCCGGCCAACCCCTTCCGCCGCCGCTACCTGAAGGCGAGCAGCGAGCACGGCGACAGCTACCAGGCCTTCTCCGTCCTGTCCGAGATGCCGGAGGCCTTCATCTTCCCCGGATCGGAATACCTGTCCGCCCTGGATGACTTCGGCTTCGCCGTCGACTGGGCCGTGCGCATGCACATCGAGCCCGGGGCGAAGGCAGAGCCCAGGAGCCGCCGCCAGCAGCGTGAACTTGCGCACCAGCGCGGTGAGTACGACGGCGAGACCGCCGGCGTGCCCGCATCCCTGGACAAGGCGAGTTTCGCCCTGGACGAGTACCGCGACCGACTCACCGCTTCCGCCACCGAGGTCGAGATACGGGCAACCGTCATGACCTGCGTGTGGGGCGCCGACGCCGACGAGGCCGACGCAAAGGCCTCGGCCCTGGCCAACCATTTCGGAGGAAATGACTACACATTGACCCGGCCGGTCGGCGACCAGGAAAGCCTCTTCCACGCCATGCTGCCTGGCGTACCGACACCGAAGCCGGTCCTGGACTACACCCAGTACCTCCTCGCCCGCGACTTCGCCATGGCCCTCCCCTTCTGCGGCGCAGCCCTGGGCGACGACACGGGAAACCTCTACGGCCTGCAGCTCAACGGCGGAGGAGTCCGCCCCGTCCTCGTGGACTTCAGCCACGGACCGCGGGTCAACGCCTCCGCCTCGGCCGCCTTCGTCGGCGAGCTCGGGTCAGGCAAGAGCGTGGCCATGAAATCCGCGATGTACGGAATCCTGTCCACCGGCCACCGGACGAACACCGTGGGCAGCCGCGGACGTGCGCTGGTTATCGACCGGACCCCGCAGCAGGAGTGGTCCCGCTTTGCCTCTGCCTGCCCGGGCAGCACTCAGATCATCCGCGTCGACGAGACCGCCGGCATTTCCCTCGACCCCCTGCGGGTGTTCCGCGGCCCGCGGGCCGCGCGCTACTGCGAAAGCTTCCTGACCCCGCTCCTGGACATCGGCTCCATGAGCGTCGAGGGCGTCACCCTCGCCGAGGCCATCGAGACCACCCGGCTCGGCCCGAATCCCAGCATGACCACCCTCGTCGAGAACCTCGCCCTGCGCGCCAAGACGCCCGACCCCGACGAGCCCAACGACAACAACGTCCGCGCCGCCGCCTCGGAACTCGTACGCACACTCCGCGCCCTGGCCAAGAAGGACCTGGGCCGGGTCATCTTCGACCCGACCCTGCCGGTCGTGCAGATCACCGACGCCGACTCCATCGTCTTCGCCGTTGACCGGATCGGGCTGCCCACCAAGGAGGAACTCAGCGAGCACCGCCTGCCCAGTCTCGAGATCGAAAAGCGCATGGGCTGGCGCCTGATGTACCTGATCACCGCACTGTGCCGCGAGGTCGCCTTCTCTAGTTCCAACGAATTCTGCGGCGTGTTCCTGGACGAGTGCTGGTGGCTCACCTCCAGTGCGGAGGGCTCCAACCTCCTCCTGGAGCTCATCGCCGACGGACGCAAGCACTTCGCCGGCGCCTTCGCCGGATCCCACGACCCGTACGACATCGGCCCGAAGAGCGAGATCGGCGACAAGATCCGCGCCCTGCTCTCCCACGTCTTCGTCTTCCGCCACCGCGGCAAGACGCTGGCAGCCCGCTGCCTGGAATTCCTCGACCTGGACCCCACCGACGAGCAGATGATCAAGCTCATCACCGAGAACCTCAGCCCGATCAACCTCTCCGACACCGAACGGATCCTGCGCGCCGGCGAATGCATCTACCGGGACCTGCGCCGACGCATCGGCGGAATGAAAGTCTTGATCCCGGCCGACGAGCACGCAGCCGACGCCATCCTGACGACCCCAGGGCAGACCACCAAGGACGAGAGCTCCTTCGAGGAGAGCTACGTATGAGCGCCCGCGCGCGCGCAGGCCGCCGCGGAGGGCCGACGTGGCACCTGCGTTGGCTGGTAGTCATCGTCGTCGCTCTCCTGGCTGCCCTCTCAACCACGGTCGCCGCCGCCGATCCCTCACCCACACCGCCCGGACCTGAGCCGAGCATTTCCGCCACGCCTCCTCCTGCCCCTACTCCCATGCCCGGTCCGGCAACACCCCCGAAGGACGCCAGCGACGGACTCCTCCAGCCGTTCAACGTGACTGACGAATTCGGTGTCCCCATCTCCGCGTACACGGTCAGGGCAGACTCCGGCGACTGGAACGACATCGATCTGAAGATTTGGAACGTACTGGCACAGCTCTTCTTCGGCGTCGCAAAATGGTTCATCGGATTCTCCTGCTGGTTGATCGATTGGGTCCTCGAGTTCGGCCCGGCAAAAATCTTGGTGAAACCGGCCGACGAAATCGCCGGCACCATCCGAGACCATGTAATCAATCGACTCGGGTTGCCCGGCCTGTTCCTGATGTTCGCCGCCTTGTATGCGGGCTGGAACATCATGTTCAAGCAGCGGGCCCGTGGATTCGCCGAAGCGGCCATGTCCCTCGTGATCGCTGCTATAGCCACCACACTGCTGGTCTCTCCCGCACAAATTCTCCTCGGCAACCACGAACAGTCCACTCCTGGCGGAAGCTCCATGCTCCTGTCGGAGGAAGGGTTGATCGGCGGCGCCAGGGACCTGTCCTTGCAGGTTTCGGCTGTCATCCTTTCGAACGACCCGAGGGCGACCGAAGCAAAGCCTGAAACCGTCAGCAAACCCATCACTGACGCCCTCGTCGACGCCTTCATCGTCAAGCCCACACAGCTCATGCTCTACGGCGAGATTTTCAAAGAAGAGGACTGCGCGCGAGCCTTCGCGGAATACAAGCTCGTCGAATACAACTGGTCGCAATCCGGAAAAGCTCTCTTTGGGCCTGAAGCACTCGTCCCCGGAGTGACCAGCTTCGAGGAGGTCGGCGAAGCCAGCGAACGGTTCGGCGCGATTTGCAAACAGGGCGACAGGGAAGTCCTGGACACCAAAAAGGCGTCAGCAGACATGGCCTTCAGTGCCATTTTCGTGGCCTTGGCCGCCATCATCGTGTCCGTCCTGATGTGCCTGGTCGCCGGCGGGTTCCTCGTGGCCCAGGGCTGGATCGCCTTCGAGGCCATCCGCGGACACTGGGCGCTGTGCGTCGGCATTCTCCCTGGGGGCGGACGGGCCGTTCTGTGGCGCTGGGTCGCCGCGATCACCAAGGCCGTAGTCGCAGTCGTGTTGTCGATCCTGTTCCTGGCGATCTTCATTCTGATCATCCTCGCCTTGGTCAAGGCGCAGACCGGATCGATCCTTGCCGTCAAGTTCCTCTCGATCGACATCGCAGCGCTCGCGGGACTGGCCGGCCACAAGAAGATCAAGGAAACAGCGCGACAGATCTCCGTCAACCTCAACCGCCGACTCCACAACGCACGCATCGGCGGCAGCCGTAGGTCCGTGTTCAGCAGCTACGGCCGATTCGGCGAAACCGCCCCTGGACTCAAGCAGGTGTGGGGCGACGCACGCGGGGAGGCCAGCAAGGTCACCAAACCCCTCGGCGCGATCGGTCGAACCGCCAAGCAGCTGTGGACCGGATCGCCGCAGGGCGGCAAGAAGGGCGGCCGGCTCAGGGCCGCCGCCCGAATCGCCGGCAACGCGGCCGCAGTCGTCGGCACCGGGGGCGCTGCCGCCGCGGGGAAGCTGGCCCTGCAGAACGCGGCCAAGCAGACACTCAAGAAGCGGCTCGCCAGTGCCGCCGCCAACAAGTTGTCCCAGACCCGCGGCGGTCGCGCCACGATGGCAACCGGCAAAGCCGCCTTGATAGCCGGCAAGTACGGGGGCAAGGCCGTGGTCAAGGCCGGAAAGTTCGGCTTCATGGCCACCCTCGGAGCTCCCGTCGGTATTCCGCGCGCTGTCGCCGCGACGAAGCGCGGCGCCCAAGGAGCCATGGCCCGGGCGACCGCGGTCAAGGACGACCTCGTGGCAGCCAAGGACCGGGGATTCGCCCACGCCGACAGAAAATGGGGTGAGGCGGCTGAATTCGGACAGGAGTGGAAGCGCAATTCGGGGACCGCGTTGAGGTTCGCTGGCCGGCACGCCGCAAACGCGCAGATCGGTCTGGCACAGCCGTTGCTGCCCCCCACGCCCAGCACGCCGGGAGGCAGGCCCGCCGTCGTTGCTGGCCGCATTCCCGGCGGCCCGAACCCGCCCTCCCCCACGCGCCTTTCCCCGCTGCCCTCTACACCCGGGAGTCGGACGAGACGTCCTTCGGTGGCCGCCAGCGCGCCCTCCACCAGCACCCCGGCGCCTGCGAGTGCACCTGCTCCCGCCTCGATTCCGGTGGTCCCCGCGGCAGCACCGGGCCGGCCCCGGCCCACACCAGTGACCAACCCGTCCGTCGGCATCTCCTCGGCGCCTGCGTCAGCCTCTGGTCCCGCCTCGATTCCGGTGCTGCCAGCGCCACCGGGCCGGCCCACGCCCGTGGACATCGTGTCCGCCAGTAGCGATGCGACGCCGGCCAAAGAGGTTGCGAGACCTCGCCCCCGTCGCGTCACGCGTCCAGCTGGGCCGGCGACGCCGACCAGCTGACACGTCCTGTGAGGAGCTGCCGCGGAGCACCGCGGCGGTTCCTCACATCTGTCTTTCGCCTACCCGCATATGCCGACCGAATTCCGGGGGACCCCTATGCCGCGTATCCGGCGTGAACACGACCACCGCTTCGGCACAGCGGTGATCACGGTCGTTGCCTTGATGCTCGCCGTCCTCGGCGCCGTCCTGCTCACCTGGTCCTCAGGCAAGAAGGAGGCAGCCATATCCCTCCCGGAGGCATCGACCGCTGCCGCCACTGGTCATGGCGCGGCTCCAGTACCTGCACAGTCGTCGTCTCCCATCTCAGTGCCTTCCCCTGATGCACCAGCTCGCGACGAACCGCCCACACCCGTGGTCCCCGAAGAACTGTCCGTCCTTGCACGGAACTTCGTGGAAGCCTGGGCGAGTCACGACGCCCGGCACGGCAAGGACTCCTCGTACGGCGAGGCCGGAAGACGCGCCGCTGCCCTGGCATCGCCGGCGCTGGCCAATCAACTCACTGCTTCGCAGTCCAGATCCGCACGACAGTGGAAGACCTGGACCGATGCGCAGGCTCAGGTCACAGCCACTGTCAACGACGTCGTGATCCCCGACGGCGCGCCCGCCCCGACTGCAGAACACGCTTACCTGCGCGCGCTCTACACCGTCACCACCACCACAGCCGGTGCACCACCCACCGCCAACGAAGAGCACCTCGCGCTCGAAATGCGGCGCAATCCGTCAGGCGCCTGGTGCGTCGCCTCCCTGCCCTTCGCGTGACGGAGCCCTATGGATACCGCTCTGAAAGCTCTCGGCTGCCTGGTCACTCTCGTCATCGGCGTGGTCATCGCCACCGTCATAGCCGTCGCCATGGCCGTCGCCGACAGGGGGGATGCAGAAGATGATCTAGGCAATGGCGGATTCGGCGGTGGCATCGCCCAGGATGCCCCTGTCCCCGACTGGGTCCGCGACCTCATCCTCAAGAACATAGCCGCCCACGGCTGCCCAGAGCTCACCCCTTCACTCGTCGCGGCCCAGCTCTACTCCGAGTCTTCGTTCGACCCAAAGGCCCAGTCCCGGGACCCCGCAACCGGCGAGCCGATCGCTGACGGAATCGCACAGTTCATACCGTCCACCTGGGCACAGCACGGGGTGGACGGGGACCACGACGGCGACAAGGACGTCTGGGACCCGAAGGACGCGATTCCAGCTCAAATGTCGTATGACTGCTCGTTGGCCAATGACGTAAAGGATGTTCCTGGCGACAGAACGGACAACATGCTTGCCGCGTACAACGCGGGTCCCTCTGCTGTGCAGAAGGCCGGCGGGATCCCTCCTTTCGAGCAGACCCGTGCGTACGTCAAGGCTATCCGCGAGCTCGCCACCAAGTGGGCGGCCGTCGACGGCGAGGGAGGAGTGCCGCTTCCGCCCGGCTCCGGCGGCGCTGCGCAGGCGATCGCGACGGCCAAGCAGGCTCTGGGGACCATGTACCAGTGGGGAGGAGGCTGCGAGCCGCCGTTCGATCATTCGCGCAACCGAGGCTGCGACTGCTCGAGTCTCATGCAGTACGCATGGGGCTCAGCCGGCGTCAATCTCCCCCGGGTGACATACGACCAGGTGCTATCCGGCTCAGCCGTCGATGACATCGCGCAGCTTCGCCCCGGCGACCTGCTCTTCTCCCGTATAGGAAGCCGCGGGCCGGAGCATGTTGGCATGTACATCGGCAATGGGGAGGTGATCGACGCTCCCAGGAGTGGCCTGGCCGTCCGGATCAAGCCGCTCAGTGAATGGGCATCCCAGATCATCGCTATGCGGCACGTGGGCTGATGCGCTGGGTACGTTCCCGGCGCCCGTGTCGCTGTCCGGGCGCTCAGTCGGGTCCATGGCACCCGCTGGGGACGTAGCTGGGCGAGCGTCCCACCAGTTGGTCGCACCGACAGGATGTCAGATCCTGACCGCGGAATCCGACAGATCAAGCGCGAACCTACACACTCCGGTCGGGGATGCGACAGGTCGGCTGGACGAATCCGCCTCGAAGGGTCTGGGCGGTCGCGAACACCCGCAGGTTACGGCAGAGCCGACCGGTAGGTGAAGCCGGAGCCGACACGCAACACCAATCGAGGCTGTTTGCCTGGTCAGACGCCTCACGGTCGGCGCCTGACGGGTGTAACCGCGTGCCGCAACGACCGCGGCTCATCTGCGAGATCAAAATGCCTGCCTCGTTCATGTCACACCACCACTGTTTTCCACACCTCTATGGGCATCCGTACTCCCCAGTGCCCTGGAGCTCCACATGCATACGTTTCCCACCTGCTCCGCGTCTCCCCAGACTCGGGCACGCAGATGACGACCACGAACGACGTCATCGACCGGCTGATCGACTTCGGCGACGACCTGCCGACGTACGTCGACGCCATCTCGGCGTGGGTGGCCGGCAATACATGGCTGCTGGCCCTCGTGCCCGCAGCAGTCGCCCCAGTCGTCACGGCCATCGCCCTAACGCTTCGCTACTTCAGCAGGGGGGCCCTCAAGGACCGCCAGGCCTTTGAGGTTCTGCCGACCACGGGCTTCGACCCTGGCCTCGAGGACGTCCTGCGGTTCGCCAAGCAACTGGCACAGGCGCAGCGCAGCGTGTCGCGCTGGGCCTTTACCCCAGTGCGAGGGACCGCGGTGCGCGTACGGCTGCTGTCCCAGGGCGGCCTTCTGACCATGCGAGTCGAGGGGCCGGCCCGGGCGGCGGCGGTCCTGCGCCACCAGAGCTACGGCCAGTGTGAGATGCGCGCCGTCGGCGCAGCCGGGATGCAGACCGAGCGCCCAGAGATTCGTCTCGGCGCCAACCCCCAGACCGCACTCGCGGCGTGACAGGACGAGGGAGACAATCATGAGCGAGCAGCCGAAGTCACCCGGTGGGGACGAGCGTGGCCCGAGTGGGCGAAAGCCCACGCAGCATGTTGCTCGGGCTGAACTGGCCCTGGCCCTGCCGGACTACCTGGCCCTGCGGGAGGTTCCGCTCAAGCCCGACCCGTTGGAGGCGCTGGCGGCCGCCGTCGCCGATGTGCGCGAGGACCTGGACGAACGGGCCGACGTCGTCCTGGACCTGGTTCCGATATCGCCGTCCAGAGTCAGCCGCCGGCGCAGCCGCCTGCTGGCCCAGGCACGCCGCAATCCGAGCAGCATGCCCTCGATTCCCGGCCTTCCGAGGCAGGCCTCGGGCGGCTTCAGCCTTGGAAGCCTGGGATCCCTGGGCAGCGAGATCGCCGCGGAGATGCGTGGACAGCAGGGCCGGGGCGGCCAACGGCCGGCGCCGCGGCAGCGGATGCCCAGCGTCTCCGACGTGAAGGCAGCCATGGGCAAGTTCGGGCCCGGCGCCGATCCCGTCTTCGCGATGCAGCTGCTGATCCGGACCTGCTCATCCGACCCGGCACGGCCGCGCATGCTGCTCGAGCAGATCATGGCGACACTGGAGAGCTGGGCCGGCGACAACCACCTGCGCCCGGTCGGTCTCAACCTGCTCGTTACCCGGCTACGCGCGGACTCGGTCCTCTACCGGCGCAGCTTCGACCGCCGTTTCGCTACCGGTGAGTTCGCCCCGCGGCGCGGCAGCTGGGTGACGGGCACTGAACTGGCCGGGCTGCTGAAGCCCGCCACGAAGCACAACATGGCCGCGAACGTGGCTCGCTCAGGTGGCGTGGTGCCCCCTCCGCCCCCGAGCCTGCCGACCTGGACTGGACAGCCTGACCTCCTGCCACTGGGCTGGGTAGCCAAACCGGGTGGCGGCGAGCGGCTGGCCGGCCTGCCCCTGATCTACCTGCTCTTCGGTCTCTTCCTCGGAAAGGCCGGCTACGGCAAGACGGAGATGTCGCTGGTCCAGGCGATCGCGCTCGCGCACAACGGCCACGGCATCTTGTTCCTCGACCCGCACGGTGACGGCTGGCAAAGGGCCCGTCCGTACCTTGCGCATCCGCAGATAGAGCCGCGGCTGTGGGAGATCGACCTCACCTCCCCGGACCTCGACGCGATGGTCGGATCGTGGAACCCGCTGTCCATGGAGGGCCGCGGAGAGTCGGAAATCCCCGACATCGTCAACTCCATCGTCACCGGCTTCGCGAGCGCTCTGAACTGGTCCGACAGCGCGGGCCGTGCGAAGACGATCCTCACACGTTCGGTCGAGACCCTCGCCCGCCTGTCGTGGATCCTTTCGCAGGCCGGCCGGCCCAACCTGGCTCCGACCATCTTCCAGATCCGTACCCTGCTCAACGACGAAGTATGGCGCGACGCGGTCGTGCCGTATCTCCCCAAGACCCTGCGCGACTTCTGGGTTCACACCTACCCGAAGTACTCGAACGAGGCCACGCCCGTAGTCACCAACATCATCGAGCGGCTCGACAGCTCGAACAGCCTCAAGGGGTTCCTCGGTTCGTCGCTGAGCACGTACGACATCCGGCACGCCATGGACACCGGGAAGGTCGTCTTCGTGTGCCCGTCGGGGACCGGCGACACCGACCGCATCGTCTCGTGCCTGTTGATCTACGACCTCTTCCGCGCCGGCCTGTCCCGGCGCACCATGCCGGTTGCCGACCGCAAGGACTTCTACGCCTTCATCGACGAGCTCACCGCAGTGGACGGAGCCAGCAAGGGCACCCTCGCCGCCATCGCGGAGCAGCTCCGAAAGTACAAGGTCAAGCTCTTGGCCATGACCCAGATGGCACAGCGACTGTCGCCGACGACTCGTCAGGGCCTGCTGCAGAACCTCTCGATCCTCTCGACGACCGCCAGCGACATCGACGAGGCCCAGATGGTGGTCCGGCGTTGGGGAAAGAAGGTCGCGCCGGACACGATCTCGCAGCTCCAGCGCTACCACTACGTCATGTCGGTCACTCTCGACGGCGGCCAGAGCGACCCCTTCCGGGTGCGCGGGGCGAGCGTGGAGGAGCTGTACGGCGATTACCTCCGCCAGGACGACGTCCCCCAGCTGGATACCGCGGTCGATGCGAACCTGCGTCGCCGGCGGGTGCGGGACATCCTCGACGACCTCGCCAAGCTCGACAACCGCCTGCGGCTGTTCCTGGCCACGTTGCCGCCCCCGCCCCCGGACGACGATCAAGGGCCCGACGAGCCCCCGATCGACGACCCCGGCCCGGAGCCGCCGGATGACGATCCGGGTCCGCCGCCGGAGGAGGCCCCGGTCCCCGACAACGTCACATTCCTCGTCAAGAACAAGGGATCACGAGTGGGATGAGCATGCTGACCGATCACGAACCACTGCGTCAGCCGCAGCGCGTTCAGGCCTTCCAAGCGCTCGCCAAGTCGATTTTGGAGCTTCTCTATCAGCACCGTCTGATGACCACCGGCCAGCTGCACCGGCTGCTCACTCCTGCCGCCCGCGGCTCGTCCTACCTGCGCCGGCAGCTCGGCGCTCTCGAAGGAGCCGGCCTGGTCCAGCGTCTCCGTGCGCAGGGCGCGTCCAGCGGCGGTAACCGGCTCAACCAGCCATTCGTCTGGTTCTTGACCGAAGAGGGCGCCGACGCCGTGGAACAGGCAGCGGAGGTGTTCTCCCGTCGCTACCGGGTCACGCCCGAGTCTGCGGCCAGTACCCGCCAGGCACACACCCTGGCGGTCAACGAGGTCGGGATCGCGTACGTTTCGCATGCCCGCCGGCTCGGCCACGACTGCACTCCCCTGTCCTGGACGCCGGAGGTCGCCCACCGCATCCGTGACGGGCAGCGGCGGTTCGAGGACGACCACGTCATCTCCGACTCCGTCCTGCACTACGTGCACGTCCACCGCGGGGCCCGCACGATGCTCAACCTGTTCATCGAGCTCGACCGGGCCACCATGACCGCGGCCGACCTCGCCAAGAAGGTGTCCGCATACGGGCGTTTGTACGAGTTCGTGCCCCAACATCCCGACCGCGCTCGCCGCTCGGCCGCCTCGACCCGCCCGGCCTGGCAGCACACGTACCCGGCCTTCCCCCGCCTGCTGGTTGTTCTCGACGGGGCCCCCAGCCCCACTCTGGCCAAACGCCTCGCCGACCGCACCGAGGACCTGTACACGCTCACGCGTGTGGACCCTCGCCTGGCCCGCCTCGCCCAGCATCTCGCAGTCGGGGTCACCACGCTCCAGCACCTGCGTGAGCAAGGACCCTTCGCCAAGATTTTCACACCACTGCTGCGTGGAACCCCCGAGGAGCGCCACCCCGTGACCGACATGCTCCTTCGCCAACCGGGCACTCAGGCGCCGGCCCGCCACCCCCCGGCCCGGTCCCAACCCCGATGACCCGAAACGCGCCTTGCCTCACCTTGTCCGACGACGACCAGTGAAAGGAGGATCCCCCGATGAGCACCTCTGCCGAAGCGCCGCCGGCCACCATGCCCGCCGTACTGGGCCTCGCCGAGGCCCTGAACAGTTCGGAGCAACTGCGGCAGCGTCGCTTCGAGATGCTGCCGATGCACGGCTCCGTCTACACCGACGTCCAAGGGCGCGGCCCCGGGCCGAGTACCAGCCCCGAAGGTCTTGCCGACCTGATCACGTCGATCTCGGCCGTCGGTGTCCTCCACCCCGTCCTGGTGGAGGAGCTGCCAGGCCCGGGCGACCGCGTCCAGCGGCGCCTGGTCATCGGTGAACGCCGCTACCGAGCCTGCCGCTGGGGTGCCGTGAACCAGCCAGACAACCCACGGTTCGAAAAACTGCCCGCCGTCATCTGCCCGGGCCCCATCAGCGAAGAGGACCGCCGGACCTGGCAGCTGGTGGAGAACCTCGCACGTGAAGACCTCCAGCCCGGAGAACTGGCCAGCGCCCTGCTGCTCGAGCGCAGCGCGATCCTGCGTACCCAGCTCGCCAACGCCGGCATCGAGGTGAGCGAGGACATCCAGCGCCTGGAGGACCCCGTTGCCCGATTCGAGGCCATGGAGAAGCTGCGCGGCAGCGACGCCAACCTTGCCGCGCCGTGGAACCTGGTGCTGCGCCGGCTCGGCCTGCAGATCACCCCGCGACGCGCACGCGAGGTCGTGGCCGCCTTCCGGACGCTGCCCCGCGAGCTGTCCGCGGACATGGATCAGCACCAGGTCGCGCTCGCCGCGCGGACGAACCTGGCCCGACTCAGCCGCGGCCGCCGTGAGGCCGCCAGCGAGCTGTGGCAGGCCGTGAAGCGTCTGGGCCGAACCGACCTGCTATCCGCCGCAACCCGGGCGCAGGTCACGAATCCGGAGTTGCCGGCCGAGGCAGCCGTCACCGCGGCGGTCGTCTCGTACGAACAGGCCAACACCGAGCGGGCCGCAGCGCTGGCCCGCCCCACCGTCGAGAACGGCGCTGGCGAGAACGGACCTGCGGCTATCGAAGAAGCAGGCCATGACGCCCCGTCCCGGTCGGTCGGCCAGGGCTATGCGTCGGCTCCGGCCGGTTCGCCCGGGCAGGCCGACCCGCAAGTCGCACCGCTGGCGCCGAGCGAAACGGGCCCTGACACAGCACCGATCGAGGACGGACAGGAGGCCGCGGCCGATCCGGTAGACCCGCCCGTCCTTGCCTCCGCCCTCGAAGGGTTGCGGGCCCTCAACACACAGCTCGCCGAGGGCCGCACCCTGCACCGCTTCGACACGGGCTCGCTCCGCATGCTCCTTGCCGACCTCCAGCGCCACACCAGCGCCGGCCCCGAAAGGACCGCCGCATGACCGTCTCCCTGCCCATGCCCGGAATCGGACAGCCCGTCCCGTCCCCCGCGTCCGGCTGCGACTGCAACAACTGCCCCTTCTTCATGGACAACCCCCGCGCGGTCGAACCGGTCTGCTCGGGCTGCACCTCCAGCTGCGAGTACTGCGGCTGTGCCCGAGCCGAAGACCCGGTCCCCGGGAGCGAGCCGGGCCTCGCCTGCACACGCTGCCCCATCCGCTGCGGCACCCGCCCCGACCGGGAAGCCTGGATGCGGGACATCGGCGGCACCATGCACTTCACCGGCCTCCGGGCCCCGGGAACGCTCCCCGGCCTGCCCCTCTTCACCCCCCAGGTCGACGGGCACGACGTACGGACGCTCGACGCCCAGCTCAAGTGGCCCGCCTACGCTCTCGGGCTGCGGCGCGTCATCAGCCCCAGGACGCACAAGCTGTTCCCGCGGTGGGAGGGCAAGACCGCCCACCAGTTCCTCGACCTGCGCCCAGAACAGAAGGCGATCCTCAGCGGCTACGCGGAGGACCCCCTTGTCGAGGCCTACTGGACAAGGCGCAAGGCCGACGGCTTCGCCGACATGCTCGCCGCCCAGAAGTGGGACCTCGTTCTCACGCCGAACGCCAGCATGTACTTCAACCAGCCCCGCGCCGAGAACCTGATCAACATGCGCCGCAACCTGATGCTCGCCACCGAACTCACCTCAGCCGGCGTCACAGCGGTCCCCAACATTTACTGGCTCCGCCTGGAGGACCTCGACCGCTACCTGGACTGGCTCGACGAGTCCCCCGCGCTCCCTCCAGCCCTCGCCATGAACCTGCAGACCTTCCGAACCCAGGCCGACTGGGAGGAGATGGCGATCCCCGGACTGACCTACCTGGCCGCCACTCTCCCCGCCGATCTGCCCATGGTCCTCACCGGGGCGAGCCGTGCCGACCGCATCGCCACCCTCCGAGCCCTCTTTCCTGGCCGCCTTTTCCTGATCAGCCAGAACCCGCTGCAGTACGCCCGACACGGCGCCGTCATGACGGCAGAGGGACGCGTCGACACCCAGGCACGTACCGAAGACCTCTTCACCGCCAACGTCCGCTTCTACGCCGGGCTCGCCGACGGCACAATCACCACACGAGACGGGGCCTGACCATGGGCTCGGGCAGCAGGATCGATCACCAGCACCATCTCGTCGCCACAACCGAAACAGCCCTGACCATCCAGGCCCCCGTCGGCGGCGTCGACCTCCTGCCCGAGGACCAGCAACAGCTGATCGATCGCGCCCTGCAGATCCAGGCAACCTGGGAGGCCAGCAACGGGGCCTCGACCCCCGAAGACGCCGTGGAGTACTGGAGCCTGCGCGACCGTCTAGGCAACGAGTACGGCCTGTGGAACGGGCATGGGCTCATCCAGGATGCCGAGCCCGAGGACGCCGACGCGCACGAATCTTCCCCGGCCCTGTCTGATCTCGTCGACGCACCGTCAGCCAGCGTCCCCGTCCAGCGCGCCGCGGCGCAACTGGTCCTCGACGAAGTCGCCGGCGAGCACCATGCCGCGATCGCGATGTCCCTCCAGGCCCGAGACCGATGGCCCGACGCCCCGGAAGTCAGCTACGAGCACGAGTTCGACGCGTTCCGAAGCGTCTACGAGGCTGCCTGGGAACGCGCGACCCGCGGCGACGAAGCTGTCCCCTACCTGCTCGACGACGCAACCGGCGGACTCGGCGCCCGCGAAGGCGGCCGCAGCTTCGGCCTGGAAATCGAATTCGACACCGACGGCGACTACGACGACCGTGACGAGGCCCTGCGCGCCATCGGCCGTGACCTCTACGACGCCGGCCTTGCCCGTGACCGCTACCAGCACGGCTACCACTCCCAGCAGTACGCCGGCTACACCGACGCTCCCAACGCCTGGCGGCTGGAGGAGGACTCCACCGTGGCGGGCGAGATCGTCTCGCCGATCCTCTACGACGAGCGCGAGTCCTGGCAGAACCTCGCCACCGTATGCGAAATCGTTGAGCGCCACGGGGGCGGCGCCAGCGAGAGGACTGGCGGCCATGTCCACGTGGGCCTGCACGACTACGACCACGACGTAGCCAACCACCACCGGTTGATGCAGTTGTACAGCGACCACGAGGACGTCCTGTTCCGGCTCGCAGCCAATCCGGACGCTCCGCACGCCTCCCATCGCGGCATCGATTGGTGCGAACCCAATAGCGTGCCAGGGACCGGCTACCGGTCCCTGGCCGACGTGGTGGCACGTGCCCAGCACGGCATGGCCGTCAATCTGAGCGCGGCTCGCGGCGAGCGCAGCGACCACGGCGAGTTCCGGCTGTGGGATGGCTCCGTCAATCCCGCCATCATCCAGGCCCAGGTCAACGTCTCCCTGGGGATGGTTGCTGCGGCTGTTCGGCAAGGGAACTCCCCCGCTCGGCGCAGCAGGCAGGGCCCGCCGATGACGCTGGGGAGCCACCGTCGGCAGTTGTACGAGGACGGCTGGAGGCCCCAACAGCGCTTGCCACCCGACGCTCTCGAAGCCGACAGCCGAGGCTTTCGGCGCTTCATCGACGACATCTTCCACCGCCGGCAGGAAATGGAGCAGGCCACCGCACTGTTTGCCATCACCCGCTGGCAATGAATCTGAGGACACATGACCGCTAACCACGGCAGAAGCCCCATCAACGCCACTCGCATCACAGGACCCGACACCCGACGACCCGTGAGGAGGACCTGACACATGGGATCCGGCAGCAGGATCGACCACCAGCACCACCTTGTTGCCACGACTGCAGCAGGGCTGACTGTCGAGGCCCCGAGCAGCAACGTCGACCTGATGCCCGAGGGTCAGCGGGAGCTGATCGATCGCGCCCTACAGATCCAGGCGCGCTGGGAGGCCGTCGGCGGGGACTGGGGCCCGCCCATGGAGGAGGCCATGGAGTACTGGGGCATCCGCGACCGCCTCCGCAACGAGTACGACCTGTGGAATGGCCACGGGCTCATCCAGGACGCCGACCGGCCGGACGGAGACACGCGGGACGCAGCCAGCTCCGGGCTGGCGACCCCCGAGGCGGTGGAAGCTCTCCGGTCAGCGATCAGCAACGGCATCCCCTCCCAGCGCGAGGTCCAATCCGAGGTGGGCTTGTCCCCCGATGATCGTGCTGTTCAGCGCGCGGCCGCTCAGCAGGTTATGAACGAGGTCGCGGCGGAACATCAGGCAGCCGTTGCGCTTCAGGAACAGGCCCGCGAACAGTGGCCGACGGCAGAGACCGTCAGCTACACCGGCGACTTCGACTCATTCCAGCGCGACTACGAGGCCGCCCGCGAGCGAGCGGCAGGCGGAGAACAGGTCATTCCCTACATGACGGACAACGCCACCGGTGGGCTTGGGGCTCGCGAAGGAGGCCGCGGGTTCGGCGTTGAGATCGAGTTCGACATCCAGCCTGGCGTCGACCGGCGTCAGGCCATCCAGAACATCGGCCGTGAGCTGCAGGAGGCTGGTCTGTCCCGCTCCGCGGAGCAGTACGGTTACCACGCCCAGGCGCAGGCAGGATATACCGATGCACCGGACGCTTGGCGGTTGGAAGAGGACTGCACGGTGGCCGGCGAGCTTGTCTCACCGATCCTCTACGACGAGCCCCAGACCTGGCAGAACCTCGCAGCTGCCTGCGACATCATCGAGCGCAACGGCGGGCGGGCGTCGTTCGGCACCGGCGGTCATGTTCACGTGGGCATGCACGACTTCGACCACGACGTCGCCAACCACACCCGGCTCATGCAGACGTACGCCGCCCATGAAGACGTCCTGTACCGGCTCGCACAGAACCCGGCGTCGGAGGGCAATCGACACCGCGGTACTCGCTGGTGCAGTCCCAACTCGGTCCCGTCTCAAGGGTATGAGCGGATCACGAGTATTGACGCATACCACGGCATGGCCGTGAACCTGATTGGAGCCAGGGCTGGTGGGCAAAGCGCACACGGGGAGTTCCGGTTGTGGGACGGCTCGCTGAACCCTTCCGTGATCCAGACGCAGGTCAAGTTGTCCCTGGGGATAGCTGCCGCGGCGGTCCGGCAGGATTCTGCCCTCCCCGACGCCCGTATGCCGCTGGGCAGCCACCGCAGGCAGCGGCGCCAAGCTGGAATCGGCGAGCGTCGGCGGCTGTCGGGTGACGATTGGCGTACGACCACCGCCAACTTCCGGCACCTGGTCGACGCGCTCTTCCAGCGCCCCGAGGATAAGGCGCAGGCAACCGCCCTGTTCCACGAAACCCGCTGGCAACAGCGTTAGGCACTGGAGATCTCATGGCTTTCGTCCGCACCCGCAACGCCTCGTCCGCCGCCACGCCGCTGGCCCCCCCGACGAAGGAGGACGGCAGCACCTACGTCTTCGAGATGATCTACGACGGTGGGAGCTGGCGCGGATACTCCGACACCCCGACCGGGCTCCTGCAAGGTCTCATCCCCGAGTACCCCGAACTCATCAGCCCGAAGGACAAAGCAGCCGCCCGCATCCGGCTCGCCCTGCGCCTCCAGGTCCAGCTGCAGGCCTTGCTCGCGGCATCGGACGAGTTCGCTCAGTGCACCGCGGAGCAGCAGCACGCCATCCTTGCCCCCCGGGACACTCCCCCGATCCAGAGTCACTGGGACGCCCCAGTCCCGCTCGTCCTGGTCACCACGTTCTACAAGCCGGCCGGCCGCCTAGCCCGCCCTGAAGGGCCGGACGAGGCGCTGATCTGGATCGAGCCTGACGACGAATGGAGCCTGTTGGTGTCGCTGCATCAGGCAGGCGTCATCCACTTGGCGGCAGACCAAGGTGCGCTGCCGCCGAACCTCCGGGGGGCATGAGTATGGGGTCAGGAAGTCGCATAGACCACCAGCACCACAGCGTCGCGCCGACGCGCGGCACGGACACTCTTGTCGCCGAAGCCGCGCCGCTCACCATTGAGGAACGGGCTCCGCGCCCGGAGGTACGGATCTTCGATACCTCCCCTGCCGACGCGCCGATCCTGAACACCTACGTGATCAATGAAGACGGCCACCTGGTGTTCCTGCCCCGCAGCCCGAACATCATCCAGGGGCAGGTGACTGACGATCAAGATGCCCTCGTCACCCTCGGGGGCGCCGTCGCCGACGAGAGCGGGCGTCACTACATCGAGGGTGACGTACGGATCACCCGCGGCCCCGAAGGCCAACTGATGGTGAGCCCGGAGAACCTGCAATGCACCGGCGGCGCCGGGCATGCTGGCGATGAGGACGGCATCTGCGCCCACCAGACCGTGCTGGCCAGCCTCGTGCAGGAGCAGTTCGCCTCGAGCAGCCGTGCGGGTGTTGACCGGGCCGCTGCCCAGGAGGTCCTCGGCGAGGTGGCGGCCGAGCACGCCGCCTCGATCGCCGCCCAGGAACAGGCGCGCGCCGAGCGCGCGGCTCGGCCTGCCGTGCGGTCGTACGCGCAGGACATGGACGCTTTCCAGGAGGCGTATGACCAAGCCCGTGAGCGCAGGGGAGCGGGCGAACAGTTGGTGCCGTACCTGACGGAGAACGCCACCGGTGGGCTCGGGGCGCGCGACGGGGGACGTGCGTTCGGGGTCGAGATCGAGTACGACTATCCGTCAACGATGTCCTACTCGGAGCAACAGGCTGCCAACCAACGGATCGCGCGTGAGCTGCACGAGGCCGGCATAGCACCCGACGCGCACATGCATAGATGGCACCAGTCCGCGCGTGAGGGATACACCGATGACCCGAACGCATGGCGACTGGAGAGCGACAGCACGGTGGCCGGCGAAATCGTCTCGCCGATCCTCTATGACGAACCGCAGACTTGGAACAACTTGGCCCAGGTGTGCGAGATCGTGCGGCGCAACGGTGGCATCGCCAACGCGCGCACCGGCGGCCACGTCCATGTCGCGGTGCCCGACTATGATCACACCGTCGCCAACCACAACCAGTTGATCAACACGGTGGCCGGCTACGAGGACGTCATCTACCGGATTGCCCAGAACCCGGCCAGTGACCGTCACCGCGGCCTGAACTGGTGCACCCCCAACCAGCAGCCTTCAAGTCCGTACACCTCGGTGTCAGCCGTGCAGCGATACAACAACAGCCACCACATCGGGCTGAACTTCCAGTCCGTCAACGGGCGGGATAGCGACCACGCAGAGTTCCGGATGTGGGACGGATCGCTGGACCCGGGAACCATCCAGGCGCAGGTCAACGTGTCGCTGGGCCTGACGGACGCGGCACTGCGTGAGGCCGGCACCACTGCGCCGCCGGCGCGGCAACGCGTTGGTCACCACCGCCAGGCGGCGGCTGTAACGGGACGGCGCGGACGGCTGAGCGGTGACGCGTGGGCCAGCACCACGCAGTCGTTCCGCAGCATGGTGGACAGGATCTTCAGCCGGGAGGAGAACCGGGCCCAGGTCACCGCGCTGTTCGCCGGCACTCGCTGGCACAACGGCCAGTACTGATATCACAACGGCGAAAGGGGGCCGGGGCACCGCTTGAAGCGGTGCCCCGGCCCCCTTTCGCGGGTCGCAACTCCCTACTTGGGCGAGAGCCACAGGGTCGGCGGGACGGTCGGGATGGACCGGGACCGCTGGGGTTCACGGAGCGTGCGGTGGCCGCACACGTCCCGGTCGGCCAGCTCGTCGTCCAGGCTGAATCCCCGGTAAGCGACGATGTGCGCCAGACGGTCGTCCTTCGCACGGGCCGTCGCCGTGAACGTCCGCCGGTCGACGGGGACCGGAGCGCCCGAGGAATAGTCGACCATCATTAGCGTTCCCTCCGGAACCATCAGCACTTCCGCGATGGAGACGCCCGCCGCGCGGGCCGCCGTCTCGAACCAGCCCGGGTTTGACGCCCAGTACAGGTTTCCGTCCGTGTCGACGGCGACGGAGAGCGGGCTCACCGCCGTGCGCGCCAGCATGACCAGCTGCGGCCAGCGCCGGTCGATCCACGCCAGTGCAGCCCGCCCCACAGTGGACTCCAGGACATCACGGGTGGGCAGGATGACCCCGCGAGCCTGGTCCAGTGCCTGGTACAGGACCTCAGTGTCGGTGTCACCGGTTGGTCGCGGGAGGTCGAAGGTCGACCGAAGCGGCCAGGTATCCACGTCACCGTTGTGGGTGCCGATCAGCTGTCCCACCTGCAGTGGGCTGGAGTTGATCAGCGTCTTCGCGCCCTGGGTGGCCCAGCGGGTGTGTCCGAGAGCGACCGGAGCGGCATCGAGCGCGCTGCTGTACGCGGGCTTCCAAACGTCCCGGAAGCGTCCAGATCCCTTGATGATGCGCCAGCCGCCAGCCGTCACATCGCGACGGTTTGTGACCGGGCGCCGGTCGAGCTCCTTGGTCGCCGAGGTGGCGAACGCCAGCCCCGCAGAGTCCTTGCCCCGCTCCTCGGCCAGTTGGCCCAGGGCGACGCACATGATGGTTGCGCGGGTGGGATCACAGGTCTGGTTGCGGATGATTCCGAACAGACCGCACATGGTTGTTCCTTACTTCGCCTCGGCATCCGGATGGGGCCGAGGTGCACTGCTCAAGCCGTCAGGCCGCGCCGCGCGCGGCCTGACGGGTTTCATGGGATTGAGCCACCGACGCCCGAGGAAGAGGGCTTCGGTGGCATTGTGGCTACCAGGAGCGCCGGGGGTGCCCGGATTCGGCCTTCACGAAGTCCCCTCCGGGGATCTCCTCAGCGTCGGTGAACCAGGTGCGGGACGACTCGCTCGCGAGGTAGACGTACGCGTTGATCGCGCTGCCGTCGGCGAGGGTGACGGTACGGACCTCGCGGTCGTACATGTTGTCGCGGTCCTCGCCTCGGTAGCCCTCAAGCCGGTCGAGTCGGGTGAGCACGGTGGACCACAGGCGCGGGTTCACGTCCATGACCTCACCGACCACGATCCGGCCCTCGCGCTTGACAGCGAAAGGGACACCAGACCCGAAGAGGGTGTATCCGTTCAGGGTCGCCGGGCGCTCCTGAACAGTCGTTCCCTCGAGGATGTTCAGGTAGTTGCCCTGTCCGGCACGGAGCGTGCCGTAGACGAAGACGGGCTTCTGATCAGTGGTGAACAAGTCGTTCCCCACCCTTCTGTGCTGCTCGCCGGCTATCTGCTCCGGCGTTGATAGCTCCAACTGTACAGCAACATTTCCAATTACACAACAAGATGCTCGATGGGGCGCGCCTGGCCGGCCGCTGACCAACGCGCCGCTAGTGCTGTGACCGGAAAGGTTCACCGGTAGAAACCGATGCCGAGATACCCCCCTCAAAGCGAGACTGAATTCAGTCTGGACTGGATTCAGTCTCGCGAGTATGGTTTGAGGCATGGCGACGAAGATTGACGACATCCGGCCTGAGCTTGACAACTACCTGGGGGCTAAGCGCGCCTTGGTCGACACCATGACGAGTGCGTTCCGCTCCGGAGCCCCAGCCATGACGGTGTGGCGGAGCGTTGCCCCGGCATTCAGCAGGGACCAGGTGAAGGAGTATCTGGCCTCAATCGCGCTGATGGACGCGGCTCGGAGAGCAGCGGATGAGGCCGGGATCGCCGCAAGCTTCGACGTGTCAGTGACCGGCATTGATGCACCTCGTGAGGCGCGCTTGGTCATCGCGGCGGACCCGGCGGAGACCCCCGGTTACGCCGGTCTGGCTGGGAAGATCCGCTCTGCACTCCGCGATTTCCACATCACCCTGGATCTCCCGCAGGTTGATCATGACGAGATCACCGACAGCCTGATCGACGAGCTCATGCTTGACGGCGAGCCGGTGCGCCTGGTCAGGCTCAAGCCGCGGTCCTGATCTTCGTCCCGGCAGCTACTGCAGCGAGCGGGCGTCCGCCCCATCGGATGCCTTTCTCGCTGCGGATGCGGGCGCGTTCGCGTCGTTGGGCGGCGAGGACGTCGGGGTGGCGGGCGTTCTTGTTGCGCCAGCGCAGGTAGGCGTGCAGGGCCCGTGCCTGGACGGTGTGGTTGGGGTGCTTCGAGTTGGCCAGGGTGAACTGCCGCAGTGGTCCGAAGTGCGCCTCGATGGGGTTGGCCCAGGAGGCGTAGGTCGGGGTGAAGCACAGTTCGACCTTGTTCCAGTCCGCCCACCTGCGGATTCTCCAGTTCAGGTGGGCGGAGAGGTTGTCGAGGATCACGTAGATGGGGGCGCCGTCCGGGCGGGCTGCCCGGATGGTTCTCAGGGCGGCCCAGGTGCGGTCGATGCCTTTGCGGCGCCGGTTGGTCCCCCACATCTGGTCGTCGCCGACGGAGTAGCAGCCGTGGAAGTAGGTGATGCCGTGGGTGCGCCGGCAGGTGGCCGGCAGGCGGTCGGGCCGGGACTGCTCAGCCCAGCAGGAGCCGGCGGTGGGGCGGATTCCCAAGGGCCCGAACTCGTCGAACGCGAACGTGCGGTCCGGCCGCTCGTTGATCGCGTACTCGATCCGGGCGAGCTTCGCGTCGAAGGCCGCGTCTGGGGACTCCTTCCAGGTCTTCGTGCGCTGGAAGGAGATCCCGCGGCGGGCGAGTAAGCACCGCAGGGCCTCCCGGCCGATGACGACGGGCCGGGCACGGTTGCGCCGCAGGTGGTCGGCGAGCTTTCGGATCGACCAGCGGGTGAAGGGCTTGCCCAGCACGGTCGGGCGGGTGGTGGCCGTCTGGATGACGAAGTCCTCGTCGTCACGATCGAGAAGGCGGGGACGGCCTCCCGCCCAGCGAGGGTTCAGGCATGCGAGCCCGATCTCGTTGAACTTGTGGATCACGCCGCGGACGGTGTCCTCGTCCGCCTGGACCAGGCGGGCTATGACGGGGACCGTGCTTCCGCCGGCCGAGGCCAGGAGCATCATCGCCCGCCGGAACTGCACCGAACTCGTGCTGCCCCGCCGGACGATGTGCTGGAGTTTCTGGCCCTCCTGCTCCGTCAGCCCGCGAACCCGGACCGGTTTCGCCATCCCGCCTCCCCACGCTGCTTGGAGAACTCATTTCCAACCAGCACCAGGAACAACCCGGCGAACCTTCCCGGTCACAGCTCTAGTGTGATGCGCCGGAAATTTCAGGGTTAAGTCTGTAGCCTGTTTCCATGTCGCCGGGTCCTCGTGCCGTTGAAGTCCGCCTATCCGATGAGGAACGCGCGGAGTTGTCTCGTTGGGCGAGTGGGGCGGTGGCGCCGCGGTTCGCGGAGCGGGCGCGCATCGTGCTGGCGTGTGCGGGTGGGGCGCCGAACGCGCGGGTGGCGGTGGAGGTCGGCGTGACCGCCGCGACGGTGAGGAAATGGCGTGGGAAATTCGCGGCTGAGGGGATGGCCGGGCTCGAGGATGCCGCGCGTATCGGCCGGCCGAAGGCCGATCTGGTTCTGAGTGAGGCCGAACGTGACCAGCTGATCCGGTGGGCGAGGCGCGCGAAGACCGCCCAGTACCTGGCGCTTCGCGCGAGGATCGTGCTGCGTTGCGCGGAAGGCGGGACGAACAAGCAGGCCGCGGTCGAGCTTGGTGTCGACACCTCGACCGTGGATCGCTGGCGCGGTCGTTTCATCGCTGACCGTTTGGACGGTCTGGCCGATGAGCCCAGGCCGGGCCGGCCGTCCTCGATCCTCCTCGACCAGGTCGAGGACGTGATCGTGGCGACGCTGGAGTCCACTCCGGGCCGGGACACCCACTGGTCACGGGCCTCGATGGCCGCTCGCACGGGGCTGTCGAAATCGACGGTCGGCCGGATCTGGAAGCGGTTCGACCTCAAGCCTCACCTGCAGGATTCCTTCAAGCTGTCCACCGATCCGCAGTTCGTCGACAAGGTCGTCGACGTCGTCGGGCTCTACCACAATCCGCCGGAACGGGCAGTGGTCTTATGCGTGGATGAGAAGAGCCAGATCCAGGCTCTGGACCGCTCGCAGCCGGTGTTGCCGATGATGCCGGGCATGCCCGAGCGCCGCACCCACGACATGGCATCACCAGTCTCTTCGCCGCCTTCAACATCGCCGACGGCACCGTCATCAGCGAACTCCACCGCCGTCACCGCGCGAAGGAATTCAAGAAGTTCCTGATCACGATAGACAAGGCCGTGCCGCACGAGCTTGATGTGCACCTGGTCTGCGACAACTACGCCACCCACAACACCCCCGAGATCAAGACGTGGCTGGCCAAACACCCCCGCTTCCACGTCCACTTCACCCCCACAGGCTCGTCCTGGATCAACCAGGTCGAGCGGTGGTTCGGCCTCCTCACCGACAAGCTCATCCGTCGAGGCGTCCACACCTCGGTGAAAGCACTGGAAGACGACATCCGAGCCTGGATCGAGACCTGGAACCAGGACCCGAAGCCCTTCACCTGGACGAAGAGCGCCGACGAGATCCTGAAGTCCCTCGCCGACTACCTCACCAAAATCAACCCACCAGCCACCAACAACCAGCCGCAGACTTAACCCTGGGATTTCCGGCGCAGGACACTAGCTCCCTCATCGCCCACACAGGGGCCGGGTCTGCCGCCAACCCCAGCCTTGACCGCGGGCGCCCAGCCCGCTCCGCCCACACGCGGCTCGGCGCGCGGACTTCGCCTTGCGTGCGTCGATCGAGCCGAGAACCCTCGTCGCGCCACCGAGGTCACCTTCGAGCCCAAGGTCGACCGAGGCCGATCACTCAGCCCGGGCGATGAGGCGGCACGCGGGCCACACTCCGGGTGGGCCACGGAGCGAGGGCGACAGCCCCCGCGAGGCGTGGGTAACGAGCGCCAATGAAGCCCGTCTATTGCCTAATTGAATTTACCACTGTAGAGTTGCGATATGTGACGGGCCGCGTCCGTCGCCTCCCTACCACCGTGAAGGAGCCGCCTCGTGCGGCTCAGCCTCCGCCGCCCCTCCCAGCGGGCGGAGGCTCCGGGCCCGGGCGCGCCACTCCCCCCTGGCCGCCCGGGCCCATCCCCCAATTCTTCCCACACCACAAGGAGTCGACCTTGCGGTTCATCATGAGCGCCCGCGGCCTCGGCCGGCTCGACCAGGCAGCGATTCGCGCCGCCCGTGAGCGGGAAGCTAGCGGCCGTGCAGACAGCGTCGGCAACTGGGCATCCCCATACGCCGAGTTCGCCACGGCCGACCGTGCGAGGTCCATGCTGCGCCGGGTCCTGAAACTGCAACGATGGGTCGCCGTCACCAGCCGCGCGGACAGCCTTCACCGAATGGACGAGGACTCCGTGGCCCGGGCCATCCGACTACGGATCTCGGAAGGCCCTGATCCCCGCGAGTTCCTCGCCGCGTACGACATTGACCGGCGATTCACCCTGAGCGCCATCGGACCGTGCCCCCGGTGCCGCGCAGCCGTTCCCACCATGCACATCAGGACCCTGGCCGACTACGGCGACTGGCTCACCAACGCGCCGAACCTCATCGAGTCCCCCAGATATCGCACCTCGCCCGCCCATCGCGACGGCTGCTCAATTTTGCGCGAGTAGCGATCGACAGACGACAGCCTGATCCGTGGTGCGCGGGTATCGCGCACCACGGCAAGTCACATGGAAGCAGTACCGATGAACCCCACCCCGTTCCCGTCTTCGCCGGTCGAGCGGCGCATCACCGTCGTCCAGGTCGCGGCTGTCCGTCGGCTGACCGAGCGAGAGCAGGTCTTCCACGACGGGCTCACCGAGCATCTTCTGTTCGCGCTGCCACTTGCCATGTTGGAGGTGAGCCAGATGCCGGCTCACGCCCTGGACGCGGTCCGGGCCAAAGCCGCCGCGGCGATCGGCAGCCTCGGTGATGCCCTCCAGTTCGTGAACGCGAAGCGCACGGCTGTGGCAGGCACGCAGCTGGATTTGGGGCTTGCGTACCTGGCGGTGATGACGCCGGGTGGCATCACCAAGTTCGGGGTGCACGCCTGCGCCGCGCCTCATGCCGACTGCCCGGCCGATTCCGCATTCTCTGACCAGCCTGAAAGCACAGCATGAACTCCACCACCAGCCCCGACCAGCCCCACTCGAAGAGCCCTGCCCGCCGATGGCTTCTGACGCAGAACAGGCAGCTGCGGGCCGAGAAGATCTTCAACTGGCCGCTCCCCGCCTGGGCCGGGCGCTTCCCGGACGGCACGACGTACAACGCCTGCCCGGAGGCCGGCGCGTGTGCGAAGTTGTGTTACGCCCGAGTGGGAACCTATAGGTGGCCAGTCGTGCTGGGGGCGCACGAACGGAACATGTGGATGGTGACGCATAGGCTCGCCGATTGGGAAGACCAGATGGCCGAGGAAATTGGCCACAAGCGATACCAAGGGAAGTGGATCAGGCTGCATGACTCCGGTGATTTCTTTTCCGACGATTACCTAAAATGTTGGCTGAGAATCATTCGGAACGCCCCTTCTGGTAGGCATTTCTACTGCTACACAAAGGCCGTAAGTCGTTTCCAACGCTTGGTCGTCCCAAATCCGCCAGAAAATTTCCTGTGGTGTTACAGCCTGG